>NZ_SDQO02000001.1 GCF_004382825.2 Corynebacterium silvaticum
GGTGGTTATAGTGTCGGGGGTACGCCCGGTCCCTTTCCGAACCCGGAAGCTAAGCCCGATTGCGCTGATGGTACTGCACCTGGGAGGGTGTGGGAGAGTAGGTCGCCGCCAACCAAAAAATTTGATATGTAGGAAGAGAGTCTAGGTATGATGCCTTACCCCCTTGGGGGTGGGTGTGGTGCCTAGACTCTCTTCCCTTTTTTTACGCGTAAACAACCCCCAACAAACCAGGGGGCAAGGAAAGAAAGCGTAGGGAACACGTTACGGGGGTGGAAAAGAGAGAAAAAAAAGGGGGTAGCCGTGTGATGGGTGCGCACACTAGAGCTTCAAGGTTGAATAGACTTGTTACGCTTCTACGGATTTGATGTAGCAGCTTGGAAACAACCCAGATAGGAACTAGTTCTATATGTTTATCACCGACTCCAAGAGGCCAGCAGCTCGTGCAGTTGCTCTCACCAAGAGCTATGGGCAGGGGGAGACCATGGTCCGGGCCCTTGATGGCATCGACGTGGAATTCGCCACCAATGAATTCACCGCGATTATGGGGCCTTCTGGTTCCGGCAAATCTACGTTGATGCATTGCATGGCAGGCTTGGATTCTGTTACCTCGGGGTCGACATTCATTGGAGACACGGATCTTTCGCAGTTGAAAGATAAACAGATGACTGCGCTAAGGCGCGATCGCCTTGGATTTATCTTCCAATCTTTCAATCTGGTTCCTACGCTGACAGCAGCGGAAAATATTACGCTTCCGAGGGACATAGCGGGGCGTAAGGTCGACAAAGAGTGGTTTGAAGAGGTGACGCAGCGCCTTGGCTTGAACCAACGTCTCAACCACCGTCCGGCAGAATTATCAGGCGGTCAGCAGCAGCGCGTTGCGTGTGCTCGTGCCTTGGTGGTACAGTCAGAGATCATCTTTGGCGATGAGCCAACCGGAAACTTGGATTCCAATTCTTCAGCGGAAGTTTTGTCGATTCTACGTACTGCAGTAGATCAGGATGGACAGACAGTAGTCATAGTTACTCACGATCCGCGTGCTGCCTCTTACGCAGATCGGGTGGTTTTCCTTGCAGACGGTCGAATCGTGAAAGAACTGCGTGCCCCCTCGGCGGAGGAGATCTTGCAGACTATGGCTTCCATCGAGGAGCTGGCATAGATGGGACAGCATTCTGCTAAAGGCAGAGAGCCTTCATACTCGACTAGTACTCCTAGCAAAGACAGCTCTACTGCGATGCTTCGCGTGAGCATACGATCTGTTTTGGCTCATAAGGTTCGTCTGGCCCTGACACTGTTGGCTGTCGTTTTGGGTACCGCTTTTGTCTCCGGCTCTTTGATGTTTACTGCATCCTTGAGCAAATCATTTGATGCGGTGGTCGACGATAGCCTTGCTGGTATTGATGCTGTTGTCTCAGGTAAAGAAAAGCCGATTACTGTTGCGGAGATCGAACAGCTTCGAGCAGACAAAAATGTGAAAGCTGTAGACGTCAACGGATCTACCAACGTTGTTGTGGCGACGTCGGATCGCAAGGCTATTCAGACAGGAGCCGGGCGAGCTAGCGTCTCCATTTTCCATGGAGAAGGCAGCGCAAGTAACCGCCCGGTGAAAATCGCGGAGGGGACAGCCCCCAAGGACAACGCTGATGTAGTCATTGCGACAGGAACGGCTTCTGCACACAACATCAAGATCGGTGACTCCCTTCTGGTCATTGACGCGATGGGACAGCGTGAAGTCAAGGTTGTGGGAACGTATGAACCGGCTTCCTCCAATGCGCCTGGGCTAACCTTGTTGACGTCTGAAAACGGCTACCTTGCTAATTACACGCAAGGATCCGTGGGATCAGTGATTGCTAAAAGCGCCGGTATGTCTTCTGAAGACTTAGTGAAGTATCTGTCAGAGACCTATCCGCAGTACAAAGTGGATACTGGAAATGCCATAGCCGAACAAATTACCGGAGTCATTAAAAAGGCCCTGAGCTTTGTCAACTACTTCTTGGTGGCGTTTGGCCTTATTGCTCTTCTGGTAGGCACTTTTATCATCGCTAACACGTTCTCCATGATCGTTGCCCAGCGTTTAAAGGAATTTGCTCTTCTCCGAGCTTTGGGCGTGTCCAGAAAACAACTTACCCGCTCGGTTGTGTTTGAAGCCGTCATCATTGGTCTCGTGGGATCCATAATCGGAATCTTTGGAGGCATGGGGCTGGTCAAACTCATTCAGTTTGTGATGGCTAAGTTTGGCATGGAAATTCCCGCAGCCGGTTTGGGCCTTACCGTTACCTCGGTGCTCCTTCCATTGGCGCTGGGCACAATTGTCACTGTGGTGAGCGCCTGGGCGCCAGCTCGTCGCGCCGGTGCTGTACGGCCCGTGGAAGCCATGCGTTCTACAGAAACCGCCTCCGAGAGCTCTTTGAAAGTCCGCACTATTTTTGGCCTGGTCGGGATTATGCTGGGTATCGCTGCTGCTTTGGTGGGGATTTTCGCAGAAGATGCAGCCACTAAGACTCGGGCGATTTCCGTGGGCGTTGGCGCATTGTTTGTAATCGTTGGTGTGTTTGCTGCATCACCTGCGATGAGTATCCCCATCGTCGGGGCACTGGGACGTGTGCTGGGAGCCCTGTTCGGGGCCGTCGGCAAGCTATCGGCTACGAACGCTCGACGTAACCTTAAGCGGACTGCAACGACTGCGTTTGCGCTCACCTTGGGCGTTGCTCTTGTGACAACGATCGGCATGCTGTCGGCGACGATGAAGAGCAGCATTAGCGATCTCGTGGACAGCGAGGTCAAGGTAGAATTTATCTTGTCGGGGCCTCAGGGCGGACATTTCCCCGTGCCAGCTGAAGCGGAACAGAAAGTCCGTGAGGTCGAGGGTGTGGGCTCTGTGACATCGATGGGATTTGCGCCAGTCACATTGGGAACCGCGAAACTAGAAGCAGCCTCGCACCCGAGCGGAACGGCGTTGGTGAACGGAAAGATCGACGATGTGGTCAATGCCGAAGGGGTAGAGGGAAGCCTTGACCTTACAGCTGCTGATCGAGTGGTCGCTAAGAAGAGCTACTTGGAGGCTCAGAACTTAAAGGTTGGCGACCAAGTGCCGCTGCGCCTGGAAGACGGGACGGAGATCGCGCGTGTCACAATCGTGGGCAGTTTCTCCGAGAGCAAGATTTTGAATGACGTTATAGCTTCGAGCAAAACTATCGAGGGCAAGAACGTGCTCTCGACGACCTCAGTTTTGTTTGTGAACGGCAACGGAACCAAGACCACCGATGAGCTCCGCGACGGGCTTAATAAAGCCGTTGAGGATTTCCTTGTAGTACGTGTGCAAACGTCAAAAGAGTATGCGGGTGAGCAATCCTCGGCGGTCAGCCAGATGATGAATATCCTGTATGCGCTCCTCGGGCTTGCCGTGGTGATTGCGATCATCGGAATCATCAATACTCTTGCGCTGAACGTTATTGAACGCCGCCAGGAGATCGGCATGCTGCGGGCAGTGGGCACACAGCGTAGGCAGATTCGCACAATGATTTCTATTGAATCCGTGCAGATTGCTCTTTATGGTGCCGTGGTGGGTATCGTGATCGGCCTTGGACTGGGGTGGGCGTTCCTCAAGGTTCTCTCTTCCCAAGGACTAGACACAATCAGTATTCCTATCGCAGAGATCCTGTGGCTGCTTGTCGGCTCGGCAGTTGTCGGCGTGGTTGCCGCGCTGTGGCCAGCACGGCGTGCCGCCAAGACTCCGCCGTTGGACGCCATAGCGGACTAACTGTTCGCGTATAAAACCTCGGGTTCACTATCACGTGGGCCCGAGTTTTTTATAGGTGCATGATGAGGCTAGCGCTGCCAACACCAAGCGCACAGGTCACCGCCAGATATCCAAGAGCGGCTGCCCAGCGGCCTTGGACAATATCCGTTCCCAACTCTTTTGCCAGGGTCGACCATGTAACAGAGCGCCTGCGAGCCCGGTCCCCGCAAACACCATAAGTTCTTGGGGTAGTGTGCTCCGCCATAGCCAAGCGATCAATACACAAGCAGCAAGGTTGGCCGCCAAGGTTCCTCGGTAGGGCCCCAGTTTTCCTAACCAGAAACGGCAGAGACCCCGCCGCAAAATCCGCCGAGGACCACGGCTCCTAGCGCGTAGAGCGTCATGGGGCGAGTGGCCTTCTGCGCGTAAGGGTGTTGCCCAGGAGCCATCCCGCGATGCACCCGAAGACAGTAGCGAGGAAGACACCAGCCGCAGAAAATCCGCTGAGCTGAGGCGTTGCTAGGTAGAGCGCGAAGGCGGAGAAGCTAGTAAAGCCCCGAGAAATCCGGTTCCCCAGAAAGGGCGTGGGTGGAAATAACCCATGAGAGTTGCTCCCACGATATTGATGAGAACGATGGTGGCGGGGGCGTCGATAAGCGATACCTGACTGGTGATGAGGAAACGCGCAGCGGCTCCGAGAGCTGCGCCGCTTCCAACGACCACCGAGAGAGGGACTCTATCCATGAGTGCAAAGCCTACTCCGTCGATGGGAGGATTGATGTGTCACAAAAACTCACAAATCAGATGCGTCGGGCATCGAAAACCGCGAAGATAGAAGTGATACACACCGAGCGGACACTAAGGAGCATCATGGCGCATGAACGTGCAGGTCAGTTGGCCCAGCCCGAGGATCTTATTGATATTGCAGAAGTGGTGACTGCGTATTACACGCGTCATCCCGATGCAGATAACCCCGATCAGCAGGTATCTTTTGGAACGTCCGGCCATCGTGGTTCCTCTTTGGATACCGCGTTTAATGAGCAGCATATCCTCGCGATTACGCAGGCTATCGTGGAATATCGGCGGAGCAATAACATTGATGGCCCGCTCTTTATCGGACGTGACCCGCATGCGCTCAGCGAGCCGGCGATGACCTCCGCCCTTGAAATATTACTGGCCAACGATGTGACTGTGCTTGTCGATGACCGTGGCCGCTACACACCAACGCCCGCAGTGTCGCATGCGATTCTTACCTATAACGCGGGCGCCCAGGCACAGCGTGCCGAGACACAGCGTGCCGACGGAATCGTGATTACACCCTCCCATAATCCTCCACGAGACGGTGGTTTTAAGTACAACCCTCCTAACGGCGGACCTGCGGACACAGACGCCACAGATTGGATTGCTAACCGAGCGAATCAACTGCTCCGCGATGGCTTACGTGGAGTTCAGCGGACCTCAGTACAGGGTGTCCTCGATCCGCGAGCCCACGCATACAATTTCCTAGATTCTTATGTTGCAGATCTGCCAAACGTGGTCAATATCGCAGCCATAAGAGACTCCGGGTTGCATATCGGCGCGGACCCTATGGGCGGGGCATCCGTGGACTATTGGGGCGCGATAGCGGAGTACCACAAGCTCAATATGACAGTTACTAACCCGCTTGTTGATGCGACCTGGCGTTTTATGACCCTAGACACCGACGGAAAAATCCGAATGGACTGCTCCTCGCCCGACTCTATGGCCTCGCTGGTGAGCAACCGAGACAGGTTTGACATATCTACCGGCAACGACGCCGATGCAGACAGACACGGGATAGTCACCCCAGACGCCGGCCTGATGAACCCCAATCACTATCTGGCGGTAGCTATTGATTATCTGTTTACGCATCGCCCTCAGTGGTCTACCAACATTGCCGTGGGCAAGACGCTGGTCTCGTCTTCGATGATCGACCGAGTAGTCAACGGCCTGGATCGCAAGCTCATCGAGGTGCCCGTAGGCTTCAAGTGGTTTGTGCCTGGCCTTGTGGACGGCTCCGTGGGGTTCAGCGGCGAGGAATCCGCGGGGGCATCCTTTTTGCGTCACGACGCAACCGTGTGGTCTACAGACAAAGACGGACTTATCCTCAACCTCCTCGCCGCGGAAATAGCTGCGGTGACCGGGAAGAGCCCGTCGCAACGCTGTGCGGAACTGGCACAGACCTACGGTGCCCCTGTCTACGCGCGTATCGACGCTCCCGCCAACCGCGAACAAAAAGCAACGTTGAAAGGGCTTTCTCCAGAGGCCGTCGTGGCTACCGAGCTAGCGGGCGAAGCCATTACCGCGAAACTTACCCATGCACCCGGCAATGGCGCGGCACTTGGTGGGCTTAAAGTGACTACCGACAACGCCTGGTTTGCTGCGCGACCTTCAGGAACGGAACAGAAGTACAAAATTTATGCTGAGTCTTTCCTCGGAGAAGCGCACCTACAGCAGGTGCAAAGGGAGGCACAAGAGCTTGTAGATGGGATACTCCAAGCGTAAGGAACATGCTCGGGAGGCCTAGTGCTGGTGGCACAATGAACTCTTCCAGCACTTCCCTCCACCCTAAAGCTGCATTAGAGTTTAGGTTTGTGTCTGAAAATACGATGAGGCGTTCCAGAAAGACTATGGCGTTAGATGCCATGAGCTTCTTCGCGCGCTTCTTTATGGCTTATATCTGGATCTCGGCGGGTATCTCTAAAACAGGGTCGCATCTAGAGACAGCGCAATCGGTAAAAGCGTATGAAATTTTTAGCGATACGTGGGCTAACTGGATTTCCATGATCATCGGCCCGTTGGAGATCGCCGGCGGTGTGTTGCTGCTGCTAGGAATATTCCTACGCAAGGCAAGCTGGGTCTCCACCTTTGTCATGGTGTTGTTCATTGTTGGACTTTCCCAAGCGTGGGCCCGAGGACTCAGCATCGACTGTGGTTGTTTTGGTCCGCAGGCAATCACAGAAAACACCGCTGCTGATTACGCAAAAGTGATCGCTAGAGACATCGTCTTTGTCGTGCTGTCTCTTTGGACAGTGTACCGCCCCTTTAAAAAGTGGGCTCTATACGCATAAAAACATGATGTGTTGCGGGGAGTCTTCTCTACCTCCCCGAGACCACGTATTATGGCATCAATTGAGCCTGAAAGCTCATCACCCATGTTTCTTCCGTCTGCAAAGTACGTAGCTCGTGGGTGAGAACAACGACAAGAAACAAGGTTGTAAAAATAGTGAGTGGTGCATCCTCCGTGAAAAAGGTTAAAAACCCTACTGAGAAGTCCAATGGGTTCCTCTGGGCTATCCTGGCACTTCTGGTAGTGGTCATCGCTGTGGTCGCTTTTATTGTGATCCAAGGTCGAGGCGCTCAGGAAGATAAAATTGCAGATCGCGAACGTGAGTCAATCTCTTTCGGCGGTGCAGTAACGGACAACGCAATCCAGCTGAAAGCGGCAAACGCAAAGTCTGATGCCAAGAAGATTGATCTCTACGAGGATTACTCTTGCTCCCATTGCGCTGAGCTAGGAAAAGCAACAGACAAGCCGATGAAGGAAGCCATTGAAAAAGGCGAAATCGTGGTTAACCTGCGATTCCTTAACTTCCTCGATCGCGGAAACGAAGACGGCAGCTCCAGCAAAGGCGGAGCAGCTGCTCTAGCCATTGCTAACGCTGGTGAGTGGGAAGCCTACTGGAACTACCGCACGCTGCTCATGGAAGAGCAGAACAGCATCTACGGGCAGTGGAGCAACGACGACTTTGCCAACGCAGCCAAGAACGTCGGCGCATCCGATGGGGTAGTGCAGAAGATTCGTGAGGGCGCTGAAAAGCAGCACTTCCTTGACGCTGCTAAAGCCAATACCGACAAGCTAGAGAAGGACAGCGGAAAAGTTTCCTCACCGCGCGTCTTTATCGACGGCAAGGAAGTCACCGAAAGCATCAATACCTGGGTTACCAAGGCTACTTCCTAAGTACAGCTGAACGCATAAGACAGCGACGCCACCTTGTAGGGTCGCTGTCTTTTTATGGTATTTGTGCTGGTTGATGTGCGTGTACATCGGTGTTCGGTCCAGAATTTGGTAAATCCATCATCGATGACTACCATCTTGAACAGAAGAACGACGCGTACGCGCGAAGTTCACATCTGGGGCTATGGCGCAGCTGGTAGCGCACCACACTGGCAGTGTGGGGGTCACGGGTTCGAATCCCGTTAGCTCCACCAATAGGACGCTCATTTTGATACAAGATGGGCGTCCTTTTGTTTTCCTCGAATGGGCGGCGTTTTGGCTGGTATTTCTCAGTCCAACTAATGGGGAGCAGTTCAGTAAGCGGGGTTTTCGCGTATCAGAAGCGTTAACGCACGCAAAGCATGCAATAGGTGCGATTATCCAGAAAACGTCGTCTTTGACTAATCATTGGGTATGAATTAGGGCACGACTTAGAGTGTAAAGTATAGATAAGCAGCGTACGCAAATTCCCCAGTGGAAAATGCTAAGCCTTTTGCATGGGGTCTGACGGGTTGCTGCTCAGTACGAAATTAAGAGGAAAGAACAGGCGACATTGAAAAGTTCTTGGTGGGCAATCTTGTGACTAAGCTCATTTTCTATCAGAAGATCCCCGTTTTTTGATTTCGAAAAGTCGTAGCGGTTCAGGATGCTGATGATGGTCAGCGAAAGCGAACCTCGCTCGGTTATGTCGATGGTATATCACTCGCAAGAGGGGCAATGAAACAATTCTAATAACCAAGGTAAGGCTGACGGCTGACCTAATTTCGGGTATGATTCTGGTATGGTCCAAATTAGTCCAGTACCGCAAAGTGAACGTCCCACAGAAACGGCGGCCGGCCATTGGGTGTTAGCCCGTGCTGGCAAGAAAGTTCTACGTCCCGGTGGTTTGAAACTCACCACGCGCCTGCTCTCGCAAGCAGATATCCACGGAAGTAGGATTATCGAGTTTGCTCCAGGCTTGGGGCGAACCGCAAAGATTATCGTCGAGAGTGGAGTTGCGTCATATCTAGGCGTGGAGCAAGATCCCGATGCGGCTGCCAACGTTAAACAGGTCGTTACTCCGTATGGTGGAAAAGTAATTGATGCGCGAGCACAAGATACAGGCTTGCCTGCGGCTTCGGCTGATGTAGTGGTTGGTGAAGCTATGTTGACCATGCAGGGCGAGAAAGGCAAGAATGAAATCGTTGCCGAAGCATTCCGATTGATTTCTCCGGGCGGGTGCTACGCAATTCATGAGCTCGGCCTCGTTCCAAATAATATTGACTTGCAACTGGCTGACGCGCTGCGAAAGAACCTTGCCAAGTCAATTCGCGTCAATGCGCGTCCCTTAACCGAAAACGAATGGTGCGAGGTGCTTAAACGAGCCGGGTTTGCTATTGAGTGGGTAGGCTTCGAGCCGATGGCTTTGCTGTCGTTGCGCCGCAATCTCGCTGATGAGGGACTACTTGGGGTGGTTAGGATACTCAAAAATGTTATCCTCGATAAAGACTTGCGTCAGCGCGTTTTAGCGATGCGCTCCACCTTCAGCGAATACCAGAAGCAACTTACGGGCATCGCGATTATTGCGCGCAAACCCCAATAGCAAAAGACTGAAGAAAGAACACCAGAAATAATGAGCGAACGCAAACTTCTCCCAAACTCAATACTTGGTTTCATTGACAATCTCGCCGAACAGATCGAATATGCCGAAAACTCCACTGTGTCGAAAACGCTAATGCGTGCTGAAGGCGTTAATGTCGTACTGTTTTCTTTCGATGCTGGCGAAGAGCTCTCAGAGCACACTGCAGCCATGCCAGTTATCGTGCAGACCCTAGAAGGTGAACTTGAGATAACAGGCGACAATAAAACTGTCATCCTCAAACCAGGTGGGCTAGTCCACTTCACTACTAGGCTCCCGCACGCCGTGAAGGCACTGACTAAAGCCAAAATGGTGCTCTATATGCTCCGATAGAAAAGACTGAACACTGGCGAAAGCTTCCTTTAACCACGTAGAACTAAAGGAAGCTTTCGCCTCTGTTTGCTCAGTTTCAAACAGCTTGCAGTGCACGCGAGGAAACTGCCGAATGAAGATCTTACGGATTATGTTTCCGGAGGCTGGTTGCGGAGGTTGGTTGCGATAATGCCGCTTTGCATAGGTAAGAAGGATCGGCTGAGGACTTTGTTCGTAAACCAATGCATGAAAGCTAGGTTCATACACATGACGGCAACCGTGATGGTTGAAGCAACAGGTAGACTGATTGCTCCTTGGCTAGGGTGGGCGATGATAAGCCAAGCCATGATCGGTAGTTGCAACGGTGCGGACCATAGCCGCAGAGGAAAGCGCTTGATATAGGTGTACACCATCTGAGCGCAATGTATGACGAGGTGGATGGTGTAGGCGATCATTGCGGCTAAAACCCACACATCTTCGGCCCAGAGACAGATTACAATGAGCACAATAAGTTCTTCACTGGCAATAAAGACGGCCTGGGCCAAGGACATGCTTCGGCGTCCGGCTATACCTGGGAGCTGTGCTGAATTGCGGCGGAGCCACGGAACTAGCACGAAGAATTCCTCTATCTCGTGCCAGATGAAAAGAAACAAGAACGCAATAACGGTCCACTCCATTTGATTCTCCCTGCTTCTAATTCGTTCGCGAAGTCCATTCAAATCTACGGGTTGTGGGCAAAGAACGACGGCTACGCAAAGCTACGTCGCTAGAGAAGCGTTCTTCCCGGTAACCCCGCGCGGTCAGCCATTCCCGCATAACAGCCATTTGGCGCGCTTCCTGGGCGTTACGAATAATGGGGTCGGTCACAGCACCGCATCTACGATCTCCCACTACTACTGAGGCAAGCTCGACCTGTTTATGAGACGGTGGCGTTTTCGTCTCAACCCATTCGAAAAGGGTGTCGTCGAGCAACTCCATAATGATTGCAATAATCTGAGTCAGGCTCTGGCGGAGCGCTACATCAGACATCCGGGCAGGAGGTCGCCCTTGTTCTAGGGTGTTCACGAGAGATTTCGGAACATCGGCAAGACCAACTAGGCGGTCACGAGCGATGGGTGGCGCCGTGACCATCCGAAGTGTGCCGATGATCTGGGGATTCTCAATGATGTCCTGTGGAGTAAGCCGATTCATGTAATTAGTAGCTTCAAAGAGATGCTCGACTTCATCAATAACGGCAGAACGAGATCTACGGTAAGCCTCAGGTGCAGCTTCAAGGAACCATTCGTTGTACATCTTCACGGATTGGTAAACATCCTCTTTCCAGAGGTCAAATCTGTGCCGATTGATGTTGGGTGTGCTCATTTTAATTCCTTCTTTGCTAGGGTCACGATGTCAGATAGGTCACAGTTGAGCGCTTCGCAGATTCTCAAGAGGACGGTTGTGGTGACGTTCTCGTCTCGGCCAAGCTTGGCGATGGTCGCTCCCGAAAGTCCGGTCATCTTCCGGAGGTCCTGCTTTTGAAGCTCTCTATCAATAAGCAGTTTCCACAAGGGCTTGTAGCTCACTGTGAAGCTGTGGGGGTTTGTCATCGCTGTTCCTCTTCTGCAACGTCGTACACATCGTCTAGGTAGCCGTAGCGTCCCCGTGTCTTGCTCTTTGAAAACTCAATGACCGTTGTCGCCTCATTGAACTCGAGACCTTCGGTTCGGTCGGTGTTTTCCAGGATGATGATTTGTTGGTCTTTGGCTTGTTCGGCGAAGTACTCGAACAGCCCGGCCCGCATTGAGGTGTTTGGGGTGTTCTTGCCCTCGTCGAAGCCATGCAGGGGGGTGTCGATCAGGACGAAACCGGGCGCATGGGGCGAGCGGCGGTTCATGAACGCATGGAATGCGAGAACAACGACGGTGTTGAAGAAGGCGCAGTAGCCCTTGCCTTGTTCTTCGGCTTTGGCGTACCCCGCGATTTCGATGTCGAAGACTTGACGATTGAAGGCTGCGCTTTGGGCTCTCGGGAAGTGTGCCTGCTCCAGGATGTCTTGCATGGATCTGGTCATCGAGTAGTAGAAATCGCCGTCGAAGTATTCTAGCGGTTTGAATTTTTCGGCATCCGGGTCGCTGGCTTCATCGTCTCCATCCAGCGTCTTCTGGAAGCGAGACTCAAGCTCAGCCAGCTGCTCATGCTCAGCTTTGATTCGCTGCGCGGCGGCGAGTTGATCAATCTGGGTTTGGATGGCACGCGTGGCCGGGTCGAGGTTGCAGGTGAGCTGATTCAACAGCTGGACATGTGCTTGCTTGTTGTGCCCAAGGTCAGCGGCAAGGTCGGCTGCGATTTGGCGTAGGGGGTCGAGGTCATCCGTGGCCTCCTGCTTGAGGTGCTGGATACGAGCGATCTCAGTTTCGAAGGCTGCGATGTCCTCGTCAGTTGGTGGCGGAGTTGCGATTGTGCTGTGGCAGAACTGGCAGGTGTCGGGATGAGGGTGGGTCTGGTCGTGCCTCATGCCTTGGAGCTGAAGGTCGAGCCGGGCGATGTCCGCATCGTATTGCGTGATCAGGGTGCCGCGCTGCTCGACGGCTATTTCAAGTCCTTCAAGTTCTTGGGTCTGGTGACTGATTGTGGTGATCAACTCGCCGTCTTGGGTGAGGATGTGTTCCCGCTGGTTTTGCAGGTCTTCCAGCTGTGCCCTTAGCCCCGCCAGGTATGCCTCGATGGTTGCTCCCTCGGCTGCGGCCTGTTGTTCAGCGCGTTCCAGTTCGGCTTTGCGTGCCTGGATGATGTCGAGCTGCTGGTAGATGTAGCGTTCAACAGCCCTGCGGCGGGCGCGCTTGTCCGAAGCGCTCTCGCGGGATGTTGCCTCGTCGAAGTTTTCGTCTTGTGCCAGGACAAGCAGTGCCGACAGGTTTTGGGTCAGCGACTGAGCGCTAGAAGACTTCGGAAGAAGGATGGAGGGGTCAGGGCGGCCGATTTCGCTCTCGGGTACTAGGAGGGTGTGTTCAATCGCGTGCCAGGTGAAGCGCACCTTATTGAACGCCTCGTTGGTGATGACCTGACGACCTGGATTGATCCCTAACAGTCCGATCAAGAGATTGTTGACTGGCTGCTTGCTCTTGTTGTTGCGGGAGTACTTTCCCGACTCCACGTTGGGATCGGTCGAGGCCACCTCGATGCTTGATCCTCGCTTCGTGGAGCGCGACAGCGTCACCTCACCATCGGCTGTCACGAAGGTGACGGCTGCGGTCGTGTACCCGGTTTTATCGGTGAACGGAAGATCCTTGCCGCCACATGCGAAGGCGATCGTCTTCGCGATTCTGGTCTTGCTGGTGTTGGACGGGCCGACAATGCAGTTCAGACCGGGAGCAAGATCGATGATCGAAGCGGTGCTGTCATCTCTGGTGGCCTTGACCTGGCGAATCCAAAGCTTACCCATGCTGCATCACCTTCTTCTGAACCTGCACTACGACAACGTCGAGTCCGCGTGCCAGGAGTTGACCGATGGCCTGCCCGTATGCGTCCGCGTACGCACCGTCAAGGGATTGCGCGAAGCTCTGACCGGCAGGGGTGGAGCCAAACGTGATGCCGTTATCGCCGGTGGACGCCAGCCCGGTACGTACCAGCCGGGCAAGCCCGGCGTGGACGCGTCTGCGGCGGGCATCATATTCGGCCACCGCGTACGGGGTGCCGCCGTGAAGGCTCTTGTTCCCGAACCCGAACTGCTTCATGTAGGTCGCCGCGATATCGAGCGCTGTGGTCTCGTCAAGGCTCAATGAACGCGGCACCCGCGAGAGGCACATGGTGAGCCGGGTCGCTGTCTCCTCGGGTGTGTTGAACAGGCTAGTCGTCACGGCAGACCACCCAGTGCAGTTGATCATCGTTGACGAGCATGTGGCACATGCCCTTCTTGTGAGTTGCCCGCACCATCGACGGGAATTTCACAATGACCGAACCGTTCAACGCGAAGTCGGCTGCCTTGCTCAAGGTCGCGTTCATCCGCAGGTAGCCGTCGTCGTAGTCCGCCTCGCAGATTTCGACGACCCCGTCGAACAGGTCTTCCTTCATCGCAGAGAACTCCTGTTCTCCAGCGGGGATGAGATCCCGAAGGTTGCGGCGAACCCCTTCAGCATCCCAGAAATGCCCACGCTGCCTGGCGAACGCCTTCCGGTATCGATCGGGCAGGTCACTGAGATCGGCAACCGGAGTTCCCAGGTGCTCGGCGAGAGCGGCAAACATCTGTGTGGTGTAGCCGGATTCGAGTGCAGGATCGGGCGACTCGGGAACTTTCGGTGTGGGCTTCCATGGCAGCGAAGAAGACCCCAAATGAAGTTTGCCGCCGTTGATCCTGCCTTCGGCTAGCGGCAGGTTGGTGAACAAATCTGGTTGCTCCTGCGGGGCGGCACCGTCGGCGAGTAGATCCCGGTCGTTGCTGTTTGACCACAGGATCGCTTTCAGCCATTGCCCCACAGCGGACGGCACTTTCCCTACATCGTGCACATTGATGTTGGCCACCGTGAGCTGCTCTTGGAACGTAGCGAGGGCGTCGACGCCTATGGGGTCACAGAGTTCTTCAACTTTGCTGGTGTCCAGATGATTGTGGAAGTCCCGGGCTTTCCAATCGGGCAGTTTCCTGTCCCCGTTGAAAAACCGTACGAGGTCGGTCTCGTTGATCCCGGCCCACACTCCGACCGTGATCGACGTCTTTCCAGGTTCCCGCTTCTTCTCGTGCGCGGACGTTTCGACAAAGACGGTTTCCTTATCCATCACCGCGTCGAAGAAGTCCTTCATGAACCCCTTCTTTGTCCGGGCGACTCCCGACATGAAGGGTTGGACGGTTCGGCAGAAAGCGCCCAGCGCATAGCGAGGGTCTGCATTTGCTGCCATCTCGTCTCCTCTCCGTCTTCTGCAGTCTTGTCTCGTCTCGGGTGCCAGCGACTCGTTTTCCTATCGTGAAAACAGGTTTAGAAACCGAGTGCAGTCCTTGGGACGAAGATATGTCGATTCTACCTCGGCGTGCACGTTTCTAAACATCAAGTACACGAACGTGTCGCGAGGAGGTGAGAAGAGACATGGGAACCCGTAACACGAAGCAGACGTCTCGACCGGTCGCCAAGAAGGCGTCCGCACTGCTGCGCGACGGTCGCACCTCGGCCAAGACGAAGTCGGTCGCAGCCTCGGCGCTGGCTCAGGCCAAGCCGCGTAAGGGCAAGTAGCCCTCACGGCTGTCCTGCTGGCCAGACGTCAGTCGGCAGGACAGCCCAACCGCTGTGGCGGTCAGAGCCGTACCGGTCACCGGCCGGCCGCCCTTCCTCCTACACCCGCATGCGTTTTTCAACCGTATTCGGGAGACCTCCGTTGAGCGCTTGATGGGCACCACCTGTATCCGGGTTCACCCCGGGTCGGGTCGGTGCCCGTCACTGTTTCCGCTCAACACCACGGTCTCTCGCCGGTTGCCCTCAACGAGGTCTCCCTTCGCAAGAAGGGAAGCCCTCACGTGGCATTCAACAACCAATTCACTGTCCCGTACCTGACCCCCAGGGGCAACACCATCGACCTACCCGTCCCTGACCTGCCCGACAGCGAAGAACTGCGTGCCCAGCTGCGCGATCTGGCTTCGCGTCCGAAGTGGGCTTGCGCCTACCTCGACGACGTGTACGCCGAGTACCGCGAGCTGGACAATCGCCGCCGCTCCGACATCTCCGTCGACCAACCCGGCCACGGTGATGACGACGAGCGTGGCGGGCTGGGCGCGGATTACTTCGCCTCGGACGATCCGGACTTCACCGCGCAGGTCGAGGCCAACTTGGCGGTGGTCGAACTGCTGAGTCCGCTGACTGCGACGCAGCGCGAGTACATCGAGCTGCATGTGCTCCACGGCGACCGGTTCACCGAGATCGCCGCCGACAAGACCGGCGCAGGCCAGCTGACCAGTGCCGATGCGGTGCGTAAGGCCGTCTCGCGCGGTCTGGTCCAACTGCGCAAAACACTCACCGAGTCGTAGGCCGTCCGGTTTCGGTGCGTCCCATGCCTGACAGATGCAAGGCACTCCCTTCACTAGCCCGGTGATGGGGCGTACCACCACTCACATGGAAGGAAACCCGGATGTCCACCAAGCTCAAGATCAAGATCGCCAAGCATCCCAGCCCGGCTGCCGCACTCGCTGCAAAAGAAATCCGCCCCAGCAGGCGGATGCTGCGCGCGATCTTCGGCACCAGCCGACCCCAGCACCGCATGGCCGTGCTCCTGCCCGGCTCCGAAGCCTCCACCGTCGAGGTGCGTGTCGCCGACACCGACGACGACCTGATGGCGCTGGCCGACGCGGCAGGTGTCACCCGCGAGGGCGGTGATAACCGATGATCCCGGTGAGTGACGCGAACAGGTTCATTGGCGCGCTGAACCGGATCGCCGAAGGCGTCACCATGCTCGCCGCCGCAATTGAGGAGACCGCGTGGGAGGGGTTCGAGGATCACGCCGGGATGCTAGGTAGCCGTCCGATCGCCTCCGTCGGGCTCGCACAACCCGACCTGGAGCAGGCCGCCGCTGAGTACGAGGCCGCCCACCGACAGGCACCCGAACCGGCACCTGAGCCGGAGTCGGTGTCGCTGGCGCAGGTGCGTGGAGTGCTCGCCGACCTGTCCAGCCAAGGCATGACCGAGCAGGTGCGTGGGCTGATTGTCGCCACCGGCGCGGACAAGCTGTCGGCGGTTGACCCGGCGAAGTACGGGTGGCTGCTGGCCAAGGCGAAGGAGCTGTCCGATGCCTGACCAGCATGCGCTGCTCTCGGCGTCGGGTTCGCACCGGTGGCTCAACTGTCCACCCAGCGCCGTCCTGGAATCCCGCGAGCCGGATTCTCCGTCGGCGGCGGCCGAGCAGGGCATCGTCGCACACGCGCTGGCGGAGTGGAAGCTGCGGCGTTCCCTCCACCAAGCGCCGACCTTCAAACCCGAATCTGACTGGATCGACGACGAGATGGAGAACCTGACCGACGACTACGTCGCCTTCGTCCAGGAACACATCTCACTGGCACAGGAGACCTGTGGTGATCCGCAGGTGTTGATCGAGCAGCGCCTCGACTTCTCCCATGTGGTGCCGGGCGGTTTCGGTACCGGCGACTGTGTGATCATCGCCGAACCCAAGCTGCAGATTATCGATCTGAAGTACGGGCAGGGTGTCCTCGTCGAAGCCGAGCGCAACCCGCAGCTCATGCTCTACGCGCTCGGAGCCGTCCACGCTTTCGGGGACTTGTATGACATCACCGATGTTGCGGTGACGATCTACCAGCCCCGCCGAGGAAACGTCGACACCTGGGAAACCGACGTCGCTGACCTGCAGGCGTGGGCTGCGACCGAGGTCAAGCCGAAAGCCGAGTTGGCTGCGGCGGGCGGGGGCGAGTTCTGTCCCGGCTCGTGGTGCCAGTTCTGCCGCATCGCACCGACGTGCCGGGCACGTGCCGAGGTCAACTTGGCGCTCGCCCAGCGGGAGTTCGCCCCGCCCGCCGAGCTGACGGATGCGGAGATCGCGGACGTTCTCGCGAGGATTCCACAGCTCAAATCGTGGGCTGCGGATGTGGAGGCCTACGCGCTCTCGCAGGCGGTGAACCAGGGCAAGCACTGGGATGGTTTCAAGCTCGTCGCCGGACGGTCTGTCCGCAAATACACCGACGAGGGTGCCGTCGCTGAGGCGGCTCAGGCTGCCGGATACACCGACATCTACGACAAAAGGCTCATCACGCTCACTGCGATGGAACGCCTCATGGGCAAGAAGACCTTCAACGAGGTTCTCGGTGACCTCGTGGTCAAACCGGTCGGGAAGCCGACGCTCGTGCCCGACACCGATAAACGACCCGTGCTCGATATCCGCAGCGCCGAATCCGAATTCACGAAAACCAGTAACTAATAGAAAGAAGGACACTCATGTCAACTACGAATCCGACCCGTATCGTCACCGGCGAAGTCCGTCTCTCTTACGCCCATGTGTGGGAGCCGAACTCGATCCAGGGCAGCAAGCCCAAGTACTCCGTGTCGCTGATCATCCCGAAGACGGACAGGGCCACGATCACCGCGATCGAACGCGCGATCGACGCGGCCATTGACGCTGGGACGGCCAAGTTCGGGGGTAAGCGCCCGAACAAGGCTGCTCTGAAGCTGCCGCTGCGTGACGGGGATACCGAGCGTGACGACGAAGCTTACGCCAACAGCTACTTCGTCAACGCGAACTCGCTGACCCCGCCGCAGGTGGTGGACGAGAACGTCGCTCCGATCCTCGACCGTTCCGAGGTGTACTCGGGTTGCTATGCCCGAGTGTCACTCAGCTTCTATGCGTTCAACACGAACGGGAACAAGGGCATCGCCTGCGGGCTGGGCAACATCCAGAAGCTCCGCGACGGCGAATCCCTCGGAGGCGGACGTATCTCCGCTGAGTCCGACTTCGGCACCCCCGCCGCCGCCAGCGACGACTTCCTCAGCTAAGGAGTTCACCGTGATGAATGACTGCTTCATGGCGATCACGCTGGCGTACTGGCTGTACTTCCTGATCCCCATTGGGGTCGCGTTACTGCTGTCGTGGATCTCCGACAAGCGTGAAGAACGACGCTTCGCCAAGCTTCTCGAAGAAGAACGAGCACGCGTGAGGGACAGCGAGATCGCCCGCACTGAAACTGCACCCGAGTAAAACCATCACCTTGTGGAGGGGACTGCCGATCACGGTGGTTCCCTCCACACTCGTCATGAAAGGACTGCTCCATGCGCTCGCTCTACTGTGATCTCGAAACCTACAGCCCCGTCAACCTCGCCAAGTCCGGCGTGTACCCGTATGCCGCCGATCCTGAGTTCGAGCTGCTCCTGTTCGGATACTCAATCGACGGCGGCCCGGTGGAAGTCGTCGATCTCGCCAGTGGTGGTGGGCTGCCCGACGAGGTGCTCGCAGCATTGGTGGACCCGGGCGTGGTCAAGTGGGCGCATAACGCCGCCTTCGAGCGGGTCGCGCTCTCCGCGTGGCTGCAGCGTCATCACCCCGAGCTGTTGGCGGCCGGGTTTCTTGACCCGAGCCAGTGGCGCTGCACGATGGTGTGGTCGGCTTACCTCGGGTTGCCGATGAGCTTGGACGCGGTCGGTGCCGCGCTCGACCTTGACGTGCAGAAAGACAGCGCAGGCAAGAAACTGATTCGGCAGTTCTGCACACC
Organism: Corynebacterium silvaticum; assembly: GCF_004382825.2. GTDB lineage: Bacteria > Actinomycetota > Actinomycetes > Mycobacteriales > Mycobacteriaceae > Corynebacterium > Corynebacterium silvaticum. The sequence goes on from NZ_SDQO02000001.1 coordinate 18,851, forward strand.
CGCCACACCCAGCGTGTTGAACGGTGGCAGCACGAGGAACCTACCGGGCAGTGACCCGGATGGGTGGCAGGCGTTTGTGGAGTACAACCGGCGTGACGTCGAGGTCGAGCTTGCGATTCACGACCGGCTTTCCCTGTTTCCTATGCCTGACGCCGAGTGGGGCGCCTACGCCCTCGACCAGACCATCAACGACACCGGCATCCTGCTCGACCACACCCTCGCCGAAGCGGCCGTCGCCCTCGACGACCAACACCGTGCGGCGACGTTGGCGCGGGCGCGGGAGTTGACCGGGTTGGAGAATCCGAACTCGCCCATCCAGCTGAAAGACTGGCTCACCGATCACGGCTGCGAACTACCGTCCCTCGCAAAAACCGACGTCGAGGCCGCCCTCGACACCGCCACCGGCGTGGTGCGTGAAGTGCTGGAGCTGCGCGGCGATCTCGTAAAATCCTCGGTGAAGAAGTACCAGGCGATGCATAACGTTACAGGCACGGACGGTAGGGCACGCGGTCTGCTCCAGTTCTATGGAGCGGGACGCACCGGACGGTTCGCCGGACGCCTCGTCCAAGTCCAAAACCTGCCCCGTAACTACCTGCCCGACCTCGACCAAGCCCGCGCCCTCACCCGGCAGGGCAACCTCGACGCCCTTGAACTGCTCTACGACTCCGTGCCAGACACGCTGTCCCAGTTGATCCGGACAGCGTTCATCCCCAGTGCCGGGTGCCGATTCATCGTCGCCGACTACTCCGCGATTGAAGCCCGCGTCATCGCCTGGCTCGCCGGAGAACACACCACCCTCCAAGCCTTCGAGCAGGGCAAGGATCTGTATTGCGCGACCGCGAGCCGCATGTTCGGCGTCCCCGTCGAAAAACACGGCATCAACGCCGGGCTGCGGCAGAAGGGGAAAATCGCGGTTTTGGCTTGTATTGCCGAGGGGCAGCTCGTGCTCACTGACAGCGGTGAGGTTCCGATTCAGAATGTCACGCCAGCCATGCGGGTGTGGGACGGCACCCGGTGGGTGGCTCATGACGGCGTCATTGACAAAGGAGAAAAACATGTCATCACCTACGACGGTCTCACCGCCACTCCTGACCACCTCGTGTGGGTACAAGGGCAACCGGGGCCGATACCACTCGGGCAAGCTGCCGCCAGCGGCGCACGTCTCCTACAAACCGGAGATGGTCGGCACCCAATACGGGTGGGTGACAATTATCAACCCCCAGAAACGCTGGAGCCACAACTGGAACCACTGCTACGTGGAAACCCGCTGCACCAGCTGCGGAGCACAGCAATGGACGAGCCTCAGCAGTCTCGAACGCGGGATCTCCAAGGGCTGTCAACAGTGTTCGGAAAAAGACAAACCCCATATTCCCAGATGGTTAGACCGCAGGCTCACCGCAGCCAAGCAGCGTTGCACAAACCCATCCGATCCGCAATGGCCTTCCTACGGTGGGCGTGGCATCGAATTCCGGTTTTCCACCCCACTCGAGGCCGGAGTGTGGATTCTCGAGAACGTAGAAAACGTGCGCCCCGACTTGGAACTGGATCGCATCGACACCAACGGTCACTACGAAAAAGGCAACCTCAGGTTCGTGTCGAGAGCAGTCAACATTGCCAACCGTCGCAACACAGTGCTCACACGCTTCGAACAGCGCTACTGGCCCTACTCCCGAGTCGTCGTCACCCGCAAACTCTCGCAGGGCATGAGCCGGGAAGCGATCATCAACGATGCCCGCAAAGCCGTGGCCGCCAAACGCAAAGCCTGGCCATTGATTCAGGCACGACTCGAGTTTATGACCTACTCAATGCCGGAGAACATCATCGTTACACCGTATCGGGACGCCTCGTCCACAACTGCGGCTACGGCGGCTCCGTCGGCGCATTAAAAGCCATGGGTGCCCTACGGATGGGGCTGGTCGAGCACGAACTCAAACCCATCGTCGACGCCTGGCGGGCAGCCAACCCGCACATCGTGCGACTCTGGGCGGATGTCGAGCAGGCCGCGATTGATGCGATCACCACCCGACAACCTATCCAGCTGGGCAACCTTGGCTTCACTGCCGAGTCCGGCATCTTGTTCATCACCCTGCCCTCTGGTAGGCGGCTGGCCTACGTGAAGCCCCAGCTGGGTGAGAACCGGTGGGGCGGCACCTCCATCACCTACAGCGGTGTCACGACCGGACGCAAGTGGGGGCGGCTGGAGACCTACGGCGGGAAACTCGTCGAGAACATCGTCCAAGCAGTCGCTCGTGACCTCCTCGTCCACGCCATGACACTCGTCGCTCAGGCTGGGCACAAGATTGTCATGCACGTCCACGACGAAATCGTCATCGACGAACCCGAGGACTCCGGCTTCACCATCGCCGATGCCTGCCAGCTCATGACGACCCCACCCGACTGGGCAGCAGGACTGCCACTCGACGCCGACGGGTACGAATGCGACTACTACCGCAAGGATTAACGGTGGTGGAGAGCTAGTTGTTGGCGGTGAGTAGCTTTGGCGCCATTTCGCCGTAGCGGGCTGGGGTTGCGATGCCTGCGGCGAGCAGGGCATTCGTGGCAAGGATTGGCTCGACTCGGTTGGCGAGCCAATCCTTCTGGAGTCCCGTCTTGGTGGCGACTTGGTCAAGTGCGACGAAGATCTTGTAGATCGAGTGATCGTTGAATTGGCGGTGGTCTCGTTTAGCTCGTCGGGCGATGTTGGGGAGGAGCCCTGGACGGTCGAGAACAGCGTGGTTCCAGAGTTTGGCGCAGTGGGCGTTGCGGTTGCGTAGGTAGACGAATGACCGGACTTGGCTTGGCAGCGTGGTGGGGGAAACGTTCATCGATGCTGCCATGTCGTGCAGTACTCCGGACGTGCCTGAAGCCTCGATGAGTCTGGACAGGCTTCCAAATGAGAAGGCCTCTACCGCTACCCAGATGGGCATGCGCGCATAGGCCTCAATGCTGTAAGCCCTACCGGTTTTGATCTCATCGCGGTAGTGAGACACGAAGGTCTCTTTGCTTCGATCCAGATTCGACAGTGCATGCTCTTCGACACGTTCATCATCAGGATTAGGAGATTGAGTGAACCCGTCACCTCGAGCGAACGCTCCGATCGCTCCGACACGCTGGGCGTAGTAGTGAGCAAACCGGGTCCTGAGGAGAACTTCGATCGGGTGGAGGACCTCGTCACAGACTACAATTAGGTCCTGTTCGGCTTCGTAGAGTCGCTGGATCACATCAAAGGATGAACCGTCTAAGAAGCAGTTGTTGCCCGCCATAGGGTCGATTTGCCAGTAACGGAAATATCCCGAGAGACGGTAGTAGTTCACGCGAGATAGGAACTCGGCTGCTGACGCGGTGTCAGTGACGGTCAAACCGCGTGCTTGAAGCAGTTCGACTTGTTCATCGTAACTGAGCCAGCGCTTGACCATGAGCTTCCTAGAAAATGAAAGGCCCCGGTCATTTGTGCATTGACCCTTGCGGGACTAGAGGCCTGACCGGGGATCTATCACCTCCTACGGTACGTCAACGTGGCCGTCTGGTCAACGTCACGTGCCGAAGTCGGCGTCTCCACACCAGAGATCCAACCAACTCTCGACCGGGGTCGAGGCGAGCTGAACGACCATCCCCAAGCTAGTCAGGTTCATGCCGGAACTCCAGCGGCGTGGATCGTGTCAAGGCTGCCGCAGCGCTTCTCCTGGTGCCCTCTGACCCGTCCGGATTCGCCGGCCCTCGGGGGCGTATGGGCGAGAGCCTTCCTCACGCCGTGTCCGGTTTCGGTGCCTGCCGTGCCTGACAGGTGAGAGCCTGGCGCAACCCGCGCCACCTGTTTGTCTACCCGGCTCTCAGAAAAGGAGCTGGTCATGGCTACCGGACTACAAGCGTTCACCAACCACGAGTTCGGCACGATCCGAACCATCACCTCCGGCGGGCAGGTGTTGTTCTGCGGACGGGATGTGGCCACCGCCCTCGGCTACGCCAACCCGAGCAAGGCACTCCAAGATCATTGCAAGGGGGTTCCGTTTCGTTACCCCCTTGAGACGCCTGGTGGCATCCAGCAGGTCAGGTTCATCAGCGAAGGTGACCTGTATCGGCTGATCGTCTCCTCCAAGTTGCCCGCCGCCGAACAGTTCGAGGCGTGGGTGTTCGACGAGGTGTTGCCGTCGATCCGCCGTCACGGCGTGTACGCCATTGACGAGCTGCTCAATGATGATGAGTTCTTGGAGCGGGCGATCGTCACGATCCGAGCAGAGCGTGCGAAGCGGCTCGCCGCCGAACAAGCCCTGCTGGAGGCGGCACCGAAGGTGTCCTATTACGACGTGGTGCTGGCATCGCCGTCGTTGATCACCACCACCGAGATCGCCAAGGACTACGGATTGAGCGCGAAGAAGCTGAACCAGATTCTGCGCGAGGAGCAGGTGCAGTTCCACCAGTCCGGCCGCTGGTTCCTTTACGCCAAGTTTGCTGAGCAGGGCTACACCCAGTCAAAGACGCACGAGTACGACGAGGGCAAGACCCGCACCCACATGTACTGGACGCAGAAGGGACGCCTGTTCATCTATGACCTGTTGAAAAACACCCGCAGGCTGCTGCCGGTAATCGAGCGTGAAGGCGAGGACGCCAGATGACCACCACCGCGCTTCTCGATAGCGGAATCCCGACCAAGAACATCGAAGGATACCCTGACCCCACCTGCTACAAGGCACTGAAAGCGATCCAGCGCGCCGAGTACGGGTACCGACCGCTGGTGTACATCTGCTCCCCGTACTGCGGCGATGTGGAAGCCAACCTCAAGCTTGCCCGCCGCTTCAGCGCGTTCGCTGTCTCCGCGCGGCAAATTCCGTTGGCCCCGCACCTGCACTACCCGCAGTTCATGGACGACACCGACCCGGATGCCCGTGAGCTGGCCATGTTCTTTAACCGCATCCTGCTGTCGAAATGCGAACAGCTGTGGGCATACATCGGCCGGGTCAGCGCGGGGATGCGTGCCGAAATCGATTGGGCTCACCAGATGGATATTCCGGTCCGGTTCTTCGGCGCTGACTTTCAGGAGGTGCACCCCGCATGACGCCATTCACCCTGTGTGCCGCCACCAGCAGCGGCAACCCACACAACAACCACTACCCGAACCACCACCACATCACCGACCAGACGGGACTAGGGCAGGTGACCCAGCTGGATCATGTCGCCGCCACCTACACCGGCGACCGGCGCTCCTCTGCGAGCTTCATCTCCTCAGACTGTGTCGTCATGGACATCGACAACGACCACACCGACAACCCCGCCGACTGGATCACATCGGAGACCCTCGGCGAGCTCATGGCGGGTGTGGTGTTCATGACCGCCACCAGCCGCAACAACCAGAAGCCGAAGGGCGCACTGTCGGCCAGGCCGCGCTTCCACGTCTACTTCCCAATCACCGAGGTCACGGACGCCGACACCTATGCGGGGTTGAAGCGCCGCCTGGCGGCCAGGTTCGGTTTCTTTGATCAGCAGGCGTTGGATGCCGGCAGGTTCATCTACGGCACCACCAACCCCGAAACCACCATCCACAACGGCAACCAGCTGCTCGACGCGTGGCTGGATGAGGCCGACGAGATTGACGTGTTCGCCGCGTTCGACGCTTCCACGCAGGTGATCGGGGAAGGCTCCCGCAACGCCACCCTCTCCCGCTTCGCCGGACGCGTCCTGATCCGTTACGGGCAGACCGCCCAAGCTCGTGACCTGTTCGACCGGAAAGCGTCCCTGTGCGAACCGCCCCTCGGGGATCACGAGTTGGAGTCGATCTGGGGCTCGGCGTGCAGGTTCGCCGCCAAGGTTGAGGCGCAGCCGGGGTATCTGTCGCCGGAAGCCTACGCGGAGCTGACGAGCCTGAAGCCAGATGATCTCACCGATGTGGGGCAGGCGACGATCCTGGCTGGCGAGTACGCGGGACGGATCTGCTATTCGCCGGCGACCGCGTGGATGGCCTACGAGAACGGGGTGTGGGAAGAAAACGAACCCAAAGTCCAGCACGTCGTCCAAGAACTCACCACCCGCCAACTCGAACAGGCTCAGACCGAACTCGACCAGGTGACCGAGCGTGCCGGGGAACTCGGGGTGACCGCGATGTTGGTGGCGATGAGCAAGACCAAGGCGCTGGCGGCGTTTAGCCGAGAGCAGGCGCGGGCCTACCACCAGATGGTCGCAGTGCAGGAGTGGATGAAGTTCATCTACAAATGCCGCTCAGACCGCACCATCCTCGCCGTCATGCGCCAAGCCCGCCCATTGGCGCTCATCGACCCGCACGTGCTCGATGCCGACCCCTACCTGCTCAACACCCCCTCGGCGACGTTCGACCTACGCGACGGCACAGCCCGTGACCACGACCCAGGCGACATGCTCACCAAACAAACCGCCGTCGACCCCACCGATCAAGGCCAGCAGATGTGGCTCGACGCGCTCAACGTCACTTTCGGCGGCGACGCGGAGTTGATCGGGTACGTGCAACGAGTCTGCGGCCTGGCCGCGATCGGGAAAGTACTGATTGAGGCGTTGATCATTGCCTACGGCGACGGTAACAACGGCAAATCCACGTTCTGGAACACCATCGCCCGCGTCCTAGGCTCGTACTCGGAGACCATCTCGGCTGAGGTGCTCATCGCGGGCAAGAAGAACAACGCCAAACACGAAATGGCCGAAACCCGCGCCCGACGCCTCCTCATCGCTGGCGAGAACGACGAAGGTGTGCGCCTGTCGACCTCGACGACGAAACAACTCGCCTCGACCGACAAGATCGCCGCCGAGAAGAAGTACAAGGACCCCTTCTCGTTCACCCCCTCGCACACGCTCGTGCTCTACACCAACCACCTACCGCGTGTGGGTGCGATGGACACCGGCATCTGGCGCAGGCTCATGGTGATCCCGTTCGAACAAACCATCAAACCGGACAAGGACATCAAGAACTACGCCGACCACCTGTTCGAGCACGCCGGTGGCGCAGTCCTCGCCTGGATCATGGACGGCGCGAAGCTGATCCACGCCGAGGACTACCGGCTCACCCCACCCGCCCAAGTGGTGGAGGCGTCAGAGGCGTACCGGGCGGCCAACGACTGGTTCGCCCACTTCCTCGACGAACGCTGCGAAACCGGCGACGGCCTGTCGGAGAAGTCCGGGGAACTCTACGCCCGCTACCGGGCGTGGGCAATCGGTCGAGGAGATTACGCCCGGTCAACCACCGACTTCGCCGCAGCACTGGAGAAAGCCGGCCACACGAAACACCGCACCAACCAAGGCGTGCGCGTGGTCGGGCTGCGCCTGAAAACCGAATTCGAACTCTGAAAGGACACCCCACGATGACATCCCGCACCCCATCAACCACAACCGCTAACGACGCGATAGTCGTCAGCGGTTACCGGCCGAAGGATCGTGGTTGGTTGAACCATTACTACCGTCTGTACCCGTCCTCACCAGCGTTTTTGCGGTGACCGCCCGCCGGGCGTGCTGGTCGTGTTAGTCGCCCCTGGACTTCTCTATAGGGCCTTAAAAGTACAAACCAATATAGAAAGTTAAGGGCAGACCGTCACGACCAGCACACCCCTTGAAATCTCAAGGAGTGACCATGAACGAACACCACATCGAACAAGCACTGAAGCGTGCGGTTGAGGATGACGGGGGTCTGTGCTGGAAGCTTGTCTGCCCTGGAACCACGGGCGTACCTGACCGGCTATGCCTGATGGGAGGCCAGGTCGTCTTCGTCGAAGTCAAAGCACCCGGCAAGAAGCCCCGGCCGATCCAACGCCGCCGGATGAGCCAACTGGCCGCCCACGGCTTCACCGCGCTGGTCGTTGACTCGACCGACGGCATCAAGGAGGTGCTTGATGCGCTACCGGCCGCATAACTACCAGCAGACCGCCACGCGGTTCATCCTCGACCACCACGAAGCGGCGATCCTCCTGGGCATGGGACTCGGCAAGAGTGTCATCACCCTGACGGCAATCTGGCAGCTGCTGCTCGACTACTTCACCGTCTCCCGCGTCCTTGTCGTCGCACCACTGCGCGTCGCCCGCGACACCTGGCCAGCCGAAGTAGCCAAGTGGGACCACCTCCAAGGTCTATCGGTGGCGGTCGCGGTCGGCACAAAGCAGGATCGGCTCGACGCGCTGGCCAAGTCGGCGATGATGACCGTCATCAACCGGGAAAACATCCCCTGGCTCGTCAGACAGTACGGCGATAGCTGGCCGTTCGACATGGTCGTCATCGACGAACTCTCCAGCTTCAAGAACCACCGTGCGAAGCGGTTCACGGCGTTGGTGAAAATGCGCCCACACGTGAAGCGCTGGGTCGGCCTGACCGGCACCCCCGCCTCCAACGGGCTCATGGACATCTGGGCGCAATTCCGGCTCCTCGACGGCGGCCAACGCCTCGGCAGATTCATCACCCGCTACCGCGACAAGTGGTTCCTGCCGGATAAGCGCAACGGAATGCAGGTGTTCACGTACAAGCCGAGGGCAGGCGCTGAGGAGGAAATCTACGACGCTATCGCCGACATGACGTTGTCAATGCGCACCACCGACCACCTCACGCTGCCTGATCTGACGGTGACGACCACGCCCGTGGTGCTCGGAGCCGGAGAACGAGCTGTGTATGAGCAGCTCAAGGCCGACCTGGTGGTTGATCTGGATGGGCAGGTGGTGGATGCGGCGAACGCAGCCGCGCTGTCGGGCAAGCTGCTGCAGCTCGCCTCGGGTGCGATCTACGACGAGCACGGCGATACGGTCGAGGTGCATGGGGCGAAACTCGATGCCCTCGAAGACATCATCGAGGCCGCCAACGGCCAAACCGTCCTCGTCGCCTACTGGTACCGACACGACCGCGAACGCATCCAGCGTCGCTTCCCACAAGTCCGCGAACTGAAGACGTCGGCGGACATCGAGGCGTGGAACCGGGGCGACATCCCGCTTGGCCTGATCCACCCCGCTTCCGCTGGGCACGGACTGAATCTGCAGTCCGGTGGCCACTTGCTCGTGTGGTTCTCGCTGACCTGGAGCTTGGAGCTGTATCAGCAGACCAACGCCCGGCTGTATCGACAAGGACAGGCCGAGCCTGTCACCATCACCCACCTCACCGCCACCGGCACCCTCGACCAAGCCGTCCTCAAGGCGCTGGAGACGAAGGACATGACCCAGGCCGCATTGATCGACGCGGTCGCCACCGAACTCACAACCATAAGCAGGAAGGAGTCGTCATGCATGTGATGACCAAATACCTCGACACCCGCAAAGCAGCCATCAGCGCATTGCAGGACTTCGCCGTGATGGAGCAGATCATCGACACCACCGACGAGCAGATCAAGACCGCCTACGACGACGTCACCACCCCAGCCTCATCGAAACTCGACGGGATGCCCCGCCACACGGATCTGCACGCTGGGGAGATACGGGTGGCGGTCACGTTGGATCGGATCGACATCTACCGTGCCCGCTACGCCCAGGCGCGTGAGTACATGGCGTGGTTCCTGCCCGCCTGGCAGCTGCTCACCGACGACGACAGGTTCGTGCTCGAAGCATTCTTCCTCGGCGACGGTACCCAGGATGAGGCGGTGCAGACGGTGTGTGACCACTTCTACGTGGAGCGCACCAGCGCCCACCAGAAGAAGTCTCGGGCGCTCGCCCGGCTGGCGTCGGCGCTGTATGGGCAGGCCGCGTGAACCTAGCCGCCAAAAGGTGTCAAGAACTGCGGATGCATTTAGGGTTTCGGGCCTGCAATGATGTAGGTGGTTGAAAAGTAGGAAAAGCCCCAGGGCAAGCCCGGTCATCGGCTGGGTGCCTTGGGGCTTTGCCGTGTCCGGGAAAGGGGTGCGTGATGCCGGTCAAGCCTGCCCGTCCGTGTTCCCAGCCCGGCTGCCCGAACCTCACCCACGCCCGCTTCTGCGAAGCCCACGCCAAGGCAGAGGACGAGCGCTACCGCAAGTGGCAGCGTGACCCGAAGATCAACCGACGTTATGGGGCCCGCTGGCGCAAGATTCGTACCGCCTACATCACCGCCCACCCCTTGTGCGAGGACTGCCTCGCAGCTGGCCGGTACACCCCGGCGCAGGAAGTCCACCACGTCATCCCGTTGGAGCACGGCGGCACCCACGACACCAGCAACCTCCGGGCGCTGTGTAAGCCGTGCCACTCCCGCCAGTCGGCGCTCGACGGCGACCGGTGGAGGCAGACCCCGAGGGTCTACACCTACTGAAATCTGTGCCACGTCGCGCCACGTCGCGCCGAGGTTGAGAAACCTCAAAGATGCCCACCTCAGTGCTGATCGGCAGACACGGGGGAACCTGGCGGCGCTGGCGAGGGGGTTGGGGTCTCTCTATCTCTACGACGCTCGGACAGGTCAGCGGGCGGGGCCAACCGTGCACAAAGTTACCGAATCAAACAGGGTATTGACCCCGAGTTTCCGTTTTCATCTCTTGCGCCAAGGAGCGTGAGGGTCATTGAAAGTATCGACTACAAGCTGGCACCAAAGGGTTGCTGCATTGATGGCAAGGTCAGCGTGGCGTTTGTAGAGGCCGGTGCGTGCCGTAGAGGGGCCATGCCCAGTGCCGTGTGAGTTTCTTAGCTCATTAAGACTAAGAACGATATTGGTAGCTCCGCCGAGGATCCTTTTAACGGATTGTGTGGAATCGATTCCTTTGGTACGTGCGCCCGGTGAGAGTCCCAGTGCTTCATTTACGGCTTTGATCAAGTCTGGGAAATCGCTGACTGGTGAAACCTCTGGGTTAAGTTCTCGCAGGATTGCCTTTGCAGTTGCTTCAACCAATTCTTTGGATGCCCCGATAACTGCTGGCGCATCCCCTTGCGTGTTGCGTAACCTTTCTAGTTGCTCATGTACTCCGCTTGGATCTGTAAGCCGGGAGGTGTCGATCGTAATAGGAGCTGAGTAGTTAGCTGGTGGCGTCACTTTGCCGTTATCAGAAACTTCCCATCCGTCGTAGCCCATGAGTCTTACGAATTTAGACCAGGTTTTTGAGTCGTGAAGTATTTCCCCAGGAACGAATGATTCGAGGAGGGTTTCCATTGCTCTTGCAAGTCGGATCGATGTCTCGGCGCTGGACCAGTCTAATCCGGCAAGGAACGACTCGGCAGTAGCCCGACGCTCGCTGGAATCCTGGGATTGGAAATTCGGCTTAGGCTGGAAACCTTCATCACGGAAAGCGCCCTCGATCGTCCTGACGGTTGAGGACGTAAGCATCTGCCGGAAAACTGTAAGTGTCCGTTGACTAATTTCGCCCGACGCCATGTATCTACCTCCAATGGCAAGGCTACTTCTTGTTTTGTGGGTTTGAAAGGAATACATGCCATGGCCAAAGACGGAACCAACCGTGGTGGACGTCGCGTCCGGGCGGGCGCGAAGCCTGATGCGTTGAACGAGAAACTCGCCGCAGGACGCCCCGCCACCCGGCTCACCGCGCCGACCGATTTTGATGTGTTTGATCTGGATGGCACCGACATCGGTGACGGCGCGGTACTTGCGGGCGAGCCGATGCCCGAACCGGATGAGTACCTGAGCGCTGAGCAGCGCGACGGGAAACCGCTCGGCGCTGACTTGGTCTATCGGGAGACGTGGGAGTGGTTGGACGCCCGGGGCTGTACCGAGTTCGTCTCGAAGCGGCTGATTGAGCAGTATGCGCAGGCGTTCGCGCGCTATGTGCAGTGTGAGCAGGCGATTTCGAAGTTCGGTCTGCTGGGTAAGCACCCGACCACTGGGGCTGCGATCGCTAGCCCTTTTGTGGCGATGTCGCAGTCCTTTGGGAAGCAGGCCAACGTGTACTGGTACGAGATTTTCGACATCGTGCGCGCCACCTGCACCACCGATTATTCCGGCACCGCGCCCGGTGACCAGGTCATGGAGCAGCTGCTGAAAGCCCGCTCCTGACATCTTTCGATTTCTTCTTGGCCTGCCCTGACGAGGGTGGGCCTTCTTCATGTTTCACAGCTTCTCGGAAGGAGCCCCTGTGTCTGTTTGGACTGCTGAATCTGTGTGTATTGGTCACCCTGACAAGCTGTGTGACCTGATCGCCGACACCATCCTGGACGACATCCTCGCCGTCGACCCGAAGGCTCGGGTGGCAGTGGAGGTGATGGCTACAGGTCGCCGTATTATCGTGACCGGTGAGGTGACCACCACCGCCAAACCCCGGCTTCGCGCTTCCACGCGGGTGGCGCTGCGTCGGGCGGGTTATGACCCGAACCGGTTCATCGTGTTTGTGTGGGTGCGTTCCCAGTCGCCGGACATCAGTGCGGGCGTGACCACTTCGCTGGAGGCCCGCACCGGCAACACTGGGGAGAGCTCCGTGCTGGGTGCAGGTGACCAGGGCACTGTCTACGGCTATGCCTTCAGCGAGACCCCTGAGCGGCTGCCGCTGCCGCTCGTGCTCGCGCATGACATTTGCCGCAGGATCGATACCGCCCGCACTCAGGGGACGGTCACGGGGATTCATTCGGACGGTAAAGCACAGGTCAGCGTGATCTATGACGAGATCGGTATCCCGGTTGGGATCGACACCGTGGTCGTCTCGGTTCAACACGACGAAGACAAATCGCTGGACGTGCTCGAGCGCGAAATCAACGCGCTGGTCATTGCTCCGGCGATCGACGAGCACCTGCCAGGTGCCGCACCTACCCACATCTTGGTGAATCCATCGGGACGGTTCGTCACCGGCGGTCCCACCGCTGACACCGGGCTGACCGGACGCAAGCTCATGGTCGACACCTATGGCGGGCTCGGTCCGCATGGCGGCGGCGCGTTCTCAGGTAAAGACCCCTCCAAGGTCGACCGGACGGGCGCGTACATGGCGCGGCTAATCGCCAGGACAATCGTCGACGCAGGCCTGGCCGAGGAATGCCACGTGAGTATCTCCTATGCGATTGGGAAGGCCGATCCGGTCGCGTTCCACGTCGACACGTTCGGCTCTGGCCAGCACCCCGACTGGCTGCTCACCAACGCCGCCCGGGCAGTATTCCCGCTACGCCCGGCAGCGATGATCGACGCGCTCGGACTGCGAGCCCCGGTCTTCGCGGGGCTAGCTACCTACGGCCACATGGGCCGTGCTGGCCATCCGTGGGAGAACACGGTTTCGTTCGTCAACCAGCTTCTTGAGGAGGTGAGGGTTTATGCTGATCAAGCAGTTACCGATTGGTGATTTGAAGCCTGCGGACTACAACCCCCGTAAAGACCTGAAGCCCGGGGATGCGGACTACGAAAAACTCAAGCGGTCGTTGACGGAGTTCGGCTATGTCGAGCCGGTGATCTACAACGCCACCACCGGCCGCGTTGTCGGCGGCCACCAGCGCCTAAAAGTCCTCGCAGACCTCGGCCATGATGCTGTTGATTGCGTGGTCGTTGAGCTTGACGAGACCCGCGAAAAAGCTCTCAACGTTGCGCTGAACAAGATCAGCGGCGAGTGGGACGAGGACAAACTCGCCTGGTTGATCGCTGACCTGGATGCCAGTGATTTTGATGTTGAGCTCACCGGCTTCGACGACACCGAAATCCAGGCGATGATCGGCTCCCTCGACGACGGCGACATCGAAGACGACGATTATGACCTGACCGCCGCTCTCGAAGCGGCAAGTTTCGTCGAGCGTGGAGACATCTGGGCTGTCGGCAGGCATCGGCTGGTGTGCGGAGACGCCACAAACCCCGACGATGTTGCAACGTTGATGGATGGCAAGAGTGCCAACCTGGTGCTGACTGACCCGCCTTACAATGTCGCCTTCGAATCATCCGATGGTCTGAAGATCAAGGGCGACAAGCAGTCGGACTCGGCGTTTTTCGAGTTCCTGCTGGCCGCGTTCACCAACATGAGCGCTGTGTTGGAGAAGGGTGGGTCGGCGTATGTGTTCCACGCCGATACCGAAGGGCTGAACTTCCGCAAAGCGTTTACCGAAGCCGGGTTCAAGCTGTCGGGTTGTTGTATCTGGGTGAAGGACTCGTTGGTGCTCGGGCGGAGCCCGTATCAGTGGCAGCACGAGCCGGTGTTGTTCGGTTGGAAGCAGGGCGGTAAGCACAAGTGGTTCGCTGACCGGAAGCAAACCACTATCTGGCGGTTTGATAAGCCTCGGCGTAATGCCGACCATCCAACCAGCAAGCCGTTGGATTTGTTGGCCTACCCGATCCGTAACTCCACCCAGGCCAATGCGGTCGTGCTCGACTTGTTCGCAGGGTCCGGCTCCACGTTGATGGCAGCCGAAGAAACTGACCGCATCTGCTACTGCATGGAGCTGGATGAGAAGTACGCCTCGGTGATTTTGCGCCGGTACGCCGAAGCCACGGGTGATGCCGCCGAGATCACCTGCCAGCGCGACGGCGAGCAGCTGGCGTATCTGAATGTGGTGAAGGACGTGGACCGGGCCAGCGACTAAACCTCTCGAAATTGGTGATTGATGAGGGCGAATACCGCTGGATAAGTGTTCAAACGTATGGCTGTATGTACATGACCAAACCGCACCCCAAGCCCTTGGGGAATCGAGCGAAAGGACTGGTCATGAGCGAACTCCATCTGGAAATCACTGAACTCATCGAAGCAGGAATCAACGTCCACAACACCCACGACACCCTCCGTGAGGCGAGGGTGCGCGGCTATCGGCTGGTCGTGCGCGTGATCGAGTACGACCCGAACAGTTTCCTCCAGTTCGTGGCCTCGTGGTTCGGCGAGGAGGTGGCAGCATGACCGCCATCGAGTTCGAGCCGCAGACGGCGGGCAGGAAGAGACTCGCCACAGCTATCGCCGCCCATCTGGGCGTGGACGCGGCCTATGCGGGTACGCCCACGTTTGCCTACCGTATCGGCGAGGCCACCCTCGACAGGGACTGGACCCTGCACCTTCCAGACGGCACTGATGCTGAGGCTGTCGTAGAGGCTGCCTGGCGTGCGGGCTTCACGGCGGCAGACGCGGGGGATGTGGGGTTGACGGTGACGATGCCCACCACCGGCTGGAGTGAGCGCACACGCGCCAACCTCGAAGCCCTGCTCGCCTCCAAAGGCACGTTGATCGCCCGCGCCCTAGACATCCCCGCCACCCCGGTCGAATTCGAGGGTGACGTCGTGGCCTTCCCATGGTTTGCCACCATGCCCAGCCAGGACGTCCGCGAGGCGGTGATTCAGTTGATTGTCGCCCTGTGTGAGCGGGCCGAAACCGCCACGAGGACGAGCAGCAAGCCACCAGCGGGCGGCAACGATAAGTACACGATGCGCTGCTTCCTGCTCGCCCTGGGGCTCATCGGCCCCGAATACAAGAAACTCCGCCAAATCCTGCTCGCAGGACTTGACGGGGACGCTGCCTGGCGCACACCCAAACCAGCGAAAAACCTGGCCATAACTGGGCGGAAAAATTCTTGAAAAATAGTGGCTGACTAGGGCAAATATGATTGGATATATGCCGACACCTATGGCTGTATATACATACCGAAACAACAACGGGAAAGACAAAGGACAAGCAGCCATGAACAGCCAGATCAAGACCATCAAGCAGATCGCTAAAGAGCACAAGGTGTTGGGGCATGCGATGAGCTTCGGCGACTGGGTGATCGCCACCAACCGGATCTGGAACGACGAGCGCGCCGCCTACGATCATTTCGCCACCCTCTACAAGCGCACCGACACCGACCACGCAGTCCACATGACCGACTCCGAGGAGGCGTTCCTCGACGAAGGCCACGCCACCGCCTGGGCCATCGGCATGGCCGCCACCTACGACGACGACCAAGCCAGCCGCTAAACCTTACGCTGGGTCACCGCAACCGGAGCGCAAGAGTATAGCCCCGGCTGTGGCACGCGGCAAGCAGGCAGCGCCGGTGTGCCTATGGGCGAGCCGCCAGCCAAGAGATATAGATCTCTGGTTTTGCCTTAAGAATGAGCCGATTACGACTGGATATGGTGGCGGGTCTATGGCTGTATGTACATACGCAAATAACCACAGCGACAGGGGGAAACAGCCATGACAACGACGATGAGCCGCGAGGACCTCAACCAGCTTTTGACCACGATCACCAGCGAGCGTTTCGATTACATTCCCACCCTTGACCAGCGGCTCTCCGACGAGCTCGACTTCCACGAGGTCAGCGTCTGGGGCCTGCGCCAGATCCTGACCCAAGCCTTCGAAGCAGGCCTCAAGGCCGGAAACAACGGCATCACCACCATCACCGACTAGACCCAGCCTGCCCCGACCACACCGGCCGGGGCCGCGCTCTCAGCCTAACCAGCCCCCGAGTGGGGCTTTTCTTATGCCCTAGGAAGGAGCCCACCCACCATGGCCGCAAGTTACACGCCAACCCGGTTCATGGCAGAGGGCTCCACCTATGACAAGCGTAAAGCCGACTTCGCGGTCGCGTTCATCCAAGCCCTGCGCCATACGAAGGGCCGCTGGGCCGGTAAACCCTTCAAACTCCTGGACTGGCAGGAGACGATCGTGCGGGACTTGTTCGGCGTGGTCAAGCCCGACGGGTATCGGCAGTTCACCACCGCCTACGTCGAAATCCCCAAGAAACAAGGCAAGAGCGAGCTCGCCGCTGCGGTGGCCTTGCTGCTCACGTGTGGGGATGGTGAGCAGGCTGCCGAGGTTTATGGGTGTGCGGCTGACCGGCAGCAAGCCAGCATTGTGTTCGAAGTCGCCGCCGATATGGTGCGCCAATCACCAGCCCTATCCAAACGCGTGAAGATTCTCTCGAGCCAGAAGCGCATCATCTACAAGCCCACCAACTCCTTCTACCAGGTCCTCTCCGCTGAGGCGTATTCGAAGCACGGCTTCAACATCTCCGGCGTGGTGTTCGACGAGCTGCATACCCAACCGAACCGAGCCTTGTTTGATGTCATGACCAAGGGATCGGGTGATGCGCGCACGCAGCCGCTGTATTTCCTGATCACCACCGCCGGAACCGACACGCACTCGATCTGCTACGAGCAACACCAAAAAGCCCAAGACCTCCTCGCGGGTAAAAAGCATGACCCGACGTTCTACCCGGTGATCTACGGCGCGGATGCGGATGATGATTGGACTGACGAGGCCGTCTGGGCGAAAGCCAACCCGAGCCTTGGGGTGACGGTGCCCGTGGAGAAGGTACGTGCGGCGTGTAATTCTGCTCGGCAGAATCCGGCTGAGGAGAACACGTTTAGGCAGCTGCGCCTTAACCAGTGGGTGAAGCAGTCGGTGCGGTGGATGCCGATGCACGTGTGGAACCAGAACAACGCTCCGGTTGACTTGGCGGAGTTGGAGGGGCGTCCGTGTTATGGCGGGCTCGATTTGGCCTCGACGACGGATATTACGGCGTTCGTGCTCGTATTTCCGCCTTACGGGTCGGATGAGAAGTACCGGGTCGCGCCGTGGTTCTGGATACCCGAAGACAACCTGCCACTCCGGGTCGCGCGGGATCACGTGCCCTACGACCTGTGGCACACCCAAGGCTTCCTGGAGACCACGGAAGGCAACGTCGTCCACTACGCGCATATTGAGCACCACATCGAACAGCTCGGCACCCGGTTTGATATCAGGGAGATCGCGTTCGACCGCTGGGGTGCGGTCCAAATGAGCCAAAACCTCGAAGGTATGGGCTTCACTGTTGTGCCGTTCGGGCAAGGCTTCAAAGACATGAGCCCACCCTCCAAAGAGCTGATGAAACTCGCACTCGAAGGACGCCTCGCACACGGTGGGCAACCTGTTCTGGGGTGGATGGTGGATAACATTCACATCCGCACCGACCCGGCAGGCAACATCAAACCCGACAAGCAAAAGTCCACCGAGAAAATCGACGGCGTGGTCGCCACCATCATGGCCTTAGACCGCGCCATCCGAGGCGGCAGCCGGGCAACGGGGGCGTCGGTGTACGACTCGCGTGGGTTACTTGTGTTCTAGTGGCATCGGGATAAGGCAGTTCTTTCCAGTTTTTAATGATGGGTTTTTGTTTGGGTGAGGCGGGAAGTCAGGGACTCGGCCACCTTGGCCGTATTTCAGGCGCCATAGCCGACCTGCGATACTCTCGCCGCCATTCAGTAGAGGTTTGACGAACTCGAAGAACCAATCTTGTCCGTCTTGGACCCATAGCTTTTTCTCTGGGTTGCCCCACGCGCAGATAATCCGAATGTCCGTGTTGGAATTCTCGTTGGCTGATAACACTGAGGTAAGAATTGTACGGAACAGGCATTTTAGGCATGGTCCAGTCCAGTTGTTCACCAAAGCCTGAACCTCTGAGCTTTCTGTTTCAATGATCGGTACTAGGTTAATGAGGGTGAGGCGTTTGGTGTTTGCAAGAGCGGCACTTTCAAGCCACCTTAGAACAATGGTTGCGGTCTCATCTGTCTCGGGCATGTGACCGGGCGGGGTATGACGTTTTTTTCGTCCGGAAAATGCTCGTGCCTTTGAAGGATTCATCCCGATCACGATGACATGTTCGCCGTCATTTCTATGTGGAAGTTTGTGCGTTAGTAGCAGGCGGAGCTGGTTGGGTTTTGAAGGGTCGAGCGATGCTGGTTCTACTTCGATTTTCGGGGTTGAGTCATTTGTAACACGAGCGAAAACGGAATGTCCTATGAGCTTTTCCCCGTCATCAATCGCAGAGTCATTTCCCGGATCTTTGGTGCGCAGCGCTTTGTCTAAGACTGATACCCATTCACTATCTCCCATGACGCAATTGTCGTCCTGTTAAGAGGAAAATGCTATGAGAATTCTTGACTGGCTGCGCGGCACATCCCGCCATGCGACCAATCAACAGCTGTCTGGTCAGTATTCGTTCTTGTTTGGCCCCACCACAGCTGGGCGGACGGTGACCGAACGCAGCGCTATGCAGATGACCGCCGTGTATTCGTGTGTGCGGATTTTGGCTGAGGCGATCGCGGGGCTGCCGTTGCATGTCTACCGCACTGGGTCGGATGGGTCGAAGGTGAAAGCTACTGATCATGGCTTGTACCGCTTGTTGCATGATGAGCCGAATCCGGAGATGACGAGCTTCGTGTTCCGCGAGACGTTGATGACCCATCTGTTGTTGTGGGGTAACGCTTATGCGCAGGTGTTGCGGAACGGGCGTGATGAGGTGATCGGGCTGTATCCGTTGATGCCGAACCGCATGAGCGTTGGCAGGGATGAGACGGGACGCTTGTATTACGAGTACCAGAGGTCATCGGATGAGCCTGCTGGTCGGTGGGAACGCGTCCGGCTCACACCGGCCGATGTGCTGCATATTCCGGGTTTGGGGTTCGATGGGCTGGTTGGGTATAGCCCGATTGCGATGGCGAAGAACGCTATCGGTATGGCTATGGCTACCGAAGACTACGGCGCGAGTTTCTTTGCTAATGGTGCTGCTCCTGGTGGGGTGTTGGAGCATCCTGGCACGATCAAAGACCCCTCCCGCGTGCGTGAATCCTGGCAGGCCACGTTTGGTGGTGCGCGGAACTCGAACAAGGTGGCTGTGTTGGAGGAGGGCATGAAATACACGCCCATCTCCGTGTCGCCTGAGCAGGCGCAGTTTTTGGAGACTCGGAAGTTTCAGATCAACGAGATCGCCCGCATCTTCCGCATCCCACCCCACATGATCGGCGACCTCGACAAATCAAGCTTCTCAAATATTGAGCAGCAGTCGTTGGAGTTTGTGAAGTACACGTTGGATCCGTGGGTGATCCGCTGGGAGCAAGCCATCAACAAAACCCTGCTGTCCGCGCGAGAGAAGCCGGGCGTGTTTGTGAAGTTCAACGTCGAAGGCTTGTTGCGCGGGGATTACGTGTCTCGGATGAATGGGTATGCGGTCGCCCGGCAGAACGGGTGGATGTCCGCCAACGACATCCGCGCCTTAGAGAACCTCGACCGCATCAGCACAGAGGAGGGTGGGGATCTGTATCTCGTGAACGGCAACATGCTCCCGCTTGCCATGGCGGGCGCATACGCGTCCGTACAACCCGCCAGTGAGGAGACGCCGCCAGGTCTACCGCGACCGGAGGGCGATCCGCCGACTGGCGGGCATGTACCTGAACAAACATTTGAAAGGAGGAGCCGGTGAGACGGTTCTGGAACTGGGAGCCTGCTGCTCCCACAAGTGAAAACCCGGCGGGTAGCGATACCAGCCGGGTTTTGCATATTAACGGCGTGGTTGCCGAGGAGTCCTGGTTTGAGGACGACATCACCCCAGCCCTGTTCGCGTCCGAGCTGAACGCAGGCAGTGGGGATGTGACGGTGTGGATCAACTCCCCGGGTGGGGATGTGGTTGCTGCCGCGCAGATCTACAACATGCTCATCGACTACCCAGGCCACGTCCGCGTCTGTATCGACGGGATCGCAGCCTCAGCAGCGAGCGTGATTGCGATGGCCGGTTCCACGGTTGCCATGTCGCCGGTGTCGATGTTGATGATCCACAACCCCGCCACGCTCGCGATCGGGGACGCGGACGAGCTGGGTCGGGCGATCGACATGCTCGCCGCCGTCAAAGACAGCATCATTAACGCCTATGAGTTGAAGACTGGCATGTCGCGGGCGAAGCTCGCCAAGCTCATGGATGCTGAGACCTGGATGGACGCGAAAGCTGC
The DNA here is from genome assembly GCF_004382825.2 of Corynebacterium silvaticum. Taxonomy (GTDB): domain Bacteria; phylum Actinomycetota; class Actinomycetes; order Mycobacteriales; family Mycobacteriaceae; genus Corynebacterium; species Corynebacterium silvaticum. The sequence continues at coordinate 39,374 of NZ_SDQO02000001.1, forward strand.
CATCTCGATGGGGTTCGCTGACGAGTACCTCACCCGCAACGCCAAGCCCGCCAACCCCGACGAAGACGATCCTGACGAGGACGACGATCGCGACGAAGAGTCAGACGTCGACGAGCCGGATGAGGATGGTTTGCCGCCGGGTAAGCCTAAGAAGATCGGCAATGTCACCCCGCTACGCGCTTCTGCTGGCGGGGTTGTCTATTCCCGCAAGCCTGCTGAGAAGCGTCTCGTTGCCCACCTTACCGATCAGCGCCCGCCCACGACGCCGCCCGTCAACCCGCCGTCTGCCGCGCCTGTGGGGCGGCGGGTGGTTGACCTGTATGCCGCCCTAACTAATCAAGCCCACTAACCCTCAAAGGAGAACACTTTCATGTCCACGATGACGATTTCTGACCTGCGCACCAAGCGTGCCGAGACCTGGGAGAAGGCGAAGGCCTTCCTCGACGAGCGCCGCGATGCCACCACCGGCTGCCTGTCCGCCGAGGACGACCAGACCTACGCCCGCATGGAAGCCGATATCGACAAGCTCACCAACGAGATCGCTCGGGCTGAGCGTGCCCAACGCCTCGACGCTGACCTCGCCAGGGCGACGCATGCTCCGCTCACCTCGATGCCCGGCCAAACCGGCGAGACCGAACCAGCCAAGACCGGCCGCGCCACAGCCTCGTATAGCCGGGCGTTTTGGGATGCGATGCGCCTGAACGCCTCACCCCTCGAGGTCCGCAACGCCCTGAGCGAGGGCGTCGACACCGAGGGTGGCTATTTGGTGCCGGACGAGTTTGAACGCACGCTTGTCCAGTCGCTGGCTGACCAGAACGTCATGCGAGGCTTGGCGAAGGTTATTCAAACCACCTCGGGGGATCGGAAGATCCCTGTCGTCTCCACTCACGGCACCGCAGGCTGGCTTGATGAGGGCAAGCCCTACACCGAGTCCGACGAAGTCTTCTCCCAGGTGACGCTGTCGGCGTTTAAGCTCGGCACTTTCCTCAAGATCAGCGAGGAACTGCTCAATGACGCAGCCTTCGACGTCGAGGCATATTTGGCCTCGGAGTTTGCACGCCGGATCGGCGCGGCAGAGGAGGAAGCCTTCCTCGTCGGCACAGGCACGGGCCAGCCCACCGGCATCTTCGCCCCGGCCGGGGGCGGGGAGAAGGTGGTCACCACCGCGAAGGCCACCGACATCAGCGCGGACGAGCTGATCGACCTGCACTACGGCCTGCGTGCCCCGTATCGCAAGAACGCGGTATGGCTGATGAACGACGCCACCGTCAAGACAGTGCGCAAGCTCAAGGACGGTAACGGCCAATACCTATGGCAACCCGCCCTCACCGCAGGAGCGCCAGACCTGATCTTGGGTAAGCCGGTGCACACGTCGGCGTTCGTGCCCGAAATCAAGGCGAGCGCGAAGACGGTGGCGTTCGGTGACCTTGGTTATTACTGGATCGCTGACCGGCAAGGCCGCTCCTTCAAACGGTTGAACGAACTGTTTGCCACGAGCGGTCAGGTCGGGTTCCTCGCCTCGCAGCGCTTGGACGGCAAGCTCGTCCTGCCCGAGGCGGTGAAGGTGTTGACCCAGAAGGCCACCGCCTAAACACTGACCCGTTGACCGTTGAGAGAGGAGGTGGCAGCCCCGATGGCCACACCAACACCGACCGCTGAACTAGTTGAGCTCGTGAAGGCGAATCTGATTCTCGCTCACGACGAAGACGACGCCCTGATCGGCTCGCTGGTGGGGGCTGCCACCTCCTATGCCGTCGCCTACCAACACCTACCCGACTCCTACTATGAGGATCATCCGATGTCGGGGACGACACGGCAGGCGATCGTCTTGTTGGCGACGCATTTCTATGAGTAACGTGACGGCTCCACCGCAGGGTTCTGGGCGGACAAGCCTGAAGCGGCAAAGGCAGTGTGGAACGCCGTCAACAATCTGCTCCGACTCGACCGCGAATGGAAGGTATAAGAAGCCATGGCTGGTATTGGTTCCATGCGCGAGCACATCGACTTGATCGTGCCGGTGGTGGTGCGGGATAAGGCCGGGTTCACCACCACTAATGATCGGATCGTGGCTACGGTGCGGGCGTATCGGGAGACCCGGCACGCCACGGCTGCGTGGGTGAACCGCGCTGCCTATACGAACGCCACCGTCCTGTTCCGCATCCGCACCATGCCCGGACTCGACGTCACCGAGGCGATGGAGATCGCCACTCACGATGGCCGGTTTGTGATTGACACGGTCGAAGTGATCGGCCGCTATGTCGAAATCCTCGCCCACCAATCTGTTCCTGAAGGGGAGCTAAACCATGGCTAAAGCTCAGATCAAGTTACCAACCGCGTTCATTGATTCCCTCGATGCCGCCTCGGCTCTGCTCGATGCAGCCGCCGACGAGGTACTCAACGCCGGTGCTGACGTGGTCGAACCCCGTCTGCGGGCCAACCTCACTGTCACGATCGGCAAGGGGGTGACGCCGTCACGCTCCACCGGGCAACTCCTTGGCGCGCTCGGCACGACGGCTGTGCGGGTGAATTCGCGGGGTGAGCACAACTTGAAGATCGGGTTCGCTGAAAACCGCCGGGATGGCAGGTCGAATGCGCTGATCGCGAACGTGCTCGAATACGGCCGCTCCAACCAGCCCGCAAGGCCCTTTCTGGCACCCACCCGATCCCAAACCCGCCGACCAGCGACGGAGGCGATGAAGCAGGCACTGACTGCGCGGATGAACCAGGTAGCACCATGACCCCACTGTTGGAACGACTCACTGCAGTTGCCGACGGCCTCAGGGTGCCGATCGCGGTCGGCCTCTACACGGCCACACCCGTGCCGGACACCTATCTCGTCGCCACACCATTGGCTGACCTGTTTGACATGTTCGCCGACAATCAGCCCGGCGTCGAGGTCGAAGAAGTACGCCTCAGCCTGTTCACGAAAGGCAACTACCTAGCTGAGCGTGACCGCCTCACTGCCGCGCTACTCGAAGCCGGTTTGGTTATCACGGCGCGCCGCTATGTCGGCTACGAGCCCGACACCGGTTTTCATCACTACGGCGTTGATCTCGCCGCCCACAACCCCTACAACATTCTGGAAGGATTTTAGCCCCATGGCCACGATTGGATTAGACAAGCTCTACTACGCCACCATCACCGAAGACCCCGCCACCGGCGAGGAAACCTACTCCAAGCCCACCCAGCTCGCAAAAGCAATCTCCGCCGAACTGAGCGTTGAGTTGGCTGAGGCGATCCTATATGCCGATGACGGCGCATCGGAGATCGTCAAAGAATTCAAGTCCGGCACCCTCACCCTCGGTGTCGACGACCTCGGTGCGGACGCGGCCGCTGCTTTGACTGGCGCGAGCGTGGATGCGAACGGGGTGCTCGTGTCGACCTCGGAGGACAACACGACGCCGGTGGCGATCGGGTTCCGCGCCGCCCGCTCGAACGGGAAATACCAGTATTTCTGGCTGTACCGGGTCAAGTTCGCCCTCCCCACGACAACGCTTGCGACGAAGGCCGATTCGATTACGTTCTCGACGCCGACAGTGGAGGGCACGATCCTGCGACGCAACAAGCCCGATGCCAAGGGGAGGCATCCGTGGAAGGCTGAAGTCACCGAAGGCGCACCCGGCGTCAAGCCAGAGACCATCACCGGCTGGTACACCGCCGTCTACGAACCCACCACCACGACCGCTAGCGCGCCCCAGGAAGGAGAGCCGCGATGACAACTAAGACGAAGAAGACCGACTCCGATGATGCGGTCGTGGTGATTGGTGGCCAGCCCTACGAGCTGATCCTCACCACGCGTGCGACCCGTGAGATCGCTGCCCGCTATGGCGGGCTGGAAAACCTCGGCGAAGCCTTAGAGTCCAGTGAGGACTTCGCCCACACCCTTGGTGAGGTGATCTGGCTGATCACCCTCTTGGCGAACCAATCCGTCGCGATCCACAACCTCCAACACCCCGACGACCCCAGGAGCGAGCTGACGGTGGAGGCAGTCGAGTTATTGACCGTCCCCGCTGATCTGGCTGACTATCGGGGTGCGATCGCTGCCGCATTGCAGCACGGCACGAGGCGTGCGATCGAGACTGTTTCAGTCCCAAAAGACCCGGCGAAGGACGCATAACCACCAGCACCGAGGCCACCTTCACCAGGCTGACCTACATCGGCCTGGCACACCTGAACCTCATCCAGACTGAGGTGGAGCTCATGGTGTTCGGGCGGCTGTTGGATCTGGTGGATTGCTGGCTGATTGAGACCGGCAGGGCTAAGCCGGCTCGCACGTGGTTTATTGATGACGTGATTCCGGACGGGGTTTAAAAGCCATCTGGGGTGAAAATGTCTTCTATCTTGCAATTAAAGGTTTTCGCGATAGTGAATGCTAAGGGCAGGGAGGGGTCGAAGCGACCTTTTTCGATGGAGATCACGGTTTGACGGCTGACTCCGAGTAGTTCGGCGAGTTTTTCTTGTGACAAGCCGGCCTGTTTGCGGAGCGTGACGAGATTGTTTTTCACGACTCACCTATGCTTCGCCCACAAATAGGAAACCCCGTAGATCAGGAATTCGAACACGACTATTCCCGCCAACACGAATGAGACGACCCCTGATGTTACCGCTGCGCCGATGCCTGCGGCCGCGACGGTGATCAGGAAAGTGTTCGTGGCTGCGAGCGAGTGCCAATGATGCTCCACGGCTTGTTCTGGATGAGCCGTCGCGCCCGGCAGGCTCGAGCGGTCAACGATTAAGACCCATACCAAGCCGATGAGTGGGCCGGCCAAACAGGCCGCGAGAATCATCACGGCCACCCACCGATATTCGCCAGGCGGATTGGACACCACCCTGAACACGGCAGTACCTATCGCAAGCAGCATCCCGACGACCACCGCAGGAACGGCTGCCTTGACTCTCGTTCCCCGCACATACCCCCACGCCGGTTGCTTGGCAGTTACATCTTCCATAACAGGCTCCATTCTCCCAATCTATTCTAACGCCCACCATCCTAATGTCAAAGACACTTTACGTCAAGTGGGTTTGACATTATTTGTGAAAGGACCCCGCCCATGGCTGATAGCTCGTTTGGTTTGAAGATTGGGTTGGAGGGTGAGCGGGAGTTTAAGCGCGCGATCACCGAGATCAACCGCGAGATGCGGGTGCTCGGTTCGGAGATGAAGCTCGCGGCGTCGGCGTTTGCGAAGAACGAGACTTCGGTTGGGTCGTTGACGGCGAAGAACCAGGTGCTGGCTAAGGAGATCGACGCGCAGCGGCAGAAGGTGGAGACGTTGCGGGCGGCGTTGGATAATGCGGCTTTCTCGTTTGGGGAGAACGATTCCCGGACGAAGAATTGGCAGATCCAGCTCAACAACGCCCAGGCCACGTTGAATGGGCTGGAGGCTGAGCTTGAGGACAATAACGACGCGCTCAAGCAGTTCGGCTCGCAGGCTGATGGTGCTGGTGATGACGCGAAGGATGCGGCGAACCAGACTGGCAGGCTCGAGGATGCTGTCGATGATCTTGGCGGCGAGCTGGATGATACGTCGGGTAAGACCAGGATCTTCGGTGACGTTCTGAAAGCCAATCTGGCTTCTGAGGCGATTATCGCCGGGGTGAAGGGCATCGTGAACGCGGTCGCTGGGGTGGCTAGAGGGTTTGCTGGAGCGATGAAAGATGGCGTGGAGTACAACGCTCGTATGGAGCAATACACCACCAGTTTCACTACGATGCTTGGCGACCAAGCCAAAGCCCAACAGTTGGTGAATGATCTAAAGCGTGAGGCGGCTAGGACTCCGTTCGGGATGGAGGACTTGGCCAAGAACACCCAAACGTTGATGGCCTTCGGTATGTCCGCCGAGGAAGCACAGCTCCGGTTGGGTCAACTTGGCGATATTTCTCAAGGTGATGCGGTGAAGCTCGAGTCGCTCACGCTCGCGTTTGCGCAAATGTCGTCGACGGGCAAGCTCACCGGGCAAGACCTGAATCAGATGATTAACGCTGGTTTCAACCCGCTCGAGGAGATTTCGCGCAAGACGGGTAAGAGCATTGGTGAGTTGAAGGAGGAGATGGGTAAGGGCGCTATTTCGGCTGAGATGGTGGCGGACGCGTTCGCCAGTGCTACTGCTGAGGGTGGAAGGTTTTATGGGGCGATGGATGCCCAGTCTCAGACTTTTTCCGGCCAGCTCGCGACTTTAGAGGACGGGGTTGCGAACTTGAAAGGCGTGCTCGCTGGTGGCTTGTCACAGGCGTTGGCGGGCACGGTGTTGCCTATGGTCAACGGCTGGGTCGATGAGTTAACGGCTGCGTTCGAGGAAGGCGGCGCGCCTGCTCTGATCGAGACGTTCGGGCAGATTCTGCAAGAAGCCCTGGCGTTTATCGCAGAACAACTCCCTGCCGTGATCGAGACCGGCATGTCGATCCTGACTGCTCTGATTGAGGGCATCATCGAAGTTTTGCCGTCTTTGGCTGAGACTGCCGTGCAGTTGGTGACTGCCTTGTTGGAAGCGATCATTGAAGCGTTGCCGTTGTTGCTGGATGCGGCGTTGCAGGTCATCGCCACACTGGCCACAGGTATCGGCGAGGCTTTGCCGGAGTTGATCCCGGCGGCTATTGAGATGCTGACCGCGCTCGTTCAAGGACTGATCGATAATCTGCCGATGCTGTTAGATGCGGCGTTGCAGCTGATCACCGGGCTGACGCAGGGGCTACTGGAAGCCTTGCCGGTGTTGATTGAGGCGTTACCGCAGATCGTGACGGGGATCGTGGAGTTCCTGATCGGGGCGATCCCGCAACTGATCGAAACCGGCATCACACTACTGACGTCGTTGGTGGGGGCGTTGCCGGAGATTATTACCGCGATTGTGACCGTGTTGCCGCAGATCATCACCGGCATCACCACCACACTCTTAGCGGCCTTGCCGCAGTTGGTGCAGGCAGGCGTGCAGCTGTTGACGGCATTAATCCAGAACCTACCCACGATTATTTCCACGATTGTGGCCGCCCTGCCACAAATCATTTCGGCTATCGTGTCGGCGATTGGTGGCGCGATTCCACAACTCGTCCAAGCAGGCGTCCAGTTGTTCACCGCGTTAATCCAGAACCTACCCCAGATTATTTCGACGATTGTGGCTGCGGTTCCGCAAATCATCACAGGGATTGTGAACGCGGTCGGCCAAGGCGTGGGTCAGATGGCTTCTGCCGGGGTTGATCTGGTACGAGGCTTGTGGAACGGCATCCAGTCGTTGGCTGGCTGGTTGTGGGATCAGGTAGCAGGGTGGTGTAGTGATATTTGGGATGGGATTACCGGATTCTTCGGTATCAACTCACCATCGAAAGAAATGGCCTGGGTTGGTGACATGCTCACACGAGGACTAGCAGGTGGCATCACCACCACTGGTCAGCGTGCTATTACCGCCGCCCAAGATGTCGCCAAAGACACCCTAGGCGCGATGAACACCCTCACTGAGGGTATCACTGTGCCCATCGCCACGGATATTGAGCCGGTGCGTGTCCCTGAAATCGATCTTGCGCCGGTGTCTGTGAACGCTCAACATTCCACGCAACCTGATGGTACGAACGATCGAGTGGACGTGGCGGGGATTATTGACCACACTGCCCGGCGATTGCTGGAGAGCCTAGATATCAAGGTCGTGCTCAACGACGGGACGCTGGTCGGTAAACTCGCGCCGGGGCTGAACCGGCAACTCGCGCGCCTGAGTAGTCATCAGGGTGTGTTGGTGGGAGGAGGGGTCTAATGCGCGCCTTCACCCTAGACCACACCACCACGTCCGCTTCGCTCGGGCTACGCTTCACCGGCCCAGTAGAAATCCCAGCCGCCCAGCGGGTTGTCGAGGACATCGACGTACAAGGCCGGGCAGGGACACTGACCCGGCTGGGCGGCTGGCACGACACCGTCATGACCCTGCCACTGGCGGTGAACCTCACCGGGGGTGTGGATGCTTATCAGCGGGCGGCACTGGCTTTGAGTAACGCTAGCGTGATTGGTTTGTCGGGTGATCCGGGCGTGTTCCGCCACATTAAGCACGCCACGATCTCGCCGCTGCGCCGCGAGCTAGCTTCATGGGGCATGTTTGAAGCCGAACTGACTTGCGCGCCATTCACCTACCTCAACATCGGGCTGGTCAAGCACACGCTGACCGTTTCGGGCACGATCACCAACCCCGGCCTACTCGACTCTGCGCCGGTCGTCACCGTGTATGGCACCGGCATGCTGACGCTCACGATCAACGGCACCCCGTATCGGATGTCGTCGCCGTCCGGTCAGGTCACATTGGACTCGGCGCGCCTGGTGGCGCATGTGGCGGGCCGGGTCCAAACCGATGCGCTCACCGGCGACTTCCCACGCTTGGTGCCGGGGGTGAACAGGTTCGTTCTCGGCACAGGCATCTCGTCAATCGAGGTCACCGGAAACTGGCGCAACCCCTAACCACCGCTGACGTTCGTCACCTATCTGCCCGCGATCACTAGTCGCGGGCTTGCGTTTTTCTGGGAAAGGATCTGCCTGCCATGTTGACTGTTCACGACCGCAGCTCAATCGATTTCACCGCGACCGGGCTGGGCGTCCTCGACCCGCACGTGGTGGAGGCGCGTGTGGTGGAAGAACTCGGCGGCCAATACGCCCTGAGCCTCGTCTATCCGGCCGACGGGCCACTCGCCAAGCACCTCGTCTTGGAAGCACTGATTGCTGCGCCGGTACCAGGCGTTGCTGCGCGGCAGGGGTTTCGCATCCATGAGGTCTCCACCACCCTCGACGGCTTGTTGCAGGTGACGGCGTTTCATGTGTTCTACGATCTGGCGGGTAATTTCATCGCCGACACCTACGTGGTGAACAAAACCGCGAAGGCGGCGCTCGACCAGCTGCTCGCAGCAGCAGCCACGCCGCACCGGTTTACCGCCACCAGCTCCGATACTGCCACCAGGGCCTCTGCGCGGGTGGTGCGGATGCCGCTCGCAGCGGCAATCATGGACACTGGCGAGGACAACACGTTCGCGTCCCGCTGGGCTGGCGAGATCACCCGGGATAACTGGCACATCCACCACGTTCTACGGCGGGGCGCTGACCGTGGCGTGGTGATTCGGGATCGCAAAAACCTTACCGGCTACGAATCCGTTATCGACCTCACCAGCGTGGTCACCCGGATTGTGCCGGTTGGGTATGACGGGATCACCCTGCCAGAACTCTATGTCGACTCACCCAGGCTGGCGTCGTTCGTGACGCCGCGCATCCGTGTCATGCGTTATCCGGATATTAAGGCGATCACAGACCCCGAGCGGCCGCGCGAGGATGAAGTGCCCCTTGACCAGGCACACGCTCTGCTGCGCCAAGCAGCACAAGCCGAATTCTCGAGTCATCATGTGGATGAGCCCGCTGGATCATATTCGGTGTCGTTTGTGGAGCTCGCCTCCACAGAGGAATACTCGGATTTCGCGCAGTTAGAGACGGTGCTGCTCGGCGACACCGTGACCGTCCGCCACACAGATCTCGGGGTTGCATTGACCGCACGGGTCGTGGCCTACGACTACGACCCACTAGCCAAGAGCTATGTGTCGGTGGAGCTCGGGTCAGTCGCCGCCACATTTACCTCGGTGACCCGCACCATCTCCTCAGCAGTTCAGGCTGCTGAGGCGGCGAGCGATCTGGCCGGTGTGGCACTCGCTAGTGCGGATGGGAAAACCACGAACCACTACGGATCCACTCAGCCCACCCAGGCTCGGCTGGGTGATACGTGGTTCAAAACCAACGGGGAAACCACCGAGATTTGGATCTACCAGGTCACTGACACCGGCCAGCCCGGCTGGGTCGCACTTGCCACAGACCTCAACCACGCCCAAGTCACCGCTGAACTCGCAGCAGCCAGAGCCGAAGTGGAGGCAGCCCAAGTGGCTGCTGAGGATGCGCAGGCCGCTGCTAACGCAGTCGCCGTGCGTATGAGTGCGGCTGAGAGCGAGATTGGGCTTGCACGCCAAGCCGCCACGGATGCTGCCACCACAGCAGGCCAGGTCGACCAGGCCACCACCGCGATCACCCAACGTCTCACTGATGCGGAGGGCGAACTTACGCAAACGGCGAGTGCTGTTAGCGATCTTGACACCCGCCTGATGGAAACCACGAGCATTGCTCAAAGCGCGGCGTCTGAGCTTGCGTCCGTGGATGCGCGTTTGGATGGGATCGATCAACAGGTCACTGCTGTAGCGGCTGATGCTCAGGCGGCGCACAACGCTGCCGTGGATGCTGCCATACAAGCCTCGCAGGCTTCGGTAGAGGCGGCGCGCGTGGCAGGGATCGCGGACGGGAAAGCCGACGTCCTCATCCAACCCGTCGTCCCAGCCACAGAGTTGCAGAAGCCTTCGACCTTGTGGATCGATACCACAGCGGGCGCGAATACGCCCAAGCGCTGGAACGGCACCACCTGGGTGGCAGTCACCGACAAGGCCGCGATCGATGCCGCAACGAAAGCAACGACCGCCACCAATGCTGCTTCTGTTGCGCAGCAGCGTGCTGATGCTGCCTACACCCTGGCCGACAGCAAGCCGTCGGATGCCCGGGTACAGGAGCTGGCTGATGCGGCTGAGCAGGCGGCGATCGTGGCGGCTGCGGCTGATGCGCAAGCCAAAGCCGACCAAGCCACAGCCGACGCCCTCGCTGGTGCCGCAACAGATGCCCAAACCCGGGCGGATGCTGCGAAAGCGCAGGCGATCGCTGCCGCTAGCCAGGACGCTGCCACGAAGGCTGCCCAAGCGTTAGCGGACGCGAAGGCCGCGTTGAATGTGACGTTGGCGCAGGCGCGTAGTGAGATTACGACTGAGATTGAGAACTCGGCCAACGGGAAGAACACCATCACCCTGTCTACGGGAAGCCCCACGGGTGTGGGGTCTCGGGTTGGGGATACGTGGTGGCGGCGTGCAGGTTCGGTGATTATCGGGCAGTGGTCGTGGGACGGGTCGAGGTGGCTGGCCACGAGACTTCGCCACGAAGTGATCGCCTCCGTTGACGTCAACGCGCTGCTGGTGTCGGGCTCGGCGCGAATGAACCAGGCGGTCGTGGCGAAGATTATTGGTGACGCGGCGTATTTTGGGACGCTGGCTGCTCACCGAGTTGTTGTCGGTGACGGGACGAACTTGTGGTCAGATCAAGACCTGACGTACAGATATGCAGGGTGGGATAATAGCCCGCCGGGTAGGTTGTCCAGGGTTGCCACGGGCCAATATAACGCGCAGTACTATCCACACACGGACATTCTGGTGAAACCCGGTGAACAGTACCGGGTCACTTTCGAGTTCTCCCGGTCAGATCCCAGCCAAGGGGTCGGTATCGCCTACCGGCGTCACTTTACCGCCACTGATTCGTGGCCGAACAGCGGCACGATCGCTCACGCCAAACCCGGCGACACGACGGTGACGAGCATGCTCATCACCGTCGCGGACGGAGTGGATGTGTTGCGGTTTGGGCTGGTCACCGATGCGCACACCACGCCCGGGGCGCGCGTGGAACTATGGAATATCCAGATACGTCGACTGACCTCGGCAACGATGATCGAAGACGGCGCAATCACCACTGACAAGATCGCCGCTAATACGATCACCACCACACACCTGCAAGCAGGAGCGGTCACCTCCGACAAACTCACCATCGCCAACGGTTTCATCACCAACGCGATGATCGCCAACGCCGCCATCGCGGATGCGAAAATCGCCTCGCTGTCGGCCTCGAAGATCACCACCGGCTATCTGGCCGCTGCCAGGATCCAAGCCGGATCCATCACGAGCGACAAACTCGTCATCGCCAACGGGTTTATTACGAACGCGATGATCGCTAACGCTGCAATCACGGACGCGAAAATCAGTTCACTGTCGGCCTCGAAAATCACCACCGGCACGCTGAGCGCGAACCGGATCGCGGCCAGATCGATCACGAGCGACAAACTCACCATCGCGAGCGGTTTCATCACCAACGCGATGATCGCCGATGCGGCGATTACGGATGCGAAGATCGCCGGGCTGGATGCGGGCAAGATCACTACCGGCACGTTGAGCGCTGCCCGTATTGGGGCGCGGTCAATCACTGCCGACAAGCTTGCCACGAACGCGATCCAAGTCGGGCTCGCCGGATGGACTAGCTCGATTAGGATCTCGCCGACTCAGATCGCCTGGTACAGCGGTTCGTCGTTGGAGGAGAAGATTACTAGTGCGGGGATGCAGTTTTGGTACGGGACTCGCTACATCGGAGAAATGGCGCGCCGCCAAAAGAAAGACACCGCCGACGTGCAGGGCATCGTCTCCCAGCTTGCTTACCGGGGTGACTATGTGGCCTGGGCGTACCAGACCACCTCGACCGGGGACTACTACACGTGCCTCACACTCGATCCGAAAGGCCGGTTCTACGGGCGGGCCGGGATCCACCTGGGTGCCGATCTGCGGATGAACGGCTACAAGGTCTACACCTCCGACACTCGCTACATCTCCTTCGTTGACACCAACTACACGGGCAAAGGCACGTTCGCGTCGATCTCATCATCGAACGGACTGACCAAGATTGGGTTTCACACCTATGACCTGCTTATCACAACCAACGGGTCGTATTACAACATGTCCCGCGTGTTCGACCGGCTCAAAGACCTCATGGCACGGGTCAATGAACTCATCCGCCGCCTCAACTACGGCTGGATCGTCTCTATCTCCGGGTCCGGGTCGAACATCACCTGGTCGAACTACGACAACACCGGCCTATCAACCATGTCCACCACCATCTCCTAATGAAAGGACCACCCATGCGACTGTTGATTCCTAACCGGCACCTTGCCTCGATTGCCACGCTCCTGGAGGGCATGGTGTTGAAGCCTGCCCGGTCGAGGGCGCGCTCCAAACTTCTCGACCTGGTGGAAGATGCACAGATGAGGTTCGGGAAAGACGAATACGACCTCGTCACCCACCACGCCACCCTCGATGGTGAGGGTAAGCCGATCATTGGTGAGGACGGCACCTTCCAACTCGCGCAGGGCACCGATACGAGGGAGTTCCTCCGCCTGCGCGACGAACTCCTCGACTCCCTGGCGGAGGTGGAGGGTCCGACCTACGCCACCCACCTGCCCGATATCACACGCTTACTCACTGAGTATGACGAGCCGCTATCTGGGCAGGCCGCTGCCGCTTACAGCGTCCTGTTCGACGCTGTGGAGGCCGCCCAAGAAGCCGAGCCAAACGTGAAGGAGACCGGCGATGAGTGAGACCCCACCAGAAGACGTGCCCTGGGAGGAGACCGTAGTGCATCCGATCGAAGTCATGCCACCTGATCTCACACCGGTGGAACCAGCCCCGCCGCCTGATGAAGTACTCGGTGAGGTCGGCCCAACAACGCACTCGTTTGATTTGACCGAGCCAATCCTCGATGTGCTAACCAGCCCGACGCTTTAGAACTCCCTGGCTCGATGACATAGCCCGCATCCCGTTTGGGGTGCGGGTCTTTTCATGCCCACCAACGTAAAGGAACACATTCATGTCTGTGAAAGCCATCTGGGTGGCGATCCAAACCGGCCTGGCCGGGGTCGGGGCCGCGATCGCCGCCTTCCTCGGAGGCCTTGACGGCCTCATCTACGCACTTCTGGCCTTCGTCATCGCCGACTATGTGACCGGCGTGCTGGCCGCCATCAGTGAGCGGCGCGTGTCGTCTGCGATCGGTTTTAAAGGGATCAGCCGAAAAATCGTGATCTTTGCCCTCATCGGGCTGGCCCACCTACTCGACGTCCACATCATCGGCACCCCTGGCGTGCTGCGCACAGCCACCATCCTGTTCTACCTATCCAACGAAGGCATCTCCCTGGTCGAAAACGCCACCCGCCTCGGCCTACCCATCCCCGCCCAAATGCGCGGGGCGCTCGACGTGATCGCCAACCGCGAGGCCCAACGTCCCCCACTCACAACCACACCATCCACTACCGACTCTGTGAAGGAGAACGAACAATGAAGAACTGGAACACGCTCGAGGCCGACGACAACCGGATCCTCGCCAAACATTACACCGCCGGACGCGGCGGGCGGAAGATCGACAAGGTCATCATCCACCACAACGCAGGCAACCTCACCATCCCCGGCATCTGGGACGTGTGGCAAACCCGCCAAGCCTCCGCCCACTACCAAGTCGACTCTCAAGGCCGTATCGGCCAGCTCGTGTGGGACTCTGATACGGCCTGGCACGCAGGAAACTGGGCCGCCAACACCACCTCCATCGGCATCGAACACGCCGACATCTCAAGCAACCCCTGGCGCATCAGTGATGCCTGCTTGGAGGAAGGCGCGCATCTGACCGCAGCCGTGTGCAAGTACTACGGCCTCGGCCGACCCCAGTGGGGAAAGAACGTCTTCGGGCACAAACACTTCTCACCAACCGAATGCCCAGCCTCACTGGCCGGTACTCAGCATGCTGCATATATGGCGCGAGCCCAGTACTGGTACGACCAGATGACCGGCACCACGCCGACACCCAAACCGCAACCCACGCCAACACCAGCAGCAAATATTGATGCGTTGGCTGATGCGGTCATCCGTGGCGACTACGGCAATGGCAACGAACGCAAGCGTCGCCTCGGAGCCAATTACGCAGCCGTGCAAAAGCGGGTGAACGAGAAACTCGCCGGTGGTAGCCCCTCCAAGCCCTCCGCCAATATCGATGCGCTGGCTGATTCGGTGATTCGCGGGGACTACGGCAATGGTGACGAACGCCGCCGCAGGCTCGGTGAGAATTATGTGGCAGTGCAGGCGCGTGTGAATCAGAAACTCGGCTACTAACCCCAACCAGCGATCTGCTGACTACATGGCCCCGCTGCTGCCCTTCGTGGTGGTGGCGGGGCCTTTTTCGTTTTCCTGGCCAAGGGGGAGTGGGTGGTTATAAATCGGTGTGGCTCGAAGCCCTGTCAGTAGAGATCTACTGATGAGGAGAGTGCCGTGGCGAGTGAGATTACCCGTGAGCAAGTGATGGAGCTACGCCGCCGAGGCGCATCGTATGGGCAGATCGCCACCAGTTTGGGCATGTCACGCAACACGGTGAAGTCAATCTGCCGCAGAGCCGACATCACCACCGCCCCGGCAGTCGAGTCTGAGCCTGCAAAGGTATGCGAACAGTGCAACGGCCATATCGAGCCAGCGGTAGCAGGGCAAAGGTTCTGCTGCGATGCGTGCCGCCTGGCGTGGTGGCATGCCCACCCGGAGCGGCTCAACCGGCAAGCGATCTACACCTTCACCTGCGCCGCCTGCGGTGAGAGTTTCGATGCCTACGGAAACAAGCACCGCAAGTACTGCTCCCACCCGTGCTATATCCGCCACCGCTTCAACACCCGAGGCGGCAGACCATGACGAGCGACATCTTCGATGCCGAAGTCGACCTCACCCGCCAGGTCGCCTTCATCGATCAACTTGCTCAGGCCGGTGCGCTCACCGAACAGGAAGCGAACACCGTTCTCGCCCGAATCGCAGACGAGTCGGCAGCTGTGGTGGGGGCGCTGATTGTGCGGGTTCGACTGGATAAAACCCGGGTTTAGAGCGTACATGGATACAACCAGAACCCCTAGCCAACAAAGGAAAACGAAGGGCGAAAGGAGATTGATGCACGTGGGTGAGATGAGGGTGATCCCAGCAAAACTAGCCCGGCCACAGCGGCTGAAGGTTGCAGCCTATGCGCGGGTGTCCACCGAACACGAACGGCAACTGTCGTCTATCGCCGCCCAAGTCTCGCACTACTCCCGCCTCATTCAATCCACCCCTGGTTGGGACTATGCGGGTGTGTTCATCGACGAAGGCATCACCGGCACCTCCACCAAACACCGCGACGGATTCAACGACCTCATGGACACTGCCCGGGCAGGCGGCATCGATGTGATTTTGACGAAGTCGATCTCCCGGCTTGCCCGCAACACCGTTGACCTGCTCGAGACTGTGCGTGAACTGAAAGCCCTGGGTGTGGCGGTGCGGTTCGAACGTGAACAGATCGACACCGCCACCGCTGACGGTGAACTCCTGCTCACCCTGTTGGCATCGTTTGCACAGGAAGAATCCCGATCCATGTCAAAGAACGTCAAATGGGGGATCAGGAAGAAATACGCCGACGGATTCATGCACTCGCGCCAACCCTACGGCTACCAATACGTGGGTAGTGACTTGGTCGTCATCGAGGCCGAAGCCGAGATCATCAGAAGGATATTCACGGAGTTCCTTGCAGGCATCTCACCCGAAGCCACAGCCGCCCAGCTGAATGCTGAAGGGATCACGCCCAGGCGCGGAGCCAAGTTTCGTGGGAAGACGATCCGTAAATGGCTCGAAAACGAAATCTACACCGGCCGCGTGATTCTGCAAAAGTACTATCGGCCAAAAGTGTCAGAATCGAACTGTCATACCAACACTGGCGAGCTGCCACGCTACCTCGTCGAGGAATCCCACCTGGCGATCATCGACCAAGCCACGTTCGATGCCGTCCAAGCCGAGTTTGCCCGGCGCAGACATCTTGGACGTGGAGCCACACCCTCAGGTGGAACTACCGGGCTCACATCTCGGATCGAATGCTCTGTCTGTGGCAGGTTCTATCACCGTCGCACCAAGAAACGCCGCGCGTCGACATACAAGTTCTGGTGGTGCGAAACCGCCACCAAAGGCAAAGGCAACCCCTGCCGGGCATCCCAAATCCGAGAAACACACCTCACCAGGGTCTGTGCCAGCGTGCTCGGCCTCGACGACTGGGACGACGAGCACGCGCTCACGCACCTGACAAAGATCGTCGTCAACGCCGACCGCACACTCACCATCCACACCACCAGCGGCGAAGCACCGGTGACGGTGAGCCTGGACGAGAGGAGCGCACGATGACCACGACGCAAATTCGGCGCAAGCGGGTTACCGCGATACCTGCCACGAAAACACCCGGACACAATGCCACGGCGCAGGGTGTTCAGCGTCGGCGTAGAGTGGCGGCCTACGCGCGGGTCTCCACCGAAGCTGAGGAACAAGCCTCCTCCTATGAGGCGCAAATCGACTACTACACCCGCCACATTCAATCGCGCAGCGAGTGGGAATTCGCAGGCATGTATGCCGACGAAGGCATCACCGGCACCACCACCAGACACCGCGAGGGCTTCAAAAGCATGATCGCTGACGCCCTTGCCGGAAAAATCGATTTGATCCTCACCAAGAGCGTGTCCCGGTTCGCCCGCAACACCGTCGATACCCTCACCCACGTCCGCCAGCTCAAAGACGCAGGCGTGGAGGTCTACTTCGAAAAAGAAAACATCTGGACCCTGGACTCTAAAGGCGAACTACTCATCACCATCATGAGTTCACTTGCCCAAGAAGAATCCCGCTCCATTTCTGAGAACGTCACTTGGGGACACCGGAAACGCTTCGCCGACGGGAAAATCATGGTGCCCTACTCATCCCTGCTCGGATACAAGAAAGGTGAGGACGGAAACCTCGCCATCGACGAAACTGAGGCCCCGATCGTGCGGCACATCTACGCCCGCTTCCTTCAAGGCGCAACCCCGCAAACTATCGCCAAAGAACTCACAGCTGATCAGATCCGCACCCCGCGTGGCAAACAGATTTGGTCGCCCTCTACTGTTCGTTCGATCTTGGCCAACGAGAAATACAAAGGCGATGCGCTGCTGCAAAAGAGTTTCACCACCGACTTTTTGACCAAAACCATGAAAGTCAACGAAGGTGAAGTACCGCAGTACTACGTCACCGGAAACCACGAACCCATCATCAACCCTGCCACGTGGGACGCCGTCCAAGCAGAACTCGCCCGCCGGGCAGGCAAAGGCACCTCCAACACGCACCCCTTCGCCAACATGATCACCTGCTCTGACTGCGGCGGCAGTTTTGGGCGGAAAGTCTGGCACTCCACCAGCAAATACCGCCGCTACATCTGGCGCTGCAACAACAAATACAAAAAGACCCATCGCTGCGCCACGCCCCACATCACCGACGAACAAATCAAAGACGCCTTCGTCGCAGCCCTGACCGAGCGGGTCACCAGCAACGACTCGCTCGATGACACCATGCGCCTTCTCGATGACACCATCTACAACACCCGCGAGCTCGAAACCCAGCAGAACAGGCTAGGGGAGTGGCTCGAAGAAACCATCACGCTGATGAACCAACTCATCACCACCGCAGCATCCAGCGCCCACGACCCAGACGACTACGACCGCCGCTACCGCGAGCTAGAGGACCGGCATCATCAACTCGAGACCGAGCACCAGCACATCAGCGAGCAGATCGATGATCTGCGACACCGCCGAGCCCAAGCCATCAAAGTCCGCGACTACCTCGCCACCCAGCCACCACTCGCATACAGCGATCAAGCCTGGAACACCCTCGTCGACCACGCCACCGTCACCGCTGACGGAGTCATCACCATTCTCTTGAAAGATGAGATCAGTACTAGCAAGGACTGAGCCGGATGCACCGAGAATTCTGTCGGTGCTTGACCTTAAAATTGGTGCATGGATGTTGCATCATGGATTTCCGCTGGCGCTGCAGTCGTTTCAATCCTTGGCGGCGCATTTGCTTACTATCAGGCGAATCTGTCGAAGAAGGCGAAAACCGAAGCGGTAGAAGAACGAGAGCGGGCACAACGTGCCGAACAGCGAGCAATCGAAGCAGCTGCAACTGCAGAAAACCAACTGAAAGCGGCGCAGCAACAAGTTCATGTTCTCGAACAGCACCTGCCCGCAATCGCGACGGCAGTCGAGAAATCTGGAACTGACCTTCAGAACTCACTAACTACTGGAGCGACTTATCAGCCTCGAATCGAATGGATCACCGGTAGCCAGTACGCCATCGTCAACCCCACAGCTACTACGCTGCGAATCGAAAACATCCTCAACAAGGACGAATTCGTCAGATTAGACTTGCAGGTCCCTTTTGAAGTACCGCCATCTTCTCAGGCGACATTCCTTGCTCTTGGAGCATGGCAACAACCGCTACCTGACAATCTCATTCTTGATGAAGTTGGATGTGACGAACCGCTTTATCTAGCGATTCCTCTAAAACGCTGAAACCAGAAGCACCGAGGATGTGCCAAATGCACCCACACTCTTGACTTTTGCACTCACCTAGCCGCTCCATGCACCCACCTAGAGCCTTGTATCAAAATGAACGTTTAAAAGTACCCCAGGGGGAAGTGTTGAACTCTCGTGAGAGGGTCAGCACTTCCTCCACTGTTTTGCCCCGATGCAGTACTCCAGCAGCAAGCCTCGGACCTCTGGCTCGTCCATTCGCGGCTTCGCGAAGCGCTGGTAGAATGGCCCGATCGAGGTCTCGTCCTCGTGCAGAAGTGCCGCGTCCTACCAATGCACTCAGCTGAATACTGAGAGCCTGTGTCGCCGTGGCGGATCAATCCTTGCTTGATACGACGAGTACCCACACTCAGCAGCGGGTGCCGAACGCGATCAGCGGCAGCCTGTCGCCCGGTGCGAAGAACCTAACTCCTAATCTGTACGCTAGCTGGCGGGCTCAAATCCGTTGGTAGTCCACGATATGGCTGCTGAATAGCCGGGACTCGTGAGCACGAGTCCCCACATCATTAATCACCACGTTGCGAGCAACGTGGTGATTAATGTCGATGAGTTTATGATAAGCGCGCGGGCTGATGGCTCGCATATTGTGATCGATTCTCTTGGCAGCGCTGTAGTTTTGTGTATGAATACGGTTCAGGACGAATGCTTCTCGCGGTATAGGCGCGACGCATCTATTACCCGTCTAATGATCGCGTTTAATTGCTTGAGGTCTGTCTCTTCGAGTTTGCCTCCGACTGCATTTGCCCACCGATGCTGCTCGGCCTCGATCGCACTCACCGTGTCGCGCCCGCGGGTGGTTGGCTCGAGCAGCTTTGCGCGCCTGTGGTTGGGATTTGGGCGCCACGTCGCCCACCCGGCTGCCACGAGATCATCGGCAACGCGTTGCACGCTTTGCCGAGCGAGGCCGCGACCTACCCGGCGCGCAATCTCAGCAACTGGTAAGGGCTCGGTAAGCGTTGTACCGAGCACCTGCCAACGCGCGGGTGTTAAATTGTGAGGTCGAGTGATGAGTGCGGCTGCTTCGAGAAACTCTCCACTCAACTCGAATGCCGGTAGTACGAGAGCTGTGAGTGCGTCTCCCTCGGTAGTACGCGCTAGCGGCGCTGCGTGTGCGCGGTCGAATGTTCTGGAGTCAAGCATGCATAACTTTCTCTGTGGCGGCCGTGAAGTTTTCATATTCTGCGAGTCCGCCTCCGAGGTATAGCTCGCGCCAAGCGTCAGCGAGTTCGTCTCCGAACAGACCTGAGATGCGAAAAACCTCGGCCGCGAACGCCACCGAGTGCACTCCCGACCCAGTCGTCACGCCACGGTCGGTCACTACCGGAGCATCGACATAGTGCTCGCCACCGGCGTAACCGCTGTGCTGCAAGAACAAGGCGGCATTGCTCGTGTGCCGGCGATCATCAAGCACGCCGTGCTGAGCAAGCGCGAACGTCGCTCCGCAAATCGCGGCTACAGGAGTGCATGAGGCGATTAGCCGATCCACTGTCGCGAGAAGTCGGTCGTGCCCATCAAAATAGGTGTCGGCACCCGGAATCACTAGACATGCGATCTTTTCGGGATCGAGGTCGTCCAGATCAGCATCGGGCTTTACATGCATGCCTCCCAACGACTTCACCTCAGCCGTGCCATCACCGACAAACAGTATGCGAAACATCCCGGGGCGCATGGTATTAGCCCGCGTGACCTCTGCAGTGATGTGTGCGTACTCCCAGTCTGCCATGGTGTCAGTTGTGTAGATTGCGATGGTCTGCATCAGATTCCTCTCTTTGCTATTGACAGCGTGCTGTCAGTATACCATGTCTCATAAAATCAGGTTGAGATTCAAGGCAAAGAGTTCGTTGTTATCCTGCGAGGGCTCGAGAAGCTGTGGTTGTTCACGAATGAAATGCGTGTGTCGTACTTCTCCGTGCGAAGAACCACGTCTGATTCAGGCGCTATGGAAGATCCGAAGGGGTGTGAGTTCTGGGGCTGAATACGCTTGTTAAAATGGTATCGAAAACCTACCACGAAGATGACTAGAGGCACCTCTGAAACGGGATACCAACCAGGCAATACGCAACACGGTCTCCTGACTGCGATGTTCGGCCTTGAACTAGTCTTGAGTCGCCGATTGACAGCAAGTGGGTGCTCAATGTTTGGGTTGTGCGCCCACTTGACTGTTGTGCGCACCCACACTCTTGACTTTTGCACCCACCTAGCCGCTCCATGCACCCACCTAGAGCCTTGTATCAAAATGAACGTTTAAGTAACCATCTCACCCGCTTACCGCTCAGGTAAGCGGGTTTTTGCTTATCTGCCTGCAGAATATAGGACCCAGCAAGACTGCGATATGGAATAGGTAGACGCATATCTTCACTGGTATGCCCGTCGTGCAGTATTTCTGCTACGTAGCACCCAGTGGAAGTGATTTCAGTACGTGTGTAGCGGATTTATCAGCGGGTCTTTCCTGTCGTGGATCTCCGCGGGTAGCAGTACTGGTTGGATGGGTGTAAAAATTTTACATGTCTTATCCCAATGCGTACGGTCTGGGGCGTGGCGGAGGTTTTAGGCTTATTTTTTCTTTCCTAACAGCTGAGAACGTGATCTTTTCTTTCCTATCGAAAGAAAACGTAGTTTTTTCTTCCAGCTACCGTCAAAGAAAAAGACTAGAGCACCTTAAATTCCTGGATGAAGCTCTAGAAAGAGAGTGGGAAAAAGACGATGAGGAAAGCATCAAGAAACAGATAAAGGAGATAGAAGGAAAATTCTCCGGCAAACACTGGGTACGGCAGCCCTCCTGGATGGAAGTCGCGATTGCAGGGGCGATGATAACATCGCTGACGTTAATCGTATCGGGGGCTATTTTCTTTGTCTCTCACATACTCTCTGAACACATATTGCGTGAGAATGGTTAGGAACAAGGCGGGGTTCTCGCCTTAGAGCTAAGGATTTTGATAATCGGGATTCTCCTGTTCCTTATTATTGTTTTGAGCGCGCCTATCCTGCTGGATTGGCCTGGTAGTAAAGCCCCGGATACGCGCAAGAAGAAGAAAAATGGGGAAAGCGTTAATGAGGACATAGAAACCGCCTCCGAGATGATTCCTCTAGCCTTGCCTGTGCGGTGAGGATAGAGACCTTATTTTTTGGTTGTTGCCTGCCTCATAGAATGGTCACTTCTTTGTGTGCCCGCACTATTGCGCCGAGATGTCGGCCGTGCACCCGCTCCGCAGCCCAAAGATCCACCCTGGCGAATCACTAGCGCCCGACTCTTTGATCTTCACCTCAAAGATTGTCGCAAGACGCTCTAGCCTCAATTCCGAACCGGCATCTTGGGTAGTCTGAGGCATGGGGGGGGTAGCCGTTGGAGTACCAATGGTGCTCCATGCATCCAGCCTGATGGGACT
The DNA here is from genome assembly GCF_004382825.2 of Corynebacterium silvaticum. Taxonomy (GTDB): domain Bacteria; phylum Actinomycetota; class Actinomycetes; order Mycobacteriales; family Mycobacteriaceae; genus Corynebacterium; species Corynebacterium silvaticum. The sequence continues at coordinate 61,821 of NZ_SDQO02000001.1, forward strand.
GAGAACATCGGGGCGTGATTCGGCCAGGTGCCGGACTCGGGCGATTTTGGGGTAAGCGGGGGTAAGGACAAAGTGATATGCCCTATCTGGGCAAAAGCAGCTGAATCAATTCGTGACGATGCGTAGCGTTATGGGAAGAAACGAATGGTAAGCGCTAATCAGACAGTCTGATTGAAAAGGGAAACCACTAATGGAAAAGAACATCATCCAGCAGTTCGCAGCAGGGGAAGCGACGATGGACGACGTGAAACGAGCACTCGACAACGAACCGAAGGGTCCGGAAATCGACCGCAGAAAGATTCCGGTGCGCGACGACCTGCCGTTCATGGACAACCTACTAACCGAGATTCGGGTGGCAAAATTCCGCGGGAAGATCACGACGGAACAAGCAAACGAAATGTACGAACACGCAATCAAGAGAAACAAGTAACCTCACACGCTATGCTGCGTGGAAGCGAGGCTTTCTTTCGCTAACCGAAAATAGCCGCGCATGTTGCACGGTTTGTCACTTCACCGTCATCCAACCACAGTCGCCTGGCCTGCAGCTCCCTAGCGCCGCCGCGGGATGAGCCGAGCTGAGTTGAGGATAAAAGCGGTTTCTCGACATGGATGAACGCTGCAAACACGGGGGAGAGCAGTCCATACGAGGCAAGGACCATGCCAAGGATGTCGATGGCAACGGTGCCGATGAAGTTGAACATGATGATTTTTCGGGCACGTTTGGCCACGTGGACAGTGTGCGCAAGGTCGTTGAGATCAGAGCTGATAAGGACTACGTCTGAGCTTTCTTGAGCGATATCGGTGCCTGATCCCATGGCGATCCCCACGGTGGCATGCGCTAGAGCGGGGGCGTCGTTGACTCCGTCGCCGATCATTGCAATCGTGCGTCCGGCGGTGCGTTGTGCGTCGATAATGGCGAGTTTGTCGTCGGGAAGCAACCCTGCGTGGACTTCGTCGATACCTAGCTCGGTTGCGACGTCCCGTGCTGTGGTCTCCTGGTCGCCGGTGAGCATCATGGTTCGCAGCCCGAGTTTCTTCAGGCCCGTAATGGCAGATTTCGCGGAATCACGGATGGCATCAGCCAAGAGAATCGTGCCTGCATAATGTCCGTCGATGCTGATGTGGACGGCAGTAGCGGTACCGTGGGCATCAACCGTATCCGGCGCACCTGATACCAGGGAACGGTTCCCTGCGCGCACCGTTTTACCTGCGATTATGACCGTCACGCCTTGCCCTGGTTGATAAACAAAATCTTCAGCCTGGCCGATAGGAAGCCCCTGCGCGCGAACATATGCGACGACAGCTTGCCCTAACGGATGCTCGGAATAAGATTCAGCGGTTCCTGCCAGCGTAAGCAGATCTTCGCGGTCAATGCTTGTCGACGGCACGACCTCCACGACCGTAGGGACGCCGGTAGTAAGGGTTCCTGTTTTATCGAAAACAATCGTATCGACGCTAGAAAGTGCTTCAAGGTGGGCGCCGTCCTTGATAAACGCTCCATTTCTGGCGATTCGGGCGATGGCCGCTAAAACTGCGAGCGGTGTGCCAGCCGCGATTCCGCAAGCGCCAGCGACAACAACCACGGCAATCGTGGCCTTGAGATCGTGGGTAATGAGGTAGGTGATCACGGCGCTGGACAAGGCGAGATACACCAGCCATGCTGCGAGTTTATCGGCGAGGCGCTGTGCTGGTGGTTCTGTGGATTGTGCCTGTTCCACTGCCGCGATGATTCGTCCGTAGGAGGACTCAGTGCCGACTCGTTGTGCACGAACTTCGACCACACCGATCTGGTTGATTGATCCGGCAAACACCTCATCGCCGACCGTAATATACACAGGCAGGGGTTCTCCGGTGATACGTGATTGGTCAGCGCTTGATTGACCGGAAATAACGGTCCCATCAACAGGTATGCGCCCACCCGGGGACACGATGACGGTGTCTCCTGCGACAACCTCATGCAAGGGCACCAGGATGGTCTCATGGTCGCGTCGGACCTGCACTGTCTCGGGGAGGAACGTCATCAGGTCAGTCAAGGCCCCGCGACCGCGATCCAGCGAAAGATCTTCTAAGATCTCTGCGGCCAGGGCGAAAGCGGTGATCACCAAAGACGTTATCCACTCACCGATGGCTGCCGAAGCGACAATTGCGATGAACATGGACAGCTCCATGCTCATCTTCCTATGACGCAAGTCCTCAAAGGCTTCGAGCGCGATTGGCCAGCAGCCCACCACCAGGCCAAGAACCGCGATGACCGGCATCGTCGGCTACGGCCACGTGAATCCTAGGGCGAGCGCTACTGCGCAGAGTGCTACGAATAAGGTGCGCGCGAGGTCTTCGCGGTCGATGCGTCGCCATAAGCTACGCATATCTGTTGATGAGGTACTCATTGTGCAGCGCCAGGAGTCTCGATATCGGCAGTAATAGAACCGTCAGGATTGCGATGGTGCGTCGGCGCAGAGCGCACCACATGTTGCTGAGCGTGGAACACGGCGTGCGTGACGAGCTCGCGGGCGTGATCGTCGATAAGCCGATAAAAGACTCGATTGCCATCTTGGCGAGCCTCGACGATCTTTCCCCAGCGCAGTTTTGCTAGATGCTGCGAGGTGGTCGTGGGGGCTTTGCTAATTTCTTCTGCTAGCTCATTGACGGATTTTTCCGTGTCGCGCAAAGTCAGGATGATATGATGCGCACTCGTGTGGCATCCGAAAGCAGGGCGAACACCTCGGCGGCGAAGTTGGCGTATTGGCTCTCCGGGTTGAATGTGCATTTCTTAGTATCTTCACGCATGCTTAGATATTAAGGTTTGAGGGGGAAAGTGGCAACCCTGTTGTGTCTGTTTATGGGCTGGGTGCAAAAAGAAGTCGCTCTCCCCGGGATTACCTGGGTAGAGCGACTATATGGGCTAACAGCGATTAGCGGAATAGCTGAGGGAGTCGATCTTTGAAGAAGAACCAGATAGCTCCAGCAGCTGCGCTGATGATGGCAAGCGCGCCGGCGACCCAGGGGGCGTAGGTGCGGAAGGGGGAGTTAAGGCTTTGCGTGTGCTCGACGTGAACGTGGCAGGCTGGCTCGCTGCTGTCTTTCTCGGTAATAGGGAAAGTGAGTCGTTTTGTCACTTCTTGTTTTTGGATGTCATCTTCCGTCACCGTGTAGGTGTAATCAATTGCAGCAAAGTCATTTCGACTCAGGTATGTCTGATCACCGTCGTTGGTTATTGGCTTTATGACGATTTTCCTCATGGTGTCAGGTGTGCCGTCAATTTCGGGAGGGCTGCTGATGGCGACATCGATTTTGGTCATAGAAGTGTTGGTAATCGAGATTTTGTAGTTGATTGTGTCTCCTGCCGCTGCGTGCCGGGCGAATCCCCAAGATGTTTCCACGGGGAGCAATACAGCGGGTGCGCTTTTGCATTCGTCTTCGATTTTGTTTGTCGCGCCCGCTGTCGGGGCAGCAACCAAAGCGGACGCTGCGGTGGCGACTGCTCAGGTCAGTGCGATTGCTGTTCGTTTTACACGATTTTGGGAGGGGGCGGCGGGCTTCATGAGGGCCTTTCGGGAGAGAGGGATTGTTAGATTTGCCTGTTAAAGATATGTATGGTGCATGCAATAGATCTTGTGCACCTGGAGGTAAGCACAGAAGGTGCCCTAACCAGAGATTCTTGATTAGGGCATGGGGTGTGACTGCGCTATCGGAATAATTGAGGCAGTTGATCTTTGAAGAAGAACCAGATAGCTCCAGCAGCTGCGCTGATGATGGTAAGTGCACCAGCCACCCAGGGGGCGTAGGTGAGGAAAGGAGATTTAAGGTTTTGTGTGTGCTCGGTTATTGCGTTGCAGAGGGGGTTTTGTGCATATTCTTCTGTGAGTGGAATATTAATTTTTATCAACGCTTGATTTTTCGATATCGGCAGCAGTAAGTGCATGGGTGTGCGAGGCTGTGACACTTTCGCCTTGGTTAAAGAGCTCAGGATTTTTTCCGAGTGAGTGGACGAATTTTACTTGTCCATTTTCGGCGTATACGCCGTCGACGTCGGGGGGTACTGTAGCTGCGACTCCCAGTATGGCAGCTCCTTTTTGGAAAGAAACATTTGAGATCTTCATCTGGTAGGTGATCGTATCGCCCACCTTTGCCTGTTGAAAGCTAGACCAGGAAGGCGTCACGGAAGTTAAAGAGTAGTCAATGCCAGCACATTGCCCTTCGAGCCGCGTTGCCGCACTTGCCGCAGGTGCCGCGACGAGGGTGGAAGCCGCAGTGGCAAATGCGCACGTTAACGCAATTGCTGTTCGTTTGGCACTGGTTTTAGACGGAGTGGTGAGCTTCATTGCTTCCTTTCGCGGAGTTCTGGCTGGCGCAGCGGTTAGGGTCCAAATCTCTTACAAAGAATTACCTTTGATTTTGTTGACGCGTCTTTAATCTTAGTTAAGCTTAGTCGTGTGGCAGTATTTGTCCATATCGGGAAAAATTTATCCCATTATTGCTGGTAAATGCACATTTTGCGGGGGATTGTGTGGGGTAGTGTTAAATTGGGTCCGCTTATCTCTCGCTTTTTATTTAAAGGTATCGCATATCGCATCAAGGCTTGAGTAAGTGAAACTTCTTATAGTAGAAAAGCTGCCGAGCCTTCGGTCTTAGAAATGTTTCACGTGAAAACTTAAATAAAAAGCGTGAAATCATCACCCCTCAGAAGCCTGTTCTTTTCTGGCCGGTATGTGACAATAGGTTGCATGCAAGGTGAGAAAGTTATGTCGCGTGAGGGCGTCGAAAAGCTAACAAAACTGCTTGTCTCCGGCGAGGCTTTGCGCTGGATTCGCGAGTTTGAGGCTTATCGCTCGGGGTTGGCAAACGTGGAGGAGTGTGATCGGCCGGATAAGCGGACAACCGTTTTTGTGGACGCTGCGGACCTGGTGTGGGCATGGATTTCAGAGCCGGGGGATAATGGCTTTCGACGTTATGCTGAAGAACTGATTTCTCGCGAGAAAGCCGAGACCACTCCTGAAAGTGTGGATTTTCCCGAATTGACTGCCCTCTGGCCAGATTCGGAGATGACTGTCTTGTCTCAGGTGGTGGAGCAGTGGGAGTTTAGCCACCCGCCATTTGTGGGGATGGTCGATGCCGATGGCGGAATTATTCGTTAGCCTGAGGCCACCCCTAGATGTGACGAATATAATTCCAGTTAGGTAAAGATCGCGCTTTTTTGGTGCGCCGCTGGGATTATGGGTGGCATGGATAACAATTCTGAGGCGATAAGGGTATTAGGGCAGGACGAAATTATAGAAAGGCTCCGCGGCGAGCCCGTTGGTCGGATCGTTGTTCGACGTAAAGACGATATGGACGTCTTTCCGGTGAACTACGTCGTTGACACCTCGCAGGGGGAGCCACGTATTTATTTACGCACGGTGGAGGGGACAAAGCTGTTTACAGTGAATCTGAACCCCAGGTGCTCTTTGAGGTTGACCAGTTTAATGAAGAAGCTGGTTGATCGGTGGTTGTCCGCGGCACTGCGCATGTGGTGAAAGATAGTGCCGAAATTCAGCGTGCAGAGACTCTTGACCTGCGCCCATGGCTGCCGACATTAAAGTACAACTTTGTATGCATTCCCTGCCGGGAGTTGTCGGGGCGCGCGTTCGTTTTTGGTGAAGAGCCGGGACGTTACTAGCAGCAGGCTTATCGACGCCACCACGTGTCGCCTGGTTCTACTGGTAGATGGCGCTTATGCTCGCTGACATTCCATAAGTGCTCGATGCGGGCGCTAGCTTCCTCGGAAACTTCGTCGGTGCCTTCGATGTAGGCATCAATATCGGAATAAGTGACGCCGAGGGCGGCCTCGTCGGGAAGCGCTGGGCGCTCTTCCTCCAAGTCTGCGGTGGGGACTTTAAGCCACGTGGAATCTGGGGCGTCAAGGGCTTGTAAAAGCTGTGCCCCTTGGCGCTTGGATAGTCCCGCGAGGGGGAGGATGTCGGCTGCGCCGTCGCCAAACTTGGTAAAAAAGCCAGTGACGTTTTCGGCGGCATGATCGGTGCCGATAACCAGAAGTCCCTTTTCGCCGGCCAAAGCGTACTGTGTGATCATCCGTTGGCGCGCTTTGACGTTTCCCTTATTAAAGTCGCCGAGTTCTTCTATGCCCAGGGCTTGGGCAACGTCTGCTGCACAGGCATCCGTGGCGGGCTTGATATTAATGGTGACGCTATGGTCTGGCTGAATAAAAGCAAGGGCGGTTTGGGCGTCGGCCTCATCTGATTGAACACCATAAGGCAACCTGATTGCCCAAAATTCTGCGAAGCGCCCTTCCTTGCGTAATTTTTCTACCGCCAGCTGGGCTAAACGCCCGGCCAATGTTGAGTCCTGTCCGCCGGAAATGCCAAGGGCAAAGCCTTGTGCGCCGGACGAGGCGAGGTAGTGGGCAAGGAAGTCGACGCGTGCTGTAATTTCTTCAGCAGGATTGATGGCTGGCTGGGTGTGGAGTCGGCGTTTAATCGTGTTACGTAGTGTGTCCATGATGCCATCTTAGTTTTTCTCCCGTCGGGTGCCGTTGGGCGTAGAAAAATGAGGCGAGATCAGCGGGTCGGGGACGTTGGGCACCAGGGTTTGGTATTTGCGTGCTTGGTAAGATAACATCATCCCTCGTGTAATGGCAGGTTTTCTACCTATGCGAAAGCATGTGAGTGGAAACGTGCCCAAATAACCGTGAAGCCTCTCTATGGCTTTTCTTGGAGAAGAAAGGAGCGCCCGATGAAGGTCCGCAAGTCCCTTCGGTCGCTGAAGAACAAGCCGGGCGCTCAGGTTGTCCGTCGCCGCGGCAAGGTTTACGTGATCAACAAGAAGGATCCTCGTTTCAAGGCTCGCCAGGGCTAGGATATTTTTTTGCAAACGACCACCTCTCGGGGTGGTCGTTTTTGTTATGTACAGGGAGAAAAGGGGGATTGTTGGGGAGAGGAGTACTTTCCACGCTCTATAACTTTTCTATAACGAAAAAAATTTTAGCGAGGGAGTGAGCTGGTCTTATGCAGGGCGGGGAAAACTTTGTTGTGACTTTCGGCCGGGTGAACATGAGTGTCACCCGCTAGATGTAGTGGCGGGGGCAAATGCCGTACTGGGAATTCCTTTGATGTAACTACTATATATTGTGCCTGTTGCGTATTTTGACCACTAACTATAGTGTCTTCTTGTGTCGCCGGAACGGCTCGGAGAACAGCGGAAATGAAGAATTTCCGCCCGTATCCCCTCTGCTGTGGTGTTGTTTGTATAGAGCACCGCATGTTCTCCGGGGAACAACATACGTTGTTAACTATGTCGTTTCGGTCCTAGGGACCGTTTGCTCAAGAGTTAGGAATTGTGCGCCATGTCGATCACCGTCTACACCAAGCCAGCTTGTGTTCAATGCAATGCCACCAAAAAAGCCCTCGATCGTGCAGGACTTGATTACACGCTCGTAGATATCAGCCTCGACGATGAAGCCCGCGATTACGTGATGGCTCTTGGTTACCTCCAGGCTCCGGTCGTTGAGGTAAACGGTGAGCACTGGTCAGGCTTCCGCCCCGAGCGCATCAGCTCGCTGGTGGCACAGGTTGCCTAATGACCTTGTCTTCTGAGCGCCGTGACGGGGCCAGGGACTTCTAGGAAAGCCCGAGTGAGACAATAGGTCTTGCTTGGGCTTTTATACATAAGAGCCAGGACGCAATGTTTAGGAAGGTAGCCGGAGATGCTCGTCGTCTATTTTTCTTCTGCAACGGAGAACACGAAGAGATTCGTGCACAAACTAGGTTTTCCTGCCAAGCGAATCCCATTGCATAAGTCTTCCCCTGAACTGGTTGTGGACGAACCCTATGTACTGGTGTGTCCCACGTATGGCGGGGGAGCGTCGATAAGCGGTGGCAATACTAGGCCAGTTCCGGCGCAGGTGATCCGCTTCCTTAACAATGAGCACAATAGAGGGCTGCTGCGCGCGGTTATCGCAGGAGGCAACTCTAACTTTGGCCTTGACTTTGGCAAAGCCGGAGACATGATCGCAGCCAAATGCAAGGTGCCCTACGTGTATCGGTTTGAGCTTTTGGGTACGGATGAAGACGTTCGGCTGGTCCGCGATGGCTTGCTTGGCAACGCGGCTGCGCTGGGCCTGCTTCCTGAGCCTGTGGCGTAAAACAAGGGGCTCGCTCGTTTCCGTAGAACCGTGGGGTCCCATTATTTAATACTCGCCTTCTCCGTGAGCGTTGACTCCGAGAAGAGTCTAATTTCATAACATTTTCTATATCCGCACATCACCATTATTTGAAAAGGTAAAGGTTTCTTCGTGTCGCAATCTTTGGGAAAACACGTTGCTGAGCCGGTGTCTCGCATCGAACAACTCGACTACCACGCGCTTAACGCGCTACTCAATCTTTATAACGCGGATGGAAAGATCCAGTTTGATAAGGATCGTGAAGCTGCAAATCAGTTCTTTTTGCAGCACGTTAACCAAAACACTGTCTTTTTCCACGATCTTGAGGAAAAGATTGAGTACTTGGTTGAGAACAACTACTACGAGCCCGAAATTATCCAGAAGTATGAGTTCGCGTTTATTAAGGACCTCTTCAAGCAGGCGTATGCCCACAAGTTCCGTTTCAAGTCATTCCTTGGGGCGTATAAGTACTACACCTCCTACACGCTAAAAACTTTCGACGGACGCCGCTATCTTGAGCGCTTCGAGGATCGCGTGTGCATGGTCGCGCTAACGCTTGCCGACGGCGACCAGAACCTCGCCCGCAACCTCGTTGATGAGATCATGACTGGTCGATTCCAGCCAGCTACCCCTACCTTCCTCAACTCCGGTAAGGCACAGCGCGGCGAGCCCGTGTCCTGCTTCCTCTTGCGTATTGAGGACAACATGGAGTCCATCGGGCGTTCCATCAACTCCGCGCTGCAGCTGTCCAAGCGCGGCGGCGGCGTTGCCTTGCTCCTGAGCAACCTGCGTGAGGCTGGCGCACCCATTAAGAAGATTGAGAACCAGTCTTCCGGTGTGATCCCAGTGATGAAGCTGCTTGAGGATTCTTTCTCCTACGCAAACCAGCTTGGTGCACGCCAGGGCGCAGGTGCCGTGTACCTCAACGCACACCACCCAGACATCCTGAGCTTCCTGGATACCAAGCGCGAAAACGCAGATGAAAAAATCCGCATCAAGACGCTTTCATTGGGTGTTGTGATCCCGGACATCACCTTCGAGCTGGCTAAGCGTAACGACGACATGTACCTGTTTAGCCCCTACGACGTTGAGCGCGTCTACGGTAAAGCCTTTGCCGACATCTCTGTGAGCGAGCACTACGCCGAGATGGTGGAGGACCCACGGATCCGTAAGAGCAAGATCAACGCGCGCGAGTTCTTCCAGACCATCGCGGAGATTCAGTTTGAATCTGGTTACCCGTACATCATGTTCGAGGACACTGTGAACAAGGCAAACCCCATCGAGGGTCGCGTGAACATGTCCAATCTCTGTTCCGAGATCCTTCAGGTGAACACCCCGTCCCTATTCAACGACGATCTTACGTACGAGGAAGTTGGCGAAGACATTTCTTGTAACCTGGGCTCGCTGAACATCGCGATGACGATGGACTCACCAGACTTTGCCAAGACCATCGAGACAGCGATCCGCGGACTTACCGCAGTATCAGAGCAGACTGCTATCAACTCGGTTCCGTCGATTCGCAAAGGCAACGACGCAGCGCACGCTATCGGTCTTGGTCAGATGAACCTTCACGGCTACCTTGGCCGCGAGCACATCTACTATGGCTCTGAAGAAGGCCTCGACTTTACCAACGCCTACTTTGCCGCTGTTCTCTACCAGTGCTTGGTGGCCTCCAATAAGCTGGCTCGCGAACGCGGACGTACTTTCGCCGGCTTTGAGACCTCCAAGTATGCGACTGGCGAATACTTTGATGACTTTGATCCCGCAGATTTTGCGCCTAAGACCGAAAAGGTAGCAAAGATTTTTGCGGACTCCTCGATCTATACGCCAACGGCCGCTGATTGGGCAGACCTTAAGGACGCCGTGGCCGCTCATGGTCTCTATAACCGTTACCTTCAGGCCGTGCCACCAACGGGATCGATTTCCTATATCAACCACTCAACCTCTTCTATTCACCCAATCGCATCCAAGATTGAGATTAGGAAAGAGGGCAAGATCGGTCGCGTTTATTATCCAGCGCCCCACATGGATAACGAGAACCTCGACTATTTTGCGGATGCCTATGAGATCGGCTTTGAAAAGGTTATTGACACGTACGCCGTAGCGACGAAGTACGTGGATCAGGGGTTGTCGTTGACATTGTTCTTCAAGGACAGTGCGACTACCCGTGATATTAACCGTGCACAGATTTATGCCTGGAGAAAGGGCATTAAGACCTTGTACTACATCCGTCTGCGTCAGGTAGCCCTGATGGGAACTGAAGTAGAGGGCTGCGTTAGCTGCATGCTCTAACCTCAAAAAGGGGATGGCCCACCGCGAAAGCGGTGGGCCATCCCCCTTTTTTCTCAGCGTGCGCTGGGCAGTTTAGCGCTCGGCGAGCTCGGCGTCGATACGCAAGATTCCGGAACCAGTATCTGCGATGCGCAGGCGATCCAGGATCTCCTTGACGGTTGCTTCCTCTTCAATCTGCTCTTCTAGGAAGCGATCGATGAGCGGGCGTGAATCGTAATCCTTGACGGAATCGGCGATCTCTGCGAGCTCGCGGATCATGGCCGTGACTTTCTGCTCGTGTGCGAGGGAAGCCTCGAATGCTTCGATTGCAGAATTCGCATCGAGCTTCGGCGGTGCAATATCGCCGATCTGCGGGCGGTAGTCGCGATCAAGAAGGTGCTTAGAGAACTGAGCCGCGTGATCGAGCTCTTCCTTATGCTGAGCCTGCATCCAGTTGCGCATTCCGGTGAGAGAAAGATCGTCCAGGATGTAGGAAAGCTGAAGATAAACCATGGAAGCTTCAAGTTCGGCGGTGATCTGGTTGTTAAGGGCTGCTGCTAGATTTTCATTGATACTCATGGAAGTGATACTAAGTAGCAATAACGGATGTGTCACCTTAAGTTAGCCCAGCATAACAGGGATTTTTGTTGTTGGGTTGCCTAACTTAATGGCGGGGATTGTGGCGGTAAGTAAAGTGCTACTGAAAGTGAAATGAAAAGCTAGAAGGTGGTAAAGGCCACACTTTTGGGGCAGGTGGCTTGGATGTGCGCTCAGGTTTAACTTAGGGTATGGCACCCTATGGGGTCGCGGAATTGTGTGACTAAGATTACATTTTGGTTGTTGTTGGGTAGTTGCTGCCGGTCGAAGAAGTGGGGAGCCTTATAGTTCCTTCCGGGGCGTTGTGGGGTAGAATCGACGAGTAATAAGCTGCCCCGGGTCTGTGCGTAAGGCTGGCCGTTGTGCGTCGAAAAGCGGCATGCTTTTGACTGCTGGGTAAGGCAGGGAAAATTCCGAAGTAGGAAAGGTGAAACGGTGGAGTCTTACGATTCTTATCTCGAATCACATAAAAAGCCGGTCTCTGCAATTAACTGGAATAGCATTCCTGATGAAAAAGATCTTGAGGTGTGGGATCGCCTAACCGGTAACTTCTGGCTCCCTGAAAAAGTCCCAGTCTCTAATGACTTGAAGAGCTGGGGAACTCTCAATGATCTGGAAAAGACCACCACCATGCGGGTCTTTACTGGTCTGACCATGCTGGACACGATCCAGGGTACGGTTGGCGCCGTGTCGATGATTCCAGACGCGATCACCCCGCACGAAGAGGCTGTATATACCAACATTGCCTTCATGGAAAGCGTGCACGCCAAGTCTTATTCCAACATCTTTATGACGCTTGCCTCCACCGGGGAGATTAACGAGGCGTTCCGGTGGTCGGAAGAGAATGAGAACCTTCAGAAAAAGGCCAAAATCGTTCTTTCCTACTATGAGGGCGATGACCCGCTGAAGCGGAAAGTTGCCTCGACACTTCTGGAGTCATTCCTTTTCTACTCCGGCTTCTATCTGCCCATGTACTGGTCGAGCCATGCCAAGCTGACCAACACGGCAGACATTATCCGACTGATTATTCGTGACGAGGCCGTGCACGGTTATTACATCGGATACAAGTATCAGCAGGCCGTACGACAGCAAACGCCAGAGCGTCAGGAAGAATTGAAGGAATATACATTTGACCTTCTTTATGACCTCTATGATAACGAGATTCAGTACACGGAAGATCTCTATGATGATCTGGGGTGGACTGAAGATGTAAAGCGCTTCCTGCGTTATAACGCCAACAAGGCGCTCAATAACTTGGGATATGAGGGATTGTTCCCGGCTGACGAGTGCAAGGTTTCGCCGGCAATCCTCTCTGCGTTGTCACCTAACGCCGATGAGAACCATGATTTCTTCTCTGGCTCTGGTTCCTCCTATGTGATCGGTAAAGCCGAAAACACCACCGATGATGACTGGGACTTCTAGTAGGGAGTGCTAGAAAAACAGCGAATAACCGCCGTGCAAAAATTCTTCTTGAATTCCTCTTGTGCAGCGGTTTTGTCTATTTTTGAGCAAGGGGAATTGGGTGTATGGGGGCCTTGGGCGGAACCTGCTTTGAAATGGAAAATGTGATCTGACACCCCATTCATCCTTTGGATTGATAACCGCTGGGGGTGGGGTAGGGGCGCTTTGTGGGGGTGGCGTATAAAAACGCACCCTTTTTACTATGTGGTGCGTATCACTGGAACTATCTGGAAAATGCTGTACTTTTAGCGGAATTGGTTGCCCGGTTATGTAAAACCCCAGATAGACATTTCGTTTTGCAGGTCATCGCGCATAAACTTAGCTGAATTCCAGCCGGCTGTGGCTGGCTTACGTACTTACGCTGCCATAAGATGGGGCAGTGTAAATTTAGTCGTCTTCGTCACTTGGGGCGAGGCGGCTCACAAGTCAGGAGGATCGTATGACCGCTGTGGCGCTGAGACTCGAGAATTACTCCGAGCCAACAAGGCCCGCGCCGACCGGCGGTGCCCGTAAGGGCACCCTGGCCTGGAAAATGCTAACCACCACCGATCACAAGCAACTGGGCATCATGTACATCATCATGTCCTTTGTGTTCTTCTTCCTCGGTGGACTTATGGCACTGCTTATCCGCGCGGAGCTTTTCTCTCCAGGGCTGCAGTACCTCTCAAACGAACAGTTCAACCAGCTCTTCACGATGCACGGCACCGTGATGCTGCTTTTGTTTGGTACTCCCATCGTGTGGGGCTTTGCTAACTACATCCTGCCTTTGCAGATTGGTGCCCCGGACGTTGCATTCCCTCGTCTGAATGCTTTTGGTTTCTGGGTCACCATGATTGGTGCCGTTGCCATGCTTTCCGGCTTCCTCACCCCTGGTGGTGCTGCGGACTTCGGCTGGACAATGTACCTCCCGCTGGCAGACTCCATTCACTCCCCGGGAATTGGCTCGGACATGTGGATTGTTGGCGTTGGTGCAACTGGCGTGGGCACGATTTCCTCCGCTATCAACATGATCACCACGATCCTGTGTATGCGTGCTCCGGGTATGACCATGTTCCGCATGCCAATTTTCTGCTGGAACATTTTCGTGGCATCCGTCCTGGTTCTCATGATCTTCCCGCTCTTGACTGCTGCCGCCCTAGGTGTGCTGTACGACCGTAAGCTTGGCGGACACCTTTTCGATCCGGGCAACGGCGGCGCCATCATGTGGCAGCACCTGTTCTGGTTCTTCGGACACCCCGAGGTATACGTCCTCGCGCTTCCGTTCTTCGGAATCGTCTCCGAGATCATCCCGGTCTTCGCACGTAAGCCAATGTTCGGTTACATCGGCCTGGTCTTTGCAACGCTGTCGATCGGATCGCTGTCTATGGCCGTGTGGGCACACCACATGTTTGTTACCGGCGCAATCCTGCTCCCGTTCTTCTCCTTCATGACCTTCTTGATCTCGGTTCCTACCGGCGTGAAGTTCTTCAACTGGCTTGGAACGATGTGGAAGGGACATGTCTCCTGGGAGACTCCGATGACATGGACCATGGGCTTCCTGGTGACCTTCCTCTTTGGTGGTTTGACCGGCATCATGCTGGCCTCGCCTCCGCTAGACTTCCACATCTCTGATACCTACTTTGTAGTTGCTCACTTCCACTACACCTTGTTCGGTACCGTGGTGTTTGCTTCCTTCGCTGGTGTGTACTTCTGGTTCCCCAAGATGACCGGACGCATGCTCGACGAGCGTCTGGGCAAGATCCACTTCTGGATCACCTTCGTGGGCTTCCATGGAACCTTCCTGGTCCAGCACTGGTTGGGTAATGAGGGCATGCCGCGTCGTTATGCTGACTACCTTGATTCGGATGGCTTTACCACTCTGAACCAGATCTCTACGATCTTCTCGTTCCTCCTCGGAATGTCTGTGCTGCCATTCATCTGGAACGTCATCAAGTCGTGGCGCTACGGCGAGGTTGTTACCGTCGACGACCCATGGGGTTATGGAAACTCCTTGGAGTGGGCTACCTCTTGCCCGCCACCACGACACAACTTCACTTCGCTGCCACGTATTCGTTCCGAGCGTCCTGCGTTCGAGCTCCACTATCCGCACATGGTTGAGCGGATGCGTCGTGAAGCGCACGTGGGACACCACGCGGAGCCGGTTACCAAGAAGACTAGCTAACGTGCAGTAGCGACTGATTACTCTCTGACTTAAGTCGAGGCCTCGACTTTTTGTTGCGCTGCTGTTTTTTGGGTTGGAGAAAGGGGAAGGGGGCTTCTGTCAGCTAGATAATGTGCTCATAAATAGAGGGAAAGACGAGGACAGTCCAAAGTTTGGCAGTCTAGGAGGATTTGCAATGCACCTTTGGAGGTGCTGCTGACTTATCTCCAGGTAATGCTTGATTGCTTCCTCGGATTGGCCGTTGTTGGATAGCTTGTTAGTGGAAGATTGGGCCTCTTTGAGCTGCTTATTCCAGGCGGCTACCTCTGCCTGGAGGTTCTGGCATGCGGGCAGTACTGGCTTATCTGTTGCATGAGCCAGCGTGCTTGTGGCGCCGAGCGCGAAAGATAGCGCAACGGTGGTGGTTATGAGGACACGGGTAACAGTGGTCTGAAGATGCATATAACCCTAACTTCTTTAACGTTAATCAATTGTTAAGTTAATTTATATGTGGGGTTGTTGTTTATCAAGTGTTTTTGTGGTTCAAAATTTATGTGCGCTGCGTGATTATCGTTATGTGAAGATGGAGGGGGTAGCTGTTTTGTGCTTGGAAAGGGCTATCACTATATCTGCAATCGTATTTAGAGCTATTTCTTGCATAAAACTTAAGCGGTGCGCGTCCGTGTATAGCTGATTTGGCAGTATTAAAGTATGAAATCAGCTACTAGAGATACGATCATCAATGCTCTAGGGGCGTCTCGGATGGGCTGTATCTTTCCGATACGCAAAACAATAAAAAGCAAGCGCTTGAGCTTTATAGATGGAGCGTCGAGCTAGCGGCATCAATCCAAGAAACATTAGGTATTACAGAGGTGATTCTACGTAACGCCATGGATGGCCAATTGCAAAGTGGAATCGTAACGAGACCGGAAATGATAGTTGGCTCCTTGAGGATCCTGCTTCTCCACTACGAGGCCTTACTCAAGGAAAACGCCGAGAAGCAGTAAAGCGAGCAGAGAACTCTACAAAGAATCGTTCCACGACTCATCCTCGTTGTGGAAAGCCAATTACGCATGATGATGTTTTGGCGAACACCATGTTTGGAATGTGGAAGGACATTCTTCCAAATCATGCTCCCAATGCTCGTCCGGAGAATACAAAAACAAAAACCGTATTCGAATGTGGGAAGAAGCACTAAAACAAGCCTTTCCACATGTATCAGATCCTGATGGGAAAGAGACTTACTGGCGGGTAGCGCATCTCCATTTACTCAGAAATCGAGTGTCGCACAATGGACAGCTTGCTCAACGTTGATGCCCCTGATGTCATCGGCGATGCATTTTCTCTTGTAAGAAGCATAAATCCAGTTCTAGAGCAGTGGCTTACTGGAACGAGCACTGTGAAGAAAATTTATTCCACGCGCCCCTGATAGAAAAAGAAAAAGCCTACAGGCGCAATTTGTCCTGTAGACTTTTTCAACTCATAGCGAGGGACCTCGTCCTCACTTTCTCTGAGATCGAGCATACTCGCAGAAGATTTTATTGCAAGTTGCCAAAAAATAGCCCCTAGAAAAATCACAGTAACGGCCTACCCATCTCACTTTGCCGGAGCGATCTCCGCATACGCGGAGAAAAGCAGGCACGTGTCCATTCCAAACGCGTGGCTCAGGAACTACCTCCGCATACGCGGAGAAAAGACTAACTTACCTGCATGTTTACTCACCAAAGAAGTCAAAACAGCCCAAACTGCGTCTGGAATAAGCACATTAACTCCATGTAATCGGTGCGAAAACTAGCCTCCGTTATTAGACCATGACAAAAGTGGGAAAGACCATTGCACACCCCCGCAGGATCCACGAGAAGGCCTAGAACCACAAGACCGAAGGAAGGTACTTTGCCCCATAGGATGGAGAACAAGCGCGTGCTCGTTGATGCGGCGTCCGTCATTCCTAAATAGGGGAATACTGGGAGGGATCGAGAGGCTTCGTGCAACAATAGATCGGTGATTGAACTGGACCAGCCTCAAGTAACTGTTAGCCTTCGCCCAGAGTTGACTCCGGCTGTTATTACTATTTCAGGCCAGGATCGGCAGGGAGTGTCGGCAGCAGCTTTCCGTGTTTTGGCTGCTAACGGCGTGCAGATTCTTGATGTTGAGCAGTCGCAGTTTCGGGGGTTTCTCGGTCTGGCAGTGTTCGCGGGCGTAGAGGCCGCGGGCGTGGAGACTCTGGAGGTAGGTCTTAAGGAGACTCTGAAGACGTATGGGCAGAGCGTCAAGATTGAGCTGCAAGAAGTCGCTCAGTCTTCACGTCCGCGTTCTACGCATGAGGTGGTTATTCTTGGGGACCCGGTGGAAGCTCATGATTTGTCGCGTATAGCGCAGACTCTGGCAAATTTTGATGCGAATATCGATACGATCCGTGGCATTTCTGATTATCCGGTTACTGGCCTTGAGCTGAAGATTACTGTCGCTAATCATGAACCAGGTGCGGCTATGCCTTTGCGAAAAGCCCTGGCCGAGCTCACTACAGAGCTAGGTGTGGACACATTGCGATTGAGCGTGCAGGGCTTTTGCGACGCTCTAAGCGTCTCATTTGTTTCGATTGCGATTCCACGCTCATCACCGGTGAGGTTATTGAGATGCTTGCAGCGCACGCCGGTCGGGAAAAAGAGGTCGCAGAAGTCACAGAACGCGCGATGCGGGGCGAACTGGATTTTGAAGAGTCGCTGCGGGAACGCGTCAAGGCTTTGGCGGGTCTCGACGCTAGCGTCATCGGTGAGGTCGCTGATTCCATCGAATTGACGCCGGGGGCAAGAACAACCATTCGGACGTTGAAGCGGTTGGGCTACAAGACTGCTGTGGTGTCAGGTGGTTTTATCCAGGTTCTTGAGGGCCTTGCAGAAGACCTTGGGCTGGATTATGTCCGCGCCAACACACTGGAGATCGTGGACGGGAAGCTTACTGGCCGGGTGATTGGGAAGGTCGTCGATAGGGCAGCTAAGGCGGAATTCTTGGAAGAGTTTGCCCGCGAATCGGGCATAGAAATGCATCAGACTGTCGCAGTGGGCGATGGCGCGAATGACATCGACATGATCTCTGCCGCTGGTTTGGGCATTGCTTTTAACGCTAAGCCGGCATTGCGTGAGATCGCCGATACCTCTGTGAACTCCCCATTTTTGGATGAGGTCGTTCACATGCTCGGTATTACACGGGCCGATATTGATGCTGCAGATGACTCGGATGGAAAGATTCGTAGAGTCCCGCTGCCGCAGCAGAAAAACTAGTATTACGAGCGGTATTCGTCGGCGAGCAGGGAATAGACCATGGAGTCATCAGTCATCGTGGAGGCCTTGGCAAAGGAACCCGGCTTTCTCTGCAACACGCTGGCTGGCCTTGTTGTGGGGGTCTGTGCGTAGTTCAATGCGGCGGACGCCGAGTGAGAATGCATAGTCTACGGCGAGCAGTAATGCTGAGGTCATGAGGCCTTTTCCTCGTGACCATGGGTCAGTCATGTAGCCCACATCCATGGCATTGTGCTCTCCAACAAGTGGCCGTAACTCAATTTGTCCGCAGAAGCGGTCGCTTGTACGGGTCGTAATCACCCACCGCAGGTTGTCGTGTTCAGTCGTGATGAATTCTTTTGCGTTAGCAAGGGCGTAACCTGCGGGAACCGTCGTGTATTTCTGAGTCAACGGGTCAACGCAGGTGGCGGTGAGGTCGTGGGCGTCGGAAAGCAACAAAGGTCGTAGCCTTATCGATTCGTTGCTCAGGGCGGGAACGTGAGCCATGACAAGCCTTCCTAGTTCAATTACCTCGCGACGAGTCGGGCGAGAGCGGCCGCGCACTACCTGCGGATCGTTGGTACGCCAGAAAGCCGGCAGCGATTTAATAAAGAACGCCCCGTAGCGCTTGGTCACGATCCTACGGTCAAGGATAGCCACGACACCGCGGTCCGTCACTGACCTGAGCAATCGGCCTGCGCCTTGAGCAATGAGCAGCGCCGCATGGGTCGCCGCGACCTCCATGAAACCATTTCTGCCTTCTGCGTCGGCTGCGTCTTTACGCGCTTGTAGCAGTGGATCGTCCGGGCGTGGGAAGGGGATTCTGTCGATGATGACCAACGAACACGCCTTACCTGGGACATCCACGCCCTGCCAAAGACTGAGCGTGCCAAAAAGACAGGTGTTTTCTTGCTTAGAAAACTTTTCGACGAGCGCGCCGGTGGTGTCGTCCCCCTGGCAGAGGACGTCGAAAGGCAGGCGGGTGCGCATGGCTTCTGTGGCTTGTTGCGCGGCGCGGCGCGACGAGAATAACCCGAGGGTACGGCCGCCGGCAGCCATGATGAGGTCATATATTTCGTCGAGGACTTCGGGGCTTAAGCCATCGCGCCCAGGGTCGGGGAGTGCGTTGGGGGTGTAGAGAATTCCAGACTTGGCTGGGTCGAAGGGGGTTCCTGCGTCAAGGCTGTCCCACGACCCCTTGGGCAGGCCCCAACTGGCGGCCATCGCGTTGAAATTGCCGCCGATATTGAGCGTGGCAGAGGCTAGCACCACTGTGTTTTCGCTAAAAAGACGGGTGTGGAGCAGCCCCGCGATGGACAAGGGGGCGACTTTGATCATGACGCCGCGGCGGTCGTCGTGAAGCACCCACACAACGTCTTCTTGGCTGGCGGCGTCCTCCTCTTCAAAGACAGAAAGGATGCGGACAACAGAATTGTGCTGGTCACCCAAATGATTTGAGAGAGACATCCGCTCGGCGTGCCGTTCTGGATCGTTTGCTGCTTCACCTTCTGGTACCCGGGATGCGTGTTCACGGAGAGACCAGATGGCATCGCGGAGAGCGATTGTTTGCTGTTTGAGGGACTCAGGAAGGGACGTGAGCCTGCCAGGCTCCACGGCGAGCATCGCGTCTTCCCATTCTTTGGAGATGTCGATGAGCTTTTGGTCTTTGTCTCCCGCACCTAGTTTCCCCGCTCGACGCGAAGACATAGTCAGCGCGGTAACACCGATTTCATTGGTGGCTACGGCTGTGATTCTGCCGTCGAGTTCATGGGCCTCGTCGACGATGACCACCTCATGCTCGGGCAACACGTTGACGTCGGATAATGCGTCGATGGCTAAGAGCGCATGGTTGGTGACGATCACGTCTACATCATGGGCTTTTTTGCGAGCTATCTCTGCAAAACAGTCTTCCCCATGCGGGCAGCGGTTGGCCCCGATGCATTCCTGCGCGCTGACGCTGACCTGCCGCCATGCCAGGTCAGGAACACCGGGGTCAAGGCTATCGCGATCGCCGACTTCGGTCTCGTTGGCCCATTCATAAATCCGTGCCACGTGTTTGCCTAGCCAGGAGAGATCTTCCTCGTCGATCAGAGCGTCTTCTGGTTCTTCGGCCGCAGCGATCTTGTTCATGCAGACGTAATTTGCGCGGCCTTTCATGATGGCAAAGGTGGGTCGTCTGCTCATGTGCGGTTCGAGGGCGTCGGCAAGCTTGGGAAGATCGCGTTCCACGAGCTGCCTTTGCAGAGCGATCGTGGCGGTAGAAACGATGATCGTGGAGTCCGTAGCTTGAGCGTGACGCAGCGCCGGCACTAGGTAAGCCAAAGACTTACCAGTGCCTGTTCCTGCTTGAACCGCAAGATGACGTTCTGATTCGAGTGCTTTGGTCACCGCGTTGGCCATGGATACTTGGCCGTTACGACGGCTGCCGCCGAGGGCAGCTACCGCCGCATTCAGTAATTCATCGGTGGACAAAGCAAGGGGCGAATCTGACATAGGACACAGTGTAGAGGCTGCATCCAACGTTGATTCCCACGGCCCCTAGACCTGCAAAAAGGCTACTTAAAAACCAATGAATCGAGTAGAAAGAACAGGCTCGTCCTTGCTTAGTGCCAGCCCTTCCCACGGTAGTGTTATGAGCTGTTCTGCCAGATAAGCACGGGATTCTTCGAGTGTGGGCAGATTATCCACAACTATTCCGTTACGCATCAAAGGAATGGTGAGCTCATAAGAATTAAGCTGTCCGATCTGAGGGGTCTCGTGTTCATAAGGGAACACGATTTCCTCGACTGCCGTTCCAGTGGCGCGGTGGGTACGGACCGCTCGTTTAGTTCCTCCCACCATGGCTTTTCCTCGGGAGCGCTTGGCCACTGGGTGCCCATCGACTTCTACAAGCTTGTAGACCATTCCAGCGGTAGGTGCCCCCGAACCCGTGACCACAGATGTTCCCACACCGAAGGCATCAACTGGGTTGCCGCGCAGGCCTGCAATAGCGTATTCGTCCAGGTCAGAGCTCACCACGATGCCGGTATTATGCGCACCTAGGGAATCAAGTTCTTGACGCACCTTGCGCGTCATCACACCGAGATCACCAGAATCGATGCGGACAGCACCTAGTTGTGGTCCCGCTACTTCGATGGCAGTTTTAACGCCTTTGGCGATGTCATAGGTATCCACCAAGAGGGTGGTTCCTACCCCGAGGACGTTGATCTGGGATTGAAAAGCTGCCGACTCGTTGGGGGTACCATCATCGTTGACGTGCAGTAATGTCCACGCGTGTGCTGCGGTGCCGGATCCCGGAATCCCATAACGGTAGACCGCCTCAAGATTGGAGGTGCCTACAAAGCCTGCGAGGTACGCGGCGCGTGCGGCTGTGACAGCTGCGTACTCATGGGTGCGGCGGGAACCCATTTCAAAAATAGGACGACCATCGGCTGCCGTGACCATGCGGGCTGCCGCTGAAGCCACCGCCGAATCTGCATTCATGATGGAAAGAATGAGTGTCTCAAGGATTACGCACTCAGCGAATGTGCCACGAATGGTGAGGATGGGGGAATTAGGGAAGTAGAGCTCACCTTCCCGGTAGCCATCGATTTGTCCTTTGAATTCGTATGAACGCAAAAAATCGATGGTGGTAGCGTCCAAGAATGTCAGACTGGCGAGTTGTTCCTCGGTGAAACGGTAATGCTTAATAGCTTCGAGCACTCGGGCCGTTCCTGCGACAACACCATAGCGGCGTTCATTGGGGAGCCGCCTGGAGAAAACCTCGAATGTACAGCTGCGGGATGCGGTGCCGTCGGCAAGCGCTGATTGCAGCATTGTTAACTCGTACATATCGGTGAGCAATGCCGTCGATTCGAATTCAGTCACGCACACAAGTTTAGCCTTGAAAACGATGAGAGCTGAAGCACAAGTCATAAAACGCTTTTGCACATACTTGTGGTGCCGCTCACCACGGACCTCTTTTTGCTCCAGTCTTATAGGACTCTGATAAGGAAAGCCCCATGCGGAACAACGAAGGAATTGGGCTAGGCTGTGTTGTATGCAAGTCAACCAAGAAGATGTGACTCATCCCCTTAACGAGCTACCTTCTGTCGTTTTAGCACCCACTATGGACGTTGTGGTGTCTTCTCCGATGGCTACCCCCGAGCTTGAAGAGGATCTATCAGTGGACGTGGCCTCCAGCGAAAACCTGCCCTGGATGTGCATCGTGTGGGATGACCCGGTCAATCTCATGAGCTACGTAACGTATGTATTCCAAACGATTCTCGGATATAGCAAGCGCCGCGCTATCGAGTTGATGATGCAGGTTCACACAGAAGGCAAAGCCGTGGTTTCCTCCGGGGAGCGCGACAAAGTTGAAGGCGATGTGAAAAAACTCCACACCGCTGGTTTGTGGGCCACGATGCAACAGGGCGGCTAGCCCCTGGGGTCTGCGCCCATGCTCCCCACGTGCGTCCCGTAGCGCTTATACGCGAAAAGCTGAGTGCTCCTTTGATCGAAAGGCATAATCACTATGCAGCCATGGAAGAAAAAGAAAGGCCTCATGCGCGGGGTCCACTTTGTGTGTGCGTTTGAACCAATGGAACGAGAGGTGCTTGGCAACCTTGCGTCCACCGTGAGCGAGGCGCTCATTCATCGTGCACAATCCGCCCCTAAAGACGAGCTGGCAGAACTCACCGGTATGCCTAGCGGACATAAAGAAGCTCCCACCGATCCCGCTCTGGCCCGGCTACTTCCGGATTTTGAAAAGGAAGGCGACGAGGAATTCGAGGGGGATAATTCTTTGCTGCGCTGCCTGCACGAGACGGACATTACGCGTGCGAAGATCGAGCACTTGCAGGTGCTCGGGCAGGCTCTTGGTCCCGACGGCGGTGTCCATGTGGATATCACGGAGCCGGAGGCTCATGCCTGGATTGCGGCACTTAACGATATCCGCCTGTATGTGGCATCTGGGGAAGTCTTTGGAGCAGAAGCCGAAGAAGACCGAGACAGTTTGGTCGAATGGTTGGCATATAACCAAGAGTCGCTACTGACGGCGATGATGGGGTAGCCAAGGCGACTGGCCTAGGAAATGGGGACACCCGATTACTGGCAGCAGGCTGGGCGTTTTCCCAGCGTTTTACTAGCCGTAGGGGATGGAGCTGCGAGATTTCTTTACTAGGCTGTGCTTCATTATGACGAACCGATTTAACCCCTACGCTCAATCAGACAGGAATACCTACGGCGGTGTATCAACTAGCGGTGGGTACCTTCTTCATGAGTATGGCGCGCAGTATCTTCCAACGCCGGATTATTCTGCGGATAGGGCGACACAGCGAGGCGTGAACACTAGTTCGTGGCGATCCATGGGGCGCAAACGTTTAGTTGACGCTACCGTACTGGCCTTGGGCTATGTGGTTATCATCTGGGCATTTCATATTGTGAACAACGTATTTTTTGGTGGCACCCTCGCTCAAGGACTTGGCGTGCACCCCCTGGATGGCGCCTCAATCTGGCACATCTTTACGTCACCGCTCGTGCACGGAAACTATATGCACATCTCAGCGAATACTCTCCCCGGGTTAGTCTTCGTGTTCCTCATCGGTCTATCTGGTCGTCGGGCATTCTGGGAAGTCACAATGATCGCTGCGGTTGTCGGCGGCATGGGCACCTGGATCTTCGGCGGGATCGGCACCACCCACATCGGCGCCTCTGGCCTAATTTACGGCTGGCTTGCGTACCTGGTGGTTCGGGGAATCTTTAACAAGAGCTTCTCCCAAGTACTGCTCGGCATGGTTTTAGCCTTTACGTACGGTGGTTTGATTTGGGGCGTTTTGCCAGGCGACGTCGGAGTCTCATGGCAAGCACACCTATTCGGAGCTATTGGTGGAATCATCGCAGGAGCGACCATCACTTCCGACGACCTAACAGCGTTGAAAGCGCGCCGGGAACAGTGGGCTCTTGAGCGCACTTAAAGCCGCTAGCCCGCAAAACGGTTGGTTGCGGTGCTTGTTATACAGTTCCCGCTGACCGGATTAGCATGGACTACGTGATACAAGACCAAATGTCGGATTCCTTAGAAGCAGAAGTGCCGGGCGTGGAGCCATCGATTGTGTACAAGGGCACGATTGATGCATCCTCGCCGATCGGCATTTTTGATTCCGGCGTGGGCGGATTGACGGTGGCCCGGGCAATTATGGAGCAGCTTCCCCAAGAGTCAGTGATATACATCGGGGATACTGCTCACAGCCCGTATGGGCCAAAACCGATCGCTCAAGTCCGGGAGCTTTCCATGCGGATCGGCGATGAGCTGGTGGCTCGCGGGTGCAAGATGATTGTGATCGCTTGTAATACGGCAACGTCAGCCGCGTTACGCGATCTGCGTGAGCGATATAGCATCCCTGTGGTCGGGGTGATTCTTCCCGCTGTACGACGTGCTGTTGCCACCACCCGCAATGGCAAAATTGGTGTGTTGGGTACCCAAGGAACAATTGCCTCGGGAGCATACCAAGAGCTATTTGCCGCTAGTCCAGGCGTGGACGTCTACGCGCAAGCTTGCCCGAGCTTTGTGAGTTTTGTGGAACGCGGCATTACATCGGGCCGACAAATCTTGGGGGTAGCCCAAGGCTATACGGAGGGGCTGCAAACCGCGGGGGTAGACACTCTGGTTCTTGGGTGTACTCATTACCCATTGCTGACAGGAGTGATTCAGCTCGCCGTGGGGGATAACGTCACCCTCATTTCTTCCTCGGAAGAATGCGTAAAAGACGTGCTCAAGACACTGAGCCGCAACGATATGCTTGCCGACGCCACCACAGATAAGCAACCTACTCGCTCTTTCGAGTCCACAGGAGACCCTGCCTTATTTGAGCAGCTCGCTATGCGTTTTCTTGGTCCACATGTGACGCACGTCGAAAAGCTATGGGAGGTGTAAAGTTCATCCACTTAGTGGATACGGCCCCTTTTTCGCTCGCTCTTGGCACGTAATCGTGGCACAGTAAAAAATATGAAGCTGACCATCCTCGGAAGTTCCGGAAGCCTGGGCGCCCCCGACAACGCTGCCTCCGGGTACCTCATTCAGGTGGATAACGCCCCCGGTATCCTCATGGACATGGGGCCAGGTGTCCTAGCGCAGCTCGAACGAGTCCAGAATCCCTCCGATGCGCATGTCGTTTTTTCGCACCTGCATGCTGACCATTGCGTCGATTTTCCTTCCCTCTTGGTGTGGCGTCGCTACCACCCGACGGCGGCAGCGAAGGGGCGTAATCTGTGCTTTGGCCCCTCAGATACCCCCATCCGAATGGGGCGTCTGAGCTCGGATTCTGTGGATAACATCGACGATATGTCGGACACCTTTGCGTTTACACCGTGGGAAAATGCACAGGAAGAGCTGGTCGGCCCTGTGTCTATCACGCCCTATTCGGTTGTGCACCCGATTGAAACATTTGCCCTGCGCGTGGAACATAAACGCTCGGGCAAAGTTGTTGCGTATTCCGGCGATAGTTCCTATACAGAGAACTTGATCGACTGCGCGCGGAACGCCGATGTATTTCTCTGTGAGGCTACGTGGGGAGAGACTAGCGAGGGCAAAGCCCCCAACATGCATATGAGTGGAGCGGAGGCCGGTCGCATCGCGCGCCTTGCCGGGGCAAAGCGGCTCGTGCTCGTACATATACCGCCATGGGGGAACGCCGAAGCAACCCTTGAAAAGGCACGATCTGAGTACGACGGCCCCATCGATATCTCCTACCAAGGCATGGAAATCAACATCTAGTCTCTTGGTCGGAGAGTAGCTGCAGTAGTGTGGTGGCATGACTAATTCGAACTTTAAGCGCGCCGATGGCCGCGCAGTTGACCAAATGCGTACCGTGAAAATCACCCGTGGTTTTACCACTAACCCTGCGGGAAGCGTCTTGGTCGAGTTCGGTAACACCCGAGTTATGTGCACCGCTTCCGCAGAAATTGGGGTACCGCGCTTTAAACGAGATTCCGGCGAAGGCTGGCTCACCGCCGAGTACGCCATGCTCCCGGCGGCAACGTTGGATCGTAACCCGCGCGAGTCGATGCGCGGAAAGGTGAAAGGACGCACCCACGAGATCTCTCGTCTGATCGGGCGTTCACTGCGCGCCGCTGTGGATCTCTCCGAGCTGGGGGAGAACACCATCAACATCGACTGCGATGTTCTGCAAGCTGATGGTGGGACTCGCACCGCATCGATCACGGGTGCGTATGTGGCGCTTGCCGACGCCATCACTCATCTGCAAAAGCAAGGCGTCGTTCCAGGCAACCCGCTGAAGGATCCCGTGGCTGCTGTCTCTGTTGGTGTTATCGACGGAACCGTGTGCCTTGACCTGCCCTATGAAGAGGACTCCCGTGCCGACGTAGACATGAACATGATCATGCAAAGCGGCCGTTTTGTGGAGATCCAAGGAACCGGCGAGCACAATACCTTTGACCGTGATGAACTCGCACGCATTCTCGACTTCGCCGAGAAAGGCTGCGCGGAGCTGGTAGAGGCGCAAAAAGCAGTCTTGGGGATTGCATGAGAATCCTCGTCGCATCTAATAACGCCAAAAAGCTCAAAGAATTAGAAGTCATTCTGGAAGCAGCTGGTATCTCGGGCGCGGAGATCGTTCCGCTCAACGCTGTGGAACCCTACGCAGAGCCTAAAGAAGACGGCCGGCATTTTGCCGACAATGCCTTGATCAAGGCACGCGCTGGGGCGAAGCACACCGGCCTTATCACCATCGCGGATGATTCCGGTCTGGCGGTGGAAGAGCTCAACGGGATGCCCGGTGTCCTTTCTGCCAGGTGGTCGGGCGGGCACAGTGACGACGCAGCCAACAACAACCTTCTCCTGAATCAGATGGGAGATGTACCGGAGGGGCGTCGACAAGCAGCATTCGTGTCCGTATGTGCTTTGGTGACCCCCGACGGGGAAGAACACGTTGTTGAGGGGCGCTGGGAAGGGCGGCTGCTGACCGCACCCCAGGGCGACAACGGCTTTGGCTACGACCCGCTGTTTGTACCGGCGGAAGAAGACGCCGCAGGCACACGCCGCAGCTCGGCTGAGCTCTCGGCGGAGGAAAAGAATGCACTTTCTCACCGCGGAAAGGCGCTCACCCAGTTGGTTCCTGTGATCGCGCGGATCATCCAGGACGCGTAGAAAACACCAAAGCTCGGCACTAGGTTTGTACGTCTAGTGCCGAGCTTTATGCGTGGGCGTTTAGCGCTGCTTAGGACTCGTTGAGCTGGAAAGTCTTCTCAACATCTTTGCGGCGCCATGCCTCGACAAAGAAGGAAAGGAAAGGCACCACGCCGCCGAGGGCCGTGATCAGCCACTTGGCCGGCTCCCAACGCGCCTTGGTTCCCAAGTTCAAGGAAGCCACCAGATACACAATGTAGAGCAAACCGTGAACCTGGGCGATGTACTTGCCCCACTCAGGGATTTCCATTCCCAGTCCGTACTGACAAATCATCCGCACGACGAGGACGAGCAGCATAACGCCGGTTGCCCACGCAGAAATAGAGAAATAACGAAGGGCCTGGCGCACACGACGCTTACGCTCCGGGTGAATCGGGGTAGAGGTAGTCGTAGTCATACTGCTTTACAATCTCCTAGTTTTGATACTCGGTTAACAAGCCTACAGACAAACATCCATGGCAGCGATCAGAGCATTAACGACGACGTTTTTGCTGGTTAAGCTGGTTGAACTCTTCTACGCTCAAGGTCTTGCGCTGGGGCAGGAACGACTCATCGATCTCAGTGGAACTCTTTTCCTCCTGGGGCACTGCAGTAAAAGGAAGCTTTTCTTGTGCGTGCTCTTCGGCTTCTGTTGCGTTGCCATACAGCTCGGCATCGCTGGCATAGCGCTGATTCTCATACTCCATGAGCTTGCGATACGCATAGATGAAGAATCCACCGAAAAATGGCCACTGCAACGCATAGCCCAAATTCTGGAATGAGCCACTTCCAGACCTGAAGCGCGTCCACTGCCACCAAGCGAGCGAGAGAGTTGCTGCGACAACAACCACGAGAAAAACAATGTGCCATAACCGGACTCGGAAACGCCGTGGCTCAGTGGCCGTGGGCAGATCTGGGGACGTCTGGTCGGAGTTATTCACAGTGTCTTAGGATACCCGCTAACGTGGGAAAACCAACTTCTTCTTAAGCACAAGAACCTGGCGTTTTTCAAAATCACCCAATGACCCGTATAATCATCACACGTTGCGCAGTGAACCTGCGCTAAGCGCCCGTGGCGGAATTGGCAGACGCGCTGGATTTAGGTTCCAGTGTCTTAGGACGTGAGAGTTCAAGTCTCTCCGGGCGCACAGTATGAAAAGACCGTCTAACTGGGTTAGGCGGTCTTTTTCTTTTACCTTGCGTAGCTTTCCGCATCCCTTTTTGCTACTTGGCCCTAACTCACATCCGAAAACATTGTTCATCGCGGTATTGATGTGAGCAGTATGGCTGCAAGCGCTCTGGAAAGCCGATCACATCGTGGTTAGGTAATCACGATAGAGCAGCATTATGGATCCCCCTCCAATAGCAGAAGTCCTGCCTGGTTTCTCCGGATAAAGAAGACCAAACAGGACTAGTGCTGTAGCACGTTAATTCTGAAGAACAGTTTGAGGTGCGTCGTGGGTGTTTTCAACCGTCACACTAGGTTCACGATTATCTGAGCGCTTGGGCGCGAAACTCCACCATGTCACCATGCGCCAGAGGCACTCTAAGGGGCCTTGCCCAAGGGTACGATCCCACACCCAGCTCAGCACCATCTGGAAGACAAGCATCCCTGCGGTAAAGAGGAATGCGATGTCCCGAGCTTTTGGAGAATCGGGCAGACTAATCACTGCGCTAGCGGCCAGCATGATGAGCGTCGCACCGATGTAGTTGGTGAGTGCGAGGCGTCCCATAGGCGCAAAAGCTGTTTGTAGGAACGATCGAGCTGGCGTGTGCATCAGAAGAATTGCCAGGCAGATCCATATGGCAGCGATAGCGAGTCCTGCGATCGCTGACTCAGTGCTAAAGCCCGCGTTGCTTTTGTTCTGCCACTGCATCCAACCCGCAACAAGAGCGAAGGGGGTGAAAATGATCAGCGCATATGCCGGGATTCGGTGGTTCTGGGCTAGTACCGCAGGAACACCAAATTGTGCGAGGCCGCTACCCAGGAGGAACAAGCCAGGAATGAGAAGTGGCCCGCCGAGAGGGGCTGCAAGAACAGTTGCTATGACACCGAATGCTAAAACCCAGGCTCGGGGCATATACGTGGAGGGGAGAAGAATGAACAGGGCGGCTGCGGCATAGAATAGGAGTGCTTCGCCGGGGTGAACAAGTTGATGGAGTCCACCCAAGGCGGCGATGAAGAGGAAGCGGCGCAACAACGGGATGCGCCCGTAGTTCTTGGACCACATCAAGCCGAATCCGATGCCGAAGAGCAAAGAAAAGATCGGAAAGAAGCGTTGTTGCACTAGTAGCTGCATAATGTTGTAGGAGAAGCTTCGAGACGCAGCAGCTTCCCATACAGTGCCAATGTTGGCGAAGGCAATTCCACACAATGCTATTCCTCGAACAACGTCGAGCCATTCAATACGATTTTTCACGCGTTCTATCTTTGCCAATAGATCGTGCGTTGTAATCGGCCTAGGAGATGAAAATCCCTGAGCGCAGGTCGGCCGAAAGTATTACGTAGACATTTCCCCGGAACGCCACAACGCTGCGGCAATCTCCACTCTGTTTCGCACGAGTAGACGGTCTTGAATTCGTGCGACGTGGGTTTTTACCGTGGAAAGCGAGATGAAGAGGTCCGTGGCGATTTCTTGATTTGTGCGTCCATGCGCAATGAGCCGTGCGACTTCAAGCTCTCGACTGGTCAGTGGGAGTTCGGAGGAAGCGTCGTTAAGCTTGGATCGGCGTGCAAGTAAGAGCGACAGCACTTCTGGGGAAATGAGGACATCGCCGCGATGCGCAGAACGAACAGCCTCTACAAGTAGTTCCGGCCCAGAGTCTTTGAGCAGATACCCGCGTGCACCATATTTCAAGGCGGTGTCCACGTAGGTGTCATCGTTAAACGTGGTGACCATCATCGTAGATACGTGAGACGCGATCTGCTTGGCGACGTCTAAGCCGTTCATCCTCGGCATACGGATATCCAACAAGGCGACATCCGGGCGCAGTCTGGTGATAGCGTCAAGCGCCTCCGCGCCGTCAGAGGCTTCGTAGAGAATCTCCATGTCGGGCTGCGACCCGAGAATCATATGAAAACCGGTGCGCACCATGGCTTGATCGTCGGCAAGCACGATACGAATCATGGGATTACTGCCTCTACTTTCCAACC
The DNA here is from genome assembly GCF_004382825.2 of Corynebacterium silvaticum. Lineage (GTDB taxonomy): Bacteria > Actinomycetota > Actinomycetes > Mycobacteriales > Mycobacteriaceae > Corynebacterium > Corynebacterium silvaticum. The sequence continues at coordinate 92,040 of NZ_SDQO02000001.1, forward strand.
AGTTCCATGCGGGCATGCATGAAAAGTTCCTCCGAGCGTACGTATGCGTTTTCCTAGGCTATACAGTCCGCTGCCGGAGCCACTGTCTAAGCCGGGGGCGGGGATGCCACCTGAATCTTCAACGACTACTTTTAGCCCTTGCGGAATGTCTTCCAACATTACCGATACCGCTGCGCCATGGGCGTGTCTGAGCACGTTGGTGAGTGATTCGGACACCACGCGTTCTGCAGTAATGAGTGCTTTGGTGATCGCCTGGGTTTGGGCGGTGAACGTAGTCTCCCCGGAGAAGTCGTCGACTAGGCGCTCGATGTCTGCGATTGTGGCGCTTACTGGTGCAGTGCGTGCTTGGGATACGGTGTCTCGGATCGCCTCCAGAGCGCGCTTTCCAGAAGACTCGATCTGTTCCAGGAGTTGGCGCGAAGCAGAATCGGCCTGTGCTCGTCCCGCCTGTGCCAGGACGACGATACCCGCGATTTCGTGAGCCACAACGTCATGGAGATCATCCGCAATATCGCTTTTTACTTGTGCTCGGATTGCGCCTTCATGCTCTTTCAAACGTGCACGTTCCGAGTGGATGATGGTGCCAATGGCAAAACTCACTATGGTTGCGATGACAACAAGCAGCCACACGATAATCATGGATACATCGGAGAACACTAGCCGAAGCGGAATGAGCATCGCAGCGATTGCAGTGATGATGGACATCCAGCGGGGAGAAGCCGGCGAGGTGTTGGCAGCCAAGACGCCTGCCAATATGACTAATGACCAGTTGGCCGCGATCGTCCAGTAGCTTCCCAACGCATAACCGACGGCGACTGCAAGGAGGTTTCCCCACAAGGCCAAGTGCCAGCGGTGGTCCTTGATGCCAAGGGTCGTGCACAACCCGGCGGCTAACGCGGGGAGTGCGAGCATAGGTCTTTCTGTCATCGCGACTTCGATGATCAGCGCCAAAGCTAGAGGGAACAGCAGCAACGCAAGTTGAAACCCCATGAGATGACGTCGGAGGAAATTCACGTGATCGATGATAACCGCATCTGTGTACTAGGCGGGGAGAAGTGTGGGCCAGCTCCAAGCACACAAGGCTTTTCTCTAGAAAAAGTTCTTAGTGTATAAGTGCAGATCAGAGATGGTGTTATGGGATTTTAACGGTCAATGTTGAATGCGCTCGTACACTAAAAGGAAAGAACGTACGGAAGCGGTGCGAGGCTCGGTGAGTGGTTCACGATGTGCGTGTGACGCTTAGCGGGTAGGAACGGCAACATTGATAAAAGAAGCTCTCGCACGTGCTTGGCATGGACTAGTAAAGGTGGTTCTCTGTGAGTATTTCGCGGAATTTTGATGAGTACCTGGCGGATCGCGGTTTGGTGCAACTGGCAGAAGTAATTCCAGAGAATGAGTGTCAGGAATTTTGCCCGGCGGATTCTTGGTATGAGGGGCAGCGGGAAGAGCAGCAGTTGGAAGAACAGGGGGCGGCGCAAAACGCCGACAATGACACGTCCGGAGAAAATTTTCCTGGCCAAAGTGTCGGTGGGGAGTTGGCTCAAGCGCAAAAGCTGGTTGAGGATCTTTTGCTCAGCTAGATAGCTGTTTTTGTGGTGGGAAACATGTGTCTAACATCGAGTCGTTTATGTGTTGTAAAGCACTTTTGTGGTGTGAAAAGACACAAAAGGTGACAGTTTCCTCATATTTTGTGGCATATTAGTCAGGCAAAAGTTTTTACGACAATAGTGTCTCTAAAGTCTCTACTTTTTGACCCTATCGGACGCCATTGTCAGTGAACCCGTGAGCGCAGAGCGCCAGTCCAAGACAACAGGAGAGTTACTCAGGTGACTGAACACAGCATCTTTAAAGGGCAGCAGTCCGGATCTTCGCGTCTCGTTGAACGCTTTGATTCCGAGCCTTTTGCGCTCGTATTTGCCGGGCAGGGGTTTGATTGGTTAAAGACCCTCCGCGTATCAGTAGCCCAGGGTGCAGGGAAAACCTTGGAGCCAATCGTTGCAGAGGCAGCGCAACGTCTGATTCCTATTTCAGATGTACTGGCGGTTGCTAGGCCATTTGGTTTTAAGCCATTGGAGTGGGCCAATCAAGAGGACAATGCAAGCGTGGATGCATCCCAAGCCGCTATCAGCGTGCCTGGTATTCTCACGTCCCAACTAGCCACGCTGGACCTGCTGGAAAGCCAAGGCCTGGATGTGGATAAAGCCGCTGCGGTTATTGGTCATTCGCAGGGTGTTTTGGGTGTTCATAGCGTGCGAGACCTTACTCGTGCCGCAGAGATTCTTGCCATTGCAGAAATCATCGGTGCGGTCATCGGGCATCACGCTCGTGTCACAGGACTGGTGGCACGCGGTGGTACCGCTCCCATGGTCTCGATTGACGGCATTACTTGTGAACAATTGGAGTCCGCTATCTCTGCTGCATGCGGCGGCATTGATAAGGACATTCGCCCTGTAGTTGGGCTTAAGAACTCGCGTACTAATTTTGTACTCGTTGGGCGTCCTAAAGACAACGAGGCAGTGCTGAATATTCTGCGCTCGCAGGCAGCAGCTGATGCGCGTGCAGTAGAGGCCAAGAAGCGTGGCGGTTCTGCTTTCGCCCCGAAGATGACCTCGTTGAACGTTCAGGTGGCTTTCCATCACCCAGCTATGCTTCCTGCCGTTGAACGCGTGGTTGAGCTTGCGGAACGCGCTGGTTTGGATGGAGACCTTGCGCGGAACATCGCCATGGACGTCATGGTCACTCCGGTCGATTGGGGTTCTGATGTACAGACCGCGCTTGACCAGGGCGCACGATGGTTCCTTGACGTGGGACCACACGGAGGCGTGGTATCCCTGACCGAGCAAGCACTTCTGGGGCGTGGCGCAATGTCCTTCGCCGTGTGCGGCACAGAAGGCCAAGCACAGCTTTTCGACGCTGGCCGCGCGCCCATCCTCCCGCAGCCTTTTGCGGCTTTCTCGCCGACGCTGATAAAAACTCCTCATGGCGTGCGCGTAAAGACTAAGTTTACTGAGCTCACCGGGCGTAGCCCCATGCTCCTTGCCGGGATGACCCCGACCACCGTTGACCCGGAGATCGTCGCGGCGGCAGCGAATGCAGGCCACTGGGCAGAGCTAGCAGGTGGCGGCCAGGTCACCCCTGAGATCCTAGAAAGCAACATAGCCAAGCTCACCGGCTTGCTGCAACCAGGCGTGAACGCACAGTTCAACTCCATGTTCCTGGATCCTTATCTGTGGAAGATGCAGATCGGTGGCAAGCGGCTGGTGCCTAAGGCGCGGGAAAATGGTGCGCCTATTGACGGCATCGTGATCACGGCGGGTATCCCAGAGCATGAAGAGGCCGTGGCTCTCGTGCACGAGCTGCGTTCTGGCGGATTCCCGTGGGTTGCTTTTAAGCCCGGCGCGGTAAAGCACATCATGAAGATTTTGGCTATTGCCAAAGACGTTCCAGAAACCCCCATCATTATGCAGATTGAGGGTGGCAAGGCTGGCGGGCACCACTCATGGGAGGACTTGGATGAGCTGCTCATCAGTACGTATGCCAAGATCCGTGAGCATGACAACGTGGTGGTGTGCGTCGGCGGTGGCATAGGCACCCCGGAGCGCGCTGCAGACTATCTGACCGGTTCGTGGGCTCGTCATTATGGCTTCCCCGATATGCCTGTCGACGGCATTCTCGTGGGCACGGCTGCCATGGCGACCAAGGAAGCGAAGACTTCTGAGGCCGTAAAGCAGCTGCTGGTTGAGACGCAGGGCACTCAGGAATGGGTCGCAGCTGGTAGCGCAAACCAGGGCATGGCTTCTGGCCTATCGCAGCTGGGCGCGGATATTCATGAGATTGATAATTCCTTTGCCAAGGCTGGCCGTCTTTTGGATTCGGTGGCTGGAGACGCAGAGGCTGTGGCAGCTCATCGCGAAGAGATCATCGCGGCGATTGCTAAGACGGCCAAACCATACTTTGGCGATGTTGAAGACATGACGTACCAGCAGTGGCTTGAGCGCTATCTTGAGCTGTCTGGTCCTGTGGACGGACAGTGGATTGATTCGAGCTGGTACCGCAGGTTCGTGGAGATGCTGCACCGCGCCGAGGCGCGTCTGGTGGCACAGGACCATGGTTCTTTCCCATCGGTTGTCTCTGTGGAAGAGACGGAATCGCCACAGGTGGGCGTCGATACGCTCTGTGCGCATTACCCGGCTGCTGAGACCCTCGTGCACCCGGCGGATGCGGCGTGGTTCCTAGAAGCGCTGGCAACCCCGGGCAAGCCTGCTAACTTTGTGCCGGTCATTGATAAAGATGTGCGCCGTCGCTGGCGTTCGGACTCATTGTGGCAGGCCCATGATGAGCGCTACAGGGCGGATCAGGTCGCTATTATCCCTGGTACGGCTGCGGTTTCGGGTATCACGGTGGCTAATGAGCCAGTCGCTGAGCTGCTTGGTCGTTTTAACGCTGCTACCGTTGATCGCTTGGACGCCGCAGAAGCGGAAGAGGCTCAGGCCAGCGTGGTCGAGCGCGTGCTGAATGCCTCTGGTACTTCATGGGCGGGTCGCCAGGTCGATTCTCTTACCGCCCGACTGGGGACTGCCTCGGAATGGGATGTTGAGGCGAACGTTGCGATGCACGCACCGAGCGGGGCGCGACTTGTGGAACTTGATGCTGAGCACGCCGAGCTTCAGGTGCCGTTGCTGGGGTCTACTGCTCCTGGAGTGGCGGCCAGCATTGCTATCCGTCTCACCATGCCCGAGGACGCGCCAGCCGGTTGTGTACCGCTGGTTACCAGGGAAGACGCAGAAACCGCGATGGAGGGGCTGACCCAGATAGCTGCCGGTGGTGTATTGGGTTCCATGGACGATGACGGCGTGACTGCTGTCTGGCAGAGCGCCCTGAGCCGCGAGGATGCAGCTACCTATGAGACCGTGACTGCCGGCTATCTTCCTGCTTCTGTCGAGTCAGCAGGTATTGCCCCTGACATCCTGGTGGGCAAAGCATGGCCAGCTATCTTCACCGCAGTGCGCAATGCCGTAATCCCGGACTCTGACGGCGCGAAGGTCGTCGAGGGAATGCTCTCCTTGGTGCACCTTGAGCACCATGTCACTATGGTCGACCAGGACTTGTTCTCTCATTGCGTTACCGCCGAGGATTCCTCACCTGTATCCATTGAGGTGAGCGCCCGGGCGGAGGAAATCGTAGACACCACCATTGGACGCATCGTGATCGTCCGCGCGGAATTGCGTGTCGACGGCACCCTGCTGGCACGCCTCAGCGAGCGCATGGCTATCCGCGGTCGCCGCGGGAATGCCGTAGTCCGGACGAACACCTCTGCTCTTCCCAGTGTCATTGACGCACCCCGGTCCTTCCGCGCGTTTGCAGCCGTCACGGCTCCGCAATCCATGCATCCTTTTGCCGTAGCGACGGGCGACCGAAACCCCATTCACGTGTCCGAGACCGCCGCAAAGCTGGCAGGCCTGGGAGAAGGCGTGATTGTTCATGGCATGTGGACATCTGCAATGGCCGAGCTTATTGCCGCTGGTGGCTACTCCGATGAATCTGTATCCACCCGACCGAATAAGGTCATGGAATATACCGCGACGATGCTCGCGCCGGTGTTGCCGGGCCAAGAAGTAGAGTTCCTGGTTGAGCGCTCGGGCATTGATTCGCGCGAGGGGCGCGGTGAAGTTCGTGAGATCACCGCAACCGTTCAAGGCTCTATAGTCCTTACCGCGACCGCGGTCATGGCTGCACCGACAACATTCTATGCATTCCCAGGTCAGGGCATTCAGTCGCAGGGCATGGGTATGGAATCTCGTGTGCGTTCTGCAGCTGCTCGTGACGTGTGGGCGCGTGCGGATCACCACACCCGCTCTGCACTAGGATTCTCTGTTTTGGACATCGTTCAAAACAACCCAACCGAGGTTCGCGTTGCTGGCGAGACATTCTCGCACCCCAAGGGCGTTCTTTTCCTCACCCAGTTCACACAGGTGGCTATGGCAACCCTCGGTGTTGCTCAGATAGCTGAGATGAAGGAAGCTGGGGCTCTCGACGAGAAGGCGTGGTTTGCTGGCCACTCTGTGGGCGAATACAACGCGCTATCTGCCTATGCAGGCGTTCTGTCCCTTGAGAGCGTAGTAGAGATCGTCTACCAGCGTGGACTTACCATGCATAGGCTGGTGGAGCGGGATCAGGATGGAAACTCCAACTATGGTCTTGCCGCTTTGCGTCCACACAAGATGGGACTCACCGAATCTCAGGTCTTTGATTATGTCGCTGGCATATCCCAAGAATCTGGCGAGTTCCTTGAAATCGTCAACTACAACCTTGCCGGAATGCAGTACGCAGTGGCAGGAACAAGCAAGGGACTCAAAGCCCTAAGCGCTGATGTGGAACACCGCGCGCCGGGCAAGCGGGCCTTCATCATGATTCCTGGTGTCGACGTGCCCTTCCACTCCTCGCATCTCCTTGATGGTGTGGATGCCTTCCGCGAGCACCTGGATTCATTGATTCCAGCGGACGTAGATCTGTCTATGCTGGTCGATCGTTATGTTCCCAACCTCGTAGCACGCCCATTCGAGCTCACCACGGACTTTGTCTCCGCCATACTTGAGGTGGCACCGGCTGAGATTCTTAAAGACGTTCTTGAGCGCTTTGATGAGTTGTCACAAGCACCGGTCACGCTTGCTCGCACCTTGCTGGTGGAGCTGCTGGCATGGCAGTTTGCGTCGCCAGTGCGCTGGATTGAGACGCAAGATCTGATCCTGCGCCCTGTCTCTGAGGGCGGCCTCGGCGTGGAGCGTTTTGTCGAGGTAGGCGTGGGCTCGGCACCGACTATCGCGAACATGATGGGACAGACTCTCCGGCTTCCGCAGTACGACGGCGCCGAGGTGGAAGTACTCAACATTGAGCGCGACCGCTCGATAGTCTTTGCCACCGATGAGTTGACACGTACTGTGGCTGCACAGGCTACCGACGCAGAAGCAGAGTCTGCTGAGGTCGCACAGGATGTTGCAACGGTTCAGGTTGCCGCAGCCGTGGCACCCACTGAGGTCCCGGCGGCCGCTAGTGGCGCTCGCCCAGACGACATTGCCTTTACTCCGGCTGACGCAACGATGATGCTGATCGCGTTGTGGACTAAGGTTCGCCCGGAACAGATGGGCGATGCGGACTCGATCGAATCCCTGGTTGAGGGCGTATCTTCTCGTCGTAACCAGCTGCTGCTAGACCTGGGCGTGGAATTTGGCCTTGGCGCAATTGACGGTGCCGCAGATGCGGAACTGGTGGAGCTCAAGAAGACGGTCTCGCGGATGGCTAAGGGCTACAGCGCCTTTGGGCCAGTGCTTTCCGACGCCGCCAATGATGCCCTTCGCCGAATCACAGGACCTACCGGCAAACGCCCCAACTATATTTCCGAACGCGTAGCGTCCACGTGGCAGCTTGGCGCTGGCTGGGCCGATCACGTTACGGCAGCTGTGGTCATTGGTGCTCGTGAGGGCTCATCCCTGCGAGGGGGAGACCTCGCAACCTTGACGCCTGCGGCACCCTCTAACGCAGCTGAGCTAGATCAGCTTATCGACGCTGCTGTGCAAGAAGTCGCTGCTCGTCAGGGTGTGGCAGTCGCACTTCCGGGTGGCGCATCAGCCGGCGGCGGAGTCGTCGACTCGGCAGCATTGGGCGAATTCGCGGAACAAGTGACAGGCAAAGAAGGCGTTCTTGCAGCGACGGCTCGCACGATTTTGTCCTCGCTGGGCTTGCATGACACCGCAGAAACTCAGTCCCTAGAAGACTCCGATGCAGATGCGGCGCTGTATGAACTCGTGTCTCAGGAGCTAGGCGCTGATTGGCCTCGACAGGTCGCCCCGAGTTTTGACGCCAACCAGGCAGTTCTTCTCGACGACCGCTGGGCTTCGGCGCGTGAGGATCTTTCCCGCGCAGCACTGGGAGAGGGGTCAGTGGATTCCCTCGACCTCACTGGCGCAGGTGAGATCGTTGCGCAGCAAGCTGAATTCTTTGGATTCGAAGAACTCGCTGCACAAGCGCGCTCACAGGAAGCACTCGCGTTTGCTGACGACGTCGCCGTGGTCACCGGTGCCTCACCAAACTCCATTGCAGCTGCGGTAACCGCCGAACTGCTCTCCGGCGGGGCAACCGTGGTCGTCACGACCTCCTCTTTGAACCATTCCCGCCTGCAGTTCTATAAGAATCTGTACCGGGAAAGTGCCCGTGGCGGTGCCGCGTTGTGGATTGTTCCTGCGAACCTCTCCTCCTTCGTGGATATCGACGGCATCATCAAGTGGGTTGGCGAGGAACAAACCGCGACGGTCAATGCCCAAAAGCAAGTGATCAAGCCAGCACTTGTTCCTACGCTCTTGTTCCCCTTCGCAGCACCGCGCGTCCAAGGTTCCTTGTCCGACGCTGGCCCGCAGGCAGAGATGCAGATGCGCCTCTTGCTGTGGTCCGTCGAACGCCTCATCGCAGGGCTATCGGAGTTGGGTACTAACACCCATGTGGGCGAACGACTACATGTTGTCCTCCCAGGTTCTCCCAACCGTGGTCGTTTTGGCGGCGATGGTGCGTATGGCGAATCTAAGGCGGCCCTCGACGCGCTTGTCACACGCTGGAATGTAGAAAAGTCGTGGAAGCCACATACCTCGCTCGTCCATGTTCTCATCGGATGGGTACGCGGAACCGGACTCATGGGTGGAAATGACCCACTCGTCGAGACCGTCGAAGCAGCCGGCGTTACCACCTACTCCACGCAGGAGATCGCCGAGATTCTGATCGGCCAGGTCAGCGCAGAGGTACGTCGTCAAGCTGCAGAAGCTCCGATAACCGTTGATTACACCGGTGGCCTAGCAGAGTGCGATCTCAACTTGGCTGAACTCGCAAGCAGCATCCATTCTCAGGTCTCGGAAGAAACAGATGCACCTGAAGAGAGCGCTCCGACTCTTAAGGCATTGCCTACTCCTGCTTCTACCGCTCAAGAAACCCGTCCAGATTTCCGTGGGCAGGTTCACCAGAATCTGGATGACATGGTGGTTATCGTGGGCGCTGGAGAACTTGGGCCATACGGCTCTGCTCGCACCCGCTTTGAGGCCGAGCTCACCGGCGACCTCGGTGCTGCAGGCGTTCTGGAACTGGCATGGACGATGGGGCTGGTTCACTGGGATGAAGACCCCAAGCCGGGCTGGTATGACGCTGACGATGAGCCTGTGGACGAGGCGGACATCTACGACCGCTTCCATGATGAGGTTCTGGCTCGCGTTGGCGTGCGTCGCTACCATGACGACTTCCACATGGTGGACAACTTTGCTCCAGAGCTCACCACGGTCTACTTGGATCAAGACCTCAGCTTTAGCGTGAACGACAAAGAAACTGCTCGTACCTTTGTTGATTCAGAGCCAGAACTCACCTCAGCGGTGCTGAACAAGGAGACCGGCGAGTGGATAGTCACGCGGAAAGCCGGGTCGGCTGTGCGCGTTCCGCGCAGGATGGCTATGAGCCGATTTGTCGGTGGTCAAATCCCAGAAGGCTTTGACCCCAGCGTCTACGGTATCCCCGCTGACATGGTGGATAACCTAGATCGCACCGCACTGTGGAACCTGGTGTGCACCGTCGATGCCTTCCTGTCCTCGGGATTCAGCCCCGCGGAACTGCTGCGGGAGCTTCACCCCGCACGGGTCTCCTCCACACAGGGAACTGGCCTAGGCGGAATGCAGTCCATGCGTGCGCTGTACATCGATGGTTTGCTGTCAGAGCCTCGCCAAAACGACATTCTGCAAGAGGCACTTCCCAACGTTATGGCTGCTCATGTCATGCAGTCTTATGTGGGTGGATATGGCCAGATGATTCATCCGGTAGCTGCATGCGCAACTGCTGCTGTTTCCGTGGAAGAAGCCGTAGACAAGATCAAGTTGGGCAAGTCTGACTTTGTGGTCGCCGGTGGCTTCGATGACCTATCCATCGAGGGAATCACCGGATTCGGTGATATGGCAGCTACCGCTGACTCTCAAGAAATGACGGCCAAAGGCATAGAAGATCGTTATTTCTCTCGCGCCAACGATCGCCGCCGTGGCGGATTCGTTGAATCTGCTGGTGGCGGAACCGTACTTCTGGCACGAGGCAGCCTGGCCGCTGAACTCGGACTCCCCGTACTCGGCGTGGTTGGATTCGCAGAATCCTTCGCAGACGGAGCGCACTTGTCTATCCCAGCCCCAGGCTTGGGCGCTCTTGGTGCTGCGCGTGGCGGAAAAGACTCTCGCCTTCTCGCGGATCTGAAACACCTGGGAGTCTCCGCGGATGACGTCCGGGTTGTGTCTAAGCACGACACCTCCACGAACGCGAATGATCCCAATGAGTCCGACCTCCACGAGCGTATTGCGCACGCGATTGGTCGAACAGAGGGCAATCCGCTGTACGTGATCTCGCAAAAGAGCCTCACCGGCCACGCAAAGGGCGGCGCTGCTGCATTCCAGCTGATCGGCCTTACTCAGGTTCTGCGCACCGGTGTCGTACCAGCTAATTACAGCTTGGACTGCGTCGATCCTGTACTTGCAAAGCACTCGCACCTGGTGTGGCTGCGTCAGCCGCTCAACATTGGGCAGCTGGCTCCTAAAGCCGGAATCGTGACCTCCCTCGGATTCGGTCACGTGTCTGCACTCGTAGCCATCGTGCACCCAGAAGCCTTCGCAGAAGCTGTTCGCAGTGAATGCGGCGAGGAAGCCCTTGCGACATGGCGTAAGGCTGCCGCAGACCGTGAACTCGCCGGTAGCCGTCGTTTACTCCGCGGCATGATGGGACGGGCCGCGCTGTACGAGCGTCCGGTGGAGCGAAACCTGGGCAGCAGTGGCGACGCTGGCAAGGAACGCGAGGCAGCAGTCCTCTTGAGCGATTCCGCACGACTCATCGACGGCATCCTCGTTCCTACCCCGAATAAGTAGTCTCCCCTGATCAAGGGCCTGCCCCACACCGACATCAACGTGTGGGGCAGGCCCTTGTTCGTGCGCACTACGCATATCGCGTAGATCTCCCACGCGATAAACTTCAAGCGTTCCCGAGAAAAGGAAGATGACCCATGTTTATTGGGACGGACCTCGTTCACATCCCTAGCTTTGCAGAGCAGCTACGCACGCCAGGTTCTTCTTTTGCAAACAACGTCTTCAGCGCGCTTGAGCTACGAGTGGCCGCAACAAAGCCGGATAGAGATACGCACCTTGCCGGTCGATGGGCCGCCAAAGAGGCCTTTATCAAGGCATGGAGCCAAACGATGTACGGCAGCGCACCCGTGATAAGCGCGGAGAACGTCGAGTGGCGAGACATCGAAATAGTTCCGGACGCCTGGGGGAGAGTAGTGGTGAATCTCCGTGGGGAAATCCAAAGACTCGCGCAGATAGACCAGGCGCAGGTGAGCATCAGTCACGATCATGACTATGCCATCGCGCAGTGCCTTATCCCAGGGGCTGCAGGATAAGAAGCTAGCCGGTGGCTACAGCAAAGAGATAGGCCACCAGCATCCTCTTAATTTCCGTAACTCGCGCGTGGAACATCTCATCTGTGGAAGCACGGTCATAGACCGCGTAGTTCAGCAGCGAGGAGACCGTGTGCACCAGCATGCGAGAGATTTCCGCCCGGCCTTCTTCTGACGTTTGCGGGGCGAGCGGGCGCAGCGCTTCTCCCACGATTTCTAGCATGGGCTTTTCTGTGGCCGCTGCTGTCGCTCGCGTCGCGGGAGTGGACTGAATGGCATGCCAGACGCTCCTGCGGGAGGGGTCTGCACGCCACATATCCGCCAGGTGATCAATGAACTCGTCGAGGAAGTCCGGCCACTGAAGCGCCGGGACCTGCTCAGAGAACTTTTGTATTTCTGCCAGGGAAGCCGCGGTGTCTTGGCGATCGAGCTCGCAGATCATCACGTATTTATTGGCAAAGAATTGGTAGATGGTTCCGATGGGCACCTCGGCGCGACGGGCGACTTCATCGAAGGTAAAGGACTCAAAGCCTACGTCGACAAGCACAGAGCGAGCAGCAGCGAGGATTCTGTTGAACCTCTCGCGGCTGCGTTGCTGCGCGGGCCTGCGGCGAGGGAGGAGAATTTCCCCGCTGGTCCTGATTACTTCGGGTTTGCCCATGGTTTACATCGATTGATTCTTTACTAGAGAAGACTGATAGTTATTCGCTGGCGAGCAGATCGCGGAGCACGCGTGCAACATGGCCTGTAGCACGGACGTTGTATAAGGCTAAGCCAAGCGTTCCGTCTGGTTCTACAAGAAACGTTGAGCGGATAACGCCTTGGACCACTTTGCCGTAGTTCTTTTTCTCTCCAAATGCGCCGTAGGCCTTCATGACGTCCTTAGATGCGTCGGAAAGCAACGGGAAATTAAGCTCATGGTCGTTGCGGAAGTCACTGAGCTTTTCCACCTTATCGGGGGAGATGCCGACAACGTTGATACCTAGATTGTCGAGCTGAGCAAGGTTATCCCGGAAGTCACACGCCTCCTTTGTACATCCAGGGGTATTAGCGCGGGGATAAAAATAGACCAGCACCCGAGAGCCACGGAAATCCTTAAGTGCCGTTGTGCCGCCCTTGTCATTGGGAAGATCAAAGTCGGGGGCCATATCGCCGATGGAAAGTCGCACTTGTTCAGTCATGGTCTAAAGGATACCGGCTACGCACACACAACGGGTTTCGGGCTAAGATGTAAGGAGGAAATAGCGAAGAACTCAGAGGAGAGTATCCGTGGCACGCGATATTAATGACATTCAGCGCGACATTGAGCGCACCCGTCGTCAGCTCGCAAGCACCCTCGACGAGATTGTGGATCGTTCTAAGCCACAGAACTTTGTCGACGATGCCAAGAAGCAAGCAACCACCAAGCTACAAGACCCCCAAATCCAGAAGATTCTCGCGGGCATCGGAGTAGCTGTGGCCGGCCTAGTGGTCCTGGGCATCGCACGCGGACGCAAGAAGAACAAGGAACTCAAAGAAATCCAGCGTCTTCTCGCACAGCGCTAAAGCTTTTCGACGCCACCCCCTAGTAGCCCACAAGCCATATCCTCACGCTAACTGCCGTGCGGATATGGCTTTTTGCTTCTGCACGTCGTGGCACATACGACTAGCATCGGTGCCTATGAGCATCATTAAAATCAATGCATTGTCCGTGCCCGAAGGCCGCGGGGAAGAACTAGAGAAGCGATTTGCGGCACGCAAACACGCTGTGGATTCCACGCCGGGCTTTGAAGGCTTCCAACTCCTACGCCCCACTGCTGGTGAGGACCGTTATTTTGTGGTGACCAAGTGGGCTGATGAAGAATCTTATGCGCAGTGGCGCGATGGGGAAGCCCAGAGCCTGCATGGCCATGGCCGGGGCGAGAACCACGAGAACGCATCCAATTCCCACACTGGTGGTAAAACGCCCGTGGCACAGAAATCTGAGCTTTTGGAGTTTGACGTGGTGCTGGACTCTACGAAGTAGAGAGGCCAACTAGCGGAGGACACACCCGTGGTCTTTGAGACGGCGCAACATTGCGCGGGTGTTGTCCTCATTAACTGCGGCGCACAGGTGCGAGAGCACTGTCACATGGAAGCCTTCTTGTAGGCCGTCGAGCGCCGTAGCCTGAACGCAGTAATCCGTAGCGATCCCCGCGATATCAATCTCGCGTACCCCACGAGCTTGTAACCATGCGCCTAAGAGTTGACCATCTGCCGTGCAGCCCTCGAACCCTGAGTAGGCGGCGCTGTAGTGCCCTTTATAAAACACCTCGTCGAAGTGCATGGTGAAGAGCAATGGGTGAAAATCTGCGCCTTCTGTGTTGGCCACGCAATGGATGGGCCAGGTGTCGATGAAATCTGGGGTTTCAGAAAAATGATCGCCCGGATCGATATGCCAGTCTTTGGTGGCCGCAATATAGTCATATTTTTTCCCGTGCAGTGTTACGTATTCTGCAATGGATTGTGCTTGGATTGCACCTTTGACCGTTTCTAGTGCCCCGCCCGGACAAAAGTCATTTTGGACGTCAACAATGATGAGGGCTCGCATATTTTCCTTCCGAGAAAGCGGCTCGCATATTTTTTTCCTTCCGAGAAAGCACAGAGAAGGTATAGAATCCATATGAGGATACATCTCGGCTGGATGAACGCTGCATTGGGGTGTCAATAGGGGTAATTATTAGGGATAATGCTTTGCAACGCCACTCAGTATCCACAAACGCCAGATCCCCCGGCTAACCGAAAAATAGCAATCGTCTAGCGGGGGACCAGGTATGCGGTGTGGAAATCCTCTAGAACTCCACGATCATCTTGCCAGTGTTGCCACCTTGGAAAAGCTCCAAGAACGCGGAGGGGAGAGCCTCAACACCGTGGCGAGTAGTGACATCAAACTGTATTTGCCCAGTGACCACAAGCGGGGCTACGACCTGTTGAAACTCCTCAATCACATTCCATGTACTTGGGAACAACAAAGCCGCGCAGGGTAAGGCACTTACCGATGATTAAGCGCATATTGCGTGGCCCAAAGGTTTCTCCTTCGGAATTGTATTGGGAGATCGCCCCACATAGCGCTGCCCGGCCAAAGACATTGAGGTGGTCGATTGCGGCTTCAAGATGGTCGCCGCCGACATTATCAAATAGACATCAATGCCATTGGGTGCTGCTTGAGCGAGTGCTGCGGAAACATCACCGTCGCGATAGTTGAAGGCGGCGTCGAAACCTAGCTCTTTCAAGCGCTCAACCTTGGCGTCTGTGCCCGCAGAACCAACGACAAAACTAGCTCCGAGGTGTCGCGCGATCTGACCCGCAGCTGAGCCGACGGCACCGGCTGCCCCGGAGATAAAGACGGCGTCGCCCTCCTTCATCTCCGCGACTTTTTTCAACCCGATGTAAGCGGTCAAACCAGTCAGCCCTAGTATGCCTAGGTAAGCGTGAGCTGGGACAATGTTTGTATCTACCACCAAAGCTTCAGCCTCATCGACGATGGTCATCGTTTGCCACCCCTGGAAGTGACGCACGCTCGCGCCGACCTGAATCTTCTCGGACTTTGATTCCACGACGACGCCGACGGCACCACCAGACAGCGGTTGATCAATCTGGAATGGCGGGACGTACGATTCCGTATCGTCCATGCGGCCGCGCATATATTATGGGTCGACCGTCGCTACCTCATTGCGGACCAACACTTGGCCGGCCTGCAGTTCGGGGAGCTCGACGACCTCCTTGCGGAAATTCTCCAGCGTGGGCATTCCTTGTGGGCGAGACGCGAGAACCCATTGGGTAGTTGTGGTCATACGAAGATGCTCCTTTTCCCTTGATTGTTGTGTGTGAACTTGTGGTCCACGAATGCTTTTAACAATCCCTCAGAACCCCACGGAGATGAAAAATATTCCAAATTACGTATGTCTTGTGAGGTTTGAAGTTCGGGGAGATCAAAAGGAATAATGAGGTGCATAAACGAAAAATCTCCCTCCGCCTACATAAAGCAGGTGGAGGGAGATTATAAGAAGTGCGCCATCAGGGACTTGAACCCCGAACCCACTGATTAAGAGTCAGTTGCTCTGCCAATTGAGCTAATGGCGCATTGTTGTCCTTTGCGCCGTGCGGCGCGCTGTGCAACGAGAAGAAATATAACCCTATTTGATGGTTGTTGTAAAATCGCCTGGTCAGGACGTGTTTCTGGGTGGGTGTTTTATGGCTGCTTTGCGGGATGTGTATAAAGGGCTTTGGGGTGGGCGTCGGCACGCTAAAAAGAGGGGCGGGGAGCGTAACGACGGGTGCTCGGCAAACGATGAAGGGGAGGAAAAGCACTGGTGGTTTGGGTTAGATAACAATGTGGCAAACATGGGTTGCTGCGAGCCGGTATCAGTGGGAAAAGACGTTACGATGTGGGTTCGTTGTCGTCGTGACGAGGTGCCGCGAGGAAAATGCGGCATCGATCGTGGTTGTAGGAGAAGAAGGAAAATAGTGGCCAAAAGGGTATCCAAGCGATCGTATATAGGGGTAGCGGCGACGCTGTTGGGTTTCTCGTTGTTGATGGCTGGATGCACGATAGCTAATGGGGGCGGGGATGAATCGGGGCACAGCGAGCAGTCCTCGCAGCAGGTGGAGAAGAAGCTTGCTCCCGTCGCTAGCGTGAATAATGGCGAAACCGGGGTGGATCCCTCCGCGTTTGTCACGGTCAAATCCTTGGGCGAGGGCCTGAAGAACGTGACCATGACTAATGAGAACGGCAAAGAGGTTCAGGGCGAAATCTCCGCGGATGGACGTTCGTGGTCTACCACTGAGGTCTTGGGTTTTAACCGTTCGTACACCATTGTGGCGAAAGACAAGAACGGGGAATCTTCCACGACGGGGTTCCAAACAGTAACCCCGGCGGCGCAGGCATTTGGTTCTTTAGCTCCCCTGAACGGGGCGGTCGTGGGAGTCGCCCAGGTCATCGCGATGCGTTTTGATGCAATCGTGAATGATCGCAAAGCTGTGGAGGACGCAATCAAGGTGACCACCGAGCCTGCGGTCGAGGGCGCATTTTTCTGGATTAGCCCCTATGAGGTGCGGTGGCGGCCGGAGAACTTCTGGGCACCGGGAACCAAGGTCACCGTGGACGCCAAACTTTACGGCAAGAACTTAGGCAAAGGCGTTTACGGAGATAACGACAATTCTGCGACTTTTACCATCGGCGACCGGGTCGAGGCAGTAGCTGATGACGCAACAAAGACCATGACCATCTATCACAATGGCGCGCCTGTCCGGTCGATGCCGATCTCCATGGGCGCGAATAAGTGGCCGACCCCTAATGGGGTTTACACCATTGGGGATAAGAATCCTTCCCTGGTAATGGACTCGGAATCCTATGGGCTCTCCCATAAAGAGGGCGGTTACCGTGTTGATGTGAAATTTGCCACGCAGATGTCCTATTCCGGCATCTACGTGCATGCGGCGCCATGGTCTGTCTATGCACAGGGCAATTCCAATACGTCTCATGGTTGCATCAACGTGAGCACGGAGAACGCGCAATGGTTCCAGAACTTTGTTAAGCGAGGGGACATCGTCACCGTGCGGAACACGGTTGGCGGTTACATCAGCGGCTATGACGGCCTGGGGGACTGGAATATCGACTGGCAAACCTGGAAAGCCGGAAACTCGAATATCTAATATTTCCTCATGCTTTCAAGGCCTCGTAGCTCTATGAGTTACGAGGCCTTTTGCTCACCGTGCTAATCGACGCCACCCAGTGGCGCTCGACATACTCCCATATCTATGCCTTCGTGGTCGGTGATGTAGTCCTTGAGCGTCTGAATCGGGGCTTCCCCTTTGATCTTGGACACCAACTCGGAGAGGAGATCATTATGCGGAGGCTCAAGGCCCTTTCTGAGCGCCTCGAACCATTCGACGGTTTCCTTGGGTGCCATGTTGCCGGCGATGGATGAGAGGTAGGTAAAACCGGTGGTGGATACGCGGGAATTGATGTTGACCTCACCACCGGCATAGTAGCGAGTTTTAAAGGGGGTGAGCTCTTGAACGACCTCGTCAATCTTGAGTGTGCCGCCTGGATCTTTGATGCCGATGACGTGCGCGAGCATGCATAGCTGCGCCAGGGTGGAAGCGCTCGCGTCGAAACCAGTGCGTTCTGGGTGGTTGTAGATGATTGTGGGCTTACGGGCGGCGTCGATAACAGCTACCGCGTAACGACGCGCCTGCTCCTGCGTAGGGCGCACATAGGGCGGGAACCCCAATAAGATGCCATCAATCCGGCTTAACGACGCCACGTAGCGTCCTAGCTCCACAGCGTGGCGCTGTCGGATAGCGGCAACACCCACAAGTATCTCAATTCCAGGCGCCCAGGGATGCTGATTCACGGCGTCATACAGAGCATGTTTTTCAGAGGCGTCCATGCTGTGCTGCTCGCCGGTGGAACCACCGAAGAGGATTGATGTGATGCCTTGGCTGATAAGCCAGTCTGCGTGGGCCAGGGTGGACTCGATGTTGAGGGATTCATCGTGGTGGAAGGCCGTGGGCACGGCAACATGGATCCGAGCGTTAAGCATGCAGTGATTGTATCGGATGACAAAAACTCCCTGACTAAAAATAGTCAGGGAGTTCATTGGGGTGGCTGACGGGGCTCGAACCCGCGACACCCAGGATCACAACCTGGTGCTCTACCAGCTGAACTACAGCCACCATTGCCGCTTCAAAGCAGCGAGGACAATATTAACTCACAAATCTATTATTGCAAAAACTGCTGGTAGGACTGGGTTGCTTGGGCAGAAGCCTCAATGCATTCTGCGTTGGTGAGATCCTTTTTAAAGAGTACTTGGCGGTAGTACTCAAGTTCGCGAATGGACTCGACGATATCCGCTAGCGCGCGGTGTGCCATGCCCTTTTGCGGTTGGTTGAAGTACACGCGCGGGGCCCAGCGCCTGGCAAGCTCTTTGATGGAGGAAACATCGACCATGCGATAGTGCAGAGCCTCGTCGAGCCTAGGCATATAAGCATTGATGAAGCTGCGGTCGGTGGCAATGGAATTGCCCGCCAAAGGGGCCGGATGCTGTGGGTCGCAGTGCTTGGCAATCAGCTCAAGGACAGCGTCTTCGGCTTCCTTGATGGACACCGTAGAGGATCGAATCTCCTGTGTCAGGCCAGAATTTTCGTGCATCGTGGTGACGTAGTCATCCATTTTCGCGAGTTCTGCTTCCGTGGCATGCACAACAAGGTCTACTCCCTCGCCAAGAATATTCAGATCTGCATCAGTGATAAGTGCGGCGACTTCGACGATCACGTGACGACGAGTATCGAGACCTGTCATCTCAAGGTCTATCCAAACGAGGCGATCATTTTTAGCGGGGGTATCAGACATGTTTTCCAAGGTACCCGTATCTTGCGCCATTGTGGCAGCAAGGAGGTGTTTCTAACCACGAATTGACGCAAGATCGGGTGAAGATGCGTTGGGGTTTATGATCCTAGCTTTTTATAGAACCAGCCCATCAGTGGTGAAAGCACCGCAGTGGGGGCAATTGCGGAAATTGCATTCATTGTTTTTGATAAAGGCCCAGGAACCACTCGACGGGAGTTCGCGGCGAGCGCTGCGAGAGTTTCTTTCGAGCAGGACTCGTAGGTGGTCCAGAGGAAATCAGGCACAACCTTATCCACGATGGACTTTTCGGCGTCGTCGACGACCGCATCACGTACGGGCCCTGGCGCCAGCAGAGTACAAGCCACGCCGGTGCCACGAAGCTCGTAGTGGAGAGCCTCGGTAAAAGCGTTTACTCCTGCTTTAGTGAACACATAAGTGGCATTGTTGGGGATGGGGACATTTCCGGCGGCGGAACCAACGTTGCAGATGGCGCCCGTGCCGCGCTCAATCATGCCGGGAAGCACCGCGTGAGTGAGTTCAAAGACTGCCCGGGCGTTGAGCTCGAATTGTGTGTCTTCATAAGACCAGTCTTGGTCGATGAAAGGGCCAAAGCTTGCGATTCCGGCGGAATTGATGATGATGTTGACTTCCACGTCTTGAAGTTCGTTGATGAGCGTTGCGCGCTCCTCGGGGTTAGCAAGGTCGCAGGCCATAACGTCGACTTTGACGCTGTGGTTTTGTTCCAGCTCTTCCGCTAGCTGCTCAAGAACGTCACGGCGCCGGGCTACCAGAATGAGATTGTGGCCCATGCAGGCAAGATCCTTGGCGATCGCACGTCCGATTCCTTGGCTTGCGCCAGTAACTACAGCTCGTGCATGAATAGATGGTGAAGGTAATGCCACGGTAGTTCTCCTGAACATTGGTTGGAAAGCGCACAGAGTTCTCACCCATACTACGTGCGTCCGCGGCAGTACCGTAGTTATAGCTGGCTTTAGCCCGTGGACGTCGCATAGCTTGTTGCGCAGATTAACGCCCACGTGAGCTCGGCCTGGCGTTAGTTGATCTCGACTACCGTCCTGCCGTGACGTTGGTTATTCATCAGCTCCTTGCCGGCATCGATGACGTCGTCTAGGCCGATAGTGGTTGTTATAGCGTCCAGAGCCTCTGTATCTAGAGCCTGTGATAGTAGCTCCCAAGCTTTTTCGCGGTGTTCTAGAGGTGCGTCAACGGAATTGATGCCAACGAGCGATACGCCACGAAGGATAAAGGGAAGAACCGTGCCTGGTAAGTCTGCACCTTGTGCCAAGCCGCACGCTGTAACCACTCCGCCCCATGTGGTTTGAGCGCAAGCGTTGACAAGGGTGTGGGATCCCACGCAGTCGACAACACCTGCATATATGGCGCGCTGTAGCGGTTTGCCCTTTTCGCTCAGTTCTTTTCGCTCCACGATGGAGCTGGCCCCAAGACCTAGAAGATAATCTGAGTGCTCCTCTACTCGGCCGGTCGCTGCGACAACGTTATAGCCAAGCTTGTGCAGTAAAAGAATGGCGATTGACCCCACGCCACCGGTAGCGCCTGTGACAAGGACGGGGTCATGATCGGGCAGAACCCCGTGTTGTATAAGCGCGTTCACGGAGAGCGCTGCTGTGTATCCTGCTGTGCCGATAGCCGCGGCTTGCTTCATAGAAAAAGTAGAGGGGAGGGGCACTGTAGACGAGGCGTGAATACGCTGGCGCTCGGTGTATCCGCCATGGCGGAATTCCCCGATTCCCGCGCCATTGGCAATCACTTTATCGCCGGGTTGGAACCGATCGGATTCTGATTCCAACACCTCGCCAACAGCATCGATACCGGGAACTAGGGGGAAGGTGCGGGCCACGCCACGATCCCCGCGCAGTGCCATGCCGTCTTTGAAGTTGAGGGAGGAATAGGCAACTTTAATGAGCAGATCGCCATCGGCTATATGTTCCTCGATGGATGGAAGGATGCGGGTGGTTATCTCCCCGGTCTCGGAAGACTGAACCACAACAGAACGCGATTGAGTAGTCATGTTTTCCAACCTAGCCCTCTTTGCTGAGTCGGGTGGCTGATAGTGCGAATGTGCACAGGCAAATCTGGATCAGGTGATTGAGTATTTCTGGGCACTCTCTTTTATCTCTATGAACTCGGTCTCACTCGGATAGGGGAGCTTTGCATAGGGGGGAGCTGAGAATTAAATGAAGCTTGCCGAGCAATGGTGGGTTTTACCCCATGATTTTTGTGGAAGAATTTTTGCCGGAAAAAGTTTCGGATCGATTTTCTTTCATCTCGTTATAATTCCATGCGTGAAAACTTATTCCCCAAGAACTGTATTCTCACGCAGGGGTGGCGTATCAGTGGTATGCGCTGCCATAACATTCGCATCTCTCGTTGCTGTCGCTGCTCCTGCTTTGTCCGTTGAAGAACCCAATGATTCCCTCGCTGTTGTGCAGCGCCAAAGCGTTGCTCCGACTGGTGAGGCGCCTGCTGCTCGATTCACTGTCACGTTCAACCAAATGACGACGCTGGATCAGGCTAAAAGGATGAACGTTCTCGATAACATTGTTGAAGAATTTTCATCTGATGCGTCTTTCGTCCGCCAGATGTTCGACGGCTCATACGTTGTTGAGCTAAATCCACCTGTGCCTGCAGAGAGAATCCCTTCCCTCCGAGGCACCCTCGAGTCCAAAGCTGAAATTGCGTATGCGGATATTGACCGCGTCCAATATTCCCCACTTCTCTTGCCGCACCTAACGACGAACACTACAAGTATCAATGGCACCTCTTTGACCAGTTCGGTGCGAACGTCGATAAGGCGTGGGCATCGGGTGCAGACGGTGCTGAGACCGTTATCGCCGTGGTGGATTCAGGCATCACTAGCCACGCCGATCTTAACGACAAGATCTTGCCCGGCTACGACATGATCTCTGATCCTCGGATCTCTCGGGATCGCGACGGTCGCGACAATGACCCAACTGATATGGGCGACTGGACCTATGATGGCACCTGTGGTCGCGACTCCCGGGCCGCAAACTCCTCCTGGCACGGAACCCACGTGGCAGGTATCGCGGCGGCGATCACCGACAACCATGAGGGCGTAGCCGGCGTTGCTCCTGACGAAAGATCCTTCCTGTCCGTGCTCTGGGGCGATGCGGCGGTTACACCTCCGATATTGCAGACGCGATCGTGTGGGCCGCGGGCGAGGACGTTCCCGGCACTCCTCACAACGACAACCCCGCCGACGTGATCAACCTGTCACTTGGCGGAAAATCTCGTCAGTGCATGCCGATCTACCAAAATGCCATAGATCGCGCATTGTCCCGTGGCGCAACAATAGCTGTGGCTGCTGGCAACGAGGATCTGCCAACCGATAACGCCCAACCTGCATCGTGCGACGGCGTGATTACTGTGGGTGCTACTGGTCCAGAAGGGCACCGAGCTGCCTACTCTAACTACGGACGCCACGTAGACCTTGGTGCACCTGGTGGCAATATGAGGCCTGTCTTTGGCAACCCTACCCCGGCCGCCGGCATCCTTTCCACCGTTAACCGTGGTCTGCGTACCCCTGAGGCCAGTGGCTATTCCTACATGGAAGGCACCTCTATGGCCACCCCTGTGGTTTCCGGTGTCATCGCTTTGATGAAGGCTGCGGATCCTACGATTAGTTCAGACGAGATTGAGCGCATCCTCCGCGACACGGCACGTCGCTATACGACGGAACCAGGTCCAGGACAAGGAAAAAGACTGCGCACGGGATGGGGGCAGGGGTTGTCGACGCCCACGCTGCGGTGTGTTCTGCACTAGCCTGTAGCGGCCGTAGCTGTGACGACGCCCGTCCTGCGCCTAAGCCGGTTGCTGTTCCTACGCCGATCGTGGAAACCGTTCCTGCGCCGGCTCCTTCCGGCCCCGAATTGGTTGACCTGGACCCTAGCGACTCCCTCGCTCCAGAGCTCGACCTTCCTATTGTTGACGCAGAACCAGCACCTGTGGCTGAGGCTCCCGTAGAGCCCCGTCCTATTGTGTGGAAACCGGTTTCTGAGGAAAGGGAACGCCCTGGTCGGGACCACAGAAAAGAGCCCGCAAAGCAGCAATGCAGCCGCTTTGAACGACTTCTTACATGGAAGAAGTGCTCTTAAATCCTTTGTAGACGCATGATAAAAGGCGCGCCCCGCTTGTCGTAGTGGGGCGCGCCTTTTATCATCTTGCTTGCTCTCAACCTAGCGTTGGTTTCCGTTATAAACGAAAGAGTCTCAGTAGGAGGCTGAAGAACTGGGACAACGTGCGTAAGAAACCTTGCCACAGCGAACGGAAGGTCCCTGGTGCGCTGGACTGATCTATCACGAGGTTGGGGCCCATGGTTTGGGTGTTGCTATGGTAGCCATCGACCGTAATTCCTATTGTACGTGGTTCTGGGGACCTGGCGTCGACGGTGTATGTGTATTCGACGGAGACTTTTTGACCTAGTAGAAGATTTGTGAGGTCTTTATCTTTAAAACTGATGCCCTTGGCTTGTTCCTGTATTTCCCAACCCTTCTCGATGAGTTTTGTAGGGGACTGCTGGTCGATTGTGTAGGTGACGGACTCCTTGTTTAGGTGCCCTACCGCGGGGACTAATTCTGTGAAGTCGCTAAAGCCTCGGGCATTTCCATCTTTTGATTCGATGGTGACCTTCACTGTTACGGTGTCTCCGTGGGAAGCATGGGCCGTTTTGGGATCAGATGGGGTCCGTGCGGCTCCGTTGGGGTCTTTTACCGTGATCTGGCGTGTTAACGGCACGGTTCCCGTAGTGGAGCCATCTATCGCATCAATTGTTGCCGTTACTGCATTGCTTGAAGCCTCTTGGGCGATAGCGCTAGGTGCTGCGGATAAAAGGGGAGTTATAGCTGTAAAAGCAACGATAGCTGCCAAAGATTTGGTAATTCCGGTTCTGGACTTCTGCATAGGGCCTTCCCACTTATTTCTACAAAAAGCTTATAAAATAAGCCTTTTTAGCTTAAATTTGGATTAAAATTTACTATGTTGGGGAGCTTAGGGCAAAGTGGGGTCGTGTGTGTTGGGGAATTGTCGTTTTTGAGAACGCTAGCGAGGGTGTGCTTTGTAAAACGCCAGGTGGGGATTTCTAGCGTTCTCAAAAACGACAATTTTTTGGGAGGCGGGGTGACGTAGCCTGCATTTCCATAGACAAAAGGGGGCTTTGCGGCATGATACGAGGACTTTGTCTATGGAAATGCAGGCCCGGGGAAGAGAAGGTGGGGTCTAGCTCATGGGAGAACATAAATCCCATGACATTCCCACGACAAAAGCACCTCAAAAAGCCCCAAAACAGCAAAAATAAAATCCTCTCCTACCCATAAAAGTACAGGTAGAGGAGGATTCCAAAAGCGCCCCCGGCAGGATTCGAACCCGCGACCAATCGGGTAGAAGCCGACTGCTCTAATCCACTGAGCTACGGAGGCATTGATGGAAATAATACTACGGTGTGTGTTTTCCTCATAGTCGAGGAGGGGGAGGCAAAAGAAAGGCCGAGAACTATGTCTCGACCTTGTCTTTTAGTAGACGCTAACAGCAGCGGGAGCCCGGATTGGAATCTTGGTCAGCCCAACGCTGGCGCCAATATTCACGTTCGCTGGGAATCGATTCGTGGGGATGGTGGGCGCGTCGGTGGGCTACAAATTTTTCGTAGTCTTTTTCTCCGAGTACTTCACCCCAGTAACGTAGCGGGGCGGTTGCCCATCGCAGCGTTGTTGAAAGAGTCTCCATTGTTCCTCGCTAGTGAATGCTAGTGGTGGCTATGGGCATGTGCTTTAGGCGGATCGTATTCGTTCCACGCATCTACCAGGACTTTTTCTACGTCAGATGTGCCAAGTGACGTTGGTGCGAAGAAATTAGACTGGTGGAAGGGCTCTTCAGAAGTGTGTACTTCCTCGCCACGCTTGAGCTGACCCAATGCACGAATACAGACTACAGCAGCTGCAATAAGAACGATGATCACAAGTACTGCGAACAGCACGGACAGGAAGCCCTGGACTGCAGTGTTCCTGACAACGGCCTCCATGGCCTCTACCGACTTTGCAGTGCCAAAGGAAGTCTTTCCTTCTGCGAGTGCATTCTTGTAGCGGGTGTGCTGAGCCCAGTATCCGATGGCCGGATTATCAGAGAAGATCTTCTGATAAGAAGCTGTCATGGTGACTGCAACATCCCAGAGCAGTGGTAGACCTGGGATCCAGACCCACTTGAGAAGGCCCTTCTTAACGGTGACCACGACAACGAGCGAGAGCGCGACAGCTGCAAGAAGCTGGTTTGCGATACCAAAGAGTGGGAAGAGAACGTTGATGCCACCTAGCGGGTCTGTAACTCCCATGAGGAGGATGGAACCCCAGAGAGCACACACAATGACTGTGGAGAGCCAGTGGCCTACGGTCCAGTTAGGATCGGCGAATTTCTTCAGACCAGGGATGTTGGCCAGCGTGTCTGTCATCATAAAGCGAGCCACGCGGGTACCAGCGTCGACAGTGGTGAGGATGAAGAGAGCCTCGAACATGATGGCAAAGTGGTACCAGAAGGACTGCATACTAGCATTGCCGGTGATATCCGTGAGAATCTGCGACATACCGAAAGCCAAGGTTGGTGCGCCACCGGTACGTGAAATGATGGTGTTTTCGCCCACTGCGTCGGCAGCCTGTGTAAGCGCATCGGCGGTGATGCCGGCGCCTGGAAGACCGAGACCGTTGACAAATGCTGCTGCCTGGGCGGGGTCGAGCCCGGTAAGGGTAGCGGGGGAGTTCATCACAAAGTAAAGGTGGCGGTCGATGACCACAGCGGTGATGAGGGCCATGATGGCAACGAAGGATTCCATGAGCATGGAGCCGTAGCCGATCATGCGCATCTGGGATTCCTTCTCAATCAATTTCGGCGTTGTTCCCGCAGAAATGAGCGAGTGGAAGCCGGATAGGGCGCCACAGGCGATGGTGATGAAGAGGAATGGGAAGAGGTTACCTGCAAAGACCGGGCCGTTGCCGTCGCGAGCGAAGTCGGTGATTGCGGGCATGTGGACCTCGGGTCGATTGACCACGATGGCGATTGCTAGGAGGGCGATCACGCCGACCTTCATAAAGGTGGACAAGTAGTCGCGTGGGGCAAGTAGCAACCACACAGGCAGGATGGCTGCCACGATGCCGTAGCCAATGAGGACCCAGGCCAGAGTGACCTTAGACCAGGTGAACCAGTCCGTGCCCCACTCAGTGGAGGCTACCCATCCGCCGGAGATGATGGCCAGGAGGAGTAGAACCACGCCAATAACCGAAACCTCGGTGACTCGTCCTGGGCGGATATAGCGCATGTAGATGCCCATGAAGATTGCGATCGGAACGGTCATGGAAATGGAGAACACACCCCATGGGGAGTCGGCAAGCGCGTTAACAACAACAAGGGCAAGAACCGCGATGATGATGACCATGATGGTAATAACGGCCAAGATACCGGCGGCGCCGCCTACGTTCCCCATCTCATCGCGGATCATCTGGCCGAGTGAACGGCCGCGGCGACGCGTGGAAATCCACAGGACGAGGTAGTCCTGCACGGCACCGGCGAAGATCACACCGAGAACGATCCAGAGAGTACCTGGCAGATAACCCATCTGAGCGGCCATAACGGGGCCAACCAGCGGGCCGGCGCCGGCAATAGCGGCAAAGTGGTGGCCAAAGAGCACGCGACGGTCTGTAGGAACAAAGTCCTTTCCGTCGTTGATGTATTCGGCTGGGGTAGCGCGATCATCGCGTGGCCGGACTACCTTGTATTCAATAAGTCGTGCCCAGAATGCGTAGGCAATGAAGTACGAGCCGACTGCGGCGAAGACGAGCCACACAGCGTTGATTGTTTCGCCTCGGGCGAAAGCGATAACGCCCCAGCCGGCAGCGGCGATAAGCGCGATAATGATAAGTATGACGCGCGATTTGAGGGACATCGGGCGTGAGTCTTTAACACCCACGGGCAGCGGTGCTGTGTCGCCGTGGATGTATTCCACGCCCTTCGGGGGCGCTTCGATTGTGGGAACTGGATTGCTCATGTGCAATGACCTTCCACTCTGGGGCGGTGTCGATGGGCAAGCGATAAAAGTGAGGGCGCTTGCCCATCAAGAAACCGAGTTTTATTGCCTAGATGCGATTCGTTCTCGGGTAGATGCTGCGTTGAGAATCGAGGGGCACATCGTGTGGCCGTGCATTACAAAAATGTTCAATTATGGGTGCCTGTGCGCGTTCGATGCTGGGAGCAACGTGCAGCACACCGTCGAACTGCTATGCGCTGAGAAATCTGCCCATACAACTATGGATAAGGATTCCGAAGCATGTGTGCTCCAAAGGAACGCGAAGAATATAACCGCAATGATCTCCTTTTCCGGCTCATAAGGGATAAGCGGGGACGCATGTAGAATATCCTTCCGTATGACAATTCAGCCTATGGCACTAAGGAGTAGGGTAGCTTAACAAAGGCTCACTGCTATAATTTGTTTCATTTATTTGGCTTAATGTGGCGAAGGTTAAACTTTTGTTTGGTTAAGCGTGCTGTTGGAATTCTCTTCCATTTAGCTTGGTTTTTCCTTCTTGGCCTAGGGAAACACGTCGAAAGCGCGCAGCTTAAGTAGAAACGGTTAGGCTAGAAAACTATGTCGAATGCTTCTTCCCCCGTGGTTCGAGTCACATGGCCGTTATATCTTGTTTTTTTGGTAGTTGCGGGCCTTGTGGGGGCGCTAATCTCGTGGGCTTTTCTGAGTGAATCCCTAGCCGCATTGGGAATCCCGGACCCCGGCCCGGTGACCACCGCAGGCCTGCCGTTCTTCCGTGCGGCGGGTTGGATGCTCGCGGCCCTTGGCGTGGGGTCATTTATGTTTTCGGCCTTTTTTGTTTCTCCCCGTGCAGGTGTTTCGTTGGACCGCGCGGAACTGAGCGTCGACGGGCATATTGCGGCGCGGACTGGATCGATTGCAGTGCTGTGCTTCGGCGCTATCGCGATCCTCATGATTCCGCTTGTGCTTTCCGACGTCTCCGGCCAGCCGTTTTCCCAAACCGTACAGTTACATAACTGGCCGGTTGCTATTGCGAAGGTCCCGGCGGCGCTGGCTTGGTTGTGGACAGCGATTATCTCTGGCGTCGTCGGCGGGCTGTCGTTATTGAGTAAGCGCTGGAAGTCTCAACCCGTGTGGTTTGTCGGGGCAATCGCCACGATCATCCCATTGGGGTTGGAAGGGCACTCGGCGGCTGGTGGCGATCACGACTATGGAACGAACTCTCTTTTATGGCATTTGCTTTTCATGCTCTTGTGGGTCGGTGGCCTTATGGCTTTGATCGCGCATGGTAGGCGCTTGGGTCCGGATCTGGGGCTTGCGGTGTCGCGCTATTCGCAGGTTGCTTTATGGTTGCTTGTTGCCATGTCGATCTCGGGTGTGATTAATGTAGCCATCCGAGTGCGCGTGGGGGACTTGCTTACTAGTGGATATGGCAGGTTGATCGTCGCTAAGGCTGCGATCACGATTGTCGCGGCGGTGCTTGGTTTCGTGCATCGCACAATTACTATCCCGCAGTTGCAAAAAAGTGAGAATACCCGGGGGCTTTTTGCTCGAGTCGCGATAGTCGAGGTGCTGGTCATGGCTGCGATCATCGGCGTTGCGATCTCTCTGGGAAGGACTCCGCCGCCTCCGCCTCGGGTGACTGATCTTTCCCAAATGTCGATCATTATGGGTTATGACCTCACCAAGGCACCTACATTCTGGAATGTATGGACGGTCTGGCGCTTTGACATCATGTTTACCACCGTGGGAATCGTGCTCACCGTGGCGTATATTGTGGGCCTTCTGCGGCTTCGTGCACAGGGAAAACAATGGAAATGGCAACGCACGGCGTGGTTCCTGTTGGGGAGCGTAAGCCTTAGCCTCTGCATGAGTTCGGGAGTGGGGCTCTACATGCCGGCGATGTTCTCCATGCACATGGTGACGCACATGGTTCTATCGATGGTCATCCCGGTCTTTTTGGTACTAGGAAATCCGCTGCAGCTTGCTCTTGCAACGCTGCGCCCGGGAACGCCCACTCAGCCTGGACCAAGGGAATGGCTGGAACAATGTATTGAGTCCAAGACGCTGCGCGTGCTTATGCATCCGGCATTTAACACGATTCAGTTTGTCACCATTTTCTACCTCTTGTACGTCACGCCTTGGTATGAGGTGATGGTGTCCGAGCATGCGGGTCACCTCTCTATGAACTGGGTATTCCTGCTATCGGGAACGCTTTATTATTGGGAAATGATCGGCGGAGACCCTAAGCCGGTAAATAATTCGGTGCTGTCTCGTCTCGGGTGGCTGGTGTTCTCGATGCCTTTCCACTTGTACTTCGGCGTGTACCTCATGCAGCTTTCTAAAATCTTGGCAGAAGGCTTTTACTCTCAACTCGGTTTGCCGTGGGCAGTTGATCTGATGCATGACCAAAATGTTGGCGGCGGCATCGCGTGGGCCTCTGGCGCCTTCCCACTGGTCATCGTTTTCGGCGCTTTGTTTATGGAATGGCTGAAGGAAGATCGTCGAACGGAGCGTGAGATCGAGAAGCGAATTGAATCGGATGACGATGAAGATTTTGCTGCCTACAATCAGATGTTGGCGAGGATGAACGCAGGCGAACAGAGGGCGGCGGCTGATTACCATAGCCGAGAGTTTGATAAGTAGCTTTAAAAAAGATAAGTGGCCCGAGAAGTTGTGTAAGGGTTAAAGATAGCGCCTTTGGCGTGGTCTTTTGCCTGTGTCTAGTGGGTGGCTGCTTGACATAGGGGCTTCTAAACTCTTGATGGTTACTCATTATTTTAAGTGATATATACCCTTTTTATTGGCTAACTAATCGGCTAACATAAGTTTATGAGTACGCCAGTCATTCAAGTCTCCGAACTTACCAAGTCGTTCCACTGGCACGGCCAACGTAGGCTTGTTGCCGTCGATCACGTATCGTTTAGCGTTCCACAGGGCCAGATTGTTGCCTTTTTAGGTCCCAATGGTGCTGGGAAATCGACAACGATCGACATGATTCTGGGACTCAGTTCGCCGGACTCCGGTCAGGTGGAGGTCCTGGGTCAGTCCCTGCATAAAGCCACGTGCTCTGGCAAGTGCCAGGCAGTGCTTCAATCCGGTGGGTTGCTACCTGACTTCACA
Organism: Corynebacterium silvaticum; assembly: GCF_004382825.2. Lineage (GTDB taxonomy): Bacteria > Actinomycetota > Actinomycetes > Mycobacteriales > Mycobacteriaceae > Corynebacterium > Corynebacterium silvaticum. The sequence goes on from NZ_SDQO02000001.1 coordinate 122,067, forward strand.
GTGCGTGAAACCGTTCAAGCACTTGCTGCCGCGCATGGGGCGCGGGGTCGGGTGAAAGACGTGATGAAGCGCTGGGACCTGTCCAGTTTTGCTCGCAGAAAAGTGGGTAAGTGCTCTGGCGGACAGCAACAGCGATTACGCTTTGCTTTGGCCATGCTCTCAGATCCACAGGTACTTATCTTGGATGAGCCCACTGCCGGATTGGACGTTGAGGCACGTCGGAAGTTTTGGCGCATCATGCGCGAAGAAGCTGATGCTGGCCGCACAATTATCTTTGCTACTCATTACATCGAAGAGGCGGATGATTTCGCGGAGCGCGTCATCTTTATCAGCGAGGGAAAAATCGTGGCTGATGGCCCCATCGAAAAAATTAGGGCGTCAGTTCGAGGCGCAACCGTTAGCGCTGTTATTCCGAGTGCTTCCACGAAAGAGCTCGCTGGATTGCCTGGGGTTAAGAGCGTAAGTATTAACGGCGATCGAATCACGCTAGACACTACTCAGCCAGACGACGTTGCGCGATACCTCCTTAATCGCACATCTGCTTATGACTTGTTGGTTTCAACGACATCGCTTGAAGACGCATTTATTGAGCTGACTCATTCACGCGATGCTAAGGCAAAGGACGCAGCATGAATATTCGGTTTGGTCTCATAGACGTCAAGCGCATCGTGCGTAATCCGGCGAACCTGGTATTCGCAATCTTGTTGCCAGCGGGAATGTACATCCTTTTTGGCGCTATCCAAAGTTATGCGGAGATCAAACTGGGGCACGGCAATGTAAGTGCGACAGTGATGGCATCGATGGCTGCTTATGGTTCTGTCACCGTGGCGACGAGTCTTGCTGCTACTTCGGCGCTGGAGCAGGAAAAAGGCTGGGGTCGCCAGCTGGCGATGACCCCTCTCGTTGGTGGGAAATACATTGCTACCAAGGTGTTTGCGGTATTGGTGGTTTCCCTTGCCCCCGTTATCGTGGTGTATACCATCGGTGCTTTGACGACGGCCCAGATCGAAGGCGATCTTCGGTGGGCTTTGGCGTTCTTAGCGTCATGGCTTACGGCGGTACCTTTTGCGCTCTTTGGGCTGGGAATCGCACTGCTTATTCGAGGTGAGGCGGCCTTGTCCATTGCCTCTTTTGGTGTACTGATCTGCGCATTTTTGTCCAACATGTTCATTCCGCTCAGCGGGTTTTTGCTCTCCATGTCACGTTTCATGCCGCTCTACGGGGTAAATAAACTAGCGCGTTTCCCTATATCTGGCGCAGAAGAAGCCGCTGCGAATGGGACGTTAGCCTCTGTTCCCTTGTGGTGGGCCGTAGCTAATATCGCCGCGTGGGCTGTTGTGTTTGCGCTACTAGCCTTCGCGGCGTCGAAACGCCAGCAAAAACGATAAGAGCAGTGCCTCGGAGCGGTTATGCAAAGGGGTGGCACGTCGTTTCTACTGGGTTTATGACGCCACCGGTTGCTTGGCTGCAAAGCTGGGCGGGTCGCTCCATAAATTGTGCTCGTTGGCGGTCCCAACCAAAGTCGATAGGGACGAGGCCTGGGACGACTACGGTCACGGCTGTGAGGTCATATTCCTGGACCTCGGCCAGCGTGGTGTTTATGCGGATGGGGTCAAAGCCGGCGTCGATAAGCGCTGCAAGGGCAGACGGGGTAACTGGGTCCTCAGCCCTGCTGCACCGACGCGGTGGTTGATCTGTGCCGAGTAGCCTGTCGATGCGGGTTGTCCACTCTGGAAGCGACACCTGATTAGCGTGGTCAAGGACAGAACGAATACGTTCCGGCACAGCTGACCCGGCACTGCGAACGCGCTGCCGCTCGGGGTAAAAAGCCCAGGCTTCGTTGAGTGCTGCGATGGCTGCGGCACGGAGCGAATCGCGGCAGGCCGATCCTAAAGACACTGCCGCGCCGTCGTCGACGCAGGCGATAACCACGGGGAATCCGAGATCGGTATAGGCGCGGGCGAGCCGGATCCGAAGCCCCAGTATCCGCGCGCGGCAGAGTAGCGGACCGAGTTCTGCAATAGAGCTGGGGAGGATGGGCTGGGTAGGAATTGATCGCGCCCATGTGGACATGATGGCATCGCGTTCGATGAGCTCAAGGCATGCCGCATGGGTGGCATCGGCCAGTGAAACTCCAATGGCTGAGCCAGAGGAATTGCCCACGGCCCAACGACACGCTGGAACATCTCCGTAATAAACGCATTCAACGGGCAGAAACGCAGAATCGTGCGTGCGAAGATTGCGGCCTTCCACCCACATGTGTGGCTCATCAGGCGACCATGGAACCAGACTGCTATTGAGGGCGAGCATGTCCGCTCCGAATCCTAGCTGCGTAGGAGACACCGCTTTTCCTGAAAAGCTGGTCGCTGGTCCCACGGTCACTCTCCCCCTGGAATGAGCACAGCACAATCTCTCCAGGCCTTCCAGGGCTGCGATATTTCGGCTGTGATGCAGCGATTCTTTCTGTCCCGACCAGGTGAGGTCGAGATGGCAGAGAGGAGTTCTTATGCGGGTTGCGCCAGAAAATGGGACGGACGTAGTCCAACCTTGATCCGAGTGACCAGGGCCAAGAATCCCCACGAAGGGGGCGAGCGCAGAATGGACTATCCCATCGAGGGCTTCCAGCGGGAGCCTATGAGACCCTGCCCCCGCAACAGGCGTGGGGCGAGGAGCCTTAATGATCTGGCCGGTAAGCACATGAATCGCCCAGATGGAGTCATCTGATAGCTCGGCAGCCGCATCGCGGAGGACTTTTATGGCGCGCTGAGTAGACAATCCGGCCGGGCGGCGGAAGTCGGCTTTGTGCGGTGTATCTGCAGGAGCAGTAAACGCGAGTAAAGAAGCACTAGTCATGTCGCATGCAGAACCGGAGCACAACGGGGAAGTCGCTGTGCTCCGGCAGCTTCCCTAGGGAGGGAAGCTTGGAGCTAGGAGGAAGAAGTGGAAATGCAGGAAGAGGAAGACGTGGTGGACGAACACATGCTGAAGAACGCGGTGTCATCAGCATCGACGTAGTCGTTTACCTCGAGGCCCTCGACCTCCATTGCGAGCAAGTCCAGATTGAGGCCGGACATGGTGTCCCTGTGCATGTTTGTCATGATGGTGTGCTCCTTTCATGGGACGTTGTGCGGTTGGACTACTGATATGGGCTTCCAGGGAAAACTATAAAGAATAGCACTATGATTGCCCATAACATTATGGTACCCAGATAAAGTGAAATGTAAATAACAATTATGGTAACGATTTGCTGTTGAAATATCTCCGAACGTAGTTGTTTTCTGCGTGCAAAATTCCATGCAAACTTTGGTAAATTATTGGTTCTGGATATCGCCTCCAAAATCTTTGTTCCATCTGAATTAGGTACGGGAATAAGCGAACCGATAAACGTTATAAATAAGATTCTGGGGAGCCATGCGGCGCCGTCGGGAAGCACCCCCTCGTGGTAGAGAACCACAGTAAGGCCCGTAAAGATCAGCGTGGTCGCAGGCCCGACCGCAAGCACTGCGACTCTCCCGGCGCGGGAGGACACCGCCAATATTCCAGGTAGCTGCAGGCTGAGGAACCGGCGGGGAAAAGAAGCAGTGGAAAAAGCTGTCGGTTTGATTCCGGTCAGCAGGAAAAATGCGATGCCGTGAGCGCATTCGTGGGCGATGATAGTGATGATGACGCCGGCGAGAATCGTGAAAAAACCGGTGAGGTCAGGCGCGCTATGCGCTTGGGTAAAAGCGTAGCCCGCATACACGATGATGGCCGTTGATGCTGCCGTAAGTGCCATGATCAGGGTGACAAAAGAAACGAACCACCCTCCATGGGGTCGCCCCAATATACCTATGGGATGCGAAGACGCGCTGGTATCCGAGGTCGTAGTGAGCAATCCTCGTTGCTCCATGGCACGTATGGCCTTAGCCACGTGCGGGATGGCGAACATCCTCATGTCTACGCTATCCCCGTTGTCTCGTTGCCGGAAGAGGTCCAGCAGTATCCAGGCCTGAGGCCCTAGCTCGCTGAGCTCACCCTGCGGATTACGCGCTACGGCGAAACTTCGATCAGGACTGTGGATGATCGGGCCCAACGCCGCGCCGGGAGCAAACCGAAGGTCGTGAATGCTGGTCATAGTGCCTCCCGATATAACGTGTGCAGTAAATAAGCTAGATAGGCCTCATCTGAGATATTGACGGACATCCTGTTGTTGGTCATGTGGACATAAGAGCGCAGAAGAAAAATGGAATTCTCTTTCCACGTGTGGCCGGCCTCTGCGGCAGAATCACCAAAGTCGAGTTCTCGGGAGTCATATGCATCGTGGAGTTTGTCCATGACAGAGGTCATGCGTTGAGTGAAAGTGGCATAGGGTTCGGGGAGGCCTGAGCCGTCTGGGGCGTGGCGCAACGCATCCCGAAACGGCGTGACTGCGCGTGAGAGGGCATGGGCCTCGGCGGAGATTTTGTGTTGTGCCGTGGGCGAGGTGTAGCTGGTGGGCATGGAAAAAGACGAGGTCCAGCCTGCGTGATAGCTTTCCCAAAAACGTCCTATGGATGCGTCGGAAGCCAAAACTGTGTGCGCGGTGCAGACCATTCCTAGCGCAGCTGCGGCTAAGCGTGACGTGCGCGCTTCTAAAACTCCAGCGCACAGAAGCTTTTCGACGAACAATGTCGAGGCTTGGAAACCGTCCTGACTAAGCGACATCCCTATCCGACCACCGTAGCGGTCATATTCACGCTCGTAGTAGCGTTCTCGGATGCAGTTATCTGGCTGTAGACGGGGCAGGCCATCCTGGTCGATATAGTCAGAGAACCTGGACATGGGGTACTCGTGTTCAAAGAGACGTCGATAACCTTCGGGATTGCGCAGGGACAGCTGGGGCGCGCTGGAAGGATGGGAGTCAATCCACGGTTGGATAGCCTGATGCGCTGCGCATACGACGCGCTCGCGATCTGCCGGATTGTAAAGCTCTAGCCTTAAGCGGACGTGTGCGCCTTCCAGCCAGTAATTCATATGGAAAAATCGTTTTACCAGGCCTTCTGCAACGCATGTATGAGCAAAAGGCAGCAAGCAGTCGCGGAGCAAGAGAGAAGGGTCTTCTCCATAAAAAATATGAAAAGCAAGCCAGGGGTCGGTTGTACGCATTAGATACCCTCCTTCAAAGAGCGTGTTCCTGTGACTATGTATTCCTGCGCTACGCCGGACTCGCCGACGTGGGGAAAGAATTCCTCAATCACAAACCCGTAGTGAGCGTTGCGCAATGCGCGTATGAGGTTGGTGATCGTTCCCATGATCTGGGAGTTATAAAACTGGCCTTTACCCACAACGCCGTGGGCATCGAATGTTCGCAGAACTCCGCACTCGGGTAGGGCGTGATGTCGGGCAATGCTGCGCCACCACACCAGTGCCTCTTCTAGGAGACACGGAATATCCATAGATGTGCTTGAGGTGGGAAAAGTCCAGCTTTCTCGCGCAAGAACAGCATCTCCTAGGAGCAGACGAGCCTGATGCACTATCTCTGAACTCGTGCGCGGGAAAAAGTCCAAGGAACAATGCATGGGTGGCGCTAGGAGCATGAGGGCTTGCGTAGATAGCGGCAGCCCCCGGTCAGTGATGTACCCCATGTATGCGGGGAGGAGTTCGGTGCCGTGGGCGTCGAAAAGCTGCAAGCGTCCGCTAGATGCGCAGTAGGCCAACTGCGTGTCTGCTAGTCGAATATCAGACGCCCGTGTGGTTTTTCGAGGGTGCCCCGGGATGAGGAGAGTGGTTGGGTAGGTGGCCGGATGCGCGTTGAGGTTGGAGACCACTTTTCCGGCTGTCAGCTCGACAAGCGTCACCCCAGCGTCAGACGCATAATCCGATAATTCGGACCATGCGCGTGCTGCGGAATCCGGCATCGCATGCGCGAACCGAGACCACGGGAAACCTGGGCCGCCGAGCGTCCGGTTAATTACGACTTTGGACTCGTCGCCTTGCTGAACGTATGCGTTTAAAGATCGAAGCGGATACCTACGAGACTGCACAAGGGGGCGATAGTCGGTGAGGAGGTTCCGTATATCCACGGGACCAGCGTCGTTGTTTCTTAACTCGGCCACGTGTGCCAGGAAGCGGCGGCGTGCTCGAATCCATTCCCATGCCTTACCCAGTGGCAAAGATGCAGTGGACTTCAGGTCATTTTCATCAACTGCCTCAATATCAACCTGTCGCAGTGGCGTGAGGACCTCGGCGACAAAACTATTGACCACCGCCGGAACATCGTGGCAGATTTCCCCACGGGGGAATTTTGCGGATACAAACTCCTCAAACAACGCGCGTTCTGCCTGCCGCACATCAAGCAGATCGACCAGGTCTGCCAGAGCATCCCAGTCAAGGGATGTGCACGAGTCCACGGCGGGGGAGGGAATCGTCGATTCTTTCCCGACCCCATCCTCATACACATGGGTATGGAACATCGGCATGCTGGGATCGACGAGTCGCCTGAGGCTATCCATGTGGTGCGCGAGCTCCAGGGTCTGAGTATGCCTGCGGTCAAAGTCGCTTATCGACGCCACCGCGTTGCACCCCTCCGCGATGCGGGCAATGAGACGCGCAGCAGATGCGGCCTTTTCTGACCCACGTGCCAGGTGCATAACTATCGGCTGCTCAGATACCGCTGTGGACGGGGATAAGTCGAGAGCGGGAACAACTAAGGCTGAGATTCGGATGGCATCGAGAACAATGCACCTTGTTTGGGCCTTGCTTAAACCCGTGTGTGCCGAGAGCTCTGTGGCCAGTTGCTCACACGTGTAGTCGTGGTTCTGTGCAGCACCTGCGGCTAAGGCCATGACCTTTCCAAATAATCCATGGGAATCGACCACTCGGCGTTCCTCCCGATAAACGGCGAGGTCCCGATCGCCGACGTGCCCTAGATATTCGACGGAACATCGCGGCAGCGCGCAGTGACCATTTTCTGATAGCGCGTCAGGATTAACCAGAACCGGAAGCGTGGCAATAAACTCAAAGTCCTTCTTCATGGCCGAGAAAATCTGAGCCATGGCGTAGACGTTCCAACGCGCAATAGTGTGCACAGATGCCGGGACATGAGGCTCATCCGGGTGCCGGCTGGCGTGGGACAACTGAGACGGCGCGATTGTGCACAGGGCGGAAAACGGTACCGTCCGGGTGGCGCTGCGGATCACATAGCCCAGCGCTGTGCGGTGTGCACGAGCTAGCTGCTTGGCAGACATCGCACGATCTGCACCCAGGCTCCGGATGGCTTTTGCAGCGGGGACCGACGTGACCAATACTGCCGAATCAACTCGCTGGTCTCTGGCGATCTTCCCGATGCAGTCGCGCTCTTTTTTCTTGGAACGCATAAGTACGTCGTGCAGTTGCGCTGATGACAGTACTTTTTCGGAGGCAGTGATCGCCGTATCCGCAGCAGTCGCTACGCCGGCAGGCAACAGCAAACCAGCGGATGTAGCTTTAGCCAGCAGGGCGCGGACCTTGCGCACGTCATGGTGATGCGCGGCTCGCTTGAGATCGAGTAGCGTACGCCGCAACACTGTGTTTGCACACCCCGCAATGTCCTGGTGGGCCGCAGAACCAAGAGTATCAAGGGCCGCGTCTACGCGGAGCCGCTGGTCCAGATCGGCAGTAAGTAGTGCGTCGGTGGGGGCGTCGCAAAGCTGCCGTAACGCCTCATACGGCACACTGCAGCTGCGAACCAGGGATTCGTTAAGAAGCTTCCAAGGAGTGGTTGTCATAGTAACGAGTTCCTCCACCGTGCATGAGGTCGATCCACACCCACAAGGATGTTGAGGGCCGGGATGAGATTATCCGCTAAACCGAGGTAATCGCGCTGGTACTGAGCATCAAAGCCCAACACTGCGCCCACAGAGATCCGTTCTTGTGCCGCAACCTCATAGGCCGCGTGACAGTAGGCCCCGACCTCAGCGCAGGCCCACCGATAACCAGAGGCACCGTAGTCAGTGGTTACCCGCCGCAGATCTGCGCACAGCACCAACACGGCTGAGCTGCGCAGAGGGTCGTAGTTTTTCAGGAGATAGGTGTTGTGCAAGAACTCGGGAAGTTGAGGGCACGGGCGTGCGGGAGCTGCCGCAGGATATGCCTCGACATCAGCTATAAGCGAATGCGTTAAGCCCGTAACGTTGACGCACAACGCAGCTGCCTGGATATCCGAGAAATAATCGGTTTCAGGCGGGGTTCCCAGGAGCGCAGTGGCCGTGGCGCGCCCACGTTGCACCATGCGAGTAAGCACGTCTACGTCGATTGCAGCTCCGGAATAACGCCCAAAAGAGCTGGAGCCTCGCTTGGTTGCTACTGGTGGCGGTGCGGCGATTCTTTCTGTAGAAAAAGGTGCACGCATACTCTGTGTTTCTCGGAGTCGCTGCTTTTGTAAAGCCGCAGTGGTGGGAAAACGCACGGGCACCGTTCCCGAGTGCGCGAGACGAACAGCGGTCTGGGGAACAGCTGTCTGAGCAGCAGCGCCTGAACGGGAGCTGCTAGGCAGAGTGAGCGTGCAATATATGGCCTCGTCGAGGGGATCGTTACCGAGGAATTCGGAGAGAGCGAGCTCATCGGGGGACCAGTCGATAGCCACCGGCCCCACAGTTGCATCCAGCTGGGAGACCAATGCCGCGACAATGATCCCCACATCCACGGAGGTTGCTTGATACGCAAAGTCACCGTACTTAAACGCTGAACGCCAAAACTCCACGGTAACCAGCAGGGTCTCACCGGCGACACAGGAGTGTTCGCCTCGTGGGGAATCAGCCCTCAGCTGTTGCCATTGGCAGGTTATGGGGTTGAGTAAGTACAGGCCAGCGGGCAGGTGGCTATCTCCGGAGCTGTATCTGTAGAGATTAATTGGGTAGAGACCTCCACCTGAGGCCGTATTCCGAGACCACTGGAAAGATGCGACCTCAGCTCGGGTCCGCGTAGGCGAGTTGCAGTCGACTTCTGCACGCAGATGAGTTCTGAGCAGGGAACCCTCCAGCGCCCGCGCAATAGCAATGTCCATGGGGGACATGGCGTGTGCACGAAGCTGGAAACGAGGTGCACCCGGAACAATTTTTGCGGGATAGGGTTGGTGGTTCCAAAAAGGTCCTTGAGCAGGGGAGACCATGCCATGTTCTTTGCGTTCCAGAATGAGCTGCGTGTATTCGGCTGCAGCGTTATCCGTTGTGGCCCAGAAGTCTGCAGTACGACGATCCATAGGACTCACGACCTTTCATTGAAGCATGAGGAACATTAAGGAAGCGGATGCGGAACAAGGTTGAGGCGGGGAGGCATACTGGGAGGGGCTAGGCCCAAAGCGCGAAAACATGTCATCTGTTGTTTCAACCGAGGCATATGTAATGCCCGAGTCAGCTGCCCGATATATTCCAGTGGCAAGAGACCGGGGACAATAATCTTGACCGCGGAGAGTCCCACCATTCGGTGATAGTCCTGGGTGAAGTCGACAACATAGCCATAAAATCCATGCGTTTTGAGGCATGTGACTAGCTCGGAGAGCGACAGCCGTGGGCAGCCCGGGATGTCGGAGACACGGAGTAGCTCTTTTCGGGGCAGAAGTAGGAAAGCGGCGGCGTCGATAAGCTCGCGGGTGGCAACGCTTAAACGATGAGTCGCCCCCGAACCGTCCGCACGCACTGCGGCGGCGTCCGACAACCGCGCGGTAGCAAGCAAGCGCGACTGTGGATAATCCGCCATGACCTCCCGCAACGCCTTGCGTACTGCGACATGAGGATCGGGCGCAGCGGCTGCCCCAACACACAAGAAAGTGCGCTGCACATCCGTGCACACCGCAATAACGCTGGGAACCCCTGCGCTCAACGGGCAATAAAACGCGCGGATAACAAGCCCCTGCCTGCGAAGATGCCGCAGCATTGCCAGGTAGGCGCGATCATTGATCGAGTCAACGTCAATCTCTGGGACGGACATGGAACCATGCCATAAGGACAGGACAGCGTCGCGTTCAATGACTTCCACTAGCCCGGACATCACCGCATCCTCCCATGTGCGCCCCACCGCGGCACCGCTGGAAGAATCAAAACAAAAACGAGCTTGTGCATCAGACCAGAAAAACACCATATCCGTGGGCACTACCCATGCGGTTTCATCTCCCAAGCGAGTAGCGCGTGTCCAATCGCGGCAGTCTTCATAAGAACGGTTCCACCGTGCGTCTTCCACCCCAAAGTCAGCGGCAGGGACGCGCGGAACATGCGTATCGACGCTTCCCGTTCCCCCATTCCCACACGCGGACGCGCGCTCGACGGCTTCACAAAGAGCCAGCTTTCGGCTCTCAGCAATAGTCGGCGCCTGACCGCTCCAATGGAACGCAGGACGAGAACCCACAGCAGGCACTGTTCCACGGGAAACCATCATTCCGGGACGACGAATCTCCGTGATCGGCCCCGCCCCACACGGCGCCAACACAGGCCCCGTGAGATCGGAAACCTCTGCGCTAGCAGCATAATCATGGTGTGCATTGCAGTGCGGGCTTGGCGGAATAAACACCGTAGAACTGGAGAGACACTGCGCATCAGTAGCCGCCAGTCTCCAGCCTCCTCGGGGGCGCTCGACGTACTGCACACGCTCAGACAGCCAGCGTCTGATAAAACCGGGTACGTTAACAGCGTCAACCCAGTCCGCAGCCTCTTCCGTACGATCCACCCATGCTTCTAGACAGACTCTGCACACTTCGGAAGGGATTGCTATCCACTGCTCGTGACGCGGGGGCAGGGCGTGCGCTGGGAAACTGCGCGCCGGGCAGTGCAGGTACGCGACGCGCGTAGTCATGAGACAAGAGGCCGATGAACGGCCGGGTCGATGGCGGGCAGGGCAGCATGTATCCACGTGCGTGGGCGCAACGCTACGGCAGTGAGCCCGGCGGCAGAGAGACGAGGATCTGTTAAATGCTCAGTCACTGGCTCCGCGGTAAGGCAGAGCACACCGGATTCTCTTAAGGCTAACGACGGAAGCGCATGTGACCAGCTGTCGTGCGGCGGACAGTGCTTGTCTGCATGCAGTTGTGCAAGCGCGAGGTGTCCGTAGGCGGCGGATACCGCGGCTTGTTCCGCCGACTCTCCCGCCGCCACGACGCTAAGAATCGGATTGTCACATTGAACAACGACTACCGAATGGTCCCACAGAGGCGTGAGCTCTAAGAACGTAGACGTGGCTGCGCCATAGAGTTCCTGTGCATCTCGCACACAGGATGCGGCCTCAGCGCCTGCATGAAATGGAACAACCGCCGAGGTGCCCTGCGCTGCAGAGCGAAAAGTCCAATAAGCGGCTGCGCGTGGGAGAGCGCGTTCCGTGGCTTCTTCCGAGGAACTTCCTACAGCAGCTGGTGTGGGAAGCCCGGTTGGCTGCATCAAAGCGCTGCCCGGCATAGCCTGTGCTAGCTGTTGGGAGAGAAGGACGCGGGTAGCGGCTTCCTCAACTGCTCGTTCACGTGCAGCCTCCAGAGTGTCTGGCGCCCAACCGGTAACAATCCAACGACGTTGATCGGGACCGGTCACGGATACTTGAGATAGTCGCAAGGGCATCTGGGTTATATCGTCGTCAAGGAAGCGCGGTGTGAAACCTAGAAGCGGATCAACCAGGGGAAATAGGGGAGAATCGCCATTATCGCGCTGCTGGTGCTGCTGGCCTAGTTGGTGTTGGGTCACCTCACCGGTGGAAAGGTCGATGCGAACTAGCGCTTGTGTGAGCGTTGCCGGCATGACGCCAGAGACAATTTTGAAAGCCTCAAAGGACGCGACGATTCCAGCCATCCGGATAAGAGCTTCTGGAACCTCGGCGGTTTCTTCCTCAACGGATAAAGACTCCAACACGCGCGTCGCAGCCACTGCCTCGGCCGCGACATCTGATGCGATGACTAAGCCGTTGCCAATTCTGCGGACAGTGATGGTGGGGGTGGCGTTGTCCAGCTCGCGCCAACTTAGAGAGAGCACAGGTTGGAAGCGCGACGTATCCGGAGAAAGCGCTGCACAACGCACTGCGGCGCAGCCGTTTTCTTCCAAACTGGCTTTGATCAGACGGGCGCTTTCCGCGTGGTCGCAGCGGATAGCAAAAGGCGTGTGGTAAATCCGTTCCAAAACGGCGATGGGCGTGGGCGTGTAGTTTGCGAGGAGCCTTAATATCCCGTCCCAAGGGCCACCCCACTGGCATGCGGCAACAGAAGGGTTTTCCGGGGTCAGCCGTGTGAGCATCCCATGCTGGTGTAACTCGGATTCGAATAGCTCGATGGTCTGGGTACCAGCGGCACCCAGATGCTGAAGTGCATCGGAGAAGAGTACGTCGCCTTCAAAGATGGGGGCCGCGGCACGGAAAGCTTTGTATGCGCCTGGGCCGTCGATAGAAAACCGACGGAAGTCATCGTGAAACTCCACGCCCGTGGGTGTTTCGGAGAACATCACATTACTGTGCAGGAACGGTCGCCATCCTTTAGCCGCTGTGGAATTCTCAGTCTCTGGCAAGCCGGTGGGACGTGGGGAATTCTGTACGATACGGGTCATACGATCACCATTCCTTTAGGGGAGCAATCTCACACAAACCCTCAATTCAGCGCCGGATTCCTAGAGCACAGGGCGCTTTTCGTCGGGAACGAGCGTGCCGACGAGCGGGGTGATGGCCCGGGGGGGGGGTAATCCGAAGAAGAATCAAAAATTCATTGACAAAAGCTTACCGCAAAATGTGTCTTAGGTTCGGAAAAGTTATTAAACAGATAGATATTTATCAGAAACTGCTGATGGCGAGCGTGTCTTTGAAATGAGCCGTCGTGGGTGGTTCATTCCGCAGCATAAAAGGCTCACAACATCAAGAGCCGCGTCCTATTCGGAGATTTTCTGTGGATAGTTTGTGCCTGGAAGCGGAGTTGTCCACAGAAAAACAATCTGCCAGGGAACGGGGATACTCGCGTGCAGGGAAAGTGCGCAAGATGTAGAAGGCAGGACGGTCGGCGTTAACCCTTGCGTTGCGGCGTAAAGCTCTGCACAATGACGCAGACCTGCGTGGTTATCAGCGCATACCAATGAACTCAAGGAATGGAATCACATCATGCATATTCAAAGCACCATCGTAGGAAACCTCACCAACGAGCCAACATTCGTGCAATTCACTAGTGGCGGAGTCTGCAAGTTTCGTATCGCTGCGAGACGCAGAATGTGCAAGAATACTGCGAACAACGAAGCTCCCGGGGGAGAGACTCAGTGGATTGATACGGACCAAAACTACATTGACGTGGAATGCTGGGGTCAGCTAGGTGTGAACGCCCGGATGTCATTGGAACGCGGGCGTCCCGTGATCTGTTCTGGCTATTTGGTCACTCAAGAATGGACTGATGCCGCAACGGGAAAGCCGGCATCAAAGATAGTTCTCAAAGCTAACTACGTGGGGTTTGAGCTGAGCCGTTACGTTGTGTCTTCACGTAAATCGACTGTGGAGGACATTCACCATGTTCCTGGACTACCAGCTCCGGACAATACGGATAACCAACCCTTTATTCCGGACCGGGACTATTCAAGAACCAATGCTTTTTTGAGTGAAGGAGATGATGGTGCCGCGAGCATTTCCGATGAGCTAGTAGGAGCAGCGGCAACAGGGTCCCACAATCCGCCCTTTTAAAAAACTTGCCGAATAACAGAGGCGGCGGGTTCACGCAGTGAGGAAATAAAACCTCTTTTAGGTTAGGAGAGCACAGCGCGGGGCGAATTTATAGGAAGAGTGATGTACCCTTTGACGTGACTGAAACCTATTTCAACATTTAAAGGGGAATATCACTGTGGGCGAATTCATCTACACGATGAAAAACGTGCGCAAGGCTATCGGTGACAAGCTCATTTTGGACAATGTCACCATGGCCTTTTACCCAGGCGCCAAGATCGGCGTTGTGGGCCCGAACGGCGCTGGTAAGTCTTCGATCCTCAAGATCATGGCTGGACTTGACCAGCCGTCCAACGGCGAAGCATTCCTTGACCCCGGCGCTACCGTGGGCATTCTTCTTCAGGAACCACCACTGAACGAGGAGAAGACCGTTCGTGGAAACGTTGAGGAAGGCCTCGGCGAGATTTTTGAGAAGAAGCAGCGCTTCGAGCAGATCGCCGAGGAAATGGCGACCAATTACACCGATGAGCTGATGGATGAGATGGGCAAGCTCCAGGAAGAACTGGATGCCGCCGACGCCTGGGAGATCGACTCTAAGATCGACCAAGCGCTTGAGGCACTGCGCTGCCCGCCGTCCGACGACCCGGTTACGCATCTCTCGGGAGGCGAGCGTCGTCGAGTAGCACTGGCTAAGCTGCTGCTTTCTGAGCCCGACCTTTTGCTTCTCGACGAGCCCACCAACCACCTAGACGCAGAATCCGTGCTGTGGCTGGAAAAGCACCTTGCAGACTACAAGGGCGCTGTCTTGGCGGTCACTCACGATCGTTATTTCCTGGACCATGTTGCAGGCTGGATTTGCGAGGTTGACCGCGGAAAGCTTTACCCTTATGAGGGCAACTACTCTACCTACCTGGAGACCAAGGCTCAGCGACTAGAGGTCGCGGGCAAGAAGGACCAGAAGCTGCAGAAGCGGTTGAAGGAAGAGCTCGCATGGGTGCGCTCGGGAGCTAAGGCTCGTCAGGCTAAGAACAAGGCACGTCTGCAGCGTTACGAGGAAATGGCTGCAGAGGCTGAGCAGTACAAGAAGCTCGATTTTGAAGAAATCCAGATTCCTACTCCGCCGCGTCTGGGCAACCAGGTTGTGGAAGTAGATCACCTGGATAAAGGTTTTGACGGTCGCGTCCTGATTAAAGACCTCTCTTTCACCCTGCCGCGCAACGGCATTGTGGGCGTGATTGGTCCTAACGGTGTGGGTAAGTCGACGCTGTTCAAGACCATCGTGGGCCTAGAGAATCCGGATTCCGGTGACGTCAAGGTCGGTCAAACCGTCAAGCTCAGCTATGTCGACCAGAACCGTGAGAACATCGACCCAGAAAAGACCGTGTGGGAAGTTGTCTCCGACGGACTCGATTACATCCACGTTGGCCAAAACGAGATGCCTTCGCGCGCGTATCTGTCTGCCTTCGGCTTTAAAGGCCCTGACCAGCAGAAGCCATCCAAGGTCTTGTCTGGCGGTGAGCGCAACCGACTGAACCTCGCGTTGACGTTGAAGCAGGGCGGCAACCTGATTCTTCTCGACGAGCCAACCAACGACCTCGACGTGGAGACATTGGGTTCCCTGGAGAATGCTCTTCAGAAGTTCCCGGGCTGTGCCGTGGTGATTTCTCACGACCGTTGGTTCCTGGACCGTACGTGTACGCACATCCTTGCATGGGAAGGCAACGTGGAAGAGGGCCAGTGGTTCTGGTTCGAGGGCAACTTTGAGGATTATGAAAAGAACAAAGTTGAGCGCCTCGGCGCTGACGCAGCGCGTCCTTCCCGCGTCACACACCGTAAGTTGACTCGCTAGTCATAGTGATCATGGCCGGTAGCGCACTGCGCTAGTTGATGCCCCTCGGTACCTGATGAGTGATTGGACAATCGTTCACTAGGGCTGAGGGGCATCGCTGCGCATAATATGTGCGACGAGGCTAACATTGTGGAATATCACACACCGATGCACGGTAGTGTGTGCTTTAACCTGATAGAAAACTTTGAGAAAGTAGAGCATGTCGGCAGAATCCACCCATCAAGTCCACACAACTACAGTTCCCGTTCGGTGGACCGACTTTGATCGTTTTGGTCATGTCACAAACTCAGCGTATGTTGACCTAGCTCAAGAGGCTCGCACCAAGTGGGCAAACGATGAATTTATGGCGCAGGGGCATGACAATCCTGCGGTATTTGTTCGCCGAATTGAGGTGGACTACTTGCGGCCCATCATGCCCAGTACCACTGAGGTTGAGGTTGAAACATCCATCGTCCAGATCGGAACCACGTCGTTTACCACTCGCCAAAGCTTGAAAGACTGCGAGGGACACGTATGCGCAGTGGTGCTCGCCGTACAGGTGGCAGTAGACCTTAAGACTGCGCGCCCTCGCGAGATCGAGGCCCATGAGCTGCAGGTTCTCACCAAGATTGCAGAATCGGCGCGTTAATCAAGATGAACGAGAGTCTAATTATTCCCGAAGGCCCAGCAGCGGGGATAACGAGCCTGTTGCAGCGCGCTGTTGGCTTAGACCGACACGCTTATGCGCGGTTGCAGCAGGTAGGAGACTACGTGAACGTGTATGTGACTACTCCTTTTGGTGTTGTCGCATCGCGGAGAGTCAGGGGAGAAGCGTCGAGAGACGGCGCGGTTTTGCTGGCTACTGACTTGCTGGCGCGGGGGGAAGGGAAGCCACACGATGCCTCCTGGGCAGGCGCGCTTCCCCCAGTGACGGGCTTTAAGCTTATCGACGAAATCCCCGTCGGCGTTGCCAGCGACCTTGCAGAAAAAGGTCGCTCTTTGGCTCGACAATTTTCCGGCCCGATGGGGCCTCCCGCAAGCTTGTTGGATCAAAAGGTTATGGCGGTATCGAGCGCGGATAGTTCCGTAGATATTTCGATGCGGATGATTTTTGCCTGCACTTCCCTGGGATTTATTCCTCCGGCTACTGCACCAGCGCATATACCGAGGCATCTCCGGGTATCCAGCACCGGACGGTGGGCACGCATTGATGCCCCCTACGGAACGGTCTATGAGTCCAAGGGGCTTTCTTTGCTGCTGTAGGCTACAGCAGCCGGATCATTATGATCCCCGTAAGCATGGCACTAACTCCGAGAATCTGCCGGACTCCTGTGCGCCCACCGCGGATGCGCTCAACGGCAATACTTGAGATCATCATCCCGAGTAATGCTGCAATCACGGTAAGACTGGTTCCGATCTTTGGCACTAATGCCGCGTTAGTGAAAACAAACAATGCCCCAAGGCTTCCTCCAAACCACATCCACCATGGGTGAGAAGACCCGAGACGCTGTATCCGTGGGCGCCAGCGTAAAACGATGTTGAGCACGATGAGAACCGCCGCTCCGACGGCGAACGACACGAGCGCCGCCGTTGCCGCTGAGTGAAGCACAGAACCAAGCCTGCAGTTGATAGCCGATTGCATGGCGGTAAGCATGCCAAATGAGATTCCGGCGAGCCGCCAGAGCCAGTGAATAAGGCTCACCGATTGGGTCTCGGAACTTTTCGGTTTCCCCACGGTGGCGATCACACCGACAAACACCAGAAACGCGCCGAGTACTCGGAGCAGAGTCATCGAGTTCTGCGGAGCATCGAATAAGCCCCAGTGGTCGATGGCTAGTCCCATGAAGATTTGCCCTGAGATCGGCAAGACAACAATCTGCACTGCGCCGAGCCGGGGGAACATGAAAATATTCGCGGTAAGGGCGATGACCCCCAAAAGTCCGCCAAGCCAAATCTATGCGGGGGCGTCGTAAGCAGCTGAGACGTTGGGCAGCTGTCCGGTGACAGCTATAAGCGCTACCGCGAGGGTCAGCGTCTCCACGCAAAAGGAGATCATCGAGGAAGAAAACGGCGTTCCGGTGGATGCACTGAGTCGGGTGTTAACAACCGTTTGGATGGGGATAACCGCACCGGCGGCGACACCAAGGAGAATCCACAGCATGGGAATTAAGAAGTGCGGTTGATGAGCATATCGGCTACGCGCTGCATATGGTCCCACAGCGCGGCGCGATAGGCGTCGGGCAACGTCTCTGCATCGAGGCTATCCAGCGCGGATTCCATGAGCAGCAGCCAACGGTCTGCGGCGGCTTGGTCGATGGGGAAGTGCGCATGCCGCATACGAAGGCGGGGATGTCCGCGATTCTCTGAGAACGTTTGTGGTCCTCCCCAGTATTGGACGAGGAACCAGCGGAGGCGGTCTTCTGCGCCTTCCCAATCGTCGTGTGGATACATGGGCCCCAGGATGTCGTCGGTGCGAACGAGCTCGTAGAAGCGGTGGACGAATGCGCGGAATGTGGACTCGCCGCCCACAGCGTCATAAAAGGATTGGGGAGTAGACATGGGACTTTCGTTTTCTGAGAAGTGTTAGTCGGAGATGCGTCGCGAAGCCGCAATGCCTTCAGGATAAGGCGTATCAATGTTGTTGTGCTGGAGAGCAGTGAGTACGCGCGCTGTTAATTCTCGGGTGACATACCATTGCTGATCCGGGAGGGTTGTTACGCGGGCGCGGATCAACATGTGATCGAGCCCAATGGAATTAACGCCATCGACGGTAGGAGAGTCGAGGAGTACGTCGCTAATAGCCGGCTCTTGTGCCGCGGCATTTACTGCATCAGTCACAGCCTCGATGGCGGCGCTAGCGTTTTCATCCAATGCAATAGGAATATTGATGAGGGCGACAGCATATTCTTGACTGAAAATTACCGATCCTAAGAATCTCACCGTTGCGGACAAACCACTGGGTGCCGTGAATATCGCGCAAGGTTGTGAGCCGGAGACTGACGTCCTCAACGGTTCCCACGATGTCTCCCACATCGATGGTGTTGCCGACACCGTATTGGTCTTCAATGAGCATAAAGACACCAGATAAAAAGTTTTTGACCAGAGACTGGGCGCCAAAACCAAGAGCCACGCCGACGACGCCTGCCGACGCCACGATCGGGGTGACATTGATCCCCAAGTACGTAAGAACCGCCAGGCCTACCCACACCCAAATCACAACTGAGACAGCAGATAGACAGACCTACCGCCGCGAGTGTGAGCATGCGGGATTGCCTGCGCTGTTCCTGCGTTGCGCTGAGCGCCTCGGACGTTTTGTTATTGGCCTTTCCGCGCAGTGGCAGCACGGAAGAAATTTTCGAGGGCTTTTTATTGATATTGATTTGAGCTGCTTTGGTAATGGATTTCCGTAGAAGCCAGTTTGCCACCAGCCCGATAAGGATAGTGATTCCGATTTTGATAGGCCTGTCTACCAGCCATTCTTGGGTGTTTACGGATCCTAACCAGGATGAGACTGCCTCGGTCTGTTCTGTAGCACTAAAGATTGTCATCGCTGCCCACCGTAGCAGCGCGCTGTGTAGTAGGGCTGTGAAAGGGGGCGGTTTTTGTATGGCATTCAAGAAAGACGCGAACGCTGCCGCAGGACACATCGGTTCCTGCGGCAGCGTTGACATAAAAACTAGCGTGCGTCTATCTCGCGTAGGCGCAAGGCACGCTCCTGCTCAGACATTCCTTCAGACACCACCCGGCGAACACCAGCCGGCAAGGAATCCTTGTTAAGGAACTCGTGGGCGTTTTCTACCCCTTGTGCGGAAATATCCCAATGAGGATAGATTCCGGAAAGCGTCACCAGCGCGACCTCAGAAGACATCTCAGCCCAGATCTTTTCCGCCAACGCAAAAATCGCGGAGCTATAGCGGGTGAGATAAGGGGCGGAGCCTGTGAACGTAAGGCCTTCGAGCTTATGTCGCAAGAAAAGATTAGACAGGGTGTTGTGTGTGTCGGTGACTTCAGCAAAAATCTCTGCCTTAACCTCAGCATCCGGTTGCGCGGCATATGCGCGCAACGCCGCCAGTTCACCGGCAGAAGAATGATCCATACCGCGCAACTTCTCCACGTTCTCGCGGACCGCTATTCCAGTGATCTCACCGTGGGCGATAAGCGCTGTGAGCGCCCACCAGCGCAGATCAGAATCTACGGTAAGGCCTGGAAGTGACGTAGAACCTTGCACAATCGCAGCAAACTCGGTGGCTGCCTCTTTGGTAATGCGTATCTTTGCCAGAGCTTGGACAAACGCCAGCTGTGCATCAGAACCAGGCTGTGCGTTGCGAGCACCCACCAAGAGAGCGTCGGCAAGCATGTCGCGTCCGGTGCTATCTGCCCATGCAGGGGCCACGTAGGACCGTACGGCCTTTGCCGCCTGGCTCAGAATTCGTTCAAGCACCGCAATTTCAGTCTCAAACTGGGCGCCACGTGCAACGAGCGTGACAAAGTCACGAGCGCGCATACTCCCGTCCCTTGTCATTTCCCATGCGGCAGACCAACACAGCGTACGCGCCATGGGATCAGAGATTTTGTCGATGTTGTTCACGATGAAATCCAATGAAGCTGGGTCCAGCTGCATCAGGCAGTACGTGAGGTCGTCATCGTTGACCAGAATCAGGTCGGCTTGCGCCCGACCGAGTATTTCCGGAACCGGCGTGGATGCGCCCTCAACGTCAATCTCGCATCGGTGAGTTCTCTTCACCTGACCGTCGATAAGCGAATAAAGCCCCACGGCGATCCTGTGCGTCCGAAGCTCGCCCGCGCCGGGTGCTGCTCCACTTTGTTGGATGGCGAACTCGGAATAAACGCCATCCTTAACGGTAAAGGTGGGGGAAAGCTTGTTAATTCCAGTGGTCTTGAGCCATTGGTCGGCCCACTGGGAGAGATCGCGGCCGGAGGCCTCTTCAAAGGCTCCAAGCAGATCATCAAAGGTTGCGTTAGCAAATGCGTGATTGGTAAAGTGCTTACGGACACCCGCCAGGAAGGCCTCCCGTCCCACAAAAGCCTGCAACTGTTTGAGCACCGAAGAACCCTTGGCATATGTAATGCCGTCGAAGTTTTGTTCAACGGTCTCAATATCGGAGGCGTCGGCTGTGATCGGATGCGTGGAGGGGAGTTGGTCTTGGTGATAGGCCCATGACTTTTCCACATTGGCAAAGGTGACCCATGCCGTGGAGTATTCCGTTGCCTCGGCTTGAGAGATCGCCGCGGCCCAGGTAGCAAAGGACTCGTTGAGCCAGAGGTCGCCCCACCACTTCATGGTGACAAGGTCGCCAAACCACATGTGGGCCATCTCGTGCAGGATTGTGTCGCAGCGACGCTCGTAGCGGTACTTGGTGACTTTAGAGGAAAAGACGTATTCATCGCGGAAGGTCACCGCACCAGCGTTTTCCATGGCGCCCATGTTGAACTCCGGAACAAAGATCTGGTCATACTTGTAAAACGGGTACGCCATGCCAAAGTTCTCGTGATAAAACGTGAACCCTTGTCTGGTCTCCCTCATCAAGGTGTCCGCGTCTAAATATCGTGCCAATGATTTCCGACAGTAGATGGACATCGGAATCTCTAGCGCTGTGGGCTGGTCTTCGGGAGTCTCCGGATGGTGCGTCAGCGCGCCAGACCAGGTGTCTGAGACCTCGTGATAATCGCCGGCGCACAACGCGACGAGATACGTGGAAAGCTTGTAATCCACGTGCGAGGTATGGATAGCCTTATCCTCAGTGGTCGTGACCTGGGAATAAGCATTGGTGATTACTTTCCAGGCTTTGGGAGCCGTGATGGTAAAACTATAGGTCGCTTTGAGATCTGGCTGGTCAAAGCACGCAAACATGCGTTTGGCATCAGCTGTTTCAAACTGCGTGTACAAGTAGACGCGCTGATCTTCCGGATCGATAAAGCGGTGAAGCCCCTGGCCTGTATGTGAATAGACGCATGAGGCGGTCACGGAAAGGGAATGCAGTCCCGGGGTCAGCCCTCGTAAAGAGAGTCCCTGGGTCTCATCGTAGCCGTCGGAGGTCAGCGAGACCGCTGCTGCGGTGATGTCTGTGCCGTCGAGAAGCACTTCCGCTACGGACGCTGCTCGAAGATCAATAAAGGTATCTCCGGCTTCCTTTACGGTGAAAGACACCGTGGTGGTGGAAGGGAATTCTTTGTCCCCTTCGGTTAAATCAAGAGAGATACCATAATGATGTACGTCAAGAAGGCGGAAACGCTGCTCGGCTTCTGTTTGCGTGAGATTAATGGAAGACATGTGGTGAAGGATCTCCTTTAGCTTGGGGAGCGAGGCTAGCTAGAGGCTAGGCACGAAAAGCTACGTGGGGGTACTGCATGTGATCTGTGGATTTACTTTACAACTGCCTGCCCCAGCGCAACTGGCTATTGGGAAAGTCTTTTTGGCATAGGACGGACGCAGGGCGGACATCGATTGGACTCAGGCCAGGTGTGGCGCGGAATGATTGCGTGGAGGAATGCGTTGAAAAAGGCAACGGCGGAAGCACGTTGGGTAAGCAACGAGCACGATGAAGTGAAGGAGAATCCTATGACCGAACACGTGACATTCTGGTTCGACGTGAGCTGCCCTTTTTGCTGGGTAACCTCTCGATGGATCAAAGAGGTAGAGCAGGTGCGCGGCGTCCAGGTCTCATGGGTGCCGATGAGCCTTTCTGTTCTCAACGAAGGTCGGGACGAGCTGCCAGAAGACTACAAAGAGAAGATGAAGGCGAACTGGGGACCAGCGCGAGTGTTCGCGGCAGTCGCTTCGCAGCACCCCGATAAGCTCGATGAACTCTACACAGTCATGGGAACCGAGATCCATAACAACGGACACGGTGGCAAGAAGGGTTTTGGCGCCTATGACGAGATCATCAAGACTGCGGTGTCCGCGGTCGGCTTAGATCCCGAATTGGCTGAGGTTGCGAACACCGAGGCCTGGGATAAAGAACTGCGTGAATACCACCACAGCGCTATGGACTTAGTGGGTAACGACGTGGGAACACCAGTGATCAAACTGGGAGACTCCGCGTTCTTTGGCCCAGTTATCACCAGGATCCCGCGTGGGGAAGAAGCCGGGAAGCTTTTCGACGCCTCCATCGCACTAGGTTACTACCCCTATTTCTTTGAACTAAAGCGGTCGAGGACTGAGAATCCTCGCTTTGACCAGACCAATAAAAGGTGCAGTGCGCCACAGGGTTTCCTGATGCCACACTCGTGTGCCGCCTTGCATAACAAGATATTTCCTTGTTAAGGCCTTAGGAGAAGTAGCGCGGATGAGGTGGGAAGCCCTGAGGTGATTTGTCCCCTTCTTGATGGGGTGCGGTGATGCGATACACTTTGGAACTATGCGCGTTTACCTCGGAGCGGACCATGCAGGGTTCGACATGAAGAATATCATCGCGGAACACCTCAAGATCAAGGGACATGAGGTTATCGACTGCGGTGCACACACCTATGACGCCCAGGATGACTACCCGGCGTATTGCATTGAGGCTGCTAGCCGCGTGGTCAATGACCCCGGTTCACTCGGCATCGTTTTGGGTGGTTCGGGCAACGGCGAGCAAATCGCCGCGAACAAAGTGAAAGGTGCTCGCTGTGCGTTGGCATGGTCGGTAGAAACCGCTCGCTTGGCTCGTGAGCACAACAACGCTCAGCTGATCGGTTTGGGCGGTCGTATGCATTCTGAAGAAGAAGCACTGCAGATCGTCGATGCCTTTATCGAGCAGGAGTGGAGCAAAGAGGAGCGCCACCAGCGGCGTATCGACATCCTCTCCGAATACGAGCGCACAGGAATTGCCCCGGCACTTCCAGAAGCCTAATACTTAACAAGCGTTACGGCTCCTACTAAAACTAACGATCCCTGATATCCGAGGCCTCTCTGAGGACGTGATATCGGGGATTTCTTACTACGCGCAATCGATGAGGAGGAAAACGATGAAGGATATGCATAGCAACCAGGCCATGCGAGCCCCAGTGGAAATCATCACTGCGCGGGAGGTTCCACTCGGAGGACTGCGCGCGATGAGCGTGCGTCGGACGCTACCTCAGAAGAAACGGACAATGATCGGGGCATGGTGCTTTGTGGATCATTATGGTCCCGATGATGTTTCTCAGACCGGCGGCATGGACGTGGCGCCGCACCCGCATAGCGGTTTGCAGACCGTCAGTTGGTTGTTCCGTGGGGAAATAGAGCACCTTGACTCAGGCGGAAACGTCGGCACGGTGCGCCCTGGAGAGGTTAATTTAATGACCTCCGGGGCCGGAATCTGCCATTCGGAG
Organism: Corynebacterium silvaticum; assembly: GCF_004382825.2. Taxonomy (GTDB): domain Bacteria; phylum Actinomycetota; class Actinomycetes; order Mycobacteriales; family Mycobacteriaceae; genus Corynebacterium; species Corynebacterium silvaticum. The sequence goes on from NZ_SDQO02000001.1 coordinate 145,801, forward strand.
GTGTCTACGGCAACCACGGAGACTCTCCACGGCGTTCAGCTCTGGGTTGCGTTGCCGGATTCGGCCCGGAACACAGCGCCGCGCTCTTTTGAGCATTACTCTCCTGAACCCATAGATTTAGGGGAGGGGCAGGCAATTGTTTTCCTTGGCGAGCTCTGCGGCGTGAAAAGCCCGGTACAAACTTTTACCCCGCTGGTAGGAGCGGAAATACGCATCGAAAAGAAATCATCCCTCACCGTATCCCTCGATCCGGCTTTTGAGCATGGGATGCTTATCGACGCCGGCACCATCGCAGTAGAAGACGTTTCCATTCCTCACGCGGCGCTTGCTTACGTGGGAGTGGGCACAGATCGCATTGAGATCACCAACCATGGTGACAGCGAAGGCAGGGTACTGCTCATCGGTGGGCAGCCGTTTGAGGAAGACATCGTTATGTGGTGGAACTTTGTCGGGCGATCGACTGAGGATATTCGCCACAGTAGGCAAGAGTGGGAAGCCCGTACAGATCGTTTTGGCAAGGTCGCTGGCTATCGAGGTCATGGCGGGGTGAATGACGCGGGTGAGGGAATCAACGCGCAGGGTTTGGCCCGGATTGAGGCCCCCGCGTTGCCCAATGTGACGCTGCGTCCGCGTCGTAATCCGGCGCCGTATGCACGACCGTAGGAAGCCAAAGGACACCTAGCAAACAATAAAGTGCCCGTGCATGGAAGCACGGGCACTTGTGTCACAGACTTTGGTGATTTTTAGCGCTTAGAAATCAAAGTCGAATCCGCCGCCATCGCCACTGTCGCCGCCGAAGAAGCCGTCAAAGAATCCGCCGTCATCTCCTCCTCCTATGTCGCCGCCGGCATCGCCGCCGTTGGCTGCAAGGCCTTCTGCATAGCCCTTGTCAAAGCCGGACTCAAAGGCATTAGCGCTGTATCCGACGCCAGACATGCCGTTGAACAGCGAGCTAAAGAGAAACACGGATCCGGCAGTCCAGAGGCCACTGCGCAACGCACCAGCCCACCATGGCTCGGAATACCAGCCGGCAGGAACCGGACGGCCAGCGACCATTCCGCCGGGGTAGTAGTTCGGGGTCTCGGGTGTCGCGTTAGGCGAAGCCGTAATCTGTTGTCCCTCGAACTCGATGGTTCGGTTCTCGGTGACTTTACCTGCTTGACGTTGGCCTTCTAGCGGTGGCAGTTCAGGTCCAGCGGGCAGTCCCATGATCTCACGAGCGGCATTCACATAGTGTAGGCCCTCCAACGCGGACTCGCGCGCTAGCTCGGCTTGGCGCACCGTTGCAGCCGTGCTGATCTGGGATGATGCTGCGTTGTAGCGCTCGGAAGCGTCGGCAATGGCTTGCGTGGACGCCGCATCGGTGCCTGAGATGGTGAGCACCTGCGACCCCAACCTTTCGATCCAACGGCGGGCTTCTGCGATTGAGTCTTGGAGATTGTCTGACTCAATTTGCTGGTTACTTTTATTGCCTCGGCTAAGGAAGAAGATGGCACCGCCGACGACGAGGACGACAAGTAATAACGCAATCATTGTGAATGCCTCCGTGGGAAATTGGGTACGTTAGTTACAGTGAACAACGTTCCAAGGAAACAAAAAGTTCCTCAGCCTAACCTTTTGGGGTGGTCTGCTGAGGAATGAGTTGGGACAAGATTACGTGAGGTGAATTTACTTGTCCGCGACGGGGTCTTCAGGCTCTGGGTCTTTTACCGCATTACGGGCATTAACCCATTCTTTGACTGCTTCAGAATCCCACAGAGTTAGGCCATGGTGTTTAGCTACGGGAGAAGGGGCACGTCCTCGACCTGCATAACTCGTAAATGTGCCTCGAGCTGTGCCCGAGAACTCTGCGCAGTCATTTGCGGTCCACAATTCGCGGCCGGTATCTGCGTCGATGATCTTCGGTTGCATGAAAACATAATAACTCACTAATCAATAATGTGTCTTTTTGTGCAGGTTATCGGGGCTTGGCCCTGGGCGAATGGGGGTTATGAAGCTTCTTTGGCGGTGAAAAACTTTAGAGAAATTATGTAGAAAAACTTGGTTCTGTCAGAGGTGTGGTGGGGTAGGGGACTGTTAGGTGCTGGGGTATAAGGATGTGCGGACATACTGGGGTTTTGTCCTTATCGTGAAAGTCCGCTACTGTTATGCGCACAGCGTTCGACGCACTCAAACGCTAGTGGGAATGTCGTATAGTGGCTAATACCTCAGCCTTCCAAGCTGAAGACGCGGGTTCGATTCCCGTCATTCCCTCCACTTTCTTAAAGCCGGTGGCCTTGATTCAAGGTCACCGGCTTTTTGCGATCTTGTTGGTTTGGAGGAATGTCGTTTTTGAGAACGCTGAAAAATTCGACCGGCGGTTTTGTGAGTTGCATGGCCGCTAGCGTTCTCAAAAACGACAATTTTCGGCTTTGACGGGATGGGGATCGGCGGAAGGATGGCGGAAGGATAATGCGCGAAAAAATTGCCCTAACGTGTGGTGATAATTTCCTCTTTTTGTGGCTTTGAACTGGCGTTTTGGGAATAGTCGATTCTATGGCGTAACTTTTTAGGAGCAGCTTGTACACTGCAAGTACGAACTTGGTGCGAGAAACTCTTGTTCTATGTTTGTATTGTGTGCGCGTTTGTTTGAAAGTTCGACAACGGGACGTGGCGCAGTTTGGTAGCGCACCTGCTTTGGGAGCAGGGGGTCGCAGGTTCAAATCCTGTCGTCCCGACGTAGATCCCTCCACTTGGTAAGGGTGGAGGGATTTTTTAAATTTATTGAGTACCCAACGATCAGGAGAATGGCTCGTGAAGAGTTCCGTCGAAAAGCTGAGCGACACCCGCGTCAAGCTCAACGTTGAGGTTCCTTTCGAGGAGCTGAAGTCTGAGATCGATCAGGCCTACAAGGCGTTGGCTCAGCAGATCAACATTCCAGGCTTCCGTCGTGGCAAAGCGCCGCGCCAGCTTATCGACGCCCGCATTGGCCGCGGACCGGTTTTGGAGCAGGTTGTCAACGACATGCTTCCTACCCGTTACCAGCAGGCCTGCGAGGAGAACGAGCTCGTGGTCTTGGGTCAGCCCACCATTGACATCACCAAGGTTGAAGACGGCGACGTCGTTGAGTTCACCGCCGAGGTTGACGTCCGTCCGGAGATTACCGTCCCAGATTTCGCTAGCTTCAACGTAGAGGTTCCAGCAGTCAAGGCCGATGAAGAAGCAATCGATGCTGAGATCGATCGTCTGCGCGAGCGTTTCGGTGAACTGAAAGACACCAAGCGCAAGCTGAAGACCAACGACTTTGCCACCATCGATCTTGCCGCTTCCGTTGACGGCAAGGCAATCGAAGAGGCCACCACTGAGGGTATGTCTTACCAGGTTGGCGCTGGCGATCTTATTGATGGCCTGGACACCGCTCTCCGCGGTCTGAAGACCGGTGAGTCTGCAGAGTTCACCACCACCCTTCAGGCTGGCGAGTACGCAGGTAAGGAAGCAACCGTTACCGTGACTGTTCAGCAGACCAAGGAGCGCAAGCTTCCTGAGGTCGATGAAGAGTTCGTGCAGATGGCTTCCGAGTTTGACACCGTCGAGGAGCTGCGCGAGTCCGTCACCGCTCAGGTTGAGGAAAAGGCAAAGGCTGCACAGGCAACCGCCATCCGTGATGAGGTTTTGAAGGTGGCACTCGCAGAGTCCACATTCGAGCTTCCAGAAGGCGTTGTTAACGAGCAGGTTGAGGCTCAGTTGCACCAGCTGCTTGGCCAGCTCGCTCACGATGAAGCCGCTTTGAACACTGCTCTTGAGGCTCAGGGAACCACCCGCGAAGACTTTGACGCAGAGAACCGCAAGAACTCTGAAGAAGCAGTCCGCACCCAGCTGTTCCTCGATGCTCTTGCCGAGCAAGAGGCACCTGAGGTCTCTCAGCAGGAGCTGACCGATCATATCCTCTTCACTGCACAGAGCTATGGCATGGAGCCAAACCAGTTTGTGATGCAGCTGCAGCAGTCCGGTCAGATTGCTAACCTGTTCTCCGATGTTCGCCGTGGCAAGGCTTTGGCAGCAGCTATCTGCCGTGTCTCCGTTAAGGACGAGAAAGGCAACGTAGTTGACCCGACTCAGTACTTCGGTGAGGAAGAAGCAGAGGCTTCCGAGGACGAGGCTAAGTAATAAGCTAAAAACAAAAAAGACCTCAATGAGTATGCAACGCTCATTGAGGTCTTTTTGCTATGCCGAGGTAGAAGCGAGATAGAAGATTATGTCGTTTTTGAGAACGCTAGAAAAATCGACGTGGGGTTTTGGGGAGCGCGAGTGCGCTAGCGTTCTCAAAAACGACAACTGGGCAATAAAACCGTGCAACATGCTGTGCCGCTGCGGGGTAGCCGTGAAATAGTGTGGCCCTGCTTGTTAGTTTGTCCTACGCTGTGAGCGAACAGGTGCCATAGGGGGACTAATAGGCAGGTAACGTGGGTTGCATTCGATAGCCACGTGGCTGGCTAAAAATAAAAATCTGTAAGGAGTACTGGAATGAGTGACCAGATCCGCATGGCTCAGGGCAGCGCTGGCCTGAACCTGAGTGATTCCGTGTATGAGCGCCTTTTGCGCGAGCGGATTATCTTCCTTGGAACACAGGTAGATGATGAGATCGCAAATAAGCTCTGTGCGCAGATCTTGCTGCTGTCGGCTGAGGATCCACACCGCGATATTTCCCTGTACATTAACTCGCCGGGTGGTTCTGTCACAGCAGGTATGGCCATTTATGACACGATGAAGTACTCACCCTGCGATATCGCTACGTACGGCATGGGTCTTGCTGCTTCCATGGGGCAGTTCTTGCTCTCCGGTGGCACGAAGGGGAAGCGTTATGCGCTTCCGCATGCACGGATTATGATGCACCAGCCTTCTGCCGGCGTCGGCGGAACCGCCGCTGATATTGCTATTCAGGCTGAGCAGTTCGCGCAGACCAAGCGTGAGATGGCCGAGCTCATCGCAGAGCACACCGGTCAGACGTTTGAGCAGATTACCAAGGACTCTGATCGTGACCGTTGGTTTACAGCTGCGCAGGCTAAAGAATATGGCATCGTCGACCACGTGATTGCGTCCGCACAAGGTCCGCTTTCTAACTAAGGCAGGAGAATATAAATGACTACTTCCGGAATGCAGATGCCCTCTGCTCGTTACGTGCTGCCTTCGTTTATCGAGCACTCTACTTATGGCACCAAGGAGACGAACCCTTACGCCAAGCTCTTTGAAGAGCGCATTATCTTCTTGGGCACACAGGTGGATGATACCTCTGCCAATGACATCATGGCGCAGCTATTGGTGTTGGAGGGGCTTGATCCCGATCGTGACATAACGATGTACATCAACTCCCCAGGCGGGTCTTTTACCTCCTTGATGGCGATCTACGACACCATGCAGTATGTGCGCCCTGACGTGCGCACCGTCTGCTTGGGCCAAGCGGCGTCTGCAGCGGCGGTGCTGCTCGCTGCGGGTGCACCTGGTAAGCGTGCCTGCTTGCCTAACTCTCGTGTGCTGATTCACCAGCCTGCTACGCAGGGGACGCAGGGGCAGGTCTCGGACCTGGAGATCCAGGCGAAAGAGATCGAGCGTATGCGCGCGCTGATGGAGCAGACCCTTTCGCGCCATACTGGTCGTACTCCTGAGCAGGTTCGCATTGATACTGACCGCGATAAGATTCTCACCGCGCAAGAAGCTGTGGAATACGGCATCATTGACCAGGTTTTTGATTATCGCAAGCTCAACGGCTAGCCCGTTTTGGTCTTAAGGAAGTCCCCGCCGCACCCTAAATTATTGGTGCTGCGGGGACTTTGCCATAATCGGGAGCGTGATTACACCTGCTTGCGATGCGAGGGGACGTCGAGAAGCTAGCGGCGAGCCCGAGAAGACTGCTCTCCGCGTTTTAGTCATCGATAATTACGATTCCTTTACGTATAACATCGTGGACTATCTTGCGCGTTGCGGGGCTGCGGTCACAGTGATGCGTAACGACGCCCCCCTCGATACCAATCGCATCTGTAAGCAGGGCGGCGCGTCCCCTGATGCCTTTGACGCGGTCGTGATTTCTCCAGGTCCTGGCACCCCTGCTATTCCCTCAGACCTGGGAATCTCTGCTGCGGCGTTGGAGCATGCGGAGGTGCCGGTACTTGGCGTATGCCTGGGCATGCAAGCGATGGCTTATGTTGAGGGCGGAAGGGTAGAAAAGGCGCCCGAGCCGGTCCACGGCAGGGAAGACACAATCTGGGTGACTTCAACCGGCCCATTGTGGGATGACATCGCGGATTCTTTTACTGTGGTGCGCTACCACTCGCTCGTGGTCACCGACGTCCCCGATTGCATGCGAGTGACCGCTACGAATGCTGAGGGGCTTGTTATGGCCCTAGAACACAAGGCAAAACCGTGGTGGGGGGTGCAATTTCACCCGGAGTCTATCGGCAGCGAATACGGTGAGCAGCTCATTGCTAACTTTGTGGGGATCGCGGAGCAGCATGCACACCGAGGCCCGGGAGAAAACTCGGATGTACAGCAGCGCGAGGTTGTCCGTGCCTCCCGTAGCCGATCTGTTGTGGTGCGTGAGTCGGCTGTCCCAGAGGGAGTAGAACCCGTCGATATTTTTGTGGCCCTCGGAGGACAGGGCGCGCTGGTGGAGTTCGAGGGTAAGAGCATCATTGCGCCCTACGACGGCGGAGAAATAATTGATTCCCTCGATGATTTGTCTCTGAGCGTGGACTCATACCCGCAGGTGCATGTCGAGAGCAACGATGGCGCAACTGCTGCGGCGCTACCCGGGTGGTTTGGCTATGTGGGTTATGAGGCGCACCATTCTGACTTAGGCCCGCAGGCACAGGCGCAAGCTCCCGCGGCCGGTGAAGCACTAAAAATGTTTTTTGCCGAGCGGATTGCGGTCATCGAGCGAGGCCGCCTGCAGCTGGTAGCGCTTGCCCCACACAACGCGCCCGAGGCACAGGAAGCCATAGAGTGGTGGTGTGACGCTGCGATGACGCAGATACATGCTGCCACTCCCGTGGGGACTTTCGACCCGTCTGTGGTGGGACGACTGCGACTGCGGGAATCGCGACGGAAGTATCTGCGCAGTATCGCTGAGATTCAAGAGCTCATTAGCCAAGGTGCAACGTATGAGGTGTGCCTGACCACCCAGCTAGAAGCACCAATCGATGGCGACTTTGATGCACCTGCGGCGTATCGACGCCTCACCGAGATTGCTCCGGCCCCTATGCGATCGCTGGTTGTTCTAGGCGATACCCATGTGGTGAGCTCGTCGCCGGAGAGGTTTTTAAAGGTTAACCAGGGTGTCGTGTCCTCGGAACCGATCAAAGGCACTCGCGCGCGGTGCCAGGACGAGGAAAAAGACGCAGACATGCGGCACGACTTGGCCACGAATCAGAAAGACCGCGCGGAAAATCTCATGATCGTGGATCTGGTGCGCAATGATCTGGCGCACGTCTGTGAATACGGCAGCGTGCGGGTGGACGAGCTGTGCCATGTAAAAACTTTTGCCAGGGCGCACCAGTTGGTCTCCACGATCAGCGGGAAGGCGAGGGAGTCTGCGACCCCCGTGGACGTGATTCGCGCGGCTTTCCCCGGAGGGTCGATGACGGGCGCCCCTAAGTATCGGACGATGGAGATCATCGCCACGCTGGAGGGGCATCCGCGTGGGGTCTACTCCGGTGCGGTCGGCTTTATCTCCGTGGACGGAAGCATGGATCTGGCAATGACGATACGCACCGCGGTCGTGCAGGGGCAGCGCTTGAGCTATGGGGTAGGGGGCGCCATCATCGCGCTATCTTCCGCCGATGCAGAATGGGAGGAGATAGTCACAAAGTCTGCGCCGTTGCTGAGCCTGGTTGCGCAGGGCTTTCCCAATGAAGAGCTTCTGGAATGTGATGGCGTCAGGCTACAACCGGCACTCCACACGCAACCCCCGACGGTGATTGATTCCTTTTTGCTTGTCGACGGCCACGTCCGAGGCTTTGACTCCCATTGCCAGCGCTTCCGCTCCAGTTGTGTGGCCCTACAGACAGCGAGGGTGGAAGAGGTCGATAGGTTCTTAGCCGCCGTCAAGCGAGAGCTTCCTCTGCATGGGGAGTGGTTTCCGCGCCTGGAAAGCCTCCCCGGCGGCACGCTGCGCGTGCGGTTTAGGCCTGCGCCGAAGCGTCGAGAAGCTACGACGCTGACCACTGTGATGGTGCAGCCTGGGCAGCTCCAGCATCCGACGATAAAAGGGCCCGACCTGGCTGAACTGTTAAGAATTAACAATGCAGTACCTACCGACGACGCTCTGCTTATTTCCCCACGGGGAGTGCACGAGACGACCACGGCGGCCCTCTTGGCCTGGAAAGATAATGAACTCGTGTCCATGGGGTCAGAACGCCTGGACTCAGTGACTGAGTGCATGGTCAGGGAGATCGCTCGGGAATTGGGGTACCGAGTGGCCCAGAAAACGTATGACCGCTCGGCGCTGCACGGCGTTGAGCTGTGGGTTGTCAACGCGTTGCACGGAATTTCTCGCGTGAGTGAGCTCGATGGTGAGCCAGTTCCATGCGGCACCCAACGACTAGCGCGATTCCGCCATATGTTGGCCGACAAACAACAGCCATTAATCAAAGAAAACTAAGGGATAATTCTGCTACGGTGGATTGTCTTGTGCCTTGGGGTAAAAAGGCGCTGGGCGCGTACGAGCCCGTTAGTTTGACGCACCCGCTAAAGTGAAGGACAGTCGATTACTAATCCGTTTGGCCGCTGACGGCTGGGAAGAATTGAGAGCTTCAACCTCACCATGACACGTATGCAAGAAAGCGCTGACCTGCTCAAATGCTCCTTCTGCGGAAAGAGTCAGAAGCAGGTAAAGAAGCTGATCGCGGGTGGCGGAGTTTATATCTGCGACGAATGTATCGAACTATGCAATGAGATCATCGAGGAAGAGCTCAGCACCGCTGCTGAGGAGAAGAAGGACGAGGGCACTAAACTGCCGCGCCCCTCGGAGATTTCCGCGTTCCTTGACAAATATGTCATTGGGCAAGACGACGCTAAGCGAATCCTGTCTGTGGCAGTGTATAACCACTACAAACGAGTGCGCGCTGAAGAGTCTCGTGTTCTGAGCACACGTAAGAATAAAGACGATGAGACAGAGTTGCAAAAGTCCAACATTTTGATGCTTGGGCCAACCGGCTCCGGAAAGACGTATCTTGCCCAGACCCTGGCTAGGCTTCTCGACGTCCCCTTCGCCATCGCAGACGCCACGTCGTTGACCGAAGCCGGCTATGTGGGCGAAGACGTAGAGAATATTCTTTTGAAGCTGCTGCAGGCGGCGGAATTTGATGTTCAGCGTGCACAGCGGGGGATTATCTATGTCGATGAGGTAGATAAGATTTCTCGGAAGTCGGATAACCCGTCCATTACGCGAGATGTGTCCGGCGAAGGCGTGCAACAGGCATTGCTCAAGATCCTTGAAGGGACTGTGGCGTCCATTCCTCCACAGGGAGGGCGCAAGCACCCCAATCAGGACTTTATCCAGCTGGATACCTCAAACATTTTGTTTATCGTCGCAGGCGCATTTGCGGGGTTGGAAAAGGTTATCGAGGAGCGTCGTGGCAAAAAAGGCATTGGTTTTGGTGCCGAGCTGACCACCAAAGAAGACATCGATGAGATCGATGTATTCAAAGAGGTACTGCCAGAGGACTTGGTCAAGTTCGGGCTTATCCCGGAGTTCATTGGCCGGTTGCCGATTGTTGCCACCGTGGGGAATTTGGATCAACGATCCCTGGTTAAGGTGCTTACCGAGCCTAAAAACTCTCTGGTAAAGCAGTATCAGCGTCTTTTTGAGATGGATGGGGTGGCTCTGGAGTTTGATGATGACGCCCTTGAGATCATTGCTGATCTAGCGATAGAGCGTGGGACCGGTGCACGAGGGCTGCGTGCCATCATGGAAGAGCTCCTAGTCCCCGTCATGTATGACATCCCGGATAGGGAAGACGTGGGAGTAGTCACGGTGACTGCAGCATCGGTGCGAGGCGACGAATCTCCGCAGATGTCTGAACACACTGGAGAAGAAAAGACTGCATAACAGATGAAGAAAAGCGGTTCCACTGGGATAGTGGAACCGCTTTTTAGATACTGATCAATTTAAGAAAACGGATCTGCGTCGACTTGGTAGGAGGCTTCCTCCATGTTGCGTGTGATCGAATCGCTGGGGGCTGTCGACGTGAGGTAGCTGACGTCATCAGAACCTTTGAGATTGGATGTGAGGAAAGCCAAGACGGCGTCGACCGCCAGGCGAGCCATTCCTTGAGTATTGTCCTCATCCATCATGTCTACGCTGTAGAGGTTGAGCGTGGTGGAACGAGAATTGACTCGGAAGACGGCTAGCGAGGCGATGAGGGTAAACACGTCCTGTGCGGAGATCCCAGGACGGAATGCGCCGGCATCTTGCCCTAGCATGAGCAGCTTGTCTAGCTGCAGCATGATAGAAGACTGATCGGAGAGTGGGCTAGCCTCCGCGATTTTGCCAAAGTGGTGCAGGTTTTCCATCTGCAAAATACGAATAGATTCTGGGTGCATTACGTATGTTCGGAAGACAGCTTCGACGACCTTGCGAACTCCATCGACGGGGACAGGTGTTTCTAGTTGCATGTCCTCTGCTGGTGGTCTGAGCCTGCGTACTGCCTCTTCCAAACATCTGCGATAAAGACCCTTTTTATCACCAAAGTGATAATGGATCATTCGTTTAGACATCCCGGATTGCCTTGCGATTGCCTCAAGCTTGGCATCGGAAAAGCCTAGTTCGGAGAACATCTCTAGTGCGATTGCGAGAACCGCCTGCGGGGAGACCTCTGGCGTGTTATCTACGGAAGTATTCTCGTTGTGATCCACAGTGCCATTCACGATGTACTCCTATCTCGAACAATGACGTCGAGGACTGCTGCGTGGGCCGATTAATCCTCGCGAAATATATAGATAAATTAGTGATATTTTTAACTGTTTCCTCCATGGTGGTGCTCCGCCCTATGCCAGCGTGAACGCAGAACACAGGTTAACTTAGCGGTGGAAACGAAAACTTTTAGAGGGAGCAAGAGAAAAACACTACCCTCGTGGCTAAAGATAGTCGAAAAGTGCTGGGTTTCACTGTTAAAGACTATTCGGGGTTAACGTCTCTATCTTTTTGGGGGTGTTTGGGACGTTTTACTGGCTTCCTTCTCGCTGACGTTCCAGCGCGGTTGTCGGCTAAAAGTGGCTAAAAATGCACTTTCGGGGGTAAAATAAGCCGTTTTGAAATAGTGTTTAAACTCACATGTGATCATTGTCTTCTAGGGATGACCTGTGGAAACGATAAACCGACAGGCAAAAAAGTGGCGTTCCTATTACGCTTGAGGGTGGTATTTGACGTAGTTCACAGCCGTGCAGAGTAATTGCTTGGTACCACCATGGGTGGGCGTCGTGCGGTGTGAGCGTCGAATAAAGCTAGGTTCTTTATTTGTAAGGAGTACAACTCACGATGAATCACTCTGTGAAGAAGATTGCTGTCACTGGTGCGGCTGGGCAGATTGCCTATTCTTTGCTGTGGCGCATTGCCAATGGCGATGTATATGGCAAGGACACCCCAATTGAGCTTCAGCTCCTTGAGATCCCTCAAGCAATCGGTGGAGCTGAGGGCGTAGCAATGGAATTGCTCGACTCGGCCTTCCCACTTCTGAAGAACATCACCGTGACTGATTCCGCCGATGTTGCTTTTGATGGTACGAATGCGGCATTCCTTGTGGGTGCAAAGCCACGAGGAAAAGGCGAGGAGCGGGCTGCGCTGCTGACCGGCAACGGTAAAATTTTTGGTCCACAAGGCGATGCACTGAACCGCAATGCGGCAGATGATATCCGCGTCTTGGTCGTAGGAAATCCTGCCAACACCAATGCCCTGATTGCGCAGTTTGCTGCTAAAGACATTCCCGCTGACCGCTTCAATGCAATGATGCGTTTGGATCATAACCGCGGTATTTCCCAGCTTGCGGACAAGATCGACCGCGATAAGAACGGGATTGAGAAGTTTGTTGTGTGGGGTAACCACTCCGCAGGGCAGTTCCCGGACATTGCTTATGCAACCGTGGATGGAGAAAAGCTGTCCGACTTGGTTGATGACGCATGGTACCGGGATGAGTTCATTCCTCGGGTGGCTAAGCGCGGCGCTGAGATTATTGAAGTCCGTGGAAAGTCTTCGGCTGCTTCGGCCGCGTCCTCGGCAATCGATCATATGCATGACTGGATCAATGGAACGGAAGGGCAATGGCGTACGGCTGCTATTCCTTCGGATGGTTCCTATGGCGTCCCAGAGGGTCTCATCTTCGGCTTCCCGACCATCGCGGAAGGCGGCGAATGGAAGATCGTCGATGGCCTTGAGCTCTCAGACTTCCATAAGGAAAGCATCGCCCGTAACGTGAAAGAGCTTGAAGAGGAGCGCGCGGCTGTCGCCGACCTCCTGACGTAGTTCTCCCACAAAGTCTTTCACAAGATTGCTCCCGACAGGGCCTCATGAGGCTCTTGAATCGGGAGCATTTTTGCTTTTATATATTCGGTGAATAAGGAAAGCCGGGAAGGCTCGAGAGCTACCTAAAAACCCCAGCGTGAAGTGTGCTTGGTGCTAACGCTAAGATGGTCGACGTGACTGCGAATAATGAGAATGCAAACCGCGCTGACCGCCTCCCCGCGAGCTGGGATCCCCAAGCTCATGAGCAGGAGCTTTATCAAAGCTGGGTGGATGCTGGCTACTTCACTGCTAACACCTCTAGCTCCAAGCCGCCGTTCTCTATTGTGCTTCCCCCGCCAAACGTAACTGGCCAGCTCCATATGGGCCATGCCCTGGACCATACGCTGATGGACTCCATCGCTCGACGCAAGAGAATGCAAGGCTTTGAAGTCTTGTGGCTGCCGGGTATGGATCACGCTGGAATCGCGACTCAGACCAAAGTCGAGGCCATGCTCAAAGAAAAAGAGGGCAAGAGCCGGTGGGACTATGACCGCGAAGAATTCATCGGCCATGTCTGGAACTGGAAAAACGAGTACGGCGGAACTATCGGTAAGCAGATGCGAGCTATCGGCGATTCCGTCGATTGGTCCCGCGAGCGCTTTACCCTTGATGAGGGCCTCTCACGCGCAGTCCAAACTATTTTCAAGCAGATGTATGACCGCGGGATGATTTATCAGGCTAACCGCCTGGTCAACTGGTCGCCGGTGCTGGAGACTGCCGTTTCCGATATTGAGGTCGTGTACAAGGATGTTGAAGGCGAGCTCGTCTCCATCCGGTATGGCTCTCTGGACGATTCCGAGCCGCACGTCATCGTGGCCACCACACGCGTGGAAACCATGCTGGGCGACGTCGCAGTGGCTGTGCACCCAGAGGATGAGCGCTACAAGGACCTGGTAGGCACCTCGTTGCCGCACCCGTTTATTGCAGATCGGCAGATGACCATAGTCGCTGATGACTATGTTGACCCAGAGTTTGGTACCGGCGCAGTCAAGATCACTCCGGCGCATGATCCGAACGATTACGCGCTTGGTTTGCGCCACAACCTTGAGATGCCAACCATCATGGACTCGACCGGCCATATCACGGGCACGGGAACGCAGTTTGACGGAATGGATCGTGCAGAAGCGCGCGTCAAGATCCGCGAGGCACTTGCGGAGCAAGGCCGTATTGTCAAAGAGATTCGTCCGTATGTGCACTCGGTGGGACATTCGGAGCGTTCGGGCGAGGCCATCGAGCCGCGTTTGTCCCTGCAGTGGTTTGTCAGCGTGGAGGAGCTTGCCGCTATGGCTGGCGACGCCGTGCGCCAGGGCGATACCGTCATTCATCCCAAGCCCGCAGAGCCGCGTTACTTTGAGTGGGTTGATGACATGCACGATTGGTGCATCTCGCGTCAATTGTGGTGGGGTCACCGCATTCCGATTTGGTACGGTCCAGAGGACGCCGAGGGGCGTCGTGACATCGTGTGCGTCGGCCCCGATGAGCAGGCGCCCGAGGGCTACACGCAGGACCCCGACGTCTTGGACACCTGGTTTAGCTCGGCGCTGTGGCCTTTCTCCACGATGGGATGGCCAGAAAAGACACCTGAGCTGGAAAAATTCTATCCAACCTCGGTTCTGGTCACCGCCTATGACATCTTGTTCTTTTGGGTTGCCCGCATGATGATGTTTGGCACTCTTACTGCTGAGACCACCCCGGAGCTCCTTGGGGAAGGCCGCGATGGTCGTCCGCAGGTACCGTTTACGGACCTCTTCCTGCATGGTCTTGTTCGCGACGAACACGGGCGCAAGATGAGTAAATCCCTGGGTAACGGCATCGACCCCATGGACTGGGTGGAACGTTTTGGTGCTGACGCACTGCGCTTTACCCTTGCCCGTGGCGCCAACCCCGGCGTCGATCTGCCCGTTGGTGAAGACTCCGCGCAGAGCTCTCGCAACTTTGCTACCAAGCTCTACAACGCCACCAAGTTTGCGCTCATGAATGGCGCACGTGTGGGTGAACTTCCCACCCGCGAGGAGCTAAGCGACGCCGACCGGTGGATCCTTGACCGCCTGGAACAGGTACGCACACAGGTGGATTCCTATTTTGATGCGTATCAGTTTGCTAAGGGCAATGAGGCTCTCTATCAGTTCGCGTGGGGAGAGTTCTGCGACTGGTACCTGGAATTTGCCAAGGTGCAGATTCCGCGTGATCTCGACTCCGCTACCCCGGAGGAGCGTCGCCGCGGAGAAAACACCCAGATCGTGCTGGGACAAGTGCTAGACGCTGTACTGCGTATGCTGCATCCCACCATGCCGTTTGTCACGGAGGTCCTGTGGAAAGCACTGACCGATGGCGAGTCTCTCAACGTAGCGGCATGGCCCACTGAGGCGGAAACAAACGGCGGCGCGCTTATCGACGCAACCGCTGCTCGTCGTATAGCTGATGTGGAGAAGCTTGTTACTGAGGTGCGCCGCTTCCGCTCAGATCAGGGAGTCAAGCCTTCTCAGAAGGTGTCCGCACGTGTGGACTTTAGCGCCTGTGACCTGGAAGAGCAGGAGAGCATCGTGCGCTCCTTGGTTCGCCTTGAGACTCCTGCGGAGGACTTCGCGGCGTCGGCAAGCATTGAAGTGCGTTTGTCGCAGGTCACCGTCGTGGTGTCGCTGGATACCTCCGGAACTGTGGATAAGGTTGCTGAGCGTAAGCGCCTGGAGAAGGATTTGGCAGCGGCAACCAAGGAATTGGAGACCACCGCTAAGAAACTCGGCAACGAGGCATTTTTGTCCAAGGCCCCCGAGGCAGTGGTGGAGAAAATTCGCAACCGCCAGAAGATCGCAGAAGAAGAGGTGGCGCGCATCAATGCCCGCCTTGAGGAGCTGAACTAAGTGGTTGACCAGCAGCATTCACATGATGACGGTGAGCTTGAGCGCACCATTGACGAGACTCTGCACGAGGAGCTTACCACCCTTGGCATGGGGGAAGTGAAACTCAGCGAGGATGGGCTATCCCTCCCAATCTCCATGCACGCTGAAGCCAATGCGCCGGAATCTCGCGAGATCACCCCGGAAGATCTCGCATCGCTGGCGTTGGTAGAGGCCGAGCTGGATCAACGGTGGTCGGAGGTCAAGATTGACCCGACGCTTGACCGAGTAGAGCTCCTCATGGATCTGCTGGGAAACCCCGAACGTGCATTCAACACGATTCACGTTGCGGGAACTAACGGAAAAACGTCGACAGTGCGCATGATTGAGGCGCTCATGCGCGCTTTCCATCGTCGTACTGGGCGCACCACTAGCCCGCATTTGCAGCTGGTCACTGAGCGCATCGCCATCGACGGTGCGCCGATCCACCCGCGGGAATACGTGCGGATATGGGAAGAAATCAAACCGTACGTGGAGATGGTAGACGCTAAGTCAGAGGAATCCGGCGGGCCTAAAATGAGCAAGTTTGAAGTGCTCACCGCCATGGCTTACGCGGCTTTTGCCGATGCACCAGTAGACGTTGCTGTGGTTGAAGTCGGAATGGGCGGACGATGGGACGCCACGAACGTGATTAACGCCGATGTCGCTGTGGTCATGCCAGTAGGCCTCGACCACACAGACTTCCTGGGTGAGAGCATCGAGGAGATCGCAGCGGAAAAAGCGGGGATTATTAAATCCCGATGGGACATTGATGACCTGCTCACGCCGCCGGACAACGTGGCGATTGTGGCGGAACAAGATCCCAAAGCCATGAACGTAATCCTGGAACAAGCAGTGTCGGTGGATGCCTCCGTTGCTCGCTCAGGAGCTGAGTTTGGCGTGATTGAGTCCACCATCGCCGTGGGCGGGCAGCAACTAAGTATCCGCGGACTCGGCGGCGACTACACCGATATTTTCCTGCCACTATCCGGGGAACACCAAGCCCGCAACGCAGCCTGCGCTTTGGCCGCAGTGGAAGCGTTTTTTGGTGCAGGAGCAGGCCGGCAACTAGACCAAGATACAGTGCGCGAAGGTTTTGCCTCAGTGCAGTCGCCTGGACGTCTGGAAAGAGTGCGTACTGCGCCGACAGTCTTCATTGACGCTGCCCACAATCCACACGGTGCCGCGGCACTTGGGGTGGCATTGGACAGGGATTTCGATTTCTCACGACTCATCGGAGTCGTGGCCGTGCTCAGCGATAAAGATTATCGCGGCGTACTGCGGTCGCTTGAACCCTACCTTTCGGAAATCGTGGTGACCACGAACTCCTCGCCACGCGCACTCGACGCCGAAGAGCTTGCCGACGAAGCCCGAAACATCTTCGGCGAAGAACGCGTCCAGGTGGCCTACAACCTGCCTGGTGCGGTCGAACTCGCCGTCGAATTGGCTGAGGATACCGATATCCAATCAGGTGCGGGCGTTATCATCACAGGTTCCGTTGTCACCGCGGGAGAGGCCCGAACCCTTTTTGGAAAGGAACCCGCATGACCCGCTCTTCCGATGACTCGATTGAATACGGGCCACTAGGCCCTGGACACGAACCCGCCAAAGACCCGATGAAGGGGCTACGCGGTGTCATGGCCGGGACCATGATGATGCAAGCCATTTCCTTCTACCTTGTACTTACCGTTATTTTGCGTGTTGATAACGGCATCCACTGGACCACCTTTAACTGGGGCTATGTCACTGCCGTGTCCACAGCGATGCTCATCTTGTCTTTCCTGCAAAAGAAACGCTGGGCGCTGAAAGTAAATATCGGTATTCAGGTGTTCGCGCTCGCAGGATTTGTTGTGCATATTTCCATGGGCATTATGGCCGTCGTTTATATTGCCGTGTGGTGGTACCTGCTGTACCTCCGCAAGAATCTCATTGAGAGAATGAAGCGCGGGTTGCTCACCACCCAGCATCTTTAACCTCGTGGGGAAACCAAGCAGGTTTCTACCGCGGGGTTTTCTCCATCATTCCGATGGCGACCGCAAGGTCTTGCCAGCTCATCCCAGTGCCTTTGAAAATGCGTGGGTGGTGTGAACCCGGATGAGCTGCGCCAGATACCAGACTGCGGAGGTCAACCAGGCGCTCTGTGCTGAGGTGGCCTTCCTCAATAGCCATGATGACGTCGCCGGCCTCGCGCAGTGCAGTAGCAACATCTTCTACTACGACGAAAGCCTCCCGGAATAGAGCTCCGGGAAGTTCGCGGGCGTCTGCTTCGTGCGAGCCCATGGATACGATAATGGCATGGCTCGGCACATCAGAGGTCTCAAAGAGTGGCGTGCGCGCAGAGGTCGCACACACGATGATGTCCGCTGATCGAACATCCACCGCATCGCCAGCACGGGCAGGAATGCCCTGCTTTTGCAGTTTCCCCACGGAGGAAGCAACCGAGGCAGGGGTGCGGCCGATGATCGCTACGTCGGAAAGAGTGCATAGTGCGGCAAATGCTTCCACGTGCCCTAGGCCTTGAGGGCCGGTGCCAAAGACCACGAGACGCCGAGGGCTGAGGGATTCTTGATCGGTCAGTAATAGCTCGGCGGCTAGGGCGGACACCGCTGGTGTGCGCAGGGTGGTGAGGGCTTGGCCGTCGATAAGGGCGCAGATCTGCAGGGTCTCTGGTTCCATCAGCACGTAGGTCGCGTGAATGCGGGGGAGACCGCGTTGTGCATTGCCGGGAGCAAGTGAGGCGATCTTAGTACCAGCCCAGCCGTCGATCACCGAGGGCATGACAAGGAGTTGACCGGCTGGTGCAGGAAGGACAAGGCGGGCTGGGTCGTTGGCAGGATCGAAAGAAGTGCTGAGGGCACGTTTAAGTAAGCGGCGGGCTTTCTCCGGGGAGACAAGACGTTCAACGTCTGTGGCCGTAAAGACACGGGGCTGGCTGGGGGAGTTCACCATGGTTTCTCCTTATAACGATGGGCCCATCGGTGGGAGATCTTTTTCTTAGAGCGCCAAAACTACTTGGAAGTGCCAGGAATTGGCTAGAGTGTGTTCCATGACTGAACGTACCCTGATTCTGATCAAGCCGGACGGCGTCGAGCGCGGTCTGGTCGGAGAAATCATCGCCCGTATTGAGCGCAAAGGCCTCAAACTCAGCGCATTGGATCTGCGCGTTGCAGACACCGAAACAGCCGAGAAGCATTACGCAGAGCATGCAGATAAGCCATTCTTTGGCGAGCTCGTTGAGTTCATCACCTCCGCTCCTCTGGTCGCTGGAGTCGTTGAGGGGCCGCGTGCCATCGAGGCGTGGCGTCAGCTCGCAGGCGGCACTGATCCTGTGTCCAAGGCTACGCCCGGCACCATCCGTGGGGATTTTGCCCTTGAGATGTCAGCCAATGTTGTCCACGGCTCTGATTCCCCTGAATCTGCCGAGCGCGAGATCGGTATTTGGTTCCCGAACCTCTAAAGCGCTTGGGAGCTCCTAAAGGCTTCTGAAAAACAAGGAAACCGGCACATCGTGCCGGTTTTACGCATTTTTGGTGCGGTCGTGGTGGGCGAGAATGTCGTTTTTGAGAACACAAGACAAAGTGCTCGGGGAATGTCCTGGGGTTTTGTAGGGTCAGCCTGGCTAGCGTTCTCAAAAACGACAATGAAGGCGAGAATGAGCTAGGTGGCGGTGGACGTGTGATCGCGTGATGCCAGTGCGCAGCCGACGCGGGTGAGTTCTACGTACCAATCCTTTGGGTTTGTGGGGGATAACGCAGTAAAAGCGGTGATGATGCGGGGCGTCGATGAGAGTGCGCACTGCGAGAGTGAGATCTTCCATAGGGATACCCGAGGCCTTGGCTAAGCTGCCGAGCTGCGCCCGCGAGCCATCTGCGGCCCCGGCGGCGGCGAGAAGTTTCACGATCTGCACTTCCATGTGCCCGAGCGGGAGAAGACTTGCAAGGGTTGCGGGGTCGACATCCTTGCCGTGCTGCGCAATGAGAGCTTTGTCTTTAGACAAAGTATCCGTGTGACTTAAGAAGAGGAATGGCGCGAGTGCTGTGCATAGGACAAACGTGATAGCGGGGTGAAGGTCTCGCAAGAGAGGAGAACCCCATATAGGAAGAACAATGAGGATCCCGAGCGTTCCGCCGCGTAACGCTCGGTTAACGGCACTATCACTGACGTTGTCGATACGAATCCCGTGAAGTGCATAGCGTGGGTGCCTCAGGGCTTTGAATAGCAAGCAGCGCCAGAAGAACTATGACTCCCACAGCCGAGAGCCATCGGCCGTAGATACACAGGGTTGCTATCGCACCGATACTGAGCGAACCCACCAGATAGTGCCACCGGGGTGTGGCAGAAAGCGAAGTAGAACAGGGCATATAGTCACGTCCTACGCGGAGAATAGGGGCCCTGCGGAAAATGCAGTCATTCTAATAGTATAGAGCCACTGCGTATGCGGGAACGGTGGATAGCATATGTGCTATGTGGGGATTGGGTCGTTTGGGGGACTGCCTCACCCATGTTTGGCTGATGGTGTGCCAGAATGAACAGCGTGGGTGTAATCGTTCGCTTCACCCGCGGTCGTGAGAGATGAATCGTGGGATGTCCGCGTATAACAAGGCCGTGGTGTGTGAAACGCTGAGCGAGCCCCATAGAAGAACGAAGCTTATAACTAAAAAATCGAGTCCCTGCATGTCTGTGCGGCGGCGACAGCCTGTGTGTTTGGCGGATAACGCTGGCAGGGCTGTCAGCGCCCGGATTGTGGCAGTGCGATGTCGAAGAGACATTTGAGGAGAAGATCCGTGGCTGAAGGAACCACAAAAAAGGCGCCTGCGCGCCGAGCAACACGAAAGACCGCTGAGAAGCCTGCGGCACCGGAGGTTACGGCGGTACCTATTGATCATGATGCGATCGGTGAGCGGATTAGGGTACATGCGCTCGCTAAATTAGTGTCGGTGAGTTCGCGCGAGCTCATCGCTACGCTTGCCACGCTAGGGCTGACCAAGGTCGCGCAGTCGACGCTGACTCGCGAAGAAGCCTTCAAGCTTCTCGACGCCCACCACATTGACACCTACTCGGCTGAAGAAAAGCTGCGTCATCGGGTGGAGAAGAACGTGGAAAATGAGATTCATCAGATCGAGGAAAAGGTCGAGCGCGAGCTTAACCCCGACGCTGAGGTCGCCAAGCTGGATGATCCGGAAGAATCCGAGAAACTGCGCCGGCGAATAGAAAAGAACGTGGAAAATGAGATTCATCAGATCGAGGAAAAGGTCGAGCGCGAGCTGCAAGACCGAGAGTCTGCGCAAGCAGAGGCTACCTCGGAGGCTCCAGCAGATATAGCAGTAGAAGATCTGGTTGTGGTGGTTACCGAGGACGAGGTAGCGGAGCTTCTTGCGGATATTGAGCCAGAGATTACGCCTGCTCCCGCGTTGGGGCAGGCTGCCCCTGCTTTCCCCACGCCGCTGTTCATCGCGCCTACTCCTGCAGAAGAGCTGGAAAACCACACGGATGAGACCATAGAAGACGATGAGGAATCTGCACAGTCTCGCCGTCGCCGCCGCGGTCGCCGGGGTACTGGGAGGGGAAAGAAGACTGAGATCGAGGGCGTTTCCGCAGCCGAGGACTGTGAAGAATCGCTGGACGGCGAGGATACAGACGTTGAAGAGTCTGAGGAGCTTATCACCGAACCGGTAGCGATCAAGGGGTCTACCCGCCTTGAGGCGCAGCGTCGCCGCCGCGCGGAGATGCGAGAGGAATCGCGCAATAAGCGCCACATCGTTTCTGAGGCGGAGTTCTTGGCGCGCCGGGAATCTGTAAAACGCACCATGATTGTGCGTGAGCGTGAGCGTAGCGACCACCCAGGAGCTGTGACCCAGGTGGGGGTTTTGGAAGACGATCTGCTCGTTGAGCACTTTGTTACCAGCGATACGCAGTCGTCAATGATTGGCAACATATATTTGGGACGCGTCCAAAATGTGCTGCCGAGCATGGAAGCCGCGTTTATCGATATCGGAAAAGGCCGCAATGGCGTTCTCTACGCGGGCGAGGTGGATTGGCGTGCTGCCGGCTTGGGCGGTCGGGGGCGTCGCATTGAGCAGGCCCTAAAATCTGGCGATCAGGTGCTTGTACAGGTGTCCAAGGATCCTGCAGGGCACAAGGGTGCGCGACTGACCACCCAAATTTCCTTCGCGGGGCGCTATTTGGTGTACGTGCCTAACGGGCGTAGCGCGGGTATTTCTCGCAAGCTTCCTGCCACAGAGCGCAAGCGGTTGAAGAACATCCTCAAAGAGGTGGTTCCTAAAGACGGCGGAGCTATCATCCGCACTGCTGCGGAGAACGTTTCTGCGGAGGCTATTGCTGCGGATGTGAACCGACTGCACAAGCTGTGGAACCAGATTCAGGAGCTCACGGAGAAAGAGAAGAACTCCAAGGGCGCTAAGCCAGTCACCATGTATGAAGAGCCCAACATGTTGGTGAAGGTAGTGCGCGATCTTTTCAACGAGGACTTCTCGGAGCTGATTGTCGACGGCGACCGCGCATGGAATACCGTTCACGCTTATATTCAGTCGGTGGCCCCTGAGTTGAGTGATCGCCTGATCAAGTTTGACCGTGCGGCGCACGATGGACGCGATGCGTTTGAAGCACACCGCGTAGACGAACAGCTGCATAAGGCGCTATCGCGGAAGGTATGGCTTCCTTCTGGCGGAACCTTGGTGATCGATCGCACGGAAGCGATGACTGTCATCGATGTGAACACCGGAAAATTCACCGGTGCTGGCGGGAACCTCGAAGAAACCGTAACTCGTAATAATCTTGAGGCTGCGGAGGAAATCGTCAGGCAGATGCGGTTGCGCGATCTTGGCGGCATGATCGTCGTGGACTTCATCGACATGGTGCTTTCAGAAAATCAGGATCTGGTGCTGCGCCGACTCACCGAGGCGCTGGGGCGTGACCGGACGCGTCACCAAATTTCTGAGGTGACGTCGTTAGGCCTTGTACAAATGACTCGCAAGCGTCTTGGCACGGGCTTGCTGGAGACTTTTGCCACGGAGTGTGAGCATTGCGAGGGCCGTGGCGTTATCATCCACGATGACCCGGTGGAGCAAGGCGTTTCGGATGCTGCCATTGAGAAATCCTCACGTGTGCGTTCCGGAAGGAATAATGCGGCTCGTGACCATGGGGTTGCTCACCAAGATCCGGCACAGCATCCTGCAGCCGTAGCGATGCACCACCACGAGGAGAACACTTCTGACGCTGATAACCGCACCAGTATCGATGACCTTGCAGCTGCTGTTGTGATTGATGACGCAGAGCTGGAGAAGGTCGTAGAGGCCGTGTCGGGTGGCGCCGAGGAAGCTGCGCCGGCGGAGTCCGCCAAAGAGAAGAAGGGACGCAGGCGGCGCCGTGGCTTGCGTAACGCCAAGCGCAAGGACAAGGGTGCAACAGACGATGTTATGGGCATTGTCGACGCAGCTTTGGACAGGGCTTTTGAGGAAGACCCGGACGAGCCCTCGGGTGCTGATCATCTGCCGCTGGCGGACAACAAGCTCAGCCGCAGCACCACCGCTGTTACGTACGAGGAAGCGCTGGCAGCGTTTGAAGCTTCGCCACGGAGAAAGCGCGCGGTGCGCGGAAACTCCACATCGGATCATGCGCCGAAGCCAGAGGACTTTAAGCGTATCGACGCCACCGTGGACGCCGACGTAGAAGCGCATGCGGATGAAGACTCTGAGGAAACCCCTTCGGATAGCCGCCGTCGCTCACGTCGCGTTGCTAGGAAGCGTAACGACGCTCGGAAGGTTGTGGAAACTGAAACTGCAGAGCAACCAGACGTTGTGGATGACGCTGACTCGACGGACGACACCGTGAAGGCAGATTCCCCACGGGGGAGGCGTGGGCGCCGACGTGCCGTGCGCAAGAAGCTCCAGGAAGCAAGCCTCGACCACTCGGCTAGCAGTGCTGCGGTAGAAGAGTCACCTGCGAGCGCCCGGCGGCGTCGGCGCGCAGTGCGTAAATCCGTGGGGAAATCCCCGGTGAAAGCACCACGCAAGTCTGTGATCGGTGAGGAATCTTCCGGCGTATATGTGAAAGGTGAGACGGGACTAGACACGGGTGACGCATCATCTGCGGGTCGGGGACGTCGACGCGTGACGCGTCGGGTGACCACGGCGGCAAAGAGAAACTAACGTATTTGTTTTTTCCGAGCTGTTAAGGGTAGTCTTTGACAGTCGCTGTTTTAAAGCGATCTACTATGCGCATGTCCTGCATCGAGAGGCTGATATATCACCTCAATCAATGCGGGGCGAGGTATTACGCGTGAGTGGATGCTTTAGAACAGAAATGTAATCACGTAAGTCCAATTCAGATGCTTCATTATGATGCGTCTGAGCCGAGTATCAGATAAGGGGTAGCCCTCGTATGTACGCGATCGTCAAGACCGGCGGCAAGCAGTACAAGGTTGCCGAAGGTGACTTCGTCAAGGTCGAGAAGATCGAGGGTGAGCCGGGTTCGTCCGTGGCTCTCACCCCCGTCCTGCTCGTCGATGGCGCTAATGTGACCACAAAGGCAGCTGACCTCGCTAAGGTGAGCGTCAATGCTGAGATCGTCGAGCACACCAAAGGCCCGAAGATCAAGATCCTGAAGTACAAGAACAAGACCGGCTACAAGAAACGCCAGGGTCACCGTCAGAAGCTGACCGTGGTCAAGGTCACCGGTATTAAGTAAGCCTCGCGGCTCGCATTTTCCTAAAGGAGGGAAAACCACATGGCACACAAGAAGGGCGCGTCTAGCTCCAGCAACGGTCGTGACTCTGAGGCAAAGCGCCTTGGCGTTAAGCGATTTGGTGGCCAGCAGGTCAACGCCGGCGAGATCCTCGTTCGCCAGCGTGGCACCAAGTTCCACCCAGGTGAGAACGTCGGTCGCGGTGGCGACGACACTCTGTTCTCACTGAAGGCTGGCGCTGTGGAGTTCATTACCAAGCGTAACCGTCGTATGGTCAACATCGTTGAAAACGAGACCGTTGACGCTTAAGTCTTAATATTTCTGGCGGCGTTCAGATCCTTTCTAGATACCGCTAGGAAACGGATAAAGCGTACAGCTTTATCTTTGCCCGACTGCACCTGCTCCATGCACTGCGGTCGGGCGTTTTTCTTTTCCACCCCTGCGATGTCCTAAGCACTTGCTAGGATCGGTCTGCATAGGGTCGCTGCTAGCGGCGATGCGTGCAGCGAGCTGGGGGCGTCGAAAAGCTCACAGCATTGTGGCTTAGCGGCGCGCATACACTTTGGACCTAATTTAGGAAGGTATCCACTCATGGCACGATTCGTGGACCGAGTTGTTCTGCACCTTGAAGCCGGCGATGGCGGTAACGGATGTGCCTCAGTGCACCGCGAAAAGTTTAAGCCGCTCGGGGGCCCAGACGGCGGTAACGGCGGGCACGGCGGCGACATCGTGCTCGAAGTGTCCAACCAAGTGCACACCCTCCTTGATCTCCATTACCGTCCCACCCTTAAGGCGAAGCGCGGTGCCAACGGCGCTGGCGATCACCGAAACGGTGCGCGTGGCGATGACCTCGTGCTTGAGGTACCCGCAGGAACTGTGGTTCTTGCTCAGAATGGTGAGACTCTCGCGGATCTCACGTCTCCCGGTATGAAGTTCGTGGCGGCCAAGGGCGGCTTTGGCGGGCTCGGTAACGCAGCTTTGGCCTCGGCGGCTCGCAAGGCACCGGGCTTTGCGCTGAAGGGGGAGCCAGGCGAGGTCCACGATGTGATCCTAGAACTTAAATCCATGGCAGACGTGGGCCTAGTGGGATTCCCCAGCGCGGGTAAGTCTTCATTGATTTCTGTGCTTTCTGCCGCAAAGCCGAAGATCGGTGACTACCCCTTTACCACCTTGCAACCCAACCTTGGCGTGGTGGAGGTAGGCCACGATACCTTTACCATCGCTGATGTCCCCGGGCTGATCCCCGGCGCCTCAGAGGGCAAAGGCCTAGGTTTGGACTTCCTGCGCCATATTGAGCGCACTGCGGTTCTAGCTCACGTGGTGGATGCAGCGACCATGGAACCAGGGCGCGACCCGCTTTCGGACATTGAAGCGCTGGAAGCTGAGCTTGCCGCATATCAGTCTGCGTTGGATGATGACACCGGATTGGGCGATCTGCGCGACCGCCCGCGTATCGTGATCCTGAACAAAGTGGACATACCGGATGCGTTAGAGCTGGCAGAATTCCTCAAAGAGGATATTGAAGAGAAATTCGGCTGGCCGGTGTTCATCATTTCCGCTGTGGCGCGCAAGGGGCTGGATCCACTGCGCTATAAGCTGCTGGAGATTGTGCAAGAGGATCGGCGCAAGCGTCCGAAGCAGAAGTATGAAGAGCGCATCGTGGTGCGTCCTCAGGCCGTGGACTCCCGTAAAAAGAAGAAGGACTTTGAGATTATCGAGGATCCTGACGTGGAGAACGGCTACGTTGTGCTGGGTGAGAAGCCCGAGCGCTGGATCATCCAGACGGACTTTGAAAACGACGAGGCCGTGGGCTACCTGGCAGACCGTCTCGCCCGAATGGGCGTGGAAGACGAGCTGTTCAAAAAGGGCGCACGTCCTGGCTGCACCGTCAGTATCGGCGAGGTGTCCTTTGAATGGGAGCCAACCACTGCCGCTGGCGTAGAGGTGACCATGTCCGGACGCGGAACAGACATGCGTTTGGACAAAAACACCCGTATGTCTGCCTCCGAGCGCAAGCGTGCCTCGCAGGTGCGTCGTGGTCTTATCGATGAGTTCGACTTCGGCGAGGGCCAGGAAGTCACCCGTGAGTCTGCTAACCGCGATAGGTGGCAGGGTTAGCGTTCTGCTGTTCTAACTCCAAGGGGAATCAAATGTGCGATTCCCCACGGGCTACACTAGATCCTCATGGAGAATAGCCACGATCCCCTTGGTACTGCGGAACTCACCGGAATCGGTTTAGCAAGTTCGCCATACACTGGCGCCACCAGCTCCCTGGGCTTCCCGGAGTTGCCAGCCGAGGTTGCCGACTCACCGGCGTACGGCCACGATTCTCCTGTGCGTGATCGCATCCGTGAGGCGCGTCGTATCGTGGTAAAAATCGGAAGTTCCTCGTTGACAGACGAGAATTTTCAAGTCGATCCGGTACGCATCGATAAGCTTGTCGACGCCCTCCAAGCCCGTATGGAGCGCGGTTCCGACGTCATCGTCGTATCCTCAGGCTCCATAGCCGCGGGCATGGGTCCCCTAGGACTTACGCAACGCCCCACCGACTTGGCCACCAAACAGGCGGCAGCCTCCGTGGGGCAGGTATATCTCGCCCATTCGTGGGGAACCTCCTTTGGCCGGTACGGGCGTTCCATCGGCCAAGTCCTGCTTACTGTCTCTGACGCGGGGCGTCGTGATCGCGCCCGCAACGCGCAGCGCACCATCAATAGGCTCCTCCAGCTAGGGACTGTGCCCGTGGTCAACGAGAACGACACCGTGGCAACCACCGGTATGCACTTTGGTGATAATGACCGTCTCTCTGCCCTCGTGGCCCACCTCACCTGCGCGGACGCGCTGATCCTCCTTTCGGACGTCAACGGCCTCTACGACCGCAACCCCATAGACTCCGATGCGCGTTTTATTCACGAGATTCATGACGGCAATGACCTCAAAGATGTGGTTGCTGGCGATGGGGGGCGGGTAGGAACTGGCGGTATGGCGGCGAAGGTCACAGCTGCGCGCCTTGCCTCCCGTGGGGGAATTCCGGTGTTGTTGACCTCCGCGGACAGCATCGGTGCGGCATTAGATTCTGCTCGCGTGGGAACGGTATTTGATCCCAAGGAAGATCGCCTTTCGGCCTGGAAATTCTGGGTGCTCTACACCGCTGACGTGGCAGGAATTTTGCGTATCGACGCAGGCGCCGTGGAGGCCGTCACCGTGGGCGGAAAGTCACTGCTCGCCGTGGGAATTACAGATGTTGAAGGTGATTTCCAAGCAGGGGAGATCGTAGAGATCCATGGGCCTGAGGGCGAAGTCGTTGGCCGGGGAGAGGTCTCCGTGGACTCTGCTACGCTGAGCGCGCTGAAAGGTCTCCCCATGTCCAGCTTCCCCTGTGGGCAGCAACGCGCCGTGGTGCACGCGGACTATCTTTCTAACTACGCGACACGCGCGTAAGGGCGGCGGGGGCGTCGATAAGCCTAACCGCAGGGCGCTATAGGCCGGCAAGGACCTGCGTAGTGAGGATTTTGGCGATCATCGCGACCGGGTAGATGAGCGAGTAGCCCAGCGCGACGCGAGGATCAAAACCGGTGCGCGAGTTGGCAAAAGCCAAGACCGCAGGTTGCGTCTGCACGCCAGCGATATAGCCGGCTAGTTTGGTGCCTCCCATGCCGAACATCCAGCGCATCACCACATACACGGAGGCGGCTAGGAGAGAGGTCAGGATGAAACCGAGGGTCAAAATGCTGAGCCACTCACCGGAACTGAAGGCGTGAATGATTTGGCCGCCGGCTACGGTGCCGGCTTGGGCGAGGAAGATGAGCAGCCCAAATTCAGAGAGAACGATGGTGGCTGTGTAAGGCAACGTTGTGATTATTGAGCCGATTCGGCCGATCTTTCCTAGGATGAGCCCCACGATGAGCGTGCCCGCTGCCGCCCCGATATGGAATGTAGAGCCGCCACCGGTGGGGATGGGAATGCCTCCCAACAGCAGACCGGCCACCATGCCCAGGCCTAAGATGACTGGATTGATGTCGCTGAGTCCGCCTGCGGAGTCGCCGAAGAATTTAGTGATCTGCGGCATCTTCTTGGTGGGGGCGACCACGCGGACTCTGTCGCCTTCCTGGAGGACTAGGTCGGCTTGGGCAATCATGTCTACGTCCCCACGGCGAACGCGAGAGATCGTGGCATGGTAGTCGTCGGTGAGGTTCAACGATGAGACAGTGCGCCCGGCGATCTTGGGGTCGGAGATCGTAATGCGACGGAAGTCTAGCTGAGAGCGGTCTTGTATCAGTGAGCGGGTGGAATCGCGGTCTAGAAGCGTTGCGGCACGATTGATGTCTTTGCGCGGACCCACAACGGTAATCAGATCCCCCTTAAGCAGCACACGCTCGGGGGCGGCGTGTTGGACCGGTTGGTCGCCACTTTTTACGCGGGAGAACGCTACTTTGTTGTCTACCAGGGTAAGAATGTCTTGGATAGTTGGCTTATCAGTGCGATCGACCACCACTGTTTGATTATCCAAAGGGGAAGGCGCGTCTCTATCAGTGCGCGAGTATCGCAGAGCAAAGAGCACCGCGATCATCATCCCTACGACGCCATACAGATAAGACACTGAGTATCCCACTGTTGTGAGGGCGGGTTCTCCCGATGCTGCGCTGGCAGCGGCGAGGGAAGGTGTATTTGTTAGCGCGCCGGCGTAGGTACCGGCGACGACGGCGATGTCTAGGTGGAAGAGGTGGACTCCTACGCCGTAGGCCACAGCGGCGACTGCGCCAAAGAGAACCACGGTTGCTAGCAGCGGTAGCGGTACGAGAAAGTTTTTCACACTGTGGAAGAAACTCGGCCCAGCGGTGATGCCGATGCTAAAGGCAAATAAAGCAAGACCGAAATGACCAATGTCGCTGGGTAAGGCCAGTTGCACCCCCGTAGCGGGGAGCAACAGCGGAGAAGAGGATCGCGCAGAACAACACACCCGCTGCGCCGAGCCCAATAGCGCGTAGTTTGATACGGCCAAGTGCCATACCTAATCCGCAGAGCAAGAAGACAAGAACTACTGGATGGTCAGCCAAATAGTGGAAAAGACTGGACACAGCAGCGTACCCCTTAGCGATTCAAGTGTTGTATCACAAATCATGGTACTGGCTGTGAAGCAAAATTTAAGGGTTTTTGAACAACGATCAATTGACTCGTTGTTTTAGTTCATCTTCCGAGCCGCACGATATGCGTGGAGACAGCCGCACCGATACACATAAAGACAAACCACATCACAGGCTTGTCGACGAGAAACGCTGACACCAATAATCCTGTCCACATCAGCGTGAGCGTGCGTGCCTTGTGCGAGGTGGTCATCTTCCCCTCGTAGTAGTTGCTGAGGTAGGGGCCAAACCATCTGTGATTGAGCAACCAGTGATGGAAACGTTCAGAGCTCCGTGCAAAGAAGAAAGCAGCCGCTAACAGAAAGGGTGTCGTGGGAAGTATCGGTAGGAAGACCCCGAGCATCCCAAGTGCCACGCACAGCATCCCCAATGTAATCAGAACAAATTTCACAAGGTGTGATTGTAGCGGAGAACGTGGAAAAAATTTAGGGGACGCTAAGTTTCGGGTTGGGAATCACTCGCGGGATCACTTGCCGGAGCATCTGTTGGAGACTGCCGTGGGAGACACGGCGGGAAATTCCCCACGGGGAATAAAAGCGTACCTTGTGTGGCAAGACACAAAGTGACAGATCCGCGACAAGAAAGGCAGCAACCGATGAAGTTTGTCATGTACCCGGAGATCTGGGAGAAGGCCACTGGACAGCTGGAAGCAGCCGGACATACCCGAGTGGACGACCTGGATGAGGCGGATTTCCTTGTCTTTAATGGCACGGGTCGGCAGTTTCCGGAATTGCCCGCAGGCTTGAAGTTTGTGCAGGTGGCCTTTGCTGGCGTTGACGGGCTCGCAGAGGCGGGGGTGCTCACCCCGGAAGTACGGTGGGCCAATGCAGCTGGTCTCTATGCGGATTCAGTCGCTGAGTCCACGCTCACCATGTTGTTGTCGGTGCTGCACCATATTCCGGCAGTGGTGCGGGCCCAGACGTGGGGCATAAGAAAACTGCCAGATGAGAAGACTAATTGGCTCTATGACAACAAGACCTTGGTTGTGGTGGGTGCGGGAGGGATTGCTCGCCGTCTGTTTGAACTTGTGTCTGGTTTTGGGCTGCACACGATCGCTGTCAACCGTTCGGGGCGGCCGGTGGAACAAGCCGATGAGACGGTGAGTTATGTGGAGCTGGACCGAGTACTCGGTGTCGCGGATTATGTGGTGCTTCTTGCGCCCTTGACCTCCGAGACCCGTGGCATGGTGGATGCGCGGACCCTAGGGATGATGAAGCCGGAAGCCGTGCTGGTGAACGTGGGGCGCGGTGGTCTCGTGGTTACGGAAGACCTTGTTCATGCGCTACAGCAGGGCACCATAGCCGGAGCGGCTCTTGACGTTACAGATCCAGAACCGCTGCCCGATGGGCATCCGCTGTGGTCAATGGACAATGTTCTTGTCACCCCACATGTGGCGAACACGAAGGACCGCATGCATGCGCTCAGCGGCGAATTGTTCGTGGCCAATGCTCGGGCGTTTGAGGCGGGGGAGACGATGCCCACGGAAGTGGATGTGGCAGCGGGGTATTAGCAGGCAGCCCGGCGCTGCGCACGACGCTTAGCTGTGACGTTGGGTACGGTAATACGTTATGACCAACGCAGATATCCGCAGCATCGAGCGTGACGACGTCCTAGCCAAGGCGCGCGCAGCGCATGCCATTTCCCCACGGGTGGCACGTTTACGTAGCTCACAGAAAAACGCGATCCTTCTTGCCGCCGCTGAGGCCCTCTGTGCCCACACCCCGACGATTCTTTCGGCGAATGCCCGCGATGTGGAGGAAGGGCGCGCTCACGGGATGAGCGAGTCGCTCATTGACCGTCTGAGCCTGGACGAGGGGCGTATTACTGCTATGGCTGATGGGCTGCGTCAAGTCGCGTCTCTCGCAGACCCCGTGGGCAATGTCGTGGATGGTCGAGTAATGCCTAACGGCATCCAGATGCGTCAAGTACGCATTCCTTTGGGCGTTATGGGCATGGTGTACGAGGCTCGCCCTAACGTGACGGTGGACGCATTTGGTTTGGCGCTGAAGTCGGGAAATGTGGCTCTGCTGCGCGGTTCCAAATCTGCCCGTTACTCCAATGCTGCTTTGGTGAGCGTGCTCCAAGACGTGCTGGTTTCTCATGACGTCCCTGCGGAGGCCGTGCAATTGTTACCGTGTGATACCCACGAGAGCGTGCAAGATCTGATCACTGCACGTGGACTTGTCGACGTCGTCATTCCACGGGGCGGCGCAGGACTCATCGAAGCTGTGGTCACGGGAGCCACGGTTCCCACAATCGAGACTGGAACAGGAAACTGTCATTTCTATATCGATAGAGACGTCGCCGATATCGACCAGGCCATTGAGATGTTGCTCAACGGCAAGACACGGCGTTGTTCGGTGTGCAATGCAACAGAGACTGTCTTGATCGATGGTGCATTGCCGGTGGAAACGCAGCGGAAAGTGATCGACGCCCTGCAGCAGGCTGAGGTGACGGTACATGGGGACGTCGACACGCTAGGACAGCTGGGCGTTAGCAACATCGTGCAGGCGAAAGAGGAGGATTGGGCCGAGGAATATCTTTCCATGGACATTGCCGCGCGCATCGTTGATGGCATCGACGGCGCACTTGACCATATCCGAACCTATTCCACGGGGCACACCGAGGCGATAGTCACCGGAAACATCGTGACTGCACAGCGTTTTGCAGATGAAGTAGACGCTGCAGCGGTCATGATCAATGCTTCCACGGCGTTCACAGACGGTGAGCAGTACGGGATGGGGGGCAGAGATCGGGATCTCTACCAAAAGCTGCACGCCCGTGGCCCGATGGCGCTGCCGGAGCTGACCACCACCAAGTGGATCTTGCAAGGTACCGGCCAGACGCGCCCCTAGTCGGAGACTTATCGGAATCTGATTGGAATAAACAGGAAGGATACGGCCATGACCGTCATCGAGCATCCGCGCCGGGTAGGGATCATGGGCGGCACCTTTGACCCGATTCACCATGGTCACCTGGTGGCGGCCAGCGAGGTAGCCGCCAGATTTGATCTGGACCTGGTGGTATTTGTCCCCACGGGAACATCCTGGCAGAAGGAAGAATGCGATGTGTCGCATGCCGAGGACCGCTATCTGATGACGGTGATTGCCACCGCTTCTAACCCACGGTTTAGCGTGAGTCGGGTAGACATTGATCGTCCAGGGGCAACCTATACCGTTGACACCCTGAAAGATCTGCAAGAGCAATATCCGGATGCGGAACTGTTTTTTATCACCGGTGCGGATGCCTTAGGTAATATCCTTACGTGGAAAAACTGGGAGCGCGTTCTTGAACTTGCCACGTTTGTGGGGGTCACGCGCCCCGGATACGTGCTTAAAGAGGACATGCTGCCGCTGAAGTATCAAGAGCGCGTTGAGCTCATTGAGATTCCGGCCATGGCTATTTCTTCTACGGGGTGCAGGCGCCGTGCGCGTGAAGGCCTGCCCGTGTGGTATCTGGTACCCGACGGAGTTGTGCAATACATAGCAAAACGCCGCCTGTACCATCCCGGTGGTGCGGACACATATCGTGATCCAACTCCGAAACCACGAACCAGTTAGCCAATCATGGCTATTACATGGAACAATTAGGCTCGATTTAGGAAAGGACCCCCTGTGACCGCAACCCAAGACACTATTCGCTTGGCTTCCAGTGCAGCACTTGCCGCAGATGAGAAACAAGCAACCAACATCGCAGTGATTGATGTCTCCGATGTCATGGCGATCAGTGAGGTATTTGTACTGGCCTCCGCAGACAATGAGCGTCAAGTACGCGCCATCGTCGAGGAGATCGAGGACGTTCTCACCGCAGAAGGATACGAGCCAAAGCGCCGTGAAGGAAACCGCGAAAACCGCTGGGTGCTTCTGGACTACGGCATGCTCGTCATTCACGTCCAACGCAACACCGAACGCGACTTCTACGGGCTGGATCGCCTCTACCAAGACTGCCCGCTTATTGAGATCGAAGGCGTAGAGACGATGAACCGTCCCGAAGAATGGGCCGATGACATCGATGTACGCAACGTAGAGTCTCTCGACGAGATCCCCCTCGCCGGTGAGGAACCCGCCGAAGAGGAGTTCTAGTTCCATGACCCGCCGTCTCATCCTGCTCCGCCACGGACAGACTGAATACAACGCGACGCGTCGCATGCAGGGGCACCTCGATACTGTGCTTTCCGATGCCGGTTGGTCGCAGGCTGAAGCGGCGGCGGACTTCCTGGCTACACTTCCCATCGGAAAAATCATCTCCTCAGATCTCGCCCGTGCTCGCGACACGGCTGCCGTGGTCGGCAAGCGCCTCGGCATCGACGTGACCACCGACCCTCGGCTTCGGGAAACCGACTTGGGAGAGTGGCAAGCCAAAACCATAGGCGAGGTGGATGCTGACTATCCCGGTGCGCGCGCTGTGTGGCGTCACGACGCCACCTGGGCACCTCCCCGTGGGGAATCGCGACTCGACGTGGCACACCGGGCACGCCCCGTTGTCGACGAGCTGATGCGGGATTACCACGACTGGGATGACACAAGTGTGCTTATCGTTGCCCACGGTGGGACGATCAGCGCGTTGACCTGTCATCTCCTAGGCCTGGAGGTCGGTCAATACCCGATATTCTCGGGCCTGAATAACACCTGTTGGGCGCAGCTCACAGCACGCCCTGAGTTCAAAGACCCACATAGCGCGAGCCAAGAGGCGGAAGAAAAGGCCTATGCCTCCCAGCTGACAGCCCGTTTCACCCCAGAGACCGCAGCGCATGCGCAATGGTATCTCGACGGCTGGAACATGGGCGTGAGCCTCGGGCGAACCAACGTTACTCCTTCGTCTCAACCACAGTAGGGGGTCAGTCGATGCCAGTCAGAATTATCACTGACTCCTCGTCTGGGCTGCCGCAAGACGTGATAGAGGAGTTGGGGATTACCGTCCTTGACCTCCACATCCTTCGTGGGGAATCAGAGGTATCAACGTCTGGGCTCACTGCCCTGGAACTTGCCGCTGCCTATGCGCGTCAACTGGAACGCGGCGGCGACGACGGCGTGGTTGCTCTGCACCTTTCCAAGGAACTTTCCGCTACCTGGTCGGCTGCTGTTGCTGCTTCCGGCGTTTTCGACGGATTAGTCCGCGTGATCGATACCGGAACCGTTGGTATGGCTGTGGGGGCTGCTGCTATGGCTGCTGCCCGCATTGCGCTCGACGGGGCTTCCTTGGACGACTGCGAGGCGTTAGCGCGGGACACGCTCACGCGCTCTGATACATGGCTTTACCTGCACCGAGTAGATGAGCTGCGCAAGTCGGGGCGTATTTCTGCGGCCACCGCGGTGGTATCCGCTGCACTGGCTACCAAACCCATTATGAAGCTGCACAATGGAAAAATTGAGTTAGCTGTAAAAACGCGTACGCAGTCGAAGGCCTTTGCCAAGCTCTCTTCCGTCATTGTGGAACGCTGCGCAGACCATCCGGCGTTCGTGGCGATTCAGCACGCCGATGCAGAAGAAGCTGCACACAGCCTGGCAGAACAGCTGAGGTTAGCGCTGCCTAGTGGGTCGAGTTTTATGATTACCACGCTTGATCGCAGCGTGACGGTTCACTGTGGCGCAGGGGCTTTGGGAATTTCCGTTGTCTTCTCTGAGTATTCTTCCCCGGAGGAAGACACAGATGATCCCGAGCCTAATAAAAACTAGTCTCACTGCATAGCGCCCCACGGAGTTATCCACAGCGAGAGGGGGTGGTGAAGCGTTATCCACAGGCAGAGGCGCTTCTCACGCTAGGCAGTGGCAGTCCATAGCGCCCGGAGTTTAGTGTGACCCCATGAAGCGGGTGCAGAAAAAGGCTATGGGGAGGCTGCGCGAGCTCACACGTCCGACGGGGACTGAAGACGTGATGGATGTGGATTTTCCCCACGGGGTTCGATGGGAGATCAGTAAAAAGCACGCAGTGATATGGGCAATCGTTCTGATCGTGGCGGTAGGAGCGATAACGCTAGCTCGCGGTGGGGGACCCACGGCTACCGACAAAGCGCTCAAACCTGCGGATCTTGCTGCAGAGACCCATATCCATCAACAAAGCGTGACTACGACAGCAGAGACGACGGTCGTGGTTGCCGTGGTCGGGGCGGTGGAAAAATCGGGGCTTTATACTCTGCCTGCCGGGGCACGTGTCGCGGATGCCCTCCGGTTGGCCGCACCATATCCTGACTCGGATGTGCGTTCCTTGAATCAGGCACAAAAGCTTGTCGACGGCACCCAAATCAGCGTTCCCGGCGCCGGCGAGCCGCACGCCGCGGTAGCACCTAATGCAGCTGGGGCATCTTCGCAAGAGGGAGGGAAAACATCTCTGAACAGCGCAACAGCGGAACAACTGGCTCAGCTTCCTGGCGTCGGTGGGAAAACCGCCGAGGCGATCATCTCGCACCGCCAACGAATCGGCGGGTTTAAAGATATTGGTCAGTTGAAAGACGTCAAGGGGATAGGTCCCAGGAAATTTGAGGCCTTATCGGGGAATGTGATGTTATGACAGAGCTTCGGCTAGTTCCCACTGCAGTCGTGGTGTGGCTGTGCACGTTAGCTGTGTTGTGGAGCCGAACCCCGTGGTGGGGGTTGATCATCGCAGGTATAGGAGCTGTAGCGGTGGTGCGGTGGGATCGCGGGCAGGCGATTGCTGTGGCCGCTGGAGGGGCGTCGATAAGCATAGGGTGCTGGCTGCGGGTCATCGCGGCAGACACTGCACAGTTTGGTAGGGAAATCACTGCGAAGGTGAGTACTACTGTGCAAGAAGTGCGTTCCGGTTGGTTGTTTCGCGCGCATGTTCCGGGGTTTCCCGAGCCAATACCAGTGTTGCTACGAAAGCCAGTAGCAGGATTAACTCCGGGAACGGACATAACCATGACTGGCACAGTGACAACGAGCCGTTCTGTGGGGTTGGGGCGGAGGTTTTTCTTTGCCGACGACATCACAGTGACAGTGACACATGGCCCAGACGGAATACATGCGATAAGTGCCCTTCTGCGCACTCGCTTTAATGAACGCGTGGCGGCGCTCACTGATTCGCCGTCGCAGGGCCTGGTACCCGCCATGGTAATGGGGGACACGTCGCTGCAAACGTCGGAAGAAAAGCAGGAGTATATTGCGACCGGCCTTGCACACCTTTCCGCTGTGAGCTGGGGAAACGTCACTATTCTCATCACCACCGTTATGTCACTTTTGGCAGCATGCGGTTGTAGCCCGCGCGTGCGTAGATGGGCTGCAGGCAGTGCGCTTGTGGCTTTCGTCTGCGTTGTTGGCCCAGAGCCTTCCGTGTTAAGGGCCTCTGTCATGGGAGGCGGGGGTCTTATCGCGGCGATGAATGCGTCAAGAACCCCACCGATTCACGCTCTGTGTCTCGCTGTGGTCTGCCTCCTCCTCTGGGAACCCGGGCTAGCGGCGCACTATGGTTTCGCTCTTTCTGTAGGAGCGACTGCTGGGATTATCACTCTGCACCCCCTGATCTACCGGCCTCTGGCACGCGCCAGTCTCCAGCGACAACGAACACAATTGGGTATCCCTGACATTATTTTGCGGTCGATAGCGGTTGCGATCGCCGCAGAACTCGTGACCGTCCCACTCGTAGCCATGATGGCAGGTCGTATTTCTTTGGTGTCAGTCCCCGCCAACGTTATCGCCGCACCTGTCGTGCCTCTCATTACCGTGATCGGCCTTGCAACCGTCGCACTCGTGTGGATTCCTCCCTTCGATTGGCCGGCGATTCAGCTTCCTGATCTCCTCGCCAGCTGGATCGGCCTGGTCGCCCACACCTGCGCTTCCTGGCGAGGCTCAACGTTAGGCGTACCCCTGCCAGAATCCACGCTGCTTGGCACCTGCTGGGTGATCGTGGTTGCGCTATGGGCTTTGTTGGCTTTCCACTCTCACAAGGCGTGGCCGCTGGGCATTGCGCTGCTCGTTGCCGGGCCTTTTGTCGTACACACCCCACGCGAAGTCGATTACCGCACCTTAAGCATCGTCGTAGTGGAAACCTCCGCCGACGCTGAGACCGCTCCCACCGGCGTTGACTTGATCGTGGTCAAAGAAAAAACAAAACCACCCAAACGGCCCGTGATGCGTCTCGACGGCACGCCTGTCCTCTTTCCCCACGGGGACGGAAACGTGGCTGTGCTTATCGACGGCACCCAGAAAGCCTCCGACGGACGCTTCTGAGGAACAGTGCCCGCCTCTATGGCACTATTGTCTGCGTGGGTACAACAGTGGGACCGGTCCATCTTGTTCTTGGCGACGACGAATTTCTAGCCGAACGCGCACGTCTGCGCGTCATCGACAGCATCAAAGCTCAAGCCGGCGACGACATCACCGTGTCTTCTCTCCGGGCCGGTGAAGTCAACCAATCGGAACTCATCGACTTATTGAGCCCCTCCCTGTTCGGCGAAGACCGAATCATCGTGCTGAACAAAGTCGAAGAAGCCGGCAAAGAACCAACCCAGCTCATTCTCTCTGCTGCCGTCGACCCCGGGCCCGGCATATACATGATCATCGTGCACTCCGGTGGCGGCCGGCAAAAAGCGACGATCCCCAAATTCAAAAAAATCGCTGAGGTTCATGAGGCCAACAAACTCAAACCCAGCGAACGCATCCCGTGGGTAAACGCAGAGTTTCGTGCACACGGAATTCGTCCCACGCCTGACGTCGTTCATGCGCTTCTAGAAGGCGTGGGCTCTAATCTACGAGAGCTGGCATCCGCGATTAGCCAGCTGATAGCGGATAACAATGGCGAGATAACTGCCGCGAAGGTCCGTGATTACTACGTAGGAGTTGCCGAAGTCTCCGGGTTCGACGTGGCAGACCTGGCATGCTCAGGGCAAACGCAGCGAGCAGTGGCGAGCGCGCGCCGGGCATTGCAATTGGGGGTTAGCCCTGTGGCGCTGGCGGCGGCATTGAGTTACAAGATCGGCGGAATCGCAAGGCTCTACTCCGCCCGCGGCCGGATTGACTCTGCGGGGCTTGCTCGCCAATTAGGTATGGCGCCTTTTGTGGTTGAAAAGACGGCTAAAGTCGCGCGCGCATGGAATGGCGATGCAATTAGCCAAGCAGTCATTCTCATGGCTGACCTTGATGCGAGCCTCAAAGGACATGGCCCCAACGGGACCCTAGGCGGCGACCCGGATTTCGAAATAGAGAATGCAATCCGGCGCATCTCTGAGCTGGCCCGCTAAAATATTGACCGTGAATGACAAATCTGTACCCGAAGACGTCCAAGAGCTGGCATCCAAGCTTTTCGACATGGCCCGCAACGGCGACACCACCAATCTCGCCGCCTACATCGACAACGGCGTAGACCCCAACCTCACCAACCAAGACGGCAACAGCCTGCTGATGCTCGCTGCATACGCCGGGCATCATGAGACACTCGACGCCCTTATCTCCCGTGGAGCAAACGTCAACCAGCTCAATGGTCGCGGGCAGTCACCTCTTGCGGGTGCCGTGTTCAAACAGGATATGACGGTGGTGGAAAAGCTACTCAACGCCGGCGCATTTCCCCACGAAGGGCATCCGAATGCCATCGACACTGCCCGGATGTTCGGATTAGACGAGCTAGCCGCCACGCTTTCCCAACATGGAGCTTAGCCAGCTCGGGACCTTGGTCGTCATCAGCCTGGTCGGCATGGTGA
Source organism: Corynebacterium silvaticum (assembly GCF_004382825.2). Lineage (GTDB taxonomy): Bacteria > Actinomycetota > Actinomycetes > Mycobacteriales > Mycobacteriaceae > Corynebacterium > Corynebacterium silvaticum. Next base: position 184,699 of record NZ_SDQO02000001.1, read on the forward strand.
CACCTGGATCCGATATCTTTTTTGTCACCCGTCTGGCCACCAAGTCGCGTCGACACGCGTACGCCGCGGTGTGCGGCATTACGATTGGCGTTACGATCTGGCTTACGTTGACCGTGTTTGGTGCGACTGCGTTATTGACTGCTTATCCAGCTATTTTGAGCACGATTCAGCTGGTAGGTGGCCTGTGGATTTTGTGGATGGGAAGCCGGTTGCTGTTGTCGGCGCGGGCGCAGTTTCGCGATGGTGGGGTTACGGTGGCCGCGAATCTTGATTCCCTCGTGGGGACTCCGGCGAGTTGTCTCCGACAGGGATTTTTCACAAATTTGTCTAACCCCAAGATTATTCTTTACCTTGCGGCGATTATTGCTCCGTTTCTCCCCTCGGAGCCAAGCATCGGCACGGCGCTGTTGGTCATTGTGACGCTGGTGGTGTGTACATTCGGCGGCTTTATGCTTCTGGCTACCGTGATTAGTACTAACGCGATGCGGGTGAAGCTGCTCAAGGCTGGCCCATGGATAGACCTGGGCGCTGGCCTTTTCTTTATTTTTGCGGGTTGCGGTTTGGTCTTTACCGGAGCGACTTCGTTGTTCTGACCAAAGCAGCGTGCACCGTCCTCTGTGTTCCCCACGAGTAAGCGCCCGGTATCGTGAAGCAAAACTCCAGATACCGGGCGCTTACTCGTGCGTAAGACTTAAGCCATCTTGTTCAGCGCGTGAGCCATGTTGGACTTCTTGTTTGCCGCGTTGTTGCGGTGGAAGACGCCCTTGGACACGGACTTGTCCAGTGCGCGGGATGCGACGCGAAGCTGGGTCTCAGCTGCGGTCTTGTCGCCGGCAGCGACAGCCTCACGGAACTTGCGGATCTCGGTGCGAACAGCGGAACGAATGGTCTTGTTACGCAGACGAGCCTTCTCGTTGGTGAGAACGCGCTTTTTCTGGGACTTGATGTTTGCCATGGCAATACCTCTTAATTTTCTGTTGAGCCTTTTGTTGGATTGCGGTGAGCTGACACGCGGAACGCGCTAGCTGAGCTGTTCTCGCTATGAAAGCGGACCCAAGGTCCTGACCGCCTTGCGGGAACATCCACCAAAAGGACATTAATGGACAACGAGCGGAAATTTTACCAGCTCGTGGGGGCGGGAACAAACTATTGTGGTCGTGTTGAGAAGGCTAGGGGTGAGGATGCACTTATAAAAAGCTGCCGTGGTGGAAGTCAGTGGTCAGTTATAGGTTTTCCGTGTTATTCCCAGCCGAATTCCCCACGAAGGCGGTTGGCGATGCGATCAAAGCGCCTAGACGGCATGACCGCCCCTGAGCGTCGAATATCGGCTTCTGGCACGGAGACGACTTTGTCTAGCCGTACCCAGCTTTGTCGCCCGGCTTCATCCCAGGGGCCGGCGCCGATGTCGAGCCAGTGGTCGTCGTTGTTGTGCGTCGGGTTGGGGGAGATGAGCAGACCGAGAACTTTGGGGCCATGGCGCCCTACGACCACGATGGAGCGTTCGCGGAGTTTCTTGGGGGAGTTGTCGCTGGGGGCCCAGAACCATACGACCTCTCCGGGGTCGACTTGTCCGTCCATGTTGGGGGCATAGAAGATGGTGCGCGCGCATTCGCCGGAGGGGCGTACTTTGCAGGAGACGATATCCATCCGGTGGAAGCGTCGGTGTTCGTGGTCGAGTCCGATTCGGTCGTTAAGTCTGTCCAGGCCGCGATCGAGTGGGATAGTGGATTCGCGTGTGAGTATGGCTGCGAGTCTGCTTAGCCAGCGCATCTTCACTAGGTCTTTCATGCCCATGCTCCCATACCCTAGCCCTCGCGTAGTGAGTTTGCATGTGTTGTGTAGTTTTGGGGACTTTTGTGGGGGCTGTCGCGTTACGCTTTTGTGTGTGGGGGTGGGCTGCTGAGATGCTAACGCTGCATTGTTCGAGTGTGGCGTGGGTCGGGTAGTGTTAGGGAGAATTCACAAGGAAAGGTACGAGTAGTAACGCCCATGGCCGATAAATTCGCGGAGACGACGTTTACGGATCCCTCGCAGATTCGAAACTTCTGTATCATCGCTCACATTGACCACGGTAAGTCCACCTTGGCGGACCGAATTTTGCAGCTGTCCAATGTTGTCGACGCCCGGGACATGCGTGACCAGTATCTGGACAACATGGATATCGAACGTGAGCGTGGCATCACCATCAAGGCGCAGAACGTGCGTTTGCCGTGGGTTCCGCGTTCTGGCGCGTTTGCCGATCAGCAGATTGTCATGCAGATGATCGACACCCCCGGCCACGTGGACTTTACCTACGAGGTTTCCCGCGCACTTGAGGCCTGCGAGGGCGCGATTTTGCTTGTCGACGCCGCCCAGGGGATTGAAGCCCAAACGCTTGCGAACCTTTATCTAGCTATGGAAAAAGACCTGGAAATCATTCCAGTCTTGAACAAGATAGACCTACCCGCTGCCGACCCCGAGAAATACTCGTTGGAGATAGCCAACATCATCGGCTGCGAGCCTGAGGACGTCTTGAGGGTTTCCGGTAAGACCGGTGAAGGTGTGGCGGAGCTCCTGGACAAGGTTGCCGAGCTGGTTCCGGCCCCCGCTACTGATTTTGGCTCGGAAGCACCCGCCCGCGCGATGATTTTCGACTCGGTCTATGACATCTACCGGGGCGTCGTCACCTACATTCGTATGATCGACGGCAAGCTGACCCCGCGCCAAAAGATTCAGATGATGTCTACCGGCGCAGTCCACGAGTTGCTGGAAATCGGCATCGTTTCCCCCACGCCTAAGAAATGTAAAGGTCTGGGCCCTGGCGAGGTGGGGTACCTGATCACCGGTGTGAAGGACGTGCGCCAGTCCAAGGTGGGCGACACCGTTACGTGGGCCGTCCACGGGGCAGAAGAGCCGTTGCAGGGGTACGAAGAACCGCGTCCCATGGTCTACTCCGGTCTTTTCCCGATTTCCCAGGCTGATTTCCCGGATCTGCGCGATGCTCTGGAAAAACTACAACTTAACGACGCCTCCCTCACCTACGAGCCGGAAACCTCCGTGGCTCTGGGCTTTGGCTTCCGGTGCGGCTTCCTCGGACTTCTGCACATGGAGATCACCCGTGATCGCCTGCAGCGTGAGTTTGACCTCGACCTGATCTCCACGGCACCGTCGGTAAACTACCGCGTGGTCGCCGAAGACGGTGCAGAAACCCGGGTTCATAACCCTTCAGATTGGCCTGCCGGAAAACTGCGTGAGGTTTATGAACCGATCGTGAAGACCACCATCATTGTTCCCTCAGATTTTGTGGGCACCACCATGGAGCTGTGCCAGACTAAGCGCGGAATCATGGGAGGAATGGATTATCTCTCCGAAGACCGCGTGGAGCTGCGCTACACCATGCCGTTGGGCGAGATCATCTTTGACTTCTTTGATCAGCTCAAGTCTCGTACTAAGGGCTACGCCTCCCTCAACTACGAGGAATCAGGTGAACAGATGGCAGACCTGGTCAAGGTAGACATCCTCCTGCAAGGCGAGCCGGTCGACGCATTCTCCGCCATCGTTCACCGAGATAACGCTCAGTGGTACGGCAACAAGATGACCAAGAAGCTCAAGGAACTCATCCCTCGCCAGCAATTCGAGGTCCCCGTGCAGGCAGCAATTGGCTCCAAAGTGATCGCCCGCGAAAATATCCGAGCCCTGCGTAAAGACGTCCTCGCCAAATGCTACGGCGGCGATATTTCGCGTAAGCGCAAGCTGCTGGAGAAGCAGAAGGCCGGTAAGAAGCGCATGAAGAACATCGGCTCGGTGTCCGTGCCGCAAGAAGCCTTCGTGGCAGCTTTGTCCACGGACGAGGGATAAACACCGCCTGTAACACACACGAGTTCTCCCGATACCATACCCCCTGTATCGGGAGAACTCGTTTATTATTCCCCACGGGGATAGTTTTTGAATCTATGGACATAGGATCACTAGCGGAATGGGCGGGAGCTTTGAGCGGCCTCGCGGCGCTGTTCGTCGCGGTTCAGGCGAATCGGCAGTCGAGAAAATCTGAAAAGTATGCCTGAGAGACAGAAAGCTTGAGCGTTGAACTCAATAGGCATATTCGTGAGGAACAACGACAAACCGAGCTTGCTATGCACAAGCGCGAGCAAGAGCGGGATCACCGAGATATGGAACGCGATCGTCGTCTGATCGCAGGGGGATTACAGGCCTGGTGGTCCTACCGTGACCAACAAGACACATGCCAGCAGTGGGGCCTTGTTGTATCCAATGAAGGCTCGCAGGTATCGATCTTCTACAACGTACAGATCGACGTAGAGGTTCAGGGAATCACCACCCGACCTTTGTGCATAAAAGTACTTCCACCAGGTCGTTATTTTGCTATCAATAGGTTTGAGCAGGGATGGGAGCTTCCGGAGGAATGTGGGTCTTCGCAGACACACGCGCTGTTATCGAGTACCAGGCATCAAGTAGTGAGGATTAGCTTTCAGGATTCCTTGGGAAAGCGCTGGGTGTGGAATCCTCAGGAAGGCCTGAATCCGGGTTAGGTGCACACCTGTGTCTGTGCTAAGCTAGCCGGCGGCAGAACTATTGAAAAGCGAAATACGTTCAATAGCGTCGGTGCGCCGTTGACGGGTCGCGCCGGGAAATAACCGCCCAGGCCCGTGAGGAGTAGATCGTGGAACGCGACCCCGCTGAGCCGATCGTTAGTGTACGGAGTCTCACCATAGCAACAGCGTCTGGTACGACGCTGCTGAGCGTGGATAAGCTTGATATTTTTTTGGCGACAAAATCGCGATCACTGGTCGCAGCGGCTCAGGAAAAACTATGTTGTTGCGTGCGTTGTGTGGGGCGACGACGCCGGGAATCGTCGTCACAGGTGAGATCACACGCGCACGACGCACGGCGCTGATCATGCAGGATTCTTTGGGCTCGCTTAATCCGTTGGTGCGCTGCGATAAACAGGTGCGGCTCATGGCAACGTCCAACCAGGTGGCAGAGCGAGCTTTGGCTAACTGCGGTATCACCAGTGAGCTGGGACATCGCTATCCATTGGAGTTATCGGGCGGTCAGCGCCAGCGCGTGGCGATCGCGGGAGCTCTTGCGTCGCACCCCGAGCTTTTGCTTGCCGACGAGCCCACCTCAGAACTCGATCCCATAGCCACCCTTGCTGTGATCGACGCATTGGACGCATTCCATGAGGCCACGGGCGGCGCAGTAGTGATCTCCACCCATTCGCGGGGAGTTGCTAGGCGATTAGGCACCCGGCAGTTGCATGTTGCCGACGGAAAGGTGACACAGCTATGACCAGACGCGTTCTTGTAAAATTTTGCGAGGCTACCGTGGCTGGGCGCGTCGAAAAGCTATCTTTTGAGGTGAATGCGGGCGCGAAACTCGGAGTCATCGGCCCCTCGGGTGCCGGCAAAACCACGCTGATTTCCCTCATCACAAAAATGATCGCCCCGGATTCCGGCAGCGTGAGCGTCGACGCGGCAGTGGTGGGCTACATTCCTCAAGATCCTGGTTCCTCACTGTGCCCACGGATGACAGTGGCCGAGTGCATCATCGAACCGCAAGTGATTCGGCTTCGTGGGCAGGAGGGGAGCGCGGAAAAACTCAACCACCTCCGTGGGGAAATACCCGGTCTTCTGCAGGCGCTTGGGCTGGACCCGGCGGTAGCACAACGCAAGCCCAGGCAGCTCTCTGGCGGGCAGCGGCAACGCGTGGCGATCACCCGTGCGCTGCTGGGATCTCCTGAACTCGTGATCGCGGACGAGGCCTTTTCGGCCTTGGACGGCGAGACCGCGCGGCTATTGCAGGCGCTGCTCTTGGAATCCGATGCAACAGTTATCTTTGTCTCCCACAATGTTGCCGCGCTGCGCGCCACGTGCAGCCAGCTTCTTGTGATGGTCGGTGGAACAGCGCGCTATGTCGGGCCAGCCGATCACATAAAAACAACCGACCCTGAAGTACAGGTATTTCTCCGCGCTGCTTTGGAGCTTGACCAGTGAAACTAACCAATCTTCCTATCCATATCTCTACGCTGCTTGTCACTCAGATGCTCTTTAACATCGGGTTTTACTTAGTGGTGCCGTTTATTGCAGTTCAGCTTTCAGAAAACCTTGGGGCTGCGGGAGCCGTGGTTGGCCTGGTTTTGGGGATTCGTACCTTTAGTCAACAAGGGCTGTTCTTCCTAGGCGGCGGGCTGGTAGATAAATGGGGCGCTGGTCCCATTTTGCTGGTGGGCGTTGCCATCCGGGTGCTGGGCTTTATCACCGTGGGCATGGCGACGGGTGTGGGGTCGATGACGCTCGGCGTGGTGCTCATTGGTTTTGCAGCAGCATTGTTCTCCCCGGCAGTGGAATCCATTTTTGCCTCTGAAGGCTTCACGCTGGAAAAACAGGGCGTGATTACGCGCGCACGGTTGTTTGCCCTAGACGCGTCCTATTCCCGGGTGGGCTCGTTAACAGGGCCTTTGCTGGGAGCGTTGCTGATCCCCCTCGGATTTTCCACCGTCTCGTTTGCCGGCGCCGCCATCTTCGCTGGCATCTTTGTGATGCACGCGTTGCTATGGCGCCGGTGGAACAAGAACCCAATTCCCCACGGGGAGAGTGCACCTTTGGGGATGGTCGCAGTATGGGCGAGCGTGATCACCAACAAAAAGTTCGTGGTCTTTGCGATTTTATATTCCACGTATCTGCTCGCATACAACCAACAGTATCTTTCGCTGCCGGTGGAGCTTCGGCGCGCTGCTGGCTCGGATAGCTCATTGGGCTGGTTTTTTACAGGCGCTGCGATTTTTGTGATCGCGCTGCAAACGAGTGTGACCCGCTGGGCTGAAAAGCAGCCTACCAAGGTGGTCTTAGGCGGCGGCTTTGGCCTCATGGCTGCGAGCTTTGCCGTGGTTGGTGCAGCGTCAGGGATAGACATACACGGCTGGGCAGCGTACCTGCCAGCCGTGATCATGATGGTGCTGCTGCATACCGGAATTATGATCGCGGTCCCGATAGCCCGAGATCTTGTTGGCGACCTAGCCAGCAACGAGAACCTGGGCTCTTACTACGGGTTCCTTAACGGCTTCGGCGGCTTGGCAGTTCTGCTGGGTTCTGTGGCCGTGGGGGCGACTCTGGACAAAGCGGAAATCACTCAGCCGGCGGGCCGCAATCCCGTGGCTGACTATGACTGCGCTGCTTGCCGTCTCGGCGGTGGGGCTTGCCAAACTTAAAGAACAAAAGAAAGTAGACGTTCAACAATGAAAATGAAGAAACTCGGATTGGCAGTTGCCACCTTGACCGTTGCCGCGACTCTGTCTGGCTGTTTCACCAACTCAGGTTCTGACTCCGCCGACGGACAGACCTTGCGCGTTGCGCTGCAGTTCAAGCCCGTCGCTGGTTTCTCCCTGTTCTCTGACGATTCCGTGCTTAACCTGCGTATGGGTGTCGCGGAGACCCTGGTCACCCTTGACCAGAACGCCAAGCTCAAGCCAGTACTCGCTGAGAAGTGGGAGATGAAAGACGACCGCACTGCTGTGCTTAGCCTGCGTCAGGGCGTGACCTTCCACGATGGAAGCAAACTCGATGCAAAAGCCGTGAAAAATGCCCTTGAACACGCTCTTTCTGCAGCTACCCGACCAAAAGGCCTGGGCAAAGCAGACCTGAAAGTCGAGGCCACCGGCGAGCATGAGGTGACCGTCACGTCGCCTAAGGCTGACCCCATCTTGGTTCAGCGTTTCTCTGACCCCGGCACCGCCATCCTCGCGGAGGCCGCATATCAGGGGGAGAATCCCGACCCATTTGCCCACGGGACGGGGCCCTTCAAGCTGGTCAAGAAAGAAACCGACGGTTCCGTCACCGCTGAGGCCTTTGGCGACTACTGGAACGGCAAGCCCAAGACCTCCGCTCTAAAAGTCTCCTTCATTGAAGACGGCGCAGCTCGCGCCAATGCTTTCCGTGCTGGTGACCTTGACGTGGTCAAGGGCGTCCCTGTGGTCTCGCTGCCAGAGCTTTCCGACGCTCACATCACCGACGTTCACCTCCCACGCGCCGTGCTGCTGCACCTCAACGCTGAAAAGGGCGTGTTCGCAGACGCTCACCTGCGCGCTGCTGTCGCGGGCGCCATCAAGACAGAACCCATCGTGGAGAAAATCTACGAGGGTAAAGCCAATAAGACGCAAGGCTCTCTCTTCAACCAGGACACCGAGTGGGCTGCAGCTCAGAAGGCTAAGCCGCTTGCATCGGAGGCTCCTAAGGCCGACGCGAATCTCGGGGCAGGCAAGACTGTTCGCCTAGCCACCTGGGACTCTCGCGCCGAGCTCCCCGAAACCGCGAATCTCATCGCCGACCAGCTTCGTGCTTTGGGCTTTAACGTGGAGATCACGGTCGCCGACTATGCCTCCCTGGAAAAGCAGCTTCTCGACGGCTCCTTTGACGCCATCATCGGATCCCGCAACTACATGTCTGGTGCTGGTGACCCCCTCGCATTCCTAGAGACCGATTTCTCCTGCGAGGGTTCTTACAACCTGTCGCGCCTCTGCGACCCGAAGATCGACAAGGACATTGCCGACGCTAAGGGCGAGAAAGATCTCAACACTCGCCTCCAGAGCGCCGCATCCATCGGCGCAGACGTGGTATCCACCGGAGCCGTCGTCCCGCTGGCCCACGAGCAACTACTGGTCGCTTCCAAAAATGTAGAGGGCCTGTCCACCGACCCCATGGAACGTTCCCTCATCACAGAAAAGACGGAACTTTCCGCTAAGAAGTAACCCCACATGAGATCGCCTCGCTTTCGCGCACGCACGCTCACCACGGTGGGCATTGCCGTAACAACATATCTGCTAGCCCTCGTAGCCACCGCCTTATTGCCGTGGTTTACCGGGCGCGAGCCGGCTTTCGCCGTCCTCCGAGCCCGCGAACGCGAACGCGAGGCAACTCCCGAATTACTCCAAGCGATCCGGGAGGAATTCGATCTTCCGCAGACTCCGTGGGAATCGGTGTTGCGGTGGTTTGCCGGCCTCTTCCGTGGGGAATTTGGGGTTTCAACCCTGCGCAGGATGCATGGCAGCAGGCCACCCACGGATTAGGAATTACCGCCACCCTCACTTTTGCCTCCACGATGCTGTGTTTGGTGGTGGCCCTCATGATCGTGGGGCCGCGCCTGGCCGGGGCCGCTCGCGGTAAAAGCGCCGGGGCGGCAGCGCCCCAGGTGTTGGCAGCGCTGGCGGCGCTTCCAGACTTTGTTGTCGCTGTGATCGTGTTGTGGTTTTTTCCTTGACTCTGCACGTGTTACCCGTGGGCGGGTGGTCGTCGCCGGCACATATGGTGTTGCCGTCGTTAGCCCTGGGGGTATGCGCCGGCGGTGTCTATGGGCGAGTGCTGTTGATTTCATCTGATTCCGCGATGCAAGAAACGTGGGTGGAATCCTGGCGGATTAATGGCGTGGCACATTCTCGTATTGTCCGCCAGCTACTGTGGCGTTCATTGGTACCCACGATTCCTCTGCTCACCCTTTTCTTCGCCGGTACTCTTGCGAGCACTGCAGCCGTCGAGGTCACCTTTAACATTCCTGGCTTTGGTCGCACCGTGGTGGAATCCGCATTGAGTTCCGATCTTCCTGTGTTGCAAGCTGCAGTGTTTGTGGTGCTTGTTGTCGGCGCAGTGAGCGGCATCGTGGCGAATTGGCTGCGTCGCTTCATCTTGCGACGTCTGGAAAGCGACGTGGCTGGGGTGTCGTTAGGCACCGGCGTGAACGCAGGAACCAGCGCGGTGTTCGATCGCATCAGCCTTGCTGTGGCGCTGCTTCCGCTTATCGCAGTGGGCGTTGGCGTTGTGCACAGCGGTGCGATTAACACCGACGACCGTTTTTCCGGGTATTCCCTTAGCCATCCGCTGGGTGCAGATCAGCTTGGCCGCGACATCTGGGCCAGGCTTGCCGACGGCTTTGCCTATTCCATAGGAGTCGCCATCGCAGTGACCGCCGCCTGTGCACTCATCGGGCTGATCGCTGGGCATATGGGGTCGTGGGTGCTGCACATCGGCGATGCTCTCAACGCTTTTCCCGCCGTCCTCCTCGGCCTCATTCTGGCTGGTGTTAGGTCCTTCCACCACCACGGCTGCCGTTGCAGTGCTATCCGTTGGATGGATTCCGCTGGCCTCTCACTGCGCAGCGGTGGTGCAAGAGGCCAAAGCCAGCGGGCATTATCGTTTCGCTGCAACGATGGGAGCCACCCGATGGCATCTGCTGCGCCACCATGTTGTGCCGTGGACTGCGCCGGCAGTAATCCGCCACTCCGTGGGGAGAATCGCTCACAATGCGATCTCGCTGGCGGCATTGGGATACTTAGGCGTGGGGGCCAGCGTCGGAAGCCCTGATTGGGGCGTGATCCTGGAAGAATCTACGCGTTATCTAGAACGCGCCCCGTGGATGGCACTCGGGCCGATGGTGTGCCTCGTGTGCTTGGGGGTTGTGGCGGCTGTGGCAACCGATACTTTTGAGCGGAAGCGGTGATCACACGCCTTTATCCGCTGTCTGCCCATGAATGCGCGCAAAAAGCTCGGCAGAAGAGGGCGCGTTGAGGACGGCACTGTTGTGCCCGTTTTCCAGGACGATAACGCGATCGGCGGAAGCCGCAATGTCGAGATCATGGGTGACCATGGCTAAAGATGTGCCTGCCGACGTGACCCCGCGGAGCAGATCCATCACGGTGGAACTTGAAGTTACGTCGAGAGAACCTGTGGGCTCATCGGCGAAGAGCAGGGGTGGACGACGCAGCAGGGATCTCGCGATGGCAACACGCTGGCGCTGCCCGCCAGAAAGCTGGTGAGGGTGCTTTTTGCCGATGCCTGGCATCCCCACTTGCTCCAATACGTTATCGACCTTCTTTTTGCTCACTCTTTTCCCTGCCAGCTGCGAAGGGAGCCGTACGTTATCTGAGACATTGAGCGCACTAATCAGATTGAGATCTTGGAAAATAAAGCTCATCGTGGCGCGCCGAATACTGGCCAGCTGCGCCCGAGACGCGCCAGCGACGTCATGCTCGCCGAGACGTATGCGGTCTTCGTCAGCTTGGTGCAAACCGCAGAGGCAATACAACAGCGTCGATTTTCCGGAGCCGGACTTACCAACGATTGCGACGAACTCGCCAGGGTAGGCGTCTACATCGACGCCGCGTAGGACGTCGATACGCTGCGAGCCTGAGCGCAACGAGAAGGGGCCTATTCACGATTACTTACTCCCTATGACGATAGATACTGAATTCTTGCGTGCGCCCCTGGCCGCGATGACCAGCAGCATAATGAGCAGCAACACAATCCCAAGCACAATCACAGCCACTGGTTGCCACCCCGGGGCAGTGAAGGAAGCGACCGGGACGGGGCCGCTTTTAAGAGCAAAGACCATAGCAACCTCGTTGACCGCAACAATGATGCAGGCGCACACTAGCGCAGTTATACCGTACACAACGGATTCCGTTATCGCTTTGGAATACATCATCGGTGGAGTTGCCCCAGAGACCAACAACAGGGCGTTATCCTCGGAACGCTGGTTATACGTTGCAAAGACAACCGCAGCTGCCGAGACACATGCAACCACAATTGGACCACCCAAAAGAAGCGCCATCTGCTCAGGAGGCGCAGACACCGAATCCTCAGCACCATAACCTTGCGTGAAGACCGCTGTGAGTTTTCCTACCCACATGGTCATCACACCAACCGCAGCGGCAGCCAAACTGACTGGCATGACCAAAGAACGCGTAAGCGGTGGGCGAGCGGAGGCCTCCCGGGTGGCCAAAAACCATGCATTGGACTTCACCGGAATGAACCGAAGCAGTGAGATCACCGGAGGAATGACAGCCCCGCCTAGCATTGCGAAAACAAAGCAAAGCAAAATTCCCATACCTGGGTACTACGTAAGGAAATTTCCTACGGATTGAGCCGAATCTGGTTCCGGCGCGCGAGACAAAGCCACATAGAGGCTTAACACCCCGAGTATCAGGATGACTCCTTCCAACGCAGCGATGATGCGTCGAACACGAGATTTTGTTTCCCCGTGGGGAAACCCGGCTGAAGATGAGAAGGCGTGAACAAGGTTGGACTGGACAACCTTAAGCACACTGCGGATACCTGTGACCACATTTACTGCCGCGGTAAGCGAGACCCCTATGACAAGGGCAATCAAAGGTAGCGGGGCAGTAAGGACATCGCTCTGCGGAAGACCACTATAGAAGCCACGAAAGCGGCGTACGCGGGCCACACGGCGATAGCCACAAGGGCTCCGATCACCGCTGATAGCGCGCTCACTAAGAGGACCTCAAGGAGCAAAATACTAAAAGCGGCCTTTGGCATAACTCCCACGATCTGCCAAAGCGCGACATGCCGTTGTTGCAACCGGATACAAATACCGACCACCAGAACAAAAGAAGCAAAACCGGTAAGAGCAGTAAAACCAAGTGCCACGCCGCCCATAGCGATAAATGCCTGTTGCGCTTTACCATCGGCTGCCACCCCAGCTGCAACAAGCCCGATATTGAGAGAAAGGACAACAGACAAAGCGATGGAAGAGATAAATAATGCAATCCAGGTGGTCGAAGACCGAACTACAGAACGAACAATGAGTTTCCCGAGCATGTAATTCCATCCTGCTTTGGCGATTGATCAACTTTAAGGGCTGTGGAGGGAGGGGTACATCTGAAAATTTCTAGAAATAGGACTACCAAAATACATTAGAGAAATTTCAGCGTTTCATAAGTTAAGGATATATATCTAAAAAGGATAAAGGAAGATGTGAGGGGTGCTTTGCTGAATAGGGGGTGCAACATTGTCGCTTTTGAGAACGCTAAAAATTGTGTCCTGGGGTTTTGTAGGGTGTGTACGCGCTAGCGTTCTCAAAAACGACAAACAGGTGAGGGAAAGGGGATGGAACTCGGCAAAGGGGAGGAGAACGCTGCACAGTTTCCCCACGGGGTTAAAGCTGAATTTTAAAAAATCGCAGCAAACCCCTATTTATTCAAAATAGACAGAATTGTCTTTAAAATCCTTGTAGTTCTAGACGGATAGGTCTACCGTGTGTGGGGTACGCAACCCAGACCAAAGGAATATCCCCTCATGATTGCAACAGGTCTTCTCCTTGGCGCAGTGCTCGGCGTTGTTTTACAGCGTGGTCGCTTCTGTGTCACCGGAATGCTCAGAGACATTTATCTTTTAAAAACGTGGCGTGGCTTTGTGGCGCTTCTTATTGTGATTTCCGTGCACGCGGTGGGCTTATCAGCGCTACGCACGCTCGGCGTCATCACCACTCCAGTGGATGCGTTCGCGCCTCTTGCTGTTGTTGTAGGTGGCTTTATTTTCGGTATCGGCATCGTGTTGGCCGGTGGCTGTGCTTCTGGGACGTGGTATCGCTCAGGGGAAGGATTGGTCGGATCCTGGTTTGCGCTGCTTTTCTATGGCATATCGGCTGCTGCGATGAAGACCGGAATTCTCCACGGGGGAGCGACCTGGCTCAAGGGATTTACCATTAACGCAACCACCATCCCTGATACGTTTGGGCTCTCCCCGTGGTGGTTCGCGATTGGGCTTTCGCTGCTTACGGCATATTCGGTGTGGTATTACCGCAGTAAAGACGGGGTGAGTGTGGCTACGCTGGGGCGCACCGGATGGAAGCGCCCGCTGAGCCTGAACACGGCTGGTCTCCTCGTGGGGATTCTCGGGGTGCTTGCCTGGCCGCTGTCGGCTGCTACTGGACGTAACGACGGCCTAGGCATCACCACCCCAACAGCGCACTTGACTAGCTGGCTCACCACGGGCGATGCAAAATTCCTGAATTGGGGGACGCTGCTTGTTGTGGGAATCCTTGTAGGGTCGTTTGCTTCGGCAAAGGCCACGGGTGAGTTTCGGGTGCGGGTGCCGGATGCGACGACCTCGATACGCTCGATCGCAGGCGGCACACTCATGGGCATAGATGCGGCGCTTGCCGGCGGATGCACCGTGGCAATGGCATGGTACAGACCAGTCTGTTTAGTTATCAGGGGTGGGTGGCGCTGCTGTTTATCGGCCTAGGAGTTGCTGCTACCGCGAAGGTATGGCTCAAGCCTACGCAGAAAACTCGCGTGAACAGCGCCTTTGAGGTGGCGCCGGCGGGGGTGAAGGTGGGCGTCGATAAGCAAGGATTGCGCGCAGTCGCACCGGGCGCATACGTTATAGACACGCTGGGCGCGGTGTGCCCGTTCCCTCTTATCGACGCAAAAACCGCCATCAACCAGCTCAGCGACGGGGAAGCGCTCGTCATTGACTTCGACTGCACCCAAGCCACCGAAACCATTCCACGATGGGCCGCCGACGACGGTCACGCCGTCACCGATTTCCATGAGGTCGGCAGCGCCGGATGGCAGATCACCGTGGTGAAACACGGCGCCCTCCTGCGCACCTAACCCAGATATTCCCCACGGGGGCCAAACAGCGCGCTGCCTACCCGCACGCTCGTTGCGCCCTCCTCGATTGCCCATTCAAAGTCGCCGGACATGCCCATCGACAATTCGGTTGCGGTGGGGAAGTCCGGCTGGAGGGCATCGTGAAGTTCGCGCAGCTGAACAAACGACGACCTCACAATGGCTTCCTCGGGGGAATTCTGAGCCATCGTCATTAGTCCTCGTACGTGGAGGCGGTCATAGTCGGCTAGCTGCCCTAAAAACTTCGCAGCCTCGGCCGGAGCAATGCCACCTTTCTGAACCTCTCCGGAGGTATTGACCTGTACAAATACTTCTAACGTGCGGTCTGCGGTCTCTAGCCTTCGCTGCAACGCCTCCGCCAGGCGTATCGAATCCAACGCATGGAACTCCTGCGCCCACGCCGCCACCTCCTTGGCCTTATTGCGCTGCAGCCGGCCAATCGCGCACCACGTCACCCCCGACACCTCGCTGGCCTTAGCCGAAAGCTCCTGTGGCCTATTTTCTCCCAGCACCGTCATCCCCGCCGCCACTGCATCTCGTACGGTTGCCACCGGGTGAGTCTTGGTCACCGCGATAAGACGGACCTCTGCGGCGTCGCGGCCGGCGCGCTCGGCAGAATTGGCGATTCTTTCCAGGACGGCCTCGTGGGCGAGGCGGAGAGCTTCCACGTTTTCCATGCCCCAATCCTATCGTGGGGAAATAGAGATCTTGGTGCACAGGTGCGGGCCAGGCGCGAGTCCTGCGCGGGTGCGGGGCATGCGGTTCATGTGGTTCATGCGGTTTGGAGGTGCACGGCGAGGAATAAGGGTGCCTGCGAATACGATGGGTGCCATGAAGACCCGTTACCTTGGATGCACAGTTTATGAACACACCCTGGAGGTCCCTTGGGATCCGCAGAACCCGGAACTGGGGACGTTTGAGCTCTTTGCTCGCGAGTTAGTGCCCGCTGGGGAGAACACTATCCGGCCTTTTGTATCTCCAAGGAGGAACCGGTTTTCCGGCCCCGCGCCCGATTTCTATCAGTGGCGTGATCAAGGAAGCTCTGAAGACACATCGCGTGATTCTTTTAGATCAACGTGGAACCGGTCGTTCGCATCGCATCGATTGCGACACCCTCGGCACAGACGCAGACAAACTGCACCTTTTGCGCCAAGAATTTATCGTCCATGATGCAGAGGCATTGCGTAAAGCTTTGGGAATCTCCGCATGGACTCTGTACGGACAAAGCTTCGGCGGATTCTGCATTACTTCTTATCTTTCCCTGTACCCAGAATCGGTTGACAAATCCTATATCACTGGTGTTCTTCCAGCCCTTGAAGCTCACGTGGACGATGTGTATCGTGCCACCTACGCAGCCATCGCACGCCGCAGCGAGGAATTCTATAGCCAATTCCCGTGGGTTGAAGCGCGCATCAGGGAAATCTGCCATCACCTTGATAACTCCGACGAGAAACTCCCCACGGGGGAGCGGCTTAGCTCAAGAAGGTTCCGCACCATCGGCATTACTCTCGGCAGGTCGGCGGGATTCTATTCCTTGGGTATCTCCTTGAGAGTCCGTTTCAGAAAAACGGAGAGAAGAAACTCAGAACTGATGTCCTGGCAGAAATTGGTGCACAGGTCAGTTTTGCGAGTGCCCCGCTCTACGCCGCGATCCACGAGTCAATTTATGGCGGGATTGGCGGGTCGCAGACGGCGTGGTCCGCCCACCGCCTCCGTGGGGAAATAGAGGGGTTTGCGCAAGATGTTGATCCACGGTCTGCGGAGAAGTTTTATCTCACCGGCGAGCACATTTATCCGTGGCAGTTCGAGGAGGATCCGGCCCTGGTTCCGTTTACTCAGGCTGCGCAGGACTTGGCCATGCGTCGGTGGGATGCGTCACCGTATCGCCCGGAAGCGCTGACGCAGAGCCCCGTCGCAGCCGCGTGCGTGTACGTCGACGATGCGTTTGTGCCCTATGAGTATTCGCTGCACACCGCGGATAAGCTTTGCGACGCCCGCCTCCACATCACCAACCAGTATCAGCACGACGGCATCCACTGGGCTGGCGAGGAAATCCTGGCGCTTCTCAAAAACAAGGTTGCGGATCACTAATGTGAGCCCCGTGGTTTACACTCATTCTCATGAATAATCCCGTTGTTCTTTCCGCCCACGAAGTCGAGGCGTTTGATCAGCTGGCCCACGTGGTAGGAGGGCTTAACTATTCTGAGGAACACATTCTTGATCCCAGCGTGTTGCTGTATATAACGTCATCCTAAGTGGGGGATCGCCGCCAAGAGTTGCTTGGTGTATTCGGCCTTGGGATTGGCAAACACCTCGTCCACAGGGCCGGCCTCCACGATACGACCTTCGTGCATCACCACCACAGAGGAGCACACGGAGCGGATCACGTTGAGGTCGTGGGAGACAAACAAGAGGGTGAGATGGCGCTCGTGAACCAGCCGGTCTATGAGGGCGAGGACCTTCTTTCTTACTGAGACGTCGAGGGCTGAGACGGGCTCATCGGCAAGCAGAATATCCGGTGACGCAATCAGCGCGCGAGCTATAGAAATGCGCTGGCGCTGCCCGCCCGAGAACTCGTGGGGAAAACGGTCGAGAATCTCCCCACTGAGGCCTACTTCTTCTAAAACCTCAACGATGCGCTCGTCGCTGGCACGCGGGAGCGGCTCGGCGACGATCTCGCGGATGGTCATGCGGGGATCCAGAGACCGCATGGGGTCTTGAAAGACCATCTTTTTGGTGCCGGAGACGGAGATGCTGCCTGACGTGGGGCGTATGAGTCCCGCGATCATTTTCAACAGCGTTGTCTTCCCCGAGCCCGAGCCGCCCACGATTCCGACTCTTTCCCCACGGGAGACGTGGAGATCAATGCCATCGACCGCTTTGTGGCGTCGATAATGCTTGTCGACGCCCCGCGCCCGCACCATGGACTCATCAGTAATCATGGCGGGCGGGCGGGAGGGAGCTGGGAGGCGTCGATAAGCGTGCGCGTATAAGAGTGCGCAGGGGAGTGGAGAACCTGCTCTACGGTTCCTTCCTCGATGACTGCGCCGCCTTGTATCACCAGAATGCGTTGGCACGTGGCGGCCACCAGACCCAGATCATGAGTGATAAAGAGCAGGCCAGTTCCGCGCTCGGCGACAAGACGCAAAATCAGGTCGACAATCGCCTTTTGAGAAGTCACGTCTAACGCAGTTGTTGGCTCATCGCACATCAACACGTCGGGGTCGTGGGCCAGGGCCATGGCAATCAATACGCGTTGACGCTGCCCGCCCGAGAGCTCGTGGGGAAAACGCTTGCCGAGTGCAGGGTCGAGTTCCACGCTCGACAGCAGCTCCGCAACCTTCCCCCGTGGGGAAACAGAATGAACTTTGAGCACCTGAGCGATCTGCTTATCCACTCGCATAAGCGGGTCGAGAGCCGTCATGGGTTCCTGGAACACCATGGCAATTTTGCGACCCCGGATACGGCACATCGCTTTCTCCGACAGCGCCGTGAGCTCTTGTCCGTCGAGTCGAATGGAACCTGACGCGTTGATGAGTCGCATGATGGACAGCGCGGTCATCGTTTTGCCGGAGCCGGATTCCCCAATCAGTCCGACGCGCTCGCCGCGGTCGACTGCCAGAGCCACATCCTTCAGGATTCCCGCAGCAGTGAGATTGCGGACTTGGAGAAGCGTCATGATGAAGACTCCTTAGAAAAACCTGCGGAACGGCGCGCGGAACGGGGGTCGGTGAGATCGCGGAGGCCGTCGCCAAGCAAATTAAAGCCCAAAACGGTCAGCGCGATAGCCAGACCTGGCCACACAGCCAACAGCGGTGCGGTAGCCAGCGATGATTGCGCAGATTGCAGCATCCGACCCCAGCTAGGATCGGGCGGCGGAGTGCCAAGGCCTAGGAAGCTCAGGCCGGCTTCGGCAAGAATGGCGAGGGCAAAAGCCACCGACGCTTGCACCACCACCACACTCAAAATATTGGGAATCACGTGGCGCACTGCAATGCTCAATTCCCCACGGGAGGAGTCGCGGGCTGCAGCAACATAATCCTGCGCCATCACCTGCATCGTCGCCGCGCGCGCCACACGAGCAAAAGCCGGAATATTGGCCACTCCAATAGCCATCATTGCGGTCAACGTGGTGGCCGAAAACATCGCGATGGCCACAATCGCCAGAAGCAGGCCCGGAAACGCAAGCAGCAGATCTGCGCCGCGCATGATCACCGAATCTATCCAGCCGCGCCGCATCCCTGCCCACACGCCGAGCGGCACCCCCACGAGCGCTGCCACAGACACTGCGACAATCCCCGCGAGGAGAGTGATGCGAGATCCCACCATCACCTGCGACAACACATCTCTGCCATAGCGATCCGTGCCCAAAAGATGGCTTATCGACGGCCCCTCCAACCGCGACCCCGGCATAACCCGGAGCGGATCATAAGGCGTCCACACTAAGGAAACCAACGCAATAACAGCAACGACAATAACGATCCCCAGCCCGATCTTGCCGCCGAGCGAAAAACGACTACTACGCATGAACCTAGGCCTCCCTTCGAGTGCGAGGGTCCACCACAACATAAGCCATATCCACGATCGCATTGACCACGATGGCAAGGACAACGAGGATCATCACAATCGTCTGCACCGTGGGCAAATCGCGGTTTGTTACAGCGGTGAGCAGCAGACTGCCCAGGCCGGGAATAACAAAAACCCGTTCAATAACAACCGCGCCCACCAACAGGGAGGTGAGCTGCAAGCCCGTCACCGTCAGAACTGGCAGGGCCGCGTTGCGCAGTCCATGGCTGCGCAGGGCCTGCCACGAGCTCAGGCCAATGGCTCGTGCGGTGCGCATGAAATCTTCGCGCATCACATCCATGACGGCCGCCCGCACATATCGAGTCATAATCGCAGCCTGAACAATCCCAAGAGACACCACCGGCAGCACAAGGCGCGCCAGGAAACCGCTGAAATCTTCATTCGGCACCGACCAACCGTTGGTGGGCAACCAGCGCAAGCGAACCGCAAAAAAAGAAATGAACAGTATCGCAGCAAGGAAACTCGGGACCGCAATCCCGACCTGGCTGAGTGCGGAGATAAGGATGCCGTCGATATGCTCTGAGCGCCTGGCCGCCCACAAACCCAGCGGGACGGCAAGCATGAGGGCGAACAGCATCGATAAAACAGCGAGAATCAGACTGACCTGAAGCCGATCCGCGACGATGGGCGAAATATCCGTCGAGCTAGTCAACGAAGTCCCAAATTCCCCACGAAGGAGGCCACCGATCCACGACACATACTGCTCCCACAGCGGCTTATCGATCCCCATCGTGGCGCTTAGCTTTGCGACGGCCTCCGGCGTCGCGGTCACACCAAGTGCCACCTCTGCCGGGTTCCCTGGCACAATCCGAAGCGCGACAAAAATGACCACGCTGGCAATAAACAACGTAAGCGCGTACTTAGCTGCGCCTCGTGCAAGTCTCGCCGCAATCACTAGTGCGTTACCTTCCTTGGTTCTTCTTTTGCGATAGCAGCCAACAGGAGGCCGTCGCCCACAGCGTTGATGGGAACACCGCTGACGTTCTTCGCCGTCACCACAATGTTGGGCAGATTGAACAAGTTATCGGCCGCGGCCTGATCCAGGATCCGCGTGACCGCCTTTTTCATCGTGGGGACGTAGTCGGATTCATCCACGGTGTCTGCTTGGGCGATAAGCTCTTGAACTTTTTTGTCGTTGTACCCCAGGTAATACTTTGGGTTAGCAAAAATATTGGGAATATCGCGGGCCTCGGTATGCGCAATCACCGACATGTCATAGTCGTGGCCCTTATAAACTTTGGCCAACCACACGGACGGAAATTCGGTGGACTCGATGCTCACGTCGAAGCGGATGTCTCGAAGCTGCGAGTACAAAATCTCAGAAGCCGTGGCAGCATAGGGCAACGACGGCACCGAAATAGTTATTTTGGTCCCCGTCGCCCCGGCCTCATCCATCAACTGACGCGCACGGTCAGGGTCAAACGGATACTGCTCCGCCTTTTGATACCACGGATCCGTCGGCGGCACCGGCGCGCCCCCGGTGTCAATTCCGTAGCCCTCCCACGTGGTATCAATGATTGCTTGCCTATCGACGCCAAACATCACCGCCTGCCGGACGCGGAGATCATTGAACGGCGCCCGCGCATGATTCATCGTGAGCAGCACCTCACCGTTGGTCGTGCCCACGTTGACATCGAGGTCACCATCGCGCTGTATGGACTCCAAGAGCTCAGGAGACTGCAAACCGATCACAGCGTCAACGTCTCCGGAGCGCACAGCATTAGTCAGCGAAATCGCGTCCGCGAAATAGCGCAACACAGCCCGCTTATTCTTGGGAGATTCTCCCCAATATTCCCCACGGGAGGTGAAGGATAGTGACGTCCCCACCGCCCAGTTATCCACCTCATAAGGTCCCGTGCCCACCGGTTTCGTGGCCAACTCCGACACCCCCC
Source organism: Corynebacterium silvaticum (assembly GCF_004382825.2). Taxonomy (GTDB): domain Bacteria; phylum Actinomycetota; class Actinomycetes; order Mycobacteriales; family Mycobacteriaceae; genus Corynebacterium; species Corynebacterium silvaticum. The sequence goes on from NZ_SDQO02000001.1 coordinate 205,594, forward strand.
GTGGCGACATCATCGCGCCAATCAATGTGCCCATCGACCACAACCAGGTGTTTGAGCGCTGCGCGAGCGTGACTTCGAGGGTGTGGGTGTCGATAACCCGGGTGTTGGTCACCTTAGACATTTGGGCTTTTAGGCCATTAGTCCAGGCGTCGGAAAGCACCCGATCGATGGAAAACTTTGCAGTGTCCGCCGTGAAAGCGTCGCCGTTGGAGAAGCGAACGCCCTCGCGAAGGTGAAACACATACCGTGTGCCGTCCTCCGACACATCCCATGATGACGCAAGCAACGGCTCCACCTCACCACTTTGATTAACCCGAACCAGTCCCTCATACACATTGCCCATCAGCGCCTGCGGAATGGCAGCGCCAGAGGTAGTAGTGAAATCGAGGGAGCTGGGGGGTGCCGTCAAACCAAGAGTCACACTGTGATCATTGGACTCACGCACCAACGAATTTTGCGACGCCGTCGAACCAGCAGAGCACGCACTCAAACCAAAGATCGCCAAAGTCATCATCGCGACCACGCGCCGGGGGAAAGAGAACATGACAAGCAGACTAACCGGTGAATGCATGAGGACAAACTTGTTTTTAGCGGGGGGTGCCTCCCGTGGGGAAAGTAAAGCACAATCTACGGTATGGAGAGTATTTTCCGTGGATTCTTTGTGATTTTTCTTGTGATCGGCTTAGGCGCGATCCTCGGCAAGAAAAACGTATTAGGCAAAGGCGCTGCCGCTTCGCTAGGGAATTTTGTCTATGTTGTCGCCACCCCGGCGCTACTGTTCGACAAAATCCTGCACTCCGAGCTCTCTGAAATTGTGTCGACCAATTTTATGGTTGTGTGCATCAGCGCCACGGGCATCGCGCTTCTCTCCTTCAGCATCAGCACTGTGCTCCTGCGCCGCCGCGTCGACGACGCCATAATCGGGGCACTGGCAGCAAGTTATGCAAATGGCGGCAATCTTGGAATCCCCATCGCCACCTATGTGCTTGACGACGCCACCCTCGTCATCCCGCTCATGCTCTTCCAAATTGCTTTCTACGCACCACTAGCCATGACCTGGCTAGATTTTCTCCACAACAAAAAAGACGCCAACCTCCTAGGTAATCTCGTGCGGACCCCGCTGCGCAACACAATGTTCCTTGCATCAATAACCGGCCTAACGATTGCAGCAGCCGGACTGCACGTGCCCGCAGCCCTTGCCGAACCGATCCGACTGCTTGGCGAATCATCCGTGCCGCTGGCCTTGATCCTCTTTGGGATGTCCCTGTCCACCACCTTTCCCCGTGGGGAAACAAAGGTGATAGACACCATCGTGGCTTGTGGGCTTAAGAACTTTGCTCATCCCGCTCTAGCGTGGGGAATTGCTTCGGCGATGGGGATGACGGGCCGGGCCTTGCTCGTCGCGACGTTCTTGGGGGCGCTGCCTACCGCACAAAATGTGTATGCGTATGCGTTGAGGCATGGAACGTCGGAAAGCTTGGCCAGAAACAGCGGCATCATCAGTACACTCGTTTCTTTACCGACCCTCATCGCAATCATGTATTTGTTGGGATAAACCTGTGAAGAAACTATGATGTGCTTGATGGCGATAACAGTGAGAACTTCCTACCGCGCTTTGGCCCAATCGAAGGCCACGATCACGTGCGCGCTCTTTGTGATTCTCATGACGAGCCTTCTTGGCGTGCTCCTCGTCGCGCATCACAACGCAACAGGAACCATGCGAATGCTTTACGCCGCCTCCAGTGTTGCACCTACCGTGGGGATTATCAGTGCTCTGGCTTCGCTCGGGGCTTTCTTTGCTCGACGACGCCGCCCCATTCTCAAAATCAGTGACAAAGTGCACATAATACACTCCGGTGCGGCCTTCTCCATCGAGGACCTTGCTCACATTCGGATCTGGAGCGACGCAAAAGCGAGCTTTCTTACGATGCTGCCGACCAATGCCATCCAGCAAAGAAGAAGCGAAAACCTCTACACAGTCGAATTCCCTGCAGGAGCGACGCCGCGGCCCTACGAAATAGCAGATGAGCTGGGGCGGAGGAATGCTGGGGTTGTGGTTGATAAAGTCGGCCTGCTTCCCCCGTGGGGAAATGAAGTTCGAAATCCCCCACGGAATTAGTAACGTGTGACCGGTACCTGTAGGACTACCGGAAACGTTTATTTCATGAATTCCCCGATTTCTTCGGAGCCAATACCGCAAAGAAAGCCCTTTTTAGGGCTTAAGACTGACCCCTTTATTTTTCTCGTATCGCTAGGCTTTGTCACAGTGTTTGTCATCGGGACGATCGCCCTAGGAAGTGCTGCACGAGACACTTTTACACGAGTGGCCTAAGGACTTCTCACAGGGACCGGATGGCTCTACATCGGTGGTGTGAGTTTCATTTTTCTTTTCTTGGTCGGAGTGTTCATCTCACGATTCGGTCGGCTGCGTCTTGGCGACGACAACGATGAACCTGAGCACGGCCTTATCGCCTGGTTTTGCATGCTTTTCGCAGGTGGGGTGGGCGCAGTACTAATGTTCTGGGGCGTGGCTGAGCCACTGAACCATGCAGTGAACGTCCCACGGCAAGATGCAGAGCCGCTACCGGAGAAAGCGATAACTGAAGCTTTTGCTTTCACTTTCTACCATTTCGGTATTCATATGTGGGCTATTTTTGCGTTGCCTGGCCTTGCGCTCGGTTACTTCATTTACAAGCGCAAGCTTCCCCCACGGGTGAGTTCTGTATTCGCGCCGATTCTGGGCTCGCGTATCTATGACATTCCCGGAAAGCTTATCGACGCCCTCTCCATCATCGCAACGACTTTCGGCATCGCAGTCTCTGTTGGTTTGGGCGTACTGCAAATCAACTCTGGACTCCAACGTCTGTGGGGATTACCAGAAGTAAGTTGGGCGCAGCTGCTTATCATTTTGGTCATCACAGCAATCGCATGTGTGTCCGTTGCCTCTGGACTGGAGAAGGGCATCAAAATTCTGTCGAATGTCAACATTAAACTCGCAGTGCTGCTGATGCTTTTTGTCTTGATTTCTGGCCCGACACTGACGCTGTTACGTTTTGCCACTGAATCGTTCGGTATTTACGCTAAAGCGCTTCCCGACATGATGTTCTGGGCTGACTCATACGGAGATAATCCAGGATGGCAGGGAAAATGGACCGTGTTCTATTGGGCATGGACGATCTGTTGGTCTCCCTACGTGGGGATGTTCGTTGCACGCATCTCCCGTGGGCGAACGGTTCGTGAATACATTGGCGGGGTGTTGGCACTACCAGCCATTTTCTCTGTGATCTGGTTCGCGGTTTTTGGGCGTGCAGGAATAGAAATTGAGTTAAATGAGCCAGGTAAGTTGTCTGGCCCTGTCGTTCACGAGGGGAATGTTCCCTTTGCCCTGTTTGGGTTTTTCCAAGAATATCCTTGGACAAGCGCTGTCTCGACGTTGGCTCTTGTAATCGTGGTGATTTTCTTTATTACGTCTATTGACTCAGCCGGCATGGTGAATGACATTTTTCGACAGGGGAAGAAGAAGTATCGCCCGTCGGCTATCGAATCCTGTGGGTGGTAGCTATTGGCGCTGTCGCAGGAGCGTTGTTGATTGTGTCTCCGTCTTCCGGCATTGCGACGCTCCAAGAAGTCGTAATTATTGTTGCATTCCCGTTTTTTATTACGCAGTTCATCATGATGTACTCACTGATGAAAGGGATGATGGACGATTCAGCTGCAGAGCGCAGAATTCAGACTCGTCAGTGGCGGAAGACAGATACTGCGGAGAAGCTAGAAGCACATGGGGCTATGCCTGCTCTGGGATACGATGAAGATGGCAATGAGCTGCCTGTTGTTTCATTGGCACACGATGAAGACGGGAACATTGTTATCCCAGGAAGCGTAGTCATCGAAGGGGATCTTGGGATTACCGGCGATGTTGTCGATGATCAAGAGGATTCTGCAGGAGTTAAAATCGTGGAGCAGTCCCGGCCCCAGCCTAAGGAGAATTGGGAGTAATTTCCCCACGGGAGAAGTGGTGGAGCGCCCACATCCTGGCTGATTTGTTGGCTAAAGGGTGTTCGTTAAATTGCAGAGGTGCCTCGGGATCGGGTGGTTGCCAGCCAACACGCCCGGTCGTGGGGAATTTTGCGTAGTGCCCATTGCGATGCTTGCCGAGGATATGATCGTCGTCGTTTTGGGCGTTATGAGAACCGCATACCATGGCTAAATTTTCCAGGTTTGTGTTTCCTCCGTGTTTCCATGCATCAATGTGGTGACATTGTGCTCAGAAGGCGGCGCGGCTGCAAGAAGGGTAAGTGCAAAGAAGCTGGTCGGCTGTAAGGATGATGCGTTGTTTTGTATTTGCTAAGCGCTGAGTTCGAAAGAGATCGACGGGTTCGGCGTTTTCGTCGTATAGCAGGGCGTAGCCAAAATCAGCGAGAAGATGATTGGCAAGATCAGCGGTTTTGATTGTGGCCCCATCAGTGGTGGCTAGTTCACCGCCGCCATTGTTTTTCCAACCATCCGCTGGCAAGAAGGATCAGGCCTTCGCGAAGTGCGTTGCCATCGGGGGAGCGGGAGTCGTCGTGAAGCAAAGTGCCAGTGATAGCGTCAGCGAGCGCTTGCTGGCTTGACACGGTTTTGTTTTTAAAGCGGCGTGCGTAGTCAACCATGCGGGATTCGATGGCGGTCATGAGTTCTTCAGGGAGAGATAAGAATAAATACCGCATATTGTTGGCATCGGGGGCATGGGAGAAACGTGCGTAGCGCAGCGCCTGGGAGTGCGTGGGGGAAGGATTGTTTTCTTCCTGTAGACGAATGTCGGCATGCTGCTTTAGGACTGTGAATGGGTGTTTGCATGCGAATAATAGGAGCTCAACTCGAAACGCTTCTTGGTTATCAGGGTCGCGTAGGCGTGAGACTTTCGTATTAATCAGTGCGATTGTGTCTAGCCCCAGATTTCCTTGTCGAGCAATAGCCAGGGCTTCTTCCCGCATAGCGCTGTCCCTCGTGGGGCCAAACAGAGCTTTTGCAGTTTTGATGTATCGGCCCATAGTCGTTGGATCAATGCCAAATAGCGCAGAAAGCTCCACCTTTGCTCGAGGTTTTTGGGAAACCGAAAAGATATATTCGGCTAATGCAACTCCATTTGCGGCTAAAAACTCGAGGCATTCCTTGACGTTCATGCCTTGGAAACTAAAAGGTGGAGGTGTTAAAAGCTAGGGGCGCGCGATAATGCTGTGGATAACTTGTTTTTGGAGCGAGAAGTAGCCGGAGTTATCCACAGGTGTGGCCTGGGATATTTACCTAACTAAATCCATGTGCTACCGAGCTCTTCTACAGCTTGTAGCTGATTGCCCCACGAAGAAGTACGGAATAAGAGCATCAGTTCGTCGGCATTTGTGCGCGCAACAAATTGCTGCAAATAATCCACCACTGTTTGGGTAGTGCCGACAGCACTGAAACGTAGCATTTCGCGGACGTTATCTCCGGCGTGAGTATTGGCTAATGCGTCCAGTTGAGAATCGCTAAGAGATTCCCCACGGGGTGAGATAGAACGAAGGGTGCTGCGGAAGACTTCATCAAACTCTTCGTGGGCTTTCTGCATGGTTTCTGCCCAAGTGACGTTTACTCCAGCGATCACATACGGTTTATCTAGGTGCGATGACGGGCGAAATTCCCCACGGTAGGTGCGAATTGCCTCATTGAGATACTTAGGTGCGAAATGAGACGCAAAGGCGTATGGAAGCCCTAGTTCTGCCGCAAGACGTGCACCAAATAGTGACGAGCCCAAAATATAAAGCGGTACTTGCGTGCCGGCGCCGGGGATTGCGCGAATACCCGGAATTGGAGATTGATCTGAGAGATACGCCTGGAGCTCGGCCACATCGTGGGGAAACGAGACAGAGGAGTGAGGTGAGCGTCGAAGAGCTTTGCCAACGGTGTTTTGGTCCGTTCCTGGGGCACGTCCGAGGCCTAAATCTATGCGCCCGGAGTGGAGCTCAGCGAGGGTGCCAAATTGTTCAGCCACAATATAAGGCGAATGGTTAGGCAGCATGATGCCGCCAGCGCCTAGCCGGATGTGATGGGTGTGGTTGGCAACGTGGGCGATGAGGATTGCGGGTGACGACGAAGCGATCGTCAGCACGTTGTGGTGTTCGGCGTACCAAATGCGCGAAAACCCCAGTCGCTCTGCGGCACGAGCCAGTTGGATTGATCTGGTGAAACTTTTTCGTGCGGTTTCCCCACGGGGGATGGTGACAAAGTCAAGTATTGAGAGCGGTACTGGGGTTTTCATGTGGGGATTAGCTTCTTCGCGTGTAGTCGATTATTCCGCCGATTGCGAGGAACGTGAAGGCGGGGAGTAGCCAGGCGAGGCTGACGTCGTGAAGCGGTGCCCAGCTGACGAGGCTTTCTGCCGCGGTGATGCCTTGAGCGCCGAGAGTGGTCAGTGCTGACCAGATGGTGACTGCCCAGACGGGGAGTCGGAAACCCCACAGGAGCTTCAGTTTCCCCACGGAGAGTTCCAGGATGGTGATTGCGACCAAAGTAATCGCCACCGGGTAGATAAAGGTGATGAGCGGAGCCGCGATGCTCAGAACTTTAGCGAGCCCCATGCTGCCCACGAGGAAGGAGATCAGGGAGAAGATCACCAGCCATGCTTTATACGAGATGCCTGGGAGCAGACGGTTAAAGAATTCGCTTGTGGCCGCGAGCAGACCCACTGCTGTGGTCATGCAGGCCAGGAGGACGATGAGTCCGAAGACGACTTGGCCGGGAGTTCCCATGGTGAGTCGTGCGGCACCGGAAAGTAGGGATGCGCCATCTTGGTAGCTTTGGCCGTCGGGCATGATGCGCCCCACGTAGCCGAGTCCCAGGTAGATGATCGCGAGCAGAGCAGACGCTATCAGCGATGCAATGATGGCCGGTTTGATGAGTGCCTTGCCTTCGCTACCACTCTTATATTTGAGTGAAGAAATAACGAGGATGCCGAATGCAAGTGCAGCGAGGGAATCCATCGTCATGTAACCCTCGAGCAGTCCGGTGGTCAGCGGCGCGGTGGCGTATTTTTCGGTGGCGGGGGAGACGTCGCTGTGCAGATTGAAGATCGCCAGCACCACCAACACAGCCAGCAAGATAAGGAGCGCTGGGGTGAGGAATTTGCCGAGCTTGTCAACGATCCCCGTGGGGTTAAGCGCGAGAAGTAACGCCACGGCGAAGAATAACGCGTTGAACCCCACGGAAGCCAGTGTGGAATCTTGCTCAAGTACTGGTTGGACGATCATCGAGTAGCTCACAGCGCTTGTACGCGGCATTGCGTAGAAAGCACCGATGGAGAGGTAGACGATGACAGCAAATGCGATATTGAACCAGTTTCCGGCGCGGACGCCAAGATCCCGGATGTCGCTTCCCGACATAGTCATCGCAATGATGGTGACGGCGGGGAGCGCTACGCCTCCGAGAAGGAAGCCGATGATGGCTGGCGTGAAATTTTCGCCAGAGCTCGTGCCGAGGACCGGCGGGAAAATGAGATTTCCAGCGCCGAAGAACATCGAGAAGAGCATGAGCGCAGTCGCGACGATAGCGCCGGTGGTGAGCTTACTTTCCTTCGTGGGGAGCGTCATGATGTGGATCATCCTTCTTATCTAATGGATGACCCATACCCTACAACCTCTTTTCCCACATAGTGGAATTCTGGTACCAAAAAAGGGGCAATATGAGATGTAAGTCACTATTTTGTGGGGCTTTGTCTTCGTAGTGTTACGCCTGGAAACCGAATTTTTTCAGTTTCTCCTTGTTTGCCTCGCTGGCATCCGCTGTCAATGCGAGCAACTCGGCGTAGATGCCGCCGGAATGTGCGAGCTCTGCAGGGGAGCCGATTTCGTCGACGGTGCCGTCGCGAAGCGTGACGATAGTGTCCACATCCGCAATCGTGGAGAGTCTGTGGGCAATGATGATCGTGGTGCGCCCCACCATGAGTTGTTCAAGTCCCGCCTGAACCGCAATTTCTGACTTTGTGTCCAGTGCGGAGGTGGCTTCGTCGAGAACGAGCACGGGAGTGTCTTTGAGCATCGCGCGGGCGACTGCGATTCTTTGTTTTTGGCCGCCGGAGAGGCGAAGGCCGCGTTCACCGATCAGCGTGTCGTATCCGTGGGGAAACGCGCTAATAAAGTCATGCGCATTTGCGCGCTTTGCGACGCCCACCACGTCCTCCAACGTCGCATCAGGATGGGAATACGCAATATTTTCTCTAATAGTTCCGGAGAACAGGCTCGATTCCTGGAAGACTACGCCAACCGATGCGCGCAGCTGCTCTGAAGACAATTTAGATACATCATTCACCGCACACCGATAAATGGCCGGTGCTCGGCTGGTAAAGACCAAGCAGTAAGTTGACGATCGTTGATTTACCACCACCCGATTCCCCCACGAGGGCAATGCGCTGCCCTCGGCCGGCCGCAAAGGACACCTCGTTGAGGACTTGTTCGCCTTCGTTGTAGGAGAAGGACACGTTTGAGAACTTGACCACCGGTTGCTCTCCCCGTGGGGAAAGCGGCGGGATGGTGTTGTCGTGGAGGAGTGGTTCGTCGGAGGCTGTTGTGGCGGCGGCGATGTCTGGGTTAACGGTTGCTTCGAGGTCCTTTTCCATAACCTCGAAGTAGTCTTTGGAGCCGGCGATGGCCCGTTGTGTGGTGTCTACAACCCAACTCATCATCGTCATGGGTATGCGGGCCATGTTGACGAGTTGGATGAGCAACACCATGTCGCCGAGCGAGAAGTGCCCGTGGAGGGTTCTATAGAAGAGGACGAGGTAGATTCCGAAGAAAATAACGTTCATGGCCCCAGTGCGGAGGGCGTCCATGAAGTGCCAGAAGGTTGATTGTTTGCGAGTGAATTCAACGGTTTTGGCGTATTTGTGGCTGAATCCTTTGAGCTCGCGGACCTCGGCGACAAAGCTTTTGACTACTTTGACTTGACTTACGACTTCTGCGAAGCGTCCGCCGGCAAGGTCGACTTGTTCATTCTTTTGTCCCTCGATGACTTGCCATTTTTTACTGGTTAGTGATGTCAAACACATGTAAACGGGGATGATGATGGCAAGCAGGACTGCCAATGGCCAGTAGTAGCTTGCAGAGATGCCCAGTACTGCCACCACGGTGATGATCATGGGGAAGAAGTTGTTGGACATCGCTTGCAGCGCTTGGGTGATTGATGTGATGGAGCGGTCGAGACGCGCGATTATTGTGCCGGTGACTTGGTCGTCAAAATATCGCTGAGGCATGCCTAGGAGTTTGGCAAAGTAGCGCGTGGACAAGATCTGCCGCAGCCGTGCTGCCATCACGTCGCCGATATAGCCTCCGACATTGGTAAAAGCCGTGTTTGCGAGTTGCGTGATAAGCAACGCGACGGCAAGCCACATAACGTGGGGGTTAGCCTTTTCGACGCTCATCTCGCCATTGACTGCGGAAACGATGGTGTCAGTGGCGTCTTTGATAATGAAGGGGGTGGCTAGCGCGAGTATGGCAACAAATACTGCGGAGAAGATAACTCCCAGGTAAAAAGGCCAAAGGGCGGAGGCGCTGCGGAGGATTCTGAGGATAGATCGCACGGGTGGGGTGACTGCTCTCTGAATAAAATGGCTGGTTGGGAGACATGTAATGCTCTCACATCGTCTCCGTTGTTAAAATTATGGGAAGTTGTTCGTTATTCGTCGTAAGCGTGAGGATATTTGATGCGTATTTCCCGATCTCGGCTTGTTGCTGGTGCTATGGTGGGCGTCGCAACGCTAACTTTAAGCGCTTGTGGCGGTGATGACGTATCAACAACCGTCTCTGTTACTCCAACGACCACAACGTCCGTTCAGTTCCAGCCCAAGCAAGTTTCGCCGATCAAGGTCGACCATATCAATGCCCCTGAGACTGATCCGGGGCTCAATGTGAAGTGGGAAATCCTTGGCACCAGCGCCAATAGTCAGGGTTCCGGTTCGGTGATCTATGTGAAGATTACTAACCTGAACGATCTTGCACTACCCAAAGACGCATTCCCTGCGCCCACTTTGCGCGTGAATGGGGCGGATATGTCGCAAGTGGACGCTGGCACGGTGGGGCTGGATTTGCCGCTGGGTGCTGGTGCGTCGACGAACCTACAGTACGCATTCAATACGTCCTATGGCACGCTTTACGACGCCACCTTCCAGATAGGCAACGCAATTTTTGAGGGAAATCTCAATAGCATTTAGCAATATATTATATTTCTCTTGGTCTAAACTCCCCCGTTTGGGTGGAGTGTATTTTTTGTGGGGAACGGAAGAATAGGACTCCTACCTGCGCTATTTAGATGCCCAAAGGCTAATTCTCCAAATGGCGGAACCGATCGAGGTCCTTCTGTAGTCTAAATAATCTGAGTACGGCTGTTGCGGGCTTCCACAAGGAGGCCGGTGGCCGGCGGACCGCACAAGTTACACCGTGGTGACCGCCTCCGGACAGCGCCCTCACTCTGAATTGGAGGCACCAGAGTGACAGCGCGAAGGGGGAGTCCGACATGGGCACAGGGGGTTTTCTCATGCACTGGCTAAACCTTGGGACTGACTCGCAGCAGTCGTACTCTTTCATGCGTCGATGTTCATTACTACTGACGCTCATGATTATCTGCGCACTCATGTTCACCGCATGCGTGCAGAACTCTCCTAAAGAATCTGTGTCTGTGGAAGCACTCCGCGCGAATCCGACAACGGAAAACACACATCCTGATTTTCCTGAGGTTAGGGAACCGAATCCGGCAGACCCCAATTTCTCATTTTTCGACCCGTGCACGGATGTGCCGGCGGAAACTTATGAGCGGGCGGGGATCGTTGCTTCAGGGTCACGTTCTCCACAGTTCAATGGCTATAAAAGATCGTATTGCCATTATAGGTTTAAAGTCACGCCTGATCCTGCTGCCGTGATTCAAATAGGTGCGGATGTCCTTACAGATTCAGACATCAATAACAGTAATGACGTTCTGCTAAATGTTAAGAACATTCAAGGAGTTCCGACTGGGGTTTATTTTACTTCTGCGGAATTAGGGGAAGAAGATTATGAGTGTACTGCAGTAATGCCAACGTCTAGAGGTCGGATTTGGGTTTCCCATTTGTTCTTTGGAACTGGGAATTTTACTCAAGAAGACGCTTGCCCTAAAGCATGGGAAATATTAAAAGAAATAACAAGGGGGATCTAGAAAATGGATATGCAGGTAAACAAGGATTTGTTAGAGCGACTTTGCCAAGAACTAAAGGAAATAACTTTAGTTGCGGGAGAAATCAAGAGTCATCTAGCAAAAGCCAACATTTCCGGCGCGTATTCTCCGCTCATTGGGCTTGATCAAATCGGGGCAAATCACGGGATAGTTCTTAAAGGGGGAGCTGGGTCGGCGTCAACGGTGCTGCAATCGCTGACACAACAGATCAGTTGGCTGCATGATGCGCTTCGTGCAAGCCATGGGGCATTGACCGGCCAAGAAGATCATGGTCGGCGAGGAATGGATATTGCGGATGAAGGCGGTTCGGTGGGGAGAGAAGCAGTCCGTTTCCCCACGAGGCCAGAGACTGCTTATGAAAATTTCTCTTTTTCGCATCCAATAGTCGTACAGCCAGCGACAATGGATGCTCTTGTCCAGGGGCTAGCCGCTACCCAAGAGCAAGAGGTGTTTTTTGGAATGCAGAGCTGGTCAGATATGTCTCGACTGGCTTCAGAGGTTGCGATGCGGCTTCGTAAAGTGGCAACAGATTTGTCTGAGGGAAATAAGGGTGAGGTGATTGATCGGGCTGTCGAACGGATCAATGAGGTAGCTCAGACCAGCGAGGTTTTCTCCGGCAACGCGAAAGTCATGGCGGGGGAGGTCTCTAAGCTCATTGGTATTAAGACAATGCTGTGGTTGGAAGCTGCAACGGCGAACTCAGGGATTAAAGCTATGACGGATCCTGCCGCGAGAATTGCATCGGAAAGGGCCGCTCTTCTGCATTTTCAACAGAAACTTCAACGTATCGTCGATCGTTCGGTGCCGGACATTCGCAACTTGATGGATATGAACACTTCGACTGCAGGCGGCGGAGGCGGCACCGAAATTGGCATGGATGATATTGCAGGTAATGGGCGGGTCTCCACAGCTGGACTTGGTGCGATAGGAGTCAACGCGGGGACCGCGTCGATACGCAAAGCACGCATTTTTCAGCGCCGTCGTTTGATTCTGTGAATAATGCTCAGCATCAGTTACAGAAAGTGGGAGCAAACAATGTGGGAACTCACATGGCGCAGGCGGCTGGATTTCCCCACGATGTACCTCGATTTGGGGCTGCACACACCGTCCCGCATGCGGTCGGGGGTGCAGCTACTAGCAACGGATTGAACGCGTTAGGCCTGCCACTTGCAGGCATGAACGCACATAAGAGTTCGCCGGGTACATCGCGTTTCACCGTGGGAGGAAAGAACCACATTCCTCATGGCATCCACCACGCTGCAGAGGCTCTGCGTCAGACTGGAGCCAGACAGCAGTGGACTGGGCATCCAATGCACGGCGAACCTCCCGGCAGCGCCACCCGCCAAAACCAAGCGGGAGGACACATGATGCCGATGATGGCGGCACCAGCCGGAGTATCGCAGGGTGATAAACGCGGAAAAGTTAAATCAGTGACGAGCGCAGTCGAAGTCGACAAAAATATTGCCGCTCTCATCGGAGAACGCAGCGCCGTGGTCCCCGGAGTCATCGGCAGCTGGGTGAGGCAATAATATTTTGGCGCGGGAGCGGATAATGTGGGAGGAATGAACGACGTCGAGCTCGTCGTGCTTGTCGACGCACAAGGTAACCCGACCGGCACCGCTCCCAAATCTACAGTCCACACCAACGAAACGCCTCTCCACCTGGCGTTTTCCTGCTATGTCCTGGGGTCCGATGGAAAAATCTTGGTGACCCGGCGAGCATTGAGCAAAAAACATGGCCGGGTGTGTGGACTAACTCAGCCTGTGGACATCTACTTCCCCACGAAACAGCCGCCGAAGCCGCCTTACGACGCGTTCCCCACGAGATCGGCCTCTCCCGTGGGGAATTAAAAAATCTGGTGTGCGTTTTGCCAGATTTCCGGTACCGAGCAACTGATTCCCAGGGAATCGTTGAGTGGGAAATCTGCCCTGTTTTTGTCGCATACATTGACGAGCCTCTTCTCCTGCAACCTAGAGCAGACGAAGTGGATTCACTTGCTTGGATGAAACCCGAAGACCTTTTCAATGCCGTGGACTCTGCGCCTTGTGCCTTTAGCCCATGGATGATCGAACAACTTAGGCATGAAGCATTACGGCGCACACTAATCGGCAAATAGTTCGCCAGCTTCTCACAACGGCTTCTGCCCCACGATGGGCGGTGCCGTTTTTCTTATGCGACTGCACAAGAACCTACCGTTGCGGGGTTGAGGATCCAGAGGATGGGACTTGGCCGAGCAACGTTCGTGGGGAATTTTTACTCAAATTCCCCACGGAGGGGGTCAACGAGCAACTGGGCCCCCACCCCATCAATACAGATCCCCAGCCCGCTGCCGTCTTTACGATAACGGGGCCAATCCGGTGCGCCTCCGCGAGCGAAGCTCAGAAGTATCCCCCGTGGGGAATCGGGCTGGTTGTCTCTGGATTGGAAGAGGAGGCTGAGGTCGCTGCAGTGGGTGGCTTCGCGATTGTCTGAGCTGGTGTAACGGATGTACCAGGTGTCGCCGTATGTGCGCTTGAGTGTTTGCTTTACCCAGCGGTGGATGAGCGAAGTTCCGGTGAGGGCACGGAAAAAGTCGGGTTTAGTGCAGTTTTGGTGAATGTAGTCGGTTGTGGCACCCATGTGTCGGGCGATGCGCGTGCGCAGCGGGTGCAGCCATGATGAGGCGTCGGCTCGTTGAGCGGCGGGCAGTTGGTAGAGCTCGCGGTCGGTGGAGCTGACGATGATGGGTATTGCTGTGAGTTCGTTGGGGTCGTAACCCCAGGGGCCTAGGGCTAAGTCGGTGGGGAAGTAGCGTTTGTAGTGGTTGTAGCCTTTGTTGAGGCGTTTGCGACGTAGTCCTTCGAGGTCAGTTTGGGTGATTGGCGCGGATAGCGCCCACCTGAGTGCTGCTTTGCGGCGTTTCATTTCCCCACGGGGGAAGCTTGGCGACGCCGCCCACACCCGCCGAAATATCCCTCGATAGTGGTCGCGCCGGGCGAGCCAGAGTGCGATTCCTGCTCCTGCGGATTGGCTGAAGAGGGTGACGTTGGTGGGGTCGCCACCAAAGTCTTCGATGTGGGTTTGGATCCATTCGAGGGCGAGTGCGCAGTCGTCGATGCCTCGGTAGTGGTGCGGGGCGTCGTCGTGAAAGCGCGCAAAGCCTTGAATACCGAGGCGATAGTCGATGCTGACCACGATGATTCCCGCTTGGGCTAGCTCGGCGCCGTCGAAGGAGGGTTCGTTGCGGGAGCCGGAGTCGTATCCGCCACCGTGGATCACCGCTAGGACCGGAAGGTCGTTGAACTTTGTGGCGTGAGCTGGGGCCGTGACGGTGAGGTGGAGCTGTGTGCACAGGTTGTTGTGCGCTGCGGGGTCTGCGCTCTCCGTGGGGGAATACACGTGGAGCGCGGGGGCAAATTCGCTGATGAGCTTCCCGTAGACGATGGGGTCATAGGTTGCCACGCTGCCATTGGCGTGTTGGCGGACTGTGCCGGTGAAGGTGCCACCGGGGCAGGTAATGAGCTGCGAAGATGCGCTTTCGGACATATCGGTTACTTTAGCAACTACGATTGTGATCTATGACGTTACCTGTATCGAATCCTTTGCTAAAAGAGTCCTCGCTGCCGTACCAGCTTCCGCCATTCCGATATATTTCAGTGGAGCATTTCCTCCCAGCATTTGAGGCAGCGCTGGCCACGCATGACCAAGAAATCGCACAGATAGCAGACAACCCAGAATCTCCGTCGTGGGAAAACACGGTGGAAGCGCTGGAGCGCAGCGGGCGAGACTTAGAGCGCGTGGCGTCGGTATTTTTTAATCTTCATGCGACGGACTCTTCTGAAGCCATGGACAAGATCGCAGCTCGGGTTGCTCCTTTGCTGGCTGAGCATTCGGATGCGATCTATCTGAATCCTGCGTTGTTTGCGCGTCTAGAAGCGGTCGCGGCTCCGGAGGACGCCGAGTCGAAGCGGTTGCACGCGCATGTGCTGAGGACGTTTCGTCGGCACGGCGCAGATTTAGATGAGTCCGATATGGCGAGGTTACGAGAGATCAATGCGCGCTTGTCCGTGCTTGCCGACGCCTTCGGCCGCAATCTACTCGCCGATACTAAAGCACTTGCCGTCCAGTTTCCCCACGGGGAGGAATTGGAGGGGCTGAGCCCCGGACGCCTCGCCTCGGCGGCAGCGGACGCACAGTCGGCAGGTGTGGACGGGTTTGTCATCCCGCTTGAACTTCCCACTGTGCAAGCTGAGCAGGGCAGTCTTGCTCGGCATGAGGCGCGGGCGCGGTTGTATGAGGCGTCGCAGCGCAGGGGCGCTGAGTCGAATGTGGGCATTGTCGTGGAGACCGTGCAGCTGCGGGCAGAGCGGGCTGCGCTATTGGGCTATGAGACTCATGCCGACTATGTGATTGCGGAGGAGACAGCGGGGTCGGCTGCGGCTGCGCGAGACCTGCTGTTTGATTTGGCTCCGGCAGCGGCGGCGAATGCGCGTGGTGAGTACAAGCTTCTCGACGAAGCCTCCCGTGGGGAATCTGAGGAGTGGGTGCAGGAATCGACGATGGATGGGGCGGATTGGCCTTATTGGGAGTCGAAGGTGCGCGCTCGTGATTTCGCCCTCGATGAGGAAAAACTCTCACAGTATTTTCCGTTGCAACAGGTGCTGCGCGACGGAGTCTTCTACGCCGCTAATCGCTTGTATGGAATTACAGTGGTTCCGCGCTCAGATTTGGAGGGCTACGCGGAGGGCGTCGAGGTGTGGGAGGTCAAAGACGCAAGCGGTGAGGGCATTGGCCTGTTTTTGACGGATTATTTTGGGCGTTCGTCGAAACGCGGTGGCGCGTGGATGAGCAGTTTTATGGATCAGTCGGATTTGCTGGGAACCAAGCCCGTCGTGGTGAATGTGATGGGCATTACCAAGCCCGCAGATGGCTCTGATGCTCTGCTCAGCATCGATTCTCTCCGGACGGTGTTCCACGAATTCGGCCACGCGTTGCACGGGCTGCTGTCTCAGGTGCGGTACCCCACGTTCTCGTGGACTAATGTTCCGCGGGATTATGTGGAGTTCCCTTCCCAGATTAATGAAAACTGGGCGTTTGACCCCGCCATCTTGAAGAATTTTGCGCGCCACGTGGATACAGGTGAGGTCATCCCGGACGAGCTGGTCGCTGCGATTGGGAAGGCTCGTCAGTTTGGGCAGGGATTCGCCACGACGGAATATCTGTCGGCTGCCGTTATCGATCTCGCATGGCACTCGTTGACCAAGGAAGAAGCGGCGCAGCTGTCCCCGGCAGACATTGCGGAATTTGAGCGCAAGGCTTTGGAAGACGCGGGATTAGACGTGGAACACGTTGAGCCCCGATACAAGTCCACCTACTTTAACCATATTTTTGCCGGTGGATATTCGGCGGGGTATTACTCCTACCTGTGGGCCGAGGCGCTGGATGCCGACGGCTTTGACTGGTTCACCGAGCAGGGGGCCGCAGGCGTGGCGGCGTCGGAAAGCGCTGCCAGGGACGCGGGGCAAAAGTTCCGCGATCTTGTGTTGTCGCGCGGCGGTGCGGATGACTTCACTGCGGTATTCGAGTCACTGCGGGGTCGCGCTAAAGATGTCGGGCCGTTGTTGCGTCGTCGTGGTTTAACCGGTGCGGTGCAACAGGGGTGATGGAACAGGTGACGGGCTTTCTCGACTCGGTGAGCCAGTTTTTAACGTCAGCGCCCTTGTGGCTGCAAGCACCACTCGTTTTGATCGTTGTGGTGCCGGTGTGCGGCGTGCTGGCTTTAGCGTGGCTTCGGCTTATCGACGTCCTGGGCGCCCGCATTCTTCGCATCCTCACGGTTGTGCGGGCTAGAGTAGAAGCTCGAATGAGGTCAATTAAGTAACTGAGGGGCTTGCACGCCCCACGTATGTGGAAAGTGTGAATAATGGCTAATCCAGAGGAGCTGCGTAAGCAGGATCAGCAGCTTCCGCGTAGGAAGCGGAAGTATCCACAGTCTCGGGTAACTCAGGCTTTATACTTGCTTATTGCGTTAGTCGTGATCGCCTGGTTAGTCAGCCTGATATAGGTTGCACACAAAGGCCCATTTCCCCACGGGGAAATGAGCCTTTGTTCGTACACCGTTAGCGCTTATTTCTCTTTGACGCTTCCGCTACCGCTTGGAACAAGGGGAGGTCGGCGATGTCTTCGATGGTGAGGGCTTGGGTATTGCCGTCGCACAGGGGGATGCACCAGTTGGGATACATATCGGAGGTTGTGCCGGGCTGGTTTTGAGCTCGGCGGTCGCCAACAAGATCCACGAGGGCGGTGCAAGTGAGTGCGGAGGGAGTGCTGGCTAGGAACTTGTGAATAGCCGGTAGGAGGGTATCTGCGGTTCCTCGCTCTTCCCGCGTAAGACCCTGGAAGGTTTCTGGCACGGTGTCGCCGGAGAATGCACCGGAATTTTTGATTTCGTCGAGAATCTCGCTTTGCCAACGAATATCTTGCTCGTGTTCTTGCTCTGGATCGACGGTGAGAATACCGAGATCTTTACGCAACTCGATATGTTCGCCGGCAAGGAGCCCCGCCGTGGGGGGAAGATCGTGTGTGGTCACGGAGGTGAGTGCGAGTTCGCGGTACTCGTTTTGGTGTCGTGGCCCTCCCGTGGGGGAACTCTCAAACCAGAGCACCGACGTGCCCATGATGCCGCGCTGCGCGAGGAATTCCTGCACCCATGGTTCGTATGTGCCAAGGTCCTCGCCGATGACTACTGCGCCGGCGCGTTCGGCCTCAAGCGCGAGGACACCAACCAAGGCATTGTGGTCGTAGTTGACGTAGGCCCCGGTGGTGGGGGAATGCATGCGGGGAATCCAGAAGAGTCGGAAAAGCCCCAGGATGTGGTCTACTCGAATGCCACCGGCGTGCCGCAAGACAGTGCGCAGCAGATCGCGCCACGGCACGTAGCCGGCCTCGGCGAGGCGGTCGGGGTGCCATGGTGGCTGGGACCAGTCTTGCCCTTGTTGGTTGTAATTATCGGGCGGAGCGCCAACGGATGCGCGTGGCGCTAGGGAATCTGCGAGGCTTTGGGCGTCGGCACCGCCGGGGTGGATCCCCACGGCGAGGTCGGCGATAATTCCGATGCTCATGCCGGCGTCGATAGCCGCAGATTGCGCTGCGCCCAGTTGCTGGTCACAGATCCACTGAAGCCACATGTAGAATTCTGCGGCGTCCTCGGGGGTCGGGATTGCAGCGTGAGAGCTGGACTCCATAAGGTGGGCGATTTCTTGGTGCGCGCACCACAGCGCGAAGTCGTAGAGGCCGTCGCCTTCAGCAGCTACGAAGTCACGGAAGTCCTGTTCACGAGCGGGATCGCGCTCGGCCTCAAAAATCGCATGAAGGACCTGGAGCTTTGCGTCGTAAATCGGGTTGCGTTCAATTTTATCGCTGGAGTGATTGAGAGTTTTGAACTCGGAAGAGATCTCCGCGATTTCCTCTTGCAGTTCGTCGCTGAGGCTGAGGTGCTCGGGTATCTCCTCGACACGAATGTAGATGGGATTAATAAAGCGTCGCGTGGTGGGGAGATAAGGAGAGTCCTCGACCGGGGGGAATGGCTCGGCTGCATGCATCGGGTTGACCAGGATGTAGTCCGCGCCAGCCTTGTCGGCCACGACCTTAGCCAGCTCGCCGAGGTCATGGAAGTCTCCCATTCCCCACGAGTCGTTGCTGCGCACAGAATAGAGCTGAGCCATCACTCCGGTGGCTGGGTTATCCACAAACGTGCGTGCGGTGGAGAGCTGCTGTGGAGTGATGATAAGGAAACAGCTGGCAGTGAGCGTGTCGGAGGTCAGCGTGATGGTGTGCCAACCGAGCGGAAGGTCATTGGGGATCTGGAAGGAGGCCTCACCCCAGGTGATGCCGTCGACAGTGCGCGGTGGCGTCCAGTTTTCAATTTGGGTGACGTCTGCTGCGACTGAGCCGTCTTCCAGCGTGATGGTGATGTCCGCGGGGGAGCCGTCGTGAACATGCACGTTGAAGACGTAAGGGTTTCCCTGCGTTGCGACGACGCAGCGGGGCAGCGGGCGCGTGCCTTCTTCGTCGTGACGCCTGTGAAGAGCGGCACGGATCTGTTCCTCACTCGGCAGAGGTGCGTCGAGCGGCATGTGATCGTTTGGACTGTCCTCGGGTTCATTACCAAAGCGAACGCCCAACGCACGAAGTGTTTTTACCAGCGTATCCTCGCTGACTTCGGTTACTTCGCCGCCGAATCCGGTAAATGACCAAGAAACTGCATGTGCTGCTGCGAGTTCGCGCAGCGAATCTGTATAACCCACGAAACTTTATTCTGCCATTGCGGCTACCCATCTGTCCCGTAGTCCGGAGTTTAATTTGGAACACGTCTACCCCAGTGATGACTCTGGGAGCATAAAGGCTGTACATTCGAAGTCTATCAACGGTGTGAGTAAAACATCAGGTTTTGCGATGCACCGGCCCCGTGGGGAACTACGGCGCATGGTGCACGCTGGCAATGCACAATCAAAACAAATGAGGTGTTGAGAAAGTGGTTCAAGAGTCAACCACCGAGGCCATATACGAGGTAGGCGAAAACGAAACCTGCCTAACTGCGTTGCTGGATACGGCTAAAGCGCGTCCTTTTGGAGTGATGTACACCCGGCCGAAAAACTACGAGTGGGTCAACGTCACGTCTAAAGAGTTCATAGAAGAGGTCTATGAAGTTGCCAAAGGCCTCATCAACGCAGGCGTTCAGCAAGGGGATCGGGTGGCTTTGCTCTCGGAGACCCGCTACGAGTGGTCTCTGCTGGACTTTGCCATTTGGGCTGCCGGTGCTGTGTCAGTTCCGATCTACGGATCATCGTCGATTAGCCAAATCGAGTGGATTATCGAGGACTCGGGGGCAGTTTTTGCCATCACCGAGACTCGCGAGCATACGGAATTGATGAAGAACCTGGTTCTGGGTGCGGATGGAAAACCAACATTGAGTGGTTCGCCGTCGCAGCTGCGCAGAATTCTGGAGATTAATTCGTCGGCAGTGACAACGCTCAAGTTTGAGGGACGCTCCGTTGCGGACTCCGAGGTAAATGAGCGCATCGCCAACACCAAGGGCTCCGATCTTGCATCGCTGGTTTATACGTCTGGAACAACAGGCCGCCCCAAAGGGTGCCAACTCACTCACTCAAACTGGCTCTCGGAGGTGCGCGCGCTTCTGACCCACGACATCGGAGCTATCGCAGTCCCCGGTTCGCGCGTTTTGACCTTCCTGCCACTTGCCCACGTCTTGGCTCGCGCAGTGTCTTTGGCTATGGCTATTGGCGGAGCCACCCAGTCGCACTGGTCTGATTTCTCCACGATCGCAGTGGAATTCCAGCGCGCTCGGCCAAACCTGATCTTGGGCGTGCCGCGCGTCTTTGAAAAAGTCCGCAATGGTGCTGTGGCCAACGCTCAGGCCGACGGCGCGCTCAAGGCTGCAATCTTCCGTCAAGCAGAACTGACTGCTCAAGAGTATTCACGGGCACTCGATACCGCAGAGGGGCCAAACCGAGCCCTTACCCTTAAGCACAAGACCTTTGACAAGTTGGTGTACTCAAAGATCCGCGCAGCTATGGGCAATGCGGTGAAGTACTGCATCTCCGGTGGTTCTGCGATGAGCCCAGATTTGATGCACTTCTTCCGCGGCATCGGCGTGCCAATTTATGAAGGCTATGGCTTGACCGAAACCACTGCTGCCGCCACTGTGGACTTTACTAATCAGAAGATCGGTACGGTTGGCCCGCCCGTTGGCGGCGTGTCGATACGCATTAACGACGACGGCGAAATCCTGGTGAAAGGATCGACCCTTTTCGACGGCTACTGGAAGAACGATGAAGCCACCGAATCCTCGATGGAGAACGGCTGGTTTAACACCGGTGACCTCGGCGAAATCCTCGATTCCGGCCACCTCATCATCACCGGACGTAAGAAAGACCTGATTGTCACCGCAGGCGGCAAGAACGTCTCGCCGGGGCCGCTGGAAGACAAACTGCGTTCGCATCCGCTCATCAGCCAGGCGATGGTGGTGGGTGACGGAAAGCCATTTATTGGTTTGCTCGTGACGCTTGACGACGACGCCCTGAAACGCTGGAAACTTAATCGCAACGTTCCAGAAGGCCGTTCGATCCGAGAACTGGCACAGGACCCGGTCCTCAGAGCCGAAATCCAAGACGCGATCAATGACGCCAACGCTACGGTTTCTCACGCGGAATCCATTAAGAAGTTCTACATCCTGGACCGCGATCTCACCGAGGAAGACAACGAGCTCACACCTAGCATGAAGGTGAAGCGTAACGTGGTGGCTCGCCGGTACTCCGACGAAATCGAGGCGCTGTACACCAAGCGCTAGACGCGTTTTTCGCTCCTTTTTCCTTGTGACTTCAGGGAAAAAGGGGCGATTTTTTTATTTTTGCCTCTAATTTTGTCGTTTTTGAGAACGCTAGAAATTTCATCCTGGGGTTTTGCAACGCGCATGCCGGCTAGCGTTCTCAAAAACGACAATGCCTCCCCACCGAAGGGAGAAAGAAGCTTCTTTTCCCCACGGGATTTTGGTTTTGCTCGGCGGGGCGCCACCGCTTTCGTCGGTTCCTGTTTTAAAGTCATTACTCGTAACGCATCGCTGCGACTGGCTCCCTCAGATACCCAGTAGCAGCGATGGTGAAGGATGCCTAAACATATGCCTGGAAGGGGGTCAGCTGAATGCAAGTTTTTGATGCCACACTGCGTCATCGTGAGCTGACCCAAGAGATTTTTAACATTGGCGATGAGGTTGCAACCTACATCGAGAATCTCGCTGAGGCCATCGCGGATTGGGATGCAGAGCTGGTTGACGATTGCGTTGCCGAGCTGGAAGAGATCTTTGAAGACGCGCGCCAGGATTCCCGTTCTGTGGTTCGGGAACTCGTGGGGCTGCGTCAGGCGCTGACGTCGGGGCTGGCTTCGGGGACTGTGGCGGCGTCTGCTGCTATGGAAGATGCGGTCGAGCGTCCGGTGTTGCTCAACTCGGAGTCGTTGCGGGAGAGGTTCCCGATTCAGAATTCTCCCGTCATTGTTCGTGAGCTTTCGCAAGCGTTGCAGGCTCGAACCGACTTGGTGGGCGAGTACCTTGCTCACATCGTGTCGTGGGAACTGTCGGAGACGGAAAAAGCGGCGCGCGATTTGGATGCGCTTAATTTGCCGATGTTGTATTCGCGTACGGCCGAGATTGTTTTTGCGGCAGCGCAGGCATGGACTGAAGCCGTGGCGACGGAACACCCGGGGTATACGCGGACGATGCGCGGTTCACATCCGCCGGCATTCCTCAATGAGCGCGCGCGTATCGACGCCGTCGTGGCTAGGGTCATCGCTAAGCGTGCGGGCTCCGGCGAGTATGTTGGCTAAAACATGAGCCAGAAAAACACGCCTTTTGGGGTGTACGTCCATGTGCCGTTTTGTTCTTCCCGCTGCGGGTACTGCGACTTTAATACGTACACCCCCGGTGAGCTGGGAAGTTCTGCTTCTCCAGAAAGCTATATGGATGCTCTAGAAATAGAGCTGGACTTAGCTGCGCAGATTCGGGTGCGCTCGGGTGACACCAGGGAAGCCAGTACGGTTTTTGTGGGAGGCGGCACCCCATCGATGCTCGGGGCCGCTGGCCTGGATCGTGTGTTGCGCGCCGTCCGTAACACCACGGGTATAGCGCCTGGTGCGGAAGTGACTACGGAATCAAATCCCGAATCAACGAGTCCTGAGTTTTTTGATGCCTTGCTGAACTCGGGCTTTACGAGGATCTCTTTGGGCATGCAATCGGCTTCTTCGAGCGTGCTAAAAGTGCTGGAACGCAAGCACACTCCTGGGCGTGCATTTGCGGCGGCTAAAGAGGCGCTCGCCGCTGGATTTCAGCATGTCAACCTCGACATGATTTACGGGACTCCCACAGAAACAGATGAGGATGTTCGTGAGACGCTCGCCCGAGTCGTAGACACGGGCGTGGATCATGTGAGTGCGTATTCGCTGATTGTGGAGGATGGCACGGCGATGGCTCGTAAAGTGCGCCGTGGGGAATTACCGCCTCCCGATGAAGACACATATGCGGATCGTTATTGGATGATTGATCAGGCCCTGTGTCAAGAAGGTTTCTCTTGGTACGAGGTCTCTAACTGGGCTCGTGAGGGTGGCGAGTGCCAACATAATATGGGGTACTGGCGTGACGGCGATTGGTGGGGTGCTGGCCCCGGTGCGCATTCGCATATCGCGCAGCGTCGTTTCTACAGCATTAAGCATCCGGCTAGCTACTCCACCGCCCTCGTGGGCGGGGAATTGCCGATCAAGGAAGAAGAGACCTTGAGTGATGTGGAGCGGCATGAGGAGAAAGTAATGCTGGGCTTGCGTCTCAAAGAAGGCGTGAGCGTTTCGGAATTTTCTGCTGGCGAGTTGGCCGTGATCGAGGCGCGGGTTCAGCAAGGGCTGCTGCTTGTGGAAGCGGGGCGGGTGCGGGTGACGTCGAAAAGCAGGCTATTGGCGGACGGGATTATCGCCGACATCTTGGTTGCTGACTGATACCGCCGGGGCAACGGTTAAGCTGGTGTGCGGTAATGGCGAGTCGAGGCATCCACGAGGAGGGACACCACCATGGCGGGATCTACTGAAAAACGCAGACGTGAAGTACTTCGCGCGATAGTGGCAGGCTACATCCAGTCCCAGGAACCTGTGGGGTCAAAGGCTCTTCTAGAGCGGCATAACTTAAACGTCAGCTCGGCGACCATCCGCAACGATATGGCGGTTCTGGAGTCCGAGGGGTTTATCATGCAACAGCATGCAAGCTCCGGGCGGATCCCCACGGAAAAGGCATACCGTGCGTTCGTGGATTCTTTGAGCGACATCAAGCCCATGTCGGCGGCGGAGCGTCGTGCGATTTTGCAATTCCTTGAAGGCGGAGTGGATCTTGAGGATGTTTTGCGCCGCTCTGTGCAATTGCTGAGCCAGTTGACTCGCCAAGCGTCGGTGATTCAGCTGCCTAATCTTAAAGTTTCGCGGGTTAAACACTGTGAAGTTGTGTTGTTGAGCCCGGTGCGACTTTTGCTTGTGCTCATCACTGATAACGGGCGAGTAGAGCAGCGCAATGTGGAACTAGACCAGGTATGCGAGCAGGAGCACGTGCTAAAGCTTCGCGACGTCCTCAACCGGGCCTTAGACGGTAAAACCCTCAGCGATGCCTCTGTTTCTTTAGCAGAACTTGTAGACCCCACGAACACGGACATTTTAGTGTCACCGGAAATCCAACCGATGGTGCTCAGATGCGCGACCGTGCTCATTGAGACCCTGGTGGAACAACCGAATGATCGTCTCATCCTTGCTGGCGCATCCAACCTCACCCGGATCGCCCGCGACCTGCCCGTGGCGTTGCCGTCCATGCTGGAAGCGTTGGAAGAACAAGTAGTGGTGCTGAAGCTGCTCACCAATGTCCAAGACCTAGGCCACGTGAGCGTTTTGATCGGCCGGGAGAACGAAGACGAACAATTACGAGGCACATCGGTCGTGACGACCGGCTACGGTGCACAGGGAGAGACCCTAGGCGGCTTGGGGGTAGTGGGCCCCACGTTCATGGATTATTCCGGAACGATGTCCAAGGTCTACGCGGTGGCTCAATATGTGTCGAGGGTCTTGAGCGGGGAGTAAGGCCCCGTGGGGCGGTTTCCCTTTTCAGTACCGTTCGCCGCTAGCGAATTAGGGGCCCTAGTTTTCCCTCCTTAGCATGAGCATCGTTATCATTGTTGTTTCGGTCCTATCAGTTCATATCATGGTGTTTGTGCTATTGCTGTAGATAGCCAGATATGAATGCCAAGAAAAGATTGAGCTTGGCTGGGTTGGATATTTCTCAAAAGATAGCTGAAGGAAGAATTCTTTTACTGTGGCTCGTGACTATTACGCAATCCTTGGCGTCGAACGTGACGCCACTGATAACGAGATTAAGAAGGCATACCGCAAGCTTGCCCGTAAGTACCACCCGGACGTTAACGGGTCGGACGAGGCCGCGGAGAAATTCAGCGAGCTCTCAATCGCCCAAGAGGTGCTGCTAGACCCCGATAAGCGCCGCATCGTGGATATGGGCGGAGACCCCATGGAACAAGGCGGCGGCGGAGGCTATGGCGCCGGCGGCTTTGGCGGTGGTGGCCTGGGCGACATCTTTGAGGCATTCTTTGGCGGTGGCGGTGCCTCGCGTGGCCCTCGGTCGCGCGTTCAGCCCGGAAACGACGCTCTCCTACGCACCTCGCTGACGCTGGAAGAGGCATTTTCTGGGGTAAAAAAGCCCATCACTATCGATACTGCTGTTCTCTGCGATCTGTGCGAGGGAACGGGTTCAAAGACCAAGGCAAAACCCAACGTGTGTGGGCATTGCGGCGGAACGGGTGAAATTCAGCAGGTCCAGCGTTCCTTCTTGGGCAACGTGATGACGTCCACCCCCTGCCCGGTGTGCCAAGGAACCGGCGAAGTTATCCCTGATCCCTGTGATAAATGTGCAGGCGATGGTCGCGTGAAAGCACAGCGTGATCTGGTCGTCAATGTTCCGGCTGGCATCTCAGAAGGCATGCGTATCCGCATGGCGGGCCAAGGCGAGGTAGGCCACGGTGGCGGACCCGCCGGCGATCTCTACGTGGAGATCCACATCCGACCGCATGCGGTATTCCAGCGAGAAGGAAACGACCTGCACTTGAAGGTTCATGTGCCCATGGTCGATGCCGCATTGGGTGTTGAGGTCAACGTGGACTCCCTGGACGGGGAAACCGTTGCGTTCACGATCCCTGCAGGTACTCAGCCCGCCGAGCGTATTGTGGTGGAAGGCAAAGGCATGCCACAGCTACGCAATACCGGCAATGGCAATATGATCGCTCACGTTGACGTGATGGTTCCGACGGCGTTGGATGAGACGTCGAGAAGCCTGCTCACCCAGTTGCGTGAACACCGCGATGAGGCCGCAAAGGTTTCGCAGGCCGAGGACGGCGAGGAATCGCTGTTTGGGCGCATACGTAACAAGTTCCGTAGATAATGTGAGGACTCCATCTGATGTCGTTGCCTACCTTTGTGTACGACCTTGACGCTGTTCTCCACGGCCAGCGCCCTCACCTTCCCGAGGTGGGGGAGACCGCTCGTCTGGATGGGGCTGAGGGGCGCCATGCTGTGAGCGTGAAACGCATCGTGGTCGGGGAACGCAACGCATCAAGCTTATCGACGCCCACGGGGCTCACGTTGAAGCGCTCGTAACGGAAACTTCTGGGAAAGACAGGCTCGCAGCGCGCGTTGAATCTAGCGGAATGCAAGAGTCTGCGACCCCGTCCGTCACTGTTTTCCAGGCGATTCCTAAATCGGAGCGCTCGGAACTGGCTGTTGACCTGCTCACCCAAGGTGGGGTGGATGCGATAGTCCCGTGGGAAGCCCAGCGGTGCGTCGCCAAATGGACGGGAGCTAAACGCGAAAAGAGTGTGCACAAGTGGCGGGCGGCGGCGGTCGCGGCGTTCTGCTATACCGACGATTGACTCTCCTGTGACTACACCGGAGTTGGCGCGGCGGCTGGCAACAGAGGGCTTTGACCTGGTGTTAATGCTGCATGAGGATGCACAGCAGGCTTTTGCGACTCTTCCCCTGCGCGAGGCAACCTCGATTGCCTTGATTATTGGCCCTGAGGGCGGCATCGGACAAGAGGAAGCGGCCGAGTTGCAGGCCGCGGGGGCGCGATTGGCCAAGCTAGGACCTGAAGTTCTGCGAACCGCCTCGGCTGGAATCGTCGCGCTCGCGGCAATCGGCGCACTGACTTCACGCTGGTAGAATCCAGTACAGACAGACAACAACTAGAGATAGGTTGAATCAGCATAGTGGCTAGTGAGCAACAAACCGTGCGTGTCCGCAGAGGTGCTGGCATCATCACCAAAACTGTTGAACTAGATGAGCAGCACTCCCAGACGGTGCTCGGGGTCACCGACGAGAACCTGAAAATACTAGAGAATCAACTCGAATGCTCTATCTTTGTTCGTGGTACTCAAGTCACGCTCACAGGTCCTGATTATGAGGTCGCTCGTGCAGTCAAAGTGCTCAAGGAGCTGCAATCTATCGCTAGGAGGGGGCACGTGATTAGCCCGGCCTCCGTGAAACATGCCATAGGAATTGTGACGGTCGAGGCGCCGCAGTCCGTGTCACAGGTACTTGCAAGCGACATCATCGCGCGCCGCGGAAAAGTGATTCGGGCAAAGACACTAGGCCAGAAGCACTACGTCGACGCTATAGATGAGAACACTATTGTGTTTGGCCTGGGTCCTGCGGGTTCTGGAAAGACCTACCTCGCCATGGCCAAAGCGGTCCAAGCGCTGCAAACCAAACAGGTCAGCCGCATCATCCTCACGCGTCCGGCAGTGGAAGCGGGGGAGAAACTTGGATTCCTTCCCGGAACCCTCAACGAGAAGATCGACCCTTATCTGCGCCCGCTCCATGACGCGCTAAGGGACATGGTTGATCCAGAGATCATTCCCAAGCTCATGGAGGCCGGTATCGTCGAAGTCGCCCCGCTTGCGTACATGCGAGGTCGCACCCTCAACGATGCCTTTGTGATTCTCGACGAGGCGCAGAATACGACTGCGGCTCAGATGAAGATGTTCCTGACTCGTCTGGGTTTTGGGTCAAAGATGGTGGTCACTGGAGACATTACTCAGGTGGACCTGCTGGGAGGCCAAAAATCTGGTCTTAGACTGGTGCGCGATATCCTTCGCGGCGTGGAAGACGTGGATTTCTGCGAGCTTACGTCAGCGGATGTGGTCAGGCATCAGCTCGTGGGGCGCATCGTGGAAGCCTACGACGTCTATGAAGAAAACCTGGAGCGCGCGGCGCGGGCGCGTCGACAAGCAGAAAGCGAGAGCTAAGTTGAGCATCGAAGTCGTTAATGAATCAGGTTTTGACGGGGTGAACGAGGAAGCTCTTATCGACGTAGCCACGTTTGTTCTGGGCGAGATGGATGTGCACCCGGATGCGGAGGCCACCATCTCAGTCGTCGATATTCCCACCATGAGCGATCTTCACGTGCGGTGGATGGACATTGAAGGCCCCACGGACGTGATGAGTTTTCCCATGGACGAGCTCACCCCCGGGATGGGACGCCCCGACGCCGGCGCCCCAGGACCTGCCCTGCTCGGAGACATTATTCTCTGCCCGGATTTTGCGATGAAGCAAGCAGAGAAAGCCGGGCATGACCTCGGGCATGAGCTTGCACTGCTCACCACCCACGGATGCTTGCATCTTCTGGGCTATGACCACATTGAACCGGCGGATGAGCAGACGATGTTTTCGCTGCAAAATGAGTTGCTATCCGACTGGTATGCGTTCTGCGAAAAGCGCGGTGTGGAGTTTCAGCCAAAGCCTTCCAACGCTGGGGCGTTTCCCACGGCCGCAGAACGGGCGGAGCTCGATAAACACGTGCCCGGTGGCGGAATCCCCGATATCGGGGAGCCACGATGACCCCTCTCATATGCGGGATCGCGACGCTAGGCGCGCTTCTTCTCTCTGGTTTTTTGGGGGCAGTGGAAGCCGCCGTCAGCTCGATTTCCGTGGCACGGGTCGAGCAGATCAACAAAGACACGGAGTCACGTGCTTCGCGCACATTACTGCACGTGCTGGAAAACCGTGCCGAACACATCAACCTCTTGGTTTTATTGCGCACGCTTCTCGATGTCACCGCGGCTGCCTTTGCAGCACTGCTAGCGATTGACCTTATTGAATCCAGTGCTTGGGCACTGACCGCAGCGATTGTTGGGGTATCGCTCATCACGTTTACTGTCATCGGGGTGTTCTCCCGGACCGTAGGCCGAAAGAACCCCTATACCGTCTCTTTATCCTCCGCATGGTTGCTCAGAACGCTATCCGCAGTCCTGGGCCCGATCCCACGGTTGCTCATCAAGATCGGCAATATCATTGCGCCCGGCCCGGGGTTTCAAGACGGGCCGTATTCCACCGAGGTGGAGTTGCGCGAAATGGTCGACATAGCTCAGGAACACGGGGTTGTGGAGGTTGAAGAGCGGCGGATGATCCAATCCGTTTTCGACCTTGCTTCTACCACAGCCCGCTCAGTGATGGTTCCGCGCACGGACATGGTGTGGATTGAGTCCGGAAAGACCGCAGGACAAGCGACGAGCCTGTGCGTGAGATCGGGGTTCTCCCGAATCCCAGTGATCGGCGATACCGTCGATGACATCATTGGCGTGGTCTTTCTCAAAGACCTCGTGCAGCGAACGTACTATTCCACCGACGGCGGGCGCAGCGTTACCGTCGACGAGGTCATGCGTCCCGCGACCTTTGTCCCAGACTCTAAAAATCTTGACACGTTGCTACACGAGATGCAGCGCGATCGTAACCACATCGCCATGCTTGTCGACGAATTCGGCGGGATCGCTGGACTCGTATCCATTGAAGACATTCTGGAAGAAATCGTCGGTGAAATTGCGGATGAATACGACGATCGAGAAATCGCCCCCATTGAGCGCCTTGATAACGAGTCCCTTCCTACTTATCGCGTCGTCTCACGTCTTTCCCTCGAAGACCTGACAGAAACCATCGAGGAAGACCTTGACCGGGAGATCGAGTTCTCCGAAGACATCCGGGACCAGGTGGACACAGTAGGTGGTCTCATAGCTTATGAAATGGGTCGTGTGCCCCTTCCTGGGTCTGTGGTCAGTACTAGCGAAATACAGCTGCGAGCCGAGGGCGGTCGGGATCGCCGCGGACGGATTCAAGTAAGGTCCGTGGTCGTCTCAGTCTTGCCGGAAGAACCAGACGCGGAATAACGCGCCACGCGGGGTACAACAAGTTTGTAATCTGTTGCGTAACGCGCATGATTAAACACATGAATATCCTCTCCATCCAGTCGCATGTCTCGTACGGTCACGTGGGAAATTCCGCCGCCGTTTTCCCGCTGCAGCGCATCGGCCACGAAGTCTGGCCTGTCCACACGGTGAACTTTTCCAATCACACCGGTTACGGCGAATGGGGAGGCGAACTGATCCCCGCGTCCCGGGCGAAAAGCGTGATCGACGGTGTTGCCGCCCGTGGGGCGTTTCCCCACATCGATGCAGTGCTCTCTGGGTACCAAGGCGGCTCAGATATCGCAGACGTGATTATTGACACCGTTGCGCAGATCAAAGCCGCAAACCCCAACGCTCTCTACGCGTGTGATCCAGTGATGGGAAACGCTAAATCGGGTTGCTTTGTTTCAGAGCTCATCCCCCCACTCCTACGCGACCGCGTCGTGCCCGTCGCCGACATCATTACCCCCAACCAATTCGAGTTGGAGTACCTGACCAAGGTTCCCGCACATGACCTGGATTCCACGCTGGAGGCCGTGGCCGCCGCTCGCGCTATGGGGCCAAACACCGTCTTGGTCACTTCGGTGCGCAGGCCAGAGACTCCCGCCGACGCCATCGAAATGCTCGCCGTCGACGATAAAGGCGCATGGCTCGTCCAGACCCCATTCCTGGACTTTAAACGCAACGGTTCAGGCGACGTCACCGCCGCCCTGTTCACGGGGCACTACATCCGAGACCATGATGCCGCATCAGCATTAGCCCGCACTGCCTCGTCTGTCTTCGACCTTATTCAGACCACCTATCACTCAGGCTCGCGCGAGCTGCAATTGATTGAGGCTCAAGAGGCTTATGCGAACCCTCGGATGCAGTTCACCGTGGAGCAAGTCGGATAACCCGTGGGGAATTACGCCACGTAGTGTAAGAAGGCGTGCCCCATGGCTTACTATGGGAAGAGATTAACTTTGGATTTCCCCACGTAGAAGGAGACAGGTGAGTTTCACCGAGACCCCCGAAGGATTCCGTTCGGGATTCATCAGCTTTGTTGGCCGACCTAACACAGGCAAGTCGACGTTGACCAACGCTCTGGTCGGCGAGAAAATCGCGATTACGGCTAACCAGCCAGAGACCACCCGCCATCCTATCCGCGGCATTGTGCATCGACCCGACGCACAGATCATCGTGGTGGATACTCCCGGTCTGCACCGCCCCAGGACTCTCCTTGGTGAGCGCCTTAATGAGGTGGTCAAGGACACCTATGCCGATATGGACCTCATTGGCCTGACCATTCCGGCCGATGAGAAGATCGGCCCGGGTGATTGTTGGATCCTTGATGCCGTAAAGAAGGTCGCCCCCAAGACTCCGATTTTGGGCATTGTTACAAAAGCAGACAAAGTGTCTCGTGATCAGGTCGCGGTGCAGCTGATGGCGCTTCACGAGCTGCTGGGAGGGGAGAGCGAGGTCGTCCCAGTCTCGGCCGTCACAGGCGAGCAACGCGATGTGCTTCTCGACGTCATCACCGGGCTGCTCCCTGAGGGTCCAAAGTTCTATCCAGATAATCACGTGACTGATGACGACACGGAGACCCGCATTGCGGAGCTTATCCGCGAAGCGGCTCTTGCAGGCCTCAAAGACGAGCTTCCGCACTCTGTTGCCGTTCAGATAGATGAAATTCTGCCCAATGAGGAACGCGAGGATGTCTTGGATGTCCACGCAGTGATCTATGTGGAAAGGCCAGGGCAAAAATCGATCATCATCGGCAAAGATGGACGACGGCTTGGACGCATTATCCACAACGCTCGACCGGAAGTCATCAAGATTCTGGGCCAGAACGTCTTCCTTGATCTGCGCATCAAGGTCTTGAAGAATTGGCAGCAAGATCCTAAGCAGTTGGGACGACTAGGCTTCTAGTGCGCCGAGACAGCTACCGAGAACGGGCCTTGGTGGTTCGTACTTACGATTTTGGGGAGGCCGACCGCATCGTCGTCCTCCTCACCCGTGGTCGAGGCATTGTCCGCACTGTAGCCAAAGGCGTGCGACGGGCGAAAAGCCGTTTCGGTTCGCGCTTACAACCTTTTGTCGAGCTTGACGTTCAACTCTATGTCGGAAGAACCCTCGACTCGATTACCTCAGCGGATACAGTGGCATATTTTGGCTCGCAGCTTATCGACGACCCCACCCGCTACGCCGCCGCCTGCGTCGTCTTAGAATCCGTGGAAAAGATGTCCATCGGGGCAGAACCCCAACTCTTTGACCTTGCTGTGGAAGCGTTGCGGGGTCTGCAAACCACAGAACAACCCCTGTATGACCTAGATGCCTTCTTGCTGCAGGCCATGAACTTTGCCGGATGGGCACCGAGCCTTTTCGACTGCGCCCAGTGCGGTGCCTCCGGTCCCCATCATGCTTTTCACCCCGTCGCCGGGGGAGCGGTATGCGTGCACTGTAGGCCGCCGGGGGCTGTGGAAGTTGATCCTGAGACGCTGCATATGATGTGGCTGATGGCTGGGGGATTCCGGGAAGCAGCTCTCTCCGTGGGGAATCAGGACAGATTTCTCCAGGCGCATCGGCTTGTGCGTTCGTATCTCTATTTTCACCTTGAGAGAGGGCTGGCAAGTCTCAATGTTTTGGATCAGGTGTGATGATGGCAGAATATAGGCCGTGAATCAGCTACCTGCGCCGCCAAATATTCCTGCGGAATTTCTTCCTCGTCACATTGCCCTTGTCATGGATGGCAATGGGCGCTGGGCCACTGAGCGGGGTTTGAAACGAACTGAGGGGCATAAGCGGGGTGAGGCCGTCTTGCTGGAGATGGTTGAGGCCTGCCTTACCATGGGGGTGCCCTACTTATCGGCGTACGCATTTTCTACAGAGAATTGGCGTCGATCCACAGATGAAGTTCGCTTCCTCATGGGATTTAACCGGGATGTGCTGCAGCGACAAAAAGAACGGTTGCATGAGCTTGGGGTGCGGATCCGATGGGCGGGGCGTCGTCCGCGTCTGTGGCGCAGCGTGATCAAAGAGCTGGAATCGGCAGAAGAGCTGACCAAGAACAACACAAATATGACACTCGTGATGTGCGTTAATTATGGTGGTCGTGCGGAAATCGTGGATGCAGCTAGGGAGATTGCGCGGCTCGCTGCCCACGGGGAGTTGCGTCCGCAAGACATCACGGAAGCGTCGTTTTCGCAGTTTCTCGACGAGCCAGATATGCCCGACGTCGATCTTTTCTTGCGACCCTCCGGAGAAAAACGCACCTCGAATTTCCTGCTTTGGCAGTCGGCTTATGCCGAGATGATTTATCAAAATAAGTTATTCCCGGACTACACGGCGCATGACCTGTATTGTGCTGTGGAGGAATATGCCCGCAGGGACCGTCGGTTTGGAGGAACCAAGTGACAATCGACTCCACGCAGCCTACGGCTAAGCAGCTGAGAAAATGGCGCCAATATTTGGCCAATGAGCGCGCCGAAGCAGCCGTGTATCGGGAACTCGCCAAGCGAAAAGACGGCGAGGAACGAGAGATTCTTCTTTCTATCGCTGAAGCAGAGGCACGCCATGAGCAGCATTGGCGTGATTTGTTGGGCGATGACGTCGGCATGCCGCAGCGTCCAGATCGCTCGACACGGACTTTGGCCTTTCTTGCGGAGCATTTTGGTTCGGTATTCACGCTTGCGTTGATGCAATCTGCAGAGCAGCGGAGCCCCTACGCTGACGACGAGGACGCCACGGCGCAGATGAAAGCCGATGAGGCTATTCACGCTGAGATTGTGCGTGGTTTGGCAGCACGTGGCCGGGAGCAGATGAGCGGAAATTTCCGCGCCGCAATTTTTGGTGCCAACGACGGCCTTGTCTCTAACCTGGCGCTCGTTCTCGGTGTGATGGCTTCAGGGGTGAGCTCACATATCGTGCTGCTTACTGGAATATCTGGTCTCTTGTCTGGTGCTTTGTCGATGGGCGCCGGCGAATACATTTCAGTAAAGAGCCAAAACGAGCTTCTCGACGCCTCCTCGCCGCATCCCAGCACCAAATCCGTTATCCCGCAGCTCGACGTGGACGCCAACGAATTAGCTCTCGTTTATAGAGCGCGTGGCATGAACCATGAAGAAGCGGAAAATAAGGCTGCCGAAGTATTCCGGGTGCTCGAATCCCAAGGGAACGCAGGAAGCGTGCCAGAAAAATATTTTGGTGAGCTGCATGACTCGAAAGACCTCTCCAACAATGGGGCATGGTCTGCAGCGGTATCGAGTTTCCTGTGCTTTGGGGCAGGCGCCTTGGTGCCGATTGTCCCATTTTTCTTTGGATTATCCAGCGCTGCAGCGGGCATAATCGCCTTGGTACTCGTGGGGATTGCCCTGATGGCAACCGGTGGTATCACAGGGATTCTGTCTGGAAAGCCGCCGTTGAAGCGGGCTTTGAGGCAACTAGCTGTTGGCTTTATCGCAGCAGCTGTTACCTATGCATTAGGAAAGCTTTTCGGGGTGGCCTTAGGCTAAAACGCTACAAAAGGGGGCGGCAGGTTATGCCGCCCCTTGTCGTATTATGCGCTGAGCTTGCATTTCTGGCAGAGCCCGTAGATTTCTGCGTCATGTCCGGTGAGCTCAAATCCGTGAGTGGCCGCAACTTCCTTGGCCCATTTCTCCACGGGGCCGCCGTCGATTTCTACGGTTTTGCCGCAATGCGCACACACCAGGTGATGGTGGTGGTCGTTGCTGAGGCAATGGCGGTATAAGGTCTCGCCATTGGACATATGGAGAACGTCGACAGCTTCAATGTCTGAAAGCGATTGGAGCGTGCGGTAGACAGTGGTGAGACCAACTTTGAGGTCTCGCTTTGTCAGTTCTTGGTGGATGGCCTTGGCCGAAGCAAAGTAGTCAAGGTCTTTGAGGACGCTCACAACGGCGGTCCGCTGGCGAGTACTACGTACCCCTAGCTTTGGCACATTTCGGTCGATAGTGCGATTCATGTCTTGTCTTCCTTTCTCGGCAAACGCCGAGAGCGAAAAGCGGAATGCTTTGGGCATGCACCCGCGGGTGGTGTGGCAGTGTGGGAGGACAGCCAGAGGCACATATTAAGGACTGGTCATGCCTGTTGACTGCACTAGCGTTGTCAATAAGCTGTGAATTTTTCCTCCTAATGACAATATAGTCCATATGGAGGATCTTTCCCATTCCGTCCGCTAATGAAAAAGGCCAGTCTAGGGCCCTTAAAGAAGGACCTTAGACTGGTCTTGGGTGTCGGCTCCCTACGCCGACTGCTTATCAATGGCTATTTTTTCAAAGAGCCTAAGCGTTTTTTCCACAATGAGCATGGCTTCTGGCTGAAGCAAGCGATAGATGATCTGACGACCACGGCGCTCGCTAGTAATCAACCCTGATTTCTTCAACACCCGTAAGTGTTGACTGATCAAGGGCTGACTGCACTTAAGTGCATCCACAAGTTCGAATACAAAATGATCGCGCTCCGCCAAGAG
Source organism: Corynebacterium silvaticum (assembly GCF_004382825.2). Classification (GTDB taxonomy): domain Bacteria; phylum Actinomycetota; class Actinomycetes; order Mycobacteriales; family Mycobacteriaceae; genus Corynebacterium; species Corynebacterium silvaticum. Next base: position 241,093 of record NZ_SDQO02000001.1, read on the forward strand.
TCCAAGAATCTGGAGACGAAGAGGTGAATCAAATGACCCAAACAACGATGCCACTCCCACGTAGTCGAGGGATGGATCGAACGGTTGACCTACGCCAATGGCGCGGTGAGTCTGCGCGTTGATCTGATCCGACGACGAAGCCATGAAAGTGGAAAGGCGCGGGCTACTGTCCATTTCCGCCTAACCTTCCTAATGTTCCAATTCTGATTTTTTCGTTTCATCTTGAGGGGATTGCAATGAACGAAACCTCAGAAAAAACCTATGTAGCAGTTATGCGACCTATGGTTCAACTATGCCACATTGTTTTTCCAACCTAAATTGCTTCACCCTAATTGGGTAGTGCAGTTGATTGACCAAATCGATTTTTTGCTGCATGGGGAGGTGCTAAATTAGAAGGAAACAATATGAATTAAATAGGCTGGACTGGCGGAAACTTAAAAAAGAGACGCAGATTTGCAGCCCGCCGTTTCTCTGCAAACCGTATTGCGGGAGCGGGGGAGGCTACGGTGTTGCATAGAGAGTTTTTTTCGGGGTTTACTAGTGGAGTATCGATACTTTTAAGCGTCGATAAGCCATGCCGGCTAGCCGTACTGGGTACAAAGCCATTGTGCTTAGGATCTATTTAAAGGAGTTGTTCAACCTCGTGGCTCAGAACAATGTCATCGACACCGTCGTCAATCTGTGTAAGCGACGTGGACTCGTCTACCCCTGTGGTGAGATTTACGGTGGAACGCGATCTGCATGGGACTACGGTCCGTTGGGCACAGAGCTCAAGGAGAACATTAAGAAGCAATGGTGGCGCACCTTTGTTCAGGGGCGTGCGGATGTGGTCGGCCTAGACTCATCCATCATTCTTCCGCGTCAGGTATGGAATGCATCTGGACACGTTGCAACCTTTACTGACCCTCTAGTGGAGTCTCTGCACACTCACAAGCGCTACCGCGCAGACCACTTGCTTGAGGCCTATGAGGCAAAGCATGGACATGCGCCGGAGAATGGTCTGGCAGACGTACCGGATCCTGAGACCGGACAGCCAGGCAACTGGACTGAGCCGCAAATGTTCTCTGGTTTGATGAAGACCTTCCTGGGGCCTGTGGACAACGAGCAGGGGTTGCACTACCTGCGCCCTGAGACCGCACAGGGCATCTTTGTTAACTTCAAGAATGTGATGACTACCGCGCGCATGAAGCCGCCATTCGGCATCGCGCAGGTGGGCAAGTCCTTCCGTAACGAGATCACCCCGGGCAACTTCATCTTCCGTACTCGTGAGTTTGAGCAGATGGAGATCGAGTATTTCGTCCCAGAGGATCAAGCAGACGAGAAGTTCCGTGAGTGGGTTGACGCTTGTTGGAATTGGTTTGTGGACCTGGGCATTAACCCGGAGAATATGTGCCAGTTTGACGTGCCGGAAGAAGAGCGTGCGCACTACTCCAAGGGCACCATCGACATGGAGTATAAGTTTGGCTTCCAGGGCAACCCTTGGGGCGAGCTCATGGGTGTGGCAAACCGCACAGATTACGATCTCGGCTGCCACATCAAGGAGTCTGGCGAGGACCTAAGCTACTTCGACCAAGCTACCGGCGAGCGCTATGTTCCATGGGTTATCGAGCCGTCCTTTGGCCTAACCCGTGCTTTGATGGCTTTCTTGGTGGATGCGTATTGCGAGGATGAGGCTCCCAACGCTAAGGGTGGCGTCGATAAGCGCGTAGTGCTCAAGCTGGATCCTCGTCTGTCTCCGGTGAAGGTAGCGGTTCTTCCGCTGTCCAAGAAAGACACGCTAACGCCTGTGGCAGAAGAAGTTGCCGCCAAGCTGCGTAAGTTCTGGAATGTTGATTATGACACGTCCGGGGCGATCGGACGCCGCTACCGCCGTCAGGACGAGATCGGTACCCCGTTCTGCGTTACCGTCGATTTTGACACTCTTGAGGACAATGCGGTGACCGTCCGTGAGCGTGACACGATGTCTCAAGAGCGGGTAGCACTCGATCAGCTTGAGTCCTACCTCGCAGCTCGTCTGCTGGGCTGCTAGCCTCATCTCTTAGATTCCCAGTTCACTACCGCTTAAAGGATTGAGTTCAATGGATTACACAGCTTGGGGAAACCGGGCTAAAGGCACCGTAGAGCTTCTCGACGACGCCAATAACACTCTAGCCACCTTCCCCGCAGACCACTGTGATTCTGAGCATGTGAACGTCCGCGGTGTGGACTGGGTCGTGAGTCGATCCAAGCAGCAGATCACAGCTCAGTTGCCTGACGGGAGCGCCTTTGTGGCGGATGCCTCACCGAAAGGCTTCGGCCGCGCCAAGGCCATCGATATTGATGTTGCTGGTCGTAAAATGCGTGCGATCAATGAGGATAAAAACGACTGGGTTTATGTAGACGCAGATCCAGAGGAGACCAAGCTAGGGCAGTTCTCTGGGGGCAATAACGGTGTCCGGAAGAGCTACACCGAGTTCGAGCCAGACAACGCCCTGAGCAACGATCAGAAAGCCTTTCTCTCCCTCGTCACTCGGACGGTTCTGGAGTCAAAGTTAAGCAGCTTTACCTTGATGCTTATTGCTTTCCTGATCCTGCTGATTCCAGTGGTCATACTCGCGCTTCTCTAATCAGCTAAAAGCGCCTCCCCATGTACACAGCGTTATGGAAGAACGACGTTCTTTTCGACGACACCGGGGAGGCGCTTGCGCATATATGCAAAGATCGCGTGGGTACTTGCGCATTCCCAGATTCGGGTGAGCATAGAGCGAACATTCCCCACGGGGATAGTGGTGCGCGGGGAGTCGTCATCTGGCCAAAGGCACATGCTTACAACCTCAGGACTGAACGTGCATCGGCTAAAAGCACGCTGCGGCGAATCGTTATATCACCTTGAGCGATCGTCAGTGCTGCGGACTCATCGGCAGATAGTCCGCGCGGGCGAGGTGATCGGGACACTCGCTTTTTCGCGTACCGGGACAGGCCAGATTGTCTTGGAACAGCCCATCCCTACTGAAAGCCTTGCCTTTTTAAGTTACGCGTGCAGGCTTATCGACGCCCCACACGAGGTGCGAAGCTAAGGCCCACCCGTGATAAAAATCACGAGTGGGCCTTAGACGTAGCCTGCTTAGAAGGAACCTCCACGGAAGCCTCCGCCGGAGAAACCACCACCTCCGCCACTAAAACCTCCGAAACCGCCGCCGAAGCCGCCTCGGCGTCCGTTGGAAAGAATCTCATTAAGCACCATTCCTGCGACGAGAGCGCCGGTGCCTCCCGAGCTGTTGTTGTTGCGCTGCTGGTAGCGGTCTACGTCGCGTTGAGCTTTGTCTAGAGAGGCCCTCGCAGAGGCGCCAGCCTGTCGGGCATGGGTCGTGGCTGTGCGAAGATCCTGTCCCTGTGCTTGCTGCGCGAGCGCGATGAGCCGTTGGGCGTCGGCAAGCTTTGTGCGGGCTTCTGCGCCGATTACTCGGCCGCGGGTGCTAATGAAGTCTTGCGCGGCCTGAACACTTGCAGAAGCCGCACTGAACTGCTGATTAAACAGCTGTAGTTGCCGTGCATGATCTGTCGTGGTCTTGCGGACAATATCAAGCTGGTCATCAAGATGGGTGTCTGCATCGGTGAGCGCGGACCACGTACCAAGGAGATCAACGGTGCCTTGAGATTGCGCTTGACGCACTGCTTCACGCGCATGTGTCACGGCGTTGTCCAAAGAATCCCAGTCTAATTGGGTGCCCTGCTGCATTCCTTGTTCGCGCAGCTGGGTGGCTTCAGCGATCTCAGCGTCGATTTCTGCGATCAGCGCGGGGATCCCAGTTTGGGCGGTCATGATGGTGGACTCTGCGTGTTCGATTGCGACGATCAACTTCTCAGCATTAGTGAGGGCATTTTCGGCGCCTCGGATTGCATCCGCCATGCCGCTTTGTTCGCCGGCGGGGCGGTTTTGTATCTCACCTGCGGTATCCAGGCATCGTTCTGCCTCGGCGACGCTGACTTTAGCCATCTCGGCGTTGTGCTCGATCGAAGCGATCATCGTGGGGGAATACTTCGCTTTTAGCTCGCTCAGGGTCTGCTCTGCGACGGGGATGCGGGCACTCACATCAACGGTTGATTGCGTGAGCTTAAGGATCTGTTGGGGAGCGTTGACCAAGAGGTTGCGCAGCTCTGCAAAGTTAGCTGCCTCGGCATCAAGAGCGGCATCGGCGGTGCCGCAGCTAGAGATGATCTCGATCAAAAGGGAGCGCCGTTCGAGCTGATCCATGGAAGACGTAGTGTCTAGCTGGTGCTTGAGCTGGAAAGCACGTTGCAGCGTGGTGGTGGACTCATTCATGGCGCGGTTAAAGCTTCTCGTGCGCTCTGCGCTGAATTCAGCCACCGCAATGCTGAGTTCCTCTTTGCCCCTTTGGATCGACTCATCGGTGCTTACCAGCTCTTCTTGCGCAAGCGTCTCAAGAGCCGGGGTGGGAAGCTGAGCCAGGCTAGTGGCATCCCCTGGTTCGATGGCGCGTCCTTGTTCGAGCACCGCTTGGTCGTCAGCCTTGCGTTTACGCCGTGACCACACCCAGAGTCCGCCTCCCACGCCGGCAATGCCCACTGCTCCGGCGCCCAGCCACGCCGCTGATTGCCCATCGGCCTGTGTAGATGCAGAGGATCCACCGGCAGGACTTGCGCTGGATGTATTGTCTGCGTTGGCTACAAGCGCCAGCGCGGAGCCCGCCCAATCTTGTTGCTGAAGCTTGTCGTAGACAGCGTTATACATATTGTCGAGCGAGTCTGGCCACTGCGCTCCAGCATCGATGCCAAACTCGTGGCTATCGAGGGCCAACGCATAGACAGCGACGTTTGCTCCGCCGTTGGACTCCACTGCTTTTTTAGTCCAGGCTTCAGGTGTTAAGCCATCAAAGGTATGGACAAAGACGACCCTAATCTGCCTGCGATGGGCTTTTTGGAATTCGGAGATAGCGGTAGAAATTTCTTCGATCTGCGCCTTTGTCAGCGTTCCCGTGGCATCTGTGACCGGTTTGGTATATTTTTGCGGCGCTTCAGCCTGCACGTGGACGTGTTCCGCGGTTGCTAGCGGCGGAATGAACGCTAGCGGTGCTATTCCCAGTAGTGGCGTTAAAAGTAGAGCGCTGCCGCAGACGGTAGCAGCGGAACGTCGGACTGATGGAACCCATGTGGTTTTCACGCGCGTGTGCATGGGAGCTAGTTTAGTCGTCTTAGCTCACAGCGTGTTCTGAGCAGCGTGGTCTGCGAGTGCGGAAACCCACGAGGTGGGGATACGAGGAGAGACATGGAAAGGCCTAGTGGTAGGCACATATTTTTATTTTTTGGCGTGGATCTGTTGGTCATCCCAAGGTTTTTGGCAGACTAGGTCCTATGAAAACCAGACTTCCGGGAAAGCGTTTCCTGCACCGCATCAATGGTGACAGCAAGACACAGCATCTTCGGTTTCCTCATTCGCGGAAAAATGCGTTGTGTTCGGCGGGATTTCTTCTTGGCGTAGCGGCGTTGCCGTCGGTTGTGATGGTGATCCGTGGTCAGATTCGCCCAAAGAATAAGCGGGGGCGCTTTGGCTCAATCGTGGTTCTCGGGACAGCACAATATGATGGTGTGCCATCACGGCAATTTGCGGCTCGCTTGCAGTGGGCAGCAGAGCAATGGCAGACAGCGCGAGTACAAAAGGTGATTACGGTGGGTGGGAATCTACCCGGCGACCGTTTTACAGAAGCTCACGTCGGGCGAGAGTATCTGTTAAAGGCCCACGTCGATTCAGACCTTGTGGTCGAAATTTCCCACGGTAATGACACCTGGAGTTCCCTCAAAGCCGTTCAGGGAGCTGTCAAAGAACCCGTGATCATCGTGACAGACCCCAACCATGCGTTGCGATCTGAACTTATTGCTCGGTTGCAGGGGATGAAGGCGGTCGCATCGCCGACTCCCTACAGTCCCACCCGCTTTCCTTCTAAACCGTGGTGGCTTACCGTTCTTCATGAAACCGGAGGGCTGTTTGTGGTAACAGTGTCTGCGGTGTGTGGTCGTTCTGCAGCAGTTGAAGTGGAGACTAGATTGCGAGACCTCCAGGCCAAAGCACGGCCGTCGAGACGCGCCAGGATTCGATTTTTAAAAGAAACGCGGAAGCGATAAAGCAACTATCCGCTTTAAGCCCTGAGGAAAAGACATAAAGATGTATGAGTATTCGCTGGAGGACGTTGCTCGTCGGTGCGTAGAGCCTGGCAAGAAAAGCCAGATGCTGCACCACGACGATGAGCGCGGGCCGTTTGCCCGAGACCGCGCACGGGTGCTGCATTCGGCTGCGCTGCGTCGCCTGGCGGATAAAACCCAGGTGGTGGGGCCGCGTGATGGGGATACTCCGCGCACTCGCCTGACCCACTCTTTGGAGGTCGCTCAGATCGCGCGGGGGATAGGGGCTGGTCTGGGGCTTAACCCCGATCTCTGCGAGATGGCGGGGCTTACCCATGACATCGGGCACCCGCCCTATGGGCATAACGGAGAGACAGCGCTTAATGAGATAGCCACGGAGTGCGGTGGGTTTGAGGGAAACGCCCAGACGCTGAGAATTCTGACCAAGCTTGAACCCAAAATTTTGTCTCCCCACGGAGAGTCTTTCGGCTTAAACCTCACTCGTGCGTCTTTGGATGCAGCATGCAAATATCCGCGCACAAAAACCAACCCTGACGGCAGCGTTAATCGGAAATACGGATGCTACGACGAAGACCGTGAGATCCTTCATTGGATCAGGCAGGGACACAGCGACCAGGCCCCTCCCGCGGAGGCACAAGCCATGGATTTTTCCGATGACATAGCTTATTCGGTGCATGACGTGGAAGACGGGATCGTCTCCGGGCGCGTCAACCTCAGCGTGCTGTGGGACTTTGTGGAACTGGCTGAGCTTGCGGAAAAAGGCGCGCGCGCATTTGGCGGTGACCCCGCTGCGCTTATCGACGCCGCCGACCGCCTGCGCGATCTCCCCGTCGTCGCTGCCGCTGCGGATTTCACCGGCACGCTCAAGAGCTTTACCACGCTCAAGTCCATGACCTCGGAGCTGGTGGGACGCTATATCGGAGCAGTCATTGAAGCATCCCGTAGCGGCAATACCGAGCAACAGCCCTTAGGACGCGGCACCGGGAGAATCGTGATACCCGCCGATGTCATGGCGGAGGTGACCCTGCTTAAAACAATCGCTGTTTTATACGTGATGGATACCCCCACGCATGTGAGTCGGCAAGACCGGCAACGCGAGCGCATCTATCGGGTGTTTGAGTATTTAACCGCTGGTGGGTGCGGAGCCTTGGACCCTATGTTCCGGACCTGGTGGGAGGAAGCCAATACCCCAGCCGAGCAACAGCGTGTGATTATTGATCAGATTGCTTCGATGACCGAGTCCAGATTGGAGCGGGTGGCTAAACAATCTGCTGATCTTGCAGGATTTTTTGGCTAGTCCTCCAGGGTGATGGCCAAGGTAACGCGCTCAGAAGTCAAAGCTGCGAGGAGCGAGGCCGCCTCATGGGCCGGTATGTGCCATCCAGCGCAGTGGATTCGGGTGACGTGGAATTCGCGCAGCATATCCACAAACGCGTCGATAGTGCGAGGCGGCTTACGATCAGGCGTGTACAGCTGTGATGCAGCCTGCTCGTAGAGTGCCTTCCGGCAGTGAACGTTATGAACACGAATGGTGTTGTGGTTATTCGGCATCAGGGATCTCACAGAAGCTTTCGTAGTGATCGTCGGTGTAGTACCACGTGTCTGGGTCGCGTTGGGAACCACCGCCGGTGATAACGCGGCGCTCGCCACGGTGACGTAACCCAGGTGTGTCCACTGTGTATTCGCGGTAATAATTACGGGATTGGTGGGGGAGGATGCCCTCATAATTGCCAAACCTCACGCCGTCGTTATCTGGGTGGGGGAAAGGCCCACCCGCAAGAATCGTGTTGATGGTCTTCTCGGCTTCCTTGGGCAGTGAGTCCACAGTACAAGAGCGCAGACCGGAGGTCGGCGCGGCAGTGCTTTGAGCAGAGGCGGTTTTAGCAGGGGCAGCTGTGTGCTTTTGAGTCTGAGAAGCCGCCACAGCAGACGTGGAGGCTGGAGCGTGACTACTGTCAGTTTTCCCCACGGAGGAATCGTGCGAGGACAAATTTAATCCCAGCGCCCCCGCAACAATCGCGATGAGCACCCCTGCGATCGCGGTGGGGAGAGCTTTTTTAGGGGACGGTGAAGAAGCAGGCATGGACTTATTCTGTCATGTTGCTGGGTGGGATTGCGGGAGGCGTCGGCAAGCTTTTATGCGCTTTTGCGTTATCAGCGTAGAGAGCTGGGAAAAATTGTTGTGAACAGTGCAAACGTCGCTACCAGCGACGATGCGGTAGCATGAGGCGCATGTGTGGAATCGTAGGATTTGTTGGCACTCCCAGTGCGTCTGGGCGTGAATATTATGCTCTTGAAGTGGTTCTTGAAGGGATGCGGCGGCTCGAATATCGTGGGTACGATTCTGCGGGAGTAGCGGTCCTTGCAAACGGGGAGATCAATTTCCGCAAGAAAGCGGGCAAGGTCACGGCCCTGGAACAGGAACTGGACAAGAGCCCAATGCCTGATTCTGTGCTCGGTATTGGACACACTCGTTGGGCGACCCACGGCGGTCCAACAGACGCGAACGCGCACCCGCACGTGGTGGACAACGGTCGGTTGGCAGTGGTTCACAATGGCATCATCGAGAATTTCGCTGAGTTGAAAAGGGAGCTCGTAGCGCAAGGCCACAACTTTGTTTCCGATACGGACACCGAGGTAGCCGCGGCTCTGCTAGGAAGCATCCTGGCAGGAGAAGCACAGGGCGACCTAACCCGGGCGATGCAGCTGACCTGCACACGCTTGGAAGGCGCGTTCACGCTTTTGGCTATCCACGCTGATAGCCCTGATCGCATTGTGGCTGCGCGTCGTAACTCGCCACTGGTCATCGGACTGGGCGAAGGCGAGAATTTCTTGGGGTCGGATGTCTCCGGTTTCATCGACTACACCAAGAACGCCGTGGAGATGGACAACGATCAGATCGTAACCATCACGCCGAACTCCTACGCGATCACTGACTTCAACGGCACCCCAGCAGAGGGCAAGCCGTTTACCGTGGAGTGGGACGCGGCCGCAGCGGAAAAAGGCGGCTACCAGTTCTTCATGGAGAAAGAGATTCACGAGCAGCCGGCAGCTATCCGCAATACCCTCATGGGGCGTTTCGACGAAAACGGCAAGCTCACCCTCGACGAAGTGCGCATCGAGGAGTCGCTGTTGCGCAGCGTAGACAAGATTATCGTTATCGCTTGTGGCTCCGCCGCATACGCGGGACACGTGGCACGCTACGCAATCGAGCATTGGTGCCGCATTCCTACCGAGGTGGAATTGGCTCATGAATTCCGCTACCGGGACCCGATTGTCAACGAAAAGACACTGGTTGTGGCCCTATCCCAGTCTGGCGAGACAATGGATACGCTCATGGCCGTACGTCACGCGCGGGAACAAGGAGCCAAGGTTATCGCCATCTGTAACACCCACGGCTCATCCATCCCTCGGGAATCGGATGCCTCGCTGTACACCCACGCGGGCCCCGAAATAGCAGTGGCTTCCACAAAGGCCTTCCTCGCTCAGATCACCGCTACCTACCTCCTAGGGCTGTACCTAGCGCAGCTGCGGGGCAACATGTTTGCGGATGAAGTTAACGCAGTGGTGGCTGAGCTGCGTGCAATCCCAGAGAAGGTCGAGGAGGTGCTGAAGAAGGAAGACGACGTTAAAGCCTTGGCACAAGACCTGAAAGACGTGAAGTCGGTGCTCTTCCTTGGCCGTCATGTGGGCTTCCCCGTAGCTTTGGAAGGCGCGCTCAAGCTGAAGGAACTCGCATACCTTCATGCAGAGGGATTCGCTGCCGGCGAGCTCAAACATGGGCCTATCGCGCTTATCGAGGAAGGTCAGCCCGTTTTTGTGGTTGTTCCTTCCCCACGGGGACGCGACTCCCTGCACGCGAAGATCGTGTCTAATATCCAGGAGATTCGCGCACGCGGCGCAATCACAATTGTTATCGCCGAGGAAGGTGATAACGCCGTGGAGGCCTACGCCAACCACATTATCCGCGTCCCTCAGTCGCCGACGTTGATGCAGCCGCTGCTAGCCACGGTGCCGCTGCAGATTTTTGCTTGTGCAGTTGCCGCAGCAAAGGGATTTGACGTGGATCAGCCGCGAAACCTGGCCAAGTCAGTGACCGTGGAATAAGCCGGAGGGATAACCCACCGGAATACTCTGCGTGGGATATTCCGGCTGCACGTCGTCTGCGCGTCGTCAGCCTTATAGCACCTGTGCTCAGCTCTGCCCAGCTACGAAATTCTTTTTCGAGCTGGGCATTGTGCTGCTCAGATGGTTTCCCGTTTGGATAGACCGCTAATGTAGTGCCTATGGCAAAGGGACGGATACCGGACAGTGATATTCAGGCGATCAGGGAGCGCACACCCATCGAGGGGATCGTGGGGGAATACGTACAGCTCAAGCCAGCCGGAGCGGATTCCTTGAAAGGTCTGTCCCCCTTTAAGGAGGAGAAAACTCCGTCGTTCCACGTCCGCCCCAACCATGGGTACTTCCACTGCTTTTCCACCGGCAAGGGAGGCGATGTTTTTAGCTTTCTCATGGAGATGGAGCACCTCACTTTCCCCGAGGCCGTAGAAGCCTGTGCAGAGAAGATCCACTATCAGATCAACTATCAAGGCGGAACCACCGGTGCGCGCCGGGAGGAGCCAGGAACACGCCGTCGTCTCATTGAGTCGAATAAGGCGGCTCATGCCTTTTATCGGGAGCAATTAGAGACCCCTGAAGCCGCTACTGCGCGTCAGTTCCTGCTGGACCGAGGGTTTTCGCAGCAGCATATTTATGCGTTTGAATGCGGATATGCGCCCGATGGCTGGGACATCCTTACAAAACATTTGCTGCGCAAGGGCTTTGATTTTAAGGAGCTTGAAGCCGCGGGGTTATCCACAATGGGGCGGCGTGGGCCAATCGATAGGTTCCATCGTCGTTTGCTATGGCCGATCAAGAGTGTTTCTGGCGACGTCATTGGGTTCGGGGCGCGCAAGCTTTTCGACGACGACAAGCTGGGCAAATACATGAACACCCCCGAAACCTTGCTGTATAAAAAATCCAAGGTTCTTTTCGGCTTGGATAACGCTAAGAAAGACATCGCGCAGAATCACCAAGCCGTGGTGGTGGAAGGCTATACCGATGTTATGGCCATGCACGCGGCTGGCATCACTACGGCTGTCGCCGCATGTGGTACAGCCTTTGGCGAGGAACATCTCCAAATCTTGCGGCGCTACATGCTTGACGACTCCTACTTTGCTGGCTCCCTCATCTACACCTTTGACGGCGATGAAGCCGGGCAGAAGGCCGCTATGAGGGCGTTTGAGGGCGATCAGAAGTTCACGGGTCAGTCCTATGTGGCGGTGGCCCCTGATGGCATGGACCCGTGCGATCTGCGCCTGAGCAAAGGTGATGCTGCCGTCCGTGACCTGGTTGCGCAGCGAGTCCCCATGTTCGAGTTCATTATTCGGACGCTCATCGCCGGATACTCCCTCGACTCCGTTGAAGGGCGGCTCCAAGCCTTAAGGCGCGCAGTGCCTATTGTCGCGGACATTAAAGACCAGGCGCTCAAAACCGAATATGCTCGCTTGCTCTCTGGTTGGGTAGGTTGGCCCGACCCCAACGAGGTTATCCAGCAGGTGCGTGTTGCAGAACGTCGCCCAAGGAATGCCCCGAAGCCAAAGCGTGCCACCCGATTTGATGCGAACAACGATCTGGCTGCGGGTGTAGCCACCACACTCATGGTGCTGCCAGACCGTAAAGACCCGCGGCTATGGCCACAGCGAGAAGCCTTGAAACTGGCACTTCAGTATCCGCAGGTGGCCGGTCAGCACTTTGACGACCTCCCAGATGATGCGTTTAGCAATGAGGCGTATGCGGCGCTCAATTCCGCTATTGCTCAAGCCGGTGGATGTGCGCACACAGATGAGGGGCCAGCGTGGCTTGCTGCGGTATCCGATCGCGTTCATGACCTCGTAGGGAAATCGCTGGTGTCGGAGCTGGCCGTGGAACCGGTTCACATAGAAACCGAAGAAGAAGTGGAAAACGGTTTACTCACGCACATAGACAAGACTCTTTCCAGGCTGCAAGAGCAACGCGTAGGAAACCAGATCGCCTTGCTGAAAGGGAAGCTCCAGCGGATGCGCCCCAGCGACGATGAGGTGGCGTATAACTCGATGTTCGCTGAACTGGTGGCTTTAGAACAGTCGCGTCGCGAGTTGCTCAGACGGGTCTTCCAATAAAAGAAAAACCACGACGTAAGCGCTTAACGACGCCTCTGTCGTGGTTTTTACCAGGAGGATTTAGGAAGCAAACGTGACGGGAACCTCGGCCACGTCGCGGAATCCCTCAGTGTGGTCGCCAAAGACCTTCAACACGCATTTATCTGTCTTGCAATCTACGCCTTGGCCAGTAGAAGCTGCGTGGAGAGTCACGGTGGCTGTTCCGTCTGCATTCAGCGGGGTCGTGCCCATTCCGCCGGATTTAATCCATGCCTGTGCGGTTGTATCGGAGTGCTGTCCGGTGCACAGTGGGGCAGGGGCGCCGTGAGGGGTGGCTGTGCTGCAGATGGCGGCATAATAGCCGGATTGCGGATTAAGTCCACTGACATTGAGGGTGATCTCTTGTCCCTCGACGAGGCTCTGGGTAGCAGAAGCCACGATAGTGGCTTCCTTGTCGGAGCCGGTAGCTTGAGCAGACGTAGATGCTGCAGCGCTTTCCGTGGAGGGATCGTGAGCGTGCGACTTCGGGGCAGCCGCTGACGTTGCCGTGTCGACTTTCTTCGCTGAATCGTTCTCGTTTGGTGGCGAGCAGGCGGCAAGAGCAGTGCCAAGCACCAAGACGCCGGCTGCTGCGGTGAGGGAACGTCGGAAGTTGCGAGTCATAGGGCTTTTAACCTTTCGGTTTCGATTATGAGCGGGCTTCAAGTACCGCAGTCTATATCAAGGATAGGCTAAACTTCTATGAGTGAGGTGGTTAGTCGCGATCCGGCTCCAGGACGGTTGATCCGTCTGCTTGCTTTAAGTTCTTTACTTCCTTCATACGAGGTTGCGGGTCTAGCTTATTTGCGATGGCCTTGCGGGTTACCTCCACGGCTTTTTGGGTCACGGGCGAGGAAACTGCCGCTTGGTAACCCTTTTTGATTTGCTCATAACGCCTACGACCGGCTTTTGTGCCAAAGACGTATCCGGCAGCAGCGCCAACCACAAATTGGATCATTGATTTTCTTCCTACTCACTTCGTCTTAGTGCGAACACTGATCACCTGTAATGCTTGGTGTCCACCCTACCTAAGAACTCTGAGAGTAAACGCCAACTATCTCCGTGGGGAACGCTGGGGATGGGAAGATGTCGTTTTTGAGAACGCTAGAAATGACGACCTGGGGTTTTGCTGGGCATGCCGGGCCTAGCGTTCTCAAAAACGACAATGAGGTGAGACTGACGGCAAAAAGCCGGATGGAGTAGCTTCTTAGCTACTCCATCCGGCTTATCTTGCTCCTCCAACTGGACTCGAACCAGTAACCCTTCGATTAACAGTCGAATGCTCTGCCAATTGAGCTATGGAGGATTATCTATCCTCAAGGTCTCCCTTGCGACATGAAAAGACTATATAGGGGTTTAAAGATTGGGACAAATCCCCAGGTAGATGCCCGTTAGGGGAGGTGCTAAAAGTCTTAAATAGACGTCGATGGTGTGCCAGAGTTTTGTGGGTGCTGATTGGGGCGGGGGCCGATTCGACTTTTCTATGCATCATCCGCTTATAATGGTCGCGGCCAAGAAAGACGCGGCCGGTTGGGGCTATAGCTCAGTCGGTTAGAGCTACGGACTCATAATCCGTTGGTCCGGGGTTCGAGCCCCCGTGGCCCCACAAAATTGCAGGTCAGATATTGATTTATTCAATGTCTGACCTGTTTTTGTTATGCCCATGTTTAAGGCCCATGTGTCCAAAGCGCAGATGAGGTGAGCTGGCGCTAAAGCAGTTTTCATTAGTGTTTGCCTGCCTGCTTCGCTTTTCTTACTGATGCTTGCGCTCGTTATGATTGTCCGAGTGAATACGGTTGACCCCCACATCTTGACGATGTACGCCACGTTTGACCTGATCGGTGTCGTGCTCAACGGGATTATCGGCGGCACGATTGCTCGCCAGCGCGACTATGATGCTGTTGGTTTTGTCTTTCTAGCGCTATTTTCTGCCCTCGGCGGCGGCATGCTTCGCGACGTCCTCATGCAGCGGGGAACAGCCGCAGCCATCGCGGACTCGCGTTATCTGCTATTGGCCATCGCAGGGGCGCTGCTGGCTTTAGTGATTAATTTCAAGGGGCAGGCTTGGGAAATTTTCAAGGCTAATGGTGATGCAATCGTCCTAGGGGTGTGGTCGGTTACTGGTGCGGTCAAGGCTCTTAATTTTGATATGCCGCTTAGCAGTGCGGTTTTCATGGGTGTTCTGACGGCTGTGGGTGGCGGAATGATTAGGGACATCTGTACGGGGCAGGTGCCGGGGATTTTCGGTGGTGGCCCGCTGTATGCGGTGCCGGCTTTGGTGGCGTCGATAAGCATGGTGACCTTTAGCAACTTTGGTTTTTATGCGTTGGGGATGGTGGTTTCTCCGATCTTGGGCGCCGGTCTGGCAATCGTGGCGTATTGGCGCGGATGGGTTTTGTTCCGAAATTCTGAGTGGGCACCGGTTAATATGACTGCTGCCCAGGTGGCTGCTCTGGTGCGGCGTAGCGAGCGCCGTGGGTTTATTCGCGGCCGAGGCTCAAAGCAAAAAATCGAGGGCGACTTCGACTTAGGATAGGGCGTATGGAACTAGAACAGCTGGTAGCCACATGGCCGATGGATAACGTTGCGAGTGCGGCGATTTCGGGGGATCGCCTGGTTACAGCAGGGGACTGCGATCGCATGTTTGAGCTGGCCAGCGTGACAAAGCTGCTGGCTGCCTATGGGTTCCTTATCGCTGTGGAAGGGGGGGTCTTTGACCTGGATCAAGAGCTGGGACCCGAGGGGGCGACGGTGCGCCATATGCTGGCGCATGCGTCCGGTGTGGGTTTTAAGGCTGGTGATCCGGTGAAGCCGGTGGGGAGCCGTCGTATCTATTCGTCTTATGGTTTTGAGCTTTTGGCTCAGGCTGTGGAAGAGGAAGCCGGAATGTCGTTCGCGGGCTACCTCGACGAAGTCGTTTTTCAGCCCTTAGGTATGCACTCAACGCAGCTGTGGGGGTCTGCCGGGCACGAGGGGAGGTCGTCGGTATCAGACCTCGTCTCTTTTGCCCGTGAGCTTCTTAATCCCCGATTGCTGGCCCCCGAGACCCTTTCCGAGGCCTTTAGTGTTCAATTCCCGGAGCTCAATGGCATTGTTCCGGGGTATGGCATGTATAAACCGTGTCCGTGGGGGCTGGGGTTTGAGATTAAAGGAACGAAGGACCCGCATTGGACGGGGGGTCAGATGCCGGCGACTACGGTGGGGCACTTTGGTCAGTCGGGGACGTATCTGTGGCTGGTTCCTGGATCCGGTGTGGCGATGATCGCATTAACGGATCGTCCCTTTGGTCCGTGGGCTAAAGAGTCCTGGGCACAGGCTAACGATGCCGTGTGGCGCATGGTTCAACCTTAACTTTATGTTGAACAAATGGGGCTGTGTGCTGGGGGATAAACCAGTTATTGAGAGTTGAGCATGGGGCGTGTGATGCATAAAAATCGCGGTATCGAGCAGCATCACACGGGGTCGTTGGGGAAGGCGAAACCCGTCTTACGCTGATACGCATATCGGCGTTGAGTTGTGAAACGGTGCTCATGCAAGAACAGGTTTTTGCGGTTCTCCGCGTGGAAGGAATGCCAAAAAAATGGCGGCTGACCGTGGAATCTGCGATGGTAGAAAATATTGCGACGGAACCGCTTGATGCGTTACCCGGCGTGGACGAGCTCAACGCGGCTTGGTGCACGACCTGGCGGCGCAACGCGTTGCGTCCGCGTGCGGTCGACTGCAGGGAGGTACTCAACGGCACGGCTGAAGAATTTGAGAAACTTCGTGACACCCTGGTGCAGCTATCCACGGACGAGGGCTTCTATGCCGATGTCGAGATTTTTATGCCAACGGGGCACGAAGCTTTGCGACGCACCCCCGGACACCAGTACGGGCCGGGGAATACGTTTAAATCAGTCCTCTGCGCTAGGGACGTAATATCCGTCGCCGAAGGGGTCAAGGAATGACTCGGTTAGATCTGCAATCGAGTCTATGACCTTGGTGGGGCGGAACGGATACTTAGAGATCTCTGCATCGTCGGAGATGCCTGTGCGGACGAGGACTGTGCGCATGCCTGCCTCAAGTCCACAGCGCACGTCTGTGTCCATCCTGTCGCCGATCATCACTGTGTTCTCGGAGTGAGCACCGATGTTATTCAACGCAGAACGCATCATGACGGGGTTCGGTTTCCCCACGAAGTAAGGCTCCTTGCCCGTTGCAGCCGTAATCAGCTGCGCCACCGCGCCGGTAGCCGGCAAAATTCCTTGAGGTGCGGGGCCCGTGACATCTGGATTAGTGCAGATGAATCGCGCGCCCTCCAAAATCAGATTGATTGCGGTGGTGATGGCCTCAAAAGAATAGGTTCGGGTTTCTCCCAAAACAACAAAATCTGGATGTGAATTGGTCAGTATCCAGCCATTATCGTGCAGCTCAGTGGTCAAACCGGATTCACCCACAACATAGGCAGTTCTTTCCTTGTCATGTCCGCCAGCCTGACTGCTCAGGAACGTGGCAGTTGCCTTGGCAGAAGTCCAGATGCGCTCAGGCGGGATCGTAAGCCCGATATGGCGCAGCCGTGCGGAAAGATCCCGAGGAGTGTGGATCGAATTATTGGTGAGGACCATGAAATTAATATCGTTGTCCATGAGGTTGTTAAGAAAACGATCAGCCCCGGGGATGATCTCGCCTTCCCTGATGAGGACTCCATCCATGTCCGTGAGGTAGGAAATGGTCATTTCTGCTGCTCTCCTTTGCGTTCCGCATAATCGATGAGATCTTGTACCGTTTCAAGCGCAAAAATCGCAGTATCCGTCGTACGGAACCCACAGTGTTCCTCTACCCGAATAGTAAGTTCGATGCGGTCGAGAGATGTTATTCCAAGGGAATCAAGGCGAGCGGAAGGAACTGCGTTTTCTTTTTCTACCCCTAAGAGAGCGAGTACCGCGATGACTTTTTCCCTGGTCGAAGCATCCGCACTCGGTTGAGAAGAATCGGAGGTGCTGTCTTGCAGCTTGAGAAGCTGGTCTTGAAGCGAGGACACAGGTAGAACTCCTTGAGATGAGGGAGGGGCTAAGAACAATTCCGACTTTACGCAGGCGTAGGCTCAAACGCATGCGACTGCCTCGATTGACGCGCAAGGGCCGGCGTCGACAAGCTCTTGCCCGCGCAAAGAAACACAGCACAGCACATGACAGGTTTTATAGCGAGTCCCGCACAACCGGCAGAATCCGTTATTACCTGGACGGGCCTGAGGATGCTGACGTTACCGTCGTCTTTATCCATGGCTTTACGTTGGCGGCTTCAGCGTGGCACCTACAAGTAGCCCACGTTGCGCATGAAGCCCGCTGCGTTCTCATGGATTTACGCGGACACGGGAACACAGGGGAGTATTCCGTAGAAGACTGCACTCTCGACGGCGCTGCCGATGACGTAGCGCGCGTTTTAGAAGCGGTGAAGCCCAATGGCCCCCTCGTCATAGTTGGACACTCCCTCGGCGGAATGGTGGCAATTAATTTCTTACGTCGATACCCCGAATTCCGGGCGCGTACTGCCGGGCTCGTTTTGGTAGCCACCGCAGTGGACTCCTTTGCCAGCCAAGGCGTTCCTCAGGTCCTAGCCCTACCCGTAGCAGAGAAAATCCGTAACGCAGCGGAAGCATCCCCAGCAGAGACCGCCACACTCAGAGAAGCTATAGCTGCTTTGGTAGCTCCCACCCTGGCAGTCACTGTCTTCCAGACTCCCATGCCTCCCAGCGTCATTGATTTCCACGCTCAGCTGATTAATGAAACCCCTCTTTCCACCTATGTGGGATTCCTCGACGATTTGCAAGAACACGAGGAAGCCGAAGACGCGAAACTTCTCAACGGAATAGAGGGCGTAGTGATCGTGGGAGAAAAAGATTCGGTCACCCCGCTCAGCCAGGCGCAAAGGATTGTCAGCCTGTGGCCAGATGCCGGCTTACAAGTCGCGCCTCATGCCGGGCATATGATCATTTTGGAACAGCCTGCGATAGTGAATAAGGCGATTGATCAGATGATCGAGCATGCTCACTCCGTGGGGAAATTGCCCACAGCCTGATCCTAACGCTCTCGTTTGAGAAACACCTTTGAACAACACCGAAGGCCGGTGCCCATGCACATACTGTGCGGGGCACCGGCCTTAGCGCGATGAGGACGTGTGATTACGCCTTAGTCGGGTCGGTGAGGTGGAAACGCTGTGCGGCCTCAGCAGCAACAGAACGATCAACCTTGCCCTCGTGCACGAGCGCGTTGAGGGTAGCCACAACAACAGACTCTGCGTCGATGTTGAAGAAACGACGGGCAGCAGGACGGGTATCGGAGAAACCGAAACCGTCTGCACCCAACGTGGTGTAGTGGCCTGGGACAAAGCGGCGGATCTGCTCCTGGAGGTCCGTAGCAAAGTCGGAGACTGCTACGTAAGGGCCGTTGCCCTTCTTCAGCTGGGTTGTTGCGAAGGCCTCGCCTGGATCCGTTTCTGGGTGGCGCAGAGCCTGGCGGTTCTTCTCCTGGCCTTCTCGTGCCAGCTCAACCCATGAGGTGACGGAGAAGATATTCGCACCAATGTTGAACTCATCGCGCAGAATATCCCGAGCACGGAGCGCCTGCTGCATTCCGATGCCGGAAGCAAGCAAGGAAACCTCGTGCTCGCCACCCTGAGCCTTCTCGTACAGGTAGATGCCCTTGTGGAGGCCCTCTACATCGAGATCCTCAGGCTCGGCAGGCTGAGAGATAGGCTCGTTGTAGATGGTCAGGTAGTACATGATGTTCTCGCCGCGGCCTGGGCCGTACATGCGGTCGATGCCCTCGCGCAGCAGGTGCGCGATCTCGTAGGAGAATGCCGGATCATAGGAGACCACGCTGGGGTTGGTCGACGCGATGATCTGGGAATGACCATCCATGTGCTGGAGGCCCTCACCGGTGAGCGTGGTGCGGCCAGCGGTAGCGCCGAGGATAAATCCGCGGGCCATCTGGTCGCCGGCAGCCCAGAAAGAATCGCCAGTGCGCTGGAAACCGAACATCGAGTAGAAGATGTACAGCGGGATCATGACCTGGCCATGGGTGGCATAAGAGGTCGCCGCTGCGATAAACGCTGCGGTAGAACCGGCCTCGTTGATGCCTTCGTGCAGGATCTGTCCGTCTGCTGCCTCGCGGTAGGAGAGCATGAGATCGTGGTCAACCGGCACGTAGTTCTGATCATGTGGGTTGTAGATCTTCATGGTGGGGAACCACGAGTCCATACCAAAGGTGCGGGCCTCGTCAGGGA
Organism: Corynebacterium silvaticum; assembly: GCF_004382825.2. Classification (GTDB taxonomy): domain Bacteria; phylum Actinomycetota; class Actinomycetes; order Mycobacteriales; family Mycobacteriaceae; genus Corynebacterium; species Corynebacterium silvaticum. The sequence goes on from NZ_SDQO02000001.1 coordinate 260,715, forward strand.
TAATCGGGACGATGCGTTTTCCTAGCTCAGGATCACGCATGAGCTCCTTGAAGGCACGAACCACAGCCATAGTGGTGGCCACCTGCTGCTTGCCAGAACCCTTACGCAGGCTGCGAAGCTTGTCGAGCGGTGGGACCTCCACGGGGGTGTAGGACTCACGACGCTCAGGGACAAAGCCTCCAAGTTTCTTGCGCTGTTCAAGCATGTACTTGATTTCCGGAGCATCCTCACCGGGGTGGTAGTACGGCGGGAGGTACGGATCCTTTTCCAGCTGCTCGTCGGTGATCGGAACGCCCTGCTTATCGCGGAACTTCTTCAGATCGTCGAGGGTGAGCTTCTTCATCTGGTGGGTCGCGTTGCGGCCCTCGAAGTTGTGTCCAAGACCGTAGCCCTTAATCGTGTGGGCCAGGATGACCGTTGGGCGATCCTTGGTCTCCAGCGCGCGCTTATAAGCAGCGTAAATCTTGCGGTAATCGTGGCCGCCGCGGCGGAGGTTCCAGATTTCCTCATCTGTCCAGTCTTCGACAAGCTTGGCGGTGCGAGGATCGCGGTTGAAGAAGTGCTCGCGGACGTATGCGCCGTCGTTAGCCTTGAAGGTCTGGAAATCGCCGTCGGAGGTGGTGTTCATCAGATCGACGAGAGCACCCTCTTTGTCAGCTTCGAAAAGCTGGTCCCATTCGCGAGCCCAGACAACCTTGATCACTGACCAGCCAGCGCCGCGGAAGAAGGACTCGAGCTCCTGGATGATCTTGGTGTTGCCGCGGACGGGGCCGTCGAGACGCTGCAAGTTGCAGTTGATAACAAACGTGAGGTTATCCAGGTTGTTCAGCGCAGCCATTTGGATGAGGCCACGAGACTCCGGCTCGTCCATCTCGCCGTCGCCGAGGAATGCCCAGACGTGTTGTTCAGAAGTGTCTTTGATGCCGCGGTTATGCAAGTAGCGGTTGAAGCGCGCTTGGTAGATGGCATCCATAGGGCCGAGGCCCATCGACACGGTGGGGAACTCCCAGAAGTCTTCCATCCCGTGTGGGTGGGGGTAGGAAGGTAGTCCCCCCTGTGGGCGGGAAACTTCTTGGCGGAAGCCATCGAGGTCGTCTTCGGTGAGGCGTCCTTCCATGAATGCGCGGGCGTAGATACCCGGTGACGCATGTCCCTGGAAGAAGATGTGGTCGCCTCCGCCGGGGTGATCTTTACCACGGAAGAAGTGGTTCATGCCCACTTCGTAGAGTGGTGCAGCGCCAGCGTAGGTGGAAATGTGTCCACCTACTCCGATCCCTGGGCGCTGTGCGCGGTGCACCATGATCGCAGCGTTCCATCGAATCCAACGACGGTAGCGCTTCTCGATTTCCTCATCACCCGGGAACTCTGACTCCATGGTGGTAGGAATCGTGTTGACGTAATCAGTCGAGGTCATTGGGGGTAATGGCACGCGACGAGCAGATGCTCGCTCAAGCAAACGGAGCATTAGGAAGCGGGCACGCTCAAGGCTGGATCCTTCCAGCATCCCGTCGAGGGACTCGAGCCACTCGCGGGTTTCCTCGGGATCCGAGTCGTTCAGATAAGAAGCCACGCCATCGCGAATCAACGCGAAGTTAGTGTCCTCAGGACGCTTCCCAATGGTTGTGTCAGGCATTCGCCACCTCCAAGTAGAGAGAAATCCGCCGATGCGCGGGTCATGCATCGACACACGGTTTGATCTACAGGATACGTGTTAGGGGGAATTACTGCTTACCGATCAGGTTTTTCCTGAAAAACCAGCATGAAAAGAAGAGAAAACGGGCGTATGGCTGTAGAGTTTATTGTCGATGAACGCTCAAGATTTCAAGGAGAAGAATTCTGAGGCCGTAGGCGTAAACCACGCTCTCCGCCTTGGTGTCACCGCCGACATGACAGTGCAAGAAGTCGGCTGGGACGAAGATTGCGATAGCTCCATAAGTGAAGCACTAGAAGATATTATCGGCGAGGAGCTTCTCGACGAAGACACGGACGAAGCATGCGACGTTGTCTTGTTGTGGTGGCGCGAAGACGACGGAGACTTAGTCGATGGACTAGTCGACGCCGTTCGACCTCTTGCTGAAAACGGCCGCATTTGGTTGCTCAGTCCGGGGGCCGGTAAATCCGGTGCTCTCGATCCGGGTGAGATTTCCGACTCCGCTCAACTCGCGGGGCTCGTACAAACAAAAGCCGAAAGACTTGGTTCCTGGCAAGGTTCTTGCTTGGTACAAAAGGGCAATAAGCAGTGACTTTGCATTACTAGTACCTCTTCGTGTTAGTATTCTTTCCGATGCCTCAGCAGGTCTGATGTATCGGAAGTATGCGCCTTTAGCTCAGCTGGAAGAGCAGCTGGTTTACACCCAGCAGGTCGGCGGTTCGATCCCGTCAGGGCGCACAAAGACAAGCGGCGGCTCCTTAAAACAAGGAGTCGCCGCTTTTTCATGATCATCGTTGGGGAGCCACTTGGTAGCTCCACTCCTTTTCAACGTAAAAAAGGGAGAGTGCAATAACGTGTCCGAGCTAGTCCCACAGTCCAAGCCGTATCCCAAAAAATCATTGGCACTGGGAGTAATCGCCGGAGTGGCCCTCGACAGGATGTTGGGGGACCCCGGTGGCCGGTGGCACCCTGTGGCGCTTTTTGGTCGGTATGCGCACTACGTGGAAAAGCGGGTGTATCGCCCTAGCAAGAAAGCCGGTGCGGTTTTTGTTGCTGTCACCGTCTTGCCTCCGGTTATCCTTAGCGCTGTGGCGGCGCGACGCATTCCCAGGTTTATGCTTGCTGCTTCTCTTTTGGGTGCGTTGGGTGGAACCACCTTGGAAAAAACCGGAACGCGGATGGCCCGTGCATTAGCCCACGGCGATATCGCCACGGCGCGTGCCCTCGTGCCGTGGCTGTGTTCCCGGGACCCGGAGCAGCTCGATGAACAAGGGATTGTGCGCGCGACAGTGGAATCGCTGGCGGAAAATACATCGGATGCCACTATCGCGCCCTTGGTCTGGTCTGTTTTTGGTGCTCCGGCAGTAGTGGGGCATCGGTGTGTGAACACCCTGGACGCGATGGTGGGCTATAAAAATGAGCGTTATAGCGAGTTTGGGTGGGCTGCAGCAAAGCTTGACGACGTCCTCGCATACGTGCCTGCGCGCGTCACCGCTGTAGCTCATGTGGGTGCCGCAGCAGCCATGGGACGCGGGTGCAGTGCATTGCGTGCTTGGCGTGAAGACGCTCCGCAGCACCCCAGCCCGAACGCTGGGCCGGTAGAAGCCACAGCGGCGGCCGCTATGGGCGTGCAACTCGGAGGGGCTACGCATTACCCTCACGGCGTAGAAATGCGACCGGTGTTGGGGCGTGGGCCGGCCCCTACAACAGAGACGATTACAACTGCCGTCTCATTGTCTCGGTGGACTCAGGCGCTGGTGGCCTTGACTGTGGTGGCTTTCCAACAAAGAGTGTCACGAGCACAGCGAGGCCGTCACTGAACGAGAACAGCGGGCCTCTAGAAGTTATCTCGACGGTGATCGCGCTTCCGTGGGGCAGTAGTCCGGGTACTGCCATATCTGCTGCGCATCGTTGCGGCAACGCGATCTGTCTTTGCTTCCGGCTCCTGAATGGCGGCAGCTGCGTTGACCTCTGTGTCGTTTTCGGTAGTGGTATCTGAGTCAGCCTCCTGCATCTGGGCTTCCTCTTCCTTAGCCCGCCGGCGTTCTTTGATCTCAGCCCAGACAAAGTAGATCACTGCTAGTGGGGCCATGACGCCGAAGGCGATCCACTGGAACCCATAGGAGAGGTGGTTTCCACGATCGAGCTTAGGAATCGGCATGGCATGGACTTCACCGGGTTGGTCGCTTGTTAGTTGGAGATAGTCGACCCCCAAGGTGGCGTCGATAAGCGTGCTGATCTGTTCCGTGCTAATTCCGTTTACCTGCGTGTAGCCGTCTGCGGTGAGTGGCGGTGTGGCAGGGATCCCCTCATTATGGCGTGCATGCCCCACGATGGTCACGACACCTGAGGGGGCCTTATCTAAACGAGGAGGTTTTCCGGCTTCGAGCGGGATGAAGCCTCTGTTGACCAGGAGCGTTTGCCCGTTCTCGGATTGGAAGGGAACCAGCGACTGATAAGCGGGCGAGCCGTCAACAGGGCGCATCCGCAGCAAAACTTCTTTATCAGCGAGATAACGCCCCGTGAGCGTTGCTCGCATCCACTCGTTATCACCTTTGATATTGCCCGCGCTATCAAAGAGATCGGTGATGGGGGAGGGATCGGTGTCAAAAGCCTGCTCGATATGGGTGTTACGGGCAACAATGTCATGATCTTTGTTTAGCTGCCAAGGGGAGAGCACCGTGATGGCAAAGTAAGAAAACGCAATCGCTAAAACTGCGGTGATGACCCAACCTGGTTTGAGAAAAATCCGCCACCCTGACGCTCGCCTTGTAGACCTAGACACGGTTGATCACCTTTTCTCCTGGAGCTCGTGTTTAATCCACTCTAGGAGCTGTGGCATCGCGGACTCAATCTGTATGCGGGCAGTCTCAAAATCTTGAGCATCACCGTAGTAGGGATCCTCTACGTCATACGTGTGCGCAGCCGGATCGAATGTGCGTAGTAACCGGACTTTGTCAGGGGAGAATCCATAACGAAGCAGCGCATTGCGGTGCCCGCTGTCGAGCGCAATAAACAAGTCCGCATCCTCGTGTTTTTCGCCGAGTTGTGCCGCCCGGTGGCTGTCGCCATCGTAGCCGGCACGGCGGAGCTCAGCCAGCGCACGTTTGTCTGCCTTTTGCCCGATATGCCATCCGCCCGTGCCGCACGAGCTTACTGTGACGTATGGTGCTAGTCCTTCGTCTTCTATGACACTACGCAAAATCACATCTCCCATCGGCGAGCGGCAGATATTACCGGTGCAGACAAACACAATGTGGAGGGAAGTACGGGGATTGTACTCAGAAGTCGAAGAAGTCACGGACAATTCCTTTCACATCCGCCATATCAGAAGCATAGAAGTGTGCGCTTTCCCACTCGCTGGGGCAACCATGGCCCCAGCCCACGAGAACCGTGGGTATCCCGTATTCTTGGGCGCCCTCAACGTCGTGGAAGCGATCTCCGATCATGAGGATATCTGAGTTCCCAGTCTCCATGTTCATGGACTGCAACACATGGGCGATGACGTCTGATTTTGTTTTTCTTCCCGCTGCCGCATCAGCGCCACCGATGAAGTCAAAATGGTGAGCCACTCCTAGCTCCGTTAAGACCTCGCGGGCTAGACTCTCCGATTTACTTGTTGCCGTGCAGATGCGAAGACCTTGTGCTTTCCATTCGGGTAGTGCGTCGGCCCAACCGGCAAAAAGCTCGCAATCACGCCAGCCGCCGTCGTCGTAGTGGCGTCGAAAAGCAGCGAGAGCCGCAGACGTTGTGTCCGGATCCAGGTTGAGGGAACGCATAGTCTCATCCATGGGAGGTCCGGGGATGCGATGGAGCCAATCCTCATCGGGAACGGGGTGCCCAATGTGATTCATCGCCTCGATAAAACTTGTTCGGATGCCGGGGTAGGACCGAACGATAGTGCCATCAACGTCAATCAGAAGAGTGCTCATACTTTGTAGTTTCCCACTAAACTCGGATCAGTGTTACACCGTTCTCCCCACGCCTTAGCTACGGCTGCCACCAACCAGACGCCAAGCACTCCTACCGTCCCACCATTGTCGCGACTGCACGGCGATATTGATGCCCGAGGAGCGCGACTGGATTTTGCGGTCAACGTTGCAGATCCGACGCCACCGGAGTGGCTTGTGGCAGATCTGGCCGCTGAGCTCTCTCATCTTGCCGGATACCCCCACGCTGAGCAGGATGCGTCTGCGCGACAACAGATCGCTCAATACCACGGAATTTCACCCGATCACGTGCTCATCCTGTGTGGCGCTTCTGAGGGCTTTGCCATGCTTCCTCAGCTTAAACCCACTAAAGCGGCGCTTATTCACCCGAGCTTCAGCGAGCCAGACCTTGTGCTTTTCGACGCCGGCGTGGAACTCCAGCGCATCATTCTCCCCGAGCCTTTCATATTGGACGGCGCCCTTTCCCTGGGGTCAGTGGAAGAAACGGAACCAGACATGGTGGTCATCGGCAACCCCACCAACCCCACGGGAGTGCTCCACAGCGTTGATCAGCTCTGTGGGCTTCGGTCTCCTGGTCGCCACCTTGTTGTGGACGAGGCATTCATGGACATCGTGGGGGAAACCGAATCGATGATAGGGCCAGGAAAAGCGGGAGATCCACACTCCGGGTTTGATGACGTGATAGTCCTGAGGAGCCTGACCAAGACATGGTCGATCGCAGGCTTGCGGGTGGGATACCTGGTGGCGAGCCCCACCGTGATTCGCACGCTCACTCACGGAAGAGCTCACTGGCCGGTGGGAAGCCTGGCGTTTCGGGCTATCCAATCCATCATGACTACGGGCGTTGGTCAGCTGGAGGCCTTGAGAAGCGCTGTAGCCCGGCATCGAGAAGACATGGTGGAACAGCTAGACCACGCTGGTTTTAGCCTGGTAGCCCCGTCAGTGGCTCCTTTTATCCTTGTCCAGCCGCCAGCTGAGATGCGTGGGGATGCCGAACACGTGCGTAGGGAGCTGTTGAGCTTGGGCATCGCTGTGAGGCGCTGCGACACTTTCCCTGGCCTAGACTCAACCTATTGGCGCTTAGCAGTTCGCCCTGGCGAATACGTTGGTGAGCTGTTAGAAAAGCTACAGCAGATTGGAGTAGACCCGAAGTGACTCAGAATACCCGGACCACAGTCGCAGATGTACGTTCCGTCATGGAGGATGCTTATCCGCCGTACCTTGCGGAAAAATGGGATGCAGTGGGTCTCATCTGCGGCGATCCTCAGCAAGAGGTACGCACAATTGTCTTAGCACTTGACTGCACCCAAGAAGTTGCGGAAGCCGCGGTTCAAGCAGGAGCCGACATGCTTATCGTGCATCACCCATTGTTGTTGCGCGGCGTGACCTCTGTGGCTGCGGATACTCCCAAGGGCAAGGTCATACACACCCTGATCCGTGGGGGAGTCGCGCTCTTTGCTGCCCACACCAACGCGGATTCCGCGCGCCCTGGAGTCAACGACAAGCTTGCTGAACTCGTTGGCATCGTGCCAGGGCGCCCCGTGCAACCCAAACCACAAGGAATAGACAAGTGGGGAGTGCAGGTGCCCGCGGAAGCAGTGGAAGCCGTCAAGCGTTCGCTTTTCGACGCCGGCGCGGGGCAGATCGGTAAGTATTCGGAATGCAGTTTCGACATCACGGGAACAGGCCAATTCCTGCCTGACAACGATGCCACTCCACACACAGGAGTTCCTGGGGACCTTCACACAGGCCCCGAGATAAGGGTCGAATTCGTCGCACCGCGCGCTATGCGCAGCGCGATTATGACGGCGCTGCGCGCCACCCATCCTTATGAGGAACCAGCTTTTGACGTGGTGAGCATGGAAGACACACAGGATCTTTCTCGTGCCTACGGACTCGGCCGGATAGGAACGCTGCCAGAACCTATGCGTTTTGCCGATTTTGTCCAACAAGTCGCTAACGCACTCCCAGAAACAAGCTGGGGCGTGCGTGCTGCGGGAGACCCCGAAGCACTAGTACAGACGATTGCCGTGTCATCTGGCTCAGGGGACTCCTTCCTGGACGCCGTGGCACGGCTAGGCGTTGACGTGTACGTGACATCTGATCTGCGCCATCACCCAGCCGACGAGTCGCGCCGGGCACACGGACCATTCCTGGTGGACACAGCGCATTGGGCTAGCGAATATCCGTGGACGGAACAGGCCTCGGAGATTCTGGCACGTGCGTTGCCAGACGTGACGGTGGATATTGTGCCTATCAGAACTGATCCGTGGACGCTGTCGGCGCATCCGCAGTCGGTTGGGGAAAAGTCGTTATAAGGTGGGCGTCGAGAAGCCTAAGGCGATGGTCGTGGCTGTTTCTTCCTTTGCCCTGAAAAGGCTATGATTAGGGGCTTGCTTGCGCTCGTCGCCGACCGGCACGCAGCCTGTGATAACTCGACAAAGACTACAGAAACCTGAAGGTAAGGACTCTCATGAAGCTTGATCGCACACTACAACCGCTGCTGCTGGAGTTGTCCACCATCACCCGCGCGGCATCCACGAGTGTGGCGCCAAAGGTCAGCGAAGAACAAGAAGAACTTGATCGTCTGATGAGTGAGCAGTCTCGTAACCGCGAGGCCGCAGCTGCCGCGCATATGGCCGTCGATGATATGGAACTAGAGATTCGTCGTATCCAGGAAGACGAGCGCAAACTGCGCCGCCGTGAGCAAGACGGTAAACGTCAGCTCACCGCAGAGACGGACATTGAGAGGCGGCGTGACATTAAACACGACATATATTCCGCCAAGTCTCGCATCGCAGACCTTATGAGCGAGCTGCAAGAAGCCCATAACGAGATCCACGCCTTGCGCAACAACCTTGAGGTTAATCAAGCGCGAGTCGTGGACACAGACACCAAAATCGAGGCAGCCCGCAGGGCCCTGGAAGCTCTTCCCGTAGACACCACCGCAGCAACTCAAGAGGAAAGAATCACCCAGTTGCGGGACCTGCTGCCAGAGGACATCATCGTGGAGTTTGATTCGCAGCGCGACATCAACGACGTAGGAGTGGCTGCTTTTAACGGGCGCAGCTGTGGCGGCTGCTTTATTATCCTTCCGCCCGCCGATATTTCTATGATCCGCAATACCCCCATGAATATTCTTCCCCAGTGCCCTGACTGCGGCAGCTATCTTGTGAGGCAGGCAAGCTGATGAAGGTCATCATCGAAGCAGACGGAGGCTCTCGCGGAAATCCAGGCGTTGCCGGATCCGGGATCGTGCTTTTCGACGCCACCCATACCACCATTCTGCGTCGCCTGGCCTACATCGTGGGCACTGCGACAAATAATGTTGCGGAATACCACGCGCTCTTAAACGGGTTGACCGCCGCGCGCGAGCTGGGCGCAACAGAAGTGGACGTCCTGATGGACTCCAAACTTGTGGTGGAACAGATGTCGGGACGCTGGAAAATCAAACACCCTGACATGAAAGAGCTTGCCCGCACATGCAGGGATATTGCCTCCGGATTTGCTTCGATCACGTACACGTGGATTCCGCGTAAACAGAATGCGCGAGCAGACGAATTGGCCAATAAAGCCATGGATGCCTTAGCTCAAGGAGCTCAGCCGGGGTTCCTAGACCTAGGCGGCGATTCCCCCTCTGCGACAAGTCACACCGAGCCGACAGCGAAAAAAGATGCTTGCGCTGGAGACCAGCACGCTACTGCACCAAAAACATGGAATGGTGCGACCACAGACGCCACCCGATTCCTTCTGTTGCGTCACGGGCAAACCCCGATGTCTGCGGCACGCCAGTACAGCGGGCTCAGCAACCCGAGTCTTTCCGAGCTGGGGCGCTATCAAGCAGAGCGCGCCGCGCAGTACCTCGCCTCCCGTGGAGGAATTGACGTGATTGTGTCGTCTCCGCTCAAACGTTGCCAAGAAACGGCGACGGCAGCTGCGCGAGCACTCGGGATGAACGATATCCGGACCGTAGATGATCTGAAAGAGATGGACTTTGGGCAATGGGACGGCCTGACGTTTAGCCAAGCCCATGACTCAGACCCCGAGTTACACCAGCAATGGCTTGCAGATCCCAAGATTGCTCCTCCCGGCGGAGAAGCGCTTGTGCAGGCTCATCGGCGGATAAAACGGGTCAGAGAAGAGCTGCAGCGCGAATACGGGGAGGCCACCATCCTCGTGGTGAGCCATGTGACCCCCATCAAATCCATCCTGCGTCAGGCGCTGGAGGCCCCCGCCGGGATGTTCCATCGGATGCATCTTGATCTAGCGTCGTTATCCATTGCCGAGTTTTACTCGGATGGTCCCACGTGCGTTCGACTGGTCAACGACACGTCGTATCTGCGCTAGATCTTTGTGAGAACCGCTAGCGCTATTCCTGCAGAATTAGCAGCTTGGGGCGCATAGTAGTAGAGTCACAACAGCGAATGAGCCGACTGGGCGATCGCGACTACAGGTACCGCCGCTTTCATAGCGTGCGGCCTGAGGTCGAGGAAAGTCCGGACTCCACAGAGCACGGTGATTGTTAACAACAACCCAGGGTGACCTGCGGGCAAGTGCAACAGAAAGTAGACCGCCCAGATTTTTCTGGGTAAGGGTGAAACGGTGCGGTAAGAGCGCACCAGCAGGCTAGGTGACTAGTCTGGCTGGGTAAACCCCACTGGGAGCAAGGCATTAGTGCGTACCTTCGGGTATGTCTGCGCGGATGTTTGAGGGCTGCTCGCCTGAGTCCGCGGGTAGCTGCTTGAGGCGGCCAGCGATGGTGCGTCCAGATGGATGATCGCCGCCCCTTTGCTTAAAAAAAGGGGTACAGAATCCGGCTTATAGGTTGGCTCATTCGCCCTATTTTTCTGCGCACAAAACCCCGTTGAAGAATTGGACAGGCAGAGTTCCCCAGAATATGCCATGATCGGAAAGCATGAAGCTCTACGCTGCCTTCCGTGATTTTGGTGCGATCGCAGATGAATATGGTGTGACCACGCGTTTTCCTCAAGAAGTAGAAAACCAGGCGCATCAGCTTATCGACGCCCTCCCGGACCGCCGAATAGATCGGCGCGATATTGAGCTATTAACGATTGACCCGGCTGGCTCACAAGACCTCGATCAAGCGGTATGCATTGAGAAAACCCCCGAGGGGTTTCGCATCTTTTATGCCATCGCCGATGTTGCCGCTTTTTTGAATTATGGCGGGGGCGACCTTGTATCACAGGAGTCTTTACTCAGAGGACAAACGATCTACCTCCCGGACGAGCCAGCACGGCTGCACCCGGCCGCGCTTTCTGAGGGGGCAGCGAGCCTTTTACCTGCTGTGGAGAGACCAGCTGTGCTGTGGACTATCGATATTGATTCCGTGGGGGAAGTGACCGATTTCAGGCTGGATAGAGCATTGGTGCGCAGCCGAGCTCGGTTTGATTATGAGCGCGTCCAACAGGACTACACAGATGGCTCGCTGCATCCCTCACTTCTTTACTTATTTGAGGTCGGGCGTGTGCGTCGGCACAGCAAGCTGCGGTCAACCGCAATAAATCTGCGTATGCCCAGCCAAAGCGTAGAAAAAGAACCAGATGGGGAGATCCACCTGGTGATCGAACCTCGTTATGAATCTATGGATGCTAACTCAGAGATTTCTCTGCTTGCTGGAATGTGCGCCGGAAACCTTATGGCTCAGCACGGGGTGGGCGTGCTGCGCACTCTTGCACCCGCTAGCAAAAGTGCGTTGGAAGCCTTCACTCAAGAAGCCATAGCGTTGGGCTTTCCAGCAGACGTAGATCTTGACAGCATTTCTCTGGACGAACCACGGTCGATGGTGTTGATGCGAGCAGCGCAGAAGTTACTGAGAGGTGCCGAGTACCGAGTCTTAGGGGAAGAGGAGGCAGAAGTTCACGCAGGCGTGGGCGGTTATTATTCGCATGTCACCGCGCCATTGCGTCGCCTCATAGACCGCTATGCCACAGAAATATGCCTGTCTCTGTATCACGAGCAGCCGATTCCCTCATGGGTTAGCGACACTCTTCCGGGGGCCGTAGCTGCGATGAAGCACAGTAGTGTGACAGCGAGCGCAGTGGATAAGGCATGCCTTGATCTCACAGAGGCCACAGTGCTTGCTCCTTGGGTCGGGCATAATTTTAAAGCTGTGGTCCTGAGCAATAACACAGCTAGCGCGAGCTCTAGGATCTTTGTAGAAGATCCACCGGTTATTGCGGAGTGCTTGGGACTACCCGCCATTGGAGAACAAACCACTGTGACGTTGGTTAGTACAGACGTGGAGAAACGCGAGATACGCTTCGCCTGGCCTGCGGATTAAGACGTGTTAAGACCCTGAGGTGGCCACGTGGCCGTCGAGAAGCTCTACAACGGTAAGGCCGTCTGCCGAGGCATCAGCGGCAAAGTTTTCCACGCGAGAACGCTCCACCAACACAACAACTGCATCTGATAAACCGGCTGCGGCACTGCGGGCGCTGAAAGCGCCTCGGACCATGCACAGCTGGGCTAGCGCAGAGTCTGCTCCCGTGACGCCATAGAGCTTTTCTGTATTCGCCTGCGAATTACACAGCAGGGGAAACATGTCGGCATGCCTCCGTGAACGAACCGCCTGCGTCAGTTCTAAGGCCGCCGAGGTTTCCGTGGTCAAAAATTCTAGCCACTGGGTTGCCTCCTCGATATGGGGGACATCATCCGGCCCCTTAATCTCATGCACAGCGCGCAACCAGTCGATGACCCTGCTTTCCGCATCCGGGAGCATCCTTAAGCTCTCTGCAGCGAAGGCTTTGGTGGCCTCCGCGATGAACTTTTCTCGGCGCAGCACTTCCTGGGCCCGATCTGAATGCGTGGGGGGAGCGATAACCAGTGCGACAGTGCGGGTGGGGTCGCCAATCGGATGCGCAGCCTGCGTGATTGATCCATCGGCATAGTCGATAATGTTGAGCTGTCCCGTGGCTCCCCGTAAGGCAGTAGTAAAACGCGCACGCAATACTGGGTGGTCACCCATGGCTATAGCCGCTTGGAAGCAGACCTCAGCAAACTTTGCTCGCACAGGGGCAGAATCAATCTCCTCATAATCACCGGCGAGAGACAACGCAGCAGCGACCAGCATCGACTCGTTTTCTCCTAAACCGGCATGCGGCGGAATCTGGTTGATGACAGTGACGTCGAATCCGCGTGAATCTCGACTAAGCATTTGGCGATGAACCATGGTGTAGACCAAAACAGCAAGTCGTGAGGCTTCAGTGTTTTCCGGCGCACCCGAAACATCGTGCGCAGGTCCATCTGTGGAACTAAGAGAAGACTGCCAGTGCGTCACAGCATCGAGTGAGACCGTGGTTGGGGGCAACTCCGATAGCTCGCCGGTGTGGGTGAGCTGGTAGGAGGTCACGTTTATTTGATCATCCCCCCGTGGGGAAACTGAAACGGCGGTGCGCAGGTCTGACAAGCTTGTTAAGACCACACCACCCGCATGGTCTGTGTGGTCTCCTATCAACGACCACGTTGCCGGTGCTGATGCCGCAGAAATCAGATCAGATTCGCATCCGACACGACGAGAATGCAGCTGTAGTGCATGATCGACAACGCTGACCTCGGGGTGGGGCCACACTGGCATACGAAGCTCCTCTACATAAAACGATCGACGGCGCGGTGATTCGCGCGACGCTTCATTTACTTTAGTGGTTTTGCAAAGACGAGGAGGCTACTACGGTGACGCTCATAATCGCGTGGCAGATCTTTGCTCCCATGGACATCTTCACTGAGTTGGTGGCATTCTTGCAGTAGGGGCCTTGCTCTAAGAAGTTTGGCTCGAAAGCCTGATACAAGGAGTTTTAGCATGCACCATGAAGATGAAAAGTGGTTCTACAACCAAGCTACTGGGCAAGTGGAGCAGGGGAAAGCCTCAAGTTTTGAAAACAGGATGGGACCCTATGATACGAGGGAAGAAGCAGAACACGCCCTCGACAAAGTAAAAGAGCGCAATGAGGCAGCAGACGCTGCCGATGAAGAGTGGGAGGACTAATCCTGTGCGCTTAGTGGACAAAGAGACGGCCTATAGGGGCCGCTCTTTGTCTCTATAGTCAGCGATTAGGAACGCTTCCGTGCCTTCTCAGCTGCCTTCTTCTGGAACTTTTCTACGTTTTTAGAGAACTTTCGGTATGCCTTGGTCACCTTGTAGAAAGCCTCGGGATAGTCTTCGAGGGCTCTCACACCGTTCTGGTGCTCTTGCTGGTACAAGACTCCGTATCCAAAGGCGGAGTGTCCCTTACGCTCTGCGCGTAGTGCCTTTTCATATAAGCGATCGCGAGACGTGACGGCATCTTGGAAATCGCCCAGCACTGTCTGGAGATGTTTACACGCGGCATACAATTTATCGGTCTTTAAAGACGTGGAATCGCCGATAGCCTCAGCCGAGTAGCGGAGTTTCTTTGCTGCTTTGCGGGCATCGTGAAAATTTGCTTCTCGACGTTCCAGCGGGATCGTTACATCCTGATGTTCTTGGCGTGCTTTCCGGTCCTGCGTGTATAAACGCTGCATAGTTTTTTCTAGGTGGCGGAAAAGTACGGCTTCAGAATGCGCGTCGTGCGGAGCCGGTTGTTCAGAGCCCTTAGTTCCGCTCCCAGTCTCACTGAGAATCGGAGGCTCGGCTAAGAGTGAATCTAGTGAATCTAAAAAGGCAAGATGGCGCTGGTTGTTCAGCGTAGAAACAACTCTGCGGTGTGCCAAGGAATAATCGCGGTGTATATCTTTGAGCAAGAATTCCGATGTTGCAGGATCTAACAGACCATCACTGTTCTGGTTGAGAAGATTCTCAAACCTAGCTGCTAGCACCTCGGCGTCTCTGGCTGTACCAAGGATGTGTGCAAAGACCTTGAGGTCTTTTTCAATCTGTGTGTAGTTTTCTCCGCCGAGAAGCCCATCAAATGTCTGCATATGGCTGCGCAGTTCACGGGTGGCTACTCGCATTTGATGAATCGAATCGGGTGCGTCTTGCCTGGCTAGCGGGTCTAAAGCTACGAGTTTGTCGCGGTTGCGCTTTAACGCAGCTACCAGTGCGTATTCAGGAGACTGCGGGTCGAGTTGTGCTACCTGTGGGGGAAGCGGCACATTATTGGCAGATTCCCCCAAAGCCTGCGCAATCTTAGAAGACGATTGCGCAGAGTGTGCTCCTTGCTCAACCAATACGGCTTCAGCAGACTCGATAATCTCTGCCCCTAGACCTTGATCTTGGGCATAAGCGGTTATCTCTATTTCCCATTCCCGCCACTGCGACTCGGTTCCACCGGGCAGATATGACCAGGCGCGGACATGGTCGTCGCAAAATTCTGCGAGACATTCCCCTTCGGCGTTTGCGAGCAGGGATTAGTGGCGTTTGTTATCGATTCTGGCGATGGGAGCGAGGGGCTGATTCCGGATAATAGAACGGACAAAAGCGAGTAGCTCTTCAGGAACGATTGGCGTCTCAGAGGAATCATTGCCGAGCGGCGCATGAGTTTCTACTCGTCCTTCAGGCGTGGAGATTTTGAGATGCCACCCGGAGTCTTTGCCTCCTGTTCTGCGTCTTAAAGCGATTTTTGCGCGGGACAGTCTGAGGTCTGGAGTATCAAAATACAGTGCGGACAACGAGTGAACTGTTGATTCAGCAACCTTAGACACACGGGTGATATCTACGAGCTGCGGGGCAGGTTGATCGTCTGCGACTGAAAATTTTCTTTCTACCTCAAGCTGTTGCGTTATTCCCATGCTTTGAGTTCTACCAGTTCTTATACAAGCGTGTCAGTATATTTTGAGAGAAAGTGCATCGGTATGAGACCCAGTGCGAAGAGATCACGTGTCTTGTAGACCAGTCGTGCACGTGAGACCGTCGCACCACATGAGGGCGTCGGCAAGGCATACAATTTCTGCTGCCGTATGTCCGTCTGTGGTGCCGGACGAATCACGCGCGATGGTCCTATGCGGGTGAGCTAACACGTAAAAGTCTTCCAAGGCTTTGGGAAAAGTTGGATCATGGCTAAGCCAATTCCATATAGATAGCCGACACCGTAGTTGGTCGAAGGCCAAGGGGAGAGAAATTCTCTGATGGATTCCTAGCGCAAAAGCAGTATGAAAGCTTTTCATATAGGTTTGATTGCTGGTTGAGGGCTCGAAACGGCTCAACAACCGGCGGCTTTTGTCGCAGAGCACGGTGAATGCACGCACCGTGCGGAAAATATTAGACGCTGTTCCAAAGACGGAAACTATTCCTTGCGGGTGTATAAGAGCGCAGCAGCAACCATAACTGAGCGTAAGTACTTGCAACAACGTAAAACTATCGGACACCTGCGGACGAGGAAGCAGAAGTCGATGTATTGCGGGAGCTTCTTCTTGGGTGAGTTCTTGGTGCATGCTAGGTGCGCGGAAAAAAGATAGGTGGTGCAGTCTCTTTGTTTGGACATTCATAGAGCTGATTGCTGGTGTAGCGCAGTAACGGCAACTCTGCTGTGTAAGGGAGAACCTCTAAAGTGTTGCGGATGCTGCGGAGCGTGCTCGGAAGGCTTTCAGCTGCCGTGAGAACTTGGCGGAGACTGTATTTTAGCCACGCGTTGTAGATAGGGAATGGTGCTGATGCGGCAATGGTGTTCAACCCGGCGGTGCACCGAGAAATAGCGGGGAGCAGTTGTGTGAAATTCGGGCAGATGAGTTCCATATCTTCTGGCGTGTAGCCTTTTGCTGCCGCATCCGTCATGAGTGCAGTGACGTCTTGGTCTAAAACAAAATTTTTCTGTGGCATGGTAAGGCCCATCTTTTTAAATCGAACGTATTGGCGATTTTATTGGATCATGGAGCTGTGACACGCTTACCCCTGGTGCCTCCCCCAAAGGGCTGATGTGGACATGCTTCGGCCTTTCGGGGGAGAGCTTTTCCCCCGATGTTGAAGGCAGAAAGTATCGTGAGAACCATGAACTCACAGCAAGAATTTGTACTACGCACAATCGAAGAGCGAGATATTAAATTTGTGCGTCTTTGGTTTACGGATATCTTGGGATACCTGAAATCAGTTGCGGTGGCACCTGCAGAGCTCGAAGGGGCTTTTGAAGAAGGCATTGGCTTTGATGGCTCTGCTATTGAAGGATTTTCTCGTGTGTCGGAGGCAGATACAATCGCTATGCCGGATCCTTCTACATTCCAGTTATTACCTTTTGACGGCGACGATACAGACTCCTGCACGGCCCGGATGTTCTGCGATATTTTAAATCCTGATGGAAATCCTTCTTATTCGGACCCTCGGCAGGTTCTAAGAAAACAGCTTCAGCGTGCTTCTGATGAAGGCTTCACCTGTATGGTGTCACCCGAGATTGAGTTTTATCTGGTTCAGAGCCTTCGGACGGACGGGCTTCCTCCTATCCCCACAGACAACGGCAGCTATTTTGATCAAGCTAGCCAAAACGATGCACCCCTGTTCAGACGGCAGGCCATGTTGGCTTTGGAATCTATGGGGATACCCGTGGAATTTTCGCATCATGAGACTGGCCCTGGTCAGCAAGAAATAGACCTACGGCATGCTGATGCCCTAACCATGGCAGATTCCATTATGACGTTTAGATATGTGATGAAGCGGGTTGCGATACAAAACAACATCGGTGCGACCTTTATGCCAAAGCCTTTTAGAGACCATGCGGGATCTGCCATGCATACCCATATGTCGCTTTTTGAAGGCGACATCAATGCCTTCCATGACCCGGATGATGAATACGGTTTGTCTCGTACGGCTAAACAATTTATTGCGGGTATTTTGCGCCACGCTAATGAGATTTCCGCCATTACAAATCAATGGACTAACTCGTATAAACGAATTCTCTTTGGCAATGAGGCACCTACTGCCGCAACGTGGGGAGCTTCCAACCGCTCGGCACTGGTGAGGGTTCCCACATATCGCTTAGCTAAGGCGGATTCTCGCAGGGTAGAGGTGCGTTCCCCGGATTCTGCATGCAATCCCTATCTAGCATTAGCGGTCTTGATCGGGGCAGGGCTGAAAGGCATCACGGAAGGCTATGAGATACCGGACGCAGCGGAAGAGGATATCGCGCGTTTGACTCGTCGGGAGCGGTTGGCCATGGGATATGCGGACTTGCCGACGAGTTTGGATCAAGCTTTGAGGGAGATGGAACACTCGGAGCTAGTGGCGGATGTACTAGGCGAGCATGTGTTTGAGTATTTCTTGCGCAATAAGTGGCGCGAATGGCACGACTATCAGCAACAGATTACGGCGTGGGAACTGCGTACCAACCTAGAAAACTAATCACTGTTGAAACTCTCACGTGGCTTTTAATGCATAGTTAGCGTATGGCTAGGATATAGCTGGGCTTAGCCACGGGAGAAAAGCGATTGTGCTGTACACCAAGGAAGAAGAAAAGAGCAATGACTACTCCTGCTGCGCGGAATGTGGTGCCGTCGTTAAGCTCTCTGGGGCTTAATGGTAGAAATGCCAAGGCTGATCTTGAATCCTTAGGCTGGCTGCAGCCTGATTCCGTGGAGTTGCTGTGGTCATTGGCTGGCGCAGCAGACCCTGACTTAGCCCTCAACACATTAATGCGGATAGTGGATTCGATGGGGGAGTATGCCCGGGCCGATTTTTTGCTTGAGTTGCGTCAGAATGTGGTGTTGAGAGTTCGACTTTTCTCCTTGATAGGGGCGTCTTCGACTCTCGGGGACCACCTTGTGGCCTGTGAGGACCAATGGCGTGCGTTGCAGTGGGGGTTTCCTACGCGTCAAGAGATGATGAAGGGGATGCTATCTGCTGTTGCTGCACAGCCAGCGGTGTTTAGCCCGGAATCGCAAGATCCGGGGAATCACAATGATGCTTCTGACCATGAGTTTTCTTTTGACGTAGATCTCTCAGAACCTGATACTGCGGAGGAATCGTTGGAAACCCCCGGTACCTACGTCGCGGGAACCTCTGGAGTGGAGGCAGAAAAAGAGCTGAAGAAAGCTTACCGAACCTTCCTCCTCAGAATCGCTGCGAGCGATGTGGCAGGTAGCTACCCCAAAGACTCTCGGCGACTAGGGCAACCTGAAGTGCCGTTTACAGTTGTCACACAGGCGCTAGCGGATTTGGCGGATGCCGGGCTTACCGCAGCCCTTGCGGTGGCAGCCCGCAACGTTTACGGAGAAGAGCCGGTAGATACTCGCCTCGCGGTTGTAGCAATGGGAAAGTGCGGGGCTCAAGAGCTTAATTACATTTCAGATGTCGACGTTATTTTTGTGGCGGAGCCAGTAACACCGCGGGCGCAGCGACTAGCTGGGGAGTTTATTCGGATCGGGTGTTCTACCTTTTTTGAGGTAGACGCTGCGCTGCGCCCTGAGGGAAAGCACGGGGCGCTGGTTAGGACTCTTGATTCGCACGTCACGTATTACAAACGGTGGGCGCACACCTGGGAGTTTCAGGCATTGCTCAAGCATCGGCCGATGACCGGATATATTCCTTTGGCCACGCGCTATAGCCGCACGCTGTCACCGATGGTGTGGGCTGCTGCTAGTCAGCGGGAATCCTTTGTTACTGACGTGCAAAGTATGCGTCGGCGCGTGCTAGAGAATGTTCCAGAAAAGCTCAAAAATCGAGAGCTAAAGCTCGGTCCAGGTGGCCTGCGCGACGTGGAGTTCGCAGTCCAATTGCTGCAACTTGTGCATGGTAGATCAGACGAGTCCCTGCGAGTTTTATCCACTATCCAAGCTTTAAAAGCTCTTATTGAGGGCGGATATGTTGGGCGAGAAGATGGTGCGGAACTCATCGAGTCCTATGCATTTTTGCGGTTGTTGGAACACCGATTGCAGCTGCAAAAACTCAAAAGAACGCACACTATGCCGGATCCTCATAAGGAGAAGGTTCTGCGCTGGCTAGCGCGTTCCTCAGGGTTTAGAAGCACGCATGATGCGGGCGAGACCCAGATTATGATGCAGCAACTAAAGAAAGTTCGTCTGCAGATTTCTAGCTTGCATCGGAAATTATTTTATCGTCCTCTTCTTAACTCTGTGGCCAATATTTCCGTTGGGGCGCTTAAGCTAACGCCAGAGGCCGCTAAGCTGCAGCTGGCGGCTTTGGGCTATAAGTTCCCCGATAGAGCATTTGACCATTTGAATGCCCTTGCCGCGAAGGCGGGGAGAAAAGCAAAGATTCAAGCGATGCTGCTGCCCACGCATATGGAGTGGCTAGCGCAGACTGCTGATCCTGATGCCGGACTTCTGAACTATCGGAAACTCTCGGACGCCGCCAATGATCGCGCCTGGTTCTTGAGAATGCTGCGCGACGAGGGAATTGTGGGTCAGCGGTTGATGAAGATTCTCGGTAATTCTCCCTATACCGCCGATCTCATCATTTCTGCTCCTGACTTGGTAAAACAGCTCGCTGATGGAGCGAGCGGTCCAAAATTATTGGATACAACCGCCGGCCGATTAGCGCGGTCTTTGGTGGCGGCATCGGTGCGACAGGAAAACCCGGAAAAGGCAATCGCAGTGGCCCGTTCGCTTCGGCGCGCAGAACTTGCACGAATTGCTAGCGCTGACCTGTTGGGGATGCTGGAAGTGAAAGAAGTTTGCCACAGCTTATCGTCGGTGTGGGACGCTGTTTTAGAAGCTGCGCTGCGTGCTGAGATAGCGGCCAGCATGACTGAGCTAGAGAGTACGACGCCACCGGCCAAGATTGCTGTTATCGGTATGGGACGTCTCGGAGGGGCGGAGCTGGGGTATGGCTCAGATGCGGATGTGCTGTTTGTCTGCGACCCAGCCGAGGGCGAAGACGAAAATGAAGCCGTGCGGTGGGCGATCACTGTGTGCGATCGCATGCGCGCGAGACTAGCCAAGCCCAGTGGCGATCCGCCGCTGGAAGTAGACCTAGGTTTGCGCCCTGAGGGACGTTCTGGGGCTGTTGTTCGTACTTTGGATTCCTATGCTCGATATTACGAGCAGTGGGGGGAGGTCTGGGAGATACAGGCTTTGTTGCGTGCCGAGTGGGTCGCAGGCGATGAGGAACTTGGAAAGCGATTCCTGCAGATGATCGAGAGGATTCGGTATCCGCAAATAGGTACTTCGGACAAGGTGATGCGAGAGGTTCGCCGGATGAAAGCGCGGGTGGATGAAGAACGTCTGCCACGGGGGGCGGACCGCAACACGCATACCAAATTGGGTCGTGGTGCGCTCACAGATATTGAATGGACTGTGCAGTTGTTGACGCTTATGCATGCGCATCAGTGCGAGGATCTGCATACCCCTTCAACGCTGCTTGCTTTAGATGCCTTGGAAAGGCATGCGATTATCTCGCCTAAGAAGGTGGAGATATTACGTGCTGCGTGGTTAGCCGCAACACAGGCGCGGAATGCGATTGTGCTTGTGCGCGGTAAGCGTGTTGATCAATTGCCACAGCCTGGTCCTCAATTGGCGGCAATCGCGGGCGCTGCGGGATGGGATCCCAGCGATAACCAGGAGTTTCTAGACCATTATCTCAAGGTAACTCGTCGCGCTCGTGCTGTGGTCGATGAGGTTTTTTGGGGAGAAATAAGCCCTGGGTATAACTAGCGTGTCGGCTTACGCTTCCCCATGGGG
Source organism: Corynebacterium silvaticum (assembly GCF_004382825.2). Lineage (GTDB taxonomy): Bacteria > Actinomycetota > Actinomycetes > Mycobacteriales > Mycobacteriaceae > Corynebacterium > Corynebacterium silvaticum. The sequence continues at coordinate 281,871 of NZ_SDQO02000001.1, forward strand.
CAGCGGCGGTTGGCTACGAGGGTGAGCGGAGAATCAACCAGACGGTTGATGTAAGGCGAGCCTTTCCTAAATAATCTGATTTTTCTAGTTATCAAAAAGAGTATTAGGGAAAGGTTACTTATAATGACAACCGCAACTAAGGGGCTGGCTGCCGAGCTCAAGGAATCGACCGCTAAGGCGCACGCCGAGGCAGAGCATTCCTCTTTTATGAGTGACTTAATTGAGGGACGCCTGGACGCTGGGGCGTTCATCCGACTGCAAGAGCAGGCATGGCTTTTCTATAGCGCTCTGGAAGAAGCCACCGATGTGGTGCGAGCGCAAGGATTTGCCACCGAGCTACTAGATCCGAAACTTAATCGCTCAGATATCCTGGCCGAGGATATTGATAATTTCCACGGGAACGATCAATGGCGGAATAACATTATTGCGCTGCCTGCTGTTCGTGACTATGTCGCGCGGCTTAATCAGATCCGCGATGAAGCTCATGGCCCCGCCCTTGTTGCACACCACTATGTGCGTTACCTAGGGGATCTTTCTGGTGGACAGGTCATCGCGCGGATGATGAGTCGGCATTATGGAGTAGAGGAGAAATCGCTCAAGTTCTATTCCTTTGAGGGGATCGACAAGCTCAAAGTGTACAAAGATAACTATCGTCAACATCTTGATGACCTACTTCTGTCTGCCGATGAAGTCGATCAGATGCTTGAAGAGGCCAGCGCTGCTTTTAGCTATAACCAACGAGTTTTTGCAGAGCTTGCCTAGAAAAATCGGGGTTTTCCCCGATGCATGGAGCAACGACGGCTCGATATGGTGGAAAAGGCAACTACAAATAACAAGTAATGAAGGAGCGTTGCCATGTCTATTGTTGTGAGCCTTGATCTTGATGGTGCCACGGTTGGCGACCTGCAAACTTTTGTCCGTGCACTTGAATCGACGGGGACGAAAACCCGCACAGCTATCACAGTGGAAGGCACCGTGCTTAAAGTTCATGCGGATACCCAGCCAGGCCCTGTGAACACTACCCGGGAAACGCCGTACGCAGATGCGAAGCAATTTGGGGATCAAGCGTTGAATTCGCTTATCGACGCCCTCGTCTCTCGTCGCGGTAGCCACTAAACGTTTCGTAGATCCCGCACACGCTCGTTGTACCTGCGCGTGCGGGATACGCATAGGCAGAGCATCACCATGCCAAAAGCCCATGTTCCTAGCACCGCTAGCCAAGCGAAACGGAAATCGCTCCAGGTGTAGGTGCCTACGTTGTGGACGTCGAGAAGCAGCCCCAAGAGCTGGGCTGAGATCATCGTGGCAGTAAAACCTCCCATGTTGGCCAGGCCAGTCGCAGTGCTGACCACAGCGAGAGGCGCTTCTTCTCGGACAGTGTCAAAGCCATAATTAGCGGCCGGCATGATGAGTACCATTGCTAATACTAAAAATGCGATGGCTCGAAACCCGCGCGGTTCGGCGGAAGAGAAGAACCATATGTGGATTACCGCAATGATGAGTGCGGTGCCAAGAGCTGCGGCGTCGCGACGCCTACCTAATCCCGCAGAAATCACTCCGTGTAGGGGACCTGCGCTGATGGAACCCACAGTGGCGAGCGTAAGGACAAGCGCCACGTGCGAGCTATCTAGCTCCATGCCTAGCGTCATGAGCGGAACGCCCCAAAGCAAAAGGAACACATTCAGGGGCGCCATATTAACCCAATGAATAAAAACCGCCTGCCATGCGATGGGATTCCTGATCACGGTAGAAAGCAGAAACGAAAGGCTGGGACGCGGGCCATAGTGGAGTGGCGGCGACGCTTCTTCGTGGGGGAATAACCGACCTGGTGCGGATCGTCGGCTATCACCAGTGACGCTGCTAACGCGATGATGATGCCGACCGCACCAAGGGTCACAAAGGCTGTCTCCCAGCCGTGGGCATTGAGCAGCGCTAGGAAGGGGACTGCTGATACAAACTGCCCGACTTGCCCCAGTGCGCCGCTCAACTGCGCAAATAAGGGTGCTCTGCGCAGCGGGAACCACGCAGGTATAAGCCGCATGACGGAGAGAAAACCAGTGGCGTCACCAGCGCCGATAAGAACACGTGCGCCGACAGCGAGGGGGAGTGAGGTGCTTAGCGCCAAAACTACTTGGCCGGTTGCCATCAGCAACGCGCCGGCGAGCAGCGCCTTTCTGGGGCCATAACGGTCTATGAGCAGGCCCATCGGAATCTGTGCCATCCTACCTGCACGGAGGTGAATAAAGCCAATTGACTGGCGTCGATATTGAACCGGTCGATCGCCGCAACGCCGGCCACGCCAAAAGAAGTCCGGCCAGTAATCGCGATGATATAGACCAAGCATGCGCATGACCAGACGAGAACTGCCCGACGGAAGCCAGTCGGCTCGGCGCTACCAAAACGAGAGGATGGGGATGCGTTCACGGAAAAACATTAGGCAAGGTGCCCGGTTGCGATTACGTTGTAGTTGAGGTCAACGGCGCCGTCTACAGAACAGGCGATGAGTACGATACGGCCGGGGATGGAGGCGTCGACAAGCTCGGTGTCATCGATGGCATCGTACTTGTCCACGAGATAAGCATTATCAATCACCCACCGGCGCGAGTTTCCCTCTGCATCCGTCATCGTGACGACGTCGCCGTTGAGCACATCTGTTTGATAGCGCGTGACCATATCGCCGGATTCACCGCGAACAGCGGTGGGGCGGTTGAAGTCCACGTGCTGAGTGACTATCTCGGAGATGGGGTTGAACACGAGTCGCTGCTGGCCCCACGCATGGCCTAAGACATAGGTTGTGCCGTGCTCTGCGGTGGCAGGTGATTGGCCCCAGCCATCGACCCAGCGCACCATCGTTGCTTGAGGGCCGGCAGGATTGAGCGGCAACTCGTAGGGCATCGAATCATAGGTGGCACCGGTGATGCTGGCTGTGCCTGTCATGGTGAAAGAACCTACACGCGTGGGAGGGGGAGGGGGACCAGCGTTAACGTTTGACTCAGGTTCTGGTGAGTGTGATGTGGTGCTTTCATGCGACTCTGGGTTTTCCGTGGACTCCGACTGGCTCGTCGCCGATTTAGAACTAGACGCATTATGTGTGGAATCGGAGTCGCGGAGGCTTGTCGTTAACTTCCAAGCCGCCAGCATTGCCACCAGAGCCACCGCCAAGCACAGCGAGAAGACAATGAGGAAGCGTTTTTTCAAGTCTCTAGGTTCCACGGAAGTCCTATCGGGTGGGTCTGTGTGCAGTAGCAGATTCTATTATCCACCACTGTTTGCGCAATCGATCTGTGCGGGGAGCGCCGGGCTGGCAAGAAAAGAGGGGGAGCATATGTCTAGCGAGCCCTCGAACCATGCAACATAAACATCGATGCAATTGGTGGGGGTAGCGATAGAAAATGTCTATCCGTTTTCTTCAGCGCTGGGGCCGTCGACGCTAGTGTAGTAGCCGTGCACTACATTTCGACAAGAGACACCTCCCAGACCCCCGTAGCGTTTACTGACATCCTCTTGGGCGGTCTTGCCCCAGACGGCGGTTTGTATCTTCCTGAGTATTTTCCGCGTCTCGACGCTGACACCTTAGACACCTGGCGCGGTATTCTCGCCCAGCAAGGTTATGCAGCACTAGCCGCGGAAGTACTTAAGCTCTTTGTCGACGACATCCCGGCAGCGGATCTAGAAGCCATTACTGCGCGCGCTTATACAACGCCCAAATTTTCCGACGAGGAAATCGTCCCAGTGACCAAGCTTGAGGATGGCATTTACATAGGCCACCTATCTGAGGGACCGACCGCTGCGTTCAAGGATATGGCCATGCAGCTTCTGGGCGAGCTTTTTGAATATGAGCTACGCCGGCGGAAAGAAACCTTAAACATCCTGGGTGCTACCTCTGGCGACACCGGTTCTTCTGCCGAATACGCCATGCGTGGCCGTGCAGGAATCCGCGTGTTCATGCTCACCCCTAAAGACCGCATGACGCCGTTCCAGCAGGCCCAGATGTTTGGGCTGGACGATCCCAACATCTTTAATATCGCGTTAGACGGCGTTTTTGATGATTGCCAAGATGTGGTCAAAGCTGTGTCTTCCGACGCGGAATTTAAAGCGAACAACCACATTGGTGCAGTGAATTCAATTAACTGGGCCCGTTTGATGGCGCAAGTGGTGTACTACATCTCCTCGTGGCTCAAAGTAACGGAGAGCAACGATCAAAAAGTTAGTTTCTGCGTTCCCACCGGAAACTTTGGCGATAGCTGTGCGGGACATATTGCTAAACAAATGGGTTTGCCGATCGACAGGCTCATCGTTGCCACCAATGAAAACGATGTCCTTGATGAGTTCTTTAAAACCGGCGAGTACCGCGTGCGTTCTGCAGCTGAGACTCATGAGACCTCCTCGCCCTCAATGGATATTTCTAGAGCATCCAATTTTGAGCGTTTTATTTTTGACCTGCTAGGAAGAGATGCCGAACGCTGCGCAGAACTCTTTGGGGAACAGGTAAAAGCCGGCGGTTTCTCCCTTGCCAACGACGACTCATTTGAGCACGCTGCCACGCATTATGGTTTTGCGTCGGGTAGTTCTACCCATGCAGACCGTATAGCAACCATCGCTGATTGCTATACGCGCCGGGGTCTGATGCTGGATCCACACACCGCTGATGGCGTGAAAGTCGCGCGCGAGTGGGCCAGCCAGATTGAAAGCCCCATTGTGTGCTTGGAGACCGCTTTACCAGTGAAATTCACGGATACCATCGTTGAAGCAGTAGGACGCGGTCCTGAGGTTCCGGAGCGCTTTACTGGAATTTTGGATGCGCAACGCCATGTCACAGATCTACCTAATGATGTTGCTGCAGTGAAGGACTTTATCCTGGAGAGTATTGCTCGGGATTCTGAAGAGGCCTAAGTAGCCCCATGTTGAAAACCACCGGTTGTGCGCCTAAAGCTTGTGCGTAAACCGGTGGTTTTGCGTTGTTGGGCCCGTTGCGTGCACGTTGTATGCAAAGAAGCGGGGTCCTTCTAACTTGCTTGTTACTCAGCTTGGCAAACAAACACAGCTGGGTTGCGCCGAAAAACGTGTCGGACACTAGACTTTTATTAAAAGATTGCTACGTATCCTGAATAGAGAGAGCACTATGGCACAAGAACAATTTGCAGGTCCAGAGTATTTTACCGAGTTTGACCCCAAGGCTTTTGCCGAGAAACTTAAAAAAGAAGCTGCTGAGAAAGCTGCACGTGAGGCAGCACAAAGCTCGGAAGAACCATCTGCGGATTAGCCCGCAGAGGATACAACCGTAGCTTTAGATATAAGGACCTTTAGCATGCCAACACCCAATTTTATCCTTAAGATCAGAGACAAGATCGGCCATGACCCATTGTTTTTACCTGGGGTCACAGCCATCGTGATTAAGGATGTTCCTGAAGGCGCGCCTATTACGGCAGTACCGGAAGTACTGCTGGTTAAAAGGAGCGATAACGGGGAATGGACGCCCGTGACAGGCATCGTGGATCCCGGTGAACAACCGCACGCAGCAGCTGTGCGGGAGGTGAAAGAAGAAACGTGTGTTGACGTGACCGTAGACGCTCTGCTCGGCGTGGGTGCCGTGGGGCCTGTAGAGCATGCGAACGGCGATATTAGCTACTACATGGACACTGCGATGCGTTGTAGCGTCGTGGGGGATTGCACTCCGCGTGTTGGAGATGATGAAAGCACGGAGGTGCGGTGGTTCTCTGTCATGCAGATGCCGCCGATGAAGCCACGTTTCCGTTTGCTAGTTGGCGACGCAGTCGCACAGCTTAAACATCCAGCCGGATTCCGCCCTCGGATGGGTTATGAAAAACGCGATCGCACGAGATAATCCTGTAGTGTCCGAGGGTTTTACTGAGGAGCACCCGCGCAGGGCTTCATAAACTGTGAATATCTTGTGTAAAAGGGAAGGGGAGCCTATAGCTCCTCTTTTTCTTTTTATTGGGGTTATGCGCCCGGGTGATGCACCCAGAGCGCGTTGTGTGTGGACATAGCGCGGGGTTTTCCCACGTGAGAAGGGAGACCGTTGGGAAAGACCTGCCGCAACCCCTTGTAGCATGCATGGGGGTGAATGCTACAGAGAAGCAGGCGGTGCTTGATGTGCGAGGAGGAAGCGAAAAACCGCACCCAGAAGGCCTGTAGTACAAAAGCAAAACCTCGTAGAACAAAGGTTAAATTATGTGCTTGCTGTGGGTGGAGCTTCAAACGGGGGGCATTATAAGGGTTCTGGAATGGCTCATTATTACTAATAATTTAAACTCTGGCGTAATTTATTCCACATGAATGCTGTCTTGATCGCTGTCGTCGTGATGCTCGCGTTGGCCGTCGCGCGAGTCCATGTCGTTTTAGCGCTTTTTATCGGCGCTTTAGTGGGTGGACTTGTGAGCGGCATCGGGCTTGATTCCACGATGGTGGCGTTTCAAGAGGGGCTTGCAGGTGGAGCGAAAATCGCGCTGAGCTACGCGATGCTGGGCGCCTTCGCCATGGCGGTGGCTAGCTCGGGGCTTCCGAAACTGCTAGCAGATGCGATCATGAAGCGTATCGACGCCGGCTCTGAAGGCGCGGGGACCAAAGCCGTCGCTATGACCAAGTGGCTGATGCTGGCCGGTATCTTGGCTATGGCGATTATGAGTCAGAACCTCATACCTGTGCATATCGCGTTCATCCCGCTTATCGTCCCGCCATTGCTCGGGGTGATGAATAAGTTGAACCTCGACCGCCGTTTGGTGGCGTGTGTGATTACTTTCGGCCTGGTGACCACGTATATGTGGATTCCTTTGGGCTTTGGTTCGATCTTCCTCAATGAGATTCTCTTGGGCAACATTGAAGCGGCAGGTATGAATACGTCGGGGATCAACATCATGAAGGTGATGGGGATTCCGGCACTTGGCATGCTCGTGGGTCTGTTCGTCGCTGTGTTTATTAGCTATCGACGCCCTCGTCATTACGCATCTGTCGCTGTTGCGGAACAATCCGGAAGCGGTGCTGCGCAGCCGGAACACCGGGCAGTTTCCCGCTATAAGGTCGCAGTCTCCATCGTGGCTATCGTGGTCACTTTTGTTGTCCAGATCGTCATGCAATCAGTTGCTACTGACGCAGATCCGCTTCTTATCGGCGCGTTGGCAGGATTGGCTATCTTCATGCTGACCGGAGCAGTGAATTGGCGTGAAGCCGACGACGTATTTAGCCAAGGTATGAAGATGATGGCCATGATCGGTTTCATCATGATCACCGCCCAAGGCTTCGCCTCGGTGATGAAGCAAACAGGGGAAGTGGAAGCTCTCGTTCACACATCCGCTGAGCTATTCGGTGATAACAAAGCAATGGGCGCGCTCGTGATGCTGCTTGTCGGACTTGTAGTGACGATGGGAATCGGATCTTCCTTTTCTACGCTGCCCATCATTGCGACCATTTATGTTCCGCTATGTACTGCTATGGGATTTTCGCCTGCCGCCACCGTGGCGATTATTGGGGCAGCTGGCGCACTCGGAGACGCCGGTTCGCCAGCCTCAGATTCGACCCTTGGGCCAACCTCCGGTTTAAACGCGGATGGGCAGCACGATCACATTCGAGATTCGGTCATCCCGACGTTCCTTCACTATAACCTTCCGCTTATTGCTTCGGGCTGGATTGCTGCGATGGTTCTTTAGTTTAAAAGCGGCAAGGCTAGCGATGAAGCTGAGCCTTTCGTGGCCTCTGCGAAAAACGTCTGATGACGGCTGGGAGCCATCTATCAAGAACCGCTATATGGGGCGGTTTACACCGTTTGGGGGTGTTATGCGGATTTATTTTTGCTATTGGAAACGAAATTTTTTCCACGAAATAGGCCGGTTTTAAAGCTTTAAAAAACGCGCATAAACCCTTGTGAGGGTAAACCTTATGGCGTTTTTCTGAGAATTGGCTTTGTTGCAAAACGATCACGGTCGACGCACGCACGGATAACGATTTTTCCAAAAAGTACGCGAGATCCTTCAAACTGTGCCTACAGTGGAGTCACACTGAAGGCAACGAGAAAGGTTGTATGGATGGGTGATATAGAAAACAAACTGGATCAGCTTGGTGGCAAGGCCAAAGAAGCGATCGGTGAGGCTACCGAAAACGATAGTCTTGCTGACGAGGGTCGTGCAGACCAGACCAAAGCTGATGTCAAGGACGCAGTTTCCAATGCTGGTGAAAAGGTAAAGGACGCTGCAAATAAAGTCTTGGGTTCTTTCCAAAAGGAAGAAGACAAGTAAGTAGTTAGCGTAAGCTAAAAAGCAATGTCAGTGTAGCACTGGTTGCGATCTATTTAATATTTACTTTCTTTTTGAAAGTAAACCCCACAGGCCTTGAGGGATTTGGGCCTGTGGGAACCACTAATATGCCGCTGGATACTGGGCGAGGGGATGCTCACTATCGAGCAGCATATTTTTCAAGTCTTTGTGGCTGCGTTTTTTAAAAATGAGCCATGTGAATATAAAAAAGCGTTGCACATTTTGGCAACGTATGCAGGGAGGTAGTGTTTCATCTGTAACGATTCTTTGTAATGTTGAAAAATGCAGAGGCCAAAGAATCTTCATATAGAACGAGAAAACATGTATGGTAGGTGTACGTGCGATTTCTTAATGATCAAATTCCGCCGTACGAGCTAACGTATCACGATGTTTTCATGGTCCCTTCGGTATCGTCCGTAGGATCACGGATGTCTGTGGATCTTGCTACGAGCGATGAAACAGGAACCACTATTCCGCTTGTCATTGCGAACATGACCGCTGTTGCTGGTCGACGCATGGCAGAAACTGTTGCGCGACGTGGTGGCGTTGTGATTTTGCCTCAGGACGTTCCGGCAGAGATTGCTGCGGAGACCATTGCGCGGGTGAAAAACGCGCATCCGGTGTTTGAGTCTCCCATTACGGTGAAGCCTCACCATACCGTTGGATACACGCGCAATTTGCTGCATAAGCGTGCACACGGTGCGGCCATCGTGGTCGAAGGCAACCATCCCGTGGGTGTGGTCACTGAAAAAGACATTGCAAAGGTAGATAACTTTGCCCAGGTCGGCACGCTCATGTCGACCAATTTGATGACCCTCCCGGACACCATTACTCCGCAGGAGTCTTTCCGCATGCTCAATGAGCATGGGCGCAGGTTGGCACCTGTGGTCGCGAGTGATGGAACGCTCGTGGGCATTGTGACCAAGCAGTCTGCTTTGCGCGCTACGTTGTACAAACCGGCCCTCGACGCCAATGGAAAACTCCGCGTGGGTGCTGCAATCGGAATCAACGGCGATGTTGCAGGACGTGCACAAAAGCTTATCGACGCCGGCGCGGACGTCCTGGTCGTCGATACTGCGCATGGGCATCAGACTCACACCATGGAAGCCCTGAAGAAAGTTCGCGCGCTCAACCCGCCAGTTCCGGTTGCTGCAGGCAACGTGGTGACTGCCGATGGCGTTCGCGATCTGGTGGCAGCTGGTGCGAATATCATTAAGGTGGGCGTCGGACCTGGTGCTATGTGCACGACGCGTATGCAGACTGGCGTGGGCCGACCACAGTTCAGCGCTGTTTTGGAATGTGCTGCAGAGGCTAAGAAACTCGGCGCTCACGTGTGGGCCGACGGCGGCGTTCGCGATCCTCGCGACGTTGCGTTGGCACTTGCCGCTGGCGCGTCGAACGTAATGATTGGTTCATGGTTCGCCGGTACCTTCGAGTCTCCCGGCGACCTGCACTATGACGTCGATGGCCGTATGTACAAGGAATCCTTTGGTATGGCCTCACGTCGTGCCGTAGTAAACCGCAACTCGGATACTGAGGCGTTTGAAAAAGCTCGCCGCGAGATGTTTGAAGAGGGAATTTCCTCCGCAAAGATTTACCTTGAAGAGGGTAAAGGCGGGGTGGAAGATCTTATCGACCACATCATTTCCGGCGTTCGTTCCTCCTTTACCTACGCAGGTTCAGACAGCATAGCGACCTTCCAGGACCAGGCCGTGGTCGGAGTTCAGTCGGCTGCTGGCTTTGCTGAGGGCATGGCGCGACCGACTCGTTAGATACATACAAAGTTCAATCCCCGTGGGGAGACGCGTTAAGCGTCTCCCCACGGGGATTTTATGCATAAGAGCCGTTATTCAAAGTTCAGCTTGTAGTTCTCGGACGCAACCAATCCGGCTTTCTCGCATACCCAAAACGAGGCGAATGCCAGAATGATGGGTGCAATAACAAAGATCGCAAGGATGATGAGGACGTTGGCCGCCGACCAACCCCATCCCTCAGCATTGAGTGCAGCCAAGGGGCCTACCAGACCGGATATGCCAAAGCCTGCGGAGATCGGGGTGCCGGAGATTCCCAGGGCTCCTCCGGCAGCTCCCAGGACAGCAGCGCTGAGCCCCAGCGGTAAGAAGTTGAGGGGGCGACCCCAGATATTTGCCATGTGGACTTTTGGTGAACCCAGAATCGGCAGGAGAGAAGTGGCTAGTCCGTTGGCCTTCCAGCCGGCGATTGCCAGGCCGAAACCAGCGGCCACCACCCCTAAGTTGGCAGTTCCTGAAGCGACCCCAGACATATAGATTGCCGTAGCGATGCCAACCGTGGAGATGGGGGAGACAATTCCGAGGGCAAAGGCAACGGCCACGATTGCGCCCATAACGATCGGTTGAAGGCCTGTGACCCCATCGATTACGTCGCCAAGCCACACGCTAAAAGCGTTAACTGCGGGGTAAGTGATCACCCAGCCGATGCCACCTGCGATGACGATCACGATTGTAGAGAGCAAGAGGATTGTGTAATTCCCCAGCTTAGGGCCGATGAGTAGGACTACCCCCACCACAAGGGCCGCGGTGAGTCCAGTGTTAATGACAAGTCCCGTGCCTTGGAGGTGGAAACCACCATTGGGGTCCACCGTGGCAACGCCGGATCCCAGTACCGCTGCAATTCCTACGCTCGCCGTCTGGATCGGAGTCAGCTTGAACTGCATGGCTACCAAAACGCCAATGAGGATGGGGAGCATGGAGGAAGACAGCGCCACGAGCGTGAGCAGTGTCTTAAGCGTGGGCCAGTGGGGGACGAGCGCTTTGAGTAACTCGCCAAGGAGGGCTTGGGGGACCAACACCACCACAACGGCGATGGAGATTCCGTTGAGCACCTTCATGGTGAAAGAGCCGAGCGAATTCCACGTAGGTGTGGGGCTCGCAGCCGTTTCCGGATGCTCTATAGACGTACTGATGGCTTCAGGGGTTTCCGAGAGGGAATCCCGGGTTGCTTCTGTGTTTTTAGACATAGAGGGCCTTCGCGATATCTGATAAATAAAAAGTTCGCGTGCCCACTCAGGCTCGCTTACGACGTTCACAGCCGCCACACCGCTCAACGCAGCATGTTGGGCAATGATATCCACAAAACCAGCAAAGTTAATAATATTCGGTACAGAAGGGTGAATATTCTGCATAGTATTTGGTGTTGGGTGGCGGCTGGGGTAAAAGGCCGGTGCATAGGTGAACCCCCGAGAAACGCGGAGAGTGGTGTTTCTCGGGGGTGACGGGGTAATTCCTAGCAGTCGAAGTACATCTCAAACTCCTGCGGCGTCGGGCGCAGGCGGGTAGGAGTGATCTCTTCGTCGTACTTGAGTTTGATGTAGGTGTCGATGAGATCCTCGGTGAACACATCGCAGTCGGTCAGGAACTCATTGTCCTCTTCAAGGGCCTTGAGCGACTCCACCAGTGAGGTGGGGGCCTGCGGGATGCTTGTGGCCTCCTCTGGTGGCAGCTCGTAGAGGTCCTTGTCCACTGGTGCGTGCGGCTCGATGCGGTTCTTGATGCCATCAAGGCCGGCGAGCATCATGGCTGCAAAGCCAAAGTAGGGGTTGCCTGAAGGATCCGGTGCGCGGAACTCAATGCGCTTGGCCTTGGGGTTGGAGCCCGTGATAGGAATACGGATTGCCGCAGAGCGGTTGCGCTGTGAGTACACCAGGTTGATGGGGGCCTCGAAGCCGGGGACCAGGCGGTGGTAGGAGTTCAGCGTGGGGTTGGTAAACGCCAAGACCGCGCCTGCGTGGTGCAGGATGCCGCCGATGTAGTAGCGGGCCATGTCGGAAAGCCCGGCGTAGCCGGATTCGTCGTGGAAGAGGGGCTTGCCGTCTTTCCAGAGAGACTGGTGTGCGTGCATTCCCGAGCCGTTGTCGCCTGCGATGGGCTTGGGCATGAAGGTGGCGGCACGGCCGTTTTGAGCTGCGGTGTTCTTGATGATGTATTTGAAGGTCTGCAGGTCGTCGGCAGCGTGCAGCAGGGTGTTGAACCGATAGTTGATTTCTTGCTGGCCGCCGGTGCCTACCTCGTGGTGGAAACGCTCGATATGGAAACCGGCGTTGATGAGGTTGCGCGTCATCTCATCGCGAATGTCTACGGTCTGATCGTGGGGCGCGACGGGGAAGTAGCCGCCTTTGACGCGGTTCTTGCCACCAAGGTTGCGGGTGCCGTCGAGGTTGTATTCTTTGCCTCGGTTCCACCAGCCCTCGTCGGAGTCGACTTCATAGAAGCCAGCGTTGATGTCTGTGGAGTATCGGACGGAATCGAAGAGGTAGAACTCTGCTTCGGCGCCGAAATTACAGGTGTCGGCGATGCCGGTGGAGGTCAAATACTCTTCTGCCTTGCGGGCAACGTTGCGCGGATCGCGGGAGAATGCCTCGCGGGTAAAAGGATCGTGGACAAAGAACTTAATGTTCAAGGTCTTTGCTTTGCGGAACGGGTCCAAGGTCGCGGTTGCGAGGTCCGGAAGAAGGTTCATGTCGGACTCGTCGATGGTGGTAAAACCGCGGATGGAAGAGCCATCGAAAGCCAGGCCCTCTTCGATAGCGTCTTCATCCAACATTCCCGCAGGAATGGAGAAGTGCTGTTCGATGCCCGGGACGTCGGTAAAGCGAACATCGACGAATTCAACATTTTCGTCTTTGATGAACTTGATAACGTCTTCGGATGTACTGAAGGCCACGTTGACTCCTTGGGGGAACGTTGTTGTGTTTCGTTGTATGATCAGCCTTAATAGCGGAGCCAATCAAAACAAGTTGTGGGTTATGGCACCATAAAAGTCGGTTCCTCTAGGATAGCAGTAGAGAAGCTAATTACCTATCGTTCGACCGATACTCCTTGTCCATGGGTTTCCCACTCCGGCTGTTCAAGAACTACAGTAGTCCACATGGCAAAACCGAAGCGTAGTTGGCTCGACGGGCCGGAGATTCCCTCGCAAATCGACGGCGACACCCCCGCCCGCTGGCCGGGTGAACACCTTGGACTACCACAAAAAGGCCCGGGAGCTTTGGGTAGTGTCCTGCGGCGCTCGTTCGGAGTCCTCATCGACTGGGGCATCTGCTTGGCCAGTGCAACGGTGATTCACATGTTTACCCCTGCGCTCGGCGGTGTGTCCACCGCGACCCTCATCCTCTTTTTCATCCTCGGCGTAATAAGCGTCTGGCTTTTCGCCCGCACTCCTGGGCAAGCAATCCTAGGGATGGGGGTAGCCCGCGTTGACGTGCGAACTGAAAAAGTGGGTTTTGTACGCGCCCTCGTCCGCACAGCGCTTACGTGCTTTATCTTCCCCGCAGTGCTTGTCGACGCCGACGGCCGCGGTATGCACGATCGCGCCACGGGAACCGCAGTAGTTTTTGGATAAATAAAAACTACTAAGCAAAGAAAAGGCTTGGACACTAAAACAGTGTCCAAGCCTTATTGCGTAAAAAGATCCTCTTATTTGTTGCGATCTGCAGAACGACGAGCGCGACGATTCATTCCCGAGATCTTGCCGCCCTTAGGGATCGGACCTTTGGGAAGTCCTACGTTTGTCTGGATGTTATCCATGGACTCGATGCGGCTAGCGATTTCATACACATCGTTCTTCTTGTATTGGCGATCGAGCTTGAGCAAACTGGACTGCAGTTTTTTCAGTGGCACCTCGCCCTCGCCACTGCCCACAAACATCTCATGAATCGGAACACCAGGTGCTAGACGCGACAGGCGCTGACGCTGCTGATTGATCAGCGGACGCAGATGGTTCTTATTGCCCTCGCCTACAAGCACAATGCCGCAGACGCCGATAACGCGGTGAAGCACATCCATTTGCTTGGTCACGGCAATGCCGGTCTTGGTGCGCCATACAATGCCCACGCCCGAGCGTAGGTTCTCTAGCGCCCAACCTGCGGCGCCGGCCTGTCCCTCAGCCTTTTCGTAGACGCTATTTTGGAGCCTACGGGTGAAAATAAACATAGCAAGGAGCACGCCCAGCAAAAGACCAGTGGGAAGCGTAAACCACTGACCGTTCCACAACATTCCGATGAGGAAGAAAAGCAGGCCGAGGCCAAGGATCGATCCCACCATGATCGGCACCAGGGCTTTGTCCTGCTTGCGCTGGATGTTGAACGCCTGCCAGAGCTGAGACCAGTTCCGGCGGCGCTGGGCGCGCTTCGCCGCGCGCTGCTCCTTCTTCGCGGCCTTGTCGGCCTGCTTCTTCGCATCTGCCATGCGTACCAGCTTAGCGGGCAGCCCTGCACTATCTGCAATCAGACTCCAAGGCTTCCTCTATTACAGAAATATCTTTGGTGGGAATCTGCGGTGGCATACAAGGATGTCACCGCGTGGACGTGCATACTTTAAGTGAATGTAGAGAAAATGCGGAGAAAATATGTGGGCGATGAAATGGGAGTTTAGGGGCGAGGTCGGCCGATATACCAGTAAGGGCACCAGAAAATAGCGTCTGCTTCCAGTCCCCAGTCTTTGACTGCTAACCGTCGGATGTCTTTGCAAAGATTTCCTTCGCCGGAAACCCATACGTAGTCCGGCTTGTCGTGTGATTCTGACTGGAGATACTTCAGAACAGCATCTGCTTGTTCCGCGATTGGCCGGTAGAAAACCTCCACATGTTCGGCATGAGTGCGCAGCCATTCCACCGCGGAAGCCTCCACGTCGGCTTCGCTTTCCACTGTGATAACAAATCGTATGGACTGTAGCTGACCAGGGTGAAGGTCTGTCATGAACTCAGCAATGGCGAGTGCGGACGGAACAGACAAGGCATCTGCCACCACTAGTTGTCGGTCCCATCGTCGATCCCATAATCCCCGGGCGCTGAATATACCCACGGGGTCCCCAGGCCGGGCACACAACGCCCAGCGCAGGCCCGGCCCAACCTTGGTGTGAGTATGTGCGTCGGCGCTGTTAACGCTCTCACCCAGGGACTCCTGGGTGACTCCATGCGTGGCTATGTCGAAAGCCATGGTGCCTCGCTGCGCATCAAGATGGCGCACGGTGTACCAACGCAGTGCAGGGCGTTGGTCTTCATTAATGGCGTTGAGAGTTGAACGCAGGTTTGCGCGCTCCTGACGTGGGAGATTCTCTAACAGGGGAAAGAACTCGGACGTGGTGTTGAGATGCTCCGGTGGCATGACAAGCCCAAAAAACTCATCGGGTCCGGTCATGGTCATCGTCCAATCGTGAAAATCGGGGGAGGTGAGTTCAATGCGGCGCAGGTGTGGGGCAATCTCCGTCACGTCCACCACGCGTGCTTGGACCAAGTGATGGCCAGGTTCAGCTGGGGAATCCCTGAGCTCGTGATCGGCGAAGGCGGTGAGCGGTCTGGTCGTCATTAACACTCCTCAGTGTGAGTGGGGCCGGTGTTCTTGGCAGTTAGGATTTTGTCGGGGGAGTATGAGTAGGCGATGAGGTGCGAAGCTTTGTAAAGCTTACCTAAAATGTTGTAGGTTTGGCTTGCCTGAAAGGTCCATCGTAGATGGACCGTTTGAATCGACTTAAAGGTGCCCCATGACAACTGCACATCCCACACCACTTGCGTCTCGCAGTGTGCGCAACTACCGCGCTGTTGCGGTGACCGCTGCGATCGTCGTTACGCTTGCTCTCCTACTTACCGCGTGTTCCCGCAGTGACGAAGCCGCAAAGCCCGCCGCTGGCGGAGACACTAAAAACACAAGCGTTGCCGCCCTCGGACTAGGAGACGCAGACACGCTCCTTTCCCTGGGGATCACACCTGTTGCTGTCGCTCCGTGGGGAGCTCAGGGTGATGTGGACAAGAGTGGAGTGGTGTAGGGCCATGGTCCAAGGAACTCCTGGGAGACGCCACACCGGAACCCATTTACAACACGGCTCAGGGGTTCACCTCTCAGATCCTGGAAAAGTCACGGCTACCAATCCCGAGCAGATCATCGCCGTGAATCAGGCTGTGGATGCCCAAGCAAAGAAAGCGCTGGCAGCCATAGCGCCCACCACGACCCACTCAGAGCAGTTCACTGACTGGCAGGTGCCATGGGAGGATCAGGTAACCACGATCGCCCATGCCGTAGGAAAAGAAGCTGAGGGCCAAGAGCAGATCAAGAAGACCAAGAAAGCTTTTGAGGATTTCCAGGCACAGCACCCTGACCTCAAAGGCAAGCGGGCCGCTGTGATCATGCCTTATCAGGGCAAGATCGGCATCTACACCTCTGGCGACGGCCGCGGCCAGTTCTTAAAGAGCCTGGGCTTCCATATTCCCGCTGAGATCGAGGGCGACGGCAAGCAGTTCTACCGGGACCTCGCCCCAGAGAAGTACTCCGAGCTCAACAACGTCGATTACCTCTTTGTCCTGGATTACAAGGGTGCAGTGGACGCTCTGAAAAAGGACACCACATTTAACAACCTGGACGTGGTCAAGAGCGGCCGTGCACACTTCCTCCACGAAGACGTAGGCAACGCGATGAGCATGCCAAATCCGGTAACCATCCCGTGGGCGATACAGAAGTTCGCCGAATCGCTCTAATGCGCACGTCGCATAGAGCTTTGACAGTAGGAACGCTTGCACTCGTGATAGGCGCGGCGTTCCTCTCTGTCGTTGTTGGGTCCCGTTCCGTGCCCGTGGGGGACATTCTTGCGGTGCTGAGCCAAGGACCAGGAAGACTCTCGGATACCTCTGCGCTCCCGCTGTCTGCCCACCTCACCGAGGTATACGACGTGGTATGGAATTTGCGCATACCTCGCACGTTGTTGGCGTTGATTGTCGGGGCATCGCTGGCTATGGCTGGTGCCATCGCCCAGTCATGGACGGGTACCCCGTTGGCAGATCCGGGGATTATCGGAATCAACGCCGGAGCCGGCAGCGCTATTGCCATCGGATTGACATTGGGGGTGGGCGCGACCCTGACAGAACGCGGACTCTTAGGCCTAGTGGGCGCGGTGCTCACAGCAAGTGTGGTCATCCTGCTGTCTCGGCAGTCGCGCGACCCGCTCACCTTGGTTCTCGTCGGGATAGGCATCATGCTGGCGCTACAGGCCCTGACCAATCTCTTGTCCCTGTATTCTTCGCGCACTTTAGACGGCGCCAGGAGCTGGGCGGTGGGATCTACTGCGGGACGCGACATGGGCGACGTGACACTAGCGGGCATGGGGCTTCTCGTTGGCGCAGCATGCGCCGCATGGATCGCCCGCCTTTGGGTTTACTCTCCATGGGAGAGGAAAGTGCGGTGAGCTTAGGCCTATCCGTGAGATTCATCCGAGTGATCGCCGCTGCTTCAATCGTGATTCTTGCAGGAAAGGCCACTGCCGCAGTGGGCATGGTGGTATTTGTGGGGTTCGCGGCACCGCACATTGTCCGCCGTTTTACTGGCCCCACACTGACTCGGATGCTTGTGCCCTCCGCACTGATTGGTGCTCTGGGCGTGTTAAGTGCTGATATTCTGGGGCGATTCCTGCTACAACCAGGTGAGTTAGAGATGGCGATTGTCATTGCCGTGGTGGGGGCGCCTTTGATGGTGTGGTCGGTGAACACAACGAGGAGATCGGCAACGTCATGAGTCGTATCGTTGAACATTCTGCTTCCGTTGATCCCATGGCAGCAGCCGATCGCGCAGCTGCCTCTGCTTATCGACGCACCCATCGCGCGGTGCTGGTTACGGTTATCTTGTCCATCCTTGCAACAATGGCTTACTTCCTCCTACTGAGCTACGGCCCCGTTCAGCTCTCCCCACTGGAGGTGTTCGACGTCCTCACAGGCGGAGGCGATCAACGCGCTGTCGCGGTGGTATGGGAACTGCGCTTGCCGGAGGCTGTTGCCAGTGTGCTCATCGGTGCGGCGTTGGGAATGGCCGGGGCGTGGACGCAAACCATGGCTCGCAATCCATTGGCTTCTCCCGACATCCTGGGCGTGTCGGGAGGCGCAGCGGTGTGCGTGGTAGCAGGAACGGTCCTAACCCAGCCTGCTTTTGCCGCTTATATCCCAGGTTTCTGGTGGCGCGCGTTGCTGGCTCTCGTGGGGGCTGTGATCATCGTTGTGCTCCTCTTCCTCCTAGGCGGAGTAGGCACCGGAAACCGCGTGGTCCTTGTTGGCTTGGCGTTGTCGCTGCTATCCCAGTCTTTGGTGCACTACATGGTGGTGAAATCCGACTTGACCCGGGCTGCCGAAGCCCAAATGTGGCTTGCTGGCTCCACAGGGTTTATCAGGTCTGAAGCCCTGCCGCTCTTGCTGTTGGCTCTGCTTCCTTTTGTCGCGTTGGGGCTGTGTGCCAGCGCGATCTTCGCCTCCTTGCTCACGACGACGCGACGTCGCTAAGCCTCGGCGTCCACGTCACACGAATCCGCATGCTGTTACTGATCGCGGCTACTGGCGTGGTGGCCGTTGTGGTCTCCGTGGCTGGTCCCATCGGGTTTATCGCTCTTGTAGCCCCACAAATCGCCCGACTAGCTGCTCGGGCACCGACCCCGCAAGCCATTCCTTCTGCGGCCGCTGGCGTGGCCATGCTGACCTTATGCAACGTCCTGGCTGGACTTCTTCCGTTTACCGCACCCGTTGGCCTCGTCGCAGCAATACTCGGTGGGCCGATCTTGGTGTGGTTGGTGTGGAAGGAATCCCAAAAATTTCGTCGAGATTGACCGAGAAAGTGATCGCTGATATGTCCGCAACTCCTCCTAATCACAAACGCTGGTACACCTCGATCTCCGGACAGACAGACGGGCTGCGCGTGGAGGCCCGAGGCTTGCAGATCGGGTACGCGTCCGGTGAATTTGTCGTCGACGGACTAGACCTCACCGCAGAACCGGGCACAGTAACAACCCTGTTGGTGCCGAATGGCTGCGGTAAATCTACTGTGTTGAAGTCGCTGAGCCGCGTGCTCACCCCACAGGGGGGAACCGTGACAGTCGGCGGACACAATGTGCATCGCCTGCCTCCACGCGAGGTTGCGCGGATGATCGGGATGCTGCCGCAGTCGCCGCTGTGCCCCCAAGGGCTTACCGTTGGTGAACTCGTGGCGCGCGGCCGGCATCCGCACCAACGTCGCTGGATGCGACAATCGGAGAAGGATCGTCAGGCCATCGGCCAGGCTTTAGAGCACACCAACACTGCTGCGTTAGTGGATTGCGACGTGTCCGAGCTCTCAGGCGGCCAGCGCCAGCGGGTCTGGATGGCTATGGTTGTGGCACAAGAAACCCCGGTGGTGCTTCTGGATGAGCCCACCACATACTTAGACCCAGCTCACGCCATCGACATACTGAAGCTGGCCAAAGACCTGGCTTCTCAAGGTAAAACGGTCATCATGGTTCTGCATGACCTCATGTTGGCTGGAACGTATAGCGACCGGCTGGTGCTGCTCAAGTCGGGTGAGATCGTAGGGCAGGGCAGCGCCACAGAAGTGCTTACCCAAGAAAACTTGCTCAATGCTACGGCCTGCGCGCCGAAGTATGGGAAGACCCACGGGGACAAGCACCCGTTATCGTGCCACGCGGAACGATAAACCTGAACGAATAGCGCACTAGCTTATCGACGCCACAGGCTTGCCCACGCCATGGCTTGCCCATGCCACAGGCCGCGCAGATAGACCGGTTCGCGGTTACACCCGCGCACGGTGCCTCATGACGCAGAAAAAGAACTGCTCCCCACTATCGGACTGAAAAATCAGAATCCAGATAGTGGGGAGCAATTCAATTTTTCGTTACCGGGAAGAAACGACCGGCGTCTCCTGCGAGGGGCCGTATTTGTCTAGAAGCGTGGAAGCCTCTTGAGCTGTGGTTCCCGCAGACGTCTGCGCCAGGTGCGCAAGGTTTTCTGGGAGTGTTTCCCCACGGGCGGCAAGAGCTTCGGAATAGAGCTTGCCGGCTCGGTAGGAGGAGCGAACGAGCGGCCCGGACATGATTGCCCCGAACCCTAGCTCACGCGCAAAATCAGCGTGTTCGATGAATTCCTCTGGCTTTACCCAGCGCTCGATGGGATGGTACATCGGGCCAGGTCGCAGGTATTGGGTAATGGTGATGATGTCACAGCCGGCAGAATGCAGGTCTGTGAGGGCCTCTCGAATTTCTTCGACCGTTTCGCCCATGCCAAGAATCAGGTTGGATTTGGTCACTAGACCAAAGTCGTGCGCTTGACGGATGACGTCCAGGGAACGCTCATACCGGAACGCGGGGCGGATACGCTTGAAGATGCGGGGGACAGTCTCCAAGTTATGCGCAAACACTTCGGGGCGAGCCTCAAAGACTTCTTGTAAAAGATCAGGTTTGCCCGAGAAATCTGGGGTGAGATTCTCCACGCCTGTGTGCGGGTTGAGTTCGTGGATCTTGCGGACCACCTCGGCGTAGAGCCAAGCGCCCTCATCCTCTAGGTCATCGCGGGTCACTCCCGTGATGGTGGAGTAGTTCAGCTTCATTTCACGCACAGATTCAGCCACTCGACGCGGCTCATCGCGGTCGAGGGGTTCCGGCTTTGCGGAGTTAATCTGGCAGAAATCACAGCGACGCGAGCAATTGGCGCCACCGATCAGGAAGGTTGCCTCACGAGACTCCCAACACTCATGGATGTTGGGACAACCGGCCTCCTGGCACACGGTGTGCAGGCTGGCCCCGGACACTTTTTTCTTCATGTCCTGGTATTCGGGGCCAGTTTTTACCGCAGTGCGGATCCAACGTGGTTTGCTCTCGATGGGGGTCTGCGAGTTGCGGGCCTCAACTCGGAGCATTCTGCGTCCTTCGGGTGCTGTAGTCACCCTATGCACACTACTCGTGCTGCAGGTGCACGTCGAAAAGCACTCACACAATGGGGGTTAAACAGGGAAAATGGCGCGGGGGTGAGGCGATACATTTTTAATGTGTGTCGTTGTGCACAGTCCTGGGAAGTCCCTTGGTGGGATCTGGCGCAGAAGCAAACGTGTGGTCTGCGACGATCAGCTTTCCAGAGAATGCATCCAGTAGCGCCTGGATAAGCGGTTGCGTTATGGATTCGACTGTGATGTCTTCCCCCAGTTCCTGGGAAAGGGTGGTCACCCCGGCATCGGAGATACCGCAGGGGATGATGTGCTGATAGTACTCAAGGGTGTTAGAGCAATTAAGCGCTAAACCATGCATCGTCACGCCGCGGGTGATCCGGATGCCCAAAGCGGCTATCTTACGGTGATTGGCATCGCACGCGTCGGGGACCCACACTCCGGAGCGTCCGTCGATACGCCCGGCCTGGCTAATGCCGCGTTGGCGTACAACCTGGATGAGAGCCTCCTCGACGCGACGCACATAATCGACGACGTCGATGGGGTCTGCGAGTTTCAAGATCGGGTATATCACCAGCTGGCCAGGGCCATGCCAGGTAATACGACCGCCTCGATCGACATCAATAACAGGCAGCCCGTTGGTGGGGCGATCCTCCGGCTGAGTCCGCTTTCCTGCGGTGTAAACGCTGGGGTGCTCCAGAACTAAAAGTACGTCGCCAACCTCATCGGCCGCGCGTTGCTTGGCCAGAGCAGCTTGGTAGTCCCATGCCTCTTGATAATCCATCACGCCGAGATGGCGGATCTCTACGGGCTGTGTAGATGCACGGATGGATTGGTCGGCGGGGAAGAATGGGTCACGAGGCGCAGTCATGGTACTGAGGATACGCCTGAGGCGCTGCGGCTAGAAAATGCGTGAACTCTTAGCGCATTTGCGTTGACGTTAGGGCAATCGTTCAGGGTAAAAGCCATGAGTATTACACCAGATCGGGATATTTATCCCATGCCAATGTTTGTCACCCTTGCCGTTCAAGATTTTCAACGGAGTGAAGCCTTTTTCCACGCTGCCGGTTTTATTACTCTGGCCACCGTCCCAGGCCCGCAGGGTAACCCGGTGCTTGTCCATTTACGCAGGCTAAGGAACCAAGATGTGTTGTTGGTCGTGCAAGAAAACACGGAACCTATGACACACGGCGTCGCACCTGCAACCGTTCAGGTTTCCTTTTCCGCTCATGGAGAAGACCTTGATGAGCTGGCCTTGCGCTTAGAAGCTGCTGCCAGCGGGTGCGCTGAGGCGGAAAAGCCCCACGATACCTTGTGGTTTAGCAGGGATCTTGCCGTTACAGACCCAGACGTCCACCGGATTATTTTTACCCAACAAAGAGAAGAAGACGTGGCAGCAGCCACGCGTTGGACAGAAACTTTCTCGTAGAACTCGGACAAGACAAGCAGTGCCGCCATGGTGTGGCGCAATCCATGGCGGCACTGCTGTGAGCGTGGAACTTACAAAGAGGTATTTAGACCCCGTTAGCTTCCGCGTATTCGGCGGCGGTGAGAAGCTTTCCGACGGACTCAACTTCTACCTCAAAGAGCCAGCCGTCACCGAAAGGATCGTTATTGATAATGGAGTAATCGTCGTGGACTGCGTCGTTGACGGCGGTTACTGTCCCCGTGACAGGGGAGTACAGGTCGGAGACGCTCTTGGTGGACTCGACCTCGCCACACGTTTCACCGGCCTCTACGGAGTCGCCAACCTGGGGCAGCTCGGCAAAGACGACTTCGCCCAAGCGGTCAGCTGCCACCGAGGTGATGCCCACTTTGACAGTCGTCCCGGCAGCGGAATCAGCAGCTGCATCGATCCATTCGTGGTCTTCGGAATAGGAGAAGTTCTCAGGAAGAGACATAGGTTTGGTTCTACCTTTCTAGAATGCGAAACGACTCGTGTAGATCATTGTGGAGTCTATCGGTTTAGTCTTTCTGGCGGGAGTAAAACGGCAAAGAAACTACCGTGAAGGGATATTTTTTCCCTCTGATATCTGCGGTGAGTTCTGTGCCAACCTCACTGAGGTCTTTTTCCACATACGCCAGCGCGATGGGATGCCCCAGTGTTGGCGAGGGCTGCCCGGAGGTCACGGTTCCTACGACATTTCCGTCGGCGTCGAGAATATCTGCGCCGTGTCGTGCTGCACGACGTTCCGTGGAAGACAGGCCAACGAGCACTTTTGTATGAGTACTAGGAGCACTTAAGGCCTCTTTACCAACAAAGTCGCCTTCTTTTTTCTTACTCACAAGCATGCCTAGCCCCGCATCCATGGGGGTCAGCTCCCGGGAGAGCTCGTTTCCATAAAGCGGCATTCCGGCTTCAAGACGCAGCGAGTCCCTAGACGCAAGTCCGCATGGTACAAGCGAGTAGCGCTCATCCTGACCAGCTTGATAAATCGCATCCCACAATGCAGGCGCCTTATCGTTGGAGATATAGAGCTCGAATCCGTCTTCGCCTGTGTATCCGGTCCGGGCCAGGAGCACAGAAAAGCCAGCTATAACAGCGTTGCCGCATGCGTAGTAGCGCATGGTGGAAATTAGACGTGCGGTATCTGCATCCGCGTCTGCGTCGACAAGCGAAAGAAGCAGCGCCTGAGCATTGGGCCCCTGAACTGCGATGAGGGCTGTTTCTGCCGACTCATCCGTGACGGTGACCTGGAATCCCGCAGCCCGTGCGTGGAGCTCTTCCGCCACTACAGCTGCGTTTCCAGCATTGGGAACAACCAAAAATTCATCGTCAGCCAAGCGATACGTAATGAGGTCATCAATGATGCCGCCATCCTCGGAAACAATCATTGAGTATTTCGCTTTATTAACGGCGATGGCAGAAAGCTGGGAGATCAGTGCGTAATCAAGGAAATCCCCAGATTGTGGGCCACTCACCCGAATCTCTCCCATGTGGGACAGATCAAAGAGCCCACATGCTTTACGCACTGCATGGTGTTCTTCAAGCTCGGAACCATACTTCAGCGGCATATCCCAATCGCCAAAGGGCGTAAAAGCAGCCCCTAAGTCCTGGTGACGGCTATGCAGGGGTGAGGTACGGAGTTCGGAAGCCATATGCGTTAGGTCCTTTCATCGAAAAATATGTGAGCAAGCTACTGGCTTACGTGGCGCGAACACGAAAAGTCGACATCACGCCACGTAAACGTGAAGCGAGTCTAGTCCTCGCGAAATTAAAAGCCTCAGGTAGCGGGCAGGAACATGCGAAGTTCCTATCGCCATAAGCCTCATCGAGACGACGAACGGATGGGAAATACTTGTTGACTCGCAGCGAGGCCACCGGATAGGCAGCCTGAGTACGGCTAAACAAGTAGTCCCAGTTATCTCTAGCGATGGAGTAAGAGGTGAACGGTGCATGATGCAGCACGGATTCTTCATACTCGATAGCGCCGTCAGCAATTTGCTGAATCTCTGCGCGAATAGCAAGCAACGCCTCAATAAAGCGGTCGAGCTCGCCCTTGTCTTCAGACTCAGTGGGTTCCACCATCAACGTTCCCGCGACGGGGAAGGACAACGTGGGCGCGTGGAAGCCATAATCCATCAAGCGCTTAGCCACGTCTGCAGCCGTGACCCCTGTGTGATCAGTAATCGGGCGCAGATCAAGGATGCACTCATGAGCCACCAAGTCATTGTCACCGGTGTAAAGGATAGGGAACGCATCCTGTAACGACCTCGCCAGGTAGTTTGCCCCAAGAATCGCCGAGGCAGTGGCCTCACGCAGCCCTGTGCCGCCCATCATCGCAATATAAGACCACGAAATCGGGAGCACGCCGGCCGATCCATACTGCGCGGAAACCATGGGAACCCCTGTGCGGGTAGGACACGGAATTGCAGCGTCTAACTCCAGCGGATCCGTGGGCAAGAAAGGCACAAGGTGCTCTGCTACGGCCACTGGGCCGACACCCGGGCCGCCGCCCCCGTGGGGAATCGTGAAGGTCTTGTGCAAGTTGAGGTGGCTAACGTCACCTCCGAACTTTCCTGGCTGAGCTACGCCGGCTAGCGCATTGAGATTTGCTCCATCGATGTAGACCTGACCACCTGCTGCGTGAACCTTCTCGCACACGGCAGTCACTGTGTCTTCAAAAACACCATGTGTGGATGGATAAGTGATCATGATGCCGGCCACGTGTCCCTCATGCTTGGCGAGCTTTGCATCGAGATCATCGACATCAATGGACCCATCCGTGGCCGTAGCCACAACAGCTACCCGAAGATTAGCCAGAGTCGCCGACGCCGCGTTTGTCCCATGGGCCGACTGCGGAATCAGAATGATATCGCGTTGATTATCGCCACGAGATTGGTGGTAGCGACGAATCGCCAACAAACCAGCCAGCTCTCCCTGGGATCCGGCATTGGGCTGAACCGACACCCGGGCATAGCCGGTGATATCCGCAAGCCATCCCTCAAGCTCATCAATCAATGCTCGCCAGCCTCGGGTCTGAGAATCTGGGGCAAAGGGGTGAATATTTGCAAACTCCGGCCACGTGATGGGCTCCATGCCCGTGGTCGGGTTGAGCTTCATTGTGCATGAGCCCAGCGGAATCATCGAGCGATCGAGAGCAAGATCCTTGTCCGACAAAGCGCGAAGATAACGCAGCATCTGCGTCTCCGAATGCACAGAACTAAAGATCGGATGAGTAATAGGCTCGTCGCTGCGTACTGCCCATTCTGGGAAGTCGCTATAGGCCTCCTCTGTAACGCTCGCACCAAAAGCAGCGGTGAGTTTGTCGACGTCTTCCGCAGTCGCCGACTCACCAAAAGCAACGCTCACCAGATCGGCTCCGATGGGGCGCACCAAGTAGCCAGATTCCGCCAGCGCATCGGTAATCTCTTGAGCCCGCCCCGGAACACGAACCGTGACAGTATCAAAGAAGTCTTTATGCACGACCTCTAACGCAGGCTCGTTTTCTAACGCCGCAGCAAATGTGGAGGCATGGCCATGGACACGGCGAGCGATGGCCTTGAGCCCCTCAGGGCCATGCCAGACTGCGTACATCGACGCACACACAGCTAGCAGGGCCTGAGCGGTACAAATGTTACTGGTGGCGCGCTCCCGGCGGATATGCTGCTCCCTGGTCTGCAAGGCCAACCTATAAGCCGGATGCCCCTCAGCGTCCACAGAGACACCGACAATTCGACCCGGCAGCTGCCGCTTGAACTTGTCAGATACCGCCATAAAAGCGGCGTGTGGGCCACCAAAGAACAACGGGACACCAAAACGCTGGGAAGAACCCACAGCGATATCTGCATCCATCGCGCCGGGGGACTCCAGGAGAGTGAGAGCGAGGAGATCCGTGGACACAGCGGCCAGTCCACCACGCGCATGAATATCAGCGATGATGGGGCGAATATCAGCGATATCGCCTTCCGTACCCGGATACGCGATGACCACGCCTACCAGACTGTCTCCGACTAGCCCCGACGTGACATCGGCGATTTCAACCTCCACGTCGATGGCACGTGCGCGCTCGGCTGCAACAGAGAGCACCTGGGGATGCAGGCGGGCGTCGAGAAGCACTCTGTGGCCCTTCTTATTGGTGCGCGCCATTAATCCAACGGCCTCGGCAACTGCGGTGGCCTCGTCGAGCAGCGACGCATTGGCTACAGGAAGCCCCGTGAGCTCACTGACCAAAGTTTGGAAGTTAAGCAGTGCCTCCAGACGGCCCTGTGAAATCTCGGGCTGATAAGGGGTATAAGCGGTGTACCACGCGGGGTTTTCTACGACATTTCGCCGGATCACTGATGGCGTGAGGGTGTCATAAAAACCCTGTCCAAAGAATGATTTGAGAACCACATTCTGATCTGCGTACTTGCGCAGCTTGGCCAGGGCTTCTTCCTCCGACAGTGGGTGCGTGGGTTCAGGAAGATCGTGGGACCTAATCCCGGCGGGAACTGCCGCGTCTAACAGCTCCTCGAGGGAGGCGTATCCGACGCGTTTGAGCATCGCCGCCCTCTCAGTTTCGTTGGGGCCGACGTGTCGGCTCACGTAGCTTGCAGAGGGCGAGGATATCGTCATAGTCTTCAACTTCTCCTTGGGTGAAGGATGGCTAGTGATGTTCGCCATTATATGGATGAAACAGTGGCTTTGGATACGCATTGAGAAAGAGAATGCATAAAAACTCTGTGAAATTAATCGGCCGCTAGCCGTGAGGTGGGAGAATCAAAGTCGAAGGCATTAACCATGGATCTCGCTACCAGTCCGCTCTGATTGTCGTTTTTGAGAACGCTAGGCCTTATGCGTCCAGAAAACTGCAGGTTGTCATTTCTAGCGTTCTCAAAAACGAGAATTGTGCTCGCAGGGATCAAAGAAAGGCGGCAGCCCGACTCCCCTGGAAGAAGAGAGTCGGGCTGCCGCCTGAACACCAACGGAACCGCTAGTCGCGGAACCGCAGGTGCTTTAGAACGTTGTCCTAGAGGTTGAGGTCGTCCTGGAACTTAGCCTTTTCCAAACGATCCTTAATCGTTGCGGTGAAGCGACCTGCATCAGCACCGTCTACGATCTGGTGGTCATAAGAGAACGGGATGTAGCACATCTGGCGAATCGCGATGGCGTCCGAACCGTTTTCAGTGATCACTACGGGGCGCTTCTGGATTGCAGCAGTGCCCAAGATACCGACCTGTGGCGGAACCAAGATCGGGGTGTCAGCCAAAGCGCCCTCGGAGCCAATGTTGGTCACGGTGAAGGTTGCACCGGAGAGGTCATTTGGCTTCAGCTTATTGTTGCGGGCACGATCAGCCAGATCAGCAATAGCCTGAGCGATCTCTGGCAGCGTAAGCTCCTGAGCCTTGTGAATCACAGGAGTAAGCAGGCCGCGCTCGGTATCCACTGCGATCGCCACATTGACGTCGGAGTGGTAGGTGATCTCCTTGGTTGCAGCGTTGTAGGACGCATTCACGTTCGGGTGTAGGACCAGAGCCTCAACCACTGCCTTAACAAAGAACGGCAGGTAGGTCAGGTTAGCACCATACTTTTCGATGAACGCCGGCTTACTTTCCTTGCGCAGCGTTGCAACGTTGGTCATATCGACCTCTTGAAGGTGAGTGAGCTGTGCAGAAATCTGCAGTGCCTCAACCATCTTCTTGGCCGTAATCTCGCGGATGCGGTTGACCTTCTTGGTGGTACCAATGAGCTCTGCCTTTGCAGAATCAACGCTCTTGGTAGACCAGTTAGCGCGAGGATCCTTAGCCGCGGCAGCAGGAGCTGCCGCTGGAGCTGGCTCAGATCCTTGGCCGGCTGCGGCGAGGACATCCTGCTTACGGATGCGACCGCCAACACCAGTTCCTTCGATTGCATTGAGGTCAACGCCGTGCTTGTCTGCAAGCTTGCGAACCAACGGAGTCACGTAAGGAACATTCTGGTTATTGACTGGCTTTGCAGCCTCCTTAGCAGGTGCTTCCTCTTGCTTAGGCTCTTCCTTGGCGGGTTCTGCCTTGGTTTCTGGTTCGGAGCCTGGTTCGCCGATGCGGACGATGACCTCGCCGACGTCAACGGTGTCGTCTTCGTTGAAGAGGACTTCTAGGATGGTGCCTGCAACGGGGGAAGGGACCTCGGTGTCTACCTTGTCGGTGGAAACCTCGAGCAACGGCTCGTCAACGTCGACGGTGTCGCCGACAGACTTGAGCCATTGGGTGATTGTTCCTTCGGTGACGGATTCGCCGAGTTCTGGCATGACCACGTCGGTGGAGGAACCGGAGCTCTTGGGTGCTTCCTTGGCTGGTTCTTCTTCCTTTGGCTCTTCCTTCTTCTCATCGGAATTGCCAGCTGCAGGAGCCTCGCCTTCCTCACCGATGATAGCGATAACCTCGCCGACATCAACGGTGTCGTCTTCGTCGAAGCGAGCCTCCAACAGAACGCCCGCAACTGGGGAAGGAACCTCGGTGTCAACCTTGTCAGTGGAAACCTCGAGCAACGGCTCGTCAACGTCGACGGTGTCGCCGACAGACTTGAGCCACTGAGTAATTGTTCCCTCAGTGACGGATTCGCCCAGCTCAGGCATTTCAACGGAGTGCGCCATAGTGTTTAGACTCCTCGAAAGTCGTGTAGATCAAAAAGCTAATACCTAACGAGCGTACCGCCTAACCCAAACAGATGTGATGTTAAGGGGGGATTCTCTGTAGATTTTGCCCCTACAATGAACTTCTGTGTTCAATTTTTTCGGACGAAAGACCCCCAGATCTAACATCAAACCGCCCCGAGGGCCGGGCGACACTGTTCGTGAAAAAGACTTGCTCTACCTCAAACAATGGAGCGAGTCGCGCGCAGTGGTTGAGGGTTTTGTGGAGCCTGAGACCATTGTCAACGAGATGTCGATGGTGCTTGTGGACATTACGGGCGATTTCACGCGACGTAGGATTGGCGGCCCTAAAGGCATCGACGTCGTAGCAAAAGAACTGGGAATTCCCGTGTATGACGTGGAAGAAACTGGGTACCCGCAGCGCATGCGGGAAAAAATTGAGCGTGACAGGATTTTGCGTAAACGCGAAGAACAACGACTCCGGCGTGCGCAGTTTGAAAAAGACAACGACACCAACTCTTAGCCGTTTATAGCGTGTCGACGCCCCTCTTGAACCCAAGAATCGAATATTCAAGGGAAGAAAAAACCGATGACGGCCAGGCGACTGCCTCGACCATCAGCGGAATATGCGAGCTACTTTTCCTCAGAAATTTCTGCAAGAGCCGCTAGGAAGGTGCGCACCGGCACACCTGTTGCACGCTTCGGGGTGTAGCCATACACCCCTGCGCTGTTGTATGCCGGGCCAGCAATGTCTACGTGGGCCCAGTTGATACCTTCTGCAACAAAATGGCTGAGGTACCATCCTGCGGCTAGCATGCCGCCAGAGCGTGACTTGGTGATGTTGCGAATATCCGCAACAGGGGACTTGATTGCTTCGCCGAGCTCTTCCGGAAGCGGCATAGCCCAGGCCTGCTCGCCGACGGAGCGACCGATTTCTGCGATGCGGTCACGGAAAGCGTCAGAGCCCATGACACCAGCCGTGCGGTCGCCAAGGGCCACGAGCTGTGCGCCGGTGAGTGTTGCAGTATCGATCAGGTAGTCGGGCTTATCCTCGCATGCCCGCGCGATGGCGTCGGAAAGCACAAGACGGCCCTCTGCATCGGTGTTGAGGATCTCCGAGGTAATTCCGCCGTAATGGGTGATAACGTCGCCTGGTCGATAAGCATCCCCGCTGGGCATATTTTCTGCGAGTGGGATCGTCGCTGTGATCTTCACCTTGAGGTCCAGGCGGGCTGCGCCGATGACGGTTGCCACGACTGCAGCGGAACCGCCCATGTCGGAGATCATGTCATCCATGCCAGCACCAGGCTTGAGCGAAATTCCACCGGTGTCAAAGGTAATTCCCTTTCCGACCAGCGCAACGCTCTTCTTGGCTTTCTTGGGATCCCAGGTTAGCCGCACAAGGCGTGGCTTGCGTGCAGAACCGTTGCCGACCGCAAGGATGCCGCCGAAGCCCAATTTTTCGAGTTTCTTTTCATCGAGGATCTCCACGTCGATGCCGTGGCCTTCTGCTTCCTTCTTGATGATCTCAGCGTAGGACTCGGGGTAGAGGTGAGAGGACGGTGCGTTGACCAAATCACGGGCGAACATGACGGATTCTGCCGTGATCTGCGCGGCCTGGAATTCCACCTTGGCGGTTTTCTTATCGCCCAGGGACAAGAAGGTGACCTTGCCTACCGGCTTCTTGGCTGCGACAGCTTCCGCGGACTTAGAACGGATGCCCTTGTAGTCATAAGCTCCCAGTGCAAAGCCCTCTACTGCTGCGCGCAGACCAAAAGTGCCGAGGGTGGTTGCTACGGAGTCCACTCCGACCAAGGAACGAGCCGCGGTGCCAGCGGCACGACGCAGAGCCTCGTCGTCGAGCTTGTCGTTGTCGCCTAGGCCTACGCCGACGATGAAGTCCACTTCAATGCCTTCGATAGAAGGAACTCGGTGGATTTCTCCCGCCTTACCGGTTGCACCAACAGCGCTAAAGAGCTCCCAGATTGCCACCTCTAGGTCGTCATCAAAAAGCCCAGTCGCAGCAAACTCCAAACCGTCCTCGCCGGCGAAGAGCGCAACTACAAGGGCAGTGGTGTCGTCGGGAAGCTTCTTTGCGAGCGCAAGTTCTGTCGCAGAGCCACGGGACGCAAGTGAAAACTGAGTGCTCAAAGTTTAGTACCTCCAAAAGTTGGTAACGAGGCCTTTAAGACCGCGTGGAAAACGTTATTTATCAGACTATCCAATTGAGCAGAGCAATGTGGGGTGTACCTTTGGGTCATGACGTCTCTCAACTTCAGCATCCATAAAACCGAATCTCCGACTTCCGCCGAAGAACTTGCGGATATCCTTGCTAACCCAGGTTTTGGTAAGCGCTTCACTGATCACATGGTGACCATTGACTGGGACGCAGAGCAGGGGTGGCATGACGCACAGGTTGTTCCTTATGCGCCACTTACTCTTGATCCTGCCACCAGCGTCTTGCACTACGGTCAGGCGATTTTTGAGGGCATTAAAGCGTACCGTCATGCCGATGGCACGATTAAGACCTTCAGGCCGGAGGCCAATGCTGCTCGATTCCAGCGTTCCGCAGAGCGCATGGCCATGCCGGAACTCCCCACGGAGGTGTTTGTTGAGTCGCTGCGTCAGCTCGTAGACATTGATCGTGACTGGGTGCCAGTAGCTGGGGGCGAGGAAGCTTTGTACCTGCGGCCGTTTATGATCGCTACTGAGGCGACACTCGGAGTGCATCCTTCGAGCTCCTACCGCTACGTGGTGATTGCGTCGCCAGCCGGCGCGTATTTTTCGGGTGGCATCAAACCGGTATCGGTGTGGCTCTCCGAGGACTATGTTCGTGCTTGCCCCGGCGGTACGGGCGCTGCAAAGTTCGCGGGCAACTATGCGGCATCTCTGGTAGCTCAAGCTCAGGCCGCAGATAAGGGCTGCGACCAAGTGGTGTGGCTGGATGCTCACGAGCACCGTTACATCGAAGAAATGGGCGGAATGAACCTCTTCTTTGTCATGGGTGAGGAATCCGCTCCTCACATCGTTACCCCTCAGCTCTCTGGCTCGCTCTTGCCGGGAATCACGCGTGATTCCCTCCTGCAGATCGCTCGCGACCTGGGGTACACCACAGAAGAGCGTCTTATCTCTACGGAAGAATGGCAGGAGACGGCCACAAACGGCTCCATGCGAGAGGCGTTTGCTTGCGGCACTGCTGCGGTGATCACCCCCGTGGGATTTGTTAAGTCAAACCACGGTGACTTTGAAGTCAACCACAATGTCGCTGGCGATATCACTATGAAGCTGCGCGACATACTCACAGGAATCCAGCGTGGCACGGTAGCCGATCCCCATGAATGGATGCACACACTGATATAGGTCCGGGGACGTTTGGGCCATAAGTCGGTGCAGAGAAGAGCTTCGGCTTATGGCTTATGCATTCCCGCTGAAGAAATCCGGGGAAAAGGGGAGCACTTAGATAACGCATACCCCGATAGCTAAGAAAACCGCCGATGCTGCTGTACAAGAATGCATAATAAAGCCGGTGGTGTCTCCGTTCATCCCATCAAAACGCCGGCTGCAATGCCTGATCTCTATCACGGCAACACCGATGCTGAGTAGGAGGGCGATGATGACGACTACAGCTATGACGGGGCTTCCGACGAACAGCGGGATGGACACGGACACTGCAGAAATAATGCTGAACCATATCGCGATTGTGGCCGTAGGGACTGTACCGATCATCATGGCGCCAAATCCAGTCGGTTGCATCGGGTTTAAAGAGGAATGCGCACCAAAGATTGCGCATAGTCTGCCGATCATCGGTGCAAAGAAAATCATCCACCAATAGCCTCGTTCGATGAGGGCGTCAAAGCTCGCGATTTGAAGCGTCAACGAGATAAAAGCAGCGCCCATTCCGATAAGCCCGGTGGTCGGGTCCGCAATAATTTCCCTCGCTCGCTCAGGGGGCGCGTAGCTGCCTAGCGCATCGGCTACGTCTGCGAGTCCATCAAGGTGCATGAATCGTGTGAAAAGTTCCCAGAAACAAACAATCACAACTGCGATTAAAAAGGGCGTGATGTGGAAGTGAACGCCTAGTCCCGCCAACGTAGTGCCAAGAGCCCCGAGCAAAATACCGATAAGGGGGACTGAGGCCAACACCCGTCCACCAGTGATGCGGTCAAAGGCTGTGGCTCCCTGAACCGGCAGAATGGTGAGCCAGCTTAAGGCAGTGAGCGGGCCCTCGATAATCGCAGGACGATGTTCGCCTTCCACAAATCCGACTTTGCCCGACATTGTGAGAAACCAACTTTCTGTGTGAAGGGTGCACACTGAATACTTAGGCTGGCAGGAACCAATTACCACAGGCCTCAAAGGGCTTTGAGCAGTGTATTAACCCATACGGTTGGTGGGAACAGCGTCTGCCCCGAAGACCCCAGCGCTATCAAAATTAGCCATGTCATTCATAATGTCTGCGCTGATGCGAAGCAGCGGGAAAGCCGCAGCAGCTCCGGAACCTTCTCCTAGTCGCAGGCCCAAGGTCAGTAGTGGCTCAAGCCCTAAATAGTTAAGCGCAAAGCGGTGGGCAGGTTCTGCTGAAAGGTGCCCTGCCTGCATCCATTTTCTGGCACCGGGAGCAAGCTGCTCCGCAAGCATGGCTGCGGCGGTGACCACGACGCCGTCGAGAAGCACGGGCGTGCGGCGTACAGCAGCCTGCGCGATGAAGGCACCCATAGCGACCAACTCAGGCGAAGTAACCTTTTGCATCATGAGCAGCGGGGTATAGCGCAAATCGCGGGCACGGAACATTGCATCGCGGACGGCAGAGACTTTTCGCTTCCAGCCCTCATCATCAACGCCTGAGCCGCGGCCCGTGACCACCACCGGTTCTTGATTAGCCAACAATCCGATGATCACGGCAGAGGGTGTGGTATTGCCAATGCCGAGGTCTCCTGCCATGAGGACGTCCGCGCCGGAATCGACTTCCTGATCTGCGATGCGCTTTCCTATCTCAATGGCGCGTACCAGCTGATCCTGCGTCATCGCGTCCTCCCGGTCAATAGACCCGCAAGAACGCGACACCCTTTCATCGTCCCAAACATCGTGGTTTAAAGAAATATCGGCAACGCGTACGCTAATGCCGGAAGAATGTGCCACTGCGTTGATCCCGGCACCACCATTGCGGATATTTTCCGCCATTTGGATTGATACCTCGATGGGATAGGGGGAGACATTATTGGTAGCGATGCCGTGGTCGCCAGCAAAGACCACCATGCGAGGGCGCACGATTTTTTTAGGAGGAACCTGCCCCTGGCAGGCGCTGAGCCATACCCCAAGATCCTCCAAGCGTGACAGCGAACCCGTTGGTTTAGTGAGCGTGAGCTGGAAAGCTCGTGCCTGATCCGCTACCTCGGAACTCGGGGCATCGATCTTGGGAAAGAAATCGGATGGCTGCATGTTGTTGCACTCCCATGTGTTTGGCTATCGCGATGTAGTACGTAACGTCAAAGAACGCTTTTTAACTGTAATGGTTGTCCGGCTATAACAAGGAACACTCGATCGCAGACATCCGCAATCATGTGATTAAGCCTGCCTATCTCATCCCGGAATAACCTGGCTGAATGATGCTCGGGGATAATGCCCATTCCCACCTCAGGAGTGACAAGAACCACGTCGCGGTCGGTGGGGAAGACTCGGAGCAAATCTGCCAGACGCACTGATTCCAAAGTGGTGCTGCCAGCAGGGGAATCCCAGGCATTTTTAGTATCAATGAGATGGGTAAGCCATGTGCCGAGGTCGTCGACAAGCAAAGAATGCTCTGTGTGTTGCCGCAGATATGCGGGGGAGAGAACCTCACAGAGGTCTGCGCGATCCTCTGTGACCCAGTGTGGTGGGCGGCGTTGCACGTGCTGGGAAATCCGGCGTTGGAAATCCGCATCAAAGTTGTCATCACCGTAGGGGCGGGCCGTTGCCACATAACGGCAAGAGCCCGCCCCCACAAGTGCCTCCGCAAAAGCAGACTTGCCGGAACGGGCCCCTCCCAAAACCAAACTACGCACGGAATTACGCTACCGTGTCACCGATGCTGACCTGTGGTTTTGGTGTGCGCCAGCGTCGTGGCTGGGTTACACGGCCGTATGCGTAGGCGCCGATACCAAAGCCTGTTTCAGAGGTATCAGGGAAGCGTTCGCGCACCGCTCGGGCTGTTTTTCTACCGAGCACGATGGCCTCGATGGCAAAGGAAGCGATGAAGATGAGCGCTACAAAGGACATTGCGCTAGCAAATGCCGGTACCCATCGTCCGATAAAGAGAATGACAAGAAGAATCAGGGCAAGGGGCATAACAAAGTTGCCGATGTAGCGCTTGGAGTCTACGAGATCGCGGACATAACGACGCTCTTCGCCGCGGTCGCGCTGTAGGAGGTAGCGCTCATCGCCACGATCCATGGCAGCTTGAGCTTCTCGACGTCGCTGCTTGCCTTCGTCCGCGCGCTCCCGTTTATAAGCCTTCCACTCCTCCTTGGTCATGGAAGCTTTGAGCTCCTTGCGCTTCTTGCGCGATTCTCCGTAGCCTTCGCGAGCACCAAAACGAGCCTCGAAGGTTCCCGGATGTGCCTGAGACTGCTTGCGAGAAGGAGTAGCGTGGCCTTTTTTAGGTGTATAAGCCTTGGAACGATTCGCGGCATCGCCGAGACCTGAATTATGAGAAGTCGAAGAGGCCGAAGAAGCCGCTGTAGCTGCCGATGAGGAGGTACCAGTACTGGCAGAATCTTGAGAGGAGTCTTTGTTCCAAGGTAATTTCACGGTTACTAGGCTACAAGGTATCGCCATAAAAGTGGAACGCGGAAGTAACCATTGTGTGTAGGGTGCCTATAAGAGGTTAAAAACGCCAGGTAGAGCGATATATCACGGGCCTTGTATGATCTGCATATCATGCGTGGGGAGATCCCGGAGATGTCTTGGGAAGTCCTTGGTTCCACGAGTGCTTAAAGCTTTGGAATAAAATATGGCGATGTGTAGTTCTTTTATAGGAGCCAGCAGAGTCGTGGCGGAGATAAACTCCATGTCGGATTTTGCCGGACTCAATCGCTGAAAATAGAGGGTATAGTTGTCGGCTATAGCTTCTTGTAGAAGATGACAGCCGTACTTGTTGTAAGTAAGGGAACCTGTTGTGGGTTCTGTCAGGGTGCGCAGCGTCTACCACATGGGGTGGACTGCCGCATGGTGCGGACACTGCACACATCTACACGAACACGAAAGAATGAAACCGAGTAACCGCAGCGGCGGAGAACTCGAATAAGGAGACATGATGACTGCACCTACAACCTCCAACACAGGCGTTATCCTCAGCGCAGCCGCAGCTGCCAAAGCCAAGGCGCTCCTTGAGCAGGAGGGACGCACCGATTTGTCTCTGCGTATTGCAGTGCAACCCGGTGGCTGTGCAGGCTTGCGCTATCAGCTGTACTTCGACGACCGGGACCTCGATGGCGATAAGGTCGACGTTATCGATGGCGTCCGTCTTGTTGTAGACAAGATGTCGGTTCCCTACCTCGCCGGGGCAACCATTGATTTTGCGGACACGATTGAGTCGCAGGGCTTTACCATTGACAACCCCAACGCAGACGGCTCCTGCGCTTGTGGAGACTCATTCAACTGATTTTTGGCATAATACCCCTTTTAGTGGGAGATAATGCCGGTTATAAAAAATCCTCCTAACGGTGATGCATTCACGATTAGGAGGATTTTTGCTTTTCCTAGCTACGTTTGTCTGAGCCGCAAAAGACCAAGAAAAGGGAGAAAGTCCCAGGTAGAAAGAAAAATGGGCGGTGGGATTAGATGAACTACCGTCTAATCCCACCGCGGCGCGAGGGGCGCCCCACTATTCTACCGTTAGAGGTAGACCGGATAATCCTTTTTCTCGATTCCAGGATCGATTCGGTTCTCTATAAAGATTCCATGCCACACCATGAAGGCAAGCACAGTCCATAGCCTACGAGAATGATCGCTGGCTCCTGCACGATGCTCATTGAGCATGTCCAAGACGGCCTTCTTATCAAAGATATGGTCTGTGAGGGACTCCGTAATGGTGTCTTGGGCCCAGCCGAATAGTTCATCGCCGGCTAGCCAATGGCGCATAGGAACGGGGAAACCGAGCTTCTTACGGTGCAAGACATGTGGCGGAACGATCTGTTCCATTGCCTTACGTAGTGCGTATTTGGTGGTGCCCTGCGTGACTTTCAAACTATGGGGGATAGTTTCAGCTACGGCAAACACTTCTTTATCCAAGAACGGAACGCGGAGCTCAAGGGAATGCGCCATATTGATTTTGTCGGCTTTAACCAAAATATCGCCGCGCATCCAGGTAAATAGATCAAGGTGCTGCATGCGCGCGACCGGATCCATATGCGTGGACTGAGCGTAGATCGGGGCTGTTACTTCACGGTGGTCCCATTCCTTCTTGGCCCAAGGCAGAACGCGTTGCATCTGCTCAAAGTTAAAGGAGCGGGCGTTGCCATAGTAGCGTTCTTCCATCGGCATGGAACCGCGTTCCAGCAAGGATTTGCCACGCATTCCCTCGGGGAAGACCTTTGCGAGTTGCCCTAGTCCTCGACGTAGCGGAATCGGGATTTTTTCAAAGGGAGCGAGAGACAACGGCTCTTTATAAATCGTGTAGCCGCCGAAAAGCTCGTCCGCGCCCTCGCCGGAGAGGACAACCTTGACGTGCTTCCTAGCTTCTTGAGCCACAAAGAAGAGCGGAACAAGGGAAGGATCGGCCACGGGGTCGTCCAAGTACCACATGATCTGAGGGATGGCGTTGGCGTATTCCTCTGGCGACACAACTTTAACGATGTGTTCCACGCCGATCGCAGCCGCAGACTCAGCAGCAACATCAACCTCTGAGTAGCCCTCCCGCTCAAAGCCAGTGGTGAAGGTCAACAAATTAGGGTTATGGCGCTTGGCCAATGTAGCTATCGCAGTGGAATCGATGCCGCCGGAGAGGAAGGACCCGACGGTGACGTCGGCACGCATATGCTTTTCGACGCTGTCCTCTAACGCGCGAGCGATTCGATCAAAAAGATCTTGTTCCTTGCCCTTGGGAACTTCCTGTGCTGGGAATTGGGGGCGGAAATAACGAGTCTGCTTGACCTTGCCGCCGGGGACAAGCTCCCCGTAGCAACCCGATTCGAGCCGGCGGATGTGCGTGTGAAGGCTCTCTGGCTCTGGTACGTACTGCAGGTCAACGTAGTGCTCAATAGCCCGTTGATCAAGGCTGAGATCTAGACCCAGATCCTCGGCGGCCTCCAAAATGCATTTCTTCTCCGAAGAGAACATGGTTCCGGCATCTGTGGTTGCGTAATACAGCGGCTTGATGCCGAATTGATCGCGGGCGAGGAAGAGTTTTTCTTCCTGGGAATCCCAAATGGCAAAGCCAAACATGCCACGCAGGTGCTGGACGACGTCCGCACCCCAGTGGTGATAGCCGACGACAATGGTCTCGCCATCGCCTGAAGTATTAAAGGTGTAGCCGAGTTCCTGTAGCTCTGCCCTGAGCTCCACATAGTTATAAATTTCGCCGTTAAACGTCATCGCATAACGATCGGCCTGGTCTTGTGGTCCCCATTTCAGTGGCTGATGGGAGTGTTCGAGATCGATGATAGAAAGGCGATTGAACCCAAAGACGGCTTGCTCGTCATGCCACGTTCCGGCTTCGTCTGGCCCCCTGTGACGCATACACGGTAGCGATTTTTCGATGGCTGGGACGTACCTTTGGGCATCCCTTGTGCTCGTAAGCATGCCAAGAAGTCCGCACATAGTTCGCCGCTCCTTCTTATATATGAACAAAGTACTTAGCTGTCTAAGGGTACCCCGTTGGGGTTGTAGAAGGTATTGCGACGATCAGCTCTGTGGAATGTGAGCGAAAACGCTCTTAAATCCCGGGGGAGGGGACTTGGAGGCGTTCCTGATTTCTCTTATTTTTCCGTGCTGCGGCTTAAGCGGAAACGGTTTTTTGGGGCACTAACGTGCTGTTTTCTTGGGGAGGGTATACATAAGGTTGATTGCCCGTTTAGTTCCTGTGATTTGGGGCACTATATTCCGGCGTGATCTGTGCTACTGGGGTGGATTTTCCTAGGAAACCCGAAGGTTCTCGGAGAAAATACAGTGAGAAGAAGGGGGAGAGCGTGCCATGACATTCAGGAAAACAAAGAGGGGTGGACTATCCTGCACTAATAGGCGTGGGTTTTGGACTGTCCCCAATCAGAATCTGATGAGTTACGGATGGCCTAAGACTCCAAGGAAATAAGTGCGACAGGAAGGCAAACGCGCGTGGAACAGCAGCAAAAGCGTGGCATTGGGCGCAAAGCATTGCTTGGTGGCGCCATCGGCTTTGGTGGCCTTACCCTTGCGGGATGTGACGTAGATGCACCAGGCGGTGTTTTGGGTAAAGCTCTAGCCTTTGGTTGGCCAGAAGGCGTTACGCCCGAAGCTACTTCGATGTATAACTTCTGGGTCTGGGTCTGGGTAGCTGCCTGGATCATCGGCTTCATCATGTGGGGGCTTTTCATCTACGGCATGTTCGCATGGAGTGCTAAGCGTGCGGAGAAGGCCGGCAAAGATGAGTTCCCTCGTCAGACTCAGTACAACATTCCGTTGGAACTGGTGCTAACGATAATCCCGATCGTTATTGTTATGGGCCTCTTCTTCTTCACCGTCCAGACCCAGGACAAGGTAACCGCGATGGATAAAGATCCTAAGGTCACCGTGGACGTTACTGCCTATCAGTGGAACTGGAAGTTTGGCTACTCGGATATTGCTGCCGAGTTTTCGCCCACCGGTGCTGAATATAAGGGTGTCGACGAAGCTCGCCAGGCTGCAGCCGAGGCAAGCAAGGTAGACCCTAACGGCAAGAACCCAATCAACGGAATGTCTAAGACTGACACGTCTTACCTCCACTTCAACAAGATTGAGACTTTGGGTACTTCTGAAGAGATCCCAGTGTTGGTTCTCCCAAGTGACACCGCAATTCAGTTTGACTTGGCTTCTGCCGATGTCTCCCACGCATTCTGGGTTCCAGAGTTCTTGTTCAAGCGTGACGTGTACAACCACCCGGAGCAGAACAAGCAGCAGCGTCGTTTCCAGATCGCAAAGATCGAAAAGACTGGTGCGTTCGTGGGTCGCTGTGCGGAGATGTGTGGCACCTACCACGCAATGATGAACTTTGAGATTCGCGTAGTCACTCCAGAGAAGTTCAAGCAGTACATCTCTTTCCGTAATAGCAATCCGCAGGCTACAAACTCTGATGCTCTCAAGAGCATTGGAGAGGAGCCCTACGCAACCACCACGCACCCGTTCAACTCTGAGCGTGCTACGCGTGATGGCGACAACTTTGATAAGACCAGCCCCGCTGCGTAGGAACAAGGAGAAGTAGAGAACATGAAAGCTACATCCAAGATCATGTATTCGATGGCAACGTTCCTTGCCGTCATGTCAGTGATCTATGTTTTTGCCACAATGTACGTTAGGGATTCTGGTAGCCACCCTGGTTTTGAATGGGCTGGTGGAGTTTCGCTGATTCTGGCGACGCTACTCACCCTGATGTTGGGCGGGTACCTGCACTTTACTGAAAACCGCATTGACATCCTTCCTGAGGACTGGGAAGAGGCTGAGGTTGCAGATGCTGCTGGAACTCTCGGATTCTTTAGCCCTAGCTCTATCTGGCCTGCGGCTATGAGTGGTGCCATTGCTGTTCTTGGCTTTGGCGTTATCTTCCTTCACTACTGGCTCATTGCAGTTGGTGCGGCATTGCTTATCTACACCACAACCATGCTGAACCTTCAGTACGGTATGCCAAAAGAAAAGCACTAGTTGTATAGTTAGCCTTCCGCTTTTGGTCGTACCCGAGGCGCACTTTCCTTAGAAAAATAAACCCGATCCCCACTGTCGTTATGACGGGTGGGGATCGGGTTTTATCTTTGTATCTCGGCTGTCTGATTAAAGACACTGTCGATGGGTGGGAAAAGTTCCCGCGGGGTTAAAAATAATTTTAAAGGGGCAAAAAGCGTCAGACTATCCGATATTGCGCATAAAAGCGCAGGTAGTTGGGGGTCATACTAAAGTTGCAACCTTGGCAGATGCCTTCTCTTTGGAATGTGAAATATCTCTCAGGCAAATAGAGGGAAAAATAAAACTGAAGAGAACTACGCCTGAGGCCGGGGAAAGGGCTTGTGGGAAAAACTGGGCAACCTTCAGGTTTCTACTGTGGTGACCTGCGGAAACCCTCCCTCGTATGGAAAGGGTGTTTAGTTCCCGTTGTGTCTAAGAAAAACTGTGGGCTGTGGAACAGAAAAATATTGCTATGTGCAAGAAATGAGGACCTAAAAAAGGCGGGGGCAGAATGTGACTTGATCGGAAGAAACGACCATACTAATTAACGTGACGAGCGCAATAGGAAACAAAGATATGGCAGCACCGCAGCGTGTTGCGGCACTGAACCGGCCAAATATGGTCAGTGTCGGCACGATTGTGTTCCTGTCCCAGGAATTAATGTTCTTCGCCGGTTTGTTCGCGATGTACTTCACCTCGCGTGCAAATGGAATTGGTAATGGCTCTTGGAAAGAAGGAGCTGCGCACCTCAACGTGCCTTACGCATTGGTGATCACCGCTATCTTGGTGTCCTCCTCTGTGACGGCTCAGTTTGGCGTGTTCGCGGCGGAACGCGGAGATGTTTTTGGTCTTCGTCGTTGGTTCTCTCTGACCATTTTGCTGGGAGCAATCTTCTTGCTCGGTCAGAGCTATGAGTACTACCACTTGATCGAGCATGGAATGACGATCCCGAGCAGTGTGTACGGTTCTGCGTTCTACATCACCACGGGCTTCCATGCAGCACACGTGCTTGCGGGTGTTTTGGCATTTGTGGTTGTGTTGCTTCGCATTTCTAAGTCGAAGTTCACACCTGCACAGGCGACTGCTGCGATGGTGGTGTCCTATTACTGGCACTTCGTTGACGTGGTCTGGATCGGCCTGTTCATCACGATCTACTTCATTCAATAGGCGGTCTTGGCTCATATAACCGCTCAATCCGGTTATATGAACTGAGATAGCCCCTCACTTTCCGTATTCGAGAACATTAAGGGAAATGATGGATACCACCCAGAACAAGACTGAAGCGGTAGAAGTACCCTCAGCTTCAGTCTCCAAGGCCAAGAAAGTTCGAGCACGCCGCAAGGTGCGCCGGACTGCTGTTGGTGCTTTAGCGCTAGCTGTTGGCCTTACCGGTACCGGACTTTTAGTTAACGCTGTGACGCCTGACGCTCAGGTAGCTACGGCGCGCCAAGACGAGCAAGCAATGATTCAGGAAGGTAAGGACCTTTATGACGTTGCTTGTATCACCTGCCATGGCGCAAACCTCCAAGGCGTGAAAGACCGGGGTCCTTCGCTGATTGGTGTTGGCTCCGGTGCAACGTACTTCCAGGTTCATTCTGGACGTATGCCAATGCTGCGCAATGAGGCGCAGGCCATGCGCAAGGCTCCACGCTACTCTGAAGCACAGACCCTAGCGTTGGCCGCATACGTTGAGGCTAACGGTGGCGGCCCCGGCATCGTATACAACGAGGACGGCTCTGTCGCACTAGATACTCTTCGTGGCGCTAACTACAACGGAAAGATCGATCCAGCCGATGTCGCTCGCGGCTCGGATCTCTTCCGTTTGAATTGCGCTTCTTGCCACAACTTCACGGGGCGCGGTGGCGCACTTTCTAGTGGTAAATACGCACCTGTTCTAGACCCTGCAAATGAGCAGGAAATCTACCAGGCAATGCTTACTGGTCCTCAGAACATGCCTAAGTTCTCGGATCGTCAGCTCTCCGCTGATGAGAAGAAAGACATTATTGCTTACATCAAGTCTGCTAAAGAGACACCTAGCCCAGGCGGCTGGAACTTGGGCGGCCTAGGCCCAGTCTCTGAAGGCATGTTGATGTGGCTCGTTGGAATCGTGGTCTTGGTGGCCGCTGCTCTGTGGATTGGATCTCGCTCATGAGCAATAGCAATGAAAAGAAATACACAACGCAAGAACTAGAAGCGATGTCTAACGACGAGCTAGCACGTTTGGGTACAGAGCTCGACGGTGTGACTGTTGCTTATCGTAAAGAGCGTTTTCCAGTTGAGGGCGATCCGGCTTCCAAGCGTGCTTCTATAAAAGTTGGCGTTTGGTTCGGCATCGGCATCGTCTCAGCCTTGGCATACTTGGCTATTTACCTGTTCTGGCCATGGCACTATAAAGGCCTCGGCGATGACGGATTGTGGACCTACACGCTGTATACTCCGCTGCTTGGTTTGACCGCAGGTCTTGCCATTTTGGCACTGGGCTTCGGCGT
This sequence comes from Corynebacterium silvaticum, assembly GCF_004382825.2. Taxonomy (GTDB): domain Bacteria; phylum Actinomycetota; class Actinomycetes; order Mycobacteriales; family Mycobacteriaceae; genus Corynebacterium; species Corynebacterium silvaticum. The sequence goes on from NZ_SDQO02000001.1 coordinate 325,261, forward strand.
GATCATTTGCATCAAGAACATCATCCCTGCAGAGATCTCTGTACAGCGTCGCCACGATGGACCTTCGGAAGAAGTGGATCGTCGTACGATCACCGCACTGCTCAATGATTCTTGGGAAACCTCCACCTTGGGGCGTCGTAAAGTGCTCAAGTCGATGCTTGGCGTCGGCGGACTCCTTGCGGGACTAGTTATTGTTGCTCCGCTCGGCGGCATGGTGAAAAACCCATGGAAGAAGGGCGAGCTAGGCATTCAGGGTGACGGAACCCTGTGGACCTCCGGTTGGACGTTGCATGAGAAAGGCGTGAAGCTTTACCTAGGGCGCGACACCGGAACGACCGCTGAGAAGCACAGCACCTCTGTTGGCACGCACTACACGACGCACGGCGTTAGCCGCCTGGTTCGTATGCGTCCGGAAGATCTGTCTGCTGCTGCAATGGAAACCGTTTTCCCGCTCCCAGAAGAGCTGGTTAACGATGGCGATAAGTACAGTGCAAACGCTGACGTGTACACGGAGCAGATGCACTCGATTCACGGCCCTCGAAACGCAGTCATGCTTATTCGTCTTCGTGCTTCTGATGCTCAAAAAGTTGTTGAGCGTGAAGGACAGGAAGAGTTCCACTACGGCGATTACTACGCCTACTCCAAGATCTGCACGCACATTGGTTGCCCGACGTCCCTCTACGAGGCTCAGACGAACCGCATCCTTTGCCCGTGCCACCAGTCGCAGTTCGATGCATTGCATTACGGCAAGCCGGTCTTCGGCCCAGCCGCCCGTGCTTTGCCTCAGCTGCCGATTACCGTTGACGAAGAGGGTTACCTCATTGCCGCAGGAAACTTTGTTGAACCTGTCGGCCCGGCATTCTGGGAGCGTCGTTCATGAGCAACAAACTAGCTGACATTGGCAATAATATTGACTCTCGATACACAGCTGCTGCTGGTATTCGTCGTCAAATTAATAAGGTATTCCCGACGCATTGGTCTTTCATGCTCGGCGAGATCGCTCTCTACAGCTTCGTTATCCTGTTGCTGACCGGCGTATACCTAACACTTTTCTTTGACCCTTCCATCACCAAGGTCATCTATGAAGGCGCTTACTTGCCTTTGAATGGTGTGGAAATGTCTCGTGCATACGAGACCGCGCTGAACCTTTCCTTCGAGGTGCGCGGTGGTCTCTTCATCCGCCAGATGCACCACTGGGCTGCGTTGACCTTTATGGTTTCCATGACGGTTCACATGCTCCGCATCTTCTTTACCGGTGCGTTCCGGCGCCCGCGTGAAGCTAACTGGATCATTGGCTGCGTGCTTTTGTTCTTGGGCATGGCGGAAGGCTTCATGGGTTACTCCCTTCCTGATGACCTGCTTTCCGGCGTCGGTCTGCGCATTATGTCTGCCATCATTTTGGCTCTCCCCATCATCGGTACCTGGTTGCACTGGTTGATCTTCGGTGGAGACTTCCCATCTGATTTGATGCTCGACCGCTTCTACATCGCACACGTGCTCATCATTCCAGGCATCATCCTTGGCCTGATTGCGGCTCACCTTGCTTTGGTGTGGTACCAAAAGCACACTCAGTTCCCGGGTGCTGGTCGCACAGAGAATAACGTCGTCGGCGTTCGTATCCTGCCGGTCTTCATCCTGGAGACCACCTCCTTCGGTTTGGTTACCTTCGGTTTCTTGGCACTCTTGGCTGGTTTGACCTCTATCAACGCTATTTGGAACCTGGGTCCTTATAACCCGTCACAGGTTTCAGCTGGTTCGCAGCCTGATATTTACATGCTGTGGACTGACGGTGCAGCGCGTGTGATGCCGGCTTGGGAACTCTACTTTGGTAACTACACGATCCCTGGTGCTTTCTGGGTTGCCCTTCTTTGTGGTGTCCTTGTCGCACTGCTCGTGGCTTACCCGTTCATCGAGAAGAAGATCACTGGCGACGACGCCCACCACAACCTGTTGCAGCGTCCCCGCGACGTTCCGGTGCGCACGTCCCTTGGCGTGATGGCAATTGTCTTCTACTTCTTGCTCACGCTCTCTGGTGGTAACGACCTATTCGCGTACCACTTCCAGGTTTCCCTGAATGCTATGACATGGGTTGGACGTATCGGTCTGATTGTTCTTCCCCCGTTGGCTTACTTCATCACCTACAGGATCTGCCTTGCTCTGCAGCGCTCTGACCGTGAGGTTCTGGAGCATGGTATTGAAACCGGCGTTATCAAGATCATGCCTAACGGTGCCTTTGTAGAGGTTCACCAGCCGCTCGGCCCAGTCGACGAGCATGGACACCCAATTCCGCTTCCATACGCTGGTGCTGCTGTTCCTAAGCAGCTCAACCAGCTTGGCTTCGGCGGAAGCCCTGGCCGTGGTTCATTCTTCACTCCAGATTCGGAGTCTATCGCGGCGAAATACGATGAAATTGAGCATGAGAATCATCGTGAAGAAGTTGAAATGTATGAGAATCTGCAGAAACAGAATCGCATCAAAGATGGGGTAGAGAAAGACTAGCCCTAAAACGTTCTCGAATACGACAGTGTCCTTCCTGGTTAACGGGAAGGCCACTGTCGTCTTTATAGGATTACTCCTTATATATAAGGAGACAACGCAGAAGACGCGACTGCAGGAGGGGGAGATAAAACAGCCAGGGGCACAAGCGTAATAACGCTGAAGTCTGTGTTGTTGGTTCCTCATTATTACGTGGCTTATCTAGTTATTGATGTGACCTAAGTGCTTCAAGTGTCTCGGAATGCTATGTAGTGGCTGTTACTTTTGATGCTTTAGTTACGTGAGAGGCGTCTTTACGTAGGGGAAATGGATGACATACTGCGCTTTTTCCCGTGGGGAAAACGGTATTGGTGACCTTGGATATGGAGAAAATTACAAAACGTGACCGGGATCATACATATTTATATTTCGGCGATTGTGGCGAAAGTGTGGTGGGGGGTTGGGGTGTTTTTCGCTTCTAAAGGAAGTTCCTATTAGTGCAGTTCGATGGGGGGATTTTGCCACTCAATGCCACTGCCTGCCGTCAGTGGGGGTGAACTTATCTAAATTTAAGGAATGGAGACGTTTGTTAAGTAACGGTTTTATAACGTGTGGATCTTTGTTGATGGGTGGACATGAAGCGTTGCCGTTTCGTAACCTAATCGAGACATTTGAGTTGGTCCCGTGTGATGGGGCTGCACGTACTTGAAGATAGGGTCGCCTGCTTCCTTGAAAAGGGAAAGCAGCCACTATGTGGCAGACCGATAAGGATTTGGAGTTTCTTTCGTGGCTAAGCACCGTCGCAGCAATCAGAACACCGCACGTAATGCAGCAGCTTCTGCTGTCGTGGTGGGTGCCACCGCAACTCTTACCGGACAGGCACATGCCGCTGAGGTTGTAGTTCCTAACACAGGAATCAAGTTTGAGGTTCAGGGAATTGAAAATGTACCTGGCATTGCAAACGTTCCGGGTAGCGATCAGTGGATTCCTTCTCTGCAGGGACAGGGTGGGAACGCTAACTACTCTGCACTGGTAAATGTTCCTACCATCAGCTCTTCTCCGGCAACTTCTTCCGGCCAGGCCGTGGTTGATGCTGCACGTTCCAAGATTGGTTCCCCTTACGTCTGGGGTGCTGCAGGTCCTAGCGCTTTCGACTGCTCTGGTTTGACCTCATGGGCATACGCGCAGATCGGCAAGTCCATCCCTCGTACTTCCTACGCACAGGCTGCAGGTGGAACAAAGGTTGCTCGACAGGATCTTCAGCCTGGCGACATTATCGCTTTCTACTCTGGCGCTTCCCACGTTGGAATCTATACCGGCAATGGCACTGTTATTCATGCCTTGACTGAAGGAACTCCGCTTTCTGAGTCTCCCATCGATTACATGCCTTATTACAACGCAGTTCGGTACTAAATAGACCGATGATTAATAGTGAAGGTTCGGCTGTGCATGCCGGACCTTCACTATTTTCACTTTGCTTACAGTTATGCAGGGCAATGCTTGTTTTTTGCTGTGTGGGCTATATAGTTGTTGTGTTCATCTAGCTAGACATTATGGGGAAAACAGTGAAAAAAACGCGCCGAATGCTTTTCGTTGCACCTTTGCTGGTCATGGTTTCTGTAGGTGGATCTTTGGCGCCGGCTGTTTTTGCAGACGATGTCGAATCACTCATTAGCTCGATGGAAGCTATTTCCCAAGATGCAAACGCCAAGAATGAGGCGGTGAAACAGCTGGAGCTTGATTTAACGGCAGGGGAAGAGTCTTTGCGGAATCTTCAATCTGATGTTGATCGAGCTACCCAGGAAGCGGACGAGGCGAAGGCTAAAGAAGACGTCTATCGCAGTGAGATCAATCGTCTGGCGGCTTCAAAATATCGTGGCGCTGTTATTGATCCATTAACTAATGCTGTTTCTGCAGAAAATCCCCAGAACGCTATTGACCGTGCCGCGTATATGTCGGTTCTCACGAGGAATGCACAGGCAGCTTTAGGCGAGTTGTCTAAAGCAACAGAAAACTCTGCAGTCAAGCGAGGATCTGTTACTCGTGCGATTGCTGAAGCGAAGTTTAAGCAAGCTGAGCTTGAAAGACAGCACGGGGTTTTACTCAAAGAGCAAGAAGCGCTCAAGACCAAGACTGAAGATCTCCGTAAACAGGTAGAAAGTCTCAGTCGCGAAGATAGGGCGCGGTGGGAAGCTAAGAATGGCCCTGTAGCATATTCGCTCGATGGAGTTGTCGGTTCCAACCCCGAGGGGATGGGTGCTCTGCAGGCGGCGATGACTAAACTCGGTTCGCCCTATGGGTGGGGTGCGGTAGGACCGTCGCAATTTGATTGCTCTGGATTGGTGTATTGGTCTTACCAGCAGCAGGGCAAGTCGCTTCCACGAACGTCCCAGGCGCAAATGGCTGGTGGAACTCCTGTTTCTCGTAGTGAGCTACAACCGGGAGACGTCGTCGGATATTATCCTGGTGCCACGCACGTGGGAATCTATGCAGGCAACGGCATGCTCGTGCATGCGTCGGATTATGGCATTCCAGTTCAGGTCGTGCCTGTTGACTCAATGCCTTTCTATGGAGCTCGCCGTTACTAATCTTCGCAGTGCATGCCCGACGATCAATGATCGTCGGGCTCTCACTATTCATGGGAGAATCAAAGCATGACCCGGGTGCTCTTAGTTACTAATGATTTTCCGCCGACGCTTGGCGGAATCCAGTCGTACATTCGTGACTACTTGGATGAGCTGGAGCCACAGGATGTGGTTGTGTTCGCTTCTACGCAGGATGCCGCTGCTGTGGAGGCTTATGATGCGTCTCTGCCTTATGTGGTGTATCGCTGGCCGCACAAGATTATGCTTCCTATCCCTGCTACGGCTCGTCGAATGGCAGAGATTATAGAGAAGGAACAGATAGACACCGTGTGGTTTGGTGCGGCCGCTCCATTAGGGCTTCTTGGCGGAAGAGCTAAGAAAGCCGGCGCGCGTCGGGTTGTTGCGTCGACTCATGGGCATGAGGTGGGCTGGGCAATGTTACCGATAGCACGCCAGCTATTGAGGCGCATCGGTCGATACAGTGACGTAGTCACGTATATCTCTGAATTCACGCTTGGTCGCATCCGAGGGGCCTTTGGTTCTCACGTTGAGTTTGCGCATCTTCCTTCAGGTGTGGATGTGGAGCGCTTTCATCCGGTAGAAAACGGTGTAAGGGCGCGTATCCGTGAGGAACTGAGGTGGGGCGAGGATGAGTTTGTTATCGCATGTATTTCTCGTTTAGTTCCTAGGAAAGGGCAAGACCGGCTCATCGAGGCTCTTCCTGAGATACTTAGCGGAGGCCAGTCGGTTCGGCTGGTGCTCGTGGGCGGGGGGCCGTATGAAACTAAACTAGTGGAACTAGCGGAAAGGCATGGGGTAACAGATTACGTAGCTTTTATGGGCAGAGTCTCTGAGGAATGCATGGTGGAGATTCTTCAGGCCTGTGATCTCTTTGCTATGCCGTGTCGAACGCGGGGGCGCGGGCTTGATGTCGAGGGGCTAGGGATCGTCTTCTTGGAGGCCCAGGCGTGCGGCGTGCCGGTCATTGCTGGGGACTCTGGTGGCGCACCGGAGACGATCGCTCCTGGGGGTGGTGTGGTTGTGGATGGGCATAGTGCGGCGGCGGTGGCTCTTGCCGTGAACTCTCTTGTAGCAATGGGCGGGGAGCGCCGACAAGCTATGGCAGGCAAAGGGCGGCAGCACGTGAAAGAGCAATGGAGTTGGGAGATTATGGGGCGGAGACTACGCGCATTGCTATAAGCGTAAATGTGATATTGGGGTGGCGGCTCGCTATACTCTGTTAGTTATGCTTTGTGCGGTTCCATAGTGCGTGGCCGCATAGAGTGCGCGTTTTCCAAAAAGTCGAGGACAGTTGAGGCGAGATATGTCTGAAAGATCCGACGCAGTCACCGTGGGCTTTGATATTGGTGGCACTAACATGCGGGCGGCGGCGGTGACTTCGGATGGTCAAATCATTAACTCTATGTCGGTTCCTACGCCATCGACTCCTGAACTGCTTGAATCGGGCATTATCGGGCTCGTAGATAACCTGCGGCAGCGGCATGATGTCTCCGCAGTGGGGCTCGCGGTAGCTGGTTTTTTGGACCCTGATTGTGAGGTCGTTCGTTTTGCTCCGCATCTTCCGTGGCGAGATCGGGCTGTCCGCGCAGAGCTTTCGGAAGCTCTAGGCTTACCTGTCCGGCTTGAACACGACGCAAATTCGGCAGCATGGGGAGAATACCGGTTTGGTGCCGCACAGGGGGCATATAACTGGGTCCTCTTTGCAGTAGGAACGGGAATTGGTGCAACCCTTATGCATCAAGGAGAAATTTATCGTGGGGCGTTTGGCACGGCGCCGGAGTTCGGCCACCTCACTGTGGTGCCAGGGGGCCGAGCGTGCTCTTGCGGCAAGCGGGGATGCCTTGAGCGCTATTGCTCAGGAACGGCTTTGGAAACTACTGCTCGTGAAATGATCGCGGCGGGCAAGGCAACCGATTCCGTGCTTATCGACGACCTAGCCAACGGTTCCCTAAGCGGTAAGCGCATTATGGCTGCAGCTGGTGACGGTGATCAGCTGGCGTGTGCTGTAGTGGAAGATTTTGCGCAATGGATGGGGCGCGCCCTCTCAGTGGTGGCGGATGTCCTTGATCCTGGTCTTATCGTGATCGGTGGGGGAGTATCCACTGCAAGCGCACTTTATATTGATACTGCCGTGGAGACGATGGCTGCATCTATGGTGGGGGCAGGATACCGCCCCCTTCCCAAAGTTTCGTGTGCGAAGCTAGGCGGAGATGCGGGTATGATCGGGGTATCTGATTTGGCTCGCCAATTGGTCTGATCGCCCTCGCTCTCTGATATTCAAGGATTCCCTGATGCACAACAAGTGGTACTGGACCTTCAAGCACATCCTGCTAGGTCCTATTCTGCGCCTGTATAATCGGCCCGAGGTTGAAGGAGTAGATAAAATCCCTTCGTCGGGAGCAGCGATTCTAGCCTCGAACCATCAGTCGGTTCTGGATTCTTTCTATTTTCCTTTGGTGTGTAGTCGTCAGATCACTTTTCCGGCAAAGAGCGAGTATTTTACTTCCTCGGGGTGCATCGGCCGGTTGCAAAAGTGGTTTTTTACTTCTGTAGGCCAGGTTCCTATTGATAGAAACTCTCCGACTGCTGCTGTGGAATTGATCAGTACGGCTCGTGAGATCTTGGGGCGGGGAGACGTGTTCGGGATTTATCCTGAAGGTACGCGCTCACCTGATGGGCGGGTTTATAAAGGGCGGACGGGAATGGCCCGGATCGCGTTTACCACCAATGATCCGGTGATTCCCGTCGCCATGATTGGAAGCCGTGAGGCTAATCCGATCGGCTCGTGGATACCACGTCCTTATAAGGTTCGGATGAAGATAGGCGATCCGATCATTCCCTCTGAATTTGCTGCGAAGCGGGGGCTGGACCCAGAATCTCACGAGGCATATCGTGCACTCACTGATTATGTGATGCATGAGCTTTCGTGTTTGAGTGGCCAGCCGTATGTGGACATGTACGCAACGGATGTAAAAAAATCCCTTGAAGAGGACAAAGGATATCCCGCGGGCGCGGAGTAAATTTGGGTGCCCTTAGTTTTAGCTGCTCTGGTGATCAACTAGGCTTATGGTCATTTCGCATGGCTATGTGCCTATGTCCAGAGCTCGAACATTCTGCAACAGTGGAATGGGCTCGTTGACAAGCAAAGCATAGGGCGGTCAATTCAAAGACAGTGCAGCCGGTTTTAGGCCGGCGCTTTGCTTTGTATAGCAAGAAAACGAGTAAGGCGACAGCCTGTAGAGGGAGCATAATGGATCGGCGAGTAGTAAAGCCGCGTGTTTTTCGCTTTCCCTCTAGTGTGAGACTCCCTGGAAAAAAGAAGACGCAAGCAAACAAGAGCAAGAACGCTGCCTGCAGAATGCGGGATTTTCGATGCGAGCGCCCTCTCTACAGGTCTAGCGACGTCGTGTCTTTAGAGGAAAAAGCCCACGAAGCTACTCGAATGCACCTTACAGTGGTCACTGAGCCTCAGAAGTCTTTGGCGATCCCGGCAGCAGCACCGCCAGCAACGGTGCCGGCAACAGCTCAGAAGAAACCGCGCATGGCATGGCCCGATGTGGCCAAAGGGTTGTCGATCATCGGGGTGGTGCTGCTCCACATTTGTTTGTCTGTTCCTGATGGGATGTACACGGCGGCGGCGCAGGTAAATGAACTTATTGCGCCTCTTCGGATGCCGTTATTTTTTCTGGTAAGCGGTTTTTTCTCCATCAAAGTATTCCGGTTTAGCTTTGCGGAGCTATTTGTACATCGCCTGTGGTTCCTTTTGGTTCCCTACGTGCTGTGGACTCCACTGGAGTTATTTGCCAAGCGGATAGAGTTTTTTGTGTTTTGGGATGAGCCTCTCCCGGACCAGGACTTCTACGTGGAAGCCTTGTGGACTTCTGAAAATATGTATTGGTTCCTCCACTCCCTGTTCTTCTTTACTATCGCGCTGTGGAGTACAAAGTTCCTGCATCCGTGGTTGCGTTGGTTTATCCCACTCGCCATTATCGTGTGTGCGCCGATAGCTCCGGAAACTCCCATGACAGAAAAAGTCGTGGCGTATCTTCCGTGCTTCTTGATAGGCGCTTATGCACGACCCTTGATTGAGCGCTATGCGGAGAATGCTCTTAAACCCGTAGAGCTTGCAGTGGCGTGCGGGACGCGGCTCTTGAGCCGCGAAATATCGCATGTGTCGGTGTCAGAAGTCTGGGAGCTTTCCCTGCTTACGCTCACGCATCTGTTGTATTTGCCCGCTGCTATCGTATGTGCGGTTCTGCTCTCTAAGGTCTCATTAGTAGGGGAGGGACTGCAGTGGATTGGTCGGCATACATTGGTTATCTATCTGAGCCATCCCATCGTGTTGACTCTGCTCTTCGGATATTTCTTCCGCTATCGCGAGGAGGGGATCGAGCTGTATAGCGATACTCTCCTAGGGTCTTCTGAGGTGTGGGTTTTGCTGTGCATCGGTTTTACGATCGCCGGAGCTGCAGCGATGGAGCTTTTGTCGCGTCTTCCCCTCATTGGGCGTTCCATCGCGCCACGCGGGTTGGTTCCCCGCCAGGCGGGCGTCGCAAAGCAAACACCCGTAGCGGCTAAGACTTAAGCTAGGGGGCGATGCATGGCCGATGCATGGTGGTTTATTACTGTGGTGATTAATTGACAGATAATGTGCGCTGGGGCTTTCTTTGCCTCTGTGAGACGCATGACAAAAAACCGTTGATTTTATCGCAGTGAGGCAAGGTCGGATGAGGTATTTTTATGACACCGAGTTCATTGAAGACGGCCGCAGTATCGAACTTGTCTCGATCGGCATTGTCGATGAGGACGGGCGAGAGTACTATGCAGTGTCTACCGATGCTGATCACTCCAAGGCGGGGAAATGGGTTCGGGAGAATGTGTTAAACAAACTGCCAAATCCTTCGAGTGAACTATGGAAGACTAACGCGCAGATCCGTGATGATATCGTGGAGTTTCTTTTATCCGCAGACTCACATCCTGAGCTGTGGGCGTGGGTAGGCGCGTACGATCACGTGGTACTTGCCCAGCTTTGGGGTGATATGACGGGGCTACCGCGAAAGATCCCCCGTTTTACGCATGAGCTTAAACAATATTGGGAATTCGCCGGACAGCCTGCGTTGCCTAAAGCGCCTGACGGAAACCATGACGCTCTCGTCGATGCGCGGCATAACCTGCAGAAATTCAAGGTGTGCGCGATGCGTCTGCCGATCGATAAGAAGAATCGAGTATAAGCTGGCCTGTTTTTACCCTGTTTTCCACTCTCGACGAAGCGCGATTTCTGCATAAAATGTCCAAGTATAGAATTTTATGTTCCGCCGACGCGCTGATTTTAACGGTGACGTGCTAAACATAAGAGTGTGAGTTGGACAGTAGACATTCCTAAAGACGTTTTGCCAGATCTTCCGCCGTTGCCGGATGGATTGCAACAGCGATTTGAAGACGTCATCGCTCGTGACGCAAAGCAGCAGCCAATTTGGGACACGAAAACCGCCAAGAACGTTCGCAAGATCCTAGAATCGGTGCCCCCTATCGTGGTTGCGCCGGAGGTCCGCGAGCTCAAGAAGTTGCTTGCCGACGTTGCCAACGGCAAAGCCTTCCTACTCCAGGGTGGGGACTGCGCCGAAACGTTTGAGTCCAACACGGAACCGCATATTCGTGCCAACATTAAGACACTTCTGCAGATGGCAGTTGTGCTTACCTACGGTGCCTCCACGCCGGTTATTAAAATGGCTCGTATTGCGGGACAATACGCTAAACCACGCTCATCCAATCTCGATGAGAACGGTCTGCCCAACTACCGCGGGGACATCGTTAACGGGGTGGAAGCGACCGAAGAAGCCCGTAAGCACGATCCCGCACGTATGATCCGCGCTTACGCTAACTCCTCTGCTGCCATGAACTTGGTTCGCGCATTAACCTCATCGGGCACCGCTGATCTGCATCGTTTGACGGGCTGGAATAGGCAGTTCGTTGCCAGTTCTCCTGCTGGAGCGCGCTATGAGGCGTTGGCTCAGGAGATTGAGCGGGGATTGCGTTTTATGAACGCCTGCGGCGTTACGGATAACACGCTGCATTCCGCAGATATTTTCTGTTCCCATGAGGCTCTCGTCGTGGACTATGAGCGTGCCCTGCTGCGCCTGGCGGAAAACGAAGAGGGAGAAACAGAGCTTTACGATCTCTCTGCACATCAACTATGGATCGGCGAGCGTACGCGTGGCATCGAAGACTTCCATGTTAATTTCGCGGCAATGATCGCCAACCCCATCGGCATCAAGATCGGTCCTACCTGTACGCCTGAAGAGGCCGTGGCTTATGCGGATAAGCTGGATCCGAATTTTGAACCGGGTCGCCTCACCATGGTTGCACGTATGGGGCATGACAAAGTTCGTTCCGTCTTGCCGGGCATCGTCCGGGCTGTTGAGGACTCCGGACACAAAGTGATCTGGCAGTCGGACCCGATGCACGGGAATACCTTTACCTCTTCCAACGGCTATAAGACTCGTCACTTTGACAAGGTGATTGATGAGGTTCAAGGTTTCTTTGAGGTTCATCGTGCGCTCGGTACACACCCAGGCGGAATTCACATTGAACTTACTGGTGAAAACGTCACTGAGTGCCTTGGCGGTGCAGAAGACATCACGGATGTGGATCTGCCCGGACGCTATGAGTCTGCCTGCGATCCACGTCTTAACACCCAGCAATCGCTGGAGCTATCCTTCCTCGTCGCAGAGATGCTGCGGAACTAAGAACTGCTGCGCTGGTCGCGCAGTCACAGCTAATATGATCTAAAAATGCCTCGCTTTCTTAGTTAGTGAACTAGCTCAAGAAATCGAGGCATTTTGTTTCCCTACTAGGAACCTATTGTTCGTAGCTTGATCTCGGCTCCAGGGATTTCTCGACCTCCCGTGGGGGATTGCCAATAGACGCGGGAGGAAGGTTTCTTAGCCCCGGTGCCTTTGACCGTAAAACCAGCTTCTTCAAGAATCTTCTTAGCCTCGGAGTATTTCTTTCCCACGACGGAAGGAACGTTGACCTCGCCGGCAAGAACAAGATCCACGGTGGTACGCGCGGGGTCAATGAGACTGCCGGACGGCGGCATGATGGAGGTAATTTCGTCCGCAGAGTTGCCGGATTCCGACTCCGATCGCGTGACACTACTTACTCTGATTCCGGCAGCAGCGAGCTCGCTGGTGGCTTCTTGCTTGGATTTTCCACGCACGTCAGGGATCTCCACGGCCGTTGAGACCCGAAGAGTGGCAGTAGTGCCACGGGGCAGGGTGGTGCCGGCCTCAGGTAGCGTCCCGATGGCATCTCCACCGCGTATTTCTGAGTTAAATTCCTCGGTGATATTCACTTTGAGGCCAAGCTTTTCCAGTTGCTCGCGTGCTGATTGTTCAGACATTTCTGCGACATTGGGAACATTAACAGGGGCGGGACCTCGGGATAGTGCAACGGCTACTTCTGAGCCCACGCGGACTGTGGTTCCCGGTTCTGGTTTTAAGGAAACAACTTTTCCTTCGGGAACGTCATCAGAATATTCTGGCGGTGCCTCTGAATAGGATAAGGAGCGTTCCTCTAAAAGCGAGCGGACTTCCGCAATATCGTGGCTGCTTGGAATAGAAGGGACGGTGGGCTTTCCTTGGGATACCAAAAGGGTAATCTCGTTGCCTTTTACTGCTCGATGTCCGATCTCTGGTACGGCTCCCGCGACTAAATCAGCTGGAATATCATCGCTATAGACGGGGGACGTGGTTGTGCTAAAGCCCGCATCCTGAGCTAACGCAGTTGCCTCTATCTGGCTCATTCCGAGTACCTGAGGAACTTCTCCGTATCGTCCGGAGCCAAACCACCAACCACCGACTGCCACGGATGCCGTTACTACAAGGACAAGGACAAGCCAAATGATAAAACTTGCCTTTGACCTGTTAGTTATTGGAGGTTCCGCGGGCGGTTCTTCTCCTGGCACTGGGGGAATAGCCTCAGGAACAGCAGGCGCTGCTGCAGCATAGGGATCGGGCGCCATACTGGGGGTGGGGCGCGCAGCTTCGACTATTCCTTCGTGGGGAAAGATCTGAGTCTCTGCGGCAGCTTCTGTCGCCGGGAAGACGGATGTTTCCTGCGTGGTCGGGTACTGCGAGTGCGGGAACAATCCTTGGTCCGGGGCATCGTCGATGAGCTCAGTTGCATCCCTGGGAATATCTGTGGTGAGTAGATCCGTAGCGCTGAGTGCCCCGTTGATATTTTCGGAGGCGCGGTGGGCTGCGGCGTTAGCGGGGACGGGAACTTTGAAAGCTGGAAGCTGGAGTTCAGCAGTAACGTCATCGAGTGCCGTGAGGAACTCGTCGGCATCGGTAAAGCGATCGTGCGGGCTTAGCGTGGTGGCTGAGGCGACGAGGGCGTCGAAAAGCGGGGGAATGCCGTCAATGACGTCGCTTGGCGCGGGGACCGTGCGATCGAGACGTGAATACGCGTGGGCGATTTGCGTGTCGCCGCTAAACGGCGTGGTGCCAGTAAGTAATTCGTAGAGCAAAATACCGGCCGAATATACATCGCTGGCGGGGCCAATATCGTCACCAGAAACTTGTTCAGGGGATAAGTAGGAGACCGTGCCGATAATGCTTGCAGAGGTTGCTTGGCTTGCCGACGCAGCCCGGACAAGTCCAAAGTCTGCAAGTTTTACCTGATGATCGCCATTGATAAGAACGTTGTCGGGTTTGATATCCCGGTGCACCATTCCTGCTTTGTGCGCAACGGACAAACCGGTAAGAACAGAGTGCATAACGGCTGCCGCTGCATGAGCAGGCATGGGGCCGCGTTCTGCAAGCAGCTCACGCAGAGTGCCACCTGTTATGAGCTCCATGATCAAAAAGACTTGATCGCCATCGGAGGAGAAATCGTATACTCCCACTAAGCATGGGTGGGAAAGCTGTGCCATAGAGCGCGCTTCACGCTGGAAGCGCTGGCGAAATACAGGATCGTCGATATACCGGGCATCCATCACTTTTGCAGCGACGTGGCGCTCCAAACGTAGGTCTAAACAGCGATAAACTGTGGACATGCCGCCGCGCGCGATGGGGGCCTCAATGCGGTATCGATTCTCCAGAACATCGCCTACTATCAACTCTGCCATGATAAACAGTATGGACGACGTGTACCTGCCTTTGCTAACTCGCCGCACTATTTATCGCGCAGTTCCAGCAGACAAGCTAGATTAACAAGGGTGAGTAACAACAACGTGTCACGTAGCGCCTTGCCAGACAACGAGCCCCTTCTTACCGTCCCCGATTATGCGGAACGTTTGGGACTACCTGTAACCAGAGTTTTTGATCTTCTCGGTGAGCACAAACTCATCGGTGTTTATGACAACGGTGTGCGCAAGATTCCCGAAGCTTTCCTCTCTGTGAAAGGAACCACTAATAAGTTTGTTCCTGGAGTCATTGCGTTGCTTTCCGACGGCGGCTTTACCGACGAGGAGATCTTCCAGTACCTGTTCACAGAGGATGAAACCTTGCCAGGGCGGCCTGTCGACGCCCTTCACGGACACCTTGCCCGTGAAGTCATGCGTCGCGCACAGGCAGCGGCATTTTAGACGGCCTTAGCACTCAGAGCGTCGTCGTCAACGGCGGCCTCAAAAATTGAGCGGGTCATCCACCAGCCTGCGATTACCGTGGCTACCATCCACACCGGATTGTACAGCTGGTGGTTTCCGCTTCCTGTGAATGCCATTGCTACAACGATAGAACCTCCCACGGTTATTTTCTTTAACCACAGCGGCGGCGTGAACGTACCGATGAGGGAAAGCACGCTTGCGTAGTACCAGGGGAGGGTTACTGCGTTGAAAAAGAATGCGACGGCGTATGCGGAGGCTGTGCCACGGATGGCATCGCGGTGAGTTTTCCGGAAAACCCACCAGCAGATTACAAGCCCCAGGGCCATGAGAATCATGGAGAGTACGCGTAACACACCCACAACAGCGTTGAAGGGGAACGGGTCAATCCACAGGCTTCCCACGCTAGAAATCGCAGTGGCTACGAGGGAGGGAAAGGCGAGCGGGTTAATAACCTTGGTGTTGCCGCTCAGTGCCGCAATCCAACCCCAGGAAGCCCCTGAGGCCCAGGTTACCGCGGCTAAGACGGCGAGAGTCTCTAGTGCACCGACGATTCCAGCTGCGAGGAAAACGCGCGTTTTTGTTTTCCATGAGCCCGGAACATGAGCAACAGCTATCCAGACCACGAAGGGAAGCGCGAGTGCGGCAGTCGCCTTCAAGGACATAGCAATTGCGATGATAGCGATGGCACAGAGATAATTCATTACTGATTTACGCAGTGCCAGCACTAAGCCGATGCTGACCAAGCCCACCATGATTGCCTCATTGTGCATACCCCCGATGAGATGAAAAACCATCACTGGGCTAGCTACTCCCAACCATTGCGTCATTGCAGGATTACTGCCCAGGGCGAGAGCTATTTTAGGAATAGCCCACATGATCCCCATAAAACCGAGGATCGACAGCGCTTTAAAACAAAAAATCCCGTAAGCGATGTGATTGCCGCATAGCCGCACTATGCCTTCACTAATCCATAAATGGAGTGGACCATAAGGAGTGGTGGTGTTTCGCCAATCGTGCGAGACCTCGTAAAGGATAGGGCTGGGGTTGGCGGATGCTCCTTGGGTATAGGCGTCGAAGCCGTCGCGAAGCAGCGTGCCTTGCATCAAATAGGAATAGATGTCCCGAGACATGATGGGGGCGGCAAGTGCAAGGGGAATAATCCACAAAGACAGCGTTCGGGTTACTTCCTGGACTGTCGCATGGCCCGCGACGACGCGTCGTCCGAGTAGGAACCACGCCACGACAAAGAGCGCAGAGCCGATCCACAGCGTGATATTGGAAAAACCAGCGCCGTGGCCATAAGACAAAAATTCCAGGTTGAGGATGTCCAACAGCCCGCCGCGGTTTCGGATGGCGCCGCCGCCAAAAGAACCTAGAGTGATTAAGACCGTGGCTATCAGGCCTGTTCGGACTGGGGAAAGCGAATAGAGCTTTGTTAACACAAGAGTCATTGTTGTCACGCAGAATTACATTGAGCGGGCTGTGGCTTTATGAGCCAAAGATACGAGTATGTTGCGTGCGTCGTCACTGATATCTGCAGTACAAAGGTGAGAAATTCCCCGTTCTGCGAGCTCGTCAATGCGCTTTTCCACGCCAGCTTCTGCGCCAGTTTGCCGAATCGTATCGGCCAAACGCGCAATATCATGTGGCTCGGTAACCGTTCCTACGCCTTTTCGGATGGCTTCCACGGCATCTGCGTTATCCGTGGCATGCGCAAGCTCTAGAGCCTTGGCCACGAGAACAGTGCGCTTGCCCTCGCGCAGGTCATCGCCTGCTGGTTTCCCCGTGACCTCGGGGTTACCAAATACACCGAGTAGATCGTCGCGAAGCTGGTATGCCACGCCGATGTCTCTTCCGTAATCGCGGAGTGCACGCACAATATTTTCATCGGCACCGGCTATAGCAGCGCCGATGTGTAATGGGCGTTCAATCGTATAGGCCGCAGTTTTAAAGCGATTGACGTTTTCTGCAAGTTCGATGCTTTCGCTTCCCGCAGACTCTAGGAAGACATCCAGGAGCTGTCCGCCAATAACTTCTGTGCGCATACCTCGCCAGGCATTAGAAGTCCTGGCGATAGCTGCATCGCTTAGCCCAGAAGTCCTAAACATATCGTCTGCCCAAGCAAAAGCAAGATCGCCAAGCAAGATTGCAATCGACTCGCCGAAGTGCGCAGAGTCGCCATTCCAAGCGCTATCCCTATGACGAGCCTCCGCGGTTCGGTGAACAGTCGGCCGTCCGCGACGCGAATCGGAGGCATCGATGATGTCGTCGTGGATTAAAGCGCAGGCCTGGATGAGTTCGAGAGAGCTTATCGACGCCAATACGGCTTCCGGATCTTCTGCGCCTTCCAGTCCGTTACCCGCCAAAAAACCGGCCCATGCATAGCTCGGGCGAATCCGCTTGCCGCCGCCTAAGACAAAATCTTCCAGATAAGTCACCACGCGAGATACTGGCTCGCCGATGACGGAGATTTTGTGGGAGCGTCCTTGGAAAAATTCGCGCAGTTTTTGTCCCACAGCCGGTTCGATTTCGGAGAAAGTTAAGGAACGTGCATCGAATTGAGGAGACGGAGTGGAACGAGACACTGTAGCGGGATCCTTTTCTCTTACAGGAGATGCGGCGTGCGCGTCTCGGAAGTGGTGCATATATATCGCTCAAGCCTATATCTAAGTGGCACATCTGCTGGCGCGCCACTAGGAAAGTCGAGAACAAGGGGATATCCGAATGTACCCCTCACCTTGTACACAAAGAGTGAATAAAACAGGTCGATGTACCCTCGAAACGCGAAGATTTTGTTTCTCACCCTTTAAGATACCGAGTCATGTCTGCTTCGCATATCCCCGCTGCCTATCAGCGTTCCATCACTGAGGTACTTAAGATGCCTAGTCCTGGTCGGGTCCCATTTTCTGTGGAGTTTATGCCACCTCGGGATACATCGGCGGAACAAAGACTGTGGAAAGCAGCTGAGGCATTCCATGATTTAGGAACAGCTTTTGTCTCCGTAACCTACGGGGCCGGTGGGTCGAGCAGGGAACGCACGATGCGCGTAGCCCATAAGCTATCCAAGCTTCCGCTTACAACGCTCGTTCACTTAACCCTGGTGGAGCATACAGAAGCCGAATTGGTAGAGATTCTGGATGATTATGCTGCGCATGGCCTGTCCAACCTTCTTGCGCTCAGAGGTGATCCTCCCGGAACTAATCCCATGGCGGAGTGGGTTGCCACTCCCGGAGGCCTGGAATATGCCAGTGAACTCATTGAGCTCACCAAGAAGAACCCGAAAACATCACATTTTCAAGTGGGCATTGCGAGTTTCCCGGAAGGTCATTATCGAGCGCCGTCGTTGGACGCAGATACAGAGTTCACGTTGCAGAAACTGCGCGCCGGGGCTGACTTTTCCATCACCCAGATGTTCTTTGACATCGAGCATTTTCTTCGGCTCCGTGATCGCCTAGCCAAAGCGGACCCTGAGCATGGTTGCAAACCTATTATTCCTGGCCTTATGCCGATAACAAGTATTCGTTCTGTTCGACGGCAGATGGAGCTAGCCGGTGCTTCTTTGCCACGCGAGCTGGAAAAACAGCTTCTCGACGCCGCCAAGAGGGATGAAGAATCCCATAAAGAAGACATACGTAAAGTTGGGATCGAGCTGACAACTCAGATGGCGGAGAAACTTATTGCTGAGGGAGTGCCTGACATTCACTTCATGACGATGAACTATGTGCGGGCTACCCAGGAAGTCCTACATAACTTAGGTATGGCTCCTGCGTGGGGAACCGATCATGGGCATGACGCAGTGCGTTAACCGACGTTGAGCACTTTGTGCTCTTTGCCGAGCTCTGCCCGGAGGATGGCAAAAGCCCTGGAGTCGCCTTGAAAATAAAAGTCGCGTAGTAAGTCGTAGAAACCGTGGCGTCGATAAAGCGAAAAAGCTGCGTTTGACTCGTTGGGTACTTCCGGCGTGGAGAGCAAAACTGTTGTTGACTGCGCGTTACGGAGCAACGACGAGAGTAATTTATGGCCAATGCCCTGGCCCTGAGCTGTGGGGGACACATGGATCTCCGCGAGCTCAAAATAGTGATCGGGCATGGATGCGCTCGTTCCTGAGACGGTTGCCTTGGCGTTTCTAATCCCTCGGCGAACTTGTCGATTCCACCAGTGCTCGCGCCTGCCGAGAAAACCATAGGCGACTCCGGCTATGCCATCGCCATAAGTATAGGAATGGCCCTCATCCGATTCGACTGCGCATACGGCAGTGAACCCGGATTCCATCACGGCTCGTCGCCACACAGAGATTCTGGAGTGGCGGAGAGTCGGGTTATACCCCATCGCATCGATATAAAGATCGACAAAGTCGGGGCAATGGAATGCAAAGGCTGTACTCGAAAGACTCTGAATGGAAATGGACACAATGTTATGGAATCACTTTTTTGCGGTGAGCGTGAGGAGTTTTCGGGAAAAGTTGTCAAATACTCACCCTAGCTTTTAATCGAACACCAGTACTATAATGGGTGGTGAGTGTTGAACATGCTGGATAGTATTCTCTCAGCTTGAACGTAAAGGACTATGGCCTGCGGATACCGATGGGAAAGGGGAAGGAATCATGTCGAATGTCGTATCGGCTACTACGCGTTTTGTGCAGCGTGCCGGGGGAGCGCAGCGGCTGCTTGACGGGGCCCATATTCATCTGGTGCAGGCCGGTGAGCTATCCCACCAAGGTGACATGTGCTCTGCATTGGAATATGCATATCGTGCGGCGTTGAGGGCTGCGGGGGCGCGGGTTGCTATGTCTCCAATAGCGACTCGCAAGCGTAAGCCAACTAGCGCGATTGAGCAATTGCGCTTGGTGGGGGCAGCAGAAAGCATGTGGGCGGACAAGATCGCTGGTTATTCACGGTTGCGCTCGCGAGTCTCTACTGGTTTGGAAACGGAAGTTTCGGCGCAAACCGTTCGGGGGCTTATATCTATTGTTTCAGATTTCCTGGACGATATTGAGTGTGCTCATGGTGGTCCTGTAGTGGCCTGACCTGCTATTTTTCAAGGTCTCCCTGTGTGGTTTTGAATTAGCTGGGAAAAACCTAATCTGGAGGGAACTTTCCTACTAGTGTTGGCGTTAGCATAAGTAGCTAGTTAAAAAGCAAAACGTCCCTTGGGAGGTCGAAGTGTCACTTTCAGAGCAGGAGCAGCGTGCGCTGCGAGAGATTGAACGCTCTTTATTGGCGGAAGACCCCAAGTTTGGCGCTTCTATAAGGGATGCGGGCTTGGTGCCTTCCGGCGGAATGGTTACCCTTCGGGGAATTGCGATCATTGCTATCGGATTGGTAATGCTCATTGGGGGCGTTGCGCTGAGCCAGCAAACACTACTGTTTGTGCTCCTTGCTATCGCTGGTTTTATCGTGATGCTTGGCGGTGCGATATGGATGCTTCGTGCGCCTTCTGGTGGGAAGGTCTCGTCTTTTGGGGCGACTCGCTCCTCGGGAAAGTCGAACCGCTCTTCACGCTCCGACGGAATCGGCAATCGCATGGAGGAAAATTTCCGTCGTCGATTTGAGCAATAGTTTTTTTAAAAAAGACAGTCGGTCACCCTCGGGTGGCCGACTTTTTTTCTGTGTGGGGCTCGTTGTCTGCGGCTTATGTATAGTCTCCCAAGGTTCCCCACTTTCCCCCACCTTTTCAGATGTGTCTGTCATTCCCCGTGGAAATATTGTGAAGAAGTGGGCATGTGGCGTTGCTGGCTACATTTTTTAAACGTGGATAAAAGTCGGCATTTCACCTTGTTGTGGTGATTATTTATCGTTTTTTCTAGCGTGTCACTGTGTCAAGGATGGGGTGTTGTGATTTGTGAAAAGGGGGAGAACTGGTGTGATTATTGGGTGTGTTGTGAAAAATTCTCCACTTTTATATCAGCTGGTAGAAGCCGATATTTTCACGTTTCCCAAGGTAAAAACGCAGTGATGCCTGTTGTCAGTGGGGGAAAGTGGGGTAAGGTGGTTTGCAGTGACGGGATAGTGGTTATTCTGCTACCCCGGAACTGGCAAAGACGTTGAGGCTTGCGTTATCGGGAAGGCAGGTGCCTAGCCAATGTTTCTTGGCACCTATACGCCGAAACTTGACGACAAAGGCCGTCTGACGCTTCCTGCAAAATTTCGAGATGAACTTGCCGGTGGCCTGATGGTTACCAAAGGGCAGGATCATTCGCTATCGGTCTATCCGCGTGAAGAGTTTGCAGCTCGTGCGCGTAAGGCCGCCGCGATCTCTAGGGCAAATCCTGAGGCGCGTGCGTTTATTCGAAATTTAGCTGCGAGTGCTGATGAACAACGTCCGGATGGGCAAGGTCGCATTACCCTCTCAGCCGCACATAGGGACTATGCAGGGCTGACAAAGCAATGCGTAGTGATCGGCTCCGTGGATTTCTTGGAGATCTGGGATGCCGAGGCTTGGGAGGCGTACCAAGCGGAAACTGAAGCCGCATTCTCCTCTGCTGAGGGCGACTTCTTAGGCGGTCTGTTATAGGTCAGATAACTACATATCGTATGGCGTGCGGAGTGTACGTACGAACTCTGCTCGAAGTGAAACTCTGGTGTACTTCCCCGATATCAGAGTGGGTTCTTCGTGCAGGGCTCTGTGTACACCCCGCTTTTAATTAACGTGCCGCTGAAGGGCGACGCATAGTTCTACTGAAAGGGGGACTTCATAGTGACCAGTGGTAGAGATTCTGCGTGGAACTACGATATTCGTGATAATCACGGGCACGTCCCCGTGCTCAGGGAACGCATGGCGGAATTGATCGCTGCTCCAGTGACCGCGATGGGGACATCCGCAGTCATTGTGGACGGGACTCTCGGCGCTGGTGGACATTCCGCCTTCTTCCTGGAAACTTTCCCAGAAGCCTGCGTTATTGGGTTGGACCGTGATCTTCATTCACTGGCTAACGCTCGGGAAAGACTAGCGGTTTATGGCGATCGCTTTCTAGGTATCCATACCCGCTTTGATCATTTCCTTCCTAAGTTGCAACAGAGTGCGGAGGAAGGCAATGAGATTGCGCAGAAAGCAATGCGCCACGGTATCAGCGGAGCACTGTTCGATCTTGGGGTTTCTTCAATGCAACTCGATCAAGCAGAGCGCGGATTTGCGTATCGGGTAGATGCGCCGCTTGATATGCGAATGGATGATTCCAAGGGGATCACTGCGGCGGATGTTCTCAACACATATGCGCATGGTGATTTAGCCAGGATCTTGAAAGTCTACGGCGAGGAGCGTTTCGCCGGAAAGATCGCGAGTGCCGTGGTAAAAGAACGCGAAAAAGCGCCTTTTACGCACTCTGGCCGGCTAGTAGAGCTGCTTTACGCTACTATCCCCGCTGCTACTCGACGAACCGGCGGACACCCAGCCAAAAGAACATTCCAGGCTCTGCGCATCGAAGTCAACAAAGAGCTGGAATCAATAGAGAATGTTCTTCCTGTGATAACAGGCCATTTGGCTAAAGGCGGCCGAGCGGTGTTCATGTCCTATCAGTCTTTGGAAGACAAGATCGTGAAACGCTACTTCGTGGACATTAGTACTTCTAAGTCTCCGCCAGGACTTCCTGTGGATCTCCCCGGGATGGAAGCGGGATTCAAAGTAGTAACACGAGGCGCAGAAAAGGCAAATGAACAAGAAATCGCAGAGAATCCTCGAGCCGCATCGGTGAGAGTCCGAGCGATTGAGGCACTTAAAGAACCAACCACAGCCAATCAGCACCTGGAGCAATAGATGACGATGACGGAAGGCACACGCCGAGAGTCAAGCTACCGGTCCCGTGACTTAAGCTCCGGAACCGCTACTGCGTTGCTAGATTCTCCAAGCAGGACTGCACGCCCCAGCTATCATGCGCTGTCAAAATCCCGGCGCAGGTTCCAACATGTGCCAGGCTCCCAGCAGGTTATTTCCTATCGGGGGCGGCGCATCGAGCGTCCCAAAGTCGATAAGGGGCGGGTGCGTTTTGTTGCTGGTATTTTGTTGCTGATGATCGCAGGAGTTGCCGTGACACTAGTTTTGTCAGGCTTGTCGACCAAACAAACCTTTGCTATCCAGCAGCTACAGAATCAAGAAACCACCCTAAAAAATCAGATTGAGACCCTCAATCGGGATGTAGAAAACGCGTCTTCTTCTGCAGAGATCGCGCGTAAGGCTAGTGCCATGGGGCTTGTAGTCCCTGATGCTGCAGGTGTTCTTGCGCACGATGACCACGGAAACCCAGTGGTTCAGCGGGAGGCTAATGATGCAACGCATCCTCTCGTGGACATCAACGGCGACAAGATTTCTCCTTCTGCATCCAGCGATCCTGCCAAAACGAATGAAGTAGCGGGTAGCCTTAATGCTGTTCCGCAATCCGGTCCCGCAGTGAGTGCTAACACGGGTACAAATACTGGTGCCAATGGGTCTACGGTTGCTCCTTATGCAGCAACCGCAGGTCGGTAGAGGAAGTTTCACCAGGTTAGGTGGCAATAGCGAGTGAATCGATCTAATTCGGATAATGTCCCGAAGAGACAAGAATGGGCTTCTCGGGATACTTCGCGTCGCCGCAACGATAGCTTTAGGTATCGGCGTGAACAAGATCTCGGTCTTAAAAGGACCGTCAACACAAGTGCCGTCGCGGTGGACAAGGATAAGCAGCTACTCTTCCGGCTCCGTGGAGTGATGGCGCTTGCCATTATCATGATTGTTCTCTTAGTTGCGCGCCTAGCGTGGGTTCAACTCGTGTGGGGACCAGAGCTTTCACATCGCGCAGAAGCGCAGCGTTCGCGTACCTATATAGATAGTGCGCGCCGTGGCGAAATTCTAGATCGCGCAGGCAACCGTATTGCCTATACGATGCAGGCTCGTTCTTTGACTGCTTCTCCTAAACTATTGCGAAAAGAATTGCGTTATACGGCGCAGCTTAAACTGCAAAATAGCGGCGAGTATGCCAAGCTCGACAGCAGCGCCAGGGAGAAGCGTATCGACGAAGTGGTGGATGATATTCTGAACGATTATGCCGATCAGATTCTCACCATCATCAGTGACGCGAGCGCTACGACGTTGGAAGTGAAGTCCGAACAGATTCTGAAGAAGCTGAAGGCCGATACTAATTACGAGGTTCTCGTGCGCAACGTGGACCCCGATATTGCTGAGGAGATCTCCCAGAATTTCCATGGCATTGCCGCAGACATGCAGCAGATTAGACAATACCCCAACGGGGCTGTCGCAGAGAACATAGTGGGGAAGATTAGCCAAGATGGCCAAGGCCAGTTTGGTTTTGAGGCAGCTAATGATTCTTTGCTCTCTGGTATTGATGGGCAAAAAACGCTTGATGTTTCTGCTAATGGTCAGATCATTCCCGGCACAACCCGCGATGAGGTTCCTGCCACGGACGGGGCTTCCATCACCTTGACATTGGATCTGAACTTGCAGGCCTATGTTCAGCAACAGCTAGAACAAGCCGTAGCTAACTCAGGCGCGAAATCTGCCTCTGCAGTGGTCTTGGACTCTGAAACCGGCAAGATCATGTCGATGGCTAATTCCGGCACAATAAATCCAAATGGAGATATTGAAAAGCAGCTCAAAAACGGAAAAGTCTTTGATAACACTGCGGTATCTGCTCCCTTTGAACCGGGTTCGGTTGCAAAGATCATTACTGCAGCCGGTGTGATAGAAGACGGAAAGACCACCCCTGACGAGGTGCTTCAAGTTCCCGGAAGTATCAAGATGTCTGGCGTGACGGTTAAAGACGCCTGGGACCACGGAACGGTTGGATATACCACCACAGGCGTGTTTGGAAAATCATCCAACGTGGGCACCTTGATGCTGGCGCAACGTCTTGGTGAAGAACGTTTTAATGATCTCCTCCATAAGTTTGGCGTG
The DNA here is from genome assembly GCF_004382825.2 of Corynebacterium silvaticum. Taxonomy (GTDB): domain Bacteria; phylum Actinomycetota; class Actinomycetes; order Mycobacteriales; family Mycobacteriaceae; genus Corynebacterium; species Corynebacterium silvaticum. The sequence goes on from NZ_SDQO02000001.1 coordinate 349,834, forward strand.
GGGCATACGACGGGCGTGGAGTTGCCTTCAGAATCTGCTGGACTTTTGCCAGATATTTTGCAGTGGTCCGGTGGTACCTTTGCCAACCTTCCCATCGGCCAAGGAATGTCCTTGACTCTGCTGCAGATGGCAGGGATCTATCAAGCAATGGCAAACAAGGGCGAGCGCATCGAGCCACGAATCGTGGAAAAAGTCGTTGACTCAACGGGATCCGAAATAGCTCAGCCTGAGCCAAACAAGACGCGAGTGGTATCAGCGGATACTGCGCGAACAGTCGTGGATATGTTTAGGGCCGTTATCCAGAAAGATCCCACAGGCGTCCAATCGGGTACTGGAGTTGGCGCAGGCGTGGAGGGCTATCAAGTATCGGGTAAGACCGGTACCGCGCAGCAAGTTGATCCCAATACTGGTGCATACTCAAACTCCAATTATTGGATTACGTTTGCGGGCATAGCACCGGCTGATAATCCTCGCTATGTGATCGCGCTGATGCTTGATAAGCCACTGCGTGGAGTTCACGGCGAAGGCGGGCAGTCGGCGGCTCCTTTGTTCCACGATATTGCGTCGTGGTTGCTTGATCGCGATAACGTTCCTCTGTCACGACCAATGGAAGGCCAATTGGTTTTACAGGCTCATTAGTTTTGTGAATATTTCGGCTAAAGCAGGGATTCATGAAAGACTTATCGTTTGTCGTTAAATGCGTTAGTGATCTTGGTAGGGAAGGAAGCGTATGAGCGGAAAAGAGCGTGCCTTGGTAACGCTGGGTTCTCTGGCAGCGTTGACATGTGGTGAACTCCACGGTGACAAGGACATTGTCATTGAGGAGATCAGTCTTGACTCCCAGGAACTTCCTCAAGGAGGTCTCTTCGCCGCACTTCCGGGTACCCGCAGCCATGGTGCTGTTTATGCTCAAGGAACACAAGCAGCTGCGATTTTGACGGATGCTGCTGGTGCGGCGATTTTGCAGGAGAGCGGAGATACCCGCCCGCGGCTGTTAGTCGAGAATGTTCGGGACATCCTTGGCGCAGTCAGCGCTGAGATCTATGGACACCCTTCAGAGTCGCTGCAAGTCATTGGAATTACTGGCACCAGTGGCAAAACAACAACGAGCTATATGCTTGAAGCCGGTCTGATTAACGCTGGAAAATCAGTAGGGCTCATCGGCACGACCGGGACTCGAATCAATGGGGCGAAGATCCCCACCAAGCTCACTACTCCTGAAGCGCCGATGCTACAAAAGCTATTTGCTCAGATGCTTGACCAGGGCGTAACCCATGTAGTGATGGAAGTATCCAGCCACGCCTTGTCTCTGGGTCGGGTGTCGGCTACGCATTTCGCTGCAGCTGGATTTACCAATCTTTCCCAAGATCATCTGGACTTCCATCCGACGATGGACGAGTACTTTGAGGCGAAAGCATTGCTGTTTGATCCAGCCTCTGCTGTGCACACAAACAAGGCAGTCGTGTGTATAGACGACCCATGGGGTCTGCAGATGCTAGAACGAAGCGGAGCGGATGCTCTATCGGTGTCTACGACTTCGGAAGCACAAGCAGATTTTGCTGTCTCGGGTCTTACCGTGGATGCCGCTGGTGGCCAGCGTTTTGTGGTGACGCATGGAGAGTGGAACATCGACGTTGATCTGCCTATTCCAGGGGTTTTTAACGTAGCTAATGCAGCGCTTGCAGTAGGTTTGGCCAGCAGCATCGGCATCGACCTTGATCGCTTTGTCGCAGGGCTCACGGCGGTAAGTGTCCCTGGGCGTATGGAGCGGGTTAACCGAGGCCAGGATTTCTTGGCGATCGTAGATTATGCGCACAAACCTGCGGCAGTGGCTGCGGTATTGGACGCGGTTCGTCGTCAAGCAGCCGGGCGCGTGGCGATAGTCGTGGGCGCTGGCGGCGATCGAGATAAAGGTAAGCGCTCAATCATGGGGGAGGAGTCCGCCCGCAGAGCCGATTTAGTGATTGTTACTGACGATAATCCGCGTTCGGAAGATCCTGCACTGATTCGGGAAGCCGTTCTGCGTGGTGCCCGTGAAGCCGCGACGACTGCGGAAATCCGTGAGGTAGGAGATCGTCGAGAAGCTATAAAGCAAGCTGTGGCGTGGGCAAAGCCCACCGATGCCGTCATTATTGCGGGCAAAGGCCATGAGGTAGGACAGCTCATCCAGGGAGTAAATCATCACTTTGATGACCGGGAAGAGCTGGCCGCCGCGCTCGAAGAGATAAGAAATAACAGCTAGCGCGCGAACTCATCCTGCTGATGGTCTAACCTGCGGCAGGCGTTAACCAGAGAGTCGAAGTACATGGGATTGAAGGGAAAACAATGATTGAGTTGTCTTTGGGGACAATCGCCGAGATCGTCGGCGGGAGTCTTACCTCGGGCACCGATCCGACGGCGTTAGTGACAGGATCTGTTGAGTTCGATTCCCGCAAAGTTACTGCCGGTGGGCTGTTTATCGCGCTCAACGGGGCGCGTATCGACGGCCACGACTATGCCGCGAAAGCAGTCACGGATGGCGCCGTGGGCTGCCTTTTGTCCCGTCCGGTTATGGATGGTGGACACCCTGTTCCTGGCGTTATCGTCCCGCCAATCCCGGAAAAAGAACGGAAACGCGATAGCTATGCCACAGAAAACGATGCCGATGGGTCCGTGGCCGCGGTATTACGTGCGTTGAGCCTGATAGCTCGTCACGTTATAGATGCTCTTACCCAGGAAGGCCTCGTGGTAGTCGGGGTGACGGGTTCCGCAGGAAAAACGTCCACCAAGGATATGATGGCTACCATCTTTTCTGCAGCAGGGAGCACCGTTGCTCCTCCGGGGTCGTTTAACAATGAAATCGGTCATCCCTATACTGCCCTGAAGTGCACCACAGAGACCCAATTCCTTATCGCGGAAATGTCCGCGCGGGGGATAGGCCACATCGCACATTTGGCTGCAATCGCACCTCCCAAGATCGGTGTGGAGCTCAACGTAGGAACTGCCCACGTCGGAGAATTTGGTTCCCAAGCTGCTATCGCCCAGGCGAAAGGTGAGCTGGTAGAGGCTCTACCAGACAATGGTGAGGCTGTTCTCAACGCGGATGATCCGCTGGTTTTGGCGATGGCGTCGCGGACTAATGCACGCGTGATCTCCTACTCTGCGATATCCACAGAGGCCACCGTACATGCAACGAACATCAGCTTTGATCACAATGCCCGCGCTAGTTTTATGCTGCACATTCAGGGCGAGAACGCCCATCAGATTACTCTTCTTGTCGCAGGAGAACATCAGGTATCTAATGCCCTTGCGGCAGCTGCGGCAGCATATGCGGCGGGGATCGATTCTGAAACGATTGCACGTTCCTTGAACCGTCATGTGGGTGCTTCAGCACATAGAATGTCGCTCGTTTCTTGTCCTCGCAACATTACGGTGATTGACGACGCCTACAACGCCAACAATGAATCGATGCGTGCCGGGCTATCCGCACTGGTACATACTGCCCGGGCTCGGGGAAGTAGTGGTTGGGCAGTGTTGGGACCGATGGGTGAGCTTGGTCAAGAATCTCACACAGTCCACACGGCACTCGGCGCTGAGCTTAAAAACATGGGTGTGCATGGGCTTATCGCAGTAGGTGAGAATCCTGACAGTCGCGCCTTAGCCGCTGCAGCAGAGAAGACGGGTATAACTACTCTGGTTGCTCGCACTAATTCGGAAGCCGCGCATATGCTTGCTTCTTTGCTGCATGCGGACGATGTGGTGCTGGTCAAAGCATCCAATGCGTTTGCCCTTTGGGAGGTAGCAGATGAGCTGGTAGCCGTGATATCCGACCAAGAGCTAATAAACAAACCCCACGTGAACGATCAACATAAAGAACGAAATACAGCAGGTGAATAGCAAGTGACTCAAATCCTTATCTCCGGAGCCATTGGATTGTTGGTCTCCTTATTTGTCACACCCGTGTTGATTCGTCGTTTTAGCGCGGAGGGGCTAGGGCAGGAAATCCGTGAGGACGGCCCAAAGTCTCACTTGCGTAAACGTGGCACCCCGACAATGGGTGGCATTGCTATCTTGGTGGGAATCACAGTCGCGTACCTAGTGACTGCGATTTATGGGGAAATCAGCGGACAAGGCGGTTTCACAGTTTCCGGAGTCCTGGTGCTTGGCTTGACTCTGGCACTTGGCGGGCTTGGGTTCGCAGATGACTTTATCAAGCTGTACGAAGGCCGAAACCTAGGCTTGAATAAGACCGCCAAACTCGTGGGACAGCTGGCCATAGCTCTCATCTTCGGCGGCCTGGTTCTGGGGTTCCCAGATGAAAACGGACTCACACCAGGGTCCACGCACTTGAGCTTCTTGCGAGACCTAGACACGGTGGACTTAGCCGTTGGTCCCACCGTTGTGGGAATCGCGATCTTTTTGATCTTCATTTACATTTTGATTTCTGCCTGGTCGAATGCCGTGAACCTCACCGATGGACTCGACGGCTTAGCCGCTGGCTCGACGGCTATCGTGATGGGAACGTACACCCTGATTACCTTCTGGCAGTTCCGTAATGCATGTACTGCTGGTGCGGAACCTGGCTGCTATGACGTACGCGATCCTTTGGACTTGGCTATTTTGGCAGCCGCAGGGTTGGGCGCATGTTTGGGTTTCCTCTGGTGGAATGCCGCGCCGGCGAAGATCTTTATGGGAGACACCGGTTCCCTGGCCCTCGGCGGTCTTGTCGCCGGTTTGTCAGTAGCTTCTCGCACCGAGCTTCTCATGGTGATCGTTGGTGCTCTGTTTGTTCTTGAGGCCGCATCGGTTGTTATTCAGGTAGTCGGGTTCCGGACTAAGGGAATCAGAATTTTCCGTATGGCTCCGTTCCATCATCACTTTGAAAATGGCGGGTGGGCCGAAACCACTGTCGTGATTCGTTTTTGGCTCATCGCTGCTCTTGCCGCTTTGATTGGCGCATCGGTGTTCTACGGTGAGTGGCTCTCGCTGGCGGGAGTCTAAGCGATGAAGAGACTTCCTCAAGAACTCCAGGGGCGCGTTCTCGTCGCTGGTGCTGGCGTATCGGGACTGGGAACCGCAGCTTTGTTAAAGAGCCTGGACGTAGATGTGGTTGTTGCAGACTCGCGTCCAGACGCCCTGGAAAACATCCACGCGCAGACCGGTGCCGCAGTCTGCGTGGACACAGATGTACAGCTTGAAGGTTTTTCATCTGTTATCACGTCGCCTGGTTGGAAGCCGGACACGCCTTTATTGGTGCGTGCTCAAGACTTAGGGATTGAAGTCTTGGGTGACGTGGAACTGGCATATCGCCTTGACCGCGCAGAAGTATTTGGGAAACCACGCCAGTGGCTTGTAGTAACCGGAACAAACGGGAAAACTACGACCACTGCGATGCTGGAAGCAATCATGAAACGTGCTGGCGTCAAGGCACAAGCGGTGGGCAATATCGGGGTTTCAGTGGCAGAAGCGCTGAACAGCGCTGAGCGTATCGACGTTTTCGTGGCTGAGCTTTCCAGCTTTCAGTTGCATTGGTCGGAGCAGCTTATCCCTGATGTGGGTATCTTGTTGAACCTCGCAGACGATCACATCGACTGGCACGGGAGTTTTGACAGCTACGCTGCTGCCAAAGCGAAGGTTCTGCGCGCCCCTATCGCTATTGCCGGTGTGGACAACGAACACGTAGCACGGATTCTGAGCACCACTCAGACGCAAAAGCTCGTTGAGTTTACCGCTGCCGACCCACGCGCAGGCCAGCTGGGAGTGCGCAATAAGATGATTGTGGATTGCGCTTTTGCCGATTCACTTGAGCTTGTATCCGCTGAAGGCATTGAGCCGCCTGGGCCAGCGGGAGTTTATGATGCCCTTGCTGCTGCGGCAGCGGCCCGAGCTATGGGAGTTTCTGCGGACACGATTGCGGCGGCACTAGCGGACTTCCACGTAGCAGGGCATCGCAGTCAGATCGTGGGTAATGTGCGCGGCATTGTGGCCATTGATAATTCAAAGGCCACAAATCCCCATGCAGCAGGCACCGCACTGGCTGGACACGAGTCGATCGTATGGGTTGCAGGAGGCCAGCTCAAGGGGGCAGAGATTCGAGACCTTGTTCTTGAGCATTCCCCACGATTGAAGGCGGTAGCCTTACTTGGTATCGATGCTCCGATTATCGCAGAAACAGTGCGAGAGCTTGCTCCACATGCCGCTATTATGGTGACGGAGAGTCAGGAACCCCGTGAGGCGATGAATGATGTTGTCGCGTGGTCTGTGGCACACGCGGCACCAGGTGACGCGATCATCCTCGCTCCTGCGGCGGCAAGCCTGGATATGTATACCGGAATGGGACAACGCGGAGACATCTTTGCTGAGGCCATAGCGCGAGAACTTCACGATTAATCGCTAAGGTGAGTTCCATAACCATCACGACAACCAGCGGCTAGGGGCAGTAATGACAAGCACCACAGCACCACAACGAAACACTGGATCTCCGCTTCGGATGATCGGTGATCGGGTGAGCGCGCTGTTCCAGCGGCCGCTTGCCAACTACTACATCATTTTGTCGATAGTCGGGTTGCTCGTCCTTTCCGGAGTCTTGATGGTAGTGGCCAGCTCGATGACGTGGTCTTTGGCAGAAGGCAGCGGCGTCTGGGGTTCTGCTCTCAAGCAGATGGTGATGGTAGTGATTGGCCTGGTCAGCATGTGGTTGATGCTGTGGTTGCCCCCAGGCGTAGTGCGAAGATTTTCCACTTTAGCCATGGCCTTTACGGTTTTCCTCTTGGTTCTGGTTCTTATACCTGGATTTGGTACAGGACGAGAAGAAGTGGGTTCGCAATCGTGGATTGTTCTAGGACCATTGCGGCTGCAGCCCTCAGAGGTCGCTCGTGTCATGATCGCGGTGTGGGGAGCGCACTTTTTTTCTCGCCCGAAATTTAAACCGACGGGTAAATGGAACGACTACATCGTTTACTCACTGTTCTCAGGAGTGGTCGCCGTTCTCATCGCGGCCGAAGGCGATTTGGGAATGACGGTTACCTTTTCTTCTGTGGTGATCGCGATGCTATTTTTCGCGGGCGTTAAAAAGACCTACATGTTGACCGCTGCAGCAGTTATTGTTTTTGGTGCATTGGGGATGGTGGTCGGAACCAGTTTCCGAAATGACCGTTTCACTGTCTACTTTGACGCGCTGCTAGGGCACTTTGAAGACACTGCAGATAAGGCCTACCAGTCGTATCAAGGCTTCCTTTCGCTTTCCGACGGTTCCCTCACCGGCGTAGGAATCGGGCAGTCGCGTGCAAAATGGTTCTACTTGCCAGAGGCACGTAATGACTTTGTTTTTGCCATTGTTGGAGAAGAATGGGGTTTTGTTGGCGGAGCGATTATCATCGTGCTCTTTGCCTGCCTACTTTTCTTTGGGATGCGCACGGCTGCAAAAAATTCCAATCGCTTTCTAGCTCTTGCCGCCGCGACGCTGGCAACAGGCGTATCTGCACAGGCCTTTGTCAACATTGGGTATGTGATTGGCTTGCTCCCTGTGACCGGTATCCAGCTACCGATGATCTCTGCTGGCGGAACTTCAGCGATTATTACTTTGGCCTCCATGGGCCTTTTGGCCAACTGCGCACGGCATGAGCCGGAGGCAATCTCAGCGATGCAATCTTATGGGCGCCCTCCCATCGACCGCCTCCTGGGGCTGAGAGAACCAAATGTGGAAGGACTTTCCCCTAAAGCCCCCATTTTTGGGCGTTCTGCTGCTAAAAACCGTCTCGCAGAGCGACGCATGCCGCCGCCAGCACCCAAGCCACACCAGGCTTCCTCGCCTGCTGCCCGTGGACCCCGGAGAGAATCAACTCATCGTAGCTCCTACGTAGTGGAGGAACAACGCACTACGCGAGGCAATCAAAGTCGTGATTGGCGGGACAATAGAGCAAGAAACACCGATACGCGTTACTCTTCTGGATCCGCATAACGCGGAAATAGGTGGGCGTCGGAAAGCAATAATTACGGCACTGGTAGCGTCGGATACCGTAGGCGGGACGGATGGTCCTCGCAGAACAATAAAGACGATAGGCGTAGGAGACGGTAATGCAATCCCCACACGTAGTAGTAGCAGGTGGCGGAACCGCGGGGCACATCGAGCCGGCGATGGCGGTCGCAGAGGAATTGCGAGGTCGCGGTGCTCATGTGATCGCGTTGGGGACATCTAGAGGGCTGGAGCAGACAATCGTTCCTGCGCGAGGGTTTGATCTTAAACTTATTGATCCCGTTCCTGTGCCTCGCAAGATTAATGCGGATTTGTTCAAGCTCCCATTGAGGCTGCTGCGTACCGTAAAACAGACCCGCGACGTGCTCAAAGCACACGACGCCTCCGTGCTTATCGGATTTGGCGGATATGTTTCTGCTCCCGGATACCTTGCGGCTAAGACATTGGGGATCCCGTACATCGTTCATGAGTCCAATGCGCGCTCGGGAATGGCCAATAAACTGGGCGTGCGGATGGGCGGGCTGGGACTCAACGCAGTAGCCGGCTCTGGCATGCCTGGGCGAGTTGTTGGGATTCCAATCCGTAATACGCTTGAGGTTAACTCTGAGGCTCGGGAACGCGGACTACAACTGTGGGGGCTAGATCCCGCTCGGAAGACCGTTTTGGTTACCGGCGGTTCACAAGGAGCCGTCTCTATTAACCGAGCCGTGGCAGCGGGAATTGATTCTTTACTTTCGCAGGGATACCAAGTTTTGCACTCTTATGGCGCAAAAAATGATGCTCCTAGCGCGCGCGAGCACTATGTTCCGGTTCCCTACATCGAGGACATGGCGGCAGCGTACTCGGTCTCTGATCTCATTGTCTGCCGTGCAGGGGCGATGACCGTCGCAGAAAACACTGCTGCTGGAATTCCAGCGATATACGTCCCCTTGCCCCACGGTAACGGTGAACAGGGGCTGAACGCGGCAGAAATCGTTGCTGCAGGTGGGGCTATTCTCGTTGACGACGAGGTTTTCGACGGTGATGCGTTTGCTACCAGTGTCGGAAAAATTCTGGGTGCCTCTGAGATATACCGCACTATGAAAGACGCAGTGGCTCACTCGCAGGCCGGTAATGCGGCTGCGGTCATTGCCGATATTGTGTATCACATTGTTAAAGACCACGATGCGGAGCATCTGCCCGCGTAGCTTGTTAGTCTGAGCCTGCCTTCTGAGAGAGGCTCCCTGTGGGTGCTGCCATCGCCCGCTTTATGATCATTCTTTTTTGTGTAAAAACGCTGGAAACATCAGCTTTTGTAATTCCCCACGGAGGATAAATGACCACTTCGGATTCAGCCATCGATCTTAGCCGGGTTCACCTCATCGGTATCGGCGGTGCTGGGATGTCCGGCGTTGCACGAATTTTGTTATCGCGAGGCGCAACCGTCTCAGGATCTGACGTGAAAGATTCGCGACCTGTTCTGGCGCTTCGATCCATGGGTGCACACGTGGCGGTTGGACATGCTGCAGAAAATCTCACCATCACGGGGGAAACGCCGACGGTAGTGGTGACATCCTTTGCGGCAATTCCACAGGATAACCCGGAATTAGTCGCAGCTCGTGAGCGCGGTATTCCTGTTATTCGTCGCTCTGATCTCCTAGGGGAGCTCATGGAGGGCAGCACGCAAGTTCTGATTGCTGGCACGCATGGGAAAACATCCACTACATCTATGGCAGTGGTAGCGATGCAAGCAGCGGGTATGGATCCGAGCTTTGCCATCGGTGGACAACTCAATAAAGCTGGGACGAACGCTCACCAAGGTACCGGCGACGCCTTTGTAGCAGAGGCCGATGAATCTGATGCCTCGTTGCTGCGTTATAAGCCGAATGTAGCGGTCATTACCAACATTGAGCCGGATCACCTTGACTTTTTTAAGTCGGAGGAAGCCTATTTTGAGGTGTTTGAGAAGTTCGCTGAGCGTTTGGTACCTGGCGGTTCCTTAGTCGTGTGCTTGGACGACCCCCACACCGCTACGTTGGGACAAAAAGTTCACGAGGAGCACAGCGACATCAACGTCGTGGGGTATGGCACGTCAGCTGCTGCGGCGGATTATCCGGATATCGCAAAGACAGTGGTGAAGTCCTTCGAGGTTACGCATTCCGGCACGGCGGCAACCATCATCGTCCAGGGCAAAGGGGTAGAGGTCCTCCTGCGGACACCCGGCCAGTATATGGTTCTCAACGCAGCGGCTGCATTAACTGCAGGCATGATCGCAGGTGGGGATCTATCCAAGTTAGCCGCCGGGATCAGCGATTTTAGCGGTGTACGCCGCCGCTTTGAATACCACGGTGCCGTTGCAGAGGGAGACTTTGCAGGCATTGAGCTTTACGACGACTACGCGCATCACCCCACCGAGGTGACTGCTGTCTTAACCGCTGCTCGTGCCAAGCTGCAAGCTCGCGGTCGGGGACGCCTCATCGTCGTCTTCCAGCCTCACCTATACTCCCGAACAATGAATTTTGTGGATGAGTTTGCTGCCGCTTTGTCTTTGGCTGACGAGGCTATTGTCCTGGACATCTATGGGGCGCGGGAGAAACCCGTTGAGGGTGTGGATTCCAGAATCATCACAGATAAAATGACCATCCCCGCGCATTTTGAACCTGATTTTTCGCATGTTCCCGATGCCGTCGCAGATCTTGCAGCACCGGATGATCTTGTGATTACGATGGGGGCAGGAAGCGTGACAATCCTTGCGCCGGAGATTTTAACGCGCTTGCGATCAGAAACAACATAGGAATTTCGTGGAGTTATGAAAAAGAAAACGATCTTGGGAAGCATAGGAGTACTTGTTGCTGTAGCCCTTGTTACGGCTGTCCTTTTTATTGTTCCTGTGATCAAAGTTTCAGGTTTTGACGTAGAAGGAAACATTCACACTCCACAAGAAGAAATTGTGGCTGCGACGGGTATCGCTTTGGGAAGCAACCTGTTACGGATTGATGCGAGAAAAGCAGCTACCGGTGTTTCGCGATTGCCGTGGGTGGCGTCTGCCTCAGTTGATAGGGCCTTTCCGCAATCTGTCAAGGTAAAAGTGACCGAGCATAATGCCGTGCTTTTTGCTGAGCGTTCTGACGGAGATCATCTTTTCGACGAAAAAGGGCGGGCCTTTGTTATCGATGTACACCCTCAAGAGGCGATCCGGGTTACCGGGCAAGACGACGATGCCTCGCCCGCGTATGCGGCGGTAGGGGCCATGGTGGAAGGACTTTCCTTTGAGATTCGTGCTCAGATTGAGTCCGTCGATGCTCCTAGCGCGTATGAACTGAAAATCCAGCTTAAGGACGGGCGCAGTGTCTACTGGGGTTCGCAGGAGAACTCAAAGGATAAAGCAGTTGCGCTGAAAAATGCTCTCACGCGTCCGGAACAGAGCCTGGATGTGAGTGGTGCACCGCTTATTGCCGTGAAATAAAATTCCTTAAAAAATGGAGTGCTCTCTTTTGTTGAATGGCACTCCATTTTATTGTGATGGGGTACAGAGGCCACTGGTACTTTTTCTGTGCTGAGCAGGCAAGCGAAACCCTTGAGGGAGGTGTCTAAACCTCCCTGTTTCTGCACGTCAAACCCTAAAGTTAAGGTTGAGACTAGAGACACGCCGCCGCAAATGTCCGACAAAAATCCCTGAAAGTAGTCGATGATGTATTGCAGTGCAGCGTCGCATTTTGGTCGTTTCCCTTGCGTCGCTGAATGAAGAAGTAAAAATACTCAATGTGAAAGGCGAGTCGCTCATGACTTCCCCAGATAATTACCTCGCCGTAATCAAGGTTGTTGGCGTCGGCGGTGGCGGCGTCAACGCTGTTAACCGCATGATCGAGGAAGGTCTTAAGGGCGTCGAATTTATTGCTGTCAATACCGATTCCCAAGCGCTGATGTTCTCTGATGCGGACGTCAAGCTTGATATTGGGCGTGAAGCTACCCGTGGCCTTGGTGCTGGAGCGAATCCAGAAGTTGGACGCACCTCTGCGGAAGATCATAAAAACGAGATTGAAGAAACCCTCAAGGGTGCAGACATGGTGTTTGTGACTGCGGGAGAGGGCGGCGGAACCGGTACCGGCGCAGCTCCAGTTGTTGCGAGCATCGCCAAAAAGATGGGTGCCCTGACCGTTGGCGTTGTTACCCGTCCCTTTAAGTTTGAGGGCCCGCGTCGTACGCGCCAGGCAGTAGAGGGTATCGATGCGTTGCGGGAAGTCTGCGACACGCTTATCGTGATCCCGAATGATCGCTTGCTGCAGCTAGGTGACACGAGCCTTACCATGATGGAAGCTTTCCGTGCTGCAGACCAGGTGCTGCACAACGGAGTGGAAGGTATTACCAACCTCATCACCATCCCCGGCATGATTAACGTCGACTTCGCCGACGTTCGCTCAGTCATGGCCGATGCTGGATCTGCGCTCATGGGTGTGGGCTCAGCACGTGGGGACAATCGGGTACTCACGGCTGCTGAAGAAGCCATTAATTCGCCATTGCTTGAGTCCACCATGGAAGGCGCCAAGGGCGTTTTGCTCTCTATTGCCGGCGGCTCAGATCTTGGCCTCCAGGAAGTCAATGACGCAGCCTCGATGGTGCAGGAGAAGGCTGATGAAGACGTCAACCTGATCTTTGGAACGATCTTCGATGACAACTTGGGTGACGAGGTCAGGGTCACTGTTATCGCCACGGGCTTTGATGGTGCAAAAAATGCTGTGGAAGCACCCGCTCCTAAGGCAGAAGCAGCTCCTGAGCCTGCCGTAACACCGACCCCTGCCCCTGAGCGTGCTTCCACATCAATCTTTGGTGAGGAATCCGATTCTTCAGCTCGCCACCTGCGGATAGAGGAGCCACCGCACCGTGGCAATGCTGGCGGTGGCGACGGCCTGTTCACCTCAAGCGATGAGCGCCGAGCAGACTACCGTAACGATTATCGGGATCGTCGCGACGAGCGCGGCGGAGATCTCGATGTTCCCGACTTCCTCCGCTAAACATGAGTAATGGAAACGACCGCTCCGTCCGCAAGGTGTTTACCACCAGAGCGGGCGGGGTCTCCCTTCCCCCATATGACTCTTTCAATCTGGGAGATCATGTGGGTGACGCGTTAGCTAACGTGACTTCTAATAGGAAACGTTTGGCGCGTGTTATCGGGTTGGAACCTCACAACATTGTATGGATGGAACAGATTCATTCAGTCAACGTTACGGTGGTTACTCAACCTCAAGAAACACCAGTGGAAGCTACCGACGCACTTGTGAGCACCACGCGTGGCCTTGCTTTGGCTGTTCTGGCAGCTGATTGTGTTCCCGTGTTGTTGTCGGACACGGAAACTGGGGTGGTGGCGGCAGTTCACGCTGGCCGAATGGGAGCTAGGAACGGAATTGTTCGTAAGACAATTGAAACCATGGCTGACTTAGGTGCCACACCTCGCAATATTCATGCACTTTTGGGACCAGCTGCCTCCGGGCGGCACTATGAGGTTCCTTTAGAGATGGCTGCGGACGTGGAGCGTCATCTGCCTGGCGCTCGGGTAAAAACTCGCAAAGGAACGCCAGGATTAGACCTTCGCAGAGGGCTAGCGCGACAATTGCTACAGCTAGGGGTCAAAGCTATAGATATTGACCCACGCTGCACGATAGAAGATAAAGAACTTTTTTCTTATCGTCGCGAAGGTACTACAGGGCGACACGCAGGGCTTGTGTGGCTTCCTTAACGTGGGCAATGAGGCAGGCAATTTTCTCCACAAAATTCATACCGGCTCGGAAAAATGCTGTGTCGCAGCGGCATTGAGCCACCATAAGCAAGTAGCTTTAGGTGCTAGTACCAGCTTTTGGACATCGCAAAAGCGGAGTACTGCATATCACACCGCATACGATGAAAGGGACACTTTATGTCGATAATGAAGAAGACCAAAGATTTCTTCGGGCTTTCTGGGGTAGAAGGCGATCCGTACCTCGCGGATGAGGCTTACTACGAGGAGCCACGTTACGAGGGAAGCGCAGCGTACCAGCCACAGCGCTACCGTGAATCCGCATATCAGGATGCACACGCCTATGACCGCGTTTCTCGTCGTGCTTCGTCGAATATTGTCCCTGTAACCATCAATAGCTACTCGGATGCCGCAACCAAAATTGGTGAGCCTTTCCGCGACGGTGATTCTGTTGTCTTTGACATCAATCGCTTGGGAATGGATGAAGGCAAGCGCATCGTTGATTTTGCGGCAGGCCTGTGCTTTGCTCTCCGTGGCCAGATGAAAAAGATCAGCCACATGGTTTTTGCTATTGTTCCCGAGAACGCAGATGTGACCACTGCAGATTTGGAGCGCGCCGCCCGCGTATAGGACCTTCCGTCAGGGTCTGGGAGAAACTTTTCTTACCCCTTGGCGTTATAAAGATGGATATGTCCCAACCATCCTTATAACGCCAAGGGGTTTTGTGTATCTCCCGAGGATAAAAGAATATGGATATTGATTGGGGGTTGATGTGGCACAATGCTGCGCTGGCTTCCACGATCATTGTGCTGATCAACTTGTCTTAGGGCACATTATTATGAATAAATACTAGGAAGCTAGATGAAGTTAGATAAATTTTTGCAAGGCGGAAGGGCACATCATTGCACACTCTGTTAAATATTCTGATTTTGATTGTCCAGATTTATACCTGGATCTTAATCGGACGAATCTTGGTGGAAATGATCGTGAGCTTCTCTCGTAATTTTCAGGCCCCACGATTCATGGTTATTGTCTTCGAGGTTTTGTTCAAACTAACGGATCCTCCGGTGCGCCTTTTGCGTCGTTGGATTCCTCCGCTAAAGCTCGGAAATGTTGCGCTGGATGTATCTATTTTGGTACTTTTCTTCGCGCTTTCGTTTGTCAGAATTTTGCTCAGCATCGCTCTTTATTCCGTATAAACTATAAATAACTTATGTCTCGGGTGCCCCTAAAAGAGGGCGGAGATGTCCAGTTTTCTGCTTGCTCGCCCGATTTCTTTCATTTTTGTTGAAAAAACACCAAAAAGTAGGAAAACGAGAGCTGTTTTGGCCTGTACTGGGCTGCATAAGCGCCTACACGCGTTATCATGGGGGAGGTATTGCGTATAAACGTTTGATCATCTTCTTGACGTTTGAGTGTGCAAGTAAGTTAATGTGAATTGTTAACCCCCCGCGCACAAGGAATTAGGTTCTTGGGCGCAGAAGAAATCTCGAAGGGAAGAGCTCCATGCCGCTGACTCCAGCCGATGTGCACAACGTCGCTTTCAGTAAGCCTCCAATCGGCAAGCGAGGCTACAACGAGGACGAGGTCGATCAGTTCTTGGATCTGGTAGAAGACACCCTCGCTGAGATTCAGGAAGAGAACGAGGATCTGCGTCAGCAGATAGAGGAACTAAAGGCGGAAGCTAAACAGGGCGGAATATCCAAGCCTGCTATGGCCTCTGCCTCTTTTGCTAAGCCCTCTGTCGATGAGGCTGCGATTCGTCGTGAGATCGAATCCAAGCTCAAGGCTGAATACGATGCCAAGCTAGCCGACGCGCGGAAGTACTCCGATAAGTCCTCGACCGATATCGCTGCTTTGCGCTCTGAGTTGGAAGCCGCCAAGGCCGAGGCTAAGAAGGCCAACGAAGAGGTGGTCAAGGCTAAGGCTGCTGCAGCAAGCCCCAAGCTGGACGTTTCCAAGGCAGCTTTCGCTGCGGCGGGCGCTGGCGCTGGAATCGCTACTGCAGAAACACACATGCAGGCAGCTAAGGTGCTTGGACTAGCCCAGGAGATGGCAGACCGCCTTACCTCTGAGGCGCAGAACGACTCTAAGTCCATGCTGGATGAGGCTCGTAGTGCTTCTGAGCGTCAGATTCAGGATGCGGATGTGCGTGCTAGGGCAACGCTTGCCGACGCGCGCGCGAAGGCCGACAAGCAGCTTGCAGAGGCTGACTCCCGTTCCCGCGCTTTGGTTGAGGAAGCTCAGAAGAAGTCCGAGCAGACCCTCAGCGAGGCAAACTCTCGTGCTGAGGCACAGGTACGCCAAGCTGAAGACAAAGCAAACGCACTTCAGGCGGACGCAGAGCGCAAGCACACGGAGATCATGGCGACCGTCCAGCAGCAGCAGTCTGCACTGGAGAAGCGCATCTCTGAGCTCCGCACCTTCGAGCGTGAATACCGCACTCGCCTCAAGACTCTGCTGCAGAGCCAGCTAGAAGAGCTTGAGAGCCGTGGCACGACCGCACCCGATGAGAAGCGTTAAGGCCTTTCAGGATAGACGCATATGTTCACGTGGCCCCTAGCTGAATGAGCTGGTGGGCCACGATTTCTTTATCAGTAAGTTCCAAGGAGCCTTGAATATGTTGATCGCTGCCATTGTGCTTTCGATCGCAGGGTTTATCTTTCTCGTTTTATCTCTGAGCAGCACTGGTGAGATTTGGGAATGGCTCTTGTTTGGAACTGTAGTTTTAGGCATGATCTTGTTGTTTGTGGACATGTTTAAAAAGCGACGTACGCGAGGCTCGAGCGGTAAACACTCTGGTGGCAAGCACTCCGCACGATAATGTAGATTGTACCAAAGGCTCGGAGAATCAAACGCGAAAAGGCGCTGTCAAAACGCGACAACGTCGTAAGCCTTATCCCCGATACGATGCGGACAACGTAGGGGTGCAGTGAGTTCGTCGCACATGGTTTATCGGGTATACTAATCGGCTACAAGGCGCTGATCCGGCAATCACCGGGGAGCCTCCGGAAGAAAAGCGATGCGCAGAAACGCACAGGCTGCCAATTGTGGTGGCTTTTCTCGTTGTGTGATCGTGGATGCTGAGTAGAACCGGACGGGTAGGACCGTCATCTCCTTCACAATGAAGCGGGAGCACTGTGTGCTCCAAGCAGGGTGGTACCGCGCTATAGATAGCGTCCCTGCGGCAGCGAATGCGATAGTGAAGGAGATTTTATGACCAACCAGGTAGGTGGCGTGTATCCCAAGGTGGACATGTCTGGTGGTTCCAATCGTTTCCCAGATATGGAACGAGAAGTTCTTAATTTTTGGTCTTCAGATAACACATTCCAGGCTTCTTTAGAGCAGCGTTCTGATTCCCCAGAGTATGTATTTTATGACGGCCCTCCCTTTGCTAACGGACTTCCACACTACGGGCACCTGCTGACCGGATACGTCAAAGACATCGTTCCGCGTTATCAGACTATGAAGGGCAAGCTCGTCGGGCGCGTTTTTGGTTGGGACTGCCATGGACTTCCAGCTGAGCTCGAAGCGGAAAAGCAGCTCGGTATCAAGGACAAAGGCGAAATCGAGTCGATGGGCTTGGAAGCCTTTAACGATTACTGCGCGAAGTCCGTTTTGGAATACACCCAAGAATGGAAAGACTACGTAACTCGGCAGGCACGCTGGGTCGACTTTGATAACGGCTATAAAACCATGGATCTAGATTTCATGGAGTCGGTCATGTGGGCATTCAAGGAGCTTTATGACAAAGGCCTGATCTATCAGGGATTCCGGGTCTTGCCTTACTCGTGGGCTGAACACACGCCGCTGTCCAATCAGGAAACGCGTTTGGATGATTCCTACAAGATGCGGCAAGATCCAACCCTTACGGTGACTTTCCCTATCACTGGGGTCGTCGAGGGAACGTCGGCAGATACCTCGCTCGTTGGTGCTTATGCGCTCGCATGGACTACTACTCCTTGGACGTTGCCTTCCAACTTGGCTCTCGCTGTTAATCCGAGCGTGAACTACGTTGAGGTGAAAGTAGGCGAGGATGGTGCCGAGGCTATCCGTGGCCAGCGCGTTCTTCTGGCGGAGGCTCTTATGGGGGCCTATGGCAAGGAGCTTGGAGAACACCACGAGGTACTGGCGGTTCACACTGGTGCGGACCTCGTTGGCCTAAAGTACCAGCCGATCTTTGACTACTTTGCAGATACGGAGAATGCTTTCCAGATTCTTGCTGCAGAATATGTGACCACTGAAGACGGCACCGGCATCGTTCACCAGGCACCTGCATTCGGTGAAGACGATATGAACACCTGTAAAGCCAACGGTATCCCCACAGTGATCCCGGTGGATATGGACGGAAAGTTTACGTCGCTAGCACCTGAGTATGAAGGTCTTTTGGTCTTTGATGCCAACAAGAACATCATCGCTGATCTCAAGGCTGCGGCTAGAGTTGTACGCCACCAGACGATCGAGCACTCTTACCCGCATTCGTGGCGTTCCGGGGAGCCTCTTATCTACATGGCGTTGCCGTCATGGTTCGTGGAGGTGACTAAGTTCCGCGACCGTATGCTTGAGCTGAACAAGGACATCGAGTGGATGCCCGCGCACATCCGGGATGGCCAGTTTGGCAAGTGGCTTGAAGGTGCTCGCGATTGGAATATCTCGCGTAACCGCTACTGGGGTTCGCCTATCCCAGTGTGGGTGTCCGATGATGAAAACTATCCGCGTATGGATGTTTATGGTTCTTTGGACGAGCTGGAACGCGATTTTGGTGTGCGTCCCACCTCGTTGCACCGTCCGTTTATCGACGAGTTGACGCGCCCTAACCCAGACGATCCAACAGGAAAATCGATGATGCGTCGTGTGCCTGAGGTGTTGGACTGCTGGTTTGAATCAGGCTCCATGCCTTTTGCTCAGAAGCACTATCCGTTTGAAAACAAAGAGTGGTTCGATAGCCATTCCCCGGCGGACTTCATCGTGGAGTACTCGGGCCAGACTCGAGGTTGGTTCTACACGCTGCATGTGTTGGCTACCGCGCTCTTTGATCGTCCTGCCTTTAAGAAGGTTGTGGCGCATGGCATCGTCCTTGGCGATGACGGAACAAAGATGTCCAAGTCTCGTCAGAATTACCCCAACGTGAACGAGGTCTTTGATCGCGATGGTTCTGACGCTATGCGTTGGTTCCTCATGAGCTCGCCGATCCTGCGTGGCGGTAACCTAATCGTCACCGAGCAAGGCATCCGCGAGGGTGTACGCCAGGCGCTTTTGCCGATGTGGAACGCCTACTCTTTCTTGCAGTTGTATTCGTCGAAGCCTGCCGAATGGTCTGTCGATTCCACAGATGTCTTGGAAAAGTACATCTTGGCAAAGCTTCACGACGTCGTCCGCGGCGTCGGCGAAGCCCTCGATAATACCGATATTGCTCAAGCATGCGATGAGGTCCGCTGGTTCTGCGATGCTTTGACCAACTGGTATGTGCGTCGTTCGCGCGAGCGCTTCTGGGCGGGTGACGATCAGCACCCAGAGGCCTTCAACACCTTGTTTACCGTGCTGGAGACTTTGACCCGTGTCACGGCTCCGCTGCTTCCGATATCCTCTGAGGTGATCTGGCGCGGACTGACCGGCGAGCGCTCAGTGCACCTGGCGGATTTCCCCAAGGCAGAGGATTTCCCGGCAGATGCTGACCTTGTCCGTGCTATGGATGAGATTCGTGGCGTATGTTCTGCTACGAGCTCGGTGCGCAAGGCTCACAAGCTGCGTAACCGCCTCCCGCTGCCTCAGGTGACGGTTGCATTGCCGGATTCGCAGCGCCTTGAGCCGTTTACGTCGATCATCCGTGATGAGGTCAACGTGAAGAACGTCGTGCTCACCTCCGACGTCGATGCCGTTGGGCGCTTTGATGTAGTGGTCAATGCCAAGGTTGCAGGACCTCGCCTAGGTAAGGACGTGCAGCGGGTGATCAAAGCAGTGAAATCTGGCAATTATGAGCGCTCTGGCGACGTCGTTGTTGCGGATGGTATCGAGCTGAATGCTGATGAGTTCACGGAACGTCTAGTCGCTGCGGATCCAGATTCAACGGCTCAGATAGATGGGGTCGACGGCCTGGTAGTGCTAGATATTACTGTGGATGAGGCCCTGGAAGCGGAAGGCTGGGCTGCGGATGTTATCCGTGGTTTGCAGGATGCTCGCAAGGCTTCGAACTTTGAAGTCTCAGACCGCATCATTGTGGAGCTCTTTGTCCCTGAAGAGAAGAAAGAGTGGGCTGATCGCCATTCGGCACTTATCGCCGGTGAGGTGCTAGCGACTGCTTTCACCGTAACCGTTGGTGGGGAAGGCGCGCATAAGGTCATAGAAGCTGTGACCGCAGATGTCGCAAAAGCTCAGTAATAACAGCGCATAAGAAAATATCCCGGACGCATAACACCCCCTTGTGTCCGGGATATTTCCTGTGGTGGTACCTGCAGCGTCTACTTGCGCTTTTATAGATTCGACACACACGTTTTATCGAACTAATGTTTGTATTTATGAGGCGTTGGGTACTGCACATAGATATGGATGCGTTTTTCGCATCCTGTGAGCAGCTGACGCGACCAACGCTGCGTGATAGACCGGTTCTTGTCGGAGGGGTGTCGGGCAGGGGAGTTGTCGCAGGTGCCTCCTATGAGGCTCGGGCGCTGGGCGCTCATTCCGCGATGCCGATGTACCAAGCAAAAAGGCTTGTTGGTTTCCGTGGCGTTATTGTTGCCCCGCGTTTTGAGGTCTACCGGGCGGCTTCGCACCGAGTTTTTGAGATTCTGCGTTCTGTGGGTGGGCTAGTGGAGCAAGTTTCTGTGGACGAGGGGTTTATGGAGCCAGAAGAACTCCAGGGGGCAACGTCTGCAGAAGTCATGGAGTGGGCGCATGAGTTGCGCCGGATAATACGACAGGATGTTGGGCTTCCGGCCTCCGTGGGAGCGGGATGTGGAAAACAATTTGCCAAGATCGGTTCGGATCAGGCTAAACCGGACGGTGTTTTTGTCGTGCCGGCGGAAAAACATGGAGAGCTGATTCTTCCTTTACCTGTGGGCGAGCTGTGGGGCGTGGGCCCGGTAACTCGCACAAAGCTCAAACAGTTGGGCGTGGAAACAATCGGAGACCTAGCCGCAATGACACAGTGGGAGGTGGATATTAGCCTGGGAACAACGGTCGGACGGGCACTGTGGATGATGGCGCGCGGCGTAGATGATCGCCCGGTAGCTCCGCGGGCTGAGGCTAAGCAAATATCAGCAGAACACACGTATCCGAAAGATCTCATGAATGTTCCCCAAGTGGATGATGCGCTGCGGCGTGCCGCGGATGATGCGCACAGGCGGCTGCTTAACGACGGCCGAGGCGCGCGGACGGTAACGGTGAAACTTCGCATGGCGGACTTCCACATAGAATCGCGATCGGCTACCTTGCCCTATGCCACTGATGATCGGGATACGTTTCTAGCAACGGCGATGAAGCTGGTGCGCTACCCGGATGAACTGGGGCCGATACGCCTTGTGGGCGTTAGCCTTTCCGGTCTGGAAATAGCTCGTCAAGATGTGCTATTTCCCGAGATCGACAGGGAGATCGTTCAGCGTGATTCTGACTTTGAAGTGGGAGTATCTGGGGCAGTGTCCAAAGAAAGCGCTGATCAACAGGAAACTGACCTAAAAGATACTCACCACGATGATCTTGTAGAAGAATCCCCACGGTGGCGTGCAACCCAAGATGTTTGGCATCCTGAGCTGGGCCACGGTTGGATCCAAGGACTTGGGCACGGGAAGATGACCGTAAGGTTTGAAACACGTACTACGGGGATCGGCAAGGTGAAGACTTTTGATCTTGATGATTCCGAGTTACAGCCTGCCGATCCTGTGGCAAGCCTTGATTGGGATGTAGCGGATTTTTAGAAAAGAGTTGCCGGATGCACGCCTGTAGCCACAGCAATGGCGAGCAGTACTCGTGCTTGGCCAGCCCGGAAATACGTTGAGCTGATTGCGCTCTTTGCGGCAAGGGTTGCTCCGCCACCGGCCCCGCCGTAAGCGCCGAAGACCTCGCCGCGTGGAACCCGAGTTGTTATAACAACGGGTATCCCGGCGTCGAGGGCAGCTCCGAGGGCCACTCCCATCTCCGTCCCCACATTTCCTGCGCCCATTGCCTCAACCACTAACCCTTGGGTTCCAGCATTTACCGCGGCGTCGACAAGCGTGGCTGGCGCGCCGGGGAAGGCCGGGATGATATCGACGCGGACGTCGGAAAGCTGCGTGGGGCTCACTGGATCCGCGCGCAACGGCTCCTCGGGGCCGTTGGTGGCAAAAGCGAGGGCATCGGAGGTGTGCCATTTCATACAACCGCGAGCCGGCAGCACCGCATGACCAAAGACAACCAGAACTCCGATGTCGCGAGCAGAAGTATCGCAGGCCACCATGATTGCTTCAAAGAGATTGCCTTGTCCGTCGGACTCGGGGTGATCGAAAGGAAGCTGAGCACCAGTGAGCACGATGGGGTTCGGGCTGGTGTGGAAAGTATCCAGTGCTATGGCTGTTTCCTCCATGGAGTCCGTGCCATGGGCGACCACCACGCCAAGAACATTGGGCTCTGCCAGAGCCTTGTGAGACTCAGCGACTATGACATCTATGTCGGTAAAAGTCATAGATGCGGAATCAAGACGATGCAGCTCGCGTACTTCTATGTCCACGCTTCCGCTGAAGCGAGGCGCGACATGCGCGATTAATTCCTCACCAGAAACCGTGGGGATAAGTGCACCATTGGGGTCCATCGTGCAGGAGATGGTTCCTCCTGTGGTGAGAACGACAACTTTTCCAAGTTCTTCATGAGCTGAGGTCATGTGCTCAAGACTGCCATATTGCGGGAGACAGCTGTGTTTACGTGACCATGTTGACGTGAGATTTTTTTCAATGAGCGCTAACATTCATGAGATACAACCCTTGTTCGCCATGTGGGCAGGGGAGCTAGGAGAGCATTCTTTGCGACGTATGCGGTCTGCGTTAAATGGCCGTGTGCTTTTGCTCATGATGCACTTCTGGTGACCTTGTGCAGGCCTCTGCGCATGGCGGACCGGTGACGGGCAGCAGCTTCTGCCGCTCACAGCCAATTCCGCTATAGTGCAGGGTTCGTGCCCGAGTGGACATGATCGGAAGTTCTGCAACCGCAGAATACAAACCATTGTGGCTTGGTGTGCGTGCCTTAACGGCGAACCAAACCTAGGAGTATTTGTGAAGCTAAAGAAGATCGTGGCAGTTACCCTTGCAGCAAGCGCGGGTCTCGCCCTTTCCGCTTGTTCCAGCGACGACAAGGGCTCGTCGAGTAGCTCGTCTGCGTCTAAGAGCACCTCATCTGCGGCCTCAGAGGCTGCGCCGGCAGAACTTCCTTCTGCTGAGGACCTCAACGCTATTTTGGCCGTGGCAACAGATCCCAATGCGCCAGTAGAAGAAAAAGTAAAGACTGTTCAAGGTGGAGAGACCGCGCCTGAGCTGTTCCAAACCATGACAGCATCCAAGCAGGAATCAGGAGCCGATTTCCACGTGGTTCCTCCGATCCTCCCTGGCTATACTCCTAACTCGGTGCTGGCTACGGTGAACTTCACACTGCCAGGTAAAGAAGCACAACCAGCAGAGAACGTGGAATTCATCTACGACAACGGTATGTGGAAGCTGTCCCAATCGTGGGCTTGTACCTTGATCACCAACACTGTGGCTCCAGAACAGGTTCCTCCTATGTGCCATGATGCTGCGGCACAACCGCCTGCGCCAGAAGCACCCGCTCCTGCGCCGGAAGCCCCTGCACCCGCACCAGCGCAGTAAAGCAGCACGCTAAAGCTTGAGCACACAGCTGCTCAGCGTTCATGACATACAGCACTGCCGTCGCCCTCTCGGTAAGAGAAGCGACGGCAGTGCTGTATTTTCTTGTATTCCCCTGTCCAGTATCAGTGAGTAGGAGAGAATTCTAGAGCGCTTGTGGAATCTTGGATTATGCGAAGATCTGAATTCTCTTGCCCGTAAACTACCCGGGTAGTCAGGGCTAGGGTGCCCATGGGAAGCGGTTTTTTAGATCGACGGTAAGACGTCCTGTGCTGGTTGTATGAGAACTGAGGACTTCTAGGGACGTGCCGTTTTGCTCAAGTGCTCCTAGCACGGGGCGTTGTTGGACGTCTACGTCGAGTACAACGGAATCCCCCTGAGCTTGCGCCAAGGTAAAACGCATCGTTTGTAAAAACGCAGAGTCGCCGTTGACCCGTGAATCAACTGTCCATACGGCGCCCTCGCCGATTTCCTCCGTGGGGAAAATGACGGGTAGGGACGCAAGTTTGAGCAAAAACGGTTCTACAATGGCACGGCCCGGTGTCGGTTGCGTCGACGGGTGCGGCGACGTTGACGGAGGACACCTGGCCAGATTTTTTAGCAAACCAGCCAAGACGAAAGCCTTTAGCGGTGTTTACTTCTTGTGCGACCTCAAGCTCGTCATATGTGGGGTATGCAAAAGTCACCGAAACTGAACGTGCTCCGTTATCATTTTCCACCGAGGCTTGAACCGGGGATTTTAAGTAGTGGATGTCGCCCCCGGAGGGCGCGGTGGTGTCAAAGGTTCCTTGCTTACGGGCCTCTTGATGGAAACCATCGGAGATTTTTACTGCAATTTTTTGGGAGTTATCGTGTGTGGTCTCCAGATCTTGGTATTCGTAGATCTTTTTGTCTGAATTGCCAGAATTAAGGACAGTAATCTTTGGGGCGTCGACTTCCAGGCCGATTGCTCGTTCAACCGGGGGAGTGTCAGGAGACTTCTGGTTACTGCATGCCACAAGCGTGCTGCCAGCTAAGAGGCAGGACAACATAACAGCTAGTGGGCGCTTGATCATGTGCCGGTTTTGCGGCTGATCGGAGGGGGATAAGCTGACAACGGGGGGAGTCTTTTGGTGATCAAACACAGGTCCACTGTACAGATCGCGTGTGTTCGGTTGGAACTTTTACCGGTGGGTTTGCCAAGATAGAAGGCGTGACTCGAACAGACAGGAGACAGCGGGGCCCGATAGGTACCGACAATCAACGCACATTCATCGTTACGATGGCCGCCATCAGCATCAGTATTGCAGCGGTGGATCAGGCGTCTAAAGCGGCAGTATTGCATTTCCTTGGTAACGGCCAGCCATTAAAGCTCATTGGTGATTGGTTCCGTTTCCGCCTCCTGTTCAACCCAGGCGCCGCGTTCTCCCTAGGCGAAAACGCGACGTGGCTTTTTACCTGCATTCAACTCATTTTTGTTGTCGGCATCGCGTGGTATGCACCAAAAGTGCGCGATGGCTGGACTGCCGTGGCTTTGGCGATGATCGCCGGAGGCGCGTTGGGTAATCTCATCGACAGGCTATTCCGCGAGCCAGCGTTTTTTGTTGGTCACGTTGTGGATTTCATCTCCGTGGGGAACTTCGCAGTTTTCAACGTGGCTGATAGCGCCATAACGTGCGGCGTGGCTGTTTTCTTTGTAGCGATCTTGTTGGAGAGTAAACGAGAAGCGCAGCAGCTCCAACGCAACGAGGATGAGGTGATTGACAATGCGTGAGCATCGTTCGCTCCCTGTTCCTGAGGGGCTAGCAGGCATGCGTATCGACGCAGCACTGTCCAAACTCCTCGGCATCTCGCGCACGGTCGCCGCAGATTTAGCCACAGCTGGCGATGTGCTTGTCGACGCCACCCCCGTGGGGAAATCGGACCGTATCGCCGAGGGACAGTGGCTGGATGTGACACTGCCGGAGACAAAGGATCTCACTCCTCGCGAGGAACTCGTCGAGGGCATGGACATCCTGTATTCCGATGATGATCTGATAGCAGTCAACAAACCGGTGGGAGTGGCAGCGCATCCTACACTTGGGTGGGAGGGGCCTACTGTGATCGGTGGGCTGGCCGCCGCAGGCTTTAGGATTTCTACCTCGGGCCCTCCTGAGCGCAAGGGGATAGTCCAGCGTCTCGACGTCGGCACGTCTGGCGTCATGGTGATTGCTGCCTCTGAACGCGGCTATTCAGTTCTTAAGCGAGCTTTCAAAGAGCGCACGGTGTCTAAGACATATCACGCGCTAGTTCAGGGACACATGGATCCTTTCACAGGCACCATCGATGCCCCGATCGGCAGGCATCCGTCGGCAGGCTGGCGTTTTGCCGTGACCAGTGATGGAAAACATGCGGTGACGCATTATGAGACTCTGGAGGCTTTTGCGGAAGCTTCACTGCTCAAGATCCACTTGGAGACCGGACGTACACACCAAATTCGTGTGCACATGTCTGCGCTGCACCAC
Source organism: Corynebacterium silvaticum (assembly GCF_004382825.2). Taxonomy (GTDB): domain Bacteria; phylum Actinomycetota; class Actinomycetes; order Mycobacteriales; family Mycobacteriaceae; genus Corynebacterium; species Corynebacterium silvaticum. Next base: position 375,802 of record NZ_SDQO02000001.1, read on the forward strand.
CCATGTTGTGGCGACCCCATGTATGGGAGCGATCCCAAGCTTTCGGAGAGGCTAGGCCTCATTAGGCAATGGCTTCACGCAGTTTCGCTCGGCTTTCATCATCCTGCTGATGGTCGCTGGATGGAGATAACATCGCCATACTCCGATGACTTGCAGCACGCGCTCGATGTTTTGCGGGAAGACTAGTAGTTGCTTGCTGTAGCGGCGCACGTTACCGTGCCGTAGTGTTCATCTACGCGTTAACATTGTGCAATGGACCACGTGGATAAAGGCCGGATGGTTATCGCGCTTGTGAGTATTGCTGCGCTCATGGCTGCTATCGCGATTCTGGGGCAGTCGGATAAGACCAGCAAACCGATGAACATTAACGGCGACCAATTGGGTATGGAACACTCTGAGAGCCTTGACCACTATGTCTCTCGGTCACGAGAATCATTATCTGACTTTGAAGGAAAGGCATTTGCCTTAGCGACTTTTCGCGGGCATTTCAGCGTAGCGGAAATAGGTTCTGTACTGGAGAAAGCGGGTATTGAGCGAGTCAATGCAGTAATTTCTGGCGGAGCTACGGCCATTGAACTTCCTGAGCCCATCCAGGGCGTCAACCGGGCTTCAGTGCTTACACAGCAGATTGTTATGCGGGGTGCGGACGAGGATGATATCCGTTCGGTCGTTGTGTATGACAACGTGAAGGCATTGCAGAAACTGCAAGAAGACCCGAAGATTCTGACCGTTGAGGCTTTGCCTCCTGATGCTGCTTGGGGGCGTATCGGAATCCGCCCTGTAAACCTTTAAACCTGGGCAGTGGGAGGCGTCGAGAGCTTTTTAACTTTCCTGCGCCATAGCGCGAGATCTGTGAGGTAAATAGCTACAGAAATCCAAATGATCACAAAACCCACCCAGCGGATGGTGTCCAGCTGCTCATTGACTACAAACACTGCCCACAACATTTGGAACGTAGGGGTCATATATTGCAGCATTCCAATGGTAGAAAGCGGAATGAGTTGTGCGGCGATACCAAAAAGGAGCAACGGAACTGCCGTGACTAATCCAGCGCTGATGAGCAACGCCGAGTGCTGCGGTCCATGAGAGAAAAATGTTCCTGTTCCTGTGGCTTCAAGATAACCCACATATGCCAGAGCTACTGGCATGAGGATGAGAGTTTCTGCGGTTAGCGATGCTGCAGGGGATAGGGACAATCCCTTTTTTACTAGCCCGTAGAAGCCAAAGGATGCGGCCAGAAGCAAAGAGATAACGGGAACGTGTCCTCCCACGATGCTGAGTAGAAGCACCGCGATGGTAGCAACTATCACGCTGAGCGTTTGGAGCTTTCTTAGACGTTCCGCTAAGAAGATGACGCCGAGGAGAACGCTTACTAATGGGTTAATAAAATACCCGAGGGCCGCATCCGCCACGTGTTGGGAATTGACAGCGATGACATAAATGAGCCAGTTAGCGGCGATGAGTACTGCTGCAAGCGCAATGCGTGACCATGTGGACACACTTGCGTTGCGCAACTCGCGCCATTTTTTAGTGACTGTGATGACAATGGCCATGACCACTCCGGTCCAGATGATCCGGTGGGCGATGATTTCTACAGGGGCCGCGGGGAGGAGCAGCGGGAAGTATGCGGGGAAGAGACCCCACAAGAGATACGCCAAAAAGCCATAGAGCATGGGGGAATCCTAACCTCTCCCATTGGTCGGACGCACCCGATAGTGCCGGTAGCGGACCCAGTTGGGGGTCGGGCAAGCGAAACGGGAACAGTGATATTGAAATTGAAGTTCAATAACGAACGTGGTGGGGCGTTAAAATATCCCCTGACCTGGCATGAGGCGATTTAAATAACAAGGCGCTACACTGACTGGCTATGGCCAAGAAATCCTCTTTCGTACATCTGCACAATCACACTGAGTATTCGATGCTCGACGGCATGGCGAAAGTGGATATGCTTGCCGACGAAGTCGTGAGGCAGGGGATGCCAGCTGTGGGTATGACAGACCACGGCAACATGTTCGGATCGGATGCTTTCTACCGAACTATGAAGAAAGCCGGAGTAAAACCAATTATTGGTATCGAGGCGTATATGGCTCCGGACTCTCGATTCAACAAAACAAGGGTTCGGTGGGGCGAGCCACATCAGAAGTCCGATGACGTCTCAGCCTCCGGCGCATATCTGCACCAAACTATGCTGGCAGAAAATGCCGAAGGCCTCCGCAATCTTTTCTATCTGTCATCGATGGCATCCTATGAAGGGCAGCTGGGTAAGTGGCCACGAATGGACGCAGATCTGATAGCCGAGCACGCCTCCGGCATTATTGCAACCACCGGATGTCCCTCCGGAGACGTACAGACTCGCTTGCGCCTAGGGCAATTTGATCAGGCGCTCGAAGCCGCCGCCATGTGGCAGGACATTTACGGCAAAGAAAATTATTTCTTGGAGCTCATGGACCATGGCCTGGAGATCGAAAACCGGGTTCGCTCGGAGCTGCTGGAAATCGGGCGAAAGCTTGATCTTCCGCCATTGGTCACCAACGACTGCCACTATGTTTTGGAATCTCAGGCGCAGGCCCACGAGGCCATGTTGTGCGTGCAGACCGGAAAAACGTTGAGCGATCCCGACCGATTCAAGTTTGACGGGTCTGGCTATTACATCAAGACTGCAGAACAGATGCGGGAAATGTGGGACTCTCTTGTGCCTGAGGCCTGCGACAACACTTTGTGGATTGCAGAAAGGGTCCAGGATTACGGTGAGATTTGGGAGGAGCACACCCACGACCGTATGCCCATCGCAGATGTGCCAGAGGGCCATACGCCGACATCCTGGTTGCATCATGAGGTTATGGAGGGACTCCGCGTTCGCTTCAACGGCGGGGAGGTTCCGCAGTCCTATATCGACCGTGCTGAATATGAGATTTCAGTGGTTGATATGAAGGGCTACCCCTCCTACTTCCTCATCGTTGCGGAGCTGATCAAACACGCCCGATCCATCGGTATCCGAGTAGGCCCTGGTCGTGGTTCTGCCGCAGGTGCCTTGGTGGCATACGCGTTGACCATTACCAATATTGATCCGATGGAACATGACCTTCTTTTTGAGAGGTTCTTGAACCCTGAGCGGCCTTCCGCGCCCGATATCGATATCGACTTCGATGATCGTCGTCGCGGTGAAATGATCCGTTATGCTGCTGATCGTTGGGGAGAAGACAAGATCGCCCAAGTGATCACCTTTGGAACGGTGAAGACCAAACAGGCGCTTAAAGACTCAGCTCGCGTGCAGTATGGACAGCCTGGCTACCAGATCGCCGATCGCATTACAAAGGAACTTCCTCCCGCGATTATGGCCAAAGACATTCCGCTATCCGGGATTATGGATCCCGAGCATCCCAGGTACGGGGAAGCCGGGGAAGTTCGAAATCTCATTGAGACAGACCCCGACGTTAAAAAAATCTATGACACTGCTCGCGGACTAGAAGGCGTAGTACGTCAGGCGGGCGTCCACGCTTGTGCCGTCATTATGGCCAGCGTGCCGTTGTTGGAGCATATCCCGATGTGGAAGCGTGCCGCAGATGGGGCGCTTATTACCGGATGGCCGTATCCTGCGTGCGAGGCCATCGGCCTGCTGAAGATGGACTTCCTAGGGCTGCGTAACCTTACGGTTATCGGTGACTGCATCGAGAACATCAAGATCAACCGGAAAGAGACGATTGATCTTGAGGAACTGGCCACAGATGACCCCAAGGTGTATGAACTGCTGTCCAGCGGCGATACGCTCGGTGTTTTCCAGCTCGACTCGGGCGGCATGCAAGAACTGCTCAAACGAATGCAGCCCACGGGCTTCCACGACATCGTGGCGTCTTTGGCTTTGTATCGTCCTGGCCCCATGGGTGTGAATGCGCACTGGGATTATGCGGACCGAAAGAATGGTCGTAAACCCATTGAGCCTATCCACCCTGAGCTTGACGAGCCGCTGCGTGAGATTCTTGATGAAACTTATGGTCTCATCGTTTATCAAGAGCAGATCATGCGTATTTCCCAAAAGGTAGCTAACTACACAGCTGGTGAAGCCGATGGGTTCCGTAAAGCGATGGGTAAGAAGCAGCCTGAAGTCTTGGCTAAACAGTACGACAAGTTCCTCGAGGGAATGCTGTCCAACGGGTACTCCAAGGGCGCTGTGGACGCACTGTGGGGAACTATTGAGCCCTTCGCCTCCTACGCGTTCAACAAATCCCATGCCGCAGGTTATGGCTTGGTTTCTTATTGGACTGCGTATCTGAAAGCCAACTACACAGCTGAGTATATGGCGGCGCTGCTGACGTCTGTTGCGGATAAGAAAGACAAGTCTGCCATCTACCTATCCAACTGTAGGCACCTGGGCATATCGGTGCTCTCACCGGACGTTAACGAGTCTCGTTTGAACTTCCTCCCCGTAGGAAACGATATCCGTTTTGGCTTGGGGGCTGTGCGTAACGTTGGTGAGGACGTGGTCAACTCGATCGTGAAAGCCCGCCAGGAAAAGGGCAGCTTCTCAGACTTCTCGGATTATCTGGACAAAATCGATACCGTTGCGTGCAACAAACGCGTGACAGAATCTTTGATCAAGGCTGGCGCGTTTGATTCCTTGGGACACCCGAGGAAAGGCTTGTTGCTCATCCACGAGGACGCAGTTGATTCCGTCATTAGCACTAAAAAGGCGGAAGACAAGGGACAATTTGACCTCTTCGCCGGATTCGGCGGCGATGATGACTCAATGAGCAATGCTTTTGCCGTGCAGATTCCAGAGGCTCAATGGGATAGAAAGCACCAGCTCGCGCTAGAACGAGAGATGCTTGGACTGTACGTTTCTGGGCACCCGCTCGATGGATACGAGGAAGCGCTAGACGCTCAGACAGATACTCAGCTGACAACGATCCTGGCCGGTGAGTTGCGTAATGGCGCAGAGGTACAAATCGGCGGCATTATTTCGAGCGTTGATCGTCGTTACTCTAAAAAAGATGGCTCCCCTTGGGCAATCGTAACCATTGAGGATCACCATGGTGCCCAGGTGGATCTGCTGGTGTTTAACAAGATCTACGCGATAGTTGGACCCCAGATTGTGGAAGACAATATCATCCTGGCCAAGGCACACGTCTCAATCCGTGATGATCGTATGTCGCTGTTCTGCGATGACCTCAAGGTCCCTGACCTTGGCCCGGGCAATGGAGCAGGGCTTCCCCTCCGATTGACGATGCGCACAGAACAATGCACCATGGCAAACATTGCGCGTCTGAAAGACGTGCTGGCTAATAACAAGGGCGATTCTGACGTGTACCTCAACATCGTTCATGGCGATGAGGCCACCGTGATGATTCTTGGTGAACATTTACGGGTTAACCGCACAGCAAGCCTGATGGGGGACTTGAAGGCCACGATGGGCCCGGGGATCCTCGGCTAGGAGGACGACAATTGGGGTGAACGCGAGGCAACCTTGGCCTGTGCGCACCCCAATTGTTCTCTCAATTAAAAATCACTTGAGATAACCGTCTAAACTGTGTCCTCATGACTACATCGGACAAGAAGCAGATCGCACATAGCGTTAATCATGAGGTTCATGCCGCCGATATTCAGATGGCGCAAGCACGGATTTCTGCTTCTATTGCTCCGACTCCCTTGCAGTATTGCCCACGTCTTTCCCAAGCTACGGGTGCGGAGGTGTACCTTAAGCGCGAGGACCTCCAAGACGTCCGTTCGTACAAAATTCGGGGAGCCGTGAACGCAATCTCGCAGCTTTCCGACGCCCAACGTGCGGCAGGAATCGTGGCGGCGTCGGCAGGCAACCATGCGCAGGGCGTAGCGTTTGCTTGTCGAACGATGGGGATCAAGGGACGCATCTATGTTCCTGCGGCAACTCCTAAGCAAAAGCGCGATCGTATTCTGGTCCATGGCGGAGACTCCGTAGAACTCGTGGTGACTGGGGCTAACTTTGATGAGGCGGCCGCGGCTGCGCGTGCCTATTCCGAGGAAACCGGGGCGACAATGGTGGAGCCCTTTGATAACCGAGACACCGTGATAGGCCAAGGAACCGTTGCGGCGGAAGTCCTCGCGCAGCTGACGAGTCTGGGAAAATCACTTGACTCGATAGTCGTTCCCGTCGGTGGGGGCGGGCTTCTTTCCGGAATACTGAGCTATGTTGCGGATATGGCGCCTCGTACCGCAGTGGTCGGGGTGGAACCGGAACACGCGGCTTCCATGGCTGCGGCGCTAGACAACGAGGGTCCTGTGTCTTTGGATACCGTTGATCCCTTTGTCGATGGCGCTGCGGTGAAGCGCATCGGTGATCTTAATTACCAGATCATTGAGGCAAATCTTGGGCGGCTGCACCCCATGCACGTAAGCGAGGGTGCTGTGTGCACGGAGATGCTAGATCTCTATCAAAACGAGGGAATCATCGCAGAACCAGCCGGAGCCTTATCGGTGACGGCTTTAAGGCACCTCAATCTCCCTAAAGGCCAGGTTGTAGTATGTGTGATTTCTGGAGGCAACAACGATGTCTTGCGTTATAGCGAGATCATGGAACGTTCTCTGGTGCACCGTGGACTGAAACATTATTTCCTCGTGATTTTCCCACAGGAGCCTGGTCAACTGAGGTCTTTCCTCAGCGACATTCTGGGGCCAGACGATGACATCACGCTGTTTGAATATTTGAAACGGAATAACCGCGAGACTGGCACCGCGTTGGTCGGCCTGCAACTGGGACGCGCGAGTGATCTCAAGGGGCTCTTGGAAAGGATGGATTCCTCCCGGATTGAGTGCCGTCGACTCGAACCTGGTACCGCAGAATATGGGTACTTGGTGAGTCTGTAGCGGGCCCCGTGGCTTTGAGGCAGCGTATCGCAATCGATAGTAAGAGTTGAGAGGCAGCGTTTATGTACGTCCGGCCGGTGGACCACCAGGAATTTTCCACTGAGATTGACATTAAGCGGTCTCGATTCATCACTTTTATTCGACGGGTTGCTTCTGAAGAGGAAGCGCGGAATTTTATCTCCGACATAAAAAAGCGATTTCCTGATGCACGCCACCATTGCAGCGCCTATATCTACCATGTCGAGGGATCAAATCCCGTAGAGCGTTCGAGCGACGACGGCGAACCATCGGGTACCGCGGGAACCCCCATGCTCGATGTGCTGCGGGGAAGCGGAATCCTCGATGTTGCAGCGGTAGTTGTGCGATATTTCGGCGGCACAAAGTTAGGCGCCGGAGGCTTGGTTCACGCTTATTCAGGCGCGGTGTCTGATTGCCTGGCTCAGGTGGCAACTGTGCAGCGACATAAAAGAGAGCTCTATTCTGTTGATTTCAACCACGCGGATGCCGGGCGTTTTGAAGCTGAGCTGCGTGCGCGGCACGTGGCAGTCGTGGACACCCAGTATTCTCACCGTGTGACATTAACGTTGGCTGTGGACCCTGGCCAGCGGGAATTCCTTGAAAATCTGCTGGCCTCGTTAACCCAGGATGGCGCGCGGCTATGCGACGCTGGCATCGCATGGATTGAACAGTCGCATTAGTGGGCTATTTTTGCCCAAGCTTTGTAGAATCTTAAAGCATGACTATGCAACCTCGTCCTTATAACTCGATTGAGCAGCGTAAACAAGATGTGCGTAAGTACACCCGGAATGCAGCAGTAAGCGTTGTCGGCGGTGTTGCTGGTGGCCTCGCAGTTTTTGCCCTGACGTCCTCTACGTTTCTGCTCATTGTCGGGTTGATTATCGCGGTAGTTGGCGGCTGGACTAACTGGTCTAAGGTGCAAAAGATCGTGAATCATAAGGACAATTACTAAACAACCGGTCTAGGCGACCTGATGAGGAACAGGACAAGCACGTGAGCGATGGCAAGCCAGTGCGTATCGACGCATGGGTATGGGGCAGTACGTCTGATAAAAACTCGGTCTCTTGCCTCTGAGGCTTGTAAAGCTGGCCACATCAAGCTCAACGGATCTGCAGTAAAACCATCGCAGTCGGTGGTGCCTGGGGATCGCGTTCGAGTATGGGTAGATCATCGTGAATACGATGTTGAGATCACAGAGTTAATCCGTAAACGGGTGGGGGCGGCTATTGCCCGCAACTGCTACGTAGATTATTCTCCGCCACCTCCGCCCAAAGAAATTCTTATGTCGATGCCTCGACGTGACCGGGGTGCAGGGTGTCCTACCAAGAAAGAGCGGCGTGAAATCGACCGTTTACAGGGACGCGCATAATTGTGTACTCGATAAAGTAAAAGGGTGGTGGAAAACGTAGTTTTCCACCACCCTTTTACTTGCTAACTAGAATCCCCAGTTAGGAAGCGGGAAATTGATCCCCAGTGGGCGGAAGAAATCGGCGATCGATAGCGCCCAAACGGAAATAAAATCTGCGAGAAGCGGAAAATGGGTAATGATCGATGTGCCCATGAGGAAAACTCCTAAGGTTCCATTGTTGCGGCTGCCTGTAAAGCAGCATTGTACACAAGCCAGCCTACGTGCCTGCGGACTCATGTCAACTATGGAGATGTAAGCTCAGCCTTGCTATGTGGTTCCGAGTCATCCAGAATACGTGCTGCCCGCATTGCGTGGAGGCGCTTGCGTAAGCGGGGTCCGCGCTGACGTGGATACTTTCCGCTCTTTCCCGTCGCATTGATATGTTCATCGTGGTATCTGCGTAGCAGCAGGTCGTCGATGATTCGCACCTGTCCAGGCTGGAATTGATAGTTCAATGAGCGTCTTACAGCATCTATGTCAGGGTCATTGAGGAGATCTCGTAGCTTTGTCGCAGTAGTAATACCGTGAGCAAAGAGCAATTCTTCCAACCACCGATAGTCTTCGATGCGCGATTGTGGGAAGCGATTTCCTACCAGCATGGCGATAACACCGGGCAGTGTCTTAGCACTGAGCTCAACATCTAGATCAGTACTGTGATGGTGGCCTGGATCCTGGATAGCTGCGATTTGATCAAATTGTTGGTCAGCCAGCTCAATGAGTCCAGCGGCAAGGGTGAAGGCCCTGTCCACCTGAGGATCCAAACCGCCAGACCGCTTGTAGCGGACATCATGCTCGAATTCTGCCCACGCATGTTGCAGCACTGTCCGGATTTGGACTTCAAAAACAAAGCCGTGGTAGCCGGCAAGATCTTCAATTCTATGGTCGACCTCCAAAATTAGGTGGTGGGAACCATAGCCAAAACTGCCAGATACTCTTGTTTGTGCGGCTTTATCCACGGAACGGTGCACGATAAAGACATCTGCGAGGGCCTCAATAATTTGAGGGATTTCCGTTGAATGAAGCGTGGTGATCCGGACACCAATCACATCGTGGATATCGACCCACGGCTCTGGATAGATAAGGTGTCCATCGGAGTTTTTCTTACGCGCTTTAGTCCGTAAGGACTGCCATTCTTTTAGCCGGACGCTTACGCGATCATAGGTGAGGCCGGCGTCGGCAAGCACTTCTTCAAACGCTTCCCGAAAGTCAGCTTCTGCATGGGGATGCTGGTTAGTGAAGTCTCTGTATCGCGCACTGAGTTTTGAGATGAACTTGTTAGGCATGGCGTTACGAGTTCCTTCCTCTGGTCTCGATGAGGCGATGACGAGTGACCCACTATGCGGGGAGCGAAGTGGCCGGCGATCTACCTTATCAGGTAGCCGAATCTTTGGTTTATAACACCATACTCTGTTTCAGAAGTCGTGACTAAGCCGCAAAGTGATCGACATGCTCGGGAAAACCTGAAGAGCAGACCACCCCACCTTGCTCCAGGGGGTGCTCAAAAGTGGTGAGCCATGTCGCAAGCTTTGGGCAGTTTTTACTGCGAGGAACTGCAATCAAGGTTGTGGGAGTAGGGCAAAAGAATACGGGTGCTTCTCTGATTTTCATGTTGATGTGATGGTTGAGGAGGACAAAGGTGCGCGGTTGCGCCAACCAGCTAGTGACTGGCCCGCTACCTGCCGCTATGTGAAGTCCGGTGGTCGGCTGTTTCACGAGTCGGGAAAGATCTCTCGTATGAATCGCTATACCGTGTGGTGTGCGGGCGGTGTCGATGAGATTTGTAGCGGCATCATTCCATAGCTGCCGGATTGTTTTGCCCAGCGAGTGCAACGAGCCCTGTCTGAGCAGTTGGCCATTGTATTTTAAACTCGCAGATAAACCGGAGGACAACGCGATAATCGCTGGAGCTCGATCAAAGTACGGGCTAAACATCTCATACGATAAGGTCTCTGAGTTGTCACGGCTACGAGTGAGATGCACTGTGACAGTGCCGAGACCAGCTTCCGGGTTCCTAGATGGAGGATGTAGCCTCTGCAGCTTAGAAATCATACTCGTTGTCATAAAGTCTCCCCCTGACGCACAATTTATGCCGCGGTCATAAGCCTGACGGTTTTTATAGCGCAGTTGTATATAGCTTTTGTGTGATTCGACGTAATACGCCGGGGGAGAGGTTCCCTGCGTCATGCAGTACCCCCTAGACGGAGGGAACCTACTAGTTAAGCAACGTGTTGTTTAAAACGGCGGTTGCTCGTCTGGCGCATCTAGTCCGAGCTGTGCAAAGAGATCCTCAGCTGTCCAGATCTGAATATTTTGTCCTTTAGCTATTAGTTCTTCAGCGCGTTTTTGTTTGGACGTTATAGATGCCCAAGGACCGCAGACAAGAATAGTTGTCTTTTTGGTCACATTTTTGCCAATTGTTCCGCCTTGCTCGGCGATGCCGTCCCAGAGTTTTCCTTTATCAAAGGGCTCAAAATCGCCAGTGAGCGTGACATTTTGTTGGTAGAGCCTGCCGTGCGGATCAGCGTCTGGGTTGGGTTCGGGGATAACTTCCGGGGTTGCAGCTTTCGCCCATGGCGTCTGTGCCTTTCGCTTCTGAGGCGCAGCGGTTTTTGTCGCAGCGTGCGTTTTCCCTATCGGTGGTTGCGTAGCACTGGTGGCAGCGGACTCTACCAGGGACGCAGAGGGCTTTTTCTTGAGCACCGGATACACGCGTTGAGCAGAAAGCTGGCCTTGAGTGAAACCGAGCGCCGCGCAGACATCGACAAAGCTTCCCTTGACGTCGGCTTTTTGTGCGAGTTTTATGATAATTCCTGCACAAGCAGCTGCGTCTGCAGTGGCATTATGATGATTGGTCAAATCCACATTGAGATGCTTGGCGACGGTAGGAAGCTTGTGGTTGGGCGTCCCTAAATCAGCTGCACGCGACAACGCAAGCGAGCACCCGAAAGAAACAGTGGGCAGAGCCACGTTGTCAGCCTGTGCGGCACGGAAAAATGCCGTCATATCAAACTGTGCGTTATGCGCTGCGAGAGGAAGGTCTCCCGTAAAACTGAGCATCTCAGCGAAGCACTCAGAAAACGGCTGGGCTGTTGCAACATCGTCTGGGCGGATGCCGTGAATGGCGATGTTAGCCGGTGCAAAATGGTTGATTGGGGTAGGCGGTTGGCAGAGCCACTCACGCTTATCCGTGATCACGCCATCCTTTACTGTGACCACTCCGATCTGGCAGATGGACCCCCAATCGTCGTTGGCTGTCTCTACATCCACAGCGGCGAAATCCAGGCCTGGGATTGCTCGGTGCGCTGGGGCTTGGCCATTGAGGGCGGTGGTGGCGGCGGATATAAAGGCCTGTTGTTCGTCGGCCCTGTTGGGGCTGAACTCAAGCCGCACTGTATGAGAATCACAGTTGATAGTGACTATTCCGCAGTCGTATCCATCGGAAAGTTTCAATGTGGATACCGAATCGATGCTGGCCAAAGAGATAATTTTAGGTTCTGTGGCTAATGCGGTGTGCAACAACGACGGTGTGATCGCGACCTGGTCTCTATCGACGAGGACAGTAGCACCGTGCGCATGAATCGCATCTGCCATGGTGATAAAACTCCTTTAATACGAGTGCTTCCAAACCTCAGTTGCACGTATGCCCCTGCAGCTCACTGGCCAAGTGTTCTCCTATGGATGAGAACACTTGGCGGAGATGCCAGCAACATCACCTACGAGTAAGTGAGGGCTTTCCCTAGAAGCTTAGCGGGTGAGGGAAACTTTGGGCCAACATGCTGCAAAAGGACACGGCAGGCACTGCACAAACGCCAAGACTGTGCCGCATCTGGTTGCACGATGGCACGCAGATGAGGCACAGTCGTTGGAAACGATATGGGTTAAGCCCTGTTTTTATGCTCTGGAATAGTCATCGGCACGTGGAGCAGGTGCCTTGTTTTCTCCATGCGAGTCGGCTTGGGCATCATCATGCGCTGGTAGGGCTTCGAGCTGCCGGAAAAGCATGGTGGAACGAGCTGGAACGACCACGGTGTCTCCGACGCAGGCAACTTTCTCCGCGTAAGGGTAACCAGTGTCTTCCGTTGTGTCGACAATGAGCTTCCAGCTGTGCCCAAACTGTTCCGTAGGAATAGTAAATTCTATGTCCTCATGATACGCATTGAACATGAGCAGGAACGAGTCGTCTTCAATCTTTTGCCCACGGTCGTCTGGTTCTTTAATCGCCATGCCGTTGAGGTAAACCATGAGGGATTTTCCAAAAGCAAAATCCCAGTCTTCTTGCCCCATGAGCTGCCCGGTGGGCACAAGCCACGCAATATCACGATCATGAACGTCTGCGCCGAGAGGGCCACCTGCGAGGAATCTACGACGCCGGAACACCGGGTGATTGTTTCTGATACGGATTAACCGCCGCGTGAACTCCAGGAGCTCTTTATGCTCGGTGGCAAAATCCCAGTTCATCCAGGCTAATTCGTTGTCTTGGCAATACACATTGTTATTGCCCTTTTGCGTGCGCCCCATCTCATCGCCGTGCGCGATCATGGGTGTGCCCTGGCTCAGCAACAGAGTGGTGAGGAAATTGCGCCGTTGGCGGGCACGCAGGCTGAGGACTTCAGAATCGTCTGTGTCTCCTTCAATTCCGCAGTTCCACGAACGATTATGGCTTTCTCCGTCGCGTCCGTCTTCGCCGTTAGCGTCGTTATGCTTTTCGTTGTAGCTCACGAGGTCATTGAGGGTGAATCCATCATGCGCGGTGACAAAGTTGATCGATGCAGTGGGACGACGTCCATTGTTGGCATAAAGATCGGAAGAACCAGTCAAACGTGACGCGAACTCGCCAAGCGTAGAGGGTTCGCCCCGCCAGAAATCGCGGACAGTATCGCGATACTTTCCGTTCCACTCAGTCCACAGCGGTGGGAAATTGCCCACTTGGTAGCCGCCTTCGCCAACATCCCATGGCTCAGCGATAAGTTTGACTTGAGACACCACAGGGTCTTGTTGCACAAGATCGAAGAAGGTGGCAAGGCGGTCGACGTCGTGAAGCTCACGGGCGAGCGTTGAAGCAAGGTCGAATCGGAAACCATCAACGTGCATCTCCGTGACCCAATAACGCAGCGAATCCATAATCATCTGCAGCGGATGGGGGTCTCGCACGTTCAGGGAATTTCCGGTGCCCGTGTAGTCCATGTAGTGCGCTTTATCGCCGTCAACGAGCCGGTAATAAGCCTCATTGTCAATACCGCGGAAAGCAATGGTTGGTCCCATGTGGTTGCCCTCAGCGGTGTGGTTATACACCACATCCAGGATGACTTCGATCCCGGCCTCGTGGAAGGCGCGAACCATGCCTTTGAACTCGGAAACTGCGCCGCCTGGCTCCTGCGCCGCAGCATAGTCTTGCTGAGGGGCAAAGAAGCCGAAAGTGTTGTAGCCCCAATAATTGCGTAAGCCGAGGTCGCGGAGCCGATCGTCTTGCAAGAATTGGTGCACAGGCATGAGCTCGATAGCGGTAATACCGAGATCTTTGAGATAACTAATAATCGCAGGATGAGCGAGTCCTGCATAGGTTCCGCGAAGCGCCTCAGGCACGTCGGGATGCTGCATCGTCATGCCTTTGACATGCGCCTCGTAAATCACGGTTTCGTTATAAGGCGTGCGGGGTGCTCGGTCTGCGCCCCAATCAAAGAATGGATTGACGACCACGGACTTCATCGTGTGTTCGAGGCTGTCTTCGGTGTTTCGACCGAGCGGGTCATCGGGGTTGGTTACGTCGTAACTGAACAACGATGGATGTCCATCAAATTCACCAACAAAGGCACATGCATAAGGGTCGACGAGCAATTTGCTGGGATCACATCGCTTGCCGTTGGGTGGATCATAGGGGCCGTGAACGCGGAATCCATAGCGTTGACCAGGCTTAACTCCGGGGAGGTAACAGTGCCAGATGTGAGCGTCGACTTCATCGAGAATGACACGTTCCTCGTGGCCGTCTGCGTCGATAAGACAAAGCTCTATCTTTTCAGCAACATCCGAAAAAATAGCAAAATTTGTGCCTGCGCCATCGTATTTCGAGCCGAGAGGATAGTTCTGGCCCGGCCAGATTTCCCGCTGAGTCGAAGGAAGAGAGTCAGTCATGCCACTGACTTTAGCTGGTGCATTGCTCCAAACCCGCCATAATTAACCGCAATCCTTCAGTGAATTGTGTGGCATAGGCCTGCTGTTGTTGTTCTAGATCGCACTGGGTCTTAGGTGTGTGACAGCCTAAGTTTTGTGGTTCTTCCTGGTCAGCGGAAGGATTGGCCGAAGCTACTTCAGTGCCGTGGTGGAGAGCTGCTCTCTGTACAGCAGCTTGTTCAATAACCGTGGACCCCAAAATAAAGTGCAGTAACGTTGTGGCGCCGAGCGTGGAGTGCGGATGTTCGCCGAACGCTTGCCTGATGCAGTGCTCCACGTCGTTGCGCAGAACATTGTCCGTAAGCGCAGCACTAAGAAGTTCCGCCCCGTCGCGATACTCAAGCATGACCGCACGAACCTTGTGAGCAACGGCGGTAGGCGTTGACTCTGAATCTGAAAGGAAGAGAGGAGCGAGTAAACGCCGTGCGGTGGCGTCGATAAGCGCTTGCTTGTTTTTAAAATGCCAGTAGAGCGCGCCGGGTGCTACCCCGAGCTTTTTAGCTAATCGACGCATCGTCATATCCGCAAGCCCATAGGTATCCAGGATCTCAAGGCTTGCGGTGATGATGAGGTCTTTACTCAATTGCACATCACTAGAGTAGCGGTCCCGGAGGAATAATAGGTACCTGACGCGATATGACAATGGGTAACGAATTTATAATTTTGGTCGATTACCCTTAAAGGAAAGTTCTTGTTCGAGAGAGCCAAGAATTTCAAAAATAGTGATGATTTTGGGTAACGTCATCGGAGTTGAACTGAAGCAAGCGTAGTGCCTGCTTGTCATAGGATATGTGTGACCTGTGTGTTGTAGATGTTCCTATAAAGTTGGTTGCTAGTCTTGCTAAGGTCGTACTAAATTCTTAATGTTCTGAACCTGTGGCAGGCACTCCGTCTGCGATTGCCTTCAAAGAGCGCCGCTGAGTAATCAAGCGGTGGCGTTTATCGCTTTATAGGAGATCTAAAACTGTGCTTAACCGAATTCACGTCAACCGCGCTAAAAAGATTGCGATCGCCGTGGCGGCATCGAGCGCGCTCGTTTTGACGGCGTGCGGTGATGAGGATGACTCCAAGGAGAATAAGACCACCTCAGCTACGACTTCTAGCTCAGTTGCTACTACAGCTTCCGAGACTTCTGCGTCGCCTGCAGCACCTTCTACAGAAGAGCCTACGCCAGCAGCATCTCCTGCCCCTGCCCCACAGGGAAATAACGTACCTCCTGCAGCGATCAATGAGGCAATGCCTGAGCTAACCTACAATGACGTCCCACCGATTGACGGCGGCGCGCCTGCAACCGATGCGGATCGTCAGGCCATTGAGAACCTGGTACGCGGCATCAACGGTGCGAGGACTATCCGTGATTACATCGGCTACGTGCCGGCACACACCTGCCAGCGCGTGATCAACGAGCAGGGTGGCCCTGCTGCTTTTGACCTATCACAGTTCCCAGACGTTCCTCTTGATGATTTTGAGGAATACCGTAAGGCAAAGCCATCCATCGACAACGTTGATTCAGTTCAGGTGAACGGCAACATTGCTTCCGCAAGCGTGACGGCCACCGCAAACGGTGACACGAACACTGCCACCCAGCGCTTTGAACGTGAGAACGGCAAATGGAAGTTCTGCCGCTAGTAACTGGGGCAACTCCGCAGAATGCGCCTTTTGAGCACCTCTGAACACTCTAGTTGGTGCTGTTGGAAGGACATATTGGGCTACCGCTCGTTTGGGCGGTAGCCTTTTGCTATGCCTAAGCAAGATTCTGGATCTTTTATTCCTGCATCAGATGAGCACTCACATGGTGCAGGCGACGCTGTAACCAAGTCAGGGACTGATCTGGAAAGCAAGGATGCTCGAGGGTCTTTGCGTGAAAAACAAACAAAACGTCCATGGAAAGTTTCAGAGAAAACAGGAAATTTCTCAGCGGTAGTGGTGGCTATCGTATGCATTTATGCGGGACTCGGTGCGCTGTGGCCGGTCATACGACCTCGGTACGATGCGACCCTGGCCGAGGGCGGCGGGCTACAACTAATGTCAGGAGAAAACGTTGAGTTTATTTCCTTTGCGCAATTCGTAGGGATTACCACCTTGGTGGCCGTAGTATTAGCGATTTCTCTACTCAAACTCCTTCCGCATAGGCGAGGCGTGGCGCTGTTGTTATGGTTCGGCGTATGGATTTTTATCGGTGGGGGCGTGTTTTTATTTGTGGGAGATCTTGTTTCCGGTCTGATCTCCGCCGTAGGACGAGCAAAAGAGCTCCAGGTAGGAGACAATATCTCCTTTATTCCGCCATTATCTCCAGGTATCGCTGCGCGTCTAGCGCCGGTGTTCGTGGGAATGGCCGTGTATTGGTGCCGCATGTACATCAATGGCGATGATGCTGACGTCGAGGAAGAGAGCACCGAGGAAGAAGACACCAAAGAATCGGCGGAAATAAAAGTTACGTAGCTCGTTGCTTAAAGATGCTCTGGTCCGGGCGGGACGTCGTAAAGCCCGAAACCAGGGCTTTTTAGCGTTCGGACGCACACAAAAATCGCGGAGAAAGCCTGCTCTAGATGCGCTGCGAGTTGTGTATCGTTGAGGCCTCCGCCGACGTCGACAGTCGCCTCCACTCGGATACTTAATGAATCGTGGGCAGTGGTGGAGACAAACGCCTTAGAGTCGATGCTTTCTTCGTTCCATCTATTGCACAGCATGAATACGCGGCTGAATTCGCGTTCGGAACTGAGCCCCGAGTCCCAAAATCCCCAGCAAAGAATTGTGGGGCCGGACTCCAAGGAACAACCAAACTCGATATCGGCGTGCCATTCGCCTGTGGGCAAGAGCGCGCGTTCATTCCACGTGCTCGACACCTCGGACATGATCGGGGTGATTCTTTCCATTGTCACGGCAGAGGGGACATCAAAAAGTTCGGAGGTATCTGAGCTGACCTCAATATCTTCGAACGGCGATTGAGGGAGTGCGGTTGAGGATGCTAGCTCGGGGAATTTTTCCAAAAACCAGTTGACAGCTAATAGCGTGGCATCACAAGCAAGCTCTAAAAACTCTGCGAGTTGTAGATCCGTGGCTCCGATGGCCGCTGAATTGGCTGATCGAAATGCCAATTGCAGATGTGAATCAGGGGAATAGCTAATGCGCGCAATAGGGCTGACTCGCTCGCTGTTCCATAACGTAACGGCTGTGGCCACGTCGTTGAAATAGTGCAAGGGGAGTGCGCCGGAAGCCTTCGCATCCACGATAATGATGGGCTCGGAACCACCGCGTAAAGTCACAAAATCACTATGTTCAGGCCACGGAATTTCCAGAATGTCGCCATTGATAGCGGGGATCGAATGGAGGTTGTATCCCAACTCGTTGAGTACCCGAGAAACCCGAGGCATCGTGACAGGCTGGATGCGGTCCTTGTTAAAGTCTGGACGTTCGGGAGGCTGCGAGCCCTCTGAGGGGCGGTGATTTTTCACGCGAGGGCTCCTTTCCTTCTACTTATACTGCGCTAGCGTGATGCTGTGATCCCCACGGTGAAGGGCGCAGCATCAATAGATACTTGGAAAAGAGTAGCCCGCATGCTTGTCATAAGTAAAAGCTAGGAGAGGTTCGTGCCGGAGCTGTTGGTGCAAGGCTGACATAAAGCTGGCTTGGGAAGGGGTAGCTCCAGCTCCATTTTCGGGGAAGAGTCTATGCGAAGCTACCTACTCATGCTTGAATGACTCTAAGACGGTAATCGGAAGATAATTCCGTTTCCCGCATATAATGTGAAAACGTGTGTTGGTGATGTTTCCACGTGAAATCACGGTGGAAGCGTTGTCTTTTTCAACGCACATGGAAAGAAGACGTTCCCCCACGGAAGTGTGAGCAACAATGCTGAGCTTGATCGATCTACGCGGACATACCCCTACTACGAGTGAACTCCGTCGTACTCTCCCACGTGGAGGTACAGACGTTAACTCCGTTGCGCATATTGTTGAGCCGCTTCTTCATAAGATTCAAGAGCACGGTATTCAGGCAGCCCTTGATTTTGGTGAAAAATTTGATCATGTGCGGCCTAAGAGCGTGCGCGTCCCTCAGGACGTGATGGACGCTGCGTTAGAGTCTTTGTCTCCTGAGGTAAAACAGGCGCTTGATGAGGCTATCGACCGAGTGCGCAAAGTGCACGCGGACCAAAAACCACAGGAACATGCGACACACCTTGCGGCTGGAGCCACTGTCGCAGAAGTGTTCTTGCCGGTTGATCGCGTAGGTCTGTATGTTCCCGGCGGCAACGCTGTGTACCCCTCAAGCGTTGTTATGAACGTGGTACCAGCGCAGGAGGCCGGCGTTAAGTCTTTGGTGGTGGCATCGCCGCCGCAATCTCACTATGGCGGCTGGCCTCACCCGACAATTCTCGCGGCGGCAAAGCTGCTGGGAGTCGATGAAGTATGGGCAGTGGGAGGTGCACAGGCTGTAGGGCTTCTAGCCTATGGTGATGACTCCGAGGGGCTAGAACCTGTGGATATGATCACCGGCCCCGGAAATATCTTTGTTACCGCGGCAAAACGACTGGTCAACGGGGTAGTAGGTATCGACTCGGAAGCTGGGCCAACTGAAATCGCCATCGTGGCTGATGGAAGCGCTAACCCCGTATGGATTGCCTATGACCTTATTAGTCAGGCAGAGCATGATGTCTTAGCCGCCTCAGTGTTGATAACTGACTCGGAAGACCTCGCAGAACGCGTTAATGCTGAGGTGAAAGCGCGGTTTGAGATTACGCGCAACTCAGATCGGGTTGCCCAAGCTCTCCAGGGGGAGCAATCGGGAATCGTGCTTGTCGACGATCTCGCGACCGCCCTGACAGTCGCCGATGCTTATGCTGCGGAGCACTTGGAGATCCACACGGAAAATGCCCAGGAGGACGCCCGCAAGATACGCAACGCAGGCGCTATCTTTGTCGGAGGCTTCTCGCCGGTTCCGCTTGGCGATTATGCCGCAGGCTCTAACCATGTTCTTCCAACATCTGGGAGCGCGCGTTATAGCTCGGGGCTTTCCACCCATACCTTCCTACGCGCGGTGAACCTCATTGAATATGACGAGGCCGCACTAAAAGACATCTCGGATACGATCGTTGCCCTTGCCGACGCAGAGGAACTTCCTGCGCACGGGGAGGCTATTCGTTCCAGGTTTGAAGACCTCACCGCAGAATAAACCTGATGCCTAGCTTAAGGCTTTGATAACCGACGAAGCCCTTATTGCTCCAACACATGAGAGAAGCACCTGAATATATGTCAGAGATTAGTTTGGACGATCTTCCGCTCCGCCCTGAATTACGTGGTCAATCAGCATATGGGGCGCCGCAGTTGGAAGTAGAGGTACGGCTTAACACTAATGAGAATCCGTACCCTCCTTCTGATGCATTGATCGAGGAACTGGCGCATGTGGTGGCGGAACAAGCGAGGTCTCTTAATAGATACCCCGAACGTGATTCCGTGGAGCTCAGGACTGCGCTGGCTCAATACGTGACTGAGCGCACCGGCACAGAGGTTTCCTATAAAAACGTGTGGGCGGCGAATGGTTCTAACGAAGTATTGCAGCAACTTCTGCAGGCTTTCGGAGGTCCAGGACGCACAGCATTAGGCTTCCAGCCGAGCTATTCTATGCACCCCATCCTGGCAGAGGGAACCCATACTGCTTTTGTTTCTTGCCCGCGTGGGGCAGATTTCCGCATCGACGTAGATGCTGCTCTTGAAGCCATCGCAGAGCACTCACCCGAGATCATCTTTGTGACTACGCCCAATAATCCCACGGGTGACGTCACCTCGATCGAGGACATTCGTCGTATCTCGGATGCCGCCCCCGGCATTGTCATTGTGGACGAGGCATATGCAGAGTTCTCGGATGCTCCTAGCGCTACCACTTTGATTGCGGAATACCCGGACACCATTGTGGTTTCTCGGACGATGAGCAAGGCGTTTGATTTTGCGGGGGGAAGGCTCGGCTATTTTGTAGCTTCACCTGCATTCATAGAAGCCGTTATGCTGGTTCGCTTGCCTTATCATTTGTCGTCGCTCTCCCAGACTGCGGCTTTGGTGGCACTAAGGCACAGCAAAGACACTCTTGCAACGGTGGACATATTGGTGCGGGAACGGCAGCGCGTACAGGATGCTTTGATCGCATGTGGTTTTGATGTGGTGCCAAGCCACGCTAGCTTCCTATTTTTCGGGGCTTTTAAAGACCAACATGCTGCGTGGCAGGAATTCTTGGATGGCGATGTGCTTATCCGGGATGTGGGAGTACCTGGTTACTTACGCGTCACTGTAGGGCTTCCCTCGGAAAATGATGCTTTCATCCAAGCTGCGCGTCGAGTCGCCCATACCAATGGGATCATTCCTAAGGCATAGCAAACTACACAACGCTTGGATCATTGTATTCCCAGTACAATCGGCGTGAGACTAAAAATTAGCGGAGATATTTTAGTGCAGATAGGGAGACTTTCCCTGTGACTAAAACGGATAAGGATATTGAGATGGCGGCAGCCCCTAGAGTTGGAACGGTGACTCGCACCACGAGCGAATCAAACATCACAGTCACCATTAACCTTGACGGTACCGGACAGGTCAAGGTGAACACGGGGGTGCCTTTTCTGGACCATATGCTTACGGCATTCGGCGTACATGGCGCTTTTGATTTAACTGTTTCCGCCACAGGCGATACTCACATAGATGCGCACCACACGGTTGAAGACACTGCGATTGTCTTGGGGCAAGCCCTCCTTGCGGCTGTGGGTGATAAGCGCGGGATTCGCCGTTTTGGTTCTTTCCAATTGCCCATGGACGAGACTCTGTGTGAAGCAATAGTAGATTTTTCGGGACGCCCTTATTTTGTTATGAACGGGGAGCCTGATTATATGGCGCACTCCGTTATCGGAGGTCACTATCCTACGGTCATTAACCGACACTTCTTTGAATCCTTAGCGCTTAATGCCGCTATTACTCTGCATGTGAATTGTCGCTATGGTCGTGACCCGCACCATATAACGGAGGCTGAATTCAAGGCTGTGGCCAGGGCAATTCGCCATGCTACTGAGCCGGATTCCCGGGTGCAGGGCATCCCGTCTACTAAAGGGGCGTTATAGCAGTGGAGCACCCGGAGACGTATCTTGCCGCGGGCACAACGGGAGACTATGTGGTGTCCTACATATTGTTCCTGCTCGGCGGACTCTTGGTCGGTGGCGTGTGGTCGGCGTATAAAGCAGAAAACACTCTATTAGCCGTGGCTTTGGGTGCGTGTGCGTTGTGGTATCTATATGCGGCGGAATCGCATGGGCTGTGAGCTTATATTGATGTACTGAAACGTGCAGTTCCTACGGGCGGTGAGAACGGACTTAGCCAACGGGCTCGTTTCTCATCGCTCGTTTGTATGCACTAAAACAGAGGCAACTAGGTTGTGATTCAACAGGTTGTACTTCAACACAAGAAGTAGTCCACAATGGAAAACACACGTGGCTACGTGATCCGTGCTGTATCTGATTTGTACTGAGCATGATTTTGTAAAACGGGAGGGATTGAGAATAGTCGGAGATAAGAATCAGACGTAAGTACTGGGGAACACGCAGTAGCAGCGGTGAAAGAACCACCGGCACTAGAGCGTGATGCCGATGCCGATCAATCGATCCTGAAAATCACTGGTTTCCTGCCCACGATCGTGGCTGTGGCCGCAGCTTTTGCGGCTTTTTCCCTCATACTCCCGGTGATCCCGCTGGCGGTTATTGCAGGTGGCGGATCGGATACGCTGGCAGGTGTCACCACTGCTGTGTTTATGGCAGTTACCGTGTTGACCCAATTATGCACAAACGCTGCATTATTGCGTTTCGGGTATCGCAAAGTAATGGTGCTTGCTGCGTTGCTTCTTGGAGTTCCCGCTCTGTGGTACGTCGTGGCGATGGACCCCGTCTCCGTACTTGTGATCGCCGGTGTACGTGGCGTGGGGTTCGGGCCTTTGTGTGTTGCTCAATATGCATTGGTGGGGCAACTAGTACCGGCAGGAAAACTCGGGAAAGCTTCCGGAGTACTTGGGCTGTTTGTTGGTGGCTCCCAGATGGTGTGCCTCCCGTTGGGCTTAGTGCTTATCGACGCCGGCGTTGGCTTCAACGCAGTATTCATTGCAGGCAGACTCGCCGCTCTTATCGCTGGTGCGATGGCCTTTGCGATTCCAAATGTAGATCCCGAGCAATCTGCTGCAGCCGAAGTATGGACTGAAGAAGACGATGCCCGAGAGTTGGCTAAAAACCGCCGCAACAAAGTGGTACGCGCGGCCCGTGCGCAGATAGTCAAGGTGGCCAAACACACGGTGCCTGCGCGGACTCGCAGGCAGATCCGCAAGCGGATTCACCGTAGGCCGCGAACCAAGGGGTTAATAGTCACTGTGGTGCTAGCGGTGGCATTGGCCAGTGTCTCTATGGGGCTATGTGCGGTGTCTAGCTTCCTTCCTGCGTCAGTCAGAGAAATGGATCCGGTCAGTGGCGCAACAATTGCGGGGGTCATGCTATCCGTGGTTGGCGGTGCACAGATGATTTTCCGCTATATATCGGGAACTCTCGCCGATAGGCTACAACGGCCCGGCACCACGATGATCCCAGGTTTGGTCTTGTCCTCAATAGGCCTGATCGGCATCGTAGTTGTACTGACGCAGGAGTGGTCTGCGCTATGGCTGATCTTTGCTGCCCTGTTGTTCGGCGCAGGATTCGGATTGGTGCAAAATGAAGCGCTTTTGGAGATGTTTCTCCGGGTGCCTCGCGGAAAATTAGCTCAAGCGTCGACCGTCTGGAATGCCTCGTTTGATACTGGCACGGGTATTGGTTCCATCATCTTGGGCATCGTGGCCACAACACACGGTTATAGTGCGGCGTTTGCAGGTGGTGCTGTCTTGGTGAGCATAGGTTTGGCCACTGAGATAGGGGACCGAATCCTCCGAAAAAGGGGTAAGCGTTGGGCGCTTGCACAAGCGACGGCTTAGCCCCCATTAGTATGGTGAACTATGAAGAAAGTGGCGCTGCTTGATTATGGTTCAGGGAATCTTCGCTCAGCTCAACGGGCTCTTGAGCGCGTGGGCGCGGAAGTAACCGTAACGAGTAATCCGGAGATAGTCCTCAACGCTGATGGACTTTTAGTGCCAGGCGTGGGTGCTTTTGCCGCCTGTATGAAAGGCCTGCGAGAGATCCAGGGAGATCGCATGATTGGGCAGCGCCTAGCTGGCGGGCACCCGGTCATGGGAATTTGCGTGGGAATGCAGATCATGTTTGAGCAAGGCATCGAGCACGGCATAGAAGCGCAAGGTTGTGGGGAGTGGCCGGGGACCGTCGAAAAGCTCCAAGCAAAGGTGTTGCCGCATATGGGTTGGAATACCGTGGAGATGGAAAGCACAAGCGAGCTTTTTGCCGGGCTAGACAGCGCCACGCGTTTTTATTTCGTGCACTCTTATGGCGTGAGAAACTGGGAGTTTGAGGGGGACGGTTTAACGCAGCCACCACTGGTCACGTGGGCGAGCCACGATGAAGATCGATTTGTGGCAGCAGTAGAAAATGGCCCACTTTGGGCCACGCAGTTCCACCCGGAGAAGTCTGGAGATGCTGGTGCTCATTTGTTAGAGAACTGGTTGGGGACTCTCTGACGTCTGTATCCCCTTAGGAAGCATAAGACGCCGGAGGAATCTGCTTTGCCGGGGGTAGGCATGCTTTTGAATCATCGTTGGTGAGAATTGCATTCCTGTGGCTAAACTTGGCGTTTATGACTTTCACACTTCTTCCCGCAGTCGACGTTGTCAACGGACAAGCTGTCCGCTTGGATCAAGGCGAAGCCGGAACAGAGAAGTCATATGGCTCGCCTGTTCAATCAGCTTTGAAATGGCAAGAACAAGGCGCACAATGGCTTCACTTTGTAGACCTTGACGCGGCATTCAACCGGGGAACAAACCATAACCTGATGTCAGAAATAGTGGGAACACTAGACATCAAGGTGGAACTGACTGGTGGGATTCGTGACGACGAGTCATTAAAACGAGCACTCAACACAGGTGCCGCCCGGGTAAATATCGGAACAGCGGCACTGGAAAAACCGGAATGGATTGAAAAAGTCCTTGGGGAATACGGCGATCGCATTGCAGTTGATATTGCAGTACGCAACATCGACGGAGAATGGCGGACACGCGGCAATGGCTGGGTCTCCGATGGCGGAGATCTGTGGGAAGTACTTGAGCGTCTCGACGCCCAAGGTTGCACGCGGTTCATAGTAACGGATGTTTCCAAAGACGGAACCCTCACCGGACCGAACGTTGAGCTATTACGCGACGTTTCCGCCGCCACAGAGGGAAATATTGTTGCTTCTGGCGGAATCTCTACTATCGACGATCTTCTGGAGCTTGCTCGATATGAAGATGAAGGAATCGATTCAGCGATTATCGGAAAAGCCCTCTATGAAGGACGTTTTACTCTCCGTGAGGCACTGGCTGCTTTATGAGCGATGTGCGCGAGCTGTACCACATTGCCGAGGCAATTCTCGATGATGCGGAGAGGATGTTTATCCAGGGCCTAGGCTCGGACCCCGCTTTGATTAAAGGAAAAGGGGACTTTGCCACGGAATATGACATCCTCATTGAGCAGTATCTACGGAAAACCTTGACCCAGATGACTGGAATCCAGGTTCATGGAGAGGAATGCGGCGGGGACCAGGGCACTCCCATGTGGGTTGTTGATCCTATTGACGGCACTGCTAATTACGCTGCCGGAAACCCCATGTGCTCGATCCTTATAAGCCTTGTCGTCGATTTCCAACCCGTGCTTGGCCTCACCAGCGTTCCCGCGACCGGGCAGCGCTTTGGCGCGTTTGAAGGCTCACCGTTGTATATCAATGGGCGGCCGCAACGCCCCCTAGAAGATGCACCACGAGTGGCTGCGCATTTGGGTTTTTCTTCCATTTCCTCGCCTGTGCAATCGAGTTTCCCTACGGAAGTGCGACAGGGTTTGTTAGGCGTACTAGCAGAAACGTATTTGCGCCCACGCATTACCGGTTCTGTAGGAATCGACTTAGCCTATTCCGCCGCAGGCATTTTTGATGCAGCTTTGTCCCTTAGCCCCAACATATGGGATAACGCCGCTGGTGTCATGCTGGTTCGCGCGGCTGGGGGAAAAGTAACGGATCTTAATGGTGAAGAGTGGACACCAGAATCGCAGGGCGTAGTCGCGGGCTCTGCACGTTCGCATGCGTTGTTGCTACACGCAATTGATAAGTTCCGTTAAAAAGATAGCCCAGTAGTCGCTTGGCTTAGATCGCACGCCAGATGGGGGATGCGGGCAGCCAGCTATGGGAAAAGTGTGAGAGAAGTGCGATAGTCTCCATGAAATACACACGTGGACTATGGTCGCAAAGGAGTCATTAATGCCGGTAGCAGTACGAGTTATCCCTTGCCTAGACGTTGATAATGGGCGCGTAGTCAAGGGCGTGAACTTTGCAGGGCTGAAAGACGCAGGAGATCCTGTCGAACTTGCGGCACGTTATGACGCAGAAGGTGCCGACGAACTAACCTTCTTGGATGTTTCCGCATCCAAGGACGGCCGTGGAACGATGCTTGACGTGGTCAAGCAAACCGCGGATCAAGTTTTTATTCCGCTCACCGTGGGCGGCGGAGTGCGAAGCGCTGAGGATGTGGACCAGCTCCTACGCGCAGGTGCAGACAAGGTCAGCATCAACACATCTGCCATTGCTCGCCCCGAACTGATCCGTGAGCTCTCTCAGCGATTTGGTGCTCAATGCATTGTGCTGAGCGTCGACGCGCGCCGTGTTCCAGAGGGAGGAACGCCGCAACCCTCTGGCTTTGAAGTAACAACACATGGCGGCAGCAAATCCGCTGGTATTGATGCCGTACAGTGGGCGCGTCGAGGGCAGGAGCTAGGCGCTGGGGAAATACTTTTAAACTCAATGGACGGCGATGGAACAAAGCAGGGCTTTGATATTGAGCTTTTAACTCTTGTGCGTGATGTGGTGAGCATTCCCGTGATTGCTTCGGGCGGCGCTGGCGCAGCCGAACATTTTCCACCCGCTGTTGCTGCAGGTGCAGACGCAGTGCTGGCGGCGTCCATCTTCCATTTTGGTGAAGTAACAATTCCTGAAGTAAAAGAGGCGATTGCTGAGGCTGGTTTCCAGGTTCGCTAATACCCCATCCCACCCAAATAGTTACACGATTCCTTATTTTGTGGTTGGACGACTTTTCATGACTACAACACAAAGATGAACAATGAGGACCCAACGATGAATACTGCAGACCCAAGTACCTTTGAACTTGAAGACTCCATACTTCAGCGTGTGAATTTCAATGATGCTGGGCTCATACCAGCAGTCGTTCAATCGACCACCGGTGAGGTATTAATGATGGCGTGGATGGATTCCCATGCATTGGCATGCACCCTTGCCACACGCCAGGGGACGTACTTTTCTCGATCCCGTCAAGAGTATTGGATTAAGGGGCTTACCTCGGGGCATACCCAGGAAGTGAAAGAACTTAGGCTTGACTGCGATGGAGACACTGTCCTCATGACAGTGGAACAACAAGGTGGTGCGTGCCACACTGGAGATCGAACCTGTTTTGATGCAGACAAGCTGTTATAGGTTTATGCGCGCTATCACTTGTTAAGACAGCATCCCACGTCAAAGAGAGGTTGAACCAACATGGCGATCAAACCCATGCAATCGAGCGCCCTTATTGGGCTTGGAGCATTAGCTGTCTGGGGCGCGTCACGCATGCCATGGCTGGGCGTGGAAGCGTACGACGATAAGTCGGGAAGCAAATCCCTCGACGTTAGTGGTGCGATGTGGAGCATCGAGACGACTGCAGTAGCTCTTGTGCTTCTCGCTGCCTGCATAGCAAGTTTTGCTTTACGACGCGCCGGGCGTCGGCTAGTCGGCATAGTTGCAGGATTAGCAGCGGCCGGGGGAGCATGGTCCCCGATTCATCTTGTGACAACAGACCCAGATCGGGAACGTGTTTTGAACCTGTTGACCTCGGGATCTGCATCAGGGCATCAAAAAGATGGCGCTGCGCTTACTGGGTGGGCAGAAATTACGAATCTTACAACGCATACTCCCGCCGCGGCCTTAGCAATCATTGGGTGCGCGCTTGCATTATTCGGGGGATTGGTGCTTGTGATGAACCCCGGGCAAGATTCTGTGAAGAAGAATCGGTATGAGCGCAAACAAGAACGCTCACAGAAGATACGTAAAGATCTGGAAGACGCCCCTGATTCGGGAAGAGTCCTGTGGGATGCTATTGACGCTGATATAGATCCCACAGTGGACAAAGGTCGCGGATAGGCTTATTCGGTTCTAGAGGAACTCTAGGGAAATATGCTTAATGGTTCATAGCCCCAAGAAAAAGGGCAATTTTCACAAGTGCAGGTTGTTCCAGTAGCCTAAAAACGATCATTCTAAAGATAATGGGACGGGTTATGGCATCAGTCTTCGAAGAGATTATTGCGGGCGTCATTGAAGACGTAGCTGCGCGAGAATCAGTGGTGTCGTTTAAAGAGATCAAAGCCCGTTCGCGTGCCTGTGAGCCGCCTCGGGATGCAATTGCCGCGCTTCTTAGTAGTGGTTGCGGCGTAATTGCGGAGATTAAACGCGCCGCTCCTGACCGAGGCGTTTTGGCAGAGATCAATTCTCCTGTTGGCCTAGCAAAAGAACTTGTCGCCGGTGGCGCTAGCTTGATCGCATGCCAAACGGAACGGCGGAGGTTCCACGGCTCGTTGTCTGAGATGGCTGAAATCCGTCATGCAGTATCGGTGCCAGTAATGTGCCGAGACTTCATCGTGGATCCCTATCAAATCCATGAGGCACGCTGCTATGGGGCAGATATGGTGCCGTTGCGTGTGGCCGCTTTAGACCAGGCCAGGATGATCGCGCTTATAGACAGGATCGAATCCCTTGGAATGGCCGCTCTGGTAGAGGTCCGGGACACCGAGGAAGCATCCCGCGCGGTAGCAGCGGGTGCGAAAGTCATAGGAGTCAATGCTCGAGACTTCTCGACGATGACGCTTAACCGGCTGGCCTTTGCAGAAATTGCCCCGGGGCTTCCCACCGATGTTATTAGGGTCGCTTTGTCTGGTGTGCGTAACGCTCGCGAACTCTTGGATTATGCAGCGTCTGGAGCGGACGCTGTGGTGGTGGGAGAAAAGATCGTTACTGCCGCCGATCCGTGCGAGGCGACGCGTTCGTTGGTGGCGGCGGGGCAGCATCCCTCGTGCCCATCCCGAGGATAAAAAGGGTCGAAACGGCTAAAAATTAGCCTTACACAGTTGGGTTATAGAGCGGAATACGGCAAACTAAGGAAGTTCCGTTACTAATGACGACTGGAGTTTATTCAAGGTGACTGTGAGTAATATGGCGTATCTGCCATCCCCTCCTCAGGGCGTATGGATGTTAGCCGGGATCCCCATTCGTGCATATGCACTATGCATCATTACGGGGTTTATCATCGCTGTGTGGATAGGCTCCAAGAGATACGTTAAGCGTGGTGGGAATCCAGACGTGGTGATCGATGCCGCTATCGTGGCGATGATCTCCGGCGTGATAGGCGGACGCCTCTACCACGTGATAACAGATCATCAGAAGTATTTTTGCGATGATTGCAACCCGCTGGATGCCCTCAAGATTACTAATGGTGGCCTTGGTATTTGGGGTGCTGTCTTCCTAGGGACAGTGTGCGTCTATTTTTATTTAAGGGCAAAGAATGTTCCTTTTGCTCCTTTCGCCGATGCGATGGCGCCTGGCATTGTGTTAGCGCAGGGAATAGGCCGCCTAGGCAACTGGTTTAACCAAGAGCTATATGGGGCAGAAACGTCTGTGCCATGGGCGCTAGAAATTTATTACCGCGTGGATGCTGAAGGAAAATTTGCTCCGCTCACCGGACATTCGACTGGCGAGGTTATCGCTACTGTCCATCCGACATTCCTTTATGAGCTGCTATGGAATGTTTCGGTCTTCTTGTTCTTACTCTGGGCAGATAAGAAATTTACGCTGGGCCATGGACGGGTGTTCGCCTTGTACGTTGCGGGGTACACCTTAGGGCGATTCTTTATTGAAACTATGCGAGTAGATGAAGCAACTCATCTTTTTGGGTTACGCATCAACGTTATTGTTTCCGCTGTGGTCTTTATCATCTCAGTTGTTGTTTTTTATGTGTTGTCGCAGAAAGCTGCAAAAAGCAGGGGAAGAGACTGCGAAGGCAGGGCCTGATCCGCAGGATACTAGCGAGGCACGCAGCTCTTAATCTACGGATTTTCTAGGGAGTGGTCGGATATTCCGGCTGCTCCCTTCTGAATATCGTGGGTTATTTGTCTTTGTGATGGAAATCGCGAAAACTTTTCAGATTGACCCAAATTGCCCGAATAGGCCCGATAATGTCTGTTTTCTATGGTTTTGATGGCGGTGGGGAGTCAGCGAGATGAAAAAATGTGGGTACGGGGACAGAAGTCGCTAGCAGGATGCACTATTCGGGATTAGGGTTTAAATCATGGAACGTCGCACAAAGATTGTTTGTACTCTTGGCCCGGCAGTGGCCAGTGAAGATGGAATCCTGCGCTTAGTCCAGGATGGCATGAACGTCGCCCGAATGAACATGTCACATGGTGACCACTCGGACCACGAGAAAAACTACAAGTGGGTGCGTGAAGCAACCGATAAAACCGGCAAAGCAGTGGGCATCCTCGCGGACCTGCAGGGGCCAAAGATTCGCCTTGGTCGTTTTGTAGAGGGTGCCACCGTTTGGGCAAACGGAGAAATTGTTCGCATTACGGTTGATGACGTTGAAGGAACACACGACCGTGTTTCTACGACGTATAAGAACCTAGCTAAAGATGCTAAGCCGGGCGATCGTTTGCTTGTCGACGACGGCAAGGTAGCACTGCGCTGCGTCGACGTCGAAGGCAACGATGTTATCTGCGAGGTTATTGAAGGCGGGCCTGTCTCTAATAACAAGGGAGTCTCTCTTCCCGGAATGGATATTTCCGTTCCCGCGCTATCGGAGAAAGACATCGAGGACCTACGCTTTGCAATAAACCTTGGCGTTGACATCATCGCTTTGTCCTTTGTTCGTTCGCCAGCGGACGTTGAGCTCGTCCATGCAATTATGGATGAAGAAGGGCGTCGATGCCCTGTTATCGCCAAGTTGGAAAAGCCTGAGGCAATGGATGCTTTGGAGTCGATCGTTTTGGCTTTCGACGGCATTATGATTGCACGTGGTGACCTGGGCGTGGAGTGCCCGCTTGAGCAAGTTCCGCTCTTCCAGAAGCGCGCAATCCAGATCGCTCGGGAAAACGCAAAGCCGGTCATCGTGGCTACGCAGATGCTTGATTCCATGATCGAAAATATGCGCCCGACTCGCGCTGAGGCTTCAGACGTGGCCAATGCCGTTCTTGACGGCGCAGACGCCGTGATGCTTTCTGGTGAAACCTCTGTGGGTATTGACCCCCATAACGTCGTTCGCACTATGTCTCGCATCGTCTCCTATGCTGAGACCGATGGAAAGGTGCCTGACCTGGCACACATTCCGCGCACTAAGCGTGGCGTGATTTCTTATTCGGCACGAGACATTGCCGAGCGCCTTAACGCTAAGGCACTGGTTGCTTTTACCTCCTCGGGAGACACCGCTAAGCGTGTTGCTCGTTTGCACTCGCATCTTCCGCTATTGGTCTTTACACCAAACCAGGCGGTTCGTTCGCAGTTGGCTCTGACCTGGGGCGTGGAGACTTTCTTGACACCTGAGGTTAAAGACACCGACGACATGATGAAGCAGATCGATGATCAGCTCTTGGGCATGGACGCCTATCATCGTGATGATATGATTGTGCTTGTTGCTGGTACTCCTCCGGGAATCCCTGGCAACACCAACATGATTCATGTGCATTTGTTGGGTGAAGAAACACACGTATAAGCACTAAAACGTGATAAAAGGAAGCGGTCCATTCATGGACCGCTTCCTTTTATTTCAATAGCGGGGTTAACTAGGAGAGCTCAGCCGCGCCGAAGGAGACATTGAAAGCTTCGCACCACAGGGTTACGGACTTCCAATCGGAGAAGTTGATGTTGTCAGGCAGGGTGTACACCTGGTTGCCCTGGTTGCCCTTGATGGGGGCAACGTCAAAGTGCTCGTGGTCCTTGGCTACAAACCAGCCGGCCTGGCCTTCAACAACGGGGCCCTTGCTTAGCCATACGTGAACGTCGGGGCCGTTGGAGGTGGAGAGGTTGCTAAGAACAAGCTTCTTTTTGCCGTCGGCGTCTACGATCAGATCAACCTTGCCGCTTGTCTGGTGCTCGTGAGAAATGAAAGTACCTTGGCGATGCTGGGCGGCGTTTTCTGCCATCATCTTGTCGGTACGCTCCATGGCATCACCGGTTGACGGGGTGCTTTGTGTGGAGGTCTGGGAGGAGAGTGCAGCAGGAAGCTGGTCTTCGACATTCTTGTCAATGAAAAGCAACCACGGTTTGAAGACAAAAAGTGCTACCGCGAGGACTACAACGAGTACTGCGGCGATGATAGAAATCTTTTTCCGGCTCATCTGGAATCGTTTTGCGGTCATGAATCAATCTTTCTCTGCGAGGTCGTGGCTGTCGCTCTTACATGGTTGACAGCGGGTCTACATTTGCTATTACGGAACGTTAAGCCTTCATGGATTGAAACGTGATACAAAGCACAAAGTTTTCCGCTCGCGGACGTCAGTTTCTGAGAAAGATAGCGCGTTTATCTGATAGAAAACTGAATAAGTTACGAGACCTAAAAAGGTATCGCGACTTATCGGAAAAATCAACTAATGGCTACGCGATGGCGGTTGGCTCGATAGCCCACACTTCTTGTGCGTAATCGGAAATGGTGCGATCGGAGGAGAAACGCCCTGATTCGCAGATATTTATCCAACATTTGCGGGCCCACGCCAACTGATCGTTGACATAGTCCGCTGCCATAGCGTCGCGAGTCTCGCGGTACGCAGAGAAATCGCCTAGAACGTAGTAGACGTCGGGAGTCTCCCAGCCGTTTCCGTCGAGAAGCGATCCTCTGAGATCGTGGAACCAGCCGGAATTATCGTCGTCGAGGGTGCCGTCGATAAGGGCGTCGAGTGCTCGTTTTAGCCCCGGGACCATCTCATAGGTGCCCATGGGGTTGTACCGTGCTTTAAGCTCGGGGAGTTCCTCGTTCTTGGCGCCAAAGATGTAGGCGTTGTCGTTGCCTACGGAGTCAAGAATCTCAACATTGGCACCGTCAAGGGTTCCTAGGGTGAGCGCACCATTCATCATGAACTTCATGTTTGATGTGCCCGAAGCCTCTTTACCTGCCGTGGAGATCTGCTCAGAGACATCGGAAGCCGGGATGATGTGCTCGGCGGGGGAGACATTGTAATTCTCCACAAACACGACCTTGATGAGTTTGGAGACCTCTGGGTCGTTGTTTACTAGGTCCGCAATAGCATTGATGAGCTTGATAATGGCTTTAGCTCGGATGTAGCCCGGAGCAGCCTTTGCACCGAAGATGAAGGTGCGTGGAGGAATCTGGGTTTCACCGTCTTCTTTGATGCGGAAGTAAAGGTCGATGATGTAGATAGCGTTGAGGAGCTGACGCTTGTACTCGTGGAGTCGCTTGATCTGGGTGTCAAAGATCGACTCGGGATCAATCTCAAGGCCTTGGCGATCCTTGAGCCAGACAGCGAAATCACGCTTGTTAGTGGCCTTGATCTCCAAGAGCTCCTTCATGATCTCTTCATCATCGACATAAGAGCGGAGCTTTTTCAGCTCAGAAAGATCGGTGACCCATGCGTCTGAACCCGACAGGCGTGTTAGGAGCTCAGAAAGACGCGGGTTGCACATCTTCAACCAGCGACGTGGAGTGACGCCGTTGGTTTTGTTGTTGAATTTTTCTGGCCACAGAGCATGCCATTCTTTGAGTGTGTCCGCCTTGATGATCTCGGTATGCAGGGCAGCGACACCATTGATGGAGAATGCCGCGTAGCAGGTGATCCACGCCATGTGGACATTGCCATCATGGACGGGGGAAAGGTAATTGATCTGTTCCTGATTAAGGCCGCGTTGTTCCATATCCTCGCGGAAGCGACGGTCGATTTCTGCGGTGATTTCCCAGATGCGATAGAACAGCTGCTGGAAAATGGAAACGTTCCACTGCTCGAGAGCCTCCGCGAGAACCGTATGGTTGGTGTACGCAAAGGTACCTTGGACTACCTTCCAAGCGTCGTCCCATGAAAGGCCGTGTTCGTCGAGAAGCAAGCGCATCAGTTCGGGAATAGCCAGCACGGGGTGCGTATCGTTGAGCTGGATGCTGTTGTACTTATGGAATCCGCGGACGTCATCGCCATGGTGTTTGACGTAGTTATCGAGCATTTGCTGCAAGGACGCAGACACAAAGAAGTATTGCTGACGCACACGCAGGACTTTTCCGGCATATGTTGTGTCATTGGGGTAAAGCACTCGGCAGATATCCATGACGCGCTCCCGCTCGACGATGGCGTCGGTAAAGCGCTGGGAATTGAAGGCATCATAGTCGAACTCTTCGAGCGGCTCGGACTTCCACAGACGTAGGGTTCCCACGTTATCTGTGCCATACCCTGTGATGGGCATGTCATAAGGGGTGGCGCGCACAACCATGTCGTCGAAGGTGACGATGCGTTGCTGATCATCGCGACGAATCGTAAATGGATAGCCGTCTTCTCGCCATGCGTCAGGATGCTCAGTTTGGAATCCGTTGTCAAAGGTCTGACGGAAAAGCCCATAGCGATAGAGCAAACCATATCCAGTAACCGGCAGGTTCTGTGTGGCACAGGAATCGAGGAAGCACGCAGCGAGACGCCCGAGGCCACCGTTGCCCAGAGCTGCATCGTTTTCAGCTTCTAGCACGTCGGAGAGCTCGTGCCCTTGCAACCGCACAGCTTCCTTTGCGTCTTCCTCAAGACCCAGGTTGGTGAGGTTATTAAGCAAGGCGCGTCCCATGAGGAACTCCGCGGAAAAGTAATGCTGCTGGCGGGTCGCAGAATACGTTTCCATGGTTTTTGCCCAGTTATCAGCAAGTTGTTCCATGACGGAGTTGGATAGGCCGAACCAGAATTTTCTGTCGGTTGCTGCCTGCGGAGAGGATCCGGAAGCGCTACGGACGTACCCACCGATGTTGTCAGCAAAAGCTGAAATGTCTTCAGTGTGCTCGTGTGAACGGTGTTTGTTCATTAAAGAACTCCTGACCTTTGAAAAAGATTGCTGCACATTTTCTTTGCGCAATTCACCCTCCATATCCTATATGCGGATGGACATCGCCACATGCAATACCAAGGCAGACACATTGCCCGTGGCATAACATATATGGAGATAACGAGGGAAATAGCTATACGACGCCCCTGCGCAGCCTCATAATCACACTGCGTTATGCCCGATGATGTGGGTTTTATGTGAGAAAAAGCGCGCAGTAGAGATGCCTCTTAACGTGATCGGATACATAGCGAGGTATCCCTGCTCACGCTAGAAAAGCAATGCAAAGACCCCACCAAGTAGGGCAAGGACAGTTCGCATAATGGTATTTAGTTCCAAAATATCCGGGTAGGGGAACAACGCATTAGCCCGGGGTTTGTGTAGTGCTGTTTTGGGGATGGCGTGGTGCTTTATTAGCAGGTAGAACTAAAAGCTCTAGAGAGCGCAAGGAAATGAAGGGGTATAAGGGCAGTGAGGCTGGAATTTTATTTTGATCGTGACTGCGGCTTTTGCGAGGTAAGTGCAGGAGTTTTGGCACGACTATGCCCGAGTACACACATAATTCCAGCCGTGCCGGATTCCTCTTATGTGGGGAAAAATATTAGTCATTCGGCGGTATCTCGGGTTAATAATTCTTGGTACCAGGGAGCGAACGCTATAGCGAGCATTCTAGAAAATGGGGGACGCAACGCTGGGCTCAGGTGCGCGGGAAGAGCGTTAAAAAACCCCGTGGTCGCCCCTTTTGCTGGAATCGTCTACAGACTAATAGCAATAAACAGGCACAGGCTCGGCCCTCTTGTTGGCGCAGAGGCCTGTCGGTTGAACTACTGATGCCCCAGATAAGTAAGCGCCGCTGTGACTGTGGCATGAGTTGCGGATGTCACCGTGGGCACATAATCGGGTAGGAAAGAGCCCATGTGATTGACCGGGATATCCGATTCTATGGTTCCGCGCCGCTCCGCGTCTTCCCATTGATCGCGTGGCGTGGCTCCCATGGTCCAGAAGAGATACGGGGAGTTGAATGCCATGGGGCTGTTGGAAAAATCTTCCGACGCTGTCCACTGGCTTGCAGTACGAGAGTCTGTCCCAAACACCTGATCAAAACTAGCTCGCACACGTGCGAACACATGGGGGTCGTTTTCTGTCAGTGGGCCGTGGGCGAAATAGCGGAAAGTAGGAGGGACAATCACTCCAGAAGCCACACATTCCGCCTGCACTACGCGTTCGATGGCGGCATAAAGTTTGTGCCGAACCTCGTTGCTGTACATACGGCAGTTCAGCACAATCCGTGCACTTCCTGGGATCGTATTGTTGGAGTGCCCTGATTCCAAGGTTCCCACAGAGACGATCGCAAAGTCTTGAGGCGCGATCTCGCGGCCCACGATGCCTTGAAGGCGAATAACGATCATGGCTGCGATATACGTGGGATCAATCGAATTATGGGGCATCGAACCATGAGCGCTTTTCCCCTCGATGCGTATTACTATGGAATCGCATGCTGCGAGGACCGCACCTGGTTTGGACATAACAACGCCAGCAGGACCTGGCACGATGTGCTGTGCGAAACACACGTCAGGACGCGGAATCTTTGCCACCAGACCGTCGGCGACCATGGCTTCAGCGCCAGCGCCGTTTTCCTCGGAGGGTTGAAAAAGCGCGATGAATGTGCCCGACCAGCGTGAGCGGTGGGCGTCGATAAGCGCACAGGCTCCCAACAACGCGGTGGTATGCATATCGTGTCCGCAAGCGTGCATAACCGGAACTGGTGATTCCCCGGAAGTATCTATGCGACGTGAAGCAAAACTTACGCCTGTGGTTTCTTCCACTGGAAGCGCGTCAAAATCGGCGCGGGCAAGGACGCACGGGCCTTCGCCGTTATTAAAGATCGCTACAACCCTGTGTCCGCCGATCGATGGGATGATGTCACAGTTGAATTCAGCAAGCTTCTCTTGGATTTTTGCGGAGGTTTCTCGTTCCCAACCAGAGAGCTCGGGGTGAGAATGCATCCACTGGTAGAAGTCCTTTTGCCAACTGAGGTCGGTCGTAGAGGAAGCCAAAAATTCAGCGATATCCATGCACTCCACCATAAAGAAAGCGACCCGAGCATTAGTAAACATCCCCCCGGTTCTTGCATCCCGGCGCGATAAGGCACCGGATACTTCCCAGGGGGTAGAGGATGCGATCGCCTGGTGAGGGCTATTTAATGCAGTGAGGTAGTGTATTTCAAACTATTGCGCTGAAGCGTGCATTCCGTAGCAATTCGAATATTCGGGGAGATGCGGCCTTGGCCACGGAGGCTATAGAGCGCATGGACAATCCGGTCTCGAACGTCCCATGGAGAAAGCGTATTCAGGTAAATTTTTGTTCCGCCCTCAAAGCCCGCGAGTGTGGATACTCGCCACTTGATCATGATGCGCCACGGCATGGGGATGTCTACGTCGGCGGGTTTATGATGCCATTCTTCATTGCAGGGGATTTGTGGGCCTGCACCGGCATGGCATGCGTGTACTAGGTCGCTCATGGCGCGGATTTCTTCTGGCGACTGCAGCCAGGGTTCAGAGACCGCTGATTTGGAGAACACCTCAAGGGTGGGGAAACGGTGACCAAAACCTGCAAAACATATGGCATGGTCGTTTTCTGCAATCACGAGGTTGTGCATGGCGGCGAAATCGACGGCCCATTCGTTATACATATTGGGGTTCTGGCGCAGTTTTTGTACTTCTATGTCGGAATGAACGCCGCGTTCATCAACAGCGACTAATTGCTTGTGTAAGTGATCAAAAGAAGCACCGGCGGGTTTGAGCCAGTTTTGAAAAACCGCAACGTAGGGCGCATAGCGGTTGCGGGCATAGAGGTCGCGCAGCGAATCTATAGTGAAACGTATAAAAGCCTCGTGTTCCTCGTGTGTGAGAGTTCCGGCAGACGCTAGTTGATCGCTGCTCGTAGCACTATCGGTGTAGTGGCGGCGGGCTATGATCACGTCATGTCCGCCACCGAAGAATGCGGGCGCGTCTTGTAAAAGCTCGCTTTCAGTGTGATCCCCACTATCACCAGCGGCTCTGCGCTTGGTTTTGGCAATTTCTAACACATGCTTCTTGCCAGAATCCGATGCTAGGTAATGTTCCATGCGGGTTTGGGTTTCCGCGTCTAAACAATATCCGTAGTTATCGTGCCAGTAATCGTAGGAGACGATCTCAAATAGATTTGGGACTCGGCGGAATTCTGCCGTCGTAGCATGAAGTTCTGCAGCGTTCACGCCGCGCAGAATGTCCCAATCGGACGTTCCCTCGGCAGGACTTAAGACCATTCGCGATTTTTCCGGAGGCGTTTCTATCTGGCGATCTGCGCAAAAAGCACAGGTGGAAACGTGGTCTTGAAAAGTGAGATCGTGGATGTCTGCTGGCAGGTGTGCCAGGGGACGGTTGCCTCTCCCCGGAACCGTCCACACTTGAGTCCCGGAGAAGGGGTTGACCTGTTTGATTGTTCCGTCTGCCATGGTCACGATCGGGGTGGGTCGC
This sequence comes from Corynebacterium silvaticum, assembly GCF_004382825.2. Lineage (GTDB taxonomy): Bacteria > Actinomycetota > Actinomycetes > Mycobacteriales > Mycobacteriaceae > Corynebacterium > Corynebacterium silvaticum. The sequence goes on from NZ_SDQO02000001.1 coordinate 414,000, forward strand.
GAATACATCTGCGCGTTCATAGCTCTTTAGAATATTAGCTACTCTGGTACTATGCCTACGATTCAGTTTGATTGCCTGATAGATAGTGAAAATGCAGCGTCTATGACTAAGCGCGTGCGCACACTCAACGAGCTTCTTATTCGCGATGGCAAGATTGTATCGGCGGATGTGACTCACGATCCGCACCCTCATGTTGAGCCATTATTGGAAGATCAGCTGCGGCAAATATTGCGGGAACAAAGAGACAATGAACCGGAATATGACGAGGACGACGTAGTGGAAGCATCAGAAGATGATGTGACTGTTCAGCGTTTCTCTATTGACGTAAGCGGGGTAGGTGGTTCACTCAATGAGTTAGCGATGACGTATTCGCGTCTTTTCACCCCGCTTGCCGATCTTCCTCGTGACACACTAGCGCTCAACGATGAGCAGGCCTTTGAACAGGCCACTCCTTACCCGTGGTCGCTTGAAATTTTGAGATAAGACCTCATCACTGCGCTGCCGGCGCGGGTGAGTTGCTCTTGTGTGGAGGCGACTTCGTCGAGAGGCGCGAGCTGGATGGGAAGTGCTCCTTGTGGTGCGTCGTCAGCTAACTTGCCCGCGACGATAACAGGGAGGGTGTTTTCTCCTTTGAAGGAAAGGACTGTTCCTACTACTTTTCCTTTGGTCGACTGGGAGTCGAAGGCTCCTTCGCCGGTGATAAGGATATCCGCGTGTTGTGCCAAATCTTCAAGGCCGAGCGACTGGGCAACGACGTGTGCTCCGGGAAGAATACGCACATGATCAGCGTTTCCGTGGAATATCCCCGATAACCATGTGATACCCACTGCCAGTGCTCCTGCGGCTCCCATGCTCACGGTAGTGGGGTCGACTCCGGAGACTTCACAAAGCCGTGCAATACCTGCATCAAGTAGTGCGATGTCGCTCTCGGAGGCTCCTTTTTGAGGGCCAAATTGAGCGGCTGCGCCGTGAGGGCCGATAGCCGGTGCGGTGACGTCACTTAGCAGCACCCAGTCCATCGCTGCAGCTGGGATGTTGAGTTGAGCTGTGTCGAGGGAATCTATATCGATAAGCGCTGCGCCTCCTTGCTTGAGCGCTAGGCCGTTCTTATCCATGGGAGTGGCTCCTAGAGCCACCAAGATTCCGGTTCCTCCGTCGGTCGTTGCGGTTCCGCCGAGTCCTAGGACGATGCGCGTTGCTCCGCGTGTTTGTGCGTCGGCTATGAGTACGCCGGTTCCGTAGGTGTCCGCAAACGTAGGGTTGAGGCGGTCTGTTACTGCTGCGAGTCCGCTTGCTGCGGCGACATCGATGTATGCGGTGTGTGATGCGGAATCGAATGTGTAGGTGGCTTCGGTGAGTCGTCCGATGGCATCAGTGGTCGGTAGCGTGATCTCTTCACCGCTGAATACAGAGGAGGTGCCTTCTCCGCCGTCTGCCATGGGGGCAAGCGTGATAGTGACTGATTCTGGAGGAATGTTGAGTCGTTGGAGTTCTTGGTTAATCCCATCGCTGATGTAGCGGGCCGCTTCTGTGGAGGTAGCGGTTCCTTTAAAAGAATCGGGAGCGATCACAATATTGAGGGGTTGACGTGGCCCTTGTTGCAGATCTGCAAGGTCATATGGCGGCACATTCTCCACGGTCATGTTCGCGCATCCTTTCTCCGGTGTTCGCAGGCTGTTTGTATGGCAGGCACAGCTCTGTTTGCGCTGGTTTGGTCCGCACGTGGTGTTTGCGGACGGTCGGTTTCTTAGCCTACAGGGCTGCAATGCATGTGCAGGCCGTGATGAGGAAGTCCACAGGCTCTCAGTACCATGAGCTTTTCGACGCCACCCTGTATGGAAAACTTATCTATCAATGGGCAGATACTCGGCAGAAAAGGGCGGGTTTTCTGTGGGGTGATAGATATTTTTGGCGCCTGTGGAAAATTTTTCCCACGGGAATGTGGTTTTATTGTGGCAGGTAGGGGTCTATATTTTAATTTTTTACGACAGGTGAAATTGGTATCGCTGCGCTATTTTCGATAGTCCGATAGGTGAATTTAGATAATTCGGTGTAAAGTCACAATCGCCGGCTTGAGAGCTGGCCCGCATTCAATCTTTTGCTAGGTTGCGTCCGCGCATGTGCAGGCGTTGTGTGGGGTTCCGGAAGTAAGTTCCTAGGAGGTAGGAAAACATGTCAACGATTGACGAGCGTGTGCAGGGCTACTATGACGCACTACTAAAGCGTAATCCTGCAGAGCCTGAGTTTCACCAGGCTGTGGCGGAAGTTCTTGACTCCCTGAAAACCGTCCTGGAGAAGGATCCTCACTACGCTGATTACGGTCTTATTCAACGACTCTGCGAGCCAGAGCGCCAGTTGATGTTCCGTGTGCCATGGGTGGATGACCAAGGTGTGGTACAGATCAACCGTGGTTTCCGCGTGCAGTTCAATTCTGCAATCGGCCCATACAAGGGTGGGCTGCGTTTTCACCCATCGGTCAACCTAGGCATCATCAAGTTCTTGGGTTTTGAGCAGATTTTCAAGAACTCCCTCACAGGGCTTCCTATTGGCGGCGGCAAGGGGGGTTCGGACTTTGATCCTAAGGGCAAATCCGATGCTGAAATCATGCGCTTTTGTCAGTCATTTATGACTGAGCTGCACCGTCATATCGGCGAATATCGCGACGTTCCCGCCGGTGATATTGGAGTTGGTGGGCGTGAAATCGGCTTCCTCTTTGGACAGTATCGTCGTCTTGCTAACCAGCATGAATCGGGTGTGCTTACCGGAAAGGGTCTTACCTGGGGTGGCTCATTGGTTCGTACTGAAGCCACCGGCTACGGCCTGGTTTATTTCACTAGCGAGATGCTGGCGCATCATGGCGACTCTTTCGAAGGTAAAAAAGTCATCGTCTCGGGCTCTGGCAACGTAGCAATCTATGCTATCGCCAAGGTTCAGGAGCTTGGTGGAACCGTTATTGCTTTCTCTGATTCCTCGGGCTGGGTTGAGACTCCCAATGGTGTGGACGTCGCAAAGCTCAAGGACATCAAGGAAGTTCGTCGTGAGCGTGCCACTGCATATGTCGACGAGGTAGAGGGTGCAATTTATCACGAAGATGGATCCATCTGGGACCTTCCCTGTGACGTAGCTTTGCCTTGTGCAACTCAAAACGAACTTGATGGCGACCATGCCAAGAAGCTCGCAGAAAATGGTTGTAAGTATGTTGCAGAAGGCGCCAATATGCCGTCGACTGCAGAGGCTATTGAGGTTTACCGTGAAAAGGGTATCCACTTTGGCCCAGGCAAAGCTGCCAATGCAGGCGGTGTGGCTACATCGGCCCTGGAGATGCAGCAGAATGCCTCCCGTGATTCTTGGAGCTTTGAATATGCGGATGAACGCCTCCGGGAAATCATGCGTGGAATTTTCCAGAATTGTGAGCGCACTGCCCGCGAGTATGGGCATGAAGGCGACTACGTGATCGGTGCTAACATCGCCGGCTTTAAAAAGGTTGCCGATGCGATGCTCGCTCAAGGCGTGATCTAAAACTCGTCATCGATTCTTAACGTGAAATTGCTGTGTATACAGCGGTTTCACGTTTTTCTTTTATTCAAGGAACTGATTGTAGTGGGGATGGAACAAGTTGTTGCACATCAATATCTTTAAAAGTAGTGACGCCAGCCACAAATAATCCTACACTGGGGGCACAATGGTCCTCACATTGGTCCGCACAACGGCCCCAGAGAAAGGAACACATCATGCTTATCGGCTGCCCGACAGAGATTAAAAACAATGAATCTCGCGTTGCACTGACCCCCGCTGGCGTAGTTGAACTGGTAAAACGTGGACATGATGTGATGATTCAAACTGGCGCGGGAATTGCTTCTGGTATTGAAGACTCTGCATATGTAAAAGCTGGTGCCCGGATCGCAGGCGATGCCGCAGAAGCATGGTCGGCAGATGTCGTGATCAAAGTAAAAGAGCCACTTTCTGAGGAGTATGGCTACTTTCAACAGGGACAAATTCTGTTCACCTACCTGCATCTGGCTGCGGCCCCTGAGGCTGCCAAAGCGCTTTTGGAAGCCGGAGTGACCGCCATAGCGTATGAGACAGTCACCGGTGATCAAGGCTTGCCGCTCCTAGCTCCCATGAGCGAGGTCGCAGGGCGTCTTGCTGCGCAGGTAGGGGCGTATCACCTCATGCGCACGCAACGCGGAGCGGGAGTTTTGTTGTCGGGTGTGCCGGGGACCGCGCCGGGCAAAGTGACAATCATTGGCGGCGGGGTTGTGGGGGAGTCGGCCGCTCGAATCGCTGTGGGATTAGGCGCTCAAGTGACGCTTCTCGACGTCAACCTGGATCGACTGCGTGATCTCTCGGCGCAGTACGGGCCTCGTCTTATCACCATGGCAAGTAACGCTTATAACATTGCGCACGCAGTTGCTGACGCTGACCTGGTGATCGGTTCTGTGTTGATTCCCGGGGCCGCTGCGCCAAAACTTGTTACCCATGAACATGTGCTGTCTATGCGGGAGGGGACGGTTCTTGTTGATATAGCTATTGACCAGGGCGGTTGCTTTGCTGATTCTCATCCCACCACACACGACGACCCAACGTTTATTGTCGATGGAAAAGTCTTCTACTGTGTGACAAACATGCCTGGCGCGGTACCGGTGACCTCTACCGCTGCGCTGACTAACGCCACGCTTCCTTTCTTGCTTTCTCTGGCAGATAAAGGTTGGCGCAAGGCAATGGCCGATGATCCACACTTTGCGGCGGGGCTTAATACTGCGGAAGGGGAACTAACCAACGCTGCGGTGGGAGAAGCACTAGGGCTGGAGTCTGTAACCCCAGCTTCTCTCATCTCCTAGCGAGCGTTTGGGGCACAACGTATCCGTCCGGGTCGGAATTGCGGTACTAGTTTGAATCTGGACGTGGGCCGTATAGGTGGCTATAACGTTTCCCTTTGACGTCGTAGAAGCTGAGATCAGTTGTAGACGCGTAAGCGGGAGACCCTCAAAAAGCGTAGGGCCGGTGCCAACGATCACTGGATGCATAATGAGCGTGATCTCATCCATGATGCCGGCTTCCACGCACTGGCGGACTACAGAGAGTGAACCCTGGATTGCAATATCGCGTCCGGGCTGCTCTTTGAGGTTGCTGATGTAGGTGATGAGGTTATCGTCGATAAGCTGCGTATTGGACCACGTAATATCTTGAGGCTGTAAGGATGTGCTGGCCACATGCTTTGGCGTGGAATTAATAAAGTCAGCGAACCCGGCATCAGGGCCGTCAGTAACAGCAGGCCAATAGGATGACTATTCGTTATAGCTGTTGCGTCCAAGGATGGCGTCGTCGATACGTCCGATGCTTTCGGTCATAAGCTGTGCTAGTTCCTGATCAAAAGCATCAAATTGGAATGTGTCGGGGCGGGTGGCGCGCCCATCGACAGAATAGAAAAGTGTTGCTACAAGTTTGCGGGTCATGGGGATCCTTAAGGGATAGGGCCACGTATGCGTGGTTGCGAGAAAGCTGCTCTACGCCAGTTCTTCTAGGAACCGCGGTTGTCTCTGCGGAAGTTGTTTGGCGGCCGGAAAAGTTGTGCTTACTGAGTGGTCACACAGGAAGCTTGTGTCAATAGGGTGCTGAAAGCGCGTGCTAAGTACAAAAGATTGTACACAACAAGAAAAGCGTGGCGTGGCAATTGAGTGCTGCTAGCAGTAAATCGTGCTCGCCGCAAAGACACGTCTATATGTGAATATTGAGACCTTCTGGGGCGTAAAAGTATCTCTGAGACAAATATTTTTGGGGGAGGCGCGGCGCTAAAAGCCCAGTTCTGGCGGTTTGCGCAAAATAATTTGGCGTTAAGAATGGAAAGGCTGTGTACTGGGAAGTACCCTTAAAGCATGTACCGCGTATTCGAATGCCTTGATGAACTTGTCCAGACTGTAGAGCAGGCATATGGCGTTCCAATGACGTCTAACTGCATGGTTCCTCGTAATGAGATGCTGGCGCTTCTCGACGACCTACGCAATGCGCTGCCGGTCGAAGTCGATGATGCTCAGGATGTCCTCGATCAGCGCGATGAAATCATTCGTGGTGCTGAGGAGCGCGCACACGAAACGGTTTCTTCGGCGGACCGTGAGGCCACAAGCATTATGGAGCGTGCCCGTCAGGAATCTGACACGATGCTTACGGATGCAGAAAACCGTGCTCACGCCACGGTTGCTAAAGCACAAGACGACGCTGACCACATGGTCAACAGCGCGCGTCGAGAAGCTGACGACACTATTAATCGTGCACAAAATGAGGCCGAGCGAATCGTCGCGAGTGGCAATGAGCAGTACCAACGTAGCGTGGACGAGGGCCTAGCGGAGCAGCATAGGTTGGTGAGCGAAGCTGAAGTTGTGCGCCGCGCGAACGAAGAGGCTCACCGCGTTGTCGATGCCGCCCATGCCGACTCGAACCGCTTGCGTCAAGAATGCGATGCATTTGTGGAGAACAAGCTGTCCGAGTTTGAGGACTCACTTTCTGCAACACTTCGTACTATCTCTCGTGATCGTGCCGCTCTGCGCAGGGGTGCAGGTGCCTCTGCCGGTGCAACTACCATGCCGTCAACGCGCGGTGGATACGAGAACTAGAGCCTCCTTAAGGTGTACAAGTACTCGTTAGCACTGCTAGCGAGTACACTCAAGGGACGATGATGAACGATTCTTCTCCTTTTATTTTTAACGTGTCCTCGCTGCTGCGGGGTTATGCTATGCCCGAAACCTTTACGCAGACTGGACCTAGTCCTGTTCGCATTGGTCCCGCGATGATCGGGATTCCAGAAGGCGGCTCGGTCCAGGTTGATGTGACCCTTATTCCGCTGGGAGATGCCGTTATAGCAGAAGCGACGATTCGGGCGGAGCTGGAGGGCGAATGTGCACGCTGCTTGAAGCTGCTCACCCCAGACGCAGAATTTCATGTGAGTGAAGTTTTTGCGGCAACCGATGACTTCATCCAAGGGGAGGACAACGAGGGGGAGGACGATGTGTCAAAGATTATTGACGACTCGATAGATCTCCTTCAAGTTGTTATCGATGAAGCTGGTATGAACTTACCGTTTAACCCGGTGTGCGAAGCCGGTTGCGATGATTCGGAATCCGATGTGCCGGCACCTGATGGAGTGTCTGGGGAGAAGCAGGATCGAACTGATCCGCGCTGGGCTGGATTGGAGAAATTCCTGTGAGCAGAAAAAAACAACGAGCAACCGGTTTTGATGCCTTGCAGGAAGCCTTCGACCGTATTAATTACGACTCTTTGATTGACTCTTTGGGCGTTGATATTCCTCAAGATCTGCTGATGTTGGCGTTGACGCACCGGTCCTTTGCCAATGAAAACGGGACTCTTCCAAACAACGAGCGTTTGGAGTTCCTCGGCGATGCCGTTTTGGGGCTGTCCGTTGCCGGTAAATTGTACGAACAATACCCATCGAGGGCGGAAAGTGACATCTCCAAGATGCGCGCGAGCATAGTGAGCCGTTATGGCCTTGCTGATATTGCTCGGGAGATTAAGTTGGGTAGCTTCATTTTGCTGGGCAAAGGGGAGCTGATGACTAATGGTAGAGACAAGGAATCGATTCTTGCTGATACCACTGAAGCTCTCTTGGGGGCAATCTACTTAGCACACGGCTTTGAAGTTGCTCGGGCCACGGTTTTACGACTTTTCCAAAAGAAGATCGATACTGCCAGTGCCGTCGGTGTCGGTATGCACCAAGACTGGAAAACCACGCTTCAGGAGCGCGCTGCTGAGCGTAAACTTCCCGTGCCGGTATACACAGCTTCCTCCACGGGGCCAGAACACAGCCAAACATTTACTGCTGTCGTTACCGTGGGCACTGCGACTTTGGGAGAAGGAATAGGACCCAATAAGAAACTTGCAGAGCAGGCAGCAGCACATAAAGCGGTTGTCTTCCTTCAAGAAAACCCCACGTTTTCTTGAATCCTTAAAATTAAGGATCACGCCGTGCCTGAATTGCCAGAGGTAGAGGTTGTTCGTCGGGGGCTTGAATGTCACGCCGTTGGGAAGACTTTGACTTCGGTGACAGTCTCCCATCCGCGTGCTGTCCGTTATGTAGAAGGCGGCTCGCGGGAACTTGAGGCACGGTTACGGGGACGAGTACTTTCCTCGGTGTATCGGCGTGGAAAGTTTTTGTGGTTTGTTTTGGATGATTCCTGTGCGCTCATGGTTCATCTAGGTATGAGTGGGCAAATGCTCATTAAGCGTACCGACGCCCACTCGCATCCGCATACCCGGATCCGATGTTCCCTTAGCAATGAAGTGGAGCAGGGAGAATTATGGTTTGTAGATCAGCGCACGTTTGGCTATTGGCGACTTGCTGAATTGACCTATGCGCATAACCGATTAGTTCCCGAACCAATGGCTCACATAGCGGCTGATCTCTTGGAGCCCACGCAGGATCTTATGGCAACAGCGCGATTGATAAAGTCCAAACAAGTAGAGATTAAAAAACTGCTTCTTAATCAAGAGATCGTTGCGGGGATCGGCAATATATATGCAGATGAGATACTCTGGTCTGCACAAATACACCCTAGGCAGAAAGCACATCGGCTTTCATTGAATGCAATTCACTCGCTTCTGTGCGAGGGACAAAAAGTGATGAATAAAGCCCTGTTGCAGGGTGGAACGAGTTTTGATTCGCTGTATGTCAATGTGAATGGGCAGTCTGGCTATTTTGATGTTTCCTTGCAAGCCTATGGGCAAGAGGGGAGACCGTGTGGACGCTGCAGTACCGCGGTGATTCGGGAAAAATTCACCAATCGCTCAAGCCACTTGTGTCCACGCTGTCAGCGGCTGCATTAAGTGCCCTATGAAAACAAAATATTTTTGGTTGGTTAGCCGAAAATATGGAGTTTATTTGAAGGGAAACAGGGGATTGTGGGGTACTCAGCTCATTCTTATCGAATGTGGAAATATGTAGTGGATTGACTAGAAAAACTGGTATTTCCCAAGGAAAATGCGATGACTGGCCCTTATTCCTTTATTAACTTCAAGTGGGATGGGGGCTAATGATGCCGTGCCTCACAAGTCAGGATTACGTGAGATTAAGTCACTGCCGGTACGATTCGCCACATGGAAAGTGTGCAGACGTTTGTCACTGACGTCATCAATGACAACTATTGGAAGATCATCCCCTTCCTTCTCATTGCTGCAGGAGTCTACTTCGCTGTTCGTACACTGGTCGTTCAAATTCGAATGATTCCAGATATGTTCCGAGCAGTTGCAGAAAAACAAGACACACCTGAGTCCCACACAGATGAGCAAGGTATTTCTGCGTTCAAAGCTTTCACCATCTCTGCCGCTTCCCGTGTGGGAACTGGAAACGTCGCCGGAGTCGCCGTAGCAATCACGCTAGGCGGCCCCGGCGCCGTTTTTTGGATGTGGATGATCGCGCTCCTAGGCGGTGCAACCGCCTTTGTGGAATCGACTCTGGCACAGCTGTGGAAGACGAAAACTGCGGATGGCACGTATCGCGGTGGCCCGGCGTATTACATGACCAGGGGTATAAATGCGCGATGGCTAGCAGTCATCTTCGGCGTAGCCATCACGATTACTTACGGTTTTGTCTATAACTCGATCCAGGCAAACTCTATCGTCGAGGCGACTGGCGCTTCTTTCGACTCCTCGACGATGACTTTTAAAGTCGTCGTCGGGCTGATCCTAGCGGCTGTGACTGGCGTGATTATCTTTGGTGGCGTTCACAGGATCGCAAACTTTACCCAGATCATCGTTCCAGTTATGGCATTGGCGTATTTGGCTATCGGCATCCTTGTTTTGTTGCTCAACGTGGAAAAGATACCCGGAATGTTTGCCAGCATCCTGGAGCACGCCTTGGGATTTAAAGAGATCGCAGGTGCGACAGTGGGCGCTGCGTTTATGAACGGTATGCGCCGTGGCTTGTTCTCTAACGAGGCTGGTCAAGGTTCTGCACCGAATGCTGCAGGAACAGCCAACGTCTCCCACCCCGTAAAGCAAGGCTTGGTGCAGACTTTGGGCGTGTATTTTGACACGATTTTGGTGTGTTCCATTACCGCTTTCATTATTTTGCTGGGTAATCCGACTTTTGGCGATAACGTTCAAGGTGCCACCTTGACGCAGTCGGCTCTTGCCGGCGAGGTCGGCGCATGGGGCACACACTTTGTCACCGTTATCCTGTTCTTCCTCGCATTTTCCTCGGTGATTGGTAACACCTTCTTGGCGCAGTCCAACATTGAGTACTTCACAAACTCTAAAGCTGTGATGACTACTTTCCGCATCATTGTGATGGCTTGTGTGTTCGGTGGGGCCATCGGCCCGTTGCCGTTGGTTTGGGCTCTGGGGGATACCTTTGCTGCGACAATGGTCGTGATCAACTTGATTGCTATTATTCCGCTGGGCGGAGTTGCTGTGAAGCTGTTGAAGAATTACAACCAGCAAAAGGCACAAGGCCTCGACCCTGTTTTCCATCGCGACATGCTCCCCGAGCTTAAAAATGTAGAGTGCTGGGACGGTTCGGATCCGGTTACTCGCCGCGACCATCAGATCGTGCGTGAAGTGTAATACAAAGAATTACAGAAAAGCCCTGTTTTCTTGCGGGAACTTGCCCAAAGTGCCCTGCGTAAGAAAGCGGGGCTTTGTGCTGTTTAAGATGTCAACAGCATTGAGGGGAGGCGTCGACACGCTTATAAGGGGGCTTGGGTATGGTAGTGGAAACTCATTATGAAAGGTCGATACGTGGACAACGGTGAATCTAGGGGAGCAGCGAGACAACCTGAGCAGGTTCGGCTCACCGCCTGGGTTCATGGACATGTACAAGGGGTGGGATTTAGGTGGTGGATGTACACCCAAGCGATGGAGCGCGGGTTAGCTGGTTCTGCCACGAATCTTGTGGACGGTCGAGTATGCGTTGTCGCAGAAGGCGACGCTGAATCCTGCCAAAGCCTGTTACATATTCTTAAACGACCTGATGTAGATGGCAGGCCTGGAACCGTGTCTACGGTGGTGGAACTCTGGTCTGAGCCCAAAGGCGTGCACGGTTTTATCACCCGCTAAAACATGTTTGTTTGCTGGCTTGTCGTGATTCCTCTGCACGATGGTTTGCTAGACTGCCTTGGGTGTATTTGAAGTCGCTTACGCTTAGAGGATTTAAGTCCTTTGCCTCTGCGACGACCCTAAAATTTGAGCCAGGAATCTGCGCTGTGGTGGGCCCGAATGGGTCTGGAAAATCCAATGTTGTGGATGCACTTGCTTGGGTGATGGGGGAACAAGGTGCAAAGAACCTGCGTGGCGGCAAGATGGAAGACGTCATTTTTGCGGGAGCAGGGGAGCGCAAACCACTCGGCCGGGCGGAAGTCACGCTCACCATCGACAATAGCGATGGCGCTTTGCCTATTGAGTATCGTGAAGTTTCTGTTACTCGCCGTATGTTCCGTGATGGTGCTAGCGAATACGAAATCAACGGCAGCCGCGCCCGCCTCATGGACATCCAAGAGCTGCTCTCTGATTCCGGCATTGGTCGGGAAATGCACGTTATTGTTGGGCAGGGCAGCCTTGCACAAATACTTGAATCACGTCCTGAGGATCGCCGGGCGTTCATCGAAGAGGCAGCAGGGGTACTAAAGCACCGGCGACGAAAAGAAAAAGCGCAACGCAAGCTCGTCGGCATGCAAGCAAATCTGGATCGCCTTAATGACCTCACAACGGAGCTGCGTCGACAACTTAAGCCACTGGCGCGCCAAGCCGAAGCTGCGCAACGTGCCGCTACCGTTCAAGCAGACGTAAGGGACTCTAGATTACGGCTTGCCGGGCACCGCGTAGTGGAATTACAAGAACAGCTTAATTCCGCGGAGTCCCAGGCGCGGGTGCTATTGGAAAAGGTCGAGCTCGTCACCGAACAACTCGAAGAAGCAACTGCGCAGCAAACGGAGATAGACGATCTCCTAGCGGAGGCAACCCCGCGCGCAGAAAGTGCACAGCACCTATGGTTTGAACTTTCTGCCTTGGCGGAGCGGGTAGCCGCGACCCAGAGAATCGCTTCCGACCGTGCCTCTTCCATACAAGAAGTTGCCTATTCTGGCCCGGATCCAGAAATTTTAGAGAACAAAGCCGCGCGTGCAGATGACGAATACCGGGAGCTGGCGGAAGCCGCAGAGATCGCGCGGGAGCGTTTAGACGCCATCCACGAAGAGGCAGAGCAGCGTGAAGAGGCCGCTCGTGAGGCGGAACAGGAGCACCTAGCGCAGGTCCGAGCCATTGCAGATAGACGCGAGGGCGTAGTCAGACTTCTCGCTTCAGAAGAATCCCAACGCAAGCAAGTTGAGTCGGCCCAAGCTGAGGTTTCGCGCTTAACAGAAACATCCCAGGCTTCTTCTCAGCGCCAGCGCGAGCTGATAAATGAGAAAACTGCGATAGATGAGACCGTAGCTCAGTTACAGGCGGAGATGTCTCCGCTCAGTGAGCGCCACGCGCAGGCAACGACGGAGGCCGAAACCTCCGAAAAACGGCTTGAGCAGCTCCGCGTACAGCGTGGTTCCATCGACAAATTAGTGTCTCGGTTGGAATCGCGCATTGAGACCTTAACCGCAACCCTGCAGGTGGCAACCTCAGAAAACGTGCTCTCTGGGCTGGAGGAATGCGCTCCTCTTGGGCCAAAGATTCGTCCACGACCGGGTGCAGAGAAGGCAGTTTCTGCCGCTTTGGGGCGCTTTACCGAGGCATTAGTAGCTGCAATCTTTGACGCAGGATCTGTGAACGATCTTGATTCGGTTGCTCGGACCATTGTGGTCACCAGCGCAGGTTCCGAGGGCTGGCGCATGGATGCTGATCTGCCTTCTGGCGCATCATGGCTACTAGACCACGTAGACATGGACAGTGATGTCCGCGGTGCTATCACGCGAGTGCTTGCCGACGCAGTCTGGGTGCCAGACCTAGAAGCGGGACGAACCCTCATAGAACAAGACCCACGGTTGCGTGCTGTCACTTCTGAGGGCACCATGCTGGGGCAAGGATGGATTGAGTTAGGCTCTGGCGGCTATAGCTCAGTGGAAGCTGCGTCTCATATAGAAACAGCTCAAGCTGAACTTGATATAGCTCACGCCCAGTTGGAAGAGTTATCTGGAACTTTGGAGGGCGCCCACCATGCTGCTGCAGAGGCCCGCGTTGCGGCTGCCCGCGCAACAGCGGCTTTAAGGGATCACCAGCATCGAATTTCTGAAGCTGAAAGGGACAGCTCCAGATTGCAGCAGCAGTGCGACGCCCATCAAAAGCAACACCAACAAGCTCTTGAACAATGCACAAAAGCTGAAACACGAATGCACCAGCTCCAGGAAGAATGGGAGGAGATAAAGAGTCGTCTGGATAGAGTGTCAGACAGTGACACCCCAGAAGAACCCTCCAGTGTCGCCCGGGATGAAGCTGCTTCCGCCTTGGCTCAGATCAAAGCGATGGAGATGGAAGCACGCTTGAACTTGAGGACAGCCGAGGAACGCGCGGAAAATGCTCAGGGTAAGGGCGAGGGGTTGCGTCGACAAGCTCATTACGAGCGCCAAGCAAAAATCCGCCATGAGCAAGCGATGGAACGCCGGATAAAACAGTCGCGTCTGGCGGCTGCAGTTGCTGAGGGTGCGAACATGCTTGCCCAGCGAGTATCCACGGCATTGGAGAAAGCAGCCACGGAGAAGAACTCAGCTATCGCAGAACGTACTCGCCTGGCAGCCCAGGCCGCTAGTGCAAAAGATGCGGTCAATGCTCTACAGAATCAGCTCAACCGACTGAGCGATACTGCTCATGCCTCAGAAATCGCCCAAAGCCAGTCTCAAGTGAGGCTAGAGGAAGCCCAAGAAAAATTAGTCGAGCAACTCGGCGTGCCGATAACGGACTTGTTGCGTGACTACGCGCCGGGAGCTGATTTTGACGTAGCTGCGGAACGCGCGCGTCTGAAGCAAGCAGAAAAAGACCTCAGTGCGCTTGGCGAGGTGAATCCTTTGGCTTTGGAGGAATTTAAGGCGCTAGAAGAGCGATATGAGTTTTTGTCCACCCAGCTAGCCGACGTGGAGCAGGCACGACAAGACCTCGGAGGCGTGATCGAGGACGTAGACGCGAAAATCCTGCAACTTTTTACCGACGCATGGCGCGACGTAGAGGCTGAGTTTCCGAAGGTTTTTGCAACTTTGTTCCCAGGCGGGGAGGGGCGTCTTATCCTGACCGAGCCCGACGACATGCTGGCTACGGGAATTGAAGTGGAAGCTCGCCCTCCAGGAAAGAAAGTAAAGCGGTTGTCTTTGCTCTCTGGTGGTGAGAAATCGCTGACTGCGCTGGCAATGTTGGTTGCTATTTTCCGGGCTCGGCCTAGTCCGTTTTACGTGATGGATGAGGTGGAAGCAGCACTTGATGATGTTAACCTTCGTCGTTTGATCGCTTTGTTTGAAGAGCTGCGGAAAGACTCCCAGCTCATCGTTATTACGCACCAGAAAACAACGATGGACGTAGCCAACGTGCTGTACGGCGTAACAATGTGTGGCGACGGCGTAACGCGTGTGATCTCTCAGCATATGAGCCCAGGTGCAGTAGCGGTTGCGCAAGGCGATTCTTCAGGGAACACGCCAGAGGAGAAGGCTTGAGAAAACCCACGCAGAATTAGTGTGGTCTGCCCGTATTCTTTGGCATCGCCAGCCGGATTATAGCGCTGAAATTTATGAGTATTCAGCGCGCTGCGGCGGTTAGGTATTGAGCCTTTGTGCAGGGTATCCTCGAATCTTTGTCACATCTTCGTATCTACTTTGTATCTAAAACTTTTAAGAAAGGGGACACATGAGCGAGTCAGTTCATCCGATCGCAGACATTACGGATTCACTGCTAGGTTGGGCTTCGCAAACAGAATTGGAACTCGCTCAGCGGCTTCAAGCTGAGACGCTTGTGATCAACGTTGATTTGCGTGACGATGAGCTTGAAAGAATCGAACGGCTTTACGGTATTTTCCTTACCCGCCAGCTTGTCGCCGGAGCAGACCTGAAGGCACTGTTAGGAGTTAGCCCAGCGTTGACCATCACCACTTTGGTCGGTCGGGCGCGTCGCGTTGTAGACACTGATAATTTTATTGCGGAGTACCTGGGCGGCCTGGGGCTTTCTCCAGAGTCGCAGGCAGTAGTCGGTGGGGTTGATGTTGCGCAGGTACTTGCCGAGGTAGCACCAGCAGCTTTTACGTCCCTTGATTTGTATACGGCACCCGTCGGAGATTTCGCTGAACTACTGTGCGTTCATGCCGGTATTGTGAACAATGAAGTCCCCGCGCTTCTAGAGCTTTTCGACGCCCACGAGGTAACCACTGCAGCTGAAGTCGCAGAAATAATCGTTGCCGCTGCAGAGCCACGGCTGTTCGCCCACGCACTTGCGGTAGCGCCAGTAGAAGCCACCAGGGTTTTGGCTGGTATTACCGCATTGCGAGACTTTGCTCTCGAACACCCGAATTCTTGGTTTGATCGCTCCTATGCATGCTGTGAACCACAGCTTCCCGCGCCTATCGCTGCAGCTGTGCGCGCAGAACTTCGTGAGCGCCCGGTGGGGACGCTGGATCGTGAGTCTGCAGTGGGCGTGGCAAACCGTGAGCTACGTCCGCGAATTTTGCTTGATGTTTCCCGACGGAAGGTATGCCTGCGTCTTCCTGAGCAGCGTGTACCTACGCTGGAAGACGGGAGCTTTGGGGAGGTCAACTGGCGCGTTAGCATCGACGGAACCACAAAGGTTTATCGCACAGGGTGCGCGTGGGGAGACGTCTCTGGCTTAGCGCAGCAGCTGGATGTCACCATTTCTCACCCCGTCCGTGAGGTGACCGTTCAAGACGTAACCAATGGGATTACGTGGAATGTTCCGGTGGTGGATAACGACGACCCGACTGTGATCTTTACATCGCGTGGCACCAATGTGACGGATAAAGTTTCCCTTCACCACCATAATCTTCTCGTCTTGGCACCAGCCGATGCCACCTTGATGGATGTGGGCAGCGATCATGAGATCTATGAGTCTGATTCCTTTAGCGTAGAAGGCTGGGAGGGCTGGTTGTGCCACGATCTGGATGTCAACACCGTGGCTTCTATTGCTACCGTGGCTCCTGGTACAAACCCCAGCATGGATCGCGTACGTAGCGTCGATCCTCGTCAACGCGTCATTTTCCGCTCTCCCGACTACGCGATTGATTATTTGAGCAGCTCCGGCGGGCTTCCTATTCACGCTGAGTCGCTTGTCGCAGAATTTCCTCCTACGCCATCGGGGCAAACAGAAACCTGGTACCTGACGATTTCCTCGTTTGGTGGCGTCGGCTCTGCAGGTGAAGAGGTTGCACCGCCGGAGCCTTTGGAGGTTCCAGCTGAGGGTGGGGCTTTTGCTGTTTTCGATCCTGAGCTTTACGACGCCCCATGGGTAGGAGAGTACCTCGTGCGTCTGCGCGGTCCTCGTAATGAAAGCTTTAGGCATGAATATGCAATCGTCGAGGGTGCACACGCAAATATCAACGTTATCGGCGCGTGCCGTTCCTTCCGCATTCCTTCTGGCGGCGGTTTGTCGGAAACCGTACTCACCCTGCGCTCAAGTGATAAAGAATTTATTGTTGAGCCATCTGAGGTTGTGGTGCGGGCACTAGAACCAGCCGCTAATGTGATCGTGTCCACTGAGGAGGGGGACCAACTTCCGCTTCGCTTTAGCCCACCAAGCCTTGCTTTTGAGTTCCCACTTCTTACGGAACCTCCGATGTGGCGCGCAAGCCGCTTGACTCTCCGCCCGCGTGATATTGATATGCGCGGCATCCTGCGCATCCGCGGTCGTGGTGAGCTCGGCGATCCCAAGATCACTGTGCGTAACCACCATGGCGCTCCAGTGAAGACCGCGCGCTTGCGCAGCAACGACGGTGGCCTCACCTACGTCACGCCCATGGCAACGATCGCTAGCTCCACCAATGTGTTGCCCTTCGGGCGAGTGGATTTTGAATGGACGGATCCCGTAAGCGATCGACGTGTTTCTGTGGCACTGGCAGATATTCATTCTTCCGATGCAGAAGAATTGACCTTGGTTGATGAGACCATTGTGGTTTCCGGTGGTGGGGAACGTCCTTTGGGTGTCTGGGTATGGCCTGCCACAGCGCCGTGGGCTCCAGCGCGTGCGCTTCCTGTTGTCGAGGGATCCGTGAAGCTTCCGAGTTCACTTGTTAAAGCCGGCAATCTTATTGTTCAGGTGCACACAGTAGATCGTTTTATGACTCTCATCGCTCCCGTGTCGCCGGGGGGAAATGCGGTGATTCTTGAGCAGCCTGGTCACTTTGAGGGAACCGACCCCGCGCTTGGGGCGCTATCGGCGTTTTTGGCTGGGGAAACTGAGGAGGTGCCGGCGTCGGAAAGCATCATGCCAGTGCTCTGGGACATGGTGACCACGGGCGTGGCCTCGGGAGAATCCGCTAAATCTGTCCGCAAGGTGTTCAGCAGCAATCCGAGTGCCGCGCTGACAGGCCTATCGGAATCGCTTGTTCCCGCAGGTAAGCAGCCAGGTCGCGTGGTAGAAAGCGGATTGGTGCGAGCGAGGTTCGAGGCGGGAGTAGGCACTCATCACAGGGCGCCGTGGATCGGCGTGCTAGAGCTGCTGGGGTCCCTGGACTCCATGACAGGCGCAGACGGAAAACCGCTGGCACCGGTTACTCCAGAATCTGCTGAGCCTTCTGCGGCGGATGAAGACTTGGTAGCTGCCGTGCTAGGTGGAGAAACCCTTGTCAAGGCTGATGCGGGTCGAAAGAAGATCAGTGACGGTGTGGCTGCAAAGCGAGAGATTCTTGCCAATATCAAGGACATTGCCGGCGATAACGTTGTGAGCATCCTGAAGACTGGACGTGACACCACGCTGGACACGGCGTGTATTGATAAATCCACAGTAGCGATTGCAGGTATGGCTAAAGCCCAGCAAGCAGCGCTATTGGAGATGTTCTTCTCTCGTTCACAAATCGTTCCTGGATCGCTCATGGACGACGGAACACGTTTGCTTGCGGTCTTTGAGACCTTTAATAAACGCACCGAACTGCGTGAGCTCTTGAGCAATGAAGGCCTGATTAAGTCAGCGGTAACGTTGCTTCGCACCCTGCGCAGTACTAACAAGGTTCTCTACTCAATGGCGCGAATCCGTTTTGACAAGCTCGATGGCGTGGACACCGATGCACATGAAAATTTGTGGGCACTCACGCCGGTAGTCTCCCTGGTGCTGGCATTGGCCGCTCGAATGCATGCTCATGGGCTGGTGTCGTCTAACAAAACGCTCGATGCCGCGACACCAGGTTGGGCAAAGCTTGCCGACGTCGTGCCGGACCTTGTTACCGGCGACTTGATCGCCGCAGACGCCATTATCTTGGCGCTGGCTAAACCAGGTATCGCTTAAATGACGGGCTAATCGCATGGCCTGCTCACAAGCCCGTAAGACGTGGTTGGAACTTACGTTTTACGGGCTTGTGCGTTGCTGCTTAGGGCGTTGCGAGGGGATAGGAAAAGCTACAGAGGTGTAAAACCCGCAAGAATTTGCAACTATTAGAGGTATGTCAACTCCTGTGTTAATCGGCATCCTTATTGTCGTCCTTGCGCTCATCGTGGTTATTGCTGTTGGCCTTAGCCGAAAACGATCCAAAACTATTAGTTTTGATCGCGGTGATGAGGACGAACCAAAACAGCTTACACAGCAAGAACGTTCCGGAAACTATCAAGCTCAAGGCGGCTTTAATTTCTCCGCTGGGCAGGCCTCTGCTGCTCCCGTAGAAAAACTGCCAGTTGCTTCTCCCTCCTTTGAACCAGTGCAGGAAACACCGGTAGATCCGGTGGCACCGCTAGCGCTTCCGGAAGAACCACTAGCAACACAGGAAACAGAAAAACCTGGTGTGCATCTCAATGAGTCGGAGTTAGTCGACCCGGTCTCTGACTCGGAACTGCCAGTGGCTCATCACGCAGAATCTGAATCAGATGCAGCCTCGGCGGCTGAAGCCGCAGCTGAGGCTCAAGAGCTATTTGAGCAACAGCAAGAAGCAGAAGAACAAGCCAAGCACGTCGAAGAAAACTTTGTGGAGCTTGATGAGTTCCATGAAGAACCTGTCGAGGATGCGGCAAAAGAGTCTCTTATCCATGACGAAGACAAAAAAGAAGAGGCGAAGCTAGAAGAAGACGCATATGAAGCCGCTGTCGCAGCAAGTGTCGCAGCGTCTGGTGCAGAAAAGGCCTTACAGGAGGCTACAGATGAGCCTGTGGACAGTGCTGCTGCGGCAGAAGCTGTGCAAACGGAGTCTCAAGACGATATCGCTCCCGCGACTGGACGCATCGGACGGCTACGAGGCCGTTTGTCACGATCACAGAATGTCTTTGGAAAATCTGTCTTGGGTATGCTTTCTGCAGGTGAGCTTGATGAAGACGCGTGGGAAGATATTGAAGCACAGTTGATCCAAGCCGATCTAGGCGTAACTATCACGATGAAAGTGGTAGAAGACTTACGCGAAATGATTGCCGAGCGGGGAGTCGCTAGTGAGGCCGATGCGCGTGCGATGCTGAAAGAATGCCTGATCCGCGCTTGTAAGCCCGAGCTTGATCGCTCGATTAAAGCGATGCCTTACGAGGGCAAGCCTGCTGTGGTGCTGGTAGTAGGAGTAAACGGCACTGGCAAGACCACAACGACAGGCAAGCTCGCACGTGTGCTGGTAGCTATGGGGCATTCGGTGGTCTTAGGCGCTGCAGATACTTTCCGTGCAGCGGCGGCTGATCAGCTTGAAACGTGGGGACGTCGAGTTGGCGCACGGACAGTGCGTGGAGCTGAAGGTGCCGATCCTGCCTCGGTTGCCTTTGACGCAGTTGCTGAGGGCGTAAAAACTGGTGCCGACGTGGTGCTTGTAGATACCGCAGGCCGCCTCCATAACTCCAGTAACCTGATGGATCAGTTGGGAAAGGTCAAACGCGTTGTGGAAAAGAAAGCCGTGGTTGATGAGGTCCTTCTTGTTCTGGATGCCACCACAGGCCAGAACGGGCTTACGCAGGCGAGAACTTTCCGCGAGGTCGTGAACATTACGGGTGTGGTTTTGACCAAACTAGACGGAACTGCCAAGGGCGGTATTGTGTTCCAGGTTCAGGAGGACCTCGGGGTCCCCGTCAAACTGGTCGGATTAGGAGAAGGCGCCGACGACCTGGCACCTTTTGAAGTAGAAGGCTTTGTTGACGCGTTGCTTGGTTAAAACAGCAAGCTAAAGCCCCTTGTGCGGTGAGTGGTACACCAACCCTCATCATGCAAGGGGCTTTTGCGATAAGGCACCTAAAAATAATAAAACTGTCGATTTATAGAAAACTAAATCTGTTGCCCTATAGTTATTGAGGTGGGCGCGTGTTCACTCAATGAGATTAGGGAGCAGATATATGAATCCGGATCAGATAAATCACGCTTCCGGTAGTGCTGCGTGGATACTTATTTCTGCTTCATTGGTGTTGCTTATGACTCCGGCCTTGGCATTTTTCTACGGTGGTATGTCTCGTCAAAAATCCGTACTTAACATGCTGATGATGTCTTTTGGGGCACTGGGAGTCGTATCCATTGTGTATGTGCTCTGGGGATGGTCTATGTCATATGGATCAAAGTCTATAGGTGGGATATTTGCTAATCCCTGGGAACTATTTGGACTGCGTACAGCAATTCTGGATTCTTCACATCATTACGTTGTGGGCGTGAATGGGTATGCAAATGATATTGGATTTCAGCTCACCTTTGCGGTTATCTCTACTGCCATCATTTCCGGTGCGATTGCAGAGCGCGTGAAATTTGGAACGTGGCTTGTCTTTATAGCCCTATGGGTTAGTTTTGTTTATTTTCCGTTGGCTCACATGGTGTGGGGGCCGGGATTCTCTCTCATGCAGCAAGGGGTGTATCTGCCTGGATGTTTGGAACTGCTGGTGGCATGGCAGTGATCCCTCCCATTGACTTCGCAGGTGGCACGGTAGTGCATATTTCCGCAGGAGCTACAGCCTTTGTTCTAGCCGTGGTCGTAGGTCGTCGACATGGCTTTCCTAGCAAACCTCAGCGCCCACATAATCTTCCCATGGTCATGCTGGGAGCGTCGCTGCTTTGGTTTTAATGGAGGCTCTGCATTTGCGGCAGATGGGGTGGCGGGGCTTGCATGGCTAAACACTACGGTGTCGGCTGCAGCAGCAATGCTTGGTTGGCTTGCGGTGGAACGGATAAGGGACGGCCATGCTACCTCTTTAGGTGCGGCATCGGGGCTCGTAGCTGGGCTTGTTTCTATAACGCCTGCGGCGGGAGACTTAACACCAATGACGGCCATCGTGCTCGGAAGCATGGGCGGTATTATAGGGTCCTTTGCCGTAGGTCTTAAGTATCGTTGTGGATTCGATGATTCAATTGATGTGGTGGGGGTTCATCTAGTCGCAGGTCTATGGGGAACCGTGGGAGTGGGACTTTTGCCCACGACAAAGGCCTGCTGACCGGTGGCGGAGTAGCGGGACTAAAACTCTTTATAGTTCAGCTTGTCATAGCTGCTGTGGCTGTTGTCTTTGCAGGTTTCATCTCTGTGATACTCGCATACTTGTTGAAGATAACACTGGGATGGCGAGTGGACCCAGAGGTGGAAAACGCTGGAATCGATTATGCGGTGCATGGGGAGACGGCGTATGAAACGGTGAATACGGGGTGGGGATAACAACCTGGACTAACGCGGTGAGTGTTTGTTCTTATGAGCGAAGACATCGGGCTGTAGTAATGGATCGGCCAGGTTAACCAGTGCAAGCAGCATTGAGCGGTTCAGACTGGCTACACTAGAAAATCGAAAGATTAATATCGCTGAGGCTAAGGGCGATGCGGCGTACAACAACGCGGAATCGTCGTTATGCTTTGGTTGCCGGTGTATTGATGAATGAGGAGATCTCTCAATGAAGCTCGTTACTGCCATTGTTAAGCCTTTTACGCTGACAGACATTAAAGATGCTCTGGGGCAGGTGGGTGTGCACGGCATGACGGTTACAGAGACCCAAGGCTTTGGCCAGCAAAAAGGTCATACGGAAGTTTATCGTGGCGCTGAGTACGCGGTGGACTTTGTGCCCAAGGTCAAGATTGAAATCGTTATTGATGATGAACTTCTCGATGACGTTGTACGTGCCGTTGTCGATTCGGCGCACACCGGCAAGATCGGAGACGGCAAGGTGTGGGTCACCCCTGTCGATGATCTTATTCGCGTTCGTACAGGCGAGCGCGGTTCTGACGCAATCTAGATACAGCTGCCACTTCTGCAGCTGATGGGTTTTCTCCCATTAGACCGAAGCCATAGTTCCGTTAAGGATAGATTGTGACGCATTCTGCGATCGACTCATGCGATAAAACCGCGCACGCAACAGTTCTAGCTCAAGCAACTGAGAACGGTGGGTCGCAACGGGCGCTAGAAATTCGAGAGCATGCGTATCGACGTGCGCAGGCACTGGTGGAGAAGCTTACTATCCCCGAAGGCTCCGCGCTTGCCGCGACAGGTTCCTTTGCCCGGGAAGAAATGACTTCCAAATCGGATCTGGATTTAATTCTTCTTCACCCGGCAGGATTAAATCTCGACGGTCTTGCAGATTTGTGGTACCCGATTTGGGACGCAAAAATGCGTCTTGATTACGCAGTGCGTACTCCGCAGGAATGCGCCAGCATGGTCTCAGATGATTCAACCGCCGCGTTGGCATTGCTTGATGTGAGGCACATCAGTGGCGATCCAGAGCTTACTGAGCAAACTAGACGGCTGACCCTAGACACCTGGCGTAGGGAACTGAACAAAAACTTTAATGCGGTTTCCGATACCGCTATTGCCCGTTGGCGCCGCTCTGGCTCGGTTGTGGCAATGACACACCCCGATCTCAAACATGGTCGCGGCGGTCTCAGAGACATCGAGCTGATACGGGCGCTTGCACTAGGTCACCTGTGCGACGTGCCTCCTCTTGATTCTCAACGCAGGTTGCTTCTCGACGTCCGCACCCTCTTGCACCAACACGCTGGGCGCGCCCGAGACGTCTTGGACCCGGAATTCGCTGCAGATATTGCGCTCGATTTGGGGTTTGATGACAGATACGAGCTCTCCCGCGTCTTAGCCCACGCTGCCCGGACTATTAATGACGCCACTAATCATGCGCTCAGTACTGCTCGAAATGCTCTTCCGCGGCGTAACCACGTAAGACGAGCTGTACGCCGGCCTATCGATGTTGATGTGGTTGCCGTTGATGATGAAATTTCCTTGTCTCGAAATCCGAACCTCAAAGATCCTGCCTTAGTTCTTCGAGTCGCAGCTGCAAGTGCACGCACCGGCATGCCTATCAGTGATTCCGTATGGCCCCGTCTGGAGAATCTTCCTGAACTGCCAGCTCCATGGCCTGTGGGAGCAGCGGGTGACTTCTTTGAACTTTTGAGCTCATCGGTCCATAGCCCGCGGGTTATCCAACAGCTTGATGACCACGGCTTCTGGGAGAAAATGATCCCCCAATGGGGTCATATCAGGGGACGGATGCCGCGTGAAGCAGTCCACATTCACACAATTGATCAACATAGCCTCGTAGTCACAGCCAATTGTGCAGCAAGAAGCGTTAGCGTGGCTCGTCCGGATCTCCTGTTCCTTTCCGCGCTCTTTCATGATGTTGGTAAAGGATACGGCAGACCCCATGAAATCGTGGGCGCGGAATTTGTGGTGGAGATGGGGCGCAAGCTTCGGCTGAATGAACAAGATCTGAGTGTGGTCGAGACTCTGGTCGTAGAGCACACAAAGATCGCACAAATTGTCGGCCGTCTTGACCCGACAAGCGATGAAGCCGTAACGATGCTTTTAGACGCTGTCAATTATGATCTTCTCACCCTTAACCTCTTGGAATCCCTGGTGGAGGCGGATGCTGAAGGCACCGCGCCGGGTGTGTGGAGTGCGGTGCTGAAACTTGGAACCCAAGCATTATGCAGCCGTGCGCGTGCTCGACTTACCTCATTGACTCCTGAACCACCAGAGTTTGATATTCCGCTGGATATTGGTTTGGTTCCTAAAACCTCTAATAACTTTGACAATGACCTGAACACCGGATCGACTATGAACCCTGGGAGGGAAAGTGGCAACGCCACCGTGTACTGGAAAGGCCGGTATATGCGGGAAAGCGTCAGAGTCTTGGCGTTGATTGCGGCTAAAGGGTGGAACATTGAGTCGGCACGCTTCAAGATGAGTGGATCTGATGAGGCTAAGCATGTGATTGCAGAGCTTCAAGTGCATAACACTGTGGGTACGGGGTTCGATCCATGTGAATTTGTGCAGGCCTATAAGTCGGGGGTGTACTCATCTCTGCCGAGTATCAGGAAGAGTACTTCCGCGACGTTTTGGGTGGGCAATATTCTAGAGGTAAGGACAGCCGACCGTAGAGGTGGTTTAGGCGCCGTGTTAGGCGTCTTGCCTGATGTTTTATGGCTGACTATGAGCAACCCGGGCGCGACAATGATCATGCAGTGTGAGCTTGCCGAGGGATTTGATCGTGCCAAAGTTGAGCGTGACGTGACCAAGGTGCTCACCAACGGTTAACATAGGAACGTTAATCTTCAAGTCCACGCGAGATTTTCCCAGCAATGTAATTAAAGGTGCGCAGGGAAGATCCATAAAGGGAGTGTGCGTTTCGTGTTTGAATCTCTGTCTGACCGGCTAGGCAATGCCCTGTCAGGCCTACGGTCAAAGGGCAAAGTCACCGAGGCTGACATCAATGCTGTCGCGCGTGAAATCCGGTTGGCGCTGTTGGAAGCCGATGTTTCCTTGCCAGTGGTTCGCGGATTTATAGCACGAATTAAAGATCGTGCGCTAGGGGTTGAAGTATCTAAGGCTCTTAACCCGGCTGAACAAGTTATCAAGATCGTCAATGAGGAATTGACCGGGATTCTTGGTGGAGAAACTCGTCGCCTTAATTTGGCTAAAAATCCTCCTACGGTGATCATGGTGGCGGGCCTTCAGGGTGCTGGTAAGACTACGCTTGCTGGAAAGTTGGCTAAGCACCTTCAATCCCAAGGCCATACTCCAATGTTGGTGGCGTGTGATCTGCAGCGCCCGGGTGCTGTTCAACAGCTGCAAATTGTTGGTGAACGAGCGGGCGTTCCCACCTTTGCCCCAGATCCAGGAACATCCATCGACTCCAACGACCATGAGATGGGCACTTCTCATGGCGACCCAGTAGGCGTGGCTCGCCAGGGCATCGAAGAGGCAAAGCGTAGCCAGCATGACGTGGTCATCGTCGATACGGCGGGTCGTTTGGGTATTGATGAAGCCCTGATGACCCAGGCCCGGAATATCCGTGATGCGATTAACCCTGATGAAGTCCTTTTTGTTATTGACTCCATGATCGGACAGGACGCCGTGAACACGGCTGAGGCCTTCCGCGATGGCGTCGATTTCACAGGTGTCGTGTTGACCAAGTTGGATGGTGACGCCCGCGGTGGTGCGGCGCTTTCTATCCGCGAAGTAACCGGCAAACCCATCATGTTCGCCTCCACCGGTGAAAAACTGGAAGATTTTGATGTCTTCCGCCCCGAGCGTATGTCCAGCAGGATCCTCGGCATGGGTGATGTGCTTACTCTCATCGAGCAAGCAGAGAAGAACCTTGATCAAGAACAAGCCATGGAAACTGCCCAGAAGCTGGGGTCCGGCGAGCTTACGTTGGAGGACTTCCTCAATCAGATGTTGATGGTGCGCCGGATGGGCCCGC
Organism: Corynebacterium silvaticum; assembly: GCF_004382825.2. Taxonomy (GTDB): domain Bacteria; phylum Actinomycetota; class Actinomycetes; order Mycobacteriales; family Mycobacteriaceae; genus Corynebacterium; species Corynebacterium silvaticum. The sequence goes on from NZ_SDQO02000001.1 coordinate 439,760, forward strand.
TTGGCAACATCTTGAAGATGCTGCCTGGCGGTAAGCAGATGTCGCAGATGGCGGATATGGTTGATGAGAAACAACTAGACCGCATCCAAGCCATTATCCGTGGTATGACTTCGGCAGAGCGTGAAGATCCTAAGATCTTGAATGCTTCTCGACGCAAACGTATCGCTAACGGTTCCGGTGTTGCCGTCTCTGAGGTGAATCAGCTGGTAGACCGCTTCTTTGAGGCGAAAAAGATGATGAGCAAAATGGCCGGGCAATTCGGCATGGGTGGCGGTGGACGTAGCGCAACCAAGAAGAAGCCCAAAGGTCGTAAAGGCAAAAACGGTAAGCGTAAACCTGCGAAAAACCGTAGCGGCGCTATGAACGGCGGTATGCCGGGCATGCCAAGCATGGCTGAGCTGCAAAAAATGCAAGAGCAAATGGGTGGAGCCGGTGGTCTAGGCGGTATGCCGAATCTCCCGGGGATGCCTAAGATGCCCAAGGGCATGGAAAACATAGATCTGAACAACCTGGACTTTGGCGGCAAAAAATAACTAGATACTTTCCCTCGGCCAGTTCACTATAGAAAAATTGGAATGGCCAAGGGGAGTGCTGTATTGTGTCTAGAGTTGTCTCAATTGTGAGGGAACACCACAAGACATTCCTGCGTCATACCGTCACCGTCTACGGTCGGCCGGTCTGAGTCACCGCAGGTAAATCAAGGGATGAACCGGTTCAATGCATATGCAAAGAGCGCCTGTACTTCCCAGTGACCCAAGAAGGAGCCTTTCATGGCTGTTAAAATCAAGCTGCAGCGTATGGGTAAGATCCGTACCCCGCACTACCGCGTTGTTATCGCAGATGCTCGCACTCGTCGTGACGGCAAGGTTATCGAGAACATCGGTACCTACGAGCCAAAGCAGAACCCTTCCGTTATCAAGATTGATTCGGAGCGCGCACAGTACTGGTTGGGCGTTGGCGCACAGCCAACCGAGCCTGTTCTGGCACTGCTTAAGGTGACCGGCGACTGGCAGAAGCACAAGGGCCTTGAGGGCGCTGAGGGAACCCTGCAGGTTGCAGAGCCTAAGCCTTCCAAGCTGGAGCTGTTCAACCAGGCACTGGCAGAGGCTAACGAGGGTCCTACCGCTGAGGCTATCACCGAGAAGAAGCGCAAGGCTAAGGAAGATGCAGCTGCTAAGGCTGCCGCTGAGGTTGAGAAAGCCGAGAAGGCTGAAGAAGCTGCTGCAGAGTAATTCTGTTGAGCTTTTCAAGCAACTAAACCGCTTAAGAAGGACGTTGTCTTCTTAAGCGGTTTTGTGTTGTGTGCTTGACTTTAGCTTTTCCCCGTCAGCATGGTTAACAACAAAATTGCTTCGGAGGGAGAGCTAGAAGGGGAACTCACTTTGTGGATCACTCGTTGCGGGAGATAGAGAACCTTTCCTGGAGTGAGCCGTACGTTTTTATCGGGGCATTCCACGTCGAGGAATCCTTGTAAGCATTGGATGGTAACGGGATGCGCCGCCTTGTGGTCATTGAGGACCTGCCCTGGCGCAAAAGTAAAAACGATAATATTGGCGCCTTCAGCTTGGAGCAGCCTGGTTACCGTTGGAACTTTACGCTGAGGATCAGCATCGGGAGCCTCGCTAAGAATGTCGAGGCTCGTTGCATTTTCTGCATCACAATCGCGGTGGGCGTCTCCGAAACTATGAGGGGTATTGGTGGGGACATCCATGGTCTTGCTCCTACCAGGCTAGGGGACAGTTAAAGCAAGAATAGCTCTGCTTTTTGCTCGTACACCAGGGCTGACGCCTGCACTATATAGCTAGGAAGAGATGCGGGTGGGCGTCGATAAGCATGCAAGAGAAGCTATAGCAGATGAAAGCGGAAGGGGCGAGGGGAGCTGTTAAAGTATTGTCCATGGAATTAATGATTGGGCGAGTAGTTAAATCTCACGGAATCAAGGGGGAAGTCGCCGTTGAGGTAACCACCGACGAACCAGATATTCGTTTTGCGGTGGGGGAAGTGCTCAATGGTAGGCAGGGGAAAAAAGAACATCGCTTGACCATCGCCACTGGGCGGGTGCACCAAGGCCGTCTGCTCATTAAATTTGAAGAAATCCCTGATCGCACAGCAGCTGATAGCTTGAGGGGGACTCAGTTCTTCGCGGCACCGCTAGACAACGATGACGATGAGGAAGGCTTCTACGATCACGAGCTTGAGGGGTTAGATCTACTCCAAGACGGCAAAAAGATCGGGGAGATAACGGGTGTGATGCATGGCCCCGCCGGAGAAATCCTGGAAGTTGAACTTACTGGAGGCAAGCAGGTACTTGTTCCCTTTGTTCACGCTATTGTTCCCGAGATAGATCTTGAAGAGGGAACGTGCACGATTACTCCTCCCGATGGACTTTTGGAGCTGTAATGACCGCGCGAAAACTTCGGCTTGATGTCATCACCATCTTCCCCGAATACTTGGATCCGCTTCGCCACGCCTTGCTGGGCAAAGCTATTGAAAAGGACATTCTGAGCGTCGGGATACATGATCTACGGCAATGGGCAACCGATGCACATAAGTCTGTTGATGATTCTCCTTTTGGAGGCGGACCTGGGATGGTCATGAAGCCAACGGTGTGGGGCCCTGCACTTGATGACGTAGCACAGGGAACCGGTCTCGCCTCAGCCGCACAACCTCTGGAATCTGCACTTCCGCATCTGGATAAACCCCGCCATGATGACATCGAGGGCGTGGAACAGACTGGATATCAGCGCGAGGATGAAGACTCCTCATTGCCGTTGCTGATTGTGCCAACACCGGCGGGCACGCCTTTCACCCAAAAAGACGCACAAGAATGGTCAAATGAAGAACACATCGTTTTTGCCTGCGGAAGGTATGAGGGCATCGATCAACGCGTTATCGACGATGCCGCTCACCGCTACCGCGTGCGTGAAGTCTCGATCGGAGACTACGTGCTTATCGGTGGGGAAGTCGCCGTTTTGGTCATAACAGAAGCGATTGTCCGGCTGATTCCGGGAGTCTTAGGAAATAAACGAAGCCATGAGGAAGATTCTTTTTCCGATGGTTTGTTGGAAGGCCCCAGTTACACCAAGCCTCGCGTGTGGCGCGGTCTAGAAGTTCCAGATGTTCTTTTTTCTGGTAATCACGCAAAAGTAGATCGTTGGCGTCGTGAAAAGGCACTGGAACGCACCCAACGGGTTCGGCCAGAACTACTTGAGGTCTGCGACCTGGATAAAAAAGATCGCGAGTTCTTAGCGCAGTTGCCGCAAGAGTGAGAAGAAAGTGGCTGGGAATGATTGCCCCTGCGCGCTGTTAATAAGGATATGAAAAGAAAAATATCCACTGACCTTAACGCGCTGATTATTCCTGGCCAGCGGGATAGCATACGTGCGACGTTGCGTGATGGCCTGGCCAACCACGGCTATGAGGTCACGAGCATCGTGATTGATCCGATCGATCTCACCTGCGAGCCGGATAATATGTTGGTGACCCATTATGCGCAGGTTGAAGGTCACCCGCCGAGCGTTGAGCAGCTTTATCGTATTGTGCTCACTGGATATTCGACGCTTGACCTACGATCAGCCACAAAAGTTGTGGTGGGGCTGCTTCCGCGTGACATCTATTGGTATGGAACCTCGGTAGAAGGACACGTTGAGACCACAACGACTGCAGCGTGTGCATGGCAGGCAGAAGCGGATTAACCGCTCACGTTGAGTGAGATGCCGGAGGTTATCTCGCAAACCACATAATAGGGATATCCTACCGCTGAGGCGTTTTCGCTCTTATGATCGGAAATATGAGTGAAACAGTACATCAGGCTCCATGTGTGCTTGCGATTACCGCATGCCCGACCGGAATCGCTCACACGTACATGGCGGCAGAGCGTCTCACTGAAGCAGCAGATGCCGAGGGTATAGAACTCAAGATAGAAACGCACGGTTCTATTGGAGTTGAAGGCACCTTCAGCGATCAAGATATTGAGCGTGCCGACGCCGTCCTCATCGCAGCCGACACCACAATCGACACAGCGCGTTTTGCGCATAAACCCTTGGTAAACGTGTCGGTTGCGCAAGCCATTCGTGAGCCGAATGCGCTATTGCAGCGGGTGGTGAATGCAGCTAAAACCAGCGATACCACGGGACCAGCTACACCAAAGGAAGCTCAGTCTCTAGAATCCTCCCAACAACCGAGCCCAGAGGCTAGGGGAGCGGTGGGAAGAGTTATGTATGCCGCGTTGATGAACGGTGTGTCTCACATGATTCCCTTCGTGGTGACCGGTGGTCTCCTGCTAGCTGTTGCTTTGTCCATAGGAGGGCAACCGACTGCAGAAGGACTCAAGATTCCCGAAGGCTCATTCTGGGATACTGTGCAGCAGCTTGGTGTATTGGCATTTAGCCTGATGGTTCCTGTTTTATCTGCATACATAGCTCAGGCAATCGCGGATCGCCCAGGTCTCGCACCAGGATTTATCACAGGACTGGTGGCGACCACCGGGTCTTTGTATAACTCAGAAGCAGGGGCTGGATTCATAGGCGGTATTGTTACCGGATTTCTTTCCGGTTATGTGGCGCTGGGAATTCGTAAGATACCCGTGCACAAATACGTGGCGCCTATTTGGCCGATTATTGTGATTCCGATTCTTACCACGGCGATTGTTGGCCTTTTGTTTATTTACGTTTTGGGACACCCGATTGCGGCACTATTTGAAGCCCTCACGGGATACCTTGCCACGATGCAAGGGGAATCTGTTTTGGTCCTTGGGGCAATCCTTGGCGCGATGATAGCCTTTGACATGGGCGGACCTTTTAATAAGACTGCCTTCCTTTTCTCCGGAGGTCTTATCGCGGCAGGTAATGCTCTACCCATGGGTATGATCGCTGCGGCAATCGCAGTCCCGCCATTGGGCGTTGGTGTGGCCACACTCATGCGCCGCAGTCTCTTTACCAAACCTGAACGCGATGCCGGTATTGCGTCTGTGTTCATGGGCTTTTTTGGTATTACAGAGGGAGCTATCCCACTGGCTGCAGCCCGGCCATTGCAGATTATCCCCGCGAACGTGATCGGAGGGGCAGTAGCTGCTGCATTAGCAGGGTCGTTAGGAGTTAAAGACCACGTCATGCACGGCGGTCCTATCGTCGCGGTGCTGGGGGCAGTAGACAATGTGGGCGGCTACTTCTTAGCCTTGGCAGCGGGTGTGGCTGTCACGTGTGCGTTGGCTTTGATCCTTGTCGGATTCAGCAGGAAAAGGACTGCCGCAGCGGACCCGACTCCTGAGTCGTCTCTTCGGTACAGCACGCAGGAAGCAGCAGCGCCTGTTAAACCGGAAGACCCAATCATTATGGATGAATTGGTGTACTCGGGGTCGATAAAGAACCGTGAGGAAGCTATTTGCTGTCTTGTGGATAAAGGCGTTGTTGCTGGACGAATCTCGGATGCGCGCGCTGTTGTAGACGCATCGCTTAACAGAGAGCGGTTGGCGTCGACAAGCGTAGGCTACGGCGTTGCTATACCGCATTCGCGTAGCACCGGAACCCATGCCGCGATGGTAGGGCTTGCTCGTTTGGATGCCCCGATCGAGTGGACTGACGGGGAGGAAACGGATCTAGTATTCCTCATTTGCGTTCCTTCTGATGCCGGAAAACAACACTTGAAGATTCTTTCCCGCCTTGCGCGTGCGATCATGAAAGAGGACTTCAGAACTCAGCTGCGGCAAGCACCCGAGTCTGAACTTGCAGATGTGGTGCGCAAAGTCGCAGAACCTGCAGAATCGACCGCTGCAGGTGCGTCTTAAAACAGAAACCCTGTCTACCCGTTTCTGGGTACCACAAAGGGAACTCGCTACAATCGTGTGAATGATTTCCGCGAAGATCGCTCAGGAGCTAGGAGTTAAGGAAAGCAATGTCGCTTCCGCTCTCGCACTCCTCGCAGAAGGCAATACAGTTCCCTATTATCGCTCGGTACCGCAAGGAAGCCACAGGCGGGCTCGACGACTCGCAGTTGCGCGCCATTGAAGAACGCGCGACCTATCTTAAGGAGCTGGAGGACCGGAAACAGACGATTCTCGCTGCGATTGAAGAGCAAGGAAAGCTCGATCAAACGCTTAAAACGTTGATCCTGGAATGCGATACAAAAGCTCGCCTGGAAGACTTGTATCTTCCCTACAAAAAACGACGCAAGACTAAAGCGGATATCGCGCGCGAAGCCGGGCTGGAGCAACTGCTGGATGAGCTTATCGACGCACCCCACGCGAACCCGGAGCAGCTTGCCGCGAGCTTTGTCACAGAGGGGTTTGAGGATACCAAGAAGGCCCTTGAAGGCGCACGCGCAATCCTTATCGATCGCTTTGCTTTGAATGCAGACCTGGTAGGAGAAGTTCGCGAGCGGATGTTTACCACGGGTTCTATGTTGGCCAGCCCGGTGGAAGGCAAAGAGGCAGAGAGTGCAAAGTTCAAAGATTATTTTGAGTTTTCAGAACCTTTTACATCACTGCCTAGTCACCGGATCTTGGCGCTCTTTCGTGGGGAAAAAGAAGGGGTGCTGCATCTAGAGCTCGATGCCGGAGACGAATCGGTGTATGCGGGCATGATCGCAGAGCATTGTGGCCTCGATGTTTCCTCTCAATGGATTGCGTCTGCTGTGCGTTGGGGCTGGAAAACCAAGTTGGTTATCTCCTCGGGGCTCGATGTTCGTATGCGTTTGAAGGAGCGCGCAGAAGAGGGGGCACTTGATGTCTTTGCTCGAAACCTCAAGGATGTTCTTCTTGCTGCCCCAGCGGGTCAACGTGCGACTCTCGGCCTAGACCCCGGATATCGTAATGGAGTGAAGTGCGCCGTTGTAGACCGCACTGGCAAAGTACTAGACACGCTTATTGTCTATCCACATCAACCACAAAATAAGTGGTCGGAAGCTGTACAAGAATTAGCGTCGGCATGCGCAACCCATGGCGTAGACCTCATGGCTGTGGGTAACGGCACAGCCTCCCGTGAGACAGAAAAACTCGCAGGAGAGGTTGCGGATTTGATCAAAAAAGCTGGTGGAAAGCGTCCCACCCCAGTCGTAGTATCGGAGTCCGGGGCATCGGTGTATTCGGCATCGGAACTGGCGGCGAAAGAATTTCCCACCATGGATGTTTCCTTGCGCGGCGCAGTTTCTATTGCACGCCGATTACAGGACCCGCTCGCAGAACTGGTCAAGATCGACCCCAAAGCGATTGGAGTCGGCCAGTATCAACACGATGTAAACCAGGCTGCCTTGGCCAAAACTCTTGATGCCGTAGTGGAAGATGCAGTGAATGCCGTGGGCGTAGACCTCAACACAGCTTCAGTTCCGCTGCTTTCTAGAGTTGCTGGCATCAGCCCGACCATTGCAGAAAACATTGTGCATTACCGGGATGAACACGGTAGTTTTGCCTCCCGGGCTTCGCTGAAGAAAGTTCCCCGTTTAGGCCCCAAAGCTTTTGAGCAGTGCGCTGGTTTCTTAAGGATTAACGGTGCACGCGATCCCTTGGACTCCTCTGCTGTACACCCTGAGGCTTATCCAGTCGTGCGGCGAATCGCGGAGAAAACAGGGCTCAGCGTTGACGGGCTTATCGGAAACACGGCGGTGCTTAAGACACTGCGGCCCCAGGACTTTGCAGACGATCATTTTGGTGTCCCCACCGTGACCAACATCCTCGCGGAGTTGGACAAACCCGGGCGTGACCCCCGGCCGGAATTTGCCACGGCCACGTTTAAAGAAGGCGTAGAGAAAATCTCCGATTTGATCCCGGGGATGATCCTGGAAGGAACCGTGACTAACGTGGCAGCCTTTGGCGCATTCGTGGATGTGGGGGTCCATCAAGATGGCCTAGTGCACGTTTCTGCTTTGGCGGATACCTTTGTCTCCAATCCCCACGACGTTGTGTGTTCTGGGCAGGTAGTCAAAGTGAAGGTGATGGAGGTTGATCCAGAGCGTAAACGCATTAGCCTCTCCATGAAGTTTTCCGACGAGCCCAGCGCTAACACCGCTAAACCGGCCTCTCGCAACACAAACACCGCGAAAGATAAGCGTTCTTCGCGTGGAAACAGCACGCGTAATGCGTCGCAAAGGCGCAGCTCATCGCAGCCTGCAGCAGGTGGGGCGATGGCAGAAGCTTTGCGACGTGCCGGGCTCAAATAACAGACGTCCATTGACGGCGGCGGGAACCCGCAACGCACTGTGGAAGAAAAGTTGTTCCCAGTGCGTAAACATGGCATAATCTCCACCGTTGTCTGTCTCTTTCGTGGGGACAGCTGCTTTTCATGTCTTGGGCACGAACCAGTCGAGCGCCCCGATCATAGGGAAGAGCCGCTAGGTTCCTCTGTCTTTTAAAAGTAAGGATTGGTTTTATGAACCTTCTTGACAAAGTCGATGCAGCATCATTGCGCAACGACATCCCAGCTTTCTGTCCCGGCGATACCCTTGACGTTCACGTAAAGGTTATCGAGGGCAACAAGACCCGTACCCAGCTGTTCAAGGGTGTTGTTATTCGTCGTCAGGGCTCTGGCGTTCGTGAGACCTTCACTGTCCGCAAGGTTTCCTTCGGTATCGGTGTTGAGCGTACCTTCCCGGTACACACTCCAAACATCGAGAAGATTGAGGTTGTTACTCGCGGCGCTGTTCGTCGTGCGAAGCTTTACTACCTGCGTGACCTGCGCGGCAAAGCAGCTAAGATCAAGGAAAAGCGCTAATATTCAGCGCCTTGTGCCTCTGACCTGCATGAACTCCATGCGGTTGGGGGCTTTTCTTATTATCTAGAAGCGAAGAGGAATAGGGCTTTTCTGTATCGGTGTGTGGTTAACCGAAGTGTGTGAAAGCAAACCTGCAGCCTAGATATGTGATTTAAACGTGAGGTAATAAAACATTTGCCTACGCGAGGTTTACCTTAACGCTGCTAACATCATTCGTTGTGACTGATCAGAGTAATGGATTCAACACGGCGGACCGTGATGTCAAGCCGCAGGCGCGCACTGATGCGACGGATAGAGGCACAAAGGCTGATTCTGCTGAAGGCAAGAAGCCGTTGCCCTGGTTCATAGAAATACCGGTTGTTGTCGTGGTGACTCTGCTAGTTATTACGATGCTGCAAACCTTTGTGGGGCGGGTCTATATGATTCCCAGCCAATCGATGGAGCCAACACTGCACGGGTGCGCTGGCTGTACAGGGGATCGCATTTTTGTGGACAAAGTAAGCTATCACTTCAACGATCCAAAACCTGGGGACGTTATCGTCTTTGAAGGAACGGACTCCTGGAATTCTTCTTTTGTTTCACAAAGGTCCCAGAACTCGCTCGTACGGGGACTGCAGAACGTCGGCGCCTTTGTTGGGCTCGTTGCTCCAGACGAGAATGACCTGGTGAAACGAATCATTGCAACCGGGGGACAGACCGTGCAATGTTTGGAAGGCGATGAGGGCGTTAAAGTAAACGGAAAAGTGATTGATTCTTCATACATCCAGAATCCCCCTGCTTATCCGGTAGATCCTGCGACTGGATCTGATGCATGCGGCGGTTTCTACTTTGGCCCTGTCACTGTTCCTGCAGATAGTTATTTCATGATGGGAGATAACCGGACAAACTCGATGGATTCTCGTTATCACATCGGCGACCAGTTCCAGGGTACCATCCCGCGCGATCATATTAAAGGCAAGGTTCAGTTTAAGATCTTCCCGTTTAATAGGATCGGCAGCGTAGAAGATTACGATATCCAAGGGTAAAGGAATTAGGTTGACTCCTAAGGGACAAGAGGCTTGTCAAAGTCTCCCCTTGCCCACGTCCCAGGGGATTAAAGTCCGTAAGCTCAAACACCTCCGGACATTTGAGGGAACGCTAGAAAAATGGGGTTTGGGTCCAGTCGCCGGGATAGATGAAGCTGGCCGCGGTTCTTGTTGCGGCCCAATCACCATTGCCGCGTGCATCTTGCCTCCCCGGCCGATCGCGGCGCTAGCCACGCTGACCGACTCTAAGAAGCTTTCTCCTCGAATGCGGGAAGAGCTCTATCCTCTTATTAAAAAACATGCTGTAGCCTGGTCGATTCTGCATATTTCGGCTTCGGAAATTGATACATACGGTATCCAACACGCCAACATTTCTGGCATGAGAAGGGTTATCGCTTTGCTCTCGGAGCAGCCGGGTTATGCGCTTATCGACGCCATGCGGGTACCCGGCCTCACTTGTCCATCTCTGCCCGTTATTGGCGGGGATGCGGCTGCACGCTGTATTGCGGCTGCGAGTGTTTTAGCCAAACAGTCTCGTGATGAGCTGATGATTGATTTGGATAAGGAGTATCCGGGATACGGATTAGGGGATCACAAGGGATATGGAACCAAGTCTCACATAGATGCGGTGCGCCGCCACGGGGGAACACCGGAGCATCGTTATAGTTATGCCAATGTGAAGGCCGCGCATGAAGAATGGGCTGCCGAGAATAACGCAGTAATCGGGAGGTAAAGCGATGGGTGCAGAAGAACTCGACAACTATGAGGCTGAGGTAGAGCTGTCACTGTATCGCGAGTACCGAGACGTGGTTAGCCAGTTCTCTTATGTCGTAGAGACAGAACGGCGATTCTACCTTGCCAATGCGGTTGAGTTAATCCCTCATACGCAGGGTTCTGATGTTTATTATGAGGTCAGAATGTCTGATGCCTGGGTATGGGATATGTACCGTTCCGCGAGGTTTGTGCGTTACGTCAGGGTCATTACGTATAAAGATGTGAACATCGAGGAGCTAGACAAACCCGATTTTGTCATGCCCGATTAATCCAGTGTCTTATCTTATGCACATGCACCATGCTTGCGTGCGCGATAACCATGATCGATGGGGCCATGACCATGTCCTACCTGCAGGGCACTGCCGTGGGCGATGGCCTCATGAAGCCACGCGGTTGACCACTCCAATGCGGTGACCAGATCCTCGCCTAGGCCGAGTCGGGTAGCCAATGCTGATGATAAAGAACAACCAGTACCATGCGTATTTGTGGTCCTTATTTGGTTATTGGGTACTCGGTGAAAGGCCCCAGAGGGGAAGACTACCGCGTTGTCAGCATGATCCTGGTGAAGATGACCTCCTTTGACAATGACGGCTACTCCGTGTTCGCAGGCCCAATTTTGCGCGTCGATGATTGCTTTTTCCAGATTAGTGCGAAGCGGAGTGCCTGCCACAGAGTACCGCTAGTTCCGGCAGATTCGGGGTTACTACTGTGGCATGCAGAGCAAGCTCTTGGAGTGCTTTTTCAGCTTGAGGATCAAGTAGACGATGTCCACTGGTGCTAATCATTACAGGATCCAAAACTATAGGCATATCGCGGTTTTTGGGTAGTGAAGCTAGCCATTGAGCAACCGTAGTGATAACACCAGAATCACCTAGCATCCCGATCTTGATAGCGTCGATGGCAACATCATCACTGACCGAGGTGAGTTGTGAGCGGAGAAAATCGGTTGGTGGGGTATGTACATTCCGTACACCTTGAGTATTTTGTGCCACTAAGGCTGTGACCACGCACATTCCATAACCGCCAGCAGCAGCCACCGTCTTCAGGTCTGCTTGAATGCCTGCTCCGCCGGTGGGATCTGTTCCAGCGATAGAAAGAACTCTGGGAATAGAAATATCCATATTATGCACTTTCTTTTCTCTTATTGTTTCCGCCTGGCAGGTCGAGCAGCGTAATAGACGCTTGTACGGCAAGGTCGCTGTATTGTGCGATGAATTGTTGGGAACGCTGCCCGGAAGCACATGCAACAACAATTGTGCGTTTGGATTGGGTCTGAACCACATCTAAGAGTGCTGCTAATGCGGCGTCTTGCGAGACGATGCTGCTTAGTGGGACCACATGGGGAGAATAGCGTGGGGGAAATGGATCCAGGAGGACTTCGTGCGGCTCGCGAATATCTAAGAGCGCTGCCTCGCCAGTTAAGACACGCTGCAGGAGTAGGGAATTTTCTTTTGTACTGGATTCCCCTGAAATGCTGCACGACGCAGCTGCCGCATAGTCACTGAGGCTAGTTGTGAGACTCCTTTGAGGATCTGCTACGGCTTGCATATGGCGTATAGTGGCCGGGATAGCATCGTAGCTAAGAATCTTGCCGACCGTTCGATCCAAACCAGACAACCATGCAAGGGGCGTAGTGGACATGAGCCCGCCGACTACGGATGTAGTCACTCCCAAAACGCCGGCTGTTGCACACGTGGGAACGGCATCGGCAGGTAGTTGATAGGGAAACACATCGCGTAGACCCACTCCGCGTTCGCGCGGTCTGGAATACCACAATGCGACATCACCATGGAACCCCAGTACCGTGCCCCATACCAATGGCGTTCCTACTATTTCTGCAGCATCTGCGACGAGATATTTGCTGGCAAAGGTGTCTGAACCATCGAGTACTATATCTGCTCCTGCTACTAATTCGCAGGCGTTGTGTGCTGTGAGAGCTTCGTTCCTGGCTTCTATGACAATGTCGGGTTGCAATGCCTGCGCTCGTCGTGCAGCTACCTCAACCTTAGGCTGGCCGCAATCATCTGCTGAGAAGAGTATTTGTCGATGAATGTTGGTTATATCGACCGTGTCATGGTCGATCAAGGTCATTTTTCCGATTCCAGCTGCGGCTAATTGCTGCACAATAGGGCACCCATGCCCACCGACCCCCCACTACTAGAACATGCGCATTATGGAGTGCCTCTTGCTGAGATAACCCGAATCCAGGAAGCAACATCTGGCGAGAAACCCGGTGTAGCTCTGATCGTGGAAGTGATGTTTCCATTTAGAGCACCTGCTCAGGCCACGACACAAAACCTGCGGATGAGGAAGACGCCTGAGCATGCTCGCGCCGGGGTATCCGACCAGCTTTACGCGCGTATCCACCAGCCTCAACGGCCAGCCGCATCGCATGCGCCATCATGACTGGATCTTGGCAACGATTGACCGCGCTAGCCAGGAGAACCCCGTCGCACCCAAGTTCGCGGGCAAAAGTAGCATCGGATGCGGTGCCCACGCCGGCGTCGATAAGCACTGGCACGTGCGCACGAGAACAGATCAGCTCGATATTATGCGGGTTGAGAATACCCAGACCTGTCCCTATCGGTGATCCCAAAGGCATGATTGCTGCGGCACCAGAATCTTCCAAACGCTGAGCCGCAACCGGATCATCGCTGGTATAAACCAGCACGGTAAAACCCTCAGAGACGAGCTGCTCGCAAGCAGTCAGGGTCTCCATCACGTCGGGCAGCAAAGTATGCTCGTCTGCAATAATCTCGAGCTTGATCCATGATGTTCCCAGTGCCTCCCGAGCCAGACGGGCCGTGATCACCGCATCCCGCGCGGTGCGGCACCCTGCGGTGTTGGGAAGCGGATCAATGCTGAGCCGACTAAGCAATTGAAAGATAGTCTCTCCATTATGCACACTGGTAGATGCGCTATATCGGCGCATAGCCACTGTTGTTAATTCAGTTCCGGAAGCGACTAATGCCTGCTCTAAGATTTCTTGGGAACTCGCCCCTCCCGTACCCATGATGAGATGAGAAGAATATTCTTTGTCAGCAATAGTAAGCACTTAACCTCCTTGAATTGCAGTGAGTATGTCTACGCGTTCGCCTGGATGCAGCGGGCGTAGCCACTGCGAGCGCGGGATTACTGCGCCCTGGACGGCAATGGCAATACCTGCGTCGTGATGACTTCGGGCAACAATTTCTTTCACTAATTCAGATACAGTGCGTGCGGTGACTTCCTGTACTTTTCCGTTTAGTTCTATATGCATAATCATGTTCCTTTAACCATGAACTAAGTGTCGTAATGGACAACACGGGCGGATATCTGTGCTCAATGGTTGCCCTAAAACAAGCTCTCGACTCACTCGAGCCCCCAAAGCTGCTAATGAAATCCCGTGCCGGAAATACCCAGTGGACATAACTACGTGATCGTTTACACGTCCTAAATATGGAAGATCATCAGGAGTTCCTGGACGCGCGCCCGCTGTTGCCTCAATAAAGTCGCAGTCTTCCAAGCATGGCGCTATGCGGATTGCGTCTCTCAAAAGATCGTGGACACCGCCGAGATGGGGCACCGGACGAGAGTCCTCCCTCGTCGTGGCCCCTAGCGCGATCGTTCCATCATCGCGCGGAATGATATAAATCGGGCGGCCTTCTACAAAACCGCGGATCACCTTACGCGTGAAAGGTTGGAGATACGTAGGAACACGCAGCCTTACGATATCGCCATAGACAGGACGCAACTTAAGCGGTGATGACTCTTGGGTTGCAGAAGGATGCCAACCTGAAAGCGTGCTTGCTCCGAGACCATTAGCCACAACTACCTGGTCGGCAGGAAAAATAGAGCTCGTGGTATGAACGTATACGGGAGCGTCGTCTTTGTCGGGATTGCTTATGTGTAGGTGCGTTGCTGCTAAAGGATGGAACGTCACACCAAGATTGATCGCGGCGTCGTAGAGCGCAGCAGAAAAACTCGAGGAGCGATCTGATGATCGCCGGGGATAGAAACGACCTCTGCCATATGCGGATGCAGCGCGGGTTCGATCTGGCGGGCTTTGCTCAGCGGTAGTCGCTCTACGTTCATGCCATAGGCACGTTGGTAGTGCATCATATCGCGTAGATGTTGAGCGTCGGCGCGGTCTGCGGCAACAACAAGCGTGCCGTCATCGCGATAACCTACGGGAAGGGATGTGTGCTCGGTAACGGTCTTTATCAGTTCCGGATACCATCGGGCCGAAGTCTGCATCAGCGGGAAAAGCGAGTCTTGCTGATAAATCATTTCTGCCGTGGGCACGAGCATTCCGCCTGCATGATAGGTGGCGCCACTCATCGGGGCAGGATCTATAACATTAATATCGAGTTTCTGCTCTGATTGGTGCGATGCCAACTCTACTGCGGTAGCCAATCCTAGGATGCCTGCGCCAAGAATCACTATGCGCATGAGCTGGCCCTTACACATTGGCTAGCTCCGCGATCAAATTCCCTCAGAATCGTAGAAGCAAAGTCCGTAGGATCTGAGGCTTCCATAAATCCACGTACTACAGCTAGCCTGGACACCCCTTGGGCAGCAAGAGGCGCTGCATCGTTAAGAGTAATGCCGCCGATGGCTACCAGAGGTACCGCAGAATGGGTGACAAGCTCTGCGTAGGAATCTAGTCCTAGAGGAGCCCGGCCAGAGTCTTTCGTTGGGGTGACCGCACCCGATATAGTCAATGTATTCGGCCTGTTTGTTTGCTTTTTCGACGAGTTCGAGGGTCCCCGTAGTCAGACCGATGATGGCTTCTGCGCCAAGGAGCTTTCGGCAGATGCGTGGGCTGAGATCGTCTTGTCCCACATGAACACCGGCGATCGGGATGTTCTGAGAACGCAAAGCAATAGCCACGTCTAGACGATCGTCGATAAGCACACGCGTGAGTGGATTGATTGTGGCTACTGCACACGCAACTTCGCTGGAAAGCTTGTACAGATCACGAGCGCTGATCGGCTTAGAACGTATCTGAATAATGCCAGCGCCGCCAGCTGCGGCTGCCATGGCGATGCGTACAATACGACGGGGGTCGGCCAGATGTCCTGTGACAAAGTAGCACCGTAGATCCACTGGGGGCGTGTTTTACGCACTAGTCTAGGGCCCTTCCTGCGTCTGGAAAGTTTTGCGAACAACCCTGAGGTATGTCTGTTGAGAGGATTCCTAGATCTGTGGGGAACGCAGACCGTATATCTTGTGATATGCGCATGGAACAAAACTTGGGGCCGCACATTGAACAAAAATGGGCGGTTTTAGCAGGCTCGGCGGGGAGAGTCTCATCGTGGTAGTCCGTTGCCGTGACCGGATCCAAAGACAATGCGAATTGATCATGCCAGCGAAATTCAAAACGAGCCTTGCTCATGGCGTCATCCCAGTCTCTGGCGCCAGGATGCCCCTTGGCCACGTCAGCTGCGTGAGCTGCGAGTTTATACGTGATAACACCAGTTTTTACGTCGTCGAGGTTAGGCAAACCCAGGTGTTCTTTAGGGGTGACATAACACAGCATGGCTGTGCCACCCATTGCTATGGTAGCTGCACCAATTGCGGAAGTAATATGGTCGTAACCAGGAGCAATATCTGTAACAAGCGGGCTAAGCGTATAAAACGGAGCATAGTGGCACCACTCTCGCTCGTGCTCATTATTAACCTGAATCATATTCAAGGGAACATGGCCAGGCCCTTCCACCATGACTTGCACATCATAGTCCCAGGCGCGTTTAGTGAGCTCACCGATAGTTTTAAGCTCTGCGAACTGTGCTGCATCGTTAGCATCGGCCAAACTACCTGGTCTGAGTCCATCGCCCAAGGAAAACGCGACGTCATAACGCGCGAAAATCTCGCATAGATTGTCAAAATTTTCGTAGAGGAAAGACTCTTTGCCATGCGCGAGGCACCAACCCGCCATAATAGATCCGCCACGACTAACAATGCCGGTGACCCGTTGGCTGGTTAGCACAACCGGTCACGATGGATACAAGAGCCCCGTGCGGAGCGGTGCTATCGGATAGCGTCGATACCGGCTATGAACTGGAAATTCTGGCTGGCGCTATCGTTTGGGGATTAGCCTACTGAACCGCTGAATGTCCGGCACGTCGCTACCCCGGCTGGCGTCCAAAGAGGGGTGAACCAGTCGGGATTTCGCGCGCAGTAATGGTTACTCCTGGTCGATGTCGTCCTCTCCATCGTCTTCAGATTGTGTACCCTTCTCAGCCTGGTGTCGGAGTTCCCAGTAAACAAGGTCGGAGATCTCTCTAATGATCTTGCCCTTACGATGAGCACTTTCAAAGAACTTCTCCATGATGCTTTGCTGGGAGTCCTGGTGATCGAGCACCGCGTTCGTGACGGCAGTTTCGTGAGTCGCAGACGATCGAAACTGCTCCTTGGTGTTTGCGTTGACCTGATCCTTAATCTGTTCATTCTGAACGAGAATCGTGACGACGCCCTGTACCCAGGACTCCACTGAACCAGGATCAAAATCCTCGTCCTCAAAAAGGGAATTGATATTGTTCAGGATCTCTTCCCAGGCCACAAGATGCGGGTCGCGCGAATGTCCACCACCAACACCCATCGGTTTGAGCTTCTCGCCGTCACCCCCGAGCGAAATAGCCCCTTCGCTCTTACGCGTCTGCTTGATATGGGTGAGCTCGATGTTGTTAAAGTCAAGCTCTTCTGGAGTCTTGCGACCCGTAAGTCGCGGTCGCAGCAGCCGGAGGAACAGGGCAAGCTTCTCGAGGTCGGTGTCCTGATAGTCGACGACTTGAGAAAGGAAATCGTAGAGGCGCACGAATGAACCAACGTCCTTGTGGAAGAGGTCAAGCTCGTCAATCTCGGCCTTTGCGTTGTCGGCCAAGGCTGCCACGTAGCGGTCATTGAACCGATCAGCGGCTTGCTTCAGCGGTGCAGTGTGCTTACCGTGCTTTTCCTCGATGATGAATGCCTGCGCGAAGGCATCCACGTCATCCTTCGTATAGATCCCGGCAATTTCAAGCTTCCGCGCAAGGTCATGCACGAGATCTGGGTCGGTAGTTTCAATGATCTCGGCAGTGCGGTAGTACGGCAGAAATGCGTCGAGGATCGTGTCCGTGTCGTTGACGAAGTCAAGAATGTACGTGGTGTCTTTACCCTTGGACGGCAGAGTACGGTTCAGGCGGGAAAGCGTCTGGACAGCTTCGATCCCGTCAAGGCGTTTGTCCACGTACATCGCGCACAGCAGTGGCTGATCAAAGCCCGTCTGGTACTTGTTGGCAACAATCAAAACCTGGAACTGATCGCCCGCGAAAGCCTGTGGAATCCCTCGACCACGAAGGTCAGGGTTCATGTTCGTTTCTGTATACGGCTCCTGCACGCCGGGCACGACATCATCAATCTGCGCAGCGGTCAAGCTTCCGGAGAACGCCACCAGGGTTCCCAACGGGTAGTTGTGTTTCTCAACGTAGGCGTCGATTGCCATCTTGTACTTCAGTGCAGCGGCTCGGCTCGAGGTCACTACCATTGCCTTAGCGTGCCCATCGAGGAGCTCAGCAACGTTTTCACGGAAATGCTCGACGATGATCTGAACCTTCTGAGCAATGTTGGTCGGATGCAGACTCACCCACCGCATCAGGCCCTTTTTCGCGGTGCCCTCATCGACGAGATCTTCAGTGCCAACAGCCCCACCGGCTTTCTGAGCGAGCTGGAAAGCCGTCTTATAGGTCGTGTAGTTACGCAGCACATCGAGGATAAAGCCCTCCTCGATGGCCTGCTGCATCGTGTACACATGGAAAGGCTTTGGCAAACCATCCACACCAGGACGGCCAAACATTTCCAGCGTCTTGCCCTTCGGCGTAGCAGTAAACGCATAGAACGAGATGCTCTGGGCTGTCGCCCGTGCTGCCATTTCAGCGGCAAGCACGTCCTCGACGCTTACCTCGCCACTGTCCTCGAGGGCTTCGATCTCTGCTTGTGAAAGAACCTGTCGCAGCTTCTGAGCACTTGTACCGGTCTGGGACGAGTGCGCCTCGTCCGCGATTACCGCAAACTTGCGATCCGCGAGCCCACCCTGCTGCGCAAGCGCCTCGAGCACGAACGGGAACGTCTGCAACGTGACGATGATGATGAGCTTGCCGCTGCTAAGTTCCTTGGTCAACAGATCCGATTTTGAAGTAGCTGACGCTTTACGAACCTCGTCAGCCTTGATCGTTCCGACCACACCCTTCGTGCCCTCAATCGCCTTGATCGCTTTCTGAAGCTGGTCATCGAGCACAGTGCGGTCAGTCACGACGATGACCGAATCAAAGGTCTTCGCGTTATCGCTGTCGTGGAGGTTCGCGAGCCCGTGAGCAAGCCACGCGATCGAGTTCGTTTTTCCTGATCCTGCAGAGTGCTGAATTAGGTACTTACTACCTGGCCCCTCAACGCTCGTGGTCTCGAGCAAGCTAGTGACGGCCTCCCACTGGTGGAAGCGCGGAAAGATGATCTGCCTACTACGCGAGCGAACGCCAGTGATTGGATCGACCTTCTCAGTAATCTGCAGGTTCACAAATCGTTCCAGAATCTGCAACCAGTTATCACGCTGCAGCACCCGATCCCACAGGTACGAGGTTGCAGCGCCATTCGGGTTGACTGGATTACCGGCACCGCCATCATTGCCGAGGTTAAACGGCAAGAACACCGTGTTCGCACCATCTAGCTTCGTGGTCATCTGAATTTCGTTAGTAGAGACCGCAAAATGCACCAGTGCACGGGAGCCGAACTTCAGCAACGGTTCGCCTTGAGGTAAACGATCTCGGCGGTATTGACGCACCGCGTCATCAATCGACTGTGTGTTGTCCGTCTTGAGCTCGGCGGTCGCCACCGGTAGGCCGTTGACGAAGAACACCAGGTCGACCGAATCCTGCGGGCGCTTCGCCGAATGATGTACCTGCCGTACAACCCGGAGCCGGTTTGCCTGGCAGTGCTGCTGAGCCACGGGGTTCATCGAGGTCGCAGGCTTGAAAGCACACATGAAGAACTTTGCTGGAGTCTTCCTGAACCCGCCACGCAACACTGAAAGCAAACCGCCACCATGCTCAAGCGGCTGGTCAAGTTCCTTCGCAAGCCGATCCAACAACAACCGCTTTGCAAGAGCAGTCTCCACCGAAGAGCCGTTATCCGGCATGACCCGCACCCACTGCTCAGGCTGCGTCTCTTGAAGCCAAGCAAACACATCCTCAGGAATCAGCGCATGCTCCTGGTCATAGCCAGTAAAATCCTCTTCGTACAGCCAGCCATGCGCGCCGAGGTACTCGCAGATCTCGGTCTCAAAACTCTTCTCGTGCTGAACACCCATTACGTCCTCCTTAAACCTCGATTTGACCTGTCACCGCAGCCGTAATCAACGCCGAACGACGCTCCTGCAAGAGTCCCAAAGCACGCTCAATTGTTGCCCTAGCGTCAGCAAGCAGCGCTTTCGCGCTCTCATCTAGCTCAGACACAATCCTTTGCTGCACTTTCCCTTGGGGCAGCGAAAGCGGAATCCGACCAAAGGTCTGCCAATTCCTGAAGTCAACAGCACGTTGGCGAACGCTTGGTGCTTGGGTAGCCAAGAATCCGCTATTACCCAGATATCGGAGCAAGTAAGCAATGAAATGAAGATTGTCATCATCATTACGGAGCCGACAGACGTGATAAACGGGTGTCGACTGGCCGTTGCTATCAGAGATACCGACGGCACCCGCGAAGCCGTCCAGGCCGTGGAACACCAGGTCGCCCGCAACTACTCCTTGATATCCAGCTTCCGACTCTGAGAAAGTGAACCCTTCTTCCCGACGGTTTGAGTGCAGTGTTACCTCGCCATCACGAAAAGCAGTGACGACGCCAGCCCCTTCAACCACCGGTCGGTATTGTTTGACAAGTAAACGCTTCAACGGAAGTGTTTTCAAGGGTGTGAACCCCGTGAACGCCTCGTGCAAGCGTGCCTCGTTGCGAAGATCGAGCAGTTTGAGAAGCTCGCGCTGTTTAGCGATGAGGTGGTCAATCTTCGCCGTCTCCACATCGAGGTAACGAACAATCTTGTCTCGAGTGCTTTCCGATGGCATCAAGACCTGAACATGCTTGATATCCGCATATTTTAAGGACTGACGTACGCCACCGCCTAGGGAATAGAGTTGCTTTGAAACGTCCAGCGCGTGAAAAAAGTAGTCAAAGTAGCGATTCCATCCTTCGCCCCATCTTCTGCTTTGGAGGGCGCAGTACGCAGAAGTAATAATGCCTCGTTCTTGAACAAGACCGGATCGCAGGCTTTTTTGATCATTCTGCATGTCGGTGAGCCTGAGCACGATTTGGCCCGGATTCACTATCTGATAGGTCTCAAACGAGGCAGGCAGTAGCCCGCCAACGGTATCAATACTCTTCGGCACGATTCTTCCGTAACTAAGAGACAGAAGATTCGTTTCCGCCATTCCATCGTTCTTGACGGCGGTTTCTTCAAATACGGCAAAGAGCGGAAGTGCACGCTGAGCCGCGCTATTGACTGTCATTCAGTCACCTCGTTAAGCAACTGCAGGATTTCCGTGGTCACTTGGTGGAGCTCGGCGTCGATCTCTTCGAGTGGTCGTGGTGGCTGGTAGCGGTAGAAGAACCGGGTGAAGGGAATCTCGTAGCCGATCTTCGTCTTCTTCTCGTCAACCCATGCGTCTGGCACGTAGGGCTTTACCTCAGCATCGAAGTATGCCTGGATGGTTTCCTGCCGCCCGCCGTCACCCTGGGTATTGCCACCGTAGGTGAAAGGTACCCGTTCGGTGTCACGCAGCGCTGTGTCCGGTTGCTTCTTGCCACGAGCGTTCGTGATCACCTCGCCGTGTTCGTCGCGCCGGGGGCGCTCCACCGTGACGAGCCAGTAGGCGAACTCATCGATGGGGACGATCTTGCCTTGCAGTGTTCAGTGTCAACGTAGTCGTCGTAGAGCTTGACGATCGTGGCGCGGTTGTCCTCGCTAATTTCACGCCCCTTGTCGCCCAGTTTCTTGCGCATCTTCTGGTAGAAGTCGGTACCGCCGATCAGTTGCACCTTGCCCTGACGTTCTTCGGGCTTGTTGTTGTCGACGATCCAGATGTAGGTGGCGATGCCGGTGTTATAGAACATGTCGGTCGGCAATGCCACAATGGCGTCCACCAGATCATGTTCGAGCAGCCATTTGCGGATGTTGGACGGCCCTGACTCCGCAGCGCCATTGAACAGCGGTGAGCCGTTCATGACGATGCCGCCCCGGCCACCGCCCTTGACTTTGGGGCGGAGTTTGCTCACCACGTGTTGGAGGAAAAGCATCTGCCCGTCGCTGACGGCGGGAACATTCTGTTTGGGTTTATCGCCACCAGCGTAGAAGCGAGAAGAGCTACCAAGCTCTTTCAGGTCCTCCATGACGGCCGATTGGCTGGCTTTCCAGTCATCGCCGTACGGTGGGTTCGACATGCAGTAGTCGAAGGTCTGTCCAGCGAACTTGTCGTCGGCGAGCGTGTCGCCGAGCTGGATGTTGCTGGAGTCATAACCTTTGATAAGCAGGTCGGACTTGCACACCGCATAGGAGTGATCGTTCCATTCCTGTCCGTAAAGGCGAAGCTGGGCTTGTGGGTTCAGGCCGGGCCTGTCACTGCTGCCGATCAGGTGTTCTTCTGCGATGGAGAGCATTCCTCCTGTGCCGACCGTGGGATCATAGATCGACCGGATGGCGCCTGGGGTGCTCAGCGCTTCGTCGTCGCCAGCAAAGACGAGATCCACGAGGAGTCGGATGGCGTCGCGCGGGGTGAAGTGCTCACCTGGCGCCTCGTTGGAGGACTCGTTGAACGTGCGGATGAGGTACTGTACTCGTAGAGGTCGCCCATCTCGGCGTTCGTGACTGTCTTGGGGTGTAGATCGATGTTGGAGAAGCGCTCTACCACGATGTAGAGGATGTTCTTCTCGGCCATAGTGGCGATCTCGTCGGCGAGCTTGAAGCGTTCGAAAACGTCCATGTTGTCGGAGAAGCCGTTCACGTAGTGCTTCAGGTTCGCTTCGATTCCCTTGGGATCTCCGAGTAGGGTTTTGAGCGTCCAGGGGCTGGTGTTGTAGAACGGCAGGCGGGTGGCGCGCTGCACCTGTGCGGACAGGAGTTCAGGATTGTTGCCGAAGCGCTCGACCATTGGCTCGATGGTGGCGGTGCTCTTCGAGGACGCAGTCAAGACGGCGCAGAATTGTCATGGGCAAGATGACATTGCCGTACTAGCTTGCCTTGTAGGGGCCTCGCAGAATGTCGGCGGTGCCCCAGATAAAAGATCTCAGTTGGCTCATTCGCTTTGTTCTTTCGATTCATTAGTAGGAATAACTTGGACGATGTCGCCGATCTGGCAGTCCAGGACCTGGCAGATGCGCAGGAGCACGTCGGTGGTGACGTTGTCTCCATTGTTGAGTCGTGCCATCGACGTGGATGAAAGCTTGGCTTCCTCACGCAAGTCTTGCTTGAGCTTGTCCTTGTCCACCAGCAGCTTCCACAAGGGCTTGTAGGAGGCTCTGACCTGGAGGTCGAACTCGATTCGTTTACTCACTGCCGTTAGTCTTCCTCTTCTTCTTTTTGCTCCACGACCGGCCAAAGAGTTCTCTTCCGTGTTCAAGATGGATGAATGCTGACTTAGTCAAGATCTGTTGGGTTTCAGCCGAATAGCGGCTGATCTTGTCGATCGCAAGGAAAACCTGTTTCTTCTGGCGCGCATAAACCTGCGCAATGCCGTCGAATGCTTGGTCTTCGATGGGTTGGACGAGCATCGAATCGTGTGCGACTGCAGGGAGAAGCGTTGTTTCCAGCATTGCTAGATCGAATGAGATGAGGCAACGTTGAGTAGAGCCCGTTCCTGAGTCGTTCTCGATCTCGTAGGAGTATTTGTCGATCGCTGGAATCTGGATGCTTGGTGGGGTTCGTTCCTCACGGGTGATTTCCCCATCTATGCGCTGCATCGCTTCGTTGAGTTTGTGTTCGGTGTCCTTCAGGATCGATGCGGATGCTTCGTCGAGTGCCTCGGAGGCTTGCTTCTTGGCTGCCGTGAGTCGCTGCTCGTTATAGAATGCCTTGTTTGCGTTGCGGAGTGAACGAACCTGGCGATCGAGTTCACTGTAGGCACGGATATCGGCCTGTGTCGCTGTGGGCGCGACGGAGAGTTCCTCGAGCCGGGAGTTGAGTTGTCCAAGACGCTGCTGAATTCGCCCACGTTCTTCTTCCAACTGCTTGGTTTCTGCTTTGAACTCGGCGTCCAGAACCTGGCGGATGCTGCGGTGGAAGTGTTCGATGCTCTCGATGTGTTCGATATTTGCTTCTGGGAAGAACTCGCGCAAGGAATCGAACTTCTTAGTCAGGCTGACGTCGGATGAGATGCCCTTGGCTCGTCGCATGGCGTTGATTTGTCGACCGAGCTGGTTGAAGCGACGCAGCAAGGGCTCGCGTTCTGCCTGCACCTCGTTGATGGCTGCCTGTTGGGCTGAAATGTAGTCCTTGGCCGTCAATCCTGCGCGGATTCCTGCTTGGTCGCGTTCGGTCTGGAGGTCTTCGATTCGTTGGGTGTTGTTCTTGACCTCGGTGATGCTCCTCGCTCGGGGGATGTCGTAGTACCGCCCGGCTGCATTGAACAAATCAAGCTCTCGAACAGCCTCATCCTTGGCAGCCATGAAGCCTTGAAGCTTGGTGTACTCATCAAACAGCATCAGTAGACGCTTGACGCCGTCAGCCTGGGTGTCTCGGGGTGTGCAAGGAGTGGATGGTCGACATCAGAGTTCTTTCGTTGCCAGATGCGGAAGAAGTTGCTAACTGCTTGACGGAGACTGATACCAGTATCTTAAAGTCCATACTGGGTACCGACAAAGCCCTTGAAGTCGTCAAGTGTCATGGTGCGCAGCGGACGGTAGTTCCTATCGCAGAGGGTGATCACTGTCGGCGTGTCGGTAGCTCGCCGGAAACGGTGAATCTCTCCGCCGAGGAGGAACGCGAAGCGAATCTCGTGATGGCCGATGTTCTTGATGACGTCTTTGGCTTTGTCGATGTAGTCAGAACCGCCGAAGCAGAAGTCGATGGCCAATAGCGTGGTGGATTTGCCGATGGAGTTCTCGGTGTTTTCAGTACCGAGCACCGTGTTCAGCCCTTCGCTCAGGCGCAGCGGGCCAGGACGTTGTTCGTCGTGAAAGAACGCGTCACTGTCAAACTCGACCAACATAGTGGAGCACCTCCTCCGGGTAGAGCAGCTCGATCTGGCCGAGTGCGAATAAGCAGTCCAAAGTGTCGGCGAACTCGTCCACGTCCGCGAACTTCGATTTGACCTTCCTGTATAAGGCGGCGGAGCTGAGATCTTGTTCGGACAGATTCTTCAGGATCGGCGGGAACTGGCTCAACGTGGACTGCGAGTAGGGGGGTGACCTTGCTAGGCAATCGCATCGAACACCTCGCAGTTTTGAACGAAAAAGCACGTCACAATGATCGATGCGCTGAGGTTCGTCGAGTCGGAGTTGGTGTGGATCCAATCAGCAACTTGATCGAATATCGCCTGCTGGTCATCAGTGTGCCGGGACGCCTCGGCGTAGAAGTCGGCGACTTGCCCGGCTATCGCGTCGAATCTGCTGCGCCCCCTGCTGCCTTCGAGGGCGCGGAACTCTTGCTCGATGATGCGGTACCACTGCAAGACGTGGATCTTGATCCGCTCGGCGAGCTCAAAGTACTCGGGCCTGACCTTTTCAGCGATTCGTACCGCGTCCATCGTCAGTTTCGGGATGGTTCCGGTGACGATGCGCTCCCCAAGCGTTTCGATGACAGAGGCGATCGCCGGGTGGAGTTGCGAATTGAGAGCGGCGTCTTGAATGGCTGTTGCGGCGATCCGGCGATTTCGAATGTCTCGGAGCTTGTTTACGACATCAGACAGTTCAAGCAACGTGTCATTGGTGGGGACGAGTTTGGCACACTTGACACACACTGCTTCCCGGTCAGTTTCAGAGCTGCCATCGTCAATGGTGAAAGGGACAATCTCGAAGAATGGTCGCCGTTCGCCTCTGACGGTCTTCACCAGTCGCTCTTTGCGGCAGACAGGACACAAGTCTCCATTGCGGGCGGCAAGCACGACATCCGCTTTGGTCACTGCGCCGTTGTTGTCTCACTTCTTGTTTGGTCTTGAAATGGCAGATAGGAACGTATCGGCATAAAAAGACACGTCATCCTGGTCTGCGGTGTACAGCAGTTCTTCGGCGGCGGCACTGACCTCAGGATCATCTTTGATCAGTTCGATCAGCTCGGCTTTGAAGTCAATCTCGCGCATGGGCGCAATGTCATGGGAGATCTTGCCGAACGCTTCACGTGCAGCCCCACGTAGTCCAGGTTGCTTCAGAACGGGCCCGAAGCCGGTGTGCAGCTCGACGTCCTGCTTGAGTAGCCCACTTACTTACTGTCTTAGGTGTGCGCCACACGTCCCATCCGTCTTTGTCCGTAACAGGGGCGAAGTCCTGAATCCAGCGCAAGAGGACCTCCACGAGGTAGGCGTCAGTTGAAGTCATCTTTGGTCGCGCCGTCGACGGATTCTTGCCTCCCTGCCTAGTCGGAGTGGTGTAACTCGCTGCTGGCTGGATGAGCACCTTTTGCAGGGCGCGCGCGAAAGTCGCGAAGCACAACTGGCTCATCAACAACCTCCCTCGGGAAAAGAGGACCAAAACAGCACCAAAACCGGGACAAGGACTTTTTCTCGCCCGATTTTTAGTCTCGAAGTACTTCCGGAGGCGTCCGCTGAGTACCTAGAGATCATGATCTTGAGTCTACCGCTGATGCCCTTCGAAGGGGTCTAGGACGCTCTGTGAGTGACCTAGACGGCTGCGGGACCTGAGTGGCCACGACGGTTCCGTGACCTACAGGTGCCGCGTGCTGATCACACAAGGCCGTCGACCACCAGGGAGACGCGTAAGAGAAGCAAGTGGCAGGTATCCGACCTACGGGTACCTGCCTTCTCGTTTCTCTGCCCATCCCTTCTGAACCGTCGACATCGAGCTTGCTTACTTAAGCGGGTCTCCCTCCTCAGGAGGGATTCTCTTGACAACACAACCAAATAGAAGGACCAGCGAGCCGTACTCCGTGCGGACCAAGATGATCGGCGGCAAGGTCTACACCCAGATCTACGTGCCTTCGACCACCTCGAAGGACGGCGTTCAGAACTATGCGTGGATCGAGCTCGTCGACCCACCCGTTGGCGACGAAAAACTTGGCCTGAGCGCCGATGAGGTTCTCGCCTTGCTCTACGCCCGACGTACGTGCCGGAGTGGAAAGTCGCGTATCTGTGTACGGCCTACCGCAGTTTTCGTGCCGCTGAGAACGCTCGAAATCGTGGCGACCTCTCCTATAGCGACTGGGAAGTCGAGGTCCATGACGGGCCCCAGTATCTGAACGTCTCGGTTCATGAGGACCAGGTCGACAGCGAGTTGGTTGTCGATTGGCTGCTGGCTCAGGTCAGCGCCAAGCAAGCCGAACACATCCGCCTGCACGTGTTTGAGGGGCTCTCCTTCGTCGAGATCGCGCGTGAGGAGCTGCCCGGTGCCGACGAAGCCGATGTGACCAAGCGAGCGAACAGCATCGGGCGCTCGGTCAAGCGAGCTCTGAAGAAGCTTCAGGAATTCATCGAGCAGGAATGTCTGGATCTGGCACCCGTCGGGGGCGTATGAGTGCCCGGCCCACATGAAGGCCAGCACAAACCGACGCGCACTCTGATTCAAAAGGAGGAAACGATGTCCAAGCATCGTCTCAAGGTCACGTTGACTGACCAGCCCGAACCTGACGCTGCGGTCTCTACCCGCAAGGTCAGCATCCGAAGCAGGATCGCCCGCAAGCTGCTCGGAAACCCCCAGCATCTCACCGTTCTCGTGCCGGGCAACCAGGTCCGCTCAGTGGAAATCATCCGTCCAGACGACGATCTCATGGCGCTGGCTCGCGCGGGTCGGTGTTACCCGGAGTGGTGGTGATGCCGCGTGAACGTCACCGAAGCTAACCGCTACATCCAAGCGCTGAATCGGATCGCGGAGGGGGTCACGATGCTGGCCTCTGCGATCGAAGAGGCCGCGTGGGAGTCGTTCGAGGATCACCCTGGTATGTCGGGTGCTCGCCCGATCGCCGCAGCTCAGCTCGCCCAGCCTGCGCTGGAAGCTGCAGCCGAAGACCACGAAGCCAACCGCCAGCCCCGGCACCGGCCCCGGAGGTTGTGCCGGTGACGTTGGAGCAGGTCCGCACGGTTCTGGCTCGTTTGTCACAGGCAGGCCATACCGCGCAGGTGCGTGAGCTGATCCAGGCCGCTGGAGCGAACAAGCTCTCCGAGGTTGACCCGGTCAAGTACGGGCGGCTCTTGGAGCAGGCGGAGGCGATCGCTGATGCCTGACCAGCACGCACTGCTCAGCGCCTCAGGTGCGCACCGCTGGTTGGCCTGCCCACCGTCAGCAATCCTGGAGGCCGGACTGCCGGAGTCTTCCTCGCAGGCGGCTGAGCAAGGCACCGCTGCCCATGAGCTCGCAGAGTGGAAGCTGCGCCGCGCCCTGCATGACGCCCCGACCACGAAGCCGGTCTCGGATTGGCATGACGCGGAGATGGACACCCTGACTGATGACTCCCTGGCCTTCGTTCAAGAGCGGCTGCGCGATGTGCGCCAGGCGTGTGCTGATCCGCAAGTGCTCATCGAGCAGTGCTTGGACTTCTCCCACGTGGTGCCGGGTGGGTTCGGCACCGGGGACTGCGTCATCATCGCCGAGCCGGTCCTGCACATCATCGACCTCAAGTACGGCCAGGGTGTCATGGTCGAAGCCGAGCAGAATCCGCAGCTGATGTTGTATGCGCTGGGAGCGGTGAACGCGTTCGGGTCGCTGTACGACATCACCGAAGTGGCGGTGACGATCTTCCAGCCAAGGCGCTCGAACGTCTCAACCTGGGCGATCCCGGTGGCCGAGTTGGAGGCGTGGGCAGAACAGGTGGTGAAACCTCGTGCCGCGTTGGCTGCCAGCGGGGATGGCGAGTTCGCTCCTGGTGAGTGGTGCCGGTTCTGCAAGCTCGTGCCGACTTGTCGGACGCGCGCTGAGGCGAACCTTGCGCTTGCCAAGCATGAGTTCGCACCACCTGCCGAGCTCACCGATGCCGAGATAGCACAGGTGTTGGCCCAGCTGCCGAACCTGAAGGCGTGGGCTGCCGATGTGGAAGCGCACGCGCTGTCGCTGGCGGTGAACCAGGGCAAGACCTGGCCCGGGTTCAAGCTCGTCGAAGGCCGCTCAATCCGAAAATACTCCGACGAGTCCGCTGTCGCCACGGCCGCTGAGGCAGCCGGTGTCGACGTGTGGGATCGCAAGCTCAAGACCATCACCGTGCTGGAGAAACAACTGGGCAAGAAGCGCTTCACCGAGCTCCTCGGGGACCTCGTGGTCAAACCAACCGGTAAGCCCACGCTGGTGCCCGAATCCGACAAGAGGCCCGCACTGGAGATCCAGTCAGCGGCCAACGAATTCACTGCAATCAAGTAACGAACGAGAAAGAAAGTAAGACAAGATGTCTACAATGAATCCGACCCGTGTGGTCACCGGCGAAGTCCGACTCAGCTACGCCAACATTTTTGAGGCAAAGTCCATCCAGGGCGGCAAGCCCAAGTACAGCGTGTCGCTGATCATCCCGAAGGGCGACACCGAGACCCTGGCCAAGATCGAACGCACCATCGACGCGGCGATCGATGCCGGGATTGGCAAGTTCGGTGGCAAGCGACCGAACAAGGCCGCTCTGAAGCTCCCGCTGCGCGACGGCGACATCGAGCGCGACGACGAAGCCTATGCGAACGCGATGTTCGTCAACGCCAACCCGCAGGTCGTGGGTACGGACCTGCAGCCGATCCTGGGCGCCAGCGAGGTCTACTCCGGCTGCTACGCACGCGTGAGCATTTCGTTCTACGCGTTCAACACGAACGGCAATCGGGGTATCGCCTGCGGACTGGGCAACATTCAGAAGCTGCGTGATGGCGAACCGCTCGGCGGCAACCGCATCAGTACCGAAGCCGACTTCGGTGGCTTCGGTACTGCGTCGGATGACTTCCTCAACTAGGAGATAAGGACACAGACATGACTGAGTGCTACGAAGCGGCCCTTGCCGCGAACAACACGACGCTGTTCTACGGCTTCATTGGCCTTCTCCTGAGTTTCGTGATCCTCGAACTCACTTCGTTCGTGGTCAGCAGGTGGGCGACCCGCAGGGATCGCAAGCACATCGGCAAGCTCATGGCTGACACCGAGGCCGAACTCGAGAAGTACCGCGCTGACCACGACCGCTAACCCTTCACCCGTGCTGGGAGGAACCACGCCCACTTCTGGGGTGTGGTTCCTCCCAGCGCCCTTGTTCTTAGGAGCTGTCGCGCATGCGTGAACTCTTCATTGACATCGAGACCTTCTCGCCAGTGAACCTGGCGAAATCCGGGATGTACCCCTACGCCGACCACGACGACTTCGAGCTCCTCCTGTTCGGCTACTCGATCGACGGTAGCCCAGTCGAGGTTGTGGATCTCGCCTCTGGAGAAGAACTACCGGAGGAGGTGCTCCATGGCCTGGCGGATCCGGGTGTGGTGAAGTGGGCGTTCAATGCCGCGTTCGAGCGTGTCTGTCTTTCAAGCTGGCTAGCCCGACTCTACCCAAACCTCATGGCTGGCCGCAGGTTTCTGGATCCTGCCCAGTGGCGCTGCACGATGGTGTGGTCTGCGTACCTGGGCTTGCCGAGGAGCCTGGACCAAGTCGCTACCGTCCTTCATCTGCCGATGCGTAAAGACAGTGCGGGTAAGAAGCTGATCACCCGTTTTTTGCACCCCGGCCACACCCAGTGTCTTCAATCAGGGCGGGATGCGTCACCTGCCTGCATCCGACCCAGACGGGTGGGAACAGTTCATCTCCTATAACCGCCGCGACGTCGAGGTCGAACTGGCGATCCATGACCGGCTGGCCGACTTCCCGCTCCCCGTGTCCGAATGGGACACCTACGCGCTTGACCAGCGCATCAACGACACCGGCATCCGCCTCGACGAGACGCTGGTCGATCGTGCGGTGGAGTGCGATCGGCAGCACCGCGTAGCCACGCTGGCTCGCGCGCAAGAGCTCACGGGGCTCGACAACCCGAACTCGCCGATCAAGCTCAAGGAATGGCTCACCGCTCATGGCACGCCCCTGCAGTCATTGACGAAAGACGAAGTTGCCGCCGCACTCGACTCGGCTACCGGCCAGGTGCGCGAGGTCCTGCAGCTGCGTGGCGAGCTCGCGAAGTCTTCGGTGAAGAAGTACGAGGCGATGCAGCACGTGGCAGGTCGTGATGGTCGTGGGCGGGGTTCCTCCAGTTCTACGGGGCAGGGCGCACTGGCAGGTTCGCAGGCCGCCTGGTTCAAGTCCAGAACCTGCCTCGCAACTACCTGCCCGACCTGGCCGAGGCCAGAGGACTCGTGCGGATCGGAGACTTTGGTGCGGTGGAGTTGCTCTATGACTCCGTGCCCGACACCCTCTCTCAGCTCATCCGCACCGCATTTATCCCCGCTGATGGGCACCGGTTCGTGGTGGCTGACTTCTCTGCGATCGAGGCGCGGGTGATTGTGTGGCTTGCAGGTGAAACCACCACTCTTCAGGCCTTCCGTGACGGAAAGGATCTGTACTGCGAGACCGCTTCGCGCATGTTTGGTGTCCCCGTTGACAAGGATGGCGTGAACAGTGAACTGCGGCTATCAAGGCGGCGTCGGTGCCTTGATAGCCATGGGGGACGCTGCGGATGGGGCTCGCTGAATCCGAGCTTCAGCCGCTGGTCGATGCGTGGCGGGCAGCTAACCCCAATGTTGTGCAGCTGTGGGCCGACATCAATGCCGCCGCCATCGAGACGATCAGCACCCGCCAGCCGACCAGCGTCGGGGAGCTGACCTTCACCGTGGAGTCCGGAATCATGTTCATCGCCCTCCCCTCCGGACGTCGCCTGGCCTATGTGAAACCCAAGCTAGGTGAGAACAGGTTCGGTGGCACCAGCATCACTCACGAGGGCATCACGACGGGTCGCAAGTGGGGCCAGTTGGAAACCTACGGTGGGAAACTCACTGAGAACATCGTCCAGGCCGTCGCCCGAGACCTGCTCATGTTCGGCATGCACCAAGTCGCTGACGCTGGGCATCGGATCGTCATGCACGTCCATGACGAGATCGTCGTGGAAACCACCACGGCCACCGTGGACGAGATCTGCGACCTCATGGCCAGTACGCCCGACTGGGCTGCAGGGTTGCCACTGGCGGCAGACGGGTACTCGTGCGATTTCTACCGGAAAGACTGATAAATCTGGGCGGAATCGAGGCGACGATGAACATAGGAGAACAAGCTGAAAGCATCGAGAAAGTCATGCTTATCTTCCTCACTACCTAGTCGGGTTTTGTGAGCACGGGGATTGCGATAGTGCCCGTGGATTCCTATCAGCAGGTTCTTAAATCCCTTGTGTTCTGATTTTTCCGACTCCGTGGAAAAGCTATTAATCACTAGCTCGGGGGCAGAATTATTTGTTCCCAAAACTGCGTCGAACAACTCCTGACCATCATCTGTAAAGCCAGTAAGGACGCGGATGCGGTCATGAATCGACTTGGCTGCCTCGGATATCGCGTGGAACAGAGACTCGGCGATCAGTTCTCGGCTGCAATACTCCAGCAGGCGTTCGTGGGTACCGCGCCGCTGAAGCTCCTCCACAGGAGAGCTGGTGAGACGCTCGATATCATATCATTGAATGTGCGTGCCGCCTCAGCGAGTTTGGTCAACCGGCCAGCATCGTCGATCTGCCATCCCTCGGTGACCAGCACCTTGTTGAGCAAACGACGCAAATCATCCCAACGCCGACGATCGGTGGTATACCGTGTCGGACTCATCGCCACCGCGATGAAGTCACGAGTGCGTTGACCTGCTTGCGCTGGGGTAACTCCCTCCGTAAGCGCGCCAAACAGTCCTTCTCGCTTATTCCCGGCAACACGCGGTGGTGCTCCAATGTCGTGGAGAAGTTCGTCGATTTGGCTTCCGGTTAGGCCCGGCAAATCAGTACTAGCCAGGACATCCGCAATATTGCGGATAGTCGAGCGTTGAGAAAAAGAATCGGACTGGATCACCACGCAAGCTTCTCATGTGAGTGGGGGCCTGAATTCTTCAGCAAGACCCGGTGTCCGGATTCTTGCACGCTCAGGGGCGTATGCGTGAGAGCCCGACGCGGCCGCACCCGTGGCTTGCTGGAATTCACGTCAATCCTGGCTCTTAGAAGGAGCCAGACATGGCTACTAGCGATCTTCAGGTATTCACCAACGATGCCTTTGGAACGATCCGAACTGTCGAGCATCAGGACAAGGTTTATTTCTGTGGCCGTGATGTGGTCACGGCGCTTGGATACACCAATACCAGCAAGGTGATTCAGGATCATTGCCGTGGGGTTCCGTTTCGTTACCCCATCGTCGACGCGCTCGGGCACACTCAAGAAGCCCGGTTCATCACCGAAGGTGACCGGTACCGGCTCATCTTCTCCTCCAAGCTCCCCGCAGCCCAGGACTTCGAAGCCTGGGTTGTCGACGAGGTCCTACCCACGATTCGCCGCCATGGCGTGTACGCCATCGACGAGCTCTTGGACGATGACGAGTTCCTCGAGCCCGCCATCATCCAGCTTCGCTCCGAGCGGGCCAAGCGGCTGGCAGCCGAGCAAGCCCTGCTTGAGGCCGCCCCGAAAGTCTCCTACTACGACGTGGTGCTCCAGTCGGATTCGCTGCTGACCATCACGGAGATCGCGAAAGACTATGGGTTGTCGGCAAAGAAGCTGAACTCGCTGCTGCACGACGCCGGGGTTCAGTTCAGGCAGTCCGGCCGCTGGTTCCTCTACGCCCGCTTCGCCGAGCAGGGCTACACGCAGTCCAAGACGCATGAGTACGACGAAGGCAAGACCCGCACGCACATGTACTGGACTCAGAAGGGTCGCTTGTTTATCTATGACTTGTTGAAGAACCAGTTCGGTCTGCTGCCGGTCATCGAGCAGGACGGCGGTGCAGCATGACCTCGACCGCTGTCAACATCGACCTGGGTTTCTCGCCCCACAACACGGAGGGCTACCCGGACCCCACCGCGTTCAAAGCGCTGAAGAATCTTCAACGCGCCGAGTACGGCTACCGGCCCTTGGTGTACATCTGCTCCCCGTACTCCGGAGACGTCGCGAGCAACGTGGAGTTGGCTCGAGCCTCGAGCATTGTGTGCTCACGCGGTGTTACGGCACAAGATTCCGCTCGCGCCACACCTGTTGTTCCCGCAGTTCATGGACGACGCCGACGCGAGCGAGCGTGAGCTGGCGATGTTCTTCAACCGGATTCTTTTGACCAAGTGCGAGGCGATCTGGGTCTACACCGGCCGCGTCTCGGCAGGGATGCGTGCCGAGATCGAATGGGCCCACCACCTCGAGATGCCGATCACCTATTTCGACGCTGACTTTGAGGAGGTCACCCTATGAAGGCGATGACGATGTTCACCGCGCAGGTGGCAGGCCAAGAAAACAACGCCCACTACCCAAATTCGCACACTGTGACCACGGCAGCCGACCTCGAAGCGGTCGCCAGGTTGGATCATGTGGTTGCCGAGTACGTGGGTGGCAGGCGCTCGGTTGGCAGTTTCGTGACCTCGAACTGCCTGGTCATGGACGTCGACAACTCCCACACCGACGAGCAGGCCGAATGGGTCACCCCAGCATCGCTGGCTAAGCGGCTGGCGAGTGTGGCGTTGATGACCGCCACCAGCAGGAACCACCAGAGAGCGAAAGGTGCCCAGTCGGCAAGACCCCGCTTCCACGTCTACTTTCCAATTGACCCCGTGGCTGATGCTGAGGCCTATGCAGGGCTCAAGAAGCAGCTTGCTTCCAGGTTTGAGTTCTTCGACCCCAACGCGATCGACGCTGGACGCTTCATCTACGGCCACAATGCTCCGCAGATCACCGTGGTCGAGGGCGAACGCACCATCGACGCCTGGCTTGCCGACGCGGTGGATGAGGACTTGTTCGCCCAGTGGGATGACGCCACCCAGGCCATCGAGGAAGGTTCGCGTAATGCGACCCTGTCGAGGTTTGCTGGCAGGCTGCTGATTCGCCTCGGCACGACCGATGAGGCACGCGCCTTGTTTGACCGCAAGGCCGCCCGCTGTAACCCGCCGCTGCCCGAAGCGGAGGTGGAGTCGATCTGGCGGTCGGCCACCCGGTTCGCCAAGACGGTCGAGAACCAGCCCGGGTATGTGCCACCAGAGGATTTTGAGGCGAGCCTGGATTCGGTACGCCCCGCCGATTACAGCGACGTCGGGCAAGCCCAAGCCTTAACCAAGGCTTACCCGGACTCGCTGCGCTACTCGGAGGCCACCGACTGGCTCGTCTACTTTCGTAGTGTCTGGTACGAATCGGCCCCTGCAGCCCAGGCTGTCGCCCAGGAGCTCACCGAGCGCCAACTGGCCGAAGCCCACGAGCTGCTCGAAGAAGCCAAAGACCAGCTCGCCGCCACGGGGGCTGCCATGTTGTTGGCGTCGATGTCGAAGGCGAAAGCCCAGGCCATGTTCAACGCCGCCCAACAGGAGGCGTTCGCCGCCTTCGAGGACGCGAAAACCTATGCGGCCTACGCGCTCAAGCGCCGGGAATCGCGCGGGATCACCAACTGCCTGAAAGAGGCCCGCCCCATGCTGCTGACCACCCCCGAGCAGTTGGATGCAGACCCGTATCTGCTCAACACCCCATCAGGTACCTACGATCTGCGCCACGGGGCTCGCTCGCGCCGTGACCATGACCCGGCGGATCTGGTGACCAAGCAGACCAGCCTCGACCCAGGCACCGACGGCGCGCACCTGTGGCAAGAAGCCCTCGAGGTGTTCTTCCAAGGCGACGCTGAGCTCATCGCCTACGTGCAACGCATCGTCGGCCTGGCTGCGATCGGGCAAGTCATGGTCGAAGCCCTCGTCATCGCCTACGGGGATGGCCGCAACGGCAAATCCACTTTCTGGAACACCATCGCCCGCGTGCTCGGTACCTACGCAGGCAACATGAGCGCCGATGTGCTCACCATCGGTGGGATGCGCAACGTCAAACCTGAGCTGGCAGAGGCCAAGGGCAAGCGCCTCATCATCTCCGCCGAATCCGAAGAAGGCGTGCGCATGTCCCCACCTCCGTGGTCAAACAACTCGCCTCCACCGACCAGATCTACGCAGAGAAGAAATACAAGGCCCCCTTCGCCTTCACCCCCTCCCACACCTTGATCCTTTACACCAACCACCTGCCCAGGGTGGGGGCGATGGATGCAGGGATTTGGCGCAGGCTCATCGTCATCCCCTTCGAAGCCAAGATCGAAGGCAACAGCGACATCAAGAACTACGCCGACCATCTCTACAAGCAGGCAGGTGGCGCAATCCTGACCTGGATCATAGAGGGCGCCCGCCTCATCCACGCCGAGGATTACCACCTCATCGCCCCGGCACGAGTTGTGGAGGCATCAGCGGCGTATCGGGAAGAGAACAACTGGTTCGCCCAGTTCCTCGACGCCCACTGCGACGTCGACCCTGGGCTGTCGGAACGGGCCGGGGACTTGTACCAGACCTATCGGGCGTGGGCGATGTCGACCTCCGGGTGGGGGCGCGCCCCATGGTCGATTTCAACGCCACCGTCGAACACCACGGCTTCACACGTAAAAAGACGATGCACGGCATGTTCGTCCGCGGTTTGGCCTTGAAGAACGAGTTCGACAACTAAGCCAGACGGGCCTTATGACGACCTATGACGACCCATATGTGAGTTTGCTATAGGGCATAAAACATAGCCCTTAGGAAAAGTTCATATCGCATCGTCATAGGTCGTCATGGGCCTCTCACAAGAGAGGACACAACCATGAACGAGCAAGCAATCGAACAACACTTGAAGCAAGCCGTTGAGGCGATTGGTGGCCTGTGCTGGAAATTCACCTCACCGAGCACCGCAGGGGTTCCAGACCGCATCTGCATCCATCGCGGACGCGTCATCTTCGTCGAGCTCAAAGCACCCGGACGCCTCCCTCGCCCCATCCAACGCCGCCGCATCCAGCAACTCAAGGATCACGGCGTTGATGCGGTCGTCGTCGACAGCATCGACGCAATCCAGGAGGTGGCTGATGCACTACAAGCCGCATGACTACCAACGACATGCCACCAGGTTTGTCGAAGACCACCCGCAGGCCGCGATCCTTCTCGGGATGGGTCTGGGCAAGACGGTGATCACCTTGACGGCCATCTGGAATCTGCTGCTGGACTCCTTCCATGCCCGCCGGGTCCTTATCGTGGCACCCCTGCGGGTCGCCCGCGACACCTGGCCTGCCGAGGTCACCAAGTGGGACCACCTGGCAGGGCTCACCGTCGCAGTCGCCGTCGGGTCCAAGGCCCAGCGGGTGGAAGCGCTTGCCGCCGAGGCCATGGTGACCGTCATCAACCGTGAGAACGTGCCCTGGCTGGTGCGCCACCTCGGCAAAGCCTGGCCGTTCGACATGGTCGTCATCGACGAGCTGAGCTCGTTTAAGAACCATCGGGCGCAGCGGTTCAAAGCTCTGGCGGCCGTGCGGCCACTGGTCACCCGGATCGTGGGGCTGACCGGCACGCCCGGATCCAACGGACTGATGGATCTGTGGGCGCAGTTCCGTCTGCTGGATGAAGGCCAGCGCCTCGGACGGTTCATCACCCACTACCGCAACCGCTGGTTCGTGCCTGACAAGCGAAACGGCCAGCAGATCTTCACCTACAAGCCCGCACCCGGTGGGTGCTGAGGACGAGATCTACGAGGCGATCAGTGACATCACGCTGTCGATGCGCACCACCGATTACCTGCGTCTGCCTGAGCTGACTGTCACCACGAAGCTCGTCGATCTCGAACCCAAGGAGC
Source organism: Corynebacterium silvaticum (assembly GCF_004382825.2). Taxonomy (GTDB): domain Bacteria; phylum Actinomycetota; class Actinomycetes; order Mycobacteriales; family Mycobacteriaceae; genus Corynebacterium; species Corynebacterium silvaticum. The sequence goes on from NZ_SDQO02000001.1 coordinate 477,190, forward strand.
GCAAAGCCTACGAGCGGTTGCGAGATGAGATGGTGCTCGACCTCAACGGGCAGGTCATCGACGCCGCGAACGTCGCAGCCCTCTCAGGCAAGCTGCTGCAGCTGGCCTCCGGTGCGATCTACGACGAGGACGGCCAGCCGCTGGTGGTGCACGACCGCAAACTCGACGCGCTCGAAGACCTCGTGGAGGCGGCCAACGGCCAGCCGCTGCTCGTGGCGTACTGGTTCAAACACGACCGTGAGCGGATCACCGAACGGTTCCCGCAGGCCCGCGAGCTGAAAACCAGCGCCGACATCACTCAGTGGAACCAGGGAGGGATTCCGTTGGCGCTGATCCACCCAGCCTCAGCCGGGCACGGGCTCAACCTCCAGCAAAGCGGCAACCTCCTGGTCTGGTTCTCCCTGACCTGGAGCCTGGAGCTCTACCAGCAGACCAACGCGAGGCTCTACCGGCAGGGACAGCACCAGCCGGTGACGATCACCCACCTCGCCGCAGACCACACCCTCGATGAGGCGGTACTGGTCGCGCTGGACAACAAAGACACGACACAGGCTGCGTGGATTAATGCGGTCGCCGACACTCTGGGAAAGCAGGCACACTCATGAACGACCACCCCATCTGGGACTACTTCGACTACCGCAAAGCCGCCATCGGCGTCCTCCAGGACTACGCAACCCAAGCTGTCATTCTCCAGCAAGGCGACGGGTACGCCGACGAGCTCAAAGCCTCACTGACCTCAGTCGGAACACCCCGATTCGACGGGCTCCCACGGGGCAACAACCCGCAGGCCGGTGAAGCGAGAGTCTGTTCGATCCTCGACAACCTCGACGCGATCAAAGCCCGCAACCTCAAAGCGCAGGCCTACATGGATTGGTTCAACCCGGCCTGGGAAAGCCTCAGCGACGATGACCGGCTGGTCCTCGAGGTCTTCTTTCTCGACTACCTCTCCGCTGAGGACGCCGCCGTCAAAGTTGCCGAGCACTTCTACGTCGAACGCAAGACGGCCTTCGCCAAGAAGCAGCGCGCCCTTGCCCGCTTTGCGCGTCTCTTGTTCGGCAGAGACTGAGCATTGGCGCGCATGAGTGTCGCAAACAGGGGATGACTTTCAGGGTGTGACTGTCGCATGCTGTAAGTGGTTGAAAAGTAGGTCCCGACCCCCAGACGCATCCCCGCGGTCCGTCTGGGGGTCGTTGCCATTAGCGACGAGGGCGGTGAGACGGATACCGAGGAAACCCAAGCGCCCGTGCTCCCAGCCCGGCTGCCCGCAGTTGACCGACACGAGGTTCTGCCCCGAGCACGCTCGCGCCGAGGACACCCGCTACCGCAAGTACCAGCGCGAGCCGAAGATCAACCGTCGCTACGACCACCGGTGGCGAAAGATCCGCGCGGCCTACGTCGAAGCCCACCCGCTGTGCGAGGACTGCCTGGCCCGTGGCCGGTACACGCCGGTCGCTGAGGTCCACCACGTGATCCCACTCGAACATGGCGGCACCCACGACGAGTCGAACCTGCGCTCGTTGTGCAAGCCGTGCCACTCGCACCAGTCCGCGCTCGATGGTGACCGGTGGCGGCAAGCCCCTCGGGTCTACAGCTACTAAAAGGCGCTGTGTGCCCGCCTGTCGCGGCCTACCTGCCGACCCTCACCTGTGCCGACCTCGACCCCGTTCGCCCACCACGTGGCGACGTGGTGCGTTTGCCGAGGGGGGGCGAGCGGATCTCCACAGCTGGCGCGCTCCTCAGCGGGCGGGGCCAACCGTGCGCAAAGTTTCCGAATCAAACAGGGTATTGCCGATGCTGTTATTTTCTCCACGGGGCTGCCGGGTCAGTAAAGGTAGAAAGAACCAGGTCGCACCACAGTACCGCGGCGTGAATCGCCAGACGTGCATGACGTGGCCCGAGTCCGCGCCTCGCGGTTGGCTGCCCGTGCCCGGTTCCGTAGCCAGCATTGCGGAATTCTGCGAGTCCTAGGGCGACTGATTTGGCGCCTCCAAGTATCCGCTTGAGGGATGTCGCAGAGTCCACGTCGGCGTTGCTGCTGGGATCGAGACCGAGTTTGGTGTGCACGGTGTTGATGAGTGTCTTTGAATCGAAATTAACTCCCAGCTCCTGGAGTAGGACTTTGGCTGTTGATTCCATCAGCTCTTTGGCTGCCCCGATAGAGGCTGCAGGATCATCGGTGAGCGTCTGCAGCCTTGTGATTCCTTCTTCAATCCCGCTGATGTCGCTGATAGTTGTCATGGACTCGACTAGCGCCGCAGCTGAAGGCAGCAAGGCAGAGATGGAGCCTGTCTCATCGACAATCCACCCATCTTCTCGCATGTATTTCACGAAAGGGGCCCAGTCGCTCGGCTGGGTGCCGGGCGTATGACAGGGCGCGATGGGCTCTAGGACGACTTCCATCGCTCGAATCAATCTTGGATACACCAACGGATCATCAAAAACGATGGCAGATAGGTACTGTTCGGTCCGCACCCGCCGTTCACTTGAGTCCTCGTAGCCATTTAGTGGATCAGCGGTAAAACCTTCATCTTCGAAAGCCGTCTCTATCGAACGAATCGGTATCTGAGTAGTCAGCTGTCGAAACGCGCTGAGCGTGCGGCGAGAAAACTTTTGGCTACTCATGACCACTACTCTACGAAAACCTGAACGAAGAGGTTTGTATGGCCAAAGACGGCACCAACCGTGGCGGACGCAGGGTGCGCGCCGGGGCAAAACCCGAGGCGCTGAACGACAAGCTCGCAGCCGGTCGGCCAGCCACACGACTGACAACCCCAACAGAACTAACTGGATGTGTTCGACCTGGATGGCACCGATATTGGTGACGGTGCGCTGCTCGCTGGTGAGCCGATGCCCGAACCCGGCGAATACCTGTCCGCCGAGCAGCGTGATGGCAAACCGCTCGGCGCTGACCTGGTCTACCGAGAGACCTGGAACTGGCTGGATGCGCGGGGCTGTACCGAGTTCGTCTCCAAACGCCTCATCGAGCAGTACGCGCAGGCATTCGCCCGCTACATCCAGTGCGGGCAGGCGATTTCCAAGTTCGGTCTGCTCGGCAAACACCCCACCACGGGAGCTGCGATCACCAGCCCGTTCGTGGCCATGTCGCAGTCGTTCGGCAAGCAGGCCAACGTGTACTGGTACGAGATCTTCGACATCGTGCGCGCGACCTGCACCTCCGACTACTCCGGCACCACGCCGGGCGATGAGGTCATGGAGCAGCTGCTCAAAGCCTCCTCCTAACGCCTCTGGCCCTACGTACTTCGTTTCCTGCCTGCCCGATACCGGGCGTGCTTTGTTGTTGTTCGCTTTTGTGAAAGGAGCCCTCGCGTGTCTGTAGTGCGAAGTGCTGAATCTGTGTGTATCGGCCACCCCGACAAACTGTGCGATCTGATTGCAGACCACATCCTCGATGACATCCTTACCTGCGACCCGGCGGCACGCGTGGCCGTTGAGGTCATGGCGAGTGGCAGGCGCATCATCGTCACCGGCGAGATCACCACTTCCGTCCGGCCGCAGCTGCGTGCCTGCGCGCGGGAGGCGCTGCGTCGGGCGGGGTACAACCCGAACAGGTTCTTGATACTTTTGTGTGTCTCCCCGCTGTTCAATCCACTCTTCACGCAGAGCTGGAAGCCCCTTCACCGGGTCGCATTCTGGACCGCGTGTGCGGTAGACGGGGAAAGGTTCATTGGGGCCGCTGGGGGAATCGTCTAATGCGATTTCAGTTTCAGGAACAGCTAGGCCATTGCGGAGAATGGGGGAGTAAGAGTGCTTGAAATGGTTTTCTTCAGGGGTAACCGACATTGGCTATATCTCGCTTCCTACGCTGGTGCTAACCAGACAGGTTCGAACGGTGCGAACACGGTGACAGTGTTCTTCTCAGCCCGATTCCATCGGGCACCCGTGGGGATAGATGTATGAGTCAGCATAACTATGTTCGGCTTATGCGCGGAACAAATATGGAAAACTTCACTATTCAGGGGGTGCGTAATAGTACGCATCAGGTTAAGTACTGGTTGCTGTGGCGTAGATTTTGGCGTTATGTCATGAAGTTCGCTGGGGGGCTAAGCATAAAAATGGAAAGACCACAAGAGCGCGTGACTGTTGTGATGAACATGTGGATAGCGTGCGTAAGTAACTAGAACTTATCCACATACCAAGAGCTTTTATCCGGTAGCTACTGAAAAACACGGATTTTATCGCATGATCAACTGCACAACCGAGGCAGCTTAAAGCCTTGATCGACAGTGCAGCCTAAGAAAATAGGGAATAAAGATGAAAGCCACTTCTAGTCATGCGCCTACCCACGGACAGCATCCACAGCATCTTGTACTGGGGAAGGAAGGCGAAAAGATTGCCGCTCAGTGGTACCAAGCCAAGGGCTACGCGGTAGTGGAACGTAATGCACTATTTCCAATAGGAGAACTTGATTTGGTGCTTGAGGCTCCGGACGGATGCCTTGTGTTTGTTGAGGTAAAAACTCGTTCCACACCGCTTTATGGGGTAGGGGAGGCTATTACAGCTAAGAAACTCAGAAAAATGCGCAAGGCGGCGTATCTATGGCTACAGGATAAAAGATGGTTAGACATTCGATTCGATGCGATTGTTGTCTGTATAGCCAGAGACTCTTCTGTGCAGATTACCTGTTATGAAGGGATCGATCGTGGCGCTTGCTAGAACTCTTTCCGCAGCGATCGCGGGAGTAACAGGTTACGTTGTGACCGTAGAAGTAAACATAGGCCCAGGGCTTCCCGGCACATATGTGGTAGGGCTTGCGGATGCTGCGATTGCTGAAGCACGAGATCGTATGAAGACAGCCGTGCAGAATTCAGGGTTGGCATGGCCTAAAAAAAGTGATCGTTAGTTTGTCTCCGGCTTCGTTGCGAAAGTCTGGTTCACAGGTCGATTTAGCTATGTGCATGGGGATCCTGTGCGCTGCAGATACGCGGTTGCCAGCGTTGCGACGACTTGAGTCCACGATGCTCCTTGGAGAAGTAGCATTAGATGGCGGTATCAGGGCTGTCCCCGGTGTAGTCCCAGCGCTGATCGCTGCGCGTGACCAGGGGATTAAAACAGCTGTTATACCAGTTGGAAACGCTGAAGAAGCGAAAGTGATAACGAGCATCTCAGATATCAAAGTCTTGGTTGCTCCTACTATTTCCGCAGTTCTTGAATGGCTAAGAGGCGCGGATAATCTGCAGTGTCAGTAGGGGAGAATAGCGCTCATGGGGAAAAGAACGGGTACTCGATTGGAAACGGAAAAGATTTAGCAGATGTGGTTGGGCAACCTGAGGCTAAGCGTGCTGCGGAGATAGCTGCAGCGGGTGGACATAATTTGTTTATGATCGGCCCATCTGGGAGTGGAAAATCGATGATAGCGGAGCGAATTCCCACGATTCTCCCTCCACTCAATTCTGAAGAATTGTTAGAAGCGATGGCTGTGCATTCAGTCGTTGGAAAAACATTTCGGAGTCTTGCCACACATGCTCCTTTTGTTGCTCCGCACCACTCTGTGAGCCGGGCTGCTCTTTTAGGCGGTGGTGCAGGGAATGCGCGACCTGGGGCTGTGAGTCTTGCTCACACAGGCGTTCTTTTTCTTGATGAGGTAAGCGAAATTCCCGCCCGCATATTGGATTGTCTCCGTACCCCTATGGAGGAAGGATGTGTGCGACTTTGTGCGAGCGCAACAAGAAATACGCTTTCCAGCGAGATTTCAGCTTGTTGTGGCGGCGAATCCGTGCCGCTGTGCAGTTGAAGATCCTGTTCAATGCAGGTGCCCCTCTACAGTACGGAGAAACTACCTGAGCAACGTATCAGGTCCGTTGCGCGACCGGATCGATATTATTGTCCGAACTCAATCAAAGGGACCGTTGTTGTCTGCTGGATATGAGGAATCAAGTTCCACGATTGCACAGCGGGTGTCGGAGGCTAGAGAACGCGCGAGGTTTCGTTGGCAAAAAGCAGGGTACGGTGTTCAAACAAATGCGGCGATGAATCCGCACGTGTTGCGTCGAGAATTTCCGGCAGATTCTGCGGGAATGGCGCTCCTTACGGCTTACCTTGGCGACGGAAGTATAAGCCATCGAGGTGCGGATAGAGCTTTAAAAATGGCGTGGACGCTCAGTGATTTAGATGGTGCAGCTATTCCTGACCTGGGGCACGTAGCACAAGCACTGGAGCTACGCGATGATCAATCATTGGGGGGCATTGGTATGAACGACCGTTTGAAAGCATGGGCGTATTTATCGCGAGTATTTGAAGGGCAGAACCGAGAACTTCAGCGGTTGTTACGGAAAGGGATTGACCCAGAGCGAATAGCCCACGCAGTAAAAAACCGTGAAACTTGGCTTGGCGCGGCACTCTTGAGATCAACACAGGCTCGCTGCCACTGCGATAACGCGCAAGAGGATCTGAATCGGATTTCAGATCTTGGTGGTCGGCTTATCACTGCAGAGGATGATGAATGGCCCCGCCATCTTTTTGATAGTGCATTTAGCTTTGCCGAATCTGGAAAGAGTGACCACAACCGTTCATATCAAGAGGATGCGGTGATGCCGCATGCGTTGTGGGTTTTAGGAAGAAACGTATCGGAATGCACGCAGCAGTCAGTTTCGGTGGTGGGAACGCGCGCAGTGAGTACATACGGAAGGGAAGCAACGAAGCTCCTGGTGGCTGGTTTGGTAGATCATCAGTATTCGATTGTCTCCGGTGGTGCCTTGGGCATAGATACGCAAGCGCATACAGAAGCGCTTAATAGATCTGGAACTACAATCGTGGTAGCGGCTAGAGGGCTGGACAAAGCATACCCATCGAGCAACGCCGGCTTGTTCCGTGCCGTTATGCAAAAAGGATGCATGGTGAGCGAATATGCGCCAGGTCTGTCTCCGCACCGCCATCGCTTTCTTACTCGTAATAGATTGGTAGCTGCTTTATCTCTGGGGACAGTTGCAGTAGAAGCTGCGTGGCGATCAGGTGCATTAAATACGCTGAGCTGGGCAAGCGCTCTAGGGCGCGTGGCTATGGCTGTGCCGGGTCCAATTACTACCGTTGGCTCTCTTGGGTGCCATGAACGGATACGAAACCATGAGGCGGAACTAGTCTGCAGTGCAGATGAGATCCGGGCCTTGATTTCTAAAATTGGCGAGGTCGACGTTAATGAGCAATACGAGATATCGTTCGCCCCTAATGCTGTGCAGAAGTTGACCCGGAACGAACTCCGAATTTATGACTCTCTAGGTTTAGAAGCTGAGGTAACAGAGATTATTGCTAGGCGTGCCGGTGTTTCTATCGGCTTAGCCGTCCACTTATTACTTGAGCTATCAAGCAAAGGGATGGTGCAAAGAGAAGGCGCCGGTTGGCAACGCAACGCGCAGTTTTCTTAATGGTAGATAGACCATCGCCGTGAATAATTATCAATCTTTTTATTGCGAAGGGGTTGCATATTTTGTACCCACAGCTTAAAGTTAGTCAGGCAAGCCTAATTTAATCTCTGATCGGGTTCGGGCTGGTTCTTGATCGGAGATGCCGAGGCTGAAGGCTTTTTAGTGATCGTGATGCGGTCTTTTAACGCCAGACGTCTTCGCGCTATGGTTATGCACTATGGGTGAGTCAGATTCAAGAGCGGAGCTACCGGAAACGGTGGTCTCCGCTCTTGTCTATGTGGGGAGAGGCTAGGGCGCAATGGTCCAGATGGTAGCTCTGATAGACGACTTTATTGAGCACTTGGAACTTGTATCGGGTAGGTCTCCCGCCACTCTTAAAGGCTATCGCAGTGACCTTAATACTTTTGCTGGCCAGAAACCTGAGCTGAAAGATTTTACCCTGGACAACTTGCGGGGCTGGCTGGGGGAGGCGGTGGCAGAAGGAAAATCGCGTGCCACCCTTGCGCGCCGGGTGGCGGCTGCTAGATCGATGAGCTCGTGGTTGCTTAAGCAGGGATATATTGAGACTGATGTGGCTGCTCGGCTGGTCGCGCCAAAGGTGGGGCGGCATCTACCTAAAGTGTTAGCCGCGGGGCAAGCGGAGTCGGTGGTTGAACATCCGGCGTCGAAAAGCGAAGCGGAATTTGCGCGAGATCGAGCTGTCCTTGAGCTGTTGTATGCAACCGGGATTCGGGTATCGGAGTTATGCGGTATCAACCTTGAAGATATTGACTGGCATCGAAAAACGATAAAAGTCCTGGGTAAGGGAGATAAGCAACGAGTCGTTCCCTTTGGGCAGGCCGCGCACGACGCACTGGCTCATTGGCTGGAAATCGGGCGGCCGATAATGTGCAAGGATACGGTTGAAGCAGCGCTGTTCCTGGGGGTTCGAGGTGGGCGGTTGGATCCGCGCCAGGTTCGGAGGCTTGTCGACGCGGCGGGTAAGGAGGCCGGAATCGCAGGCCTGGGGCCTCACTCGGTGCGTCATACTGCCGCCACTCACATGCTTGACGGTGGTGCCGACCTGCGAATCGTTCAAGAACTGCTTGGTCATTCGTCGTTGAACACTACGCAAATTTATACCCATGTGAGCTCCCAGCGTCTCAAAGAAGCATTTAAACAATCACATCCGCGGGCATGAGATTGGGTTAGCCCGAGAGAGGTTTGAGCCCCGGATGGTGGGGGCGTCGAGAAGCGATAGGGGGTTCACGTAGTCGTAGTGGCCGGTGAAAGCGCCCCAGTGGAGTCCGGGATCGCCATTAGTGCTGGGGGCCAGTTGCCCAATCACGTCTCCTACCTGGACTGAGTCGCCTTTTCTTAGGACGGTGAATACCGGCTGATACGTGGTTCGTATTCCGTCGGGATGATCGATAGATAGTGTGGGGGTTCCGGCTACGGCTCCGGAGAATGCGACTATTCCGGTTTCGGCGGCAAGTACGTTTGCGCCTACAGCTAAGTCGAGGTCTACGCCGCGATGGCCGGGCAGCCAGTTATATTCGGGTTTTTTAAAGCCCTTGAGGACTTTTTGCGCAGATCTGTTTCCGGAAGCAGGGTCTATGTAGCCGTATGCGGCGGGAGAGGTGGAGAAGACTGCAGTAAAGATGAAGGCAAGAATGACTAGTTTTGGTGGAAAGAGTTTTATCTTTTCTGGCAAGGGGGTTCTCAAATGAAAAAGCGTCATGGATCTGATATTTTTCGGTGCTGCTTTGAAAAGGGAATAGGAAAAGTATGAGCTGTGGAATCTGGGACGAAAAGAACTTTTTGTTACTTATGGGGTCGTGGGGGTTATTGCATGTGTGGATAGGTGGAATATCTATTTTGTTTCCGGGAAAGAGTCGGTCTAGACTAGCTCGCTAGCAGTGTGTCCTGAGTTTGGCATGCTGACTACGCGCAGTTCTGGCGTCACTTTGCGGTGGCAGCGAAACAACGTGGTCCCGTACTTCTTGCCTTAAAGAAGCTATGGGTGTTGATTTTCGTTTCAGTTCTGCTAGGACACGGGGAGAACCCGTGAAAATATGACAACCACAATTTTTAGAGAAAGGAAGCGCTCATGGCAGTTGTAACCATGCGAGAGCTTCTCGATGCTGGTGTTCACTTCGGTCACCAGACCCGTCGTTGGAACCCGAAGATGCGTCGTTTCATCTTCACCGACCGTAACGGCATCTACATCATTGACTTGCAGCAGACCCTGACCTTCATCAACGAGGCTTACGAGTTTGTTAAAGAGACCGTTGCTCACGGTGGCACCATCCTTTACGTTGGCACCAAGAAGCAGGCTCAGGAGTCTGTGAAGAACGAAGCTGAGCGCGTTGGTATGCCTTACGTGAACCACCGTTGGCTCGGCGGTATGCTGACCAACTTCCAGACCGTCTCCAAGCGTCTGCACCGCATGAAGGAACTGCAGGCTATGGACGCTGCAGAGAACGGTTATGATGGCCGTACCAAGAAGGAAATTCTCATGCTTACCCGCGAGCGCACCAAGCTTGAGCGCGTTCTTGGTGGTATTGCAGACATGAACAAGACTCCTTCTGCAATGTGGGTTATTGACACCAACAAGGAGCACATCGCTGTTTCTGAGGCTCACAAGCTGAACATCCCTGTTGTCGCAATCCTTGACACCAACTGCGATCCAGATGTTGTTAACTTCCCGGTCCCAGGTAACGATGACGCTATCCGCTCCATCGACGTCCTTACCCGTGTTATCTCCAGCGCTGTTATTGAAGGCAAGAAGGCTCGTGAAGAGCGCGCTCTTGCTGCAGCAAAGGAAGCTGCCGGTGACGCAAACAAGACTGAGGTTGCCGCAAAAGTAGAAGCAACTGAAGAAGTTGCAGCAAAGGTTGAGGCACCTGCAGAGGTCGCAGCTGAGGCTGAGGCTAAGTAAAACTTCTTTTGCTCCCGCTGCTTTGGCAGTGGGTAGCATAAGCTAGGAGCCCCCAGCTCCAGAGCGAGGAAGCCAAAATAATTGAAGTTGGCTTTTGATGCTCGGGGTGGGGGCTCCTTGTGGTTTTATCTTTCCTTAATCTGCGAAGCATTTTTGGGAAAGAGCCACTGAGACTTGAGACCTTAGGGTCATTGTGATGAATAGTGTGACATCTTTCTGCACAAAGCGCGAGAGTCAGATACGCTAAACATCGAAAATCTTCAGAATTTTTCCTACATGAGGAGGATCGCCCCGATAATGGCGAACTACACTGCTGCAGACGTAAAGAAGCTCCGCGAGATCACCGGTTCCGGCATGCTTGACTGCAAGAAGGCTTTGGAAGAGACCAACGGCGATTTTGATAAGGCTGTTGAGGTTCTTCGTATTAAGGGAGCTAAGGACGTCGGAAAGCGTGCTGAGCGCAACGCTACCGAGGGCCTGATTGCTGTTTCCGGCAACACCATGGTCGAGATCAACTCTGAGACCGACTTTGTTGCTAAGAACGCTGAGTTCAAGGAGTTCGCTCAGAAGGTTGCAGATGCTGCTGCCGCTGTGAAGGCTAACTCTGCTGAAGATCTTGCTGCTGCTGACGTTGACGGAAAGCCTGCTGCTGACGCTATTCAGGAGCTCTCCGCAAAGATCGGTGAGAAGCTGGAACTTCGTCGCGCAGCGACCTTGGAAGCTGAGAACCTCTCTGTTTACTTGCACCAGCGTTCTGCTGACCTTCCCCCAGCTGTGGGCGTTATGGTTGCGTACACCGGTGAAGGAGATGCTGCTAAGCAGGCTGCACATGCTGCAGCTATGCAGGTTGCTGCTCTCAAGGCTGCATACCTGACCCGTGAGGACGTTCCTGCTGAGGTCGTGGAGAAGGAGCGCTCCATTGCTGAGCAGATCACTCGTGAAGAAGGAAAGCCTGAGCAGGCTATCCCGAAGATCGTCGAGGGTCGTCTCAACGGCTTCTACAAGGATGTCTGTCTCGTAGAGCAGGCTTCCGTTGCAGATAGCAAGAAGACTGTTAAGCAGGTCATGGATGAGGCTGGCGTTACCCTGACCGGTTTCGTTCGTTACGAGGTTGGCCAGCACTAATTGGCCACTAGGCTTTGCCTAGTTTGTGGGAAGGTTCCCCCTAGGCGAACTATTTTGGAGTCAGACTGAGCGATCAGATCTGGACTTAGGAATAGCTCGCAAGGGGAGCCTTTTTGCTTTTTAATGAGAACCTACGCAGCTGTGCTACAGATACAAGTCCTATTCGGAGTGGGATGCGCTGTCGAAAGATATATGCGAGTAGAATCCTTTTCGATTCGTATTCTGTTGCCTTGCGCCCTGGATAATGGGGTTGGAGCAGAGCGGGCTTTATATAGTGCTGGGCGGTTTATTGCGCCCTAATAACCTATGTAAACGTCTTGAAATGCGAACTATCGTGCCAAAAAGAGAGCAAAATATGGCTCGGGCTACGTCAAGTGCCTGAGAGTCGGAGAGGTTTACTGCAATGGCTGAAGGTGCCACCAACTCGCGGACCGGATACAAACGAGTGATGCTGAAGCTTGGCGGTGAAATGTTCGGCGGTGGTTCCGTTGGCATTGATCCCGACGTTGTACAAAATGTTGCTCGTCAGATCGCTAGTGTTGCTCGGAATGGTGCAGAAATAGCTGTTGTTATTGGTGGCGGAAACTTCTTCCGTGGTGCACAGCTTCAGCAGCGTGGGCTAGATCGTAACCGTTCCGACTACATGGGAATGCTCGGAACTGTCATGAACTGCCTGGCTTTGCAAGATTTCCTTGAGCAAGAGGGCATCGACTGCCGTGTGCAGACTGCCATCAACATGGCTCAGGTAGCTGAGCCGTACCTGCCTCTTCGCGCTAAGCGCCATCTGGAAAAAGGCCGTGTGGTTATTTTCGGGGCAGGAATGGGTATGCCGTACTTCTCTACAGACACGACGGCAGCGCAACGCGCCCTGGAGATCGATTGTGAAGTGCTTCTCATGGCAAAGGCTGTGGATGGCGTGTACAGCGATGATCCTCGCACTAATCCAGAAGCAGAGCTATTCAGCGACATCACTCCTCGTGAAGTAATTGAAAAAGGTCTGAAGGTCGCAGATGCGACAGCCTTCAGCCTGTGCATGGACAATGATATGCCGATTTTGGTGTTTAATCTTCTTACAGAAGGCAATATCGCGCGTGCGGTGGCGGGGGACCAAATCGGAACCTTGGTCAAGTCCTGATAGATTAAGTACCTATTGAACTACCGAGTTTTTCCGAAATAGAAATACTCGTGGAAATGGGCGTCTGCGTTGACGTTTTATAACGCATGTGACGCTCCATGACACGTGGTCTTTTAAAAAGAGGGATTTTTTATGATCGACGATATTTTGCTCGAATCTGAAGAGCACATGGGCACAACAGTCGAAAGGACGAGGGACGACCTCGTTAACATTCGTACTGGACGCGCAAATCCAGCAATGTTCAACGGAGTCATCGCCGATTACTACGGCGTTCCTACGCCCATCACGCAAATGGCAACAATTTCTGTGCCTGAAGCTCGTATGCTTTTGATCAAGCCTTATGAGATGTCGATGATGGGCGAAATCGAAAACGCTATTCGGAATTCAGATCTCGGTGTAAACCCTACAAATAACGGACAGGTTTTGCACGTCACCGTTCCTCAGCTCACCGAGGAACGTCGTAAAGAGATGGTGAAAGTTGCCAAGTCTAAGGGTGAAGACGGAAAGATTGCGATCCGTAACGTCCGCCGCAAAGGCATGGATCAGCTAAAAAAGATCCAGAAGGATGGCGACGCCGGTGAAGACGAAGTTCAGGCAGCAGAAAAAGAACTAGACAAGATCACCGCCAAGTACGTGGCTCAGGTTGATGAGGTTGTTTCTAAAAAAGAAGCAGAGTTAATGGAGGTCTAGGACTCCACTAGGACTCCTCAGCCCACGGCGTGATGCGGATATTAATGTTACGCCGAGGAAAATCCTTATGCAGAGGGCATTCGCTATATGCGTGTGCCCTCCGTGTCTTGTTGACTTTAAGGATTGAAACCTTACATTGAGCGATAAGCATATGATGCTTATGCTTTACCAATTCACTCCCTCGGAGGACCTGCCACATGAATGATGCCGTTAAAGGATTTGAGCATCTTCCAAAGCCTAAAAATTCTGCTGGGCGAGATCTCAAAGCTGCCATTAGCATTGGCGTGGGTCTGGGGGGATTGGTTTTATTAACCATCTTTGTCATCCCAGATGCGTGGTATCCATTAGTTGCAGTTGCTATAGCTCTTGCTACTGCTGAGGTACACGCAAGGCTGAGCGAAGCAGGTTACTTAGTACAGCGGTGGGTGCTCATTATCGGTGGCCAGGTCATGCTGTGGCTCAGCTGGCCCTTTGGCACGCGAGGTCTTGTAGCTGGTTTTGTGGCCGCTGTTTTGGTCACCATGTTTAGCAGACTTTTCCACCATGGTGCGCACATGCCGCCGAAAAACTATTTGCGAGATACCGCGATGGCGATTTTTGTGCTGACGTGGGTTCCGCTTTTTGGCAGTTTTGCGGCTATGCTATCGCAGTTTCAAAATGACGTAGCCCCTGGAGCATATTTCATCGTAACCTTCATGCTGTGTGTGGTTGCGTCTGATGTCGGTGGTTATGTGGCTGGAGTGATGTTCGGATCCCACCCGATGGCTCCCGCAGTGAGTCCAAAGAAATCATGGGAAGGTTTCGCAGGCTCAGTTATCTTTGGGATGACCGTTGGCGTGCTGAGCGTCCATTTCCTGCTGGATTACACCTGGTGGTGGGGCCTGATTCTGGGGTTTGGACTGGTTATTTGTGCAACCTTGGGCGATCTGGTGGAGTCGCAGTTCAAACGAGAACTTGGCATCAAGGACATGTCCTCTATGCTTCCAGGCCATGGCGGCCTTATGGACAGGCTTGACGGAATGTTACCTTCTGCGATGGGCACATGGCTGGTTTTGAGTTTTATTTCTTCCGTTTAGGTTGATGTGCTTTAAAAAGAAAGATGGGGCGCTGCTGAGCAGCGCCCCATCTTTTTGAGACTATTGATGCTTGGTGATCTGGCGTCGCAGCTGGAACATACGTACTCCGCCGACGAGAGCCATGATCAACGCTCCCGTAATGGAGGCTAGGAGAAAACCAACTCCTACTGGCACGGAAAACTCCCACACAAACATGTGAAGAACCACTTTTTCCTGATTCTGCAAAATAAAGATAAGCAGAAGGATCAGCAATAAAGCGCCGATGATGAGGGCAATCCAGGTGCCTCCAGCAAACGTCTTTTTTACTGTTTGTTTGTTGGCAGGCGCGGAAGAATTCCCGATGGGATCTTGCGTCGTGACGCTTAGTTCTGTGGAGGGGAGTGCTTCATTGGATTCGTTGTGAGAACCTGAGGGAACAGAGGGGAGTGGCAGATCAGAGCCGGGCTCAGGTGAAGAAGAATCACGGAAGGCATCTTTGTTACGCATGCTTCCTATTCAACGTGATGGGCGTCCTAATATCCAATGAGAGGCGGTAACAATGCGGATACAATTTTCTTGGTAGCAGGCTGCAGAGGTATCGCAGAAGTCTCAAGGAGGCACCATTAGCATTGTTTGTTGCGATGCCGTTCCATATTTTAAGGCGTGACGTGACATGATAGTACTGATGACTACGCCCACTGACCCCACTCAGCCTGTTGAAAGTCCTGTAGCTGTACCTGAAGCACCTGCACCAAACGCCTCGGGTAACCGACGTGCCTCGACGCCGGTAAAGTTGAATTTTTCCCAGCCGTGCCGGAGCATGCCGCCGAAGCATTTCGCGGACTATTCGGTGGAAGAACGAATCAGCGCGTTGAGCGAATTGGGGCTTCCTAAGTTCCGAGCAAACCAGATTGCTCGGCATTATTATGGTCGCCTTGAAGCAGATCCTCGCACGATGACTGATTTGCCTGCTGCTGTACGCGAAAAAGTACAAGAGAAGTTGTTCCCAGCCCTTATGACACCAATTCGTGCCATTGAAACGGATGCTGGTGAGACTCAGAAGACGTTGTGGAAACTGCACGACGGTACTTTGCTTGAATCGGTCTTGATGCGTTACCCGAACCGTGCGACGTTGTGTATTTCTTCTCAAGCAGGGTGCGGCATGGCATGTCCGTTCTGCGCTACCGGACAAGGTGGATTGGATCGTAACCTATCCACGGCAGAGATCGTGGACCAAGTGCGTGCGGCATCGGCGATGATGAACGCGGAAGGTGGCCGGTTATCCAATATCGTTTTTATGGGCATGGGCGAGCCGTTGGCTAACTATAAGCGCGTAGTATCTGCAGTCCGCCAGATTACCTCTCCTATTCCGGAGGGCTTTGGTATCTCGCAGCGTAACGTGACTGTTTCTACAGTGGGGTTGGCTCCAGCGATAAGAAAACTTACCGAGGAAGATCTATCAGTTACCCTCGCTGTTTCCCTGCACACCCCAGACGATGAACTACGGGATACTTTGGTTCCTACCAACAATCGTTGGGAAGTTGCAGAGGTACTGGATGCCGCACGGTATTATGCCGATCGCTCGGGTCGGCGCGTATCTATCGAATACGCTCTTATTCGTGATGTCAACGACCAACCATGGCGTGCAGACATGCTTGGAAAGAAGTTGCACAAAGCTCTAGGCTCGCTTGTCCACGTAAATCTCATCCCGTTGAACCCCACGCCTGGTTCTGAGTGGGATGCGTCGCCGAAGGATCGGCAAGATGAGTTTGTTCGACGCGTCATCGCTCAGGGAGTACCGTGCACTGTTCGAGACACCCGCGGACAAGAGATCGCTGCGGCATGTGGCCAATTAGCAGCAGAAGAACGTTGATGCGCTAAAAACCAGCGGCCAAGGGAGGGGCCGTCGATAAGCGTTCTTCCCTGGACATAAAACAAAGCGATCCTACCTTGTATATCTAAGGCAGGATCGCTTTGTTAGTGATCTTTTAAGCTTCTGGGATGGAGCGCAGGTGGCGAACACGCTCAGGCTCAATGTTGAGGGCGCGCAGCTGGGAGTCGCTGAGCTTTGCGTACTCGCCGGTGCAGGTTGCCTGCTCGTAGGTCCAGTCCTTTTCCTTATAGCCGAGGGGCTGGTTGTGCGCGGTAAGGGTGCGCACCTGTGTGCCTTGAGGCTTAACCAGCAAGTAGATCAGGCCGGCCGCAATCAAAACTGCGAATGTAAACAAGAAGATGGTTTCTACGTGGCTCTGGTGATTACCAAAGTTGTAGCCGAGGAGGAAGATTACTGAAATCCAACCCGAAATCTGGATTGCTCGCATTCCGATGCTGTGCCAACCCCAAGCAGCAGAAGGCTCGTCCAAAGTGGACACGCCATGATGAATCTCAGGGGCGATTTCGTGGGAACCAGCCACGTTGTTCTCCTTGTCTCAAAGCACTGCGTCATCTCGACAAGCTCTGTTGAGCTTAAGTGGGTGTTGCAGAGTGGGTACGCGTAAAGATTTACCGCTTATTTTTGCATATTCCACTGGCTAAAGCGATTTTTGCCGGAGGGTTGTGAAGACGAAGAAGCGGCAGAGAAACGGCGTACAAAGCCTGTAGTAAGACATGACCGGGGCACTAGGCATCGTGCGATGATTATTTTAGATAATTCTTCGTCCAAAAGTTGGCTCCCATTAGGGGGTGGTGTGATGAAAATATTGATGCTCACAATCCCGCGTTTTTTGGTGTCTGTACCACTGATTTTGGTGGCAAAGACCGGAATGGGGCGATGGTTTTGTGTCGTTTACAGCCCGCGGAGAAGATGAAACGGATTACAGGTCGGAACTTTAATGTCTCTGGGGGGGCTCGGCGACAGACTTAGAGACAAGCTCCCAACAAGTCCCTCGCGTAGGAGGGATGGGGCTGTGTAGGAGCGATGATGCAGAAAAGACTGTAAATGAACAGGGGATAAACGCGGATCGCAAAATGCTGCGATAATAGCGGAGTGAGCAAGCGAATTTTAATCCTAGGCAGCACTGGTTCTATCGGCACTCAAGCCCTCGAAGTTATTCAGGCGAATCCGGAGAGGTTTCACGTCGTTGGAATTGCGGCAGGGGGGCGTGATCCGCATGCAGTGATAGAGCAGGCATGGATGTTACACCTTCCGGCTCATGCTGTTGCTGTTGCTGATCCGCAGGCGGCGCACGCTATCTCCGTTGCGCTTGGCGGCCAGGTGCTGAGCGGGGACGATGCAGCCACCCGGCTTGTTCAAAGCATTGAAGCCGATACCGTTTTGAATGGCTTGGTGGGGTCGTTAGGACTTTCAGCCACGTTAGCTACCATCGAGAGCGGGGAAATCCTTGCGTTAGCTAATAAAGAGTCGTTGGTGGCTGGCGGAAGATTCGTTACTAATAAGGCGCGTGCAGGACAAATTATCCCTGTGGATTCCGAGCACTCAGCGATGGCGCAGTGTTTGCGTTCTGGTACGCGCTCCGAGGTTGCACGGTTTGTCCTGACGGCTTCAGGTGGACCGTTTCGGGGTTGGACTAGGCAGCAGATGTGGGACGTGACTCCGCAACAAGCTGCAGCACACCCCACATGGTCGATGGGGCAAATGAATACGCTGAACTCGGCGACCTTGATAAATAAAGGGTTGGAATTAATAGAGGCAACATTGCTTTTCGACGTCCCCGCGGATCGCATTGACGTCACGGTGCATCCACAGTCAATCGTGCATTCCATGATTACTTTTTCAGATGGTGCGACTATCGCCCAAGCATCCCCGCCCTCCATGAAGCTACCAATTTCTCATGCCCTGGATTGGCCTGCGCGCGTTCCCGGCGCGCAGCCGAGCCTTGATTTTTCTTCTGCAAGTTCTTGGGATTTCATGCCGGTGGACGATCACGCTTTTCCTGCTATTCGCCTCGCGCGTGAAGTCGCACTGGCTGGGGGAACCTATCCGGCGGTGTATAACGCTGCTAATGAAGAAGCCGCTGCGGCTTTCCTTGCAGGAAGGATTCGTTTCCCTCATATTGTGGATACCGTTGAAGAAATCGTTCAGCATGCATCCGATTTCGCAGGTGAACCACATTCTGTAGATGAGATTTTGGAGCATGAAAAAGAAGCCCGACGCCGCGCAAACCTATTTGTGGATAAACTAGCTCAGAAATAGTTGAGATTACTCGTTGCTATACTCAGCTTTTCTTCAAATAAGGAGTTTTAGTTAGTGCTGTCTTATTTTATTGGTGTTGCCGCGTTTGCTGTTGGTATTGCCGTCACCATCGCGTTGCATGAGTGGGGGCATTACACTGCGGCACGAGCGTGTGGGATGCGGGTTCGCCGTTACTTTATTGGCTTTGGTCCCACGGTTTTCTCCTTCAAGCGGGGTCACACGGAGTACGGTTTTAAAGCTGTGCCCTTGGGTGGATTCTGTGATATCGCAGGGATGACCAACCAAGATCAGGTAACACCAGAAGAAGCACCGCACTCAATGATGCATAAGCCATGGTGGCAACGCATAATAGTGTTGCTCGGCGGCATTTTGATGAATATTTTGGTGGCTTTGATTGTCCTCTACGGGGTGGCGATTACTGCGGGGTTGCCCAATAATCATGTGGACACCACTGCCACGGTGGGAGAGACCTCGTGTGTAGCCCCTAAGCAGATTGATGCTGCAACTTTGGCTCCTTGCAGCGGCGCAGGACCGGCGGCAGAAGCTGGTTTGAAACAAGGCGACAGGATCGTCGCCATTGATGGACAAGCTATGCGCTCATTTGTCACGGTCAGAGAGTATGTCCGCGATAAAGCGGGAAAGACCATAGCCGTTACCGTGGATCGCGATGGATCGCAGCTCACGCTTAACGTTCCGGTGGCAAGCGCTTTGCGGTTAAACGCCAAGGGCGAAGAAGTCTCAGTCGGCGCGATCGGCGTATCTAGTGCGCCATTGAAAGACGTTATTCTTCATTACAACGCAGTCTCGGCCGTGGGCGGAACATTGAGTTATGCCGGTGACATGCTCGGGGCCACGTTCAAGGGACTTGCGTCATTCCCCGCGAAGATACCCGGTGTGGCGGCTTCAATCCTTGGGGGACAGCGCGACCAAGAGAGCCCAGTCAGCGTTGTGGGTGCCTCGCGCATTGGCGGTGAATTAGCGCAAAAGTCCCTGTGGAGCATGTTCTTTTTGCTGCTGGCCAGCCTGAATCTTTTCCTCGCTCTGTTCAACCTGATCCCGCTTCCGCCGCTTGATGGTGGACACATTGCGGTTGTGATCTATGAGAAGCTTCGCGACGCCCTCCGCAAGGCACGCGGCCTAGAACCCGCAGGACCCGCCGATTACACCAAGCTCATGCCGCTGACTGTTGGTGTTGCGGCACTCCTTATGGGAGTGGGAGCGCTGGTTATCATCGCCGATGTGGTCAACCCGATCAAACTATTCGGGTAATAACAGCCAGGCCGGCTTCGGCTGAAAACGATCTGCGTGGAGCCGGTCTGGTAGCGCTTATACACCGCGATGAGCGCGTGCGGTGCTAGAATTTGGATTCGTCTGATTTATCCCATTGTGATGGGTGTAGCCCATTTCTGTACAAGGAGCATGCTTAGTGTCAACCACCACTGGACAACCGATTGGTCTTGGCCTTCCGGATGCGCCGCCACCGGTATTGGCTCCACGTCGTAAGACACGCCAGATCATGGTTGGAAACGTAGGGGTCGGTTCTGACTACCCGGTGTCTGTTCAATCGATGACAACGACTAAAACGCATGACATTAATGCGACGCTTCAACAAATCGCGCAGCTGACAGCCAGCGGCTGCGACATTATCCGCGTGGCGTGTCCTAAGACTGTCGATGCTGAGGCGCTGCCGATCATTGCTAAAAAGTCTCCCATTCCTGTGATCGCGGATATTCATTTCCAGCCGAAGTACATCTTTGCTGCTATCGACGCTGGATGCGCTGCAGTGCGTGTGAATCCAGGAAACATCAAAGAATTTGATGGACGGGTAAAAGAAGTAGCTAAGGCCGCCGGCGATGCGGGAATCCCCCTCCGCATCGGTGTTAACGCTGGTTCCTTGGACAAACGTCTCTTGGAAAAGTATGGCAAAGCTACCCCGGAAGCACTCGTAGAATCCGCGCTGTGGGAAGCCGGGTTGTTTGAGGACTGCGGATTCGGTGACATCGCCATTTCCGTAAAGCACAATGATCCTGTGGTGATGGTTGAGGCTTATCGTCAGCTGGCTGCTCAGAGCGATTACCCGCTGCATCTTGGTGTCACAGAGGCTGGCCCTGCTTTCCAAGGCACAATTAAGTCTTCTGTGGCTTTTGGTGCACTCCTCTCGGAGGGCATTGGCGACACTATCCGGGTTTCTTTGTCTGCAGATCCGGTGGAAGAAATTAAGGTGGGCGATCAGATTTTGCAGTCGCTCAACCTGCGCGAGCGTGGCCTGGAAATCGTTTCATGCCCCTCCTGCGGACGCGCACAAGTTGACGTGTACACCTTGGCAGAGGAAGTCACAGCAGCATTGGACGGAATGGACATTCCGCTACGCGTTGCCGTAATGGGATGCGTGGTAAACGGCCCAGGAGAGGCTCGCGATGCGGACTTGGGGGTTGCCTCCGGCAATGGCAAGGGCCAGATCTTTGTTCGCGGCGAGGTCATCAAGACTGTCCCCGAATCACAGATCGTGGAGACTTTGATTGAAGAAGCAATGCGTTTGGCAGAAGCTGAAGGGCTAGAAATCAAAGAAGGTGCTGGCCCGCAGGTGAAAGTAACCCGCTAAAAACGACAAAACTCCCCGTAGTTCTATGCCTGACACGTGAGGTATAAGACTGTGGGGAGTTTTCTTATGTGGTTTTAGGGGACACCGTAGTTTTCCCACCACAAACATAGTGGTGTCGCGGATAAAGTTTGTTCACTAAATGTTAGCCTTACGCCCATGAGCATGCCCACTAATTCAACTCTGAAAACTATGGTCTCGCTGGTGATCTCAGTGTGTTTGTTTTCTGGAACATTGGTGGCATGCACGCCCAAACCTGCGTTAGCAGACCCCACTGCCAAGGCATTCCTTGCAGACCTTACAGACTCCAACTTCAGTGCCGCGGGCGCTCACACTGATAGCGCTGACAAAGTAAGTTCAGTGCTGGAGTCCTCGTGGAAAGGCCTCCAAGCGGAAAGATTGCGTACAGAGATCACCTCGGTGGATACAAAAGACACAATTGCGACGGCTAAATACACCATGACATGGGATTTACCGCGTGATAGAACTTTTAGCTATGAAACATCCATGACGCTTAATCGAATAAACGGAGAATGGAAAATCCGTTGGCAGCCATCTGCTTTGCATCCTCGTCTGGGTGCGAATCAACATCTAGAATTGCGGGCGATTAATGCGGAGCGCGCGAGCGTAGTTTCTTCCGATGGTGCGGAGATTTTGGTGCCGGGGATTAAATACCGATTGCTTATCGACGCCGCCAGCGTGGCAGATAAAGATACGGTTGCACGCACGGTTGCGGCCCATTTACATTCGGCTCGAAGCCATGATGAAACCATCCCCGATATCAAAGCCAATGAACTCGCAGACAATCTTAAAGCAGCAAAAGGGCGCTACTCTGTTGCACTACTGAGTCAGCAAACGGGAGAGGCCTTGCAGGGACAGCTTATTGGTATCACCGGGGTGACACTGAACAAAGAAGCGGCGTTGGTCAATAAAGACCCGCGTTTTGCCCCAGACATCATCAAGCGAGTCTCAAATATCGTTGATAGCCAGCTGGAAGGCGACAATGGTTGGACGGTGTCCTCGGTTACGGCTGATGGCGCGGCCTTGGAAAATATTGAATATCACGCCCCAAAGGTAGCTCCTGCCGTCAAAATCAGCATTGATCAAAAAGTGCAGCAGGCCGCGGAATCTGCCGTGAATTTGCGAAAAGACATGAAGACGATGATCGTTGCGATTCGGCCTTCTAGCGGGGAGATCCTAGCCGTTGCACAGACACCCAAGGCAGATGAGGAGGGTGATCTTGCGCTGAACGGTCAATTCCCTCCGGGATCGACGTTTAAGGTGGTCACGGCTTCTGCTGGTATACAAGACCAAGGGCTAAATTCTGGAAGCATTGTTCCGTGCCCGGGCACGATGAATATCTACGGGCGAACGGTGACCAACTATAATGCTTTTTCGCTGGGAAACGTCCCCTTGCAAAAGGCCTTTGCACGATCGTGCAACACTACTTTTGCTAACATCTCTGAAAAATTAGCGCAGGGACACCTAAAACAAATCGGAAGCCAATTTGGAATTGGCGTGGATTATGACATCCCTGGTTTGAACACGCTCACTGGCTCGATTCCAGAAGGGGAGACCCCGCTTGATCGCACGGAGGCTGGGTATGGGCAGGGGAAGGTTTTGGTCTCCCCATTTGGCATGGCTTTGATGTCCGCTACTGCTGCGGCAGGAAAAACACCGACTCCGACGTTAATCTCCGGGCGCGAAACAAAAATGGATAAGCATCCTGAAGCATTGCGGCCAGAAACTATCGATCAACTTCGTTCCTTAATGGGCGCAGTGACCAAACCCGGTGGAACCGCCGCCGGTATGAGGGCTGGTGGGGAGATCTTTGGAAAGACGGGTGAAGCCGAAATTAATGGAGGCTCTCATGCCTGGTTTACGGGGTATCGAGGAGACCTAGCCTTTGCCACCCTCGTTGTCTTGGGCGGCGGCTCTGAGGACTCCGTGGCAATAACCGATAATTTTTTGAGGAATCTCGATGAGCTTAATGCCCATTGATCAGGCTGGAAGCCTCAAGGTTGTGGGGTAACGGGAGGCGTCGGCAAGCTTAATTGCTTAAAGGGATAGCATGGGAAACATGTCTTATAATCGTAAACCCCTTGTTCCCGGAAAACAGAGTCCTACGCGTGAGGTCCCAGCACATATCGATCGCCCTGAATATGTATGGAAAGATACTGTTCAAGAAGCTATCGGAGAACCTTTTGTTCAGACTCCTGAAACAATTGAAGCCATGCGCGAGGCCTCCAAGATTGCTGCCAATGCTTTGCACGTGGCGGGGGCTGCTGTAGCGCCAGGGGTGACTACCGATGAGCTCGATCGCATTGCGCATGAGTATATGTGCGATCATGGCGCCTACCCATCCTGCTTGGGGTATCGCCATTTTCCTAAATCGGTGTGTGTGAGCCTTAATGAGATCGTCTGCCATGGAATCCCGGATTCCACGGTCATTCAAGATGGCGACATCGTTAACATTGACGTCACCGCATACAAAAATGGGGTACATGGCGACACCAACGCAACGTTCCTTGCCGGCAACGTGTCAGAAGAGCATCGACTGCTTGTCGAACGCACCAAAGAAGCAACGCTTCGCGGGATTCGCGCTGCAAAGCCCGGCCGTGAGATCAACGTGATCGGTAGGGTAATCGAATCGTATGCTAAGCGGTTTGGTTATAACGTGGTCACTGATTTTACCGGGCATGGGATCGGAACCACTTTCCATAATGGACTTGTAGTTTTGCACTATGATTCTGATGTTTATCAGGACGTATTAGAACCAGGTATGACGTTAACGGTAGAACCCATGCTTAATCTGGGAGGCCTCGATTATCGTATTTGGGAGGACGACTGGACTGTGCAAAACACCGATTACAAGTTCAGCGCGCAGTTCGAGCACACTTTGGTTATTACCGAAGACGGTAATGAGATTCTTACTATCCCGGATGCTGATCTCGAAGTTAAATAGTTCCCCTATCAGTCACTATTCTGGGTAATCTGACTGTTGTCTGCACATCAGTGCGGTGTTTCGCTAGATATCGGTTGTCGCCTTTTGGGGTTTATATGAAGTCATTTCTCGTTGCCGGATGTACCTCGGATGCTGGAAAATCTGTAGTGGTGGCTGGCCTGTGCCGTGCTTTCGCCCGACGCGGCATAAGAGTCGCCCCGTTTAAAGCCCAAAACATGTCCAATAACTCGGCGGTGACACCCGACGGCGGCGAGATAGGACGGGCACAGGCACTACAAGCGTTTGCGTGTGGGCTCGTCCCTAGCACGGCTTTTAATCCCATTCTGCTAAAACCAGGTTCGGATCGGACCTCACAGCTCGTGGTGAATGGCAAAGTCACCGGTAATGTGAGCGCTCGCAGCTATATTGACCATCGCACCAATCTCAAAGCCGTAGCGGCAGAAGCCCTTAATGCGTTGCGGTCCGAGTATGAGGTAGTGATTTGTGAGGGAGCGGGATCACCTGCAGAGACGAATCTCAGGGATACTGACGTTGCAAATTTTGGGCTAGCTGAAGCCTGTGATCTTCCGGTGTATCTGGTGGGGGATATAGATCGTGGGGGCGTCTTAGCTCATTTTTTTGGCACTCATCAGATCGTGTCCGAGCAGGATCGTGCGAGGATCGCAGGGTTTGTTGTTAATAAATTCCGGGGAGATCAAACGATCCTCGAACCAGGGCTTGCCGACCTAGAGAAGCGACTCGGGGTGCCTACCGTTGCCGTTTTACCCTTCATCGAAGGACTGTGGATAGATGCGGAAGACTCACTCCAATCGCAGATAGGCGCTGCAGTTGGTCCGGCTGTTCCTGCTCTTGGCACGCAGCGTTTGCGAGTAGCAGCGGTGCGGCTTCCCCGGGTATCCAATGCCACCGACGTAGAAGCTTTGGCATGCGAACCTGGGGTGACTGTTACGTGGACTGTAGATCCTGACCAAGTGCATGAGGCAGACCTGGTAGTACTTCCTGGTTCCAAAGCGACGGTGAGCGATCTGGATTGGTTAAGGCGCACCGGTATCGCAGAAGCCATGAGAGAACGCGCCAATCGAGGGGCTCCAATTGTGGGAATCTGTGGTGGTTTCCAAATGATGTGCGCGAGCATCGATGACCCAGTGGAGTCGGGAGCCCAACAGCCAGTAGCAGGATTAGGGATCTTTGATATTGATATAGCTTTCCACCCGGAGAAGACCTTGATACGGCACGAGCATGGGGGCTATGAAGTCCATCATGGCCGAGTCGTACGCTCCACCGAGGATCCGTGGATAGGGGAGGAAGGGGCGGTTAAGGGCGCAAGCTTTGGTACGCATCGGCACGGATACCTCGAATCGGATACGGCGCGTAGAGAATTCCTGCAAAGAGTCATTGAGATGACCGGGCGAACGGGCTTTATCCTTGACCCTCGGACGTCTTTTCAGGGCGAGCGCGACAGACAACTTGATCTGCTAGCAGACAGCATCGAGGCGCATTGGAACCTTGATGCTTTCATCCGTGATCTTTCTAGCGACGTTGTCTCATGAGTCGCTAGTCATACATCAAAAGCTACCGTGACATTGTTATGCGGCCTGGATTTCTTGGCGGGAGTCCTCGATCTCGGATGGAGTAACTCCGCGTGATACTGAGGTCTCCAACCCTGGACGATATGCGGCAGCTTTGCTTTCTGCTCGAACATGATGGCCAGGTAACAACATGGCCGACATGATGCTAAGAACGCAGCAACCGGCATAACTTAGCGTGAGAACATTCGCGTTGAGTGCTATTCCCGTGATGATGTGCACGCAGAAAAAAAGTTGCACTACGCCTAAAACGGCTGCTGCAGTGACCAACAAGAGAACGGAAACATTATTACGTAAAGACGTACGCAAGAGCCACGCTATCGACGCAATAAGGGCTGCCAGGGTAAGCAGCACCAGTGTCAAAGACAAGACCGCTGGGTACCCGGAGGCAGTAGAAAATTTCCCAGAAATAGAAAGCCATGCGTTGATCAGTGGTAAAAGCACCACAACTGTTGAAACCCAGCGTAATCGGGGCGGAAAGAACAACAGGCTGCCGATAAAAATTGCTAGGCCAGCGGAAGGCATTGCGATAGTGACCAAAATGATGTTGAGGTGCGCATACAAGGCGCTAGGAAAAACGCGGGAAAATACGATCAACATGCCCGTCGCCAAAATGACAAAGCTAGGCACAGCGATGAGAAAAGAGGAGAGAAAGCACTGTGATTTTCTGGAAAACGAATTTCTTATTGTGCGAGGAGCGCCTGGACTATTGACGAGGGCGACAAGCGCAGCAGCTGCCCCCGCTGCCATACTCATAGCCAACACGATTGCTGTGACGCGACTGTCGCGCATCGTCGCAGAAGCGAGCGTAGCTAGAGCAATACAAATGGCAGTGGACATGCTTACGACGGCACACCGAAGCCTACGAACCTGAGCAGTAGACCAGTGCGATGGAGTCTGATTGTGCAGAATAGCGGTCTTACGGTCGTATAAGCTCATATACCCTCGTGATCCATTGGTCTTTCGGCATGACATTTCCTCATGAAAGATGGCGCTAAGACCATGCTTCCATCGAGCCACAGAATGATGAAAGACTGCATCGGAAGATGAAGACGTCGACAAGCTTTCTGTGGAGTGTGTCTCATAGATTACGCTTCTGGGCTGAAATGTGGGCGAGCGCACGCCGAGGTGGAGCGCAAAATATGGGAGAAAGCAATAAAAGTCGCACATGACCAAAGTGGTAACACCTGCGACTTTTAGGTTAAGCCTCTGCTAAAGGCCTAAGAGAAATCAAGACCTAGGAGAGCATTTTCCGTTAATTCCGGAAGCGCTGGATGGATCCAGTATTGCTTGGTGGCTACGTCACGGACGTCAAGCTTAAAGGCCATAACAGTAATGAGCTGCTGCGCTAGCGTAGAAGCCTGTGGGCCGATAAAGTGCGCACCCAGCAACATCCCGGTATCTTTGTCCGCGATGAGCTTTGCAAAGTGCTCGGTGTCTTCCATCGCCCAACCATAGGCAACATCGCCATAGTTCTGGATCTTGACCGTGATGTTGTATCCGGCGGCGCGAGCTTCATCTTCCGTCAAACCAACCGTGCCGATTTGTGGATGGGTAAAGACCGCAGCAGGAACATTCTCATGGGGCATGGGCTGGAGATCTTCTGGGTGCACAAGATTGTGTTTTACTGCCCGCATTTCAGCATTGGCCACGTGCTTAAGCAAGTATGGGGAAGACACATCGCCCAAAGCCCAAACATCGGGAGCCGTTGTGCGTCCGTACTGATCAACCTTGATTCGGCGACCGTCCATTTCTACGCCAGCTTTGTCCAGATCCATGAGGTCGCCATTGGGGATTCGGCCGGTGGCTACCAGGAAGACTTCGCCTTCTGCGGTGGATCCATCATCCAGAGTGAGAGTAACCACGCCATCGTTTTCCGTGATGGAGTCGATGGTGCGTCCCAGCCTGCAATCCAGTTTTTCCTTGGTGATCTCAGTGAATCGATCAGAAATATCGGAATCAAGCTGACGCAGGAGTTTCTCGGATCGGTTTACCACAGTAACTTTTACTCCGAGAGCATCAAAGACATGGGCAAACTCCATGGCGATGTAGCCGCCGCCCATAACCACCATGGACGCAGGCAAGGACTCCAAACGCATGATGTTCTCGTTGGTGTAATAGCGCACGCCTGAATCAATGACTTTTTGATCGATAAACGGGCGAGAACCGGTAGCGATGACAATACGGTCACCAGAAATGATTGCTTCCTCGGAGCCCTGACCGGTGCGTATGGTTTTCGGTGCTATGAAAGACGCATGCTGGTCGTAGACATCGATGTTGGGAGTCTTGGGGCCGCGTCGATACTCTTCACCCGAGGCGGATATAGGGTCGATGCGGTCACGGAAAACTCGGTTGACAATAGACGGCCAATCCACAGCGGACACCTCAGCTGAAATGCCGTAGCGTTCAGACTCGCGTACCGCTAAAGCGATCTCAGAAGCGTACACAAACATTTTGGTTGGTATGCAGCCAACATTGAGGCAGGTTCCGCCAAAGGCGCCTTTTTCTACTATCGCAATGGACTTATCATGAAACTCAGGTCCAGGAATGGAATTCCCGGATCCCGTTCCGATAATGATCAAGTCGTAGTGTTTGTGGGCCTGCTCGCTCAAGGATTACTCGCTTTCTTAAAAAGTGACGCATGAGGTGATGCGTTAAGGACTGGCTATCTCTATGAGAAATAGCGTAAAATTGGCAAACGCAAAAGGTAAAAGGGCTACTCTTTTTGCCTTGTCGGATGCGTGCGTCTTAAAGTTCAACGCACCATAGCGTCAGCACATTCCCTCAGACATAAGAAATATTAATGAAAAACCTTTAATATTCCATATACTGCATCCGGGGCGGCGGTGCGTGGAAGGGAGCATGTTTTGATGTATCGGTACTTTAGTGGCCTAAGAATTCTCGGGATTTAACCATCGGTCACATGCCTGGAATACATGGGTAAGCGCGGCATGGCTCGATAGGAAGACATCATGTTTTGCTCCTGGAATGGCTTGAACCGTGACCTGTTGAGAAAGGTGGGGTCCCCACTGGTTGATGTGCTCTACGTTGATCACTGCATCGGCGTGGGCGGCCAGTGGCAGTGCCGATGCCGAGGAATCCGAGCTCAAGCACAGCAATGGAATGCCACAATCTATACGGCCTTGGTGGATAAGCCGTTGCGCCTTGTCGACGGCCGAGACCCAACCGACAAATTTTTTGTGGCCTCCAAAAGGTTTCCACTGAAGGTTGTAATCCCATTCGCCTTCGCCATGAACATGCAAACTTTTTCCGTAAACAGAGAATGATTTTGTCTTCAGTGCGACGCGCGGGCGGATTTTAGCGGTCATGGTAATGATAGGGCGAGCGATCCTGACGATGGGAGCAGGGGCCATCATGCTCAGCCAGGGGCTATTTAAAATCGCGCTGGGAAATCGGGCATGAGCGAGAGGGTTGGAGACCCTCAGATAATTAAGCCAATGGCATGCGATCAATCCACCTGTGGAGTGTGCGATGGGGACGATCGTGGGATGCGTTTGCAACAGGGCTTGAGCTGCAATATCGAGTTCTTGAAAATAAATATTGAGGTGGGATGCGTAGTGCCATGTCTGGCCTTCGCGGTGTGACCTGCCACATTTCCTCAGGTCCAATGCGTAGACCGCAAAGCCTTGGGCGTAAAAGTGCTCTGCGACATGGCGGTGAAAAAAGTAGTCCGTCATGCCGTGTACAAAGAGCAAAGCGGGGCGTTGGTTGTACTGGTCTAGGGTGTTTTGGTCAGGGAGATGGCGCACGAGGCTGCCAAAAATCTCGCCCTCGTTGCCCTCTGAGGTTGGGTCGTCACCGAGACTGAACGTGGCGCATTGATAGTCGCGTCCGAGTATGTCGGTGTCCCAGTGAAGCTTCATGCTTATGACTTTAGATCGGATAATGCAGTGGGTGGGAGATGAAAGCGTGCAATATTACACAGTGGAGTGCAGTATGGAGAGTGTTACATCACTAGGAGCTTAACTTCTTTCGTTTTCTGGAATTGAGATATTGGCGCACGGTCACATTGAGGTCTGCGAGCGGATGTGAGGGACTGGGTAGGGTTTATTAAGGGGTGTTTGACGGGTTTTTCTAGTGAGAAAAAGCGCACAGGATTTGCATGAGGGGTATTCGCGATTTTGCTAAAGGAAAGCTGTTTGGGAGTGGGCCTGCCCATTTGCGTTTTGTGGATATGACAGCAATCCCGTTTATCGTGGACGGGTGTGCAAACTAGGGGTATTCGGGGGTGGGGAAATACTGTTTTGCGGGTGTATTTCATTGATGTATGCTCTCTTTTTCTTACCCCCAGTGGATCAGGCGTAAGCTGTTTTCTAGTGAACTGAAGAAATTCGGCCGGACTGATTTTTTGAGCTGGCTACTTAAGCTGTTGGACAGTGGATTTTATCGTTACCGTCTTCGGCTTTTGTTGACTGTCAGGGATAATGTTCTGATGGTTACGCGATGCGGATGTTGCTCTTCTGCGTCGCATCGAGAGCTCAGTTTCTCATGGTGTTAAGGCGCCGTGGTTATGAGTCATGCTGTTTTTCTAGTTCATGAACAATCCGGGAAATGCGGAAACGTAAAACTCAAGGAAGATTGAATATGGCAGATTCCACCAACGCGCAACGCGTCACGGACGAAGTAGACGTTGCCCTGATCGGTGGCGGCATCATGAGTGCCACCCTTGGTGCTATGCTCCGCACACTTGAACCTAGCTGGTCTCAGGTCCTCTTTGAGCGTCTCGACGCACCTGCTCAAGAGTCATCCTCGCCGTGGAACAACGCAGGAACAGGGCACTCGGCTCTGTGTGAGCTGAACTACACGCCGGAAGTGAACGGGCGTATTGAAATCAATAAAGCTCTGGGCGTAAATGAAAAGTTCCAAGTTTCTCGCCAGTTCTGGTCTTATCAAATTAACCAAGGGGTTCTTCCGAATCCTCGCGAGTGGATTAACCCTGTACCTCACGTTTCCTTTGCTCGCGGTGAATCGCAGGTTAACTATTTGAAGAAGCGTTACGACGCTCTAGCTAACCACCCGTTGTTCCCCAA
Source organism: Corynebacterium silvaticum (assembly GCF_004382825.2). Lineage (GTDB taxonomy): Bacteria > Actinomycetota > Actinomycetes > Mycobacteriales > Mycobacteriaceae > Corynebacterium > Corynebacterium silvaticum. The sequence continues at coordinate 507,848 of NZ_SDQO02000001.1, forward strand.
CATGCAGTACACGGACGACCGCAGCGTGTTCAATGACATGCTGCCGCTGATGGCTGATGGCCGCAGTGAATTTGAGAAGGTCGCAATTTCCTGGACTGATGCTGGCACAGATATTAACTACGGATCTCAAACTCGCCAGTTCCTCAAAGCAGCCGAGGCGAATGGCACCAATATCCGTTATGGTCACGAGGTCAAAGACATTACTCGTGATGGCGGTAAGTGGAAGATCAAAGTCAAAAACGTTCATACCGGTGATATTCAGGTCATTCGTGCGAACTTTGTCTTCGTCGGCGCTGGTGGGATGGCACTCCCTCTGCTCCAAAAGTCTGGTATCACGGAAATACGCGGTTGGGGCGGTTTCCCTGTGTCGGGTCAGTGGCTGCGCTGTACCAACCAAGAAATCATAGAGCAGCATTCGGCGAAAGTTTATGGCAAAGCATCCATCGGTGCGCCTCCGATGTCGGTACCGCACTTGGATACCCGAGTCATTGATGGGGAAAAAGGCTTGCTGTTTGGCCCTTATGCAGGCTGGACCCCAAAGTTCTTAAAGAAGGGCTCGTACTTCGACCTTGTTAAGTCGATCCGTCCGACAAACTTGATGTCTTATCTAGGCGTTGGTGCTCAAGAATTTGGCCTGACCAAGTACCTCATTACTGAGGTACTCAAGGATCAATCTGCTCGGATGGAGTCTCTGCGCGAGTACATGCCTAATGCTCGTGATGAAGACTGGGAGCTGATTACAGCAGGTCAGCGTGTGCAGGCTATCGAGCCTGTTGTGGGACCGCGATTCTCTTCTTTGGCTTTTGGTACTTCCCTCATTAACTCCGCTGATGGCTCTATCGCTGGCATCCTTGGCGCGTCGCCAGGCGCCTCTATCGCGCCAGCCGCAATGTTGGAGCTGCTTGAGCGCTGCTTTGGTCAGCGCATGGTCGAGTGGGGCGACAAGATTAAAGAAATGATTCCTTCCTACGGGATTAAGCTTGCTACAGATAAGCGACTATTTGAAGAGATTTGGGATTATACCCAGACAACGTTGCAGCTTGATCACGATTAAGCGGTCAGTTTTCAGCGTTGGGTAGGCCTTGATCTTGAAACGATTCCTAGTGGTGCTTTAATGAAAAGGCACTGCTAGGTTTTGTTATTTTCTAGGAGAAATTGAAGCACTATGGGCACTGGTGGACGTACGTTGTATCCGTTTTCGGCAGTTGTAGGGCAGGATCGATTAAGACTTGCACTCATTTTGTGTGCGATTTCTCCGCGTATTGGTGGTGTGATCATCCGTGGGGAAAAGGGAACAGCGAAGACGACCACGGTGCGAGCTTTTGCCAGTTTGTTGGGAGACGCTCCGTTAGTGGACCTTCCCATCGGGGCCACAGAGGATCGAGTTGTGGGCTCCCTTGATATGGAAACGATCTTGACCACGGGAAAAGCTCACTACAATCCCGGTTTGCTTAGCCAAGCAGACGGCGGAGTGCTGTATGTCGATGAGGTAAACCTGCTTGCAGATCACCTGGTTGATTCTCTCTTAGATGCGGCAGCGACAGGGCAGGTTACAGTCGAACGAGACGGTATTTCGCATTCTTCTCCTGCCAATTTTGTGCTTGTGGGGACCATGAATCCGGAGGAGGGGGAACTGCGTCCGCAGCTTCTTGATCGTTTTGGTTTGGCCGTCGATGTCGTGGCTTCCAAAGAGGTTGAGGTGCGCGCAGAGATCATGCGGCGTCGGCTTGCATTTGAATCGAGTCCACAATCTTTTGTTGAATCATGGGCACAGGAGGACGCATCAACGGCGCAGCTGATACACGAGGCGAAGCAACGAGTGCAGCAGCTGCAGCTTTCCGACGTTAACCTGAGCCGGATTGCGCATCTTTGTGCGGCATTTGATGTTGATGGGATGAGGGCCGATCTGGTTATTGCTCGAACTGCGCTAGCCCACGCTGCCTGGCGTGGGGCCTCGACGGTGGAAGATGAGGATATTCGCATAGCTGCAGAGTTGGCTTTGCCACATCGTCGTCGCAGAGACCCATTCGATGAACCTGGCTTAGCTCAGGACCAGCTGGATCAGGAAATGGACAATGCTCAGGAACAGCATCCAGATGTGGAAGACAATGCGGAAAGTAACTCGGAAGAGCCCCAGGGCGAGACAAACCAGAATGAGATAGAAGAAAAATCTTCGGAGGCGCAGTCGGAACAGCCCACCAGTGATGGTCAGGAGGAACGCGCTACTACTGGCGCTCCCTTTCGTCCCACGGGTGTTTAAGCGCAAAGGCATAGGTGAACAGGGAGTTCCAGGACGGCGCTCGAAAGCATATTCCTCGCATGGCGCAGATGTGCGCCCAGTGCGTTTTGGACATGGCTTGAATCTTGTGGGGACCGTTTTCGCGGCGGCTGATCGCGGGGCGCGATTGGAAGGAAAGATGATCGACTTCCGGCCAGAGGATTTGAGAGGGTCCTTAAGACGGGGGACGGAATCAAACCTGATTATTTTTGTCGTTGATGCTTCCGGCTCTATGGCCGCTCGGGATCGCTTGGCTTCAGTTACAGGTGCAGTCCTATCGATGCTTCGGGATGCGTATCAGCGTCGGGACAAAGTAGCCGTGGTGTCCGTGCGCGGCAGTGCCCCTGAGCTGGTGTTGCCTCCTACTGGCTCAATTGATGTTGCAGTGCGTCGTTTGCACAATGTAGTGACGGGTGGCCGGACTCCGTTGGGCGAGGGGCTTTTGATTGCCCATGATGTGATTCGTCGTGAGCATGTGAAAGAACCTGGTCGCCGCGCTCTTCTCGTCGTATTGTCAGATGGCCGTGCCACTGGAGCTTCTGGTTTGGCGGGATCGAGATCCGCAGCTCGCCTCATCGCCCGTCATGGTTTAGCTGGCTCAGTGGTGATCGATTGCGAGAAACCTGGGCGCGTGCGCCTGGGGTTGGCTCAGGAGTTGGCGTCTCACCTGGAAGGCATATGTATTCAGCTCAAGGAGGTGAATGCAGATTCCGTAGCTGGAGTCATCGACGCGGTGTGAGCGAGATACTTGGGAAAAGTGCGTGAGATGTCAGTCCGGACAAGTAGAATCGATGTGTCTTCCGATATCGATTCAAGCAAGGAAGGAGATCTTCTTATGCCTCAGGGGAAAGTAGATCCCGCGTCCATACCCGATGATGGTTTAACCACGCGTCAGCGCCGCATGCTGCCTGTTACTGCCGTTCATACTGGGCAAGGTAAAGGAAAATCGACGGCTGCCTTCGGGATGGCTATGCGCGCTTGGAACCAGGGGATGAATGTAGGCGTTTTTCAGTTCGTCAAGTCTGCTAAGTGGAAAGTTGGCGAAGAAGCCATCTTTAGGCAACTGGGTAAGCTGCATGAAGATTCTGGCATAGGCGGAGTCGTAGAATGGCACAAAATGGGGGAGGGCTGGTCGTGGACAAAGAAGCAGGGTTCTGATGATGACCATGCCCGCGATGCCCATGATGGTTGGGTTGATATCAAACGTCGGATAGCTGCGCAAGAGCATGATTTTTATGTTCTTGATGAGTTCACATATCCCATCAAATGGGGATGGATCGATGTAGATGACGTTGTAGAGACTCTGAAGAACCGTCCTGGCACTCAGCATATTGTGATAACCGGGCGTGATGCGGATCCGAAGCTTGTCGAGGTAGCCGATCTTGTTACTGAGATGACAAAAATAAAGCATCCGATGGATGTAGGACGTAAAGGTCAAAAAGGCATCGAATGGTAACTGCAGTACCAGGGGTTGTGATAGCTGCAACCTCGTCCGGGTCGGGTAAAACAACTATTGCGACGGGTTTGATGGCTGCGTTGGCTCAGCGCATGGTAGTTGCCCCGTTTAAAGTCGGACCCGATTATATTGATACGGGTTACCACGGGATGGCCGCAGGCCGGGTGGGTCGAAACCTAGATTCTGTCATGTGCGGCCGAGCTGCTTTGGGACCTCTCTACGCACATGGTGCGCAAGGAGCAGACATTGCGGTGGTGGAGGGGGTTATGGGGCTTTTCGACGGCCGCATAACCGAAGGCTCAAATACCGCGGATGCTCGCGCTCAGGGGTCTACCGCAGAAATTGCTGCTGAACTGGGTCTTCCCGTCATTTTGGTCGTTGATGTTCGTGGAATGAGCCAGTCTGTGGGGGCTGTGGTCCATGGATTTGCCACTGCCGATGATGCCGTGCGGGTAGCCGGTGTGATTTTGAATAAAGTTGGTACTGATCGGCACGCTGCGGTGTGTCGGGAATCGGTAGAAGCTGTGGGGATCCCAGTTTTGGGGGCGATCCCTCGGGTCGATGATGCAGAGGTTCCCTCGCGCCACCTGGGTCTGGTCACGTCTACGGAGCTTGTTCAGGCTCGTTCCGTTGTTGCCGAGATGGCTGCAATGGTAGAACAATATGTTGATCTTGATTCTTTGATTTCCCTTGCGCGCTGCACTTTTACGGGAGCTGCGTGGGATCCCGTGGTTGCAGTGGGGGATCGCGTCAGTGCTTCATATAGTCCACGAATCGCGTTGGCCGGTGGACCTGCATTTTCCTTTACGTATGCGGAGCACGTAGAGCTTTTGGAAGCCGCAGGGGCGGAGGTTCTTGCCTTTGATCCGCTGATTGATGATCTGCCGGATTGCGATGGTCTCATCATTCCGGGAGGTTTCCCGGAGGAATATTGTGAAGTACTGGCAAAGAGGGAAGACCTGCAGCACAGTATCGTAAGTCGCATTGAACAAGGCATGTCAGTTCATGCTGAGTGTGCGGGACTTTTGTGGCTGCTAGATACTCTCGACGGGCACCGGATGCTCGGAGTTATTTCTGCACAGGCGGCGATGAGGCGTCGCCTTACGCTGGGATATCGAGATGCCGTGGCACTGAGTGATTCGGTGATGTACCGTGCTGGCGAGCGCGTCACTGGACACGAATTCCATCATACGGCGCTGGTCAAAGCAGATGCTTCTGGTTGGGAGTCTGCATGGGGATGGCATACCTGGGACGGTGTGGCGGCACGTGAGGGGTTTGTCCACGGTAATGTCCATGCTAGTTATCTCCACGTTCACCCAGCGTCCGTACCGCGGGCAGTGAGAAGGTTTGTTGATGCCTGCCAGTGAAAAGCCACAGGCGTTGACCCTAACAACGCCTGATGGGCCCTTGAGCATCATAGGACATGATGGTTTTGTGCTGGCTAGTGGCTGGACTGAAGATATTGCGGCGCTGGCCTCTTTGGTGCACAAGGAGTTCGCACTGGGGCCCGTAGGGCAGGGAATTGATCATGTGGAGCTTGATGCTGCGCATGCCGTGTTGTGTGATGCGAGCGTGGCAGTCTCTGCTTATTACTCAGGGGAGGTAGACGCGGTGAAGCAAATTCCTGTCAAGCAACACTCGGGGCCGTTCCGCATGCGAGCATGGGATGTTTTACGGGAGGTCCGGCCTGGGGAAACTCTTACGTATACCGAGTATGCGATTCGATGCGGCAATGAAAAGGCTGCGCGAGCTGCTGCTAGTGCGTGTGCTATGAATGCTGCTGCGTTGTTTGTGCCTTGCCATCGTATTGTGCGTAGTGACGGAACCCTCGGCGGTTTCCGCTATGGCATCACGATAAAAGAGAGTCTCTTGAACCGGGAGTCCCCACATTTCATCGAATGAGGACCTGGCGGGGTAGTGGCTTGCGGAAGCTAGATGAAAAAGGTATTCATTAGTGAATGTCTTTCTCATCTACTCCAGTCACAGTGCTATCCGGATTTCTCGGCTCGGGGAAAACCACCCTTCTCAATGACCTGCTAGGAAATCGCGAGGGTCGCAAAATTGCGGTGATCGTTAACGATTTCTCTGAAATAAACATCGACGCAGCCCTCATTGCAGGAGAGGGACACCTGGAACGTGGCGAGGACCGATTTATTGAACTCACCAACGGTTGCATTTGTTGTACCCTGCGCGATGATCTTGTGGAATCAGTGGGGTCACTAGCTAGGTCGGGGCAGTACGACCACATCGTGATCGAATCAACGGGTATATCGGAACCCATGCCCGTTGCGGCTACGTTTGAATGGGAATGGGAAGACGGAACCCGCTTGGCGGATGTTGCTCCGATTGACACGATGGCAACGCTTGTCGACGCCACCCAGTTCCTGGACTACATGTCCAAAAAGACCTACCTGGTAGATCGCGACTTGGGAGCTACCCCGGAAGACGATCGTACAATCGCCGACCTACTGGTAGACCAGGTAGAATTCGCGGACCGGATCTATGTGACTAAAGCCGATCTGGTGCCCACAGAACGCTACGAGGCGACTGTGGCTTTGGTGCGCAGAATGAACCCGCGCGCGAGCGTCGAAAAGCTTATCGACGGCCGCGTCATTCCAGAAAAAGGCGAGCCGCGATCAGCAATTTCTGATGTGTTGGGAGCCATGGCCTATGACGAAGCCACAGCTCGGACGTATCAGGGGTACATGGATGAGCTGACTAATCCGCACACTCCTGAGACAGAAGAATATGGGATTAGCTCTGTGGTTTTCCGTGGCGATAGGCCTTTTGATCGCGAGCGATTGATCCAGGCGCTGCATTCAATTTCCGGACTCGTGCGCTCCAAGGGGCACTGTTGGGTCTCGGATCGGATTGATATGGTTCAAGTGTGGCACCAAGCAGGGCCGGACCTGCGCATCGTCCCCGCGGGCTATTGGCAGCAGGCAGGCCTCGAACCGAGCAATGAGATCGTCCTTATCGGAGTGCATTTTGACCGCGAGGATGCGGTGCGCAAACTCAGCCAGGCAATGCTTAATGATACGGAAACAATGCTGCTCCTAGCTCAGCGGACTTAGCTTGGAGAACCCGGTACCCTCGGCGCGCTACGTGCCACAGTAGGTGATATAAGGGGCAGCGTCTTGAGGAGCAGGCTGTTCAAGATCTTCACTACCGTCGAGGCGGTCAAAAGGTGCGGTCGTGGCTGCAAAGAGCCGATGGAAATGCGAGAGATCCCCGCGTTCAGCATGCAACAACGCTTCCTCTACGAGGTGATTTCTGGGAATGTACACCGGATTGTGCGGGGGTACGGCTCCGCACATGTCACGGGTAGTACACCAGTCGCGCGCCCAGGGGAATTTTTGCTGTGTCGTACCATCGCTCAAACTTCGTAGGAAAGTCGTGAGATCCGCTGTATGGCGAGTCAGCAACTCCGGCAAAGCATCGAGAAGCTTTTCTGCACCAGCGTTATCGGGATCTACTCCTACCGCCTGACCCATTTCCGCCAACCACGCAGCGCGGTAGTGGGAAGCGAAACTATCGATTTCTTCCCTCGCTGACTCCATTCCGATGAACGGAAGGAGTGTCTCGGCCATCCGAGCAAGATTCCATCCAGCTATGGCAGGCTGCTGACCATAGGCGTAGCGTCCGCCCTGATCAATGCTGGAAAATACCGTTTGGGGATCGAAAGTATCCATAAAGGCGCAAGGGCCAAAATCGATACTATACCCACTCAACGTGGTGTTATCTGTATTCATCACACCATGGACAAACCCGAATCGCATCCACTGCGCGACTAAGCGAGCCTGTGACAGGACCGCCTGATGCAAAAGCTCTCGCGCGTTTTCCAGCTCATTGTCGCTAGGTTGAGCTAGGATCCGATGGCTCGCATAGCGCACGGTATCGCGAAGAATCTCGGGACCGCTGATCGCCGCAAACTGTAGCGTTCCCACCCGCAAATGATGAGGAGTGACTCGAACGAGGACGGCTCCCGGCTGGGGACGTCCCCTCATCACGGTTTCACCGGTTGTGAACACAGCTAACGATCTACTACTAGGCACACCGAGCGCGTGGAGAGATTCAGAAATGAGATATTCGCGCAGCATAGGCCCGAGGACGGCCCGGCCATCGCCCCCTCTAGAAAAATCTGTTGGGCCCGAACCCTTAAGGTGAATGTCGTAAAGCAAAGGCGCACCAGATGCCTCCCCGCAGAGGTGGCGATCTGCGCGTAGCTCTCCGACTAGCAACGTCCGACCGTCACCGAGCAGTGGGACAAAATTACCAAACTGGTGCCCAGAGTACGCTTGCGCATGCCCATCGGCATGGAATAGATCACATATATTTTCTCGCGTGATACCCAGCGCTGCTCCCACCTCATCATTAAAAACAACCAGCTGAGGATCAGGCCACTCACCAGAACGGTGAGCGACCGCAAGGCCGGGGAGTTGTTCTGCAAAGGTATGAAGAAACGTGGGATACGACATAGCTACTACCGTAGCGCGGATTCCCACCTATGATCTTTCCCTTATAGGGAACCCAAATAGGACTAAGCGCACTCACTGTTTAAACTTGTTCTTCATGACTTCCCAGCAGAATCAATGGCAGGCCCCAGTCTCACTTATCGGCGGTGGCCCAGGAGCATGGGACCTGATTACTGTCAGAGGGATGCGTCGGCTGCAAACAGTGGACGTAATTTTGGCGGATCATTTAGGCCCGGCGTCGGAGCTGGATAAGCTTTGCGACGTTGCCACGAAAGAAATCATCGACGTATCCAAGCTCCCATACGGTAGGCAAGTAGCCCAGTCGAAAATCAACGAGCTACTCATCCATCACGCACAGTTAGGAAAAAGAGTCGCTCGACTTAAAGGCGGCGACCCATACATCTTTGGCCGAGGCTTTGAAGAACTACAGGTTTGTGCAGCACAGGGGATTGCCTGCGAAGTCATCCCCGGAGTAACAAGCGCCGTTTCCGTACCAGCGCTGGCCGGTGTTCCCATCACCCAACGAGGCCTTGTACACAGCTTTACCGTGGTCTCTGGGCACGTGCCACCGCATCACCCGGAGTCTCTCAACAACTGGGATGCGCTAGCACAAACACAAGGAACCCTGAGCGTGATCATGGGAGTGAAAAACGCACCAGCCATTGCCGACGCGCTTATCCACGGCGGCCGGCCAGCCTCCACTCCCGTGGCGATAATCCAAGAAGGCGCGACGGAACAACAGCGCTCCTATAAATGCACGCTGGGAACCCTGGCCAGTACCATGCGTACACAGGAGATTAAGCCACCCGCCGTATACGTCATCGGAGAAGTCGCTGGACTAGACGCACAACCAGCACATACGTAAAAACACGCAGATATGAAAAGACGAGAGGGCGCTTCAAATTGAGGTGCCCCCTCGTGTAAGTGCCAGATCAGTTCCGAACCTCAAAAGTCAATTCTGTTGCTCCGGTCTGCTCTATTGCTAAACCAGCTTTTTGGGCGACCTTTTCTACCTCCTCAGTAGAGGAAGGGTGCGCATCACTGAGCACCAACACTCGCGCTAACTCACCTTTGTAATGCTTATTAAAATGGCTGATGACTTTTCGCACCCCATTAGGTTGCACCGACTCCACGCGCACCGTAGTCGCGCCGGGAACTTTCCCCAACTGCTGATAGGTGCCAGAGCGCAGATCCACGATAAAGTCGTCAGTATCACTTAACGCTGTGGTAATTGCTGAACCCCAGCGTTTTTTCATTGTTGGGATTGTTCCATCTGCGCTGGGGACTTTACTAGATCCAGATAGCCGGTATCGCGGGATAGGGTCTGAAGCCCCTATGACGCCAAACAACGCTGACCCGATAGCAAGGCGTGACCATGCAGAAGGCGGAAGAGTAGGCGCGTCGAGGGCGTCGTAAAGCACACCGGTATAGCGCAGTAGCGCTGGCATCGTAGGCGCACGAAGCAGCTCTGTATTAGCTACAACTTCTTCCCGAAGCTTCTCGCTTAATTTCAATAGTGTTAGGGCTTGATCGGGGGATAGTGAGCTCAGATCCTTAGAGATGGATTCCCTTATCGGGTTCAACGAGGGGAAGGATAAAGCATCCATATTGAGTGGAGCATCATCACCGCCGATGGCTTTAGTCTCTGAAGGAGGTAACACAATGAGCATGTCCATAACCCTAGCGGGTATATTTCTTACTCATGATCACACGTCTTTCCACGCTCTTCCTGCGCACCCTGCGCGAAGATCCCGCAGATGCTGAAGTTCCTAGCCACAAGCTGCTAGTTCGTGCCGGATACATTCGCAGAGCTGCACCAGGTGTTTACACGTGGCTGCCCTTAGGGCTGCGCACACTCAAAAAGATCGAAAATATTGTGCGCGAGGAGATGGATGGAATTGGAGCTCAAGAGCTACTTTTCCCAGCGTTGTTGCCCCGCGAGCCCTACCAGACAACTAACCGGTGGACTGAATACGGCGACTCACTTTTCCGACTCAAAGATCGCAAGGGTGCAGACTACCTTTTGGGCCCCACCCATGAGGAGATGTTTGCCGGAGCAGTGAAAGACATGTACTCGTCGTACAAGGATTTCCCCGTCATCCTCTACCAAATCCAAACCAAGTACCGGGATGAAGAGCGCCCACGCGCTGGTATTCTTCGTGGCCGCGAATTTGTGATGAAGGATTCCTACTCCTTCGATATGACAGATGACGGACTTGAGTCCTCATATCAGCGCCACCGGGGCGCATATCAGCGCATCCTTGATCGCCTAGGTGTTGAGTATGCGATCTGCTCTGCGACGTCTGGTGCGATGGGTGGGTCTGCTTCCGAAGAATTCCTTGCAATCAGCGAAAACGGTGAGGACACCTTTGTGCGCGCTACGCAGGGTGACTACGCCGCTAACGTGGAAGCCGTGATCACGCAGCCTGGCGTCGAACGCTCCCTTGAAGGGCTGCCTGAAGCTATGGAGTACGACACCCCTGCCTCTGAAACCATTGAGTCCTTAGTGGCATGGGCACAGACCGCTGGTATCACGGTTGAAGGCCGTGAGGTTGCGGCCTCGGATACTCTGAAATGCATCGTCGTGAAAATTACAGAACCCGGTGCTGAGGACCATGAGCTTGCCGGCATTCTGCTTCCAGGAGACCGTGAAGTAGACATGAAGCGCCTGGAAGCTTCGCTAGAGCCTGCAGCGGTAGAACTTGCTACTGAGGCAGATTTCAAGGCGAACCCCTTCCTCGTGAAAGGCTACGTTGGCCCTCGCGCATTGATCGCACATGGTGTTAAGCTTTTTGCTGATCCTCGTGTGGTCACCGGAACCTCATGGATTACTGGTGCAGACGCTGATCAACGCCATGTAGTTAACCTCACCGTTGGTCGTGACTTTGAGGTGGAAAACTACATCGAGGCTGCCGAAGTTCGTGAGGGCGATCCAGCGCCAGAAGGTCAGGGCACGCTCACCCCGGCTCGCGGTATAGAGGTCGGGCATATTTTCCAGCTTGGACGTAAATATACCGAGGCCTTTGACATGCAGATCCTTGATGAAAACGGCAAGCGGGCGATCCCCACAATGGGATCCTATGGCATCGGTGTCTCGCGACTCATGGCGGTGCTTGCCGAGCAGCGTCATGATGAGAAGGGACTTAATTGGCCCATTGAGGTTGCGCCTTTTGCTGTTCACGTGGTCGTGGCAAACAAAGATGCGGCAGCCATCGAGGCCGGGGATACGTTGGTTTCTGAGCTCGACGCAGCGGGCATCGAAGTGCTTTTCGACGACCGCCCTAAGGTAAGCCCTGGCGTGAAATTCAAGGATGCGGAGCTGCTAGGAATGCCGTATGTGGTAGTCCTGGGTAGGTCTTTTAAAGAAGGAAAAGTTGAGCTGCGCGTCCGCGGTAAAGAAGCTGTGGAAATTCCAGCTGCTGAAGCTACTGCACAGATTATCGATATGATCGGTGCTTAAGAGCGCTCTTAGGGGCCGGAAACCTTTGTGGTCTAACCACCCCTAAAAACGACTGCGTGCCCCCGTCGTGAGTGTCACTGGCGGGGGCACGCAGTCGTTTTTAGCGTGCTGGTCGGGGCTGTGGGAGCGCCAACCGCGGTCTGGGCTGCAAAGGCTAAAGCTAGTTCTTTCCAAGAAGTGGTTTTAGCTGCAGCGGCCGTAGCAATCCAATAATCTGTGGTGTCTTTGCGCAGGGCCTCAATGTAGTCGGCAGTACTTTGGGCATCAAAAGGCTGTTGGTACTTTTTCAACTCATAAGCAGACTCAGGTTTGGGGAACTCCCCAGTGGGCGCGAGGCTGCTTTGTAGGATGCTGATGCGATTTTGATGGGTGTCAATGGAATCGTTGACGGCTTGCTTGAGTAGGCCACTAGCAGATGCGGTGGCAATGCCCAGGCCATAGACGATGGAATATTCCCAGGCGAGGGCGTCTCGTGCCGCATCTGCGTCGATTTTAATGTCGGAAGACTTAAGTTTTTTATTCACCGAGGGGTCGAACAGTGCGCCTCCCGTAGTCGGTGCTGCTGCCCCTACCGATACGAGATCAACAAGTTGGTTGGCAGCGAGCAGCATAGATCCCTCTGGCAGATCGCCAGCGCTAGACACGAGCTCTTGAGCTGCTGCTGTAGCTGCATCTACGGGACTGCTGTTGCTATCGAAATCAAGGTGCGCTTTTTCTATAGCGGAATCTAGAGCCGAGTCGTCACAAGAAGAGGGGAGCGTACCGTCATTTTTGTGTCCGCACACGCGTTGGATCTCTGTGCGTAGTTCGGCAAGGCCGGCGCGTCGAAGCGCGGCATAGGGAGCGTCACTGCTATCAAATACTTTTGCCTCCGTGGAGGCTCGCGCTGCTAGGCGCGTCAGTGTGGTGTCTGGCGCGGGATGCGGAGTAAGGCTGCATGCACTAAGCATGCCGCCGGAAACCACTACGGCCAATAGGAATCGAGATGCTGCAGAACGAGTCACAAAAGGAAAGTGTACTTCCATACTCGGATGCCTTTGTGCGTCGGCTACGATAACGGGCATGGCATTTCCCTCTACCGAAGTCTTAACCGAGCTCATAACGCCGATCGCAGTGGCGCATAACATGGATCTTGAACACATTCGAGTCAACCGCGCAGGCAAGAAAACGCTTGTCGCAGTGTCCTTGGATTCTGAAAACCGGCCGGATTTGGATCAGCTGGAAGTAGTATCCACAGCTATCTCTGAGCTTTTCGACGCCCAAGAAGCTTCTGGTGCCTTAAGCTTTGGCCCGGGATACACGCTGGAGGTCGGTACTCCTGGAGTGGACGTGCCCCTTACCAAAGCACGTCAGTGGCGGAGAAATCGTCACCGCTTGGTCGCCCTTGACATTGAAGGAAAGAAATCGATCGAGCGGATTGGGGCAGTAAGTGATGATGAAACTCGAGTGATCGTGGTTAAGCGACAGGGGAAAAAGATCTCGGTTCGTTCGATTGAATTGGGAGAAAATACTCAAGCAGTGGTAGAAATTGAGTTCGCGAAGCCCGCAGAAGCGGAGCTTGAGTTCACGCAACTAGATTTTGATGCCGCCTTGGCTTTGGAAGAGGAAAACAAGTGAATATTGATATCCACGCACTTAAGCTCATTGAGTCCGAGCGGAAAGTTCCTGTAGAGGAATTGATTGAGACGATCGCTCGTGCGCTTCTTTTCTCCTACCGCGAGTTTAAAGACACCAACGTTGAAGAAAACACTCGTGCTCGCGTGGACATTAGTGCCACCACAGGGCTTGTCTCTGTCATTGTTTCTGAGCTCGATGAAGAGGGCAACGTTGTTTCTGAATATGACGACACACCCGCTAACTTTGGTCGTGTCGGCGCGCAGGCGGTTCGCGATGCAATCAAAAAGCGTTTGCGTGAGGCAGAAACCTGGAAAGCCTATGATGCATATAGCGAGTACGAAGGACGCGTAGTTTCTGGCATTGTTCAGGCAGACGCATATGCAAACGAGCGAGGAATTATCGTTGTTCACCTGGGAACTGAGGCTGAGGGGCAGGACGGCATCCTCATACCTGCTGAGCAAATTCCTGGTGAAAAACTAGTTCACGGCAACCGCGTAAAGTGCTACGTCGTAAGAGTGAACCGTACTCCGTGTAACCTTCAGATTAATTTGTCTCGTACCCACCCTGAGCTGGTGCGCAGACTCTTTGAGCTGGAGATTCCTGAAGTTGCTGACGGATCGGTAGAGATTATCAGCATTGCGCGCGAGGCTGGGCACCGTTCCAAGGTGGCTGTCCGTGCGAATGTTAAAGGCCTGAATGCCAAAGGTGCGTGCATCGGGCCTCGTGGCCAGCGAGTGAACAACATCATGAACGAGCTGAGCGGAGAAAAGATTGACATCATTGATTTTGATGAAGATCCGGCAAAGTACGTGGGTAACGCCCTTGCGCCGTCCAAGGTTGTGCACGTAGAGATCACTGATCTTGAGGCTCAAGCTGCTAAGGTCACGGTGCCTGATTACCAGCTTTCCTTGGCCATTGGTAAAGAAGGGCAAAATGCTCGTTTGGCTGCACGCCTAACAGGTTGGAAGATCGATATCCGTTCTGACGCTAGCTAGTCCTTTATATCGCTCCTTGAACTGCGATAGATGATGAATCTATACGGCAGTAAGAGGGGCGTTTTTATTCCTGCAGCCTGAAAATATGCCGGGTTCACTTCCCGATAAAGACGGCAAAGCGGAATTATTTGGTGTTTGACGTTTCCAACTTCATCTTTGTGGAGAATATGGCGTACACTACTTAACGGCCCATCTGCAGCTTGTGTGATGGACACTAGAACGGTGTTGAGCACAAGCAAAAGACAATATGAGATGTGAAGCGAAAAGGAGACGAATGCCAGCGGCTTTGTATGGTGACTCCCCCGGAGGAGATCTTTCTAAGCCTACGCGGACGCGTATCCGTACCTGCATCGCTACCAAAGAATCGCAACCCGCTGAGCAACTTCTTCGCGTTGTTTTGCGCAAGCAAGATGATGTAGCAGGGGAATCGCATCATTCTGTTTATTCGGTGATTGCTGACCCACGTAAGCGTCTGACAGGACGCGGAGCATGGATCGCGCCTACCATCGATGCACTGGAGCTAGCTGAAAAGCGCCGAGCATTCGCTCGCGCGTTAAGGGTGTCTGCGGAAGTAGACACAGGTCATGTACGAGAGTACCTAGCAGCGCTTGGCGCTGGACCCGACATTACAAGGAAGACCGAACATTGATGAGCATACGATGAAGCATCAGCGATGAACGTCAAAGTAACTTAGGTAGGAAGTCGACGTAAGCCCTCCGGGGTTAAGGCTTCCTTCCGTAACTCAAGGAGAGAAGTGCCCGGAAAGCTACGTGTACATGAGCTAGCTAAACAGCTCGGTGTAACAAGCAAGGAACTACTTGCCACGCTGAAAGAACAAGGCGAGTTTGTAAAGACTGCATCTTCGACCATCGAACCTCCGGTGATCAAGAAGATGAAGCAGCATTATGCTGCGAACGATGTGAGCGCTGATCAGGGATCTGCGAAGGTTGCCCCTGAGGCTGCAAAAGCTCCGTCAACGTCGGCTAAGCCTGCAGCGCCTAAGCCGGCTTCTGCGAAGCCAGCCGCTCCAAAACCCGCTGCCGCAAAACCTGCAGCACCCAAGCCGGCTTCTGCGAAGCCAGCCGCTCCAAAACCCGCCGTTAAGCCCGTACCTAAGCCAGGTTTCAGCGCTTCCCAGGCTGATGCGCCTAAGACTCCGGGTTCTGCTCCTAAGCCAGGTGCAGGAGCATCTCCTTCTGCTATGCCTCGTCCGCAGGCGCGCCCAGGCGGAAATGCGCCAAAGCCGGGTGGACGTGCTCCTCGCGTAGCCAACAACCCGTTCTCCAGCGGTGAGCGGTTCTCCAGCGGTGAGCGCCCAGCGCCTCGTCCTGGTGGCGGCAACCGCCCTGGAAATGGCCCACGCCCAGGTGGCGCTCCGCGTCCGGGTGCAGGTCGTGGTGCTCAAGGCGGCAACAACGCTGAGCGTCAGCCTCGCCCAGGTGGTCGCGGCGGTCAGCAGCGTCAACAAGGCGGCAACCGTCCGCAGCAAGGTGCTGGTCAGGAGCGTCAGGGCGGCGGACGTCGTCCAAGTCCTGCAATGATGCCTTTACACCCGAATCCAGGGCAGATGCCTTCTCGGAGCGCCGGCGGCCGCAATGGTGGCCGCGGCGGTGCGGGTGCCCAAGGCGGAAACCGTGGACCCGGAGGCGCAGGCTTTGGCGGCGGTCGCCCAGGTGGCGGTGGAGCTGCCGGTGGTCGCGGCGGACGTCGTGGCGGTACCGCTGGTGCATTCGGACGCCCAGGTGGCGCTCCACGCAAGGGACGTAAGTCGAAACGTCAGAAGCGTAATGAATACGAGGCAATGCAGGCACCAAACGTCATTGGTGGCGTTCGCCTGCCCGACGGTGGAGGCGCGACGATTCGTCTTGCCCGGGGTGCTTCGCTTTCCGACTTCGCTGAGAAGATTAATGCAGATGCTGCGGCACTCGTCCAGGCACTCTTTAACCTTGGCGAGATGGTAACGGCAACTGCATCTGTGAGCGAGGAGACATTGCAGCTCCTCGGCGAAGAGATGAACTACAAAGTTGATGTTGTCTCGCCTGAAGATGAAGACCGCGAGCTTCTCGAGTCCTTCGACCTGCAGTTTGGTGAGGACGAGGGAACTGAAGAAGATCTGGAGAAGCGTCCTCCTGTGGTGACCGTTATGGGTCACGTTGACCACGGTAAGACCCGCCTGTTGGACTCCATCCGTAAGTCCAACGTTGGTTCCGGTGAAGCAGGCGGCATTACGCAGGGCATTGGTGCTTACCAGGTCGCTGTTAACGTCGACGGCACCGATCGTAAGATCACCTTCCTTGATACCCCGGGTCACGAGGCCTTCACCGCTATGCGTGCTCGTGGTGCTAAGTCCACGGATATTGCTGTGCTTGTTGTCGCTGCTGATGACGGAGTTATGCCTCAGACCGTTGAGGCCATCAACCACGCTAAGGCAGCAGATGTACCGATCGTGGTCGCAGTGAACAAGATCGATAAGCCAGGTGCATCCCCGGATAAGATCCGTGGACAGCTCACTGAGTACGGCCTCGTTCCTGAGGACTACGGCGGAGACACCATGTTCGTTGATATTTCTGCAAAGCAGAACATCAATATCGATGGACTACTGGAGGCTGTTCTTCTTACCGCAGATGCTTCACTGGATCTGCGTGCTAACCCTGACATGGACGCGCAAGGCGTGGCCATTGAGGCTCACCTGGATCGTGGCCGAGGCCCAGTGGCTACAGTCATCGTCCAGCGCGGTACGCTGCGTGTGGGAGACTCTGTTGTCGCAGGTGATGCTTATGGTCGCGTGCGTCGCATGGTCGATGAGTACGGACATGATGTTGAAGAAGCAGGACCTTCCCGTCCTGTTCAGATGCAGGGCCTTAACGGTGTCCCCGGCGCTGGCGATAACCTCCTTGTGGTTGAAGACGATCGTGTTGCTCGTCAGATTGCTAACCAGCGCAATGCGCGCAAGCGTAACGCTCTGGCTGCAAAGACCCGCAAGCGCGTCTCTCTTGAGGATCTGGATGCAGTTCTTAAGGAACACAGCACCCTCAACCTCATCCTCAAAGGCGACAATGCTGGTTCCGTGGAAGCCTTGGAAGAAGCATTGCTCAAGATTGAGGTCGACGACGAAGTTCAGCTGAACATCATCGACCGTGGCGTCGGTGCTGTTACACAGACAAACGTCTCCTTGGCTGCTGCTTCTGATGCCGTGATCATTGCCTTCAACGTTCGTGCTGAGGGTAAGGCAACGGAAGAAGCCAACGCTGAAGGCGTGGATGTTCGTTACTACACCGTCATCTACCGTGCGATCGAGGAAGTTGAGCAAGCGCTGAAGGGCATGCTCAAGCCAATCTACGAAGAGCGAGAAGTTGGACGTGCAGAGATTCGTGCAATCTTCAAGGCTTCTGCAGTTGGCCTGATCGCAGGTTGCATGGTGGAGAGCGGAAAGGTGCGTCGTAACGCTACGATTCGTTTGCTTCGCGACGGCGCCGTAGTGGCAGACAAGGCGACTATTGAATCGCTACGTCGTGAGAAAGACGACGCCACCGAGGTCTCCGCAGGTTACGAGTGCGGTATGGTCTTGTCCTACCCGGATATCCAGGTTGGCGATATCATCGAGGTATTTGAACAGGTAGAGGTTCCACGTTCTTAATAGTTGCTGCTTAACCCGATAACTACTCAAAGCGGCGCTGACTCTCATGACTAATGTTGAGAGTCAGCGCCGCTTTTATCCTGTGTTTATCATGCAGATAGGACAAAGAAGTCCGTTTTGGATAAGACAGAGTACGTTTCCGCTTTGATAAAGCAGATAAGATAATTGCGTTAGTCGACAAAAGGCTGCAATAAATAGATGAAAAAGAGGTTGAAAAATGGTTGATCACGCACGTGCCGCCAGGCTGGCTAAGCGTATCCAGACGATTGTGGCTACGGCTATTGAACGAGAAATTAAGGACTACCGGCTGGAGTACGTCACTGTTACAGACACCCGGGTTACAGGCGACTTGCATGATGCAACCGTGTATTACACAGTGCGGGGCCGTTCCATTGAAGACACTCCAGATGTAGAGGGTGCAGCTGAGGCTCTCCACCGTGCGCGAGGCCAGCTACGAAAGATCGTGGGAGACCAGCTGAGCGTGCGTTTTACCCCAACGTTATCTTTCGAGCTAGATACAGTTCCAGAGTCTTCGGCGCATATGGAAGATCTGCTGGCGCGCGCTAAAGCACGTGATGCAGAGCTTGCTGAGCTGAAAAAGAATGCAAAACCAGCAGGGGAAGAAAATCCCTATAAAATGGACGTCGATGAGTAAAACCTGCGTTCAAACATCGTCGGACAAACCGTTGGATTGGTCAGCTACTGAAAGAATCATCAGCAAAGCTGAAAGAGTGTGCGTTGTAGGCCATATCAATCCTGACCCGGATGCTATCGGAAGCGTTTGTGCGACGACGCTTGCCCTGGAGCAGCTGTCTAAGGAAGCCATAGGAGTCATCGGCCAACGCACGCCCTTAGAACGCTCTTTGCTGGATATCCCCAGAGCCACGGATATTCTCACTGTGGATAGGCTTCCTGAGTGCGATGCAATTATTGCCGTGGACTGCGGCGCCGTGGGGCGGCTGGGAGCACTTCAGCCACAGGTTATGCGCGACATTAGCCGGGTCATTCTGATAGATCATCACAGTACAAATCGCGGTTTTGCAGGAGTCAACCTGATTGACTATCAGGCGGAATCAACAACGAGTATTTTGCGGGATTGGTTCCAGCACCTGAAAATTACGCTGACTAAAGATATCGCGTATGGACTTTATGCTGGGCTGGTGTCGGATACGGGTGGTTTTAGGTGGGGCCGGCCGGAAATGCATGCCCTGGCTCAAGAACTTGTTGATACGGGCCTTAAAATCCGGAGCATCGGGCAGCAGCTTTTTAGCAGTGATTCCGTCCCAGATCTTGCGATGATCGGTACGATCCTTTCTCGTCTTCGGGTGATGCATGTCAACAACGTATCGGTCGTTGTGGCCATCGCACAGTACGACGATGTCCAGGGGCATTCGACTCATGCTGTAGAAAAAATCGCGGATCTGATCCGCGGTTCAGACGGCACGGATATAGCCGTGGTCTTCAAAGAATATAAAAGAGGAGAATGGGCGGTTTCGCTGCGTTCGGAAGATCTCGATATTTCCATTTTGGCCCGTACCTTGGGCGGCGGTGGGCATATCAGGTCATCAGGCTACGTCACGTTTGGAACGGTAGATCACGTAGTCGCAGAACTTAAAGCGGCGGTTCAGCGGGTCTACTAAACGAAACTGTGGGGAACAATATAAGGCATACTGCTGTTGCAGTAAAGGCCTGTACGAGGCATGTTCTTCTAGGAGAAGACGCGGAGAGAAAGAGTATGTCCGGTGGGAAGAGCACAAGAAGAAATAGCAGAGATTAGTCCAGCAACGATTCTTCGCTTGGCGCTTCCTGCACTGGGAGTGCTGGCGGCTACGCCGCTTTATCTGCTTTTTGACACCGCAGTAGTGGGCAAACTGGGGGCGGCCTCCTTAGCAGCACTTGGAGCAGGGACCACGATATATGCCCAGGTGACTACTCAATTAACGTTTTTATCCTATGGAACAACGGCGCGTTCAGCTCGCCTTTTTGGTGCGGGTAAAAAGAAGGAAGCCGTGGCTGAGGGCATGCAGGCTACATGGCTTGCGCTTTTCGTCGGGACCATCTTGGCGCTTGTTGTTTTTATGGGGGCTCCGACGTTCACATTCTGGCTTAGCGGTTCCTATGAGGTGTCCAACGCAGCAACGAGTTGGCTCAGAGTAACAGCTATAGGTATCCCGCTGGTCCTTGTCGTGATGGCAGGAAATGGGTGGCTAAGAGGGATACAAAACACCCGGTTACCGTTGATTTTTACCTTGTCGGGTGTTGTGCCGGGGCTGGTGTTAGTACCAATCTTGGTTAACCAGCATGGGCTGGTGGGCTCGGCATGGGCGAATATCGTTGGGATTACTATTACGTCTTTGCTGTTTATTCTGTGCCTCTTTCGGGAGCATGAAGGCACTATTCGTCCGAATTGGACCATCATGCGTTCGCAGTTGTCCCTTGGTAGGGATCTGATCGTGCGATCGCTATCATTTCAGATTTCTTTTATCTCAGCAGCAGCGGTAGCTGGCCGCTTTGGTGCAGAGTCTTTGGCAGCACACCAAGTGCTGCTCCAGCTGTGGAGTTTTCTCACGCTTATTCTCGATTCGCTGGCTATTGCGGGCCAGACGTTGACAGGGGCTGCACTTGGTGCAAAAAATGTTGCTCGAGCGCGTCGTGTAGGACAAATATCTGTGTTGTATTCCACCATATTTGGCGTGGTGCTTGCCGTAATATTCGCTGGTGGTTTTCACCTGATACCAGGAATTTTTACGTCAGATGCAGGGGTTCTTCAAGAAATAAGTGGGCCGTGGTGGCAGCTGGTTCTCATGATCGTTGTGGGTGGCGTCGTGTTTGCCTTTGACGGAGTATTCTTAGGTGCCGCTGACGCCGCGTATCTGCGAACCGTATCTTTGTTGTCAGTGCTCGGAGGATTTTTACCTGGCGTATGGTTGGCTTTGCTCTTCGACGCTGGCCTGATAGGCGTGTGGTGGGGGCTAGTTTCCTTTATCTCTCTTCGAATGATCGCGGGAATATGGCGCTTTTATTCGATGAAGTGGGCTTATAGCAAAGATGTGGGAGACGGGAATATTCCAGCCCCGGAGAGTCGATGAGCGAATCCCCGCTGACAATTGCAATAATTGGTCTTACGTTTGAAACAACCTAGGTACGCAAGGAGGTCACATGGCACAGACCCTATGGGCTGTTGCGGACCTTCATGCAGCAGTTCGAGCTAATGGAGAACACATTGATTCTCTTAAGCCCAAGGACCCCTCTGATTGGCTGATTGTCGCCGGAGACGTTGCAGAACGCACCAGCGTAGTCGTGGAGGTTCTTCATAAATTACGTAAGCGTTTTGCCTGCGTTATTTGGGTCCCGGGAAATCATGAGCTGTTCTGCAGAAGAACGGATACGCATCAAGGGCGAGCAAAATACGACGAGCTCGTGCGTGCGTGTCGGAAGATCGATGTTCTGACACCAGAAGATCCTTTCCCAGTTTTCGGCGGTGTGACCATCGTGCCGTTGTTTACGCTTTATGATTACTCTTTCCGCCCGCGCGGAATGAGCATAGAACAGGCTGTTGAGGCTGCCCATGAAAAGCAAATTGTGCTTACAGACCAGTTTGCTATCGCCCCATTCGTGGATATCCGTGCGTGGTGCTGGGACCGTTTGGCGTATTCGGTTAATCGGTTAAGCAGAGTAAACGGACCTACGATCCTGATCAATCATTGGCCGCTTTCCCAAGAACCTGTGGATAGGATGCAGATCCCAGAGATTGGGCTATGGTGCGGAACTCGGCACACTATGTCATGGGGAAGCCGATACAGTGCGAAAGCAGTGATCTATGGGCACCTGCATCTTCCTGGAATAATGCGCATTGATGGTGTGCCGCACGTGGAGGTATCCCTGGGATATCCCCGGCAATGGCAGCAAAACATAGAGTCACGTCCCTGGCCTTTTCCTATCATGCATATCGATGATGCCGGAAAAGCAACCATGGGCCCGGGACTTGAGCCGGATGAATCGATGACACAGAGTGCGAACAAGGGGGAGTCGTGAACAACGAGATCCAGCTTGATCAGTCGCTCTTTCCAGAAGCTGCACGCTATGTGTCTCTTACCACCGATCCCGGAATCATAGACTTGGGCAAGTTTAATGAGCTGCATCCGCTGGAACGGGCTCTTGTCGCACACGCGGTTCCGCTCCGTAAAGCGGAATTTGGAGATGCGCGGTGGTGCGCCCACCAAGCCCTCGCTAAGCTGCAACGAGACACAGGTGAACCAATTCTGCGTGGTGAGCGAGGCATGCCGTTATGGCCAGCTTCTGTTAGTGGATCTTTGACCCACACTGATGGTTTTAGGGCCGCAGTTGTTGCTCCTCGGCTGCTTATCAGATCGATGGGAATCGATGCAGAAGTCGCCGAGCCGCTTCCAGAGGGCGTTATCGGTTCGATCGCTCGAGAAGGTGAACTCGAACAGCTTGAACGTTTGCGCAGCAATGGTATCTCGTGCGCAGATCGAGTTTTGTTCTGCGCGAAAGAAGCTACCTACAAAGTGTGGTTTCCGTTGACGCACCGCTGGTTAGGCTTTGAACAAGCAGAAATAGACATTAGAGACGATGGATCTTTTGTGTCTTATCTGCTTGTTCGTCCCACTCCCGTTCCTTTTATAGAAGGGCGCTGGATGGTGAAAAACGGCTACGTAATAGCTGCAACTTCTGTTGTATAAAAGGCCGTCAATATTTCGACTCGGCTAGGAGAGCGTGTTGGGACGCGCCACGAAAATGGAAGAAAGCCGCTTGCCTTTTTCCTTGATAAGCGCGATGGCCTGGCCATTGGGTGCTACCGCCGCGTGAACCTCTGCTAAGCCTCGTGGTTGGAGCCATTTCCCCATGGAGAGGTCTGTGGCCTCAGACTCTGTTACCTCTAATGTGGGGTAGCACCGAGTTAAGGATTCATCCAAAGAAAGACTGAGCTTGGGGGCAGCGGCGAGATCGTCGAGAGTGATGGCATCGGAAAGAGCGAAGGGGCCCACGGATAGGCGTCGTAAAGCTGTGAGGTGGCCACCCACGTGGAGGGCTTCTCCTAGATCGCGAGCGAGGGAGCGGATGTACGTTCCCGATGAACACGTGACCTCTACATCGATGTCAATAAATTCCGGTGACAAGGTGCGCGAAATATCGAGGACATCGAAACGGTAAATAGTGACCGGACGTGCAGGGATCTCCACTTCTTGTCCCTCGCGCACCATCTGATGGGCTCGTTTCCCATTGATTTTGATTGCGCTGACTGATGCTGGGCGTTGCATGATATCTCCAGTGAGATTAGCTATCCCAGCAGCAATTTCATCGTCAGTGATCGCGGATACCGTGGACGCATCGGCAGAAAAAACTGACTCGCCTTCTTTATCGTCGGTGGTGGTGGCCAGTCCGAGCCTGATAGTTGCTCGGTAGGACTTGGTCGATGCAACCATATGGGCAAGAAACTTTGTCCCTCTTTCGATTCCCACAACAAGAACACCGGTAGCCATGGGGTCGAGGGTGCCCGCGTGGCCAACCCGTTTGGTGCCAAAGATGCGGCGCAGGCGCCCAACTACGTCGTGCGAGGTTATGCCAGCGGGTTTATCTACGACTACGAGTCCAGAAGTGGAGAGGGGATCAATCATAGTTAGCAGTCTATGGCTAAACTGTCCAGAGTGGATATCTGGCATCATATTGAAGACATTCCGGCGGATCTAGACGCCTCGGTCATCACCATTGGCGTTTTCGACGGTGTCCATCGTGGGCACCGGACCCTGATCAGCGCTGTAACGCAACGAGCGCGGGCACTCGGTGTTCCGAGCATCCTGGTTACGTTTAACCCTCATCCTTTGGCGGTGCTGCGGCCGGAAAAGATGCCTCCACTTTTGGGGACGGTTACCCAACGTGCGAATCTCGTAGAAAATCTTGGCGTTGACCATATGTTTGCCATGAATTTTACGGCCAACCTTTCGCACCTGTCTCCGGAAGAATTCTTTGTCTCTATTATTAAAGACAAGCTCAAGGCCAAGGTTGTAGTGGTGGGGGAGAACTTTACCTTTGGCTATAAAGCGTCCGGTAACACGGAAACTTTGAAGACTTTGGGGGAAAAATACGGCATCGACATTCGTGTGCTGGAATTGCTGGCAGAAGACCAGACCGTGGTTTCTTCTTCTGTAATACGTAAAGCTCTCGCAGAGGGAGACGTGCGCCGAGCTAATTGGGGATTAGGGCGGGACTTTTCAGTCAGCGGAGACGTGGTGCGAGGCGCTGGTCGGGGCGGAAAAGAACTTGGCTATCCGACCGCCAATCTGTACTTCCCGGATTCTATTGCGCTGCCAGAAGACGGCGTGTACGCAGGCTGGCTACAGATCACCTCTGCAGCACCCATCGAAGGTGACATGGTTGCAGGAGTGCGGTACCCGGCGGCGATTTCTGTAGGTCATAACCCTACGTTCGGAGACCAGCGTCGTAGCGTTGAATCTTTTGTTCTTAATCGTCATGCTGATTTGTACGGGCATTCCGTTACCGTTGAATTCGTGGACCGTATTCGCGGGATGGTGAAGTTTAGCGGTATAGAAGAACTGCTGGAAGCAATAGCACAAGACGTGGAGACTACTCGCGAAATTTTAAGAGTTGACGAACCTCGTAAACCCTAAATAAGGAAGACAGAGAATGGCAAAGAAGGTAATCCTCGACCTGGACACTGGCATCGATGATGCGTTGGCACTGGCCTATGCTCTAGGTTCTCCAGAGCTGGAACTCATTGGTGTCACTGCGACATATGGCAACGTACTTGTCGACGATGGTGCGCGCAACGATCTAGCACTCCTCGAACTATTTGGGCGCCCCGATATTCCAGTTTTTGTTGGTGAACCTCATGCGCGGGCCAAAGATGGGTTTTCCGTTTTAGAAATTTCTGAGTTTATCCACGGAAAAAACGGCATTGGTGAGGCAAAGATGCAGCAGCCTCAAACCAGTGTGAGTGATAAAACCGCAGTTGATTTCCTGATTGAATCGGTGGCTTCCTATGGCGATGACTTGGTCATTATCCCAACAGGCGCCATGACTAATATCGCCGCGGCAATGGATAAAGACCCAGATTTTGCAGCTAATGCTCATATCGTTTTCATGGGAGGCGCGCTTACGGTTCCCGGGAATGTGAACACGTGGGCTGAGGCAAACATCAACCAAGACCCAGAATCCGCAGACATGATGGTTCGAGACTGCGCCGATGTGACGATGATCGGCCTTGACGTAACACTCCAAACGCTGTTGACGTATGAGGAGACTGCCACGTGGAGGACGTTGAACACCGAGGCCGCAACAGTGCTTGCCGACGCCACCGATTACTACATTCGCGCCTACGACACGATAGCGCCCCACCTTGACGGCTGCGGGCTGCACGACCCTCTGGCCGTTGCAGTAGCCGTGGATCCAAGTCTGGTCACTACTCTTCCTCTGAATCTTAAAGTGGACACCGAGGGGCCGACGCGGGGACGAACAATCGGTAATGAGGTCAAACTGGGAGATCCGCACAAGAATGCCCAGGTGGCAGTGGCAGTTGACGTAGAGCGCTTCCTCAAAGAATTCATGGAACGCATTACGCGAGTGCTGGTAGGAAACGCGGTCGGTAGATAAAACAGACCGGGAGAATCTACGTCTAGGCGAGGAAACTCGAAAATCCCTTTGTTTCTGTCCTTTCTATGGTAGTGTTCCTTCCGTTCTCTTCACTGCGGTCCACAGCAGTGATAGGAATGGTTTGATAATGAGAAACCCCCGGTTTCCTTTTATCAAGTCATATTTATGTGGACTGAAATAACTAGGAGTTTTCTCATGGCTTTGAGCAATGAGCAGAAGAAGTCCATCTTGGCTGAGTACGGTCTGCACGAGACCGACACCGGTTCCCCTGAGGCACAGGTTGCGTTGCTTTCCGCACGCATCAACCAGCTGACCGAGCACCTGAAGTTCCACAAGCACGATCACCACTCTCGTCGTGGTCTGCTGCTTCTCGTTGGTCGTCGCAAGGGCCTCTTGAAGTACCTCGCAGACAACAATGTTGATCGTTACCGTGATCTGATTGCTCGTCTGGGCTTGCGTCGATAAGCTTTTCGACGTTAAAGCGGCGCCCCGTGGTTTTAGGTAAAACTAAAAGCCACGGGGCTTCGCTATGCTTAAGATGCGAAAACGTGTTAAAATCCTGCCGTTGCATTAGACGCAAAACCTTTTTTGGAAACACGCGGCACCGATGACCGTTGTGAGAAGGAATATCCACGAGGAGACCTGCACTTTGAGCAAGGCAAAAAACATCGAATTCAACGTAGATGAAGAATTCGGTATTACCGAAGCGATCGCCACCATTGACAACGGCGACTTCGGAACCCGTACCATTCGCTTTGAAACTGGCCAGCTGGCCAAGCAAGCCGACGGTTCTGTCACCACGTACCTGGATGATGAGACGATGCTGTTGGCCACCACGACGGCCTCTAACCAGCCGCGTGAAGGATTCGACTTCTTCCCACTAACGGTGGACGTCGAGGAGCGCATGTACGCAGCGGGCCGCATTCCAGGTTCGTTTTTCCGTCGCGAGGGACGTCCCTCCACTGAGGCAATCTTGGCTTGCCGCCTGATCGACCGCCCGCTACGTCCGACTTTTGTTAAGGGACTGCGCAATGAGGTCCAGGTTGTTATCACCGTCTTGTCCATCAACCCAGAAGACTACTATGACGTTGTTGCAATCAACGGCGCATCAGCTGCTACCCAGCTTTCCGGTCTTCCGGTGTCGGGTGCGGTAGGCGGAGTTCGCATGGCTCTTATCGCGGATGAAGCACATCCCAAGGGTCAGTGGATTGCATTCCCGACCCATGAGCAGCACGAAAAGGCTCTTTTTGAGCTCGTTGTTGCCGGACGTCTTGTCGCTAAGAAGCAGGGTCGTAAGACTGTCGAAGACGTTGCCATCATGATGGTGGAAGCAGGTGCTACTGAGAACGTTGTAGAAAAGATCAAGGGTGGCGCTCCTGCGCCGACAGAAGAGATCGTTGCACAAGGCCTAGAGGCAGCTAAGCCTTTCATCGAGGTTTTGTGCCGAGCACAGGCTGGCCTGGCAGAACGCACAGCTAAGGAAACTCAAGAATTCCCACTTTTCCCACCGTATTCGGACGTTATTTACGATGCTGTGGAAAAGAAGGTTTCTAAGAAACTGCGTCAGCTGTTGACCATTAAGTCAAAGCAAGAGCGTGACGACGCCACCAACGAGTACATGGAATCGATCGAGGGCGAGTTGCTCGCAAAATTCGGTTCTGAGGATGAAGCTGCTGCATCGAAGGCTATTCGCGCTGCTTATAACGCAGTGATGAAGAAGCTTGTGCGTCACATGATTCTCACCGAGCACTTCCGCATTGATGGCCGTGGTGTGACTGACATTCGCGATCTTGGAGTAGAGGTAGAGCTGGTTCCACGTGCGCACGGTTCCGCTCTATTCGAGCGCGGTGAGACACAGATCTTGGGTGTGACCACGCTAGACATGCTCAAGATGGAGCAGCAGATTGATTCGTTGTCGCCTACATCGTCTAAGCGCTACATCCATCACTACAACTTCCCGCCGTACTCCACCGGAGAAACTGGCCGTGTGGGTTCCCCGAAGCGTCGCGAGATCGGCCATGGAGCGCTTGCCGAGCGCGCCCTTATGCCGGTGATCCCTTCCCGCGAGGAGTTCCCTTACACCATCCGTCAGGTTTCGGAAGCCCTCGGATCTAACGGTTCTACCTCTATGGGTTCGGTGTGTGCCTCAACGCTCTCGCTATACAACGCGGGTGTTCCTCTGAAGGCCTCAGTGGCTGGTATCGCTATGGGCCTGGTGTCTGATGAAGTTGACGGAGAAACCCGTTATGTTGCTTTGACAGATATCCTTGGCGCTGAGGATGCCTTTGGTGACATGGACTTCAAGGTTGCTGGAACTCGTGACTTTGTGACGGCCCTACAGCTGGATACCAAGCTTGATGGCATTCCTTCCAAGGTTCTCGCGTCTGCGCTTGCACAGGCTTATGAAGCCCGCGAAGCAATTCTGGACACCATGGCTGAGGTCATTGAGAGCCCAGATGAGATGAGCGACTATGCTCCGCGCATCACGACTGTCACTGTTCCACTCAGCAAGATCGGTGAGGTTATCGGGCCTAAGGGCAAGATGATCAACTCGATCACCGAGGAGACCGGAGCAAACATCTCCATTGAGGAAGACGGAACTGTCTATGTTTCCGCGACCTCCGGAGCTGCCGCTGAAGCAGCGATCGAAAAGATCAATGCTATTGCTAATCCGCAGTTGCCCAAGGCTGGTGAGCGATTCCTCGGAACCATCGTTAAGACCACCGCTTTTGGTGCATTTGTTTCTCTCGTACCTGGTCGTGACGGCCTCATCCACATCTCTAAGCTCGGCAACGGTAAGCGCATAGAGAAGGTAGAAGACGTAATCAACGTTGGTGACAAAGTCGAGGTGGAGATCCTCGATATAGACAACCGCGGCAAGATTTCCTTGGCACCGGTGAAGGAAGACTAGTCTGCACACACAAGGCTAAGGTGGGATCGCTTTAGGCGCTTTCTGCCTTATCCTTACTTCTGCTCCCCAGTGATGGGCATCGCTACTGTTGTATATGAGTGACGGGATCTTTATGGCCGCGTCGAGAAGCTTGTACGCCGTAGGGATACCCGCAGTGGGGAGCATTGGTGTATCCTCCACGAGCCTATTTTGTAGTCTACAAAAGCGGAATTGCTTAATGTTTTGACCCAACCACAAACGAAAAGGAACAGTGACATGGCCATTAAAGTAGGAGTCCTCGGGGCTCGTGGGCGCGTTGGTCAAGCCGTAGTAGCGGGTGTAAACGAATCCAAAGATCTTGAACTTGTTGCCGAGATCGACCGCGATGATGACCTGAGTGTTCTCGTTGACAATGGGGCAGAGGTAATCGTTGATTTCACCACTCCTGATTCTGTCATGGGCAACTTGGATTTCTGCATCAACCACGGTATTTCTTGCGTCGTGGGGACTACAGGTTTTACAGCAGAGCGACTCGCTCAAGTGGAAGAATGGGCGGAGAAAAATCCTTCGGTGGGCGTGCTGATCGCCCCTAACTTTGCTATCTCGGCTGTATTAACTATGGTCTTTGCCCGCCAGGCAGCTAAGTTCTTCGATTCTGCTGAAGTTGTTGAATACCATCACCCCAATAAGTTGGACGCCCCCTCAGGAACCGCTATCCACACAGCACAAGGCATAGCCGAGGCTCGTAAGGAAGCAGGGCTCGGCGAGCAGCCCGATGCAACAAAAGATTCGCTTGCAGGTTCCCGCGGAGCCGATGTCGACGGAGTTCCGGTGCACGCTGTGCGCATGACCGGCATGGTTGCGCATGAGGAAGTTATTTTTGGGGCCCAGGGTCAATCCTTGACTATTCGCCAGGATTCCTACGACCGTACGTCTTTTGTCCCCGGAGTTTTGGTAGGGGTACGGAAGATCCATGAGCATCCTGGTCTTAGCGTTGGCCTAGATAAGTACCTCGATATCTCATAATGGCTGTAGAAACTCATCTCGACGTGCAATTGGTGGCCTGCACGACGTTTATTACTCCTCCTACTGGTATCACGTGGGCTTGCGATCCTGCCGCTAAAGATTCTGAAGCGTTAGTGGAGTTTGCCGGCCGCGCATGCTACGAGACTTTTGATAAACCAAATGTGAGGACTGCCCAGAACGATGCCTACCTCCGACACATTATGGAGGTAGGGCATATGGCGCTTTTAGAACATGCTACGGCTTCTTTATATATCCGAGGTTTGTCTCGATCAGCGGCGCATGAGTTGATGCGGCATCGACATTTTTCTTGTTCGCAGCTCTCACAGAGGTTTGTCCATCACGAGGATTCTCACGTAATCATCCCGCCGTTGATTGCGGAAGACCCTGAATTGCGACGTCTTTTTCTCCACGCAGTAGATGAATCGCGCTTTGCTTTTATCGAGGTTTTGTCTGCGCTAGAAGAAAAATTAGCTAAAGAACCGAATGCGCTTCTTCGAAAGAAGCAAGCTCGCCAAGCAGCACGCGCGATACTTCCCAATGCCACAGAATCGCGAATACTCGTCACCGGGAATTTCAGAACATGGCGTCACTTCATTGGGATGAGAGCTACAGAGCATGCTGATGTAGAAATTCGAGCGCTGGCAATCCGATGCTTGCATCTGCTGAAGGAACAATCGCCGGTATTGTTCGGTGATTTTGAGGAGTCCACGCTTGCCGACGGCTCCTGCATGGCGACTAGCCCGTACGTCACAGATTTTTAATGAAATTTTTGCTGTGGAGAATATGAAAGCCGGAAGAGAAAGTAACTCTCAACGAGGGTGACTTGACCCGACACGCGGGAGAATCCTTGCCCCGATGTCAACTTCCGGCTCATTTGCGGGTAACCTTAGGGCACATGAGCACAGGTTTGACAGCGAATACGGGTAGCGACTACTTCGGTACCGTCACCGTAGCGATGGTGACACCGTTTGATGCCACAGGGAAACTCGATGTTTCTGCAGGGCGGAAGCTTTCCGCACACTTGGCTGACAACGGAATCGACACGCTGGTGCTCGCCGGAACCACCGGTGAGTCTCCAACTACAACGCTGCAAGAAAAAATTGACCTGCTCAAGGCCGTTAAGTCGGAGGTCGGTGACCGCGTTAAAATTATCGCGGGCGCTGGAACAAACAATACTTCGGCTTCGGTTGATATGGCTCGTGCGTCTGCTGAAGCTGGCGCCGATGCCCTTCTGGTAGTAACCCCTTACTATTCAAAACCTAGTCAAGAGGGGATCTACCAGCATTTTCGGACAGTTGCGCAAGCCACTGACTTGCCAATCTGCGCTTATGATATTCCGCCACGTTCGGTTGTTCCTATTCAACCGGATACTCTGCGTCGTCTTGCTGAGATCCCTACGATCAAGGGAGTGAAAGACGCAAAAGGCGATATTGCCGCTGCTACACCACTCATCGAGGAAACAGGACTTGCCTGGTACTCAGGTGATGACCCACTTAACCTCCCATGGCTGTCCGTGGGCGCGGTGGGCTTTATTTCCGTGATTGGTCACTTGGCACCAAAAGAATTGCGCGAACTGCATACAAGTTTTAATAACGGCGATCTTGCGCGTGCGCGTGAGATTAACGCAAAACTTTCATCATTAGTCGCCGCTCAAGGACGTTTGGGTGGCGTAAGCCTCACAAAAGCCGGATTGCGGCTACAAGGTATTGAGGTCGGAGACCCGCGACTGCCTATTGTCGCACCAAGCGAAGAAGAGCTTGAGCGTCTCCGACACGACATGAATAAATCTGGAGTTCTATAAATATGACTGAACCACGTAACCGTTCTCGAAAGGTTACTCGTAAAGCTGGCCCGCCGGAGACTACTGAAACACCAGTATTCCAAGCCCCTGACGCATCTGTAGAGGCACCAGCGAAGGCTGAGACGGAGAAGAAAGCTTCAGACGAAGGCTCTTCCAACCAAGATGCCAGCTCTAAAGGCAACCGCGGCCGCTCCAACTCGGGACGAGCCGGAAACGGGACGCGCAATGCTCGCTCACGCCGTGGTGACAATCCTCAGAATAATAAGAGCAACCGAGGCCGTCGTAACGTGGTCAAATCCATGCAAGGTGAGGATCTGACCGAGCGTCTTCCGGAGCCCCCCAAGGCGCCTAAGAATGGCCTGCGCATCTACGCCCTTGGCGGTATCTCTGAAATTGGTTGCAATATGACCGTTTTTGAGTACAACAACAAAATGCTGTTGGTCGACTGCGGTGTCCTTTTCCCCTCGTCTGGTGAGCCAGGCGTGGATTTGATCTTGCCTGATTTTGGCCCGATCGAAGACAAACTGGACAAGGTCGAAGCGCTCGTTGTTACTCACGGACATGAGGATCACATTGGGGCTATTCCGTGGCTACTGAAACTGCGCCCAGACCTGCCCATCTACGCTTCCAAATTTACGTTGGCTCTTATCGCTGCAAAGTGTCGTGAGCACCGTCAGCGTCCTAAGCTGATCGAGGTAAATGAGAAGTCTGATATTAACCGTGGGCCTTTTAACATCCGTTTTTGGGCCGTTAACCACTCGATCCCGGATTGCTTAGGTCTTGCCATTAAGACTGGTGCAGGTTTGGTGATCCATACCGGTGACATCAAGCTCGATCAGACCCCAACAGACGGGCGTCCTACCGATCTTCCCGCACTGTCTCGCTTTGGTGATGAGGGCGTTGACCTCATGCTCTGTGACTCCACCAACGCAACTACGCCGGGCGTTTCGGGCTCCGAAGCCGATATTGCGCCGACTCTGAAGCGCCTTGTCGGTGACGCAAAACAGCGCGTTATCCTAGCGTCGTTTGCCTCCAATGTTTACCGCGTTCAGGCTGCGGTAGATGCCGCAGTGGCCTCGGGTCGTAAGGTTGCATTCAACGGGCGTTCCATGATTCGAAACATGGAAATCGCAGAAAAGATGGGTTACCTGAAGGCTCCTCGCGGAACTATCGTCAGCATGGATGATGCAGCAAAGATGGCGCCGCACAAGGTTATGCTCATCACCACGGGTACGCAGGGTGAGCCCATGGCTGCCTTGTCGCGCATGGCGCGTCGTGAGCATCGCCAGATCACGGTTCGCGATGGCGATCTGATTATCCTTTCTTCTTCCTTGGTGCCTGGTAACGAGGAAGCCGTGTTCGGCGTTATTAATATGCTGGCGCAGATTGGTGCGACCGTCGTGACGAGCCGCGATGCTAAGGTGCATACCTCCGGTCACGGTTACTCCGGTGAGCTTTTGTTCCTCTACAACGCAGCTCGTCCGGTGAACGCTATGCCGGTGCACGGAGAGTGGCGCCATCTGCGGGCCAACAAAGAACTGGCAATCTCCACTGGTGTGGAGCGCGATCGCGTGGTTCTTGCACAAAATGGCGTTGTCGTGGATCTCGTTGACGGACGAGCTCGGGTGGTCGGACAAATTCAGATCGGTAACCTCTACGTGGACGGTGTCACCATGGGTGATATTGACGCTGGGGTTCTGGAGGAGCGGACTTCCCTGGGTGAAGGCGGCCTGATCGCAATCACAGCAGTGATTGATAACCGAACCGGAAGGCTGCTAGAGCGTCCTACTGTGCAGGCTAAGGGCTTCTCCGAAGATGCCGTTGCCATGATGCCTGAAGTCACCGAACTGGTGGAAAACATCATGACTGACTTGGCTGGTGAAGGTGAGAATGATCCTTACCGCATGGTTCAGCAGCTGCGTCGTCGCGTCTCTCGTTTTGTGGAGCAGAAGTGGCGTCGTAAGCCAATGATTATGCCTACCGTTATCCCAACGACTCAGACTCAGGTGGAAGCGGACGAAGAGGAGATTCGCGCAACGCGCGAAAGCCTGTAAAAAGCAGCAGTAAAAGCGGGCGGCACCGGAAAGATGTGATGGTGCTGCCCGCTTTGTGCTTCCCAGGATATGCTGGGACTTATGTTATTTGTAGAGCAGGAACGCTTAGCATTAGCAGAGCTATTGCTAGAAAAAGGGGCAGAGGCGCCAACGCTGTGCGAAGGATGGAACACTGAGGACTTAGCGGTGCATCTCTACGTCAGGCAGCGCTATCCGCTGGCTACTGCCGGAATGTTTGTGCCAGCGTTATCCCCACTGCTCAAGCGCCGCACGCAAGAAACTGCGTCTATGCCTTTTACTGAAATTGTGGAGGCGTGGACGGAAGAAAAACGGGGATTCTCACGCAGTAAAACTCTGGACTTTTTCCTCAACACGGCGGAACATTTTGTTCATCACGAGGATCTGCGTCGGGGAGCGTCACTAGGAGAGGATTCTCTTGGGCATGGGGTACAACCGCGTAGCTTGAGTGACACAGCAGAGAAAGATTTGTTGCGGTTGCTACGTCTTTTTGCACCTAAATTGCTGCGGAAGTCATCGGTGCCTGTGGTGCTGGAACCTGATCGCTATCCACGGATCGTTGTGGCGGATTCGTGGGGAGTGGTCTCTTCTGGCAGCGCCGTAACCCATATCAGAGGCGGGGTTGGAGAACTAGTGTTGTGGGCTTTCGGCCGTGACGCCGTGGATATTGACGTGTGTCGAGATATTGGCAAAGTTGTTAGGTCAGGCCTGTAGGCTGGACTTAAATAAAAGGTAGTTTGCAGTGTTGCGAATGTGATGAATGTGACGTGAGCGTCTAAGCTTGGCTACATGACTGTCAGAAGCAATTCCCGATCTGCCGGATCCTCGGCGCACCAGAAACGCTCGCGAGGATCTTCTAATAGATCCGCACCACGAGCTACAGGTGGGTCAACTGGGCCGAACAGTCGTAATAAGAGGAGTGCTTCTTCTGTGAATCATCCTGCACAGTCTGCGCGTCGTGCCGCAGATACTTCTGAGGAGCGGACCGGCAGTGCTTTCCGCGCTGTCGGTGGTGGCCTGGCGTCTCTCTTCGGCGCTACGGCGCGAGGGGTCGGATCTCTTACTCGAGTCATCGGAGGACTCGGCAAAAACCGAGACGATGATGAGGTCGAGGAGTTCTTTGACGATGACACAGATAATAAGGCTCGTCGCAAGCGTTCTGCTGTCCGCAGCTCTGAGGATGATGCTGTTGAGGAGGACAATGATTACGGTGATGGCCGACTAGCTGAGCAACGCGCTGATTCTATTGGGCTTATCCTTATCGCTTTGGCCGTCGTTTTGGGTGCCTCTGTGTGGTTTAACATCGCTGGACCTATTGGTGAGGGAATTTCTGCAGGGGTGCATTTCCTCATCGGATCAGGGGCGCTGATTCTGCCAATTCTCCTGGTTGCTGGTGCTATTGCCCTGATGCTAGGGCATTTCCCGTCCACGGATTCGCGAGGACGCATTGTTGGCGGAACGATTCTGATTGCGGTGTCCGTGCTTGGCCTGGTGCATCTTTTCGGTGGTAATCCTTCCGACTGGCCGGGTCGCGCTGCCGCTGGTGGAGCCGTGGGGGCGTATACCGGTGGGATTTTGGCCAAAGGCTTTTCTTCCTATTTAGCTATCCCGCTTTTGGTCATCATCATTATTTATGGGGCCCAGAGGATCACAGACATCACAACACGGGAGCTTGTCGACGCCCTCCGCGAGTTTATAAACCAACATCGCGGGGCCGATGCAGATGAGGAATATTCGGATGTCGATGAAGAACTAGAGGCACGTGCGGAAGGGGAATCGTCTCGCAGGGGAGCGTTGGCAAGCAGAAAGGCTGCGCCTCGTACGAGCACCTGGGCTGAGAACACAGCGCCTTCTCGCGGTAGATCTGAAATTGATTCACGAATCAGCAAAAAGCCATCAACGCCTTTGGATGCTTATCCATTGGAAGAAAACGATGAAGAAACTGGGCTATTTGAGGTTCCGACAAACCCGGATCAGAGGCGTCGTCCCGCTGCGCCGAAGCGAAGCGATGATACGCGCTTGCCTAGAGATATTTCTGATACCGATGAGCTTCCGATCGTCACGGATAAGACTGAAGTGGTGGAAAGACGTCCTTCGGCCGCTAGAAACGCTGCCCAGCAAGTAGCGGGGATCGTCTCGGGGGACGTCGGCGGTGCAGTCTCAGGGGCGGTGGCCGGCAATGTTTCTGCTGCCGGCCAAGCTGTGACGGCTGCTGCGGCAGCTGCTGATGTGGTTGCGGCGGGGCGTAAGGCGGTACAGGAAGCGGTGTCGGCGCGTGCGCAGCAACCGGTGGCGTCGACAATCCACCAGGGAGTTGAAGATGCAAGGACTGTTGATCGCGTAGCAGATGATTACGAGGTTCCTAGTACTGAGCTTCTTATCCCTGGACAACAGCCCAAAACCCGTTCAGCTGCCAACGATCGGATGATTGAGGCGATCACCGATGTTTTCGCGGAGTTTAAAGTCGACGCGCACGTGACGGGATTCTCCCGTGGTCCAACGGTAACCCGTTATGAGGTTGAGTTGGGGCCGGGCGTGAAGGTATCCAAGATTACAAACCTCCAATCAAACTTGGCGTACGCGGTTGCGACGGACAACGTGCGCCTTCTGACACCGATTCCGGGTAAATCGGCCGTGGGCATTGAGGTCCCTAATACCGACCGCGAGATGGTTCGGCTAGGAGACGTGTTGAATGCTCCTGAGGTTCTGGCGGACACCGATCCGATGCTCATTGGCCTGGGTAAAGACATTGAGGGAGACTTTGTCGCGCACTCGGTGCAAAAGATGCCTCACTTGTTGGTGGCGGGTTCTACTGGATCCGGTAAATCGGCATTTGTAAATTCGCTTCTGGTATCCATGCTTACCCGAGCAACCCCTGAAGACATACGACTGATTCTGGTTGATCCAAAGATGGTGGAGCTTACGCCTTATGAGGGTATTCCGCACCTGATCACTCCTATTATTACTCAGCCTAAAAAGGCAGCGGCTGCGCTTCAATGGCTGGTGGAGGAGATGGAGCAGCGGTACATGGATATGAA
Source organism: Corynebacterium silvaticum (assembly GCF_004382825.2). Taxonomy (GTDB): domain Bacteria; phylum Actinomycetota; class Actinomycetes; order Mycobacteriales; family Mycobacteriaceae; genus Corynebacterium; species Corynebacterium silvaticum. The sequence continues at coordinate 544,225 of NZ_SDQO02000001.1, forward strand.
GTCTGCGCGTGTGCGACACATTAAGGACTTCAACCGCAAGATTAATGCCGGCGAGATCCAATCTCCGATGGGGTCGCAGCGTGAATATCATGCGTATCCCTATATCGTGTGCGTTGTCGACGAGCTAGCAGACCTGATGATGACTGCGCCTAAGGAAATCGAGGATTCGATCGTTCGAATTACGCAAAAGGCGCGAGCAGCGGGAATCCACTTGGTCCTGGCTACGCAGCGCCCCTCCGTTGACGTTGTGACCGGTCTGATTAAGACAAACGTGCCGTCCCGGTTAGCCTTTGCTACTTCATCCTTGACCGACTCGCGAGTGATTTTGGATCAGGGTGGGGCAGAAAAACTTATCGGCATGGGCGATGGGTTGTTTATTCCGCAAGGAGGAAGGCCTCAGCGTATTCAAGGTGCCTTTGTTACTGATGAGGAAATCCAGTCCGTTGTAGACGCCGCGAAAGCACAGGGCCAGCCTAATTACACCGAGGGCGTGACCACTGATAAGGCAGCTGAGGCGAAGAAAGATATTGACTCCGATATCGGAAATGACTTGGAGGATCTGCTCCAAGCTGCTGAATTAGTTATTACTTCTCAGTTGGGTTCGACCTCAATGCTGCAGCGTAAACTGCGCATTGGCTTTGCCAAAGCTGGCCGCTTAATGGATTTGATGGAATCTCGAGAGATCGTGGGACCATCGGAAGGCTCGAAAGCGCGAGAAGTTTTGGTGAGGCCGGAAGAGCTAGAAACAACGCTGTGGATGCTTAAGGGCGCAAAGCCTGAAGACGCCCCTAAAGAGTTTGATACGGATGGCGGCGCCGATGCATCGTCTACAACAACGCAATCAACATATAACCCCACTGGCAATGCTTTTTAATTTTATCCATGGACAGCGCTTGGCTCTGCAAGGGGCTTAGCGTTGAAATGAGAAGCTTAGTCGGTCTGGGTGGGCAAAATGCTTGTGATCGACTACACTCGGGCACCGTGCATGGAGGGGAGTACCCCACCCACAGCATTGATCGTCAACACGGCAATCTTCATAGGTTCCCGGTCGTGCTGGCTCCTATAGGAGCTTCTGGCAAAAACAGCTAAAAGTTCTAGGAGTGGGGGAGACCTCCGGTTCATCCGCTGACCGAATGAGACCGGAGGTGTCTTTTTCCTTGGAAGTAAACATGATGGTATGGATCATCACTTTTGTGGTGATCTCAGGGTTTTTTGTTTTTGATTTTTATTCCCACGTAAAAACCCCACATGAGCCCACGCTCAAAGAATCTGCAGGATGGTCTTTGTTCTATGTGGTCCTGGCGTGCGCTTTTGGCGTCTTTCTTTGGTTTGTTTGGGGCGAGCCTGGTAACCCGCATCAACACGGGATTGAGTTCTTCACGGGATATGTGACGGAAAAAGCACTTAGCGTTGACAACCTGTTTGTCTTTGCGTTGATCATGGGGACTTTTAAGATTCCTCGTAAATATCAACAAAAAGTGCTGCTTATTGGCATAGCGCTGGCGCTGATCTTTAGGTTGATCTTTATTTTGCTTGGCGCCGCTGTGATTCACGCCTGGTCAGATGTGTTCTATATCTTCGGTATTTTCTTGTTGTACACCGCTATCAAACTCATCTATGACGAGGCAACCGATCAACCTGAGACCGACCCCAACGATATGCGGATAATCAAATGGTTGCGCAAAGTAGTTCACGTCACGCCCACCTATGAGAAGGATCATCTCTACATTCACCAAAAGGGTAAATTTGCGCTAACGCCGCTGTTTATCGCCCTGGTGGCAATCGGCATGATTGACCTCATGTTTGCGTTTGACTCGATTCCTGCAATCTATGGCATCACTAAAGAACCGTATATCGTCTTCACCACTAATGCGTTTGCGTTGCTGGGTCTGCGCCAGATGTACTTCTTGCTCGATGGCCTGCTTGAGCGTTTGGTCTACCTGCCTTATGGATTGGGCATCATCCTCGGCTTTATTGGAGTGAAGCTAGTCCTGCACGCCCTGCATGAAAATAATCTTCCGTTTATCAATGGCGGTAACAACGTTTCAGTGCCAGAAATTGGCACGGTGTGGTCACTTGTTGCCATCGTGGGGATACTGACGGTGACTGTGCTTGCCTCTGTAATTAAATCCAAACGCGATGACCCCCAAGGCGTAGTGCGCACTAAAGCGGTGTATGACACTGATGAATAAAGGCTAGCTACGCGCCAAGCAAGCATAGAAGGCAACGCAGAAAAGACTCTGCCGCATACATAAGGAAGCAATACCCTTAGTGCGGCAGAGTCTTTTGCATGCAACGGCAAATTTTCCAGCCGTTTTAATATTCAAAAATATTGATCACGGGGTTCCATGTGTGGGTGGTGCGTCCGGTGAGGGCACCCTCTGCGTAAAAGGGATCGCGGTCCATGATCGCTGTAGCGTCGGCAAGCGTGCTGGGCTCGGGCAGTCGTACAACGAGTAGTGCGCCCCCGTCGCCGTCGACAAAAGGACCAGTACCGATGACTGTTCCTTCTTCTTTGAGTTTGCTGCAAAATTCGCGATGACGTGGGCGAATCTCTGCGATTGCGGGGTTATTGGGGTCATAACTATAGAGGAAAGCAAAGGTGTTCATGTTTTAGATTGTATCGTTAGAAACCCAAGCACCACTGCGGGTTGATCGAGAATTCTCAGTTGACTAATCGTGTGGTGCAGCAAATGATTAGCGCGGAGGCGGGTATGGTGAGTGATTGTGAATGAGGAACGCACTGTCAACACACCGGAACATAAGCCTTCTAATTTTAATGTTCCTAACGTCCTGACTAGTCTGCGCATCATTGTCATCCCATTATTTGCGTGGCTCGTTATTTCAGGTGATGGTCAGCATGTCTCGTGGATGTGGTGGAGCCTAGGCGTCTTTGTTGCGCTCATGATTACGGACAAGTTGGATGGCGATATAGCACGAGCTAAGAACCTGGTTACTGACTTTGGCAAGATTGCGGATCCGATCGCAGATAAAGCGTTGATGATCACGGCGCTTGTGTGCCTGAATATTGTGGGACTCGTGGGGTGGTGGGTCACGGCTATTATTGTGGTTCGCGAACTCGGCATCACGTTCTGGCGCATGGGTGAACTGCGTAAAGGAAACGTGGTTCCAGCCAGCAAGGGCGGGAAGATTAAGACAACCCTCCAATCTTTGGCGGTAGCGCTGTATCTGATACCTCTGTCTGGAGTTTTTTCGGTTGTTCAGTTCCTCGTGATGCTAGCCGCCGTGGCGATCACTGTTATTACTGGTGTGCAATATCTTATCGACGCGCGTCGATTGAATCGTGAACGATAACGTGGAGGGCGCGCAGCGGGTTATCACCGCCTTGAAACGGCGAGGCGAGACCCTCGCGGCATGCGAATCGCTTACAGCTGGTTTGTACATGGCATCGCTTGGCGACGTTCCAGGCGCCAGCGCAGTGCTCACAGGTGGCTTTGTTACCTATGCTACGAGCTTAAAACACGATTTAGCCGGGGTGGATCAATCAATACTTGATGAGTTCGGCCCCGTTTCTTCCGAATGTGCTGTGGCTATGGCACAGGGGGCGCGCATCCGATGCGGTGCCTCTTGGGGGGTTTCTTTAACCGGTGTTGCCGGACCGGACCAGCAGGCAGGGCATCCGGTGGGTGAAGTGTGGATTGGGATTGCTTCCCCCGCGGGACAGGCCAATGCGTATCGTGCAGGAGACCTTAGTGACTTAGGTGCGAAGGACGGGCTTCTTGTGAGCACGCGACCTCATATCCGGTCTGCGGCTGTGCGATGTGCCCATGAACTCATGATGCGACTTTTAACAGTGTAAGGTTTGTGTAACGCTGTGATCTACTACTGCTCTATATTGAGTAGAGTTGACGCAAGTTTGGGAATTTCTATGGGAAGTGGGAACAAAAGGGCGGCTTAAGCCGTTTGAACTAACGATGATGAAATATACCGCTGTCTTAGATAATCCAGTTTCGGCTTCTGCCACTGGGCGGTCTGCTCGTGCACCAGAGCCGCTTTTGCGCCAAGCATTGGGAGCTGCGCTGCGTGCTTTCCGCGCAGACAAAGGTATTACGCTGCGCGAACTCGCGGAAGCGTCGAGAGTGTCTCCGGGATATTTATCGGAGTTAGAACGGGGCCGGAAAGAAGTATCCTCGGAGCTTCTGGCTTCTGTCTGTCATGCGCTGGGAGCTACTGTGGCTGACGTCCTTATTGAGGCCGCAGGCTCTATGGCCGTGCGGTCGGCTGAAGCCGATCTAGCTCGCGTATAAGCAAGACTAATTTTCTTGATTTTGTCCCCGACCTGTGGTGAACATGGTCTGATAGCTCGAACCTGAGCTAGGATTATTAAGCGCGTGCATAACGCGAACAAAACTATTGAAATGAAAGGCCTAACGCACGATGGCTAACCCATTTTCCAAGGGATGGAAATACCTGATGGCTCTCTTTGATTCTAAGATCGAAGAGAACGCTGACCCGAAGGTTCAGATTCAGCAGGCTATCGAGGATGCTCAACGCCAGCATCAGGAGCTATCGCAGCAGGCAGCAGCAGTTATTGGTAATCAGCGCCAGCTGGAGATGCAGCTCAACCGTCGTTTGGCTGAGATTGAGAAGCTTCAATCCAACACTCGCCAGGCTATTCAGCTTGCAGATAAAGCACGCGCTGAGGGCAACACGCAGAAGGCCACAGAGTATGAAAACGCTGCAGAGGCCTTCGCTGCGCAGTTGGTTACTGCGGAGCAGGGCGTAGAGGACACCAAGCAACTGCACGATCAGTCGCTTCAGCAAGCTGAGGCAGCTAAGAAAGCAGTTGAGCGTAACTCCATGGCGTTGCAGCAGAAGGTGGCAGAGCGCACCAAGCTTCTTAGCCAGCTCGAGCAGGCGAAGATGCAGGAGAAGGTCGCAGAGTCGATTCAGTCGATGAACTCTATCTCTAACCGCAATACTCCTAATCTTGACCAGGTTCGTGAGAAGATTGAGCGTCGATACGCTAATGCTTTGGGCACTGCGGAACTCGCTCAGAACTCCGTGCAGGGGCGTATGGCTGAGATCGAGCAGGCGGGCGTGCAGCTTGCAGGCCACTCACGCTTGGAGCAGATTCGTGCAGAAATGGCAGGCGGCCAGCTCGCGTCCGGCAATAGCGCCCAGCAGCGCTCGATTGAGGCGTCGCAGGCAGCACCGAGCGCTACCGATGATGCTGTGGCGCAAAAGATGCGAAAGCTTCGCGGAGAAGCATAAAGCTGCGAATCAATTGTTATACGAATAAGGCACAAGTCCCCGATTGGTGGTAGGACTTGTGCCTTTTTGTTGTGCTAATAAAGAGCGCCTAATCGCCGGCGCCACGTGCCATAAGCGCATCCGCTATGCCCCGCGCGCGACGGATGGAGCGGATCATCACAGGCGTTCCTAGGGCCATAAGAGAAAAAGTGGCACCGCGGGCTTTCCTAGCGTCTAGTACCTCATAGACGGTTGCGAGCATGAGGGGGATGAGTCGAAGTGTTAAAGAAAACGCCAACGTGATGGTTTCTACAGGAACTCCAAACCGTTCCGTGGGGGCTAATAGTCGTTGCACCGCCTCCATCATTGAATCCAGAGTGGTGGTCACCGTGAGAAGCATTGCGAGCATGAGCGAAGAAAAAATAGCTAAAACAAGGGTGGATGCGTACGGCAATCCTTTTTGCCACCACTGAAATGCGCCGAGGAATAGCAATATAAGTACTGGGGGCCACAGTTGCCCCCACGCAATACGCGGGGGAATTTTTGCCAAGATGTACAGAGATACAGAAAAGAGGACGCAGAATAGTGCGACAACCGGCTGTTTTACTAAAGCCGTTGTAGCTATGACAAAGACTATAAGGAAGCAAAACTTTGCACTTGGAGGGATTCTATGGATAACGGTTTCGCCTGGAACATAGACTCCTAAAGGGACATTGCGCATCATAATGGGTTGTTTTCCATAAGGGAGACATACTGTGGGATCACAGACTCGGGTGAACCATCGAGCAAGATTTTTCGCTCATGAACGCACAGAACTCGATCGAAATTGCTTAAAAGATCAAGGTCGTGACTGACCACAATAACCTGCTGCTCTAGCCCTTCGATGATGGTCTTGATATGAGCGCGGTTGCGCATATCTAAAAGTGTGGTTGGTTCATCCATGATCACGATTTCAGGCTCTATGACCAAGACAGATGCCAACGCAAGTAGTTGTTTTTGCCCTCCGGAGAGCAGATGAGGCGAGTGCTCCGCGTGTGATTCAAGGCCAAAACGGGCTAGCACGGTTGCGATGCGCTTGCGTCGTGTCTCTTTATCCAGTTTGAGGCGGCGCAAAGAGAAGGCAATGTCGTCTTTAACCGTTGGCATAATGATTTGGTTCTCTGCATCAGAGAACACAAAACCTACTTTACGGCGAACCATCTTGCCTTGCGTTGCGACGTCAAGGCCGTCCACGACTACGGTTCCTGAAGACGGATCGCTTAGCCCGTTAATAAGCCGCACCAAGGTAGACTTTCCGCCGCCGTTAGCACCGATAATACCCACGCGGTGTTCCTTGAGCGACAGACTTACGGAGTCGAGAACGGGCAGGTCTTCGTAAGCCACGGAGACGTTGTCAAAGATGATGCTTGGCATGGTCCTAGCCTGCGGACGGGGTGGTACGGCGAGTACCGCGGATATCCGGGAAGGCCGCGTGCACGCCTAATGCAATGACAACAGCGATGACGAGTTTTACAGCATCAGGGCCAACGAAGGGAATATTAACAGCTGCCGCCTTGGCAAAATCGAGGCCGGCTCGAATCATAAGTCCAAAGGTTCCGCATGCGTATTGGACTAAGAGTGCGGAAAAAGCTGCGAGGGCAAAGAAGACCGTGGCTAAAGGCTTGGATTTCTTTGGTGCGAGATACGCAATGGTTCCTGCTACCAAAGGCGATAGCAGGTAACCAACGAGGTAACCTACCGAAGGGCCTGATAATGCAGCCAGGGTAGTACGCCCACCTGCCAGTACAGGGAGACCGATTAGTCCGAGCGCGAGGAATAGAGCCGTCGCAAGGAAGCCTCTGCGTCCGCCTAGGATAAGGCCGGCCAAAATGATGACTGCGTTTTGCATAACGATAGGGACGCCGGCAGCGCCTACCGGAATGGAAACGAAAGCAAAAACAATGATAAGAGCCGCAAAGACTGCGATATAGGCGAGGTCAAGTAGTCGATTGCGCTGAGAAGAAGTGTTCACGTTCATAAACAGTAGTAGTTAACGCTGTTCAATTCACTATCGGGGCTGCGCTGTGCATGGGATTATCGCCTACGATGACCACTATGCGATTAACAGAGTTTCACCAGTTGGTAGTTGATGAATTCGGCAGCACTCGCGGACCGTGGTTGCTCCATTCTCATGTCCTGGCAGCATTGGGGGATACTCCGAATCGCTTAATTGAGAATGGGGTAGAGCCGCGAGCAGTGTGGTGGGCATTGTGCGAAGACTTTTCGATTCCCGAAAGCAGGCAGCTGGGGCTAGATAATCCGAATTAAAAGGTGCTCAGGACTATGCACAATTCTACGGAGACTGGTTTGCTTGTCGAACATCTGTTTGTGTATTCTCGTGGGAGATTAATGCGATGTTGGCAGTGGTCGTTAGGATTCATGCTTAGTTGAGTCGAGCTCACCAATCGGGGGTGGAATTCCCCGGCTATACACTGATGAGGGATCCGAAGTGCCCTGATCATTCGTTAAAAAGATGAGCCAGATTAATTTGAGTGTTCCTCAATGAGAAAAGAAGGATAAAAATGGCAGCTAAGAAAAGTTCGAAGTCTCAGCCGGCAACAGGGGATAATCGGCAAAAAGCGCTCGACGCGGCCTTGGCTATGATCGAGAAAGACTTTGGTAAAGGCGCAGTAATGCGCCTTGGTGACGAAAATAGGCCTCCGATTAGCGCCATTTCTTCTGGAAACACTGCAATCGACGTTGCCCTCGGCATCGGTGGTTTCCCTAAGGGGCGCATCGTCGAGGTGTATGGACCTGAGTCCTCGGGTAAAACGACTGTGGCGCTGCACGCCATAGCGCAAGCGCAGCGTGCTGGGGGGATCGCCGCGTTTATCGACGCCGAACACGCCTTGGACCCAGACTATGCACGCAAGCTCGGCGTAGATACAGACGCGCTGTTGGTATCTCAGCCAGATACCGGTGAACAAGCTCTGGAAATTGCAGACATGCTTGTTCGCTCAGGTGCCATAGACATCATTGTTATTGACTCCGTGGCTGCTCTTACCCCTAAAGCGGAAATCGAGGGGGAAATGGGAGATAGCCATGTTGGTTTGCAGGCGCGTTTGATGAGCCAGGCTTTGCGCAAGATCACAGGCGCTCTCTATAACTCGGGAACGACCGCTATCTTTATTAACCAGCTGCGTGAAAAAATTGGCGTGATGTTTGGTTCACCTGAGACAACTACGGGTGGTAAAGCACTGAAGTTCTATGCCTCAGTTCGGTGCGATGTTCGTCGCATCCAAACGCTTAAGGATGGGCAGGATGCCATTGGTAACCGGACCCGGCTAAAAGTGGTGAAGAATAAGGTCTCGCCCCCATTCAAAATTGCAGAATTTGACATCATGTATGGCGAAGGAATCTCGAGAGAATCCTCCATCATTGATTTGGGTGTAGACAACGGAATCATCAAAAAATCGGGCTCGTGGTTTACCTATGATGGCGACCAACTCGGGCAGGGTAAGGAAAAAGTCCGTCTGTACTTAAAGCAGACCCCTGAACTGGCAGACGAAATCGAAGAGAAGATCTTCCGGGCACTGCAGATTGGAAAGTACGCTAATCAAAACGATGCGCTTACTGATGATCCAGTAGATATGGTCCCTAATATCGACTTTGATGATGAGGACAATGGCTAAGATTGATCCAAGTCTAAGCAAAGAAGACAAGCTCAAGCGCCTTTCGCGGGCGCTTGAGCGCTATCACGAGGAAGGCAGCGAGCTTTTTGATAAAAAGTTCGAAGAAGCCAAAGCTCCGGTGAAACACCGCGCGCTTCTGTTGCTCAATCAACGTCAGCGCTCACGCCACGAGCTTAAGCAACGGTTGCTCTCTTTGGATTTTGAAGAAGACGTTGTTGATTCGGTACTGGAAGACTTTGAGCATGCAAAGCTACTCGACGACCAAACGTTTGCCAATGAATGGGTGCGGCAACGGCATGTAGCACGTGGAAAATCTCGCGCTGCGCTTAACCATGAGCTCAAAGAAAAAGGAGTGGCCAGGCAACAGTGTGAGGAAGCACTGCGCCAGGTTTCTGAAGATGATGAAGAAAGCGTGGCGAGCACCTTAGCCTGGAAAAAGGCTCGGTCGATTAAAAAAGTGCCCGAAACGCGAAACGACTATGACAAGGCACTCAGAAGAATCGTAGGTGTGCTTGTGCGTAGAGGCTTTGGGCAATTCCAGTCGCTGCAGATCGCACGTTCTGCACTAGAACAGCGGTTGGATGAACTTAAAGAATGAAAGCCAAGGAACAGCATCCTAAAAATGCAGGTGATCCGGTTATGGCTTTTATCCCTTGACCACTACAATGGCGTGACGTGTCATTGTCAACAAAAGATGTGCAGATGAAGAACGAGAAGTCCGAGAAAACAACTGTGGGCGTGGGTAAGACGTATGAGGTGCGAACCTTCGGTTGCCAAATGAACGTCCACGACTCTGAAAGACTTTCTGGGCTTCTTGAAGACGCCGGATACTCACCCGTAGCAGCTGGTGATGAACCAGATCTGGTGGTCTTTAATACCTGTGCTGTCCGAGAAAACGCTGATATGCGCCTTTACGGCACCCTGGGGCAATTACGCGCAACCAAAGTGGAACGCCCTGGGATGCAGATCGCCGTGGGCGGTTGTCTAGCGCAAAAAGACAAGGACACCGTTGTTAAGAAAGCGCCTTGGGTAGACGTGGTTTTTGGCACGCATAACATTGGTTCGTTGCCAGCGTTGCTTGATCGTGCGGAGCATAACAACCGTGCTCAGGTAGAGATCGTAGATTCCTTGGAGCAATTCCCCTCCGTCCTTCCCACAAAGCGAGAGTCTGCATATGCGGGATGGGTGTCGGTGTCCGTCGGATGCAACAATACGTGCACGTTCTGTATCGTGCCCTCACTGCGCGGTAAAGAAGCCGATCGCCGTCCCGGCGACATCCTGGCAGAGGTTCAAGCACTCGTGGAACAGGGTGTGTCTGAGGTAACGCTGCTTGGGCAAAACGTTAACGCCTATGGTGTTAACTTCGCGGATGCTTCGATTGAGCGTGATCGTTCCGCTTTTTCTAAGCTTCTGAGGGCTTGCGGTGATATCGAAGGGCTCGAACGACTGCGTTTTACCAGTCCACACCCGGCCGAATTTACTAGCGACGTCATTGACGCCATGGCGGAGACTCCTAATATTTGTCCGCAGCTGCACATGCCGCTTCAATCTGGTTCGGACAAGGTCTTGAAAGAGATGCGTCGCTCGTATCGATCAGAGAAATTCCTTGCGATTTTGGATGAGGTAAGGGCGAAGATACCTTATGCCTCGATAACCACAGACATCATTGTTGGTTTCCCAGGTGAGACTGAAGAAGATTTCCAGGCGACACTGGACGTGGTAGAAAAAGCCCGTTTTACGAGTGCTTATACCTTCCAATACAGCCCTCGTCCGGGAACACCTGCAGCAGAATATGAAAATCAGATACCAAAAAAAGTGGTGCAGGAACGCTACGAGCGTCTCCTAGAGCTGCAAGAGCGAGTGTCTCTCGAAGAAAACCAGAAGCTGATTGGCACAGAGGTTGAGCTTTTGGTGCAGGCTGAAGGCGGACGGAAGAACAATAAGACAAACCGGCTCACCGGACGTGCCCGTGACGGCAGACTGGTACATTTTTCCCCAGAAGGTGTCACGGATGGGGAGATCCGCTCAGGCGACATTGTTGTCACTACGGTCACTAGCGCGGCGCCGCACTTCTTAATTGCAGATTCTGGCGTTATCTCGCATCGTCGTACAAAAGCCGGTGATATGAGCGCCGCTGGAAAAGTACCTACGACTGCGCCTGTCGGCATTGGGCTAGGATTACCTTCAATAGGTGCACCAAGTGCACAGAAGTCCGCGTCGCAGGATGCTTGTGGCTGCTAAGTCAGGGAAGCACATTACATCTGTTTGCGCACTGTGCGCAGCATTATTGAGTCGTTAATAGGAGAAGGCAGTAGTGTCTGAAGCAAAACAAGAGCCAGTTTCTGCTAGCCAGTTAGCACGTGAAGAGAAGACCGTTTCTCGTCGTGTATCAACGGATGGCGCGCATGCCGGCATGCTTGTGGCTCTTATCCTTTTTCTTGTTGGCCTTGCGCTACCTCATACAGGTGGAATTCGCGGGGTACAGCTACTCATCCCCGGCGACTATGGCTCAGTCAAGGTGGCGGAGCACATCTTTGTGTATGTGGGGACATTGTCCGTCGTTGTCCTTAATGGCTTGACGTTATTATTCCGACGTACTTTAGCTGCCAATGTATGCTATCTACTTGGTGGAATCTCCCTGCTGGTTTCCTTGTTCTGCTTATGGATGAGGCTGCCAAGTAAAGAGTTTCAAGGACAGACCGGTATCGGAATCGGCTTGTTATTGGAAGTGGCAGCCACGATTATTCTGGTCTTCTTTTTAAGCTTGATTATCTTTGCTCGAAGCGATGAACAAGCAAAGGTTGCTCAGGCGCGGGCAGAACATGAAAACCTCGATGAGGTCGGCTATGCACAGCGCTCTCTGCGCATAGCCGACCAGGCGAATATGCCGAAAGACAACCCATTATTTGTTGATGATCGGCGTCGGTTAGCTGCAGCGAAGCACAAGAAGAACCAGGAACGTGGAACCGACAAAGACAACCGATAAAGCCAGTCCCCGGTTAAACTAGTTTTTTCTCCCATGCGCGTACTGCAGCTACGTGTGTAAACCCAAGTTGGTTATTAACCGTTTGCATGGCCACGTTGTACGTGGCCATCTCGGTATATATACGCTTGATATGAGGCCATCGACGAAGCGCTTCCGCTATACAGAGCGTTTTGATCAGCGTGCCCAGATGCTTTCCCCTATATTCGCGTAGAACAAGGGTAAAGCTTTGTTCGGCGACAGAAGGAGATGCGTCGGCGCGTCGAGAAGCCTCGCTGAAAGCGATGGCCCTTCCTTGGTGCACGAGCACGGTAGAAACTACTTGGTTTCCGCGATGGCGAGTTGTTTCAGCTGCTTGTTCTAGCCTTTCCCTAGTCCAGGGGCGTGGCTTCCTAGTTAATGTGCCTACCGGTATGTCGTGGGCTGCTTGATCGAATAGCGACAGGAGGCTGTCGACGATATCATGTGGCGGCGCATGATCGTAGTAGGTGAGGGATTCACAATCTTCAGGAATCTCTGTGGGATAATCCTGAGCGGGTACATATCCTTGAATCTCATCCAGACCTTGGACAAAGCCTTGTTCATGGATGACTGACTCGAGGAAACTGCTCTATAAGGAGTCGGCTCCGCGGGCATGAGCTTCCACAATTGGATGATGGGACGACCTAGCTTTTCCGCAAGCGAGGGGAGAGATTCCAACAAGAAGCGGACGCCTTCGCGTGCCTCGTCGCTTGGCTGTTCTGCGGGCAGGGGCTGAAGCTCCGCATCCAGGATGATGTCGCACGCGATTGAAGAAAGATTTGACTGCAGCGGCACGTCAATTTCTAGGTATCCGACTGGATAACCAACAGTGCTTTCCTCTGAATCCGGTAAAGAATGATCAGTGCAAGGAAGCATCTCTAAACCTAGCTCACCGATTGGATATGTCGGCGCCTGAGGCTCTGTCTGGACAGCAACAACAATAATTGTTCGTTGAGCAGGAGAACCATGAATTTGTTGGATAACAGAGGCAACGGTGGAAGACGTGGAGTTATCCCCGCTGATGTCTTGTGTCGCTAGATTAGAGGAAAAGTGAATGACCGAAGCAGATCACTCGGCTCGATGTGAGACGAGTTGGTGTGCTCCGGCCGTTCGATTTGGTAAAGCTTCAGCATCTAGCCAATTCTAGCGGTTTTCTACCGCATTGAGTGCCGCATTAGCCCATTCTTGCCATTGCTGCGCCTGCTCGCGCAATTGTGCAGCCTTCTTGGAGTTGCCTTTAGCCTCAGCCTCTGCGGCTTGCGCATTAAACTCTTCGACTTTGGCGGTGAACTGGGAGGCGCGGGCCTGTGCCTCTGGGTCGGTACGGCGCCACTGGGCATCAGCGGCATCTTCTACCCTGCGCTCAAGCTTGGAGATTTTATCCTCAAACTCGCGTACCCGGTCACGTGGCACATAACCGATTTCTTCCCATTTCTCTTGCAACTCGCGTAGCTTCTTACGGGCTGCGTCGAGATCCTTGGAAGGATCGATGAGCTGAGAGTATTCCGCAAGGAGAGCATCCTTTGCGTCGGCGTTAGCGCTGAACTCTCGATCTCGTTCCTCATTAACCGCATGACGCGCGTTAAAGAAGTAATCCTGAGCTTCTTTGAAAGCATTCCACAGTTTGTCGTCTACCTCACGGGGAGCCCGTCCGGCGGTCTTCCAAGAGGTCATAAGATCCCTGAACGTCTTAGCCGTGTCATTCCAGTCAGTGGAATTCTTAATCTCGTTGGCTTTGACTACGAGTTCTTCCTTCACCTTGCGTGCTGCTGCTCGGCCACGATCCAACTCAGCAAAGTGAGAACCACGACGACGATTAAAAGCGTCACGCGCACGTGAATAGCGCTTCCACAGTTCATCGTCTGTTTTGCGATCAATCCCCTTGATGCTCTTCCACTCATCGAGGATCTCGCGGATACGGTCGCCGGCAGTCTTCCAATCCGTCGAGTTCTCGGCTAGGTCTTCTGCTTCAGCTGCGAGTTCTTCCTTGCGAGCGATTGCTTTGATGCGGTGCTGCTGTTTTTCCTCGCGTGCTTTTTCTCCTGCGTCGTCTGCGCCATTGATGATGGTGCCCAAACGTCGCTCAAGCGATTCGATGTCGCCAATAAACGCTGCGGTAGGCAGGGTCTCCAGGATTTCTGCAGCCTTGCGCTTGATGTGATCCGCGTCGCCAGGATGCGTCTTAAGCCGTGCTTCTAACAAGGCAACTTCCGTAGCGGCATCGTCGAAGCGAGCCCCGTAGTGGGCGAGGCCTTCAGCCGGGGTGCCCGCTTGCCAGGACCCGATCTCTCGGTCGGTGCCTTTGTAGGTGACAAAGACAGTGCCGTCTTCTTCCACGCGACCCCATTTGCTGGGGTCGTTCTGCGGTGCAACAGGGACTGCAGGCGCTGAATGCGCTGCATGTGCACCAGGGAGTGGCCCCGGAACAGCTCCTGGTCGAGGACCGGGACGAGGACCTGGGGTGGGGCCTGGCTTGGGGGAAGTGTTAGAGCTCATAACGCTAGTCCGTCTTTCTATTCATCGTGCCGCGCGTCGCGGCTGCCGAAGCTTTAACAGAAGCACAAGGAGAGGAATCTCCTATTCCGAGTATGCCTTATGTTTCACTTCAATAAACTTACAGGTTTCGCAATGACACTGCCGCAAAATCAAGCGTGACATTCTCAGCAACTGAGCGCATGCAGGTTGGTTCTCTCAAGACCCACGTTTAGGCTTAGCTCTGAAAGCGTTGCGTACGTGCAATGTGGAAGGTAGTGGGAAGGCAGTTGTGGTGAGTATTGATACGGATACCGCGGTGGAAAGTCGTGGAAAATGTGAAACGAAACCGTGGGCCGTGTTGATTATTCCGAGCAGCCCAGCGCTTGTCTCAGAGTTATCTCCTGATGCGGCCTCAAGTGCGTTGCGCGAATGTGCGCGTCACATGATTGCAGACTTGTCTCCTGCGTCGATAGACATTGTTGGTGCATGTGATACCAACTTCCGTACAAACGTAAAAGGCAGTTTCAAAGCATGGGGCGCCCCCACGTGAATGTGGGGAAGGGGTTTTATCTTTCTGAACTTATCGCTCGTTATATTGCGGAGCCTTTTCTAGCGGATAACCCTACGGTGGACGTGGCAGAGATCAGACCGCGTCTGGGTCAACCGCGCGGTGGAGCACTCACGATTGTGGTGGTTGATGGTTCCGCTGGGTTAACTGAACGGGCACCACTTGCTTTGCTTGATGCGGGGGAAGAAACCCACCAGCTCATGGAGAAACTGTTGGCAGGGGGACCTCATGCTCTCCACGATGACGCGGAAAAGAGAAATTCAATGCGCTGGTTACCCAAGAAAACGGTGGGGTAGTGCATCCAGACTTGTGGCATGAACTCAGTGGGCTGGAAGTAGAAGAAGCGTTTTTAGCTTTGTCTGATTCGTCTTTGGGCGTAGGAAGATTTGTTGCAGTATGGAAAGGCACAGCAGCGGGTAGGAGAAGCAGGTGTCAATAGCGGTTACACAGCACAGAGAAAGTAGCATGCACAAGGAAAAACCGGGTCACCAGGATGCAGCCGGAATACGTCCCATCGCCGTCGTTGGTCCTACAGCGTCGGGGAAGTCAGCTCTTGGTATTGCTTTAGCGCACGAGCTAGACGGAGAGATAGTCAATGTTGACTCGATGCAGCTTTATCGAGGCATGGATATTGGCACAGCTAAACTTTCTATTCCTGAGCGCGAAGGGATCCCTCACCACCAGCTTGATGTTTGGGAGGTCACAGAGACTGCATCGGTAGCAAGGTTCCAACAAGACGCCGTGCGCGATGTGGAAGACATCATGGCGCGTGGGAAAACCCCCATTCTCGTGGGGGGATCGATGCTGTATGTGCAAGCGCTTGTCGACGCCTGGCAATTTCCCCCCACCGATAAGAAAGTACGGTCTCGATGGGAAGCAAAACTGGCTGAAATCGGTATTGACGCGTTGCATCGCGAGCTGGCGCTACTCGATCCCGCTGCGGCGGAGATCATCGAAGACAAAGATCCTCGCAGGACAGTCCGGGCGTTGGAAGTCATTGAGCTTACTGGTCAGCCATTTCAAGCCAGACAGCCGCCCAAAAATGGTGCTCCTCGTTGGGGGACGCGAATTCTAGGCCTATGTACGCACAGTGATTGGCTTAATCCTCGTATTGAGGTGCGCACTCGTCTCATGTTCGAGCATGGTTTTGTCGCAGAGGTTGAATCGTTGTTAGACAAAGGATTGGTAGCTGATTCGACGGCGGGACGGGCGATCGGATACGCGCAGGTTTTACAGGGAATGGCAGGTGATTTGACCTGGGATGAGGTAGTAGATCGGACGATCACGGGGACTCGCAGATATGTGCGCAGGCAAAGAAGCTGGTTTAATCGTGATCCTCGTATCTCCTGGATTGATGCTGCTGAAGACACGTCGTCGCAAGCGTTATCATTGCTAACGTGACTGTGACACATGAACTACCTCAGCAGATCTCGTTTGCTAAAGGCCATGGGACTGAAAATGACTTTGTAATTATCGAGGATCTTGACGCGAAGCTACCGTTGACGCCTCAGATCATAAGCGCCATGTGCGATCGTCGAGCGGGCGTGGGCGCAGACGGTGTTTTACGCGTTGCTCGTGTTGGGGCATTGCTGGATTCCGGTGTGCTTGCCCAAGCCCCGGAAGGGCTAGACCCATCTGACTATTTTATGGACTATTACAACGCGGATGGCTCCGCTGCAGAGATGTGCGGTAATGGAATACGCGTGTTTGCCCATTGGCTGAGGTCGCGAGCTTTAGTCGATGCAGATGACTTTAGTATTGGCACTCGTGAAGGAGTTCGTACCGTTTCGGTCCACTCCTTTAGTGCAACGGATGCTGACGTTAGCGTTGATATGGGACCAGCCGAGGTCACCGGTATCTCAACATGTCGTATCGGTACGGCCTCATACGCAGGTATGGGCGTGGATATGGGCAATCCACATCTTGCCTGTGTGGTTCCGGGTTTGACTCCGGAAGGCTTATCAGAGGTTGATCTGGTGCAGCCTGTTATTGACGGCGAGTTTTTCCCAGAGGGAGTCAACGTAGAGCTGCTTACGGAACTCGATCAACAATCGCAGATCCATATGCGTGTGTATGAACGTGGCGTGGGAGAGACCCGCAGTTGCGGCACCGGTACCGTCGCTGCGGCGCGCTCGGCGCTAGCTGATGCTGGGCTTGTCGACGGCCACGTGGTGGTATATATTCCTGGTGGCAGTGTCAGCGTGACAATCCAAGGAGACACCTCCGTTTTGCGGGGTCCCTCGAAAATCGTTGCGTGGGGCCAGCTGGATACCCGCGGTTTAAGCGCATAAACCCGTTAGATGAATAAACGCCCGGACCGAGACATATCGGTGCGGGCGTTTGCTGGTAAAAGGTGAGGCTAATTCTCACTCAGCCGTTTTGCGGCGCGTCGTGCGGCAATCCACGATTCCTCAAAATCAGAGGCACGACGGTCTGTAACCTCAAGGATTTTCTCTAGTTGCCCGATGGCCAACGCCTTAGTGAGGTGTCCATCGGCGCGGGTCAGGAATCGGCGCGAGGTCTTCCGAAGATAATGGAAAGCCTCAATATCCGGGTCGCTGCTTTCTGGGTCCAGAAGCGCAGGACGATAGAGGGTGCGATCTGCGATCGACTCCATGTCCGTACCCGTCTCAAACCTGTCATACTGCGTGAGGATATCTTGTATATCCTCAAGTGTGAGCCGGATGGAAGCACGGAGAGAATCTATCTCCCGTGTATTGGGACGGTGCTGAGTCATGAAGGTTGTTGCGCCGATAATGATGATAGAGAGCATCACTCCGGGAAACTTGAGCCATATAACGAGGCAGACACAAGCAAAAGAGATCGCGATGTAAGGCCAGAGCGGCCTACGTCCTGCGTCGCTAATTCCAGCGAATTCCGGCATTATTTATCGTTCCTTTGGCATCAAGTTGCTGCGCGATTATGAGATGATATGGCCTAAAACTAAGTAAGGGGTGGGCAAAGAAATAATCGGGAGATCAGTGTCCACCACAGCCGCAGCCACCAGAACCGCATCCGCCGCCGGAACCACATCCACCTGATTCTGGAACGGACACGGATCCCACCAACACGGCTTTGCCTGAGATGACGGAGTCACGTTCTGGCAGAGAAGCTGCGTCGGGCAAACAGACGTCAAAGGGGAAAGGCCCGTCGACGGTTGCATGGATAAACCGTGAACCTGTGAGGGTATTCGTTCTGTACTCGGCTGACAAGACACGGACGTTAAAAGTTGCAAAAGCATCAGGGGCGGCAGTGCCATTGCCAGACATCACTGTAAGAGCGCCCTCGCTGACTACCGTTCCCAGGATCTCGGGGGAGGCCTGTTCAAAGTCTGTGATAGTCGGATACGTGATCACGTCGAAAGCGAGAGCAGATAAGCCTAGTTGTTGCCAACGCTGCTCGGGCTCGTCGACAAGCAAAGGCCCTTGCGCAAGATTGCAGGCCACTGTTGTGACTTCTTGCCCGTTGTAATCAACAATTTCGCACAATGCGAGGACGTCATTCACCATGGAGATATGCGCGAATGATTGAGTAACGGAGTCGAAGCCAGCAAAAGTTGCAAACGGCTCGACCGCCAGGATATTAATTTGTGCGCCGGAGTCGTCTGCATACTGAATAAGCTGTCCACCACGGACTTCGCCGGTCACGGCAAGTTTATCGGTGGCGATGGCTGCTTCAACGGCATCCTGCCACTTGTCAAAGGTCATACCAATGCTCAAGAGATCAGTGCTCATAGCGTCTGATTGTATCCCTTTGTGACCCTATTGATGGCATTGGAACTATTTCTCAGGAGTTCTTCTTACTCACGGAGGCTGACACTGCGTTACGACGAGACATAGACGAGCACGGTTGTATGTCACAGAAAAACATGTGAGGTTGGCTCTTGTGCTACGTTTTTGCTGCGTTCGCTAACAAAGATCATCGGTGCAAAGTACTAGTGTCGGGCTATTCAACATGCGACAATAGTCGGTAACGATGACTAAAAATAATGAAACCCCAATTCACGACCAGATCCTCAACTCCGATCATTCATCAGAGCAGCTAGGAACCGCGCATGATGACCTCCTTGACCAAGCCTTCAGGGACCATCGGCCTGTAGCACCGTATGAAGATTCTGGAGTAGATCAATCTGGGCTTCTTAGTTCTCGGCATGCAGATGGAGCAGCGTCCTCGTCTGGTGTGTCGGAGACCAAGCGGCCTACTGTTGGTGAGCTTGATCTAGAAGCTCGATCCAGCCTGCGCAGCCTCACCCGAGGCTCAAGTATCCATGCGACAGACCAAGATGACGGCTATGACGTTGAGTACCGAAAATTACGCCTAGAACGTGTGATTCTTGTCGGTGTGTGGACGCAAGGAACTACTGCAGAAGTAGAAGCCACTATGCAGGAACTTGCAGCTCTGGCTGAGACAGCAGGGTCGGAAGTTGTGGACATGCTCTATCAAAAGCGTGATAAGCCTGACCCAGGAACCTATATCGGTTCCGGTAAAGTAGTAGAGCTTAAAGACATCGTGATGTCTACCGGTGTGGATACCGTGGTGTGCGATGGTGAACTCTCGCCGGGACAGATGATTGCGCTGGAAAAAGCCCTAGATGTTAAGGTCATCGACCGAACGATGCTGATCCTTGATATCTTTGCCCAGCACGCTAAGAGCAAAGAGGGTAAAGCTCAGGTGTCATTGGCACAGATGGAATACCTCATTACCCGAGTTCGCGGTTGGGGTGGGGCATTGTCTCGGCAAGCGGGTGGCCGAGCAGGCTCCAATGGTGGCGTAGGCCTGCGTGGACCCGGTGAAACAAAGATCGAGGCAGATCGTCGTCGCCTTCGTTCAGACATGGCTAAATTGCGTAAAGAAATCGCTGGTATGAAAACAGCGAGGGAAGTGAAACGCTCGCAACGTCGCGAGTCTACGATTCCTCAGATCGCGATCGCCGGCTATACCAACGCTGGAAAATCATCCCTTATCAATGCTCTTACTGGTGCGGGCGTGCTTGTGGAGGACGCACTGTTTGCGACCCTGGATCCGACCACCAGGCGCGCTGAGCTTGCCGACGGCCGATCCGTGGTCTTTACCGATACCGTGGGTTTTGTCTGTCACTTGCCCACCCAGCTAGTGGAAGCATTCCGGTCTACCCTTGAAGAGGTCGTGGGGGCAGACCTTGTCCTCCACGTTGTTGACGGTTCCGATCCTTTCCCGCTGGAACAGATCAAAGCTGTTAACGGAGTGATCTCTGACATTGTGCGGGAGCTGAAAGTAGAAGCGCCACCAGAGATCATCGTGGTCAATAAGATTGATCAGGCAGATCCATTGATCCTTGCAGAGCTGCGCCACGCGTTGGATGACGTGGTGTTTGTATCGGCGCAAGAAGGCGACGGCATTCCTGAGCTGGAAGCTCGTATCGAGCTTTTCCTGAATACGCTAGACGCACATGTTCATCTGCTGATCCCCTTTACCCGGGGAGATATCGTGTCGCGGCTCCACAAATTTGGAACGGTTTTGTCTGAGGAATATCACGCGGAAGGCACGCTTATCGACGTCCGCCTACCGCATTCTTTGGCATCAGAACTAGGGGAGTACCAGGTTACTTCTGCCTAATAATCCGAGGTGGGGGCGAAAACCGTACATGGTGCCCCCACTTTCTTGGAGAAAAGCCCCTTTGGGGGTGATAATAAAGGCTCGTGAGCAAAACTTCCTGGGGATGGACCCTTCACGGCGACGGTAAGACGATTGCCCCTGGTGCCGTAGTAGCACCAGAAGAACGATTGAGTTGGGGTCGGACCGTAGGTATCGGCATGCAGCACGTAATTGCAATGTTCGGCGCAACGTTGCTGGTGCCCACCCTGACCGGGTTCCCTGTGAATACCACCTTGCTCTTCTCCGGAATCAGCACCATGCTGTTCCTCCTGATCACTCGAAACCGGCTTCCCTCTTATTTGGGTAGCTCGTTTGGCTTTATTGCGCCGCTGATTGCCTCTCAAAGTGAAGGTATCGCTGTCCAGCTGGGTGGCGTAGTGGTCACGGGTCTTGTGCTCATCGCGGTGGGTTTTATAGTCAAAGCTGCCGGTAAACGAGTTATCGATCTTGTTATGCCACCTGCTGTCACGGGTGCCATTGTCGCGCTCATCGGGCTTAACCTTGCTCCGGCGGCTACCTCTAATTTCCAAGCGCAGCCACTGGTAGCAACGGTAACTTTGGCTGCGATCCTCTTTTTCACGGTTGCTGGGCGCGGAATGGTCGCCAGGCTGGGGATCCTCATTGGCGTCATCATAGGCTGGGTTTTTGCTGCTCTGACCGGAAATCTTTCCGAAGGTGCAACTACCGCTATTCACGATGCTGCATGGATCGGGTTACCGCAGTTCCACACACCGCAATTTACGGTGCACACCATCCTGGTGACTTTGCCGGTAGTGATCGTTCTTATCGCGGAGAACGTAGGACACGTCAAAGCCGTGAGCGAGATGACCGGGCGTGATCTAGACGATTTGGCTGGCGACGCACTCATCGCGGATGGTCTAGGAACTACTTTCGCCGGAGGCTTTGGCGGATCAGGTACCACCACATATGCAGAAAACATCGGTGTTATGGCAGCAACGCGAGTTTACTCAACAGCTGCTTATTGGATTGCGGCTTTGACTGCAGTCGTCTTGGCTTTTATCCCGAAGTTCGGGGCGCTCATTTTCACTATTCCTACGGGCGTTCTCGGTGGTGCGGCCATCGTCTTGTACGGCCTTATCGGAATGCTTGGCGTGCGGATTTGGCAAGACAACAAGGTCAACTTTAATAACCCGGTGAATCTTACCGCTGCAGCCGTGGCACTTATTGCGGGAATCGGAAATCTGACTCTCACAGTCTTCGGCGTTGAGCTTCAAGGTATCGCTTGGGGTTCCATGGGCATCATCGTCTTCTACCCAATCCTGCGATGGTTGTACACCCGCGTTGGCGAGGGACAAACAGCACGATTTTAACAACAGGCCAGTATCCTGATCGCTGATTCTTGATCAGGATACTGGCCTGCGCTATTTTCTATGAGAACATAGCCGGCGTACGTGTACCGTGTATCCATAGAGGTCATGAATAGGAGGGGACCCTCATGGAACATATACAACAGTCAGTGATTGAGAACCGGCTCCTTGTTGGAATCCACTATAAGGTCCCGCTCTTGGAGATTCCTACGGTGTTTGAGCCAGCATATACAGCTCTCGGGGATCTGTTTAAAAAGCACGGAATGGCGCCTGCTGCCCAAGTGGCTTATTACTATGAGATCTCAGATGGAGTAATACACATGGCTCCAGCATTTGTGGTGTCCCCGAAAGACTGGCCCTTGCTGGAGGCTGCGTGCGAGACTTCTGACGATGCTCATCACGAGTATCTTCCTGGCCAGGTAGGGGCGATGGCTACATGGAAAACACCAAGCACTGCCGCAGCATTTATGGAACATAGGGGGTCGTATTCTGATCTTCCCATGCTGTGGAGTGAACTGGAGAAACGAGTATCAGAATGCGGGGAACCAGGGCTGCTTCGCTGGGAAGAGTACACGGTGATGTCGGAGCAAGAGGAAGAACGTGTGACTCGCTTGTATTGGTCGTATTCCTAAGCTTGTTTGCCTCTTTGCCCCGGCTACTTGGATTTAAGAACCAGTGTGTCCCCGGAGTAGCTCACTAAACGGAGTCAAATTTTCCTGAGGGTCGATCCTACTGTGT
Organism: Corynebacterium silvaticum; assembly: GCF_004382825.2. Classification (GTDB taxonomy): domain Bacteria; phylum Actinomycetota; class Actinomycetes; order Mycobacteriales; family Mycobacteriaceae; genus Corynebacterium; species Corynebacterium silvaticum. The sequence continues at coordinate 566,857 of NZ_SDQO02000001.1, forward strand.
CGTCTCGTTTCTTTGCTGAGAACAAAATCTCCGAGACCATCTACTTGCGAGGAGACATTGACCATATGCTCTGCTAACTCGTTGGCAGCTCGTTGAATTCTTATGTGAATCGCCTCTGACTCGACGCCACCAAAATCTTCTGTAGCAACGAAAATCCCTGTAGGCACAACTATTGCGCGCATATAGGTAAACAAGGGACGCAAAGCGAAGTCGAGAACCAAGGAATGCCGTGCAGCGCCTGCAGTAGCGCCGATAAGTACCGGCATATCGACGAGCGCTTCTGCATCAAGAACATCAAAAAAAGTTTTGAATAATCCGGAGTAGCTTGCCTTAAAGACGGGGGTCACCGCCACCAGGGCATCTGCAGACGATAATTTTTGCTTGACTTCTTCTAGTCGTGGTGTCCCGATGCCCGTCGACAATGCGGTGCTGAGATCCGGGATCAATTCAGATAGCTCGACTAGATGAATCTCTAAAGACTCACCACGCGCAGTGACAGCCGCAGATACAGCACGAGCGATGGTATCGCTGACATTTGAGGTGGATGAGGGCGTGGATAAACCTGCTGATATGACAACAAGAGAGCGCATAACTTAAGACTCCTTAGACGTTGGATCAACGAGGAAGTGTGGAGAATCCCGGTGCTCAGCGAGCCAGCGGTGGCTAGGAGGATTGCTGGGAACGTGGTCTGGACGGCGAGCTTCCATGCGCTTACGCAATTCAGGAACCACGTCTTTTCCTAAAATCTCAATCTGTTTCAAAACAACTTCTTGCGGAAGTCCCGCATGATCGATTAGGAACATTTGGCGCTGATAATCGCCGACCCAGTCTGCAAAGTGCATCGTTCTCTCAATGACTTGTTCAACTGTGCCTACGGTTAGGGGCGTTAATGAGGAGAATTCTTCTAGTGACGGGCCGTGACCATAGACAGGAGCATTATCAAAGTAAGGCCGGAAAATGCGTTTGGCTTCGGATTCTGTTTCAGCGATAAATACCTGTCCGCCAAGACCAACAATTGCTTGGTCGGCTTGGCCATGGCCATATGACTCATAGCGTTTGCGATAGAGCTTGACCATTTTGGCTGTGTGTTCTTTGTTCCAAAAAATATTGTTGTGAAAGAAGCCGTCACCGTAATAGGCCGCTTGTTCGGCGATTTGTGGGGAGCGGATGGAACCATGCCACACAAAAGGCGGTATATCTTCGAGCGGGGCCGGGGTAGAGGTATAACCCTGTAGCGGTGTACGGAATTTACCGTGCCAATTAACAACTGGCTCGCGCCATAGCCTGCGGAGAAGATGATAGTTTTCTACTGCTAGCGGTAAGCCGTCGCGGATGTCTTTGCCAAACCACGGATAAACAGGGCCGGTGTTTCCACGTCCTAGCATGAGATCGACCCGGCCTTGCGCAAGATGCTGGAGGAATGCGTAGTCTTCGGCGATCTTTACTGGGTCATTTGTTGTGATAAGCGTAGTTGAGGTCGAAAGCTGGATGTTGGAGGTTTTGGCGGCGATATATCCCAGATGCGTCGTGGGTGAGGAAGGCACAAAAGGTGGATTGTGGTGTTCACCGGTAGCAAAGACATCGAGTCCTACTTCTTCCGCTTTGAGGGCTATCTCGGTGATTCGGTTAATGCGTTCGTGCTCTGTGGGGGTCTTGCCAGTAATAGGGTTGGGGGTGAGATCGCCGATCGTGAAAATTCCGAATTGCATGGTGGTTCCTTCTTATTATCGAAAGTGTTTGGAAAACATTTTATATGACATGTCAACAAAAATATTTCGCAAGTATTCCACACTGATAATGCAGGGGGAGTGTTCATGTTAGGAATCGGAATATTCAACGCGACTTTAGTCGCTTAACCAGCGCATAAGTAAAGCGCTGAGGGGGTAGCGTACCTAGCCTCAGCGCTTTACTAGAAAAGGACTATTCAGCGTCAAGATCTTTTTCGATCAAGGCTGCAATCTTCTCAACTGCTTCTGCGTTCTCAGAAGTTACGGTGACTTTATCGCCTTTTTCTGCGCCGAGGGCCATGATCATCAAGGATGAAGCTGCATCGGTTTCATCATCGTCTTCTCCCTCAAGGGCAAGGAAGATTTCCTCATCGAACTCGCCGGCTGCCTCTGCGATGATGGAAGCTGGGCGTGCGTGGAGGCCAACTGCGGAGCCGACTGCAACAGTCTTAGAAGCCATGGAATATTCCTTTCATAGTGCTGGATCCAGCTCTAGGATGCTGAATCCTAACGCTTTTCTTTGTCCTTAGAGGGCCTTAAATCTTAGTTTTTCATGCGTATGAGAGCCTCGCATAAGAGCCGCACAGTGCACAAAAACCATGATTAGAGTTTTCCTCGGTAGGTTCTATGCCCGATTCTATTCCGATTCTGTCGGTTTTTCCATTAAACGGGCATAGAATTGTCATAATGCTTTGCGTTTGAGTGTTTGACGCTCCACGGGAGAGCATTACGAGATAGTTCTATGCTTGGGCTTTGGCAGCTGCCTGCTCTGCCACTTTGTTGGGCCACAAGCTTTTTAGCGCGATGACAGAAAACGCGGAAACAATCACACCAGCTACGATCCCGAGGACGAAGCCCCAGATGGGCTCGATGGCAAAGGAAACAAAAATTCCGCCGTGGGGAGCCCGAGAGATGGTGTGCGTTGCCATGGTTATCGCTCCGGTGACTGCGCCGCCAGCCATCATTGATGGGATGACTCGTAGTGGGTCGGCTGCAGCGAAAGGAATGGCTCCCTCAGAAACAAAGGAAAGACCGAGCAACCAAGCAGATTTGCCGTTCTCTTGCTCTGCTGGGGTGAAAAGGTTTTTCCTTATAAGCGTGGCAAGGGATAGAGCAATCGGGGGGACCATTCCGGCGGCCATGACTGCTGCCATGATCTGTAGAGAAGCCTGGTCGCCTGTGGACAAGCCTGCTGTGGCAAAGAGGTAGGCAGCCTTATTGACTGGTCCGCCTAGATCAAAGCACATCATTAAGCCAAGGATGATGCCTAAAAGAACAGCGGAAGAGCCGGACATCGTTCCTAACCAGTTTTGCAGCCCCATCATGGCTGCAGACAAGGGGCGTCCTAAGAGGAGGAACATGATGAGGCCTATGAGCAGCGAGGTGAGAAGCGGAATGATGACCACTGGCATAAGTGATTGGACAATCCTATGTACTTTCCAGGAGCTAATCCACAACGCAATGACGCCAGCCAATAAACCAGTAACGAGGCCACCAATAAAGCCCGCACCCAAGGTCACGGAGATGGCGCCACCGACAAAACCGGGGGCGATACCGGGGCGTCCTGCCAGAGCATAAGCAATATAGCCAGACAGCGCTGCCACAATAAAACTCATTGCTGCTTGACCGGTCGCAAAGAGGACAGCGCCAAGATAAAGCAGTAGCCCTGAGCGGTCAAAGGTTATGTCGGAGCCGTCGATAGCTACAGTATTGCCAGGCAGATTGGTAATCGAATACTCACTAACAATTGTCTTCCAACCATTGGCTATGTCATACCCACCAAAGAGAAATCCCAATGCAAGGAGGAGTCCGCCTGCGGCAACAAAAGGAACCATGTAGGAGACACCAGTCATGATCGACTGCTGCACCTTCTTGCCTAGGCTCAGGCCTCCACTTCCTGCTGAAGCATCGGCTGTTTGCCTGGAAGATGAAACGCCTGAGGCTTTGCGAGCTTGTGGATTCTGTGCAGCGAGAACGGCTTCCTCCAACATTGCTACTGGCTCGTTGATAGCCCGTTTAACCCCAGATGCGACTAGCGGTTTACCTGCAAAGCGCTCCCTGTCTTTTACACCAACATCGGTGGCAAAAATCACGGCGTCCGCAGCATCAATCGTTTCTTGGGGGACAGGCGTAACTGCTGAAGATCCTTGGGTTTCTACCACCAACTCAACATCGTCGCGTTTGGCGGCTTCTTGACTGAGGGAATCTGCGGCCATGTACGTATGGGCTATGCCGGTGGGGCATGCTGTTACCGCAACGATACGAGTGACATGCTTTGTATTAATCGTTGCAGCTTCTGAATCATGGGAAACTTCCGGGGTATTCGTGACTGGAGCTGGGTGAATGACCGCATTTACCAACTCAACCACGTGTTCTTCCGAAGTAGCGCTGTGTAATGCGTCGACAAAATCTTTTCGGACGAGGGCCCTGGCGAGTTTGGAAAGGATCTTTAAGTGCTCTTTTCCTCCTCCAGCAGGTGCTGTAATTAAGAAGATAAGGGAAGCTGCACCGTCAGGAGCGCCAAAATCCACGCCTTCTGTGAGTCGTGCAAAAGCAAGGGTTGGTGTGTGGATAGATTCGGAGCGGCAATGTGGGATAGCAATCCCACCAGGGACACCGGTGCTAGATTTTTCTTCTCGCGCGAGGGCATCAGCGAGGAGTGTTTCTGCGTGATCGGTACGGCCAGCGTCTGCGACGATGGTGGCGAGGGAAGAAATAACATCGGTTGGAGTTGGACCGAACTCAGCGTCCAACCGCACCAGCGAGGCAGTGATTACAGGTTGAGCCATGGTTTTCCTTGAGACTATGCTTCCGTTCGCGTCAAGGACGATGAGAAAGAGCTGTCCTTCAACGTGGTGGTGGAAGGTAAACTGTGTGATAGAGGGGAGGAGTGGCTAGAGCAGCGCCAGACCTTACTCGGAGGTGCTCTGAGTAAGGTTAATAAAAGCGAAGACTCGAGTCCCAGCTACGTCTATGAGATCAGGAGTTGGGATAGTAGTGCCAGGTAAGGCCGCGGCTGCGCTGCCATAGGCGACGCCTAGCGCCAGGGACTCGGCCTGGGATAAACCTGTGCTTTGTCCCATGATAAAGCCAGCGAGGGTGCAATCGCCAGCCCCGACAGTGGAGACGACGGTGGTTGCTGGCGGTTGAGCAATCCATGCTCCGGTAGCGGAGACAAGTACCGCTCCGGAAGCGCCCAGCGTTACTAGTACGGCTTCTAGCCCCTGTTTTATTAACTCTTCTGCTGCGGAGACTACTGGCTCGTAGTTTCCTTTTTCAGCTTCGGCTTCAAAATCTATGTTCTCAGCGCCAACTAGCTGACCTAGTTCCATGCCATTCGGTTTGATTATCGTGGGTGCGACCTTATTAAAGTCAGTGGCTAGCGCAACCAGCGGCTTATCAGAGGTATCAACTGCGATATTGATTCCCGGGATCTCTTGTTGCAGCTTTTCCACCAGTTGGGAGTACCAATTTATTGGTGCTCCGGGGGGCAATGAACCAGAGAGAACGACCCAAGATGCGCGTCGAGAAAAGGCAAGGAGCTCGGATTCTAAAGCTTCAATGTTCGTGGAATCTAGTTGTGCTCCTTGATCATTGAACTTTGTTGTCGTTCCGTCAGGCTCTGTCACAGCAGTGTTGACTCGAACATGCCCGCAGACCGGTACTGCATGCCCTGGAATGTCGGCTTGTTTGACCAACTCTATAAAAGGGTCGTTGGCTGCGGAGGGGAATAGCGCAATGGTTTCCTGTCCCGCTTTTGCTAGTGCTTGAGATACATTTACCCCCTTTCCGCCAGCTACGCTTTTGTTGGAGACCGGGCGCTGCACAGAGCCGCGCTGTAAAGCGGTATCAAGGGTAAGCGTTGTGTCAATGCTTGGATTGGGCGTGAATGTAAGTATCACGGGATCACCACCTGGGTGTTGAATGTGTTGAAGCTGTCTTGTAGCTGTCGCGGGGCATGCCGATCGGTTACTAGGAAGTCGATGTCGTCAATGCTGGCGAACGTGATGTCAGAAGTTCGATGAAGTTTCCCGGAGTCACATAGCGCGACTATGCAACGAGATTGCGCGATCATGGTCGCTTTGATGGAAGCTTCTCGCGGATCGGACGTGGTCAGCCCTGTTTTGATACTGAGACCGGTTGTCCCCATGAATGCGATGTCTGCTTTAAGAGTGCGTAAGGACGCTTCCGCTCTTTCACCAACAATCGCTTGAGTTCTACCTTTAAGCGTCCCACCGAGGATCATCACATCGGGAACGCCAGCTCCGCTAAGGGTTTTAGCCACGTTCGGCGAATTGGTAACAATTAACCAGTTCTGTCCCACGTAGTTGCGAGCTAAAACACCTGCGAAGCTCTCCGTGGTTGATCCTGCATCAATAAAGATAGCCGCGTTTGGGCTGGGGATCAGGGGTAGCGCTGCATGAGCGATAGCTTGTTTACGCCGTTGTGTTTGATGGATGGGAAGGTCGTCGTCATCATCTACCGCAAGTATTTCTACGTGAGGCATGGGGAAACCAGACACGGCACCGCCGTGGACTCGCGTTAGTAAACCTTGGTGCTCAAGGCTTTTTAAATCGCGTCTGATTGTCTCGGGCGTGACACAAAATTGTCGAGAAAGCTGTGTCACGCTACAACGACCTAAATCATTGGTAAGAGTGACAATTGCGGACTGTCTAAGCTGAACCTCTTCGACGGTGGCCATAGTCACCTCCTAACAAAATTGGCGTTTTGTGAAGAGTTGAAGCATGTTGATTTCCGCCGTTTTTACCGTTTCTGCTGGAAAAATGTTGAAATCAATGCCCAATTTATGCCCACTTGTGTCTGTTTGTCAATAGTTCCCTGTTTGTTTGGTTGCGGAAATGTTGAGTTTGTGGTGATGTGTAAAAAGAATGAACTTCAACTGTGAAGATGGGTGGAAACCTTGAATAACGTTGCAACTGACACAGTTTTTAAGGGCACTGGAGTGGTATCTGGTGTTCGCTACGCAAAAGCTGTGTGGATTAGCCCGCGTCCCGAGTTACCGCAGGCTGGTGAAGTGATCGAGGAGTCCCTGCGCGAGGCTGAGTTTGAACGTTTTACAACCGCTGCGGACGTCGTCGCTAAGCGTTTGCTTGATCGCTCACAACGCGCAGAGGGCGCTGCTTCGGAGGTCCTGAAAGCCACTGCAGGCATGGTCAATGATTGTGGCTGGAGAAAGGCTGTGAAAAAAGGCACACAAGGTGGCCATCCGGCTGAATATGCCGTTGTTGCGGCTACCACTAAATTTGTTTCGTTGTTTGAGGCTGCCGGCGGAATTATGGCCGAGCGCACCACAGACCTCCGTGATATCCGTGATCGTGTTATCGCGCAGCTTCGCGACGAGCCAGAACCAGGCCTCCCGGACGTTGAAGAGCAGGTTGTGCTTTTCGCAGATGATCTTTCTCCTGCGGATACCGCCGCGCTGGACACCGATTTTTTTGTGGGGCTAGTCACTGAGCTAGGCGGACCGACCAGCCATACCGCTATCATCGCTCGGCAGCTAAACGTACCTTGTATCGTTGCAGCTGGCGAGAAGATTCATAAGGTACAGCTCGGCGAGCCTGTGCTTGTCGACGGCGCCCTGGGGACCGTGACTCTTAAAGCGGACCCGGAAACCGCCCGTGCAGCGGAGCAAGAATCCAAGCTACTCGCAGAGCGTATTGCGCAATGGCGAGGGCCAGCAACCACCAAAGACGGGCACCGCGTGCAGCTACTGGCCAATGTGCAAGATGGCAAAGCCGCTCGCATTGCAGCCACTGATAGCCAGGCTGAAGGCATCGGTCTGTTCCGTACTGAGATGTGCTTCCTCACCGCAACGGAGGAGCCAAGCGTTGAGGAGCAAGCAGAGGTCTATAAGAAGGTCTTGGAGCAGTTCCCAGATTCTAAGGTTGTCGTCCGATCGCTAGATGCCGGTTCTGATAAACCTGTTGCTTTCGCTTCAATGGCAGATGAAATGAACCCAGCTCTTGGAGTGAGGGGGCTTCGGGTAGCGCGTGCCAATGAGGCTCTTCTGACGCGACAGCTTGATGCTATTGCCAAGGCAGCCGCGGATCTTGGTCGTGATGAGCATTCACCGACGTGGGTTATGGCGCCGATGGTGGCAACTGCTCGTGAATCGAAATGGTTTGCGGGGCTATGCGCAGACCGTGGTTTGGTCGCCGGTGCCATGATTGAAGTCCCAGCGGCTTCTTTGATGGCTGACAAGCTTATGCCACATCTTGATTTTGTCTCGATTGGTACAAATGACCTCACCCAGTACACCATGGCGGCGGATCGTATGTCTCCGCAGCTGGCATACCTGACCGACCCGTGGCAACCAGCGGTATTGCGCCTTATCGCGCACACGTGTAAAGAGGGCGCTCGCTTTGATACTGCTGTGGGTGTTTGTGGCGAGGCCGCTGCTGACCCGCTGTTGGCTTGTGTACTTACCGGATTGGGTGTTAACTCGCTATCCGCTGCTTCGACGGCTATCGCTGGCGTTGGTGCTCAGCTTGCTGCTGTTGATATGGAAACCTGCAAGAAAGCAGCAGAGGCGGCATTAGATGCCGAGGGCGCTAAAGAAGCGCGTGCTGCTGTGAGGGCTATCATCCAGCCTTAAGTCTGGGCCTAGGAGCTCAAAGGGCGGGAGTCACCTTGTTACAGGTGACTCCCGCCCTTTATTTCTACGTTTGTTTACCTACGCGGTTATAACCTCAACATCATGTTCGCGGAGTGCTTTGATGAATGATTCGGGAGCATTTGAATCTGTGATGACCACGTCTATGTCGTTAATCGAACCAAAACTGACTAGATAATCGGTTCCCATTTTTGTTGAGTCGCACAAGACGACCACTTTATGGGCGTTAGTGATCATGGCTGATTTAATCGCTGCTTCTTGGGAATCTGCAGTGGAAAGGCCATGATCAATCGTTAGCGCATTTGTGCCGATAAAAGCGACATCTGCACGCATGAGAGCTAATGTTCGTAGCGCAGTGTCACCCACAACTGCTTGGGTGATCGCGCGTACGCTTCCGCCAAGAAGCTGGATCTCGTCGAGGCCCGAGTTGGCCAGTGTTAGTGCGATAGAGAGGCTATTAGTAACGATTGACCAGTGCTTTGCGGCTGGTTGTACTGATAGGAGCTCTGCTAGCGCAGCTGTGGTGGTGCCTGCATCAAGGAACATCCCGCCATGGGATTCTGGTAGATACGACAAGGCAGCATGGGCAATGGAGTTTTTAGCTCCGGATGCCGAACGCGCACGAGTGTCCAAACTAAATTCGGTGGTTTGGAATGTTTGGTTTGCTACTGCGCCACCATGGACTCGATGAACGACTCCCTCGCGGTCGAGCACTGCCAAGTCTCGTCGAATGGTCTCAGCAGTGACATCAAACCGGGCGGCCAGCTCAGTGACATTGACGCGCCCCTCTACCGCCGTAAGAGAAGCTATTTGGCGCCGTCGTTCTTCTGAGTACATGTCCAATCCCTTCGAGTGAAATCAAATATCGGAAAAGTCCGATGCCCGAACCGTTGTTTTCTGCAAAACTTACCTTTTGTTATTTTGTCACGAGTAAATGGAGAAAACAGTCAAACGGACAAATGAATCACGAATGTTCGGACATGAATCAAAATCTTTTTTGGGAAAAGTAGACGTTAGCCAAGGTGGTAGTGTCCGTTTTCTTTGAATGTGATGTTTATCTTGCTTTGTACACCCGCCCCGAAGCGGGGGTAATGGCGCTGTGCGGTATCAAAGGGTAAGGGTGGGCCTAGAGCTTCCGAATGACGGAGACTACCTTGCCCATAATGTCCGCTTGATCACCGGGAATTGGCGAGAAAGCATCGTTGTGGGGGAGTAGCCATACACCTGAAGCATCTTTATGGAACTCCTTCACCGTAGCCTCGCCATCAATTAGTGCGGCAACAAATTCGCCCTGTTCTGCAACTGGCTGGGACCGCACTACCACCCAGTCCCCGTTGAGGATTCCGGCATCGCGCATGGACTCACCTACGACTTCGAGCATGTACAGCTCCCCATCTCCCACAATCTCTTGGGGGAGTGGATAGTAGGCATTGACGTTTTCTTCAGCCAGGATTGGGCTGCCTGCCGCAATGGATCCCACGATAGGAATGAAGCTGGTGGGCGATGTCTCGGAAGGGTCGGGTGACTTTGTGGTCTTGACGCTTTGTTTCCTGCCTGGTTTGGGTGTGCTGGATTCGGGCAGTGTCCTGACATCGACTGCGCGTGGCTTGTTAGGGTCCCGGCGTAAATAACCTTTCTTCTCCAGTTCCTTAAGCTGATAAGCCACGGAAGAGGTGGACTGTAGTCCTGCTGCATCTCCAATTTCGCGAATGCTTGGCGGGTAGCCGCGCAAAACGACGGCATCCCTGATTACTTCAAGGATGCGGCGTTGGCGTTCGGAAAGCTTCTTTTGATCGGGTTCGGTGCTGTTTTGCCTAGTGGATTGCTTTGGCATTGATGTCGTGTCCCTTCGGAGTTTGCTGGGGGAAGTTTGTTTGATGCTCCGCGAACGTGTTCGTTCTCTACTGCTGTTTACCTTAGCTTATCTTTGTGCTCTTAGGGTGATATGTTCGAAAAAATGGCGGAAAGACTTGACCATAAGTTCGAACAGGTGTAAAAATCGAACATGTGGTTGAATTCTCGAACATATGATCGTGTTTTTGCGTGATGTGTTTGAAGCGGTTTTTATAGTGGCTTTATTGCTTAATCAGTAGAGATGATTTCTTTGCTGCGAAAAGTTAGGAAATGTAATGACGCTGGCTTATCGCCCTCAAATGATGATTGATTCTCGCATGGATCGAGCTCAGATCGTTCCTCCGTCTGACGTATGGGACATTGGCGTGAATCGCAGTAATAATGTTGAAACGAATGTTCGTACGCTTTCTTTGGTAGAAGAGACTGGATACATCGAACGGAATCAAAAGGTGCATCGGAGTTCGTTGAGCATGGTGACTCCTTGTTGGAAGGAACACATCAGCAATGCCCTTGCCGGCGCTGTTTTTGGTCTCTTCCTTCTTCTCGGCATTATCGTTGCCGGTGAGATTGAGGGAAACACAAATGAAATCCCGGTACAGAATGTTCCCGGTTCTGCGATGCTTCAAGCCGGAGTTCCAGCACAGCGGTAGTAACAATGCATCACGCACAAGGATCGTGTGCTCTTGGTGGCTGTTATTTAGCAGTTATTGTTTAGGTCGGTGCGGTAGCCTTTAAACTACGCTAGTTAAACGACTATCGAGTGTAGGGATTATTTAAAGTGTACTGCCCGTTCTGCCATCATGAGCATTCCAAAGTTATCGATACCAGAATGATTGATGCTGGTTCGGCAATTAGGCGGCGGCGTGAATGTGCGAAGTGCAGAGGTCGCTTTACCACTGTAGAAAAAGCACAGTTATTAGTAGTAAAGCGTAACGGCCTAACAGAGCCTTTTAGTCGCGATAAAGTTATCGTCGGAGTGCGTAGAGCCTGCCAAGGCCGCGATGTGAGTGAAGACGCACTAAAACGATTAGCTCAACAAGTAGAAGAACGTATTAGGAAACACGGAAGTTCTCAGATTCATGCAAATGATATAGGCCTGGCAATTCTGGAACCTTTGAGGAAGTTGGACGAGGTTGCCTATTTGCGTTTCGCTTCTGTGTATAAATCATTTGAGAGTGCTGATGATTTTGAATCTGAGATCCGTTTGATGCGTCGTCGCGATCGTAGCTTTTAGAGTTGTTCGATTGCCTTGGCGATCTTTCTCTCAGAGACCGATTGCGTAGTTCCTAATCGTTGGGCAAAAAGGCTGACACGCAATTCTTGAATCATCCACTGAATCTCGCGTACATGACGAGCAGATTTTCCATGTCCGTATTTTTGGACTTTCTGAGCTAAGTCTCGTTCTAGTTGATTAACCAGCGCTTGCCTATCCGCATCTCGGTCAGGCATCCGTTCCATGTCTTCAAGCCGGAGCATGATTGCTTGTACATATCTCGAAAGATGCTTGAGATGCTGTACCCCGTGGTGGGATACAGCATGCGGCGGAAGTAGAAAATTGAGCTGATTATTGATGTCGTCGATAGCCGGGCCTGTCCAATTGCTGATCTCTGGTGTGATGCGGAGATACGAGTTAATGCCGGGGGCTAACTCGACAACTATTGAACGCACCTTGCTAGGAACTAACGGTTTAATAATCGCTTGCAGCTTGGAGAATTCTTCTGGTGATCTCACCGCGCCACCGTTAGCAATGATCAAATCTCGAACGACTGCAACTCGCGCGTCGTTGACAAAGCCCGTGGCGCCACCATGCGGATAATTTTCTATCGCAACTCGTTGCTGAAGCGGCAGTCCATTGAGTATTTTTTGAGTATTCACGGACACCGCTTTAAGAAGCAGGGTGAGGGTCGCGGTAAACATGGAGGCGTCAGCTTCACGTTTAGTGGCCATAGCCTTGACGGAAACACCTTCCGGCGTGACCACGAGCGCTGGGTACGTGGTGACCATCTGACCATCGACTTTTGTGGTGACTTCTTGCGAGATAGTTCCTAGAGACTGCGGAGTCCATTCTTTAGCAGAGGATTGCTCAACGGCATGGGATACACGAGAAACTGATGCCCGGATTTGTTCAGAACGCCGGGATTTGAGTGATTCGAGCGATTTATCCCGATCGATGATACGTCCGCGTTTATCCACAGCAGCGAATGTGATTTTGAGATGTTTGGGAAGCGCTTGCGGGTTAAAATCATCCGCAGATATTCCAGGGCGACCCAATTCCGATAAGCATTCGGCGATACGCTGATAAAGAGAACCGTCGCGATAGCTCAGCATGGTCGTGATTTTATGTGCAAAATCTGGTGCGGGAACAACGGTTTTACGCAGGTGTTTGGGTAAGGAACGGATCAGGTCGGTAACTAGATCTTCTAACAAACCTGGAACTAGCCACTCAAAGCCATCGGCATCGAGGCCTCCTAGCAACGGTACGGGTACGAGGACGGTGACGCCGTCGTCTTCGGCGCTGGGATCAAAGTGATAGGTTAAGCCGAATTCCAAAGATCCTCGGCGCCATACATCGGGGAAGTCTTGCTCATCAACGTTTGCTGCCCCCTCTCGGCAGAGTTCCTCTAGGTCAAAGTCCAGAAGGTGTGGCGTTTTCTGCGCAGCGGTTTTCCACCAGCGGTCAAAGGAACGCCCGGTGGCGATGTGCTCAGGGAGCCTGGAATCGTAGAAACTAAAGAGGGTATCTTCATCGACTACCACGTCGCGGCGTCGGATTTTTTCTTCAATTTGCGCAGCAGAGAGTAGCTTTTCTGCGTTACGACGATAAAACGCATGGTGCGTACTCCAATTGCCGTTGACCAGCGCCTCCCGAATGAACATATCGCGGGCAGCACGAAGATCAATAGAGGCATACCCGACTGATCTATCAGCAATAACTGGGACACCATATAACGTAGATCTCTGGTGCACCATGGCTGCCACACGTTTTGTGGACCAATATGGTTCAGAATAATGGTGTTTGAGCAGATTTTTACCTATATGTTCGACCCAAGCAGGGTCGATTTCCGCTACATTCCGTGCCCACAACCGGGAAGTTTCTACCAGTTCCGCTGCCATAAGAAACTGCGGTGGGCGTTTGGCCAGGGAGGAACCCGGGAACACCAAAAATCTGGAGTTTCTGCTGCCTATGAACTCTTTGGAGTCTCCATCTCTCAAACCGATGTGGGATAGCGATCCAGAGAGGAGAGCTTTGTGTAGGTTGTCTGGATCGAGGTGACCTCCAATGTCATCTGGGTTGGTCCATCCAATTTGTTCGCCGATGCTGCGCAACTGACGAATGAGATCTGACCATTCTCTGATGCGCATATAGTGTAAAAATTCGGATTGCATGGTACGTCGAAAAGCATTACCAGACAGTTCTGCGCGCTTTTCTGAGACATATTCCCAGAGCTTAAGGTAGCTAAGAAAATCGCTACGCGTGTCCTTAAAACGGGCGTGAAGTTGGTCAGCCTGGCTTTGTTTTTCTAACGGACGCTCACGGATATCTTGAATGCTTAGAGCGGCTACCACTATGTAGGCCTCTCTGAGGCAACCAAATTCTTCCGCTGCAATCAGCATTCGAGCTAAGCGAGGATCCAAAGGAATCTTGGCTAGGCTTCGTCCAACCGTGGTGAGTTTGGGGGAGTCTCCTTGGTCGGAATCGGTCAGTGCTCCTAGTTCTCTAAGCAATAAGAAGCCATCGCGGATGGCTCGGGTATCGGGAGCTTGAATAAAAGGAAAGTTTTCAATGTCCCCTAATGCTAGAGAAGCCATCCGGAGAATGACGCTAGCCAAATTTGTTCGCAAGATCTCTGGATCAGTAAATTCTGGTCGAGATTCAAAGTCTTGCTGGGAGTACAACCGGATTGCTATGCCGTCGGTGACGCGACCACAGCGACCCGTCCTCTGGTTAGCGCTCGCCTGCGAAATTGGTTCGATAGGAAGACGCTGGACTTTTGTCCGGGTGGAATACCTTGAAATGCGTGCGGTTCCAGTGTCCACTACAAAATGAATGCCGGGAACAGTAAGTGAGGTTTCCGCTATGTTTGTTGTCAAAACAATTCGGCGTCCTGAATGGGGAGAGAAAACCCGATGTTGTTCTTGGTTGGAGAGGCGCCCAAAGAGGGGAGTAACCTCAACGTTTTTCCATCGTTTGGCTTCGATAGCATCCATTGCTTCACGGATATCCGCCTCTCCGGCAAAGAAACAGAGAATGTCTCCGGGGCCGTACCCCATAAGCTCCTGAATAGCCTGGGTGAGCCCATCGATGGGGTCGACGTCTATAAGTTTTTCCCCGTCGGAGACTTCAAGAGGACGATAAAGAATCTCAACGGGGTATGTGCACCCGGAGACCTCAATGATTGGCGCAGGAACGCCATGGGCGTTAGCGAAGTGCTGGGCAAACCGCTCTGGATCAATCGTCGCAGAGGTAATGATGACTTTAAGATCAGGACGCCGCGGAAGAAGCTGTTTGAGATAGCCGAGAATAAAGTCGATATTGAGACTGCGCTCGTGGGCTTCGTCGATAATTATTGTGTCGTAAGCGTTGAGGAAACGATCTCGCTGCATCTCTGCAAGCAGAATGCCGTCGGTCATCAATTTGATGGACGTGGATGCGGAAACGCGATCATCAAAGCGGATGGCGTACCCCACCGAATCGCCGATTTTTTGGCCGAGTTCTTCTGCGATGCGTTCTGCAACCGTGCGCGCAGCAAGTCGCCGCGGTTGCGTATGCCCGATCAAACCGCGTACTCCGCGGCCTAGCTCTAAACAGATTTTAGGGATCTGTGTGGTTTTTCCAGACCCAGTTTCTCCCGCGATAATCACAACCTGATTGTTGGTAATAGCTTCTGCGATGGCATCGCGCTGGCTAGAAACCGGAAGGTTTTCGGGGAAGGTAACAGCAGGGACGCCTGCTGCCCGTTGCAATAATGTCGCCTGGGCTTGATCAATATCATCGGCGATAGCCTTGATTGCGCCCATGGAGGAAGCCTTGTGAATACGACGAAGAAAGCCTCGTTCTTCAGTAATGCTGACCTGGCTAAGTTGTGCGCGAAGCGCTTGCTTTGCTGAGCGTAATTCGGCATGTGGCCGAGGAGATGCTACTGAGCTCCGTTGCTTCCTGTGCGAAGTTGAGCTCGCGTTGGTATCAATGTTCTTGTTATTGCTGGTCTGATGTTTCGCAGTATTCATTTCCTGACCATGGTACTTGGCGCTGTTGAGTAAGCGAATCTCAACTGTTGAGTACATACCTTGTGCTTGTGAGGAGCATACTGCACCTACAGCCCCTAATGTGGGTATTATTTCCTATTTTGTATGTATAAGAGGCGGGTGGGGAGTCGGAGCTTACCCCCATTCTGTTTAAACAGATAATCTATACAATGAAAATCGTTTTTTACTATATAAGAAAATAAATGGAGGCATGATGTCTGACCCGCACGATAAAGATGGCAATGCGATAGGGGACCATAATAAGGGTGGGACAGATGATTTTCGTCCTTATCCAGAAGTCAATCACCCAGAAGACAAGCCGGATTTTCCTTATCTAGCTTCCGACGCTCGGCAGAATCAGACGGGAAGCTATGACGGCTATTCCGCACATGCGATGGGGCAATCAACCGCTGGGGTAGATAACGGCGCTTATGGAAACCCCACGGCGCAGGAGATGCACCCGGATGTGGATCGATTTATGGTTACTGGTGATCCACAGCTTCAGATTAAGACTGCAATTAAATATGGATTTGGAATCACTTTTGCTCGTCCAGCACTGTGGATTTTTGGCTCTTTTATCTTCTGTCTGATCCTGGTCGGCGGGAGCATTGGCCTGGCGGTATCCAAGGTGGTCTCTCAAGCCGGTTCCAATTCCATCCCAACCCCTGAAGACTCGGGCACCCCAGTCTTTGACATTGTTACGTCGTTGATTATTGTGTTTTTTACTGCGTTCCTGTACCAATTATTACTGCGGCAAATAGACGGGAAAAGTATTTCTTTTTCTGCTGTTTTCCAAAAAGTGAATTATTGGCCCACGACTCTTACCTTAATCGTTATTATGGCGATCGAGTTTCTTGTGGTGGCTGTGATCGGGGTTGTTTTAGGTGTCAATCTGGTGAATATCACTACTACCCTGAATGACCCACAATTTGTTGCTTTGGTGGTAGGAGGAGTAGTAGCTTATGTGCTTATCTCCTTATTAATCCAGCCGTTTGTAAGTTTTTCTGCGTACTATGCGGCAGATCGCCGGGGCGGAGTGAAAGATGCTCTGCTATGGGGATGTGCTGTGGGGAAGAAACATTACCTTCGGATCCTTGGCTTCTTGATCCTCACTGGACTTCTTTCTCTTGCTCTTATGATCTTTACTCTTGGACTAGGAATGATTATCGCCCTTCCGGTCGTTTATAACGCTACGGTTCATGCTTATAGGCAACTCGCAGGTGGCCCGTACCCGAAATATTAGGGATTGGCTCTAAAACAAAACTCTAAAAGCGCTGTTCGGTGAAACTAAACCTCGCCGAACAGCGCTTTTGCTTTATTTTTACGCCTGGGAGGCTAAGATATTGTGATAGGCCTGGCCGACAATTGAACCGAGCTTTTGATATTCCTCTGTACGGGTGGAGGAGGCGCGGAAGATCAATCCAACCTGGCGCGAGGCAGTTACTTCACGGGCGAAGCTTGCTGTCGCGATATTGGGTCGACTGCATTCAATAGGTATCGAACTCTCGGGAACCAGTGTACTTCCAAGACCCGCTCCTACGAGTTGCATAACGGTGGTAAGGCTAGCTGCACGCATGTCCGCGTTCTTGGAACGCGCGGGGTTAACATCTACTTGTTTGCAAAGGTCTACGATTTGGTCGTGCAAACAGTGGCCGTCGTCAAGCAAAATAAGGTCAAGGTCTCGCAGGCTGCTCAATGTGAGATTGTCGCAGCCTGCAAATGGGTGATCCTTATGGAGCACCATTCGGAAGTTTTCGGTGTAAAGAGGCATCTCGATAATTCCTGGCTGCTCTGTGGGAAGCGCCAGTACTGCACAATCGAGTTGGCCGTCGCGCAGCTGTTGAAGCAGATGCTTGGTTTGTTCTTCAATAATGCGTAACTCGAGATCAGGAAATTCCTCATGTACTAAATCAAGTAGTTGCGGAAGGATATAAGGCGCAATCGTCGGGATAATGCCTAAAGACAGGGGTCCTGAAAGCGTCCCGGATGCTCCCTGTGCATAAGATGTAAAGGCATCGGCGGCATCTAATGTGGCTTTTGCAAAGGGGAGGAGGGCCTCACCTGCGGGGGTTACGATAACCCGACGGGTGGAGCGCTCGATAAGTTGCACGCCTAGGCCATTTTCTAGGGCAACCAGGGCCTGCGATAGGGACGGTTGGGAAATGGATAGCTTGGCTGCAGCGCTTCCGAAGTGCTTATTTTCCGCGATTGTGACAAAAGTTCGTAGTTGCGCGAGAGTTGGTCGGTATTCTTTATTGCTCATACCTATTTATTATAGCTCGTTAAATCGTAAAGTCATATTGACACTGTGGTGGGGAATAGGTATAAACGATTGTAGGTGCATGACACTACGGTGAAACCTATTAAGCGTGCCTGCTATAAGAAGGATTATGTGGGGCTAGTGTGTGGTTTGAGAACCGCTTAAGCCCTAACAAAACCCGCGGTTGCAGGTATCTTTTGGCATGCATTTGAGCATGATCTGCCGTGGTTAACCGAGAAACCTGTGGATTTTCGGCTGGCTACGGAAATAAAAGTAACGTCATTTGTTTTATTGGAGGAAAACATGGCAATCCTGACAGTTGGAGAGAAGTTCCCTGAGTTCGAGCTCGTGGCCCTCAAAGGTGGTGACCTGCACGATGTTAACGCCTCCCAGCCTGAGGATTACTTTGAGACCGTCTCTTTGGACAAGTACGAAGGCAAATGGAAGGTAGTCTTCTTCTATCCGAAGGACTTTACCTTTGTGTGCCCCACCGAAATTGCCGCTTTTGGCAAGCTCGATGAGGAATTCCAAGATCGCGATACTCAGATCCTTGGTGGTTCCATTGACAACGAGTTCTCTCACTTTAACTGGCGTGCTACTCACCCTGAGCTCAAGACCGTCCCATTCCCAATGTTCTCCGACATCAAGCACGAACTTATCCGTGAGCTTGGCGTTGAGAATGCTGCAGGTGTTGCAGACCGTGCGACCTTTATCATCGACCCCGACGGAATCATTCAGTTTGTGTCCGTTACCCCAAATGCAGTTGGTCGCAACGTAGATGAGGTTCTTCGCGTACTGGATGCTCTCCAGTCTGAAGAGGTCTGTGCTTGTAACTGGCAGAAGAACGACCCAACCAAGAACATCGACAAATTTGAGGTCGTTCAGGAATCGCTGAAGTAACCAGTTGACATAATCAACTGTGATAACGCCCGCAGCTAAAAGAGTTAAAAGGGCGTGATTGGCCCGACTCATCCTTTGTATAGAGATTTTATATAGAGAGACTGATATCGGGCCACTTTTAGATAAGAACGTTTCAATGAAAGGGAAAACATGTCCATCGAGAATCTTAAGAATGCTCTTCCGGAGTACGCAAAGGACCAGAAGCTAAACATCGGTACCCTGGTTAGGTCTACTGAACTGAGTGAGCAGCAGCTGTGGGGAACTTTAGTAGCCACTGCGGCAGCCACCCGCAACGATACGGTTATCTCAGAAATCCTTGATGAGGCTCAGGATCATCTTTCTGCAGAGGCAATTGAAGCTGCTTTTGCCGCCGCGACTGTTATGGCTATGAATAACGTGGCGTACCGCGCAAAGAGCTGGTTTGGTGATGACTTTGCGCAGGTGAAATTTGGCCTGCGAATGAACATCATCAACAAGACCGGCGTAGATAAAGCTGACTTTGAACTATGGGCTGTCGCTGTTTCCGCTATTAATGGTTGCGAGCACTGCGCAGTAGCACACGTTAAAACAGTGCAAGAAGAGGGACTGACCAAGGAACAGGTCTGGGAGAGCATCAAGATCGCTGGCGTAATGCAAGCCATCGCACAGGCAGTACAAATTGAGGCTGCTCGTTAAACGCAACTCCTTACATACAACTGGTTAAACACGGCTCGCTGGAAACTATAGGTTCTGCATTCCTTTACAGTTCCTATGAGATGATTACGTACGCAGCGCCTAGGAGTTGAAAATCCTAGGCGCTGCGTACGTGCATAACCACGCGGGAGGCTAGTTCGCGTAATCGAGTGTTAATTGCGAGAACCGTACCTCGCCTGCGGCATCAGAAGCATCGAGATCAACGGTTCCAACAAAAGCAAAGGCATTATCGCCTGCGGGGTCTTTGATTATCTGACGGACTTGCCAGGCTCTACCAGAATCTTGAAGAAAGAAATACTCCCGACCGCGGGCCTCGGGTCCCGTGTCGAGGTCCGCGTACTCGTCAAAGTAATCATCCAAAGCAGCTCCAAAATCGGGAACTTCGCCGAGATAAGCGAGCATTTCTTTGAGCTGGTTTTCCTTCTCATCTGCAAAAAGCTGGACTAGTCGGAACATCGTATTGCGCACCATAATGGTAAAGGCACGCCTATTAGCTGTAAGTGCGGTGGGGTCTTCGACTCCGAAAGCTAGCTCGCGTTCAAGAGTCTCTTGAGAAATCGGTGCATCGGGGTCTGCCATCTGAGCCCATTCGTCGACAAGCGAGGAGTCAACTTGGCGTACGACCTCTCCGAGCCACATGATGACGTCGTCAAGCTCTTCGGTGCGATACTCGGCGGGGACGCTGTGCTGCAGTGTCCTCCACGCATCGGTGAGATAGCGCAGCACCACGCCCTCAGAGCGCGCAAGGCCATATGTGGCTATCAGATCGCTGAAAGTCATGCCATGCTCGATCATGTCCCGGACTACTGATTTGGGGCTTAACTCAAATTCTTTAGCCCATGGATGACCCTGTGCATATATCTCGAAAGCGTTCTCTAATTCATCCTCTAATGGCTTTGGCCATGTGATGTCCTCGATCAATTTCATGCGTTCGGTGTAGTCAACGCCCTCTACTTTGAGGGCGGCTCTCTCGGTTGCGCGCGCTTCTTTTTGCTGCGCGATCAAAACTTGCCGAGGATCATCCAAAATAGCCTCGAATGTACTAATCACGTCAAGGACAAAAGTGTCCGCTTGGCGATCAAGCAATTCAAGGGAAGCCAGCGCGAAAGGTGCCAAGGGCTGGTTGAGTGCAAAGTCGCGCTGTAGCTCCTGGGTAATCGCATAGTAGCGGCCGGTTTCATCCGGGGTTTCTAGCTTCTCGACGATCCCAGCGTTGAGAAGCCCCCTGAATAATTCAAGGCAGGTCAGGATATCTTTGTTTTGTTTTTCACGCGAATCATGGTTGTTACGAAGCAACTGTTTGAGATGCATGTAGCCATTACCGGGGCGGCTAATGATATTAAGGAGCATTGAATTAGATACCCGAAATTGGCTTTGCAAATGTTCCGGTTCAGCGGTGCTGAGGCGTTCGTAGGTGCGTTCTCCCCAGACAACATCGCCGTCACGTGCCGATTTTTTGCGTAGCTTTTTTAGCTTTTTGGGGTCGCTGCCTGCTCGTTGCCGGAGTCGCCAATTTTCAATTTCAAATTCAGGAGCCTCAATGACCACGGATCCGACTGTGTCAAAGCCAGCCCGTCCCGCACGGCCTGCAATCTGATGGAATTCTCGAGACGCAAGGATGCGCTGTTTCGTGCCATCAAATTTAGCTAGACCAGTAAACAACACGGTGCGAATAGGCACATTAATGCCCACACCTAAAGTATCTGTGCCGCAAATTACTCGCAGAAGACCCGTCTGAGAGAGCTTCTCCACTAGACGGCGGTATTTGGGGAGCATCCCGGCATGGTGTACCCCAATACCGCGACGCAGTAGCTTGGAAAGAACATGCCCAAAGGTTGTGGTGAACTTAAAGTCACCGATCTCTTGCACGATTTTTTCTTTGGCCGCATTGTCTATGATCGTCATGCTCGTTAGCGATTGGGCGCGTTCAATGACCTCCCGCTGGGTGAAATGCACAACGTAAATAGGGGCCTTACCCGTTGAAAGAAGGTCTTCAATAGTCTCGTGGATGGGGGTATAGACGTAAGAAAATTCCAGCGGGACTGGCCTTGTGGACCCGGAGACCAGTTGGGTATCGCGCCCGGTGCGCTGTTCCAAATCTTTTTCCAAGAAAGAAGTATCGCCTAGCGTTGCTGACATAAGCAGGAACTGCGCCCGGGGTAGCTCCAAGAGCGGAACTTGCCAAGCCCAGCCGCGACCAGGTTCGGAGTAATAATGAAACTCATCCATGATCACTTGGTCGATATCAGCGCGAGCGCCGTCCCGAAGCGCAATATTGGCAACGATCTCGGCGGTGGCGCAAATGATGGGGGCATTGCCGTTAACAGTGGCATCACCCGTCATCATTCCTACTGACTCAGGGCCGAAAATATCGCATAGTGCGAAGAACTTTTCGCTGACAAGAGCCTTGATGGGGGCCGTATAAAAAGAGTGTTGTCCCCGCGCCATCGCAATAAAATGAGCTGCGGTAGCAACCATGGATTTTCCGGATCCCGTAGGGGTTGCCAAGATCACATTGTCTCCGGCAAGGATTCCCAGAGCGGCTTCTTCTTGAGCCGGATAGAGAGAAATTCCCTTAGCCTTTGTCCACCCCAAGAAAGAATCAAAAATAGCATCGTCTAAAAGCGACGAGGGGACTTCTTCTAGGTCGGGGAGCATCTGAGTAAGGTTCACAGTGATTAACCCTAGCCGGGTTTGCTGCTGTGTGCTGAAACGAGTATCACATGCGCTAAGAACGGAAAAGGCATCATGGAAAAACAGCTATACGACGTTGCACCGCGAGGAGGGATTACGCTTACTAGTCCTCCTCGCGGCGGCTGGTTTTGTTGCTAGAGATCGGTTTCCTCATCCGATGTATCGGTGGTGTCTACAGGAGCAGACTGCTCTTGGTCGTTCTCGCTTTTCCCGCCGTTTAAAGAACGATTATCGATGTCTGCAAGGAATTTCTCGAATTCTTCTCCCAGTAGCTCGGCGTTAGGCACAACGCCTTCTCCTGGCATGACGGCCTCAGGATTCGCCTCGCGGTACCGTTCAAGTTCTTCATCGTATTGTTGTTCCAAAAGGCGAACAACATTTTCGATTTCTGCAGAACTCGCAACTTGTTCTTCAATCTGAAGAGCAACCTTGCGAGAATCCTCTTCCAACGTACGAAGCGGAAACTTTAACCCGGTGGAAGAAGAGACAGCCTCAAGCAAGCTCAACGTTGCTTGTGGATACGGTGATGCAGAAAGGTAATGCGGCACATGTGCGGTGTATCCGGCTACGTTTCGTCCTTGTTTGTTGAGCAGGCGTTCAAGCTGAAGCGAGGCAGACCCCGGGACTGTGATCCTGGTATCTAAGCTGAAATGATGATCGATTAAGTCCGCAGAGTTTCCGTGAGCGGAAACCACCATGGGCCTGGTATGAGGTGCAGCCATAGGAGCTGCATACAGACATATGGTGCGAGACACACCAAAGCGCTCCACGAGATCCGCGACGGCTTTAGTAAAAGCATCCCACCGAAGATCAGGCTCGGGTCCAGAGAGAAGTAGGAAAGGCGTTCCCGAATTATCTCGGAGAACCTCAATACCTAACGCGAGTTCCTCTGCGTTAACAATATTATTGTGTTCGATGGTTACCGAAGGTCGTCGGGATCGGTAGTCGATGAGCTCGTCATTATTAAATGAAGCCACTGGCCTGTGATCGAGAGCCGCAAGCAAATGCTCCGCACTAGCGTCGATTGCATGTCCAGCGTCCGCATAACCCTGGAGTGCAACGATGAGAGTCGGGCCTTCGCTGTCTTTTAAAGACACTTCAGGCGCAGGGAACTCTAATTCGTACATGCGAGCGTTTTTCTCTTGCATGTTACTGTTACTCCTCCTAAACATCTTCCCACATCTTAATAGCGTTCATAGTGCAGGACTAAAGACATAACGAGGCCACTATTTACGCTAAGCCCTCCATTTTCCATTTTAGTCTGTTTTACGATAATGCGGGCAAGCGGTAGCGCAGTCTTCTCCATAGAACACAATAGTGGCGTTGAACAGCCATTTCTCTGTGTACTTTCAACAACAGGGCGTGTGAGGGTTTTGTTCCACGCTGAGTATTTTTCGCGGTTACCAGCGCTTTTGTAGAAGCATCCGCTAAGGATAAGCGAAAAGTAGTTGTACACAGGCAGCAAAGGAAACCTAGAGTTATCCACCGATAAGAGCGGTTCAAGCATCAGACGCTATCTAAACCGAGACAGTCTCAGTAGAAATGTGAGGCATGAACATTGTCTTTACTCCGAGAGAAATACTTGCCAATATCCCCGGTTTGCTTGGCTATTACCCACATGAATCCTTGGTATTTGTTACCTGCGTCAAAAATTCTGAGAACCGTATAGCCCTGGGTCCTGTACTACGTATGGATATTAGCGATGCTAGGCATCTGCCGGATGTGGATCAGGCATTAAGCGTTGTGGAACCGGAATTTGTGATGGGTTTTGTGGTTGCGTCACGATTAAGCGCAGAACAGATCGAAGACTTGCGAGACTATCTTTCCCAATTATCTCAGTGCGGGATTCTTCACCTGGATGGATGCTGGATTACCACGGATATTGCTACGTCACAGCGATACCGGGCGTTGTTCCTAAGCGATGATGTACAAATATGGGCAGATAAGGATCGAGGCTGGCGGGAAGGTAAGATCTCGCAGGTCTCAGCATCCTTTACCAGCCAGGCTTTGCTCGAATGCGGAGAGCTGCCCGCGATCAGTCGTGGGGAGGCCTTTCATTATTTTGAGGCAACAGGGGAGCAGCTGGAGGATTTGGATGTTGCGTCTTTACATCAAAGTGCATTGATACGGGCGCAAGCAATAAAAAATGATAAGCAGCAGGGACATGACTTAATTAATCAACTTCGTGTGATCCTCATGTCGGCTTGTGAGTCTCCCGCGGACACGCATTATCTTAAGGACGCGCAACTGAACGTAGTCAGAGAGATATTCTCGGATTCCTTCCTCAGGGATTTATGCCTCTCCGAGTTTCTTGAACAGCCGGAGGCCGCACGGCGTGTAACTCGTGAAGTCGCACAGCTCTCATCAGGCAATATCCGTGCCAATGCGTTATGCGTTTATGCCATTAGCTGTTGTAGTACGCCTTTGTCTCCACGGATTCCCATTGCCTTGGCTAGCGCTTTAGACGACAGTCCTGACCACCGCCTTAGCCGCTTACTGCTAGCTGGGTATCAAACTGGGGAGCTATCCCGTGTGTACGAGGCCGTGCAGGAAGGCGTACAACAAACATGGAATTCTCTCGGCTTGTGCAATGACAAGAAAACGAATGCAGCAGCATAAACATAGAAATTTATGCTGCTGCAGGATGATGGAAATCGGTTATCTAGGTGCGCTATGGGCACGTTCATCCCAGATGAGAGGTAAAAGCCCACGCATCTTCAACAATGGTGGAGAGATCGGTGCGCGTAGGACGCCAACCCAGTTCCGACTGGGCTTTGGCCGAAGACGCAATCAAAACAGCAGGATCACCAGCTCTGCGTGGTGCAACCTCTGCTGGAATGGGATGTCCCGTCACGGTACGGCACGCTTCTATGACCTGTTTGACCGAGAAACCTTCCCCGGAGCCAAGATTGAAAATTCTATGGACACCCGGTTGATTGGATTCCATAGCTAGAACGTGAGCATCGGCGAGATCGCGGATATGGATGTAATCGCGGACCGCAGTGCCGTCCTCGGTCGGCCAATCGTCACCGAACATAAGAATCTTGTCGCGGTGTCCCAAAGCAACCTGGAGTATCAGAGGAATAAGGTGGGTTTCCACTTCGCGATTTTCACCGATGTTTCCGTAAGCTCCGGCAACGTTGAAATAACGCAGGCTTGTAGCGCTCATGCCATAAGCTTGTGCATAAGACGTGATGGCGTGGTCGATAGCAAGCTTAGTGGCACCGTAGGGGTTGGTTGGTTGGGTGGGGAAGTCCTCTGTGATGGGGACTGAAGCTGGTTCGCCGTAGGTTGCTGCAGTCGAAGAAAAAACCAGATTTGCTACGTTGTTGGCGCGCATCGCATCCAGGAGCGCCAATGTGGTAACAAAGTTGTGCTGCCAGTACTCGGAGGGTTTTTCCACCGATTCGCCGACCAAGGAGCGTGCTGCAAAGTGTAGGACGGCATCGTATGAATTAGATGCAAGTATCTCGTTGGCTTTGTCGCGGATATCTCCCTCGACGAGAATGGCTCCAGCAGGTACGGCCTCCCTGTTGCCAGTAGAAAAGTTATCCACGATTGTAACTTCGTGGCCCTGCTCTAGAAGGACTGCAGCGCAGACGCTTCCTACATATCCAGCTCCGCCAGTGACAAGGAGTTTCATGCCTGTACCCTTTAAATTAAATTTCTTCGATTCGTACTGCGTGAGCTAGGTCGTCGATAAGCTCTACTGTTTTTTCGCCATGCGTAATGGTGACTCGGCCATCTACTTCGCTGAGCGTGACAGTTGTTCCGATTCGGATGTCTGCGTCAATGAGAGCCTGGAACTGGTCAGAATCTACCTGAAGTATCTCGTTGATCTGAACGATCCGCACGTCTCTAGGGGTGGAACGGGCTACATCGACGGCACGCTTACCTGGTTCTTCCTTCTTCTTGAGGGAAACGCCAAGCTCATCTAGGCCTGGGATTGGGTTGCCAAAGGGGGAGCGCGTGACATCATCGAGGACCTCGACGAGGCGTCGTTCCACTTCGTCGCTCATGACGTGTTCCCAGCGGCATGCTTCATCGTGAACTTTGTGGATATCTAGGCCAATAATGTCTGTAAGGAGACGCTCTGCGAGGCGGTGCTTTCGCATCACGGCGGTGGCTAGAGCTCGTCCAGTAGGTGTCATTTGAAGGCTGCGGTCGGATGCGACTACGACAAGGCCGTCACGTTCCATACGTGCAACGGTTTGGCTGACAGTAGGACCTGACTGATCGAGGCGTTCGGCGATGCGTGCACGAAGGGGAGTGACTCCCTCTTCTTCCAGCTCATAGATGGTCCGCAGATACATTTCTGTGGTATCGACCAAATCTTTCATTATTTAACCTCTTTCCTTTATCCACCGTGGGGCAGGCTAATCAAAGTTCGTGGCGAGTTCTCCTACATAAATCTATATGGATTCTGTCGAACTTGCAGGTTTGGACTAAGTAGCATGCATGCGGGGTGTAAACCACGCACGCTAGCAATAGCGTATCAGAATGGGTTGTTGAAAATAAATTGAACAATCCAATTAATCGGTAGTGAAAAGTTAAACTCCCTTGAAGCGAAATCCTTCCTGCTTCAAGGGAGTCTCTAGAGTGTATGGGTGAGCTAGATTGCGTAGGCGCGAAGCTTGTCGGCGCGAGCACCGTCGCGAAGCTTAGTCATAACCTCGCGTTCGATTTGGCGGACGCGTTCACGGGATAAACCGAATTGACGGCCGATCTGATCAAGGGTGCGGGGGACACCATCGTCTAAGCCATAGCGCATGCGGATGACATCTTGTTCACGCTGCTCAAGAGTGTCAAGGACCGAACGAATATCGGAGTGACGCAATGAAGCAACGACCGCGGACTCGGCATCGGTTGCCTCAGAGTCTTCAATAAAGTCACCCAGAGGGGCTTCTTCATCAGCGCCGACGGGCATATCTAGACTGACTGGATCGCGAGACTGGCGTAGCAGAAGCTCAATCTTGGACTCATCGATTCCGGATTCTTCTGCAAGCTCCTCATTGGTGGCTTCCCGGCCAAGGTGTTGGTACATTTCACGCTTGATCCGTGAGAGCTTGTTCACCTGTTCCACTAGGTGAACAGGGAGACGAATGGTTCGGGATTGATCCGCCATGCCTCGCGTGATTGCCTGCCTGATCCACCACGTTGCGTATGTGGAGAATTTAAAGCCCTTGGAATAATCAAATTTTTCCATGGCTCGGATAAGCCCGAGGTTGCCTTCCTGGATGAGGTCGAGAAGCGGCATGCCACGGCCTGTATAACGCTTAGCTAGGGAAACAACAAGGCGAAGGTTTGCCTCTAGGAGGTGCGCGCGTGCTTTGCGTCCGTCTTTGACCAAAACCTTAAGGTCGCGCTTCATTGCGCGCGTTAGCGGTTCTTTAGAGTCCTCTAGAAGATGCGCGGCATAAAGCCCAACCTCAATAGTTTGGGCCAGCTCCACTTCATCTTCTGCGGATAATAGGGCAGTTTTACCGATGCCATTGAGATAAACGCGGACGAGGTCTGCAGAGGGATTATCGTTAGTTTGTCCACGGCGACTTCCGCGGTCAATCAACTCCTGAGCTAGTTCTTGGCTGGATGATTCTGTCATCATGACCTCCTCAAGTCGGCGCTTCTATGGGACTCAACGGAAAACCCCCTAAGAAAGTTCCCGATTGCCTTCGATGGATTAACTCGGGGTTATCTCTTAGCCCCGAAAGAGTGCAATTGGATAATCTTTTCGGCTTAATCAACACTCCACTATCACGGTGAAAGGTCCTTGATTAACGGAAGCGACCTCCATCATCGCACCAAAGTGGCCCTCTTCCACGTGAATCTCACGTTGCCTTAATGCTGTGGCAATCTTTTCCATGATGGGCTCTGCTTGTTCTCTCGGAGCAGCCTCTGACCATGAAGGTCGTCGGCCTTTGGCCGTGGCACCCATAAGCGTGAACTGGCTGACTAAAAGAACAGGGGCCTGTGCCTCGGAAACACTTTTTTCTCCTTCAAGAATGCGAAGCTCCGCGATTTTCCGAGCCATTGTCTTCCATGCATCGGAGTCGTCGTCTCTTCCTACTCCTACCAGTGCGAGAATCCCTCCCGTAACCGGGGCGTCAATGCTGCCGACGATATGACCATCGACGGATACAGATGCCGAACTTACTCGTGTGAGGACTGCGCGCATTGTCATCACCAACCCGTTGTGATGTCTGCGGGAAGAATAATCCCATGTTGAATGAGAGCGACGATGGGTTGAATGAGGGCTGCGTGGAGGGAGCTATCCTCAAGTCCGTTGCTAAAAGCATAAAGGTCTGCGACTTCGCGCAGGGGCAGCCCAGCTGGGTGTAAGCCAGCAATAATGGCGGCAATGTGGTGATCTACGTCGTGAATAAAGCGGAAACCATCGGTGCGCGTCAGCCTTAACGCAGCTGGTGCAAATCCCATGCCCGTCTCCAGATCTGTTGTAGAGACATCTTCTTTGGCCACACCAGGGCGCAGATAATACTGGGCATCCAAAATTGCCTCCGCGTCTTTATCCCGCAACCATTCCATTCGCACAAAGTGTTCTTGGATCTCATCGCCCACATAGGCGTCGATGGGGTGGGAGACGTTCTCAAAGACCACCTCGGAGGGGAGATGATCGTCGATACGCTTTATCGCGATGAATCCGAATCCCACTGCGGTGACGTTCGCGCGGTCAAAATGCTGCAACCAGTGTTGTGTGCGTTGTGCTCCCTCGCTGCTGCGGGGATCTATGGATTCGTCCCTCAACCAGGTGTTGACGTAGTCGATGCTATCGACGGTGTCTCGCTGGATGAACCATGCTGATACTCCCAGCTCTGGAATCCATGACGCAACTCGTGCCGGAACAGATTCTTCTTCCCGATACACCCAGGACCCCAATGCGTGAAGGCAGCCCTGTTCTTTGAGATGCTCGACTCCACCTCGGACAACACACTCGGTGGCTCCATCTAGATCGAGGCCGGAGTCGCGATAGACATGTCCAATTTCTGGGGGACCGACAACAAAGGGCGGGTTGGCTACGATCCGATCAAATTTTTCGCCGGCCACGGGCTCAAACCAAGAGCCAGAGCGTATGTCGAGCGATACGTTATTTGCTGCACCGTTGGCTTCAGCAAAGTCAAGAGCGCGATCGTGGACATCAGTAGCGACGATCGTGCGCGCGTGCGGAGCTTGGCCCAGTGCTTGGATGCCGGATCCTGCGCCGAGGTCGAGCAACGTGTGGACAGGCGTGCGTGGGGTCGTCGAGAGTAGCGATAAGCTGGCGGCGCCGATACCAAGCACATGGTCTTTCCCCGGGACGTGGTGTGCGACCATAGAGGCATCCATGTCAGAAAAAACCCAGACTAGTCGACCATCGATCAGGGTGCTGCGAATATCAATCCCGATAGTAACTAGGGAGTCCTTCTCCTGCGCCATCCCGAGCGTTAAAAGAGTGTCGATGATCTGCGCGCCGAGAACGCTGTCAAGGTGCTGTCGAGGTACCTCAGCATGGACCAGGAAAGCTCGTATCAGGATGGCTAGTGGTTCTTCTTCTCGCGTACGCAGTGCATAGAGGATCGATGCAGGTTCACCTCGGGCTATAGACGAGAAAGCTGCAGGTCCTAGATATTCTTGGAGCGCGGCAGGAGTGAAGCCTGCCTCTTCAAGCGTCTGGACGAGCTGGGGTGAGATCTCAGTGAGAGTACTGCGCATGTATGTAGCACGTCTTTCTGTGAAACGGCGTGGGGAGAACCGTGGGTGAAACACTGTAGAAACCGTAACAGGTTAAGCGACGGAAGCTAAAGGAAGGAGCATTGAGAAGGTTGTAGCGTGTCGACGCCTGCCGGTGCCGCTCACAGTTTCGTATTGCGCTACAGCGGTTACGTAGGATTTTGTGAGGCGTCATTGTCTGCGTCATCAGCGTCAATAACCACAGGCTGATTTGTTGTCGTGGAGGGACCAGAAATCCGCTTTTGATTGCTGTAGACGTCATTCAAATACCGTTCTTGTTCCCGTGCCGCAGCAGGTTTGTACACGGTTGGTGCGCGAGGATCTCTTTTCTCTCCTACGCCATTGGCAATGACGACGGCGATCCAGGGGAGAGGTACGCAGATGACAAACAGGATGACTGATAGAACCATGTTGTGCATCCAGATATATGCGGCCATGGCTGCGAGCAGGAAAGGGATCCTTAATCCTTGAATCCAGGAGTAGACAACTTCGCGGTGATGGCGATCTTCTGAGGGGCTCTTCTTGGCATCGGTGACTAATTCCACACGATGGCCCACGAGGCGGCGTAAAACACGAGCCTTTCGGGCTTAGCTTGAGCTCGGCTACCTCAGTATCCGCAAGATTATGCTCACTGTGATCTCCTTGATGCTGCTGCATAACCTCCTAGGGTAGACCCACGTAGTCGAGACCACACATCGTGGTGCAATATAGGTGGAGTGAGTACGAGCACGCAGACCATCGAACGTCCAGACATCAGAGAAGACAATCTCACTGGTGATGACACCCCGAAGTTCTTCCATTACGTGAAAAAGGATCAGATTGTTGATTCTGCGATTTCAGGGAAAATGGTTGTCGCTCTCTGTGGGGAGACCTTCCCTGTGACCAAACAAGCTAAGCCTGGGTCACCTGTGTGCCCGGATTGTGAACGTATCTATAGGGGCCTACGTAAAAAGTGAAAAGCGACCTACGCGCCTGGCAGCGCAAGGCGCTTACCAAGTATTTGATGAAGGGCCCGCGGGACTTTCTTGCAGTGGCCACGCCTGGAGCCGGTAAGACCACCTTTGCGCTCAGAGTGGCCACGGAGTTAAAAGAAAACCGTACGGTTGACAGGGTCATCGTGGTGGTTCCTACGGAGCACCTAAAAGTGCAGTGGGCGCAGTCAGCGGCACGAGTGGGGCTAGCTCTAGACCCTTACTTTAAAAACTCCGATGCAGTTAATCCCCAATACGATGGTATCGTGGTGACCTATGCGCAGGTTGCTATGCACCCGTTTAAGCATCATGCGGTGTCTACCGCAAAGCGTTCCTTAGTCATCATGGATGAGATTCACCACGGCGGCGATGCCAAAAGCTGGGGCGATGGAATCCGCGATGCGTACGGTGACGTGGAACGTCGATTAGCTTTGACCGGAACTCCTTTCCGCTCGGATGATTCCACGATTCCGTTTGTTCGCTATGAAGAAGATGGTGAAGGGCACCTCGTTTCCCAATCGGATCACACGTACGGTTACTCGGATGCGTTGGCGGATGGCGTAGTGCGTCCCGTGGTGTTCTTGGCCTATTCTGGCGAAGCCCGCTGGCGCACAAACGCGGGGGAGGAGTTCGCCGCGCGTTTAGGGGAACCTTTGAACCCGGAGCAAACGGCGCGCGCATGGAAGACTGCTCTCGATCCCAGAGGCGATTGGATACCTGCGGTGCTGCAAGCCGCACATACGCGGCTACTACAGCTACGCAAACACATCCCTGACGCAGGCGGTCTTGTGATCGCAACGGATAAAACGACGGCGCGCGCCTACGCCAAGATTTTGGAGCGTTTATCTTCCTCGCCTGTCACCGTGGTGTTGTCTGACGAGGCCGGGGCTTCGCAACGCATTGAAGACTTCAACGGCTCTACCGATGAATGGATGGTAGCAGTGCGTATGGTGTCTGAAGGTGTGGACGTTCCTCGCCTTGCCGTTGGCGTGTATGCAACATCCGCATCCACCCCGCTATTCTTTGCACAGGCAATCGGGCGATTCGTGCGATCCCGCCGAAAAGGCGAGACCGCATCGGTATTTCTTCCTTCTGTTCCCGTGCTGCTTGATCTGGCGGCGAAGCTGGAGAACTCTCGTGATCACGTTTTGGGTAAGCCAGATAGGCCCAGCGAAGGCTGGGATGACGAGCTATTAGCCCAAGCGAACAAGGAAGAGATTGAGAAGGATGACCTGCCTAGCTACGAGTCGCTGGGAGCGGACGCAGAGCTAGATTCGCTGATCTATGATGGTTCATCCTATGGGACGGGTACCTTCGCAGGATCGGATGAAGAGGCTGATTACTTGGGGCTTCCGGGGCTTCTCGACGCCGACCAGATGCGAGCGTTGCTCCGAAAGCACCAAACTGAGCAACTTGATGCGCGAGACGCGGAAGCGAAAGAGCGCGAAAAGAATGAGGAAAGCATTAGGACAGCGCAGCAGCAGGAACCTGCAGACAGGGTTGCAAGCGTTGAGATTCCTCGACTTCGCAAAGAACTCAATGCTTTGGTGTCGGTGACAGCTTCACGCACTGGTAGGCCCCACGGCGCTATTCACACTGAGGTGAGAAAAAAATGCGGTGGCCCTCCTACCGCCATGTGCTCGGCTGAACAGCTCCAAGCACGTATCGATTATTTACGACGTTGGTAAAAGATCGGGTGGGACTCGTGATCTGCTGAATACGTGATCTGCTGAATAGATTGCGCATGTCTGATTTAATTGAAAAAGAAACACTATTATTGCGAAACTAATTACCTTGATAGGCATAATGGAGCCTACAAGTATTGACACTTTTACTCGGAAGGACATTATGACCACCCCGAAGAACCCCTATGGCAATAATGAGAATGATTTTGGTGACGGCCTGTCACAATCGAATTCAATGCCTGCTTATCCTGGAACCGGGAACCCTGAAGGGGCTTATGGCCAAGATTCCTTCAACGGCATGAACTACGGCAATCAAGGGTATGGTGCAGTACCTCCGGCGAACAACACTATTGCTTATTGGGCGCTGGGCTTTGCTATCGTCTCTATTCTCGCCATCTTCAGTATCGTAGGCCTGGTTTTTGCCTTTATTCCAGCGCTCATTGCCATCATTCTGGCAATTATTGCGCTGATGAAAGCACGCAAGATGCCTTTAGGGTCTAAAACCCGTAAAGGTATGTCTATTGTCTCGCTGGTTCTTAGCGTGCTGGCTATCGTTGCTTCACTGGCAATCATTGCAATTGTGGGCCCCCTTGTCGTAGAAACGGTTAATAGCTGCGGTGACCTTCCTCAAGAAGCGCAGCAGCAGTGTATCGAGGATCAACTAACTAAATAAGGTGAACAACTAAAAGCATAAGCGTATGGCGGCCCTCCCGATCTGGGAGAGCCGCCATACGCTTAGCCGTAGCTATGACCAACTAATCAAGATAGTCACGGAGAACCTGAGAACGTGACGGGTGTCGTAGCTTAGACATAGTCTTAGACTCGATCTGGCGGATACGCTCACGAGTAACCCCGTAAACCTGTCCGATCTCATCGAGGGTTCTAGGCATGCCGTCAGTGAGACCAAAACGGAGTTTAACCACGCCAGCTTCACGCTCTGAGAGCGTGTGGAGGACATCCTGCAATTGATCCTGCAGCAGAGTAAAAGAAACTGCGTCGACAGCGATAACTGCTTCCGAGTCCTCGATAAAGTCGCCGAGCTGACTGTCACCTTCGTCGCCGATAGTCTGATCAAGGGAGATAGGCTCGCGCGCATATTGCTGGATTTCGAGGACCTTTTCCTCGGTAATATCCATTTCCTTAGCCAACTCCTGCGGGGTGGGCTCGCGTCCCAAATCCTGCAGCAGCTCACGCTGGATTCTACCCAGCTTGTTAATGACTTCCACCATGTGGACAGGGATACGGATGGTTCGCGCTTGATCCGCCATTGCACGGGTAATGGCCTGTCGGATCCACCACGTAGCATACGTAGAGAACTTGTAGCCCTTGGTGTAATCGAACTTCTCTACTGCGCGGATAAGACCAAGGTTGCCTTCTTGGATCAAGTCTAGGAAGGCCATACCGCGACCGGTGTAGCGCTTAGCCAGCGAAACCACGAGACGCAGGTTGGCTTCTAGCAAGTGATTCTTAGCCTTGCGGCCATCGCGAGCGATAGCACGAAGATCGCGTTTAACGGCGGGGGTTAATTTTGCTTCCCGATCTCCGTTGTTAAAAGCCTCTTCCATCTGCTCCATGCGGTAAGTGGCGTAGAGGCCAGCCTCAATGCGCTTAGCCAGAGAGACTTCTTGCTCAGCATTGAGCAGAGCGACTTTACCGATCTGCTTCAGATAAGCGCGTACCGAGTCTGCGGAGGCTGTGAGTTCCGCATCTTTACGCGCTTGACGTAGTGCAGCGGATTCGTCTTCGTCCCAGACTGAAGAACCCTCGTCCTCTTCCTCATCCTCAGACTCTTCAGAGGCTTCTTCCTCATCGTCATCACCGAGAACCGATACGAGATTGTCTTCTTCATCATGAAGATCATCGTCTGCGTCATCGAGAGGATCGTAGTCATCGCTATTGTCGGTCTCGAGCTCGTCTTCATCGGTAGCTTCCAGTTCGGGCGAAACCTCTACTGGCTCTTCGACTTTGGCTGCACGCTTAGGGGCTTTTTTAGCTGCTTTTTGGGCTGCTTTCTTAGCCGTCTTTTTAGCGGTTTTTTTAGCCGCCTTCTTCACAGGAGTGGAATCCTTCAACTCGACAGAATCCGATTCGATGGATGACGCGGTGGAGGATTCAGCTTCAATACCGCCGACGGGACCCACTGTTGCGGATACCGGCTCAGCTTTGCGCGGAGCAGCCTTTCGAGCGACCTTGCGTGCCGTCTTCTTCGCTGCGACTTTCTTTGCCGTCTTCTTTGCGGCAGGGGCGGCTGCTTCACCGGCAGGAGTGCCAGAAAGACCGGTGCCGCTAGCGCGTGCCGTTGCGGAAGATTCTGAATTATCAGTGGCTGCCACGTACGCCCTTTCGATTGGATGAGTGAGTTTCCTCGTAAAAAGTTTGATGCCGGATAAGACATGAAGAACAGAGCTGTTTCTTACCAGCCTAAGGGCGTTAACCCGATGGAAGCTTTAACGTCACAGGCCTCATTATTGTTCCCTGCTTAACATGTGCGCTTTAATAAAGCTCAACAAATGGGAGGACGCAGGGGGAACTAGAGGCTGGACGAGGAAGTTCCCAGGCATTTTACTCATTACGACTTGGACAAAGCGCCATTATAAAACATTTAAGGAGATCGCGGGGTTTGAGGGGTCGTTACTCGTAAAATACGACCGGTTTTAGTCGTAACGACCCCATGAGATGTGGGTGAGTTTTACGTTGTCCTAAGGCCGGATGTTTTGGTCTGCTGCCATTGCCGCTCCTACGATACCTGCGGTATTACGTAGTTTTGCAGGCACAACGGGTGTATCAATGGTGAGCTTGGGTATCCATTTATCGGCTTTGCGTGAGATTCCACCGCCTACGATAAAAACATCTGGCCAAAAGAGGCGTTCATATTCGCTGAGAACTTTAGAAACTCGCTTGGCCCATTTGGTGTAGCTTAGCTCTTCGCGCTCTTTTACTGCGGAGGAAGCTAGATGCTCAGCTTCTTTTCCTTCTACGATCATGTGCCCGAGCTCTGTATTGGGGAACAGGACTCCGTTGATAAAGAAAGCGGAACCGATGCCGGTGCCTAAGGTGAGTAAAATAGCGGAACCGCGGCGCGCTTGGTCTTCTCCAAAAGTTACTTCGGCGATGCCTGCCGCGTCGGCGTCGTTAAGCACTGCGACGCTGCGTCCACCTAGAGTCTTTGTAAATAATTTTTGAACATCAACATTGATCCATGATTTGTCGATGTTGGCGGCGGAAAGAGCTACCTGATTCCGGATTACAGAGGGGAGCGTTATCCCTACTGGTCCTTCCCACTCGGCCTCTGTAACAATGCGGGAAATCGTTTGAGCGACCGCTTCGGGGGTGGCGGGTTTGGGCGTTAAAATCTTGATCCGATCTCCGACAAATTCACCGGTATCGAGATCAACACGGGCGCCTTTAACCCCAGATCCACCAACATCAATGCCAAAGCCAATTCGTGTCATGAATTTGAGCTTACTGAATGGCAAGCGTCTGCGAGCGCAATTGCCGCACATTGGCGTCTCTACGCGACATAAATAACTCACAGAGCGTGATGATGGATCTGGAAGGAGCTGTATGAGGACCTTTTGTGTCCGTTGTGCTGCATAATCTAGGGAAAGAAGCGAGAATGGGTTGCGAGTACGCAGTTTTGTAAAAGATGTCACTTTCGTGATCGAAGGACGGTGGAGCAGCATGTCAGACAACAATATTCACAGTGCCGATTCATATGTGACGCAAGAGGGCTATACGTGCATTCGGGACGAACAAGCGATAGCCCTTTTGACTACAGAGCACGATACCGAGATAAGCAATGCGGTCCAGCTTGCAGGCGATGCCATTGCGATTGCTGACTGCGCTGCGGCAGCTATTAGAAGACAGGTTGCGCAGCTGGGGGACATATCCGATTTTGTGCAGACGAAGTCTTCTCCGGTGGATCCTGTGACTGTAGTGGATACGGAAGCGGAGAGAATTATCACTGAAGAGATTGCTCGCAGACGTCCGAGCGACGGCATTATTGGCGAGGAAGGCAGCGATCTGGTGTCCGTCAGCGGGGTGACCTGGATCGTTGATCCGATTGACGGTACCGTCAATTTTCTCTATGGGATTCCTCACTATGCGGTATCGATTGCAGCTGCGATAGATGGCAAGGTCGTTGCCGGGGCGGTGGTAAATGTGGTCACCGGGCGGATATATGCAGCCGCAATAGGCGCGGGCGCGATCGCTGCTGATGAAGGCGGAGACTGGTCAGTCATTGGGGTTCGGTACGTTCGTGACCTAGCCACAGCACTTGTGGCCACTGGGTTTTCTTATGCAGCTAAGCGGCGGAAAGAACAAGCGGAATTGCTTGTCCATGTGTTGCCTCACGTGCGTGATATTCGCAGAATGGGGAGCGCCGCTTTAGATCTATGCTCGGTGGCTGAAGGAAAAATTGACGCTTATTT
The DNA here is from genome assembly GCF_004382825.2 of Corynebacterium silvaticum. Lineage (GTDB taxonomy): Bacteria > Actinomycetota > Actinomycetes > Mycobacteriales > Mycobacteriaceae > Corynebacterium > Corynebacterium silvaticum. Next base: position 603,677 of record NZ_SDQO02000001.1, read on the forward strand.
TGAACACGGGCTTAACTCATGGGACTACGCTGCAGGTGCCTTGATCGCAGCCGAAGCTGGCGCTGTTGTCCGAATTCCTGCTCTTTCTACGCCGGGAACGTCGGGGGAGATCTTGTGGGTATCCTCACCTAGCATTTCGATAGAGCTGGAAAAGCTTATTACCTCCCATAACGTGCGTAATTAAAAAGCCTGAATTAGTGGTTTCGATCCTTTGAAGTTACCCCCGCTGGGGAGGTTGGTGGAACTGAAGTGACAATCTGAGATTTGTGCCTTAATATGCGCGTCGATAGATGCCACACAGTAGTTCGGGCAGGGGCAGGCACACAACGCCGCTGGCGCGATGACTGTTCTGCAATTTACTTCAGGAAGCGAGACACATGGCGACTGACTACGACGCACCCCGACGTCGAGAAGAAGACGAGATCGAGACTGACTCCCTAGAGGGACTCAAAGCCGCAGAGTCAACGAAGAGTGATATTGATGATGACGGTGAGATCGTCGAACCTTTTGAGCTTCCTACGGTAGATCTTTCGGGAGAAGAGCTGAGCGTTACGGTGATCCCTCGCCGTTCCGACGAGTTCACCTGCTCCATTTGCTATCTGGTTCAGCGCAATAATCGTATTGATCACGTCGAAGATGACGGCAGTATTATCTGCAAAGATTGCGCGTAACGAGGCCGTAATAAGGCATAGGTGCACTATGATGCACTCATCGCGGGTAACCCGCGCAGTGAAGAGGCGTTAGCGCACAAGATTATAAGGTCAGGGGCTTGCTAGAAAGTAGCAGCACCTGACCTTACTTATGGTTTCAGCGAGATAGTGTCACACGTTGGTGGCGTGATGAGGCACAAAACTCTGGAGTAATTGCTCGGGATTCTTGGAGGAAATCAGCCAATACGGAGTGGGATCGTCCTCGTCGTCTAGCACGAGCATCACCATCTCGGGTACCCAGCCATGAGAGACCATAAAAGCGGCAGGATCAAACTGGCGGCCCATCGCGTTGCGCTTGGCGGAAGAAAGCACGGCCAAGGATCGTGAAACTACTGTGGCCGGTAGGTTAGCTTCACCGACAACAAGCCAACGAGTTCCGTCCGAGTCTTCTTCGACAGTAATTTTTGTGCCAGACCAAGAGACTAGGACCCACGTCGATAGTGCTGCTAGAAGGATAGCGGTGCCATAGAACCAGATATCAGATCGGTTGATCCCAGCCTGTGTCGCAATGAGGGCGACGAAGGCTGCGGCAAAAAGCCACCAGTACCACGGAACCCATTGTCGTTCGCTGTACAAGACTTTTACTTGATTACGTTCCCCATCAGTCACGCAGCACAGTCTACTGCAGTGCAAGTCGACCACAACTGCTGAGCACTGGGATGTCTTCAAGGTGCCTTCAAGCTTTGCGACGCCTATTGTGGTGGGATCATAATCTTATTCCAGATAGACGCCTCATAAATGTGAGAGTTTGTGCTTTAGTGTGGCATTCTTATGCGGTATTTGTGCCGCACCGGCGCAGAAGACTTAGGTCAGATGAACAACAGAGCAAGGAGCTGCATCGTGGGTACTTACAGTGACCACCAAATAGGACCTGTGTCGGTTAAGCGACTCGACAAGGATCTTCCACTACCTCAGCGTGCGCATCGCGGAGATGCAGGGGTGGACCTATATGCCACTGAAAGTGTCCAGATTCAGCCAGGGCACCGAGCACTCGTGGGTACTGGTGTGGCGTTAGCTTTGCCGCTGGGAACTGTGGGGCTCATACACCCACGATCCGGACGCGCTCTGAAAGAAGGACTCAGTATTGTTAATGCCCCAGGTACAATCGACGCAGATTACCGTGGAGAAATCAAGGTGTGCCTGATTAATCTTGATCCTCAGACCCCCATCTCTATTGAACGCGGTCAACGTATCGCTCAGCTCGTGATTCAAAAAGTTGAGCTGGTTGATTTCGTGGAGGTTGAGGAGCTGCTAGATAACACAGTGCGAGGAGCTGGCGGCTACGGCTCTACAGGGGTTAACTAGCTATAAGCAACATAATCTGTGGTTGAAACTAGTTGCGTTGCCTTGTGCTAGCAGCGGTTGATTAACCACAATGAATTGCAAGCATTGCAAGCGTGAAGGAAAAATATGTCTATCTGGCCCTTTGGTAAAAATAAAAATGAGTCCGCTGATAACCAGGATACGGACCGACAAGAAGACCCCGGATACGTGGTAGAAAACGATCCATCCCTGGTACAGGCAGACCCAGAGGCCGATTCTTTAGACAACAGCTCGGTAGCGGGCGAATCTGAAGAGGCAGATCCTATCCATGATGCGATCAATGGGCACAGGGGGCCCTTTGATGCCGGACACGTAGACATTGAAGAGTTTGATTTCTCTGATTTCTCCGATGGAACGCTTAATCTAGGCTCCTTGCTTGTCCCGCTCCCACGCCCTTCTGAGGTGCAAGTGGAAATGGGGCCAGAAGGGCCAAAGATGCTTCATGTCCTCACGGAGCATGGTCGTATTACTCCGGTTGCTTTTGCGACTCCTTCTTCCGCAGGACAATGGCGTGAATCGACCAAAGAAATTGCGGCGGGAATGCGTGAAGACGGACTCCTCGTGCATATAGAACAGGGGCCTTGGGGTCGTGAAATCGTTGGATCCGCAGATGGAGGAAACGGCATAATCCGCATCATTGGCGTAGACGGACCTCGTTGGATGTTGCGGATGACTCTTGCTGCTCCGGCTGAATCTGCTGACCAGATGGCTGAGCTGGGGCGTGAAGTTATCGCCCGTACTTTTGTGAATCGCGGAGATGCTCCTATTTTGGCCGGAAGCTCATTACCGGTGGCTCTTCCGCAACCGCTTGCAGAGCAAGTGCAGGAAGAGATGGCGCTACGAGCCGCGATGGAGAACGATCCGAATAATTCTCAACCTCCAGCGGCACCTTCTGAATAACCCACTGATAGTAAAAGGAATTAAGTGGACTCTTCTGTTACAGAACCTGAAGGAAAAACCAAAGATACTGGTACGTTTTTAGACCAGATGGGTGGTCTTGGAGGCTTAGTCTCCTCGACTTTACCTATTCTGGTTTTCGTTCCAATCAACAATAAATGGGGCCTTAATAGAGGTCTCTCGGCTGCGATTGCGATTGCGATAGCAGTCACCGTGTGGCGCCTGATGCGGAAAGAAAATCTTCAGCCTGCGATCTCAGGGTTTATCGGAGTAGGCATTTGTGCGGCAATCGCATGGTGGACTGGAGACGCCAAAGGCTATTTCCTCTATGGCATCTGGATGTCAGGCTTGATGGCTCTTGTGTTTATAGTCTCGTTGATTGTGCGCTGGCCGATGGTCGGGATCATCTGGAAGGGGATCAACGGCGAAGGCATGGCGTGGAGAACAAACGTAACGGCACGTCGTGCTTATGCTGTAGCTACTTTCGGATGGGCCTTAGTATTTGCAACGCGCTTTGTAGTTCAGCGTAATCTTTATGACGCAGACGCAACTAATGCGCTGGCGCTTGCCCGGATTCTTATGGGATGGCCGCTGACCGGATTAGTCACGCTCCTTACCGTGTGGATGGTTAAGAAAGCCGCGCGTGCGATGACCACAGAGCACAACATGCCTGTGGAAGAAACTACGGATCGGGAAGCTAACCCTGACGATCCTCAAGAAGGACATAAATAAATGACTGAGACGGCGTCGGATATGCCCGAGGGATCGAATACAACCATGCATAAGGGAACAAAAGTCGAGTTGACCATCGAGCGGTCAGCGCATGGGGGCGAGGGTATAGCCTTGTCCGAGGGGCGGGTGGTTTTTGTTCCTAATACCTATCCCGGGGACGTAGTCGAGGCCACGATTACGCAGGTGAAGAAAAAATTTGCTCGTGCGGAACTGGAAGCGGTGACACGAGCATCCGATCTGAGAACAGTTAATAGATGTCTGGCAGCGTCGCATGGCGCTGGATGCTGTGATCTAGGCGACATTAAGCCTCAAGAAGAAGCTCAGTTCAAAGTACATATTTTGAAAGACCAGCTTCAGCGTTTAGGCAAAATCGCCACTATTCCTGCTATTGATGTGCAGACTATCGGGGAACCAGTGGGTTGGCGCACCCGGATGCGCCTTGGTGTCGATGCTCTGGGAAATGCCGGTTTTCGCCGTCGTAATTCCCACGACATAGTGGCGCATCATCCTTGTTCACAAGCTGTTCCAGGGTTGTTGGACGGGATTGTCGAATCTGAAGGAGAAGCAGTGAACTTTACGTTCACGCCAGGTTCTCAGATTGTGGTTGTCCTGGATGATGAGGGTAAACGCTCAGTTGTGGAGACACGAAAGCCATCGCGAGGGCAGCGTGCTGAGTCGATTCAAAAAGTACTGGAAGGCGACGGTAACGTCACTCAGGTTATCGGCAACGCGCAGTTTACTATTTCAGCAACAGCTTTTTGGCAAGCGCATAAGGCTTCGGCCCAGCATTATGCTTCCACTATTCAGCGCTGGATTAAAACCACGTTGCAGGAACTCAACCAAGAGGACCTTGCGCACCGCAGCCATATTGGATGGGACCTCTACGGTGGGGCAGGCGCTTTTGTTCCGGCGATGCTGGATGGGCTGGGAGATAGCGGCGTTGTCCACTCTGTGGAGCTATCGCCGGAAGCTGCAAAAGCCGGAAAACACGCGCTAAGAAGTGCTCACGACGCACAACGGGTGGTCTTCCATTCTTCGCTGGTGGAGCGCGCTGTTCCGAGGCTGCCCAAGCCTGTCGCAGTGGTGCTCGATCCGCCGCGGGTGGGGGCTGGGCGAGCAGTCATTGATGATATTGCGCTAGCCTCCCCCGAGGTCGTCGTTCATATTGGTTGTGATCCTGCCACCTTTGCTCGCGACATGTCGTATTGGCAGGAGAACGGATACGCGTTGATTCGTCTCCAGTTTGTGGATGCTTTTCCGGGTACTCATCATTTTGAGACCCTTGGTTTATTGGTGCGCGATAAGAGTCGCGAACTTTAATTATTGCGCTTGTGGCGACATGCGGAAGCAGTGGGCTTTGTTAGTCAGCGTGAATGACGGAGTAGAATGCGTTTAAGAATTTTGTCACTTCAGGCTTGTAGCTGCATGCGCCCCCAATCGCATGTTTCCTCAGATTGTCGTTTCCCCTCCAGTATCCTCAACTGAGAGCACTAACAGCTAGGCCCGTCGTCCGCGATCAATGAAAGGGTGCGCCTTTCCTCCATGGGTATTCTTCACACCGTCTCGTCTCCGGCCGACGTGAAAAGGCTCTCGTTTGATGAGCTTGATGCGCTTGCCGCAGAGATTAGAGAATTTCTTGTTGAAAAAGTATCTGCTACCGGAGGGCACCTGGGGCCAAATCTTGGAGTAGTTGAACTGACGATTGCTTTGCATCGTGTCTTTTCTTCTCCTTCGGACCCCATTATTTTTGATACGTCGCATCAGTCCTACGTTCATAAGATCCTGACGGGTCGTGTGGGGTTATTTGACTCGCTGAGGCAAAAGGGCGGCTTGTCCGGTTACACGGACCGCTCAGAGAGCCCTCACGACTGGACCGAATCTTCACACGCTTCAGCGGCATTGTCGTACGCAGATGGTCTATCAAAGGCGTTTGAGATTCAAGGGGAAACCCATCGCAACGTGGTTGCGATCGTTGGCGACGGCGCTTTGACCGGTGGAATGTGTTGGGAGGCCCTCAACAACATCGCAATGAGCAAAGACCGCAACGTTGTGATCGTGGTCAACGACAATGGTCGTAGCTATTCTCCTACGATCGGCGGTTTTGCCGATAACCTCGCGGGCCTCCGGATGCAGCCGTTCTACGACAAGATGATGGAGCAGGGGAAGAGCACACTGAAGGCCCTTGGTTGGGTAGGTGAGCGAACTTTTGAAGCGCTTCATGCCTTCAAAGAAGGCGTTAAATCTAGCGTTATTCCTACAGAAATGTTCCCTGAACTGGGAATGAAGTACATCGGCCCGGTTAATGGACATAACATCAAGGCTGTAGAAACTGCACTCCGTTATGGACGAGACCATAAAGGTCCGCTGATCGTTCATGTGGTCACCGAAAAGGGCAAGGGCTATGCCCCCGCAGAAAATGATGTTGCGGAACTCATGCATTCCACGGGTGTTATTAACCCCAAGACGGGTGAGCCCGTAGGGACGAAAAGCCCTGGCTGGACATCTGTGTTTAGTAAGGAACTCGTAGAGGTAGGCAAGGAACGTCAGGATATCGTGGCCATTACCGCTGCGATGGCAGGCCCGACTGGTTTGTCGGCCTTCGGCGACGCGTATCCGGAGAGATTTTTTGACGTAGGGATCGCTGAACAACATGCGATGACCTCTGCAGCGGGCCTAGCCTTGGGCGGCCTGCACCCTGTTGTCGCGGTGTATTCTACGTTCCTCAACCGGGCGTTTGACCAGATGGTCATGGATGTCAGTCTCCTTGAACTGCCGGTTACCATCGTGTTGGACAGGGCAGGCGTAACTGGTTCTGATGGTGCAAGCCACAATGGTGTATGGGATTTTGCTATAACCTCAGTGATTCCGGGGATGCGTGTTGCGGCTCCGCGAGATGGCTCGCAGCTTAAAGAACTCTTCCGTGAAGCCGTGTCTATTGACGGCCCCACAGTGGTCAGGTTCCCTAAAGGAAATCTTCCTGAGGAGATCCCGGCGTTAATGGGGCTTGACGACGGCGCGGAGGTGCTGGCTTATGCGGACACTGAAGGTGCTGATAGCGATTCGCCCAGTATCTTGATCGTTGCGGTAGGCATTATGGCGAAGACCGCGATGGAAGCATGTTCGACCTTGATCGAAGAAGGCTTAAACGTAACAGTGGTGGATCCGCGATGGGTTTCACCTGTTGCACCGTCGCTAATCGCTATGGCGGCAGATCATGATCTTGTGGTCACCATTGAAGACGGCATTATCCATGGCGGTATTGGCTCGATGATTAATGAGTCTCTTAACGCTGCAGAAATTGATGTGCCGGTTCGAAACCTAGCCTTCCCGGAGATGTTCCCCGAACATGCGTCGAGAAGCGAACTGCTTAAGATCGTTGGACTTGACTCTCACAGTGTGACCACCGCTATTTGTGGTTGGGCGGAAGATCTCTTTGGCCCTAGTGAGGCAGAGGCCGAATAGAGGAGAGGCTGCGTCGACAAGCTTTTATAGGAGCTTGCGACGCAGCGTGTCGAGGACAATCTGAATCTGCCACTCACGCGCCTGGTGATCTCTTAAGGCTTGCACGAGATCATCGTGAGAGGTAATTGAGTGCGTGGTGCAGCATAACCAGACGATTTCTCGGAGCGCTGAGGGCTGGAGAATATTCTCGACCGGAATCTCCAGGCGGAGAGACAGCGAACTCAAGGAGCTTTGTACGTCCTCCCACGCTGCGAAGACCTCCGGGTAGTCGCGTCCCCATAAAGATTTGGGTGGATAAGGACGCGGTGGGCGAGGAATTCTTTGTGGCCATTGATGTGACGGAATCTCACGAGCAGCTGTGACAACGCCTAACCACTTACGAGACGACTTTCGTAACCGAGAAGGGTAACCGGGGGAGCGATCTACTGCACGTATGCTCTGAGGCATAGAAAGCGCTAAACCGATTATTGCTTTATCTGGCAGTATGCGAGACACCGCCTTATCTACTTCACAAGCTTCTTTTTCTCGTGCAGTCCAGACTTCTCTGGCAATAACAAGTTGTTCTGGATTCTTAATAGAACCGAGCCCCTTGAGATCTATCCACTGCTTCGGTGGACGTGGATTCTCATATTCCGTGTAGACAAGGTGGGCAAACTCCTGCTCGGCCCATTCAAGTTTGCCTTGAGAATCGAGGAGTTCCGCCATCGCGTCAGCGAGATCCAAGAGGTTTTCCACATCGAGGGCAGCGTAATTGAGCCAGTCCGTAGGAAGAGGACGCGTGGACCAATCTTCTGCACCATGCCCTTTACGCAACGTGAAGCCGACGATTTCTTCAGTCATCGCAGCAAGATTGACGCGCGGCATGCCGATGAGCCGGCCGGCAAGCTCAGTATCAAAAATATTGGAAGGGCGTAGTCCCAACTCGCGTAGACACGGTAGGTCACTAGGAGCCGCATGGATTACCCAGGTGTGGAAGTTGAGCACTCTCCCGAGATGTTGGGTAACCGCCTCTGGGTGAATTGAGGGGTCAATAAGTACCGTGCCAGCTTGTCTCCTACGGATCTGCAGAAGAAATGCGCGATCATCATAACGGAAACCAGAAGCACGTTCTGTATCTACGGCAAAGGGGCCAACGCCAGATTCGAGAAGACGCGCTGCATCAGCTATTTCTTCTACCGTAGTGCACAGCGGAGGAAGGCCCTCCCGGGGTTCGTCGAGAAGCTCAGGCATAATCTACGTATTAGAGGCCTATTGCGGAGATGCCCTCAGGAGGCAGGCCTGCGACGTTAGCAAGGACCTTGGAAAAAGCGAGAACGTGTGGTGCAAGATCACAGGATTTTGCAGTCCACGATGCTCGCATCTCAACCTGATACGCCCGTGGCGGCCCCCCGATGTCTCCAAAGCGAACCGAGGACGTGGAGGTCACTGTTCCGCCTAAGTTGCTAAAACCTGCATCTGCTAGCCCCTCAGTAAGCCATTCCCAGGAGACCTCGGGAAGAAGGGGGTCGTTGGCTACAGAATCATCCATATCGGCCTGGATATAAGCAACGAGGCGCATGGTCCCTTCCCACGTATCCTCAGAGTGAGGATCATGAAGAAGGATGAGTCGACCAAAAGCATCGCCTTCGCTGCGGTCAGGGATGCGCGACCCCTGACTCGGCTCCGATACCTCTAGGCCGATTGCATGGCTAAATGGAGCGAGACGCTGCGGGGGACGAATTGTCCCCAAAGTGATCTCAGGACGCAGTATGGCCTGATGCATGGATTCGACAGCCTGGGAAAACTCAGGTGGGGTCGAGTCCGTGGCATCCGAGAGGGTGGGCGTCGAAGGTGCTTGAGAATCAGTCACAAGGGAGAACGTAACTTTTGCTGTGCAAGTTTGGTGGGAGGCGCGCCGGAAGTGCGTAATGCTTGAACTGCGTATAGGAAATAAGCCAACGTGAGACGGGGTAAGAAAGAGCCGTGGCTTGTACAAGAGGCGAGGGGAACAGCGCTCTTTGACCATCGGTCGGAATAAAACTTAAGATTGATAGCCAGGCGGGAGTTTGGTGGATGAATCGAATTCGGAGGAGTCGCCTTCTCCATGAAGCCCTGTCTCATTAATCCGAACATGCAAGACGACGAGCACCACGCTGTAGCGGTACGTTATAGACGGCAACTTCGCGCAGATAGAAAGGGCTATACAGTGGCAAAGAAGATTGACTTCGATGAGTTGAACAGCTTGCAAAGGTATTCGCAGTTTGCGACGTTCAAAGCAATACCAGGAGCTTTGGGCACAGAAAGAAGCGATATCATCGCTCAGGCACAGGACTTTTTCGCCGAGCTGGAACGCGAAGGAGTGGTTTCAGTCCGCGGAATTTATGACTTGTCGGGGTGCCGAGCTGAAGCTGACTTTATGATCTGGTGGATTGCAGAGGAATTTGAACAGATTCAGGATGCATACTGTAGGTTCCGCCGAGACACCGTGCTGGGGCAGACCACAGAGGTCTTCTGGCTAGGTAACTCACTCCACCGTCCTGCAGAGTTTAACCGTTCACACCTTCCCTCATTCATTATGGGAGAAGAGCCCGGTCAGTGGATTACTGTGTATCCTTTCGTGCGTTCTTATGACTGGTACCTTATGGATCCACAAGAGCGTCGTGCCATCTTGGTTGAGCATGGCCAAGCAGCCCGCGAATACCCAGATGTTCGCGCTAACACCGTCCCTGCTTTCGCCTTGGGTGACTATGAGTGGATGTTGGCCTTTGAAGCGCCGAGCTTGGACCGTATCGTTGATCTGATGCATCAAATGCGTTACACCAAGGCGCGGCTTCATGTACGCGAAGAGGTGCCGTTCTTTACCGGTAAGCGAGTAACGACTATCGGCGATGTGATTTCTGTACTGCCATAACTTTTCTGGTTTAAGAAAAACTCCCCTCGTTTTGGCCCTTGTGTGGGCTCATAGACGAGGGGAGTAGTGGTTTTATTTAGTCGATGGGCTTCTCTTCTAGCTCAAGGCAGATTGAGTTAATGCAATAACGTAGGTCTGTGGGGGTGGAATAGCCTTCCCCTGCGAAAACGTGACCTAGGTGCGAGTTGCAGGTGGCACACAGGACCTCGGTGCGCACCATTCCTAGCGAGGTATCGGAGCGCTCGATAATCTTGTCTCCTGCCAGCGGGGAGAAAAACGAGGGCCAGCCACAATGGGAATCAAATTTCTCTGTGGATCTGAATAGCTCCGTTCCGCATGCTCGGCAGGAATAAACGCCTTCGGTCTTTGTATTTGTGTATTTACCAACGTGGGGAGCTTCAGTTCCGGCCTGTCGCAGAACCCGGTATTCTTCAGCGCTGAGTCGTTGCCGCCACTGATCGTCGGAAATCAGCTTGAAGTTGGTCATGGTAAGCACTCCTTGTTAGTCGACGGGCTTGGAAACCAAGCGCTAATGGATCTTATGTATCTATCAACACATGAGGTTTCCTGATATTTCCCTTTATGAGCCGATTCAGGAATTTAACAGCAATACAGCAGGATTATGGTAGCTTCCGACGCGAAAACGCAGGATAAGCGCTGAATAAAAAAGAAAGATAGGGCAGAGTGCTTTTTAAGACTTCTTCCTGGGAGCTTTAAGCGGTCGATGGCTTCAGCGCAGCATCGTTGTTGAGGTCTGCCTGCCGCCACGCCATGGCGCTGACGCTGATAGCGATGATGAGTAGTCCCCAGCCAAAAGTGGCCTGGAACGTAGTGATCCAAGGTCCTACTACCGGCCAATACGAGGAAGTCCAATCAAAAGGTGCAAGGACAAGTAATGCACCAATCCATGCTGTCCATGTATGCATAGGGGAGCGAGAAAGAAGAACGGTAAACAGCAGGGGGAAAAGCGTCATGGAATAGTACATTTGCCCCAGCGCGGATAAGAAAAAGCCGGCGAGGAGGAGAAGCGATGCTGTGGAAATAATCCACAGCAAAGGTTCCTTTGACCGCCATTGAAGCAGGAAGAGAAGACCCGCAATAACGAGCCCAGCAAAGAGCACGAAAAAGAAAGCGCTCACCCATGTCGGCGCACCGAAGTACACTGCCATGCCACGCAAGGAGCTATTGGCGTAGTCTCGAACTTCTTTGAGATAAGGCGCCGTACGGCTAAGGTACTCGGAAGCGCCTGGGACTAGGATCCAACCGACAATATTGGCAACTATCGGAATACCCAATGCAGCGCACAGAGTCCGCCAGTGCAGCAAAACTAGAGGGATAAAAAGGACTGGCAGGAAAACAGGTTTGACCACAATAGCCAGACCAATAATAATTCCGGCCCACCACCGCCGATTATCAAGAGTCAATCGGAGAAAAGCGACAAAAGCTAAAAGCAAAATTCCGTTGATATTGGAAAAGATGAGGGTGTTTCTTACGGCTTCTGTGAGGAAAGCTAGCGCGACGACGAGCGGAAAGACTGCGCTTTTGATCGAGTACCCAAAAAGCCGAGTGAGAAGCGCCAGCGCCGCGATGATGGCAGCGGCATTTGCAATGATGAACACCAGGCGCTGAAACGCAAAATGAGTGCCTAGGGCTATCGGCGACAGGAGAACAGTGGCTCCGGGGTTATAGAGATAATGTGGGTCAACGAAATAGTACGTCTCGTTATAGACGGGAACTCCGTCGAGGAAACGTCGTAAAGCATTATAAACGGTAGAGAAATCATCGGTGATGCTGCCGTTAACACCTAAAACCGCAACACTGTATATGACCAAGCCAATGGCTAGCGGATATAACGCCTTTTTTCCCGCGCTATCCCATGGTGTTCGAGCTGGCGCCGGTTGGGAGTAGGAGAACGAGCGGGATATCTCCGCCTGCCGACGCAACCATTGAGGGAAAGAAAAACGGGTGCTACGGGTAATTTGATTCTCGGTCACTTTGATTACCGTAGTGGAAAAACCCGTGGGGTGGGGGATTGAAACTGGTTAGTACCTCGAAAAATCTGTTGTTAAAGTTTGTTGCCTGAAGTGGCTTTGAGCCTGAGAAAAACTGACCCATCGGTGGCAGTGAGAGTTTCTTCTACGGCAAAGTGATACAAAGCGGTGTCGGTCGATGAGTCGGTGCCAAAACTGGGCGTTTCTACGGGTAACGCAATAACAGGTGCAATGGTCAGGTGAATGATGTCAATGAGCTGGGTCTGAAGAAGCTTCCGATACAAGGACGGTCCGCCTTCGCAACTGATGCGGGAAAAACCGTTTTTGTGCAGAGTTGTCAGCGCTGAGTGGAGGCCTGCGGGAGTTGATAAATCGGAAACCATAAGAACGACGATCCCCGCGTCAGTGAGTCGACGGTACCGATGCGCCCGCTGAGCATCCTGCTTATCGACGTTCTCAGTAATCACAAGTAAAGAACCTCGCGCGCTTGGCTCAAAGACAACCGAATCGCTGGGAAAATCGAGAGAACGACTGACTATGCCAAGGGCGGGAAGGGGAGTCTGTCCTCGGGTTTTTCGCTCTATCTGGGCTTCTGATGAGAGTAAAACAGGGACATAAGATTCGGCCTTGATAGTCGCGGAGGTAACCAGCACGAGGTCTGACCCTGCTCGCACAGCCGTGATCATCTCTGCGTCCAGAGGTGCGGAGGAAAACCCGGATACACCGTTGATGGTAGCGGATCCATTAAGAGTGGCTAAGGTGATAGCTCTTAGCTCCGGGTGCTGGACTGGCTGAACCTCTCCTAGTAACTGTTGTGCCTGCTGCTGCGGAGTTTGCGTTAGGGGAGACTGCTGCTGAGTAGTGGACATAAAACGATTAGACCATAAAAGGCGGCACCTCTTAGGAGGTGCCGCCTTATGCTGAGCGGATGACGAGACTCGAACTCGTGACCCTCACCTTGGCAAGGTGATGCGCTACCAACTGCGCTACATCCGCATGTTTCTACTGTTTGAAAAGCCTGAAACAAGGCTTTGGTGCGCGATACTGGGATTGAACCAGTGACCTCTTCCGTGTCAGGGAAGCGCTCTCCCGCTGAGCTAAACGCGCTTAATGCGAGGTGGAAACGGGAATCGAACCCGTGTGCACGGTTTTGCAGACCGTTGCCTCACCACTCGGCCATTCCACCGTGGCGTTACCGCCGTAGATACTAATGTACCTGAGCGGATGACGAGACTCGAACTCGCGACCCTCACCTTGGCAAGGTGATGCGCTACCAACTGCGCTACATCCGCATTACAACTGTTGTTGCGAGATGAAACTTTAGCCTGAATTGTCGGTTTAGTACAAATCCCCAGTGAAACTAAGGGAACCACCGAATTTTATGCCTGCTGCGGTGATAGCGAGGGGATCTTTGTTGGGACATCTTCTTGACGGTGGCACTAGTTTGAGTGCGTCCTTGAGTGTGTTCAAAGAATCGATAGGGTTCGGTGATTATCCGGTTAGGGAATGTCTGGGAATGTCATAGGGGCATAGCATGAATCTCTGAACGGATATAAGACAGAAGGAGTCAAAATATGCTTCTGCATTGGGTTTTGAATAGAAATGTAGATGGTGCTAGATTCTAGATCTGTTGCACATTGTGTACGGCTTAATTTTAAGGTCCTATGGCTCAGTGGAAGAGCGTTCCGTTCACACCGGAAAGGTCGCTGGTTCGATCCCAGCTAGGACCACCACACGGAGATACCTCACGCCCTTGAGGGTGTGGGGTATCTCCGTTCATGTGTCTTGCCCTATTTGCTGGGGCAGGAGGTGCATAAACCTCACGATTCGGGGAAATCGAAAGCTAAGGCAGCCAAAGAGTCTTCATTGTCGCCTGGGGTATCCCTGTTGCTTGGCATTACTTTTTCTTATCGCAAGCAATACCGTCGTTATCCCCGTCAAGCCCTGATCTATAGCCAGGTTCTCCGCGGCGCATATGGGAATATCCTGCGGCTCGTGCTTCTCTGCAGCTGTTGAAATACACGTCTTGGTCTGGTGCCGGAGCTGGCGGAGGGGCTACGAACTGTTGCGGAGCTCGAGCGGGGGCCGGTGCTGGGTCAGGTGTCTGAGCTGGAGGGGGCGGAGGTGCCATGAACTGCTGTGGCGCTGGCTCTGCGGAAGGTGGCAGCTCGGGTGTCGCTGATGGCTTTTCAGACGTGCTTCTTACTGTGCTGGGCTGTTTGCTTGCAGACGTGGGGGAAGATTTTGATGCGGTACTCGATGTTAGGGAAGAGGTGGGAGGCACTCTGGAAGACGTGGAGATTGTACTGGTTGTTGGTGCAGTCTTTTTAGAAGAGGCTTCTGTTGTAGGCATAAGTGCAGATCCGAGTATAAAAGCAGCAAGGGAGGCAAGTGTTACCTTTCCCCAATGGCGTTTGAGTGGTTTCGCACCTTTCTTTTCTCGCCTTTGGTGAAGCAACATCCATACGCCCGGCAAGAGCGGCATTAAACCGATCAATAGGAATGCGAAAAAGAAGCGGAAGTTGCTTTCAATAAACGCGCCAAATATGCCCAAGACCATGATGAATACGCCCAGGGTGATGGCTATGAGTGAGGCTACGACTTTCATGATTATTACCCTTTGAGTGTTTTCCTGAGTGGTTTGAGGGAAGGAGTAGGAAAGAAGAAAGGGTGGCATTGAGCGTTTGGTAAGAAGATGAGGGGTCTTCTATCTCTAAGAACACGGTATTATGCTTTCCCTATTGTTCTGAGAGTCTGCTAAACGCAACCCTTGCTTATCTCTGTAAAAATCGAGGGTTACTCCTAGTTTCTAGGCTATTGTACAGGGGAAGTGGTTATGCAGTTTTTATGAATTTGATATTCAATGGGGGTAATAAACCACTGCGGTAGGCATTGTTAGCCTTGTGTCCTAACTGCGGGATCGTGGTTGAGCTGTCGCGCTATTGGGCGTGTCGTCGGGCAGTTCCGGGTTCACATTGGATGTTGTGGCTTTCGTGCGCTGGGGAGACGATGGCGGGATTGGTGGAGCTGATATGGGAGGTTTTCTAAGACTTTCAAAGGGTCGGAAATGTAATGTCATCAGGTGACTTGCTATAGAGAGTTCACTGTGTCGAACTTTTCCGGGGGTATGTTTAAAGAAAATTAACCCTCCAGAGGAACTTCTATATCCAAAGAACCGACTCTTAATTGTGCTCGCGTCCTTATGTATTGAATGTCACTATAGATAGCTATAGACAGCTCATATCTTGTTACATAAGGGCATAGGGCAATTCAATATGGAAGAGTGGGAGATGTAAACAGCTTCGACGAATGGGAGAATCTAAGTGAGTGGTGCTGGGGACAGCGTGTGTAGTCGCGATACTCCCATCCTGGGTAGGGTAGCCGCTTGTGTTGTCGCGTTGACTGCAACCTGTGCGCTTTCTATAAGTGCAGGGTCTACTGCGTATGCCCACGATGTGGTTATCGATTCCAACCCTGGCAACGGCGCGACTATTGATTCTTTTCCGAGATCGCTTTCACTGGTCTTTTCTGGTGAGCCGAAGCCTGGGTTCAATACGGTTGCAGTGAGTGACGCGTCTAACTCCAAGGTGCTTTTTACTGCGGACCCTCATATTGAGGGGCGAAACGTGAGCGTTGATGTTCCCTCGGACATAACGCCGGGACCGGGCGATTATATTTTGGGCTTTCAGATTACGTCGTCGGACGGGCACGCCACCCGCGGCAAGACCACCTTTACTGTGGCCGGCGAACGCACCGAGGGGGCGTCGACAAGCTCGGATTCGAGTGGCGTGATGCCATCTGCGGGGTCACAGGGTTTTCCCGGATGGCTATGGCCTGTTATTGGATTGCTCGCGGTTGCGGGCATAGGCAGTGGGACTATTGTGGCACTTAGGTCTCGTAAACAGAAAGGTATTTAATATATGTCTATCGTTAGTTCTCGTATCAAGGTCGGAATGTGTGCTCTCGCTGTTACATCACTTGCGCTGACTGCGTGCTCTAGCTCCGAAAAAGATTCCGCTAAGAAGGTAGATACCGCTACTTCTGCGGCGGCCTCTGCAGGCGCTAAAGCTTCCGACGCAATGTCCTCCAAGGACGTTGAGCTTGTCGACCTCTACGTGCGCGCCATGAGCGAAGGCAAGGACATGACCGCCATTTTCGGTCAGATTAAGAACCACACTGATAAAGAGATCACGGTTACCGGCTTCACCTCTTCTATGAACGCTAAGATGAACCAGCTTCATGAGGTTGTTGACGGCGTAATGAAAGAAAAAGACGGCGGCTTTGTGATTCCTGCAGGCCAGACCCTCACCATGGAGCCCGGTAAAGATCACATGATGCTCATGGGACTGGAGAAGCCTGTTGCAGCGGGAGATTCTGTAGACGTGACTCTGCAGCTTTCCGACGGATCAACCGTAGCCGTTAAGGAAGTTCCTGTTCGCACCGTTGCCGCTGGAGACGAGAACTATGCTGAAGATGGCTCTTTGCATAAGGAGACCGGTTCCACAGGAATGATGCATAAGCACTAAAGATAGCCGCCGCGTAATGTATTACGCGGCTTTTAAAAACTATGGTCTTACTTTAAGTCGAGTAAGGCCATCAGCCTTGTCGATACCCCATTAACTGACCCCGGAGCACACGATGACAGCCGCTCAATCCCATTTTGATTCCCAACTACAGTCAGAAAAATCGCCGCCGGTAAAAGGAATATCTCGTCGTAGCTTTCTTTTAGGGTCGGCTACCGGGGCGACGGTTGTCGGTGGGGCCGCATTGGCTGGATGCTCCAACGCAGAAAAACATGCGACAGCAAAGGATGCGTCGGTCAGTACCGCCTCCATAGCAGCAGCACGCGAGCCTTTTGATGGGACGCATCAGTCCGGAATTGCTACCTCTGCGCAAGCACACCTTACTGTCATCGCTTTGAACTTACGCGCAGGCGTGAACAAAGTTGGCGTACAGCGTTTGCTCAAGTTGTGGACGGAGGATGCTCGTCGTTTGACCCAAGGGGAGAACCCCCTGGGTAGCCTTGAACCGGAAATGGTGACCAAACCTGCGCGTTTGACCATCACATGCGGGGTAGGAAAGCGATTTTTTAGCATCATTGGGAAAGAAGATCAGCGTCCCGCGTGGCTTCAACCCCTCCCTGCGTTTTCCAAAGACAATTTGGATCCACGCTGGGGCGAGTCTGACATCGTGATCCAGATTGCGTGCGATGATCCGGTGACCATGGCTTTTGCCACTCGTCACATGATTCGCTCTGGCACGGACTACACGGAAACTCTGTGGGTACAAAAAGGATTCCTGAACGCCAACGGTGCTAATGAAAAAGGTGAGACGCCTCGTAACCTGTTTGGTCAGAAAGACGGAACTGTTAACCCACACAATGATCAAGAATTTGATGCTCAGGTGTGGATTGACAAATCAGATGATTCCCCAGCTTGGCTTCATGAGGGATCGTGCATGATTGTTCGTCGTATTGCCATGAACCTTGATACCTGGGAGATTCTTGATCGCGAATCCCGTGAGATAGTCATTGGTCGAGATCTAAAAGACGGGGCACCGTTAAGCGGTGGTTCTGAGTTTGATGCGCCGGATTTTCATGCTGTTGATGAGTACGGACTGCCTAAGATCGATGCTCGGTCGCATATGGCGTTAGCAACGCCGCCTTCTGACAGCCCGGATCAGAAGATTCAGCGCCGAGCTTATTCCTATGATGAGGCACCTATTCCAGGTTCGGGGCAGCTGTCGAACGTGGGATTGGTATTTTGTTGTTTCCAAAAAGACCCTAGGAAACAATTTATCCCTATTCAGCAGCGCCTCAATGATTCGGACCGACTGAACGAATGGATCACCCATATTGGATCAGCCGTGTACGCAATTTTGCCGGGAACCTCTGAGGATAGTGGAAGCAAAAAACACTACTGGGGAGCTGCGCTCTTTGAATCCTAACAACTAGTTGTAGGATGGGAGCTGAGCGTCGGTAAGCATTGGTGTGATACATCTACAGTCATGCTCGCATGAGTTTTGTGCTTGAGAAATAGTTCTTTTTAAGTACAACCTTGTGCGGGCATTTTCTTAACTAGCACAACTTTCATATCCAGCTTTGGCCTTCGCCGCTATCTACAGCCCACGCGTCCAGGTATGACGCTGAGCATGAGCGCAAGTAAGGAGCGCATTTTATAATGGCACATCTCATCGAGGCGACGCCTAATCTGCATCAGCCGTTCATCGTTCCCGCAGGAGTAGCAGCGGGTGCTGCTATGCGAGAGCTTGAGCTGCCCAATAAGGGGCCAGAAGCAATCGTCTGCGTCAAAGATTCCGAAGGTACTTTGAGAGACCTTTCCTTTGTCCCCGAGACAGATACGCAGGTAACCCCGGTACCAGCAAACACGGAGGAGGGCCGTGAGGTCATCCGCCACTCGTGCACCCACGTGCTGGCACAGGCTGTACAAGCTGAGTTTCCCGGGACCAAGCTAGGCATCGGCCCGGCAATCGAGAATGGCTTCTATTACGACTTTGATGTTGCAGAGCCTTTTACTCCTGAGGATCTGAAGTGCATTGAAAAGCGGATGAAGAAGATCATCAAGCAGGGGCAAAAATTTGAGCGCCGCACGTTTGCGTCCGTAGAGGAAGCAACAGAAGCACTGAAAAATGAGCCTTATAAGCTTGAGCTGATCCGGGATAAAGGCAGTGTCGATCCTGACTCTGATGAAGCCACTGAGGTTGGCGCTGGTGATCTGACGGGGTACTACAACCTCAATCCACGCACGGGAGAGGTCGATTGGTATGACCTTTGCCGTGGTCCGCATGTGCCTACCACCAAGTACATTCCTGCTTTTTCCCTTACTCGATCCTCCGCCGCATACTGGCGTGGAGATCAGTCTTTGGCTGATTTGCAGCGAATTTACGGTACCGCATGGGAATCTAAAGAGGCCCTTGAGGAATACCAGACGATGATGGCAGAGGCTGAGAAGCGGGATCACCGCCGTCTAGGAGCTGAGCTTGATTTGTTCAGCTTCCCTGATGAGATCGGCTCAGGCTTCCCGGTGTTCCACCCCAATGGTGGAGTTGTGCGCTTGGAGATGGAAGAGCACTCCCGCAAACGGCATATTGCAGCGGGGTACTCGTTTGTTAATACCCCGCACATTACCAAGGGAGATCTGTTTAAAAAGTCTGGTCACCTGGACTTTTATGCGGACGGAATGTTCCCTCCCATGCAGCTCGACGGTGAAGTCGATGAGGACGGCAACGTTACCAAGCAGGCGCAGGATTACTACGCTAAACCGATGAACTGCCCGATGCACAATCTCATTTTTGCGTCGCGGGGACGGTCGTATCGTGAATTGCCTCTCCGACTTTTTGAGTTTGGAACGGTTTATCGTTATGAGAAGTCGGGAGTTATTCATGGCTTAACCCGTGCCCGTGGGTTCACGCAGGATGACGCCCACATCTACTGCACGGAAGATCAACTGGAAGCAGAGCTCACTTCGGTTCTCGACTTCATTATCTCGTTGCTCAAGGACTATGGTCTTGATGATTTCTACCTTGAATTGTCTACCAAAGATCCAAACAAGTTTGTCGGATCGGATGAGATTTGGGAGCGTTCCACCTCGATCTTGGAGCGTGTAGCAACGAAGTCGGGTCTTGAGTTGGTTCCTGACCCCGCAGGTGCGGCGTTCTACGGTCCAAAGATCTCGGTCCAGGCTCGTGACGCGATTGGCCGTACGTGGCAGATGTCTACGGTGCAATTGGACTTCAACCTGCCGGATCGCTTCAACTTGGAGTACACGGCTCCTGATGGCAGCAAGCGTCAGCCGATTATGATTCACCGAGCCCTGTTTGGTTCCATTGAGCGCTTCTTTGGTGTGCTCTTAGAGCATTATGCGGGCGCCTTCCCCGCATGGTTGGCTCCGCACCAAGTTATTGGTATTCCTGTGGCTGATGCCTTTGTAGGACATTTGGAAGAAATGATGGCGCAGCTGCGTCAACGAGGCATTCGTGCAGACGTGGATACTTCTGATGACCGTATGCAGAAGAAGATCCGTAACCACACCACAGGCAAGGTTCCTTTTATGGTTCTTGCGGGTGCTCGTGATGTTGAGGCCGGTTCTGTGAGCTTCCGATTCCTTGACGGCACTCAGGTTAATGGGGTTCCAGTAGAAAAAGCTGTAGAGATTATCGACCAGTGGATTCGTTCGCGGAACAATGACCAGCCAACAGAGGAATCTGTAAGCGCCCTGATTCTTGATTAAAGAATCAAGCCACTGATATTGGATGGTTTTATCAGAAACACTGTAGCTGCCGAGCCCATTCTGTAGGGTAAGCGACTACGGTGTTTCTGTAGGTCGTAAAGCTGTTGTTATATGCAGCTGTTATATACAGCAGTGTATGGCAGCTGGTTTACGTAGTTTGTGAATGCTGAAGGAGTTCGCGGATATGCCCTCGTATGGGGAAAACGAGACGTACACAGATCAAGGTGTTGGTATATCCGACGGCTTAGAACGACTGTGGGCACCGTACCGGATGTCCTACATCCGTAACGATGGGTCTCGTGATCAACGCGATACCAACGAGCGGCCGGCTAATCCGTTTGTCCGAATCCCTGAACTTAGCGACGAAGACGGCTTAATCGTTGCGCGCGGTGAGCTTGTTTATTGCGTGCTTAATTTGTTCCCATACAACGCTGGCCACATGATGGTTGTGCCTTATAGGCAAGAGCGGAACCTGGAAGACCTTACCGCGGAAGAATCCGCAGAGCTTTTTTCTTTTGCTCAGGCTGCAATTAAAGTACTCAAGAATGTTTCCGCTCCGGATGCCATCAATCTCGGTTTCAACCTGGGGAAGGCGTCGGGAGGCTCAGTAGGAGAGCACCTGCACATGCACATTGTTCCGCGGTGGACAGGTGATGCAAACTTTATGACGATCATTGACGGAACAAAGGTACTGCCTCAGCTTTTGCGGGACACTCGCTCGCTTCTCGCACAAGCATGGGATGAGATGGACGGAATTCCAGGAGTCGCACATGCTTAGTGTTCATGGTAGAAAACCCGCAGCGGTTATCGTTGAGCCAGTTGCACAGTGTTTCAGCAAAATGGGTTTGTCTCCCAACAGCGTCACGGTGTTGGGAACAGTTATTACCGTAGCCATCGCAGTCTTTCTGATCCCCACTGGTCATTTAGTGGCCGCCACACTATTGACAGGCCTTTTCGCTGCCTTTGACATGGTCGACGGGACTATGGCACGCATGCGGGGTGGCGGAACAAAATTTGGCGCGACTCTTGATGCTTCGTGCGACCGCATCACCGATGGCGCGCTTTTTGGCGCCATTACGTGGTGGCTGGTGTATAGCTACGATGCGCATAAATCACTGGTGGCGGCGTCTCTTGTTGTACTCGTTTGCTCACAGGTGATTTCTTATGTCAAGGCTAGGGGAGAAGCCAGCGGATTCTCGATGGTTGGTGGGCTCGTGGAGCGCCCCGAACGCCTTATTATTGGCCTGATTGGAATCGGGCTGACAGGCTTTGGTGTTCCCTTTGCCATAGACGTTGCATTATGGATCCTTGCTGTAGGAAGCATTTTTACGGTGGGACAAAGGCTGTTTATTGCGTCCCGCTCAGAGTTCGCTCAAGATAAGATTGCCCCTCCCGCTGGGGTGAAAGAGCATCCTCATGGACAGGCTGTTGATGCCGGAGTCGCGCAGGAAGACAGACGTATGAGCAGTAACGCATCTTGGCGTGCGAGAGCATGGGAACAGGTGACATCATGGGGGTATCGCACTGGCTGGGCTGTCGTTCGGATGCTGCCCAGTCGGGTGGCTGACTCCATTTTTGCTTTTGGGGCCGACGTGGTTTCTCGGCGTGGCGCGGGAATGGAACAGCTGAGAAAAAACTTGGCTAGGGTCGTGGGCACTGAGAATGTGACTAAAGACTTAGTCCGGGCGTCGATGCGTTCTTACGCGCGATATTGGAAAGAAGCTTTTTGTCTTCCCAGTATGGCGGGAGACCCTCGTGTGATGCGTCGGTTGGACAATTGCATGCGCGGTAAAGAACATTTAGAAGCTTCTGTGCGTTCGGGTCGAGGGGCGATTGTGGTACTGCCTCATTCCGGTAACTGGGATATGGCCGGAATGTACGTTGCTCATGCTTTTGGCCCTTTTACTACTGTGGCCGAGCGCCTAAAACCTGAAAGTCTTTATCGAGCATTCGTGGCTTTTCGGGAGACCTTGGGTTTTGAGGTTTTGCCGCTAACTGGTGGTTCGGCTCCTTTCCCCGAGCTGAAAAGCCGATTGAATGATGGCGGTATCGTGTGTTTATTGGGTGAGCGCGATCTGCGAAAAACAGGGATTGACGTAGAGTTTTTTGGTGAGCCTACGCGGATGCCAGCAGGCCCCGTAAAGCTAGCTATGGAGACCACTGCTGCCCTTCACGTTGGGCATGTGTGGTTTGAAGGAGACGGCTGGGGGATAAGTATTTCTCCAGAAGTACAGGTCACTGATGCGAGTTCGACAGTGCAACGTGTTGCTGACATAATGCAGGAGAATATTGTGGCTCATCCCGAAGACTGGCATGTGCTGCAGCCGCTGTGGATTGCGGATCTGGACCAGGATCGTTTTCAGGCTGGGCTGTCCTAGTCGATCAGTGAGTAGGGGCCGTCGTTTGCCCCGAGGTTCTGTCTCAGATGACCACCTGAGCTGACCAATACCTAGTGGATGCCTAGTGAAACAAAGGAAGATACATGCGTATAGGAATCGTGTGCCCTTATTCCTTTGACGAACCCGGTGGAGTTCAAGCTCATATCCTTGATCTTGCTCGTAAGCTTATGGATATGGGGCACTATGTTGGTGTCATCGGGCCCTGCGCAGAATCAACGGATGTGCCTGATTTTGTTACCAAAGGCGGGCGTTCATGGCCGATTCCTTATAACGGATCAGTAGCGCGGCTGGCTTTTAGCCCAAAGACTTTTAGACAGGTCCGTGAGTTTATCCAGCAGGGGAACTTTGACGTACTCCACATCCATGAGCCGAACTCTCCGAGTTTTTCTTTAGCCGCCTTAAAAGTAGCGCGGGGGCCGATCGTGGCCACCTATCATGCATCGAGTAGCAAGTCGACTCTTTTGACGCTTGCGTTGCCGTTTTTGCGTGGTTCGCTGGAGAAGATTCGTGGTGGGATTGCGGTTTCTGAAATGGCGCGTCGGTGGCAAGTTCAGATGCTGGGAGGCGACCCTGTGTCTATCCCCAACGGCGTGGACACGTCGCTTTTTGCGCAGGCTCGTCAAAGTGCTTCTTTGAAGAACCCGAACGACCCAGTAGACATCGTGTTTTTAGGGCGTATCGACGAACCACGAAAAGGCTTGGACATCCTTTTGCAGGCTGTAGAGCAGCTTGATTGTGGTGTGCATGTCACAGTTATCGGTGGCGGAGCGGCGCGCCATAATACTGAGTCTGTGGAGTTCGTGGGAAGGGTCTCGGAGGAACGCAAAGCTGAGATTTTGGGTGCGGCTGACATTTATGTGGCGCCAAACACCGGAGGCGAGAGCTTTGGCATTGTGTTGGTCGAGGCAATGGCCGCTGGTTGCGCGGTGGTAGCAAGTGACCTGGAGGCTTTTCACGCGGTGTGCGATGCGGATTCCCCGACACCGGCTGGATTATTGTTCCGTAACGGGGATGCGTCTGCGTTGGCGGATGCGTTGCGCCTGCTTATCGACGCCCCAGCTCGCCGTGAACAGCTAGCTAAAGCCGGTGAAACGAGGGCGCGGCAGTATGACTGGGAGCGGGTTGCCTCTGAGGTAGTCCGAGTCTATGAGACTGTCGCTGATGGCACGAAAGTGGAGGCCTGGTCGTTATGACTACCGTGCTGATGACGGTTATTGCAGTCCTGCTCACATTTATCGTGGTCTGGGCATGGATGATGGCTCAGCGATTAAATCGCTTGCATATTCGCACAGATTCGGCGCTGCAGGCGCTGCAGGCGGCGCTTGATCGCCGGGCAGCGCTGGTGGCTGCATTGCACCCTGAGGCTATTGGGGATGCCCAGGCGGCACAGAAGATTCAGCTGGGCTATGAGACGTTTGCTGATCGAGCGGAGAAGGAGCGGGCAATCTCTGCGCGGATTGCTGCGATTGGCGAGTCCGCAGAACCGATGATTGTTGATGCGGAAGTGCGGCTTTCTTTAGCGCATCGCTTTTATAATGACGCTGTTGCAGACACTCGCGCGTTAAGAACACGAACACTCGTGCGCTGGCTGCGCTTGGGTGGTACAGCGAAGTTGCCCGAATTTTTCGAATTCGCCGATTATTTATAATGCGGGGTCCACTCATCGAGGGGCTTGAGGGAGCAGCCGCTGGATGGCCTCAGCAAGCCGTCTGAGCTGCTGAGTAGTGTGGGCTGCGGTGAGCGTGATTCTCAAGAGTGCTGATTGATGCGCCACGGTGGGATATCTAATAGCGGGGACAAAGAATCCTTCATCGGCAAGTGATTGAGAGACACGTACAGCGCGCGCGGAATCACCCACATGAATAGGGATAATCGGGGTATGCGGCATGGGTATACCAAGGAGCCGGCTGAAATATACGATGTTGTTCTGCAAAGCCTCTAAACGCTCAGGTTCATCTTCGATGACTGAAAGAGCAGCAGCTACGCTGACCACGGTTGCGGGTGTTGGAGACGTAGAAAAAACATAGCTTCGCGCCCTATTGCGTAGCAGCGTTGCGACCTCATGATTGCACAGGACAAAACCACCTTCGGAGCCTAGGGCTTTGCTTGCTGTGCCGATGAGGATTTCACGAGTGGGGTCAATGCCAGTTTGTTCAGTACTGCCTTTTCCTGTGGGACCTAGCGCGCCGACCCCGTGGGCGTCGTCAAGCAAGAGCCAAGCTTGATGTTTTTTGCAGAGGGCGCGTAGGGCGCTAATATGCGCGACTTCGCCGGTCATGGAGAAAACGGCGTCGCTGATAACCAAGGCATGGGGTGTTGTGCATTCTTTGAGCAGGTGTTCGAGCGTTTCCATGTCGTTGTGGGGATACACGCATACCTGAGCCTTGGACATGCGGCATCCGTCGATAATGGATGCATGATTGAGCTCATCTGAATATATGGTGGTTGAGGCCGTGGCAATCGTGGCGATCGTCGAGAGATTGGCTTGGTAACCGGTGGCAAAGAAGACGGCATCATCAACTCCAAAGAACGCTGCAAGTTGTTGCTCTAGAGCGGAGTGCAGATTGGTGCCCGTGGTCAGTCTGCTGCCCCCAGATCCTGTTCCAAAGTCGTGGATGGCCTGGATCGCAGCTTCTTGCACTGCGGGGTGGACTGACAAACCAAGATAATCTGAGGATGCAAACAAACACATCTCAGTGCCTTCAATAAGGGTCATCGGTGTTTGTGGGCCATCGAATCGCGCGGGAGTCCGTAGCAGTCCTTGTTCGGCCCAACAGCGGTTTTTCTCTGCTGCAAAGTCTCCGAGAAGAGAGGAGGCTAGTGCAGGGCGCAGGCAGGAAGACGCTGCGGGAGATGGAGAATCTGGGAGAGTCATAAAATTAAAACCGGGGTGTTTTCTATGTAATCGATTGCTGCGGCAACGCTTGCTTTCTTCGAGTCTAGGATGAATACCCTTCCACCCAGGGGAGAACCCAAACGCTTCATAGTGTGTACCCGAGTATAAACGCCGTTGAGGGAAACATACCCAGTGGTGTAATCGGGATCGTCTGAGATGCAGATCTCGGCGATAATTCCTGGCGCGCTCATAACTTTGGAGGATAAGGTGAGAGCCTCGTGGTAGTGGTTTTTCGTTGTTTCCGATTCTGGGCTGTGCGGCTCTGCTGGCGTTGATGGTGGTGCGGCACCGAAGTTGGAGGCGCGGACGCCTCTGTTGGGATCGGGTTCGCATCGGCGTGCAGAGTGAGCATCTAGGAGCACGGCCCCGCGCATGTTGCGGATGGTGAGAAGAAGCTCTAGGGCTTTGTGTGTAACTTCAGGGGAGCACACTGTTGCAAGCTGTTGTTGCACAAAGCCGTGGGCATCGGGGCAGTCCACCGCTTGATATTCTCGCGTGAGAAGCCGGGGTACACGTTGAATATCGGCGTCTGCAATACGCGTTACTTTTGTGGTGATTGAGTCAGGAGTACCTTTTGCATGGTTCATCGCGCGTTGGATGAACTGCGCGGTGATGTGGGGGACATCTGTGGGACAAGAAACAAGGGTTTCGGCCCCGGAGATATGTTGGCCTTGGAGGCTCGCCCGCATCCTAACGCTGTAAAAGGTCATAGTTGTGTAAGTATAAGCCACCGATTTGAACGATGTTCAATTATTCTCCGGTGGCCTGATGCTATGTCTGTTGTGTTGTAGAGGGGAAGCGAACGGACCGGCCGGGATACGATGCGCGGTGCCTGCGCGGCCCAATCCGTCGCTTGCTGTACAGCATGCGATTGCGTGTCTTCGGGGAGGTGCTCCCGGGTAGGAAGTTTTTCTGTTGCCGGAAGTGGTGCGATTTCTGCGACGGGACTTTCTTCTGCGTGCTCTGGCAATGGTGGCAGGACTTCGGCAGTCTTTGTCTGGAGTGGAGTGGGGTCACGATCCACAGCGGAAGCCCATATCGCCCACACGAGAGCGATGACAGTGGCCACGAGGTACAAGACATTGCGAATCACCAGCGCATTAACGCCGTTGGTGTGGTCAAAGGGGACCTGCATAATGCTGGGGTAATTCTGCGGATACACCTGCCAACTGAAATAGGCCAGCGCTATCATGAGCAGAGCCTCGATAGCCGCAAAGACAGACTTAGGTTTAACCAATAATACAATAGCGACGAGCGGACCTACCCAGATGATGTACTGGGGTGACAACACCTTATTGGTCACAATCAACAGCAAGACGACGGCAATCGACCAACATAACGTGGGATATGCCCGCCACGTGCCCAAAAGAAAATGCTTGAGCGCCCATAATAAAGCAAAAATAACGGTAGCTCCCATGAGCCAGGTGCTTATCGACGCCGCGGTGTCCACCCCAGGGCCTACAATTTCAAAGCTTTTCGACGTCGCGTAGAAGACCTCATACTGTTCAGGCGAGGTTATTGCCCGATACATAAAGAGGGTGGCTGGCAAAGACTCAATCTGCAATCCTCGATCGCTCTGATACGTCAGCGGTGAAAGAAGGCGCTCCCATCCATCTTGGATATAAACGATGGAGCCGAAGGCTACGAGGGCAATCGCAAAGGACAAGAGACGTAACCAACTTTTGCCCGAGGAGAATTTTCCTACCAGTCCAGCAGCAAGGACCCCCGGCCACAGCTTCATACTTGTGGCAAAAGCCAGCACCCAGGAGGCCACATACGGATGCGAGAACAGTGATAACGCGGCCAGGCCTACAAGTACGCCAGGGACGATATCCAGTCTGAGCACGAACACCTGCATAGTCGCTAGGCCAAAGAGGCACCAGTACAGGGCCGCTATGATGCGACCCCGCCATCGCGAGCTGACCAGGAAGGCGTAGAAGAGGGCGTCGACAAGCAAACACATGACTACAAAGCCAATGATGAAATGCTCTAGGTTGCCGCCGGTAATCCAACCGAGCAGGTTAATAGGCCATGTGCCTACCTCGGGATACTCTTTTAACGCGCCGGGTACGAGGCGGAACACGCCGACAAAATAGTATTTTACGTCCCCTACAGGGCTGGTCTCTTGCAAAACGAGCCGCACCAGCGTTACTCGCGAAGCTACCCACAACACCCACAACACAAGGCTCACCAAGGCGGTGCTTGGTATCAGTTTTTTCACTACGTGCACCCTACGAATAACGGACAGCATACGTAAGAAAACATACCGCACCCCCAATAGTATTAGGTGATCGGACACAGTGCGGAGGAGTAAAAGATCAGTCAGGGGTACCCAGTTCAGGCATATAGATCAGCTCCCTGAAAAGGCCTGGAAGTGCGGGTAAATTTGACGAGGATAGTGAGAAAATGAAGAAAGCGCAGATAACGGCGAGGAATTTTCTATGAGCAAGATATATGAAGTATTAAATCTTGAAAATATTGATAGAGATATTTTCCGTGGTCCGGCGGTGGCATCTTCCCTTACACGAACCTTTGGCGGTCAGGTGGCCGCACAAGCACTGGTTGCCGCCACCCGGACGGTGCCCACTGAAGACTTTATTGTGCATTTCCCTTCACGCTTACTTTGTTAGTGCTGGTGATTCTTCTCAGCCCACGATTTTTCAGGTTGATCGGGTAAAAGACGGCAGGAGTTTTATTGCCCGTCACGTGACTGCAATCCAAGATGGACGCCCTATATTCAGCATGCAGTCGAGCTTTCATCGGCGAGACGACGTAGGCCCGGAGCACTCTGACCTCATGCGCCGGGTTCCTCATCCAGAAGACGTTCACGTAGACAGAGATGCCCTCCCCGCGAGCTCTCGGGCTCTTCTGAACGAATGGGGAGACTGGGACATCCGAAAAGTGTCCGACACTGACTTTGATCACAACCCCTATACCGCAAGCCAGCAGGTGATCTGGTTTAAATCAAAAGAAGTGCTACCCGACGACGAAACCTTTCATATCTGCACCCTTGCATATATGTCTGACATGACGCTATTGCATTCTTCGCTCGTTCCACATCCAAACGAACGCGTCAAATTAGCATCACTGGATCATGCGATGTGGTTTCTTCGTCCCTTTAGAGCGGATGAATGGCTTCTCTATGATCAGGTTTCTCCATCGGCACATGCAGGTCGAGCACTGACCCAAGGACGGATTTTTAATAGCTCTGGTGATCTTGTTGCCATGACCACTCAAGAAGGATTAACCAGAACCATCTCGGCTACCGAAGAGCCGCTTCCCTTCAATACTTCCGAGGCGTAGAGAGGATAACGAAAACAGTAGGGAAAGGCTGTGTAGAGGAAAACGAGGCCCAAAACCTAGGCCGAACACTAAAAAATTGCGGATTCTGCCGTATAATGGCGCCGTTGCGTTACATGACGACGTCGTACGTTCAGTTTTTATGACATTGCTGTTATGGGGTTGCGTTTGATAAAAATGCGCCCCTGTTTAGACAACGCTAGTAATGACATCGGAACCAAAATATCAGTGCTCACCTTGTAAGAAGTGGGGATTGTACGGCGCACCACTATGAAAGGGAGTCAATGTCAGGCCACTCCAAATGGGCTACCACCAAGCACAAGAAAGCTGCTAACGATGCTAAGCGTGGTAAAGAATTTGCCAAGCTGATCAAAAACATCGAGGTTGCTGCACGTACCGGTGGCGGAGACCCCTCTGCGAATCCAACCTTGGATGACATGATTAAGAAGGCCAAGAAGGCCTCCGTTCCTAACGACAATATCGAGCGTGCCCGTAAGCGCGGATCCGGTGAAGAAGCCGGTGGCGCTGACTGGCAGAACATCATGTATGAGGGCTATGGTCCCAACGGAGTCGCAGTACTTATCGAGTGCCTTACCGATAATCGCAATCGGGCAGCTTCTGAAGTTCGTACCGCTATGACTAAAAACGGCGGAAACATGGCGGAATCCGGTGCAGTGTCCTACATGTTTAAACGTCGCGGCGTAGTCATAGTAAACAAGGGTGAACTTACCGAGGATGACGTGCTCATGGCCGTGCTGGATGCCGGAGCGGAGGAAGTCAACGAGATTGGCGATAAGTTTGAGGTGCTATCCGCGCCGGGCGATACTCCTGCTATCCGAGATGCACTCACGGAAAACGCTATTGAGGTAGAGGATGCAGACTCTGATTTCCGTGCAGACGTCCTGGTTCCGCTTGATGCAAACGATGCTCGGAAGATTTTCCGCTTGATCGATGCGCTTGAAGATTCTGACGATGTTCAAAATGTGTTTACCAACATGGATCTCAGCGATGAAGTTCTCGCAGAGCTTGATGTTTAGTAGATAACTTGCCAGTTATTAGCCCACCGCAGCCAGTGCAATGAGTATTGCGCGGTGGGCTTTTCTATTGTTTTTGCGTCATGGAGTTGTCGGGGAGCTTAAGGAGACTGAGGAAAATGATTGGTGGCTAGGGGCAGACTCGCTTTGACTCTAGAAATTACATGGCGAAAGGTTTCGCAATTATGTGCTAAATTTGAAGAGCGTATGGAATCCTTGGCTTGCCGAGAAAATGGGAAGCGCCGAAAAGCAATCGCGCTTTAAGCGGACTGTTGTTTTTTGGGTAACCACGGACCGCCATTCGGGAAGGCATCGTCTTTCCGCTGTGGTAACGCAGCTGCGGTGATGCATACGAATATTTGGCAACAATGGCCTTAGGAGTGAGTCCCTAAGCGCACTGATAGGGGAACATGGGAATGAGCACCGAGGGTTTACGCGTGATGGGAATAGATCCTGGTCTGACTCGGTGCGGCCTATCCGTGGTGCAAGCTGGGCGGGGTCGGCAAGTTATGCCCATTGCTGTGGGCGTTGTGCGAACACCGCCTCAAGCTGACCTCACTGCGCGCCTGCTTGAGCTCAGCGATGCTGTGAACGAATGGATGGATGAATATCAGCCTGACGTAGTGGCTATTGAGCGGATTTTTGAGAGAGGCAACATTTCCACTGTCATGCACACCGCACATGGTGTTGGTGTGTTGGTGTTGGCGGCAGCTCAGCGCGGAATCGACGTGCACATGTACACACCCAGTGAAGCTAAAAAAGCTATCTCAGGAAATGGGCGAGCAGATAAGAAACAAATGACCGCAATGATTACGCGGATTTTGGGGTTGAATGAACCTCCCAAACCTGCTGATGCTGCAGATGCGTTGGCCCTTGCAGTCTGTCACTGCTGGCGTGCGCCGATGTTGGAAATACAACGTAGGACTGAAAAACAAAGTGCGGAACAGAAAAAGCGATTGGCGTTGCTAGCTAAAACCGCTGCATCGGATAACTCATAGAACCGGAGTCGGTTCCGTGCAATCCATAGACTGATAATTTTGGCGATACGATTGGTAGAAGAAAGCTAACTCGCTGCGGACCGTCTTTTGATGAGTCAAACAATGTTCCCGCAATATTCCCACGTGCGTGGAAAAGAAGATTTTCAATGAAAGGTATTAACCATGATCGTTTCCCTCCGCGGGACTGTAGCCTCCATCGGTCTTGGTAGCGCAGTTATTGAGTGCAACGGGGTCGGCTATGAGGTACTCGCTAGTCCTAGCACCTTGGCGCACATGAGCAGAGGGGAAGAATTCTTTGTTTTGACCACCATGGTGGTTCGAGAAGACTCCCAAACCCTTTACGGGTTTGCCAATGACGAGTCTCGTCAGATGTTTACGCTGCTGCAAACGGTCTCTGGTCTGGGGCCAAAACTAGCTCTGGCAGCACAATCGGTGTTGTCAGCCACAGATTTAGCACACGCGATTGCCAATCAGGATGCAAAGACTCTTCAACGCATACCAGGAGTGGGAAAGCGAGTTGCAGAGCGCATTATCGTTGACCTCAAAGACAAGGTTTCAGCGTTTATTACCGCTGGAGGTACTGCTGCTCCCGCGCCGGGAGGTACTTCTTTAGCCACGAGCGATGTTTCTGCGCAAGTACTCGAAGCTCTTCTCGGCCTCGGTTTTACAGAAAAAGTCGCAGAACCTGTGGTCGTTTCCGTGTTGGCAGAGTCTCCGAATGCGACTACGTCCCAGGTGCTGCGCCTAGCCCTGAGCGCGCTGGGCACAAAGAAATAGGACGAGGGACGGCTATAACTCATGGCAAATGTAGAAAAGACTGAATTCACCATTGTTCCGTCTGGGGGTGGGGCTGCTCAGACCGGCAGGCCTCAAGACGCCCCAGTGGACGCTCGGCAGCAGGCGGGGGAAAACGACACAGAAACAACACTGCGGCCAAGAAGCATTGATGAGTTTATTGGCCAGCCCAAAGTTCGGGACCAACTTAATCTTGTGCTGACAGGCGCAAAAAATCGAGGGGTGACCCCAGACCACGTGTTGCTGTCCGGCCCGCCCGGTTTGGGAAAAACAACGATGGCAATGATCATCTCCTATGAACTAGGAACGAGTCTGCGAATGACCTCGGGCCCAGCGTTGGAACGCGCCGGTGACCTGGCAGCGATGCTGTCTAACCTGATGGAAGGCGATGTGCTTTTTATTGATGAGATTCACCGGATGGCGCGCCCTGCAGAAGAAATGTTGTACATGGCGATGGAAGATTTCCGGATTGACGTGATCGTGGGCAAGGGTCCAGGAGCGACGTCGATTCCGCTCGAACTTGCGCCGTTTACCCTCGTGGGTGCTACGACTCGCTCTGGAATGCTCACCGGCCCATTGCGAGACCGATTCGGTTTCACCGCTCAGATGGAGTTCTATGAAAACTCTGATCTGACTAAGGTAGTGCTGCGCGCCGCTAAGATTTTGGGTGTCACTATCGACGATGATGCTGCGGTCGAAATAGCTTCACGCTCTAGGGGAACACCTCGTATTGCTAACCGACTTTTGCGTCGGGTGCGGGATTTTGCGGAAGTCCATTCTGATGGACATATCGACGTAGAGGCCGCGCGCGCAGCTTTAGTGGTGTTTGATGTGGACGAAAAAGGCCTTGACCGTCTCGATCGCGCCGTTTTGGAAGCGCTTATTAAAGGCCACGGGGGAGGCCCAGTGGGTGTTAGTACGCTTGCTATTGCCGTGGGTGAAGAACCCTCAACTGTGGAAGAGGTCTGTGAGCCGTATCTGGTACGTGCAGGGATGGTGACCAGGACGGGTCGTGGACGCGTTGCTACTGCTGCAGCGTGGCGCCACTTAGGATTAGTGCCTCCGGAAGGCCTCGCGCACTTTAGCGACGAGCGCAGCTAGGAGGCGGCTACCGCTAGTGCCGCCCTTTCTGGCAGACTGAGGTCCTATGTCTACTAATTTCATCCTGCTTATTGTCCTCCTCTTGGTTCTCCTTCTTCCGTCGTTTCTGTTTCAGCAGAAGCAGAAACGACGTATACAAGAGCTCAAGGAGCTACAAAATAACGTGATGATCGGAGACGTTGTTGTCACCACCGCTGGATTGCACGCCACGATCCGAGGCATCGACGCAGAAACTGTTGAACTTGAGACAAGCCCTGGAGTTGTCAGCACATATGAGAAGTTTGCTGTGGTGAAGAACCTGACCGCAGAAACCAATAAAGCTGCTGCGGAGGCTAAGTTGGAAAGTCATGAGGATGACAATCCGCTAGAACCACAGAACTAGCGCGGGTTGCTCAGCGACCTAGGGGGGCTGTGACGTGCCCAGCATCCCAAGCATGCGAACGTAAAAGATTTTTAATTATTAGGGTCACCTTAACCGGGTGGGGTGCGTGACAACCTACCGGAGTTATGCCGTACCATTAGCCGAGGATATTTCTGTTAGCGTTTTCTCAGGCGTGGAACGGAACGGTTGTGGCTGCGGTTTTAGCGTGAGTCCCGGCCGCTATCACACATAGATTTGATTTTGCTGACGACGAGCCACCGTGCACGTCTGCTGAATCATCGTCGCTCTCTCCTCTACATAAATAAGGGGAGGGCAGAATTGTTAAGAGGAGAACTTCAATTGCCTTCGCAATCACAGAAGGCGGCTAAAGGATCCAGAGCGTGGCCCAAGCAGGCGCTTGCTCTTTTTGTCCTGATTATCGCCGTGATCTATGCATTGATCTTTGCCACAGGTGACCATAAGACCACACCAAAGCTTGGTATTGACCTGCAGGGCGGTACCCGCGTTACTTTGGTACCGCAAGGCGCAAACCCGACCGATGAACAGTTGCGGCAGGCGCGGATGATCCTCGAAAACCGTGTGAACGGCATGGGAGTCTCCGGCGCAAGTGTTGTCACCGATGGCAACACCCTTGTTATTACTGTTCCCGGTGAAGACACTTCCCAGGCGCGCGCACTTGGACAAACGTCTCAATTGTTGTTCCGTCCTGTCGCAACTCCAGCGCAGCCAGATACTGCAAAGTTGCTAGAGTCTTTGGAGGCTATGGCAAACCGTTGGGTCTCTATCGGGGTTCTCAACGCCGATGAAGCAAACACTGCGCTTGAAAACACCTCCAAAGCTTTAGCTAAAGCTCAAGGCAAAGAGGAAAAGGACGCAAAGGCTCCCAAAGTCACCGCTGCTGTTCCGGAAACTCCAGCTAACTCCATCGAGGCCGAGGCTTTCCGTAAAAAAGTCATTGATGCGCTGAAGAAGGATCGCCAGTCTACTGATGCCACAACGCAGCTGGCTGCGAGCTCTTTGCTCAAGTGCACTGATCAGCCAGACCCGCTCCAGGGAACTGACGACGCAGCTCTGCCACTTGTCACGTGTGACCCCAGTAGCGGCCGCGTTTATGTACTCGACCCAGCTCCTACTCTGATTGGGGAGAATCCGGAGGCCAAGGACGCGAAGCGGCTTACCGGCAATGAGATTGATACTAACCGTCCGATCACCGGTGGTCTTAATAGTCAAACCGGCCAGATGGAGATTGGTTTCTCCTTCAAGTCAGAAAACGGCGATCAAGGTAGTACCACTTGGGCTGATCTGACTCAGAAGTATCTGCGGAAGCAGGTTGCTATCACCCTCGACTCACAGATTATTTCTGCTCCTGTGATCCAGTCTCCGACACCAGTTGGCTCGGCAACGTCGATCACCGGCGACTTTAGCCAGCAGGAAGCTCAAGATTTGGCTAACAACCTGAAATACGGAGCACTCCCACTGAGCTTCGCAGGCGAAAACGGTGAGTCTGGTGGAACCACCACCACCGTTCCTGCATCGTTGGGAACTGCGTCGTTGAAGGCCGGCTTGATCGCAGGACTCGTGGGCCTGGCATTGGTAGCGGCATTCTCCTTCTACTTCTACCGATTCTTCGGAATCATCTCGATCTTCTCCCTGTTCACCTCTTTCACTCTGGTGTATGGCTCCTTGGTCTTGCTTGGCCGCTGGATAGGCTATTCATTGGATCTAGCGGGCATCGCAGGTTTGATTATCGGTATTGGTACTACAGCTGACTCCTTTGTGGTTCTTTATGAACGCATCAAGGATGAGGTGCGGGATGGGCGCACTTTCCGTTCAGCCGTTCCGCGTGGTTGGGAGCGAGCTAAGCAGACGATCATCACGGGCAACGCTGTCACGCTTATTGGTGCGGTCATCATTTACATCCTCGCTGTAGGCGACGTTAAGGGCTTCGCGTTTACACTGGGTCTTACCACGCTCTTTGACATTGTGGTGACCTTCTTGGTCACTGCGCCGTTGGTGATTATGGCTTCACGGAAGCCTTGGACCTCTAAACCAAGCGCGAATGGAATGGGCAAGATCTTTAAAATCGCTCAACAGCGTGAACAGGAACGGAAGCTGCATCAATCCACGGTGGCTGACTCCGAACATGGGCTCGTCGGGGTATCCGCCGATTCCAAAGAAGCTGATAAGCATGAGGGAGACAACAAGTGAGTTCCAAAGGAGTTCTAAATAAGCTGTATACGGGCGACGGTGGCCTCGACTTTGTAGGCAAGCGTCGGACCTGGTACTGGGCAACTGCGGCGATCTTGCTCGTGTGCCTTGTCAGCATCGCTCTTCGCGGGTTCAGCCTGGGGATTGACTTTGTTGGTGGCACAAAAATCAACATGCCGGCAGGGAACTTGGAAACTACCTCAGTGTCCAAGACCTTTGAGGAAGCCACGGGCGTTGAACCAAAATTGGTTCAGATCGTAGGTTCTGGTGATACCCGAATCCTGGAGATTAATTCCAAGCGGCTGTCGGAGGAACAGATCGGTAGCGCCCGCCAGGCACTTTTTGAGGCCTATAAGCCTGCTGATACATCCGGGAAACAAACTCCAGACGCTATCGGCGATTCCACGGTGTCAGAATCGTGGGGCTCCACGATCACTAAGCGAATGTTGATCTCCATGTTCGTCTTTTTGGTCGCCGTGTTTATTTACATTGCGGTACGTCTGGAACGCGAAATGGCCGTGGCGGCTATTGCGGCACTTCTTGTGGACTTTGTCGCCATTGCGGGTATTTATGCCCTCCTGGGCTTTGAGGTTTCTCCCGCAACGATCATTGGTCTGCTTACGATCCTCGCATTCTCGTTGTATGACACCGTCATCGTCTTTGATAAGGTTCGCGAAAACACAGCCGGTTATTTAGGGAACCGATCTCGTACGTACGCAGAACACGCAAACCTAGCAGTCAACCAAACTGTGATGCGTTCCATTTCCACCACGGTTATCTCGGCGCTCCCGATTCTTGCTCTGATCGTGATTGCGGTGTGGCTGTTGGGTGTGGGAACGCTCAAGGACTTGGCACTTGTGCAGCTCATTGGTGTTATTGAAGGAACTTTCTCCTCTGTCTTCCTTGCAACTCCCATCCTTGTGAGCCTGAAAAACCGCTCGAAGGAGACGAAGGCTCACAATGCAAAGGTTGCTGAACATCGAAACCCTCAGAACGGTGCTCAAGATTCCGCGGAGAGTGCTGATGATGCGCATAGTACTGAGCTTTCCGACGCTCACAAGCGCACCGTAAGTTCCCCCACGTCTACGGGTGCGAGCTGGCGTCCACAGCGTCGTTAGTGCACAACACTCAATAACTGCCCCCTTGTCCTCTGCAGCAGGACAAGGGGGCAGTTGTCTGGAAACCACTCACCAGCACCGGGTGTAGGGGAAGAATATAATAAGGATTGATGTGGTCAGGGGGTTGCGTTCTATACTTTTTGATATGGAAGCGTAAGCTTCTCACTCTTTAGCTAAATGAAGGGCCCGTCTAATTGAGAGCACCGAAAGACCACGGACGTAGCCATATGCGTCGGCCATTGTCGGTAAAACATGGTTGGAACATAGGTTTTGCTTTGAAAGCGCTTGCGGCAGTAGTCGTGTCCTCAGTTCTTTTGACGGAGTGCGGCAGTGACAACGCGGGGGATGGTGCGGCTGGTAATAGCAAGCACTTTGGGTATGCGGTAGACGATTACCTGGTGACTACAAACGCCGGCACCAATGTTGGAGTTTCTACCAATGCCCAGCTGATGGCCGGAAGGCTCTACCCGTCGGCGTATGTGTCAGGTCCTAAAGGCCAATTGATTCCCAATAGAACTCTGGTGGAGACTCAGGTTCTTCCAGGTCCTAGCCAACGGGTTATTTATAAGATTGCTGATAGTGCCGTCTATTCGGATGGGAAGCCCGTAACATGTGATGCTTTCCTCCTGGCCTTTACGGCAGGCAGCATGGGGTCTTTGTTTGAGTCTCACATGCCTCTAGCCCAGCAGGTTGATCACGTCGAATGCGCAGCCGGGTCAAAGCAAGCAACGGTGGTGTATAAAGAAAACTTTGGTGCTCGGTGGCGCCAGCTTTTTGGAGCCGGTGTGCTCATGCCTGCACATGCTGTAGCGGCTAAAGCGGGCATAAGCCTTGACGAGCTCAATAGGCTTCTCAAATCCAGAGATTATGTAGCTTTGTCTAAGATCGCAGAGATCTGGAACAACGGGTTTAATTTGAATCATTTTGATCCAGAACTCCAGGTTGCCTCGGGCCCATTCAAAATAGAGTCGGTGGGGGACAAAGGCGAAGTGGTTTTTGTCCGTAATGATTTGTACAACGGGGAAAAAGCTGCGCTAGACCGCCTGGTTGTGTGGCCGCGTGGTGTTGACCTTAACGAGCTGCGCACTAAAGGCAGCCTGC
This sequence comes from Corynebacterium silvaticum, assembly GCF_004382825.2. Classification (GTDB taxonomy): domain Bacteria; phylum Actinomycetota; class Actinomycetes; order Mycobacteriales; family Mycobacteriaceae; genus Corynebacterium; species Corynebacterium silvaticum. Next base: position 641,263 of record NZ_SDQO02000001.1, read on the forward strand.
AAATTGCAGATGTGACTAATACGGATTTGATTAGTTGGCTCGACCGCAATGATTCGCACAACCCCTACACAGTGGAAGCAGAGACTGGCTTGCTCACGGATTCGTTGATTTTGGGTGACGCCGGAATATTCTCGGATGTGGAAGCACGCCGGGCTTTGGCTGCATGCGTGGATCAAGCGAGCGTAGCCAAAGCCTCCAGTACTGCGTCGGGGGTGGATGTCCAGCCGGTTTATGCAAGAACCGTGCGCGCAACTGATGCCGTTAACGCACAGCTAAGGGACATTATCGAGCCGCACACCCACGTGAATATCGATGCAGCTAAGCGGCTAGAGGGCAAGACGATCAGGGTGGGATACGACGGCCCAGATACTCGGAAGAAAGCTATGGTCGAGGAAATCCGTAAGTCGTGTGCTGCCGCTGGAATCACGATTGAGGATGCTGCTAAAGAGGCTGCTTCTTTAGCTGATCTGAGCCATACTCACGTCACAGATTCGGGTGTCGGCCTTACCGAGGAAGGCACTATCGACGCCATCTTGATGGCAGTAGATCCAGCATCGGAGTATGCGGACGTGGCTAGCTTGAGCAATAACGTCCAAGCGACGCGGGCAGCGGAGCGACGTTCTTGGGAAGAAGTACCCACTATTCCTTTGGCTTCCCAGCCCCGAGTGTTTGTAGTGGATAAGGCAGTGGGTAACGTGGTTACTAATACAGACTTATCTGGGATTGGTTGGAATATGGATCGTTGGAACGTAGTGGGGGCTCGATAGTTTAGTTCGCTTTTTATGACTCGCTGAAGATGATGCTGCAGGTGGCGCTTGAGGGGGCGTCGACAAGCATTTTCTTGCCGCGTTTCCCGCTGACATCATGGCCGGAATACACAATTCCTGCCCCCATCATTTGAACACGTTGCTCCAAGGACAAAGCATGAGCCACCACACTTATATGAACGCACGAGATGCGCTTGCCTCGAAAACGAGGTTTGTTCCAGATTTTCCCGCCCCTGGCATTCTTTTTGAGGACCTGACCCCCGTACTGGCGGACCCCGAGGCATTTCGGCTTGTGGTAGATGAGTTGTCGGCTGCGGCGAAAACAATGGGGGCGGACCTCATCGGTGGGTTGGATGCACGTGGTTTTCTTCTCGGCTCGGCGGTGGCTTATAACACGGGTAAAGGAATCCTTGCCATTAGGAAGAAAGGCAAGCTTCCGCCTCCTGTGCATACTCAAGAATATGAACTTGAATATGGTACGGCTGCCTTAGAGTTGCCAGGTGAGGGGATCGATCTTCACGGTAAAAAGGTAGTCCTCATTGATGATGTTTTGGCCACAGGCGGTACACTCGTAGCAGCGAAGTCGCTGATTGAGAATTGTGGTGGAACAGTTGCAGGTTATGCAGTTGTCCTAGAAGTAAAAAACCTCAAAGGGCGAGAGCGTCTCAGCGATGCACCTCTTGTAGTAGTGAATGAACCGGAGACCATAAATTAAGCTCCGGTTAGCGGATGGATACAAGGGGCTGCCTTATCGGCCCTGCGTATACGGAAAGGGCACATGGGTGCGGTGATGGCGCAAGAAAAACGACCGCAGAAGCAGCAGAGCTCGATGCGGAGCATGTCGGCGCGTTTGGCGCGAAGCCTAACGGGTAACCGAGTCCGCGTTAATCCGGTGTTGGAACCATTATTGGCCATTCACCGGGAGTTTCATCCAAAGGCCGACCCTGTGCTTTTAGATCGGGCTTATACCACTGCGGAGCATCTTCACGAGGGAGTGTTCCGAAAATCGGGTGATCCCTATATCACCCATCCGCTCGCTGTTGCGACGATCGCCGCGGAAATCGGCATGGACACCACAACGCTGGTAGCGGCGCTGCTCCATGACACCGTAGAAGACACAGAGTATTCCTTAGCAGACCTCACGCGCGACTTCGGAGAAGAAGTAGCACGGCTTGTCGACGGCGTGACAAAGCTGGACAAAGTCGCCCTAGGTGCGGCTGCGGAAGCAGAGACAATCCGAAAAATGATCGTGGCTATGAGCCAGGATCCCCGCGTGCTGGTGATTAAAGTCGCCGATCGTCTTCATAACATGCGCACCATGCGATTCCTCCCCCCGGAGAAGCAAGCGAAGAAAGCGCGTCAGACTCTTGAAGTAATTGCGCCCCTGGCACACAGGCTGGGAATGGCCAGCGTGAAGTGGGAGCTTGAAGACCTCTCCTTTGCCATCCTCTATCCCAAAAAGTACGAGGAAGTCGTGCGTTTGGTTGCGGACCGCGCGCCCTCGCGAGACCGCTATCTCAAGGAAATCACGTCTCAGCTGCAACAATCTTTGAGAGAAAACCATATTGAAGCTGAGGTCATGGGGCGGCCAAAGCACTACTGGTCTATCTACCAGAAGATGATTGTTCGAGGTAAAGACTTTGAGGATATCTTTGACCTCGTCGGTATCCGCATACTCGTAGACAGCATCAATAACTGTTACGCAGCGATTGGCGTTGTCCATGCGCTCTACGCTGCGATGCCGGGGCGATTTAAAGACTATATTTCTTCCCCCAAATTTGGCGTGTACCAGTCCCTCCACACCACGGTGATGGGGGACGAGGGCAAACCGCTGGAGGTGCAGGTGCGCACCCATGAGATGCACTTTAATGCCGAATACGGCATTGCTGCGCACTGGCGCTACAAAGAGACCAAGGGTAAAAACAGCGGCGAGCAGGCTGAGATCGACCAGATGTCGTGGATGCGGCAGCTACTGGATTGGCAAAAGGAAGCGGCTGATCCTAACGAATTCCTCGACAGCTTACGCTATGACCTCACGAGCAAGCAGATCTTCGCTTTTACCCCCAAAGGCGATGTGGTCAACTTGCCAGTGGACTCCACTCCTGTGGATTTTGCCTACGCAGTGCACACCGAGGTGGGTCACCGATGCATTGGCGCCAAGATCAATGGCAAACTCGTAGCGCTTGAAACCACACTCAAGTCTGGCGACCGAGTCGAGGTCTTTACCTCTAAAGACCAAAACGCAGGCCCTTCCCGGGACTGGCAAGACTTTGTTGTCTCCCCGCGCGCTAAAGCAAAGATCCGGCAGTGGTTTGCCAAGGAACGTCGCGAGGAATACCTTGAGGCTGGTCGCGATGCCCTTGCCGCAGAAGTGCAGCGGGGCGGGCTTCCTATGCATCGCCTGTTTACCGCGCATTCGATGAAACAGGTGTCAACGGAGCTGCATTACCCGGACGTGGATGCTCTCTATACGGCTATCGGCTCGGGCTCAGTGTCGGCAGCACATGTGGTTAACCGACTCATGGCCACATTTGGCAGCACGGATGATGCTGAAGACACTCTGGTGGCGCGCACGCCGTTTAGCGAGCTCGTTAACTCTAAAACTCAGGTCACGGACAAAAACGGCATCTTGGTCGAGGGCAGCCCGGACGTTATGGCAAAGCTGGCCAAATGCTGTATGCCGGTTCCAGGTGACGACATCTTTGGGTTTGTCACACGCGGTGGCGGTGTATCGGTGCACCGGACGGATTGCACCAACGCGGATAGCCTGAAAAACGAGCCTCAGCGCCTCATCTCCGTCTCGTGGGCATCTGAAGGCGGCTCGGTCTTTGCCGCCACGCTTCAGCTGGAGGCACTGGATCGCGACGGCCTGCTTATGGACTTGACACGGGTGATCAATGAGCAACGAGTCCAGGTTATTGCCATGAACTCTAATGCTTCTGATGACCACGTGGCCACCGTACGCTTTACATTCTCTGTATCGGATACTAAACAGCTGGGATCATTGATGACACAGCTGCGAAACACCGAGGGCGTTTTCGACGTCTACCGGGTGACTTCTGGCGGATAGAACCACGCCTGTATGAGAGGACTGTCTTGGCACAAGGCGGTCCTTTTGTTATGACACTCGTGCCTGAGCTAGAGACATATACACGGAGTGTTGTGTGAAGAAGAAATAAAAAATCCTCCCCGTCAACGTTGCGGGGAGGAGAGCGGTCAAGGCCGCGTTAATCAAGATTTACTTGAAGAACTTGTCCAGGCGACCAGCGAAAGTCAGGATGGTGGTGATGATACCGATGATTGCGGAAACAACGCCGATCCATTCCTTGATGTCTTTTGCGCTGATGTTGCTGTCAGAGCTGCCGGAGCTTCCTTTGTCCTTAACTTCGTTAGTTCCAGAAGTAGAGGTAGAGTCCTCAGCGAAAGCCGGGGTGGAAAGGGAACCTGCTGCAATGGCAGTGGCGGTGGCAACCGAGATGAGAGCCTTGCGGGAGAGGAGCTTCATAGCTATTGGTCCTTTAGGTTAAGGGAATCTAGACTGACGGTGATGGTAGTCTAGTGCACACCTTTGCGCAACTTTTCTTTTTCACACGCTGTCAGGGGAAATAAGTATTGCCTTACTTTCCTGTGAAAGGTGGGGAGCTTGCAAAGATTGCATTTCCGATTCGGGGGAGTGGTGGAATAATTTTCAGGATAATTATATATTCTTGCAAGTGTTTGATCAACTTTTGTTAAGTTTTGAAGCGCTTGTTCTTGAATCATGATGACATAGCCACACAGGGCAAGAACATAAATGGGACAATATAAAAGCCCCATTGCCGCCCTGCTGTATACCAGGATCGCAATGAGGCTTTGAGGGTTATCGCCTGGGGAGCTCGTGCAGAGGCTTCCGCTAACAGGCAATGGTCGTGAACTTATGACTTCACGGTTGCCTTTTCAATCTTGACTTCTTCAGCAGGAGCTCCATCGGTGGCGCCGCCCTTGACACCTGCTTCCGCGATGGCGTCGAGAGTCTTCAGTCCGCTGTCTGAGATCTTGCCAAAGTAGGTGTAGTTCGGTGGGAGTGGGGAGTCCTTGTAGTTGAGGAAGAACTGGGAGCCGTTGGTGTCATTGCCAGCGTTGGCCATGGCAATGGTTCCACGTCCGTAGACAACCGGGGTGGTCGCGCCTTTCATCTCATCCGTTGGGTACTCATTGGCAAATTGGAAGCCTGGTCCTCCGGAGCCGGCACCGCTTGGGTCACCGCACTGGAGTACAAAGATGCCGTTGGTGGTAAGGCGGTGGCAAACGGTGTTGTCGTAGTAACCTTCGGACGCTAGGTGCTCAATGGCGTTCACCGTGCACGGTGAAACCGAGCGGTCCAACTCCAGCCCCACGTCGCCCTTGTTGGTTTTGAGATCAACTGTGACCGTGCCTTTGGTGGTCACATCAGAGGTTTTAGGCTTGGATACTTCTTTGGAAGCCTTGCCCGCATCCTTGTATTCGCAGGAGACGGAGTCTGGGAGGGCTTTTTCTCGTGTGAGCGATAAAGGTTTGAAATCCGGCTTTTCAGGCGTGGTTGTGGCAGCGGAGGAGGATTCTGTGGAAACCTGCTCATCGTTGGATCCGGAAGAGTTTGCCCAATAGATTCCACCGACGATAGCCAAGACAGCTACCGCAGCCGTGGCTACTACTCCGAGCGGTTTGGTCTTCTCGGAGCGATCCCGCGACTTAATTTCTTTTTCTAGCGCGCGCATCGATTCTTCGCGACGCTGCTTATTGTTGCTCACAGGTAGTTTCCTTACGTTTTATTGATCTTTGCGCGGATGAAGTCGCGGATTATTCTAACCTGAGCCTAGTGGGAGGCAACACTTGATAAAAACTGATGCCGTTATCTAGGTCAGTGTGAAAGCCGGGGTTATGGGAAATTTCAGGTTTTCTGACCTCAACTATGGCGAAGTTTGCCATTGGCACCTATTGTGGCTGGCATGGCAACGACACATTTTCATGGAACTAGCGTAACCACCAGCGGAAATCTTCCGAATGTGGGAGAACCGATTAAACGATTCACACTCACCGGAGCCGACCTTGCGGACCTTAGCGAGGCTACTTTTGCAGGAAAGCGCATTGTTTTTAACATCTTCCCGTCAGTAGATACTGATGTGTGTGCGGCATCGGTCCGTCGCTTTAATGAACTCGCAAGCGGGATGGATAACACGGTTGTTCTGTGTGTTTCTATGGACCTGCCTTTTGCGCTTAACCGATTCTGTGCTGCGGAAGGCCTGGATAACGTGATCCCCGCATCAGCTTTCCGCTCTGCTTTTGGTAAAGACTTTGGAGTTGTTCTGGAGGACTCGCCGTTGAAGGGCCTCTTTGGTCGGGCCGTGGTGGTTACTGATGAGCGGGGTGTTGTTCAGCACCGAGAGTTGGTTTCGGAGATCACTGAAGAGCCGCACTACGACTCTGCTCTAGCTGCACTGCAGTAGAGCAATCTGGAAAGTAATTCTTCGCGTTCAGTACGCTAGGGGCCTAAAATAGGGCGTTATGGAGATTCTTGGCTTTGCTACGGGCCCCTATCAAACAAACTGTTACGTCTTGGTTCATAGCGACCAAGCTAGCGTCATCGACCCGGGGATGCATGCCCAGTCTCACATTGAGGCCTTTCTTGCTGAACAGAAAGTATCCCTTGTTCAGGTAGTGCTCACGCATGGGCATATCGATCACATCCGTGATGCGGCGGCATTGGCCAACAAATGGGGTGTGCCAGTTTATATCCACGATGCGGATGCAGCTTTCCTGGATAAAGGTAAAGGAATGTCCAAGGAGTCCCTGTTGCTTTTTGCGGCCGAGGACATGGCGTTGCCCAATGACAGACAAAGCCTAGAACACGGGCAGCGCATCGAGCTTGGGGGAGAAGAGTTCGAAGTTCGACACGGGCCAGGGCATTCGCCCGGTTCTGTACTTTTGGTGGGCTCTGAGTTCTGTTTCTCTGGCGACATTCTTTTCAAAGGATCTATTGGACGGACTGATCTTATGCACTCCGACCCTCAAGCAACGCAAGAGACCCTAAAAAATCAAGTTCTTTGCCTTGATAATTCTCTTCAGATTTTGCCGGGTCACGGACCGATGACGACAATGCGCGCTGAGCGAATGAACAATCCGTACTTGCGCCCCTTGCTTTAAAAAACACACGAGAGTCCAAGCATGTGCGTGGTTGTGTGAACCCACTGCGCGTTCTTGGCTACTCATGACTAAAGTAGTTCGGTGTGAGTACAAAGAAGCTTCAGACAATCTCGGCACCGAAAGGCGTGCCTGACTATATTCCGCCGGTATCGCCGGAATTCCTTGGTGTTCGAGACACCTTCGCACATCAGGCCCATCTTGCTGGTTACGAGCACATCGAGCTTCCTGTGTTTGAAGAGACAGCACTGTTCGCTCGGGGTGTCGGTGAGTCGACGGATGTTGTCTCCAAGGAGATGTACACGTTTGCTGATCGCGGAGAACGCTCCGTGACGTTGCGTCCTGAGGGTACCGCCGGCGTTATGCGGGCAGTGATCGAACACAACCTTGATCGCGGTCAGCTTCCGGTAAAGCTCAATTACTATGGTCCGTTTTTCCGCTATGAGCGCCCACAAGCTGGCCGGTATAGGCAGCTGCAGCAAGTAGGCGTCGAGGCGATTGGCATTGATGACCCAGCGTTGGACGCAGAAGTAATCGCTCTCGCTGACAGATCTCTTAAAGCCATCGGTCTACGGGGATACAGGCTGGAGATCACGTCGCTTGGCGACGATTCCTGCCGCCCGGCGTACCGTCAAAAGCTTCAGGACTTTCTCTTTGCGTTGCCTCTCGACGAGGAGACTCGCCGCAGGGCTGAGATTAATCCGCTGCGTGTGCTCGATGACAAGCGCCTTGAAGTGCGTGAAATGACAGCCGATGCGCCGCTCATGCTGGATAATCTTTCTTCCGCATGCCGCGAGCACTTTGAAACAGTGACTGGTCTTCTTGATGACCTCGGGGTGGCGTACACAGTCAACCCTCGAATGGTGCGTGGCTTGGACTACTACACCAAAACCACGTTCGAGTTTGTCCATGATGGCCTTGGTGCACAGTCGGGTATTGGTGGTGGAGGTCGCTATGACGGCTTGATGGCACAGCTCGGAGGACAGGAACTTTCTGGAATCGGTTATGCCTTAGGCGTTGATCGTTGCCTACTGGCGCTTCAGGTAGAAGAAAAAACTGTCACTGACGGATCCCGCGTTGCTGTTTTCGGTGTTCCGATGGGGGCAACGGCTAAGCGGAGTATGGTTGGCATCGTCGATAAGCTGCGTGCACAGGGCATCTCTGCAGATATGTCCTATGGCGACCGTGGTTTGAAAGGTGCCATGAAAGGTGCCGACCGTGCGGGGGCTCGCTTTACGCTGGTTGTAGGAGACCGTGAACTGGAACAAGGTGTTGTTGCAGTTAAGGATATGGTCTCAAAGGAACAACACGATATTGCTATAGACGATCTGGTAGCTGAGCTAAAAGCACGTCTTTAACCGTGTGATGGGCGAAGGCCTTGACCCCAGAGCAGATATTTCTGGGGTCAAGGCCTTCAACTGTCTTTAGCACTCGGTGAGGTTCACTGGAAGTCCGAGGTTGGCTGCCAGGCCTCCCATGGAGGTCTCTTTGTACTTTGTGAGCATGTCTTTGCCGGTATCTGCCATTGTTTTCACGACTTCATCGAGCTTGAAGCGGTGAGGCCCGGTCTCAATAAGCGACAAGCGTGCTGCGTTGATAGATTTCACGCCGCCGATTGCGTTGCGCTCGATGCACGGAATCTGGACTAGGCCAGCCACGGGGTCGCAGGTGAGTCCGAGGTTGTGCTCAAGCGCTATTTCCCCTGCATGCTCTACCTGCTCAGGGGTTCCGCCCATGACTTGGCATAGTCCGGCTGCCGCCATAGCTGACGCTGAGCCGACTTCTCCTTGGCATCCGACCTCTGCGCCTGAAATAGAAGCATTGAGCTTGATGATCACTCCTACCGCCGCTGCGGAGAGGAGGAAATCGCGGTGCCAATCAGCGGACAAGTCTTTGCGGAAGTCTCGGGCGTAGTGCATGACTGCCGGGATAATGCCGGCAGCTCCATTAGTAGGAGCGGTGACAATACGGCCGCCGGCAGCGTTTTCCTCATTGACTGCAAGAGCATAGAGGTTGACCCATTCCATTGCACGCAGGGTATCCTCGTGAGCGTTGTCTATGTCGCGGTGAAGATACTCGTGAAGCCCGGGTGCCCGGCGCTGGACGTTAAGACCACCTGGCAAAATACCCGGTGTCTTAATTCCCTGGACTACGCATTCCTGCATAGCTTCCCAAACCGCATCAATGTGCTTGATGACGGGTGCAGCATCCCTATGGATTGCCACCTCGTTGGACATCATGATCTCTGCTACGGAAAGTCCGGATTGCTTGCATACAGATAGCAACTCATCGCCCGTGCGGAATCGATATGGCAGGGGATCGTCGGAAGTAACCCGAGACGTTGTGGATGCGCCAGAACCAAGGGGTTCTTGCTGTGCATGGAATTCCTGCTTAGTCAGGATGAATCCACCGCCGACGGAGAAGTACACCTCGGGTTCTGCCAGCTGGTTTCCCGTGGAATCATAGGCGATAAACGTCATCGCGTTGGGGTGCTCTGGAAGGGGCGTGGGATCAAAAATAAGTTGGTAAGAGACGATGCCGTCGGGGCCAGTAACCGTGCCTTCAGTGGCTACTGGTTCGCCGAATGCTGGAGCGATGTCGGGGGTGGTAGTGGTTGGCTCATAACCTACAAGACCGAGTATGGTTGCGCGGTCAGTTCCGTGACCGACTCCGGTTGCAGCAAGAGATCCGTGCAACGTGACGGAAATTTTTGCGCCTAAGAGTTCTGGATGGGCGCTGGAAAAATGGTTCGCGGCGCGCATCGGTCCTACTGTGTGTGAGGACGAGGGGCCGATGCCGATACTGAACAAGTCGATGATGCTGATGGTCATCTGTGCTCCTTTAAAAACGGGTGAGTGAGATCCATAGTAGAGATAGAGCACAACAAGTTCAGCCCCCGAATGGTGGCGATATGGCGTCTAGCGATCTAGTGGTCTGTGATTATGGCGTTTAATAAGTCTGTTTTCTGGGGTAATGCAGGGTGTGATGATTCTACATTCGTGGTGAGAATTTTCTGTTATTGCCGTTATCACGGGGACTAAAACATCGTATTTTTTTAAAACCCTAGGGCGTTAAAAGAAGCGCAAGCTCGTGTGCCGCGCGGTGGATTCGTTGGCAGAAGGCATCGGAATTTTCCGGCAGTCTATCGTGTGGCGTGGCCAGAATTGCGGTGGGAACAGTCGCCGCTTTGAGATACGTAAACAATGGGCGTACGGCGTATTCAAGGACGAGCGCATGCCGCTGGGAACCTGCATTAGCGGCGATGATCACAGGCATTTCATGAATATCTTGTGGTTGTAATACATCAAAGAACATCTTGAAAAGGCCGGAATAGCTGGCCTTAAACACCGGGGTTACCGCGATGAGGGCGTCGGCGGAACGTACAGAATCAATAGCCTGCTGCAATTCCAAGGAGGTAGCGTTTTCTGTCACCGAGTGCGCGAGATCGACCGCAAGATTGCGTAACTCTATAACCTGCACTGTGAGCGTTTGCCCTGAGGCTGCAACTTCCTTGCGAACCTCAGCGGCGATTTCTTGTGCAAGAGATAAAGAGCTTGATGGCGTGGAGAGTCCTGCGGACACAATGGTCACTGTTCGCACGATGAAGAGGCCTCCTTAATAGATATTCCGGCGCGGCATCCCGCTAAGTAGATAGCGATGAGATGTTTTGTTGATGGGGCGGGGAGCGTTCCCATATCAAAGTGTGGGGGTGCGCATAGCGCGATAATCCCAGTGTAGAAGTCAATGCCGGAGATACTGGAATGGATAAGGCCTGTGGTGCGGAGATTCGTGTCGATTCTGCGGATCTGGGTGAAAAGTGCCTCGCGGGGTCTCACAAAATCGGGAGGAAGTTGTTTTTCCTCGGGTTGGACTAGCGCCGGGATAAGTATGTTGAGTCCGACAGCCGTGATGAGGTTAACCAGCTCATTGAGCTGGTCTAGTGCGGCTTCTTGATCGCAAGGTGGGGCGTCGGCTATGCGCTTGAGCTCAGCGACTCCACGGTCAGCGATAGCGATAATGCAGCTATGGACGAGGTCGTTACGCGTGGGGAAATTGCGATACAGGGTGGCAATGCCTACTCCGGCTTCCTCGGCCACTGATTCGAGCGTCATGTCCTTTCCATCCCTGATGAGCAGGGACATCCCGGCTTCAATGAGACTATTACGTCTGCGCATGGCGTCGGATCGCATTATGGGGTTCCTTGTGCTGGGAGGGGTATAAGCTTTGCTGAAGTATCTGTGCGCAGGCCTGTTTGACATTGCAGCACGGGGAGAGAAATATGTTGTTGACTCCAATGTGGAGGGTAACATCTCACTTTGGTTCTCGTAAACCAGTGAAGCAGAGGAATACATGGACCCGTCTGAAGCACACACGTCATCGCAGGCTCCCGACGAGCCGGTGGTGCTGACCGCTCGAGACCTCGTACTCACCAGCAGCACTGAATTGCCGTATCTTGATGTTGAACCGGGGTTGACATTGCTGCATTGCGGTCGCGAAAACTCGGCGACCACGCTGTCATTGACCCTGGCTGGGCGTATGAAGCCTAAGTCTGGGACAGTGATGCTTAACTCTGCATCAGGAGAAATGACTACTCCACGACAGCTCCATAAGCATGTGGCTTTGGCAGGAATCCCTGAATTTGATTCGCTGGAACGGCTTGTGCCGGTCAAAGCTGTGGTGCGCGAGCAGGCAGCGTGGACGAGTAGCTGGTGGCGTCGGGTGCCTTCTTCGATTGAGAAGATCGATAGCTTTGTTCAAGCGGCAGAGTTACTTGGTATCCAGGCCACTGCGAGTTTTGGCAAAAAGAAGGTCGGTGAGCTAGATCCGCTGGAACGCTTTGCGTTGAGGATTGCTTTGGCCTTGACGTCGCGACCCGATGCGGATCTTCTTATCGTGGACGATATTGACCAGATTAGGAGTCTCCGTCTGCGAGCGGATCTCTTACGCCAGCTGAAAGTAGTATCCGAGGTGCTTCCGGTAGTCACGGTGTCTGCTAACTCGGATGTGGACGGAATTTGCGATGCCGATGTACCGGTGGCCGGTGCGCTAAAACGGGCGCAGGATCGGGAGAAAAATGTACTCGATAACCTGTTGCAGCTGGGGGATAGCAATGAGTGATATGAAGCAACAACGCCAACGGATAGGAAAGGGGATAGGCGAGTGAACCTATTCCATATTGGGACCGAGTTTCGTCGGTTCGGGCATGGCAAGCTCCCCCCGCTGGCTATCGTCGTGATCGTTTTGATGCCGCTGCTTTTCGGTGGCCTTTTTGTCTGGTCTTATTGGGATCCAATCGGACGCCTTAACAAGCTTCCTGTGGCCGTAGTCAATTCTGACCAAGGCGCGACAAAGGACGGCAAAGATATTAAAGCCGGTGACCAGATTGTGGAAAAACTGGTTAACAATCCGGCGGCTAAATTCATTGAAGTCGATCCTGAGACAGCAAAAGAGGGCATAGCTAACGGCACCTATTATTTTGCCATCGAGTTCCCCTCTGACTTCTCTGAAGCAGCAATCAGTGCGAGCACGGATAAGCCACACCAAGCCAAGCTCAATGCCGTGTACAACAATGCCAATGGTTTTCTGGCCACCACGGTGGGAAATCAGGTAGTGGCACGCGTGCTAGCCAGCGTTAATGAGCGTCTTGGAACGCGAGTAGCAAACCAGCTGTTGGTGGGGTTTAACGCAATCGGCAGCGGGCTGCATGCAGCAGGCGACGGGGCGCACAAGCTTGCCGACGGCACCGGCACGGCAAAGGACGGCGCGCAAAAACTTGAGGGCGGTACGAAGCAGCTTCACGACGGCATCGAGGCTGCCGACCAAGGCGCGCACAAGCTTGCCGACGGCACAAAGCAACTCCACCAAGGAATCGGCACGGCAAAGGACGGCGCAGACACTCTAGCCTCTGGGTTGCAACGGCTTAATACCGCCACAGATACCCTAGGTGATGGGGCAGGGCAGGTATCGGCGGGCGTCGATAAGCTTGTAGGTGTTGCGCGTCAGGCAAGTAACGCCCAGGATCAGCTGACTATTCCGCTGGTCAATTTGAGTGCACAGCTGCGGGCAACGGGTATTCCGCAAGCAATCGACCTAGCCAATAGCGCAGATGCAATCATCGCGTCTATTACTGCACAAGGTATCGGCGGAAACTCTGAAATCATCGGGCAGCTCAATAAGCTTTCTCATGGAGCTGCGGAAATCCATCGCCAGCTTTCGGATCCCGCAGCGCCCTACCGTTCCGGCGTCAACCAGGCAACGGATGGTGCGCAGAAGCTCTCCACTGGGTTGCACAAGCTTGCCGACGGCTCCGAACAACTCGTCGTGGGAACGCAAACCCTTGCGGACGGAACGAGTCGGCTTTCTGAAGGCTCCCAGCAACTCACCGTTGGCGCTGCGCAGCTAAGCTCTGGCCTGGTCAAACTCTCCGAAGGATCTGGCGAATTAGCGCTCAAACTCAACCAGAGTGCAGACAAGGTTCCTTCTTTTGACGAAAAAACGATAGACGATGCCGCCCGGAATGTGTCGACCCCAGTCAAACAAGAAGTAACCAAAGACACTATGTCCCTCTTTGGAGTGGGACTTTCACCAATGTTTATTGCGCTCGGGCTATTCATGGGCGGAACCGTCACCTTTATGCTGATGCGTCCCCTGCAACGTCGAGCCATCGAAACCGGCGTAGCCCCCTTCAGAGCAGTGCTCGCATCGTACCTTCCTGCCGTCATCGTGGGTTGTTCGCAGGCGACAGTAATGTTCTTTGTCCAGCGCTACGCGATCGGTCTAGATGCATACAACGAGATCGGCCTTTGGGCGGCCATGTGTGTATCTTCCATGGCGTTTATGGCTATCACCCAAGGTTTCAACGCAGTCTTTGGCTCCACCGTTGGCCGAGTGCTCTGCATCGCCTTTATGTCCTTGCAGATTGTCTCCTCAGGCGGACTATATCCACCGGAAACACAACCTGCACCGCTGCGTTGGTTCCATACATACGATCCGATGACCTACTCGGTAAATCTCCTGCGCCAGATGATCTACCACACTGATATGACGCTGGATCATAGAGCGCTTCAGTCCCTAGTAGTGCTCTTCTTCATCGCTGCACTATTCCTTAGCTTCTCCACCTTTGCAGCACTGCGAGAACGGCAAATGAAGATGAAGGACCTACACCCAGAAGTTTCTGTCTAACGCTGAAGTCAAGCAGTGACCTAGACTTCTAATACATGGATCGTAGTCACCTCACCGCTATTCGAGGCCGCGCGCAACAGCTCATCTCCCTCAAAGATAGAGCCGTTGCCGTGGCCTCATATGTTTCTGGAGACCTCCCCACAGCTCGTGCCGTACACATGGGGATTGAGGCCGGATCGGTGCGATTGATTGACACATCCACTATCACCTGGCCACACGGGCTTTACCTGCACGCAGAGTTCGCCGAGGAAAAAGAAACGATAGCGGCCACAGTGCAGAGCTATTCTGCACTCATTAACCCACTGATCCCGTTGCTAGATCAGTCTGCGAACGCCGCAAACGGCCGGCTTTTCAGCTTCTTTAGCTCTACTAACGTCGCTGCCGCTCAACAAGCAACAGCCGAGCTAGAACGCCTCCTATCAAACCCCGCCATTGATAGCGCCACGCTGAGCATCATGCATATTCTTTCGCGTGCCGACGACGCCAATCGCGCCCAACACCTAGGCGTACACCTCACCCCAGGCATCCACGGCACACCAGAACACTACCTTGCCGCTGCCCGCGGCTCCCTGGCACAGGCCCTTGGGATAGGCGTGGGAATAGGCACCGCGACTTTCGATTCCCTCGACCGTAGCTATGTGATCCCCGCCAGGAGACTAGTAACCCAGATAGAAAACGACCCCAATTCTGTCTCTAACCTGCGAGGGCAAGCAGAACACATTGCACGAGCAATCACATCGCGTCAAGCCTCCGAACTCGTACGCGGCCTACCGCTAGACGCACTCAAAGAAGTCACCAATGAGCGCCTAAGATTCACCGGGCTGGAAAACGTGGGAGTTTTTAGCGTGCTTGACGTGCTCTCAACCCCAGAGACTACGCTCACCCAGGTATCCGGGATCGGGGCCGCCACCGCCAAAAGAATCAAAGGCGCTGCCCAGACACTTTACTCTGAGGCCATGGCAGCACCACTGACCAACCTTGGAGACACCCGCACACCCGAACTAGTACAGCTGCTACAAATACTGGCCCGCTTTGAACAAGCCGACAACCTGTCGGAAGAGCAACGCAATAGAAGAGACCGACTCATCGGATACTTCCGCGGCACCCCACGAGACATCGCGCTTATCGGCGCCCCCTTCCTTGTCGCCCGCACGGCAAACCCCACAGGGCTTATCGACCCCTCCTCAACACAGCGCAGCACCGACGCAGATTATGAGCAGTTCATCGAAGACATCTCGTGGGCTAACGCAGCACCCCAAACATTTGCCACGCCTCCCGTTGCAGACCCTGGTGAAGCCGTGTGGGAGGACTACCAAACGCGCCCGGCGCACTACCAAACCCTCTGGTCTGCATTAAGACAAGTAGAAAGCAATGAATCAGGGCAATCTGCCCTGCCAGAAGAGACAATCGCCAAAATACGAGCTCTTCGCCTCGATCAATCACTGCTCACAGAGCTTTACCTTCGCGGATACCAAAGCTTTGGTGCCAAATTCGCTCTAGTACAAAAGAAAGTCATCCTCGGCGATGAAATGAGCCTAGGAAAAACAGTCCAAGCTATCGCTGCCGCAGCGCATATCGTCGCACAAGCAGACACCGCAGAAGACGCACGAATACTCGTGGTAGTGCCTGCGTCCCTCATCGTTAACTGGCGCCGAGAGTTCGGCAAATTCTCAACAATCCCTGTCCATGTGGCCCACGGAGAACTCAAAGAAGCAGCCCTGTCCACCTGGACCACCAAAGGCGGAGTGCTGATCGTCACCTATGAAGGCGCACGATCCTTACCAATCCCCGCGCCAGCCATATCCATCATTGATGAGGCACACTTCATCAAAAACCCCGCCGCCCAACGATCCCAAGCCGTCAAAGCTCTCATCGAACAGTCCGAATACGCACTGCTTATGACAGGCACCCCGCTAGAAAATCGACTGAGCGAATTCCGTCAACTAGTCGCTTACATACAACCAGACCTACTTACTAGATCACAAAGAAAACCTCCGCCCACAACAATTTAAAACCGCAATCGCGCCAGCTTATCTCCGCAGAAATCAAACAGACGTCCTTGACGAGCTCCCCACGAAAATCGAGACAGATGAGTGGATCGACCTCACAGAACAGGATCTCGCAGAATATAAACACGCCGTGGCAGAAGGCAATTGGATGTCCGCGCGCCGGGCTGCGATGGTCGCGCAACGCCCGCTGTGTGCAAAAGTTGAACGAATCATCGAACTCGCTGATGAGGCCGCCACCGAAGGCCGGAACATCCTTATCTTTAGCTACTTTAGAAATGTCCTTGATCGGCTACATCTTGAGTTTGGCCAGAGAAGCGTCGGAATCATCAACGGCGATGTTGCTCCGATTAAAAGACAAGAGCTCGTGGACAGGCTTGGGTCCAATGGACAAGACGTTTTGTTGGCTCAGATAAGTGCCGGGGGCGTGGGGCTTAATATCCAAAAGGCGAGCGTGGTGATGCTCACCGAAGTACAGGTAAAGCCTGCGTTAGAAGATCAAGCCATTGCCAGGGCGCACCGCATGGGACAAACAAAGCCGGTAAGCGTTTATAGGTTGCTCGGAGATGAGACCATCGATGAACGATTACTGGAGATCAATGCTCAGAAACGTAAGCTTTTCGACGAATACGCGCGCGAAGCAGCATCGGCAGACGTGCACGATGCGGTCGATGTGTCTGAAGCTCAACTAGCTAAGGATATTTTAGCTGCCGAGCGTGTGCGTCTTGGACTAGATTCTGCTGAGCCTTTTGAGACCGCGGATGCTGCAGAAAACGTTGCGGATTCGCAGTAGCATCCTGGTCTAGCGTGGCAGGTAAGCGCCTGCCTTGTGGAGGCGCTTATTTGTAGACGTTGCGTTGGAGGAAATCGCAGGAGCTCATCTTCCCCGAGCGATACCCGGCAAGGAACGCCTCTTGGCGCTGCTGAGAAGAACCGTGTGTAAAGGATTCTTTGTTGACTCGTCCGGTAGCGCGCTCCTGAATATTATCGTCTCCCACTGCGCGTGCGGCGTTGATAGCGTCGTTAACCTGCGCCTCGGTGATTGGCTCTAAGAAAGCGTTCTCGCCTTTATCCGCGTAATGTCCCCAGACTCCCGCGTAGCAGTCTGCCTGGAGCTCGATCTTCACTGCATTAGAATTAGGGCCGGGGTCATTGTAATTGGATAGGCCTAGAGTGCCCTCAATGTTTTGGATGTGGTGACCGATCTCGTGGGCAACGATGTATTCCTGTGCAAACGGGGTGTTTTTACCGCCGTATTTGGACAGTTGATCGAAGAAACTCACGTCAAAATAAGCGGTCTGATCGCTGGGGCAGTAAAAAGGTCCCGTAGCGGCGGATGCAGCGCCGCACCCCGTGTTGGTGGCGTTGTTAAACACAACTAGTTGAGGTTTTTTAAAAGCTAGACCGGCTTGGGCGGGGAGCTGTTCCGCCCACATTTGGTTGACGGAAATGCCAGTGAACTCTACGCGGCAATCTGTGCGCTGATTCGCGTCATCAGTCGTTTTACAGTGCTCCAATGTGCCAGAGCTTTGAGAGGTTTGTGGCTGGTTAGTGTCTCCCAAAAACTGGCCTAGGTCAGAAGGACTTCCACCCATGAGCAAAAAGATGCCCACGAGAAGGAGGGTTCCGATACCGCCGCCGGCCGCGATTTTTCCACCACCGCCACCAGTGCGCGCAAGGTTTTCAGGCTTTTCTATACCGCCACGGAAAGTCATGGAATTATCATGCCACACGACTTGACCCTTTCATCGGCGCTCAAGAGGAAAAGAAGGAAAGATTCAGCAATACTTCACCTAAAAGCCGAGAAAAGAATGAGAAATCCGTCAAAAGAATGCCCTCTGTCACGTGCTTAGGCTAGTCCAGGTCTTTGCATGGCCTTATGGGCAAAGGTTTTCCTGTGTCTTTCTACCTTGTCAATCACGGAATAATAATTGTGGCGCCCGCTGTCGCGCGGGGCGTACCTCAAGGGGTAGAATCGAGCAGTTGATAAGCAAAGGGCGGATTGAATCCGCACAAGCGAAAGGATTTGGTGCACGTGTTGCGCACTCATCTCGCGGGTGATCTCCGTAAGGATATCGCTGGGCAGACTGTTACCCTCACTGGTTGGGTTTCTCGCCGTCGTGATCACGGTGGCGTTATCTTCATCGACCTAAGGGAATCTTCTGGTCTTGTTCAGGTGGTCTTCCGTGAGAACGACGTGGCCGAGAAAGCTCACCATTTACGCAGTGAGTTCTGCGTCAAGGTTACTGGTGTCGTGGAAGCTCGCCCTGAAGGATCTGAGAACCCTAACCTAGCGTCGGGTGAGATCGAGGTGAACGTTAGCGATCTTGAGATCTTGAACGAAGCCGCAGCACTGCCGTTCCAAATCGACGATGCATCCCAAAGCGGCGGAGAAGTGGGAGAGGAAGCGCGACTGAAGTACCGCTACCTCGACCTCCGCCGTCCTACACAGGGTGGGGCACTGCGTCTGCGTTCAAAAGCTAACCAGGCAGCACGTCGAGTGCTCGATACCCATGACTTTGTGGAGATCGAGACTCCTACGCTGACTCGCTCTACCCCTGAAGGCGCACGAGACTTCCTAGTACCTGCTCGTTTGAAGCCTGGCTCATGGTACGCGCTTCCTCAATCACCACAGCTTTTCAAGCAGCTGCTGATGGTTGCAGGCATGGAGCGCTATTACCAGATTGCGCGCTGTTACCGAGACGAGGACTTCCGTGCTGACCGCCAGCCGGAGTTCACTCAGCTTGACATCGAGATGAGCTTCGTCGACCAAGATGACGTCATTGCTCTTGCAGAAGAAATTGTTACCGAGATCTGGAAACTCATCGGTTACAACATTCCTACCCCGATCCCACGTATGACGTATGCCGATGCTATGCGTCTTTACGGCTCTGATAAACCAGACCTGCGCTTTGACATCAAGATCGTAGAGTGCGCTGATTACTTCAAGGACACCACTTTCCGTGTTTTCCAAAACGAATACGTGGGCGCTGTGGTCATGGAAGGCGGAGCATCGCAGCCACGTCGTCAGCTCGATGCATGGCAAGAGTGGGCTAAGCAGCGTGGCGCAAAGGGACTTGCATACATTTTGGTGGGAGAAGACGGAGAACTGTCTGGCCCAGTAGCCAAGAACATCACTGAGGCAGAGCGCGCTGGAATTGCTGCGCACGTTGGGGCAAAACCAGGCGACTGCATCTTCTTTGCCGCCGGTGACACAAAGAGCTCTCGTGCCCTCCTTGGCGCAGCCCGTGGCGAGATTGCTCGCAAGCTGGACCTTATCAAGGATGGCGATTGGGCCTTTACCTGGGTCGTCGACGCGCCTTTGTTTGAATCTGCCGCGGACGCTACCGCTTCTGGTGACGTAGCTCTAGGACATTCCAAGTGGACGGCTGTGCACCACGCGTTTACTTCTCCAAAGCCAGAATGGATGGAATCCTTCGACGAAAACCCAGGTGAGGCTACAGCCTACGCTTACGATATCGTCTGCAACGGCAACGAGATCGGCGGAGGTTCGATTCGTATCCACCGCCGTGATGTGCAAGAACGCGTGTTCAAGGTCATGGGCATCACGGAAGAAGAAGCTCGTGAGAAGTTTGGCTTCTTGCTTGACGCCTTCGCTTTCGGTGCGCCGCCACACGGTGGAATCGCCTTTGGTTGGGACCGCATTGTCTCCCTGCTGGGCGGCTTTGATTCTATTCGTGACGTCATTGCCTTCCCCAAGTCCGGCGGCGGAGTTGATCCGCTAACTGACGCTCCTGCGCCGATCCCACTGGAACAGCGTCGTGAGACAGGGGTAGATTTCAAACCTAAGAAGAAGTCTGCGGAATAGTCTGGTATTAAGCGATCCCGCATTTGTGAGAGTTACCGAGGCTTGCCTCGATTATCATCCGAGTCGTTGTGTTTGGTTGTACACCTGCAGTTCGACTCGGATGTGGCACGACATGCTCGAGGAGGGCAGTGCACATGGGCCGAATGAGCAAGAACAGCAAACTTGGTGTCCAAGTGGTCGTTGACCATGCTGAAAACAAAACATCCGTCGAATCTATAGTGGAAGCGGCGCAAGAGCTCCTTTCAAAGCGATATGGCGGACGGCAAGAACTACTAGAAGTAGAAAAACTAAACGGCTCGGGTACTGCGATTGTGCTAAGAGCTAGGGTTGCTCCATCGCCGTTTTTACAGCAACGTTCGGTGGTCCTTAAATATATTCCCCCGACGGGACGGCTTATCGACGAATCCACGTTAATGCGGGAAGTGGTTTCTTATCAGTTCACGACTTCCTTGAACGAAGAAGTCCGACCTGGCCCTGTGCTGTTGGCGTATGACGTTGACGAGCACATCCTGGTCATTTCAGATTCTGGTGATGGCGATACTTTTGCTGACCTGCTTGATAGCTCAAACGCCGATTTGCGTATTGAAATTCTCCGCAATCTGGGAGAAGCGATAGGCAAGCTGCACGTGGGAACGGCATCCAAAGAGCAGGATTTTGACATCCTTTTGCACCGAATGCTGACCAAGCATCCTGAGATCACGGAGATGCACGACTTCCGTGAGCGCTTACTCCGAATGTATATCGAGGTAGGCATCAAGCTCATTGAACAGCAGGGGATCATTGTCCCCGAGGTGGTAAAGGAATTTGCTGATAATGCCCGACGTCGTTTGACCTCGGGGCAGCATCGAGCGTTTACGCCTTTTGACTTGTCTCCAGACAACATTATCGTTTCCGATAAGACGCATTTCTTAGACTATGAGTGGGCTGGGTTCAGGGATGCTGCTTTCGACGTCGCATGCGTGGTGGCTGGTTTCCCGCAGTTCCTCTTTGCTCGTCCAGTCATGGACGATGAAGCGGACATCTTTATTGACTCTTGGGCACAGCAGGTTGCAGGCATGTGGCCCAACGTTCGGAATCTCTCGCGACTCCATGCCCGTATCCTTACCGCATTGGTTGGTTGGGCGTTTTCCTCCGTGGCCATGATGCATATGGGATATGACAATGAAGCGTTTGAGGATCTCTATCAGGGGATGGTTTCCGATGGCGCGGAGTCCATGAATGTTGACGCAATAGTCGCGCGGCTTACGACTTCTGGTAACACTTTGTTGCACGACATCTTCCGTATTGCTGAGGAAGAAGACGATGAAAATGCCGTTTTTGATGAGGACAAAGAAGCTCTGCTCCTCATCAGAAGAGACCTGTATGAAACATTTGAAGCCTTGTACAGGTTTGCGCGGCGTGAGTCAGACTCCCGCTTCCCTGTAGTAGCGGATTTTGCAGGTAAGTTCGTAGAAAAGCTCGATTAACAGCGTTAAACCAAACGCTGGGCACAGAAAACGGCTGATTATTCAGGCCTCATTGTGTAGAGGTGCTAGGGATATACTTGCACCTCTATGTTTTTCACATGGGCTCACGTTCTCATGTTAAGGCTCACTCAACAATCAGGACTTAACGTGCAGCTGTAGCTTGACCGGATTGTGTTGAACTCAAAGAGGAGGGGCGAACACATCATGGAGGATCTCTTTAGCACCGGGGAAAAAGGAAACACTGTTAAACCTGAAGTCTTTGCAGCCGGTGCACATTCTCCTCTAGCTGCGAGAATGCGTCCGCGTTCGCTTGACGAGGTCGTGGGACAGCAGCACTTACTGGGGCCGGGGCGGCCACTACGGCGCCTCATCGAGGGATCAGGTGAGGCATCCGTGATTCTGTACGGGCCACCGGGCACCGGCAAGACTACGATCGCGTCGCTTATCAGCTCGGCCACCGGCCATCATTTTGTTGGCTTATCGGCGCTGAACTCCGGAGTAAAAGAAGTGCGTGCTGTGATCGACGAGGCCCGGCGCAGCCTTATCCACGGCAAGCGGACCGTTTTGTTTATCGACGAGGTGCACCGATTTTCTAAAACACAGCAGGACGCTCTCCTTGCTGCTGTGGAAAACAGAACTGTGCTCCTTGTTGCTGCCACTACAGAGAACCCTTCTTTTTCCGTCGTTTCTCCGCTTCTGTCCCGATCTTTGGTATTGCAGCTGCAACCATTAGATCCGGATGCTATTAAGGAAGTACTTCAACGAGCGATCGTCGATCCCCGTGGATTAGGGGAGCGAATCCAGGTCACAGATGAAGCTCTTGAGCAGCTGGTGTTGCTAGCAGGCGGAGACGCGCGCAGAGCGCTTACATATCTTGAGGCCGCAGCAGAAGCTATTCCTGATAATGAGCAGCTCACGGTCGACGCTATTCGCGAGAACGTAGACCGTGCCATCGTGCGTTATGATCGCGACGGCGATCAGCATTATGACGTGACCAGTGCCTTTATTAAATCAATCAGGGGCTCAGACGTGGATGCTGCGTTGCATTATTTGGCGCGAATGATCGATGCAGGGGAGGATCCACGATTTATCGCTAGGAGATTGATCATTCATGCTAGCGAAGACATTGGTATGGCCGATCCTTCTGCTCTGCAAACAGCTGTAGCGGCAGGGCAAGCAGTTCAGATGATCGGAATGCCTGAGGCTCGGATAACGTTGGCCCAAGCAACGATTCATTTAGCTACTGCGCCGAAGTCCAATTCCGTGATTTGTGCAGTAGATGGAGCTCTTGCGGATATCAGAAAAGGGAAATATGGCCCAGTGCCGGCACATTTACGTGATGGGCATTATGCGGGAGCAAAACAGCTGGGAAATGCTGTGGGCTATAAATATCCGCACGATGATCCACGTGGCGTGGTACAACAACGCTATGTGCCGCCTGAGCTAGATAATGCAGTGTATTACCACCCCACGAAACACGGTGCAGAAAAACGGATTTCTGATTACATTGGCCGGCTTCGTCGGATGATTCGGCCTTCGTAGCGTTGCCCTTCTGCGTTATTTTCGAGGGGACTCGGTGGTATTTGAGGGAGTCAAGCATGGAATCAGGACTGCGAGCGGGTAGAGTAGTAGCCCGACTGCCTAGATTCTTCCGCGTAGGGTGATGAAGGGCCTCATGAGGCGTGATGGTGTGTGATGCTGGATGCGTCGAAAAGCTGTTGCTGGCCTCGTGAGTATTACTAGATTCTTAAGACAACAAGCGAGGAACACTGCCGTGCAGACCCATGAAATTCGGGAACGCTTCACCAATCACTTTGTTAAAGCTGGCCACCAGGCTGTGCCAAGTGCGTCGCTGATCTTGGATGACCCGAACCTGCTTTTTGTTAACGCCGGCATGGTTCCGTTTAAGCCATACTTCCTCGGACAACAGAACCCGCCATTCCCTAACGGCACTGCTACGTCGATCCAAAAGTGCGTGCGTACTCTGGATATTGAAGAAGTCGGAATTACCACCCGTCACAACACGTTTTTCCAGATGGCTGGCAACTTTTCTTTCGGCCAGTACTTTAAAGAAGGCGCGATTACCCACGCATGGTCGCTGCTCACGGAGCCCGTAGCCGAAGGCGGATTTGGGCTTGATCCAGAACGCCTCTGGGTCACCGTTTATCTTGACGACGACGAGGCCGCCGATATCTGGAACAAAAAGATCGGCATCCCCGCAGAACGTATTCAGCGGCTAGGGATGGCAGATAACTACTGGTCAATGGGTGTCCCAGGTCCTTGTGGCCCGTGCTCTGAGATTTACTATGACCGCGGTGCCGCATACGGCAAAGAAGGCGGCCCAATCGCCGACGATAACCGCTACATGGAGATCTGGAACCTGGTCTTCATGCAGAACGAGCGCGGTGAGGGAATCGGAAAAGACAACTTTGAGATTCTGGGCCCGCTGCCTAAAAAAAACATTGATACCGGCCTGGGCGTCGAGCGCGTCGCGTGCATTCTCCAAGGCGTAGACAACGTCTATGAGACAGACCTGTTGCGTCCAGTTATTGATGTAGCAGAGAAGCTTACGGGTGCTTCCTATGGCGAGGGCGCACCGCAACAGGACCTTATCCGATTCCGCGTGATTGCGGATCATTCGCGCACTGGCATGATGCTGATCCTTGATGGCGTTACCCCAGGTAACGAGGGTCGTGGGTACATCTTGCGCCGTCTCCTGCGTCGTATCATTCGTTCCGCGCACCTTCTTGGCGCCAAGGGCAATACCCTGGAACAATTCATGAACACCATCATGGATACGATGACTCCGTCTTATCCTGAGATCGCGGACAACCGTGAGCGTATTCTCAAGGTTGCGCTTACAGAAGAGAAGGCCTTCCTTAAGACGCTTGCCTCCGGAACGCAGCTTTTTGAGGAAAAAGCAGACGAGGTGAAAACCGAGGGCAAGAAGCTTCTCGACGGCGCATCTGCCTTCAAACTGCACGACACTTACGGTTTCCCCATTGACTTGACTCTGGAAATGGCTGCTGAGGCTGGACTGGAAGTAGACACTGCTGGTTTTGATTCACTCATGGCTGAGCAACGTGCGCGCGCCAAGGCCGATAACCGGGCTAAGAAGCACGGACACGTGGATCTCAGTATCTACCGCGAGTGGGTAGACGAGCACCCGACCGAGTTCACGGGATATAGCGAGCTCAGCACGGAATCGAAGGTGCTCGGCATGATCGCCGGAGGAGCTAAGGTCCATGAGGTCGCCGCTGGTGATGAAGTCGAAATTATCTTGGAAGCCTCTCCGCTGTACGCCGAAGCCGGCGGTCAGATAGGAGACCGTGGCACAATCGTCATGGGCGATACCATAGTAAACGTCAACGATGTGCAGAAGATCGGCAAGAAACTATGGGTGCACAAGGCAACTGTGGCTCAAGGTGGATTAAGCATCGGGGATACGGTTTCTGCGAACGTCGATAAGCAATGGCGCCATAGCGCGCGCCAAGCGCACTCGGCTACGCACTTGATTCACGCGGCACTGCGTGACGTGCTCGGTCCTACTGCAGTTCAGGCTGGTTCCCTGAACCGGCCAGGGTATCTTCGCTTTGATTTCAACTACACCGAAGCACTGACGGCTGAGCAGCTCGCACAAATCCAGTTGATCACTAATCAAGCTGTAGACGTTGACTGGGCTGTGAACACCATTGAAACCTCGCTTGATGAGGCGAAAGCTATGGGTGCTATGGCGCTGTTCGGTGAGAACTACGGTTCTACTGTGCGTGTTGTAGAAATCGGTGGCCCATTCTCAATGGAACTCTGCGGTGGAACTCACGTTGAGCATTCCTCGCAGATTGGTCCGGTAGCTATCCTAGGTGAGGCCTCCGTGGGCTCCGGTGTGCGCCGTATCGAGGCATATTCCGGCCTTGACTCGTTCCAGTATTTGGCAAAAGAACGGGCATTGGTTGAAGGAATCGCTGCCTCGATGAAGGCCAAGACGGATGATGTTCCTGAGCGGATCGCATCTCTTACCCAGAAGCTCAAGGAGGCTGAAAAAGCCGTGGCCGATCTTCGCGCAGCGCAACTGCGTAACCAGGCCGCTACACTTCTGACGGACGCCGATGAGGTTAACGGAGTGACCGTTGTGGCCCATCGCTTGGCAGAACACGTTTCCAGCAATGATGTGCGTGCTTTGGCTATCGACCTGAAGTCACGCCTAGGAGATAAACCAGCCGTGATCGCTTTGATTGCGGAAGACGGCAGCGGCAAGACTCCATTTGTGGTTGCTGCAACGAAGGCTGGAGTCGCACAAGGCGTGAAAGCTAATGAGCTGGCCAAGGTGCTTGGTGGTTACATCCAAGGTAATGGTGGCGGTAAACCAGATATGGCTCAGGGGTCTGCGCGAGACATCGCGGGCTTTGATTCGGGTGTCGCGGCTGTTAAGGATGAAATCCGCAGCTAGTAACGGTATAACGTCTGTGACGTAGATCGTATAATGCTGCATACAAGGCACTGGTCCCCAAGGAGATAAGGTCTCTCGGAAGGGTCGGTGCCTTGTGCATATGGCGGCGTGAGACTCTGGACCGGGGTCACGGAAAGCGCCATTTTATGGAACTACCTATGTGTGCAAACTTGAGATTGAATTAATGATCGTTGGACGTTCCCGGTCACAAAAAGGTAACGTTGTTATGTCCCGTTCCATTCTTTGGAGCGCAGTCTTTGAGTGATTCGCCTTTTGTGCAGGTATACGCATTCTTTTTCTGAAGATGTTGTGGCGTGCATAGGTGGTTAGTCCAGGTTTTAGCTATAAGAGTTTAAAGGATACCTATGCCAATTACCCCCGATACCCCTGGTATTGACGATCCTGGAAATGGACGACGACTGGGTATTGACGTAGGCACTGTACGAATCGGCGTGGCCGCATCCGATCGGGATGCTCGATTGGCGATGCCAGTGGAAACTGTTCCTCGTAAAACAGGCCTGAGAGATCGAGACCAGGGCGACATAGATCGGCTACTAGAGATTATTCGTGAGTACGCCGTGGTGGAAGTCGTAGTGGGACTTCCTAGAGACCTCAAGGGAAATGGCTCTAAGAGTGTCAAGCACGCCAAGGACATAGCTTTTAGGATTTCTCGACGCCTCCAGGCTTCCGAATCTTCGATTCCCGTACGGTTAGCTGATGAACGGCTCACCACGGTCGTCGCCACGCAAGCGCTTCGTGCTTCCGGCATTTCCGAGAAAATAGGGCGAAAAGTAATTGACCAAGCCGCTGCGGTAGAAATTCTACAATCGTGGTTGGATGGGCGACACGCGTATAAAGAGCGGAATGATATGGCAGGCTCGACAGAAGACGGCTACACAGATGCTTCGGTCATTCCAGAGGCAGCTTTGAATCCAGAATCCCCGAACGAAAGGCGTTGATCGATGCGAATGGAAAGTAAGTATGTCAAGCGCCGTCAGCGTGGCCTAGCCGTTTTGGTAGCAGCGCTTGTTTTAATCATCGGTGCTGTTACTTATATTGGTGTGCATCTTTTTAACGGTGGATCAGATTACAAGGGCGCTGGTAACGGAAATTATGAGTTAGTGGAGATTCCTGAGGGCTCTTCTCTCTCTGAACTAGGTCCTGAGCTAGAAAAGCGCAAGGTCGTAGCAACAAATAACGCTTTCCAATCCGCAGCGTTTTCCCACCCCAACGCTAGCCGTATTGAGCCAGGATTTTATCGGCTGCAGCAGCATATGAGTGCGGCTGAGGCAGTGAAGGCTCTTCTCGACCCCGCTAACAAGGTCGAGGCCCTGGGGATCCCTGGTGGTGCCACATTGCTCGATGTCACAGTTGTGAAGGGGAATACCCGCAAGGGCATCTATTCGATGATCTCCGACGTAACGTGTACTCAGGGATCTACAAACTGCATTTCCCCAGAGGAACTCCAAAAAGTGGCTGGTACCGCAGATCCCTCGGAGTTGGGAGTCCCTGCGTGGGCGGTTGAAGCGGTGAAGGCTCGGGGTAATGACCCTAAGCGCCTGGAAGGACTTATTGTCCCAGGAACCTACATCGTGAACCCCACTAGCGATGCCAAGGGCATCTTGAACGATTTGATTACCCGTGGTGCTAAGTCGTTTGAAAGCACGGACTTAGAAGGCCGTGCTAATGCCATGGGTATTAAGCCATATGACCTGCTTACTGCAGCATCACTCGTAGAGCGAGAAGCACCTGCGGGAGACTTTGATAAGGTCGCCCGAGTGATCTTGAATCGTCTGGCTAAGCCGATGCGGCTGGAATTCGACTCCACCGTTAACTACGGGCTAAGCGAGCAAGAAGTTGCTACCACGGATGAAGACCGCGGAAAAAAGACTGCGTGGAACACATACGCTATGGAGGGTCTACCAGCGACTCCGATTGCTAGCCCCTCTAAAGAAGCCATCGATGCAATGGAAAACCCAGCAACTGGCGATTGGCTCTACTTTGTTACCACCCATCGCGATGGAACAACAGTATTTAGCAATAATTTCGACGATCACCAGCGAGCAACGCGTGATTCGATCCAAAATGGCGTTCTAGATAGTAACCGTTAAAAAACCGGGCGACAGCTTCTGGGATAGCACACAAGAAAACCTCCGACCATGTTTCAGGCGGCACTTTTATAGTGACCATGAGACAAGGGGCGGAGGCTCTTTCTATACTTAGCTACCATGACCACACTGTCTGCATCGTCTGCTCCTTCAGTAACAATCACACACCGCGCTGCGGTGCTGGGCAGCCCCATTGAGCATTCTTTATCTCCCACGCTGCATAACGCTGGTTACCAGGCGATGGGGTTAACTCATTGGGAGTACGGCCGAATCTTGTGCACAGAGGCGCAATTGTCCGAAATAGTGGGCAACGCAGACGCCACGTACCAAGGTTTTTCTGTGACTATGCCGGCAAAGTTTGCAGCGTTGGACTATGCCACAGAAGTCACCCCTAGGGCCGCCCGGATTGGTGCAGCGAACACTTTAGTTCGCAGCGATACTGGATGGCTTGCGGATAACACAGATGTAGATGGGGTGACAGGCGCCCTTAGCGAATTATTCGACGGCGACCTCGCCGCGCTTCAGGGGGCGCATGCGCTCGTCATTGGTGCAGGAGGAACGGCTAGGCCTGCTGTGTGGGCATTGATTCAATCTGGGATCAAACACATCACGATAGCTAACCGCAGTGAGCGTAGCGTGGAATTTTATCCCCTTATAGAAGAGACGGATGCATCCTTGTCCTTCGCCCGTCTTGATGGGGACATAAGCGAGATCGCTGCAAAGTCTGCGGTAACAATTTCTACGATCCCGGCTCAGGGGAGCAGCCAGCTAGCGTATCAGGCTGTTCACGCCCCGCTTCTCGACGTCATCTATTCCCCGTGGCCCACCCCATTAACCCAAGCGGCAAGCGCGCATGGCACCCCTGCAGTAGGTGGGCATGTCATGCTGGCACATCAGGCCTTTGGACAATTCAGACTCTTTACCGGACACGATGCTCCACGCGAGGCAATGAGATCTGCCTTATATCGGGCGCTGCACATAGCTCCTGAGGAATAAAACGGCGAGGGGGAACGTACAGACGTCGAAAAGCTAAGAACGCTAGTGTTAGCAGCATGGGGGAGCAACATAACGTAGTAATGCTGGAAGAATATGCTGATGCAGCGGTAGTGCTCGTTGTTGTGGCATGGGCAGGTGGTCTGTGCCTCTACGATTTACGGTATCGCACGCTACCGGACGTACTCACTATTCCCGTGGCTATAGGTGTGGTCGTTGGGGCCGTAGAGATTGGTCGCCCGAGCTGCTTATTGGGCGGAATGGTGTGGGCAGGGATGTATTTTTTATTAGGACTAAGCCTGCAAGGTGCCATAGGCGGCGGTGACATTAAATTAGCGCTTATCACCGGTACCGTTGCTGCCATGCATTCGCCGTTAGCCGTAGTATGCGCGATGGCAGTGGCTCAGCTGGTTAGCCTATGCGCAGGGGCCATTATGGTCTTTTATCAAAAGTCTCACAGCGTGCAGGCGTGGGGTAGGAACGTAAAGAGCCATGGTGTCAGAGATTCTGTTCAACAGCGCACCGTACGTATCCCGCATGGGCCGGCAATGCTCCTGGCCACGGCTTTCTCCTATGTGATTACCCCCTAAAGGTGTCTCATGGGATGGGATAGGCGTCATTTTTGGCGCCGAAAGAGGGCTAATGTCATACCTTCATGTCATAATGCGAACCATGCTTCGTTGGACTACTTCAGGAGAATCTCACGGCCAGGCACTCGTTGCCATGCTTGAGAATATGCCCGCTGGTGTCTCTCTCTCTAGAGAAGACATTTCTGCTCAACTCGCGCGGCGCCGGCTCGGACACGGGCGAGGCGCTCGGATGAAATTTGAAGCCGACGAGGTCACGATTCTTGGTGGGGTTCGGCATGGCAAGACCTTGGGGAGTCCGATCGCTATCATGATCGGCAACACCGAATGGCCTAAATGGACTGCCATTATGTCTGCCGACCCATTGGATCCTCATGACCAAGAAGCCGCTGATGCGATGAACTCTGGTCGTGGCGCTCGGCTAACGCGTCCTCGCCCAGGCCACGCTGATTTTTCTGGCATGATCAAGTATGGATTTGATGAGGCACGGCCAGTGCTTGAGCGATCATCTGCGCGAGAGACTGCTGCACGGGTAGCGGCAGGAACCGTAGCCCGAGCGTTTTTGCGTGAAGTATTCAATGTAGATGTGTTGTCTTATGTCGTGTCCATTGGGCGCTCGGAACCTTATGAGGGACCGCTGCCTTCTGTGGAAGACCTCGATAGAATCGATGCGTCGCCAGTGCGTGCAGCTGATGAATCATCAGAAGCCTCAATGGTGAGCGAGATCGAGCAAGCAAAGAAACAGGGGGATACGCTCGGCGGAATCGTGGAAGTAGTAGTTTCCGGTCTCCCCATCGGATTGGGCTCGCATATTTCTGGTGACAATCGTCTTGATGCACAACTGGCAGCTGCATTGATGAGTATCCAAGCCATTAAAGGGGTTGAAGTCGGCGATGGCTTTGAAGAGGCGCGCCGTAGAGGCTCGGAAGCCCACGATGAGATTGTGCGTACGGCCGACGGTATCCAGCGTCTGAGTAACCGAGCAGGCGGACTAGAAGGGGGTATGACCAACGGAGAAACCCTGCGTTTGCGTGCGGCGATGAAGCCGATATCAACAGTTCCCCGTGCCCTGAAAACTATAGACATGACGGATGGAAAACCTGCGACAGGAATACATCAACGCTCGGATGTCTGTGCTGTACCCGCAGCTGGCGTAGTCACAGAGTCGATGGTGGCGTTGGTCTTGGCTCGTGCTGCCTTGGAGAAGTTCGGCGGAGATTCAGTTGCAGAAACTAAACGGAATGTGAATTCTTATTTAGAGTATGTACAGAACCGACTGTGCTTTGATGTGGAAAGCTAAGAGGGGCAATGCCTGACCAGACTGAGATTCCTGATGGCCCTGCGATGAAAGACCTTGAGGAAGGCGCTGCGGAGCAATCTGTTCCCAGGACACGTCCCCTAGTGGTGCTCGTAGGGCCACCAGGTGCGGGAAAAACCACAGTGGGGAAGCGACTCGCCAATGCGCTACACACTACTTTTGTGGATACTGACGCATTGATAGAGCAGTCCACTGGGCAATCATGCGGTGTGATTTTTAGCCAGATGGGCGAGCCCGAATTTAGAAAACTCGAAGAGGAGAAAGTACGAGAAGCCCTCGGCACCTCCGGCGTAGTTAGTTTGGGTGGGGGTGCAGTCTTAAGCCCTCTCACGCGGAGTTTATTGCTTGGGCATACCGTGATATGGATAGACGTGAACCCGGAGGAAGGCGCTAAGCGAACAGGTGCAGATAACTCCAGGCCGATTCTTCAATCGCAGGATCCTATTGCGCATTATCGCGAGCTTGTTGAGTCTCGTCGTCCGCTGTACCGGGAAGTATCACGGCATCGCTCTAACACCACGGGGCGAGGCCCGCAACGAGTAGTCGCAGACATACTGGGTTATTTAGAGTCCATCAAAGAGCACTGATACAGAAGTATTCACGCTTTCCTTTTCACGCAGTACAAGACGGGAAAATATGCAAACGATTGAAGTCAATGGAGCAGCGCCGTACAAGGTAATGATAGGACACAGTCTTTTTGAAGACGTGGCCAAGCGCGTGAAAGAGGTGGGCGCGGCGCAGGCTGCCATTATCATCCAACCAGTGATGAACGATGCGGCTAAGGAGCTTGCGAAGGTCATTGAAACGCAGGGTCAACAAGTAACAATCATTACTGTTCCCGATGCTGAAGATGGAAAAACCCTAAACGTGGCTGGCGACTGCTGGGATACGTTGGGGAAGAAGACCTTTGGGCGTAAAGACGTCATCATTGGTCTTGGTGGTGGGGCCGTGACTGATCTTGCAGGTTTTGTCGCGGCATGCTGGATGCGTGGGATCGCAGTGATACACGTGCCGACCACACTCTTATCAATGGTGGACGCTGCTGTGGGTGGAAAAACCGGGATCAATACGGAGGCCGGAAAGAACCTTGTAGGTGCATTTCATGAGCCTTCTGGTGTTTTTATTGATCTAGACATGATCGCCACGCTGCCAGATCAGGAAAAAATCTCGGGATCAGCAGAGATCATTAAAACAGGTTTTATTGAGGACACTAAGATCCTTTCGCTCTATGAGGAGAACCCGGAAGCCTGTTTCAGCGTAGAAGGGGATCTGCCTGAGCTTATTGCTAGGTCCGTGGCCGTAAAAGCTCGCGTGGTTGCTTCAGATTTGAAGGAAGCTGGTTTGCGGGAGACCCTCAATTATGGGCACACCTTTGGTCATGCAGTAGAGCTCAAAGAAAATTTTGAATGGCGACACGGCAACGCTGTAGCTGTGGGCATGATGTTTGTGGCAGCGCTGGCTCGTAATCGAGGCCTGATCACAGATGAGCTATACCTGCGCCATAAAAATATCCTTAGCTCCGTGGGATTGCCTACCGCTTATCCAGAAGGGCATTTTGATGAGCTCTACCAAGCCATGCTGCGAGATAAGAAGAATCGAGATGGGCGTATCCGGTTTGTTGCCTTGACCGGTGCAGGGGAGACTACTCGCATAGAAGATGCAGAAAAAGCCGAACTGATTGCTGCATATGAGACTCTGAACGCAAGGGGTGCGTAGCCATGAATATTCTGGTTCTTAACGGCCCCAATCTTGACCGCTTGGGTAAACGGCAGCCGGAAGTGTATGGCCGGACCACGTTAGCCGACGTGGAAAAAACACTTGTGGAGCGGGCAGCCGCGTTGGGTGTGACAGTTACCGTTAGACAATCCAATCATGAGGGAGAACTCATAGAGTGGGTGCACGAGGCCGCTGATGCCGGCTGGCCCGTGATTATTAATCCTGGTGGGTTGACCCATACCTCAGTGGCGCTGCGTGATGCTCTCGCAGAAGTTCATGAGGGTGTAGGGTTTGTAGAGGTGCATATCTCCAACATCCATGCACGCGAGGAATTCCGCCATCACAGTTTCCTTTCTCCTATTGCGCGAGGAGTCATAGCTGGTTTAGGTGTGATGGGATATGAGCTAGCCCTTGAGTATTTGGTGTCGAATAGTCATTCTTGAACTACGCAAAACTGAGGCGTTACGGAGCATTTAAAAGCACGAATTTTCTAGAGATCAATTTCAGATGGAGAACAGAAATGGCTTTGCACGACACACGATTTGAGACGCGTCGTAGAGCACTGGCTGCTGAGCTGGCCAGTCAGCGTATCGATTCCATGTTGATTACTCATCTCACTCATGTGAGGTATTTGTCCGGATTCTCGGGTTCTAATGCCGCCCTCCTTATCAATAAGGATTTGTCTGCGCGTATATGCACAGATGGTCGTTATACCACGCAGGTAGGGGAGGAAGTCCCTGATATTGAGGCTCTGATCAAACGTAATTCGGCTCAAGAGTTGCTCGCTCAGGTTGATGGGCCACGCCGGATTGGCTTTGAGGCTGATTATGTTTCCTTTGCTCACAAAGAGACGCTGCAAAAGAATTGTGGCGACGACATCACGTTAGTTCCTGTTTCCGGTGTGATTGAAAATATACGATTGCGCAAGGATCCACACGAGCTTGATCGGCTTCGCGAAGTCGCAGATATTGCTAACTCGTCGTTTCAAGAGCTTATCGACGCCGGTGAGATCGCAGCGGGCCGTACAGAGATGGAGGTCGCAGCAGACCTTGAATATCGGATGAGGTGTAAGGGCTCAGAACGTCCCAGCTTTGACACAATCGTGGCTTCCGGTCCTAACTCCGCTAAGCCGCATCATGGAGCTGGCTCTCGGGTTATCCAGGCAGGGGACATCGTCACGATTGACTTTGGAGCGCATGCTTATGGCTATAACTCTGACACCACTCGCACCGTTATGGTGGGGCACGCGACGGATTTTGCGCAAGAGATTTACGGCATCGTGCTCGAAGCTCAATTGGCTGGTTGCGCTGCTGCTGTACCCGGCGTGGAGCTAGTAGACGTGGACCGCGCTTGCCGATCTGTGATTGAAAAAGCTGGCTATGGTGATTTTTTTGTTCATTCCACGGGCCATGGACTTGGCTTAGATGTGCACGAAGCGCCCTCCGCCGCACAGACCGGTACCGGCGTACTTGAAGAGAACATGACATTGACTATTGAGCCCGGCATTTATGTCCCAGGTCAAGGCGGAGTACGGATTGAAGATTCCCTCATTATTAAGCATGGTGGTGCTGAAAATCTGACCAAGCTTTCTAAAGATCTGTTGATTCTCCCGTAAAACGAAAATACGCAGTCGCGTGCTGGCCTACCTAAGGCGTCGGTGTCCCACTCATGGATATTAAGAGCACCCTTGTTATGATTACATCAGGTTTCATGGTGTACCCTTGGTAGGCTATTGACAGCACTAGGTTTTCCAACCACAGAAAGAAGTTCTAAGCGTGGCAACCACCGCTGATTTCAAGAACGGTCTTGTACTTAAGATCGATAATAAACTGCAGCAGATTATCGAATTCCAGCACGTCAAGCCAGGCAAAGGTCCTGCGTTTGTTCGTACCAAGCTGAAGGACGTTGTTTCAGGCAAGGTTACGGATAAAACCTTCAATGCCGGCGTGAAGGTAGAGACCGCTACGGTTGACCGCCGTGACATGACCTACCTTTACAATGACGGCAGCAACTACGTGGTTATGGATGAAAAGAACTACGAGCAGGTAGAACTCGCTCCTCATATCATGGGTGAGGCTGCACGCTTCCTCTTGGAGAATACTTCGGTTCAGGTCTCCTTCCATGAGGGTGAGCCACTGTTCGCAGAACTTCCTGTGTCCGTCGATCTTCGTGTTGAGCACACTGACCCAGGCCTGCAGGGAGACCGTTCTACCGGTGGAACCAAGCCTGCTACCTTGGAAACTGGTGCGGAGATTCAGGTGCCGTTGTTCATTGAGACCGGAAACGTAGTCAAAGTTGATACGCGTGATGGCTCTTACCTGTCTCGTGTTAATAACTAGTTGTGGGCATGAGCGAATCTGAAACGAAAAGTTCCGAGGCTGGGAAAGCTTCGGAGTCGTCACGAGTACGTGGGCGCAAGCGCCATGGTTCCCGGTATAAGGCTCGGCGTCGTGCAGCGGAGGTTCTTTATGAAGCCGAGGTACGAGACGTAGATCCAGTAGCGATCGTCGAGGATCGAATTTCTCTGTCCTATCACCAGGATCTTGGGGTCGCTCCGGTTGCTGCTTATACAAAGGAAATCGTAGCGGGTGCTGCCCAGGAACTTGATCGTATCGACGGACTTATCGCTGCGAACCTAGCTGAGAACTGGGAACTTGAGCGTATCTCTGCTGTTGATCGAGCTATCTTGCGTGTTGCGGTATGGGAGCTCATCTTTAATGAAGACGTCCCTGTTGCTACCGCAGTTGTTGAGGGAGTGGAACTAGTAAGCCAATACTCAACTGACGTGGCACCTGCTTATGTCAACGCTTTGCTCGATAGTATCGCGCAGAATATTGAAAAGCATCGTGCTGAGCCCACTGAAGCACCCGCGGAAGAACCGTTGGAGCAAGAAGATTCAGCGGACGACACCACGGAAGTTGCGGTAGAGGATTCCTCGGTAAAAACAACTGACGAGGAGCGTATCGTTTCTGAATCAATTCCGGAGTAGCGTACATAAAGCACACCGGAAAGTGCCGTCAAAGACCAGGGCCGTTCCCATCGTGGAGAGGGAAAACGGCCCTGGTCTTATTTTTTTTTAAGGCGCTGTTTCTGTGAGTGAGTTCGTGGCCGAGTCAAAGGCGTCGAAAAGCTTAAAAATTGTATTGATCGACGTCTCTAGGGCTGCGCCTAACTGCTTATCTGTCAATCCGGCTGCGCATGGGTTCTCTACCTCCGCCCGAAGAAGTGGCGGAGTTGTTCTGTCCACAATGGTTACCGAGCCCAATACTGTTGAATTATTAACGCTATTGGCAGCGATGCATAAGCCGGAGATTTCACCGGATGGACAACCCCGGTCGGAGCGTATGACGAGGGTCGAGAGCAGCGCCATGAAAACAAATTCTGCGCCGTTAAGATTTGCCATTGCGATTCCTCGTTGTGGATCAATAACGCGCAACGTGATCCCAAACGTGGACATCGCAGCAGTCACTCGATCCAGATTTATAGCTAGCGGCTTAGGCATCAGGATTCTCCCAACTGACGAGGTGTGGGAAAGCAACATCAAAGTGATTCCATAAACCCACGAAAGCATCGATGGTGGACACCAAGAAAGCGCCTACCTGGTTGAAACTAGCGCCCTCAGAAACTCGCAACACTCGGTGGGAAATGACCTGTAGGTTGCGCTCGGGTGTCTCATGAAATTTTACTGTGGGCAGCAGTGTAGTGAGATTCCACTCATTAACGTGTGCCAATAGTTGGGGAGCTTGATCAGCCGGGACAAACGCACGCCATTGGCTCCGTGCCAGAAGATAACCATCGGACATAGCGAGGCTGATGGAATTATTGATAAAACCAGTGTGCAGCATGTCCTCATCCCGCACATAGTGGAGGTCTTCTTGAGTAAGGATGGTCTCTAGTACGTCAAGGCTGAGTGAGCCGACGTCGAGTCGGTCGTGCTCTGTTGTCGAGGTGTCATAAGAAGTATTCATGCTGTTACTTTGCGGTGGTATCGGGGTCATTGGCCAGAGGTTCCCCACCTAATTCATGTGCTAGGCAGGCATCAACGTGCAGGTAGCGGAATGTGTGATCGAGCTGGAGCATCCGGAAAGGGGAGACTCGCTGATTAGCAAAAGCCACTTCTTCCGCTCCCTGGGCGCCCAGAATTAGTTTGGGACCGATCGATGGAATAGGAAACTTGGACGGCCGTTTGAGCTGAGTCCCCAGGGCCTTGGCAAAATCCTGGTTACGGATAGGGTTAGGTGCAACAGCGTTGATAGGGCCAGACATGGAGGGGTCGACTAGCGCTCTCACATAAAGATCACACAGGTCATCTATGGAGATCCATGAAACCCATGGGGCACCACCTTCAAATGAACCCCCTAAGCCCACAGAGAAAAGAGTTTTCAGCACGGGAAGTACTCCGCCGCGTCCGCTTAGCGTTGCGCCTGTGCGTAGATAGACTGCTCGTTTACCAGCTGCTGCAACTGCTGCGCTGGCAAGCTCCCAATCCTGCACAACGTCCGCAAGGAAACCAGATCCTGCTGATGAACTCTCATCCAGTACTTCATCCTCGCGTTGGACTCCATAAAAACCTATGGAGGACGCTTGTATAAGTGTGTGGCAGGTAGGACTCTCAGCGACTAATGCGGCAAGATGCTGAGATGGCTCGATGCGGGAATCCCGAATCGCTTTTTTGCGGGAATCCGTGAATCGTCCGGCTATTGACTCACCTGCGAGGTGTATCAGTGCATCCACGCCCTCAAGGAGATTGCTGTTGGGACTCAGCGGATCCCATAGACGTTCGCCGTCAGATGGGTGCGAGCGAACAAGCGGAATTACTGTGTGCCCCAAGGACGTTAGCTGAGCACGGAGTGCTTTACCTACCAAGCCGCGAGAACCGGTCATGGCTACGGTTAAAGAAGTCGTGGCACCTGAATTGCGCTGTTGTATTTCCGCAAATCTTTGACCAGCTACAATATCATGAATCAGCTGTTGTTGGCGGTACGCGAAGGAAGGTGCGAGCGTAGATTTAGGTGCGCGGGTATAAACCGTATCCGTAATCGCTGTGCCATGTGCGTGGTCAGAAAACTCGTGTACGTGCCGCCAGTTAGCTAAAGCCTTAATCGGGGATGTTACGCATACATCAGTGAATCGGTACCCTTTGACATACCCGGACAAATCATGACGGGCCTCCCATCGAAGTCCTGCAGGAAGCGAAAAAACGGTTGTTCCTGCCGCTAAGTCGGGGGTCTCCTGCGTGGGCGTCATGGGGAAAAAGGGAGGAGTAAGCCGCACAATAGCGCCTGGTCGGGTGTGCCACATCCAGACGTCATTGCGGGAAGCTGGTACCACGTGGGTGGTGCTAAAGCTCATGTGACTCCTTAAAACATGGCATGGGGGGCTACAGCTCTATTGTTAGGTCAGCATCGTGGGGCATATCTGACTGAGTGTATCCGCTAAACGGTCACTGTGGGGATCGGCTGGCGCGGCGTTTGGAAAACGTGTTTATGCGTTGGATGACGGTGCATCCAGATGTTCACAACTTTCCCAGACTCCGCATCCTAGAGTAGCGCTTAATATTATTTTGTTGGGAAACCTATTGTGCGTGTGATTCCGGACGTGGATAGAAAACAGGTGAGAAGCCGGTGAGAAGTCTATGCCAAGAAAAATCTGTGAACTCGACTTTTCTGAACGTTGTTTAACCTAAGGGGGTATCCCCAACATCGGGATATAGTCAAATGTGCGCCCTTTGTGTCGAATTGGGAAACTAAGTGCTACTATCACTTGCAGTCACGGTTTTTACGCTGTGTTTTCACCGTTCATAATAGGTTGTTCATTGGTTTCCTCAGGAACTTGATGGGCGAGTCATAATGGCTTGTGAGCTTACATATATATGTTCGACATCCTTTAACAGACCGCACAGAGAGGCGGGAAAGGAGGTCACGATGAGCGAAAACTCGCAAGGGATTATCGAGCTGCTTGGCAGCGACGATGTCTCTCGAACCGTCG
The DNA here is from genome assembly GCF_004382825.2 of Corynebacterium silvaticum. Taxonomy (GTDB): domain Bacteria; phylum Actinomycetota; class Actinomycetes; order Mycobacteriales; family Mycobacteriaceae; genus Corynebacterium; species Corynebacterium silvaticum. The sequence continues at coordinate 679,829 of NZ_SDQO02000001.1, forward strand.
CACGCATCGCGCACCAGATCATTGAAAAAACGGCCCTTGATTCTGAGGGCTCTTTACCGGTAATACTGCTGGGCATTCCGTCCGGAGGTGTTCCTTTAGCGCACCACTTGGCTGCGAAAATTTCTGAATTCGCCGGTGTAGCTGTTCCCGTGGGATCTTTGGACATTACGTTGTACCGAGATGACCTGCGGACAAAACCCCATCGTGCGTTACAACCAACTCTGATTCCTCAAGGTGGAATCGACGGTACGCACATCATTATCGTTGATGATGTTCTCTATTCCGGCCGCACCATCCGTGCCGCGTTAGATGCTCTCCGCGACATCGGGCGCCCCGAGACCATCCAATTAGCTGTTCTTGTTGATCGTGGACACCGTCAGCTGCCTATCCGTGCTGATTATGTAGGTAAAAACCTTCCGACTTCTCGTGAAGAAGACGTGAAAGTCCTAGTCGAAGCAATTGATGGCCGAGACGCTGTCATCCTGACTCGTGAAGCATCGGAGGCCTAGCCATGAAGCACCTTCTGTCTATCTCAGATCTCAGCAAGGACGAGATTCTCGGAATCATGGATGAGGCTGATCGTTTCCGCGAGGCACTTACTGGCCGAGAGATTAAAAAGCTTCCTACCCTCCGCGGTCGGACTATCTTCACGTTGTTCTATGAGAACTCCACGAGAACTCGTTCTTCTTTTGAAACCGCTGGAAAATGGATGAGCGCTGATGTGATTAACATTTCCGCTAGTTCTTCTTCCGTGAAAAAAGGGGAGTCGCTCAAAGACACCGGCCTGACCTTGTCAGCTATCGGCGCCGATGCCATCATCATCCGGCACCCTTCGTCTGGCGCGGCTCAGCAATTAGCGCAGTGGGTTGCGCCGGAGGGACAAGGCCCCAGCGTTATTAATGCTGGCGACGGTTCCCACCAGCACCCCACGCAGGCGCTTCTCGACGCCATCACGATCCGGCAGCGACTCGGAAACATCGAAGGTCGCAAAATCGTCATTGTGGGAGACTGCCTTCACTCTCGCGTTGTTCGTTCTAACGTAGACCTGCTCACCTGCTTGGGTGCAGAAGTGGTGCTTGTCGCGCCTCCGACGTTGCTGCCCTTGGGCATCGAGCAATGGCCCGTTCGTTGCTCATACACTATGGACACCGAGATTAAAGACGCAGATGTGGTGATGATGCTCCGCGTGCAGCAGGAGCGTATGCATGGCGGATTTTTCCCATCGCACCGCGAATACGCAGCGTTGTATGGCATGTCTAAGGAACGCGAGTCACGGCTGCAGGATCACGCAATTGTTATGCACCCTGGGCCAATGTTGCGAGGCATGGAAATTAACTACGCCGTGGCTGACGCGCCCCGCACAGCGGTGCTTCAGCAAGTAAATAACGGTGTACACACTCGCATGGCAGTTCTGTTTACCCTCATCGCCGGCACAAATACCCCCGGTTTCTAAAAAGGAGTTTGGCTCGAAGTGACTACCCCTAACGACTACCCAGAGACTGGACAACTTGCTCCCGCCCCAGAGCGGACTCTTCTGCTCACCAACGTTCGACCTTATGGTGAGGACGAACCGACCAGCGTATTCATCTCTCAAGGCACGATCACAGCCATGGGATATGACGCAGATAAGTACTCTGCAGACGACGTCGTAGATGGAGAAGGCAACATTCTCCTTCCAGGTCTCGTGGATATGCATGTTCATCTACGTGAGCCAGGGCGCGAAGATACGGAAACAATTGCAACTGGTTCCGCAGCAGCAGCTAAAGGCGGTTTTACAGCAGTTTTTACTATGGCCAATACTCTTCCAGTGTTGGACCAGCCGATTATCGCCGAATCCGTATGGGCTAAGTCGCAGCAGATCGGCCTATGCGACGTCCATCCTGTTGGCTCAATCACCAAAGGACTCCAAGGCAAAGAGCTCACTGAGTTTGGCATGATGGCCAATTCAGACGCCAAGGTTCGCATGTTCTCGGATGACGGAAAATGCGTTGATAACCCGCTTATCATGCGTAGGGCCGTGGAATACGCCAAGGGAATGGATGTTCTCCTAGCGCAACACTGCGAGGATCCTCGTCTGACCGATGGCGCTGTGGCTCATGAAGGAAAGATCGCCGCTGAGCTTGGACTCGGTGGCTGGCCGCGCGTTGCAGAGGAATCTATTGTTGCCCGCGACGCTATCTTGGCCCGTGATTACGGCGGCAGAACGCATATCTGCCATGCCTCTACTGAAGGCACCGTGGAGCTGCTTAAATGGGCAAAAGCGCAGGATATCCCGCTGACTGCAGAAGTAACCCCGCACCATCTTTTGCTTACCGACGAGCGCCTGCACACCTATGACGGCGTTAACCGAGTCAATCCGCCGCTGCGGGAAGCCCGGGACACACTGGCGCTGCGAGATGCGCTTTTGAATGGTTTTATCGACTGTGTTGCCACAGATCATGCACCGCACGGATCTGAGGATAAATGTTGCGAATTTGAGCATGCGAAGCCAGGAATGTTAGGGCTTGAAACATCGCTGCCGATCATTGCGCAGATTTTTGTGGATAGCGGCCTGGCTGACTGGAGATTCGTCGCAAAGGTCATGAGTGAGCGTCCTGCGGAGATCCTGCGTCTTCCTGGACATGGGCGCCCCATCGCAGTGGGAGAACCAGCAAACTTGACTGTGGTTAACCCCCATAGCCCTTGGACTGCGCATGGTTGCGATATGGCCTCCAAAGCAGAAAACACCCCCTTTGAAGGGATGGAGTTTACAGCCAAGGTAACCACCACGATCCTGCGCGGTCGGCTGACCTGCATTGATGGTCAACCGGCGAGCCCGCGATCCGCCTAGATACTTTAGTGTTCTCTGATTTGTTACCTCAGGTGCTGCAAAACACGTAAACCTGAGGTAAGCGGGTCCACAGCATGCTCCCCAAAATTTTTCAAGGGAAAACATGACCACAACTTATTCACCCCAGCGCGATTATCGCGGTGCGGATATAAATACAGCTAAGAAAGGCGACACAGTGACGTCGACGTTCCAGAATCGATCCGAAGCCGTCCTTGTTCTTGCAGACGGACGCATCTTCCGAGGTCAATCCTTTGGTGCTTTAGGAACCACGCTTGGCGAAGCCGTATTTACTACTGCGATGACTGGTTATCAAGAGACTATGACAGACCCTTCCTATCATCGCCAGATCGTTGTATCCGCGGCACCTCATATTGGTAACACCGGATGGAATGATGAAGACAGCGAGTCTTATGGGGAAAAGATATGGATCGCTGGTCTAGTAATCCGCGATCTTTCTCACCGCGTTTCCAACTGGAGGGCTTCTCGTAGTCTTGAAGAAGAAATGCAGGCTCAAAATATTGTCGGAATCTCTAGCCTAGACACCAGGACTATCGTCCGCCATCTCCGCAATTTTGGCTCGATCTCGGCAGGAATTTTCTCAGGGGAGGACGCTGCTCGGAGTCCTGAAGAACTCGTAGACATTGTTAAAGGGCAGCCGAGCATGGCTGGTGCCGATCTTGCCGGTGAAGTATCAACCGATGCGCCGTATGTGGTCGAGGCAGAGGGGGAGACCACGTTTACGGTGCTCGCCTATGACATGGGCATTAAAACAAATACTCCTCGAAACTTTGCGGCGCGGGGCATACGGACAATCGTGGTTCCAGCCAACACCCCATATCAGGAGATTGTGGGATATAACCCTGACGGTGTGTTTATTTCCAACGGCCCTGGTGATCCTGCCACCGCAGACGTTATGGTCGGGATCGTCCAAGAAGTTCTTGAACACAAAATCCCGCTATTCGGCATTTGTTTTGGCAATCAGATCCTTGGGCGTGCCTTAGGCATGAAGACTTACAAGATGAAATTCGGGCACCGAGGGATTAACGTTCCCGTCCTCAACCACCTCACGGGGAAAATCGACATCACAGCGCAAAACCATGGTTTCGCGCTAGAGGGCAAAGCCGGAGAAACATTTGAAACTCCGTTTGGGGACGCACACGTAACGCATACGTGCCTTAATGACGACACGGTAGAAGGCGTTGCCTTGGTCAACGGACTTGCTTATTCCGTTCAGTATCACCCCGAAGCAGCAGCTGGTCCTCACGATGCAAACCCGCTGTTCGATCAGTTTGTTGAACTGATGTCCACTCACAACTCCGCTGTTACTGCGAACTAAAACCAGGAAGGTTTTTAAAATATGCCTAAGCGTACTGACATTAAACACGTCCTGGTTATCGGATCCGGCCCTATCGTTATCGGTCAAGCCTGCGAATTCGACTATTCGGGTACTCAAGCATGCCGGGTGCTTAAAGAAGAGGGCCTTCGTGTGACCTTGATCAACTCCAATCCGGCAACCATCATGACGGATCCGGAGTTTGCAGACCACACATATGTTGAGCCTATTCAGCCGGAATACATTGAAAAGATCTTTGAAAAAGAGATAGCTGAAGGTCACCCGGTCGACGCAGTGCTTGCTACCCTAGGCGGTCAAACAGCGCTGAATGCAGCCATCCAGCTTGATCGCCGTGGATCCCTGAAAAAGTATGATGTGGAGCTCATCGGCGCTGATATTGATGCAATCGAACGCGGCGAAGACCGACAGAAATTCAAAGATATCGTTACCAAGGTCGGCGGAGAATCCGCTCGTTCCCGCGTGTGCCACAATATGGATGAAGTCTATGAGACCGTCGAGGAGCTCGGTCTTCCAGTGGTGGTACGACCTTCCTTTACTATGGGCGGACTTGGCTCTGGCCTGGCGTTTAACCAAGAAGACTTGGATCGCATCGCTGGTGGTGGCTTAGCGGCCTCACCGGAGGCGAATGTCTTGATCGAGGAATCGATTCTGGGATGGAAAGAATACGAACTTGAATTGATGCGCGATGGCGCGGACAACGTGGTTATTGTCTGCTCCATTGAAAACGTCGATGCATTGGGCGTTCACACAGGAGACTCCGTAACGGTCGCGCCTGCGCTTACTCTTACAGACCGCGAGTATCAGAAGATGCGTGATCAAGGTATCGCGATCATTCGGGAAGTCGGCGTAGATACAGGCGGCTGCAACATCCAATTCGCAGTGAACCCGGCAGACGGTCGATTGATCACTATTGAGATGAATCCACGTGTGTCTCGCTCCTCGGCTTTGGCTTCAAAGGCCACGGGTTTTCCGATCGCAAAGATCGCAGCGAAACTCGCTATTGGCTACACGTTGGATGAAATCACTAACGACATCACGGGAGTCACTCCTGCAGCTTTTGAACCGACGCTGGACTACGTAGTAGTGAAGGCACCCCGTTTTTCCTTTGAAAAGTTTGTGGGGTCTGATGACACCCTGACTACCACGATGAAATCAGTCGGCGAGGCCATGGCGCTGGGACGCAACTACATTGCGTCGTTAGGCAAAGTCATGCGTTCTTTGGAGAACAAGCAAGCAGGTTTCTGGACCACCAGCGATGAGGCTTTCGCGAGGGAGCGAGCACAAGACGTTGCTGCAGTGCTGGAAGATCTGAAGCGTCCTACGCAAGGACGAATTTATGACGCAGAACTTGCGCTTCGCCTGGGCGCTAGCATCGAGCAAATGCATGAAGCCTCAGGGCTTGACCCATGGTTCCTCGCAGAGCTGCAAGCGCTTGTGGATTTCCGTGAGGAGCTAGTTGCTGCACCAGTTCTCGATGAGCCTTTGCTACGTCGTGCGAAGTTCCTAGGACTGTCCGATAAACAAATTGCTGCTTTGCGTCCGGAGTTTGCGGGGGAGGACGGCGTGCGTCGTCTGCGCTGGTCTCTAGGCGTACGTCCTGTTTTCAAAACAGTAGATACGTGTGCTGCGGAGTTTGAAGCCACCACCCCGTACCATTACTCTTCCTATGAACTAGATCCGAATGCTGAGTCTGAGGTTCGCCCGCAGGTAGAAAAAGAGAAAATGATTATCCTGGGTTCGGGTCCGAACCGGATTGGTCAGGGCATTGAGTTTGACTACTCCTGTGTTCATGCCGCACTTGAACTTTCGCGCGTGGGCTATGAAACAGTGATGATTAACTGCAACCCTGAGACTGTCTCTACTGACTATGACACCGCTGATCGTCTTTACTTTGAGCCGTTGACCTTTGAAGATGTCATGGAGGTTTATCACGCAGAGTCACAATCCGGCACGGTGGCAGGAGTTATCGTCCAGCTAGGCGGGCAAACTCCACTGGGGCTTGCAGAGAAACTGAGAGATGCCGGACTTCCTGTTATCGGCACCAGCCCAGAGGCAATTGACCTGGCTGAGGATCGTGGCGAGTTTGGAAATGTCCTTAAAGCCGCACAGCTGCCAGCGCCGGAATTTGGCACGGCTACCTCGTTTGAGGACGCCAAGGAGGTCGCCTCCCGGATCGGTTACCCAGTGCTTGTGCGTCCTTCCTATGTCCTAGGCGGCAGAGGAATGGAAATCGTATATGACGAAAAAGCGCTGCATAGTTATATTGATCGCGCTACGGAGATCACGAGCGACCATCCGGTTCTTGTGGATAGATTCCTGGATAACGCCATTGAGATCGATGTTGACGCGCTGTGCGACGGCGAACATGTCTACCTCGCTGGCGTGATGGAGCACATCGAGGAAGCCGGAATCCACTCGGGTGATTCGGCTTGCGCGCTTCCCCCTATGACCCTGGGGGCAGAAGACATTGAGACCGTAAGGCGCTCTACTGAGGCGCTTGCGCATGGTATTGGCGTGCGAGGACTAATGAACGTCCAATACGCACTCAAGGACGACATTCTGTATGTCATTGAGGCCAACCCTCGGGCATCGCGTACGGTCCCGTTTGTTTCAAAAGCCACAGGAGTGCCACTCGCTAAGGCGGCTGCTCGCATTATGGCTGGTGCGACAATTCCTGAGCTGCAAAAAGAAGGCATGATTCCCACGGACTTCGACGGAGGCTCTTTGCCGGAGCATTCTCCTATCGCGGTCAAGGAGGCTGTCCTGCCGTTTAACCGTTTCCGCCGGACAGACGGAAGCATGCTTGACACCCTGCTGAGCCCAGAGATGAAATCCACTGGCGAGGTCATGGGTCTCGCAGATAACTTTGGTGCGGCCTACGCTAAGGCAGAACAAGCTGCATTTGGGGCGCTACCTACCTCTGGCACCGTCTTTGTCTCGGTAGCTAACAGGGATAAAAGGACGCTCATCTTCCCGATTCAGCGTTTGGCGTCGTTAGGCTTTAAAGTGCTGGCCACATCCGGTACTGCGGGGATGCTACGACGTAATGGCATTGAGTGCGAGGTTGTCCTCAAACAGACGCAGGCGAGGGAAGCCGCAGAGCAGGGTGATCTAGGTGGGCGTCGTTCGATCGTCGACATCATCAATGCGGGTGAAGTTGATCTCATCTTAAACACGCCTGCCGGCTCGTCTGGTGCACGCCATGATGGCTACCAAATCCGTGCCGCGGCGGTCTCTGTGGGCGTTCCGCTGGTAACCACAGTTCAAGGTGTTACGGCTGCTGTGCAGGGCATCGAGGCGTTGCAGCAAGGCGAGCTCAGCGTGCGTCCGCTGCAAGAACTAGACCATTCATTGAGCGGAAAGTAAGACACAGTGGAACAACCACAGATAACTTTCGGTGAGCGGCTTCGGCACGCTGGAGCCGCTCACGGCAGGCTTTGTGTGGGCATTGACCCACATGCAGCTTTGATGGAGCAATGGGGACTTACTCCGGATGTCCGGGGCTTAGCAGCTTTCACGGAGATCTGCGTGGAGGCTTTTGCCGGAAATACTGCGCTGGTAAAACCACAGGTTGCCTTCTATGAATCCTATGGTTCCTCGGGATTCGCCATTCTGGAAGACGCGATCGCACACTTGCGTGACGCTGGCACGTTAGTGCTTGCCGACGCCAAGCGTGGAGACATTGGATCCACAATGGCGGGTTATGCCACCGCATGGTTAGACGATGCGTCACCGCTGTGCTGCGATGCGGTGACGGTGTCTCCCCATCTGGGCTATGGTTCGCTGAAACCTGTATTGGACATCGCAGAGCAGAAGAACCGAGGGGTCTTTGTCCTAGCTGCGACGTCTAATCCAGAGGCACGTGCATTACAAGACCAGCAGGATGGCCAGGGGAGAACGATATCCCAGCAGATCGTGGATTCAGTAGCTCAGACTAACTCTAGGCATGCTGAATCCGGTAACGCCGGAAATATCGGAGTAGTCGTGGGCGCAACCCTGGCGGAGCCTCCGCAGCTGTCTCAGCTTGCAGGGCCTGTTCTGCTCCCTGGAGTGGGCGCACAGGGTGCGACAGCGGAGGATATATCGCGGATTACTGAGGGAATAAGGGATCTTGCTTTCCCAAATATCTCTCGTGCGATTCTTGCGCAGGGCCCGTCGGTGGAGGCTCTTAAAGAAGCGGTAGATCTCGCCGTATTAGATTTTAGAGATTAATGTTTTCCCAGCTAGTGGGAGTTTGATAGATCGCAGTTTGCCGTTTGGTGAACTGCGGTTTTTCAACTTTTTAGGTTGATTACCTAGACTTTTGCGATCTGATGCTAGACTAAACCGGAAATCAACGCGGTGCCGCGGGTTTTAGTATGTTTCATCGCAGCGCGGTGGATGGCTAAAGCTCATTGGATGCGGCGCTAGGATTGAAGTTTTCAGTGTGGTGCTTTCAAAGAAACTGAGCAAAATTTTTTGAGAGTGTTTGTGCAGTGGAGACTTCAAGAAATGTGTATCGTTGATTGCCGGCGCATATAGCGTCACAAATCCCCAATAATAAATTTCGAATCGGAGGAACCCCGTGGCCCTTCCCAAGTTGACCGACGAGCAGCGTAAGGAAGCCCTCGCTAAGGCTGCTGAGGCCCGCAAGGCACGTGCAGAGCTGAAAGAACAGCTCAAGCGCGGTGACATCACGCTCAAAGAGGTACTGAACAAGGCATCTTCTGACGAGATTATCGGCAAGACCAAGGTTTCCGCTCTCCTCGAGTCTCTTCCTAAGGTAGGCAAAGTTAAGGCCAAGGAAATCATGGAGGAGCTGGAGATTGCTCAGACACGCCGTCTGCGCGGTCTTGGCGATCGTCAGCGTCGCGCTCTGCTTGAGCGCTTTGGCTTCTCCGAGGATTAATCAATGACAGGCGATAACCCAAAAGGTCGGCTAGTCGTTTTAGCTGGACCATCTGCTGTGGGGAAGTCCACGGTGGTTCATCGCCTTCGCGAGGAAGTACCGAACCTTTACTTCAGTGTTTCGATGACCACGAGGGCACCGCGTCCAGGTGAAGTTGATGGTGTGGATTACTTCTTCGTGACTCCCGAGGAGTTTCAGTATCGTATCGACGGTGGGGACATGCTCGAATGGGCAGAGATCCATGGTGGGTTGCAGAGGTCTGGAACTCCCGCGGGGCCTGTGGAAGACGCGTTATCAGCCGGCCGTCCTGTGCTGGTTGAGGTCGATCTTGTTGGTGCTCGTAACGTCGCGGCGTTGAAGCCCGACGCAGAGACCGTTTTCCTAGCTCCGCCATCGTGGGAAGTCCTTGTAGATCGTCTTACTGGGCGGGGAACGGAGCCCGAAGACGTGATCAAGAGGCGGCTGGAGACTGCTCGTCAGGAGCTGGCATCCCAGGATGAGTTTAAGCACGTTGTAACCAACGATAAGGTTAATGAGACGGTCGCTGAGATTCGGGATATCCTGCTCGGGTGTTGCTAATCTCCCGTTTTGGGTGTGCAGCAGGAACCGTGGCAACGCCGCAGAATGAAACCTTGAGGTTTTATGCGGCCTAGTACAGCACAACTACTAAGCTTTTTAAGAAAAGGTGTCAGTGAGCAACGTGACCAACGTTACTGAGAACAACGATGGCGTTTATGATGCGCCAACCGGCATTACCGCTCCGCCGATCGACGATCTACTGAAGCGAGTATCGTCGAAGTACGCATTGGTGATTTTCGCGGCAAAGCGGGCTCGCCAGATCAATAGCTACTACCAGCAGGCGGACGAAGGCGTCTTTGAATTCGTTGGTCCTCTGGTCACGCCTGAGGCTCAGGAAAAGCCGCTGTCTATCGCACTCCGAGAGATCGAGCAGGGACTGCTTGATCACGAGGAAGGCTAATAACCACCGCGGTGTAACCGCTCTGGTTTGCTCTTACTTGGACCCCTTTATCTCCGGTTTCGGTGTAAAGGGGTCTTCTTCAATGAGAAAGGTCGGGTGCTTTCCGTGTCTAAACCTCGGAAGGTTGTAGTAGGTATCGCTGGGGGAGTCGCGGCGTATAAGGCTTGTCATGTGGTGCGAGCTTTCAAAGAGCTTGGCGATGATGTGCGAGTGGTCCCCACCGCAAATGCATTAAAATTCATCGGCGCTGCGACTCTGGAAGCGTTGTCCGGCAACCCTGTTACCGCCAGCGTTTATGATCGCGTGGATGAAGTGCAGCATGTGAACGTCGGCAATCAGGCGGATCTTATCGTCATAGCGCCTGCTACTGCGGATCTTCTCGCGCGGATGGTGGCAGGCCGTGCCGACGATCTCCTCACGGCCACGCTGTTGGTTGCTACATGCCCTGTGGTTGTAGCACCAGCTATGCACACGGAAATGTGGCTGCATCCGGCGACTCAAGAAAATGTTCGCACCCTTCGACGCCGTGGAGTTAAGGTTCTTGATCCGGCTCATGGTCGCCTTACCGGGGCCGACTCGGGCCCTGGTCGGTTGCCCGATCCCCAGCAGATTGTCGATTTAGCATTAGCTGTGTATGAAGGTGCTGATCTGCCTCGGGACTTAGAAAACCGCAAAGTGGTGATCTCGGCCGGTGGAACGCAAGAACGGATAGATCCGGTGCGCTGTATTACCAATAGCTCTTCGGGTCGCCAGGGATTTGCATGCGCGGAAATTGCTGCACAGCGAGGGGCTGATGTTGTCGTAGTTGCAGGCTGTACGGATGAATTGCCTGTTCCGTTGGGGTCGCGCGTGATTCGCGTGGCTTCTGCGCGGGAGATGCATGAGGCGTGCATGGCTGAAGCTACGGATGCGGATATCGTGGTGATGTCTGCGGCTGTTGCGGATTATAGGCCAGCGTCTGCGGCGCCTTTGAAATTAAAGAAGGGCTCAGCGGATGCTGCATTGTCTCGCATAGAACTGGTGGAGAATCCCGATATTCTTAAATCTCTCGTGGAAGCACGACATGATAGTCGGATCAAGGAATCGGCGGTTATTGTGGGGTTTGCCGCAGAAACCGGGGATTCCTCACATAGTGCACTCGATTTCGCCCGAGAAAAAATCCTGCGTAAAGGCTGCGACCTTTTGATGTGCAATGAAGTCGGGGAGGGTTTGGTCTTTGGGGAGACACGTAACCGAGGCTTTTTGTTGCATCCTTCTGGTAAACATCAGGAAATTCCCGATGGTTCTAAACTGCGCGTGGCCTCTAGCATCTTGGATGCCGCAGTGAAAAACCTTGATCAACAACGTGCAGTGGACTAGACCGGCCAGGTAGCGAAAGTAAGGTTCGTCTCATTCTTCGAGCTTGTCTTATTAGACAGCTTGGTCTATATTATGTGTTGTATATAGGAGACTAGGAATCGTCTTGCGAGCGCACACCAGTTGTTATGGCGTAATGCCTTCAGCACTCTTAGGTAAGGACAAAACTTAGTGACTCAGCACTCTCAGGCGAAGCTTCGCCTGTTTACCAGCGAATCGGTGACCGAAGGCCACCCAGACAAAATCTGTGATGCTGTCTCAGACACGATTTTGGATGCGTTGCTAACCGTCGATCCTCACGCACGTGTTGCGGTCGAGACTGTGACTACAACCGGTTTGGTCCATGTGGTTGGCGAGGTTCGGACATTGGGATATGTGGAGATTCCCAAGCTAGTCCGTGACAAACTGATCGAGATTGGATTCAATTCTTCCGAGGTCGGTTTCGACGGCCGCACCTGCGGAGTTAGCGTTTCTATCGGCGAACAGTCCCAAGAAATTGGTGCAGGCGTAGACCAGTCGCATGAGGTGCGTTCCGGTTCTCAAACGGATGAGGACGATCAGGCGGGTGCTGGCGATCAGGGGCTGATGTTTGGTTATGCAACCAATGAAACCACCACGCTGATGCCGCTGCCTATTGATCTGGCACATCGGTTGTCGCGTCGTTTAACGCAGGTTCGTAAAGAAGGCATTGTGCCAAACCTTCGTCCTGACGGAAAAACACAGGTTACCTTTGCTTATGATGAGGTCGGGAAACCGGTGCACCTGGACACCGTTGTGGTATCTACGCAGCACGATCCACAGGTCACCCAAGAATGGTTGCATGAGCAGATTCGCGAAAACGTTGTGGATTGGGTTCTCCGTGACGCCGGGATTGCTGGGAACCTAGCTGATAATGAGTACACGCTGCTGGTTAACCCTTCAGGTTCCTTTATTGTTGGTGGACCCATGGGCGATGCTGGTTTGACTGGCCGCAAAATCATCGTGGACACGTATGGTGGAATGGCTCGGCATGGTGGCGGAGCTTTCTCCGGAAAAGATCCGAGTAAAGTTGACCGTTCTGGCGCTTATGCCATGCGATGGGTCGCTAAAAACATAGTGGCGGCCGGGCTTGCCGATCGCGCAGAAGTCCAAGTTGCTTATGCGATTGGTCGAGCTAAGCCAGTGGGACTCTATGTGGAGACCTTTGGCACCGCGCACGCTGAGCTTACCGACGAAAAAATCCAGCAGGCCGTGCTAGAGGTTTTCGACCTGAGACCAGCTGCAATTATCCGTGATTTAGACCTACTACGCCCGATCTATGCTGATACCGCAGCATATGGGCACTTTGGTCGGGATGACCTTGATCTGCCGTGGGAAAAGACTGACCGGGTGGACGCTTTGCGCTCAGCTGTGGGCTTCTAGACCTCTCATGGTTGCGTAGAGAACCTCCGAGTGGTTTACCCACTCCACCACAATCGTGGAGTCAGAATGTATGATTTCCACATGCCTAAGACCCGTGAACCTGCTCCGCATTTGCCAGTGGCACGGGTCTTACCCCTTTTGGGTATCGCTCACCTAGACCGCCCTTTTGAGTACCTCATTGATTCGGCGCAAGATGCACTAGCACAGCCAGGAGTGCGGGTGCGAGTCCGCTTTGGGGGGCGCTTAGTCGATGCCTTGCTGCTTGAGCGGACTTCGGACCAAGAACACCAGGGACAACTCAAATGGCTGGAACGAGTAATCTCTCCGGAAAAGGTCTTCACCCCAGAGATGCGGGAGCTTGTCGACGCCCTAGCTGTCCGTTATGCAGCGGTTACTTCGGATCTTATCCGCGCTGCTCTTCCCTCACGTCATGCAAAGGCCGAAGAATCAGATACGGCTCAGCCGTGGGAAGACTTTGGCGAGGTAGAAGAGCCAGACTTATCTGCATGGGCTACATACGTGCACGGTCAGTCTTTTGTGGATGCGATAATTTCTGGCAAAACTGCCCGTGCAGCGTGGCAAATTACTCCAGGGGATGATTGGTCAGCCGCCATGGCAGCATTAGCAGCTAAAGTGGCCAAGGATGGCGGTGGGGTGCTCATCGTGGTCCCTGACCAACGTGACATAGATAAGATGGAGCAGGCGCTACGCAACCACGTTTCCGCGAAACACATCACTGTGCTCACATCTGCACTCGGCCCACAGGCTCGGTATCGCAGGTTTTTGAGCATCCTCCATGGTCAAGGCCGGTTGGTAGTAGGAACTCGTAGCGCGGCTTTCGCGCCGGTGGCCAACCTTGCACTGGCGATCATAAAAGATGACGGGGACGAGAATCTTTCTGATCCTAGAGCTCCGTACGTTCATGCTCGCGAAGTTTTGACCACGCGGGTAAGCCAACAACAGTGTTCACTGCTGATAGCAGGTCACTCGCGCACCGCAGAAACCCAGTTGTTGGTCGAGTCTGGATGGGCGCATGATCTTGTGGCTTCTCGTGACAGAATTCGCGCCCAGATGCCAAGGGTTCGTGCTGTTGCTGATTCCAATAGCGCATTGGAACGTGACTCTTTGGCGTTTTCCGCACGTATGTCCTCTGCCGCGTTTAAAGCATTACGAGCAGGGCTTCAGCGCGAAGAACCAGTGCTAATTCAAGTACCTCGCAAAGGATACGTTCCCACGCTTTCCTGTGGAACGTGCCGTTCTCCTGCCAGGTGCAGGCATTGCAATGGGCCGTTGGAGCTGCCTTCCGGGTCAGAGATGAATGGGATGACCTCTTTACCCACGTGTCGTTGGTGTGGACGTCCTGATTCGCACTATCACTGCCCACAATGTGGTTCAAACAAATTGCGTGCCGTCGTGCTGGGCGCTGAGCGAACTGCTGAAGAAATAGGTAGGGCCTTTCCCGGAGTAAAAGTGATTACCTCTGGTGGTCAAAGGGTCATCGACCGGGTACCTAGTGAACCCGCTTTGGTTGTGTCCACCCCCGGTGCTGAGCCAGAAGTTATAGCGGGGCGCTACGGTGCTGCTGTGTTTTTGGATGCCTGGGCTTTGATCGGCCGACAGGATCTTCGGGCAGGAGAAGATACGCTCGCTAAGTGGGCGGCTGCAGCAACGTTGGTAGCCCCGCATGATGCGGGCGGGGAAGTCATCATTGCGGCGGATGCTAGTTTGCCGCAGGTTCAAGCACTTATCCGGTGGGATATGGTCGGTGCTGCCCATCGAGAACTGTTGGAGCGACGAGAAGTACACTTCCCACCTGCGGCGCATATGGCGGCTATCGACGGAGCACGCACTGCGTTGGACGCTTTTCTTTCGTTTACTGATTTGCCGCCTCACGCTGAGATTTTAGGGCCCGTTGATTTGCCCCCGGGAAGTAAACTTCCTGGTGAATATGATGAACGTGAGTATGGGCCGCCCCAACGAATCTTGATTAGGACCCCACTGGCTGGGCGTAACCAATTAGGCCAAGTCTTACGCGCTGGGCTGATTGAACGTGGGGCGCGTAAGGAAGAACTGCCGCTTCGCATTAAGGTAGATCCCATTAAGGTGGGATAAAGCTTACGCAGCCCTGCTACCTTAAATAAAAGGATGCTGGCGAGCGTCGACAAGCTTCATCGCGACGTGGCGCAGCTAGCAGGCAAAATTTTATGTGAACCTATGAACTTAAAAAGGAACTGTATTCTCTTGACCATTCGTGACATCAGATTTTTTGGCGATCCGGTCCTTACTACACGCGCAGATGAAGTAACCGTCTTTGACAAGAGTTTAGAAAACTTGGTCAACGATATGCTTGAAACAATGGACGCGGCGGGTGGCGTAGGGCTTGCCGCCAACCAAGTGGGAGTGACCAAGAGAGTATTTGTTTACGATTGCTCGCATATAGAAGACGGGCTGCGTGGGCACATCATCAATCCGGTATGGGAGCCTATTGGGGAGGACACTCAATTAGGGCCGGAAGGATGTTTGTCGATCCCTGATATTCAGGAAGACACAGTTCGTTTTGAGACAGTGAAAGTCACAGGTCAAGACGTGTCCGGAAAAACCTTTTCCATGGTGGCCTCCGGTTTGATGTCACGCTGCATTCAGCATGAGACGGACCATCTCGACGGGATTTTGTTCCTTAAGCGGCTTGATAAAGAGCACCGTAAAGATGCAATGGCGACCATCAGACAGTCTGAGTGGTTCAACGCTTAGCCGGGACAATCAGTCGGATCAGCATACCCAAGAAGGATAAAATGCGTCTTATATTTGCGGGCACTCCAGAACCCGCAGTCGTTGCTCTGGAAAAATTACTCGCCAGTGATCACGAGGTGATCGCGGTTCTCACTCGCCCTGACGCGCCCAAAGGACGGGGGAGAACTCTCCAGCCTTCCCCCGTTTCTGCGCTCGCGCAACAACACGGTATAGAAATACTCACCCCAACCAGCATCAAGCCTGGCACCCCTGACGGGGAAGCCTTCCGTACTCGGTTGGAAGAGCTCTCCCCGGATTGTATCCCCGTGGTTGCCTATGGCAATTTGATCACGCAAGATCTGCTCGACGCAGTACCTCATGGGTGGGTTAACCTTCATTTTTCCCTACTTCCTGCGTGGCGTGGAGCAGCGCCAGTGCAATCAGCCATTCGCAATGGAGACACCATCACCGGTGCTACAACATTCCGCATAGACCAAGGGCTAGACACCGGTGACATCCTGGATACGTTGGAAGAACCCATCAACCCCACAGACACCGCAGATGATCTGCTCACCCGTCTGGCCTATGTCGGCGCTGACTTGTTGGTAAAAACGATGGACGACCTGGCAGCGGGGAAGGCAGAACCACGATCACAGGTCGGAGAACCCTCATACGCCCACAAAATTCTTACCGACGATGCACAAGTACAGTGGGACGCCCCCGGTGCAGATATCGACCGGCTCATCCGATCAGTCACTCCTGGCCCCGGTGCTTGGACAACACTAGATGGACAACGCTTTAAACTTGGCCCCGTGACGTACGTACCCGCAGAGGAATGCTCGATGGTGGCAGGGGAACTCATGATCGAGAAAAATCGAGTTCTGGTAGGCACAAATCATGGCTGCGTGAAGCTAGACATGATCCAGCCTCAGGGTAAGAAACGAATGCAGGCATCGGATTGGGCTCGTGGTCTACACAACAAGGAAGGACTGAGGTTCGAATGAGCCAAGGAGGATTCAGATCTCGATCGCGATCTGCAGGAAAAACTAATCCTGCTAGGACTGCAGGCAGGGATCCAGAAACGCAACGCACATACGGGCAAAAAAAGCGATCGCAGGGCAACCGCAGATCCGTCGATCGTGCCCGGGAAAACCGTGAACCACAAGGCGGATTCCGGAAACTATCCGGAGTGGACACCGCGCGAAGCGTCGCTTTTCATGTTCTCCACTGCGTAAGCTCAGAGAACGCCTTTGCCAACCTCACCCTGCCCAAACTTCTGAACAAAGCCAACGTGCACGGCAGAGACGCCGCCTTTGCCACTGAACTAACTTACGGAACATTACGCACACTAGGCGTGCTCGATGCGCTAATCGCGGAGTGCTCATCACGGGGACTCGATACGATTCATCCCGAACTATTGGATGCGTTGCGCCTTGGCGCTTATCAGCTGATGTACATGCGAGTGGAACCCCACGCAGCCGTAGACACAACAGTCCGTATCGTGGAAGCCCTAGGCCACGATAAAGCCAAAGGATTCGCTAACGGAATCTTGCGCACCATTTCTCGGAGCACACCCGCAGAATGGATGGATCGACTCGCTCCACAGGGAGAAGTCGCAAACATCGCGTTCCGTACCGCGCATCCCGAATGGATAGCACACAGCTTCTCGCGCGTCGTGGGACTCTCCAACCTGGAAGAAACACTTCGTGCAGACTCAGATCGCCCGATCGTGCACCTGGTGGCCCGCCCCGGCGAGATCAGTGCATTGGAACTATCCCTCATCACCGGTGGGGAACAAGGCAAATACTCGCCTTATGCCGTCTACCTTGAAAGCGGCGATCCCGGCGAACTAGAACCCGTTCAACAACAACTAGCAGCCGTACAAGATGAAGGAAGCCAACTCATCGCACGAGCCCTAGTAGAAGCACCCGTTGATGGCACTGACACTGGTCGATGGCTAGACCTATGCGCAGGACCAGGAGGCAAAGCAGCACTGCTCGGCGCACTCGCGCGTATCGACGTCGCCCACGTAGACGCCATAGAGGTCTCCGAGCACCGCGCACGCCTGATAGAAAAGACCGTTGCCGGCCTACCCGTTCGAGTAAAAGTCGCCGACGGACGCAACCCAGGACTCAGCAGTGAGTACGACCGCGTCCTCGTCGACGCTCCCTGCTCAGGACTTGGGGCCCTGCGCCGTCGCCCCGATGCCCGCTGGCGTAAACAAGAATCAGACATTACTGAGCTTGTCCCGCTCCAAAAGGAACTCCTGACCTCTGCATGCACACTCGTCCGCCCTGGCGGCGTCGTAGTGTACTCAACTTGTTCACCAGATCTACGCGAGACCCGCGACATCGTTGATCACGCACTATCTCATCTAGGAATGGTGGAAGAAGACGCAGCAGCATTGATACCCGAGATGTCCCACACTGGAGAATATAAATCCTTTCAAATGTGGCCGCATCAGCATGGAACCGATGCCATGTTCTTTGCCGTACTGAAAAAACCAAGCGCATAAATCCATCGCTCACATCTGGACTGGCCGCCCCCAATAACGCTTCTCGTTTCTTGCTGTTTAGGTCGCGGCTAAGATACTGAGTTATGACTACAGAAGCGCGCCAACCCATTATCGCTCCGTCGATCCTTTCCGCTGACTTTTCCAAGTTAGGGGAAGAGATCGCAGAGGTGTCACACGCCGATTGGATCCATGTGGACATTATGGACGGCCATTTTGTCCCCAATCTCTCTTTTGGTGCTGACATCACCAAGGCCGCCCATAAATCGACGGAACAACCCCTTGACGTTCACCTTATGATCGAGGAACCCGAGAAATGGGTCGATGACTACATCGAGGCCGGCGCTAGCTGCGTGATCTTCCATGTAGAAGCCACCTCGAACCCCAGCGCACTGGCACAGCACATCAGAGAACGAGGCGTTCGCGCCGGGTTTTCTTTGCGCCCTGGCACGGCTATTGAGCCGTACCTTCCGCACCTGGAGGAGTTTGATCAGGTTCTGGTGATGAGCGTGGAACCTGGGTTCGGTGGGCAAAAATTTATGCCTGATCAGCTTGAGAAAGTTCGGACGTTGCGTCAAGAGATCGATACACGAAAGCTAGACGTCATTATCGAGATCGACGGAGGAATTTCCGCAGAGACCATAGCGCATGCCGCTGAAGCCGGCTGCGATGCCTTTGTGGCTGGTTCGGCGGTGTATAAGCACAGCGATCGCAATGCGGCGATTGATGAGCTTAGAGAATTGGCGCAGCGTGCACGATAACAAGAAAATTGGCTTGCCCTTTGGACTTAACGGTCAAGGAGTGGGCCTTTTTAGTGAGCATAGAGATTTAACCACCTATGGTCTTTCTGCGTCAGTCCTGGCTGGTTTATATGCAGCTGTTGAACAAGGAGAATTCGCCCAAGGATCGACGAGCCCTAACCCACCGGTAGGTGCGGCCGTGGTGTCTCCGCAGGGAGACATCGCTGGGGTCGGATATACCCAACCAGTAGGTGGACCACATGCTGAGGTCATGGCGCTTCGAGCTGCAGGCACTGCTGCTCGCGGTGCCACGATTGTGGTGACGCTGGAACCTTGTCATCACCAGGGAAGGACTGGACCTTGTACCCAAGCGCTTCTTGATGCAGGAATCGCTGAGGTTGTCTACTGCCTTAAAGATCCAGGCGGAAAAGAAGGCGGTGGACACGAGTTTTTGCAGAAAAATGGAGTCCGCGTTAGCTTTTTGGATTTGCCTATTCGAGCCCTACGCCCCTGGCTTCAGTCTCAGCGCTTACAACGTCCCTATGTAGTGGGAAAATCAGCTCATACAATAGACGGGTTTATTGCGGCAGCTGATGGCACCTCGCAATGGATTACTGGTGAAGCAGCACGCAGTTATGCAACTCACCAGCGGCAATTTTTTGACGCAATTGTCGTAGGAACTGGAACTGCCTTGGCAGATAACCCGAGGCTTACCGCGAGAGATCCCAAAGGGGAGGAGCACTTGTGCCAACCTCTTCGCGTTGTGGTCGGCTCGCAGAGCCTACCGGAGAATGCACACCTCAATGATCCGACTGTCTTGAAGTTTTTGGATCTGGATGAGGCTCTGCACAATCTGTGGGACAGAGGATGTCGATATGTGCTTTTAGAAGGAGGCGCAGGGCTTATTACCTCAGCGTTTGAGAGAGGCGTTATTAATGAATTCCATGATTATTCCGCACCTCTATTCCTAGGGGCGGGTAGGAACGCTCTTGCTCGCAGCATTTCTCCCACTCTGAGTACTGCCACGCACATGCATACGCAACGAGTGGAGCTGCTGGGCGAGGACGTCCTGCGGGTCTTAGTAAGGCAGCACTAGCGTTAGATCCCCAGGGAACAGGTGCCTTCGCAGAGCCGTGTGGTTGGCGGCTTTTCTTGCGGGGGCGCTAGTTCAGAATGCGTGGGACGTCGATAAGCATTTTCGTAGTACAACAATCGTGGGCAAGAGAATCGATAAGGAAAATATGTTTAGCGGAATAGTAGAAGAAGTCGGTACCGTGGCAGCCTTGGAAGAGCTATCGGATTCTGTTGTTCTTTCCATTGCAGCGCATAAGGTGCTTGAGGGCACGTCGTTGGGGGACTCCATCGCTGTGAACGGGGTGTGTTTGACCGTTACTGATATCCAAAAAGGGTTTTTTAGCGCGGATGTCATGCAGGAATCACTCGTACGTTCGTCTTTAGGGGAGCTCAAGGTAGGTGCACCGGTTAATCTAGAACGCGCATTACGTGCAGATGGGCGTCTCGACGGTCATATTGTCCAAGGTCATGTGGACGGCACTGCAGAGCTGATAGCACGAGAGCAATCAGAACATTGGACTGTTCTGCGGTTTACCTTGCCTGAAAAGTTGTCTCGCTATGTAGTGGAAAAAGGTTCGATTTCTGTGGACGGAACCTCTCTCACCGTCTCTGGTCTGGGAGAAACCGAGGGCAATCATTGGTTTGAGGTATCCCTTATCCCTACTACTTTACAAGCAACAACACATGGGCAGCGTCAGTTGGGTGACCGTGTGAACCTCGAAGTAGACGTATTAGCCAAATACGTGGAACGGATGCTGAGAGCGCAAGCGGTTCCCCCGACGAGCATCGTGAATCTGGACGCGCGCTAGAGTTATCATCGTGACTATCCATATCGACATACCTGGTCAGTCAGCTCACGATGACACTGGACACCCTGATCGCGTCCGCCTCGACTCCGTGGACACTGCGATTGCGGATATTGCTGCGGGGAAAGCCGTTATCGTTGTTGATAACGAGGATCGTGAAAACGAAGGCGACATTATTTTCGCCGCGGAAAAAGCAACGCCTGAGCTTGTGGCGTTCATGGTCCGATATTCTTCGGGGTATATCTGTGCGTCTTTGACAGGTGAAGATTGTGACAGGCTAGCGCTTCCTCCGATGGTTGCCCATAACCAAGATGCCCGAGGAACTGCATATACGGTAACAGTGGATGCCAACACGGGTTCCACTGGAATTTCCGCTACCAGCAGGGCGCATACCATCCAAACATTGGCGGATCCCGTTTCAACCCCGGGCGATTTTACTCGTCCAGGGCATGCGGTTCCTCTACGGGCCTTGCCCGGTGGTGTCCTCGAAAGGCCTGGACATACAGAAGCAGCTGTTGACTTAGCTCGGTTAGCTGGATTACGGCCGGCGGGCGTGTTGTGTGAAGTGGTAAGCGAGGACGATCCCACCGACATGGCCCGGGGGCCTGAACTGCGTCGATTTGCAAATAAACACGGCCTAGCCCTGATCTCCATTGATCAAATGATCGAGTGGCGCACAAAGCATGACCCAGTGAAACCCTATGAGGGGCCGGCGGCCGTGGACACGCAGGTTGCTACGCCAATAGCTGAACGGGTGGCATCCACCCGACTGCCCACAGACTTCGGATTTTTCACGGCTGTGGGATACCGGGCACTGTCTGATGGAGTGGAGCACGTGGCGCTCGTGGTCGGTGATATTGCTGATAATGACGGAACAGATGTCCTTGTTCGTGTCCACTCGGAGTGCTTGACTGGAGATGTATTTGGATCCAGGCGTTGTGACTGCGGGCAACAGCTCCATGCATCGATGGCAATGGTTCAGGAAGAAGGACGCGGCGTGGTGCTGTATCTGCGGGGCCAAGAGGGCCGCGGGATCGGCTTGGCTGAGAAACTACGGGCATATCATCTCCAAGATGGTGGGGTAGATACCGTAGACGCGAACCTTGCATTGGGTTTGCCCGCAGACGCCCGTGATTATGGCATAGCTGCTTTTATCCTGCGTGACTTGGGTGTGCAGTCAGCTAACTTGTTGAGCAATAATCCCAGCAAGCATGAGGGCTTGACTCGCTATGGCTTGGAGGTATCTGGTCGGACGCCAGTGGAAGTTTCAGTGAATGAAGATAACCTTCGCTATTTGACCACAAAGCGGGATCGGATGCGCCATGATCTGCCATGGATCGAAACATACGTGAGCGAGCACGAGTAACAGGAGGCTTTATGAGTAAAGATGGACTACCAGATATCACGCATGTCGACGCTACAGGCTTGACTATCGGCATCGTGACATCGACGTGGAATGAAGAAATCTGCCAGAGATTGCACTCAGAAGCGATCGCCGCGGCACAGCGGTGCCATGCGCAGGTGATTGAGCGCCGGGTGATAGGGGCATTAGAACTTCCGATAGTGGCGCAACGTTTGGCTAAGCTTTGCGACGCCGTCGTAGCATCAGGATGCGTCATCCGCGGTGGAACGCCCCATTTTGACTATGTCTGTGATTCCGTAACCCAAGGGCTTACCCGGATTGCTCTTGATGAACAGACTCCCATCGGCAATGGTGTGCTGACTACAGAGACTGAAGCTCAAGCTAGAGATAGAGCCGGATTTGAAGGCTCTGTAGAAAACAAGGGCGCAGAGGCTACAGTGGCGGCTCTCCATACAGCGGTGGTGCTTCGTTCTTTAGACGGTGCCTAGAACTGCCACGGGAGTATGGTAGAGCGATAAGGTAAAATTTTTCTAAATATGGTGAAAAGAAACAGCTGAGCAGCCAACGAGTGTGTAGCTGGCTACGCAACCGAGTAGGATGTTCAGCGATTCGTGTAAAGCAGGTAAAGGTGCCGTATTACCTGCCTCGCTGATCAGTGAAGACAACGTTGAGAAGGTCGTGGAGAACGTACAGTGGACGCACAGTCGGAAGAAAATGTGAAACTGGGTAGCCCGAGCTCCGAGGCACGGTCTGGGCGTCTCACTGAGGCGGAGATTCACCAGTACGTCGCGCAAGATGCGCCGCTGACTACGACTAAACCTTGGGAACAGGTTGTCACTTCCCGCAAGCTAAAAATATGGGCTTGGGTAAGTGCCGCTGTTGTTCTTGGCCTCCACATTTTTTTGGCAATCGTCGTTGCAATCGGGGATACCGGTACGACTGTCACGCTGATTGACCAGTGGGGCTATCTCCTCGTCGGAGTCGTTTTTGCTGGGCTATTTTTCCTCGCTTTATCTCGCCCCCGGGTTCGGGTCAATGAAGATGGCGTCGATGTGCGTAACTTCATCGGGTCCCGGTTTTATCCGTGGGTTTTGGTGTACGGTCTTAACTTTCCAGAGGGAAGTCGCATGGCGCGACTTGAGCTTCCTGATTTTGAATACGTTCCATTGTGGGCTTTCCAATCCGCAGACGGTCTTGCCGGGCTGCAAGCCGTAGAACGCTTCCGGGCACTTGAAGCAAACTATATGCCGGAGGATTAAGGCGAATCGTGGCTGATCCTTCAACGTATCGTCCTGCCCCTGGTTCCATCCCTACGGACCCAGGGGTCTATAAATTTCGGGATTCCCATGGCAGGGTAGTGTACGTGGGAAAAGCGAAGAATCTTCGCTCACGCTTATCCAATTATTTTCAGGATTTATCTGTACTACATCCGCGTACCCGCCAGATGGTGACCACCGCATCGTCCGTGGAATGGACTGTGGTGGGCAGCGAAGTGGAAGCGCTGCAACTGGAATATACATGGATTAAGAAATTCGATCCTCGCTTCAACGTGAAGTATCGCGATGATAAAACCTATCCGGTGCTTGCCGTTTCTGTGGAGGAAAGATTCCCTCGCGCATTCTTCTACCGTGGTCCACAACGCAAAGGTATCCGCTATTTTGGCCCGTACTCCCATGCCTGGGCGGTGCGAGAAACCTTGGACCTATTAACGCGAGTATTCCCTGTCCGGACGTGTTCAAAAGGAGTCTTTAACCGGCACGAGTCTCTGGGACGTCCCTGTCTCTTGGGCTATATCGATAAGTGCTCCGCCCCTTGCATCGGCAGAGTGACTGAACAAGAGCATCGCGATATTGTCAACGGATTTTGTTCATTCATGGCGGGGAAAACGGATGCAGTGGTGGCTTCTCTTAACTCACAGATGCTTACAGCTGCCGAGGAGTTGGATTTTGAGCGCGCCGCTCGGCTGCGGGACGATCTTCAAGCTGTACAGAAAATCACGGAACAGCAGGCTGTGGTGTTGGGTGATGGGACCGACGCTGACGTTATAGCGATGAGTGCAGATGACCTGGAAGCTTCCATTCAGCTTTTCCACGTTCGTGCGGGTCGAGTCAAAGGGCAGCGCGGGTGGATCGTAGAGCGCACAGATAATTCGGAAGAGGAGCTTCAAGAACTTTTACAGGCTTTTCTTATTCGTTTCTATTCAGATGCGGTGCAGCTGGAGGAAGAAACCAGTAAAGAAGAGGCGAATGTTGTACGGCGTGGGGTGGATCAGTTCTCATACGTCGATGAGCATTTAAGCTCCTATCAGTTACGAGGAAGCATGGTACCCAAGGAGGTACTTGTAGAAATTGCGCCCTTGGACATGGAGCACACCAAAGCAGCTCTTTCGCACTTGCGTGGGAGTGCAGTAGACCTACGGGTACCGGCCCGTGGCGATAAACGGGCGCTCACGGAGACCGTCCATGCGAATGCGATGGAAGCCTTGCGCCAGCATAAGCTCAAACGCGTTGGTGACCTTACTGCACGTTCGGCGGCACTGCAGGAACTGCAGGAAGCGTTATTTTTGGAGGAAGCACCGCTACGGATTGAGTGCATTGATATTTCCCATATTCAGGGAACAGACGTCGTCGCCTCTCTTGTTGTTTTTGAAGACGGTTTGCCCAAGAAATCCGATTACCGAAGGTACAAAATCAAGGATGCCGCGGGAGATGGGCATTCAAATGATGTGGCCTCCATTGCAGAAGTTGTGCGCCGGCGGTTTATTCGGCATCACAAGGATAAGCTCGTTGTTCCGGAGGCTGAAGAATTTGATGGCTATACGTTCTCAGATGAAACGGTGGAGCACAGTAAACGCTTTGCTTATCCGCCGCAATTATTCATCGTTGATGGTGGCGCGCCGCAGGTAGCGGCCGCTGATGAGGTCTTTGAAGAACTAGGCGTGAACGACGTTGCATTGGTAGGCATTGCGAAACGCTTGGAAGAGCTGTGGGTGGCTCAGGACGATGAGCCAGTCATTCTTCCGCGTAATTCGCAGGCGATGTATCTCATCCAACAAATACGAGACGAGGCGCACAGGTTTGCCATTACGTTCCATCGCCAGCAACGCTCTAAGAGGATGCGTGCCTCTGCGTTGGACGAGATCAAAGGCCTCGGTCAGACACGACGAAGCGAACTGGTCAAACATTTTGGATCGGTGAAAAAGCTGAAGGCTGCATCCGTGGAAGAGATAGCTGCGGTCAAGGGATTTGGCCCGCGATTAGCACAGAACGTGTTTGATGCTCTGCACACTGAATGACTTTTGGTTCAACCAGAATCGGCGCAATTCTTTCGGCTGCTGATCAAACTGGGACAACGTAGAAGGTATCTCGCTACACTGGCCTTTGTGAATGTAAATGTTAAAACTGATAAAGAACCACAGATGAAGATTCCTCCCGTTGTTATTACGGGGCTTTCCGGCGCGGGACTGAGCTCCGCTGCCCGCGTGCTAGAGGACATGGGCTGGTATGTTGCCCAGAATGTTCCGTCACAGCTGGTCGTTGAGTTTGTACAGCTATGTGCTGACCCGCATTCGCCAGTAGACAAAGTCGCTTTTGTTTCAGATGTTCGTTCGCGTGAGTTCAGCGGCAGCCTTGAACAAGTGATTACGGATCTCTCCGAGCTCGGCTTAAACCCGCTTGTGCTTTTCATGGATGCGCGTGACGACGTGCTCATTAAGCGCTTTGACAATTTGCGTCGTACGCATCCTCTGCAAGGAAGTGGCACGCTGTCCATTGGCATTGAGCGCGAGCGCGAAATCATGAATGAGATTAAAGAATCTGCTGATTTAGTCATTGATACTTCGGATTTATCTGTGCATGACCTGCGGCGTTCCATTGAGCTGAATTTTGCAGGCATTGCTACAAAGATTCAACACGTCACGGTGCAATCTTTTGGATTCAAACATGGATCGCCGCGCGACACGGATGTGCTTGTCGACGTCCGCTTCCTCCCGAATCCCTTCTGGATTCCCGAACTCCGCCCATTCCGTGGTGTGGATAAGCCGGTATCCGACTACGTCCTTGCTGATGAGGGCGCAAAAAAATTCTTGGACAACTTCATCACCATGCTTTTGGACATGCAGCCAGGTTTTAAGCACGAGGGAAAGAACTTTATTACTGTTTCCATCGGCTGCACAGGCGGACACCATCGTTCGGTTGCCATCGCGGAAGAAATTGGTCGTAGGCTACGGGAAGTACCGGAGCTAGACGTGAGCGTGTCACATCGAGACATTCAGCGAGGATAGGCGAGGCGAGTATGGCATCTCAGAAAGTATCTGACTCTCTCTCCGCAACAGATGGCAAGGGGCTCAAAGTAGCAAGCCTTGGTGGCGGACACGGGTTGTTTCAGACATTAAGGGCTGTGAGGCTGCTTGAGCCCTCTGCCATCGATGCAATCGTGACCGTTGCAGACGACGGAGGTTCCTCTGGCCGCATTCGTCGAGAACTAGGTCAAGTTCCTCCGGGCGATCTAAGAATGGCGCTTGCCGCTCTGGCTCCTTTCGACGAAGAAGGGCATGTGTGGGAACAAACACTCCAACACCGGTTTGGCGGACACGGTGCCTTAGCTGGGCATGCGGTGGGAAACTTACTGATCGCGGGGCTTTTTGCCACGCTGGGATGTGAGATCAAGGCATTAGATGTCGTCGCAAAGCTTATTCGTGCTGAGGGGCGCGTCCTACCGGTGTGCGCGGAAGCCCTTGATATCGCGGCAGAGGTTTCCGGGCTCGACGAGGACCCTCGCATAATGCGTGAGGTCCGGGGACAGGTAGCTGTGGCATCTACCCCGGGGGCGGTTCGTCGTGTGCGCCTCATTCCCGAGCGCCCACGTGCCACAGAAGAAGCGATAGTAGCAATTAAGCAGGCAGATGTGGTCACTCTAGGGCCCGGATCATGGTTCTCTAGCGTAATACCGCATCTTCTTACTGACGGTGTTCCTGAAGCGCTAGAGGAAACGCAGGCCGTGCGAGTGATAGTCCTCAATCTCACCGCAGAGCCAGGGGAGACCGCAGGGTTTAGTGCTGAGCGCCATCTGCATATCCTTGCTCAACATGCGCAAAGTTTGCGAGCGGATGTTGTGGTGGTGGACTCTCAGATGCTTCCTAATAGTGCAGATCGCAAGCACTTGGAACGCGCTGCCCAAGCACTCGGTGCACGCGTTGCTTTTCATGATCTCAGTGAGATCGATGAACGCGGACGGGTTATCCACCGGCATGATCCAGAAAAATTGGCACGTGCATTGCGCTTGGAAGTAAGCAGAGAAAGAGTGATGGGTAGGCCGTCGTAGGCTTAGTGCACCTGTGCTCTACTGCTCGATAGAAACAGGCTAAGCTAGCATTTTGTTTCCTTAACTGCTTTTTAACTGCTTTGCGGACAAGATTTGACTCACTAAAAAGGATGGAGAATCCGTGCCCAACCTTTCAGACCAGGCTAAAGAAGAACTCATCAAAGTATCGGTGCCTCGGCAATCAGCTCGTATCGCTGAGCTGGCAGCCGTGATCCGCTTTGCAGGGGCTATCGACGCTGTGGCTGGGCGAGTTGTCGTGGATATTGAGTTAGGCGAGGAGGCGCCGGCCCAAAGAATTGCTGCTGAGATTAAAGACCTATTTGGTGTGGAATCGCAGGTGCTTGATTTGGGTCCTCTGAATAGCAGCAGGAAGGCGCCGCGGCAGGTTGTTCGAGTAGCAGACAATGCCGATAACCTCATTCGTAGAGTGGGGTTGGTTACGCGAAGTGGGCATCAGGTTCGAGGCCTTCCTCCACATATCATTGCCGGATCTATTGCGGACTCAGAAGCCGCATGGCGAGGAGCCTTCCTAGCGGCTGGAAGCCTATCCGATCCCGGTAGAACGTCCGGTTTGGAAGTGGCCTGCCCCTGTCAGGAGGCCTCTTTGGCATTGGTGGGATGTGCGCGTCGTCTCGGTTTATCGGCAAAAACCAAAGAGACCCGTGGCGTGGAAAAAGTGGTGATTCGCGACGGAGACGCCGTGGGGGCTTTGTTATCGCGCATGGGAGCGCATGCTACGAGACTGCTATGGGATCAAAAGCGGCAACGCAGGGAGTCTCGCCCCGTAGGAAATCGGCTGGCAAATTTTGACGATGCAAATCTCCGACGTTCCGCGCGGGCTGCTGTTGCTGCTGCCGCTCGTGTAGAACGTGCCATGGCGATTCTTGGAGATGATGTTCCTGATCACCTTGCACAGGCCGGGCAACTTAGAGTGCAGCATCGCCAAGCTTCTCTAGAGGAGCTTGGTCGGCTGGCTGACCCTCAGATGACCAAGGATGCGGTCGCTGGACGCATACGCCGACTGCTCTCTATGGCCGATAAACGCGCGGAAGAACTTGGTATGCCGGACACTTCGGTGGCAGTTACAGACGATCTCCTTGATGAGGTTTAGCGCATCTAGACACTAAAACTTCCCATTATGATACTAATCACAATGGGAAGTTTTTCCCTTTTCTGTCTCAACAAACTGCGGTAAATGTTTGTGGACTATACCCCTCCGGTTAGGGGGTATTCTCCCAGCTCTGTATGGATACAAACGGGCAAGATCGCAACAGAAACAACATTTCGCCCTGTGTTGCCCCCTGTAAAGGTGGGGCAGGGTTGCTAAAAATAGCGATCGAGGTGAGTGAAAACATCTGCGAGTTTCCGATTGTGTCGGTACACTATGAAATTGAGGTTGTAACGGGCATCAAAGTGGAAATTTTCGGACACATTCGGAAAAGAACACACAGCTCTTCTTCCAAACACGATCACTCTATTGTGAGGAGATAAAACAGTGACGATTCGCGTAGGAATCAACGGCTTTGGCCGCATCGGACATAACTTCTACCGTGCTCTGACCGAGCGTGGTGCTGACGTTGAGGTCGTAGCTATCAATGACCTTACGGACAACCACACGCTTTCCCACCTTCTTAAATACGACTCTATCTTGGGTCGCTTGGGCAAGGATGTTACCTACGACGATGAGTCCATCACGGTTGATGGCCACCGCATCATCGTCACTGCAGAGCGCGATCCTAAGGATCTGAAGTGGGGCGAGTGGGGCGTAGACATCGTTATTGAGTCCACAGGTTTCTTCACCGATGCTCACGCCGCTCAGGCACACATCGAGGCTGGAGCAAAGAAAGTTATCATTTCCGCTCCTGCAAAGAACGAAGACGCCACCTTCGTTGTCGGTGTTAACCACACTGACTACGACCCGGCCAATCACCACATCATTTCTAACGCTTCTTGCACCACCAACTGCTTGGCACCTATGGCCAAGGTCTTGGATGAGAAGTTCGGTATCGAGAACGGCCTGATGACCACCGTTCACGCTTACACCGGCGATCAGCGTCTCCACGATGCTCCACACCGTGATCTGCGTCGTGCGCGTGCTGCTGCACAGAACATTGTTCCGACGTCCACGGGCGCTGCAAAGGCTGTTGCACTGGTTCTTCCTCAGCTGAAGGGCAAGCTCGATGGTTACGCACTTCGAGTTCCTGTGATCACCGGGTCCGCAACCGACTTGACCTTCTACGCTTCCAAGGAAGTTTCCGTTGAGGCAGTCAACGCTGCGATCAAGGAAGCTGCTGAGGGTGAGCTCAAGGGTGTTCTTGCTTACACCGAGGACCCAATCGTCTCCACCGACATCGTGACCGATCCTCACGCATCGATCTTCGACTCTGGCCTGACCAAGGTTATTGGCAACCAGGTCAAGGTTGTTTCGTGGTACGACAACGAGTGGGGTTACTCTAACCAGCTCGTTACCCTGACCGAGTATGTCGGCGAGTGTCTCTAAGCTTTCGATATAGAGCCAACTATGGCTCGTCTAACCCTGTAGCCCGGGGTGTGCCTCCCCGTGGTGCACCCCGGGCTATTTTGGGAGCATTATGCTTTGGTAGCGTGCCTATACGAGGGCTGCTTTATCCAAATGCAGCACTGCAGCACAAACGACGAAACGGAAGAATCAATGACTGTAAAGACCTTGAAAGACCTGATGGCTGAAGGCGTGGAAGGACGGCACGTTCTCGTACGCTCGGATTTCAACGTTCCGCTTAACGACGCACGCGAGATCACAGATGCCGGGCGTATCACCGCATCACTGCCTACCATTAAGACGCTGGTCGATGGCGGCGCTCGCGTGATCTTGATGGCGCACCTCGGACGTCCTAAAGGTGAAGTGAATGAGAAGTTCTCCCTCGCTCCAGTAGCAGAAGCCCTATCAGAAGCTTTGGGACAATATGTAGCTCTGGCTGCTGACGTTGTTGGTGAAGACGCTCATGAGCGTGCTAATGGCCTTAACGACGGCGACGTGCTCCTGTTGGAAAACGTTCGTTTTGATCCTCGGGAAACCTCCAAAGACGAGGCCGAGCGCGGAGAGTTCGCAGATCGGCTTGTTGCACTAGCAGCAGAAAACGGCGCATTTGTCTCGGATGGATTCGGCGTGGTTCACCGAGCACAGGCATCAGTCTACGATGTTGCCAAGCGTCTTCCTCATTACGCAGGCACGTTGGTGGAGAAAGAAATCACTGTGCTGCAGAAAGCAGTGGAGTCCCCAGGACGTCCTTACGTTGTGGTACTTGGTGGCGCCAAGGTCTCCGACAAGCTTGGTGTTATTGAAGCCCTTGCTGCTAAGGCAGACAAGCTCATCATCGGTGGCGGAATGTGCTACACGTTCCTCGCTGCGCAGGGTATCAACGTGCAGAAGTCGCTTTTGCAGGAAGACCAGATCGAGAACTGCCAGCGTTTGTTGGAAGAACACGGAGAGAAGCTCGTTCTTCCAGTGGACCTCATCGCAGCAGACACGTTTGCAGCAGATGCAGAGAAAACTGTGGTGGCTCTCGACGGAATCCCAGAGGGCTGGCAGTCACTTGACGTAGGACCTGAGACTGTAAAGCGCTATGCAGAGGTGCTGTCTACTGCTAAGACCATCTTCTGGAATGGCCCGACGGGTGTCTTTGAGTTCCCTGCATTCGCCGCAGGAACTCAAGGCGTTGCGGAATCCATCATTGAGGCGACCGCTCACGGCGCATTCTCCGTTGTAGGCGGCGGCGACTCTGCTGCTGCAGTGCGCCTACTGGGACTTGATGAGGACGGCTTTAGCCATATCTCTACTGGTGGTGGAGCGTCTCTAGAATTCCTGGAAGGCAAAGAATTACCTGGCGTTGCAGTCTTGGAAAGCTAGTTCTACGTCTTTTTAACGCTTGATGTGGTGCAGTGCAGCTCAACTAAAAGCCCGTAGCCTGCACCACTAGTTTTCTAGCGGGTCAACACTGATTTTGTAATAGAAAGGGAACCTTTCCAATGGAACGTACGCCGCTCATCGCTGGTAACTGGAAGATGAATTTAGACCACATGAAAGCTGTGGCAACAGTTCAGAAGCTAGCATTCGCGCTTCCTAAGGAGTATTACGAGAAAGTCGACGTCGCAGTCACCGTGCCTTTTACAGATCTGCGTTCTGTCCAGACTGTGGTTGATGGCGATAAGCTTCGGATCACCTATGGTGCTCAAGACGTATCAGAGCACGAATCCGGTGCTTATACCGGCGAGATCTCTGCCGATATGCTTGCCAAGCTCGGTTGCACATGGGTTGTGGTTGGTCACTCGGAACGTCGTGAATACCATGGCGAGTCATCGAAGCTTGTTGCTGCGAAGGCTAAGGCAGCGCTGGGCAAAGGCATAAGCCCGATCGTTTGTGTCGGTGAGCCTCTGGAGATCCGGGAAGCCGGCACTCACGTAGATTTTGTTGTGGAACAAACCCGTGAATCGCTTGCAGGCCTGACTGAAGAGGAGCTTGCTAAGACCGTTATCGCGTATGAGCCAGTGTGGGCAATCGGTACTGGCAAGGTCGCTTCTGCCGCTGATGCTCAAGAGGTGTGTAAAGCAATCCGTGGTTTGGTTCAAGAACTTGCCAATGAGGAAATCGCCGCAGGAATTCGTATCCTTTACGGCGGTTCTGTAAAAGAGGAAACGGTCGCAGAGATAGTCGGACAGCCCGACGTAGATGGCGGCCTTGTCGGCGGTGCTTCCCTTGATGGCGAGGCATTTGCCAAACTTGCTGCCAACGCAGCGACCGGTCTTTAAAAAGCGGCCTTGAAAAATAAGTAGTGAGCCTTTAGCGGCCCACCTTATGAAAGAAAGCACCGTCATCATGTAGTGGCGGTGCTTTTGCACTGTATAACGTGAGGAGCTTGAGCTTCATGCCTGTAAAAGCTACATCTGCAGGTCCACTATCCGAACAGCTTGTTGAGGATATACGCTTTCTAGGCGCTCTTTTGGGGGAGGTGATCAAGGAACAAGAGGGGACAGCCGCCTTTGATCGAGTTGAGGCAGCGCGACAGCTGGCTTTTAAAATCTCGCGCAAAGACGCACAAGTTGAAGACTTAGTGTCATTGCTCAAAGACATTTCAGCAGCAGACGCTATTCCGATCATTAGGGCGTTTAGCCATTTTGCGCTGCTAGCAAACATGGTGGAGGACCTGCACGATGAACTGGGTAGACTCCGGCGACAAGAAGCTGGTGAACAGGATCCAGATTCCACTTTGGGCGCGACTTGGAAAAAGCTTGCTCAGGCTGGAGTAACAAGCGAAGAAGTATCCGGTTTGCTGAAGAACTTTCAAGTTGCTCCGGTTCTTACTGCTCACCCTACGGAAACCCGTAGACGTACGATTTTTGATGCGCAAGAACATATGACGGCTTTGCTCAAAGAACGTCATGCGATCCTTAGCACAGATCCAAATGCGCTGACAGCTGCACGGCTGGAAGAGAATACTCGTCGGATTCGCCGGTGGCTGACTCTCATCTGGCAGACCGCGCTTATCAGAGTTGCCCGCCCTAGGATCGAGGACGAGGTAGAGGTTGGGCTGCGATACTATAAGCTCTCCTTGCTTACTGCGATTCCTGAGATCAATAAGCAAGTGGCGGATCATATTCAGCGAGAATATGGCGTTAGCTCCGACGACGCTCTGCGCTCCCTATTAATTAAACCGGGAAGCTGGATCGGCGGCGATCATGACGGTAACCCGTATGTCACTGCGGAAACTCTGCACTATGCAACGACGCGCGCTGCCGAGACCGTATTAAAGTTTTATGTACGCGAACTGCATCAGCTTGAACATGAGTTATCACTGTCGGATAGGTTGACTGATGTGAGCCCGGCTCTGCGCGAGCTTGCTGATTTAGGGCATAACGACGTGCCATCGCGGGTTGATGAGCCTTATCGTCGCGCTGTCCACGGTGTGCGTGGCAGGGTACTTGCGACGCTAGCCTCTCGGATTGGCACAGAAGCGGTAGAAGGCTCGTGGTATACCCGCCATGCTGCTTATTCTGACCCAGATGAGCTTGCGGCAGATTTGAATGTCATTGATGCTTCCCTGCGGAGAACGCACGATGAACTCATCGCAGATGATCGCTTACTGCGTATCAGAACAGCCGTATCAAGTTTTGGTTTCCATCTCTACTCGATGGATTTACGCCAAAATTCTGAAAGCTATGAGGACGTGCTTACCGAGCTCTTTGAACGAGCCCACGTAACCAAGCACTATCGCGAATTGGATGAGAGCGAAAAGATCCGCGTTTTGACCGCTGAGCTATCATCACCACGACCCCTCATACCGCGCGATGGCGGGCCATATAGCGAGGTAACCCAGCGGGAGCTCGACATTATTGCTGAGGCAAAGCGTGCAGTGGATGCCTTTGGCACAATGATGCTCCCGCATTCCATTATTTCGATGGCGGAATCTGCGAGCGATATTCTCGAGCCGATGGTCCTACTGAAAGAATTCGGATTAATCCGCATTCAGGAAGGGCAACTCACCGGACACATTGATGTCATACCTCTTTTTGAAACAATCGATGATTTGCAAAATGGTGCAAAGATTCTTCAAGATCTCTGGCAGATACCGTTGTATCGCAGTTATTTGGAGCAACGGGACAACCTCCAGGA
The DNA here is from genome assembly GCF_004382825.2 of Corynebacterium silvaticum. Taxonomy (GTDB): domain Bacteria; phylum Actinomycetota; class Actinomycetes; order Mycobacteriales; family Mycobacteriaceae; genus Corynebacterium; species Corynebacterium silvaticum. Next base: position 713,830 of record NZ_SDQO02000001.1, read on the forward strand.
GGTCATGCTCGGCTATTCCGATTCCAATAAGGATGGTGGCTACCTCGCCGCAAACTGGGCGCTATATGCTGCAGAAACTGACCTAGTAAGTATGTGTAAACAGCACGGCGTAGCGTTGAGGCTTTTCCACGGCCGCGGTGGAACTGTGGGCCGCGGTGGTGGGCCCTCTTATGACGCAATCCTTGCTCAGCCGCACGGTGCGGTGCAGGGCAGCGTGCGCGTTACGGAGCAAGGCGAGATCATTTCGGCAAAATATGGTTCGGTGGGCGCAGCTCGTCGTAACCTGGAAGCCTTGGCCTCAGCCACGCTGGAAGCATCGCTGCTCACAATCGATCAGGTAGAAGAGCAATATCCCGGGGCGTATGAGATTATGGGCGAAATCTCGCGCTTGAGCCAGCAAAAGTATTCGAGGCTTGCTCATGAAGACCCTGGATTTATTGAGTACTTCACATCCTCGACTCCTTTGGAAGAGATAGGCGACCTCAACATCGGCTCGCGTCCTTCATCGCGAAAACAGACCAAAAGCATCGACGATTTACGTGCAATCCCATGGGTGCTTAGCTGGTCACAGTCCCGTGTCATGCTTCCTGGCTGGTACGGAGTAGGCAGTGCTTTGCATGAGTGGGTAGAAAAAGGCTGCGTGCGCACAGCGGAACTCTCAGTAGATGAGCGCCTTGCTATCTTGCAGGAACTTAATGCTTCCTGGCCGTTCTTCTCTTCTGTGTTATCCAATATGGCGCAGGTGATGAGCAAAGCTGAGATGCAACTCGCCAAGCTCTATTCGGGATTAGTAGCGGATCAGGAAGCTGCAAACAGGATATTTGCTGACATCTCTGCAGAATTCGATCTCACTAAGACGATGTTCCTCAAGATCACCGGTTTCTCCGGGCTTCTCGACGACAACCCGATGCTTGCACGATCAGTTCGCTCGCGCTATCCGTATCTGTTGCCACTTAATACACTGCAACTTGAAATGCTGCGTAGGTATCGCGAGGGCGATACTGACCCAAAGGTGGTGCATGGTATTCGTTTGGCCATGAACGGCTTGGCTACCGCGCTGAGAAATTCTGGTTAGCTCTTAGCGATTGAAAGTGAGTTCCTGAACTTAGGTGGTGTATAGTTGCCTCGAGAAAAGGAACTCTAGTTCTGATAAAAGTACTTTTGTTAACAATTAAGGAAATCCATGGCACTTGCACTTCAGATCATTTTGGTCATCTCTTGCGTGCTGATGACCGTGTTCGTGCTGCTACATAAGGGCAAGGGCGGCGGACTTTCGAGCCTCTTCGGCGGTGGCGTTCAGTCCAACCTATCTGGTTCCACTGTGGTGGAAAAGAACCTTGACCGGGTCACTATTTTCATGGGCATCATCTGGATTGCCTGCATCGTAGGACTAAACCTGATTCAGGCTTACGCTCGCTAATAGTGAGATAGCACGAAGAAAAGCGTCGGTAAGTGATTACCGACGCTTTTTGTCTGCTCAAGGAGGCTTAAGGAGCCGCATCCTGAGCGACAATGAGCAGGGTTTCTTGGGCACCACGTGCGCCTGCAGCCGGCCAATCAAGAGGATTCGATCCAACGGCTACATGATGGGCGGCCTCTGCCTTTTCAGCCCCCGCAACAAGTAACCACACACGCTGAGCGCGGGCGATCGCTGGAAACGTAAGGGTTGCCCTTTCCGCTGGAGGCTTAGGAGAGTCCGTTACCGGAATGACCAAGCGAGTTTCTTCAGCAGCAGCCTCAGCGTAAGGAAATATCGAGTTGATATGACCTTCGCCTCCCATCCCGAGCAGGTGGAGATCAAACCCCTGAGGGGCATAGCTGTGGAGTACCTGTGCGTATTCTTCTGCGGCATCGGAGAGTGAAAGTTCTCCTAAACGATACCCATGGATGTTGTCTTCGGGAATATCTATACGATCTAGTAGCGCTTGCCGCGCTTGGCCCTCGTTGGACTCAGGGTCCGTGACCGGAACATTGCGCTCATCCCCAAAAAAGACATGAACTCGTGACCAGGTGATGGGGGCGTCGACAAGCTTTTCTAGCGTCCGGATACCTGCGCCGCCGCCAGTAAGGACTATGCGTACCGTGCCGTCGCCGGTTACGCCGCCAGTTTCGGCAGCAGATTGACATAAGTCAATGATCTTTTCAGCGGCTGTTTCGGCGATTGCGTCAAGATCAGATACTGGGCAAACAGTAACCATGAGGTCCCCTTTTTTTGAGGTTAGATGGTAGGGTAGCTGATTCTGCTGAGACCACGAAGCGCTCGTGCGTATGCTGCGTCGGGGTCGAGGTGCCTTAGCTCTTCTGCCAGGCAATCTGCTTGGCTGCGACGATTGATAGCAACAAGGGCTGCCTCACGTCCTGGGACTGTGACGGACAGCGTTTGCTCGTCTTCAAGAGCCTCCACGATCACAGTGCCAGATGGGCGTTCAAGTTCGATCCTACGAATCGGAATCTCTGAGAAGCCATCAGCATCAAAGGGAACAGATTCTCCCTCTGTATTGAACCGCTGAACCGAGACACCAAGGCGCTCAGAAAGCCAACCTGCGGCGAGATCGACGCTAGGACAATCAGATTCTCCATACAGTCGGACACTCTGGATCGGCTCATGAGGCGGCTGTTCCAGCGTTGATGCCAGGACTCCGCGCCACGGGGTCAAACGGGCCCAGGACACATCCGAGTCTCCTGGAGCATAGTGGTTGCGTCGGTTGTAGAGGGCGTCAACCGGCGGGTCATAATGAGCATCGGTGATCCGGCGTTGCGCAATCTTTCCGATCGGATCCTCGCTGGGGTTTATCGGGGCTGAGGTAGGCCACCATGCGACGATTGGAGTATCCGGAAGCAACAGGGGAGTAACCACGTGCACAAGGTGTTTGGCCACACGCCCACGAAGTCGGATCAAGATTATCTCCGAGGCTCCAGCATCGCCGCCAATGCGGACCTCTGCGTCGACCTGCGAGTCGCCTTCTACTGAGCCGGTGATTAATACGATGACACGAGAAGGGTGCTCTCGGGAGGAATCGTGGGTGGCATTTGTGATTGCCGTAATGTCATCCGACTCTTTGGCCACCACAATAAGGGTCAGTACTCTGCTAGTAGTGACTTGCCCACCTTTATCGCGGAGGCGGACGAGAGCCTTGGAGATCTCGCGCGTATCGGTATCGGGAAGTTCAAAGATCACTTCAGCGTCTCTTTTCTAAAAGGAAATGCGTACACAGGGGGAAAACGGAATACAACTGACACTGGTTAAGGTCGACGCCATGCGCGATCTACCCGCTCTAGCATGCGGTCTGCTGAAGCCGGGCCCCACGTTCCTGCCGCATATTCCTCTGGCTGTCCGCGCTCTGCCCAAAAATTAAGGATGGGGTCCAAGATATTCCAGCTGAGCTCAACCTCTTCATTTGTGGGGAAAAGGCTGGCCTCATCAAGGAGCGCATCTAATATCAGACGCTCGTAGGCCTCGGGAGACTCCTCGGTAAACGCTTCTGAATAGGAGAAATCCATATTCACGTCGCGTACTTCCATCGTCGAGCCTGGAACTTTAGAACCAAATCGCATCAGCATGCCTTCATCAGGTTGAACGCGAATGACCACAACGTTTTGTCCTTGGGAGTGGCGCGTGCCCTCGCTGAAAGGCTGGTGGGGAGCATCTTTGAAGACCAAAGCGATCTCAGTGACGCGTCGGCCTAAGCGCTTACCTGTGCGCAGATAGAACGGAACCCCAGCCCAGCGGCGAGAATTGATTTCCAAAGTGCACGCTGCGTAAGTCTCTGTGGTCGATTGTGGATCAAAATCGTCTTCTTCGCGCAGTCCCTTGACTAGCTCCGAGCCCTGCCATCCGCTGGCATATTGGCCGCGAGCGGTTGTCTTGGCAAAAGGACCGACAGGACGGGTTGCTCGTAACACCTTGATTTTTTCTGCCTGCAGCTGCTGTGGCGTGAAATCAATGGGTTCTTCCATCGCCACGAGGGCGAGAAGCTGGATCAGGTGATTCTGAATAACATCGCGAGCTGCTCCGATGCCGTCGTAATAGCCAGCACGGCCACCCAATCCGATATCTTCTGCCATCGTAATCTGCACATGGTCTACATAATGAGAGTTCCACAATGGGTCAAAGAGTTGGTTTGCAAAGCGGAGCGCCAGAATATTCTGGACGGTCTCTTTTCCTAGATAGTGATCGATACGAAAGACCGATTTTTCCGGGAAAACTGAGTTAATCAGGGTGTTGAGCTTACGTGCGGACTCTTGATCGTGGCCGAATGGTTTCTCTACGATCACTCGGCGCCATGAATTACCCTCAGCTTGAGCCATGCCGGAGCGCTGCAGCTGGTGACAGACATCGGAGAAATAATCTGGTGGTACAGAGAGATAGTATGCCCAGTTTCCTGCGGTTCCTTGTTCCTTATCCAAACGGCTCAAGAGTGCGGCAAGATCATCAAAGGATTGATCGTCGTCAAAGTTTCCGCGAGCAAAATGGATTCCCTCGGCCAACCTGGACCAGACGTTTTCACGAAACTCCGTACGCGCACCGGCCTTGACTGCCTCGTGTACGTAGTCCTCAAAATCTTGTTTGGACCACTCTCGGCGACCATAGCCCACTAGTGCAAAACCTGCAGGTAGCAGGCCACGGTTGGCAAGATCATAAATCGCGGGAAGGAGTTTTTTCCGCGCCAAGTCTCCGGTTACTCCGAAAATAACCATGCCGCTTGGTCCGGCAATCCGTGGAAGACGTTTGTCCTCAGAATCACGAAGCGGGTTAACCCAAGGATTCACCGATATAGGGGCCTCGGTTTGGTCTTGGTGTTCGGATATACCGAAGCCAGTAGTGTCTTCTGAAGTCACAGGTTCAATCACGTCCCTAGATTCTACCTACAAAGTAATCATTGCCCTATAGTCCGTGGCGTAGGCAGCCACAACAAAGCTTTAGTGGTGTGGAATTTATAACGTGGGATACGGAAAATTATTCCTCTGTGTCCTTGGACAACCCGTATCCCACGCTTTTAATAATGATGGCGCTTAGCTCAAGCGAGCTTTCATAGAATCGAGCAATTCATCCCACGCTGCCACGAACTTGTCGACGCCTTCTTGCTCAAGAACTGCAAAAACATCCTCGAAATCGACGCCGGCTTGAGAAATAGCAGAGAACGTCTCTTCAGCTTCCGCAGCGGTATCAGTCAACGTGTCACCTGCACCATCGTTGGCCTCTAGTACCGCGTCGATGGTTGCTTCTGGCATAGTGTTGACGGTATCCGGCCCCGCGAGTTCTGTGACATACAGCGTAGGGGAGTAGTCGGGGTTCTTAACACCAGTGGATGCCCAGAGTGGACGCTGAATATTCGCATTGTCAGGGAGCTGCGCAGCGGAAAAAAGCTCTTTGAAAACTGCGTAGGCACGACGTGCGTTGGCTACGCCAGCTTTGCCGCGCAAAGCTAGAGCCTCATCCGTTCCGATGGCTTCTAGTCGTTTGTCTACTTCCGAGTCCAACCGCGACACAAAGAAAGAGGCCACAGAGTGGATGGTGGACACGTCCAGGCCATTGTCTGCTGCGCGGTTGATGCCTTCAACGTATGCGGCGATAACCTCGCGGTAGCGGGCCACGGAGAAAATAAGGGTGACGTTAACGCTGATGCCTTCTGCGAGTGCGCCGGCTATCGCGGGTAGGGAACCGGCAGTTGCTGGAATTTTGATCATGACGTTGGGGCGGCCTACCTGCTTCCACAGCTCACGTGCTTGAGCGAGGGTGGCTTCGCGATCTTCGGAGATACGGGGGTCTACTTCGATGCTTACCCTTCCGTCAGCGCCGTGGGAAGACTCGTAGATATCAGCAAAAATATCGCATGCTTGCTGTACATCTTGGATGCTCATCGCGTAGACAGCCTCGTCGACGCCAACAGCGCGAGCCTTGAGATCCGCAATCTGTGCGTCATAAGCGGTGCCTTTACTCATCGCCGCAGCGAAGATCGCTGGATTGGTTGTTACTCCAACGATGGACTTAGTGGTGATGAGTTCGGAGAGATTTCCAGAGGTAATACGTTCACGTGAGAGATCATCTAGCCAGGTAGAAGTTCCTGCTTGTGCAAGTACGTCGATTGCATTCATGTGGGGTAACAGTTTCTTTGTGAAAGTGGGGAGCTGAAACGAGTGCGTAAGCCGCATACATCTATGAGGTTGTATGCGGCTTACATGGGATCTAGTTAGGTTGTGATGACTTTAACTTTAGGCGTTCAGAGAATCGTGTGCTGCTGCGACGACGGCATCAGTGGTGATACCAAATTCCTCAAAGAGCTTTTCATAAGGTGCGGATGCGCCGAAGTGCTCAAGAGAAACTGCGCGTCCGCGAGTGCCGAGGTGCCTGTACCAGGGCAATGCGAGACCAGCCTCGACAGAGACACGAGCAGTAACCTCAGACGGCAAAATGGATTCTTGATAGTCGCGGTCTTGTTCCTCGAACCAGTCAAGGCAAGGAACGGAGACTACACGAGTGGCAATTCCTTCTGCTTCTAGGCGTTGAGCAGCTTCAACTGCTAGCTGAACCTCAGAGCCGCTGGCCATCACGATGACGTCAGGAGTAGCCTTGGATGCCTCCACGAGGACATAAGCGCCTCGCTGTACTCCCTCGCGTGCCTTCTGCTTGGTGCCTTCCAAAACCGGAACATTTTGGCGGGTTAGTGCGAGGCCTTTGGGGCCTTCCTTATACATCAGAGCCGCGCGCCATGCCGCTGCTGTCTCATTAGCATCGGCGGGACGCAGCATGGATACGCCAGGAATTGCTCGGAGCGCAGCCATCTGCTCGATAGGCTGATGCGTAGGTCCGTCTTCTCCCAAACCGATGGAATCGTGGGTCCATACGTAGTAAGCGTCAGTGCCCATGAGAGCCGCGAGGCGAACTGCCGGACGCATGTAATCGGAGAAGATTAAGAAGGTTCCGGCATAGGGGCGTGTGGGCCCATGGAGCGAGATTCCGTTGACGATCGCACCCATGGCGTGTTCCCGAATTCCGAAGTGCAGGTTACGGCCATAAGGATCGGTCGACCACGTATCAGTAGTGATAGAAGTAGGGCCGAAAGATGGCTCGCCTTTGATCACCGTGTTATTGGAGCCTGCGAGATCCGCGGAGCCACCCCATAGTTCGGGCATGGTCTTGCCTAGAGCCTGAAGCGTAGCCTCGGAAGCCTTACGGGTGGCTACGCCCTTGTTGTCTGGTTCCCAAGTGGGCAGTTCGGCGTCGAAACCCTCAGGGAGTTCCCGACGAGAAAGACGGTCAAACAAGGCCTTGTTTTCTGGGTTCGCAGCGGCCCACGCGTCGAATTTCTCCTGCCAAGCTGCGCGAATATCTGCGCTGCGAGCAGAAAGTTTACGCGTGTGCTCTATGACGCTCTCGGCTACGTCGAAAGATTTCTCAGGGTCGAAGCCCAAAACTTCCTTTGTTGCGGCAACTTCTTCCTCTCCTAAAGCCGCACCGTGAACAGCTCCACTGTTCATCTTTGTCGGAGCAGGATAACCGATCACAGTGCGAAGCCGGATGAACGTGGGGCGCGTGGTGTCGGCTTTGGCTTCCGCTACAGCTTTTTCGATGGACGCGATATCCTCGCCGCCCTCGATTTCAATGACCTGCCAGTTGTATGCACGGTAGCGTTCCACAACGTTTTCGTTGAAAGCGATTTCCGTGTCTTCCTCAATGGAGATGTGGTTGTCATCCCAGAAAACAATGAGGTTGCCCAGTTGCTGAGTTCCGGCTAGTGAGCTGGCTTCTGCAGTCACGCCTTCCTGCAGGTCGCCGTCAGAAGCAATAACGTATACATAATGATCGAAAGGCGAGGTTCTGGCCTCTGCTTGCGGATCAAAAAGCCCACGCTCGCGTCGAGAAGCCATGGCCATGCCAACAGCAGACGCCAAGCCCTGTCCTAGCGGACCCGTGGTAATTTCTACGCCCTTTGTATGGCGGTATTCCGGGTGTCCAGGAGTAAGTGCACCCCACGTGCGTAGGGCTTTCAGATCATCTAGCTCTAGGCCAAAACCACCTAAGTATAGCTGAATGTACTGAGTAAGCGAGCTGTGTCCGCAGGACAAAACAAAGCGATCTCGGCCAGTCCATTCGGTATCAGCGGGATCATGGTGCATGATGCGCTGGTAGAGGGTGTAGGCCAGAGGAGCCAAGCTCATAGCGGTTCCGGGATGGCCCGATCCACACTTTTGGACGGCGTCTGCCGCGAGCACACGTGCGGTATCGACTGCCAAAGTATCTACCTCAGACCAGCCGTCAGGGTAGTGGGGGGTTGTCAAAGCCTTGAGCTCTGGAGACAAAGTCACGTAGTCCGTCCTTAAAATCGCGTAGGTCTTTGTTGCTGAAGCATAAGCAAGTGCAAGGGGCCAAAGCGCCCTTAACTTTTGTTACCTCTTCCTACCTTAATAGCGATAATTATCCAGGAGGGCAATGAGTGTGAGTTATTTGGCAGAAGCAGCGAAATAGATGTCATCAGAGGATAGCTTTTCGACGTCCCCTCCAACCCCCACAATTCACATAGCTACGGGGCCATCATCTCCACCTATGGGGTGTCGATGTGGGGAAAAAACGAATGGACGTTAGACTTGTGGGGCTACACGCTTGCTGTATGAGAACCAGCCGGTGATGGGCACATCCTGTTTTACGCATATTTCTGTTGGAGGACTCCCTTGGAGAAGATCAAGGCCTATATCGCGCTGACAAAGCCAAGGGTCATTGAGCTCCTATTGGTTGCAACCATTCCAGCCATGCTCCAAGCGGACCGTGGACACAGCAACATTGGGCTGATTCTGCTTACTCTTTTAGGCGGTTGGATGGGAGCCGCGGCGGCTAACACCTTTAATATGGTCGCCGACTCGGACATCGATCAGAAAATGGGTCGCACACGTGCACGGCCGTTGGTTAAACACACTGTGAGTAATCGACATGCCAGCATCTTTGCGTGGATTCTCACGGTGACGAGCTTCCTGTGGCTCTGGTTGCTGTGCGATTCTTTGCTTGCAGGTTTGTTTGTCATGTTGACAATCTTCTTTTACATTTTTGTCTACACCAAGCATCTCAAGCGTAAAACCCACCTGAATATTGTGTGGGGCGGGGCGGCTGGATGTATGCCCGTTGTTGTCGGTTGGGCCGTGATTACAGATAATGCGCCGGTGGGAACCCCAGCGCAATGGTGGCAAGCGATTGTCTTGTTCTTGATTATCTTCTTCTGGACACCTCCGCATACATGGGCACTGGCCATGAAATACAAGGATGACTATGCGCGAGCCGGAGTCCCGATGCTTCCCGTGGTCAGAGAACCTGTAGAAGTGACGCGCCAAATCGTGTGGTACACGTGGGCCACTGTGATCACAACGTTCCTCATCATTCCTGCAGCAGGTTGGATTTACGGGAGCATAGCTGTGATCTCCGGAATCTGGTTCCTCATTATGGCGATCCGATTGCACCAAGGCATTAAAGCCGGCGGCGAGGTCAAACCGCTCAAGCTGTTTATTCTTTCCAACAACTATCTGTCGATACTCTTTGTAGGCTTGTCACTCGATGCGGTTTTAGGACTAGAAACTGTTGGACAGATGCTGGGTTGGGTAACAACCTTCTTCTAAGAAAGACCTCTTGCATCCTCTACCGCGGAAATAATGCGATAACGCGGTGAGACTACCTGATGTTGAAAGCTCATACACAAGGCGGGGTGTTGCAGACCACTACAGTGGTTTTGCAACACCCCGCCTTTCTTATGCACAGAAGGCTTGCTACATCTTATTAAGCAGAGTCCGTTTCTGGTCTCCGGTCGGCGAACCTGTGACGTAGTCTCCACCGTTGACGCGTTGGATACCCGATGCCCAAAGCAAAGAGCTATAAGCAACTACTACAGAGCACATGCCAATGTGAACCGGAACCGACCAACGAGGCACACCGAGTCGGTATTGGATTACCCCTATGGCAGCTTGGATAAGAATCATCAGAATGAGCATCCAGCTGAGCTTTTGAGAACGCTGTGGTGCTAGCTGAAGAACAAGTCCCGCAGCGAGTAACACCGTAGCTGCTAGGTAAACATACATAGTCCAGGCGTGGACGTGTGCAATCCAGTCGATATCCACGTTAAGTCGGCCTTCCATGCCCACATTGCTATCGCCAGAATGCACGCCTGCGCCTGTGGTCATCGTTCCTGTTACAAGAACAAGGGTCAGCAGCGCTGCGCCCAAGGCCGCAAGCCCACGAAGCGAACTTGAGTAAGTGCGCTCAGGGGTGCCGTCGTCAGGCTCGGAGATGCGGACATACAAAATAGCCGCGAGCCATACCAGAAGGACCGACGGCAGGAAGTGGATCGCAACTGCCCACCATTTAAGATCCAGGTGGACGGAGATGCCGCCAATGACGGCCTGCACGATAATTCCGATGCCCTGAGCTAAACCATGGTTAATGATCTCTTTTCGTCGCTGCGCAGAAACTATCGAGACAAAAAGGGAAACGGCAATGGCAACAAGAACAAATGTCAGAAGCCTGTTGCCGAATTCGATTGCCTGATGCAACCACGGGGCAGCGCCTTTAACCGGGACAAGCGAGCCGGGGTGGCAATTAGGCCACGTATTGCAACCTAATCCTGAGCCGGTAACTCGGACAATCGAACCTGTTACTGTGATCGATCCTTGAGCTACAAGGAGCGCCATAGCTAGCGCACGCTGCGTAGAAATCTTTGGGGCGAGAGTACGGAACCATCCCGCATTGGCTGGTTTGTCAACGGTAGTCACGGCGTCAAAGTCTACCGAGTACGCAGAGATTAGGCGATTTTATCGGGATAACTTCAGCGTGTGATGCGCCACCTCAGTAGTTTTATGGAGAAATAATTAGCCAGCAAATTTAAACCAGCGGTTGGCCATCACAGAACCGAGCGATAACCAACCCAGCAAAATGATCACATCGGCGGTGGGGAAGGAACCACGAAAACCCGAATAGAGTCCGTCAGACAAGGCTACAGACGGGATTAGCTTTAGCCACATCGTTGGTTCCGCAGAGCCTCGAAACAAGATATAAGAGGCCACTCCGACGAGCACAACCCAAATTAAGTTAGCCAGGCCCAGAACCAGCTCGGAAGACAGGGTGCCACCCATCAGCAAACCGAGGGAGGTAAAGGCTGCTACTCCTATAAAAAAGACCAGGAGGCCTGTGGCCGCACCCGCTGCCGTGGTCGTCCACCCTAAAGCAAGTGCTACTGCCCCGAGAACCATTATCTGAATAAAACTGACCGAGAGAACACCCAGGACTTTGCCTGAAACGATCGTCCATGCAGGAACGCCGCTTGCACCAGTTCGCTGGAGAGCGCCGTAACGACGATCAAATGCCAGGGAGATGGCTTGACCGGTAAAACCTGAGCTCATGGAGGCGAGCGCAAGCATCATGGGAAAGCCCTTGGTCAGGGGGTTGGGATCGTCGAGAAGCGGTAGATAGGCCAGTGCCAGGAGCATTCCGAGGGGAATAATAAAGCTGAGAAGCTGTTGTTCTCCGTGCCTTAGGAATAATTTGGCCTCAACAAAACCCTGCGACCATACCATGCGTGCAATGCTGGCCCGTTGTGGATTGGGAGTGAATGTTCCAGGAGGGAAAAAATCAGCCGAAAGTGTGCTTTCTTGATGGGGATGTGGTGTCACGTTAACTCCTCAGCTCACGGCCGGTTAAGTCTAAAAATATGTCCTCAAGGCTTTTCGTCCTGGTTTCCCAAGACGTGATAAGAACGCTTTCTTTTGCTGCGGCTGCAGAGATCCTAGCGAGGGTATCGGGGGATAGTTCGCCAGTGATGCCGTAATGAAGCGGCTTAATTTCCTGTACCGCAAGGTCTTTGAGGGAGTTGCTGCTCAGAGGAAGCGGAGTCGAAGTGGAAAAGACTGCGGAGGTTCCGCTCTTCTCGTTTGCGCGGAGTTCCTCTGTGGTTCCTTCTGCGACCAGTTGCCCTTGATTTATAATCGCGACTCGATCCGCCAGGGCTTGGGCCTCATCCATGAGGTGCGTGGTGAGGATGACTGTGACACCGTCCGTTTTTAGGGAGCGGATGAGTTTCCATACGACAAGGCGGGATTGGGCATCCATGCCTGCGGTTGGTTCGTCCAGAAAAACGAGCTGTGGCCTGCCGACTAAGGCAAGTGCTAGGGATAACCGCTGCTTTTGCCCGCCAGAGAGGCGTCGATACGTTGTAGTGCGGTGTGAGTCCAGGCCTAGTACATGAAGCAGCCAGTCTGTGTCGAGCGGGTCTTTGCTGTAGGACGCAGTGAGGTTAAGCATCTCCTGCACGCGGATACCCGAATAGGAGCCCCCTCCTTGCAGCATTATTCCGACTTTCTGACGCACCGCATCGGGGTGTTGTGCTGGATCGATGCCAAGCACGCAGATGCTACCTGAAGTTGGTTTTTGAAACCCCTCGCACATCTCAATGGTGGTTGTTTTACCCGCACCATTGGGGCCTAGGAAAGCTAGCACCTGGCCTGGGTAAGCCCGAAGGCTTAAACCTGCAACGGCTTCCTTCGTGCCAAAACGCTTGACCACTTGAGTTAACTCAAGAACAGGAGAAGAAGACGCAGTTGGCTCGGAAGAAGTCGAGTTGAACGTAGTCACACTAGAAAGTGTAAAACATCAACGCCGAGCGCGTTTAAACGACCACCATAGGAGGAATAAAAGAACGGTCAAACCAAGGGCTGACGCAAAGTAAATCGAAAGTACGGTAGAAGGGGGCAGGGAAAGCCCTCGGGGCAGGACAAAGAAGGAAAGCAGTGCTGAATATAACGTGACTCCCATGCGGAAGAAAGCTCTGTTTGCCCATGCTGATAGCGGAAGAATCGCCCATAGCATGTACCAAGGGTGAACCACAGGAAAGAAGACAACCAAAACAAAAGTTGCAACCCCAAGACCGCCGATCGCGGGTATGCGACCCCAATATGTTGCAAGCAGCATTCTGAGCATGAAGATGCCCGCTAGTAAAACTCCGCAGCCGCGAGTTATCTGCAGCATGGCTTCCGTTTGATCACCAAGCCCAAGCAGCATGCCAAACCAGCCAGCAGCAACGCCGACGGCGGTAGACAAAGACATCCAACTACGAATTACTACCGCGCCGCCCTGTGCGTGGATCCAGCCAAGCCCTATGCCTGAAATAAGAGTCACAGCCGCTATAGAAACCACTAATGCGGCAATTTGAATGCCCACGGCGCATAACAGGGAAAAAGTATGGCTGCGTTCACGGAACCGGAAAGAGCGTGCGATAGCCATGCCTGTGAAACCAAGACCAATAAAACCGGTTACCTTCACCATGCCGGCGCATGAAATCAGCAAACCGGAAGCTCCAAGATAGAGCGCTGCATGTCCGAATATTCCCATCCGTAGGTAGTTGCAGCCGCGCAGTCCAAGCTCAAAACCGGCAAGAAGAAGCCCTAAGAGGATGGCTTCATTATGAATGCCGCCGACCAGATGCAAGATAGTCAAAGGGTTCAGTATTCCCAGCCATAAAGCCGCTTGGGGTGCCAATTTGCAGCGGATTGCTAGTCGAGAGATAGCCCAACCGGCAAGGGCGATGCCGGCGATAGAAAGAGTTCGGTGCAGAAATACTCCCCAGGCGATGCTGTCTCCGGTGATGTGGCTGATGAGGGATGCTAAGCCTAGGGCCACAGGGCCATAGGGGGAAGGAGAGTGAGCCCAGATAAAGGGGACGCTGCGCGCCAAGGGATGATCGGTGCCTAAAAGGTCTATCGGTCCTGCGGAATAGGGATCAAGGCCCATCCGGACTATCGAGCCATTGGCCAAATAAGAATAAATGTCTTGGGTGAACATAGGGGCGCTCAGCAGTATCGGAAGGCTCCATGCTGCAAAGGTTCGCCAGAGCAAAGACATGCTCACTATCCGAAGCCCATCGTTTTTGCCCGACTTGCGTGATCTTGAGGGGAGGGCGCCTGTAAACGGAGCTATGAGCAGCCAAGAGATGACTAGAAGTGCCACTCCGATGAAGCACACGATCATTGAGCTTTGGAGCATCCGGGCCATGATTGACCCGCCGATAAAGCTGGTATACGGGTTGTTGACCACTGGAAGTGCGCCAGCTCCGAGCGCTCCGAAACCGAGTAAGAGGGCCCCTAATGTTCCCATCCACCTGAACATTGCGAAGCGACGTAACTCTGCAAAAGTTAAATCCGAAGCAGCGCGTTCTCGCGGAAAAGCTGCGGGAGCACTTTCTGGCTTGTGCTTTGGTGGTGCTGCGGGGTCCAGAAGGTCGGCACCGGTAACCGCATTGATAAGCGGGGAGCCGCCTTGATAAGGATGATGCTCACCCAAAGTGGGGACTTGTGACCCATCTTTTACATCTGCACTATATGGCGATGCATCGTGCGTAGATACGTGAAGTTCGGCAGAACGCGAACCGGGTAAGCCTAAAGACGGCAACTCATCGCGCAGGGACTGCCAAAGCTTATGGGGATTGAACTTCACAGCGTAAATACTAGCGGTAGACCCTCGGTGAGGGGTCGACGATCAAGGGCGAGTTCGAGGAATCTACTCAACGATATGGCATGAAGCGCTGTGGCAGGGTTTGCCTTTAGGACATGGCTATTCTTCTGGCCTCGCAGAAAGTTTTAACCGATAAATCTAAAGATGATGGTGAGAGGCGCCAAAGGTTGGTTAGGGTGCGCTAACCAGCACTTTTTATGGTGTGTCCGTGTTGCCGGAATGAATACCGACATATTAATGTTGCTAAATGGTGTCCGCGGATAACGTCTCGAGGAGACGATCTATCCAACGAAACTTTTGGAATGGAAGAAGGTGACACACAGACTATGAGAACCACACCAACCACGCGGGGTTTGTCGGCTTCTCGTGGCAAGGCATCACGAAAATCGAGTCGTCCTGTTGCGGAAACGCGAAGTACTGACGGCGAGACTCGTCGGCAGATCATGCTGGTTATGCTCAAGTCTGGTCCCGTCACCGCGACTCAACTAGGGGAAACCCTCGGGCTTTCTGCAACGGGCATTCGGCGTCACGTCGACATCTTGGTTGAGGAAGGCCTTGCCGAAGTATCTCGGCCTAGAAAAATGGCTGGTGATAAAGCTCGTGGCCGACCCGCGAAAAGCTTCAGGCTCACAGCAGCCGGACGCGGACAATTTGGGCATGATTATGATTCTTTGGCCGCCCAGGCATTAGCCACACTGAAAGAAACAGGTGGCGAAACTGCGGTGAAAGAGTTTGCACGTAGGCGCGTTGCGGCAATCGTTGAAGGAATTGAAATCCCTACGGTGGAAGACGCTAACTCTTTGGAAAAGGCGGCATCTGCTTTGGTGGAAGCGTTTTCTGAGAGCGGATATGCCGCAACATTGACCAACGCGGCGAATGGCGTCCAAATATGCCAGCATCATTGTCCCATCGCCGGTGTCGCCGCAGAGTTCCCGGAGCTCTGCGAGGCCGAGCATGAGGCCATCGCGATGTTGCTTGGGCATCACGTGCAGCCGTTGGCTTCGATTGCTGAAGGTCATGAAATATGTACGACCAACATTCCGATAACTCCAATTCTGACCCCCACAACTAAGACTCCCAATGAAAGGAGTGGTTCATGACTCAGGCGACGCCGAAGGCACCGAACCTTGGTGTAACTGCACCTTCGACTGACGACGAGATCATCGAGTCCATGGGCCCGTACAACTACGGCTGGCATGACTCTGACGAAGCAGGTCAGAATGCTCGACGTGGTTTGGATGAGGATGTTGTTCGCTATATTTCTGCTCAAAAGAACGAGCCGGAATGGATGCTAGAGCAACGCTTAAAGGCGCTCAATACCTTTGAGAAAAAGCCCATGCCAACATGGGGACCAGACCTTTCCTTTATTAATTTCGACGACTTTAAGTACTATGTGCGGTCGACGGAAAAACAGGCGACAACCTGGGATGACCTTCCAGAAGATATCAAAAATACCTACGACAAGCTTGGTATCCCAGAGGCAGAGAAGCAGCGCCTTATTGCCGGCGTGGCAGCTCAGTACGAGTCTGAGGTTGTCTATCACCAGATCCGGGAGGATCTGGAAGAGCAAGGCGTTATCTTCCTTGACACGGATACTGCTTTGCGCGAGCATCCGGAACTGTTCCGCGAGTATTTTGGGACTGTGGTTCCTGCCGGCGACAATAAATTCTCGGCGCTTAACTCCGCAGTATGGTCTGGCGGCTCTTTTGTTTACGTCCCCAAGGGTGTCCACGTAGAAATCCCACTTCAGGCGTACTTCCGTATTAACACGGAAAACATGGGACAGTTTGAACGCACTTTGATCATCGTTGATGAGGGTGCGTATGTGCACTACGTCGAGGGATGTACCGCACCGATCTACCAATCTGATTCTTTGCATTCAGCGGTCGTGGAGATCATCGTTAAAAAGAATGCTCGTTGCCGCTATACCACCATCCAGAACTGGTCCAACAACGTTTTGAATTTGGTTACTCAGCGTTCCAAAGTCGAAGAAGGCGCGACTATGGAATGGGTTGACGGAAACATTGGTTCCAAGATCACCATGAAGTACCCAGCTGTATGGATGGTTGGCCCTCACGCTAAGGGCGAGGTTCTTTCAGCTGCTTTTGCTGGTGAGGGGCAGATTCAGGACACCGGAGCGAAGATGCAGCACATGGCTCCTTATACCTCCTCTAACATTGTCTCCAAGTCTGTTGCTCGTTCTGGCGGACGGGCCGCTTACCGAGGCCTGGTGCGCGTGTCCGCAAACGCACACCATTCCGTGTCCAACGTCGAGTGCGATGCGTTGTTGGTGGATAACATCTCTAGGTCTGATACGTATCCGTACAACGACATACGTAATGACCACGTTTCTCTCGGCCACGAGGCTACCGTGTCTCAGGTGTCGGAGGAACAGCTGTTTTATCTACAGTCGCGTGGCATCGCAGAGGACGAGGCCATGGCGATGATTGTCCGTGGATTTGTTGAGCCAATCGCTAAGGAGCTCCCTATGGAATACGCGCTGGAGCTTAACCGACTGATCGAATTGCAGATGGAAGGATCGGTGGGTTAACTCCGATGTCTCAGGTACAACAACAGTCTCGCGGTACTGTCCACAACAATAAGGGTGATTTATTCTCGTCCTTTGACGTTAATGATTTTGACGTTCCACGCGGCAAAGATGAGGTATGGCGTTTTATTTCGCTCCGTCGCCTCCGTGGGCTTCACGACGGCACCTTTGCCCCAGCAACCACTCCCAACGTAAGCATCACTATCCCTGCGGGAGCACAGGGAGTTACCCACGAGTCGGTGGAAAAGACGGACTCTAGGGTTGGACGCACGGGGGCTCCCATTGATCGTGTTGGAGCCCAAGCTTTCACATCGGCAGACAAAGCTAATCTCTTGACTATTACCGCAAATGCTGTGATAAACGAGCCGATTCGCGTTGAGGTAGAAGGCAAAGGCGACGGAAGCACGTCCTTTGGGCATCTGGTGGTAGAAGTCGGAACGAATGCTGAGGCTCTTATCGACCTGCGCTATACCGGATCCGGTACGCATGCGGACAACGTTGAATTCCTTGTGGGCGACGGTGCTCGATTGACAGTTATTGTTGATGCTTCCTGGAACGATGATGCTGTTCACCTTTCAGGACATCAAGCTGTGCTTGGACGCGACTCCGTTTTCCGTCATAACGCTGCCGTTTTCGGTGGAGAAGTTGTGCGACTCGTTCCTCGTGTCCGTTTTACGGAACCAGGTGCGGATGCTGAGATGCTCGGCGTGTACTTTGCCGATGACGGGCAGTACTTTGAGCAGCGCTTGCTTGTAGATCATGCCGTTCCCAACTGCCGTTCTAACGTTTTATACAAGGGAGCGATCCAAGGCGACAAGAACTCCAAGCTTCCTGACGCTCATGCCACATGGGTAGGAGACGTTCTTATTCGCGCTGGTGCGCAGGGTACAGATACCTATGAAGCTAACCGAAATCTCGTTTTGACTGACGGTGCTCGTGCAGACGCTATCCCTAACCTGGAGATTGAAACAGGGGAAATTGCGGGAGCCGGCCATGCCGCAACCGTTGGCCGGTTTGATGACGAACAAGAATTTTATTTGCGTTCCCGAGGAATCCCAGAAGATGAAGCTCGCCGGCTTATTGTCCGCGGATTCTTCTCCGAAGTCATTGGAAGAATTCCTGTGGAGTCGGTCCGAAATGATCTAGAAGAACGCATCACCGCCGAACTCAATACCCTTCAGCAGCGTTAACGCTCAATGTGACCCCCAGGGCGCAGGATAAACGTCGATAAGCCTAGCCCGGATCTTCCCACAGCACGCTAAAAAATTGCGCCCACAACACGAAGCGAAAAGAGAACAAACCCAATGAGCACCTTGGAAATTAAGAACTTTCATGCCCAAGTACTACCTACTGATGAGACTGCACAGCCCAAAGAAATCCTCAAGGGGGTAAACCTCACCATCAAATCCGGCGAGACCCATGCCATTATGGGCCCCAACGGCTCCGGTAAATCTACCCTTGCTTACACCCTTGCCGGACACCCACGCTACGAGATCACGGAAGGCGAAGTGCTTCTCGACGGCGAGAACATCCTGGACCTAGACGTTGATGAGCGCGCTCGCGCAGGGCTTTTCCTTGCTATGCAGTACCCCACGGAAATTCCTGGAGTTTCTATGGCTAACTTCCTGCGCTCCGCGGCTACCGCCGTGCGTGGGGAAGCTCCGAAGCTGCGTGAGTGGGTTAAAGAGGTAAAGCAGGCACAAGCAGATCTGAAAATCGACAAGGCTTTTAGTGAGCGCTCTGTGAATGAGGGATTCTCCGGTGGCGAGAAGAAGCGACACGAGGTCCTTCAACTAGACCTGTTGCGCCCAAAGTTTGCAGTCATGGATGAGACGGACTCCGGACTTGACGTAGATGCGCTTCGGATCGTTTCTGAAGGGATTAACCGGTATCAGGAGAAAACCAATGGAGGCATCCTGATGATTACGCACTATAAGCGAATCCTTAACTATGTGCAGCCTGACTTTGTGCATGTCTTTGCAAACGGCCAGATTATTACCTCGGGTGGCCCAGAATTGGCCGATGAGCTTGAGGCTAACGGATACGATCGTTTTCTCTCATGAGCAGTGCATATCTGACTGAGTCAGGAGAGCTCGATACGCAGCGGCTGCGTCAAGAGTTTCCTATATTGTCGCGGTCTGTGCGCGACGGTAAAAGCTTGGTCTATTTGGACTCCGGTGCAACGTCGCAACGCCCAGAACGGGTGTGGCGTGCAGAAGAGCGTTTTGTTTTGCACACTAATGCTCCCGTGCACCGGGGTGCTTACCAACTTGCCGAGGAAGCCACGGACGCCTACGAAGATGCTCGTGCCGCGATCGCAGGGTTTGTTGGGGCGGAGTGGGACGAAATAGCGTTTACTAAAAACGCCACGGAAGCTCTTAATCTAGTCGCATACGTGTTGGGAGATCCCCGAGCCGGTGACCTTCAGGTCACTGAAGGCGACACCGTAGTAGTGACGGAGTTGGAACATCACGCCAACTTGGTGCCTTGGCAAGAATTGTGTGCGCGCACGGGTGCCACGCTGAAGTGGTACTCGGTGACCGAAGACGGGCGTATCGATCTTGACTCTCTAGAACTTGATCAGACGGTAAAAGTGGTTGCTTTTACGCATCAGTCGAATGTTACCGGGGCAGTAGCACCGGTCGCAGAGTTGGTGCGTCGTGCCCGCGAGGTAGGTGCGCTTGTCGTCCTCGACGCATGCCAATCGGTCCCGCATATGCCGGTGAATTTCCACGATCTGGATGTTGATTTTGCAGCATTTTCGGGTCACAAAATGTGCGGCCCGAGTGGCGTTGGTGCGGTCTACGGAAAGCGAAAACTGCTAGAGCAACTTCCTCCTTTCCTTACCGGTGGCTCGATGATTTCCGTGGTAACCATGGAAAAAACGACGTTTGCAGACATCCCCCAACGATTTGAAGCCGGTACGCATATGACCAGCCAAGTGGTGGGATTGGGAGAAGCCGTAAAATTTCTGCAAGAGATAGGGATGAGCGCTATCGCTCGCCATGAGCACAAGCTCACGGACTACGCTCTCAACCGTCTGAGCAGTATTGATGGTCTCAGCATCTACGGTCCAACAACCAACGTAGGTCGTGGATCTGCTGTGAGCTTTAAGGTCGAGGGGATACACCCGCATGACCTTGGCCAAGTTCTTGATGATCACGGCGTGTGCATTCGGGTTGGACATCACTGCGCGTGGCCGGTGCACCGCGCGCTTAATGCGCAATCGACTGCGCGAGCGTCTTTCTACTTCTACAACACGGTAGAAGAGATTGACCGACTCGTTGAGGCGATTGAAGCGGCTAAAAAATTCTTTGGAGTCACTGACTCGGAAGGAGGAGCACTATGAACCTTGAATCCATGTATCAAGAAGTGATCCTTGATCACTATAAAAATCCGATGCATGCCGGTCTGCGTGAGCCTTATGAGTCTGAAGTTCATCATGTGAACCCCTCCTGTGGTGATGAGATCACACTCCGAGTGCATCTTTCAGAGGATGGCTTAACCGTTGCAGACGTTTCTTATGACGCGGAAGGTTGTTCCATCAGCCAGGCTTCCACGTCCGCCATGGCTGAAGAAATCGTTGGCAAAAGCGTTGCAGAAGCCATGGATAAACTCGAAGAATTTGAGCGGATGATTACGTCTCGCGGAACGATAGAAGGAGATGAAGACCTTATCGGTGATGGCATTGCCTTTGCCGGAGTGTCCAAATATCCTGCGCGGGTGAAATGCGCGCTTCTGGGGTGGAAAGCATTCCAGGCTGCGACGGCTGATGCTTTAGAGGAGAAGAAGTGAACGAAGAACACGTAGAAAATAAAGCTACGCAAGACCCGACAGACGCCCAAGCGGACACCCCGGTAGAGTCCCAATCGGAAGACCTATCTGAAGGCACTGCCACTGAGGCAACTTCCGAGGAGCAGTCGGATCTCGCAGCGGGTGCTTTGCGTCCGGAGCAATCAGAGAACGACATCGCTAAAGCTAGCGATGTGGAAGAGTATCTTCGCGATGTCATTGACCCCGAACTAGGCATCAACGTTGTCGATCTCGGTTTGGTATATGACGTATGGATGGTAGACGGCGTTCACGCACACGTGAACATGACTCTTACCTCACCCGCGTGTCCGCTTACCGACGTCCTAGAGGATCAGGCGCAATCTGCAGTTGTAGGAAACAAGATCGCAGACTCCCTGAGCATTCATTGGGTATGGATGCCTCCATGGGGCCCGCATATGATTACGGAAGATGGCCGTGACCAATTGCGTGCGCTCGGTTTCTCGGTTTAGGTTCTTAACCTAACGCGATAGCTCATCTATGTTCCCCTGCGCTCCATGATGCGCGGGGGAGCAGCCTGTTACAGGATAGGGATGGTTACTTGATATAATCCGCCGTTGTGATTGTGACCAATGATTTTGAAGTCCGCGTAGGGGCAAGAACCCTCCTAAATGCTCCTGGCCAGCATCTTCGTGTACAGCCGGGAGATCGAATTGGACTTGTTGGCCGCAACGGTGCCGGCAAAACTACTACGATGCGAATTTTGGCGGGGGAGACTGAACCCTATGCCGGCGTAGTGACTCGTAGTGGCGACATTGGTTATCTTCCGCAAGACTCGCGAGAAGGCAATATCGATCAATCCGCGCGTGATCGTGTTCTTTCTGCACGTGGACTAGACCAGATCAAGACCTCCATGGAACGCCAGCAGGAAATCATGGAGACCACAACGGATGGTAAAAAGCGCGATGCCGCTATTCGCAAGTATTCGCGGCTTGAGGAACGCTATCATGCGCTTGGCGGCTATGAGGCAGCTGCTGAAGCAGCACGTATCTGCGATAACTTGGGTCTTCCCGCACGGATTCTTGACCAACCACTCAAGACGCTTTCTGGCGGACAACGCCGTAGGGTAGAGCTGGCGCAAATCCTTTTCGCGGCGTCGGCAGGCTCTGGAAAATCAAGCATCACGTTGCTTCTCGACGAGCCAACGAACCACCTTGATGCCGATTCCATTACGTGGCTGCGCGATTTTTTGAGCAAGCACGAAGGCGGGCTCATCATGATCTCGCACGATGTAGAGCTGCTTGATGCAGTCTGTAATAAAGTGTGGTTCCTCGATGCCGTGCGTGGCGAAGCCGACATCTACAACATGAGCTTTTCTAAGTACAAAGATGCGCGAGCCACTGACGAGGCTCGACGTCGTCGCGAGCGGGCCAACGCGGAGAAGAAAGCCGCCGCACTGAAGGACCAAGCAGCTCGACTCTGCGCTAAAGCCACCAAAGCTGCCGCAGCTAAACAGATGCTGGCGCGCGCTGAAAAAATGATGGGCAACCTTGATGCGATCCGCATCGCAGACCGCGTAGCCAACATCTCTTTTCCTGAGCCAGCGCCTTGCGGAAAAACCCCTTTGAACGCGACCGGGTTGACCAAGATGTACGGTTCATTGGAAGTATTCGCTGGCGTGGATCTCGCCATTGATAAAGGATCCCGAGTAGTGGTCCTCGGATTCAACGGTGCAGGTAAGACGACACTTCTGAAACTTCTTGCAGGCGTTGAAAGAACAGACGGCGAAGGCGGAATTGTTTCAGGGCATGGCTTGAAAATCGGCTATTTTGCCCAGGAAAATGACACCATCGATCCACAAAAATCTGTCTGGCAGAACACCATCGACGCTTGCCCAGAAGCCGGCGAACAAGACCTCCGCGGTCTCCTCGGCGCTTTCATGTTTACCGGTGAGCAGCTCGATCAACCTGCTGGGACGCTATCAGGCGGTGAGAAGACGCGATTGGCGCTGGCCGCCTTGGTTTCGTCGCGCGCAAACGTCTTGCTTCTCGACGAGCCCACGAACAACCTTGATCCGGTTTCCCGAGAACAGGTACTTGACGCACTCCGAACCTATAAAGGGGCTGTGGTGCTTGTGACTCACGACCCTGGAGCAGTGCGTGCACTAGAACCCGAACGCGTCATAGTGCTTCCGGATGGAGACGAAGACCTGTGGAGCGAGGCCTACATGGAGATCGTCGAACTGGCTTAGCCCGACTGTAATAGTTTTGCGAATAACCTCATCGGATACCACATACGTATTAATCGTTGCGACCGGTGAGGGTAGTTAGAAGCCTTTGACCACTTAGTCATCAAGCTAAGGGCCGAGCATTTTAGTGGATTCAGTGCCTAGAAGTTATTTCTTCTTTTTAGCGTTTGTAGTGTACATCATTACGCCGCCCAGGCTGACTAAGAGGATAGCTAACAAGGCGATCCAAAGCACAGAAGCACCTGTTTTGGCTAGCACACCTTTACCGCGTTCTGGCTGCGGAGCTGTAGATGTTGGATGTGCTTGAGGGGTAGTTGTCGGAGCTGGGGTATTGGGTGAAGCAGTAGGTGCTGGCGGCAATACCGTAGGGACCGGGATAGGGATAGGAATTGGGATAATCGGCGGGACAGCGTGTGTCGTCGTCTTCGATGTCGTAGACGAGGACGACGTTGGTTCCGTGGTCTGCGTAGTGGTAGACGAAGAGGACGTTGGCTCTACAGGAGGTACCACGGGGGTGTACTTATTCACTGCAGTTACAACCAATGGAGTCTCGGAGCTGCTATCGCGAGGGGATACCGTGAACGGATTTTCAGAACCGCTCTTTTCGTCATTGGTTAGCCAGCTCAAAGAATGCGTATAGCTTACTAGCTCCACAGGGGCTTCAGTGATCTTACAAGTCGAATTGAGAGGAAGACCCTCAATCTTTACTTCTGAGTCATGGGAAAGCATGCTTTCACCGCTAACCTTTGTAGTCTCATTAGCGGTGCATTCCCATTTGAAAGTGAACTTCTCCGAGGTTTTTACACCCTCTACCTTTTTCTTAAGGGTGAAACTACCGGTTTGCTTTTGCTCAAATTTGTTGGTTGCAATGAGATGAACGGCCTCTTCGCTTGGATCCTCAATCGTGATATTCACGGTAGAGGTGGAATTGGAGCTAGTGACTTTGCCATCTTTGTCGATTACAACCCAAGATGTCGTAAGTTTCCTGCCTTCTTCTACCTGCAAGTCTTGCTCTTTGACTGTGCACTTTAGACCTTTATCCAAGTCTTTAATATGGGCAAAATCGCCGGACTTTACAGCGACCGTACCCTTTTTCTCACTACCACCATTATCAGATGTGCACTGATACTCAAATGTGTATTCTTTGGCTTTATCTTCTTCTGTGCCTACAACGTTTTTCTCAATGGTGAAACCACCTTTGCTGCCTCGCCCTAGGCCACCGGCGTTGGGGAAACGAACGTGTCCTTCAACATCAACGTTGTCGATTTTAGCTTTGTTCGTCACGATGCTACCTGGAGCAGGCTTGTTCTTTGTTACCGCTGTAAGCGTTACGATAGGGGCGGATTGATCAGACAAACCACGAGGGAATTCAACGAAGACTTCGTCTGGTGTGCAGTTCAGTTTGTAACTAGATCCACTTTGAGGAGCCTCGTTTTTTATATTGCTAAAACCTGTTAGCGTTCCCCCACTGGGGTAACGGGTGACATCGTAGATGGCATGACGGACTACTTCTGCTTGGCCATAACCGTTCTTAATGATGGAAGAAACGTATGCTGGGTAATAACCATTGGCGTCATTACCGTCGCAGGTAAACTTCCATCCGTCAGGGGCTTTATCTGTAACAAGAACCTGATGATTATCGTTTTGGTGTTTTTTAGGATCGATTCCTACTGACCACTGGATCTTGTAGTTGCCAGTCTTCTCATCGTAGCCGGTGTATTCACCGATTTTTGAGTCATCGTGGAAAAGCCCACCCTCGCGCTGCTCAAATTTTCCTGACAAGCTCCCAGTACTGCAGCCGGTGAAGTTTAGGGCTCCGTCAAAATTCTGGTTAGTGTCCCATGAGACAGAGACGAACGCGGTGCCTTCCACATTGAAGTTACGACTTTGAAAATCGGTCAGTTTGATAACGAAAGTTTTACCGGACCACGTACCAGTAGCAACAACCTCACCAGTTTTATCCCGAAGAGCAACTGTTCCAGTGTTCACAGCTTTTAATTCTTTTGGAAGGGTGAAAGTGATAATATCGCCGGCTTTGGCCTCTTTGTTGGCTTTCCAATCAAATTGGACTTCTGAAAATCCGCTCGGACCTACGTATTTGCCGTCTTTGATGTTCGGGCTATCGTCTTTCCATTTGATATTCGACCAGCTACCGCCTGTGCATGTTTCTTGTGCGGTGGCTGAAGGCGATTGCACTAGGAGAGGGGTGAAACTTGCAATGAGTAGCAAGGCGAGCAACACACTAAGCCAAGGGTTTTTTGTTAAACGATTGGCTGAAGCGTGCTTTGTATTAGTAAGCATCATAGAATTTCCATATCGCCATCATTAAATGATGGGTACTAAAATATTGAGATTTTCTTCAGGGTGAAGTGAGGGGAGTGCGGGGGAGATGGCACAAAAATAAGCGTTTTTGTTGATGTCTCATATGTAGCCTACTTTTATAGGGTCATGACAACAACCCAACATCGAAACGCTAAAAAATCTTTTATTTCACTAACAAACAGATGATATTAAGGGTCCCCCGTGCCCCTATTCGATGGTTTTGGGAACATCGAGTACATGTATTGTGGACTGATTTCCTATGATGGCTAACTGAATCGCAAGCGCTAGTGCCTGTAGCTACTCGCGCACTGCTGGTGTCACCTTATGGCGTGGAAGCCAGTTATAGATATTGCTCGGCATTGAGTCTCAAGTGCTCGCGCAGATAGGGGAGTGCAAAGTCTGCACGCCCGCGCCCCGTGGCAACGATAACGCCACGGTCAAGGAGTCGCCTGCGGTATGTGGAAGGCTGACTTCCGGGGATACCTAATTCGGCTCCCAGTTCATTAAAATTGGCAGGACCTTCGGCTTCTGCAAGCTTGATAAGGAATTGCATCTCGCGATAAGGGATTCCCTTCATTGCTGGCATATGTACTTGCTGGCCCATGCGTTCGATAACTAAGGGGAGGGATCTGTCGACGTGTTCTTCAGATATGTCATGAGAGCCTGCCATGGTCCATGCGATCGACCCGCATAGTTGAATGAGGTAGGCATACCCATGGCATGCGTGGGTAAGAGTGCTGAGCGCCTGATCGTCGATATCTTTTCCGCCATGTTTGACCGTTTGGGCAATGGCGGTGCGAACATCGTCATTATTCAAAGCTTCTATGGGGATGTGCATTGCGCGACGAAGAAACGTGGTGCCCTCATGGGCAAGGAGTTTTGATATCTCAAGTGGGAGGCCCGCCACAGCCAACGCGATATTGTATTCATTGCGCACGCAGTCTTGGATGGCATCCATGAGGAAATGAAGTGATTCGGGCAAAGCTGATTGCACCTCATCCATCGTGATCAAAAGGCCGGATCCGCTTGCCGTGAGGTCTCTCGCAACATCATTCATTATCGACCATAGAGATACCTGTGGTGGCAACTGAGAAGGCTTATCAAAGGTGATCCCTCCAATATTAGCAATGGATACGCCTGATACCCCTACATGTGGTCCACGAGGTTGTCTTTGTCTAAGCAGTTGTGGCAATGAGACATGGATGAGCTCGTGGTGTTCATGGTCGGACGCGCGGGCTCGAACGCATGTCCAATCTAATTCCTTGGCCCCTGCCTCTAGTTGATTTAGGAGGACGGTTTTACCGGTTCCGCGGGTTCCGCTAATAAGTATGAAACGATAGGGGGCGCCAATACCTTCTCTGAGTGCAAAGCCGAAATTATCCACGATCGAAGTTCTTCCGGCAACAACAAGAGGGTTGACTCCAAAACTGGGACGGAAAGGATTGCGCATATCCCCAACATACCTGATGTAGGTTTTGTAGGTAATGAAGTCGCTTGTAGGTTTTGTAGGTAAATCTCTGTTGATACACCAAGAAACCCCGTAGTATCAGATACAACAGGATTGTTTCTTCATCAGCAATAGCCATATGGAATGGAAAGAAAATATGAAAAAGTGGTTCACGCTAAACCCTACTGAACGAAAGATCGTTATTTCTGTTTTGGTTGCGGACGTGATAGGTAAGACTGCTGCATGGCATTTTCTCTATCACCTTCCGGCTCAAAAAATAATTGGGTCAAAGTGGTTGTGGTTACCAGTTACGTTTATAGGGGGACTGGGTGCACCAGCCTTTTTGGCTTTCGGAATAAAAAAGTAGTGTGCTGAGCAGTTATCAGTAGATAACACAGGTCAGCACACTATAAAACCGGAAGAAAAGATTAGTTCCTAAAACCATGCACCGGCGCGGGGATAAAACCACCGCGCTGGATAAAGGTCGAATTATCAACGGTGGATACAGGGATAACGGGGGCATATCCCAGGAGGCCACCAAAGTTGACCTCATCGCCGGGGTGAGTGCCAGGAACCGGGATCACGCGGACGGCTGTGGTCTTATGGTTCATCACGCCGATTGCAGCTTCGTCGGCAATCATGCCAGAAATCAGCTCTGCCGAGGTATCTCCGGGAATAGCAATCATGTCTAGGCCGACTGAACAAATCGCTGTCATTGCTTCGAGTTTACCCACGGAAATATTCCCAGCACGTACTGCGTCGATCATTCCCTTGTCTTCTGAAACAGGGATGAAAGAGCCGGAGAGCCCTCCTACGCGGGAACATGCCATCATGCCGCCCTTTTTAACTGCGTCGTTAAGTAGCGCAAGGGCTGCGGTTGTTCCATGAGTTCCCACTTGGTCAAGACCCATGTGTTCCATAATGTGCGCAACAGAATCGCCTAGTTCCGCGGTTGGCGCCAGTGAGAGATCTACGATGCCAAAAGGCACGCCCAAACGTTCGGACGCCATATTTCCGACCAGTTGGCCTGCACGGGTGATTTTAAAAGCAGCCTTTTTAATGGCTTCTGCAACCTGGTCCAAGCTAGCTCCATCAAGAGAACCAAGCGCCCTATCCACAACACCAGGGCCGGACACGCCGACGCTTACCACGCAGTCGGGCTCTTCCACGCCATGGAAAGCTCCGGCCATAAATGGGTTATCACCCACGGCATTGGCAAAAACGACCAATTTAGCGCAAGCAATTGCGCTGTTATCTTTAGTCAGTTCTGCCGCTTCTTTAATTACTCTGCCCATTTCCCTTACTGCATCCATGTTGATGCCGGCACGGGAGGAACCAATATTAACGGAAGAGCAAACAACGTCCGTGACAGTCAGAGCCTCAGGGATGGAGTCGATAAGCTTCTTATCTCCTGAAGTCATGCCCTTTTCGACTAATGCGGAATAGCCGCCAATAAAGTTGACTCCCACTGCCTTTGCGGCTCGATCGAGAGCCTTCGCAATTTCTACAGGGCTGCCATCGACAGCTGCAGCAATGAGTGCCACAGGTGTCACGGAAATACGTTTGTTAACGATGGGGATTCCGAGTTCACGCTCGATGCCTTCGCACTCGGATACTAGATCTTTAGCTACGGTTGTGATCTTGTTATAAATCGCATCGCACGTATCCTCCATTGTTCCCCGGACACAATCCAGAAGGCTGATGCCCATAGTCACGGTGCGAATATCAAGACGATATTTTTCAATCATCTCGATTGTTTCCAAGATATTGCTGCTTGAATGAAGCGTAGTCATGTGTCTGAAGTTCCTCAGGAGCTAGATTGTGTTCATAGCATCGAAAATGGCTTGGGACTGAATCCGGATGACCAGATTTTGATCCTTTTCCACTTCTGCCATGTGCTCTTGAATCGTTGCGATGTCTGTCGCAGAATCATCAAAGGAGACATGGAGAATCATGGTGAAATAGCCGTCCATGATTGTCTGCGACACATTATTAATATTGATTTCAAGCTCTGCGCACTTGGTAGCGACTGCGGCAATGATTCCGGTGTGATCTGCACCGGTGACGGAAATAATGGCGAACATGACGCTATCTTAGCGGGAGGCCGAATATATGGATCTTTCGGGGGAGAGTTACCTAGCGGTTATTTCGGCAGACCTCAATAAAATTCTGTAGCACTCTGTTGGAATACGTCGTGTCAATATGAGGGAGAATTGCAACGATAGAATCGTAGTCTTCCGGGGTGAAGTACCCATAGTCGAAATAGAAATCCATACGCGTTTTCATCGCGGCGGCATCCATTTCTGCATGGAACTGGCACGCCCATGTGGAGCTGTTGATTCGAACCATCTGGATCGGGCAGGTGGGTCCCGTAGCTAACAGCGTAACGCCTTCGCCGAGTTTTTCACCGCTTTCTGTGTGTCCGGTGAGCGAGCTAAACTCTGCGGGAAGATCGCGGGTGATTCTGTCTTGTTTCCCCTCAGCAGTGAGCTGAACGATCGTAGGACCAGATGCTTCAGGATAGGAGCGCCCGACTGTTCCGCCTGTCAGGGATATGGCAAGCGCCGTACCGTAACAAATAAAAAATACCGGGAGGGGAGCGTCGATAAGCTTCTGTATCTCTGAATGGACTTGAAGCTGCCATTGGTCATAGGAATCGTTGGTAACGTTGAGCGGACTCCCGCCAACGATTACTCCGTCAAATCCTTCCAGAGACCCCACAGTTGCTTCGGCGGTATCTAACATTCGTTGCGTGAGCTGTTCGGAAGAAAGTCCAGTAGCGCGAAGGACATCGTTGTATTCAGCGTGTGCAACTGATTCACCAGACCGCGGAGAAACTAAGAGAACGGAGACCATAGAAGCAACTCTAGACTACTTGGTCTAGAGTTGCAGAATGCGGTGTCATGATCATGCGGTTTGTCTGGTGCGGAGCCCTATGGCGTAGGTTTTGGGTGGGAGCGCACAGTTTCTTCTACAAGGTCGAGAACTTGATCAAGATCCTCTGTAGCGGTGCCGGAGGCTAGTCGGGAAATGAAGCCATCCATTACTGTTTCTAGGTAGGTGTGAAGAACCTGTATGGGAACGTCGTCACGCATTCTTCCTAAATGCGCATTTCGCTCAAGACGAGTTACCACCGCTTCATCTAACACTCGCTGATGCTCTTGCCACCGAGCTCTGAAAGCTGGATCTGTGCGGAGCATTTTGGCGATCTCTAGCCGTGTGGCTAGCCAATCGTGGCGCTCTGGATGGTCAAGCATATCTCGCATGACTTCAACCAAGCCGTTTTCTGCAACAACTTCCGCCATTCGTGCAGCATCTTCTCGCGCTAAAGCCAGAAAAAGATTTTCTTTGTCGTTGAAATGGTGAAAAATCGCGCCGCGAGACTTTCCTATGGTCTCTTCCAGACGACGTACGGTCGCTCCCTCGTAGCCGTGCTCAGCGAAACACCTGCGAGCCCCTTCTAGGATCTCTTGGCGACGCAGCGTCAGTTCGGTGCTACTTACAACGGGCACGAAGGACCCCTTCCTTCTGGTCTAAAGAATCGAGGACTCCGCTCAACGAGAATGGAGTCCTCGAAGTTCATGATCCTAAACGACTAAGGCTGCACACTAGCCCTTAATCATCTGACGGAGCACGAATTGCAGGATACCGCCGTTACGATAGTAATCAGCCTCACCTGGTGTATCGATACGAACAACTGCATCGAATTCAACCTTGTCGCCGGAATCCTTTGTAGCCGTCACATGAACGGTCTTTGGAGTAACTCCGTTGTTCAGCTCTTCGATGCCTTCGATGTCAAAGACCTCAGTGCCGTCCAAACCGAGGCTTGCATGCGACTCGCCCTCAGGGAACTGAAGCGGAATCACACCCATACCGATGAGGTTAGAGCGGTGAATGCGCTCGAAAGACTCGGTGATGACAGCCTTGACACCCAGGAGGTTAGTACCCTTTGCAGCCCAGTCACGCGATGAACCAGTACCGTACTCTTTTCCGCCTAGAACGACCAGCGGAATGCCAGCAGCCTTGTAGTTTTCGCATGCATCGAAGATAAAGGCCTGAGGCGCATCATTCTGTGTAAAGTTGCGCGTATAGCCGCCTGCCACATCTACCAGCTGGTTCTGCAAGCGGATGTTGGCAAACGTGCCTCGCATCATGACCTCGTGGTTACCACGGCGAGATCCCAAAGAGTTGTAGTCATTGCGGGATACACCGTTGGCATCGAGGTACTGCGCAGCAGGAGTGCCTGGCTTGATGGACGACGCAGGAGAGATGTGGTCGGTGGTTACAGAGTCACCTAGCTTTGCCAAAACACGAGCGCCCTTGATATCCGTGACCGGGGAAGTCTCCAGAGTCATGCCATCAAAGTAAGGCGCCTTGCGGATGTAGGTAGAGGACTCGTCCCACTCGAAAGTCTTGCCTTCTGGTGTGGGGAGGTTTTGCCACTGCTCGTCACCTTTGAACACATCGGCGTAGTCAGCTTCGTAGAGCTCACGAGAGATAGCAGACTCGATGGTGGATTCGATCGCCTCGGTAGAAGGCCAGATATCCTTCAGGAAGACGTCATTTCCGTCCTGGTCTTTGCCAAGTGCTTGAGTCTCAAAGTCAAAGTCCATTGTTCCCGCGATGGCATAAGCGATAACCATGATCGGGGATGCCAAGTAATTCATCTTGACATCTGGGGAGATGCGACCTTCAAAGTTGCGGTTACCAGACAGCACAGCGGTTGCGGTCAAGTCGTGCTCATTGATCGCGGTGGAAATCTCTTCTGGAAGCGGGCCGGAGTTACCGATACACGTGGTGCAACCAAAACCAGAGAGGTAGAAGCCCAGTGCCTCAAGGTCTTTCCAGAGGTCAGCGCGGCGGTAGTATCCGTCGACAACCTGGGAGCCAGGCGCACAAATGGTCTTGACCCATGGCTTAGCTTTAAGTCCCTTTTCGGCAGCCTTACGGGCGATCAGGCCAGCGCCAATCATGACGGATGGGTTAGATGTGTTGGTGCAAGAGGTAATGGAAGCGATAGCGACCATGCCGTGATCGAGCGTGTACTCACCACCGTTTGGAGAGGTTACTACTACAGGGTTGGACTGGCGTCCGGCAGCACCTGCGGCAGCGGACTCGCCATGGCCGGCGCGGGAAGCGTTGTAGTTAACGTTGGAGTCTCCCTCTTCCTGGGCAGCACCCTCGGCGTCCATGCGCTTTGCCGGAAGCGACTTATCAGCAGGTTCCGCAGAGCAGTAATCGGGGAGATCTTTACGGAATTGCTCTTTTGCCTCGGTGAGTAGGATGCGGTCCTGCGGGCGCTTGGGGCCAGCGATCGAGGGGACAACCGTGCCAAGATCTAGCTCTAGGTACTCGGAGTACTGAGCTTCTGGCGCGTCCTGGTCAAGCCACATGCCTTGAGCCTTAGCGTATGCCTCTACGAGAGCGGTCTGCTCTTCAGGACGTCCGGTAAGGCGAAGATACTTGACGGTTTCTTCGTCGATCGGGAAGATCGCACAGGTAGAGCCGAATTCTGGCGACATGTTGCCGATGGTTGCGCGGTTAGCAAGAGGAACGGACTTAACACCGTTGCCGTAGAATTCAACGAACTTTTGGACCACGCCGTGCTCGCGGAGCATCTCGGTAATGGTAAGCACAACGTCGGTTGCAGTCACACCCACTGGGATTTCGCCCGTGAGCTTAAAGCCGACAACGCGGGGGATCAGCATTGAGACCGGCTGGCCAAGCATGGCTGCTTCAGCTTCGATACCACCGACACCCCAGCCAAGAACGCCGAGGCCGTTTTCCATCGTGGTGTGTGAATCGGTGCCGATACAGGTATCGGGATATGCCAAGCCTTCATTGTCAAAAACAACGCGTGCGAGGTTTTCGATATTTACCTGGTGAACAATACCTGTTCCTGGAGGAACCACACGGAAATTGGAGAAGGACTTGGAGCCCCAACGTAGGAACTGGTAGCGCTCTGCGTTGCGCTCGTATTCAATTTCTACGTTCTTGGCTAGTGCGTCGTGGGAGCCGAAAGCCTCAACGATAACTGAGTGGTCGATAACCATCTCGGCAGGGTTAAGGGGGTTCACATCATCAGGGTCGCCACCTAGGGTTTTAACCGCTTCTCGCATGGTTGCTAGGTCAACAACGCAGGGAACACCGGTGAAGTCCTGCATCAAAACGCGTGCGGGGGTGAACTGAATCTCGATGCTTGGTTCAGCGCTGGGATCCCAGTGAGCAATGGCGTTGATGTGATCGGCGGTGATGTTTGCGCCGTCTTCTGTACGAAGAAGATTCTCCCCGAGAACCTTCAGGGAGTAGGGCAGATTCTCCATTCCTTCAACTGCATTGAGCGCGAAGTAATCATAAGACTTGTTGCCAACCTCAAGCGTTTGCTTGGCGTTGAAGGAGTTCTTGCTTTCAGTCACGGTGAGCTCCACTTCCAAATAGTGATCAGTTTCTTCTGTTCACAGCTGCTGCGTAGTGCTTTGGGCCGGTATCAGCAGCGGATCATGTTGTCGTCGTCACCCATCCCGTGTACCTCGAAACGGTGTATGGATAAGACGTCGCCTAACGCACATTCTAACAGTACGGGCGTTCTGTTGGCTAATGTTTCGCGCTGTGCGTTGTGATTTTCACCCCCTCGTGGCGGTCATTGGGTTCATAAATTCCGGAATAAATTCACAAGCAGGGGGTGTGTGGGTCGGGATTGCGGAGTTCAATTTTCCATACAGGGACGGATCTTCATATCTCGTTACCGGATAGATGCCTTTTGCTCCCGGACTATGCCGTAAATCTTGTTATATTTGACGCCTAAGGCTCTAGCTAATAATTACGGAAATACTGGAGGGGCGATGCTGCCGCAGGGGATCGATGTCAATGCTTATGAAGCTGAACTAAAAGCAAGCGGCGTAGTTTTGCAGACCCCTAACTCTGAAGTGCACGAGAAGCTTGTCGACGCCACCCAGGGGCGAGGACTTGCTATCGCCGTGGTTGATCAGACCCCCGAGCATCCGGCCGATTTGAGGGATCTGGCACAGGAGCTTCTCAATCGACTTTCCGCGGACGGTGAAGTCTCAACGGTGGCGGTGCGTTCTCCCCATACTGGAGCCATAGTAAGTAAGGGGCATAGTAGGGCAGAACTGGAAGCGCTGCAGCATCAGTTTTTTTCTGAGCCAAATTATGTGGCGGGAGTTACTCAGCTGGCGGCACATTTGGAGCATGAAACCATTCCGCTAGCCCCCATTGGTTTTTTGGCTATGCTGGTTGCTTTTCTTGCGATCGCTGGAACATTCATCTCACAGCGTCGTCGCGGTTAGTTCCGTGGTACAAGCCCTCAAATCCCCTTTAAATCAAGGAAGAGCACTTGATTTAAAGGGGATTTGTTTATATTTTGAGGGATCTTTTCGACGTTTTCTCTTTTGTGTGGCTGGCCTGGGCGGTTCTACTTTCTGTCAGGGCTAAAAGCTTGACCGTGGAGCACTTGCGAGATGCTTGAATGCATTCAAAGGCCTGCCTTTTTTGCCCGACACGCGACAATAGGTCAATTTGTGACATAAATAACAAAATGGGCATGTGTTTGTAGAGTTTGCAGGTCAAGTGCACGACTGTGACTGAAGTGGTTTTAGAGCATGGGTTGGACTAAAAGAAAAGATGAAGACAAAGTGGGAAAAGTGCTTTATGGTTCAATTGTCGACTCGCGAGTCGATTCGAGACCCTTGACCTAGCCAAAATCACGCATGTGAGGAAGCACGCGGAGGAAGAGGTTAGTCACGATCTCAACGTCGGTTCGCGAGTTGTTTAAATAGAAAGCTGTTTCCTCCTGGTTTTGCGCTGGGGTATAGATGTGTGCGGTTTTTCCGTCGCGTTTTGGAGACTGACAGGAGAACTCGTGACCAATTTCGCTTCACGCCGCGGCTATACGGCCGGAGTTAGTGCGTTAGGGAAAGCTCGCATTATCGTTGCATCAGGTGTTATCGTCGCATGCATCGGAAGTACCACGCCTGCGTATGCTGAGCCGGTAAACCCTTCTGACTCCGAGATTGCCGACGCTAATGGGGCTGTCGGGCAAGCAGAAGGTAAAGTCTCTGGCCTTGCAGCTTCCTTGTCCACCTCTGATAGTCAGATTGCTAGCCTGGAAATGGAAATGGGCGGTCTGCGAGAGGCTGTAAATAAAGCGCTTGTGGACTATCACGACGCCCAGAGCTCTGCGCAGCAGGCGCGTGATGGTGTTTCGGCCGCGCGCTCGCGCCTTGACGACACCCAGTCTGAGATTGTTAATGCTCAAAAAGTATTAGATGAGATCTCGCGGAGTGCTTATCGTCAGGGCGCAGCCCCCAGCGGAGTTGCGGGCGTTGCTGGAAAAACTGCGTCTGAGGACGCACTAGACCGGCAAACATACCTGCGTACCAATGCGGAGAAGCAGCGGGAAGCCGTCGATAAGCTTGATCGCCTCCGCACTGAACAGGCGAACGAGGAATCTCGGTTGCGCGAGGCTCGGAACCTTGCAGAACAGCGCGAAAAGGCTGCCGAAAGTGCTAAGGCGACGGCTCAGCAGGCTATCGACGATTCCAGCGCCAAGCTTGAAGACAACCTGCGCAAGCGTGCCGAGCTCGTTGCGCACCGAGACGAGGCTCAACGCGAGCTTGATGCTGCGCGAGGCAATGTCTCTCACTTGAACAACCAGCGCAACGAGTATAAAGAGTACAAGGAAGCTGAAGCCGCCCGTAAGAAGGCGGAAGAAGAGGCTGCTGCGGCCGAAAAGGCGCGTCAAGAGGCTGAGGCTCTAGCTGTACGGGCTGCCGAGGAAGCCGCAGCCGCAAGAAGGGAAGCAGAGCAACGGGCTGCCGCTCAGGAGCGTGCGCAACAAACCCGTCGAGATGCGAATACAGCATCTGCCACCGCGGCTGAAGCTCTTATCCAAGCCGCTATGCCGGACCATGCTTCGCTCAATAATTCTCAGACCGGCAACGGACTCAACACGGTGCAGTCTCCGCAAGCAGTGGATGCCGTTAACGGGGATTCCGTACTGCGGGACCTGGACGTTGTACAGCCAGAGACCTTAGACACGCTCACCAAAAAAGCGACGGCAGCGGCTGGAAATGCTAGCCGTTCTGCAAAAATTGAGACCGTTATCTCCCGCGCCCAAACTTATATTGGAACTCAGTATGCCTGGGGTGGAGGCAATGCAAGCGGCCCAACATTGGGTATTCGCGATGGCGGAGTAGCCGACTCCTATGGCGACTACAATAAAGTCGGTTTCGACTGCTCAGGCCTCACGCTTTATGCTTTCGCGGGTGTAGGTATCGCACTTCCTCACTATTCTGGTTACCAGTATCAGAAGGGGACAAAGATCAGTCCTTCTGAGATGGAACGAGGCGACTTGATCTTCTACGGTCCTAACGCAGAAAACCACGTTGCGATTTACCTGGGTGATGGAACAATGCTGGAAGCCCCACAGTCGGGTTCTACGGTGCGGATCTCGCCTGTGCGTTGGTCTGGAATGAGCCCATACGCAGTGCGCCTGATCTCTAATAGGTTGTAGTAGTTTTCAACGCCCCAGAGGTGGAATTGAGAAATCGATCTTCACTTCTGGGGCGGGTTTATGTCCCAGCATGCAGCAGTTCCTTTTACTTAATTTCTCCTGTGATCTAGAACAATGTTAGGCTTTTGCGCATGGCCGACTTTGATAGTGTGTACCGATCAAAAACTCTTCATTCATTACCTGCATGGAATTTAGTGGATGTTGATGCTGTACTGGTCTTATCTTTTGGGGGACCAGAAGGGCCTGAACAGGTTCTACCTTTTTTGGAAAATGTCACACGCGGCCGCGGTATACCACGTGAGAGGTTGGAAGAAGTTGCTGTTCATTACCATCACTTTGATGGAGTAAGCCCGCTCAACCAACTTAACCGTGAGATCGTTGCCAATATTGAGGCCGAGCTGCAAAGCCAGAATCTCTCTATACCGGTCTACTTTGGTAATAGAAATTGGCATCCTTACGCCAACGACGTTGCTGAAGAGATGTCGCGGGTAGGACACCGCAAAGTTATAGTGTTTGCAACTTCTGCGTGGGGTGGTTATT
This sequence comes from Corynebacterium silvaticum, assembly GCF_004382825.2. Taxonomy (GTDB): domain Bacteria; phylum Actinomycetota; class Actinomycetes; order Mycobacteriales; family Mycobacteriaceae; genus Corynebacterium; species Corynebacterium silvaticum. Next base: position 750,717 of record NZ_SDQO02000001.1, read on the forward strand.
CAGGGTGCCGCCAGTATGGAGAAGACCTGATCAAATTGAATCAGCATCTCGACGCCGTGGGGCTTCCACAGCTGGAGTTTGTAAAAGTTCGGCAGTTTTTTGACCATCCCAGTTTTATTACTGAAGAAGCCGAGGTTGTACAGCAGGCATTCGAGCACTTTGGGGTGAGCGCTGAAGAAGGAGAAAAGCAGGGGATAAGGCTTGTTTTTACAGCTCATTCAATTCCGCTGATAGCTGATGAGACCTCGGGCATCGATACTGATGGAAATCTTTATTCACGTCAGATCGCAGAAGCATCGAGGCTTGTCGCAGATCGCCTCGGGGTCCAAAAATATGACGTGGTGTGGCAGTCGGCTTCAGGAAACGGAAAAATCCCTTGGCTCGATCCAGACATCGTAGATCACATTATCGACCTTCATTCTCAAGGCGTGAACAAAGTAGTTGTCTCCGCCATCGGCTTCATCTCAGATCATATGGAAGTGGTCTGGGACTTGGATAATGAGCTCCAGGTCGAGGCGGAGAAACGTGGTATCGAAGTGGTCAGGGCAAAAACCGTCGGGCACACTAGTACGTTTGCGTCGATGGTTGTCCAGCTTTTTCATGAGACTCTCAATCCAATGTCCGCTCAACACCTTGGGAGGGTTCCGTCGAGAGGCTGTTCCTTTAACGGAGCAGCCTGCGAACCGCAGTGTTGTCAGCCCGCTAAACGCCCCCATTCATGAACCGCATAGTTGACAGCCGTCATTCGAGCTTCCCGTATGTGTTTGCCAGGCTTAGGAGCTGCTGGTCAAAGGGATGATCGCCTAAAACATCTGTGACGGTCTCCATAATCGCTGTCACTCTATCTGCGCGCGCGATGAGTTTTGCTGCCCTAGGAGCGATAGCATCGGGAAGTCCAGGCGTTTCATAAAAATCGTTGAGCATGCCGACCGTAAGCCGCGGGTCAGCTAACTCGGAGTTGCGCATACCGCTGGACTGAATCAGCTCAGCAGCGGTTCTGGTTGCCTCGGTCAGCAGTCGATCGGCATCCCCCGGAGTTAGATAAGAAGAGGAAGGAAGGGGATCGGAAACCGCAAAGGTTTCCCACGTAGTAAAACCGTTGATCTCTTTCCAGCGTGGAACCAAAATGTGAGTGTGAGTCGACAATCCTCCTGTAATCACGATCGCACCTCCAGCTTGCTGCGCGCATGCCGTTGCTTCATGGTGCGCAGGTAGACCCACGGGTGTACCAGGCCCGTCAAGGACGATTCTGAGTAAGGGTTCTCCAGAGAAAGTGTCCACTAATGGTTTTGTGATTTTCTCAGCGTTTGAGCTAATTCAAAGAATCCAATGTCTCCATCCCCTAGGCGGTGTGGCCCTTCAAGGTTATTAAGCGCCTGTTCGGTGTGGTCATAGGACTCATGACCATAGAGCCATGCGGCGATCCATAACGCCGTATTTTGTAGCGGTGAATAGACATGTGTGCGGATGTTCATAACTGAAGTGAGTTTAGCGAATACTCTAGGTCTATGAGCTTTACTGACCCTTATTCCGGGAATATTCTTAACGGGCATTCTCGCCAGCAGCGACCATCTTTCCCCCAGATTCCGGCAGAGCCGGGTCTCGTCGTAGAAGTGTTGGCTGACGGTTTCGTAGGCGCCGTAGTCAATTTTGAGCGCACATATGATGGCGACTTTATCCGGCTTGAAGACCGACACGGGCGAGAACGAATCTTTAAAATGCGCGAAGGCACGTTCATGATAGATGGACAAAGAGTTTCCTTAACTCGTTACGTGCCTAAAACGGCCGAGCAGCGGTCTAATTCGGGCTCGCGGAGAGTGAAAAACGTGGAAGCCAAAGTAGCTGCGCCTTCAAGGATCTGGGTAGAAGGCATTCATGATGCAGCAATTGTAGAGAAAATTTGGGGACACGATCTCCGCGTTGAAGGGGTGGTGGTTGAGTATCTGGAAGGCCTAGACAACCTGCCTGAGCGGTTGGAAGAATTTCAACCGCAGCACGGACGCCGAGTTGGCGTTTTAGCAGATCACTTGGTCACAGGCTCTAAAGAAATGCGATTGACCTCTTCTGTTGGCCCGCATGTGCTGGTTACAGGGCATCCGTTTATAGACATTTGGGCTGCGGTGAAACCTGAGCGACTTGGACTCCGTGCTTGGCCAGAAGTTCCCTACGGTGAAGACTGGAAAACAGGAATTTGCCGCCGCGTGGGGTGGAGTGATCCTAAAGAGGGCTGGAATCGCGTTTATAACGCAGTGAGTTCTTTCCGCGACGTTGATTCTTCACTCATTGGTGCGGTTGAAAGGCTGGTTGACTTTGTGACCACTCCAGAGCTGAGTAAAGAGGATCTTGCTTAATCCTTAAAGTTTTCAACCGATTGAGCACTGTTTTTCAGTATGATGGTGGTGTGGCAGCTTTGATTTGGTTAATCGCAGGTATCTCACTCATCGGTTTGGAATTGCTTGCTGGTGAGTTGACCTTTCTTATGCTCGGTCTTGGGGCTTTAGCTGCGGCTGGAGTCAGTTTTGCAGACGTGCCCCTTTGGGTGGAAGCGACAACCTTTGCCGCCACATCTATCGCTTTTCTTTTTGTCCTTAAACCAGCTCTTAAAAAGAGGCTTTATAAGCCTGCTGCGTTGGATACGTCCGCTCGCGCTCTCATCGGATCTGCGACTGAGGTTATTGAGCCTATAACGGGAAATGGCGGGCAGGTTCGATTCGACGGATCCATATGGTCTGCGCGGAGCCTTGACCCGGGACATCATTTTGAACCGGGGCAATCGGTCACAGTAATAGAAATTGACGGTGCAACAGCAGTCGTCTGGAAGGACGCTTAGGTGTCTCTTATTTTTTTGGCGGTGGTGGTGGTCTTTGTTGCCCTGCTCATCGCAAAATCAATCGTCATTATTCCCCAAGGTGAGGCAGTCGTCATCGAGCGTCTTGGGCGTTATACAAAGACGGTTTCTGGCGGAGTAAGCCTCCTTGTTCCCTTCATCGATCGCGTTCGGGCAAAGGTGGATACAAGGGAACGCGTTGTGTCTTTCCCGCCTCAGGCAGTGATTACGCAAGATAACCTGACGGTTGCTATCGATACGGTGGTGACCTTCCAAATTAACGACGCTGCTCGCGCCATCTACGGGGTAGATAATTACATCGTCGGCGTTGAACAGATATCGGTAGCCACGCTTCGCGACGTAGTAGGTGGCATGACCCTAGAAGAGACCTTGACATCGCGTGAAGTTATTAACCGGAGGCTGCGCGGCGAGCTGGACGCTGCTACCACCAAATGGGGTCTGCGCATCAGCCGAGTTGAGCTCAAGGCCATTGATCCGCCACCATCGATCCAGCAGTCGATGGAAATGCAGATGAAAGCTGACCGGGAAAACGCGCCATGATTTTGACTGCAGAGGGTCGTCGGGAATCAGATATCCGTACTGCAGAGGGTGAGAAACAGGCTAAAATTCTTGCTGCAGAAGGCGAAAAGCATGCGGCCATTTTGGCAGCTGAAGCTGAGCGTGAGGCTACCATTTTGCGGGCGGAAGGCGACAGAGCAGCGAGGTATTTGGAAGCTCAAGGTGAAGCTCGGGCAATCCAGAAAGTTAACGCAGCAATTAAGTCGGCTCAGGTAACCCCCGAGGTCTTGGCTTAGCAGTACCTGGAAAGCTGCCTAAGCTTGCTGAGGGCAAAGCATCGACTATGTGGATGATCCCGAGCCAGTTTGGCGATTCTCTTGAACAATTCGCTAAAGCACTGGCTAAGAAAGACGATGATGGAGTTTTCCGGTACGAGAGCAGCGAGGTAGATCAACGCAGTCTCGACGTGGCGGAGGAAGATCACCATGAGGATTGGTTTAAAGCCTCATCGAATCCGGAAATCGAGGCAGCAGTAGCTGCAGCGAATAAGCCCGTGGACGAGCCCACGAGTGTTATGAGTTCTTCTGCAAAAGAAAAAGCAAGTGGCCAACCTGCAATTGAGCAGAAAATTCCTAGTCAGTCTGATGATTTGCTGTTAGATAATCCAGAAACTTTAGCGTAGCCACAAAGAAAATAAGCCGTTGCCTCCTCTTACTGAAGGCAGCGGCTTTTCGCATTAGTCCGAGATGCCCCTAAGTATCTTCTCGGTTTGCTCGCTTAAGAATCTGTATGGCCAGTCGGTATCCAGAGAGTTCTGCTTGCCAGCCAGCTGCTTGTAGTCGCTGGCTCATTGCTTGTTTTGATATCCCTAATTCTGCTGCGGCTTCGTTTTGATTGAAACCCGAACGCATGAGGCTTGTTGCTTCTCGTCCCTCGGGCGTCCGACGTGAGAGAACATAGTTGATCAAGGAAAAAGCTGATTGGATGGAATCTGCCCAATTTTTATCATGTTTGACTTTTGCTTTGATCGTGCCACCGCGTGCGCGATTGCCTAATGCCGTGGCTGCTAAGCCGAGAGCATCGTCTCGTGTGGCAGTGGGGGAATCGAGCACGCCTATCCCTATCGTCCAGTCGCCTCCAGCGATGAGCGCCATGACTGTGTCACAGGCGGCTTCGGCTGTTGTGATAACAGACGCCATGTCTTCTGCTCCAACAACCGTAAACTCATCCACTCCTTTTAGCGTGCTTAACGCTCGTGCGGACTGTTGAACGAACTGAGCGCGTCGGCGCTCTCGTCCACGGTATCGCGCATGGATAGCGAACAAGATACTTCCTTATAAACTATAAAAATAAATGAAGGTTAAGGGGAAGATGACCTTCCCCTACAAAACTATATGGATATGAGCATAGCCTATCTACCGGCGCGTTTTAACCGGCATGCGGGCGTCGATAAGCAATCCTAGAATGCCTAAGAATGCAAGCGAAGCTGAGAAGAGAAGAATTTTCGCATCTGCGCCGCGCAAGATGGAGTCTCCCAGAATAACAACCACGATGGTGCCGGGAGCAGAACCGACGAGCGTAGCTAGAGCGAAACCAAGAGGCGGAACTGCTGTCAGGGCAGCGACATAGTTCATGATGGAAAAGGGGACTCCGGCGATCATGCGCAATGACGCGACAGCCAGCCATCCCCGGTGGCGTAGGCGCTGGTTGATTCCAGAGACCGCTGGGTGAGTCAGTCTGGGTGCCATCCATTCGCCTAAGAGTTTGCGGATGATGAGCAAAGAGATGACTGCGGAGGCTGTTGTACACGTGAGTGCAACGATAATCCCTTTGATGGGACCGAAAAGAATTCCTGCGGACAAGGTGAGAAGAGTGCGTGGTATCGGAAACTGGGTGATCCCGATGTATAGAAAAGCGAACAAAATCACAAAGGCGCTACCGGCATCATCTGCCCACGACCTGAGCGTTTCTACGCTGGGGACATCTACGAGGATTGTAATGAGAATAAAAGCTATCCCTAGTGCGAAAACGCTAATATTCTTAGCTGCACTCCATGACTTAATAGTGTTTAATCCATCACGAAAAATGCCCCAAGCAAAGTTAAAAAAACTGTTCACGAGGCTTTACCTTAATGCCCGATTCCACCCATTCGGGAAAAAGGCCACAGAAAAGAATTGATGCGGACTACACTTAGAGCTTGTTGTGAGGCATTAGGTGCTTTAGGTGATCTGGTGCCCAGCGCCACGACATATCAACTCAAGACACAAACGGAGCTTGGAGCTTGCCCCTTTTCCAGGAGCAAACCTCAAGCCCACAAATGTGAGGGGAGTGGGTCCCACTCGTGACTGACACACGATTCGCCCAAACCGAAGAATTTGAAGCCCAGCAGCAGGCTTGGTACAAGGCTGTTGCCAAGGTTTTTGCCCGAGTACGTAAACAAGACGTCGCCGATATACCGCTTGATATCTGGCGCAAGCTGATTCGTACAACCTATGACGGAATCAACGTTAACCCGCTGTATAACCGTGTTGATGAACTCGCTGAAGTCACTCTTCCTGGAGTCTTCCCGTTCACTCGCGGTGCACGCGGCGCAGGAGCTGAAGAAGGCGTTGGTTGGGGAGTGACCGAGTCTTTCGGTCCTTCCGCTTCGAATGAACAGCTTTTATCTGCGTTAGATAACGGTACGACTGACATCGTTATCTACGGCACTGAGGGCGTCGAAAAGCTGCTGAAGGGAGTACTTTTCCAGTACGCTCCAGTGCGGCTTAACTCGGGTGAGGCCACTGCCAGCGTGGCAGAGGAACTTTATAAGCTTGTCGACGCCCAGGATGCTGACCCCAAGCTGATCGAGCTGGGAGCTTCTCCGCTTTCTTCTTGGATCGATGGATCTGCCTCTGTTGACCTGCCCACTGCAGTGTCTTTGGCCGTTGGTGCAGCAGAACGCAAGAATACTCGTGCCATCCTGATTGATGCTGTTTCTTTCTCTAATCAGAGTGCTACGGATGCACAAGAAATCGGTTTGGCCCTTGCCGCTGGAGCTCAGTATCTCAGGGAACTCACCGCAGCAGGCCTGAGTGTCGCTGACGCACTCGATCAGCTGTCCTTCCGCTATGCGGTCACCGATGACCAGTTTGCCCAGATCTCTAAGCTACGCGCCGCACGTACCCTGTGGGCACGAGTTGCGGAAATCGTCGGTGCAGCAGATCACGGTAGCGCCCCGCTGCACGCTTTGACTGCTCCAGTCATGTTCTCTCAGCGTGATCCATGGGTCAACATGCTGCGTTCGACGGTTGCTGCTTTTGCCGGTGGCGTTGGCGGTGCTCATGATGTTGAGGTGCTGTGCTTTGACTGGGCAATTCCAGGTGGCCTTCCTAAGATTTCTCGCCCATTTGCGCATCGTATCGCGCGTAACACCAACCTACTTCTTCTGGAAGAGTCCCACCTAGGCCATGTTATCGATCCGGCTGGCGGTAGCTACTACGTGGAGAAACTCACCTCGGAAATCGCCGAGAAAGCGTGGAAGGTTTTCACTGAGATTGAAGCTCAAGGTGGTTTCACCGCAGCCTTCGAATCCGGTGCGCTTACGTCCATGTTGGATGAGGCCCACGAGGCAATCCGAAACGACATCGCTCATCGCACTAAGAAGATCACTGCGATTAACGAGTTCCCCAACCTTGCAGAGGCTCCGCTTCCCGCAGAGCTGCGCGTGGAACCAACCCACGTTCGTCGCTGGGGCGCGCAGTTTGAGGCATTGCGCAACCGCTCAGATGCGTTCATGGAAGTTCATGGGAAACGCCCAGCAGCGGCGCTTATTCCACTAGGCCCACTAGCCAAGCACAACATCCGTACAGGGTTTATCACCAACCTATTGGGTACCGGCGGTATTGAGGCCCTCAACCCCGGTCAGGTCACGCCGGGAACCCCCGAGTTCGAGCAGGCAGCACATTCGGCTTCTATTGCCGTGATCTGTGGAACAGACGCGGAATACGATGCCTCTGGTGCAGAAGCTTTTGCTGCATTGCGCGAAGCAGGCGTTGAGACCATTTTGCTGGCTGGCTCACCAGGGCATGATTTCGAGCCGGATGATTATTACTTGAACCTCAAGATCGACGCAGGCGCTACGTTGACTAACCTGCTCGACAAGTTGGGAGCATAAGCACAATGAACACCATCCCAAATTTCGCTGAGTACTCTGCAGCCGCTGAGACAAAAGCTGCGGACAACGCTGATTCTTTGCGCGAACAAGTATGGACCACCCCAGAGGGCATTGACGTCCCGCGTGTATTTAACCGCGACGATCGTGATGATTCAGTCCCGGCTGAACAGCTGGATTCTTTCCCCGGCATGGTTCCTTTTATGCGTGGCCCCTATCCCACCATGTACACCAACCAGCCATGGACAATCCGCCAGTACGCGGGCTTTTCCACGGCCGCCGAGTCCAATGCCTTTTATCGCCGTAACCTTGCCGCTGGCCAGAAAGGCCTGTCGGTCGCTTTTGACCTAGCTACTCACCGTGGCTACGACTCAGATAATGAGCGCGTTGTCGGCGACGTCGGTATGGCAGGCGTGGCCATTGACTCGATTCTGGATATGCGAGAACTATTCGCCGGTATTGATCTCGGCAGGGTTTCGGTGTCCATGACCATGAACGGCGCAGTTCTTCCAGTCCTGGCTTTTTATATCGTGACTGCAGAGGAACAAGGAGTTGCTCCTGAGCAACTGGCCGGAACTATTCAGAACGATATTCTGAAAGAGTTCATGGTTCGTAACACCTACATTTATCCGCCGAAGCCGTCCATGCGCATCATCTCAAATATTTTCGAGTACACCTCGATGAAGATGCCGCGGTTTAACTCGATTTCGATTTCTGGCTACCACATTCAAGAGGCTGGAGCTACGGCAGATCTTGAGCTTGCCTACACGCTTGCAGACGGAATCGAATATATTCGTGCCGGTAAAGACGTCGGACTGGACGTGGACAAGTTTGCCCCCCGTCTCTCCTTCTTCTGGGGTATCTCCATGAACACGTTTATGGAGATCGCAAAGCTGCGCGCGGGACGCCTTTTGTGGAGCGAACTGGTTGCCAAGTTCGACCCGAAGAACCCTAAGTCGCAGTCTCTGCGTACCCACTCGCAGACCTCAGGTTGGTCCCTGACTGCGCAGGATGTGTACAACAATGTGGCTCGTACGGCGGTTGAAGCCATGGGTGCCACACAAGGACACACTCAGTCGCTGCACACCAACGCTCTCGACGAGGCCCTTGCGCTACCGACCGACTTCTCTGCACGTATCGCGCGTAATACCCAGCTTCTTTTGCAGCAGGAATCTGGAACCACAGCTCCAGTCGACCCATGGGCTGGTTCCTATTACATCGAATGGCTGACAGAACAACTCGCTGAGCGAGCACGTGCTCACATCGAGGAAGTCGAGGCCGCAGGTGGCATGGCCCAGGCAACCATCGAGGGAATTCCGAAGCTTCGCATTGAGGAATCTGCTGCTCGTACCCAGGCACGAATTGATTCCGGGCGTCAAGCGCTCATCGGCGTGAACAAGTACGTTGTTGAGGAAGACGAGCAGATTGAAGTCCTCAAGGTTGACAACACGAAGGTGCGCGCTGAGCAGATCGAGAAGTTAGCTAAGTTGCGTGCAGAGCGTGACGAGGCTGAAGTGAAACGCACCCTTGACGCTTTGACAGAAGCTGCCCGCATGGAGACCAAGAAGCCAGGCGATCTGGATCATAACCTCCTTAAGCTCGCGGTCGACTGTGCTCGCGCAAAATGCTCAATCGGTGAAATCTCGGACGCACTCGAAGATGTTTTCGGCCGTCACGAGGCAGAAATCCGTACGCTATCTGGCGTATACAAGGAAGAAGTCGGAAAGGAAGGTGCTGTGGGGAACGTCGATAAGGCTATCGCTATGGCAGACGCCTTTGAAGCGGAAGAAGGCCGCCGCCCGCGTATCTTCATAGCCAAGATGGGTCAGGATGGACACGACCGTGGTCAGAAAGTCGTTGCTTCCGCTTATGCCGACCTTGGCATGGACGTTGACGTCGGACCGCTCTTCCAGACTCCTGCAGAGGCGGCACGGGCTGCAGTAGACGCCGATGTCCATGTCGTTGGCGTGTCGTCTCTAGCTGCAGGTCACCTCACCTTGGTACCTGCGTTGAAGGAAGAATTGGCAAAGCTCGGTCGTGAGGACATCATGATTGTTGTCGGTGGTGTGATCCCACCGGGTGACTTCCAAGAGCTTTACGACGACGGTGCTGTGGCAATTTACCCACCAGGTACCGTCATCGCAGAAGCAGCGATCGACATGCTGACTAAGCTGTCAGCAAATCTTGGCATCGAGCTTCAGGTCGATGAAGCTTAGTTAAACCATGCCAACCTCGTCACCGGTCGCTCTTGTGCGCGGCCGGTGACGTCGTTTTCGACGGGAAGGATGAGCCATGACTATGGACAATGAATACCTCGAGCATCACTTAGGTTCCCTCATGACCACTTCGGGAACAGACCTAGGGGAAGCAACATCGGTTCCTCCAGAGATTGTTAAACGCGCCCGCCGTCGTATAGACGTGGATGAGCTCTTTGAAGGCGTTCGTCGGTGTGACCGCACCCTTATGTCACGCGCAATTACGCTGCTGGAGTCGACAGCCGCAGCACACCGCGTACTGGCGCAGGAACTACTGGTTAGGTTGCTGCCCTTTAGCGGAAAAGCACTGCGAGTGGGAATCACTGGTGTTCCGGGAGTCGGCAAATCGACTTTCATTGAGGCTCTCGGGATGAAGTTGATCACTGAGGGCCATAAAGTCGCGGTGTTAGCTATTGATCCTTCCTCGACCAAAACCCGAGGCTCTATCCTTGGCGATAAGACTCGAATGGCCAAGTTAGCGCGGGAAGAGAACGCGTTTATCCGCCCATCACCGTCAGCAGGAACGCTAGGTGGCGTGGCCAAAGCTACCCGGGAATCCATGGTGGTCTTTGAAGCCGCTGGTTATGACGTCATCCTCGTGGAGACCGTGGGCGTGGGGCAGTCAGAGGTAGCGGTTTCTCAGATGGTGGATTGCTTTACCTTTTTGGCACTTGCTGGCGCTGGGGATCAGCTCCAGGGAATTAAAAAAGGTGTCCTGGAAATGGCTGATCTCGTCGCAATCAATAAAGCCGATGGCCCCAACCTGAAAAACGCCAAGCGTGCTGCTAGGGAACTGGGTGCTGCGATGCGGATGGTTCGCCAAGAAAGCGACTTGTGGCACCCTCCAACCATGACGATGTCTGCGGTGGAACATGAAGGGGTGGAAGAGTTCTGGGATCATGTCCAGGAGCACCACAAAGTAATGCTGGACTCAGGCACTTTCGAGCACACCCGCAGAGAGCAACAAGTCCAATGGATGTGGTCGATGGTGCACGAGACGCTGTTGCAGCGATTGAACGCAGATCCTGAGGTTAGTTCTGTCCGCAAACTCGTGGAGACGCAATTACGACAAGCTCAGATAACACCAACCCTTGGTGCAGAAAAGATTCTTCGGGCTTTCGATCGCAGAGACGAGCATTGATACAGCTGCCTACCAGGGATGTGGCCTATAGTCTTTGAGGAAGCAGCCATAAAGATCGACCCCATTTTCGCCTTGGACTATGGGGTCGTAGACCCTGGCAGCACCGTCGACTAGATCAAGCGGTGCTCGGAAGCCTTCGTCAGCGAGACGTGTCTTTGTTGTGTGCGGGCGCTCGTCGGTAATCCATCCCGTATCTACGGCGGTGACCAGGACACCATGCTCGAACATTTCGGTGGCCGTGGTTCGCGTCAACATATTGAGCGCCGCTTTAGCCATGTTTGTGTGAGGATGGCCTGGTCCTTTGTATCCTCGGCCAAAAACTCCCTCCATGGCAGAGACATTGACCACGTATTTTCGACGCGCAGACGATGCCTCTAAAGCTGGGCGGAGCCTGTTAAAGAGGATGAAAGGCGCGGTGGCATTGCATAGCTGAACTTCCAGCATTTCTACAGGATCTATATCTCCGACTTTCGCTACCCAAGAGTTATGGTTGACCAAGTCGGGGATAAGACCGCCTGCGTCCACGCCGTGGGAGTCATTCCCTGCACGCATCGCCAGTGCCGCTATGCGCTGAGCATCGTTAGTGTCCAGGACTCCGGGGCTGTCCATGAGGCTTTGGTGGTTTTTCTTGTGCTCCAAAGACTCCGGATGAAGATTCGTTGCGACACCCAGTTCAAGAAGCTACATCATTCTGCAGCCCGCTAAGCGGCTGTGCTTCCGCGGACACCAACCCTGAATATGCTCCAGGCGATCTCCGAACGGTTTGGGCAGCATTATTGATAAGGATGTCTAGCGGGGATTCTCCTACCATGGCGGCAAGCTCCTCGACGCGTGCCGGGGGTTGCGCAAATCAATCCCTACGATGCGCAAGCGCTCAAGCCACTCGGAGGAGTCTGGTATTGCGGTAAACCTACGGACAGCGTCCTTAGGAAAGCGGGTAGTGATGGTCAGATGGGCGCCGTCGCGAAGCAATTTAAGCGCTATATACATGCCGATCTTTGCGCGTCCACCAGTCAAGAGTGCTCGCCTGCCTGTCAGGTCCACGCGCTGTTCACGGCGCTGCCGATTATCACTGGCGCAGTCCGGGCAGAGTTGATGATGGAAGGAATCGACCAAGGTATATGGTTGCTTGCAAATATAACAGTTATGCGATTTGTTGAGTCTTCCGGCAAACCCATGGGGTGTGGCTACCGCGCCGACTTCAAGCGGGATGGGCTTTTGGCCTTGCGGGGCAATGAGAAGGTCCGCTGTTTCATCGTCAATCCGGCGAGGGTTGGCCGTTGCAGTCGCGGCAAGCACTTGAGCGTCGGCAAGCCTTCTTTGCTGCTTTGCGACGCTCCTGCGGTTCTTTTTTACCGTCTTAAAAAGCTTGCTCACAGCGTGATGCAACGTGACAGCCTGAGGATGATCTTGGGGCAAGTCGCCGGCTTCTTTTAAGACTCGTAGCGCAATATCCAACTCGTCTGGATTGATGTCGGTCATTTGCTCTACTTTATCGTCGCTAGGAAGATCGGCCTATAATCACGCCTCCTGAAACCATAAAAGGCCAGGAAATGCCGTTTTTGGTCAGTACAGATAACGGATCGCACTGTGGGGAGAATAATACGTCGCGCTGGGTATAGGACATCAGGTACTCGTCAAAGGGCGGGAGCTGGATTTGGAGTTGCAGAGCGGCAGTGATCTCGCTGTCTGAGACATTGTTTTGCCAGCTCCCCATAAATACGTCGGGGGAGACTTCTAATAGAGCGCCGGAGTCGACCGCTTTTCTAGCTTCACGACGCACAACGGTCTTAGGCAACGTAGACCACCATGCGCAATCGGCTATGTGATCTGGGCCGCGGGTGGAAAAATAGTTGGTTACTAACGTTTCAATGCTTGCATCCCGATTCACGTCACAACCGGCAGTATCGGCGCGGATAAAAGTATCATGGTTACCTGTCTTAGCACCTTGGATGAGGTCGCCGGTACGGCCTAAACGGCGCATGACGTTGGACAACAGGGCAGAATCAATCCCGAGGTGGTCTCGTAGTTGCTGGCGGCTATGTGGAGTGACGCAAAGCTGTATGGTGCGTTCGAGGATCTCTGAATATTCTTGTTCTGTTATCCCAAAGCGCTGAGCGGAAGACTCAATAGTTCCCAAACCGCGCTTGCCTATAGCGGCTACAATCCACGCGTTATCTTTGTGGAGGAAATGAAGTGTGCCGCGTTGTGACCATGTACGGATAACCTCATAATTTTTCAGGCAATCGTCCAAATGGCTTTGTATGGTGCCGGTATACAGCTCGTGCACTCCAGTACGCACCGCCAGGCCCTGCAAACCACCGGCATAATTTTGTCCTTGAGTAGCCATCATCTGAAAAGCTGCATCCGATAGTGCCTTGGGCTGGGGATGCGCGTCGCTTGGGCTGAGATAATGGGCAATCATTCGCCGTGCGCGGATTTCCTCATCGTGCATAACTAGAAAGCTTACCTACTAGAATTCAGGACCGATATTGTGCCCAGCTATGCGGATGAGCCTAGGCAAAGCCTTTTCCCACGCCATTTGTCAATGAGCCATTGGTCGTGGCTAACTATCACTAAAGTTCCGGCCCATTCAGAGATTGCATCTTCAAAGGCTTCGATCGTGTCGAGATCGAGGTAGTTAGTCGGCTCGTCGATGAGGAGTATAGCCGGCTGCTCAGCAACGGCAACAGCTATCTGAGCGCGCCGTTGATTGCCCGCAGACAGTGCTGGCACCGGGGTATTCCACATGGAGGGATGAATAATTCCTGTGCCCATCTGGCCGATACCTTCATTCCATACGGTTTCTGTGAAACCGGGATCGCCTTGCTGGGGGAAACGTTGCGGGATCAGCACTAGCCGATCATCTCGTGTAATCGTTCCGCTTGCATCACTATGAGCCGTAGTTGGTGGAGTTCCAGCAGCAATCCAATTCACCAACGTGGATTTTCCTGCTCCATTGGGTCCTGTGATCAGCAGATGTTCCCCGTGCATGAGATCAAAGGTTACTTCTTGCAGACGGTGAGGCAGTGTCGCATTCCGTGCAGATACAGCCACTCCCGTCTGTGCTGGTGCGTCGGCAAAGTCTAGGCGCAAGTCATAAGTGCGTAGTTTGCGAACCTCCCGGTTACTTAAATCATCGAGGCGTCGGTCATCATTACGTATCCGGCGCACTGCGGTGGAAGCCGCACGATCCGAGTAGAACTTGCGGGCCATGCCTGTCGCAGTTTTCATATGAGAACCGCCCTGAGCGATGTTTTGGCTGGTGGCTCGGTGCGCTTGAATTGAGCGTTTTTCTACCTGCTGGCTACTGTGTAGCTGCTTATGTGCTTCACGTGCCTGGGTTTTAGCAACAAGATAATCAGAGTAATTGCCCTGACATCTGTATGCACCAGGAATTGCGTCTAGCCCTGAGGCCGTCGCCAGTGCTTGCCAGGAAGCTATATCTAAGTCGTAGATGACCGTGGCTACTTTATTGATAAAGGCACGGTCATGGCTCGCTAAGATCACTGGGCCGGACCAGTCCATAAGCATCCGCACTAAAAAGTTACTGCCATCCTTATCAAGGTGATTTGTTGGCTCATCGAGCACCAAAACGTCTGGTCGCGACACCAACAACGCAGTTAGCTCAAGACGCACGCGCTGGCCTGGCGACAATGAGCTAAGGTGCCGTGATCGTCCAGCACTGGCTAGCTGTGGAAGCCCCAAGCCAGCAAGAGTTTCATCGATACGTGCATCGATTGACCACACATCTGGAGAGCTCATCTGGGTGAGCAAAGAGTCATATTCGCTTGCTAGCGTTGGGGTCATTGGGGGAGCTGGCTAGACCAGTGGTCACCTCGTCAAACCGCGATGAAAGAGCATAAAGGCCAGATAGCGCATGGTTGAAGAAGTCTTCGACGGTGGTGTGTTGCGTAGCGACCTTGAAGTTAAACGCATGTGACCGGCTGGCATCATGTGCCGGGTGCATAATGATGTTCCCGTTATCTGGAGTGATGTCTCCAGTGATGAGTCTGAGGAGGGTCGTTTTCCCGCAGCCGTTAGGCCCTACGAGGCAGGCGCGCTCGCCAGCGCCGATATGCAAAGAAATATGGTTAAGAAGTGGACGTGAGTTATACGCAAAAGTGACGTCGGTGAGTTCGACAGAAGTCATAGTTGATCTCCAAGAGCAGGGCAACGGTGTAAACGTCTCAGCTCAGCTGAGTAGAGATCAAATCAACATCGGAACGATAACCTCACACATTCGTTTTTATTCGACTTAAAGTGGATGAACCTAGCTTAGCCGCAATATACCTACATACCTACGGCGCTGCCATGCGGGATCTTGCTCGGGGAGATGAGCAACAGGGAAAATAGTAAAGAAAAACGGAGGTAACAATCTCTTTCGATTTTGTTACCTCCGTTAATACACATTAACTATTTGTGCCCGAGGGGGGACTTGAACCCCCACGTCCGTTAGTAGGACACTAGCACCTCAAGCTAGCGCGTCTGCCATTCCGCCACCCGGGCCGGGTAGTGCTTCCAGCCGCTTGGCTGTTGACTCGCTTAACTATATGAGCGACTCAATAGATAGGCAAATCGGCAGGTCACAATGGGTAAAAACATTTAAATGCATATACGTTGGCTTCTTCTACGTCACCGATCCGGTTATGCGGCGCGTCATCTTGAGCACCGTCGTTGCCATTGCTCTGCACGGTTATTGTGAATGATTGCACGGAAGGAAAATATTGTGCGTAAACAAAGCCATCTATGCCGAACCCAAGCTATCCGCGATCTAGATCACAACACAATGGGGTCAAAAATCCGTACAGTCGAACCCATAAAACCATTGCACCGGCAATATATACAGCAACATGAACAAACGGTGCTGTCGCTTACGTGAGGGTCTGTGAGCGATGCGATCAGCTTTCTATCTGCGAAAGGTTGAGTCTATGAAAAAGCTTGCTAATGATCCGCGAAAGGTTGTTCAAGAAGCCATCGATGGATTTGCTGCCGCCCACAAAGACATAGTTTCGGCACACAGTGATCCTCTATACATCACGCGTGCTCAGCTAAAACAAGAAGGAAAAGTAGCTCTTATATCTGGTGGCGGTTCTGGCCACGAGCCCCTGCATTCCGGTTTTGTCGGAGAAGGAATGCTCGATGCCGCGATACCGGGACCAGTTTTTACTTCTCCAACGCCAGATCCCATCGTGGAGGCCACAAAGGCAGTCAATCGAGGGGCAGGTGTGGTGTACATCGTCAAGAACTACACAGGCGACGTTTTGAACTTTGATACGGCCGCAGAACTAGCAGAGCTTGAAGGCATAGAGGTGGTCCAAGTAATCGTGGACGACGACGTAGCTGTTGAGGATTCTCTCTACACAGCGGGTCGTCGTGGGGTAGCCGGAACCATGTTGGTGGAAAAGCTTGCTGGAGCAACAGCTGAACGCGGGGATTCATTGGAAGAAGTCGCCGCTGTGGCTAAAAAAGCAGTAGAAAATGTTGCTTCAATGGGGGTTGCACTGTCGGCCTGCACGGTCCCTCACGTAGGAAAACCGTCGTTTGATCTTGAAGAAAACGAGATTGAGATCGGAATCGGCATTCATGGGGAGCCCGGTCGACGAAAAGTTCCGATGAGCGATGCCGACTCAATCACCGACCAACTTATAGACCCCATTGTCCACGATCTTCAGCTCCTCCGCGGAGAACGCGTTATCGCCTTGGTCAATGGCATGGGAGGGACTCCTTCGTCGGAGCTTTATGTTGTCTACAGGCGGGTTCAAGAACGTCTGGATGAAGCTGGAATCGTTGTAGAACGCGCGCTCGTGGGCAACTATGTGACGAGTCTTGATATGCAAGGCGCATCGGTCACCTTGATGAGGGTTGATGAGGAAGCATTAAAGCTTTTCGACGCCCCCGTTAATACCGTTGCTTATCGTAAAGGAATATAACCATGGATTTCCTCACTGTTGATTGGGCCAGCGATTGGATTAACCGATGCGCCATCGCAGCAAAGGAACACCGCGACGAGTTGATAGAGCTTGATCGCGCTATCGGTGATGCGGACCATGGGGAAAATGTCGATCGTGGTTTTAGTGCTGTCCTGGAGAAGCTAGACGGTCAGGAGGTGACAACGCCTTCTGAGGTTCTCAAAATCACCGCAGCGACACTCATTTCTACCGTCGGGGGAGCTTCAGGGCCGCTGCTTGGAACCGCTTTTCTGAGAGCGTCGAAAGCGATTAAAGGAAAAGAGAAACTAGATGCTGAAGCCATAGCTGGCCTTATCGACGGTGCTTTGGAAGGCGTCACAGCTCGCGGCAAGGCCACCACAGGGGAGAAGACCATGGTCGATGCATGGAGTCCCGCCGCCAGCGCCGCAAGAGACGCAGTGAATAACGGCGCTACAGCTGCTGAGGTGCTTGTTCGTGCAGCTGAATCTGCCGAGCAAGGAGCCGAATCGACTATCCCCATGATCGCTACCAAAGGTCGGGCCTCCTACCTAGGCGAACGCTCTGCAGGGCACAAAGATCCCGGCGCGACGTCTTCCGCATTATTCCTCAGAGCCGCAGCGGATGCTGCAAAGGAGTCAGCAGCTTCATGAGCAAACAAAAAGTGGGGCTTGTCCTTGTCTCCCATTCGTCCTCGTTAGCGGCGGGACTTTGCGAACTTGCCCAGCAAATGGCTACTGACGTGGCTATTGTTCCGGCAGGCGGGCGCGACAATGGCGGAATAGGTACTTCCTATGACCTAGTGGAAAGCTCAGTCGATGGACTTTTAGATAAGGGGCTTGAGGTTCTTATCCTCACTGACTTGGGTTCGGCAACGATGACGGTAGAGACCCTATTAGACTTTTACGATGATCAGCCCGTGGCTTTTGCCAACGTCCCCTTTGTAGAAGGCACAGTTGCCGCTGCGACTGCAGCACAACAGGGTGATTCTTTGTATGCGGTCATCAAGGCTGCCGCCTCTGCGGTTTCCTTGTTTGCACCGGAGCCTGTTACGTCTGTTGAAGAGCCAATACCATCTGGAGAATACGGGCGTCGGGTTACTGTGGTTGATGCAGCAGGCTTGCATGCACGCCCCGCTTCTATCATTTCTGAGATCGCATCGGAGGCCGAGGGAAGCATACACGTGAACGGGGCAGACGCTGCGTCCTCTTTGCTGCTTATGTCCCTTGGTATCCGTCAAGGTGAAACTGTCACGGTTTCAGGTTCTCCTACGGATCGCGCGTTTATCGATGCTATTGCAGAAGCCATAGAACGAGGACTGGACTAAAAAATTCAGGCTTGTCGACGCCACCGGGGTACGCAGGGGCTATCTCAACTATAAAAGAGACAGTTTTCATAGCCGTGGGACATATGTTCAGGTAAAAATGACCACATGAGTACCTACGCAGATCCACGTTTCCCCGGTCCTGACCCCTACGCTCCTTTAAAAGATCTTCCATCTTTTCCTCTGAGCTCCACGTCCTTTGGCGAGGGGGAAAAGATCCCGGAGATTCATGTGGCAGAAGCAGGACTATCGCCGCAGTTCTCATGGTCAGATGTCCCTGAAGGTACAAAATCACTGGCTATCACGTGTTTTGACCCTGATGCCCCCACGGCTTCAGGGTTTTGGCACTGGGCTGTTTTTAATATTCCGGTTACTGTTAGCAAGCTTGCTCAGGGTGCGGGAGATGAGACCCTTGGGGGCATCGAAAGCGTGATAACGCTCAAAGGCGATTCTGGTATCCGCGGCTACTATGGCCCTAATCCTCCCGCGGGTCACGGCCCACATCGTTATCTTTTTGCCGTGCACGCGGTAGATGTAGAAACCCTCGATATTCCAGCCGACGCGACACCGACTGTTCTCGGCTTTAACCTGTATTTCCACTCACTTGCTCGCTCGGTGTACTGGGGTTGGTACGAGAATGTCTAAGGCATCAGCAGCTCAGCCCTCACATTCTACAATTCCGGTGGGGATAAGAGTCGGTGGCGCCTTTGTTGCCATTGCATTCGTCTTATTTATCTTTACGTTCGTTCAAGTAGCGACCGTTGGATGGATGCAACCTGTTGCGGTGACTGCCCGATTTCTTTTCATCGTTATCGCAGCAGGAGTCTTTGGTGGATTTGCCACGATTCGGAAAGACCAGGCTGCATCGCGTCTCCAGGTAGGGGCGCTCATCGTGGCGTTGGCACTTGTAGTCGCTGGCCGATTTTTAAGCCCTGAACCGATAGTTGTGTGGCAGCAGTACTGGCTGCCTATTTACGGGACCTTAGCGCTTGTGTTTGGGCTTGTTGCTAGGCAAGCTGCCATAAAGTAAAAGGCTCTCGCCTCTTTCTCCGTTTTTATTCGTACAGTCCATCAATCTGGGGGAGGGAAAACGAAAGATTAGTTTCTTTTTCTATTCCTCCATGGAAAAACACTGCGTCAGTATTAATACTTAGTTATCATTCCACTAATAGGCAGAATAACGTCGTGTTTTACTGCTATGTGCCATTTGCCACGGACAACGCGAAGGGTCAGACTGATGCGAGGGCGAACAATCGCAGGAATCCTCTGCGAAATTGTGAGTGGGATTATGCTTGTTGGTGCGTGGTGGTTCAAGAAAGCTACTGCTCACGACTTCACCGAAAATAACGGCCCTATGGTGTTGTGTATAGGGGCGTTATTTTTTGCGATATCTGGTGCCGTCTTTTTGGCGACGGGGCGTTTTAAAAAACGCCGCCGCCGAGGAGTGATTACTACTGTCGACTATGAATAGCCCAACGGTTGGAAAGTGCTCCGTGTTTTAGTCAAGAGTCCACGGAAGTTCTGAACCAACGGCTTCCGCAATATTGTTTAACCCATGCGCGCGCAATTGGGCGGCTATTCCAAGGTGGATATCCCTGATCCAATCGGGGCCACCGTAGATAAGTCCGGTATAGCCTTGCAGCAAGGTTGCCCCTGCAGCAATTCTTTCCCAAGCTTGTTGGGGCGTTGCTATACCGCCAACGCCGATTAATACTAGGTCTTTTCCGACTCGGGTGTAGAGCTGACGGAGCACTTCCAGTGAGCGCTCTGCCAGAGGTGCACCAGAAATGCCACCTGCACCCATATCTTCAACAGCGCGTGCTGGAGTGACAAGGCCTTCTCTAGTGAGCGTAGTATTTGTTGCTACGATTCCGTCAAGGCCTAGCTCAACAGCAAGATCTACGACGGCATCAATATCGTCGGCATCGAGGTCCGGTGCGATCTTCACTAGCACAGGGGTCGAGGTCGCTTCCTGCACGGCCTTTAAGATGGGACGAAGTGAATCGACGGCCTGCAAATCCCTTAACCCTGGTGTATTAGGAGAGGACACGTTGACCACAAGATAATCTGCGAGATCACCGAGCAAGGCTGCAGACCTGCGGTAATCGTCGACCGCTTTGTCCGCCGGCACCACTTTAGTTTTGCCAATATTAATGCCGATAACATCGTCAGAAGTACGACGGCGTAGATTGCCGGCTACCTGAGCAGCACCAGCGTTGTTAAAACCCATGCGGTTGAGGATGGCTTTGTCTGCGGGAAGCCGGAAAAGTCGTGGCGTAGGGTTTCCTGGCTGCGGGGATGCCGTTACAGTTCCCAACTCTGCATATCCAAATCCTACAGCTGCCCATGCATCGGGAGCATCTCCGTCTTTGTCAAAGCCCGCAGCAAGGCCTAAGGGACGAGGGAACACGGTACCAAAGACTTCCTGCGACAGTATGGGATCGTCAACGGCTACAATTTTGCCCAGAGCGGTGTTGATAGGACCGGCTACCTGTAGAACATTCATTCCCTTGCTGATGATGCCATGGATGCGCTCCGGGGACATCGTGAACATTCCTTTGAGCGCGAGGTTGTACATTTTCGTACGGAGGGGATGCTGGGGGATCGACATGGATCAAATGAGCTTTCTTTTGGTCAAGAGGGGATGAAAACTTAGGGTGCAATAATTTGGAGACCGTCGCCGGTGGCCGAACCCGCAATCACGGTGGCGTCGTCAAGCACCACCATCGAGTGTACGTCCGCAACGGAAGAATAATGGCGCTTAGGATCTGCAGTTCCGCTTGAAATGCTGTACGCAGTTAGCTTGTTATCGGAGGTCGTGCTCACCCACGCCTGCTGATTCTTTTTATCCCAAGCTACCGCCCATGGACTTACGCCCACAGGAGAGGATTGATGAAGCCTAATCACGTCTTCTGCGCCATATACCATCAGCTGACCACTAATGGTGTCGGATGCTAGGAGAATTGATTGTTCGGCGGGAGCAATCTGACCGACTCCGCGCCCAACGCGCAACAAAGCACCACCTTTGTCTTCTGACCAGTGAATGTCTTGGATGACAGTATGTTCGTTGTTAACGCGAGCCACAGCATCGGGCTGACCATCTACAGGTATGGCAACAATCTGATTAGTAATGAATTCTGTCTTGATGCTCTGTGTGGCTTTATTGCTGCGATGTACTTTCAAACTCGCCGTATCTGAGTCTCCCGCGATAATCTCGCCGCTTGTCGTTTTGATAGCGACTGTCGCTGGTTCTTGGGTCACCACATCATGAGTAGCGGGTGTTCTCGCATCTACAACGTGTACGCCATCGGGGCAGGGGAGAATAAACTCCTGGTCAGTTGCAGTAAGTGCACCGCAGGCTTCGTGTACATCAATCTTTTTTTGGGTTCCATTATAAAAATCTTTGATGGCCCCCACGTGAAACACAGTTTTTTCTCTCACCGCAAGGATATTTCCAGCTTTTTGCATCCCTAGGATGGACGCAAACGGCAGGACCTTACCTGATGGTGAGGAGGAAGCCGGCGATTTTTGTGCCGTTGCGTTTCCTTGCACTCCGGACTCCTGTGGATTAGGCCCGTTTTCTTTAGTACAAGCAGCAAGGCTTAAAGACAATGCGAGCAGCCCCGCGATCGCAGTTTTTTGGACTCCCGACTTACTCTGTGCGTTTCTCACACAGAATGACCCTACCAGTATGTCGCTCCTGATAACTCCATATGACCCCACATCTTTATCCCCGTTTTCCGGTTGCCTGAGAAAAGCGCATCTACAACCCGGTGTGGTGACGCGATTAGAGGGTTACGTCATCAAAAGCCTTGGAGATTGTGCGGGGGATGGTCACGTCCGCGCTCGTAATGAGTTCTTGGCAGTGATGCGTCGTGCGAGGAGTCGCAATCATAGCGCTAATGCCCGGTTGGCTAAGGACCCAGGAGGCCGCTGTGATAGCTGTGGAGATGCCTAGTCCCTCAGCTGCAGTTTTTAATGCTTCAACTACTGCATGACTTTCAGGGATTAAGCCATGCACGTCCGCATAGGCCTCGGGAGAAGCTGCCCGTGAGGTCCCTGGAATACTCCTGCGATACTGACCACTGAGTACTCCCTGAGCTAAAGGCGCACCAGCTATAACTCCGACACCCAAATATTGCGCAGCAGGCAGGAGATCGGTCTCGATGGAACGCTGCAATAAGTTATAAGGAGCCTGCGCAGAAATGATGTCCCGGTGGCGCGTTACCGCAAGCTGCCAGCCGCTATAGCCGCGCACACCCGCATAGCGCACTTTACCCACTTGGATCATATGGGCAAGAGTGTCGGCGACTTCATCTGGTGGCGTGTGAGGGTCCCAATAACCCACGTTCCATAGGTCTATGTAGTCAGTGTTTAAGCGCTGCAAAGTGGTGTCCAATTGATGCAGTAGATTGCGCCTCGAACAATCTACTCGTTGCCCAAAAGGTGCTGCGGGATTTACTCCGCTGCTTACAGACACAACAAACTCATGACGATCGGGAACGAGCTGACGCGCAATGATGTCAACAGCATTGGGGGAGACGTCGATAAGCGTTCCGCCTGCATCGCGGAAAACCCTAAGTATCTCTGAGGCCTCAGATTCAGGAGTGCTGCGTCCCCATGTTGTTGTACCGAGCCCTAAAGTAGACACTCTTAATCCGCTTGAACCGACTGTTGCTTCTCTCACCATGTCCACAGTAGAGTACGGTGATTCTTTGTGACTAAATCGATCATCCTTGCCGACAGCGTGTCGACTGTTTCTGCGGCCTCCGCAGACCAAATATCTTGGGCGCAAACCATTGTTTTATCGATTGTGCAGGGACTTACCGAGTTCTTGCCGATCAGCTCTTCTGGCCATCTGAGAATTATCTCCCAACTTTTTTGGAGGGAGGACGCTGGGGCAAGCTTTACTGCGGTAGTCCAACTCGGAACAGAACTTGCAGTGCTGGTGTACTTTGCCAAAGACATTGCAAAGATTGTCACTGGCTGGTTCCGAGGCTTGTTTAATAAGGATGCACGCGGTTTTGACTATCGCATGGGGTGGATGGTGGTCGTGGGAACTCTTCCCGTGGTCATCGTTGGTGTCTTGGCTAAAGATCTCATCCGTGATGCATTCCGTAATCTGTGGATCACAGCAACCGTGCTCATTCTCTTTTCTTTCGTCTTCATTGCTGCTGAGAAATTCGGATCGAAGAAACGCAATTTTGAAGAATTAACAATGAAAGACGCCATAATCATGGGCCTTGCGCAGTGTCTTGCCCTGATCCCGGGAGTCTCACGCTCCGGCGGAACGGTCTCTGCTGGTCTCTTTGTAGGACTTGACCGCGAAGTTGCTACGCGCTTTAGCTTCTTGCTGGCAATTCCTGCAGTATTGGGTTCCGGGCTGTTTTCGCTTCCCGACGCCTTTGCCCCGGATGCCGGCCAAGCCGCATCGGGAATGCAACTACTGGTGGGAACGGGCATTGCTTTTGTGCTCGGGTATGCGTCCATCGCGTGGCTGCTTAAGTTCGTGGGCAACCACTCATTTAGCTGGTTCGCGGTGTACCGCATCCCCGTTGGATTGCTGGTCATGGGACTGCTTGCGACTGGAGTCCTTGCTGCTTAAACAGCATTGAAAGATCACGTGCCTGCTAACAACAGGCACGTTTTCTGCTTTAAGGAACGTCCTGGACTGCATTGAGTTCGGTCAAGAGCAGTGATAGCGGTTATTCTGGTTGCCATGAAATCATGGCCCACACCAAAAATCCCAGCTGTACCGGGAGAAAAAGTAGCGCTTTCCCTATACGACACAGCTGACCGAGTGATTAAGCCGGTGGACTGCAGTAATGGGGAAGTTGGTGTGTATGTGTGTGGCATTACCCCTTATGACTCCACGCACCTAGGACATGCAGCGACATACCTCGCTTTTGATCTCATTAATCGGCAGCTTATCGACGCCGGCCACACCGTCCATTTTGTGCAAAACATTACGGATGTGGACGATCCGCTTTTCGAGCGTGCGGAACGCGACGGTGTGAGCTGGCAAGAACTGGGTACTGACCAGATAAACCTTTTCCGCTCCGACATGGAAGCCCTATCCGTGGTTCCTCCCCGCGACTACGTGGGAGCGATGGAATCCATCGATGAAGTCATCGAGATGGTTCAGACTCTTTTGAACAACGGTTCCGCTTACATCGTTGAAGTCGACCAATACCGTGATATCTATGCCTCGATCTCTGCAACGAACCATTTTGGGTATGAATCTAATTATTCGCGCGCCCTCATGGAGGAATTCTTTGCAGAAAGGGGCGGTGATCCTGAGCGCCCGGGGAAGAAAGATCCCCTTGATGCATTAATCTGGCGATCTGCACGTGACGGTGAGCCTTCCTGGGAGGCTCCTTTTGGAGCAGGGCGTCCTGGTTGGCATATAGAGTGTTCCGCGATCGCTACCAATAGGCTTGGACATCATTTTGCGATCCAGGGCGGAGGCTCCGACCTGATCTTTCCGCATCATGAATTTTCTGCCGCACATGCGGAAGCAACCCATCACGTGCACAGGATGGCCAATCACTACGTGCATACCGGAATGATCGCCTTGGACGGCACGAAGATGAGCAAGTCTTTAGGCAATCTAGTCTTTGTCTCTCAGCTCACAGCCGATGGGCATCATCCTTCTGCCATCCGACTCGGCCTGTACTCCGGCCACTATCGGGCTCCGCGCGAATGGTCAGAGAAGATTCTTTCTGACGCAGAAAAGCGCCGAGAACTATGGATTAATGCCGCACATGCAGCAACAGATCTGGAAGCAGCTCAGGATCTTGTGCATAACATGAGGATCCGCCTATCCCAAGACCTTGATACTCCGAAGGTGCTTGAGGCCGTAGATGCATGGGCACACTCAGTAAGCGCAGTAGAGAAGAGCGAATCTTCTCATGAGCGAACCGCAGCCGGCGATCTAGTGGCATGCGCCTTAGACGCTCTTTTAGGTGTAAAGATCTAGCTCTCGCACTGACGTTGACGTTTTAACACGCGAGAATGAATACGTACTGGCTCAAGATGATGAGGAAGAATGACATCTCGATTTCAATGCGAGGATACTATTGCTGAATTTATTTCAGATCTCCGCGCTTTTGCCACCGGCAGCTACCTTCAAAAAGACGAATTGGAGTGGTGGGAGCCACCTTTTGAGGTAAGCGCGGTAGCGAAGATTGATGCGCTTCTTCAAGATTTTGCCCAATCACTTATTCCGATGGCTCAGCGTAGTAGCGACCGTTCTGAGGATCAGACTAGCTCTCTCGCACACTTAGACTTTGTAGCGAGAGTCGGTGTGTTGTTTAGCGCTATTGACGCAATCAATCACTCGTACGGATATGCAGTCATAGAAGCAGAAGAATATGCTGACCTTCAGCGGATCATTGAAAAAGCCGCAGAAGAAATAGGGTTAAGCTCCGAAGAAATAGCAGATTTACCCGCCTATGAAGAAGCTATCGCATTAGAAGATGAAAATTAGCTGATTGGGCAGGAGCTTCTGGAGTCTCTTTGTGAATATAAAGTATCGTCTCGCTGTAAAATGTTGACTCAGTTCACACAATACGTACTAAGCTGTCTACTCAATGACTACAGCAACTATAACCTTCCGAACAGAATTTCTTGACGCAATGAAAGACCGCGTCCTCATTGGCGATGGAGCCATGGGAACGCAGCTACAAGCATTTGACCTCGATGTGGATAAAGACTTCCTTGGATTGGAAGGCTGCAACGAGATTCTTAACGTTACGCGTCCAGACGTCGTAGCTCAGATCCATCGTTCATATTTTGAAGCTGGTGCTGACCTCGTTGAGACGAGTACCTTTGGCTGCAACCTTCCCAATCTTGCCGATTACGGGATTGCGGAGAGGTGTCGTGAGCTTGCGTATGAGGGCGTTCGAATAGCTCGCAGTGTTGCTGACGAACTCGGCCCCGGCCGCGATGCTCTTCGTCGTTTTGTCCTTGGCTCTATGGGGCCCGGCACCAAACTTCCTTCCCTTGGGCATGTGCCTTTTGAAGAACTGCGCGAGTACTATGCCGAAGCCGCTACAGGGATGATTGAAGGTGGCGCCGACGCCATTCTCGTTGAAACTGCTCAGGATCTACTTCAGGTTAAAGCTGCTATTCATGGCTGTCAGCAGGCATTTGAGAAAATGGGGATCAAGATCCCTATTGTGTGCCATGTAACAGTAGAGACCACAGGGACCATGCTCTTAGGTTCCGAGATCGGGGCAGCGCTCACTGCTCTTGAACCACTGGGGATAGACATGATCGGACTCAACTGCGCAACTGGACCCGACGAGATGAGTGAGCATCTTCGCTTCCTTTCGCACAATGCAGGCATCCCGGTCTCCGTGATGCCTAACGCAGGTCTGCCCGTGCTCGGAAAAAACGGTGCCGAATATCCACTTTCTGCCCACGAGTTAGCAACCGCACTCAAAGGTTTTGTCAACGATTACGGGCTCAGCATGGTTGGAGGGTGTTGCGGTACTACTCCGTCCCATATCTCAGCGGTTCGGGACGCTATCGTTGGAACGGCTGATACCCCTGCCGCTCAGCAAGCACAGCGAAATCCAGCAGTGGGGGATGCCGTATCTTCTCTATATACCAGCGTGAATCTTACTCAAGATACTGGCATCACGATGATCGGCGAACGCACCAACGCGAATGCTTCTAAAGCATTCCGTGAAGCGATGCTGGCAGCGGATTGGGAGACCTGCGTTGATATTGCCAAGCAGCAGACGCGCGATGGTGCGCACATGCTCGACCTATGCGTGGACTATGTAGGCCGCGATGGGCGCCAAGACATGGCCCAGCTAGCGTCGTTGCTCTCCACGAGTTCGACACTGCCGATCATGATTGATTCAACAGAGCCTGGTGTCATTCAAGTCGGTCTTGAGCACTTGGGCGGTCGCTGTGCTGTGAACTCGGTTAACTTTGAAGACGGTGATGGTCCCGACTCTAGGTACCAGCGGATTATGCGCTTGGTTAAGCAACACGGGGCTGCGGTAGTAGCGCTGACTATCGACGAGGACGGGCAGGCGCGTACAGCTGCTCAAAAGGTTGCTATCGCGGAGCGTCTTATTACGGACATTACTCAAACATGGGGTCTTGAAGAAGACGACATCATCGTCGATTGCCTGACGTTTCCCATCTCTACGGGACAAGAAGAAATGCGTCGGGATGGTATTGAAACTATCGAGGCGATTCGAGAGCTAAAGAAGCGCTATCCACGTATTCACACGACAGTGGGGCTCTCTAATATCTCGTTTGGTTTGAACCCTGCGGCTCGCCAAGTCCTTAATTCAGTCTTCCTCAACGAATGCATCGGCGCTGGTCTCGATTCGGCTATTGCGCACAGCTCCAAGATTCTGCCGATGAACAAGATAGATGAGGAGCAGCGTCGTGTAGCTTTGGACATGGTGTATGACAGGCGCACCGCGGATTACGATCCTCTGCAGACTTTTATGCAGCTCTTCGAGGGCGTATCCGCCAGCAGCGCAAAAGACGCTCGCGCTGAGGCCTTAGCCGCAATGCCTCTCTTTGAACGTATCGCACAAAGAGTCATCGATGGCGAGAAAACAGGTATTGAGACCGACCTCGATCAGGCAATGGCAGAAAAAGAGCCGCTGCAGATCATCAATGAAGACCTGCTTGAGGGAATGAAAACTGTGGGAGAGCTTTTCGGTTCTGGGCAGATGCAGCTTCCCTTTGTGCTTCAATCCGCAGAGACGATGAAGCACGCCGTTGCGTATCTTGAGCAGTTTATGGAGGCCGAAGACGACACGGGTGGGAATGGAACGATTGTCATCGCCACGGTGAAAGGAGATGTTCATGACATAGGCAAAAACCTCGTCGACATCATTCTTTCCAACAATGGCTTTAACGTGGTCAATATTGGCATTAAGCAGCCTATTTCTAATATTCTTGACGCTGCCAAGGAGCATAATGCCGACGCTATTGGTATGTCGGGTTTGCTGGTCAAATCTACCGTGATCATGAAAGAAAATCTGCAGGAAATGAACGCTGCAGAGGCTTCCCATTTTCCCGTTATCTTGGGTGGTGCTGCGCTGACCCGTGCATACGTGGAAGATGATCTCACTGAGGTATACGACGGCAACGTTTATTACGCCAAAGATGCGTTTGAATCGCTTCGCCTTATGCAGGAATTTATGGCACGCATCAGGGGAGAAGGACTCGATCCCAATTCGCCTGACGCGATCAAGGCTGCGCAGAAGAAAGCTGAGCGTAAGGCACGTAAAGAACGTTCCAAGAAAATAGCTGCTGAGCGCAAGGCTAAGGCCGAACCGGTAGTGGTTCCTGCCAGGTCCCAGGTATCGGAAACTTCGCCTCTTGCCACTCCGCCTTTCTGGGGAATACGCATTGTCAAAGGCCTGAACTTGTCAGAGTACCTGCCGCTACTCGATGAACGCGCCCTGTTCATGGGACGATGGGGGCTTAAAGCTACTCGTGGTGCAGCAGGGCCGTCCTATGAAGAACTGGTGGAGACTGAGGGGCGACCACGGTTGCGCTACTGGATTGACCGGCTTAAGGCTGAAAAAATCTTGGATCATGCAGCTGTGATCTACGGTTATTTTCCTGCAGTTTCTGAGGGAGATGACGTCATATTGTTGGAGTCACCCGACCCCAGCGCTGCCGAAATCGCTCGTTTTACGTTCCCACGACAACAGCGCAGTAAATTCCTGTGTATCGCCGACTTCATCCAGTCACGGGCGCGCTCCCTTGAGCAAGGAACCGTCGATGTTTTCCCACTTCAGCTCGTGACTATGGGACAGCCCATCGCAGACTTTGCCAATGAGCTTTTCGCGGCAGATAACTATCGCGACTATTTAGAAGTGCATGGAGTCGGTGTGCAGCTCACCGAAGCCATGGCAGAGTATTGGCATGCTCGCGTGCGGAGCGAGTTAACGTTGAGCGACGGCTCCTCCGCAGGAGACAAAGATGCACAAAATCTTCAGCGCTTTTTTGACCTAGATTATCTGGGGGCTCGGTATTCCTTTGGCTACGGCTCTTGTCCGAACCTGGAAGATCGAAAAACCTTGGTTGAGCTGCTTGATGCGCAACGCATTGGCGTTGAACTCTCCGAGGAACTCCAGCTCCATCCAGAGCAATCAACAGATGCATTTGTGCTTTATCACCCGGAGGCGAAGTACTTTAACGTTTAGCTGATAAAGCGTCTACGGGGAGGGCGCGCGTACTAAGAGCACATAGCTTATCGACGCAACCAGCGCCCTGCCAGCTAGACTAGTGCGCATGCTCGAAGCAATTTTGTGGGATATGGACGGAACCTTAGTCAATTCCGAAGGCATCTGGGCGGAAGCCACGTTTGCTATGAGCGAAGAGATGGGTAAGCGACTCACCACCGATCAACAGTGGCAGACCGTAGGCGCAAGTTTTGATTTCACGCTACAGCTGTGTGCGCACAATGCCGGTCTCACCCTTGATCCAAGCAGTAGGAAATTCTGGGAGAATCGGCTCTTCTCCCAGGTGTCAGCTTTATTTGCAACTGAATTAACGTCAAACCCAGGCTCTCACATCTGCTCAGCTCTGCAGGTCACGCTGGGCTTCCTATGGCTATTGCTACCAATACCGTGCGTCGAGTTGCGCAACACTCTATTCGTTCCATCGGCGAATCTTATTTTGACGCCACAGTATGCGGGGATGAAGTAGCTAATCCCAAACCAGCACCTGACATCTATTGTGAGGCGGCGCGACGATTAAAAGCTCAACCACACAACTGTATTGCTTTTGAGGATTCCTACAACGGTATGCTCTCCGCGCTTGCAACAGGATGCGTAGTCATCGGTGTGCCAGAACAAGACGATATGCGCATCCCTCAAGGGGTGACACTTATGACCGACATCCACGGTTCTACCGATTTTACTGACGTCACGCTAAACACTATTGAGGGATGGTTTAACAAGCTTTCCGCGTAATTAACGGAAAGTATGTCACAATTGCTGCGTGAAAAACTTCGATTCTTTGTATGCAGAGCTCCTTGATCGTGCCCGCACCCGCCCAGAAAACTCTGGGACTGTTCACGCCCTCGATTCGGGAGTGCATACCCTTGGCAAAAAAGTCATTGAGGAAGCCGGAGAAGTATGGCTCGCCGCAGAATATCAGTCCGATGACGAGCTGGCAGAAGAGATTTCGCAGCTGCTGTACTGGGCCCAAGTGATCATGATTAAACGGGGTTTGACTCCCGAAGACGTTTATAAGTTTCTGTGAGATTGGGAGCCAAACATGCTTAAAATAGCTATTCCCAACAAGGGATCGCTTTCTGAAGCCGCCGTAGAGATACTTAAAGAGGCTGGCTACGCGGGGCGAGGGGAGTCAAAAACTCTCAATGTGTATGACAAAAATAATGACGTTGAATTCTTTTTCCTCCGTCCAAAAGACATTGCAATCTACGTAGCCGGAGGGCAACTCGATTTAGGAATTACTGGCCGTGACCTTGCGTTAGATTCTCGCGCAGAGGTATCAGAAGTCATGCAGCTTGGCTTTGGTTATTCCACGTTTAGGTACGCGGCTCCTGCTGGAGAAGCATGGGAACCAAGCGACTTAGCAGGGAAGAGGATCGCAACGTCCTATCCCAATCTCGTTCGTGATGATCTTGCGCACCGAGGCATCGATGCTTCAGTCATACGACTCGACGGAGCCGTTGAGATCTCCATCAAACTGGGCGTAGCCGATGTGATCGCTGATGTGGTTTCTACAGGTCGTACGCTGCGTAAGCAGGGTCTTGCGACTTTTGGCCAGCCGTTGTGTGAATCCGAGGCTGTGGTTGTGGGCCGAAAAGGCAACGCAATGGATGAAGAGCAGCGGATATTCCTGCGAAGGATAGAAGGAATTCTCCACGCGCAAAACTATCTCATGCTCGATTACAATATCGATCGCGACCGGCTGGAAGAAGCGAAGAAAACTACGCCGGGAATTTCAGGGCCCACCGTTTCGCCTCTTGCTCGTGATAATTGGGTGGCAGTGCGTGCGATGGTGCCTCGTATTCAGGCTAACCAGATCATGGATCAACTAGCCTCGCTGGGTGCCCAGGCTATCCTGGCATCAGAAATTCGGATCGCGCGTATTTAATACGTAACGGTTTCAGGGGCTTTCTTATCTGAAGATTGAGAAGAAAGCCCCTATCTTTTTCTTTCCAAAGTCTGACCCCAAAAGAGTGCCCTGCCCTAAGAAAAGCGGCCTGCTCCATATTCATAAACATCCCCACATCAAACAAATATCTGCATAAAATCCAGACGTCTGACATTGTGATCAATCTTTCATGCGCAGAAAATATTTCTTACTGGATTAAGTTTGACCTTGGCTTTAAGTCGGAGAGGTTTCCCTCTACTTATATTGTTTATGCATGTGGAAGGCGGTTATCTAACAACCTACAGGTTGCTCCTCACTGAGGGGGTAGGGCACGATGATAAAGTGATTGTAAATGATGGCGTCAGATGACAGTGATCGCGATCATTGACAACCCGTTTTTTGTTCTACGGTTTAAACCGCCCGCATCTGCTTACAGCAGACGTCCTTATTAAAGGCCAGGAGTAAAAGTGGTTTTTGTCCACATCATCATTGTTCTCGCCGCGATCGTTCTCGGCGCGCGCCTCGGTTCTATTGCGATTGGATTCGCAGGTGGCCTTGGCGTTCTTCTCCTAGGAGCAACAGGTGTACCTGTTACTCGTGAAGACATCCCCTTCGACGTCATCGGCATCATCATGGCCGTCATTGCAGCCATTTCCGCAATGCAACGCGCCGGCGGCATGGATTACCTCGTGCATCTTGCAGAGAGAATGCTTCGGAAAAACCCCAAGCATATCACATACGTGGCTCCAGTAGTCACCTACTTTATGACCCTCTTTGCTGGTACTGGTCATACCGCCTTTTCGACGCTCCCTGTTATCGTCGAGGTCTCCAAAGAATCTGGTGTACGTCCCTCACGTCCACTATCGATAGCCGTGCCGGCCTCCCAGATGGCCATTACTGCCTCCCCAATTTCCGCCGCCGTAGTCTTCTTGGCCACTGCGCTTGAGCCGCTTGGCGTGGGGTATCTCTCCCTGCTCGCTGTGGTTATTCCTTCAACATTCTTGGCGATCTTCCCAACCGCTTGGCTCTGTAATCGACTGGGGAAGAACCTAGAAGATGACCCGGTGTATCAGCAGCGTCTGGCCGAAGGTCTTGTCGCCGCACCAGGGCAGAAAGAAAAATACATTCCGACTAAGGCTGCCAAACTTTCTGTATGGATCTTCCTTGTCGCCATTGTCGCTGTGATGGTGTACGCGACCCTCATTTCCGATCAGGTCGGATTGATCACCGATCCTTCGCTTCCTCGCAATGAGGCAATCATGGCCATGATGCTCACTGCAGCAACCATCACCGTCATCCTTTGCAAGATTCCAGCAGGAGACATCCTCAACACGCAGGTATTCCGTTCCGGCATGTCCGCATGTGTATGCGTGCTTGGTGTGGCGTGGCTGGGTACCACTCTTATCAACCATTACATCGATGACATCAAGGGATTCTCCGGCGATATCCTTGAAAGCTCTCCATGGATGCTCGCGGTAGTCCTCTTTGCGGCGGCAGCTCTCCTCTATTCCCAGGCAGCTACGGCAAAGGCCCTCATCCCAGCAGCGCTGGCTATCGGAGTATCACCGCTGACGGCTGTGGCATCCTTTGCGGCCGTCTCTGCACTGTTTGTTCTTCCCACGTACCCCACGCTCCTCGCAGCCGTGGAAATGGACGACACCGGATCAACGCGAATCGGCAAGGCCGTATTCAACCATCCATTCTTGATTCCAGGAACCGTGGGCATCGCTATTGCAGTAGCCTTGGGCTTCCTCTTTGGCAGCGTCATCCTCTAGTCCCCGTCATTTCTGCTTAGTCGCTTAATGGCGGGCGTCGGAAAGCTATAAAGAAAATCCCTTAAGGCCAGTGTTTAACAGAGCACTGACCTTAAGGGATTTTTATAATCTGATCGCCCTATAGAGGGGCACAGCTCCTTAAATGGGGGTACATAATAGGGGGTAGTTTTAGGGGGTTGATAAGCGATGAGCAATGCCACATTGATTTCCATTAGGTTGTCTGTTTGAACAATACCGTTCTGACATGGATAAACACCTTTAATATCTACCTAATAGCAGGTAGGGGGTATATTTTAGCCTGTTTCAAGCAGAAAAATAACGGATTGGTGACGTACTCTTGGGGAGTCAGAAATAAGCCCTGAACCTAAGAGAGGTATCAATGGCAGAGAGCAAGAACAGCCGCATCGAGGTTGACCTACTCGGTGAAATGGAGGTCCCCAATGACCTCTATTACGGCGTGCACACGCTACGCGCGATCGACAATTATCAGATCTCCGGAAAAACTATCAATGAGATTCCTGAGTTCATCCGAGGAATGGTCCAGGTGAAGAAAGCCACCGCGTTGGCTAATCACCGCGTGCGCGCACTTCAAGGCGTGAAGAAGGATGCCATTGTATGGGCCTGCGATCAGATTCTTGATGAAGGCCGCTGCATGGACCAGTTCCCAATCGACGTCTTCCAAGGCGGCGCTGGTACGTCAGTAAACATGAACACCAACGAGGTTGTGGCTAACCTTGCGCTAGAACACTTGGGGCATGAAAAGGGCGAGTACAGCGTCATCAACCCTAACGATGACGTCAACATGTCACAGTCCACAAACGATGCTTATCCGACGGGCTTCCGTC
The DNA here is from genome assembly GCF_004382825.2 of Corynebacterium silvaticum. GTDB lineage: Bacteria > Actinomycetota > Actinomycetes > Mycobacteriales > Mycobacteriaceae > Corynebacterium > Corynebacterium silvaticum. The sequence continues at coordinate 784,602 of NZ_SDQO02000001.1, forward strand.
TCGGCGTTTACTACTGCATGCAAACGCTCATCCATAAGCTGGACGAGCTCCGCGCAGCTTTTGACGCCAAAGGCGAGGAATTCTCCGGCATCCTCAAGATTGGGCGTACGCAGCTGCAGGACGCCGTTCCAATGACCTTGGGCGCTGAGTTCCATGCCTTTGCTAATAACCTCGCAGAAGAGCAAGCAGCACTCAAGACCGCATCTGAATCCATGCTTGGCGTTAACCTAGGTGCTACCGCTATCGGTACCGCACTCAATACCCCTGAGGGATTCACCGAGGCTGCAGCTAAGGCGCTAGCAGAAGTAACTGGTCTGGAAATTGTCTCTGCACTCGACCTCATCGAGGCAACGAGCGACACCGGCGATTACGTCCTGGTTCACTCCGCAGTCAAGCGTGCTGCTATGAAGATTTCTAAGATCTGTAACGATCTTCGCCTGCTATCTTCGGGCCCGCGCGCAGGTATCCATGAGATTAACCTTCCTGAGCGCGCTGCCGGCTCATCCATCATGCCGGCCAAGGTCAACCCAGTTATCCCCGAGGTTGTCAACCAGGTTTGCTTCAAGGTATTTGGCAACGACGTCACAGTCCTCATGGGCGCAGAAGCCGGCCAGCTGCAGCTTAACGTCATGGAGCCAGTCATTGCTTCGGCCATGTTCGAGTCGATCCAGCTCCTAGGAAATGCAGCAGACACCCTTCGCGAGAAGTGCATCGATGGAATTACTGCTAACCCCGAGGTTTGCCAGGGCTACGTAGATAACTCTATTGGCATCATTACGTACCTGAACACGATCATTGGGCACCATAATGGCGACATTATCGGTAAAGAAGCCGCAACCTCTGGCCGCTCAGTTCGCGAGCTCGTTCTTGAGCACAATTTGATGAGCGCGGAGGAACTGGACAAAGTTCTTTCCCCAGAAAACCTGATGAATCCAAAGTTTACTGGTAAGCTTTACGACGACTAGTAGCCCCCGACTAAGCGTTTAACAATCGCTTAGCCCAGACCCCGCCCCGCGTACCGTGGAGCGGGGCCTTTCGGTTACTCTTGAGCTACGTCACCGACCCCCGAAACAGGAGCGTTTACGACCATGCCCTCAGACGTCCAGATCGCCCAGGCTCACACTCTGGAGCCTATCGTCGATATTGCAACGCGTGCTGGAATCAGCAAAGAAGCTCTCATTCCTTATGGCAAAACAAAAGCCAAAGTTGATATCACTGCAGAAGAACTCCAACCAGACGGCAAGCTCGTTCTAGTGACTGGTATGTCCCCAACCCCTGCAGGAGAAGGCAAATCCACCGTCTTGATCGGCCTCTCCGATGCCATGCGGTTGCGCGGGCACAATGCCATTGTTGCCATCCGGGAGCCTTCCCTCGGCCCGGTTATGGGGATCAAAGGTGGCGCTGCTGGTGGTGGATATTCTCAGATCGTGCCCATGGAGGATATTAACCTTCATTTTACGGGTGATTTTCATGCTATTACGTCCGCAAATAATACCCTTGCAGCGATGATCGATAATCATATTCAGCAGGGTAATGAGCTAGGCATCGACGCACGACGCATTACATGGCAGCGCTGCCTAGACGTGAATGATCGCTCGCTGCGCAACGTTGTCACCGGTCTTGGTGGGAAGCCTCATGGCACTCCTGCCCAGACCGGTTTTACGATTACGGCCGCAAGCGAAATCATGGCGATTCTATGCTTGTCCACCGATCTATCGGACTTGGAAAACCGGATCTCTCGTATCGTTGTTGGGCAGAGCTTTGATGGTAAACCGATCACGCTAAAGGACCTGAATGCACAAGGTGCAATGACGGCTTTGCTGCGCGATGCGATTAACCCCAACCTTGTTCAGACTCTTGGTGGTACCCCTGCTTTTTGCCACGGCGGTCCTTTTGCCAACATTGCTCACGGCTGTAACTCTCTTATCGCAACCAAGACTGCTTTGCATTACGGCGATGTAGTTCTTACGGAGGCCGGTTTTGGATCCGATCTCGGCGCCGAAAAGTTCTTTGATATCAAGATGCGGGCAGGGGAGCTCTCTGCTTCAGCAGTAGTCATCGTTGCTACCATCCGATCTTTAAAATATAACGGTGGCGTTGCCAAAGACCAGCTCACCTCAGAGAATCTTGACGCTCTCAAGCAGGGAATAGTCAACCTTGAGCGGCACGTAGAAAACATTAGAAACTTTGGCGTGGAACCTGTCGTAGCACTCAACATGTTTACCTCTGATACCGCCGCAGAACAGAAGTATATGGAAGATTGGGCGGCTGGATTCGGGGTGCGATTGGTTCCAGTTCAGGTCTGGGCTAAGGGAGGGGAGGGCGCTCTTGAGCTAGCTGATGCAGTCGCCGACATGCTGGGTCAATCTTCTGCGCCACTTTACGACCCAAGCCAAGGCCTGGAGGCTTCTCTAGAGACTATCGCCACCAAAGTCTATGGAGCTAAAGAGGTCATGTTGAGCAAAGAGGCACAGCGAGACCTTGACTACCTCAAGGACAACGGCTGGGATACGCTTCCTGTGTGCGTATCAAAAACCCAGTATTCCTTTAGCGATGATCCAGCGGAGCTAGGTCGTCCGGAAGGCCATATACTGCATGTGAGAAGCTTGTTGCCTCGGATTGGTGCGGGGTTCATCCTGGCGCTCACTGGCGACGTTATGACGATGCCAGGCCTGCCCAAGCGTCCAGCAGCCGAGAAAATCACCGTAGAAAACGGAAACATCCACGGCCTGTTCTAACCGCGATGCGAAGCCACGGCCTTGTATGCTTCACCGAAAGCAACCAAACGCCGTGGCTAATCGGAGTCGTTTTCAGCCGTTTGGGCTAAGTCCCAGTCTTCTTGCCTACGCACCCACAGCTCCGGTGATTCATGGAAAAGGTGGCCAAGGCCAAAGGCAATCACATCGTTTACTGGAATGTGTCCAGCAATAAAACGATTCGCCATAGTCTCTGTAATGTGCAGTGACTTTGCTAGGTCATAGTGCGAGAGCTTCCGGGGCCTAAGGTAATCCGCATCAAGGATCTCACCTGGGTGCCGAGGCGTTGTATCTCGTTTGCTCAACACTATTAGCTGACCTTTCACGACTATGTCTGGTAAATAAAGGCTGCTTTTTCTTTTTCCTGAGCTTCTCAATCATGCAGAAGATGGATACAGTCCACTCACTATTGATCAAAGAACTTAAGGCCCAAAGAAGATGCGGAAACAGCAGTCTTATTTAGCTTAGGTCGAACTTTGGCATGTCCACTAGCTTGGTTAGGCTGACATATCAACCTTTTGGCTGACATGCACGGACTTACGCTTAAGGGGAAGGGCATCCTGGGTATTCAGGCGGTGTACCACCAAAAGCTGGACAGAGTGACTGATGGGAACACCAGCCGCACAGCTTTGACGTCTTGGGGCGGAAAACTCCTGTGGCTGCGTCGCCAAGTATTTTTTGCCATAGGTCGCCAAGCTCCCGCTCAAAGTACTCCAGCTCTTCTTTTGAAGGCGTAAGAAACATTGAATCGGTGACTTTGAGGTACATCAAACGGAGCTGGTCGGGGATTTTTCCGTAAAGCCGCCAATACACCAAAGCGTAGAACCGCATTTGAAAGACAGCCTGTTGGCTAAAACGCGGTATCGGTTTTTACCGGTCTTATAATCGACCACCCGGACTTCGCCAGTAGGGGCGATGTCCACGCGGTCTATAAAACCACGTACGGGAACACCGTTAGGCAATTCAGCAGATATATACATCTCACATTCGTGGGCGTCAAAGCCCTGCGGGTTCTCCATCTCAAAGTAGCCGCGAAGAAGCGTACGACATTCTAAAAGGAAGTCATGAGTCTTCTGCTCTGAAACAAGCTCTTTAAGTTCGTCGTCTTCATCGCACATTTTTGCCCACTGTGGCTTTAAGCGTTTTACGGCAGCAGGGTAGAGCCGCTGTTCGCGCGGCCATGCATGCATCTCTTCCAACACCGCGTGGACCAGAGTCCCTTTAACCTGCGCAACAGTCTTTGGCTCGAGCAACTTATCAATAGCTCGAAAACGGTAGAGCAACGGACATTGTTGATAGTCGTTGGCGCGCGACGGGGATAACGCTAGGCCTTGTGGGCGTTGAGGCTGTGCCTCACTGACACTCGTATCGTTTGCTTCCGGCGCGGTGCCTAGAAAGGGTGTCTCAGAAACTGCGTTGTTAGGATTAGTCACAGAACCAGCAATTTTTTGAACGTGAAAAGTACTACTTGCTCCACCACGATAAGCGGAAAACCACATCGAACCAAAAGTAGCGAGGCTTCACCTGCCACGCTGCAAGACAATCAGTATCGCTAAGGTAAAAGCCATGACCAATCAGGAGATAAAGATGGATTCCGGCAGTAACAGCAGCACCACTGACCACCAGGCAGTTGAGACTTTCGCCTGGGATTTTGTCAGTTACATCGCCAATTCTCCGAGTTCTTTCCATGCTGCACAACAAGGCGCTTTAATCCTTAAGGAAGCAGGCTTTGAGCCCATAGAAGAAACTCAAGAGTGGGACGCCTCACCTGGCGGGCACTATCTTATTCGTGGTGGAGCACTCATGGCATGGTTCGTTCCGGAAGGGGCTTCTGAAAAATCCGGTTTCCGGATTATCGGTGCACATACCGACTCGCCTGGTTTTAAGCTCAAATTATCTCCTAACCTTCACTCAGCGGGTTGGCAACAGGCAGCTGTGGAAGTCTATGGCGGGCCGATTCTATCTTCATGGCTTGACCGTGAGCTGGTCCTTGCAGGAAAGCTAGGGCTTATCGACGGCACCACAAAGCTCGTAAGCACCCCACCAGTTTTAAGAATCCCCAGCCTGGCGATTCACCTAGACCGAGACGCTAATAAAGCTCTCACACTTGATAAACAGCGCCATATGCAACCAGTCTTTTCGTGCGGGCACCCGGACCTCAGCATTCTGGACGTACTGGCTCACGCCGCCGACGTAAAAGCAGAGGACATTATTTCCCACGACCTCATCACCGCAGATGCCCAGCCAGGCGAAATCTTTGGAGCGACGAATGATTTTTTGGCTAGCGGAAGGCTCGACAATCTTTCCAGTCTTTACCCTGGACTTTGCGCTTTGGTTGAGGCCTCGCAAGATGTAGTGGTTGGCAAAAAGGGAAGCCCAGACATCCTCGTACTTGCGGCCTTTGATCATGAAGAAGTCGGCAGTGCGACTGTCACTGGAGCCGCAGGTCCGATACTGGAAGACGTGATTTATCGCACCGCAACGGCTCTGGGGGCAAATAATGAGGGCATCCGCCGAATGATTGCTGCATCAACGTGTGTGTCTGCCGATGCTGCGCACTCTATACATCCCAATTATCCGGAGCGTCACGACCCTACTAATTTCCCCGTCCTGGGTTCGGGACCGGCCTTAAAAATTAATGCGAACCAGAGGTATGCCTCTAATACGGAAACGGAAGCCTTATGGATTCAGGCTTGCCAGCGCTCGGGTGTTCCGTCGCAAGTGTTTGTAGGCAATAACGCTGTTCCCTGTGGCTCCACCATAGGACCGATTACGGCGACTCGTCTCGGTATCCCAACCGTAGACGTGGGAGTTCCGCTACTTTCCATGCATTCTGCTCGTGAGCTAGCTAGTATCTCCGATATCCATATGCTAACGCAGGCATTACATAGCTATCTGGTAGGTTAATCGCTCATGGCAAACTCCGGACCCTTCCAACCTGGTGATCGCGTCCAGCTCACCGACCCCAAGCGCAGGCATGCAACAATCGTTCTTAATGCAGGCGACAAGTACTTCACGCATAAAGGCGCTATCAACCACGATGACATCATCGGGGCGCAAGAGGGAAGTATCGTCAAGTCGGAGCAAGGATACGAGTATCTTTGCTTCCGGCATCTCATGGTGGATCACGTGCTGTCTATGCCCCGTGGTGCTGCCGTCATCTATCCCAAAGACTCAGCGCAAATCCTGGTCGAAGGCGATATTTTCCCGGGCGCGAGAGTGCTGGAAGCAGGTGCGGGATCCGGAGCGTTATCTATGGCGCTTCTCCGCGCGGTAGGGGAAAAGGGCACGGTTTTCTCCTATGAGATCCGTGAAGATCACCTGGAGTATGCAGAAAACAACGTCGATGAGTTCTTTGGAAGCCGCCCTGCAACATGGCAACCTCGGCTAGGAGATTTTAGCGACATCACTGCAGATGAGCTCGGCGGCCCCGTCGACCGAATTATTCTGGATATGCTTGCACCCTGGGAGTGCCTAGAAACAGCCTCAAAACTTCTTATCCCTGGTGGGGTGTTCATGACCTATGTGGCAACGGTGCCACAACTAATGAAGGTCATGGAAGGTATCCGGGAGCAAAAGTGTTTTACAGAGCCTCGCGCCTGGGAATCTCTTGTTCGTGACTGGCGCGTTGAGGGACTAGCCACCCGCCCTGAACACCGCATGAACGCGCACACTGCTTTCCTCGTGTGGACACGCAGGCTTGCCGACGGCGTGACCCCGCCGCGTCCCCAGCGACGTGCCCGAAAATAATTTTTGGGCCAGGCTAAGCTAATCGCTTGATACGGGCTGCACCTCGTGGGCTAATCATCATGAGTGATGTGTTCAGGGAGGTGCAGCTTTTATGCGTGATCGTTTCAGCTGGTAGGAGCACACCGCGTGCTTTGTAGCAACCACTAAAATCAACCCCGCCTCCTCCTAAGGCTTGTTGGTTAGTAAGGTAAGCATCATGCATTCAGCTCAAGGGAACGCTCGCGCAGAGGAATTAAACGATCAGCTGCACAACACTGAGGAACTCAAGGCAGCGCTCCGTCGACAGAAAAAGACAGCGGATGATTTAAGCGCTCGGAATGCCAAATTAGCCGAGTTACTCAAAGCCTCTCGTAATAAGCTCATGGTGTTGAATGAGCAGATTGAGGACTTGGCTACGCCGCCATCCACGTATGGCACGTTCTTGGAGTTTTCTTCAGACAAGAAGACAGCAGAGGTTTTTACAGCGTCGCGTAAGATGCGCCTGCAGATTTCTCCGCTTGTTAATAAGTCCTTGCTGGTGCCAGGCGTGCAAGTTCGCCTGGGGGAGGCCAGCCACGTTGTAGAGGTTTGTGACTTCGATTCCACCGGTTCCCTGGCGACCCTTGTGGAGATGATAGGGACAAACCGCGCGCTGGTCGCGGACTACAACGGCGAAGAGCACATCGTGCGGCTAGCAGCCCCTTTACTAGAAACCTTTTGCAGGCAACCACGTGCAGGGGACACGCTTCTGGCCGACCCCCGGGCTGGTTATGCCTATGAGGTGATCCCCAAGACGGAGGTCAGCAAACTAGCACTCGAAGAAGTCCCAGACGTCACGTACGCCGATATCGGCGGCCTCGATGATCAAATCGAGCAAATTCACGATGCCGTAGAGTTGCCTTTTGCACACCCAGAGCTCTACCGGGCCTACGATCTTCATCCGCCCAAAGGCGTGTTGCTTTATGGTCCTCCCGGCTGCGGAAAAACGTTAATTGCCAAGGCCGTCGCGCACTCATTAGCGCAGCGCATAGGGGAGGGAAATCAAAGCTATTTTATTAACGTCAAAGGCCCAGAGCTCTTAAACAAATACGTGGGTGAAACCGAACGCCGGATTCGGCTCATCTTCGAACGTGCTCGCGAGTTGGCAGAAGAAGGACGCCCCGTCATCATTTTCTTTGATGAGATAGAATCTATCTTTAGGACTCGTGGCTCAGGGGTGAGCTCAGACATGGAGACAACCGTTGTTCCTCAGCTGCTCACAGAGCTCGACGGTGTGGAAAGCTTAAGCAATGTCATCGTTATTGGTGCCACTAACCGTGAAGAACTCATTGACCCCGCCATCTTGCGCCCTGGTCGATTAGACGTGAAGATCCGAGTTCAAAGACCCGGCAAAAAAGCAGCTCAGGATATATTCTTTAGGCATCTCACAAAAGATATTCCGGTTACAGAACCAGTCGCTGACCTCATCCACACCACAGTGAACTATCTTTTTGCAGATAAACCTTATGTGGAACTAACGCTTATCGACGGCACCACGGAAATCCTGCATTACCGTGATTTCGTCTCTGGGGCCATGATCGCCAATATCGTCGACCGTGCGAAAAAATACGCGATCAAAGAGCATATCGCCGGGCACGGACGAGGAATCGCTGCCGCGCATCTACTTGCTGCAGTAGATGCAGAGAACCGAGAAAGCGAAGATCTACCCAACACCGCCAATCCAGATGAGTGGAGTCGGATCACCGGTAGGCAGGGCATCCGGGTATCCCACGCTAGAGTTTTAGGAGGACACCGGTGAGCTTCATCGGAACTGAAACCGAATATGGCATCGCAACCCCCTCGGATACCACGTTAAGTCCCATAGTGACGTCCACGCATGCGGTTGTCTCTTTCAGCATGAAAGAGCGCTGTGCTAGCGGCGCACGCTGGAATTTTGCAGCCGAGCATCCGCTAAGAGACTCCCGCGGTTTTGACCTGAAAAGGTACCATAGCGTCCCGATTATAGATCCCAACGCTATCGGCGTAGCCAATGCCGTGCTAACCAACGGTGGACGATTCTATGTGGACCATGCGCACCCCGAGTACTCATCTCCCGAGACTACAAACGCATACGATGCCATGCTTTACGACATCGCCGGCGACGTGATACTCAACCGCGCAGCCGAACTCGTTGCAGAACAAACCGCGGTGGGGGAATCCATACTGGATCATCATGATCCTTGCCCACCCCTTAAAATTTATAAAAATAACGTCGATGGAAAAGGCGCAAGCTACGGCAGCCATGAAAACTACTTGTACCATCGCGACACTAATTTTGATCTACTAGCGCAATCGCTTATTCCGTTTTTCGTAGCACGGCAAGTCGTTGTCGGGGCAGGGCGCGTGGGACTTGGGCAGCTGGGAGAAAAAGCTGGCTTCCAGATCTCGCAACGTGCAGATTATATCGAGCAAGAGATTTCCCTTGAGACAACACTCAACCGAGGAATCATCAATACTCGCGATGAACCCCACGCCGCTGCACAAAGCTACGGTAGGCTCCACGTGATCATCGGGGACGCCAATATGTCCCACACCTCGATTTTCCTCAAGCTAGGGATGACAGCGCTGGTCATTGATGCGATAGAAAAAGGGGTTGACTTCAGTGACCTGAAGCTCAGTAACGCTGTGGCTGAGGTAAGCGCAATGTCGCGCGACCTAGAGCTATCGCATCGCCTGACGCTGTCAGATGGCCGAAAACTCACTGCCCTTGAGCTACTCGAACAGTATCGCGAAAGGCTCAGCGCCACTACTGACGTCGAAAAGCACGTCATCAGTGCGTGGGACGAGGCCGTAGAGGCACTGAGCAAAGGACCAGAGCATGCTGCGCATCTACTCGATTGGTGCGCCAAACTTGCGCTAATACGGTCCTACGAAGCCCGTGGAGTTTCCATCGCAGACGCCAAGATAAAGCTCATCGACCTGCAATATTCTGATATCGACCCTGCCAAGAGTCTCTTTCATGCCCTGGTACGCAAAGGACGAATGCGTACCCTCGTCACCTCGGAAGAGATCGCTCATGCAGCTTGGAAGAGTCCTTTAGACTCTCGTGCCTTTTTCCGGGGCCAAGTGATTGAATCGTTGCCAGGAAAAATAGTGGCCGCTAACTGGGAAAGCATCATCATCGCCGATGAAACCTCCCACGTGAAAATCGCTCTCCCGCAGCTTGATACTCTCTGTTTTTCTTCTTCCCAAGACGCTTTCGCGGAGTTCAACGGCAATGTTGACAGCTTCATCCAACGGATCAGTCGCCTTGCTCCAGTAGAAAGATTGCTGCCGCAATCAGAATAAACCGCATCTCTCTTATACACGCGTAAGATCACGTTACGTTAGCCTAAGTTGTAATAAACGCAGTCCATCAATACCAGGATCAAGGAGATTTCTTTAACTCATGAGCTCCCAACAAAAAAACATTAATGCTGGCGGTTCCAACTCTAACGACGACTTCCCGGACCCCACGCTTGGCGCAGCCCAGACGCAGCTCTCAGCGACCGGCGTTGATGACCTCTTAGATGAAATAGACGGCCTTTTAGAAAATAACGCCGAGGAGTTTGTTCGTTCTTACGTGCAGAAAGGCGGGCAGTAATACCGTGTTGTCGCCGCATTCCCACGCAGTAGCACCACACGCGGCTTTTACCAGGCGAATCACTGGCATTGAAACTGAGTACGGGATAACGTGCGTGTCCGAGGGAGGCAGTCGTCGCTTAAACGCCGACGAGATTGCTCGGTATATGTTCCGGCCAGTAGTAGAGCGCTGGTCTAGCTCGAACGTCTTTGTTCCTAATGGTTCTCGCCTTTACCTCGATGTAGGCTCGCACCCGGAATACGCTTCCGCAGAATGCGACTCTTTAGCGCAACTCGTTGCCTATGATCGCGCCGGAGACGTCATTGTTAATGAACTTGCCGTTACTGCGGAAAAGCGCTTGGAGGCTGAGGGCATCGGCGGCAGCGTTTATCTTTTTAAAAACAACCTTGATTCTTTTGGTAACTCTTATGGTTGCCATGAAAACTACCTGGTAGGCAGAGATGTCGTCCTGAAAACCTTCGGCAAACAACTCTTGCCTTTTTTGATTACCCGCCAGCTCATCTGTGGCTCTGGATCTATTCAAAATGGAGAGTTCCAGATTTCTCAACGCGCCGATCACGTGTGGGAAGGCGTGTCGAGCGCGACGACGCGCTCTAGGCCGATCATCAATACTCGCGATGAGCCACACGCAGATTCCCACCGATTCCGGCGACTACACGTTATCGTTGGGGATTCCTCTATGTCTGAGGTAACCTGCGCCCTTAAAATCGGCTCCACCCAGTTAGTTTTAGAGATGATCGAGGCGGGCTTCGACCTGGCAGATCTAGAACTTGATAATGAGATTGCTGCTATTAGAGATGTCTCTCGGGATACAACGGGAAAGGCTCTTATCCAGCTCAAGAATGGTTCGCAACAACAAGCCATATCCATCCAGCGCAGTTACGCAGAAGCAGCACAACGGTGGCTCGACATCAGGGAAGAAACCGGCGGAACTAGCAACGCTGCTATGGCAGACATAGTAAATCTCTGGCTCAAGGTGACAGCAGCAATCGAATCGGGTGATGTGAGCGCACTAGAGCGCGATATCGATTGGGTAATAAAGCTCAGTATGCTGCAGAAGTACCAAGCTCGACTGGGATTGGCCGCACATGACTTCCAGCATCCCAAGCTCGCTCAAGTAGATCTGGCCTATCACGATATTCGTCCAGGTCGTGGACTTTTTCGTGTCTTAGAGGCTAAAGGGTTGGTTAATCGGTGGATCACTGACCAGGACATCCATCATGCAGTAGATAACGCCCCTGACACCACGCGCGCGGCACTACGCGGTAGGTTCCTACACGCAGCACCGCGTCTAGGAGCCCCTATTTCCACGGATTGGCTAAGACTCAAAGTTAATCGTCCGGAACCTCAGATCGTGGAACTGGCAGATCCTTTTTCTGCGGTTGACGAACGCGTGGAGGGGCTCATCTCTTACATGGAACAGCACGCAGATTCTTATGCCCAGGAAGGTGTCCACGAGTGAAAAAAGACACTGTCATGGAGAGGATCGTCAACGTTACTTTTGCTTTCCTTAATGCAGAAAGCCGCGGACATCACTATCTCACCGCAAAATGGATTATCGAACATGTTGAGGGGTATAAGAAAAACCCAGAGACAGGGGAGACCCGTTCTTATGAGGCAGCACATCAATTGTTCAAACGGGACCGCACAGCGCTACTACGCGCTGGTATTCCCATTGAGACAGTAGCCACTCATGCACATACTGCTTACCGACTCCAGACGGAAGAATACCCACTGAAAAAAGTGAATTTCACCGCCGAAGAGGCAACGGTTCTTGCACTTGCTGGACAGATGGGTCTGGGAGATGAACTAGCAACGTTTTCTCGTTCCGGGTGGACTAAGATCGCGGCCTCAGGCATTGATCGCGAGTTAACCGCCACACCTCGTTTCCATCCCGTAAACGACTGGAACTCTCTTTCGGCGTCTCACTTTGACTCAATATTAGAAGCCTGCCGGAGTAACAAGCGGCTTCGTTTTGAATACCTCCGTAATAAAGCATCTGAGCCGCAATGGCGAATCATGGATCCCTGGGGGATTGTTTCCCACCGAGATCGCTTGTACTTAGTCGGTTTTGACATCGAGCGACAAGAAAAACGAGTTTTCCGCATTACTCGCATCGTTTCTGTAGCAAAGCCAGAGTCCATCCCGTCCGAGGACACGTTTCATTCCCCGCAACCAGGGATAAACCTGCAAGAACTTGTAGAAGAGCAGCTAAGACAAGGCCAGGTGCTCGTCGACGCCACCGTAAGGGTTAAAGAAGGCCACGGGTTTGAGTTCAGCTCACGCGGTACCCGTAATCACGACGGGAGTTATTCGCTTATCGACGTTGACCTGGATTGGCTAATACGAACCGCCGTGGCCCTCGCTCCCTCGGCAGTAGTTGTTGAACCTCAGGACGTCATTTCAGACATAGTTTCTTTACTTTCTTCTGCAGCGAAGGAGACTTGATGGCTACGTCGAAAAGCAAAAATAGGCGTTTGACAGATCTTGTCCGCCTGCTTAACCTCCTGCCATATTTTGAAGCTCACCCAGGTCGCTCAATGATGGAGGCGGCTACAGATCTTGGACTTTCTCCTAGTCAAGTTCAAGAAGACCTCAGTCGACTATTCTGCTGTGGTCCAGGGACTTTTCCAGACGAGCTTATTGATCTCGATGCAGAACTGCGTTCGGTGACCGTGATCAATAATCAGGGGATGGCTGCACCTCTGCGGCTCACCCACACCGAGGCGGGTGCCCTTTTGCTTGCACTGGAAACGCTAGAGCAGGTACCAGGACTGGTAAAGCGCTCAGCTGTGCTATCAGCGGCCGAGAAATTACGGCAAACCATGGGGGAGGAGACCCATGGAATCTTTGACTCAACAGCTCTGGGGAATGACCTTGCGCCCGAGCCGGATCTAGAAACGATCCGGGAGTCGATGAGCATGCGCACTCAAATTGAGTTCGATTATTACAACCGTAATCGCGACGAGTTATCCCACCGTGTGGTGAGTGCGAGTCGCATCTTTACCAACGGAGGAGAGACATACCTCACAGCTTGGGAAGACTCCAGCGAATCCCACCGGACATTTCGGGTCTCAGCCATGAGTTCTCTTGCGCTCACCCAGCTCCGAGCTACCCCGCGACTGGAACGGGCCACCTTTGATGACTCAGACCCCTTTAACTTTTCTGCAACCTCGGAATTTGCCAAACTTGAGCTCTCGGCAGAAGCGCTCTGGCTTGCAGATACCGTCCCGTTAGACGTCGAGCAGATCAACGAGAAGGGATGGTATGAGGTGGTCCTTCCGCTGGCTTCCAGGGAATGGGTTATACAATTTGTGTTAAGCAACCTTGATCGGGTGCGCGTGTTAGCTCCACCTGATCTTGCTCAAACAGTACAAGATCGCGCCAAGCTCGCATCGAGCGTGTATGATCCAAAACGAGTAACAAGCAGCAAATAAACGCTGTTTTGGTCCTATGTCACAGTGAGGGGTACGCCATGAACCTTGGTCCTACCGAAATCATCATCATTTTATTCATTGTTATTCTGCTTTTTGGCGCCAAGAAGCTTCCAGACGCCGCCCGTTCGCTTGGCCGTTCTATGCGTATTTTCAAGTCTGAAGTCAAAGAAATGAGCAATGATGACCAGCGTGCCGAGCAGCAGCAGGCACAGCTGATGCAGCAGCCTTATGTCCAGCCACAAAATGGCATTGTTCCTCCGCAAACTCAGGATCCGGTTGAGTACCCAACCCAGCAGCAGCAACAGCAGAATCCCCAGCACGGATAAGCGTTTTATTTAGCTACCGTGTTCTGAATAAAAGCCTTGTGGTTCCTAGCGATCTGTGGAAACCACAAGGTCACTATTTTACGTTAAGGCAGTAGGCAGGAATCTTAATGAGCTCGGTTGAAGCTTCCCCGCAAGGTGGCGTTGTCCCACGCCGTGGGTTTAAGAAAGTGTTTACGAGGGCAAAGAAACAAAACCATAGTGAAATGTCCCTGGTCGAGCACCTTCAAGAGCTACGACGCAGGGTGATAATCTCTGTTTTTGCCGTGATAGTCACAACGATCATCGGTTTTATCTGGTATCAGCATGCCGTTAACCTCTACTGGTTTTCTATCCCTTCCCTGGGGGATATTCTCCGTGGTCCCTATTGCGATCTTCCTCCGCAAAAGCGCGCAGATCTTACCCATGATGGCACCTGCAGGCTGATAGCAACCGCACCGTTTGAGATGTTCATGCTGCGTCTTAAAGTGGGAGCATTGGCTGGCCTGGTCTTTGCATCGCCGATCTGGCTGTATCAACTCTGGGCTTTTATCACCCCTGGGCTCATGAAGAACGAACGGCGCTGGACGTTTTCGTTTGTCAGCATTGCTGTCTTGCTGTTTATCTTTGGTGCGGTTCTTGCCTACTTTGTTCTTGACTATGGTCTTGAATTCCTCCTAGGCATCGGTGACGATGTCCAAACCGCTGCACTATCTGGTGACCGTTATTTCAGCTTCATACTGGCGCTTCTTGCCATGTTTGGAGTGAGCTTTGAGGTTCCACTCATTATCGCAATGCTCAATATTGTGGGGGTTCTCCCATACGAAGTGATCAAAGATAAACGACGAATCATTACCGTTGTTTTGTTCATTTTTGCGGCTTTTATGACTCCCGGCCAAGACCCCTTCTCCATGCTTGCCCTCGGAGTGTCGCTCACCTTGCTCGTTGAATTCGCCATGCAATTTGCACGGATAAACGACAAACGCAGAAATGTCTCGCGGCCCAGCTGGATGGATCTTGATGACGAATCAGCGTCACCGCTTGATCTTCATGCAGGAGGAGTCGATTCGCCTAACCCTGTTACGGCTTCAGAACCTGTGTCTGCAGCTTCTACTGTCGAATCAAGCGGTGGCATTAATGCTCAACCTATTACTCGGCCTGCTCCGCTTAAGCAAACAAAACCCTTAGATTCTGGTACCAACTTCGACGACGTTCTCTAGGCACAGTAGCCTTAAGGCATGACGATTACGCCAGCCTCTGACTCTCATCTCCGCGAGTTCATCTCTCGGCAAAAGTTTCCCCTCGATGATTTCCAGCTTCAGGGATGCCAAGCCATTGAAGATGACCGCGGAGTTTTAGTATGCGCGCCGACAGGGGCAGGCAAAACTATAGTCGGAGAATTCGCAGTCTCGTTGGCGCTTTCTCGTGGCACCAAGTGCTTTTACACCACGCCGATCAAGGCGCTCAGTAACCAAAAATTCCATGACCTGGTTGAAGTCCATGGTGAAGAAGCTATTGGCTTGCTCACCGGGGATGTATCCATCAACCATGATGCCGACGTCCTAGTGATGACCACTGAAGTACTCCGAAATATGATCTACGCGCGGTCAGAGGCTTTAACCCGACTTACCCACGTGGTCATGGATGAGATCCATTTTCTGTCCGATAAGTCTCGCGGCGCGGTATGGGAGGAGGCGATCCTCGGTCTTGACGAATCTGTCAGCGTGGTTGGCTTATCCGCCACCGTCAGCAACTCGGAGGAATTTGGCCGTTGGCTGGAAACAGTCCGGGGAGACACCGAAGTTATTGTTTCTGAGCATAGGCCGGTTCCCCTTAATCAGTGGATGATGGTGGGACGCCGTATTCATCCGCTATTTGAGCCAGATTCAGGCGGTGAGGTCAACGCTTGGCTTGAAGATCACATCGATCGGTTAGAAGGTAACGAAGCGATCGACCGAGGGCGTGCTCAGTTCAAAGCTGGAGGCTTCCGTGCGCGTTCATCCGGAGAGTCTCATAGTTCACGTTCAGGCCGTCCGCGACAAGACCGGTATCGCCCTCTTGGGCGTCCGGAGGTTCTTGATGTTCTACAAAGCCAAGACATGCTTCCAGCAATCACCTTCATCTTTTCCCGTGCTGGATGTGAAGGCGCGTTATATCAATGCATGCGTTCCAGCATCGTACTCACGGATCAACAAGAGGCAGAAGAAATCGCCCGGATCGTCGATGCCGGAGTAGCCGGTATCCCGGAGGAGGACCTGAAAGTTCTTGATTTCCGCAAGTGGCGATCTGCGCTGATGCGTGGTTTCGCTGCACACCATGCTGGAATGTTGCCCGCTTTTAGGCATATCGTCGAAGAGCTTTTTACTAAAGGCCTCGTCCGCGCTGTTTTTGCCACGGAAACTCTCGCACTCGGCATTAATATGCCAGCCCGGACAGTCGTCCTAGAGAAACTCGTCAAATACAATGGTGAAGCTCACGTAGATCTCACTCCTGGTCAATACACACAGCTCACTGGCCGCGCAGGACGTCGTGGCATCGATATCAGCGGAAACGCTGTGGTCCAGTGGGCACCAGCAATGGATCCGCGTTCTGTGGCAGGGCTTGCATCAACACGAACCTACCCGCTCATATCGACCTTCTCGCCCGGCTACAACATGTCGGTTAACCTGCTTAAAACCATCGGTTTTACTCCAGCGCACCGGCTCTTAGAAAAGTCATTCGCTCAGTTCCAAGCAGATGGCAGCGTGGTGGACGTTGTGAGGAATATAGAGCGCTCGGAAGCACGGGTTAAAAAACTTGAAACGCAGCTCAGCTCTCATATACCCGAAGAAGATATTGAGAAGTTTTTAGAATACATTGATCTCAGACGCGAACTTACTGATGAGGAACGCAGGGCAAAACGGCACTCATTCGAACAACGTGAGATAGAGGTAGCTCGGATACTAGCCAGTCTTAATCTCGGAGACGTGATTGCTATGCCGGGCAAAAAGCGCCCGCTATTAGCCGTGGTTGTGCAGCCTTCCAATAACTCTTCCGATCCTAAGCCTTGGGTGACCATGGAATCTGGTTGGTCGGGGAGAGTAGATACCGCTGCTTTCCCGATGCCTCCTGTGGTGGTAGGCCATATGAAGCTCTCTCGTGCCACGATTGCTCAGCCTCGGAAAAACTCCAAGTACGTGGTCAGACAGTTTGAAAAACTCTCCTACTCTCGACCTAAGCGTCTTAAAGCGCAGCAGCGTAATCGTCCGACGGAAAAGATCACTGAGCTTCGCGCGCGCATACGTTCCCACCCAGCTCATCAGTGGGATAACAGGGAGGACCTTGCAAGGATCGGAGAAAAACTCGCGCGTGCGCAGAAAGAGACATCTCGACTACGTACCACGGTAGAAACCGCCACCGACACCCTTGGGAAGACGTTTGACCGGATCCTGGGACTACTCGGAGAACTCAACTACGTGGAGTTTATCGATGGCGTTCCAAAGGTAACGGAAGAAGGGGAGAATCTCGCCAAAATTCACAATGAATCGGATTTGCTGGTAGCTCAATGCCTCAAACGCGGAATCTGGGATGGACTCGATCCCGCAGAACTTGCCGGCGTTGTCAGCATGTGCACATTTGAGAATCGTAAGGAAACGCGTGGTGAGCCGGAAGCTGCGACAGAACCCATGGCCGCGGCAATGAACAACACACTCCGACTCTGGGATGAGCTCAGCGTTAATGAACGACGCTACCAGTTACCTGTAACCAAGTATCCCGAGGCTGGTTTTTCTTTAGCTGTTCATCAATGGACTGCTGGCGCGCCACTCGGTTATTGCCTCGCAGCTGCCGCAGAATCAGGGGCGGAGCTCACCGCAGGTGATTTTGTGCGGCAGTGCCGTCAGGTTATCGATCTACTTGAACAGATTAGATCAACTGCCTACAGCAATGAGACGAAAAAATCTGCTCGGTCTGCTATCGAAGCAATACGGCGCGGTGTGGTCGCTATAGGCAACTAGGTGGCGTCGATAAGCTTTAAGTTCTCTAGAATAAGCACTATGTCTATCAATGAATATCAAGGCTTTGCCCCTGAGGTCTATGCGCATAGGATCGCACGCGCGGCTGTTCTTGCCCGCGAATCGGGTCTAAGTGGACTCATTATCGGGGCAGGCGCGCAACTTGCCTATCTCACCGGTTCCTGGATCTCAACCCACGAGAGGCTTACGGCCCTGGTGATTCCGGCTTCCGGGGCTCAACCCACCCTTGTTGTGCCGGACGTAGATCGAGGCGACCTACGGAAATCTGCTGTTCCGCTTCTTGGTATCAACGTTCTCGGTTGGGTAGACGGACAAGACCCCTACGCTGCAGTGGTAGCTGCGCTGGGGGAGCCTTCTCACGCTACCGTTGGCATAGGAGAAGACCTCACGGCTAACCACTTGATATCGCTCCAAAATATCCTAGGGGAACAATCAGCTACGGTATTGGCAACCGCCGTTCTAGCCGAGTTGTTCGTGGCCAAGGACCCCGAAGAAATCGAGCAGCTACGAGCAGCCGGCCAGGCCATCGACAGGGTCCATGCGCAAGTGCCTTTCCTCTTGCAACCAGGGCGAACAGAAGCCGAAGTGGCCGAGGACTTGGCTGTGCTCATCAAGAAAGACCATTCCAAAGTCGACTTTGTGATCGTAGGAAGCCAGATCAATGGCGCTAATCCTCACCATGATTATTCGGATCGCGAGCTCGTACTCGGAGACATGGTTGTAGTTGATATCGGCGGTACCTATGGTGTGGGCTACCACTCGGATTGCACCCGAACCTATGTTGTTGGGGGCGACGCTGACCTCTTAGAAACAGAAGCACGGCAAATGTACGACGTGCTTTTCCGTGCGCAGGAAGAAGCGGTTAAAGCTATTCAAGCGGGAGTCACCGCAGCAAGCATTGATAAAGTAGCCCGCGATATTATCTCGGAGGCAGGTTACGGTCACGCGTTCATCCACCGCACCGGCCATGGCATTGGCTTATCGACGCACGAAGAGCCCTTTATCATGGAAGGAAACGATCTTGTCCTCCAACCAGGCATGGCGTTTTCCGTCGAACCCGGCATTTATCTCGAAGGCCGTTTCGGCGCCCGTATTGAGGACATCGTCGTGGTAACAGAAAACGGCTGCGAATGCCTCAACAACCAGCCACGGACGCTCCAGTGACTTCTACCGTTCGTACCCTGCTTGTTCTTGGTGCCACCAGCGAAATCGGCGGGCAGATAGCACGGCTCCTGGCACCCGGCCGTCGTGTAGTTCTCGCCGCGCGTCGCACTGAAGATCTCAAAGACCTTAGCGCGGAGCTCATGGCGTTGGGAGCCGTGTCAGTGCAGACTGAATTTTTCGATGCTTCTGATCTGCACTCCCATCGGAAGGTAATAGAGAATTCCGGCGATATTGAACATGCCATAGTGTGTTTCGGCATTCTCGGAGATCAAGAGATCGCCGAAGTTGATGAGCACCATGCTGCGGACATCGCCACGATAGACTACATGGCACAGATTGTTGCACTTACTGTCCTCTCTGATCGCATGAAGCATAACTCTCAGCCCAGTACCATCACGGCTTTCTCGTCTATCGCTGGTTGGCGAGCTCGACGAGCTAACTACGTCTACGGGTCAACCAAAGCTGGATTAGACGCCTTTTGCCGAGGCCTCAGCATGGCTGTGCATGCAACGAATCTCCGCATGATCACTGCCCGACCTGGTTTTGTGATCGGAAGAATGACTGCTGGAATGTCTCCTGCTCCTATGTCTGTGACACCGGATGTTGTGGCCCGAGCGGTCGTACAGGAGATCAACAATGGAAAGGGGTCCACCACACTGTGGATACCTCGGCGCCTCATGGCGCTAGCCTTCCTCATGCGTGTGGTTCCTAGCTCAATTTGGCGGCACATGCCACGCTGATCACAGCGAATAGCTTTTGTATCGCTAAAATTTTTTCTATGAGTACGGAAGCGACCTCGTTACGGCGTATTGCGGTAGGGGATTCAGTAGCCAAAACGGGTTCTATCACTGTGGTGGGGATTAGCGCCGGTGGGGTAGACGAGCTGGGATCTCAAGCGCGCGAGGCAATCTATAACGCGGACGTGATCATTGGCTCGTGGCGTCAGCTAGGGCTCGTCCCTGACAATATCCCAGCGGAACGCCGCCCATGGCCGTCTCCGATGCTTCCCAAGATCCCGGAGATTTTTGCAGAGCTGACAGATCATAATGTGGTGGTCTTAGGCTCAGGCGACCCGATGTTCCATGGCATCGGGTCAACACTCATGCGTATGCTTCCACAGCATTCGATTACAGTGATCCCGCATAGCTCTTCAGCATCCTTGGCGTGCGCGCGTCTAGGGTGGCC
The DNA here is from genome assembly GCF_004382825.2 of Corynebacterium silvaticum. Taxonomy (GTDB): domain Bacteria; phylum Actinomycetota; class Actinomycetes; order Mycobacteriales; family Mycobacteriaceae; genus Corynebacterium; species Corynebacterium silvaticum. Next base: position 804,810 of record NZ_SDQO02000001.1, read on the forward strand.
CCTTGACAAGACTCCCGTTTATAGCTTGGTCACCAACACCGTAGATCATCTCGTGCTTCCGGTACAGCGGGGTGGAGATTTCCTGGTGCTCGGGCAAGATGAAAAAACTCCTGCCCGTATCTGCGACCTTTTAATTGAACTCAACCAATCAGACGCAAAAATAATCATACTTAGCGATTTGGGTAGCTCCGATGAGGCAGTTGCTGCAGGAACTGCAGAAAATCCTCCTACTGCTACGAGCGCCCTCAACGTTATTGCTGTCTCTCTACAACGTGCGGGTGAGAGCATGCTCCCTGGGCTTTCCGACACCCACTATGCCTCCGATGGCCAGCTCACTAAACGTCACATCCGAGCTCTTACGCTCTCGGCTTTGGCACCCCGTCAAGGCGAGACATTGTGGGATATTGGTGGGGGTTCTGGTTCCATCGCTATCGAGTGGCTTAGATCCACACCCGGAACAACTGCCGTTTGCTTTGAAGTAGTTGAGGAACGCCGCAACCGCATCGCAGAAAACGCACGGACACTAGGCGTTATCGACCGCTTAGCCATCCATAATGGAGCACCGCAATCTTTCGACGAGGTTCCTGCATCTCCGGACGTCATATTCATCGGAGGTGGCCTCACAGCACCTGGGGTCTTTGATGCCGCATGGGCTAGGCTTCCGATAGGCGGCCGTCTTGTAGCTAACGCAGTGACAATTGAAAGCGAATCGATGCTCTGGGAGCTAAGACAAGCATTGGGCGGAACCATGGCGCGTTTCGATATTTCACAGGACCATAACGTGGGATCTTTTACCACGATGAAGCCAGCGCTGCCGGTAGTCCAGTGGGTTATTACCAAACTCAACGCCACTGCTCATTAGTAAAACTGTAGAAAATTAAAGGTAAAAATGACTGTTTATTTTATTGGTGCTGGTCCAGGTGCCGCTGACTTGTTAACGCTACGCGCACAAAAACTCATCAGCACCTGCCAAGTGTGTATGTACGCCGGTTCCATTGTTCCGCCTGAGGTCTTGGACTCCGTCCCGGAAAATGCTGAAGTCACCAATACCGCTCGTATGCCGTTAGATGAAATCACCCGGCGCATTCTCGACGCACACGCCGATGGAAAAGATATCGCACGGCTGCATTCCGGCGATCCTGCTATCTATTCTGCAGTGGCCGAACAAGCCCGGCGTCTCACCGCGCATGGCGTGGATTATCAGATAGTGCCTGGGGTACCTTCCTTTGCAGCTGTTGCTGCGGCATTAGGCCACGAGCTCACCGTGCCTACGGTAGGTCAAACTGTCATCTTAACGCGTGTATCCGGACGAGCTTCGGCAATGCCGGAGGGGGAGGATCTGACCACGCTGGGGCAAAGCGGAGCCACGTTATGCATACATTTAGCAGCCTACGATATCGACCGCGTGGTAGCAGAGCTCATCCCTAATTATGGCGAGGACTGCCCGGTCGCCGTTGTCGCTTTTGCCTCCCTCCCAGAGGAGAAAATCGTTCGGGGAACTCTCGCAGATGTTGCAGCAAAAGTAAAAGAATCAGGCATTACTCGCACAGCGATCATCGTTGTCGGTCGGGTTTTAGCTGCCGAAGGCTTCCCGGATTCTTTCCTTTATTCCGATGGACGTCCTCGCGATGCAGAAGGAAGGACTATTCCATGCGCGCACTGATTCTTGGTGGCACTGGCGAGGCCAGGGACGTCGCCCAGTTGCTTTACGACGCTGGCTGGCATGTCACTAGCTCGCTCGCTGGAAGAGTTGCAAACCCTAAACTACCTGTAGGAGAAGTGCGCATTGGTGGTTTTGGCGGGCCTATGGGTCTTACCCAATGGTTGATCAAGGAAGGCGTAGAAGTAGTCATCGACGCCACGCATCCTTTTGCTGAGCGCATTAGCATTTCTGCTGCGGAAGCCACGAGAGCAACGGGAATTCCGCTTATTGCCCTCCATCGTCCAGCGTGGGTAGCTGGCCCCAGAGATCGTTGGCGGCCTGTCTCTTCAATGGTCGAGGCAGCCCGCCTAGCTGCTAGAGACTACCACCATATTTTTCTCACTATCGGCCGCCAGCAACTTGCGCCTTTTGCCGAGGATCCCCATAACTTGTATGTGGTACGCACCGTGGAACCTCCGCAAGTGCCGCTTCCACCACGGCACCGACTGATTATGTCTCGTGGTCCTTTTACCGTAGCTGAGGAAAAGAAGCTCATGGTGGATAACCAGATTGATTGCGTTGTAACCAAAAATTCTGGAGGTCCTTTAACAAGCGCTAAATTGGACGCAGCGCGCGAGCTTGGCGTTGACGTCATCATGGTCCAACGCCCTGTTTTGCCTCACGCTGCATACACAGCAACGTCTGCGGCAGAAGTCATGGACGCCATACAGAAGCTCTAAGGCTAACGCGCGTTATCCACACGGTGCTTGACGCGCGTAAAATACATCAGGGTCATCACTGCTAAAAAGCCGATTCCTACGGCAAGAGCTAGATGGTATTCAGGAAGCCACACCATGATTCCAAAAGTAAAAGCGATAAAGCCGATGGCAAAGTATTGCCCCCACGGCCACAGAGGAACTTTATAGCCCAGGGCGGATACTTCTGTAGCACTCATTTTCCTCCGTGAGAAGAGATGCGCCAGAAGAATCATCAGCCAGACATATACGGTGGCAAACGTGGCTAATGCTGCAACGACCTCAAAAACACGGTCAGGCAGTACCACGTTGAGGGCCGCTCCGATGATTAGCACGATGACCAAAATAACCGTGGTCATGACAGGGACATTACGGTAGGTATGCGCCATCGCTTTCGGCGCAAGGTTTTGCTTTGCTAGTCCAGTAAGGACTCGTCCCGCGCCAAATAAGTCCGCATTAATCGCCGACAATGCCGCCGCAATCACCACTACGTTCAGCAGGTCCGCCGCCCACGTTACTCCGAGGGAATCAAATATTTGCACGAAAGGAGACTCGTCTCCAGTAATAGTCCGCCACGGGTTGATCAACAAGATCACTAAAACCGCGAGAACATAAAAAGCAAAATACGCAGAGGAACAGTATTAATCGCTTGTGGAATCGACTTTTCTGGATTTTCTGCTTCTGAGCCTGCCACACCGATAATTTCAGTGCCGCCGAAGGCAAAGAGCACCAACATGAAGGACGCAATCATCCCCTTTATGCCGTTAGGGAAGAAACCACCGTCTGCAACGAGATTTGCAGGCCCAGTCTCTGCGTTACTCAGACCAAAAACAAGTACTGCCGCGCCACCAACGATCATCGCAATAACAGCGCCGACTTTGATGAGAGTGAAAAAGAATTCCAGTTCCCCGAATGCTTTTACAGTAGCTATGTTCGCCGCGCCCACTATCAGCAGAGTCACCACGACCCATACCCACTGGGAGACATGTGGAAGCCAAAACTTCATATAGATACCGATTGCAGTGAGGTCGGCCAAACAGACTATGACCATTTCAAAAGCAAACATCCACCCGGTGATGTAGCCAGCCCAGCCGTCCATATGTTCACGTGCGTATTCCGCAAAGGATCCGGAAATAGGGTTGCGAACAGCCATTTCGCCCAATGCCCGAAGCATGAAATAAACTACCGCGCCACCAAGCACATAGACAAGCAAGACTGAAGGACCTGCTGCTTGTATCGCCCCAGCTGAACCATAAAAAAGACCGGAGCCGATGGCGGATCCTAAGGCAATGAAATGAAGGTGCCGATGTTTTAAGCCACCGTTGCGTCTAATCCGAGAAGTCCGAACCTGCCGCTGCTTTGTATTAATCGGTAACTCTGCCACGGATTGAGCAGGGGAGCCACTATCATTGGCGCTCATCGCAATGAGTCCTTTCTAAAAAGACCTCTCCGCCTACGGAATGAGGCCGCAGCTAAGATCTCACCAATGCAATAACGCGTATTCATCCGAACACGAAGTTTCTTGCCCCACGGTTTTCGTGCCGGCTTCAGCTACCCGGAATAGTCTAGACCGCTTTGTATTCAGTGCATATAACAGCCGTTCACAGCTCTTATTCGAGTCGCATCCTTAACCTATAGGCTACCGCGGTTTTTACACAGCGATAGCCTTCTGGGTTACTCGTAGCGTCGTGAAGTAAAAACGCGGATACCATCCGCACCCATGTACTGGTGCGTTGTCGACGCCCCCACGATCACCATTGTACGCATATCAACGATGTCTGGATCAAAGTCTCGCAGAGCCGTGACCACAACTTTTTCCTGGTCGGACCCCACAGCACGAGCCACAATGACGGGGGTATCTTCCGGCTGGTATTCCAAAACAATGTCCCTGAGTTTTGCTACCTGCCAGCGTCGCTCTTTTGAAGCGGGGTTATAGCAGGCAAAAGCCATGTCAGCACCTGCGAGCGCACGGATACGCTTTTCCACGATCTCAAAGGGCTTGAGCCGGTTAGACAAAGAGATCATCCCAAAATCATGGCCTAGCGGTGCACCTACTTGAGATGCCACGGCTTGCGCCGCGGTCATACCGGGGATAATACGAACCGGCACCTCGCGCCATTGTTCATCATCGGCTGTCTCTAGAACTGCCGCAGCCATGGCAAACACGCCGGGATCTCCAGAAGAAACCACCGCAACTTTTCTTCCCTGTTTTGCCATGTCTAAGGCCATGGCTGCGCGCTCAGCTTCCACCTTGTTGTCGGAGAGGTGTCGGCGTTGCCCGGCGCGCAGGGGCACGCGGTTGACATAGGTGGAGTATCCAACAATATCGGTGGCGTTTTTTAATTCTGCGGTGGCCTCGGGTGTTATCCACCGTGAGGAACCAGGCCCGAGGCCTACGACTACGACTTCACCTAGAGTACCATCCTGGCAGCACTCTTCGTGCGATACACCATGTTCTTGGTGCACCAACGAGGGGACAACAGCTACTGCGAAATAAGGAATAGAATCCGGATCGGCTTCAAGTACAGGGATTGTGCTTTGCCCCTCCATACCTACGCGCTTTACCACGTACGCCCGATCAGCAACTCCTGCATCGATGAGGCACTGTCGAACTTTTTTAAACGTACGGCCCAGTTTCATCACAACCGCTGTGTCACAATCGAGAAGTCGCTGCGTTAATTCAGCACTAGGAAGCGTTCCTGGGATGATCGAGAGAACTTCATCATCCTCAGATAGTGGCATGCCCAAGACATCAGCTGCAGCAGTAATAGAGGGGATTCCTGGGATGATCTCTGCCGGAAATTCTTCTGCAAGATATTTGTGTAAGTGCTGGTACGAGCTATAAAGCATAGGGTCACCCAGCGCCAACACGGCGACGGTTTTGCCTTGCTGTAGATACGTGCGGAGTCGCTGGATAGCATCAAGGTAGAAGTCGGCCATGGCCCCGGCGTATCCACCAGGATGATCAGTGATTCCCGTAGTCACTGGGTATTCCAGAAGCACGTGCTCTTGCGAGTCCGTTAAATAAGCTTCGGCGATCTTCCGCGCAGCCGAGGTCCCGTTAGATCGAGCATGATAAGCAACCACGTCTGCGGCTTGGATAGCTTTGATCGCTTTGACCGTTAACAGTTCGGGATCGCCAGGACCTACACCTACACCAATGAGTCTTGCCTTGCTCACGGGAGTATCTCCTTTTCTGTGGCAAGAGCATTAATGGCGGCGCATGTGATTGCAGACCCGCCACGACGCCCATGGACGGTAACAAACTCAGTACCAAGATCTGCAGCCACATTGGATAAAGCTGCCTTGGATTCGGCAGCGCCGATGAATCCTACGGGGATACCGATAATTGCGGCGGGGTGCGGCCGGGTGGAATCTTCGGCAAGCCAGTTCATCAAGTGGAAGAGCGCTGTAGGGGCGTTGCCGATAGCCACGATGGCGCCGTCGAGACGCTCAGCCCATAGTTCTACTGCCGCGGCAGATCGGGTTGTGCCGAGTCGGGCTGCAAGTTCTGGGATGCGTTCGTCTTGAAGCAAACACACCACATCGTTATTGGCGGGGAGTCGTTTACGAGTTACTCCGCTTTTCACCATGTTCACGTCAGTAAAAATGGGGGCTCCCGCTTTGAGCGCGTTTCGAGCTGCGGGAACAAGGTTCGCCGAGAACTCAATGTCCTCGGCGAGGTCTACCTCACCGGCGGCATGAATCATACGGACAGCAACTTGTGCTTGGTCTGGATCAAAGTTACTGAGATCGGATTCCTCACGAATCATCGCAAAGGATTGACGGTAAATCTCATTGCCGTCGGTGATGTAGTCAAAACTCACCTTGCTGATACCTCGTACTCTCCGTCGCCGGTGGCAACGTATTCCGTGTGATGGGATAGGGGATGACCGCAACGACGGTCGCACCCTGAAAAGTGTACAAGGCCCTCTGGTGCTTTACCTGAAAGGACCAACTGCGTTGCATCATTTTGGGTGTTGGATAAAGATTTCTGGCACCCCGGCAGGCCGGTGCACGCAGTTACTCGTAGCCATGGTGATTCCTGGTCAAAAAGCAGCCCGAGCGGTGCGAGTACTTTAACCACGGCATCCGCATCATGGTGCGGAAGATCATGAATCACGATTGATGCCCAGGGAGTAATCGTTGTCTCTGCATCTATAGCGCTCAAGATATCGGCAACCTGCGCGGTGAGGAAGCCAAAGCGGAGACCTGCTCCCAAAGAAACGCGTTCATCGCCAAGGTCAATCCAACCAACCGGACGCGCAGATCCCTCAATGACGGGAGGAGTTACCAGCTGTGTGTCCACAGCAAAGTGCGTCTGAACTTGGTCAAGGATGTGCGCGCGTATGGACGGGCTTTCATGGAGACGCCACGAGTCTTCACGATTTTCTTGCCACATGCGCGCAGCGAAAGTGAGTACCTCGGGGATGATCTCTAGGCTATTCAGATGAATCTCGGTAACCTGCCCGCCCAGGATCATATGGTGCGCATCATCAATTGCGATAACACCAAAGTCTGGCCTTTGGCTCAGGATGTCGCCTTCGCCCGCGTCAAAACCAAAGAGGGTACGCCCAGACAAGCCAGAGACTACATCATCACTTAAAAGCGCAGCGTCTAAGCTTTCCACCAGCGGCCATAGCTCAGGGTGCAGGGGAGAGGCCAGGATATTCCTGATCTTGTCGTGGCTCCGCGAAGGCAAGAACCCAGACTCTTCCACCACAGTGGCAAACTGTGCTTCATCTTTCACGCCGCGGAACTGCATATTGCCACGGGTTGTGATGTGGATTGTTCCGTCGCCAAGCTCGCGAGCGATCTGGGCAATCGTTTTCCATTGTTCTGTGCGTACTCGCCCGCCGGGGAAGCGGACGCGTCCGATAGATCCGTCCGTAGCGTGATGCAGCTTAAGTGCACCAGGACACATGTCAGAACGGCTACGGTCTGGGTGAGCAATCAGTACTGCTGATTGCGAGAGTTTAGGGTGGGTCATGCGCAACATGATAGTAAAAACAAACACACTTAAACCAACATTGTGACCTGTAAAACTTTGTTGAAATAAACACTTTTCTTAAGTTTTCTGACACTTTGCGCTCTGCACATGCCTGATAAGAATGGCGGATCCACAGAACGATCACACCGTTAGCGAGCGCTTTTACCCCCATACATGCCCAACTCGTAAAGCAGATTGGCTAAGGTAGTACACGCCCTTGGGCATGCTGTTAAAAAACAACGTAATAATGAAAACAGAGAACCGCATTGTGGTTCCCATGGTGTTTGTTGTGTACACGCTGAATAAGCCCAGCCTAGAGCGCCGAATTATTGTCGGAAAAGCTTATCTTCATGTGTCGATGAATCCGGTGAAATTCCGGACGGTCGCACCACTGTTATAGCCAGACCATCGACTTCATGAAAACCACGTGCCGCAACCGCCTTCTTAAACAACGCCGTCGATGGGCGCGTCACCCACGAAAGGACACCTTGCCTCGCATGATCACGCTTTTGTCTACATCGGATACAGATCTCCTTTCGGCCAAAGTAGCGGGAGAAACTGATAACGTCAGCTTCCATTGTGCTAACCCAAACTATGTCTCCGAGGAAAAACTCGACGAGCTTATCGCACAGACTGACGTCTTTGTCGTCCGTCTTTTGGGAGGAAAACGCGCATGGGAATCCGGCTTAGAGCAGATCCTCGCCTCTTCGGTTCCGTTGGTAGCCGTTTCCGGCGAACTCGCAGTGGACGCTGAGCTCACCGAGCTATCCACCGCACCGGCAGGAGTTGTCACCACAGCCCATACGTACTTAGCCGAGAGCGGCCAATCTAATTTTATAAACCTGCATAATTTCCTCTCCGATACGCTGCTTTTCACCGGCTTAGGCTTTGAAGAACCACAGCATATGCCGGTGTGGGGACACCTGGACAGAACCTCCACGGTTACGGTCCCACCGCAGGCTCCCCGGATCGGCATTATTTATTACCGCGCACAGCATTTAGCAGGTAACACCGCCTACATTGAGGCCCTCTCCCGCGCCATCGAAGAAAAAGGCGGACTACCCGTACCAATTTTTGCTGCATCCCTGCGCCAAGCATCAGAAGAATTACTCCAAGAACTGCGCACATGCGATGCCTTAATCACCACCGTGCTCGCGGCTGGCGGCACAAAACCGGCTACCGTAGGAGCTGGCGGAGACGATGAAACGTGGGACGTCGCAAAGCTTGCAGCTCTCGACGTGCCCATCATCCAAGGTCTTGCGCTCACCAATGCGCGCTCCGAATGGGAAGACAACGACGAGGGACTCAGCCCTCTCGATGTAGCCACCCAAATCGCAGTACCAGAATTCGACGGGCGACTCATCTCCGTACCGTTCTCCTTCAAAGAATACGACTCCGACGGCCTCATCTCCTATGTACCCGATGCCGAACGATGCTCCCGCCTTGCCGGAATAGCCATCCGCCACGCGGCACTACGGACTATCGAGAATAAAGACAAAAAACTCGTCCTCATGCTCTCTGCATACCCCACCAAGCACGCCCGCATCGGCAACGCCGTGGGGCTCGACACTCCGCTTTCTACGCTTCGCGTCCTTCAAGCCCTCAATAACGCAGGCTACGATCTCGGTAACACCAGCGAAATACCGGGGTACTCAGAAGACGGCGCTCATGATGGAGACGCGTTAATGCACGCCATCATCGCGGCAGGTGGACACGACCCAGAATGGCTCACCGACGAGGTAATCAAGAATAATCCCCTCAAACTTTCCCAAACGGATTATCTCAACTTCTTTGCATCCTTATCGCAAGCAATGCAAGACAAGATGACCCAACACTGGGGACAAGCCCCCGGCACTCATTACGTCAACCAGGAAACCGGCGAACTCTACATAGCTGGACTGCAGTTTGGCAACATCGTCGTAATGGTGCAACCACCCCGCGGCTTCGGCGAAAACCCTGTCGGCATCTATCACGATCCCGATCTCCCCGCCAACCATCACTACCTAGGGGTCTACTATTGGCTCCGGGAAATCTTTGGAGCCAATGCCATCGTACACATGGGCAAGCACGGGAACATGGAATGGCTACCCGGGAAAAACGCAGGTCTTTCCGCTGAATGCTACCCGGACCAAGCAATCAGCGAGCTACCACTCATTTATCCCTTCCTTGTCAACGACCCAGGGGAAGGAACACAAGCCAAAAGACGAGCCCATGCAACACTTGTCGACCACATGATTCCGCCCATGGCGCGCGCCGAAAGCTACGGAGACATCACCCGACTCGAACAGCTTCTCGACGAGCACGCAAACATTGCGTCCATGGATCCCGCCAAACTCCCCGCTATCCGCCAAGAAATCTGGACTCTGCTTCAAGCAGCAAAAATGGACAAAGACCTTGGTTGGGAAGAACGCCCTGACGAAGACGCCTTTGATGATCAAATCATGGAGATCGACGGATGGCTCTGCGAGATCAAAGACGCAGCCATACGCGGCGGACTCCATATCCTAGGAGAAGCAGTCACCGGGGAAGTCCGCATCGAGCTCGTTCTCGCAATGCTGCGCGCCCGCCAACTCTGGGGAGGCGACAAAGCAGTACCAGGTCTACGCGAATCCCTAGGATTATCCGAAGCCGGCGATGAAACCCTCGGCAGGGTAGATGCAGTAGAAAAAATCGCCCATGCTCTTCTCATAGAGCTCGACGCCGCAGACTGGAATCCCAACAGTGTGGACTCCATCCTGGACGCAACCGAACTACCTGGAAACGCAAACAAAGAAGAACTAGCCAAGCTCCTCAGCTTTGCATGCAAGGAAATCATCCCCCGACTAGCCCAATCAGAGCGGGAAATCGACCAGATCCTCCGCGCACTCGATGGAGGTTTTATTGAAGCAGGTCCCTCCGGCTCCCCCATGCGAGGCCTAGTCAACGTCCTACCCACGGGGCGCAACTTCTACTCAGTCGATCCCAAATCACTCCCATCCCGCCTAGCATGGGAAACCGGCCAACTCCTCGCAGATTCCCTCATCGAGCGATACCGGGCAGAACACGAAGGAGACTACCCAACATCCGTCGGGCTTTCCGTCTGGGGAACCTCCGCCATGCGCACCTCCGGAGACGACATCGCCGAAGTATTCGCGCTCCTTGGAGTGCGCCCCGTATGGGATGAAGCATCGCGCCGGGTGGTTGACCTAGAAGTAATATCGCTCGAAGAACTCGGACGACCACGCATCGACACAACAGTCCGCATTTCTGGTTTCTTCCGCGACGCGTTCCCTCACGTGCTTGCGCTTATCGACGATGCCGTCCAGCTAGTGGCCCATCTCGACGAGCCGCTAAACATGAACTACATCAAGGCCCATGCGCTTGACGAAGCCCAGCACGACCACGTACGACGCATTTTCGGCTCAAAACCAGGCACATATGGAGCCGGGCTGCTTGAGCTCATCGAGTCCGGCACCTGGCGCGATGATAAGGACCTTGCGGATGTCTATACCGCGTGGGGCGGCTACGCCTACGGCCGCGGTATGAGCGGGGTAGAAGCCGCTGACGATATGCGCACTGCTTATCGACGAATCCAGGCCGCCGCAAAGAACGTGGACTCCAAGGAACACGATATCGCCGACTCCGATGATTACTTCCAATTCCACGGCGGCATGATTGCTACAGTGCGTGCACTCACCGGCAAAGACCCTGAAGCCTATATCGGCGACTCGACGCGTCAGGAAACCGTCAAAACCCGCACTTTGCATGAGGAATCGCGCCGGGTTTTCCGTGCCCGCGTGGTCAACCCACGGTGGATTGCGGCTATGCGCAAGCATGGATATAAGGGCGCCTTTGAGATGTCCGCTACCGTTGATTATCTCTTTGGATACGATGCGACCACCGGGCTCATGGACGATTGGATGTATGAGACGCTGACGGATACATACGTGAAGGATCCAGAGAACAAAGAATTCTTCGAGGCATCTAACCCTTGGGCACTCCGCGATATTTCCGAACGCCTGCTTGAGGCTGCAGATCGTGGCCTATGGGAAAACCCCACAGCAGAAGCCTTGGATACCCTGCGTGGAACCTTCCTAGAGATGGAAGGCGCCTTGGAAGAAGATTCTCTCAATAAAAGTGAGAGTCTGACGGCCCCAGAAGCTGCTGAAACTGCTAGAGCATCATCGATAAGACAAAAACAGTAAAGTAAGGGCTATGCCGCTTTTTATTGGTCTTCCGTACATTTTGATTGAAGCTCTTGCCTTCTGGGGTGTTGCTCAGTGGCTAGGGACCGCCACTGCGCTCATCGCACTCATCGCTTTTCTTTTTGGCGGCTTATTTCTTGCGGCCTTTGAAATGCGAAGCATTTCACGGCGTCTAGCGGCCGGCAGCTCATCTCCCGGTCGCGCTGCTGGCGACCTAGGGTTATTAGCCGCCGGGGCAGTAGGAGTTGCGCTGCCTGGCTTTGTCACGAGCATATTCGGGCTTTTGCTTATTCTCCCGCCCACTAGAGCGTTCATTCGGTCGTTTTTGGCCAAAGGGCTTCGAAAAAAGATTGAAGACATGGGTGTTCGTAGTTTCGAGGCAACCAATAGCTATAGGCAACACGCCAGTTATGGAAGCTTTGGCGCCCAGTCAGTCATCGAACATGATCAGCTTAACGAGGAAGAGATTCAACAATGGTCCCGCGATATAAAGCCTGAGGATTTCGGGGGACCACACGGGCCGAACCCGCAACAAAAATAAGACGTTCTAGCTGCTAAGGCTTTTCATACAGAAACTTCTTTTGTAGCCTCACTCAATAGCGCTTATGTCTTTCTCAGGGAATGGTGGCACGTGGGCCAGCCATTTTCCACCCAAGTCTGGGCGTGTGTTCTTTCCCGTCTCTTGATCAGTGAGCAATGTTTATGTCTTTGTCCTCGCACGCCATGCGATCACTCCTTATCCGATCTGCGATCGCAGCTATCGCTGGACTGTCTGTTTATGCTTCCTACGCCCCCCTGGGGTGGTTTTTCGCGGCGCCCATCGGGATTGCACTCTTATGCGGTGCTTTAGCTCCATGGAAGGGAAACCACCCGTCAGGTAAAACTGGTGCGCTCCTGGGTTTTACTTATTCCGTGACGCTTTTTCTGCTTCTTTTGCCCTGGATAGGTGAGTTTGTTGGAGCAATGCCCTACATTGCGCTTTCCACGTTTCTGTCCTTGTATTCCATTCCGCTGGGAATAGTAGGCGTCCGACTTTTACAACATCGTTTGGGATGGATCTGGTTCCCCTTTCTCATCGTGGCGGTGGAATGGGCACGGTCTAATTTTCCGTTCGGTGGTTTCGCCTGGGTTCGTACTGCGTGGGGCCAGATCGATGGCCCACTCGCAGAAGTAGCCTCTTGGGGAGGACCAGCCCTGGTATCACTTCTCACTGCGGTTATGGGAGCAGCACTCTGGCAATTCGTGATCAATGCCGCTTATCGACGCCAAACAGCGTCCATTATGGTCGCGGTTCTCCTAGTGGCGGGCGTCGCAACGCTCACGAACGGGCGAGCGCATGAACAGGGAACCGTGAAAGTAGCGGCTATACAAGGCAACGTTCCACGCTTAGGGCTCGATTTCAATGCTCAACGCCGGGCCGTGCTAGCCAATCATGTGAGGGAAACGGAAAAACTATCTGAGCAACCGGACCTAGTAATCTGGCCGGAAAACTCATCCGATGTTAGCCCGTTGAGCGATCAACAGGCCGGACAACTTGTTTCTCAGGCCGTGGCGCATGCACAAGCCCCTATCCTTGTAGGCACCATCACCAAAGATGCTGTGGGACATCGAAATTCCATGGTGGTTTTCGATCCGCAGACAGGCATAGGGGAGACCCACAACAAGAAATACCTTCAGCCCTTTGGCGAGTACATGCCGTGGAGAGATTTCTTTAGGAAACTCTCGCCATTGGTAGATCTGGCTGGAGATTTTAAACCGGGAGATGGCAACGGCGTTGTTCACATGACTGCCGCCACCACAGGACAAAACATAGCCGTAGGCATTGCCACTTGTTATGAGGTTGCATTTGATAAAGCCGGCCGCGACGCAGTTGCTGCTGGTGCTCAGATACTTACAGCCCCCACTAACAACGCTACTTTCGGGTTCACAGACATGACCTATCAACAATTGGCAATGAGCCGCATGCGGGCAATTGAATTCGATAGGGCAGTGGTCGTAGCAGCAACGTCTGGGGTCTCCGCGCTGGTCAAGCCCGATGGTTCCGTTATTTCTCAAACTAAAATATTCCAGTCTGCTACCTTGGAAGACGCGCTTCCTCTTCGCGACACGCTGACCTTTTCAGCTAGGTATGGCACCTATATTGAATACGCCTTGGTTATCATAGGAACCATGTGCGCTTTGTGGTCGTTGTTCTTTCAGAGCACAAGCACCGGTAGAGGAACCAGCCGCAAGCTGAAGCCTCGAACCGCTAAGCGCTAGTTTTAACCGCCTACCAAGGAGTCACTTAAAGCAATGACCAAGCCCAGCGATAAGACCCTGGTGATCATTCCCACCTACAATGAGCTGGAGAATCTTCCCCTCATCACCGGTCGTGTCCGTGAGGACGCTCCTGACGTGGACATTCTGATTGTCGATGACAACAGCCCCGATGGAACCGGCAAAGCAGCCGATGCTTTGGCAGAAAAGGATAGCCACATCAAGGTTTTCCATCGAGAGGGCAAAGGCGGCCTATGCGGTGCCTACGTGGCAGGCTTCCGTTGGGGCCTTGAGCGTGATTACACAGTGTTGTGTGAGATGGACGCAGATGGTTCTCACGCACCTGAGCAACTGCACTTGCTCCTTGACCAGGTAGACGCAGGGGCCGATCTTGTTATCGGTTCCCGGTACGTCCCAGGTGGCAAAGTAGTGAACTGGCCTAAAAACCGTTGGGTCTTGTCCAAGGGCGGCAACATCTACATTTCCGTTGCCCTTGGCGCCGGGCTATCGGATATGACGGCAGGGTACCGAGCCTTCAAGCGTGAAGTTTTGGAGGCTATCGATCTCGACGAGCTATCCAACACAGGTTATATTTTCCAGGTCGATATGGCGTGGCGTGTGGTACGCGCAGGGTTCGATGTTCGTGAAGTACCAATTACGTTCACAGAGCGCGAAATCGGGGAATCCAAGCTAGATGGAAGCTTTGTTAAAGATTCTCTCCTCGAAGTCACCAAGTGGGGACTCAACCACCGAAAAGAGCAGATCACTAACATCTACCGCGAAGGTTCTAAGCTGGCGAAGCACGAGATCGCTGCTTTCCGAAAATGCACATGATCTAATCTCAAACATACAAAAGTGATCACCCCACGCGATGCTCCTACGAGCTGCGTGGGGTGATCACTTTGAAAGATCAGTAAAATTACTGACTATTTGCTTGCGCTGCAGCTTCTTCCTGCTGCTGCTTCAACAATCGCGCAGCGTTACGACGACGCTTACGCAGGAGTTCAATGCGCTCTTCTAGAAGCAGATCCAACTCTTCGATAGAACGACGCTCACGAAGCATATCCCAGTGCGTACGCGGTGGCTTTGCCGGCTTGGATTCAACGCCTTCACCCTCCATGAGCGTTCCGACCTGGCCGTTTTTGCATAGCCACGTACCTGGAATTTCCGCGTCATGTGCAAAGGGTACGTCAAAGATCTCGCCGGTTTCTGTCTTATATCGAACCATCTGACGAGGAGCCAGGTCATGGTCCCTGTCGGTTTCGTAGCTGACAGCACCCATGCGGCTGCCGCGCAAAACACGATCTGACATAGGGGATCAGTCCTTTCCATCTCAAAGGGGCACGGCGAAGTCTCCATTACGGAGAAAACGCTCAAGGTCTTCCACTATAACGTACGAACCAGTAGTTTTTGTTCCTCAGGTTCCTTAAATAGGGGATCACTGCCTTACACGTAACTAATCCAGGTGGGTCTTGGTGGTTTACACTGAAGTGGATGTCTACTTCAAGGCTTAATACGTGTGCATGGTGCGGTAAAGAATTTGCTAGTCCTGGACGCGGACGTCCAAAGAAATTTTGTTCACATTCCTGCAGGCAGCGGGCATATGAACAAAGAACCGCGAGTATAGGACCAGCGGTACCAGAAAACGCAGTAGTATTACGACCTGAGCGAGTTAGTGAGCTACGCGACTCTTTATTTGAGCTTCGCTGCGCCGCAGAAGACATCGCCACCGCTAGTTCAGAGGGCGCCGATCCAACAGAGATGCAGCAACTTTGTTCTGAACTGGTCGCATTAGCTAAACAGATAGAGAAACTCAGGTAGAAGGATAACTAGCGCACCCATGGAAAAAAAGCATAAACTCATTGCACTTGGCACGGCAGTTATCGTTGTTCTTTTGTCTGTTTTTGCCGTTGCCATGGCAATTATCCCACTCGTCAACGGACCCGGTGTAAAAACCGAAGCTCTTGATGCATCCGACGCGAAGGCCGCCACAACCGACATCAACGGAACGTGGAAAGTTATCTATGGCAAGGCCCCAAATATCAGTTCTGCGGGGTTCACTTTCTACGAGGTGCTGCCGGCAGAAAAACGCGTTACCTCTGGATCAACCCAAAGTGTAACCGGCACGGTCGAAGTGAAAGATCAGAAGATCGTTTCAGGAAAAGTAGCCATTAACATGGCAGACATCCGCACTGATAACGATAAACGCGATAACAACGTGCGCGCCAAGATCTTTGAAGTGGAAAAATATCCGGAAGCAACCTTTGAGACCACCGGATCCACGGATGTTTCATCCATCCCTGAAGATGGAACAACAACGGAGATTACGATCCCAGGCAAACTTACTATTCACGGTAAGACGAATGCGATCTCTCCCAACTTCACGATCGTTCGCGACGGAGACACCGTCAAGCTTTCTTCAACTATCCCGATTAATCGTCTCGATTATGATGTGAACACCCCAGAATTCGCGGCCGCTAAAATTGATACGAATGGCGAAATCAACGTCTTACTTACCCTTAAGAAGAACTAGAGAGTCACTTATTCATGGCATCAAGGATGATCCCCGGACTATGGCTACGCTTCATCGTCCTTCTAGGTTTTGCTGCTTTCATGATCTATGAAAAGCTACCGTGGTTGGCAGTTTTTGCAGCTGTTTTTTCCGTTATCACGCTCATTCAGCTTTATTATGCATATCGAGAGCGGAGGAATACAGGAGACAACGTTCAAGGAGACCACCAATAGCTAGAAGACCTAGTACAAAAAAATACATGCCCTTTATTACGTCACAGTGACGTAATAAAGGGCATGTATAGTCTCTCGTCGTCGCTCCAGGAAAGACCGTAGGGTAGAAAACATCTCAAAGCCTGTCGTCGGATCAAACGTGAGCCAACAGTCAGCAGATTAAAGACCTCACAAAACAGAGGTCGCAAAGCTACAAAGGGATTTCTCATCGCTTTACGTTCTACATCAAGCCCGATGCGTCAATGATTCACACACAAAGGCGTACACGACGTACACACGGAGATCTAACAAAAATAAAGAACAGCACAGCATCGCATTCAGGTCTTGACGAGAGAGCTATAACATTTCCACAAAGGCGCGAAGCAGCTATACACATATTCATTGACCGTCAGATCTGTCAGGCATAACCCCACAGTACTAATTGTCCGATAATGTACATTATGTCATTTTAGATCTGTCCTGCTGGAACCCCTACCGCGATATATCCCATACCGGCAGCTGCAAGCAGTCGATACACAGACAACATCTAGACTGCTCGATGACGATTTCGCATGATGGCCGCAAAAATAGCGCCAGACACATTCGCGTACATTGCTGCGATCGCACCCGGCAATGCCGCCTCAGGAGAATAAAACTGAGCAGACATTGCGGCAGCAAGACCCGAATTCTGCGTAGCCACCTCAATAGACGTTGTCCGACATGCAGCCTCATCCTCTTTAAGAAGCTTCGCACTCACATATCCAAAGACAAAGCCAATGAAGTTCTGAAGCGCCACACCTACGACCACAATAAGGCCAACCACTGCCAACTTATCTCGCGCTCCAGACACCACAATCACCATGACAAACCCAATGACGGCAATGGAAAACCATGGAAGAACTGGCAGGATTCGATCAATAATCTTCCCCGCCAGCCACCTCAGCGCAAGTCCTGCAAGGACTGGCACTAGAACAACCTTGAGCAAGCTAACGGTCATCCCCACAGCATTAAGTTCCGCGCTGCGTCCAGTCAGCAGCACCATCAATGCGGGCGTGGCTAAAGGTGAAACCAGTGTGGATACCGACGTCATTGCAACAGAAAGTGCAACGTCCCCCTTCGCCAAATATGCGATCACATTAGAAGCCGTGCCGCCCGGCACGGATCCCAACAAAATAAGCCCAAAGGTGATGGCCTCGTTAAAGCCTAATGCGCGGGAAATCAACAACGCCGATAACGGCATCACAATAAATTGACATGCCACGCCCGCGATAATCGGCAACGGCCTACGTGCCACCTCGCCCAGATCCGGCAACGTGATTGTTAATCCCATGGAAAACATGATCAGCATGAGCATGGGATTAACCAGAGGTTTAAAACCTACAAACGTTTCTGGGGAAAGGTACGCAATGACCGCCCCTACGAGGATCACCAGCGGAAAACATACCACCGCCACCTTCGCCGAGCGCTCTTCTGCCGTAGCTCCCCCACGTTCGTTTTCCACATGTTCGTGACTATCGAGCATTGACATATCAACGACCTCACTTCATTTCGCTTTCGAGAAAGCCTAGCAATGTGTTCCATACAGTGGGATATAAATCCCAAAACCACACCCATGAGGGTGAAATTTCCCGTTTGTACACATTTTTGAGGCCATAAGTGCCATCTGCACGCTTACCCTGAGACTATGAAGAAGCTATTCATCCCAGATCCAGCCAATATTGGACAGCCCGCCAGGTCCACCTCTCAAGCCGATGCGGCAGGTCCTGAACTATTATTACACGGCACGCCCCCATGGCTCGTCGATAAGCTTTCCGCAATAGTAGGACGCAAGAATGTTTTAGGCTCGTTATCAGATCTCATCCGTTTTGCCTCCGACGGTTCTCCCTACCGGCGTATTCCTCAAGTAGTGGTTCGTCCGCGAAACGAGGATGATCTTTCCCAATTGATGGTTTTTGCCAAAAGTGAACAGCGGCACCTCACGTTCCGGGCCGCCGGAACCTCGCTTAATGGACAAGCCTCCAGTGATGACATCTTGATCGACCTCAAAACCCACTTTCAAGGCCTAGAGGTACTCGATGACGGCAAAAAGCTCTGGTCCCGCCCAGGCACAATCTTAGGTGATGCCCAAGCCGTCCTTGGCAGGTCGGGAGTCATGCTCGGCCCCGACCCCGGATCCACCTCCGTGTGTACGATTGGTGGCGTTATCGCAGATAATGCGGGAGGAATGCGCTGCTCAATAGAGCGGGACACCTACCATTGTATAGAACATGCCCGCATTGTTTTACCCAGTGTCTCGGTAATCGACACCGCACAAGGAGACGAGGCTTTCAAGCTTCAGGAACCTGAACTCCATCAGGGTTTACTCGAATTACGCGATCGCATTCGCTCAGATTCGCAACTTGTTCAACGCTTGCGTACCAAGTTTTCCATCCGAAACACTAACGGATTGCGTCTCGACGCTTTTCTCGACGAAGACCAACCCGTACGCATTTTACTCAAGCTCATGGTGAGTTCGGAAGGCACCCTCGGCGCCATAACAGAATCCGTTATCCGCACAGTTCCACTACCAAAGAAAAGGGCTGTGGCCTGGGTGATGCTTAATGACATTAGAGACGCAGCAAACTATGTCAGTCCACTCATGCAGACCGGAGCGGAAGCATGCGAATTGCTCGTTGCGCCTGTTCTTAAGCGGTCCGTCGGCAATTTCCCCGAAGCCCCTAGTTCTTGGGCCTCCATTCCAAACAACAGCGCTGCCCTACTTTTAGAAGTAGGTGGTGTTGATGAAAATGCGCTCGATAAGGCTATCGAACGTGCCACGGAGGTTTTATCCGAGGCACGACTCATCGCTCCGCTTCAGTTTGATAAGACCCCAGAGGGACAACGCGGAGCGTGGCACATCCGCAACGGACTTTTGGCGTTATTGGGTCAGATCGCCCTCAGGGAACGGCCCTCATTACTGAAGACGTCTGCTTCCCGCCCGAAAGAATTGGTGAAGCTGCCGCCGATTTGCTCGATCTACTTGCCACGTACGGGTATCCCGAAATGGTCATGGGCCATGCAGCTTTTGGGAACTTGCACTTCTTCATCCTCCCGCACTTTGGCATGCAAGAAGAACGTGAAAATATGCCAGATTCCTTGATGATCTGGCGAGCCTCGTTCTTGATGGTTATGACGGTTCGCTCAAGGCAGAACACGGAACCGGCCTCAACATGGCCCCCTTCTTGGAACGCGAATGGGGAACGCAGGCCTGGAACCTCATGTGGGAAGTAAAACATCTTCTGGACCCAGTTGGGATACTCTCCCCTGACGTCAAGCTCACAAAGTCACAGGATATTCACCTCAAGAATTTTAAGACCTTCCCGCAGCTAGAAGAAGAGATTAATCCTTGCGTTGAATGCGGCTTTTGCGAACCTGTGTGCCCTTCTCGGCATGTCACGGTAACACCCAGGCAGAGAATCGTATTACGTCGAGAAATGGCGCGACAAAAGCAGGACTCCCCTGTACTGAAAAACTGCAGGAAGAATACCAATACGCCGCAATCAATATGTGCGCTGCAGACGGAGTGTGCTCCATCTCCATCGCCTGCCCGATCAGTATTGATACCGGAAAAGTGATGAAAGGCTTCCGATCTGCACAAACGACGCGTACTGCGCAAAAAGTCGCCTTATCAGGCGCACAAAAATGGGACGTCGTGGAAAAACTAGTCCGCGGTGGGGTTATAAGCGCCCATGCTCTTGGCACCAACACAATAAAAGTCCTCTCTGACACAGCTCGCGGGGTCATCAATCCCGATATCCTTCCCACTATCCCCGGCGAACTCCCCAAAGCAGCCCAACGATTGCCTAGCACCTAACGCGAGGGAGCTCGTGCGGTGTATTTTCCAGCGTGCATCAACAGAATGTTCGGACCTTCGCAGCATTCTGCCCCTGGCTCTCTTGATCTACCCCACTCCATCGTGGAGCTGGGGCGCCGAACCGGAGCACCCGTATGGATCCCAGAAAACGTCGCGGGGCTTTGCTGCGGCACGCCTTGGTCTTCAAAAGGATACGACGAGGCTTTCGCTTTTACAGTTGGATCACTGGTCAATGCCATGTGGAACTGGTCTTCCCAAGGCGAACTTCCCATCATTATCGATGCGTCAAGCTGCGTTCATGGACTACTAGACCATGCTCCCGACGCCCTTGACGGAGAAGACCTGCAACGATTCCACGCGTTAAGAATCTTGGACGTGGTGGAATGGCTCGACGCTGAAGTTATCGATCACCTTGCAATTACGGAAAATATAGGAACTATCGGGCTGCACCCTACGTGTTCCATCCAGCACATGGGGTTGGTCGACACGCTTACTCACGTAGCAGCCGTCGCAGGGACAGTGACGATTCCCTCCGGCGCACATTGCTGTGGGTCTGCCGGAGATTGAGTCATGCTGCATCCGGAACTCACGGAATCCGCCACTCGCGAGGAACGCGTCGCGCTCGACACAGGGAATTTTGATTGCTTTGTAGCCTCCAATCGCACGTGTGAGATGGGGCTTGAGATGATGTCTGGAAAGCCCTTCGAGCATGTGGCAACTCTCCTGGAACGAGTCTCCCGACCAGTAATATCCCCTTAAATAGGTAAAGGTTTTATCTCCACACCTTTCCAGCCACATCGTAGTGACCTGCACCATTTGGGCAGGTCACTACGCATTTCACCTGTTTCATACGATCTTTCCCTTCCTATGCACCTTCCCACACTCCACAAAATCCCACAAAATCCCACAAAATGATATTTACATCCCACACTGCGGGAAGCTATGTTAGGGGTTCCACCCTCTCGGATGGATATCGATGCATAAGGAGTGTGATGATGAGCTCATCGACCGCCCCCGCCACGGCGGAACGCAATACCCATGGGACAGCACGTCCAAAAGTAGATAAAGCCATGAGACGTAAAATCATCACCGCTTCCCTGGTGGGAACTACCATTGAGTTCTACGATTTTTACGCTTATGCCACAGCCGCGGTT
The DNA here is from genome assembly GCF_004382825.2 of Corynebacterium silvaticum. Taxonomy (GTDB): domain Bacteria; phylum Actinomycetota; class Actinomycetes; order Mycobacteriales; family Mycobacteriaceae; genus Corynebacterium; species Corynebacterium silvaticum. The sequence goes on from NZ_SDQO02000001.1 coordinate 826,368, forward strand.
GCGGTGTTTCCCCACCTGTTCTTCCCCAAAAATGAAGATCCAACCGTTGGCTTGCTCGCGTCTTTTGCCACTTTCGGCTTGGCCTTTGTAGCCCGCCCATTGGGCTCTATCATTTTCGGGCACTTTGGGGATCGTATTGGACGAAAAGCCACTCTCGTAGGTTCCTTGCTTACGATGGGCATAGCCACTTTTCTTATTGCATTCCTGCCCACGTACGCCCAAGTAGGTATAGCCGCACCCGCGCTTTTGGCTCTCATGAGGTTTTGCCAAGGTCTAGGGCTAGGAGGCGAATGGTCAGGAGCTGCTCTTTTGGCAACTGAAACAGCCGAAAAAGGCAAACGCGCATGGGCCGCAATGTGGCCACAATTAGGAGCTCCTTTTGGTTTCCTCCTGGCCAACGGTTTCTTCCTGTTTTTGGTCACTACCCTGGGACACACAAACGGCGATCTTGAAGGCGCTTTCATGACATGGGGTTGGCGGGTCCCCTTCGCGATGTCTGCAGTAATGGTGATTATCGGTTTATGGGTTCGCTTTACCCTTGAAGAAACCCCTGTCTTTAAAGCAGCAGTAAAGTCCGGCAAGAAGGTAAAAACTCCGCTGACCGAGGCTTTCAAGACAGCTTGGCGCCCCATGATCTTGGGGACCTTCATCATGCTGAGCTGCTACACACTGTTTTACCTAGTCACCACATGGGTACTCTCCTATGGCATCGGCAAAAAAGATCTTGGCCTGGGCCTTGGAATCCCCTATATCGACTTCCTCAAACTCCAGCTTATTTCTATCGTCGCTTTCATCATTGGTATCCCTCTGGCAGGACAAATGGCAGATCGTCGCGGCCGAAAGTCCTCGCTCATTGGTATCTCGATAGTCATGATTGTTTTCGGGTTGTCGTTTAAGCTCTTCCTCAATCCCGCAACGGCTACCGAGGGCAGCGTCTTGGCTTTCCTCGCGATCGGAATGTTTATCATGGGCCTCATCTTCGGCCCGATGTCTGCAGTCCTCCCAGAGCTGTTCCCCACCAATGTTCGGTACACGGGATCGGGAATTAGTTACAACGTTTCATCCATCCTGGGTGCTGCGGTGGCTCCCTTCATTGCTACTGCCCTTGTTCATTCTTATGGGGTCGGAGTGGTCGGAATCTACCTCATTGTCGTATCACTCATCACGCTAGTCGCGGTTTTCTGCATGAAAGAAACACGGCATTTTGACATGTCCGAGATCTAGCCCCTAGCAAATAAACACAATGCACCCCTGTGCGTGATCAAGATATCAAGGTCATGGCGCATGGGTGCATTGTGTCGTTTTATTGCTTATCGACGTCGCCTGCGGTTCCTTGTTGTCGCCGTGATCTGCACAGCGTCCAGCGCTCCAACGCGGAACAACGCTTCCCGAATAGCCAATTGGAATACCCATAGCCGCCGGTATACCGGGTCAAAACCATCTGCAGCGGCCTCCCGCAGGAGGCCTTCAAATGTGGCTCGCTGCAGGCGCAGCCCTTCCTGATAATGGCCCCCGACATGTGTTTCCGCGGTGATTCTCAAATCTGAGGAGACGTCGAAAAGCTTATGTACGTTCTCCATCGTCATAAGGTCTAAGGCTGGCCAAATATATGCTTTGCACACATTTAACGCACTTGTGGCAACATCCGGCATGAGTCCAGTCAGCACCACGGATTGCGCCGCAAGATAACCACCCGCGGTAAGCAGGCGATCAAGTGTTTGCACATAGCGTTTGCGCATCCGAGGACCCATAAACTCAAGCTTTTCTACGCTGGTAATCACGTCATAGCTCATGGGCCATGCAGCAGCTTCTGGCATCGAGGTATCAAGCAACTCCACATGGATGCTACCCTCGACTTTCGCGAGATCTAGCACGTACTTCATGTCTTGAGAATGTTCACGATCAGCCGTCAAGACGTCAACGGTTGCACGCCGATGTGCCGCATTGATGGCTAAGACAGGCCCAGAACTGGGGAAATCAAGGAGATGTGTCCCTGCATGCACGTGTGCTGCGTCGAGAAGCATCGTTGTTGCTCGTAGCTGTCCGTCCCCGAGGTCGGCTTTCTCCACTATTGTGGGGTCACTCACCGTAGTGACGTCTACAAAGTGACTCGCTGGTTCGTTAGCTTTTCCCGCGCCTCTGACAAAACTTCTTACGGAAGTTCTCTCTGTGGTGGGAACACCCGAGGAAAAGACGGTCCCATGAACGCTCATTCCGTCCCCAGAAAACAGCCTGACAAGTTGTGGCGGAATCTCTTTCCCCTGGTATTCGCCCCCTAACGAGGCATGGGAGCCCTTCGGGTTATACCCCACAGCAAAAAGCTTTACTAGTACGTCAACCAGCCGCTCAGACGTCCATTCTTCCGCCATGTAGCCTTCGGCAAGCCCAAGCCAGCCAGCCGCAGCTATTCGACGAAACAAGGTTTCCTCTACTACAACGAGATCCGGGTCCTCACCGTCAAGACGCAAGCCGGCTTTGAAACAAGCAGCAGCAAACTCTGATTCCGCTTTACGCGCCTTCATTGTAATCCGAAAGCCCTCAGGCACAGTGGCTATGCTTGGCCACATTTCGGCGTCGATACGCACAAGATGATCACGCGAGCCTGAATGTCCTTTCACAAGGGACAAGCTTAGTGTGAGCGAATCGTTTATGAGCGCAGACGCGCGAAGCAGGGAGCGGATGATGAATTACCAGCCAAGTAGGACTACCATAAAGAAGTCGCTCAAAAGCGGGCGAAAATCACACTAGCGAATGACTTTTTTCACTTTTTAGTCGAGGAGACAGTTTTCAATGTCTGACAACCCATTTCGCCCTGAAGGCGGCCGCCATCACGTCGTCGTGATTGGCTCCGGCTTCGGTGGTCTATTCGCGGTCCAGAACCTCAAGGATGCTGACGTCGATATTACTTTGATCGACCGGACAAACCACCACCTTTTCCAGCCGTTGCTCTATCAAGTAGCAACCGGCATCCTTTCCTCGGGTGAAATTGCCCCCCAGACACGCCAAGTCCTGCTCAAACAGGACAACGTCAACGTTGTCAAAGCCGAAGTCACCGACATTAATACCTCGGCTAAGACAGTGTCTGCGTCACTTGGCGAGTACTCCAAGACCATCGAGTATGACTCCCTGATCGTGGCCGCCGGTGCAGGGCAGTCCTACTTTGGAAATGATCACTTCGCACAGTATGCCCCAGGTATGAAGACGATCGACGATGCCCTTGAACTACGTGCGCGCATCCTCGGAGCCTTCGAGCGCGCAGAGATCTGCGATGATCCTGCCGAGCGAGACCGTCTTCTCACCTTCGTGATCGTTGGCGCAGGTCCTACAGGTGTTGAACTGGCGGGTCAGCTTGCAGAGATGGCGCACCGGACGTTGGCAGGCGAATACACTCGCTTCAACCCCGCCAATGCAAAGATCATCCTCCTTGATGGTGCCCCCCAGGTTTTGCCGCCTTTTGGCAAGCGTCTGGGATGTAACGCTCAGCGTGAGCTCGAAAAGATTGGTGTGACAGTTAAACTCAACGCCATCGTCACCGACGTTGATGAAAACTCAGTCACCTACAAATCTACGACGGATAACTCCACCCACACCATCAACTCTTTCTGCAAGATTTGGTCTGCTGGCGTCGCCGCTTCCCCTTTGGGTAAGGTTCTCGCCGATCAGCTCGGAGTGGACGTTGATCGCGCTGGACGCGTCCCCGTTAACCCGGATCTCTCTGTAGGCAGCGAGAAAAATGTCTTTGTCATTGGTGACATGATGTCGCTAAACAACCTTCCCGGTGTCGCGCAAACCGCTATCCAGGGTGGCGCGTATGTTGCAGAACAGATCGCAGCCGAGGTTGAAGGACGCAGTGCCGACGAGCGCGAGCCTTTTGAATATTACGATAAAGGCTCCATGGCTACCGTCTCTAGGTTCAATGCCGTGGTCAAACTTGGAAAAGTTGAGGTCACAGGCTTCATCGGGTGGGTCATGTGGCTCTGCGTCCACCTCATGTTCCTCGTCGGTTTCCGCAACCGCGCGACTGCAGCTTTCTCATGGGGAATCAACGCGCTGTCACGTAAGCGCTGGAACTTGGCGACCACTCGCCAACAGCTGCATGCACGTGGCGCGCTTGCAGAGCAGGATAAAAATTTGGAAGCCAAAAACTAGTAATCGACTTCCTGCGTGAGGTAAGGCCCCTTGCTACATGAAAATTTTCATGTAGCAAGGGGCCTTACCTCATTGGGACTTAAACTCTTTGGTTTCCGTCTTCTCGTTGTTGGAACCTACCGAGAAGGAAGAAACTTACTATCAAAGCAACAAAGCTGACCACCAGAGTTATATGCAACGGCGGCTCATCTATTACAAAAAGAAGATGTCTCCATGGCGTGTTTTCTAAGCTTTGCCACACTATGGTTTGAACAAGGAATTGCGCAATGAGTAGCAGCATAAGCGTATCTGTGCGTACAAATCCGCCGACTCCTATGCACAATCCCAGAGTGACAGTAGCTGTAGCTATATACGCAAATCGTGCACCATCATCTGCACCTAATGCAGCCATCCAGAGCAACCCCCACAGCACTATGAAAATAACGCCGTTAACCCATTTCCATGAATGCGATGAACCCTGCTCTAACCGCGATATCTCATTGCGAAATATCAAAACAACGTTAAAAGCGTAGGCTGTTCCAACAACGCCATTGAGAGTTACAGCATGCAAGCCACTGAGCCACGGTATATTAACGACCGTACTTCCAGCACCGTAGACTGCAAACATCACAATACCAGTTAATAGACAGGCCTCCCACAGTTTATGACCTCGGCAATAAAGAATCGTCCGTGATCGCATCATATTATCCTTGTACCGGACATAAAGCTTGACTTAGACGCTGCTCAACTTTGCTTATTTCAATCTGTTCTGCTGGATTCCACGGAAGAGTACTTCGCACAATGCCTATTTCCTGTGCACTTACTCCGCACAATTGACTGCCGGACCGAGCTAGCTCTAATGAACCAATGTAGTCAACGTAATCCCCCAGCACGCCTTCGAGAGACCGCTGTCCGCTGAATTCTAGATTTTGCTTCGAGACATCACCCCACGTCGCAGGACCATCTGCATAATGTTTCCATTCCAGAGGTGCGATGTGCCTAAAAATTTCGCGAGCTTGTGCATTGAGGTCCACGCTGTTCTTCGATACCTCTGGCCATGCACAGACATCATCAGTGCAGACCATATCTGAACGATCACGATCAATCACACCAAATGCATTCACGTTGCTGTTGATTAAGCCGCTTCCGATAAGGAATGCCAAACCTGTTATAAAGATCGGCATTGCATTAATCGGTCTAACTTTGAAACCAATAGCCAATCCGATCACCATGAGAGCAACGCTTACTACTGTTCCCGCTGCTACAAAGATAGCGCGGCTGTCTAAAACAGAATTTAGTGAACAGCAAGCAATCAGGTCGCCGACCATTCGGCGCACTGCCCCAGGTGGAGCCGCTGAAGGAAGCAATGCATACCATGTGTAGGCAGCAGCTGCAGAAAGGCTGACAGCGATTAACGGCCTAAGTATCAAACCAAATGTGCATCCTATAGCTACCCAACTTATACCCACGGCATACGAATAGGAGACCATTTCTAGAAATGTTATTGAATACAAGAAACGTAAGTTGTTTCCTAAAAATAACACCGCTAATAAATAACCTATTGTCGGGAAAAAAGAAAACAGCAAAATTCTACTTACAATAATTTTGCGGATGGCACTACTACCAAGATTGATAACAGCTTGAAATCTAGACATTTCCCATGCAACGGCAGCGGCAGTAGCTGGGGCCATGATATAAAAAGTAAGCGTTGACTGACCCAAGACAGTTTGGCTATAACCTGATGCCTCTATGCTTGATAGAGGCATCAAACACAGCACAGAAGAAATAGCGCATAGCCACAAAGAAGGACGCTTTATCCAATGCGCTCGTTCGTATATAGCAGTGATTTTTTGTTTGCTCAACGGATCTAGTGCTGCACTAGGTTCATCCAAAAGCAACGTATCCGAGCCTGAATTAAGAGCTGTGGAAATTGCTAAGCGAGCACGCTCGCCACCACTTAAGCTTTCACATCGTTGGCGTTCAGCATGGGAAAGGTCTACAAAATCAAGCCAGCTTGCGCAATCTCTGCGTGCATTTTTCCAAGACTGCCCCCGTAACCAAGCAACATAAGAACAATATTCAGCACAGGTAAAACCAACAATTGGACGGAAAGTTTGTTCTACACTAGCCACCACCCCAGAATTGCTCACTGTCCCTACATCTGGTTTTATTTTCCTTCCCAGAATTGAGAGAAGCGTTGATTTACCTGCCCCATTAATCCCCAATAGCAGCGTAGGCCGTTGGTCTATTACGAGTTGAGAAATATCAAGAATACTTCTCTTCGAACGGGTGACTTTAATTCCTTCAATATTAATAAACAATCTTGAGCCAATCGACGGTTGATCTATTCCAGTCAAAAATTCCAACGTGGGTTGAGTAGCCACCATTAGGGATCGATATCCCTGTTTACTAAACCCAAGATTTTGATTTGGATTTCAAGATAGTCTTCTCTACAGGGAAAGCGCTAGATACTGTTACCCAATATAAGAAAATCAACACATGCCTGGGGAGTCAGAACCTGTATCTTCCTATCTTTCACTTTCAGGTACCCGCGTAACGTTATCCTAGTCATGAAGTTACACGTGGAAATTTTATAAGCAAAATATTCCCAAGAAGGCAAATAAAGACGAACAAGCTGCCATACAATATTCCACATAAAAAGAACTCCTTGAGGTCTTGCTGCAGATATCCAATCCCAAGAAGTTCAATATTTTTATAAATTAATCAACGCAAAACATCGTTTTACATTTTTAGATGTTAAAGTCTTTTGCTCACAATCGAAACCAAAAATGTTGATTCTTCCGAAAACGGCTGTAGATCCCATGATTCAAAGTTAGCGTCGATGCTAAAACCAGCAGCACGAAGATCTTCAAAAAAGTGAGGGAAAATATATCCGCGGCCCGCACCAAAGCCAAAAATGCATCTACCGCCCACGGCCGTTGCGTCATAGATGTTCTTCAGTGCATCTGCACGATTTTCCGGAGCTATAAACGTCACTACGTTTCCGGCGCATACCACAAGGTCAAACCCGCTATCAGGAATAGCGTCACAGCCTAGGTCGGTGACATGCCAGGTAGCGTGAGGATAATTCAAACGTGCTTGGCTGATAAGGTAGTCGTCGATATCTACACCAACTACTGTGTGCCCACGTTCGGAAAGATAGCCGCCGACTCTTCCCTGCCCACAGCCGGCATCCAAAATACGAGCTCCTCGCTGCGCCATGGCGTCGATAAGCCGAGCTTCGCCTACGATGTCGTTTCCTGCAGCAGCTAAGTTATCCCACCTAGCTGCATAGTTGCGAGAGTGCTCAGGGTTACGTGTAGTCATGTCTTTCCAAGTTGGCATGTAAACAAGTATAGAGACCGCAAGTTTTGAGGAGGCCCATAGATGCCCGCAATGAGGCCACGCAAAGTCCACCAGTTTCCGCCACACCGGTCCGCGATGCCAGTAGAAGAAATCACTGACCACTGCCGAGTGTATGTTGATGGAAGCCTACAAACAGCTGCGCTAACGCATAATGAGGCACTCCGTAAGGTAAAAGACCTCAATAAAAACGGACACCACGCCTTTGTGTGGCTTTCTGTTGAGGAACCCACGCAGGCCCACATGATCCAGCTAGCTGAGGACTTTGATATCCATGAGCTGATCGTTGAGGATGCCGTTGCAGCCCATCAACGTCCAAAAGTCGAACGCTACGATGATCAACTTTTCATTGTGGTCCGCTCCGTTGTTTATCGTGACCACGAAACTGTCGATGATGCCTCCGATATCATCAACACAGGCGAGGTCCAGATGCTTGTCAGCGACGACTTCATCATCACCATCCGACATAAAACAAAGTTGCCGCTTCTCGACGCTCGACTCGATGCACCTGACGAGGTTAACGCTTATGAGCCAATGGGTATCGCGTGGGCCTGGTCCGATCACTTAGTAGATAATTACATCCGCATTGTCGGTGAGCTTAGCCAAGACGTCGATGAGCTAGAAGAAGAAGTCTTTACTCCCGGCAGTACCTTTAATATCGAACAGATTTATATGCTCAAGAGGGAAATCCTCGAAATGCGCCACTCTGTCGATCCTTTAGACCCGGCATTCCGTTTGATGATCGGCGCCAATAAAGACATGATCAACAAGCAGCTTCGCTCCTATTTGCGCGATGTCTTGGACCACATCATGGTGGTCAAAGATCAGGTCATCAGCTTCGATGAGCGCCTCTCTGCGCTTATCGACGCAGGCGTGGCCAAGATTACCCTCCAGCAGAACTCTGACATGCGAGCTATCTCTGCTTACGTGGGCATGGCAGCTGTTCCCACCCTGATAGCCGGCGTTTATGGAATGAACTTTGAGCACATGCCTGAATTAGGTTCTCAGTACGGCTATTATACATAGTCATCGCCGTCATGATAGGTATCGTGACATGGCTGTGGTGGTACTTCAAGAAGATGCGTTGGCTAGAAAAGTAAGTGACCGGCTCCCCCACCATCGCCTTCTCTAGCCTGTCGCTTTATACTCACCGACGCATCGGGAAATATCAGTCTGCGCTGATATTAAACTTGTCTTTCTTAGGGGCTTCAGGTTGTGGCGTGATAACGATCGTGCGAAGAGTCGCCCGCGCCACCAGCTTGTGCCGGTGATACAGGTCAATCCCTATCAATTGGCTGGTGCGTCCTGGGTGGATGACATGTGCATCCACATCAATGACCCCTGCGCTTACTGTTCCCAGAAAATCAGTCGTGCAATTAGCCCCGACAACGAGTTTTCCATTAGCCGCAATAACTCCGGCGACAGACCCAACGGTTTCCGCTAGCGACGAATACACTCCCCCGTTGACCATCCCAGAAACCTGCAAGTGAGCATCACTGACCGGGAGCTCTGCTTTCACCGACTGCGACGTTATTTCTGTAAAACGTAGACCGAGTGTTTTGCTGAAGCCTTCACTGAGAGAATTAAACTCATCAAGCTGCTCAATGCTCAAACCACATTGATTGAGCCCCTCGAGCATTTCCAACATTTTTGTTCCGTTGCCCATACGCCCTAATCTAACCGATTCATGGATTATCCGTAGTCCCTACTGCCCGATCAGACAGAAAATACGGATAGAGATCCATCACAAAGCAACACAAACAGGCAAAACATAGGCACGGGCTGTACATCGCTTCTTCCCGAATCCAACCACAGATCGGCACATCTCCTGTTTCTCCAGTTTTACAAGATGGAAATCCCTCTACATGGCGCTATTGTGCCCTTTCCTTACCCGCGGGGTATCCTCTGATGTTATGACTGATCAATCCAACTTGGCACAAATCGGCGTTGTCGGACTTGCGGTGATGGGATCAAATCTCGCCCGTAACTTTGCCCATAAAGGACACACCGTAGCTGTCTATAACCGCAGCTCCGCAAAGACCCACACGTTGATGCAGGAACACGGTTCTGAAGGAAACTTCATCCCCTCAGAAACAATTGAGGACTTCGTTGCTTCGTTGGAGAAACCGCGCCGGGCGATCATCATGGTCCAGGCAGGTCCCGCTACTGACGCTGTGATCAACCAACTCGCAGACGCCATGGAACCAGGTGACATCATCATCGACGGCGGTAACGCCTTGTACACGGACACAATCCGCCGCGAAAAAGACATCGCCGAGCGCGGACTCAACTTTGTTGGCGCAGGCATTTCAGGTGGCGAGGAAGGCGCTCTCAACGGCCCTTCCATCATGCCTGGTGGCCCCGTCGAGTCATGGGATGCCTTAGGCCCTCTCCTGGAATCCATCTCCGCCGTCGTCGATGGCACGCCCTGCGTAACTCATATCGGCCCGGATGGTGCGGGACACTTTGTCAAGATGGTTCATAATGGAATCGAATATGCCGACATGCAGGTTATCGGCGAGGCTTATCAGCTGCTGCGTTATGCGGCCGGCATGGAGCCTGCGGAAATCGCTGAGGTTTTCAAGACCTGGAACAAGGGTGATCTTGACTCATACCTCATTGAAATCACCGCTGAGGTGCTATCCCAGGTTGACGCAGAAACCGGACAGCCGCTTATCGACGTCATCGTCGATGCTGCCGGACAAAAAGGAACGGGCCGCTGGACGGTAAAGGCAGCTCTCGATTTGGGCATTCCAGTGACCGGCATCGGAGAAGCTGTTTTCGCTCGCGCCCTCTCTAGTGCAGCTAAGCAGCGCGCTGCGACCATCGGCAGCCTCCCCTCCGGAGCGCTTCTTACGCTCGATGAGCTCGACACAGACAAAGAAACATTCGTCGAAAACGTCCGCCGTGCACTCTACGCGTCTAAGCTTGTTGCTTACGCCCAGGGATTTGATGAGATCCAGGCTGGTTCCGAGGAGCACAAATGGTCTGTAGACCCTCGCGACCTAGCCACAATCTGGCGCGGCGGATGCATTATCCGGGCGAAATTCCTCAACCGTATCCGTGAGGCTTACGACGCAGACCCCGCTCTTCCTTCTCTTCTTCTGGACCCCTATTTCAAGGCTGAACTTGGCGGTCTTCTGGATTCATGGCGTCGAGTTGTTATCACGGCCACGCAGCTAGGACTTCCCGTTCCGGTTTTCGCTTCTTCGCTTTCTTACTACGATTCGCTTCGCGCAGAGCGCCTGCCTGCTGCTCTTATTCAGGGACAGCGTGACTTCTTCGGCGCACACACATACAAGCGCGTTGATAAAGAAGGCACCTTCCACACGCAATGGTCCGGCGACCGTAGCGAGATCGAAACGTCTTAAAGCTATCTCACGTATTTTTACGTGGACAACGCACCTGTTCCACTGTCGCACTAGGCGACAAGCGGCAGGTGCGTTTGCTACAAAATCAGTTAAATCCTCGCCGCAGTCTACACTCAATACAATGACTTCATTCTCCGACCTCGGATTGCCGGTGTCCATCGTCCATGTGCTCAATCGCCAAGGGATAACCACACCGTTTCCTATCCAAGAGGCTGCAATCCCAGATGCCCTTAAAGGGCGAGATGTTCTTGGGCGTGGCCCTACTGGCTCGGGGAAAACCTTCACCTTCGGTCTTCCCATGATCGCGGCCCTAGCCAAAACGGGGACCTCGGTTCCTGGGCATCCCCGTGGTCTGATTCTCGTTCCTACGAGAGAACTGGCAGCCCAGGTACGTGAGCGTCTCGACGAACCCGCTGCAGCCTTGGGGCTCAGGATTCTTGATGTTGTTGGCGGTGTCAACATTAACCGCCATATCACTGCGCTCGCGGCTCCTGTTGATATTCTGGTGGCAACACCGGGACGCGCACAAGACCTCGTGAACAATAAGAAGCTCTTCCTCGATAAAGTCCTGATCACCACTCTCGACGAAGCTGATCAGATGGCAGACATGGGTTTTCTTCCGCAAGTCCTTAAGCTCCTCGATCTCACCCCCCCGCGATGCTCAGCGCTTGCTCTTTTCTGCAACCTTAGACGGCGACGTCAATAAGCTTGTCGAGCGCTTCATGCATGATCCCGTAACACATTCCACTGTGGAAGTAGCTGCCGCCGTGGACACGATGACGCATTATCGTTTGCACGTGGGTGACCGGGATGCCCGTAATGACGTCGTTCTGCGCATCGCAGGACGTAAGGGAAAAACAATCATGTTTATGCGGACCAAACACGGTGTGGACCGTCAAGTGAAAAAGCTGCGACGCATCGGCATTAACGCTGTCGGTATTCACGGTGATAAAGGTCAAAACACCCGCACAAATGCCATAGCAGGCTTTTCCGATGGCTCTGTACCGGTTTTGGTGGCTACAGACATAGCAGCTCGAGGCATAGACATTGGAGACGTTGACCTTGTTGTTCACGTCGATCCTCCTGCAGAACACAAAGCATATCTACACCGCGCAGGGCGCACGGCCAGAGCAGGTTCTTCTGGAACAGTGGTCACCCTTGTTATGGAAGAACAGATACAGGAAGTAGATACGCTCCTACAGAAAGCTGGCGTGGATGCAGAATCTCTGGAAGTCTCAGCTCATTCCCCAGAGCTAGTGCGTATCACTGGAGCTCAAAAAATTACGGGAGCGCCTTTGCCCCCGTTCGGTGCGGCACAGCCACAACAGCGGCAAAAAGGGTCACAATCAACGAGAAACACCGCGGCACGCCATAGGCATCCCCAACAACGTACTGCTTCCAAGTCGCGTGGTGGTACGACGGGCTTTAGAGGAAAGAATAAGAAAGATGGACAACGCGGTGGGCGTAGCTAATCCCCGCATCTAACAATGGACATATTGATAAGTATCCTTTCACTTTTTGGCTTTGTGCTTCTAACAGCAAGCACTGGCTTATTCGTTGCTGTTGAGTTTGCGCTCACGGGCCTCGAACGCTCAACAATCGAGAACGACGTACGTGAGCGCGGGGATAAGAAGTCACTAGCGGTTCAGCGTGACTATCAAAACCTCTCTTTCGTTCTCTCTGGCGCGCAGCTTGGCATCACGATCACGACACTCGCTACGGGCTACTTGGCCGAGCCTGTCCTGGCCAAGTTTCTTACGCCTCTTTTGGCGTTATTCGGGCTCCCCCATACTGCGAGCACTGCAGTCGCTCTAGTCTTGGCACTTATCATTGCAACTCTACTGTCCATGGTTTTCGGTGAACTAGTCCCCAAAAATATTGCGATCACCAATCCGCTCGGTACAGCACGACATGTTGTTGGCCCCGTCAATGCGTTCAATACCGTATTTAAAGGCTTCATCAACACGTTAAACAAGTCAGCGAACTGGACCGTGCGCAAGCTTGGCATTGAGCCAGCCGACGAACTGGCCACAGCCAGATCAACCCAAGAATTGACTGCATTGGTCCGTAGCTCCGCGGAAACAGGCGATATAGATGAAAATACTGCTCTGGTCCTAGATCGATCTTTGAAGTTTGGCGAGACCACCGCTGAAGAACTCATGACCCCGCGGTCGACGGTCGAGACACTTAGCGAAGACTCTACTGTTATCGACTTGATCAATCTTGCTATAGAAACGGGGCATTCTCGTTTCCCTGTTATCCGTGGTGATCTCGATGACACGATTGGCGTTGTTCACTTTAAAGATGCATTTTCCGTTCCCAAAGACCAGCGTCACTCCGTTCTTTTAAGTTCACTGGCTCGACCTGTTCCCATAATTCCAGCGAGCCTTGACGGGGACTCCGTGCTTAATGCCGTCAGATCAGCCGGTTCTCAGATCATTTTGGTTGCCGATGAATACGGAGGCACCGCAGGGCTGATCACGATCGAAGACGTAGTGGAAGAAATTCTGGGAGAAGTCTACGACGAACACGACGACGCAGAATCTGAACGAGATTTCCAGCGCTTTGGTTCTAGTTGGGAAGTATCTGGTCTGGTTAGGCTTGATGAGCTAGCTGAAAAGGTCGGCTATTTTGCTCCCGAAGGTCCCTATGAAACTCTGGGAGGCTTAGTCATGTGCGTTCTGGGACGCATACCAAAAGTTAATGACGAGATCCTTGCCCCCGAAAGCGATAATCCGTTTCTTGCCGAGTTTGAGTCTGGCTATAAGGGGCGCTGGATAGCCAAAGTAACTGTTATGGAAGATAGACGAGTAGATAGAGTGATTCTCTCCCCTATTACAGACGAGGAAGCCGCTCGTTTTACTAACGCAAACGAGGAGGATAACTGATGAATCTCCTCACTGCTATCGCATTAATAGCTGTTTTATTGTTGGCCAACGCTTACTTTGTCGCAGCTGAATTCGCTCTGATTTCTTCAAGAAAAGACCGCATCGAAAATCTCATTTCACAAGGAAGACCTGGGGCAAAACGGGTACTGTATGCCACCGAACACCTCTCTATCATGCTGGCTGCATGCCAGTTTGGTATCACGATTTGTTCCTTGATCCTCGGTAAAGTAGCCGAACCCGCCATTGCTCGTTTTATCGAAGAACCTTTTGCTTCCTTAGGCCTACCTGCGCATCTTTTACATCCCACCTCGTTTGTCATTGCCTTGGGTATCATCACCTTCCTGCATATCTTGTTCGGCGAGATGGTCCCCAAAAACATCTCGTTAGCGGGCCCAGAAACACTTGCGTTGTGGCTCATTCCCACGCTTATTGTCTTTTGCAAAATCACTCGACCATTTTTAGCCTTGATGAACTGGTCTGCGCGGATCACGTTGAAGGCTTTCGGCATTGAGCAAAAAGATGAGCTTGATTCCACCGTTGATCCAAATCAACTAGCCACGATGATCTCTGAATCACGCTCAGAAGGCTTCCTGGATGCTGAAGAGCATGCTCGACTCAACAAAGCGCTCAGAGTGGAAGACCGTTCTATAAAAGAGGCTCTTATCCCATTATCACGCGTAAGAACCCTTGATTTTGGTACCCGTGGCCCCAAGCTAAGCGACCTTGAGCAAGCCGTCGCAGAGACCGGTTTTTCTCGTTTTCCTGTGATGGGTAAAGATGGTTCCTATATCGGTTATGTGCATGTCAAGGATATTTTGGACCGTTTTGATACTGACACACCCGATCACATCATCCACCGCTCAGAAATCAGGCCACTAACTATCGTCGCCGCTACCGGAACGATGGATGAAGCTCTTCAGCTCATGCATAAAAAATCAGCCCATATGGCACAGGTCCGCGACCGAGGATCACTGCTGGGTGTGATTACGCTAGAAGACCTTATCGAGGAATACGTAGGTACTTTCTCCGATTGGACGCATGAACAGGGATGATGATGGCACAGCCTCACATACAGCTAACCCCCGAAGAATGGCAAGCGCGGAGCATCGCGCATCGTGAACGTGCGCGTAGCTATACTGCCGAGCACCTCACGCGGAGGAAAAGTGGCGCTAAACATCCTGTATTTGATTTTCTTTTTGAATACTATCCCGTGCGCATAGCTCACTTGGAGCGCTGGCACCCAGGTTTTGGTGTGCATCTTATTCATGAAAATGACTGTGAACCCCCGCATACGCAATGGAAAAACTATGTGACAACACACCACTCGACATCGGTAGATGTTCATTCTTTTTGGGCTCATCGTGGTCGAGCAATGTCATACATAGAGGATTTATTGGTCTCAACCAACGATAATCCAGTGCATTTCGACTGTTTCGGGCTACACGAATGGGCGATGGTCTACCAAGCTGATCGACCTCGCCACGATCTACCACTACGCCTGGGAGCTAGCGAAACCAATAAGGTGGTGGAAAACAGCGCTATCAAATGCACTCATTTCGATGCTTTTCGCTTTTTCACCCCCTCAGCGAGACCGCTTAACTTCACCATTTTGTCCCGTGAGGATCAGCCGAGTTTCGATCAACGCGCTTGTGTTCATGCAGCCATGGACTTATATAAGTGGGCCACAAAACTGGGGCCACTCGTATCCGGCGAACTGTGGCTCGATACATTCGAACTTGCCTGGGATGCTCGAATTTTAGACATGGAAGCCTCGCCATATGACTGTAGAGATTACGGCTTGGGGGTGGTTCCCATCGAAACTCCTGAAGGAAAAGCCGAATATGTAGCGCGGCAACGTGCATTATCACAACGGGCAGTTCCGTTAAGGAACCGGCTTGTCGCCGTCATTAGAGAGGCTCGGAACGCTACACTAACTGGATAGCGCGCTGTGATAGCAACCTCGAAAGGTGGAGGAACCCGTGGCAAAGCACTCCAATGGCAAAAACAATTACTCGGTGTCCAAGGGCCTTATTGGGCTTGTCGTTGCGATCATCGTCCTTGTCTCTGGTGTTCTGTGGTGGCTTAACACCAAGAATTCTTCTACTTCTGCAGCAAAAGACTGTATTCAAGGCGAACTAGTCCTTCCGGTTGCTTCCAGCGACAAAGGTGCTGCGCAAAAAGTTATCGACGCCTACAACGAAGCCGGCCGTACTGTCCGTGATCACTGTGTCGTCGCAAAGCTTAGCGACGACATCGCGACGGCCGGTGTCTATCTCAGCAGCGAATCGGACAACACAATAAATCAAGAGTTGAAAAAAGCCTCACGCTCCCCGGCCACTCTTGAATGGCCTACAGTTGCCACGGACAAGGTGGGAGTAGCGAGTAAAACTGGGCTAGCTTCATTTGATTCAGTGACCAACGTTGCTTATCCGATGAGCTCGGATGCAGTGGCGAGCGCGCTTGTTGCAGCAAAACTCCATGCAAATAACGTTGAAGCCACAAAAAACGCGCTGGGTGGTTCCCTACATCTGACCATAGAAGAAGCCACACAACAGCAATCAGAGACGATCGCCATCGCGGAATCTCATCTTCCTTCTGATTATTCCTTTGTCCCCGCAGATGGTCTGACCAAACCGCTACGCTCTGTCGCATTGAATGCTACGGATAAAGTACAGGAAGACACTATCCGGGCAGGCGCAGATTTTGGTGCTGCAATAGCCGATAATGCTGCAGGTGCAAAACCAACAGACAAGGCTTCCCCGGAATCTGTAACTGCAGCAGAGGTACTCGCTACGCTACAGACCCAGGCGCCAGAAGGCGGCGATAAATCAGAATCCGCACCTCCTGCACAGCCAACCGACACCTTATTTTTATTGGACACCTCGGTGAACATGGCTAAACCAGCTTCGGATGGCGATTCTTGGCAGTCCCATTCTGCGCAGGCAATTATTCAGGCTTCAATGAAGCTAGAAAACCTAGGGAAAAGCCTGGCACTGTGGAATTACTCCTCACCTCTTAGCCACGGCGCAACCCATGGTTGGCGTGACAATATCGGCTTTGGCACTGCTCAACCGGCAGAAACCATTTCCCGAGTTATTCAGGAGTTTGGCTTAGGCGGGCACCCGCTTACTCATGAGGCAACCGTGGCTGCATTGTCCGTCGCCGATGCACGTATCCGAGAAGGTCATGCTGTCAACCTTGTCATTGTCACCAGCGGTACGGACGATCCTGCTGTTTCACTTGCTACTATCCCTAAGAACGATCAGCTGCGCATCAATGTGGTGCATGTCGGAACCGCTCCAGTAGATCAGGAGCTCGCACAAGCTGCGCAAGCAAGCGATGGATCTGCACAAACTGTAGAGGACCCGCTACAGCTCAAAGCAGCGATCGATAAAGCAGCGCAGCTCTAAAAGCTTCTGTCACCGGGCCACCTTCATTCGTGTGATCCGGTTAATATCACAGGGTTAATTATCACAAGATGTTGCCCAAGCTCCATATAAAAAAGGTGTTCCCCCAACGGATCTGGCCCGTTGGGGGAACACCTTTTACATCATTGTGTTTTAGGAGGTCTTCCTCCTGCGACGGGCAGCAAGCTCATCAACGCCTACGACGTTGTCATCCATAAGGTCACTGATTTTCTCCGAAGGGAAAGCCGAAATCGTTCCGGTTAGCTCGCGAACGATTCCGGGAACGGCGATACCAAAGACACCCTGTCCTCCGCCCAGAAGGTCAATGACTTCTTCATTGGAGCGACACTCGTACACTGTAGTGCCATCAGAAACCAAAGTAATCTCTGCTAGGTCATCGACACCACGGTTACGAAGCTTATCTACAGCAAGACGGATATTCTGCAGGGAAATACCGGTATCGAGCAGTCGCTTCACAATTTTTAGAACCAAAATGTCTTTAAACGAATAAAGACGCTGCGAGCCAGAGCCACGTGCTGTACGGATGGTAGGTTCTACGAGCTTGGTGCGTGCCCAATAATCGAGCTGACGGTATGTGATACCAGAAACCTGACAAGCGATAGGAACCCGGTAGCCGACTTCCTCGTCTGGCCCCATATCAAAAAGGGCTTCCTGTACCGGGGTACTATTTCTTGCGGTCTCTTCAGTCACGGTCATTCTCCCTGCGATTTCTGGCTTTCGCGTTGAGCCTTGCTTTCTATTCTTAGCCAAGGGTAGAACAACGTCAAGAAGAAAACTCGCGACACGCCCAAAAGTTAAACCTCAAGTTGAAGTTTAGACTTATTTCCCCTTGTCGCTATCCGGGGAACCAGGGGAATCATCAGTATAGCCTTCCAAGGTATCGGGTGGCGATTCGATAAAGAGCTCATCCTCTGCCATTCCAAGATCGGCCATGAGTCGCAAGAAGTCAGCGTCTGCTTCAGAGTTTCCTGACGCAGAAAGCGAGGGAACTTCCCCATCACTTTCTACCGTGATGCCTAGATATGCTTCAAGATCTGTCTCATTAAGAAAGACGCTTACCTGATTAAGCATGGCTTCTTCCGCCATCACAGGAACCCCCAGCATACGGGCAACTGTGATCCCGTCAGAAGGGCGACAATCAATCTCTTCCCCGTCAGATAATACGAGAGAGCAAAGAAATACACCTTCGTGGCAACTCGCAATCCTTAGCTCTACAACTGGACTACCAATCCGGGACAGTGCATGAATGAGCACGTCGTGAGTCAGTGGACGGCGAGAACCGAACTGTTCATCTTCATCCCTTGCAGCAATGGCAAAGGCTTCAGTTTCTTCGATCCATATAGGAAGGATCCGGTTACGCTCAGGCCAGCGCAGGATAATGCACGGGTCGTTATCCGGGGATAAAACATGAACGGAGTGATACTCCATCTCGCAAAAAGACATTGTGTTAAAAACCGTCGCTACTGACCAAGCTCGTTGCGGACCATCGTTTTTACCAGCGTCGCATTGAGGGAAACGACAAGCGCACTCATCTGCTGCGACATCTCCTCTGCACGCTGCTTAGCACCATCACTCTTAGAACGAGCGGTGGGAGTAGCTGCACGAGTAATAAAGTCTGCTTGACGGCTCGCAGTATTTTTCAAAGACTTTAGGTGTCGCACATCAAACCCAAACTCTTTTAGTTGGGAGGCAATAGCCACTATCTGCACATCATCTGCAGTAAAAAAGCCGGAGTTATCAGGGCGAATAATCCCCGCCGAGCTTAGTTCTTGTAACAAAGATAATTCTGCACCACTGCGCTCAACAACATCGTGATCGCTCAGGCGAGTTGCCACCGGAGCCCGAAAATTCTCCGGGCTGACGATCGGCTTTGCATCTCCGCCACGGCTTATCGGAGTCACGGCACCGGAATCCATAGCTTCCAGCTGCTCGCGAATTACTTTCAGTGGAAGATAATTGTCACGCTGGGTGACCAAGATATACCGAAGACGCTCTACATCATCATGGGTAAAGCGTCGGTATCCCGAGGCCGTCCTTTTTGGTGCGATAAGCCCCTCTGCTTCCAAAAACCGGATTTTGGAAACAGTCACATCGGGAAATTCTGCTGTCAGTTTATCCAGGACCACTCCAATAGACATGGTCTTGTTACCAGTTCGGGGGCGATGTTGCCCTGGAACGACGGGTTGGGAACCAGAGCTCTGAGGAAGTGCACTCATCTATGCTTCGTTTCTCGGTGTGGTGGGTGTACTAACGGAAAGCAACAATTTTTAAACAGATTACTTTAGGAGCATAAACGCTCACAAGCAGTGGTAAGAACGGTTGCGGAGTTTTTAGCTCTTGGAGCCCTCGATGAAGACGAGACGGAACTTGCCGATCTGAACTTCATCTCCGGAAGACAAAACTTCTGAATTCCTAGGCTCGCGGTTGACGTAAGTTCCGTTAAGGCTTCCCACGTCAACAACCTCAAAGGAACCATCCTGCAAACGGAATTCAGCGTGTCGGCGCGACACGGTGACATCATCAAGGAAAATATCGCTCTCCGGGTGGCGTCCTGCCGTTATAGTTTCGCGATCCAAAAGGAACCGAGCGCCAGCATTTGGGCCGCGCTTAACAACAAGCATCCCTGAACCGGAAGGCGGGGTGACATCGCTACCAGTGGCCGGCGTCGCGTTCGCACCGGACTCCATTTCCTTGAGCAGATCTGCACGGAAAACCGACGTGGTCTCTACTTGCACGTCAGAAGCAGCGCTGTTGTCACTCATTATTCAACCTCCGAGTCAAACGAGCTTCGAATAAAATTCGAACTTTCAGTCAATGGTTTACATCATAGCCCTAGAGAACTACTGATGAAGAAGTACTACTGGTAACAAAGAGATAACACCAGTGACTTCTTAGGCATTCTTAAGTCGTGGAGCAATTCCACCAAACGCTACTAATCTACCGGAAAATACTACCGATTCCCCGCAGTACAGAATTTCCGTTACCGGACAAGGGGTTATCGCTGACCATATAGGTCCACGTAGCTGAGGGACGAGCCAGGCCATGTGCTTCCAAATGCACACCGTCTGCATCAATAGTGACGCTTGCAAATGTTTTCACGGCTTCATCAACCGCCCTCTGAGCTAATTGCTTGAATTCCCGCACAGCGATCCTGTGATATTCGTCGATAGGAGTTTCCCTCGCAATTGCCCGCAGGTGAATCGATTCCCGTACGTCATCCATGATTGCCAGATGGTCGCTCCAGCACCGATCAAGGTGGTAGAGCATGATGTCTCTGGCGGCTTGATGCAGTACATCAGAACTAATTTTTTCTTGCACTAATGATTCAGCTCGCTCAGGGTTTGCCTGGGCAAGCTCTTCCCATGCTTTATTTGTGTCCAACAGGTCGTTTCGCCGCTCGTCAATGATCACGCGTTGATCCGCAAGCAGCTTGTTGTACTTCCACGTCTGAGAGTGAATCTCTAATAGTTGACTTTCAGTCACTCTCTGACAATGTGCAATAAAATCGTTGATGCGTTTGGAATCGATCCGCCCATCGGCCTCAGGGCGAGCTTTCACCTCTTCCCCAGCACCGCCGACTGCGACGACGTCATCTTCCAGCGAGACAAAGAATAAGGACAGCCCCGGATCGCCTTGTCGGCCCGCACGCCCCCGCAGTTGGTCATCAAGGCGCGAGGTCCTGTGACGTCCCGTTCCGATCACAGCTAAACCACCCGTATTGGCAACTTCAGCGCGATCCGACTCCTGCGCCCCACCGAGTTTGATGTCAGTGCCTCGCCCGGCCATTTGTGTTGAGACTGTGACCCGCCCAAAGTCGCCGGCTTCTGCGATAATACGGGCCTCTTCAGCATCGTTTTTAGCGTTGAGAACGCTTACCTCAATGTCAAGGTCTCGCAGCGCTCTTGCCAGTCTCTCAGATTCTGAGACATCTTGAGTTCCTACCAGCACCGGTTGCCCCGTCGCATGAATCGCAGAGATTTCCCGAACAAGGGCATCAAATTTTTCTTCAATCGTGGCGTACACACGATCAGCCTCGTCAAAACGCTGCGACGGAACATTCGACTCTATTACAGACACTCTGAGGTCATAGAATTGCCGCAGCTGATCTGTTGCAGCAACCGCCGTACCCGTCATGCCGCAAACCAACGGATACCGCCCCATCAGCGCCTGCAAGGTCATTGTGTCCAGGATCCGCCCCCCTTCAGTGACCGCCAATCCTTCTTTTGCCTCTACCGCCGCCTGCACGCCGTCGGGCCAACGCTGCAATTCCGCTATACGCCCCTTGGAAGCGTCGATCAAAGCAACTTTTCCGTCCCTGACAATGTAGTGAACGTCTCTAATCAGCAGTGCTTTAGCGTGCAGCGCAAGATTAACTTGTACCAGTGTTGTGCCCACGTGTTGATCGTCGTAAAGGCTATTAATTCCCAGTGCTTGTTCGACAAGAGCCGCGCCGTCTTCAGTGAGGAAAGCGTTGCGACGATCGTCGTCAAGCGTGTAGTGCTCACCTTCTTTAAGACGACGTACGACCTCGGTCACCCTCCCCCCAGGCGCAGCTCCGGGCTCATTTCCGGCCAAAACGAGCGGAACGAGGGCCTCGTCGACCAAAACAGAATCGGCCTCATCGACAATTGCCACGTCCGCCCCATGCTGAACCGCATCTTTACGGTGTGTAATGAGCTGGTCCCGTAAAACGTCAAAACCGATCTCATTAACGGGGCCATAAACGATATCGCAGCTATAAGCTTGACGACGCTCCTCCGCAGTCTTCGATTCCGTAATCGAGGACACGGTCACACCAAAAAAGCTAACCAGCGGGGCCATCCACTGCGCGTCTCTCTCTGCAAGATAATCATTAACAGTGATCACATGAACTGACTTGCCCATGAGCGCATACCCGGTAGCAGCCATCGCGCCGACCAGGGTTTTTCCTTCACCGGTAGCCATCTGGATCACGTCTCCGTCTAATAGCCGGAGAACAGCCTGCAGTTGAACCGGGAAAGGTGTGAGGCCCAGTGTCCGAGAAGACGCCAGGCTCAGCACTGCCAAAAACTCGGCCTGATTCTTTATCTGACCAGATTCGGCTAGCTGTACAGCCGTCTCTCGCAACTGCGCGTCATCCAAAGACTCAAAAGCAGTTATCCGCGACTGCGCTTGCTCGACGATACCCAGGCTTTTAGCTTGGCTTCGGCTAGCTTTTCCACCCATTGCTTTCCAAAACCAGTCAAAGCCCGCCACGGTAGATGTCCCTTCTCCTTGCACACGCAATGCTTTTCACAGTGCCTTTACAGCAGTATTTTCCTTGTTTAGTTCTACCCCATCGCAGCACAGTCAGAGCATAAAAGGACCGTCAAACATCCTCATCAATCATCAATGTCATGATCTAGCCGGTACAGAAGTAAAACAAAATCAATCGGAAATTTAATAAAACTTAGTATACAGTCATACTAATTAAAGAAACCTAGACCCTCCCCTTGCCCCTTCCCACGCTTTGGGTGAGCATTAACCAAAAATTAGTCTCACGTGACGCACGCAGCACAAGGTACCCCATTTTGAATTAGGAGACAGATACACAAACCGTCGCCATCTTTCAGAACTTTTCCAGATATGCTGATGAACATCGTCCCTTACCCTCAGGGATGCTTTCTCATGCCTTCATAGGATATGTGGCCTTGTACATCCCAACTTCAAGGCCAGAGAGCCCCAAAGGGATGCCACTATAAAGTCATATCCGGCGAGGAGTATGGAATGCATTCTGTAAGCGTGAAGGTACCTTCCAGCAAGGGATACCAGATGACTGGGACCATCGATTTCCAGACGCACCACCTACGGCCTTCGCGCTTTTTGCACACTGCTTTACCGGTTCCCGATTCACTCCAGCAGCCGCACGAGTATCTAAAACTTTGGCGGATCTTGGTATCGCTTGCCTTCGTTTCGATTTCCCCGGACTTGGTCAATCGGAAGGAAACTTTGCAGACACCTGTTTCAGTGAAAATGTGGAAGACATCCGCGCTGCAGCACAGTGGCTAACGGACAATTACACCGCCCCACAACTGCTCATAGGGCACTCACTCGGAGGAGCCGCCTCCCTAAAAGCAGCAACCGACATGCCAAGCATCAAAGCGGTTGCGACAATCGGCGCACCTTTTGACCCTGCCCACGCAGTCCTGCACTTTGCCGACAGGATTAGCGAAGTCGACGAGACCGGGGCCGTCACACTGTTGCTCGGCGGACGTGACATCACCATCTCACGAGACTTCCTCGAAGATCTTGCAGAAACCAACCCCGAGGCCTACCTCCCTCGACTGCGCAAGCCTTTGCTGATCCTGCACTCCCCCACTGACACAACAGTCGGAGTGGACAATGCACAGCTCATTTTCCGCACAACCCGCTATCCAAAGTCTCTTGTTGCACTCCATAAAGTAGATCACCTGGTCACAAAACAAGGGGCCGCACAGCACGCTGCACGCATTATCCATACATGGGCTGAACAGCACCTCACCGTTGAAAGCAGCTCCGAGAATTCCGACACAGTCTCCGAAACTACAGCTATTGCCCGCTCCATTCCTGCTGGTAGATTCACAGATCGTGTGCAAACCGGCATCCATAGCTTCACCACTGACAGGGAAAAGGCACAAGGCGGAAAGAATCTCGGCTACTCACCAACAGGGCTCATTGTCTCTGCTCTAGCATCGGCATCCTCGCAAGCGATAAGGGTTGCCGCTAAAGAAAAGCGCATCTCTTCCTTGAAAAACGTCAACGTTACCGTGGAAAAAACACCTACCACTGACGGCAGCGTTCAGCTGCGCCGGGAGATCGATCTCGTGGGAGAACTGTCACAGGAAGAGCGGAACATATTGCTCGCCGCAGTTAAAAATAACGAAATTGAAGCATTGCTCAGCGAAAATATCGCTATCGACGATCTCACCCGCTAGTACAGGCAATCCCCATGTCTCACCAGACCATAACTTGCCCATGCATGACGTCGTTGCCTTTGAACGAATGCTGCCAGCCTTTCCTTAGCTTCTCCAAGACTGCTCCCACCGCGACCGCCCTTATGAGGTCGCGGTTTACCGCTTTTGCGCTAGAGAACCCACAGTATCTCGTCGCAACGTCGCACCCCTCAACTCGACCTGCGGGCCTAGAACTTGATCCCGACCCCATATGGACACGACTCATCATTCACGACTCCATACGGGGCGGTTTACTGGACACTGAAGGAATCGTAGAATTTACCGCATTTTATGAATTTGAAGGATCACGAGGAAAACACCACGAGCACTCCCGGTTAACCCGTGTCGACGGCCTCTGGACCTACGTCGACGGAATAGTCACCTAATTTCCTACCTTTACCTGCGAATTCGCATTCTACAATCACAATGATGTAACCTATAGCAGTTGTCAAAAACAACATCGGACTGTGGCGCAGCTTGGTAGCGCACTTGACTGGGGGTCAAGGGGTCGCAGGTTCAAATCCTGTCAGTCCGACAAAGTATAAGTTCAGAGCATTTATAACAGCTTTGGACTGGTTTTATTTTCATAGCACCTGCTCAGAACATGTATCCTTTATGGCACGCCCGAAACAGTGGTTGAGGGTCTAAACCTCGAAATTACAATCCTTGGTAGCGGTCTGATTGGGATTGCACCTTGCACGGGTTGCACTGCCCGTTGATTCCGGTAGCTCCTCTGACAGAGGTGGTGAAGTTGTCCAGGGCCAAGACCTCGAAACAGGTTGGGCATCATCTCAGCCCTCGGCGAATAATCGCTGTCGCTCTTGCCGGAAGGCTGAAAAGCACGAGTTCACATTTTTGGGCAGTACAGAGCGCCTCTGGTGGTCTTCTGCAGCCGTGACCTACCCCGAGCCCCTCTCGGACCATCCGAAACTTCGCGGGAAAAACGATGCCTCAGTAGCCGTTTTAAGCTCTTTAGTTCCTCGGATGCTGAAAACCAACCTTCAAGGCCTTACCAAAAGCTCTGAAAATCAATTTAAGCGAAATGACCTTTCTAAACCCGCTGTTCAGATGCTAGCAAAATCGACTTAAAACAGGTAGTGCAGCTCGGAATCCGCTCTAGGCGTACTCACTCATCATCCTTGCGTAGTTAGCGAGCAGAATCTCTTGACGCTGCTTCTCCGTGGTGAGCTTCTTCGGTGTTCCCATAGCCTTATCAACCACTCGGTCCAGGACATCGTGTGCCTTGAGAAGAGCAGGGTCCATAGCCAACGGATTATAGTGGTTGGCTAGCGATCTCTTCCCCTCCGGGTGAGGTTCACAGGCTTCTAGGGCCTTCTTACCGGCCTCGATAATTTTCGTACGGGTGTCATCGTCCAGCTCGGGGACTGGAAAGGTATTCCACACCAGAGTGTTTGAGCATCGGAGACCCGACTTCAAACGGCCTCCTGCAGTCTTTTGCCACGCGATGAACATCAAGGAAGAAGCCAGCGCAAACATAAGGCTGTCTTCGTCTTCAACATGAAACAGCAGTTCAGAATAGATTAGTTCGGGCCCATAGCGCTGCACGGTGAAATACCGGCGCGTCTCGCTCACAACCTTCGGCAGCGCTAGATACTCTGTTTCAGGTTGCCTACGCTCTCCGAACAGGCGAGGTATTTCAACCAACTTTCGAGTTGCCTCCCTACTGCTCTCCAATCTGTGGTTCCGAGTATTCTTCAGTCGAGACTTCAGCACCGAAGAAGTTGCAAGGTCGCCTGGATTGAGATCTTCTAACCATAGACACCAGCACTTTAGCTTGTGAAGCATCTCACTAGATCCTCGGAACGACCGGAGGTACTTAGCCGCTGTTGCATCGGACTTAACAGCGTCATATTCATCTTGTTCCACGACTAGATTCCGCCATCGTTGGCCATGCTGCCGAAGACAGCGGGGCCAGTTCGTTAGAGAGCGGCTCGGGACGAGATACAACGAGAACCTTCGAACCATCGACTAGATAGGCATTAATTCCAGCTGTTACCTGTTGCTCTACTGGCCCACCTTTAGCATCTGGATAGTCCCAGAGTCGCTGCTTCACGAAGGTATCTCTGGTGAATCTGACAATCACACAATGGACAGCAGCTTTACCAGGTGCTTCGGAATCTCAACTAAAAGTGCGGTGGACGAACTTGATTCGCCAGTGCTCACGGAACAACAACGGGTCAAACAACGCAGGAACAGACTGCCCCTGAGTAATCGAGTTTGTGGTTACGAAAGCAAATTCTCCGTGGCGGTTGGCTAATACATCCTTTTGCCTTAGCATGCCAGGCCGTAACGTAATCGAGCCGGTTAGCACCCTTAGCGTTACCCCAGGCATCTCCCAATTCAGCCTTTTGCCACTTGGACATGATTCGAGCACCGATAAAGGGAGGGTTACCGAAAATGTATGTCTGTCCAGTGGTCTCGGGAAGTTCCTCTGACCAGTCTAGCTCTAGGGCGTTGGCGTACTTGATGTGAGCGGTTATCTCGATAGACAACCTGTCCAGGGCAGCTCCGATAGCCTGGGCTAACTGCTTATTCGCTTGGTGGTCAACCAAAAACATAGCCGTCTCAGCAATCTTTGCAGGCCACCAGTTCAACTCGAATCCGTAAAACTAACCGATACTGAGTTTCTGCTCCTACGACGCATCAAGCGCTATACCGGTGTTGCCTTCACGAGGTCGAATCTCAACGATTGTGTCCGTCTCAATCTGACGAAGCTCACGGTAAGCGACAACAAGGAAGTTGCCACAACCACCTGTTAAATCGTATAGTAAAATCAATACTTACAGATGCTGAATTTTTGTTAATTCAGGTGGGCTGCTAGTTCTACAAACCGGAATTTATAGTTAATATCTATTTCAACTTTCACCAAAAGCTTCTTTAAAGCATTTTCTATAAAAATTATAATTACAATAAAACTCATCATTTGAACAAATACACTAGCGAGTCACATCCACCACTATCGCACCAATTGACTTGCCGATAAATATCTACATGATCGCAATAGCTATAATCAATGCAGGAAAACATACACAGAGATATTTTCGCACAATATTTCTGCGAGAAATTCCATGTATCTTGGTTTTTCATAGAGCGTGATGTTCTATAGCCGCTTACATCATGGCTTGTTTTAAATTCCGGGCATAGATACCACGTTAATAATGATGCTGCCAATATCAGTAATGTTACTATGGAAATAAAAACCCAGAATCCCATAATTCACCTCCAGAAATTCTGACATATAATTCCCAATGAATACTATTTAGATTTTCTGAACAAAACTCACTTCATCACAATTTAGCCCTTTTTTAAATCTTTAAAATACAGTTTCTGCTGTTTTCTCAAATATAAACCTATAAACGGCTTTAATATAAGTTTTTTAGAAACTATATTTTCAGTAAAATCTAAAGTTGTTTTATCCCCATGCGAATAGAATTTCCCAATCCAAGTTCCCTTAATGTTTTCGTTTTCTACCTCAAATGACCAACATTGATTTTTAACACATTCCGTAACTTTAAAATATGTCTCAATTCCACTTTTAGTAATCTCCGCAAATTTCCCCTCATCTATAATTCTTATATTCTTTAAATCACTTCTCCAGGCATAATAATTTAATCTAGTTACCCTATTCCAAACTTTTCTATTGGACATAAAAGAGTAACTTTTGCATTAGCAATTGCCACAGCCGCCCCTCTCTCTATAAATTTATTTTTTCCTATACACTTTTGAGCAAATAATTAATTTATTGATCTAATATCATTTCATCTCATGTTTTATTTTTCTTGTAGAGGATCTTAAACCTAGTATTCATCGATACTATCTGCCGTTGTCATAATTATGACACGAGATCCACAAGCCGGGTCATAGAACACTATCTCTGATAGTGAGTCCCGGAAGTCCTTAAGCCTACGAAGGTTGGCTGGTGTATCAGCAAGAGCGAAAAGACGCTTAGATTCTGCCCGAAGTTCGTCCAGGAACAGCGGTTCAATCGTCTTTAAAATGTTGGTCTCGCTGGTGTAGTGTTCGCCATCGGCACGACATGCTTCTTTGGACTTAACCAATTGGAACATCGAGCCGAAGACAGCCGGTGAAATACGGGACCAGTTGAAACGACAAGCCGCTAGGAGTGCTTCTCGCATCTCGTTATCGAAATACTCCGTAGGCAAAGAATCGGCAAAGATGGAGCCGTTAACGTACGGAAACTTAGCCAGCATCTCCGGCACCCTACGACGCTTGGACTCCGGGGGTATTGAGAACCTCGAACAGCGCGTTGAGCTGAGAACCTAAATTCTCGTCGTTGGTGTGATTGAGAACGAAACGGTAAAATAAGTCCTCCTCCCACAATCCGGCATCGTCACCGAACAGCAGGAACAACAACCGGGTGAGATAGACCGAAAGACTTAGCTTCTCCCAGCACCACACCGGACCAAAACAGGTCAATGTATCCGTCGTTGCCGGATGATGCTCGCTTAGCGTCCCGTTCGTACAGATCGATTCGCTCCGGGATAACGCCGAAGCACCGGAGCCGATCAGACCAGAACGACTGTGCAAATCTCTTCTCGGTGTGCTTTGTGTCGTCTGCACGCCACTGGTCTACCCGTTTGCGCCAGTGGTGAGCAGAATCCTCGAGGTTGCTCTTTGCAACTGCTCGGGAAACGAGAATGCTTCCATGACTCATTTCCAACCATCCTGTTTAGCACTTGCGTTCAGGAAAATTCCGATTGCTGCTTGCACGTATGGAACTATGATTCCAAAATTAGCAACGTAATGACCACTACTGTCAGCATTTGAAGCGCCAACTAACTGAGTCCAACCATAAGCGTGAGATGCGGCACTCCCGGTGTTCCAAAGCCACGTTGTAGCGTCGTCCAAATTTGGGTTTACCAAACCTGCTTCTTGCTCTGTGAGGGCGTTCATTTCGTTGGCGAACTCTCGAAGCATCGTGGTTTCTGAGATTTTATTAGCGAGTCCCTGCATCCTGCGGTAATCTTCAGTAATTAAATCGACAAATTCCACAGGCGCTTTGGCTAATTCCATTTCTCTAAACTTTGTAGAATTGTCCGCAGCCATTTTTGCGTTTCTCAGCTCAGTTAGCAGTAGCTGCCTAGCCCTGGATAATCGCAAATCATGCTTGTCTGCAATTAAAATCCAAGTTGGTCTCGCATCCCCGAGCATTGCAGTCCTCAGCAGCGACTCCAATGCTGGAACGTACTTTATATCCTCTTTAATTAACAAAGTTCGGATGCTCACCAAGTCTCCCATAGCCTGATGTAATGAGAATTGCATACATCTATACAATGAAATAGTTTCACAAGTAGTCAGTGATTCTAGTTCATGTAAGATGCTTCCCTCAGCTGGCGAGGGAAGGAATTCACTTACATCTTTTTGAATCTCGTCAATTGCTGCCAAGTTGTGCTGTAAAACCTCCATGTCCTCTTGTGAGAGTCAACCCCAGACCTCTACCCACTAAATTCCTCCCTTGATTGCTTGTTCAATCAAATATACCTAACGAGCCAGTAAGCAGGGCTAACACTAAGTACCTCAGCAACCTTCATCGTCAGATGTCCAGCATCGGGATCAGTAACAGCCTCAACCTCTTCAGTCAAAGCCCGGTAGTACACCCTGTAATCCTTCGGAGGAAACATCTCGAGAACTACAGTCGGAATCCGCTGTGCAATGTCTTCAACAGTCAGTCCCCGATTACTACTACCGAATCTCCCATCGTGCGTTAGCAGCGATCTTACCCGCCCGAGAACGTCGCTTAGCACATTGAGTCGTCTCCTCCGTGGACTCGATAGGTCCAGGGCCTTAAGCTGATTAAGCGCCGTTGCCTGAGAGCGAATCTCCGAGATAAGCGGATTGATAGCCTCCTGCCCCATCGAGTCTTTCACGGTTAATGGGGCTTCTTTCTTAACCTTTTCCAGTAGTTGAATCTGGCCACTGGTCTTAGCGGCTCGTCCGAGAAGACGAACGTCCTCGTAATAGACCCCACAACTCAAGACCGGCCTTCCAGTCCCTTCGGTGCTTGTACTTCGTTTTTCCATCATCTTTAGTGACCCAAGAACGGAAATAGTACAGAGCCCTATGACACGCCGTCCTATAGACTGGAAACTACAGCGAACACACGAGGAAATAAATCTCCCCTGACAGCAGTTATAATCTTCTAATTATACTTTCAAGGGGTCGCAGGTTCAAATCCTGTCAGTCCGACCAAAGCCCTGTTCAGAAGGTGTTTTCACACTTTCAGAGCAGGGTATTTTCTTTCTATTCCCTTTTCAGGGCACCTACCTGGGCAAAAACAACTATACAGAACAACCGTAATCCGACAACATAGCCCGGTTGTCGTCGACCTGTGGTTTTAGCCTAGATTGGCATAGTAAGGAAACTTACCTAGCGGACGGTTTCAGGCGCGTTTGAACTTTGGACACGGCAGGCTTGTTAAAGCTCCGTCAACGTTCATCGCAGAACATGAGGCGTGGACATGGGTTAACCATCAGCTGAGCAGATAGAACAACCAACGCTGTTCTCCACTAACGGTCAGCACATTTAAGGAGCACGCACGATGCCAGAATGGATTGAGTTTTCCGTCACGCCCGGATTTTGGGATGACCGGCATCGAATGAGGCAAACTATCGATACTCCCGATGGACGATCATCGCTACCGTGCTCGCTACGGAAACACTAATCACGACGATGGACCCGTACTATCCAATTGAGTCCGCCTGTTTCCAGCTCTCATCGGACACACAGCTCCTCCTCGTCAATGACGGTGATTGGCGGCATCCGCAACCTATCTGCAACGCGACACCGCGCTGCTGCAAATCCGGCGCAATACCAAAGGCATCGTGGACACTGCTCGCCAGCAGATCCAGCTTCGTCATAACAAGCGTGTCTCCTGCACGGCATGCCGCAATCGCCTGCCCAAGACCGGGGCACTGGGTGTTGCGGCCAGAGCCTCCATGATCAAAATAGATTCGCCCCGCCTCCACGCCATAGGTAGCAAGCTGTTCTCGTTGAACCTGTAGATCTTGCTTCTCCGTGGACGCATGCGCATATCCGATAAGCATGACATTCACCCTTACTTCTTCGCGGTGCGACTAACTAAACGGACGCAAGTTTTTGGTTAACCAATGCGTTCAGCGAAATTCCCTCTGCCTTGGCAGCAATAGCCAACCGCCGATGCAGCGACGGAGACGTGCGCACATTGAACTTCCCCGAGTAACGACGACTACCCAATGGCATAGGAACCACCTCACCGGAGGCTTCCATATCTTCGACAACCTCAGCGACAAGATCAAGCAAACCGCGCTCGGCCTGTTGCCGGTCTGCATCCAACCACGACAATGATGGGAACTCAGCCACGGTTGCCACGTACTCTTGGTCTTCTTCCGACCAGGAGACTTGATAGGTGTACTTGTTAATGTCCATGCCGGCTACTCCGTTTCCTTCTTGTGTGCGCCTAGTTTTTCAATCGCTTCGAGAACTTGATTGACCTGATACGGCTTGGCGTTGCCATTCGCGTTTTTGAATATTGTCACGAGGATCGCCCAGCCACGGGGTCTTGTAGGTACGATGCGACGTCTTCTTTGACTTGCGGCTTTCAAAGTAGTGATCGCAGACTCTTTCCAAATCGGCAAACCTCACGTTCTTCGGTGCCCACTTCATTGACCGCACGATGTCGCCAATACTTTTCCCACATCAAAGTAGTACCATATGCAGTACTACTGAAAATTTTGACCACACCAGCTTGATAACGCCCGGCAAAGGTGGCCGGTTAAGGGTCCCATAGTGGCCATGTTTTACGCCGAGACAAACGCCGGCTTAGCTAATAATGGGAGTTCGGGGCTTTTCTCACGATGATACAAACCGATGTTTAACGGTCGCCAATTGTCCCCGTCTAGATGCATGGGTTATTAATGGTGGACACCACCGTGCCCCCGAAGGCAACCCCATATAAAACACTCCTTTACAAAAAACGGGAGCAGCATGGCGGTATATATATACCAGTTACTTTAAATCTTAGTTTTTTAACGTAACTCCAATTACATAACCCCTACTACAGCGGACGCACGGTATGAACCGTTCAGACAAAACCTGGAACGATTTTGTCTGAATATGCGGTACGGTAGATCCGACTCTTCATGTGGTAGTTCCCGTAGGAATGATGGAGGCAGCAAGTGCCACTCGAGTATTTTGCGGTAGTTCTCCTTGTGCCAGATCAAGAAACTTCTCTTGCTTATTGACGTTTACCGGAAAACAGCAACCAGAATATTAGCACCTCCAAAGGAATACAGAACACAGAAAGCGTCTCTGGAATTTCTCAGTACCTCGCCAACAAAATCTGCCGTGAATACGGCGCCCGACCTCGTGTGGGGAATCAAAAAAGCCAAGAAAGACCAGGAGGAGCTGCCTCTGACGGCCTAAAAACAGCAAAAAATAGGCTCCTACACCAATAGGAACCTAATTTTCTCTCCTCAAAAAGAATCGCGCATTGCACGCCACTA
Organism: Corynebacterium silvaticum; assembly: GCF_004382825.2. Taxonomy (GTDB): domain Bacteria; phylum Actinomycetota; class Actinomycetes; order Mycobacteriales; family Mycobacteriaceae; genus Corynebacterium; species Corynebacterium silvaticum. The sequence continues at coordinate 859,018 of NZ_SDQO02000001.1, forward strand.
AGAAGGTGGACCAGAGAAGAAGAATCCGAATGCGATAGTGATAATAATCGCCGGCGCTAGCACCGATAGCAATGCGGCGATATACAAGTCATACTTCTTTGTTTTATATGCAAGATAGCAGTTAAACACAAATAGAAGCTAGAGTTATACAGGTAATAACCACTGTGGGCCACCACAACTGCTTGCCAATAATCCAAAATAGATAACTAACAATAAAGGCAGCAACCATTGCACCCCACCCTAATAAACGGGGGGATTTCATTTGTGCCAAATCGCGATTCACCGACTTATTTAGCCCCATTTTCATGTCCTTCGTCAGAGACGACACTGTTAAAAACCAGAATATCGGCTTTCATTACACATTACGACCATGCCATCTAGGCACAACTACGATAGCTGCTTCAAGGTACGTTCGAGGCCATCCAGAATACTGACCTCTAATCTGACGCGACTTGTTGACAAACTCACGGTCGCAATCACACACCGGACGCTTAATATTCAAGCAATGATCGTGTCCCATACATGCTCGATCCAGTGGATTAATTGGGTCACCAGGACCAAGAGTTGTTCTTACCACAATTCGCTGCAGCCCGTTCTGTATCGAATCGTTGCGAACCATCAGGGCTGGTTACTAGATACTCGTCGAGAGTAGATAACTATTAAAGCTAATAGAACAACTATCACAGCAACCATTGGGTGTGGCAAGACATATCGACCTCCCCCTAGCCCACTCTCCTACTCCTCATCATTAATCCAAGGGCTGGCAGAACAAATAAAATATTGCCAGCAACCATGCAACTTATCATCACGGTTGCGCTTGCATGATCTGCGATGATTCCCAAGAAAAATGCCCCGCACGGGATGAGTGCACGATCTGTTTGGGAAATCCCGCTAAAAAGTCCCCTATGCACGTCTGGTGCTAGTACCAACGTGGCAACTCGGTTTGTTGTTCGATACAGCTGGCCAATAAGCCCAATACTCCCAATGAGCAAAAGGTTAAGCCAAGCGATGTTTCCGGTAGAAAGCGACGTCGCAAGTCCAGCAAGCGGGATGGACAGGAGAACAGCGCTATAAAAAGCCACTATCGCCGCAGGTTTTTTGATCCATCTCTTTATAACTAGCGCACCCAAAACGGCTCCGATGCCAGCAGCTCCCGCCATAAGTGCAACGCCATATTCTGCGTCGTCTGTGAAGGCTGAATGCGCTATAACGGGAAGCATCGCGGTATAAGGGAAAACAAAAAGCATCGGACCTGCGGCTAGGATAAGTTGTGCGCCAAGAGCTGGCTGTTTACGGATTTCTGCCCGAATAATCGCTAGGGTCTTCGTGTTTTTCTGTGGGGAAGCCTGTTTTCCAGATTCTTCGTCCACAGCGATGTCTTTCACTGCGACGTCGGAACTGTGCTTTCGGTTTGTTCCCCAAGCAGACATCTTTATGGCGATGACAGCAGCGATGCCGTACAACACCGCGCTTAGAGCAATGGCGAGAGCGACTCCACCAATCGCCATCAAAAGGCCCGACACTGCTGGTCCGATTGCAAGCGAGAGAGTTAAGACCAGCGACAGCGATGACATATTCGACATAAACGTTGTGTCCTCGCTCAGCTTGGTTAAGACCACATTTCTAATAGCTGGCTCAGCAGACGTTATTAATGCGCGAATAGCCACAACACCGCACACAAGCCACACTATGTGCCCGGTGCTTAAAACCGAGGTGCGCGCCGCTACTAAAATTAGCCCAGCTATGAGTAACGTGGCTGCGCTGCCGATAAAAAGCACAAACGCAAGCAATTGGGTGGGATCTTTCTTATCAGACATGGCTCCTAACTTGGGAGCAGCCAAAATCAGAGGAAATAACCTGGCAAAAGTGATAAGACCGACCAGCGTGGATGACCCTGTGGCATGAAAAACCCACCAGTTGAGTGCTACGAGCTCAGCGGAGCTTGCTACTCGAGAAAGCAATGCTTGGCCTATGAGCAGTCGAACACCATTCGGTTTATCATCTCCACGCATCAATAGTTTACGCATTGTCACGCAGTGGGTTTGTCACATCAATGTATATATCCGTTCCTGTTTTATTCATCCCCATGGATAAAAACCCTTTGCGTCGCATAGCTTCTCGACGCAACCATTGGGCATCGTTCTCCGGAAGCGGGCATGGTAGAGCATCGATAAAGCAGTCTATTTCCGCACGCACTATTTCCCATACGTCATCACTATCAACCTCGTGTAGGTGAGCAATCTCGGTGACAAAGCCATCCAGATTCCCAAAAACAGAGGCATAGAACCCCTTGTTGATGAATTCTTCATAATCATCTGTCAGGGTTATTGCATTGGGTTCAAATGGGTTTTGTTCGCACCATTGATTAAGCCTTGGTAGGTACGCGCGCAATCCAGAGAAATCTCTTAACAAGAGACCTCGATAAACAGGGGCTCCATCCACAAAAGCGATACGAACCATCGTGTTTTGCAAATGCTGTTCTAGGGCAATCCCCCGGAAACACATAAGGCCCAATACTGTGCTCATAAGGTCAAAGGTGTATCTGCGCAGAAAGTCCAAGCCGAGTTCCTGCAGCGGGCTTACCAGTATTCCCTCGTGCCCACGTAAGACACATGCGCTTATCGCGATTTCGCCGTCTTCTAGGTAGTTGGCGGCGTCGTCGCGTAGCAAAATAGATAAGCCACGCCTGGCAGCTTCATCTGTACTTCCAATGCTCCTGGCCAATGTAACTCCTGCTAGCTCAGGGATAACCTTGACGCGTCGAGAAGCACCCATGTTTTCCTGCACATAGGCAACCGCATTTTTCACGAGTTCGGCAACTCGTGGTGTCCCTAGCGCGCTATTTTGTGAAATAGAACGTCGCGTTGATGTGAGTACAACGTCGACCGCACACTTAATAAAAGGCCGTTGCCCTAGTACTGACGGCGCATGCGGGATAGCCGTGCGCAAAGAGATGGTGGGACGCACAGCCAGCGTCACATGGGGAATGATTACTATTAATCCAGCATGAATCTCCTGCTTATACGCCTCTGAGATCACGTGTTCCCATTGCCAAGGATGAACAGGAATGATCTCAAATTCATGCGGATTATGCCCCATCCTGCACAGTTCTTGCACTGCGGCATCAACATGGTTGGCAAAATGACGGGTGAAAAAAGCATGAAACCCCTCTGCTGCAGAAGTCTCCACTAGATCACGACGCACTGCTAATAGCCGTAAATCTACTGTGGAATAGGACTCGGGGCCATAGGCTACGGACTCTTCCGTGGAGAATCCTCGCCGAAGTTTTGCCAACGGATGCACATTGTGTCCGCTAATTCCTAGCGAGTCGGCAGCAACCATTGCCTCGTGTGACGGCAGTTCCTGGAGCATAGTCCATAGACTCCGGCTGTGCCTTCCTATGTGGTGCTCCACGTGAGTCCGAACGAGTGAGAGGTTCTCCGCCGCGTTCCTTATATCTTCTGCTAACGCCGTGAGGTCTTCCGGTGAAAGGCCTTCATCTTTAGCAGCAGCTTTCACGCGGTTGAGTACACGCGTTTCAGCCCATTTCCTGTTCCGCTCAATTTTTCTGCGTAGATATTGCTGCTCCAAAAAGTCTTTGTGTTCCAAGGGGTTGTGAGCAAACACATATTCCTGTTCTGTCACGGCACCGGAAAGACGCATTCCTAGTACTCGCTTAACCGGTAATTCACTGCCTAAAAAGCGCCCATAAACAAGTGACAGGTGCTGGTTCATGGGGGTTTCCATGGATGACTCTGATCCAAACTTAGCCGCACGGCTGCGCCAGTATTCACATGCAAGCAAGTATGCAAGCTTAGTAGAGATGCTTTTTACCTGCTGTTTTTCTAAAGAAAGACAGTCCAGGAGGTTCCGGTACAGATTAGCGACCAGCGGATAGAACACTTTATCCACAAGCCGCAACGCATCCTTTTCACTCAGCGCAGTACCGGCAACCTCATCAATAATGCCGCGTCCCATACTATGCTCGGCTAACGGCCCCTGAGACCACAGTCGGCAGCCTCCCAGATCTCGCACAAATACCTTGTGTGGCATGCCATCTCGCAATACCACAACAACATTTTGTGGGTGTGGCTCAAGCGCGATTCCCCAGCGCCCCAGCAAAGCAGAAGCCGGCACAAACAGCAATCGGCCTAGCGCAGTAAACCATTCCTCAATAAATTCTGTCGTTTCTCCGTAAGAACCGTGGGATAGTTCTTCAACTAACTCTTTGAATACATAGTTGCCGGTCAGTGGGTTTCGCGACATCAGCGTTGCGACGGGCAAAGCCACATCGCCAGAGCGCACATTCCGTGCAGGATCTTCTCGGAGTATCGCCCCCAAGCAATGCGATCGAATTCCGGTGTTTGCGTCCCATCGAACCGCGGCTTTATCTCGCACAAGGTTGAATCCGGGTTCATCTTCTAGAGTGCGAGGAACAAAGCCTGAATCCAGCGCCATAATTGAATCAACCACAGAAGAAATCAGCGGCGCTTTTACCGCACCTTCAGAAATACCTCGGACAGCCCCTGTAAGCTGCACTTCCAATGCGAGTTTGATATGGGCCGACCCTACCCCATCGCTTACGCGCACAGTCCGAACAGACATAAGAGGTTCAGCTGAAATAGTTGTATGGAGTAGACGCACTACACCGTCTGAAATTTCTTGAGAAAATTCTTTCTTAATCACCGATTGCCACTGAAATGGATGAACAGGGATGACTTCTTGGTCTTCTCTCCCCTCCTTTAGAAGCTCAGCTTCTAACATGCGAGAGAACTGTGGAAGTAGGTTAGCTAGTTCCTCGCGCATGCCCACCCCTGTGGCTACAACATATTCTTGAGGAACAGCCACAAACCGTAATTCATACGATTCGATCTGCTCAGGAAGGACGTCCTGCCAGGCTTCTCCTACGCCCAAGGAAGTCTTTGCAGCGGGGTGAGTTGGGTGCCCATCACACACTAATTGTTCACATCTAGCCAATAATGCAGATGAATCAGCCACCGGACATCGCTGTAGCATCGCCGCAACGAGTGTAGAAAAGGGGGTCTGCTCCAGACTGCTACGTGCTTCCGAGGAAAGCTCTTCGTGTTTTTCCTTCCAACGAGAAGAAATCCCAGCTCGAGCCCGTGCAAGCCCCGTTATTCCGTCTTCAATTTCTGCGCATGCCCGATCAAGGTTGGTTGCGTCTACGGCGAGTGCCTCTGATTCTGCCAGGTGGCGTAGCAGTTGTGCAGGAGAATCGCTCTGCAGAGATTGTGTCCTCGAGTCCTCTAGAACGGTCTCGTCACAAAGCAATTTTTCCTGTTGAAGCGCAGTAATCAGTCTCTGACGAATATCCTCCTCGGAGGCCTGGATAAACACAGAGAAATCTTTAAAGTGGCTAATTTTTTCAAATTTACTATTCGACATAGTAGCCAAGGCTACCTTTAGTCACTTGTTAATTCCATAGGCAATGGGAAGCTTTCTTCCAGTTTCTGGATCTGTCACCATAAGCGTCGAGATGTTAAAAGCCTTCTTAATCAGGGATGAATTCAAAGTGGACTCCGTCGGTCCTTGCTCAAGAATTTTTCCTTCCTTCATCACCACAACATGGTCAGAAAACTTAGCCGCATGTGCCATATCGTGGACCACCATCACGACAGTCCGCCCCTGTTTATTCAAAGACGTGACCAGATCCAAGATAGCCAACTGATGTGCAGGATCTAGAAACGTGGTGGGCTCATCAAGCAGCATGATAGAGGTTTCCTGCGCCAGAGTCATCGCAATCCACATGCGTTGTTTTTGTCCCCCAGACAATTCCATTGCAGAATGCCCCAGGAAATCATCAACGCTGGTAAGCCTGGCAGCCTCATCGATAGCTCGCTGATCTGATTCGCTTAAAGAAGCAAAGGCACCTGTATACGGATAACGCCCAAAAGCAATAAGCTCACGCACCGTCATGCCTTCAGGAACGACCGGTTGCTGAGGCAAAAAAGAGACTTGACGTGCAAAATCGCGGGCAGAGAAGGTGTCAAGGCCACGGTCCCCTAATGTGACTTGCCCCTGTTCGCTTTTTAATTGGTTTCCTAGCAGTTTGAGCAGAGTCGATTTACCACAGCCATTAGGGCCAATCAACGCAGTAATTTTCCCAGCGGGAATCGTCACCGAAACGTCTTTTATTATATGTTCTCCGCCATATCCCGCTGATACTCCTCTGCAAGCAAGCTGGGGCTCGTTAATGACGCATGCGTTATCGTTTTTCCGGTCAAACATTATTTCCCCTGAACTCTTGTCACGTTGAGAACCAGATAGATGAAATATGGTGCCCCAGCGATTGCGATGAGCGCTCCCACCGGGATCTCCGTCGGCGCGAAGGCCCATCGCCCCACCGCATCGGCTCCCACAACAATGGCTGCTCCTGCTAAGGCAGCAACTGGCACTTGTCTAGCCAAAGACTGCCCTACAAGTAATTTTGCGGCATGTGGGACGATGAGCCCCACAAAGCCAAGGACCCCTGCAGCCGCTACCGACGCAGCGCCACAGAGCACCGCAATCCCCATAGCTCCCAGGCGTAAAACCCGTACATGTGCTCCGATACTTTTCATTGTGGAATCATCCAGTGCCAAAGCATTGAAATGACGAGCCAGCACCATGACCACGATAAAGCTAGCAATAATAACTGGGGCAACCGTCATGGCATCACTCATCGTGCGCGCATACAAAGATCCTTTTAACCAGGTCATTGCTGCCCCTGCTTCAGGAGCCGCCCTGACTAGAAGCAGCTGCGTTACGGCAGCAAGGCCCACAGAAACCGCAACTCCAGTCAAAGCTAAGCGAGCTGGATCGATACTGGCTTTACCTGCCGCAGCAAAGACAAGGATGGCACCAAACAAAGAACCAAGAAAAGCAATCGGAGTGAGAAAAGCAGCTGGAAGCGTACTAAACCCCAGAAGAGCTAAAACAGCAAGTAATCCCCCACCGGCAGTAATGCCTAAAGTATCGGGTGCTGCAAGAGGATTGCGTAAGCCTGTTTGCAGCAAACACCCTGAGATAGCCATACCAATCCCAGCCAGCATTCCTACAACAACCCGTGGCATCCGGTATTTCCAATAGAGGTCTTCACCGGCAAGAACACCCGTTACAACATCAATAAGTGGTTTTTGCACAGCCCCGATCGCCATTCCGATAATGCACGCAAAAACCAGTAAGGCACTGCACGTAAACACAACAGTGGCAAACTTTTTGTGCGAATACCGTGGATTTTTATGGGAATTTTTCAAGACTAATTCTTTATTTCTTTTCATGGGGTTACCTTGACTTTCCTGTAGATCCCATACGCCGAATACCCCATAGCAGCAGCGGTACACCAGCAATCCCCGTCAGAATACCCACCGGAGTCTCTGCTGGAGCCCATAATTGTTGCCCTATCGTATCCGCCACCAGCAGCACCGTCGCTCCCACGCATGCCGCGGAGATGAGTACAAATCGATGTGTTCTCCCACATACTCGTTGCGCAATCACCGCTGCTAAAAGACCCAAAAAGCCAATTGGTCCAGCTGCGGCCACGCATGTCGCAGTAAGAATCACGGCGGAAACAACAACCCATTTTCTTACCAAAGCTGGGTTTGCCCCGATCGCTCTACTAACAGAATCGCCGGTGCTCAACGCATCCAATGCTCTTCCCGCTGCAAATAGGATTGGTAATAGAACAGCGACCGCTATGATCACGGGGATAAGGTCGGGCAACCGGATGCCACCAAGGCGCCCGTTAAGCCATGCCAGAACCGTGGTCAATTGAGCTTCATCCAAAACTAAGAAGATTGAAGTCATTGCGCTAAACACTGCGGAAACGGCAATTCCTAATAAAACCATTTTTTGGATTGCATTTGTTCCAGACAAATCCGGATTTCTTCCACGCAGGCTAAGCACCAGCGTGATACTAGAGGCCACTGCTGCTCCGGCAAGAGCACCGGGCAGCACATATACGCCGGTAGATGAGCCGGTGATAAAGCTTGATGCCACTGCGCCGAAGGCAGCACCTGCGTTAACTCCCGTGATATGTGGATCAGCAAGAGGGTTCGATGTCGCAGTTCGTAGTAGTACCCCAGCTGTTCCTAGCGCAGCGCCGATAAATAGTGCACTCAATAAGCGATCACGCGTTCCCAACCAGATCTCTTGATACAACCATGGCGCATCTTTTGGGGCCTCGACCTGCAGTAATTTCCACGAAGATAAGGCTCCGATGATAAGAATGCAGGCAAACACGCATATAGCCAAGGAGGCTCCCTTTTTTAGCGAGCCTCCTGTCTGTTTCTTCTGATACGCAAGCACGGCTAGGAATTAATAATCTGATCCAGCATTGCTTCTGCAGCCAATGGGCCGCGCGACCGTGACCACGTATCCTGTTCAACATCCACGATATTATGAACAACCCCAGCATAAGGGCTGGCGCGGAAGCCCTCGATATCGTTATACAAATACATCACGTCAAGCTTCATTTCAGGCAATTTGTCACCAGTCAGTTCTGCTACGTCAGTCTTGGACTCAATCGCAGATTTTTGCCCATCAAAACCATAGTCGTATCCAGCAGCAGTTAAGAGAGATCCGGGGAAGGATTCTTTTACCCATGTATAAAGCGTATTTTTGGACCATCCGATAAGAGCAGTGCGGGTACCGGGTTCCACTTTATTTTTAGCCGCTCCGATTTTAGATTCGATTCGGCTCCGAACTTCTGCGGCTTTGTCCTCTTTTCCTAGCTTTTTCGCAATGCTGTCCATGGAGTCAAGCACATCGATATAGCTCGTGTCCTGGTAAGCCTCAGTGGGAGCAATATTTTTTAGCTGCTCCATAATCCCTGCTTGGCGCGTGGGACTCGCGAGGATAAGGTCAGGTTCGAGGGATTGGATAACTTCTAAATTTGGCTGCTTAGCTTGTCCTACCGATGTGGCGTCTCCCAATTTTCCTTTAAGGGTTTGGGGTTCTTTTGACTTACCTATTTCCACTATTCCCACTGGTTGCACTCCAAGAGCGTAGAGGATTTCCTCATATCGCCAGTCCAGCGCAACGACCCGTTTTTGCGACGTCTTTTGTGCGTCTTGAGAACCTTCTGCGTTGGAATTCGTGCTGTTGGTCGTAGAACATCCTGCCAAGATCAATGCGGCAATAGTCATCATCGCTGCAGCTGCAATAAGTAGGGTATTCCGCCGAGACATACTCAAGAAATTAGGTTTGCTTTGCATATCCTAATACTGCAATGTCTGTGTCCTTTAAGCAAAATTATTTTTCACACTGCCACGAAGAAGCTTTCCTGCCATCCTGAGTGTTCCTGGTGAGAGCCCTTCGTCTCCACCAGGAACACTAAAAACCTCTTATGGCATTCGCTGTGCGCGCATCCACGTAGTAAGCGCGGCACGGGCGTCTTTAGCACTTAGCTGAGGGAGATAACATTGGGAAACAGCCAGGCCGATCGTTGGCAAAGCCAGCTCGTCGTCGTAACACAGATACCAGGCTTGATGCTCCGGATGGAACTTATATTTCGATGCTGCCAAGGACCTAAACCCGTACAACGGCTCAATAGCTTCGCCGGCTTTGTTCAACGTCGCGTCGAGAAGCGTGGGCATTGTTTGACCCGATGGCGGAGCAAGAGGAGCTCCGGAAAGGGAAATCCACGAACAGCCGAGTTCTTTCGCTTTGATCAGCGCTTCGGCCAACAAAAACTCAATGACAGGCCGGAATCCGTTGGCGTCGCGACGCATGAAATCCAAGGTGTAGCCGGCAAGAACGCCATTCTCGCGAACAGGAAGCCAGCTTGTTACTCCGTGCACATGGCCGTTTTCATCGACGGCAACAAGCAACTTGGTCTCAGAATCTTTGAGCTCTTCCAGGGTTCCAAGGGTGAATCCCATCTCAGGCAGGGCTTTTTCCGACACCCATTCCTCAGAAAGCACCACAATCCTGTTTTGCAGCTCGGGTGAGGCCTCCGACCAGGAGGTCCAGACCGTGCTAATCCCCTCTTTGCCAGCTCGATTGCGTGCGGTACGGATATTTTGGAACTTTTTACCTTTAAACTCGGTGTTGGTGGTTTGCAAGACAGATTCCTCTGCAACGTGCAGCTTTCTAAAGCCATCAACCCGGATTTCCTCGGCGAATTCTTCACGAGTGGAATACCAGGCGACCCGCCATCCACGCCCAGACGCGTACGCCTTGAATTCTCGTGCCACAGCCAAGCGGTCTTTCTGTTCCAAGACCACCGGCTCACCCAGCGTCACAGCAACACCTTTTACCAGTCTAAAAGCAACAAAACCGCGTGGAAGCTGTTCAGTGGCTGAGGCATCCTCGGCCACAGCCACATCATCTTGTGTCTGAGGTTCAGCAAACCAGAAGCTATTACCGTCCCACATACTCATCCAAGACAGATGATCGCCAGAGCCCTTGCGTAAGATCTTGCGCGCTGTGCTGATATCCGATGCACCATGGCCGGTCGCGGGGATACTCATAATGAGCCTGTAGAGAGCAAACAGGGCCACCATCCAGAACACCGCGCCCACCCATTGATAGAGAATCCACGCAAGTTGGCTTTCTGGATACAACACGTGCTCCAGTACCAAAGCTAGAGCCGGAGGCAGGTACCTACTGGGTAGTTCATAGAAGGCATAGAGCAGCGAATCCAAAGAACTAAAGCTGTCTGCCAAATAGTAAACGCCAATTACCCATATCAGGGCTGTGATCACGAATGTGGCCAAGATCAACGAAACATTTCGCACGACGTCTTTGCGTTCCACGCTGACAAAGAACAACCGACGGCTAACGCCAAGGGCCAACAACGTAATCAGCCAAGGCAGCATGACCTCAAAGAAGTTGACTGTGAAAATTATTGAATTGCCACGCTCATCGGTAATTGCCATGAGCTGAACTGCAATCGCAAGAATCGACAAGCACTGCAGCACAAGGGAAAGGCCCCACGCTACTCGACGTCCACGAATCAGCCCAATGCAGAAGATCAGCTGTGCGATAACTGGGACCAAATTAGCAAAAATAGCCGCAAAACCTGTTTGACGAACCAACGTCAGTGCGTCTATGCATTCCGGTGATGAGTAGTCAGGTGAACAAATCTCCGCGGCGTCCGCTGAGGAAATTTGCGGCTGCCACACCAAACTAGTCACTGCAGAAAACGGACCATTGGCATGGGGGGTAAACGCAACGACAACAGGACCCAACGCCACGCTCATACAGAGCACTGCTACCAGGATGCGGGATTCCCTCAGTGAGGGGCGTCGAAAAGCTACTTTTATCTTGTGGTACTTTCTTCCCCCGAGCTGAACGGCCCCGACAATAGTGCCGACGACGGTAGCAACCGTTGCTACTGAATCAGTCAAAGTTCCGGAGAACAGCACCAAGGTAAAGGACAAAGAAAACAGCATCAACCGAAGTCGCCGTCGCCACAGCGTAGACATCGAGGAAGACGCGACAGCAGCAGTGCCAAAAATCCACCCCGTGGGGCTCAGTAATGTCTCATTGAGCAGATCATTGCCCCATTGATTAAGCCCTAAAGTCTCAATAAATCGAGCGCTGAGCACGCCTAAAGGAATAGAAATCCCATTCATTACCCCAGCAGCTACCAGGAATCGAATCGACCCAAGAACAATCTCAGCGGGAACAGCTAAAAAGAGAACCCCGAGAGTCGCCAACACTGCGGACTGGTGTGACCCCACGGTAAGACCAGCGGTAAGAAGATGCCAAGATGGCAGTTTCTCCGAGGAGTTCAACCCAAGTACGTCCCGCGGGTGATCAATGCTTGCGTAGAGAATCCATAAAAGAGCAAGCAGCAAAAATGAGATCGGAACTCGCGTGATAATGCTTTTTCCAGAGGAAACTATAGGGAAAAGTATCCGTCGAATCGACGTGATAGGAAGCCACGCAACCCGCGTTGTAGTCAGATAATTACGCACTATCCTCGTGGATAGTTTCGCAGAAGTCGTGCTGAGTTCAGCATTAACCTCACCAGCTTCTTTTGTGTCTTCGTTGGTACGTTCTGTGGTTATACCCGTGATTGATGGCACTAGCTAAGGCCTCCTCGTTGAGCAATCCAATCAAAATGTTGCGCAATGGCATTTCGCCATGTCTTAAAGTCATGGCCGCCTTCCACTGTAAAATACTCCGTCTTCATCCCGGCTTTCATAGCAAGATCGTTAAGATGCATCAGCTCTTTTTGCGCTAGTAGATCTCCTTGACCAGCCACAAAGCACCCGGGGATTCCGTCGTAGCGCTTGGTGGTCAACAGCTGCGCGGGATTCACCGCTTGGAAAGCAGCCTCATTGCCTCCAAAGAATTGTTTAACGGTATCCCCATGGTTACCAACGGTCGGCTCCGCTTGCCCAGACATATTAAGAAATGCACCATAAGAATCCGGGTGATTGGTCATGATCTGCAGGCTGCACGTTCCGCCATAGCTTAATCCGCCAACAGTCCACGTCCGTTGGTCTTCATTGACCCTAAATTTTTGTTTAATCAGTGCTGGCACATCTTTGCTCATATACGTCATCACTTTATGCTGCGGACCATCCACGCAAATAGGATTTCCGGTGAATGTAGCGGTGCCATCGACGCTGATCACAATAGGAGATACGCCCCCATGGGTCTTTTGATAATGATCTGCAACTCTTCCGACTTGCCCCGATTCAAACCAATCTGAAGGCTGACCTGGATTCCCCGCCATCAGAACCAAAACCGGAAGACGTGTCTCTGGCTGAGACCAATACGCCGGAGGAACATAAGCTATGGCGTCTCGCGCCGGGAAACCTGAGCTAGTCCCGGCCAGAGGAACAGTCACGATCGCTCCTGTTTCCCCTGAGCTATCCGACGGCGCCCGCCGCGTGGCGTTGAACTCATCAAAGCTCATTTCTTTTGCCACAGGTTTTGGATTGAGTGAAGCCACATCTGGGTATGTTTGATAATGAATATTTGTCACTCCTACAGCGCACACTGCCGCGATCAGAACAGCTAGAGCTGTAGCGATTCGCGTACCGGAATGCGTAAGGGTGCAGAGAAACACGAAAATAACGAGACCCCAGGCTATGTATACGTTCGTGAGAACAGCGTCTGGGAAAGGCTTCCATACAACTTCAATAAAGTATTTGCTCACGATCACAACGAGAACTGAGGTCACAGCCCATATCATCGAAACGACCAGAATTCGTTTCGATTTAAGGCCTCTCAGGACCACCCAAAGCGCAATAACGCCACACCCATAAATCAACCAGCTCACGGGCGGATCTGTGAGGCTTATGTCTTTAAGAAATTGCATACAGAGATCTCAATCATCCTCAGGCTTAAAGCAAGCCTTATCTAGGCTTTCAGAACGAACTAACACTACACCGCTTTTATTAAATATATGCACCGGAAAACACATGTTCCCACTACATATCCCACGTAATCGAGTGCGCTTATTCACAAATATCAAACTGTGGTGTGAGCGAAAGAGCTTCAACGGACCATTATTTTATAGGCAACACCCCAGTCACCCACTACGATAAGTAAGCGATGTGCGAAAACCAATCTAGCTTCCGAAGCTCACATACCGTGTCTCAGGCCTTTGTCCCGCCGCCCAACGCACCTCCCGTTTCCCAACGAGATACTCCCAAATTTCATAGCAACGAGCACCGTAATCTTTCCGCTCGTGCATTTAAATCAGGGGCATACGATTACCACAAAGCTCGCCCCTCCTACCCTGCCCAAGTTCTTGACCTGTTAGAGGTTTCTGCCAACGCAAAGCTTCTCGACGTAGGCTGCGGTACAGGTAAGCTCACCGAACAGCTTAAAGAGCGCGGTCACCACGTCTTTGCCCTTGATCCCAGCGGAGACATGGTACGAACTCTGCGCAGTCATCTTGAGGTCCCTGCTTGGATTGCTACCGCGGAGCAGACCTCCGCAGCAAGTGGCGCTTTTGATGCAATCACGTGCGCTCAGACGTGGCATTGGCTCGATGCAGCCCTCGCTTCCAAAGAATTCGATAGGGTTACGAGCACATCGGGCCAGGTATTACTTGTTTGGAATACCTTAGATGTCTCTATCCCCTGGGTTCACCGGTTATCCCGCATTATGCACTCTGGAGACACTCTGAAAGAGGGATTCATCCCTACTTTTTACGATCCCTGGTTTATCTCAAAAGAAGTGCGGCTCAGATGGTCTCATCCCATGACCACTACGTCTATTCATCTGCTTACGCATACTCGCTCTTATTGGCTCAGATCTTCAGAAAAAACCCGAGAGAAAGTAACCGCCAATCTTTCCTGGTACCTCAACGAGCATCTTGGGTTTTCAGATACAGATCTCATAGAACTCCCATACCGGTGCGATGCCTTTGTGTTGTCCAAAAAACGTAGGTGACACAAGCGCAGTTTTCCCTATAAATAAAGAAAGTCCAGCACCACGTAGTTCAAGCGTGGTGCTGGACTTTTGCACTAAGCAATGCGTTTTTACGCTGTTTAGAGCAAAATCTGGGCCAAGATCGTACCGACTACGCAGGACGTAATCACGCAGATAAAACCTGGAATGATAAACGAGTGGTTGATCACGAACTTACCGATACGCGTGGTGCCTGTCTTATCAAATCCGATACAAGCGAGATCCGACGGATAGGTGGGCAAGATAAAGTAGCCGTAAGCAGCACCGATAAAACCAATGACAGTTTCCGGGCTCACACCTAGCTTCAAGCCAAGCGGAACAATAGCTACGATTGCCGCGCCTTGAGAGTTGACCAGTTTAGAGACAATCAGCAGAACAACCGCATACGCCCAGGCATGATTTTGTACAACGCCGCTGAGTCCATCAACAAGTTTGTCTAGGTGTGCTTGGAAGAACGTATCGGCCATCCACGCCACGCCAAATACCGAGAAGACTGCAGTCATACCGGCTTTAAATACAGTCGTCGAAGCAACCTTTCCAGCGTCTGCCTTGCAGAACAACATGATGCAGGCGCCCGCAACAAGCATGATCATCTGGATGACCAGGTTCATCGACAGTGCTTTCAAATCACCGTTCTTATCCGGGAAGCTCGGGCGTAGCCACTCAGCAGCTCCCAAAATCACCACAAGAACGATCGCGGCTAGGAAGATGTATGTGGCCCGATAAGCACTTGGCTCAAATTTCTGCCCGATAAGCGAATGTGAATCGCCATACACTGCTTCTTTGAAAGCGGGATCTTTGAGGCGTTCCTGGAACTCCTCGTCCTTGTCCAAGTCCTTGCCACGACGCAAAGACCACAGTGCAGCGACAAGAACACCGCTTAACGACGCAGGTAGCGCAACGGCAAGAATCTGAGGGATGGAAAACGCGGCGCCTGTCACTCCCGCATTTTCAGCGAGAATTGACGCAAGAGACACCATAGCTACAGACACTGGCGATGCAGTGATGCCCATCTGCGCTGCGGTAGAAGAAACCGCCATTGGGCGCTCTGGGCGGATGTTCGTCTTCACTGCGATGTCTTCAATAATCGGGAACATCGTGTACACAACATGTCCCGTTCCGCATAAAACGGTCAGGGTCCACGTGGTGATTGGCGCCAAAATCGTAATGCGCTCAGGATGTTTACGCAAGATTCGCTCAGCAAACTGCATCATTACATCCAGGCCCTTTGCCTGCTGCAACGTCGCTGCACATCCAATCACAGCGATGATCGTCAGCATCACAGATACCGGCGGATCTCCAGGCTTAAGACCAAAGACGAACGTCAGAATAAGAAGACCGATACCTGAAATTAGGCCTAGCCCCATACCACCATACCGTGTTCCCAGCACGAGGCAGGCGAGAATGAGGATTACTTGGATACTAGTGGCAAACCCCGACATCGGATCGAGGATTGTTGCGAGCATGGATGCTCCTTTCAGCGAAGAACAGGCTAGTTTTGTCCCCCAAGGAGACTCTCACTCGTTGTCGATCACAGCTTAAAACGCGTCAGAATACGTCATAAAACCGATAGATAGAGACATATTTCACTCTATTGCGATTTTGCAATACCGCGTCCAAGCACCCGATGCCAGTCATAAAAAAACGCCGCAAGTACCTGCAAAAATATCTACAAAAAGCCATATTTCCAAAAGAAAAAACAGCACGGCATGCTATTTTGACCAATCAAAATTATGCAAATTATTCATCTGGCACATTATCAATACCCCCGCTTTGAGGTATGCAATATTGTGATAGAATAAAAATATGAGGCTATATCTCGCAAGGAGAATATAGCCTCATATTTGAGCTACAGCAGTGTTATTTTTGAGATCGCCTCTCGCGCACCCTAACTGCAATCTTTACCGGAGTTCCCTCAAAACCAAATGACTCTCGGAATTTACGTTCCAGATAACGGCGATAACCGGCATCCAAGAATCCGGTTGTAAACAGCACAATCGTCGGAGGTTGAGTAGTGGCCTGGGTAGCAAACAAGACGCGAGGGACTCGACCACCCTTCATTGGCGGAGGATTCTGCGCAATAGTCGCACGCAACCAGGTGTTGAGCTGGCCGGTACTTACTCGTTTATCCCAGTTTTCAAGAGCCTCAAGCATATAAGGCTCTAGTCTTTGCAAAGCACGACCGGTTTTCGCAGAAATATTAACGCGCTTTACCCATGGGATATGAGCCAGTTGTTGATCGATTTCTCGATCCAACTCCCACCGACGATCCTCGTCCATCAAATCCCATTTATTAAAGACCAGCACTAAAGCTTTGCCAGATTCAAGGATCATTGCCAAAACCCGCTGATCTTGCTCTGATACCGGCTCGGAGGAGTCAATCATGAATACGCAGACCTCTGCAGCATCAATGACGCCACGGGTACGCAACGACGCATAGTACTCATGTCCCTGAGCATTCTTAACTTTTTTGCGGAGACCAGCAGTATCAATAAACTTCCATAGCTTCTGGTCTAACTGCACCAGCGAATCAACGGGGTCCACGGTGGTTCCGGAAACATTGTCTACCACCGAGCGGTCTTCACCAGAGATCTTGTTAAGCAAGGAGGACTTACCAACATTCGGTTTGCCTACCAACGCGACACGACGTGGCCCTTCCACAATCGAAGCCGACCTAGGTTCTTCTGGGAACGCAGCCAGCACTTGTTCTAGGACATCAGCGCCACCACGACCATGCTGCGCGGACACCGGCCATGGGTCTCCTAGGCCCAAAGCATAGAACTCTGCCATATCCGCATACTGGCTATCAGAATCGAATTTATTGGCTACGAGAAGAACCGGAACCTCAGCACGTTGCAGTTTACGAGCCATCACAGAGTCAGTCTCTGTGATGCCAACCTTGGTGTCTACCACCATAATGATGACGTCAGCCGTAGCCATGGCGACTTCGGCCTGTCGAGCGATCGCTCCGTGGATACCTTTTACGTTGGGATCCCACCCGCCGGTGTCCTGAACCCAGAATCGCTGACCTCCCCAGTCCGCCAGGTAGGAGACTCGGTCTCGGGTAACCCCCGGAAAATCCTCGACGACTGCTTCTCGACGTCCCAGGAAGCGGTTGACCAGGGAAGATTTTCCTACGTTCGGGCGTCCGACGATGGCAACAGTACAGAGACAGAGGTTCTCGCGAGTAATACCTTCAGCATCAATGCCAAAGCTCCGCTCGAGTTCTTCCCAGTCTTCCTCATCGTAATCTTCTCCGAAATCAGGCTCGGCAAACTCAGATTCGTCAAAAACGAAGTTTCCTGATTCATCCGTTGAGAATTCAAAGCTGTAGTCGTTTTGATCAAAATCGGAAGCTGCGTAGCCACCACCCGGGACCACTACGTCTTCTTCAGCGAAAACCTCAGCCGCATCCATCTCTCCATGTGGAGTGTGATAGACAAACGTTGTCTCATTATTTTCTTCTTGAGAAATGCGTTTATCGCTCATTGGAATTCCTTTCAGAAGAGCGTTCGATGAGCGTGACTAATGTTTCGATCACTTGCTCAAGGGAAAGTTCAGAAGAGTCTACAATCACTGCGTCGGTAGCCGGTCGAAGAGGATCGACGGCACGGGTTGAATCGATATAATCCCGTTTTTTTACGTCTTCTAAGACATCTTCAAAATTGACTTCGCAGCCGGCGGCTCGATCCTGTTCAAAGCGCCGAGTAGCCCGCACTTCTGGAGAAGCGGTAAGAAAAATCTTTGCGGGTGCATCTACTAAAACATTCGTGCCGATATCGCGCCCATCAAGGATGCAGCGTCGTGCAGCGGAAGCTAAACGACGTTGCAACGCAACCAAATTAGTACGCACGGCAGGATTGGCCGAAACCGCAGAAACATTCCGGGTAACTTCAACGCCACGGATCTCCGAAGCAACGTCCTCCCCATCGAGCATGACGCTGCGCGAGGCAGGGTCATCATTGATCGTCAAAGGAAGTTTTTCAGTCACTTTCGCCACTGCCTCATGATCATTCGGGTCAATCTTCTGACGCAAAACATGCAGCGTGGCCACACGATACATGGCGCCAGTGTCTAAATACTGAGCCCCGAGTCTAGCCGCAATCGCACGGCATACCGTTGATTTTCCGGCGCCGGATGGGCCGTCGATAGCAACGATCAGCCCGTTCTCCGGCATATTAGAAAGCTGTTTATCCATCAAGTTTTACATCCCTACAGCTTTATAAAGGCTCGCAAGCTCGTTACTGTTAAGTGCACGCACTACGCCTGGCGTTTGTTCACCCAATTGAATGGTATGGATCTTGGTTCGCACGAGCCTCTCTACCGGGAAACCAGCTGTTTTTAGCATCCGGCGAACAATATGCTTCCGACCTTCATGTAGCTCGATACGGATAAGGGACTTGCCCTGATGAGTGTCCACGATCTGCACAAAATCAGCCTTTGCGGGGCCGTCGTCTAGCTCAATGCCATCACGCAGTTGCTTTAACAGGCGCTTGTCGGCCTCACCTAGCACGGTAGCCAAATAGGTTTTGGCCACTTCATACTTGGGATGCATCAGGCGGTTAGCCAGTTCTCCGTCATTGGTAAGAAGCAGAAGTCCTTCTGTCGCGGCGTCGAGACGACCCACATGGAACAGGCGCTGACCAGCAGCGATCCTTTCACCCACGATGTCACCAACGCATGGTCGTCCCATGTCGTCGCTCATAGTAGATTGCAAACCGCGTGGCTTATTGAGCACAAAGTACTGCATGTCCTCATTAACGTTGATGCGAACGCCATCAACCCTAATGATGTCCGCATTAGGGTTCACACGAACACCCTGGGTCAACACGATCTTTCCGTTGACCTCAACGCGACCAGAGTCGATGAGGATTTCTGCATGACGGCGCGAAGCTACGCCAGCTTGTGCAAGAACCTTCTGCAGACGAACGCCTTCTCCGGTTGCGCTTCCGGAATCACGTTGCTCAACATTTTGCCGTTTAGCCGGGCGAGCATTGGACAGAAGCATTTCTGAGGGGCGCTCTTTCTTTTGCTTCTGTGGGCGCGCCTTTTTCGTGGTTTCTACCGGTTTATTATTCCGGCGAAAACCATAAGAGTCGTGAGTGTTCTCCCCGGTACGAAAAGTTTCAGAGCCTCGAGTGCGTCCCCCTTGGGCAGCGCGATTGCCGTTTGTTCGGCTGCTTGTTTCTGTGCGCTTGGGGCCTTCGCCACGCCTGCCGCGGTTGTCTTCGCGGCCCCGACGGGCTCTATCCGGTGTGCCATCTCGGCGAGCGGTTCGTGTCACGATACGTCCTATCGTTAGAAATTGTATGCGGTTATAAAGCACTGGCCACCTTAGCCGAATAACTCAAGACTAGCTAATTTTGGCTTTGGCCTGAAGCGCTAAAGAAGCTCATCAATACTGTCTATATCGGGAAGAAGAGGCGCTAATTCTGGTAAGCGGTCCAGGGAATCAATACCTAGAAGCTCTAGGAAGAGCTCCGTTGTCTCATAATGGTGAGCATTACCGGCTTCAGCAGTCTCACCCATATCAACTTCCCTAATAAGCCCGCGTAATTGCAGAGTCCGCATTACGCCGTCCACGTTAACGCCTCGTACTGCCGCTACCTGAGCACGGGTCGCAGGTTGTCGATAAGCTACGACCGCCAGCGTTTCCAGCGCAGCTCGTGACAACCGCGACTGAGTTCCATCCAAGAGAAACTTCTCTACGACTTCCGCGTTTTCCCGAACAGAATATAATCGCCATCCTTCTTCAGACTCACGCAATTCCATTCCGCTGCCCCTATGACGAAATTCTGTAGATATCTCTTGAAGACTCTTCTGCACCATCTCAGAATCAACAGTGAGCGCCCGCGACAGAGCTTCCACGCTCACTGGGGAATCAACGACTAAAAGGATTGATTCGATGCGAGAACGCAGCTGAGGGATTAGCCCAAGTCCTCGGTGCGCTAAAGAAGCAGACGAAGCATCGTCTGTTCCAGTATTTTCCGAATATTCGGTGCTCATATCTGCCTCTTTTAATGGTTCAGTGGATGTCTTTATCAAGCAGGTGTCGCACCTGATCTTTTCTCTCCGCCGAATTAATCTGCCGCTGAATAATCCGACGGGAAAATCATACAAGCACGTGCAACCACCTAAACGTTCTGTTGTGAAAGCTTCGAGCGCAAGTCCGGCAGCCCAAGCGAGGAGACAACCTGGGCAAACTCTTCGGGAGACATTCTTCCTGCACCTTCCGGAAGACATGCCCACAAAGGCACGCCTGTCACGGCGCTCATCTCATCGAGGTTAAGTCGGATAGCTAAATCCGGTTGTGCAGGCAAGCTTCCGCCGATAAGCCCAGCAACATGCAATCCGCGACGTCGCGCTGCTTCAACAGTAAGTTCCGCCATGTTGAGAGATCCCAGACTAAGACTAGTAACTACAATGAGGGGTGCTCCTAATGCCACAGCCACATCGGCCAACGTGAGCTCATCAGCAAGTCGGACCAATAATCCGCCAGCGCCTTCTACGAGGACAAGCCGATGTGGCGCGTCGAGGTCTCTGATCTTGTCCACCAACACATCAAGGCCCAGTTGTTGCATCCCTGCTCGCTTAGCCGCAAGATTGGGCGCCAAAGGCTCTGGATAACGCACGAATTCAATTCCAGCAACACCGGCTAGTTTTTCCACGGTCGTTATGTCTCCGCTTCCCAGAGGTTCGCCGGTCTGAACTGGCTTGACGGGAACCACCTCGAAGCCCAAAGACGCTGCATGCAGGGCAAGAGCCGCAGTCGCGATGGTTTTTCCTACATCGGTATTTGTTCCTGTGATAGCTACGATAGGCATAATGCTCCAATTCTGCGAAAACTAAACGGGCACTTCTAAGCACACAAACGGCACTGTTCAGCACTGACCACGGCTGCAATGGCCTCGCAGATGCTACCGATGTGTTCATCTGTAGATATAAACGGAGGCATCGTATAGACCAGACGCCCGAATGGTCTCAGCCACACTCCTGCAGCGATTGCGGCTTCCGTGGCCAAACGCATATCCACTGGTTCTTTCATCTCCACCACTCCAATTGCGCCTAGTACGCGGACATCGGCAACGGCGGGAGATTCTTTCAGCGGCGAGAGCCCCTTAAGAAGTCCTTGCTCGATCTCTGGGACTCGTTTCCGCCATGTCCCCTCAATCACCAGTTCAAGTGCGGCAGAAGCAACTGAACAAGCCAAAGGATTAGCCATAAAAGTTGGCCCATGCATCAGCGCACCCCCGCCACCTGGCGTGTTAATCGCTGCGGCAATCCGCTCTGTTGTGATCGTTGCTGCCAAGGACATAAAGCCCCCGGTAAGCGCCTTGCCAACGCACAAAATATCCGGGGTAGCGCCCGCACCCGTAGTGGCAAATATTTCCCCAGTCCGACCAAAGCCAGTGGCTATTTCATCGGCGATAAAAACCAGGTCATGCCTATCACAGATATCGCGAATACCTCGGATCAGAGATTCATCGTGGAAGCGCATTCCCCCAGCACCCTGCACTATAGGTTCAATAATAATCCCAGCTGTTGAGCTATTGACATGAGCTTCTAGGGTATCCAGATACTGCTCAACGCTGCTTCTCGACGCCCCACGCGTAGGAGGAGCTGGCGCAAAATCATTGGAAGCGACCCTATCTGCCCACATTGAGTGCATTCCTCCAGTGGGATCACACACGCTCATGGTTGCAAAAGTATCGCCATGGTAACCACCTCGCCAGGTGAGCAAACGATGACGTTCTGGGTGCCCGATACCTCGCTGGTATTGGTACGCCATCTTCATCGCCACTTCTACAGCGACAGACCCTGAGTCTGAAAAGAAGACTTTTTCTAACCCCTTATCTGTAACGCTCACCAGCTTCTGAGCGAGAGCGATTGCAGGCGAATGCGTGAGCCCGCCAAACATCACATGACTCATTGTCTCAATCTGTTGATGTGCCGCTTCCTTGAGCTTTGGGTGTCCATGCCCAAAAGCTGCTGCCCACCAGGAGCTCATGGCGTCGATAAGCGTAGAACCATCGCTTAGCGTGAGATAAACACCTTCTGTGGACGCAACAAGCTGCGGCGCTATAGGGGCTGGCATCGCACTATACGGATGCCAGATACGGTCTTGGTCAAAGTGAACTTGCTGCTCGAATGGATTCACAGTCCCACGTTTCTCGTCTGAATTTAGAGTTTTGAGAACAAAAATTAATTTTTTTGCGTTTAACACCATTTTCTGGGCGTTACACGTCATAATGCATATTATGACTCATCTTGAACAACGTTCAACTGTGCATAAAAGTGACTTTTGGCATCACCCCATCGCGGTCCGCTCGATTATCAGCATCGAAGCCTGGGAACGTTTCAGCTTTTATGGCATGCAGGCCATCCTTGGCTACTACCTGTATTACACGGCCAGTAACGGCGGATTAGGCTTAGCAAAACCCGAGGCTACTGCACTTATCGGACCCTACGGGGCGCTTGTTTATCTGTGCACCTTTGCAGGAGGATGGGTGGGCGACAGAGTCCTAGGTGCAGAAAAACCCTTTTCTTAGGAGCCTCGCTCCTCGTCATCGGGCACCTAATACTATCCCTCATCCACCCCATCCCGGGGCTAGCAACTGGTTTAACACTCATAGCGCTAGGGTCAGGATTTTTAAAAACAGCGGCAATTACCGTTCTTGGGACTGTCTACAGGGAAGACTCCCACAGCGACGCACATCGTGAGACCGGATTTCAATTCTTCTACCTAGGAATTCAAGTAGCGGCGGTAGCAGGACCACTGCTTACAGGGTGGCTAGCGCTCACCTACTCCTTCCACGTAGGTTTCCTAGCTGCAGCTCTCCTGATGATTATCGGCATGGGAGTATATGTGGCTCTACGAAGCCGTGCTCTAGAAGAAATGAGTGAACAGTCCCGACAATGCGTCCAATCTCCAGCGCATCCAGTAAGCAGACGGACAGCACTCACGATCACGTCCGTGGGGATATTGTCCCTCATAGTGGTGGTACTTGCTGTAACCCTGGGGATCTTCACAGCAGCTTCCCTTGCCCATTTCCTCCTCGGCATTACTATCACCGCAGCTGTTTTCCTTATGGTTACTATGTTCCGCTCCCCGCATACCACCCGGCAGGAACGCCACAGCATTCTTAATTACATCCCCATCTTCTGTGCTTCAGTGGCTTTCTGGGCCATTATGAATCAGACATATGGTGTTCTAGCCGTGTACTCCGATGTTCGGCTCAATCGCACAATTGCCGGCTTTGAATTCCCCGCTGCATGGACTCAGTCGCTGAATCCTATCTTCGTTCTTACGCTTTCCATTCCCCTTGCTTACCTGTGGGCAAAGCTTGGATCCCGCGGCCCCACGGCAGCTACCAAAATCTCCATCGGCGTTATCGTCGGAGGTTCCGGTTTCCTCGTGCTCATCCCCTTTGCAGGCAGCGGCCCCAATTCCACGCCGCTTCTCGTGCTTGCTTTAAGCATCCTCATCACCGCAATAGGCGAGTTATTCGCAGGTCCCATCGGAATGGCAGCCACCGCAAAGCACGCACCAGCGGCCTACCGCACCCAGTTTTCTGCGTTGTACTTCCTTACGATGCCCATAGGAACCGCGCTTGCCGGAAGTATCTCCTCCTACTACGACTCGGAATCCGCCTCCGCTGAGAGAATCTATTTCTTTGCGTGCGGGTCCTTGGCAATATGCATCGGGTTATGCACATGGGTAGCAGCACACAAGCTTGCACGAGCTACAGCCCAATAAGATTTTTGTTCGATGTCTTGCGCAACTTTTGAGGAGGTCTGCGCTTACCAATCTTTGGGAAGAAAAATCGTTGAAAGCGCCTGAGCAAACTGCTCCGACCCCAACGAACCAACGCCATCATTGAGGCTTCCCAAAAATGGCACGCCTATTGCACGGGATACTTCCACGAGGGTCAAACGCGTCCGCAGATCAGCCCCCGAAGGCAGTTTCCCGCCCAGCAGGCCCGCGACACGAGCGCCACAAGCACGCGCAAAAGCCACTGCTTGCACGGCAAGCCCCACTGCTCCCGAAGCCATGCCCGAAACCACAATCATGGGGGCATTTAATTCTGCGGCAATATCTGCGATTGTCTTACCGTTGAGCAAAGGGACGCTAAGGCCACCAGAGCCTTCAAGGACCACGGTAACTCCCGTGTCCGAAAGTTCTCGAACCTTTGCCAACGGATCTTCTTCAGAAGAAAAATCTTCGCCGCGGATACCTGTGAGTTTTTCGATTGTGCCGATGTCCGCTCCCGCAACCGACGTTCCTAAGCGAGCGACTTTAACGGGAACAACGTCCTTCCCCTTTTCCCGAAGAATCTGAACGATCGCTGCTGTCGCGGTAGTTTTGCCTACGCCTGTAGCCAATCCAGATACCACAACTACGCTCACGAGTTTTATCCCTCTCGCCGACACTAATAAGCAAACACTCGTTCCCCGATAGTAATCGTTTGTCAGGAACTAGCCATTACTACCCCCGTTGCAGTAGCGCACATGCTTTAAACGTGCGCTAAAAAACCTTAGTTTGTTTCTGAACAACTATTCCCAGTTACTTGATGCAACTACCGCCGGATCCACTTCAAGTCCAGTCCATGCTACTGACAATTCAGCCAAAGATTCATCTTGTGCAACGCTTATTGCTTGAGCTTTGTAGAGCTCTAAAAGAGCTAAAAATCTTCCCACTATGTGCATCGAAGCTGTACAATCCTGCGTCAAAGTAAGAAAAGAAACCCATTCGTCTTTACCAGCCAAACGCAACGTATCCAGGATTTTCCCCGCTTGTTCAGGCACAGAGACTGCTACTTGATGAATGTGCCCCGTGGCAACCGTCTCTGGGGGTTTAGGCCTAAAAACACTCGCAGCAAGCTGGCCAAAAGTGTCAGGGGTATGCCCCAGAACTACCGGTGGCAGCAAACTAGCAAACTGCTCCTCCATAGCAACTGTTCGCGGAAATCTACGACGTGCATCCCGCTGCCACGACGCAAAGATATCGGCGACTTGTTTATACGCCTGGTATTGCAATAATCGTGCAAAAAGAAGATCACGGGATTCCAAGAGCGCTAGGTCTTCTTCACTCTCCATCTCGCCCCTAGGAAGAAGACGAGCGGTCTTCAGATCTAACAGCGTCGCTGCAACCACCAAAAATTCAGTCACCACATCAAGCTCAGAATATTCTCCGAGTTGGCGAGTGTATGCAACAAACTCATCCGTCACCTTAGACAGGGCGACGTCAGTCACATCCATTTTCTTGGCGCTGATCAGTTGCAGAAGAAGATCAAAGGGGCCTTCAAAATTGTTGAGGACAATCCTAAAGCCAGTAATTTCTGGTTGATTATCCGGAATACGTGATGTCGCCACGTTCTAAGTTCTAGCTTGTGCGCTCGATGACTTCACGAGCAAGCTGACGGTACTGTTGGGCTCCCTGCGAGCTCGGGGCCCAGGTGATGATGGGCTCACCGGCCACAGAGGTCTCCGGAAACCGGACCGTCCGGGTAATGACGGTGTCAAAGACACGATCCTCGAAGACTTCCACGACTCGTGACATTACCTCGCGAGCATGCGTGGTGCGTCGGTCAAACATCGTGACCAAGATTCCCACGATGTCAAGGTTAAAGTTAAGACGATCGCGTACTTTTTCCACGGTATCAGTAAGCAAAGCAAGTCCACGCAACGAGAAATACTCACACTCCATGGGAATAATCACGCCATGGGAACAGGTCAAAGCATTAACCGTTAAAAGCCCCAAAGAGGGCTGGCAATCCAAAATGATGTAGTCATAATCCTTCATCACAGGGCGCAAAGCACGAGCTAGTGTCTGTTCCCGACCAACCTCATTGACAAGTTGAATCTCTGCCGCGGACAGATCGATATTCGCCGGAACCAGGTCAAGACCGGGAATAGACGTGTGATGAATCGCTTGATAGATCGAGGTATGCCTATCCACGAGGAGGTTGTAAACCGTAATGTCTAGTTCCTCATACGGGATACTCAATCCTGCAGATAAAGCCCCCTGCGGGTCAAGGTCTACGAGTAGAACCTTTCGCCCTAGTTCAGCCAAGCAAGCACCCAGGTTGATCGTGGAAGTGGTTTTACCCACTCCGCCTTTTTGGTTACACATGGAAATAATCTTGGCGGGTCCATGCTTTTCCAAAGGCGTGGGATCGGGGAACTTTTGGAGCGGACGCCCAGTGAGCCCCATTTTCGAGTCTGGTGTATCGAACAGTCCCGAATCACTCATGTCTATTCCACTTCCTTGACAGTCGACGACTCTTACTTCCCGTTCACCCCACCATGTACCCAACACCAGTCGGGTCCTATCATCTTCGGCGAGACTACAACCTAAATTACACTGTTGATATTAACCGCCTGAAGAAAATTCTTGCGTAGCGCCCGCAAGACGCGCCGATCAACCTGGAGAAATTCCAATAATTCAAGCCGAAAACCTTGACCAAAGAAGGGGTGGTTTAAGCCCTAGGATGCGACTGCACCCATACACTACGCAAATTATCCGCCGTCACATGCGTATAAATCTGCGTGGTGGTCACGGATGAGTGCCCCAAAAGTTCTTGTACAACGCGAACATCCGCACCGCCCTCAAGAAGATGCGACGCATAGCTATGGCGCAAAGTATGAGGCGAAATATCTTTTTGTATCCCAGCTCTCTGCGCAGAGTTCTTCAGTATTTGCCACGCGCTTTGTCGTGATAACGCCCCGCCGCGTTTATTCAAAAAGAGCGCGTGGCTCTTTCCTTTTGCCAGCTGTGGCCGCGACCGGACGAGGTAGCGTCGTAACGCTTTCTGCGCCATCGAGCCAACAGGAACAATACGATGTTTATCCCCTTTTCCCACGATCCGCAACATGCCCTCTGTCTCTTCCAGCACCGTCACCTCATCCACTGTGAGATTCATGATTTCCGATATACGAGCACCGGTGCCATAGAGCAGCTCGATCAGGGCTGCATCGCGTAAATCCTCAGGTGTAGCTATATCGTCCGTAGGAATCGCTCCGATAAGCTCATCGACTTCTGCGATTGACAGAGTATCCGGCAGATGCCGACCAGTCGATGGAGGAGAAACCTCGCCAGCTACGTCAATGGGTATCAGCCCCTCCATCAGTGCAAATTTATGAAGCCCCCGCGCAACCACAAGTGCACGGCCTGCCGACGAAGCAGCCAAAGGCGGCTTACCTGTATCCGGATCGCCCCGCCGTAGATCAAGAACATAGGACTCGATATCTCGAGAGGTCATAGCGGCTAGATCGTCGATGCCACGATGCGAGATCCAATCAAGATACCGCTGCACGTCGCGTCGATAGTTGCTCAGGGTGTTAGCGCTAACCCCACGCTCGATGGCTAAATGCGTTAACCAGCGATCGGCGGCTGCCTTAGGGGGCGTCATGAAGAAGTTTTCAGGTCGCGATTTTTAGCAACGTCTTTTCTGCGTTCAGCTAACCGGGTAGGGCGAAGATCAAAAGGTTGATCTGAGCCTCTAAGAGTCCGAGTGCCCAGGTTATGCGCCTGCAGCGCTAAAATCCCGGATACCGCGATCGAATTAACAATGTCCCCGGCAAAGACCCTATCGACTGCCTCCGCGAGCGGCACCCATTCCAAAGCCATGTCAGCTTCTTCATCCTTGGCTTCAGGGCGCTCCACATGCGATAGGCCATGGGCAAGGTACACGCGAACTGCTTCATCGCAAAAGCCGGGGCTCGTGACCAGATCGACTAAGATTTCCCAGTCAGTTGCAGCAAGTCCAGCCTCTTCCATCAGCTCGCACTGTGCTGCGTCAAGGGGTGATTCATCTGCGACATCGAGTAGACCAGCAGGAAGTTCCCATAACCGTTGCCCAACGCTGTGTCGGTATTGCTTCACCATCGCGATGCTCTGACCTTGAACCGCAACAACTGCGACTGCCCCAAAATGCTCGACAATCTCACGATGTGCACTGGAATTACTAGGCATAGTGACGGTATCTCGGCGAACCGCCAAAATCGGGGCGTCGATAAGCAACTCAGAGCTGGTAACAGTAAAACGGTGAGTCATAATGCTCAACTTTAATAGCATTCGCGCGTATCGACGTGCAGGCCACTACGCACGAATGCTTATTGTTTGTCCTCACTCGGTGCGGGTGCCGTAGCATCAGCGTTTCCTGCAGCACCATAGGCCCCAGCACCACCGGAAAGCTGCTCTTTAAGAGCCAGGACGGTAGCAATCTTACCCCAGGAACGATCAATAGAATCCACTGAAGAAACCTGAGAAGCCGCCTTTTTATTAGCACGCAATTTCCCTAATGCCCCGCTGTCTGCCGCCATATGAATCCGACCCGCAAACACAACACCGGAACCACGAGAATCAAGCGCTTCTACAAAGGACACTTGGTTTTTCACCGTGAAATCAGCTCCGGCACCGTCGCTATCTCCACCGAGAACAACAACAGCTTGAGCAGGCAAAATCGTGCCTTCTTCATAGGAAAGATACCCGCCCTCCCTCAGCGCGTTGAGAACCAAGCTTCGTTCATCACGAGTTGCTTGTTCTTTAGCGTCTTGCGGGTTAAGCGTCAAAGCGCTTCCCAACACCTCGCCAGCATGGGTACCAGGGTCAAGCTTGTCTGTGGATAATTGAGCGCCAGCTGGCAAAACGGTAGAAACGATGTTCTTTAGACCGTCCGCACCATCCTGCGCAAAAAACTTTTCAGTCAACGAGATTGTTCCAGAGTTAATCGCACCAGCTCTCTTGAGATCCTCACCCAGGGCCTTCGCATCTTCATCCGAGGAATCAGCAGTCCGAATCATAAGAATAGGACGTTCCTTAAGCGTGTCAGGCAAGACTGATGCCGCTAGCTTATCCACAAAGTGATCTGCGCTGCTTGCTTGTGCCGCTTGAATATCCGCGCGCTCGCGAGCCTCATTGCGTTCTTTTTCCAGGGTGAGTCGCTGATGACTACTTCCACCCGACAAGTTCGGGGACAAAACATAGGTACCCAAACCCAGCCCTATGGCTAAGCCGAAGGCAAGACCTGCGGTAACCGCCGCCGAATGACCAGATTTTCGTGCCATATTCTGCTTTCCTCCTAAGAGCTATTTGAACAACCCTTGGAAAGCCAAGGCAATGTTATTCCACGTATCAATGAGGTTTTGTGTAAAACTCCCATCACCGGCTGTGCCTGCGATAACAACAGCTACAGCAATAGCCACTAAAATCCCGAGTATCGCCCACAGCCACGCAATACTTCCACCAGAGCGAACTGTGTAAAGCTTCTCAATGGCCTCGGAGTCTACTAGTCGCTCACCAATCTTTACCCGTGTAAGAAGCGCAGCTGGCGTAGCATACTCGCGCTCAGAGAAGATCGATTCCAGGTCAAAATGTGCCCCACAGCTAACAATCAAGTCCGCACCGTGGAAGTCTGCAAGTAAGAGTGCCAGATCCATAGCAGTATCCACTGATGTTGGGAAAGTCATCGCGCCGATGCCTAAATCTTGGATACGCTCCAGCCCACAGGCATGACCATCCGGTTCCGCCGGCAGTATGACGCGCGCACCGCTTCTTAATGCTTCTGCGCCCACACCTGAAGGATCACCGACTATATAGTCCGGCTTATATCCAAGCTCTACAAGCGTGTCTGCAGCAGAATCGACACCGATCAACACCGGCTCATACTCACGGATGAAGTTACGCAGATTTTTAACCTGCCCACGGTGCTGCGGTCCGGGGCTTACTACAAGGACTTTCTTTCCACGTAGATTTGCCCCGGTGTCTGGCACACCTAGGCCATCTATAAGTAGCGGAGCCTCAGCATGAATAAATTGGATGGTGTTGCCAAAATATGCTTCCATCCGTTCCACGAGCGACTGCTGTGCATCAACAAATTGTGCCTCTGCACGTACCGCATCAAGGACAGAACCCGAAGCGATAAGCTTTTCGCCATAAAAAAGCTGGCCTTCTTGCGTTAGCCGGGCTTTCTTTCCGTCTTTAAGAGTTGTCCAGATATCTACGCCGACACCTTCGACGAGAAGAATCCCGGCATCAAGCAGCATCTGCGGCCCAAAGTTCGGAATAACTCCAGTAGAAAACTGCCCGGTGTTCACAACAGCTGCAGGTTTCGCTTCTATCAGCTCTTGGGCCAAAGGACGAGAAATATCAGGGGCATCAATGACTGCAATGTCCCCTTTACTCAGACGTCCAAAGCCTTTTCCTCGCGACGAGCAGTCGCGTGTCACTGCATGAAGGCCCGGAAGGTCAGCGGATCGAGAGAACAGACTCATGGGTTGCATTGTCCAATGAAAACTGCTCAACCCGGTGAGGCGCGCGGAAGATTATCAAAGAATAAGGGAAGAAATACGATCTTTTCTTACACCTATTTTCTTTTAGTCCCGCCACTCCTTGATCTCTGACCTAGCCTTATCCAATAATTCTGCAGCATGAGCCCGACCGCTTTCGGTGTCTTCCAGTCCCGCGAGCATCCGAGAGAGCTCCTCCACTCGCCGCTCATCGCTAAGGTCCTCAACCCCAGAGGCTACAGAAGTATCGCCTACATTTTTAGCTACGTGTAAGTGTGTATCCGCATAGGCAGCTACCTGGGCTAGGTGAGTAACCACGATAACCTGATTCCATTGAGCAAGCCTTGCTAATCGACGTCCAATCTCTACGGCTGCACGACCTCCCACGCCGGCATCGACCTCATCAAAAACAAGAGTCGTTCCCCGCGAACCTGCAGAAAGAATCACTTCCAATGCCAACATCACGCGGGACAATTCTCCGCCGGATGCTGAAGATGCAAGCGGCCGTGGCTCAGTTTGAGAATTCGGAGCCAACCGAAATTCAATTGAGTCAATACCATGCGCACTAGGCTCAGAACGCTGAATATCCACCGAGAAAACGGCCTTGGGCATGGCTAAACCTTGTATCTCTTCTGTGACTTTAAGACTCAGGTTTTTAGCCGCTTTAGCTCTAGCTTGAGAAAGCTTTTTATTAACTGCATCGAGTTTCTTGGCCGCACGAGACACTGAGCGTTTAAGTTCCTCTAGCGCCTCCGGAGAGACGTCAATGGACTCCAACTTTTCTTCAGCTTTCATCCGCCATCGCAACACTCCTTCAATATCAGGAGCGTATTTACGGGTAAGGGATTTCAGGGCTTGCTGACGCTGGAGAGACTGCTCCAGTTGGTCTGCATCCATGGGCAATTCGCCCAAGTATTTTCCTAGTTCTCCTGATAGCTCCGCAAGAATTGTGGTGACTTGATCGAGCTGCTCAGCGATTCCCCTTAGCACTGGATCTGAGCTATTGTGCACGGCGGAGAAAGCTCGCCCTACAAGGTCAGAGGCAGCACCACCATCGCTATCGGCAAAATCTCCGAACTCACTAAGCGCCTCTGCGCCGTCGATAGCACCCAACGCGGTAGTGGCCTGTTCTCTCAGCTCGTCTACATCTTGTAGTCGGCGGATGAGAGATTGGATTTCAGCGTCTTCCCCAGGCTGCGGATCAATATCGGAAATTTCTTTGATGGCAAACTCCAGACGATCTACTTCCTGAGCGAGTTCCATCCGCGATTTGAGGCGCTCCCGATAATCTTTATCAAGCTTCCGCCAGTTTTTAAAAGCATGAGAGCATTCCTCCAGCAAAGGAGATATAGCCGGGTCAAAGCGGTCCAAAGCCTCCCGCTGCCGATCCGAATTAAGAAGCCTTAACTGGTCATTTTGTCCATGAATCGTGAGGAGTTCTGCAGAAAAATCCGAAAGGCTAGCAGCTGGCACAGCCCGGCCACCCAGATATGCTTTTGAACGCCCCTGAGCGCTCACGGTACGCGATGCAATGATCTCCCCATTTTCGTCCAAAACCCCACCCACGGAGGCAACAACCTCACGTCCGTGTTCTGCGATAGTTCCGCTGACGCTATCCAGGGTAAAGCGCCCTTCTACCGCGGCACGCGCTGCCCCTGAACGTACGCGCTGTGCATCAGCCCGGCCACCCGTCAGCAGCCTTAAGCCGGTAACAACCATTGTTTTACCCGCGCCGGTTTCACCTGTCAGGACGGTCAGCCCCCCACTCAATTCAAGCGAAGCGTGAGGTATAGCGCCAAGGTTTTCAATGGCAATGTCTGCAAGCATGCCCACATACTACATCAAACAGCCCAGATTATGCGAACATCCGTTCTACTTTTTGGGGTGAGGTTTTAAGAATCAGAGCAATTCTTTTCCGACAACCGAGCATTTGATGGACCACGCCATCCCTCAACAGGAAGTCGCAGCTTAGATACCAAACGGTCTGCAAAAGGCAAGTTATCTAATCGCACCCATTTAACAGAGCGTTGTCCTTTGCGCGCTTCCGTTCGTGCGCCCGGTGGCATTGCGATTGACCGGAAACCATCCATGACAGCCATTGCGGGAAAAGAATGTGGCTTGGATTCCACTGCGACCAAGGAGTGCGGACTAACAACCAACGGCTTAGTAAAGAGTGCATGCGCATTGTTGGGCACCACCACGATTGCATCAAGTTCGGGCCACAGAACAGGGCCGCCAGCAGAGAAAGCATAGGCAGTAGACCCCGTTGGCGTCGAGACAATCACACCATCGCAGCCAAAAGAGCTCACGGGACGCTCATCTACTTCCAGCGTTGCATCAAGCACACCACGTCTATTGGTGTTTTCAATGCTGACTTCATTCAGCGCCCATCCCCGTTTTAAAAGATTTCCCTCTTGATCTCGCACTTCAACATCCAGCGTCATCCGTTCTTCGACGCGATAGTCACCTTTCATAACACGGTGCACTGCCTCATCAAGCGAGTCTTTTTCCCATTCAGCGAGGAAACCAACATGTCCAAGGTTGATCCCCAGGACAGGCAAATCAGCTGCGTGGGCTAGATCAGCCGCTCGCAAGAATGTTCCATCGCCTCCTAGAACCAAAATAAGCTCTACGCCACTTGTTGCGTCTAAGGAATGCGTCACTCTTTCAAATTGGCTAAGCACTGGGTGGCTGGATACCGTGGTGTCTGATTCAGGGACCAGAATACGAACTGCAATCCCGGCGTCGTCGAGAAGCTCAGCAGCAAGAGCTGCCGTGGCCACATTAGAGTCACGACCCGTATGTGGCACGAGCAAAATAAGCCGATTCTCAGAGCTATGAAGCTGATTCATTGTAGTCCTTCCATAACAGCCTTATGAACCATTGCACGGAGGACATCTGGATCGGCGGCCGCCTTACCGCCATCTTTTTTCAGCCATAAGAAGAATTCAACGTTTCCCGAAGGACCGGGCAACGGCGATGCCACCGCGCCCACTAAGCTCAGTCCCAAGCTTTGTGCAAACTCGGCGACTTCCACCGTCACCTCTTCTCGCAGCTGTGGATCACGCACTACGCCGCCGCTGCCCAGGCGTTGCTTTCCTACTTCAAATTGGGGCTTGACCATGGGGATGAGGTCAGCACCATCAGCAAGACACTCCACGATTGCAGGTAGCGTGAGTTTGAGAGAGATGAAAGAGAGATCTCCGACCATCAAATCGCAGGGTCCTTGCGTGGCTTCTACGTCGAGGTTTCGTATATTCGTACGATCCAAGACAAGAACACGATCATCGTTTTGCAAACGCCATATGAGCTGACCATATCCAACATCAACCGCTACAACTTGAGAGGCTTTACGACGCAAAAGCACATCGGTGAAGCCTCCTGTTGACGCCCCTGCGTCCAAAGCTTTCTTACCCTCAATGCTTAACCCTTGGGGTTGAAAAGCCTCAAGAGCACCAAGCAGCTTATGCGCGCCACGCGACGCCCAATCGTTGATAGCGGATTCTTCAACCCGTATTGACACTTCTGGTTCTACTTGCGTCGCTGGCTTAGTGGCTAGTATTCCCTGGACGTACACTTGCCCACCACGAATCATATCCACAGCATGCTCACGTGAGCGCGCAATCTTGCGGCGCACCAACTCCGCATCAAGGCGTTTTCGAGAAGCCACTTACAGTCTCAAACCTTCCTACGGTAAAAATTACTGAAGCGCGCTGTGAAGGACTTCATGCGCACGAGCTAAAAGTTCAGATTCCGCTGCGAGATCACTCGGGGTCTCAGATAATATTTCCGCTAATTCGCTCTTCACCTCGTCTGGAGTTACTCCCTGCAGACGAGGATCATGGGGTTTCGGCGCCTCCACGATTTATCACTCCCAGTCTAAGAGCACGCGCTCAGCATGCTCCCCACGGGTAAGCAGCTTTCCGGTCCAGGCCTCGCGTTCCCAAGCAATACCGGCTACCGTACGCAACGCTTCCATGGACGTTGCGGCCGACGTCCCTCCGCTTAGCTCAATATCATTGCCACACCACTCGGCATGGAATTCACCTTGGCTACCAGGCAGAAGCTTACTAGGCAGTGCAAACAAATCGGATAAATTTAATCCTAGATATGTTGGGCGTTCAGAAGGAATAGCCCGTAGGAGATCCCAATGTCGGGATACACCAGTCATTACATGAAGCGTCGCCATATCTGCAGCTACGCCTCCCGCAATATCCGTATTGAGACGATCACCAATAGCCAACGGCTTAGAAACTCCCAGACGTTGAGCTGCTACGTTAAACATCGCAGCCTCTGGTTTTCCAGCAGACACAGGATGCACACCCGTTGCGTTCACAATAGCTGCAACCATTGAGCCATTTCCCACGCACAATCCGCGCTCGGTTGGCAGCGTCGAATCTAAATTCGACGCGAAGTAGCGAGCACCGTTCCGGATAGACATTGCGGCCTCAGAAAGCTCTGCCCATCCGGTTTCAGGATTATGTCCGTGGAACACCGCACGCGGCTTTTCATCAGCAGATACTGCCACTGTGTAACCAGCGTTTCGTGCTAGGGCTTTAAAGGAGTCAGTTCCAAGCACATACACTGTATCGCCAGGCTGCAGGTATTCCGAGGCAAGATCAATTGCTGCCTGTGCGGAGGTCAATACGTCCTCATCGCAAGCAGCAATGCCAATTTTTTGAAGCATCTCGGCCACAGCACTAGGTCCACGAGACGCATTGTTAGTGATAAACGCTACGGGCAGCGTATTCTTCTCAAACGCCTCCACCGCCATTGGCAATGCCCTGCCTCCTTCCCAGACGGTTCCGTCAAGGTCAAAGAACAGAGCATCATGATGCTGGAGTAAAGACATACTCTTCAGCTTAGTTCACGTTAGTAGAAGCAGATAATTAGGGATTAAGAGAACTCCTGCAAACGTTCACTTGCATCGGTGTAGCCATCCACATCCTGTTTTTCTGCGATGGCAAACCACTCTCGGGCATCGTCTTTTCGACCGGCAGCCAGCAACGCATCTGCATACGCGTAGGACAAGCGCACCGCGCCCAATCCGGTTGCAGCAGCATCAGGGTTCTCACGCTGCAAGATGACCACCGCAGAATCAGGCTGGCCTAAGTCTAGACGGGCTCCTGCTACTACGATTGCAAGCTCAATCCGGGTCTCCGGATCTAAGGATGCTGGATCTTCATCGCGAGCGAGTTCGATAGCTTTCTCTGGACGACCCAATCCCCTCTCACAGTCAGCCATAACAGCGATGAGGCCAGGGCCTCCGCTCATACGGCGCGCAGCACGAAGCTCAGCAAGAGCTTCTTTCCACTCTCCCGCATGATAAGCAGCAATGCCGCATGTCTCACGAACAACCGCTATGCGGCCGGCACGATCTTTAGCTGCACGTGCATGCTTCAAAGCGAGCTGCGCGTCATCTGCCATCCATGTAGCAGCCATAATCATGTGCTTAGCCACTGCGTTCGCATTGTCTTTGGCTAAAACCTTAAGATCCTGCAATACCATAGGATCCAGATCACGCACGTCGATGTCATCCGGCAAATCCGGTTCATTCACGCGATTATTGATGCGTTCTTCGCGGTAGCCTGGACGAATTGGCCCGCGCTGCTGTTTATCGCGGTCAGCTCCACCGCGTTGTGAGTGGCGGCGTTCCCCATCACGGCCACGATCATTACGTGGTCGATCAGAGCGTTCACCATCTCCACGGCGATATTCTGGGCGCCCGCCTCGACGGTGCTCACTATTACGCTCACCGTTCCAGTCTTTACGACGGTCATCCCGACGAGGCCCCCGCCTATCGTCATCCCAACGGGAACTCTGACGACGATCGTCGCGGCGTTCGTCCCCTCGCTTACCGCGATCATCAAAACGCTCCCTGCGATCTCTATCAAAGGGGCGTCCGGACTTACGGTCGTTCTCATCCCGGCGTCGTCCGTAGCCTTCTCGACGTCCGCCACTTGAGCTTCCAGCGCGTCGGTCATTTCCCTCATGGCGGTCATTACGTCCCCATGAGGTCTCACCACGGCGTCCCCGTTCACCACCTTGACGGCGGTCGTCACGAGACTTAAAGCCGCGCTGCGAGCGGCCTTCACGGGAATGAGAATCAGCCATAAAATTCCTTTATTAAAATGCGGAAATAGGGTGTGTAGTATAGAAGAAATTTTATCCTCCTACACAACACACACCCTATATAACCACTCTTCTATCAAATTTTTTGGTTGGCGGCGACCTACTCTCCCACACCCTCCCAGGTGCAGTACCATCAGCGCAATCGGGCTTAGCTTCCGGGTTCGGAAAGGGACCGGGCGTACCCCCGACACTATAACCACC
>NZ_SDQO02000010.1 GCF_004382825.2 Corynebacterium silvaticum
GGTTGGTTCGGCCTTGTACGGTGCATCCATGCTGCAGTTCGTGCACCCCGACGAACAGCCGCGCGTCATGGACCATATGCGCACGATCATGCAGGACTCGACGCTCTTTGGTCGCGTGATCCAGTGCAGGTATGCTACGCTTACGTCGATGCCCGCCTACCTTCATGGTGTGCATGTGCCGGACTATGACACCGTCGACGTGATCGTATCGCGACTCCATGAGCAGCTCGTTGTGTGTTTCTTCCACGCCACGGAGGACGCGTCCCATGCCTGTGGACTGGCGCCCGGCAGCTTTGAAGCCTTTGAGTGTGAGCGACTGTGGCAAAGCTTGTGGGCCTCATGCCCACCGCCCTGGGGCCCCGCAACTCATGTGTTCCAGATCTTGTCGTCAGACGAGCCGCGCTC
>NZ_SDQO02000011.1 GCF_004382825.2 Corynebacterium silvaticum
GGTGATCTTCGTGCCCGCGGTCAGGCCCATGTACTTCAGCGCGCGGTGCTTGGAGATGCGCTTGGCCTCGTCCGCGATCTTGTCGGGATCGGGCACGATGCCGGTCACCGAGACGACGTCCTCAGGGCTGGTGCCCCAGGTCACGATCGGCGGCAGCTTTGCGGCGTCGAGGCGCAGCTCGTGGTCGAAATGCGCGCCGTCGTCGGAGCGCAGCTTCTCCCAATAGCGCATCGCCGCGTCCCAGTCCGCGCCCTTCGGCGCCTTGGGACGGCCGCGCAGGAAGTCGAACGCCTTCTGGTCCGGCGCGACCAGGCCGGCGCGCGCGCCGCCCTCGATCGACATGTTGCAGACCGTCATGCGGCCTTCCATGCTGAGCGCGCTGATCGCGTCGCCGGCGTATTCC
>NZ_SDQO02000012.1 GCF_004382825.2 Corynebacterium silvaticum
AGCGAGGCGTCCAACCCATACCACTGCTTCTGGATCGTCACCGTTGACGTGGAAGACAGGGCAGCCGTAGGCCTTGGCAAGGTCGGTGGCGTAGTGGCTAGAGCGGCCGGGGTCTGGGGTGGTGGTGAAGCCGATCTGGTTGTTCACGATGATGTGAATGGTGCCGCCGACGGTGTAGCCACGCAGCTGGGCGAGGTTCAAGGTTTCTTGAACGATGCCAAGGCCGGCGAATGCAGCGTCGCCGTGCAACATCATAGGAACAACGGAGTAGCCGTCAGTGGAGTCACCCTTGTTGAGGAGGTCTTGCTTTGCGCGGGCAATACCTTCCATAACGGGGTCGACTGCTTCGAGGTGAGATGGGTTAGCGGCAAGCGAAACCTTGATTTCGTTG
>NZ_SDQO02000013.1 GCF_004382825.2 Corynebacterium silvaticum
CAGCAGGGGCGCCCATTTTTCGCGCCAGCTTACGGCAACCATGGGACAGCCGATCTTGATTCTTCTCTACAAGAGCTACTGACATATATAGACGAGCTCAATAGCCAGGGTGTACATTGCGTCGATGTTGTAGGGCACTCCGC
The DNA here is from genome assembly GCF_004382825.2 of Corynebacterium silvaticum. Taxonomy (GTDB): domain Bacteria; phylum Actinomycetota; class Actinomycetes; order Mycobacteriales; family Mycobacteriaceae; genus Corynebacterium; species Corynebacterium silvaticum. Next base: position 144 of record NZ_SDQO02000013.1, read on the forward strand.
TGGAGGACTTCTTGCACTGCGAATTGCTCATGCCCGTCCTGGTTTTGTAAGGAAGTTGGTGGGACTAGGGGCAGCTTTTCATGGGGTCCCCAAGAATTTACGTTTTAAGCCTGTAGTCAAATGGATTGGCGGACAAGCGCTTTTGCAGCTTACGCAAAAAATCCCAGCTGAGCTCCCAGAGAACGTGGAATTGATTTCTGTGTTTTCTACCGCAGATCGTGTCGTACCAGCACAGTCGAGCAAGCT
>NZ_SDQO02000002.1 GCF_004382825.2 Corynebacterium silvaticum
CACTCACTGATTCACAATCACCTTCGTGGTGTTTGCCTCTGTGAGGGGCGCTGTCGGTCGCGGCGACTCACATAAAGTTACACACCACTTACAGAACACACAAATCCCCAGCTCAGAACATGTTTTTTAAACAAAGAGTTAACTACTTAATCCGAGAAAGCGTTCCACTGCGCCCTGTTGTGGCTCTGCACGTCGGATAAGGATCCAAGCCAGGGCCAGAAGGACACCCACCATCAGAAGGCTTATGGCGATGATCGTCGTCGAGTTGAGGGAGTAGATCGCCGCTCCGATACCAATGCCCACGCAAAGTAGAAGCATCGTGCTTTTCCATTCGCTAAGAGGCGAAGCCATGACGGCGGCTACTGGAGCTAGCAACCCGATCACAACAATTAGCGCAGCTGGATGCACGACCGCCCCGGGAGCCACGATCTGCAATAGCCATACGAAGACAGCAGCAGGAAGGATCTGAGCCAGAGCCGCACACACCAGAAGTCGTATCCATGCGAATCGAGGTAGCAGCCCTAAAGCCAGCCATTCCCGGAATCCGGTTCGTATCTGCCATGAGTCCACAGCCACCATGACAACTCCGGAGACAACAAGGCCTACGAATCCCGCCGTGCTTTCAAGCGAAAAGAAGCTAAAGCTGACCCATAGCCCGCCAAGCCAGATGAAAAGAATTGCCCAGGTAAGAGCAAAAATGCCAAACACCCATCGGATAAAAGGCATCCACACCGAGGAAACCCGGCTCGACCTTTGTGCCTCCTCGCTATTGCCCTCGGGTCCTTGCGATAGCCGTTCTGCGTAATGACGCAAGGTAGATGTAGGCGATAACAAAATTGCAGCAGCTAGCACCACGGTCACCAGTGCAAGGGTCCAAGCGAGCGAGTGGGATTCCCTGCTCAAGATGACAGTGCTGAATGCGAGGTTTAAGGCGGCCACCGGAGCTGCAGTTATCCGTAGGTCGCGTCACCATGCAGCTCCGCCCAAGTCAAACGCTTGGTAGGTGGCAATAACGGGACACAGGGCTAGCTGCCAGATAATCCCGGCGACTTGGAAAAGGAGAAGGAGCACGATGTTCCAAAGATCTGCGAGAGCCCCAGTTATCGCACCGATATAGAAGAGCCCAGCTAGCAGAAGGTCAAGCTTTTTCTCACCAAGCCAGAGATACCTCAACCGAGTCTTAAGCATCATGAGCCTCCGTGAAAACAGCTTGTTCTAGCGTCACGCGCTGTACACGTACGCCATGTAGTTCGCTTACCGACGCCACCTCGTTATGCGTTGCCCTCACCAAGGCTTTTGTCACCCCAGATACGGTTTTTTGCATAATCACTTCCACGTTGAGCTCACTAAGAGCCAGGTCAATGGCCGTGGTTGTACCCATGAGCTCCACCACGGATTCTGCGATGTCGTCTGCTGCTCCGCCATCTGCAATCGCACCGTTACGCAGAATGAGAAGCTCGTCGAAAAGCCCGGCAGCTTCATTGAGGTGATGCGTGGACAAAATGAATGTGCTCGGATGTTGTTCCTGCTCGTGACGCAGCTCTTGGTAGAAGGCTTTGCGCTTGTATACGTCAAGGCCCAGGTAGGGTTCGTCGAGAAGCGTTAATTCGCAGCGTGCCGCAAAAGCCATGACAATACCCACGACGGCAGATTTTTGCCGTCGAGAGAGCGAGGAATAGCGCTTAGCGAGGGGGATTTCAAAGATCTCTATGAGTTCTTCACAGCGCTTCTGATCCCATCGCGGATAACGGCATGCGGCGAAAGCGAACAGCTTCCGGGGACTCCAGGACTGAGGAAGCGGTGCGTCGATACCCACCAGGACGGTCCTGTCCATGACTTTTTGATTATCAAAGGAGGGCTCACCAAAGACCTCCATGAGATCCTCGTGCGGAATTTGCCCCGCAATAATTCTTAAAAGTGTGGTTTTACCAGCAGCGTTAGCTCCCACGAGGCCATGGATGCGCTCGCCCTGCAGCTCAAAGTTAAGCCCAGCAAATACGGCATGTTTGCCATAGTCCTTCTTCAATTGAACACATTTAATAACAGTGTCTTGATAAGTCATGCGTAGAGTCCTCGGCTTTCAGCCACTCGGTCGATCAAGTTGTGCAGTTCAGCTCTGGGAATATCGAGTTTGACGGCCTCGTCCACCAGCGGCGCCAGAAAAGCCGCCGCAAATTCATCCCGCCTCCGAGCTCGAATGAGATCAGCTGCCCCTTCCGTGACAAACATCCCCAGGCCGCGGCGCTTCTCCAAAACGCCCTCTTCCACCAGAATCGCAAGCCCTTTGCGGGCGGTCGCGGGATTAATGGAGTGAAACGCAGCAAGTTCATTGGTGGATGGCGCACGCTCACCCGCAGCAAGAGAGCCATCCACAATCGAATCTTGAATGAGCACGGCTATCTGCTTGAACAAAGGTGCCGTTGTTTCATCCATTCAGCCCTCCTCCATGCCAGTTGGTTGGTTACTCATGTAACTAACCATATAACGAACCATCGGCAGCCACAACCCATGCACGCTTAAAAGCAACGACAGCGTGAAGCGACATCGGGCGAAAAATCCCACACCATACCGCGACAACCTTGGCTTTTGCAAAGTTGTATCGACTAATTAGGTGGGCATGATGCACACTAGAAGCACAAGACTTTTAAATTTTTAGAACAATGAAACGGATAAAACAGGAGCCATGCTTGAGCGCACACAGGTCTTCGTCGATACCTCATACCTACTCGCGAGCTTTTATAACTCGTGGGAAATCGGCGCTAGAGCCCAATTAGAAATCGATCTTCCCGAGGTCGTGGCAACCCTGGGGAACATGATCCAAAGCCAGCTAGGACAACCCGTACACCGCCAGCTGTGGTACGACGGCATCCCGGATTCCGGCCCACACCGCTATCAGCGAGCATTACGTACCTGCGATGGGGTCCAACTACGCGCCGGTCAGCTCATTGAGTGGGGCGAGCGTCGTACGCAAAAAGGCGTGGATACTCGCCTTGTAGCAGACATGGTGCTTGCAGGGGCGCGTCGAGAGTTCACTGACATCGTTCTCGTCTCTGGCGACGCTGACATGATTCCAGGCGTACAAGAAGCCGTTAATGCCGGCGTCCGCGTCCACCTCTACGGATTTGGTTGGGACTCCATGTCCTCAGCGCTGCGCCATTGCTGCGACTCCACGACCATCCTCGACCCCCGCGAAGACTTCACCGACTGCATGCAGCTGGAGATCCTCGAAGGTCCTCTGCCACCCGTTGTTCGCACTCACGCCGACGAATTGCCGCACGAGGGCGCCGAACACGTGGATACCATGGCAGTTCGCGATGATAGTGCGGCCCCCGGATTCCCAGTGGAAACCCCCGAGACCAGCGATCTCACCGACACTGCAGCGCCCCCAATGTTCCCCATGGGCTCCGCACTGCCGCACCGTCCCGGCGAGCCAGTCCTATCCGTTGAGGACTGCCTTGCAGAGACTCCAGAGGATCGTAGCCAGCCCATAGGTCATGCCAGCTACACGCCAGGCAAAGACCTCGATAAAGACGGCGTTAGCGACAAAGTTACCGACAAACCAGAAGTCATCAACGCCACAACCACAGAGCCGCCGAAGCCCGGCGCGCATCTGGGCGGCGATAATGCCTCAATCAAGATAACCTCCACCGTGGAGGAGTCAGTGGAGGTAACGCTCGGGCGAGCAGCAGCCGAGTCCGAGGACAAAGACTCCTCGCCTCGACCGACCCCCAGCCCATCCATGATGGCACCGCGGCGCAAACTCCGTTCCCGGTACGTCCCTCTGCCCAACGAGGTATGGTCCTCCGCTGGTTACCAGACGCCCTACGACGTGGGCCGTCAGTACGCCCTATGGTGGTACGACAATGCTGCAACACCTGAACAGCGCGATTCTGCCCACCTCTTGTCCGGAGGCGGGCTCCCCCCAGAGATCGACCGGCCGCTGCTGCAGTTCGCATGCGAAACACTCCACGAGTACACGCTCACAGAAGCTCAACGCGTGGGTCTACGCGACGGATTCCACTCCGGCATACGAGGGCTTCTAATCAACAACCAGAAGGAAAGCTAACGGGATTAGCTCACAAAACCGAACAAGGGGCTCATACTCCCCGCAGTGGAATTCTGCCGGAGTATGAGCCCCTTGGTTGTCCTGAGGTTAGTTACGCCCGATGAGAATTACTCAGCGGATTTTCTCCCTTAGCGCTTTCTTTTTCGCCTTTTTCGTCTTTTCCACCCGTCGAAGCTGCTTCCTTAGGAGCTTTGGAGGTCTCATCGGCTTCACCCTTAGGAGCCCCGTCTTCTGCTGGCTTTTCCGGCTCGGCATCCCCAGATTTCAGCTCTTTTGCCGGCTGCGCCGCTGCGTCTAGCTGTGCACGGATTTCCTCCAGCTTGGCAGAAGCACGCATGTCCGCTCCGGCAGCGTCAATTTCCTGGATCCGGTCTCCCATGGTGTTATGCATGAGTTCTTGGGCACCGAGCGCGTCAGCGTAGCGTCGCTCGATCTTCTCCCGAACCTGGTCTAACGATGGAACATCGCGGTCTGGATCGAGCGCGGTGATCTGATCCATCGCCTTGATTGAGGCCTCTTGCATCTTGGTCTGCTTGACCTGGCTCGACAGCTGGTCGATCTGACCAAGCTGCTCATGGAGGCGCGCCTCGGACTCCTTGACCTGCCGAGTCGCCTGCCCGGAGGCGGACACCGCCTGAGTGTGCAGGGCTTTGGTTTCCTCGATTTGCTGCTCAACGCTCACCAGCTGAGTCGCATAGATCTCTGCAACGTTGAGCGATTCTTGCTTCTTTAACGGATCGGCTTCATTATCGCTCACCTCGATAGCGTTGCGAGCCTTCTGCTGCAGGTCCTTTTGGTCCGTGAGCAGGCGGTTGAGCTTCATCTCCAGCTGGTTTTTATTACCAATCACCGAGGCAGCTTGCTCACTGATCTTCTGGTGCTGCTCCTTAGCGGCATCGGTAGCCTGCTTAATTTGCACCATCGGATCGGCATTTTCATCGATCTTCTGGTCCAAGGATGCAGTCAAGTACTTCCAACCTTTAGCGAATGGGTTTGCCATGGAATGCTCCTAGTCTGTTCCTCAAGTAAAAGAATCGCTTGTGAAAATGTGTGCGCCTTCAGCGAAAGCCAGATCATCTAGACCTTTGCTTATCGACGTCCACTAGCGGCACGTTACGGTCAGCCCTGCCCTCGACCTGTAGGCCGGGTACACTCCACAATTCTAGGTAATTCTCAGCGCTCCTGCCGGTAATTCGCTAACAGAAACCATCAGCCCATCCCCCAATAAAAGGCATCTTTTCGGATATATTCGCGAAGGTGACAGACACTTTCCAAAAGAATTTTCCCCAATCTGGGATTTACATTAAAAATTCCGACAACGCTAAAACCACGGAATATTCGCCATCTCCGACCATTTTTCCACTTTTCAAAAGAAGAATTTATATACCAAATATAGGTAACGTAGATTAAATTTTAGATTCCCGTAAGTTTAAGATCATTTCGTCGACAACCAGTGACATTCGCCTCTACGATCGCCAAAGGTAGATTCTGGAATATAAGCGGCAAAAACAAAACGAACTTTTTAACGATTCCTCTTAATAGATCAGGAAGCCTTTCAGCGTCTCCCCGCGTAGCGAGCACAGCCAGCAGCAGCCTTTCCAGCAACGCTCAAAACCACAAAAGTAAGAGCCTGATTCCGGTAGTACAGCGGAATCAGGCTCTTAACGTTCATGCCATAACGCGGGAGATACGCGCGCCTATAACCGCGCGTTATTGCCTTTAAGCGTTATTATTCTGCTCGGCAATCTGACGCTTCACATCCTCCATGTCAAGGCCCTTGACCTGGCCAATAAGGTCTTCCAGAGCAGTAGCCGGAAGCGCACCGGCTTCGCGGTACACCAAGATCCCCTCACGGAAAATCATGAGCGTAGGAATCGACTGAATCTGCAAGGCAGCCGCAAGACCCTGGTTTGCCTCTGTGTCGAGCTTGGCAAAGACAGCGTCAGTGTGGTTCTCGGAAGCCTTCTCAAAAGTCGGCGCGAATGCGCGGCAAGGACCACACCGGGATGCCCATGCATCGACGATAACAATCCCGTCCGTGGTAACTGTCTGCTCGAATGTGTCTTCCGTTACATCAATCGTTGCCATTGCAATAACTCCTCACGGTTATTTGTCGTGTTCTAATGAAAGCCAACGAGTATCAATTCAACAATATTCCCGTGGGGTCTTGTTGGAGCAAAGCGCGGTAATAGCAACACAGTTACTAGCCCAGAACTCGCGGCAATACTTCTTGGGTAGCGTAGAAAGAGTGGCGCAACCTCTGAAGCCGGCCACTAAAGATGCGTTTTATTAAAAGATAAGGGTGAATATTCAATGACTAAGAGCTATTTTGTTGAAGGCATGACCTGCGCACACTGTGTTGCTTCCGTCACCGAGGAGGTCAACGAGGTTCCAGGCACTCAGGGCGTTGAGGTTGATCTTGAGACCGGCCGCCTTATTGTCACTGGCCAAGATTTCACCGACGCTGAGATAGCTGCAGCGGTCAAAGAAGCTGGTTTCTCCCTCAAAGAGCAGTAATTCTGCGGTATCCCCGGCGATGTAGCATTCACCACCCGCTACGTCGCCGGTTTTACTGTTTATAGGAATAGGCCAGCCTCCCCAATCGTTGGATAAAAGCATCAGGGTATAGAAGCGAGGTTAAGCATCCGGAAATGACTAACACCACCCCCATCGCACCAGTCACGATCGAGCTTGGTGTCACAGGCATGACGTGTACGTCCTGTTCAGGACGAGTGCAGCGCAAGCTCAACAAGTTGGACGGCGTGGAAGCCAGCGTGAATTTTGCCACGGAAACGGCTCAGGTGAGTTTCGACCCCGCTGAGATGACGTCGACGCAGCTCATCGACGTCATCCGTGGCGCCGGATACGACGCTTTTATCCTCGCCGATGAGACGCAGGGTGGCGTCGATAATGCCCCCGAGGCTGCAGTAGACGCTACTGAAGCGGCCCGCGATCACCACGCTGAAGAGCTTAAGAGCCGGCTCGTCTACTCCGCAGTGCTAGCCATCCCCGTGTTCGCGATGTCCATGATCCCCGCCCTACAGTTTGATAACTGGCAGTGGCTCTCCTTCGCGCTCGCGTCGCCAGTTTTCTTCTGGGGTGGGGCCCCCTTCCATAAAGCCACCCTAGCGAACCTCAAACACGGTTCTTTTACCATGGATACGCTCATTACCCTCGGGACGAGCGCAGCGTATGCATGGTCTGTGTGGGCCCTCTTTATAGGCAACGCGGGCGAACCCGGAATGCGGATGCACATGAGCCTCTCGGCCCATGCACACGGAGGCATGGATGAGATTTACCTGGAATCCGTTGCGGTTGTGATCGTGTTCTTGCTGCTGGGACGCTGGTTTGAGACACGAGCAAAGGGCCACAGCAGCGCGGCCTTGCGTGAGCTGCTTTCCATGGGAGCAAAAGATGCAGCGGTGCTTCGCGACGGACGCGAGATACGCGTACCCATCGGGGAACTCGCAGTCAACGATGTCTTTGTGGTGCGCCCCGGGGAGAAAATCTCCACGGACGGCGTAGTCGTGGAGGGGCACTCTGCCGTCGATGAGTCGATGCTCACCGGCGAACCCGTCCCCGTGGAGGTTATTCCAGGGTCAGCGGTGACCGGTGCCACCCTCAACACCTCGGGCAGGCTATTGGTGCGTGCAACACGCATTGGCGCGGAAACCACTCTGGCCCAGATGGGGCGGCTCGTTTCCGACGCTCAGGCTCGCAAAGCCCCTGTCCAAAAACTCGTAGATCGTATCTCCCAGGTTTTTGTCCCCGTCATCGTCGTCATAGCCTTGATCACCTTGGGAGTTCATCTGTGGCTAGGAAACCCCACGGCGGATTCTTTCGGCGCAGCGGTCGCAGTCCTCATTATCGCCTGCCCCTGCGCGCTAGGGCTAGCCACGCCTACCGCCTTGCTAGTAGGCACCGGCCGGGGCGCACAACTCGGCCTGCTCATTAAAGGCCCAGAAGTCTTAGAGTCCACACGCAAGGTGGACACAATCGTTCTGGATAAGACCGGAACGCTAACGCAAGGCACGATGACAGTCACGCACGTCTCTCCGGTAGAGCACTGGGCTACCCCCGAGATTCTGCGGTTTGCTGGTGCCGTAGAAAATGCGTCAGAGCATCCCATCGCCCGGGCAATAACAGCCGCTGCCCGCCAATCCGTTGCGACGGCCCTCCCCTCCGTTTCCGGTTTCAGCAGCACGCCCGGCGCGGGAGTCCACGGAATGGTCCTCGACGAGGAAGGGGTCGAACGTGAGGTGAGCGTGGGCCGCCTTAACAACGTAGCCCCCCAAAGCTCCCAAGAGATCGTCGATCTTGTGGCGACGGCGGAAGCCGCTGGCGGAACTGCCGTGGTGGTCACTGTGGATGGAAAACCCAGTGGGGTTATTACCGTTCAGGACGAGATCAAGGAAAGCGCAGTGGAGGCCGTCGACAAGCTACGAGGTCTAGGGCTTACTCCCGTGCTCTTGACGGGCGACAACCAGGGAGCAGCCAACGCAGTCGCAGAGCAGCTCGGTATTCAGACGGTTATCGCAGGGGTGCTTCCCGAAGGCAAAGTGACGACGGTTCGCACGCTGCAGGAGCAGGGCAAGGTAGTGGCCATGGTCGGCGATGGCATTAACGACGCCGCCGCCCTCGCACAGGCAGATCTGGGCCTTGCCATGGGCACCGGCACCGACGTAGCCATTGAGGCCGCCGACATCACCCTTATGAACGGCGATCCCCGCGCCATTGTCGACGCAATCCTGCTATCCCGTAAAACGCTTGCCACCATCAAAGGCAACCTGTTCTGGGCATTCGCCTACAACGTGGTACTGGTTCCAGTTGCCGCGGCCGGACTCCTCAACCCGCTGTTTGCGGGAGTGGCGATGGCATTTAGCTCAGTATTTGTGGTGAGCAACTCGCTACGATTGCGATCCTTCCAGGGCAGCGTGCGCTGACTCCTGGCGCAGTTATTGCCCATATTCATCCCCGTGCGAAACACATGATAGATCCCTGTTTCGCACGGGGATTGTGCCGTTCAAAAGGATGTTTACGGTGTTTCACGCCGTGCAATCGTTACCAAAAACAGGCCGTTATTATTTCAGCATTAAGTAAATTATTAACCCTTGCAATGCTTTCTTTAATGTAGATAATATGTCGTGAAACTTATTGTTTCGTCGACAGGAATTGTGATGCATTTGAAGAAACTAGAAACTTCACTCATTAGCACTCGCCACCGCCGTAGCTACCAGCTACTCCGTGGTACATACAGGAATCGCACAAGCCACCGAGGCAGAACACCTAGACGGCAACTGCATTCCCGTCACCCAAGGCGTCAGTGCTCAGCCCGCAGCCGACACAGGAGTCCTTTGCAATCTCCCCAGAGATATTCGGGTTGCCGATGAGAACAACTCCTCTTCCCGCGTGGTCAAGAAAGGAAAAGAAAATGGAAAGTACTACTACCTCATCGAGGTAATCCTCAAGGACAAAGACGGCCTTCCCGTTACTCGCGACTGGTTAGATGACGGAGATCGATTAGTACGCTATCTTGAGCTAACTCAGCACAACCCCGGCCAAGACTTTACATTTGAACGCTTCCGTAACGGCATAGACGGAGAGGGGCTGGTCTTTAAAGCGTCCTTTGATGCACTAGATACAAACGGCACAAAACCAGTCAAGCTTAAGTATCGCTCCGCGCAGGCAAGCGCCGTCGTGGTGCCCAGCACCGAAGCCCCCCTTTGAATCAAAGTTCCCCCACGGATCCTCACCACATGGACACGGCTTTATCCCCTGGCTCATCGGCGCTGGTGCCGGCATTCTGGCGCTTACCGGCTTGGGCTGGCTGTTCACCCATAAAGATCTTCCATAGATAAACCAGCACTCAGTCCTTTGCGCTGATCAACAGTGGTTTTTAACAAAAGCCCATGTAAAGAACCCTCCGTTCGTCAGCCTAAAAAGCGCCATTTTAGTAGTGTTTACGTATTTATCTTTGTGAAAGACACAATAAGCTCTAGGAAAAGTGGCAAAAATCTCTAGCGCGCTTTCCTTATAAAACTTGTATCGCTTCTCACACTGTGGTGTTGTTGGGAAATAAAGTGACCGCTGCATACCTCTTGGGTGCAGCGATCATCCTTTTCTCGCAAAAGTGGATACCCCTCTTTTCTTCGTGCGCCTGGAGAACACACCTATGCCCAGCTCAGCTTCCGTCTCTGCAGATCGTCTGACTAGAAACGACAGACTTGATCGGCTTCCGTTCACTCCAAAACATCGCCGGTTGCTATGGGGGTCCGGCGTTGGCTGGGCCCTTGATGCAATGGACGTGGGGCTCATCTCGTTTATTATGGCGGCCCTCGTTTCACACTGGGGCTTGAACCATACGCAAACATCATGGCTGGCATCGGCAGGATTCATCGGAATGGCGATCGGCGCTACTTTTGGTGGTTTGCTGGCAGACCGCTTCGGTCGTCGGCATATTTTTGCTATCACGTTGCTGATCTATGGGCTTGCTACTGGCGCTTCGGCGCTATCCATGAGCCTGGGCGTGCTGATCGCGTTCCGCTTTATCGTCGGGCTCGGGCTTGGCGCAGAGCTACCTGTAGCGTCCACGCTGATTTCCGAGTTCTCCCCACGGGTTATCCGGGGCCGCATGGTTGTGGCGCTCGAAGCTTTTTGGGCACTGGGGTGGATTGCTGCGGCGTGCATCGGCGCCTTTGTCATTAGCGGTTCCTCCAACGGCTGGCGTTGGGCCTTAGCATTGGGTTGCGTCCCTGCGCTTTACGCTATTTATGTGCGCCTAGGGCTGCCTGAATCGGTTCGCTTCCTTGAGGCTAAGGGGCGTCACGACGAAGCCGAGCAGGTTGTGCGTTCTTTTGAACAAAGCGCCGAAAAAGATGGCTGCGATCTAGCTCAGCTGAAGGAACTCCCCCACGCTGATAGGGAAGACGACGCGGGAGAAAACCAGGGCATCTTTTCCGGTATGTACCGGAAGCGCACCGTTGCGTTGTGGATTATTTGGTTCTGCATCAACCTCTCTTACTACGGCGCCTTTATCTGGATCCCATCGCTGCTTGTCTCTAGCGGTTTTCCGCTGGTCAAGTCCTTTGAGTTCACGCTGATCATCACACTAGCTCAGCTTCCGGGATATGCCGTGTCCGCATGGTTGATCGAAAAGTGGGGCCGTCGCTCTACGCTGGTGCTCTTTCTTATTGGTTCTGCGTGCGCCGCGGGGTTCTACAGCGTATCGAGCACAGAGACCATGATCATCATGGCGGGATGCTGCTTGTCCTTCTTCAACCTTGGCGCTTGGGGCGCTCTCTACGCCATCGGGCCCGAGCTGTACCCGTCTCGTATGAGGGGCGCTGGTACCGGGGCTGCCGCTGGCTTTGGCCGCATCGCCTCTATCATCGCCCCCCTCATCGTGCCGCCCATCGTAGCTATCGGTGGCACCATGGCACTCTTCGTTCTTTTCGGCGCTGCTTTTGCCATCGCAGCTGCCGCCACCCTCTTACTGCCGGAGCAAAAGGGTAAGGCGCTTACATAAAAGAGCGAGTTAACCGCGGGCCATATCAACAAACCGTGAGTAGTGCAGCTGGTGGGCTACCTGCACGGTATCAATCGGCCCGCCACGGTGCTTGGCCAGGATAATGTCGGCTTCTCCGGCGCGCTCGTTTTCCTTGTCCTGCGAGTCTGGGCGATAGAGAAGCATAACCATGTCGGCATCCTGCTCCAGGGAGCCCGACTCACGGAGGTCCGCGAGCTGGGGACGTTTGTCGGTACGCGACTCAGGGCCACGGTTGAGCTGGGAGATAGCGATCAGAGGGACGTCGAGTTCTTTAGCCAATAGCTTTAGTTGACGGGAGAACTCCGAGACCTCTTGCTGGCGCGACTCTACCCGACGGCCAGAGCTCATGAGCTGCAGGTAGTCCACCACGATCATCTGTAGATCGTATTTCTGCTTCAGCTTTCGCGCCTTCGAGCGAATCTCCATCATGGTGAGGTTGGCGGAGTCGTCGATAAAGATAGGTGCCTGCTCAATCTGGCCGACGCGAATTGCCAATTTAGACCAGGCGGCGTCGTCAAGCTTGCCCGAACGCATGTCGGAGAGCCGGACCTCCGCTTCCGCAGAGATCAAGCGCATAGCGATCTCGGATTTTGACATTTCTAGGGAAAAAATCACCGCGGCTTTTTCATTCTTAATCGCACAAGAGCGCACAAAGTCCAACGCCAGCGTGGATTTACCCACACCAGGTCGAGCCGCAACAATGATCATCTGGCCGCCATGCAGACCGTTGGTGAGGTTATCCAGGTCAATGAATCCGGTGGGAACGCCCATGGCTAAGCCACCGTGGGCTGAAATATCATCCAGCTCTTCCATCGTGGGACCAATGATGTCCCCCAGCACCGTGTAATCCTCAGCGCTGCCTTTCTGATTGACCTTGAAAACCTCTTGTTGCGCAAGGTCAATCACAGACTCGATCTCAGCGCCCTCAGTACCTTCATAGCCAAGCTGTACGACGCGCGTCCCGGCGTCGACAAGCTGGCGCAATAAGGCTTTCTCCGCAACGATTTCCGCGTAATAGCGGGCGTTAGCAGCAGTGGGGACAGAAGAGATCAGGGTATGCAGGTACGGTGCCCCGCCCACTCGCTCCAGATCGTTGTTACGATCAAGGCGCGCGGCGACGATAACCGGGTCGATCTCTTTGTTGTCGGAGAACAAATCGATCATCGCAGAGTAAATCAACTGATGCGCCGGGCGATAAAAATCTTCTGGAGTTAAAACCTCCACAATTTCTATCACCGTCTGAGGGCTCAGCAGCATGGCCCCCAGAACGCCTTGCTCAGCCTCCACATCATGCGGAGGCTGGCGGAACTCGCTCGTGGGAGCAGCCTCTCGACGCCGAAGGGAATAGGATCGCCCCTCTCCATCCGGCATACGCGGCGCATAGACCCCTACGTCGCTTGGGGCATCCTCGTCACTGGGAGGAACGTAGGCATCATCATCAAAACTTGGCGAGATTCCCGAGGTCATGGAGTCATATCACCTATTTCCCTGCTCGTTTTCATCATCGCGCGCATAGACACGACGCTCACCTACTCTACCCCCAAGTACATCAGCTCTTAGTCACCCCTGCCCTTCTTATGCCGCTCTATGGCATCAACAGCGCGGATAAGCCCAAGATGGGAAAAGGCTTGCGGGAAGTTTCCAGCCAGTCTCTGCGCCTGCGGATCATATTCCTCACTGAGCAACCCTAGATCATTGGCATATGCAGCCACGCTATCCAGGCGTTGCTGAGCTTCTTCTATCCGGCCAGACATGGCGTACTGCTCAATCAGCCAGAACGTACAGATAAGGAACGGATACTCATGGCCGGAAAGACCATCAATTCCGCCGTCGGTGCGGTAGCGGTACACCAGCCCATTGGAATCGACCAGCTGTTTCTCAATCTGGGCAACTGTGCCCAGCATGCGTGGGTCATCAGCAGCCAAGAAACCAGTGTGCGGGATCTGCAGCAAAGACGCATCCACGTGCGTGTTCTCATAGGCCTGGGTAAAGGATCTCAGCTCCTCGTTATAGCCACGCAGCAGCAACTCGTCCCGCAGACTGTCGCGGTGATAGCGCCACACGTCTGCGTCGCCGTCTAGCCCGTATTCTTCTACTGCCCGAATCCCCTCGTTAAAGGCGGCCCACATCATGACCCGACCATGCGTGAAGTAATGCAGGTCCCCGCGCATCTCCCAGATGCCGTGGTCCTTCTGGTGAATATTCGTGATCGTATAATCCAGTAGTTTCTTTTGCAGCCCCCAAGAAAACTCATCCTCGGGATAACCGGCGTCGCGTAGCTTGGCGAGCGCAAGCATTACCTCGCCCACCACGTCCGCCTGATATTGCCCTGCCGCTCCGTTACCGATGCGTACCGGACGCGAGTTCTCATAACCCGCCAGGTGGTCGAGTTCACGTTCCTCTAGCTCACGTTCTCCGCCCAGGCCATACATAATCTGCAGATTTTCTACGTCGCCCGCGACCGCTCTTAGCAGCCAATCTCGCCAATTCATCGCGCCTTCTACAAACCCATGCGCGACCATCACCTCGACGGTCAGCGCGGCATCGCGCAGCCAGGTATAGCGGTAATCCCAGTTGCGCTCCCCACCAAAGTCCTCGGGAAGCGACGCAGTAGGGGCTGCCACGATGCCACCGGTATCTGAGTGGGTGAGCGCACGCAAAACTAAAAGCGAACGACGCACGAGATCACTCCGCGTATCGCCTACGTCGAGATGCCCAATCCAGTGCTGCCAGAATTCCTTGGTCACGTCAAAAGCCGTATCGGCCTTAACCGGCACTGGTGTTTCCTGCCACGAGGGGAACCAGGTCATAGACCAATCGAGTTTTTCTCCCGCTTTCAGAGCAAAATCTCCGACCAGACGAGGCGCCACAGAACCCTGCCCGGAATGATCGTGGTCCTCATCCGGCTCAGTGGTGTCATAAAGCAACGGGCCGGCGATAAGAAGCCCATCGGGGCCCGCAACACAAAGCAGCGCGGGATCCTCGGTCTCGGGGATGGTGATTTGCCTGAACCATGGCAAAGCACGGGCATAGCTAAAACGCACGCGGAGATCGTGGGAAACCGTCACTTCGCCTTCCAAGCATTCCACGCTGCGGATCAGATCAGCTTGCACTGTCGACGGCGGCAGATAGTCGAGTACCCGAGCTTTCCCCGTCGGGGTCTCCCACAGGGTTTCCAGGATAAAGGTGTCCGGGATATAGGAACGCGACGTGACCACGCCATGGCGCATAAACAGCTTCCAGCGCCCGTCGTCTGGGGTCCCCAACAATGCCGCAAAAACTGAAGGGGAATCGAATCTGGGTAGACACAACCAGTCCACGCTGCCGTCGCAAGAGACCAGCGGTCCGGTCTGCAGATCGGAGAGCAACGCATAGTCCTCAAGCGGGGTAGAGCGGTGTCTATTTCCGCTTATCGTATGGTGCTTCTCCGCGAAGGCTAGCCCAGGCTCCAGCGCCTTATCGCGTGGCACATCATGTTTGCCTGGGTCGTTGTGGTCTTCCTTAGCAATTCCCATAGTCCCTTTTTACCTATGCTGCTTCTCCTCTGCTTGGCCCTTGATTCTTCTCATAGAAAGTCACCTCTCAGGTTTTCACTTCCGGCCCTATTCCCACTACCCCCGCACATGGTGAAATATGCAGCATCATCACCGAGTTATCCACAGGGTTATTCACAACCTCTGTGACTAGAGAAAAGAATCACTGCTCAGTTATCCACAGACCTTGTGGACAAATTGTGGATAACTTTGACCTCATGGTGAAGAATTTTTAAAAACTAGCAGCTCAAAATACCTTTTTACTGTTGTTAATGGTTTACATAACAAAAATAAATCCGGTGCATAACTCCCTTAACCTGCATATTTGACATGGGTTATCCACAGCATATAAAGCAGCATTATTGCCCTGAGCTGGCAATTTGCTGTGAATGTTTTTCACAGCTCTCAACAGCTCCGACAAGCGGGGGTAATTTCACGCATTATGCAAGTCTCACGCAGCGCTTTTAAGGTCGGATAAATATCCCCAAAGGCCATCACTGGCAGCATCTCTGCTACCTGTGGAATCTTGAAAAAGCCTGCGGGCCCCGTCCCATCCATGTGGATGAAGCGGGGACCGCAGGTTGCTGTTGTCGTTGGGCTAGTCAGAGCTAGCCGTCGTCAGGCGCGCTTGTTAGGCGGCGACGACCTCGAAGTTAACCGTTGCTGCGATGTCGGAGTGCAGCTTGACGTTCACAGAGAACTTGCCGATGGACTTAACCAGTCGCTTCGACAGCTCGATGGAACGCTTGTCCAGGTTCGGACCGCCAGCCTTTTTAACGGCAGCGGCAATATCCTCGGCGGAAACAGAACCGAAGAGCTTACCCTTCTCAGAGGTCTTCACTGCTACGGTGACACCCTCAAGTGCCTCGAGCTGTGCTTTGACCTCACGTGCATGGTCCAGATCGCGAATAGCGCGAGCTTCCTGGGCACGCTTGATGCCCTCAATCTGCTTCTCTGCGCCGCGGGTGGCTACGATGGCCAGGCCGCGAGGAAGCAGAAGGTTACGTCCGTAGCCGTCCTTAACCTCAACGATGTCACCAGGGACACCGAGGTTTTCAACGGCAGCGGTGAGGATCAGCTTCATGATCCCTGCCTTTCGTGGTACTAACCGAGTCCCGATCTCAGGAGACCGAAGCGGCTCGGTGAAGTGTGATTAAAGTTGATACGTGGTGTTGAACTGGCCGTTAGAATGGCGGCTCAGCGTCAGCACCGCCGAATCCACCTGCTGGCGGGGCGCTGCTCCACGGGTCATTAGCCGGTGCGGAGTTTTGGCTGCTCTGTTGGCCACCGCCGAATCCACCTTGGGATCCGCCGTTGCCACCAAAGCCACCGCCTGAGTTTCCACCGAAGTTGCCGCCACCATAATTTCCGCCGTTACCGCCCTCACGAGGGTTACGGTTCATGCTTGCCGACGCGTACCGCAAGGATGGGCCGACCTCGTCGACCTCAAGCTCCATAACGGTGCGCTTTTCACCCTCACGAGTCTCGTAAGAGCGCTGGCGCAAGCGCCCGGTAACAATCACGCGCATGCCCTTAGTCAAGGACTCTGCGACGTTCTCTGCGGCCTGGCGCCACACGTTGCATTGCAGGAACAAGGCCTCGCCATCTACCCACTGGTTTGACTGAGAGTCATACCGACGTGGAGTCGAGGCGATACGGAAATTGGCAACCGCCGCACCAGCTGGGGTGAAGCGAAGTTCCGGGTCAGCAACTAAGTTGCCAACGACCGTAATGTTGACGTCTCCTTGAGCCATTGTCAGCCTTTCTTTACAACGTCAGCGCCATAAAATATGTGTGACGTTTTGGTGTTCTTCTGTGGAAAGCGGGATTCGCTTGCGCTAGATGAAACTTTCTGCGCGAAGAATAATCTGCTTAGCGACTAACAGCCGCCAACCGGATTACTTATCGCCACGCAGAACCTTGGTGCGGAGAACGCCATCGTTCAGGTTCAACACGCGGTCGAGCTCCAGAACGGTTGCAGACTCGCAGTTGAGGTTGAGAACAGCGTAGATGCCCTCTTCCTTCTTGGCGATCGGGTAGGCCAGACGGCGCTTACCCCAGATATCAACCTTTTCCACGGTGCCGTTTTCTTTGCGGACGATCTCGAGGAACTTGTCCAGGGACGGGGCAACAGTGCGTTCATCCTGGGAAGGATCCAGAATGATCATGACTTCGTAGTGACGCACGGACCTCATCACCTCCTATGGTCTTGTATTTTTAAAGTTCGGCCACACCCCGGTTGGATGTAGCAGGAGGGTCGTTGCGTCAGCAACCGTTCAAAGATACCCCACCAACTACCAAAAGTCGATTCTTTTCAGCAGTTTTGTGGCCGAGGCCATCGCTCAAAGGGAAACGTGAACAGAAAATAATTGCTGGGCACAACGAGCCTGTCATTAGCAAGCACATCTCAGTGCTTAAGCCAACCGTCACAGCGTAGCCTCTTTGGACTCGTTACGCAGAACCCGCCGCGATGAGCCCGCCACAATCTAGTCGTTGCGCACAGCGACTTACACAGCCACCGAGATCGCAAGAACCACGGGAATAACAGTGATGAGGAGAACCGCGATAGCAAAAAGCGACCAGGTCAATTTTCCGGGTTTTCCATAGGAATAACTGGCAAAAGCGCCGGTAAAGAACGCAAAGCCGAGGAACACACTCGACATGGTGGCAATCATGATGGCAGTAGACATCAGCTCTTCATCGCCTCTCGCTCAATTGTCTTGTCGGGTTGGGGGTGCTTTGGACTCAATGCCCACCTGTCTTGGCACCCAAAAGGTCCAGCCAGCGCCAGCGGGTCGCACCCGTCGTGATCGCGACTCACCTTATCCACCGATTTTCCGAGCATCTGGCGAATCACCAATGCCACGATAATAAGAATCAAACCATCTCGACCAAGAATGAAAAGATCGAGTAACCCCGCCGGAGCCCCCTTGTTCTCAGCTCCAAGAAGGTGCCACATGAGGATGGTCCAGGTGGCGGCGTCGATAAGCCCCCAAGCAAAAATCAACCGCCAATAAGGCAGCGCAAGGACCGCGAGCGGAACCAGCCACAACGAATACTGCGGACTCCACACCTTATTAATCAAGAGGAACGCCGCAACGATAAGAAAAACAAGTTCTGCAACCCTGGGTCGCCTACGCACGCATAACCCTAAAACGGCAATGCCCACGCACGCCGCAATGAACAACAGCAGAGTCACCATGTTGAGGTCTGTCGGGGTCTTCCCCGCAGGATCCAGGCCAGACCATCCCAATTCCCGAGAAAGCACAGCATAAATGGTGGTCCATTCCCACCCGCGCTGAGAGTTAAGCCGCAGGAACTCACCCCAGGCGTTGGGATAAGCAAGCATCACGGGGACGTTAATAACCAGCCACGTGGCCAGTGCTCCCGCAACAAGGACACACCAAGCTCGTAGTTTTTTGCTCCGCAGCGCCACGATCAACAATGCGCCGAGCAGGAAAGCCGGCCACAGTTTGAAGGAGGTGCCCACGCCGATCAATATGCCTGTGGTCACCAGATGGTGGCGTCGAAAAGCTACGAGCGCCCCTATAGCCGCAGCGATCGCGAGAATGTCCCAGTTAGTAAAAGCATGAACAACAACAAGGGGCGACGCAGCAACCAGCACCACATCCCACACGCGATTTCCCGCCAGCTCCGCGAGCATCGCCACCACCGCTGCCCACAGCACTGCCATAGTCAGCGCAGTAATGGTGAAGTAGAAAGAGACCTCAGGGACACTAGGGAACAGCGCATGAATGGCCGGATACCCCAGCCGAGTGATCGTTGCCATGATCCATTGGAAGATTCCCGTCAACACGGGATATTCCATGTATCTAGTAACGCCATTTTCCTGCCAGGAATACGAATAAGGGAAGCCCGGTTGGTCTAATCCACGCCCGCTGTAGAGCGGAATAATATCCGTGTAGCAAGCGGAAACATACTGTTTGTTACCGGACCAATCCAGCTGGGCTGTGCCGGCGACCTCGTTTCCGTGGAGACAGTTGGCCTTTGCCATGTACGCGAGACTGAGAAAGCTCAGGGCGACGGTCACGAGCAGGCGCAGGGGTGTCCACCAGCGTTGTGTCCCTACCTGGGAAAATCTCCCCAAAGGTCCGCCCAGAAACTCCGTAAAACTACGCGCGATGGGTTCGCTGCGGCCAGGGGAAACCCGAGAGTGAGGGTTACCAAGTGTTAGGGCACCTCGTCTAGCGCCTCTTCGCTCCTTAGTCATCGCTGGTGTGGATTCCCTTCGGAAAGAATGTCCTGCATAGAGCGCGGCCTGTGTCACGCGTATCTATACAAATAATCGTGTTTTTATCTCCCAACGGTAGTGCATTATCGACGCACACCGTCGTACGTGCAAGGCCTGCTCGCATACAACAACTCTCCACCGCGATCTGCACTCGTGGTGCAGAACTTTGCGATGGAGAGTTAATTCTGCGCATTACTCACAGGACTTAGCAAGACCTAGCCGAGCTTAGCCACCAAGCAGCGGAAGCAGGAGATCAGGGAGAAGACCTCCGCCACCACCTGGCGCTGCAGGAGGTTGTCCGTCAGGAGCTCCCGGCACTGCTGGGGCCCCAGGGGCTTGTCCGTCAGGGGTCGGGGCTTCTTCTGGTTTAGGCTCATTGCGGCGCGTAGTGGCCACAGGCGGCGGCGCGTAGGTGTACTTGCCGCTAGCCCAACCGATGGATTCTGCGGCCTTGAACTTCTCCACGCTCTTGCCTTGGAGAGAGTTATCTTCGATGTCTTTCCACAGCTCTGCCGGGAGGTTCGAGCCGTACATCAGACCGCCCCACGAGTTAAGCAGCGGGGAGTTGTCAGAGGTTCCAGCCCACACTGCCGTCGCCAGCTGTGGGGTGGCACCGAGCATCCATGCGTCTTTGTTGGAGCCGGTATCCCCGAGCTGTGTGGTACCCGTCTTGGCAGCAGAAGGACGTCCCCCTGCGAGACTATTGCCGTTGGACCACGCTGCGATCGGTGCCATGGCGTCAAGGACGTTGGTCGCCACTTTTTCGGAGACGCGGCGTTCGCCGTCGGACTTTTCGTGCTGATACAAGACTTTGCCGTCGACGGTCTCGATTTTCTCCACAAAGTATTCTTTGTGCCAGACACCGTAGTTAGCCAAGGTGGCCATCGCGTGCGCCATGTCCAGAGGGCGCGACTGGTACTGACCCAGAATGACGCCCTCATAGGGCTGGTTTCCGTTCTCGGTCAGGGTCTTTTCAATCCCCGGCAGCGAACGCGCTACGCCCAACGCGTGGGCCATATCGGCGGTGTCCTGGCTACCGTTTTTCAGATCTCCCTGTAGACGAAGGAAGCTAGTGTTGTAGGACTTCTTCAGGGCTTCCTTAATGGTGCAGCTACCACAGCCCTGATCAACGTTTTTCACGGTGATGCCGCCAGGCAGAGTGAAGGGATCTGAGCTGTAATACGCAGACGTTGGAATTCCTTGTTGCAGCGCTGCTGCGAGCCCAAAGATTTTAAAGGTCGAACCGGTTTGCAGCGGAGCGTTGGCGTAGTCATATCCACCAGCGTCTTCTCCGCCGTAGTAAGCGCGCACCGCGCCGGTGCTTGGCTCGACGCTCACGGCGGCCACGCGAGTCTTTGCCTGCTCGTCCGCCAGGTTCTTCTTGACCGCATCGACGGTGGCCTGCTGAGCCTTTTGGTCAATGGTGGTGGTGATGCGTAGGCCCAGCGTTTGGACCTCATCTTCCGTGATTCCCAGGCTTGTCAGTTCCGCCATAACCTGGTTCTTGATCAGACCGTTTGTGCCGTCAGCCTCGGTGTATGCCTGGTTGAGAGCGGGGTCGATGGTGTCCGGATAGACCAGCCCGGCGCGCTCATGGGGGTCGAGCCAGCCAGAGCTCACCATGCCGTCGAGGACGTAATTCCAGCGCAGTTCAGATTCTCCGCGGTTGGTCCAGGGGTCAAGTTGACTTGGGCGCTGGATGGCCGCAGCGAGTACTGCAGATTGCGCAACGTTGAGATCGGAAGCAGGGATCCCAAAGTAGGCGCGTGCCGCAGAGTCGATGCCGTAGGCGTTGCGTCCAAAGTAGATGGTGTTGAGGTAAGCGCTGAGGACTTCGTCTTTGCTCCATTCATTAGCCATTTTGACGGAGTAGACGAGCTCCTTTACTTTGCGCATATAGGAGTAATCGTTACCCACCACCATGTTCTTCACGTATTGCTGGGTGATGGTGGATCCGCCACCGGCTGATGGATTGCCGGTGAGTTGGCCGATGATAGCGCGCCCGAAACCGGTGAAGGAGAAGCCTGAGTTGGTGTAGAACTCGCGGTCTTCTGCCGCTAAGACAGCGTGGCGGGTTACTTCTGGTACCTGTTCAATGGGCACTTGGGTGCGGTTGCCGTCTGGTGGGACGATTTTTGCAAGCTGGGTTTCACCGTCAGAGGCAAAGATCTGAGAAACCTGTTTGGTTACCAGCTCGCTTGGCTCTGGCACGTCGGTGACTATGTAGGCCGCTGCGAAAGCCACGAATGGTGCGATCACGAGCGCCGCGATGGTGGTCAGGATCGTGGGCTTCACCCATTTTGGCCGAGCTTGAGGCTTGGCTTTTTTGGGGCGCGAGTTGCGGGTGCGCGCGCCGGCAGCGGCTTTGCCCGCGGGGCGTCCAGGCTTCTTTTTTTGCGGCTGGCCAGAGCGGCCTGCGGGGCGCTTGGCTTTAGCGTTGCCCTTGTTGGCATCCGATGAGCCGTTGTTCGGCTTTCTTGATGCCTTGTCCTTATCTGAATCTGCCAACTGACTTGTGCTTCCTTGTTATTTATCTTTGTGCAGTGAAACTTGTAGTCACGTTATTCAAACTTTACTGCTCATTCCGCGCTATCACTAGGTCCCACGCGTACGCAGCGCCAGCGGCTCCACGCGACTGGTTGCTAAAAGAGCGTATCGACGCCCACCCAACTGCGCCGTTCACTTAGAGCTTAAGGGCAGGTCACCAGGGGTTTATGTGCGCTTGTTACCGTCGTCTGAGGCGGTCACAGAGCGCAGCAAGTGGTTCCATTTGCACGCTGCGCAGACCCCTACAGTGTGGACCGTAAATTCTTTTCCTTGTGCAGCAAATTCACCTATCTCCTCAAGGCTGCGCGCACTTCCGGAAGCCCGCCCGAGCTCCTCGCCATAAACCCAATAGACGGTCCTAAGGTCAGGGTCTTCACAAATTGGGCAGGGGCGGTGTGCTGGTTCGCCGTGAAATCGTGCGGCCGCGACGAGAAGGAAGTCGGCGTCGCATAGCGAATCTGTGGTGATCGCGCCTTGTTTCCACAATCCAAGGCTGTGCCGACGATCCCATTGATGCGATACTTCGTTTCTGAAGACGAGCATCGCACAATTCTAGCGCAGTTTTCTCACCCCTCACGGGTGTTCTTCTCTTAACCCCGCGTATCCGCCTCCGAGCGCGAGCAAAAAGCCACTTACGTGCGTCGATAAGCTGCCGCACGTAATTATTCCGCCGCTTTTGACTGCGCAACGGGTGTGCCTCAATGTGTTTGTTGCACAAAGTACTTGGTGCTTATTACCACCAAACTATTTTTCAGTAATTAGAATACGTTTTATGACGTCGCAGACTCCTTACGAACTTGCAGAAAAGATCCGCCCGGCTCTGACCCAGCTCTATGTGCTGTACTTTCGGGTCGCGGAGCAGTCTGACCTGACGCAGCCTCAGCTCACCATCATGACGCGTCTGTCCAACTCCGGCCCCGCCCGCATCAGCCACATCGCCCAGGCTGAAGGCATCCGTATGCCCACTGCGTCTAATGCGCTTCATCACCTGGAAAAACGCGGGATCGTCGAACGCATTCGCGACGAGTCCGACCGCCGCGGCGTCAAGGTGCAGCTCACAGAATTCGGCCAAGCTGAATTGCTGCGCGTGGGAGAAGAGCGCACAAAGTACCTGGCAGATATGCTCGCCACTTTGCCGCCCGAGGAATACGCCCAGATGGACAAGGTTGCGGACGTTATCAACAAGCTCTCCACCACGTACACGTCATCCATGTTGGAAAACGAAAAGGACTAATCCCAACATCTTGCGTAGGAAGATTCGCTTTCCCGCTCACGCGCTCAGCGAATCTCTCATGCTGCGGTAGAGTTTTGAGTCGATGGCAAAGAAGTCAGATAGTTCTAAGAAGTCCTCCCCCACAGGCTTCGCGCACGACCCAGTCCGCGTCCTCGTCGCATGGACCCCTAATTCCACAGGCTCAGCGGCCCTTGATTGTGCCGCATGGTTTTCCCGAACCACCAGCGTGGAAGTCCGCTGCGTGACCACTTTCCTCCGGCCCTGGCCCTCTCGCACGGGCAAAAAACTCGGAACGAAATACAAAAAGTGGTTCAAAAAAGAAGCCGCTGCCTGCGAAGAAGCCGTAAAGCGGGACCTTATCCGCGCGGATATCTCCCAAGAACATTGGAACTCAACCGTCTCCGTCTTCTGTGACGGAACCAACGAGGCGGCACTTCTCTCCGATGTTGCCGCAGACTTCCGCGCAGACATAGTCATATTGGGTTCTGACGCTGCAGCCCCTAAAGGTCGTTTCCTCGCTGGATCGACCGCCGACGCATTGCTGCACTCCTCCCCTAACCCGCTGGCGCTTACGCCACGTAAACCCAGCCTTTCCAAGCGCGGCGTCACCAGGGTCAACTTTGCCTACACCGGCGACGACACCGATAGTCAAGCGCTCATCCGCGCCGCGGCCCTTGCCGCTGCATGGAATGTACCGTTGCGCGTTCTTGCTCTTTCCCCTAGCGATTTTGGGGTTCCGCCTATCTCAGACTCCGTGGAGTTGCCGCGAGACATCGCCCTTGAGTGGCGGGAAAACACCCTTGCGGTACTGGATCGAGCCAGAGATACCGTGCACAAGGAACAACCCGAGGTCAACGTAGAGACGCACATTGCTTCTGGTGCCGGATGGCAGGGAGCTATAGACGCAGTGAAATGGAAAAAAGGCGATCTTCTGTGCTTTGGCTCCACCCCTCTTGGTGCTTTTGAGCGGGTGTTCATCGGGTCTCAAGCAACGGAGATCCTCCCCTACGTGAGCGTGCCCGTGTTGATGATTCCGGCAACGAGCAAGTCTTCAAAGTAGCCTCGAACGCACGACATCACACACGGCAAGGAAGGTACGTCATGAGTCGCTGCGCAGTAGTCACAGGAGCCAGCCAGGGCGTGGGGTTAAGCGTTGCCCAATTACTCCTGGAACACGGCTGGACCGTCTACACCCACTATCGCACTGCCCCCGCCGCCATCAACCACCCCAATGTGCACTGGTGGGGCAGGCAGATTTTGCACAAGATCTCCCCGCAGGTGCCGTCTCGGAGCTGACCCAGATCGGCCCTATCGACGCTCTCATCCACTGCGCCGGTGTCGCTTCCCTAGGCAGAGTCTCTACCGTTAAGCGTTCCGACTGGGAACTGCATATGTCCGTCAATCTCCATACCCCGGTGGAGCTCACCGCGGCCTTGCTGCCGCAGCTACGATCTGCTTCCGGCCATGTTGTGTACATAAACTCGGGAGCGGGAATGCGGACGAACCCACAGTGGGGGGCTTATTCCGCTAGTAAATTCGCTGCACGGGCCTGGTGTGACGCACTTCGCCTTGAAGAGCCTATGATTTGTGTTACATCCGTGTTTCCGGGAAGGATCGACACAGGGATGCAACGAAGCATCGTCGAACAAGAGAGTGGCGTTTACAACGGATCTGCGTTTATCGCCCCTGCTTCCGTGGCAAAACTTGTGCTCACCTCTCTAGAAACCACCGTGGACGCCCACATACCCGAGATCATCGTCCGGCCGCGTTAACGCGTAGTGCCGGAAGGACAAGAGAGTTCTTTATGGCCAAGCACCTCGAACACCCAGAAAACGACCTCCAGTCCGACGCAGACTATGTCAATCGGCACCGCCCGGATCCCACAACCTTTGATGAGCTTGCCGACGCCCCCGACCCGCTCCACCAAGCAACACTCAACCGGCATTCTACACGACAAGCCGTGGCCTGGGCGATTGGCACTCCGATTGTCACGGGGATCGTCGCATTCATTCTGGCGATTGTCTCCCGCACACTCGGCGGCCCACTCTGCGATTCCGGCCACGCCACCTGGATCTGCAGCCGTTCTGCGGAAATCTGGTGGCCACTGCTGACCAGCCTTATCCCCCTTGCCAGCACTCTCAGCTGCGGCATCATCCTGTGGCGCAAGTACATCACATACACCCGGTGGCGCCCGTGGATGGGCACATTTTGGGTGCTTGTGCCCTGGATGATGCTGTGGATGGTCACTGTATTCCAGATGACCATCGTGGGGCATTAGGCAACAATGCTAACGCCCCAAGGCCCTCATGCTTGGGCGAGGGTGGCTTCCCGCGCGACCTCCACACAGTGGTCCCGGCCGCAGTTCCTGGTAGCAGGATTCTCATAGCATTCCGGGCACATCAGTACTAGGTCACGGCACTCATCTTCATTGATGCAGTGCTCAAACTTATTGGTGGCTTTACCGCACTGAACGCAGTGCCCTAGCTGAATAAATCCTGGGTCTTGTACGCCATTGCCAAACTCCATGTGCATGCGTTTATCAAAGACATACAGGGAGCCTTCCCACAGGCCCTCATTGCCGTATTTTTCGCCATAACGCACGATGCCGCCATCGATTTGATACACCTCTTTGAACCCGCGGTTCTTCATAAGCGAGGAGAGGATCTCACAGCGGATGCCGCCAGTGCAGTATGAGACGACCGGCTTATCTTTCATCCAATCGTACTTACCGCTTTCCAGCTCACGAATAAAATCGTGGGTGGTGTTTACATCTGGCACAACGGCATTTTTAAACTTACCGATCTGCGCTTCCATCGCATTACGGCCATCGAAGAAGACGACGTCGTCGCCACGCTCTTCAACGAGTTTGTTAACTTCCTCCGGCTTCAAGTGAACGCCGCCGCCGATCACGCCGCGTTTGTCCACCTTGAGTTCACCTGGCACGCCAAACGCCACGATCTCATCGCGAACTTTCACGCTGAGCTTGGGAAAATCTTCTGCCTCGCCATCAGACCACTTGAATTCTGTTCCACGGAAACCAGGATATTCACGGAACTTCCTGATATATCGCTTGCAGGCTTCCATGTCACCGCCAACGGTTCCATTGATTCCATGCTCAGAAATGAGAATGCGGCCTTTAAGACCAAGCAGCTCACACATATCGCGCTGCCATAGCATCAATGCCTTGGGGTCAACGATGGGAGTGAACTTGTAATATAGGAGGATTTTGCTTTGGGACACAAAGGTCATCGTACTCTGTAGAGCAGAAGGAGAAAAAGCGAAAATGGTGTTTCATAAGGCGCGATGCGTCATACAAACCACCATAGGGCCGTAGCTACCAGCCAAGAGGTTCGATTTTCACGATTATTCCACAGGGTATTCCCATAGCTTTACCCGACAAAGAGGTCTAAAGTTTCCAAGACTGATTGTTTTGATGACATCTCAGCAATCTCAACTATCTTTCTTTAGTCACCGAGAGGCTCGTCGTGACCGAATTTTTACATATGCTCCAAGATACTCAGGGGCTTCTTACCAGCGTTGGCCTGATTGGTCTAGCACTGATCGTCTTCGCTGAAACCGGCATCCTGCTGGGATTCTTCCTTCCCGGCGACTCACTCTTATTTGCAGCCGGAATGCTCGCCAACGGCGACAAACCTCTCGCTCCCCTATGGGTAGTGTGCCTCACCGTAGGCATCGCCGCATTCGTGGGCAACGAAGTCGGCTACTTTGTGGGGAAGAAAGTCGGCCCAGCCGTTATGAATAGCTGGGCAGGCCGAAAGATCGGAATAGAGCGGCTACATTCCGCCGAAGAATTCTTTGTGCGCCGTGGATCCGCTGCCGTATTCCTGGGTCGATTCATCCCCATCGTGCGAACCCTTGTCCCAGTACTCGCAGGCATGAACAAGATGAACTACAAAAAGTTCTCCTTGATCAACCTAGCTGGTGCCATCGTCTGGGGCATGGGAGTTCCCGTCCTTGGCTATCTACTCGGCGGTATTTCTTTTGTGCGCAACAACATTGAAACCCTGCTCCTCGCCGTGATCTTTGTTTCAGTCATCCCAGTGCTCATTGAGTTCTTGCGCGGCCGCAAAAATCGGGTGAAGATCATCGCTTCAACCGAGCCCATGGAGCGCACTCAGGCATAAGTGAGTCTTTCCCCAACGTTCTTCAGCCCGCTTCCCGCGGGCTTTTTTCTTGCTTGCGAGCATCGTTTTGCCTGTATCAAAGGAATTGTTTGGGGGATCAACCATTAGTCGCAGCAACAACTAAGTAGCACCTAAGTAAGACAAACCTTACCCCCACAAAAAGAAAGGTTAGGCATCCCTTACCTATTTGGTTATATTTAGACCCCGACATAGCAAGTTTTCCCTCATCTGTCGGAAAGATAACCCGTGAAGAACAAATATTTCTATCGTTCGCTCATCGCGACGACCACCCTCGCCGCACTACTGCCCGTAACCGGACTACATGCGACCGCAGAAGAAAGTGCCTCCAACAGCCCTCTACCTGCCCCGAGCGCACCCAGCGCCACAAACACGCCGACCGCAGACACTGCAGTATCTGAAACCCCAGAGGGAACGTCCACAACGGACGAAAAAGACAGCGATGCAGATTCTAATAACAAAGAAAACAAAGCTGCGACGCCTACCGACGTTCCCACCGGAACCAGGAATAACAATCCGGCAGAGAAAGAATCAAAGACCCCGGTCGCAGAGCTCGCAGAAGGCATTTCCAACACAGGATCCCTCACGTGGGGAATCCGAACCTCTTTCAATAATTACACCGGTGGTCCTACGTCGGTTTTTGGTGGAGCTAAAGAAAACGCGAACAAAAACGAGTTTACTTTTGAACTAGAAAAAACAAGCTACAACCCTACCACCGAACGCTTTGAAGCCCAGTTCAAGGGTGGCATCCAGTATAAAAAGTATTGTAATGGAACAGACACTTGTGAATTAGATCTAAAACTGGAAAATCCACGCATTGTAATAGAAAAAGAAGGTTCTTTCATCTATGGAAAAGTGACTTCCAAGCAATATAAAAAATCGGAAACCTATACTAACAACGGTGATGTCCCTATCGCAGAACTTTATACCGCCGGTGCAGATTTTAAACACACAGATGATACTGCTTCTTGGAGCAATATCCCCTCTACTTTGACCCAAGCTGGCAACAAAATGTTTTCCGAGTTCTACAGCGTGGGAAGCGGATTAGCGCCACTCTCTTTTACTTTTAACACCACTCAACATCCGGAAATTAAACGGCCAACTTTTGATAATGCTAAGTTCCGCGTAGCAAGCAACAGCTTCAACAACAAAGTGCCCTACGAGCTTCACAGAAGTATATTCAACTTCAATGGCAATATAGTTCTTGCGACGTCCGGGTACAGATTTACCCAGCATCAAGGATCGGGAATCGCTCTATTGGACCGTGATTTGAATCAAAAACATTTCACAGATATCAAGATTAACGAGTACGGGGCAACAACATTCGATCCAGAGAATGGAGACTTCTATTACGTAGGTAAAAAAGAAGAAACTACGCGAAACAAAAAAATATATACCGACGATAAAACAACTTTATTTAAAGTTCATGTTGATCAGAAAAGTGGCTTTGGAAATCCTGAAAAAGTTCACACTTTTGAACAGGGGATCACAGCTCTTGGGTATCATCCACAAACAAAAACAGTCGCTATAGTCACCCCATCCCAACTAGGAATCATAGAGCAAGGAAAATTTACGACCCAGCCTCTACCCAGTAGTTCAGATCTGCTCAAACAAGAGAACTTCGAAGACTATTCAGAGAGTTATTTATACGGTTCTCCTAGCAACCTTAATGAGCCTTTCGAACTATTACCCATGGATGACGGAACTTTTATCTTGAATGCAGACGGAGAAGGCAAAAAAGATGGAAGTAAAGTATACGGTCTTATGGTTTCAATTGACCCACATAAGACCTATGGAGTTACCGCTAAACTGCTAAAAGAATCTGGTACTTCTTTTGTGAGTCTTGCAAGGTCAGCAGCACATAGCAATGGCTCGACTATTGTAAGAGCAAATAATAATTCGTATTCAAAACTTTCATATGCTCAAAGTTTTGAATACAGTTCTGGAAACCTCTCATCGTTTGAACCTGTTCAGACTGAAGACATCGCCGGATGGGGCAATCTCTTTGTAAACAAAGAAGGACAGGTCATTTCCTTAAATGGCAGTACTGGCAAACTCGAATGGCGCGATTCCCAAACATTCAAGCCAATTAAAGATATTGATCCTGTTGCAATCCCTGATGGAAATAAAACCTACGAGCATATTCATGGCCCAATTCTTCAACTCGATGAGGGCACCTTCTATGTGCCGTCTTATGATGCCTCTGCAGGCGAAGGCAACGAGACTTATTCGCTGAGGAAAGTTTACAATCCGAAATTCGTTCCTTCAGTTAAAGATACGGATAATCGGGAAGATCTACTAAAAGAAAACCCAGATAACTCCGACACTCATCAACCAGCCACACCAATCTGGAAAATTGTCCTTAGTGTCCTTGGCGGCCTCGGCCTAGTCGGTGCCTTAGTCGGATTCCTCTTCCAGACTTTTCTAGCCCGATAGCCTTAGCTCCTAACCTCCGGAGATAAGCTGTGCAGCCACAGTAAAAAATAAGTGGCTGCACAGCACTAGTTCAAAGAGATAAAAATGGGGTGTTTCCCAACCATTCTGCGTTGGGAAACACCCCTTGAGAACAACTCTTTACAAGTTCCCGTTGTCGTCGACAATGTGCTCGCGCACGAACCATTGGAACTTCTCTAGTTCAGCCGCTTGCCCGATATACATGTCTTCGGTAACCGAGTCGAGGTCGCCGGCGCTAGCCATGGATTCGCGAACTCCTTCTAGAACCTTGGTGTATACCTTGTTCAGTTCCATGAGGTGGTCGTGGGTGCTTGCGCTGTTGACCGTGTACTCCAGTGGCGTGCGGTTTTCCACGTGGCCGGCTGGTGTACCGATGGGGGAGCCACCAAGGGTGGCGATTCGTTCTGCTACTTCATCGGCGTAACCGCGCACGATGTCGACCTGGGGGTCGATCATCTCGTGGACTGCGATGAAGTTTTGACCGTGGACATTCCAATAGGCGTGCTTGAGAAATGAGATGAAGATCGTTATAGTCGGTGAGCCGCTCCTGCAGGTGATCGATAAGCTGCTTGGCGTCTGCTTCATTGATTCCTGGAACAGTGAAATTCTTCATGATCCCTATAATACACTCTACTTTTTAATAAGCAAGGTTTGTTAGGGTTTCCGTATTTATCTATGATAGATGGTATGCCAGAAGGCCATGTCATCCACCGGCTCGCTCGCGAGCTCAATAAGCATTTCCAAGGAAAAGCGCCACGTGTCACCTCCCCTCAGGGGAGATTCGCCGCAGAAGCTGCGCTTATCCATGCCACACCACTCCATGAGGCCCATGCATGGGGTAAACATCTTTTCCTCGAATTCGAGGCTCCCACGCCAGAGCACATTGTGCACATTCATTTAGGCCTTATCGGCAGCCTGCATTTTGACCCAATTGACGAGCTCAAGGGTCAGATCCGGCTGCGGATAGAGAACGACGGGGTAGCGGCAAATCTACGGGGACCGCAGTGGTGCCGCCTCATTACGGCAGAAGAGATGGAGGTAGCCGTCGGCAAGCTTGGCGCAGACCCGCTGCGTCCAGACTCGGACCTCAGCGTCGTGCGGCAGCGTGTCGCTCGTTCACGGAAATCAATTGGATCATTGCTCATGGACCAGCATCTTTTTGCTGGGGTGGGGAATATCTACCGTGCGGAATCGCTCTTTCGGCTGGGGATAAGCCCCTTCTTGCCCGGCCGCGAAGTGGAAAATCTTGACGCCATCTGGGAAGACTTGGTTTATCTCATGCAGGAAGGCGTACGAGTAGGGCGTATCGACACCGTCCGGCCTGAACACACGCCTCAAGCCATGGGCCGGGCACCCCGTAAAGATGACCATGGCGGGGAAGTGTACGTGTATCGCCGATTGGGTCAGCCCTGTTATATATGCGGCACGCCGATCAGCGGACAAGTGATGGAGGGACGAAACCTCTTCTGGTGCCCCACCTGCCAGCCTCAGCCATAACCCGCCAATAGTGGTGCCGAAATCGCCGCAGACCCTACAGCACGCGGGCTATCCTATGGAACATGCATGCTTACTCCGTCGCAGACATTCGTGCAGCCGAGAATCCCCTTATCCAAGCCGCCGAACCTGATGCGCTGATGCGGCAAGCAGCGCAGGCGGTCGCCGAGGCAGCCCTGTGCATGCTTCCACATACACCAGCAAAAGTACTGGTCGTAGCGGGTAGCGGCGGTAATGGTGGCGATGGACTTTATGCCGGCGCGCTACTTGCACAGCTTGGCCACACGGTCCACGCAGTCTTGACATCTTCCTCGGCCCAGGCACCAGCGCTTGTGGCCTTTGATCAAGCAGGCGGCGTGCTGGCGCCACTCCCGGATGCAGACCTGGTGATCGACGCGATCATCGGGCTGGGAGGAACCGCTGGATTGCGAGACAAAGCATGGAGCATCTGGCGGGAAGCAGTGACACAGGGACCTGCGATACTCGCCGTCGACGTCCCTTCCGGCGTAGATTCTGATACCGGGTCAACCGGCCCCAACTCCGCCTGCGTGACCGCAGATGTAACCATCACTTTTGGGGCCGCCCGCATTGCACATGCTGTCTCCCCACGTTGCGGTGAGGTCCTTGTCACCGATATAGACGCTGGTCAGTCACTCGCGCAGGCTCTTTCTACACAGAACCCCGCGGCCGAGTTCTTCCAGACACTCCAACGGAATCGCTTCTCTTGGCCAGATCGTTTTCTTCGCCCTGAGCCGCTACGCATCACAGAGCCCCTGGAGCCGGCGGCTGAGCACAATAAATACAGCGGGGGAGTAGTTGGTGTTATTGCGGGCTCGGAAACGTACCCCGGCGCGGCTGTTCTCACCGCTACGGCGGCAGTGCACGCCACGCCGTCGATGGTGCGCTTCGTCGGTTCGTGCGCACGGGATGTGGTTCGTGCGCGTCCCGAGGTAGTGGCTACGGAAATGCTTATCGACGCCGACCGCGTCCAAGCCTGGGCCTATGGCCCCGGCGCGGGCGACACGGATTGGCTGTCCGACCTGCTCCAGCGACCAGAACCACTGATCATCGATGCCGATGGCATCACCCAATTAGCGCAAGAGTCCGAGCTGCGTAACGTGCTGACTCGTCGTAGCGCGCATGGGTGGAACACTTTGATCACGCCTCACGAGGGCGAGTTCGTTCGGTTAGCCGCACGGTATACCGGCATCCGAGATGTTCATGAGGATCGGATAGGTGCAGTCCAGGATCTAGCGCAGGCATTAGGGTGCCAGGTGCTTTTGAAAGGTCGGGTCACGATTATCGGATCAGCCGATTCCGTGGTGTGCATCAATGCCGGACACTCCTGGGCTGCAACTCCCGGTAGTGGCGACGTACTCACTGGTCTCATAGGCGCCTGGGTCGCCCGTTCCGGCATGGATGTTGTTCCCCTTTGCGTTTCCATCCACGCCATGGCCGCGTGGTTGTCTGCACAAACAGACTATGGCCCAGCCCCCACGTGGGCGGCAAAAATCGCTGATTTTATTCCGCAGGCAACGGCTGCTTTACTTCACCAACACAGCAGTTAGAAGACGACGGAGAGCACCATCTCTGCAAGGATGCACAGAGCATCCACCAAGAAAAGTGTGACCACGAAACCGCGTCCGCGGTGTCCTAGGACTCGGGCAAAGCAGGCACCCAAAAAGGCGCCGACCGTGTTGCATACAACATCATCTACGTCTGTGTATCCGATAGCGTAGACGTATTGGGCGGTCTCTATTCCCACGCTCACAAAGAACCCGAGCAGCGTAGAAAAAACTATGGGTATCCGCCAGCGCTCAGCAATGATGGTGACCAGGAGGAAACCAAAGGGGATAAAAAGCGCCACGTTTCCACGGCATCTAACCAGGGCGCGTACCACAGCGTGGGGTTGCTCCAGGCGTCGAAAAGCTGGAGGTCAATGGAACGATTCCTGTGTGCCTCGGTGCTCCAGAAACCGCCGAACGAATAGGTTCTTTTCATCAACGTCAGCGCAAATACCACAGCCAGCGCCGCCACAAGCGTCGCCGACGCCGCCTTCACAGAACCCATTCGTTGCAAAACCATGCCGGCCACCCTAGGCAGGGAGTCTGACAATAGACTGTCCGTTTCCTTGCTACAACCTTGGCGCTATACCTTTACAGCTTTGACCTCGACCGATACCTCATGCAAACGTTTCTAGCTCTCTGAATACAAAAAGCTGGCAGAGCTTCTGCCCTGCCAGCTTGTTCAAGTCCCGCCTACATTAGACCAGTGCGGGTTCTGGGGCCTCAGCGGAGGTGTCGTTGCCGTGTTCCTCGCGCAGCTTCTTCACACGAGCAGCCCTAACCACAAGGGTAATGGCTAGCGGAATGAGGGTGAAGGCGAGAAGAACCAGGATGGCTACTACATAGGAACCATTGAGTTCTCCCTGCGATGCCTGAACAAAGGCGTTACGTGCATAGGTCATCGGGGTGATCGGGTGGAACACCTGGAAGAACGATGGGACCGTAGCCAACGGCCACACGCCACCGAAGGAGAACATTCCAAAGGCAAAGGCCGCGAGAATGGCTATGCCGCCGGTAAAGCGACCGAGCAGAGCCCGCAGCATCTGGTTTGTTGCGGCAGCTGCGGTGGCAGTGAGCAAGAAGCCTAGAGCGATACCCGCAACAGAAGCCGGCTTCCAACCCACCAGAGATGCTCCCGTAGCGAGCACGGCAAGGGTGATCACTTCGATTCCAGCAAGACCAGCGAAAGACTTCAGCGTCGGGCCAACAAAAGCGGAACGACGATCAGTGCCAAAGACGTGGGGGATAAGGATCGCAGCCATAGCCATAAGCAGGAAGCCGAAGACCATAACGATCAGCATCGAGGCGCCACCGGAGAGAGACTTGACCGTGGGGTCATGGGAGTCCACCACAGTTTGCACCGGGTTGGAGTTGTTCTCTTTATAAACGATTGGCACGGAAACCTGCTTTGCGGATGCTTCCACGTTCTTGGCGCTTGGTGCGGTGGAAGCACCCTCTCCGAGTTTGCCGGCCAGCTGCGAGGTTCCGTCCTTCAGCTTCATGGAGCCGTCGTGAAGTTGCTGGGTTCCGTCGGCAAGCTTGGTGGTTCCGTCGGCAAGCTTGCCTGCACCCTCGTTGAGTTTGACAGCGCCGGTGTTGAGCCGTTCGATACCGTCTTTGAGCTTGAGAACGCCGCCGTAGTACTCAGAGTTAGGGTCGCTGAGCATAGTCGCTAGGGTAGCGGTGCCATTTTTCAGCTTGTGCAGCTGAGCGACCTGGTTATCAGGATTGTTGGCGTCAAACTTGGTGGCCAATTCCTGCACCTTGTTGGCTTGCTCCACAGCTCCGATTGCACGGAGTGCGTCTGCCGCCTGTTGCAATTGTGGTGCCGCGTTCTGCGCGGTGGTCAGCACGGGGATGAGGGTATCCGTAAGCTTGCCGACGCCCGCGTCAATCTGCTGTGCGCCATCACCCAGGCGAGCAGTGCCCTGTGCTAGGCGACCAGCACCAGCAGCAAGCTGGGAGCTACCGTTTACGAGTTGGGAGGTGCCGTCGGAAAGCTGATGAGCGCCACCGTTAAGTTGCTGCGCGCCAGACATGCCCTTAGCCAAACCCGCCTGCAGTTTGCCGGCACCCTCATCAAGCTTTGCAGATCCATCAGCGGCACGGGTCAAGCCGCCACCGAGGTTATTCACACCGTTGAGGAGCTTCTTGGCATAAGACTCCGAGATTGAGGCAGACACAGCTTGCTGAATCTTAGGCACAAGTCCACCGGTAAGCACCGAACCATTGGTGCCGTTGAAGTCGTTATAGGAGATCGTGATCTCTGGGTTGGTGGGCTTTTCCGCCAGCAAAGTGTTGACGTTCGCGGAGAAAGACTCCGGGATGGTCACCGTGAACAGGTATTTACCGCTGTCTAGCCCCTTCTTAGCCTCGTTGGCATCGACTTCACGGAAGGCCAGATAGTCGCGAGCCAACAGCCCCTTGACCACCTTGTCGCCGTAGCGCTCAAATTCACCGTTGCGAGTCGCACCAGCATCCTCGTTGACCACAGCAAGGTCTACTGAACGCAGATTTTTAGTGGGATCCCACATGGCCCACATATAAACAACTGAAGCAACCACGGGGAGGAGCAGGAACACCACGGCGCACAGCCGCTTCCAGCTGAAGTGCCTCGTGGCCTGAGACGTAAGTTGAGACATGAGGGAATCCTCCGGTTTTAGAATTAAATACCGGACAATTATTACCTATGCGGTTTTGTATCTAAAACCAAAACAGCGTGGCACAGTCAAAAAAGTACCCCCACAACACCCCTGCACCACATGAAAATAGCAGGTCTGCCAGCTTTTGAAATTCAAAAAAATTAGCCTTAAGCTGCGAAATCATCCCCCACGCATCGACGTAAACCCCTTATTTACGAGCCAGTCACCACCCCTTATAAGTGACAGCAGTTACACCCCACATAACTCGCAAAAGTAGCTCAAATATAAAATTTACCGTCACATTAGAAAAACATCAGGATTCTTCTCGAGTCATACCCGTCGGACAAGCTACTCGGAACATATACCCAGTTGACCCGTTGCACATCTGCCGTCATTGTTCAGCTGAGAAATACCCTTCTCGCCCCCCATTACATGGGATACTAGAGGGGTGGAAATTTTAGGAGCCTTGCCTAATGGACCGCCTAGTCACAGTCACTACGACACGCTGCAATGACTTTGAGGAGCATAGATGGTGACCAAACCAGAATTCTTCTTTGATCAATTCCTATGGTCGACCTTCATTCTCGTCTTGCTTCCCACTGCGATAGCCCTATCACGTATTTCCACGCTGGAATCACGGCGCCATCAATCGAATGTGAAATCGATCTTTTTCATCGGATTTTTCATAGGCTTCCTCACTGCTGCACTATGGCTGTCCTGGAGTCCCAGCACTCCGATAAGCAGGGTCTTCACCTATGGTGCACCTGTAGATTTTGCTGCATGGCAGGTTATGGGATGTGGCATGACGCTCATAGTTGTGAATGCACTGTTTCTTAGCCGCACCGTGCGAACGCCCTATAGCCCACTAAGTTTCTCCATCTGCACCGCTGCCGGATTTGCCACTGCCTTTTCACTAGGTGTCTCTTTCGGAGTATCCACTCAAGAAGGGGTGGGCATTCTTTTTTTTTCCTATGTCGGCGTGGGAGTACTTCTCTTAATCACCAATTCGATCTCCATGAGGTTCCTCTCCCGGACTCGGTAATCGAACCCTAGGTAGCCAAAGAACAAGGCCGGGCTCCTTCACAGAGCCCGGCCAGTTGCATATACGTGCTACTTGATCACGAGGTTAACCATACGTCCCGGCACAACGATCTGCTTGAACAGGTTTTTACCCTCAAGGTGGCTTTGCACAGTAGGTTCCGCAAGCGCGATCTCTACAATCTGATCCTGGGTGGCGTCGGTAGGCACCATAATGCGGGCGCGCACCTTACCGTTGATCTGTACAGGGAGCTCTACCTCATCGTCTTTGAGCCATTTTTCCTCGTAGGAAGGGAACTGCTCAAAGGTAATGGTCTCCTCGTGGCCGAGGCGCTTCCATAGTTCTTCTGCGATGTGTGGCGCAACAGGCGCAACCATAATCGCCAGCGGCTCCACAGCCTCCCGAGGTGCGCCCTTGGAATAGGTCTTGGTCAGGTAGTTAACGTATTCAATAGCCTTAGCCACTACCGTATTAATCCGCAGACCTTGGTAATCATCGCGAATACCTGCAATGGTGCGGTTGAGTGCCTTGAGATCATCATTTGTGAGCGAGGCATCGGTGACCGAAAGCTCACCGGTCTCCTCGTTGACAACCAAGCGCCACAACCGCTGCAAGAAGCGATGCGCACCGATAACGTCCTTGGTAGCCCACGGACGAGAGGTATCCAAAGGACCCATCGCCATCTCATAGACGCGGAGGGTGTCTGCACCGAAATCAGAGCAGATCTCATCCGGCGCCACGGCGTTCTTCAGGGATTTGCCCATCTTGCCGTATTCCTGGTTCACTTCTTCGCCGTTGTAGAAGAATTTTCCATCCTTTTCTTCTACCTCAGCGGCAGGAACGTACACTCCACGGCTATCGGTGTAGGCAAAAGCCTGGATATAGCCCTGGTTGAACAGGCGGCGGTAGGGTTCGCCAGAAGTGACATAGCCAAGATCAAAGAGAACCTTGTGCCAGAAGCGCGAGTAGAGCAAGTGCAGCACCGCGTGTTCCACACCGCCAACGTAAAGATCCACGCCACCGAGATCGTTTTCTCCGCGCGGGCCAGTCCAATAGCGTTCATTCTCTATGTTGCAGAAGTGCTCGCTGTTGGTGGGGTCGATATAGCGCAACTGGTACCAAGAGGAACCGGCCCACTGCGGCATAACGTTTGTGTCGCAGGTATAGGTCTTCGGCCCATCGCCTAGGTCGAGTTCCACGGTGGTCCACTCCGTGGCTTTAGCCAGCGGTGGCTGCGGCTCAGAATCGGCATCGTCTGGGTCAAAGGACACAGGTTTGTAATCCTCAACCTCAGGCAGCTCCACCGGCAGCATGGACTCGGGTAGCGCATGAGCAACGCCATCCTCGTCATAGACCACGGGGAATGGCTCGCCCCAATAACGCTGACGGGCAAAGAGCCAATCCCGCAACTTGTACTGGATCTTTTCCACTCCAGCACCCTGTGCTTCCAGCCATTCGATAACCCGAGCTATAGCCTCTGCTTTGTCCAGACCATTGATATCCAGGCCACGGTCATTGGCGGAATTAATCGCAGTGCCAGGCTCTACATAAGGCCCAACGCTCACGTCACCACCTGCTACAACCTCACGGATGGACAAGCCAAACTCGGTGGCAAACTCGTAGTCACGCGCATCATGCGCTGGGACGGACATGATTGCGCCCGTGCCATAACCGGTCAAAACATAATCTCCGATAAATACCGGGATCTGTTCACCGTTTACAGGGTTAGTGGCATATACGCCCAAGAAAACGCCGGTCTTTTCCTTGTTCTCCTGGCGCTCAAGATCCCTCTTTGCTGCGATAGAGGCGCGATACGCAGCCACAGCCGAGGCCGGGTCAGCTTCGCCGAAGGTCCACCGGGCATCAACCCCCTCATAGGAACCGGTACCGGCGGCAACGAGGGCGTCGACAAGCTCATGCTCCGGAGCGAGCACCATGTAGGACACGCCAAACAGCGTATCGGGGCGAGTGGTAAACACAGTGATGGTCTTGCCGGCCGTCTCAAAGTCAACCTCTGCGCCGCGGGAACGACCGATCCAGTTGCGCTGCATGCTCTTGACCTTTTCAGGCCAATCGAGGACCTCAAGATCATCGATCAAACGGTCAGAGTACGCAGTAATCCGCATCATCCACTGGGAAAGGTTCTTGCGGAACACCGGGAAATTACCGCGCTCCGAGCGACCGTCGGCGGTGACTTCCTCATTGGCCAGAACCGTACCCAAACCAGGGCACCAGTTCACCGTGGAGTTGGAGCGATACACAAGACGGAAAGCGTCCACGACCTTGCGCTGAGTCACAGAATCCAGCTCGTTATACGGCGCGCCGAACTCGACAGGTGTTTCAACCTGGCCAGACTCAAGCAGCGGAATGAGCTCAGAGATCGGACGGGCCTTGTTGAGATCCTTGTCAAACCAGGCGTTGAAAATCTTCAGGAAGATCCATTGCGTCCACTTGTAAAACTCCGGATCCGTGGTTGCCACGCTACGGCGCGCATCATGGCCTAGGCCTAAAGCCCCGAGCTGGCGCCGCATATTCTCAATGTTGGCCATGGTGGTGGTCCGAGGATGCGTCCCTGTTTGGATCGCGTATTGCTCAGCCGGCAGGCCAAAGGCGTCATAGCCCAAGGTGTGCAAAACGTTTTTGCCCAGCATTCGGTTAAACCGCGCATATACATCCGTAGCGATGTATCCCAGGGGGTGGCCTACGTGCAGACCAGCGCCGGAAGGGTAGGGGAACATGTCTTGAACGAAGAGTTTGTCTTCTGGAAGTTCCTGCCCCGCGACGGCTAGATCGCCGACAGGGTTAGGCGCGTTAAATGTGCCATTGTCGATCCAGAATTTCTGCCACGTACGCTCAATATCCCCGGCTAACTGCGCGGTATACCGGAACGCAGGACCAGTAGTGCTCTCGCTCGGATTAGTCATGGAAAACAGTGTAATAGCACCTCGCAGCGCTTCCCCCATCAGAGCCATCACTGAGTGCTTAACGACGCCTCCGAGCCTCTTTCACCCACGCATTCCGGGGAACCTCAGCGCACTTTTCTGCTTATTCCCCCATCACTACACCCAGTTGACCCCACTGACCCCTCTAGACCCATCCGAATATTCCCTGCTCACTAGCCCCATGTCAGTGAGGGTGATGAAAATTTTTTATTCTTAGACACATTCTCTCGCAGCCTTAACCATCCCTTGTTACTTTATAAGTACTTCTTGTCACTTCTACCGATTGGATTTATTTATGTCACCCGAAATTCTCGCTAGCGCATCCAGCCTCCCAAGCCTGTCCAGCGCTTTCCAGATCCTCAAGCCGCTCTTCACGTTCGTGCAGATCCTCCTCAAGATCAAGGGAATCTTCTCCTAAGCCCGAGCTTTATGGCGGTTTTTTCTCATCGCACATAATAGAAAAGCCCACTACAGTCCGTGTTTCCTGTAGTGGGCTTTCTTAGTCTCCCATGTAGCAACAGACCCTAGCCTGCCAAGCCGGAGCCCGTCGAGAGCCGAGCAAGTGTTAATCTGCTAAGGCGGCGGACCGGAAAACCCCATCGGTTCCGGTGTAGAGCACTGACATTCCCGCCACCCATCAGAACCCCATTCAGGCAAGCAACATACTTGGCTAACCTTAATGTTTCTCATGAGCATGGACCTTCTTCTATGTCTTCCTTAGCAAGTGGGGCAGTCTTGGCGCCCTGCTCCAGATATGGAGCTAGTTACAGCGGGCCACCAAGTCCCTCACTCTTGTGGGAAAAGTTTTCACATTATCTACCAGGAGCAGTTCGGAACTACCCCGTATTTACCAACAGGAATTCCCTGTTGCTGGACTTTCATACGCGATAGCCGACTCCTTTCGTTGATCTTCCATCTAGATCTGACAGCCCCTCGCTGCCGATACTTTGAAGCTAACCCCGCACGCAGTTTCAAACAAGCGCCCGAGCACCACACAGGCCACCCTTTCCATGAGGATATGAATTTACTGAGAAATGCCACCCCAGAAAGTAGCAGGTTAGCCATGCAACATAGCCACTATAACAACAGAAGCACCCTAATGTAAGTAAATGCTGTGAATAGTCTCAATTATTTCATATTTGCAGGTCGTTTTCCCACTCTTAGGTCGCCATGTACGTTCCGCATCCCGTAAAGCATTGAACAAATATGCCAAAACCCCACGAGTGAACTTCCACTCGTGGGGCTCTATGCGTGTTTACGTGATATTGAGGTGTTTAGTCTTTACGGGCGCCGTCGATAAGCTCCACGACGGTATCAGCATAGGAAAGCTGGCTCAGATCGTGAGTGACCATCACAGTGGCAACGTCAAACTCTTGAGTGATCTCAGAAAGCAACGACACGATCTCCACACTCATGCGGCGATCTAACGCGGAGGTGGGTTCGTCGGCAAGCAATAACGAGGGGCTGCCCATAAGCGCACGCGCAATGTTCACGCGCTGGCGCTGACCACCAGAAAGCTGCGCAATCCGGCGGGTCTCCTTGCCCTCAAGCCCCACACGCGCCAGCAACTCATCAGCACGATCACGACGAGCTTTCAGCTCCGCGCCGCGTATCCCGCGAACGTGATCCGTTACCAGAAGCTGCTCCCGGGCATTGAGCGAGCCCAAAAGATTAGCCTGCTGGAAAACAAAACCAATCTCCTCACGCCGCAGCTTCGCACGACCTGCATCATCTAAATTTGGGATGTCATGACCCGCAACCATCACCGTGCCCGACGTCGGAGTTTGAAGCGCACCAGCCACAGACAACAACGTGGATTTACCCGAACCGGACTCGCCGACCAGCGCTAACAATTCGCCAGAGTGAACCTCCAGGTCAACGGCATCCAAAGCGGTAACCGTAGACGAACCATCTGGGTATACAACGCTTGCTTTTTTAAGAGAAAGAACGAGAATCATGCTGCAGCTCCTAGCGCGATATGCGGATCAACCTTAGTAACATTTCGGACCGCAACAAACGATCCCACCAACCCAAGCAACCAAATCCCCACTGCCGGGCCAAGAACACTCAACACAGACACCTCAAACGGTACGGCCTGGGAAACAATCAGCCCAAGAATCGCGCCAACGGCTGCACCAGCTGTAACGCCTATGGCAAGAACGATCGCTGCCTGGCCGATCGCATCTTTAAGCAAGTAGCCCTTGGATGCACCCAGAGCAGTCAAGACTGCAATGTCGCGGGTGCGCTGCAGCGTCCATACGGTAAGGAAGGAAACAGTAACCAGAGCAGAAATTGCGTAGAGGAATCCCTGCATGCTCTTCAGTGATGACTGCTCAGACTTGTAAGAAGCAAGGGCAGCAAACGCTCCCTTGAGGTCAGTGACCTTCTCATTCTTCAGGTCCTGCGGTTGGGCGTCACCGCGCACAAGGAGCACCGTGGCAATTCCGGGGCTATGGCTTTCCTTCTTCCAGACCTCGGAATTTACCCACACAACAGAGGAGTGGCTGTAATACGTATCTTCCACCACGCCATCCACCGGTACAGCGACGCCGCCGATATTGAGCGTGTCTCCCGCCTTGACACCAATCTTGTCTGCGATGGACTGAGGAACAAACGCGCCTTCACCTATCGTCGCGGATGTTCCCTCCACTGCGGTCCCCACGGGCAGGCCCATCACTGCAGCCGAATCGGCTTTATCCTGTGATTCAATTCGCGTCTGATTCACACCTAGTGGCGTCACGTTCTCTGCGCCAGCTGCGTCTTTCCACTTATCCAGGATCTCCTGGCTAATCTCCGACGAGCTAAAAGAAGCCTCACCCGTAGGCGCCGTAAAAACAAACTTGGCACCGTCTTTACCCAGGGATTCCAGCGCCGCAGTGTTTCGCGACCCCAACCCCTGCGTCAGACCAGTGAGCATCACAATCAAAAGGGTGATCAAACCCACCACAGAGGCAATCAAAGCGAAGCGACCGCCCGCCGAACGAATATCACGTAAACCGAGAAACATCTTTTCTCCTTTCCGCCATCAATTCTCGGCGTTCCGGAGATCTTTTCCATCGGTGGCTCAGGCGAAACTCGAATCAACCATGTGGTTGATCGCAGATCCATGAGTTGCCTGCATTTCCATAGACATTCCAGCCCCCTCAGAAGATTTTTTCGAGCTTTGTCTATGGAAATGCAGGGTGCTAGTGGGCTTCTCGACGCAACCGCGCCCATCCCAGCACGGCAAAACCAACACCAAACGCGAGCATGGCAATGGGCACAACCCACTCGGCATCCGCACCGGTCTGCGCCAGGAATTTCTTTGCGGGATTCTTGGACTCTGAGCGCTTCAGAGCCTCAGACTTGGAGGACGCATACACAGCGTTAGACCGACTGGGAGAGTTGGTCAAGCTACGTGCAAGATTCTTAAGCTTTACCGGCTCATTAGGCGCACTAGTGCGGCTAGTCGTCTTAGACGGTGCCTTAGAGAGAGTGGGGGCCTTCGCGTCTTTCCCCACGAGGAAGGTCAACGGCTGCGCCTCAGTCAGAACCTTTTCCTTCCCATCCTTCCCTGTACCTACCACTTGAAGATACAAACGATAAGTACCCGGCTTGCTAAACAACCAAGACCCATGCAGGTGCATGTGCTTAGTAGTCTTCATCTCCTGATGCTCGGAATCATCAGTATCAAAGTAGCGGATAGGAGACCCACCGATGTCTCCCGTAAAGAACACGGCACGCCC
The DNA here is from genome assembly GCF_004382825.2 of Corynebacterium silvaticum. Lineage (GTDB taxonomy): Bacteria > Actinomycetota > Actinomycetes > Mycobacteriales > Mycobacteriaceae > Corynebacterium > Corynebacterium silvaticum. Next base: position 43,203 of record NZ_SDQO02000002.1, read on the forward strand.
ACCCTCAGGGACCTCTGACTTCACCAGCTTGAAAGAAACGCCTTTGGCATAGTCTGGCTTCTTATAATCAAGGTCTTCCGTGCTAAAGCCCGGCCACGGCTTTTGCGGTGCCTCAACCTGCGGCAGAAGATAGAAATCCTCTCCCATCTTCCCCAAGAAATCCAGCTCCGTATCCTTGAGCTTCTGAGTACGCGTCATCTTGGCATTTTCGCCGACCCGAATAGCAGTCTTTTGGATAGGGCGCACAACCGAGGGGCTGGGTTTATCTGCCTTGAGCGCAACAAACGGGTCTCCAGAGTCGTCTGACAGGCGAATATCCATGTGTCCCTCAGAGAACTCAACGACTTCCGAGCCAAAGTCGGGTCGCTTAATCAAGCCAGTATCCGAGTTCGAATCACCGCGCGATGGGGGAGGAGTGGAAGGAGAGTCGCCCTTGTCCAGATCCTCTTCTTCCTCGTCCTCATCCCCTGGCTTTTCGGTTTCAGGATCCTCGTGCTCTTCATCCTGATAGGAGTCTTTGGGGTAGGGGTTCTTGTCTTCGTCGCCGGGCTTGTAGCCATTGAATTCTTCGACGGTTGGCAGCTTGTCTTTTTCCTCGGTGACGGACAACTCAAACTGCAGTTCAGAACCCTTTGTGAGATCAACTTCTTTGATCTCATCCAGGGGGTCCGCGTTCACCAGCGGGTGCGGGGTAACGCGCAGTCTTAGGAATTTATCGTCTTTACATGCGGAAAGGTCGACTTCTTTTTCGTATTTTCCTTCTGCATCAAACGCACCCTCAACGCTGCAATCGGCGTATCCTTTTGCTTTGTCTTTGCTGCCATATAAACCAACAACAAAGTCGCCCCGCATATTTTTGTCTTTGGCTTCAATGGTCAGCTTTGTGGTGGAAGAATCAGTCTGCTCAGCTTTGAGGGTGATCCCACCGTTGCTCAGGGAGGCCGGGGCTGAAGAAGTAAAGTTCTCCGGTTCACCCGGCTCAACTATGGACTCAGACTCTTCGCTGACGGTGACAGCATCGCCGCCGGTCTGGTACTTGATCTCTTTAGAGAGCCATGGGGCCGCATCATCCGAGTCGTTGGGGATAAAAATGGCCTGGTAGGTGGAGCTATCGGAGGCTAGATACGTTTTGGTTGTTGCTTTGCCGTCTTTCACTTCCAACTCATCAAGGAAGTGTCCTTGGTTGGTCAGGACAAGGCGCCCGTTGCCTTTACCGGCAAACGTGATGTTGGTAAAGACCCCTTCAGGCTTAAAAGTTATCGACGCCTCTTGCTCCTCATGCCCTTTCTCCTTGGCCTCTTCATAGCTCTTGGCAAAGTCCAGAATTTTTCCGCTCTTTGGATCTTGTCCGCCCACTTGCCATGCCACTTTCATGGGCATAGTCGGGATGGGGGTTCCATCTTCCTTATATCCCACTGCCTGATAGGTAAAGACGTATCGACCTGGCTTAGAAAAAGTGGTGTGGAAGTGCGAGTGACGTGGCTGAATGAGGGATCGCAAAGAGGTATCGGTGCTTGAATACACCCTCCGAACGCCCGTGACGGTTTTTGTGAATACCTCCACGTCACCAGGTCCTTCTACCCCGAGTAGATCCAGGGAGTAGTTCCCGTTTTTAAGCATCTCAGTATGGGACTTGAGCGAGCTATCTGTGTTGTATCCGAAATAGATGGGGAGCTGGCTCGGACCGACGTCTTGGGGAGCCTGCCACACGCCCTTATCTTTAGTGCCAAGAAACTGCGTGTCATCAGTCGGATAGAAGTAGTAGTTTCCGCTCATCGGAACCCACATGACGGTCGCCTGCGCAGGAATTTCTTTGGCGCCCGTTCCGGTCACCACGCCTAAGCTTTGAATATCGTTCCCATTCACGCTCGCTGCTGGCGATAAGTCTACGTGCGTCCCGTAGACGAGCTTCTTGTTTTGGTCTGGGCCCGCTAGTGCGGGGCTCGCACCAGTCGCAGCGACAACAAAACAAGTGGCAGCAATGCCAAGGATTCTGCGGGAGGGAAGGCGCATGGAAGTAGCTTCCTTGTTGATATTGGGTTTTATTTTCATAAGGTAAACCCAAACATCTTGTTTAGCAAGTTCTAAGTTCACTATGGTGCAAAACACTCCCACAAGGCAATGAACTTCCCCGAAAGACCCGAGCAAATCACCACGTCAAACCGGTTTTTAACACCCAAGGGGAGACATCGGGGGTGTCAATGTTGATGCCCCGCATTAGATTCAAGAGCATGAGACCCCACGTGATTCAAATCCTTACATTGCTCCGCGTCAGCCTGCACCTGATGTTCGCCGCGCTGCTTGGTTTTGGAATCATCCGATTCACCCTTAAACCCGGAGTCCGAATCACCGTGGAAACTATCGATCATCGCCCTAGCACTAGGGCTGGGCGCCTTTTATATGTTTGGAACCGCCTGGGAAAACCGTTTTGCCCGTGGCGATAACATCAAAGATCCCATGCCCCTGAGCGGCTGGTGGATGCTCACGATCACATTGATGTGGGCACTTTTGATGGGGACGTCGGGCAGCTTCACATGGCTGATGTTTCCGCTGGTGTTTATTGCACTCAACCTGCTACCCGGGATCCGTGGCGTACTAGGGGTGCTAACGCTGCTGGGGATTGCCACCATTATTCCCTGGCTAGCCCGACCAGAAGACTGGACACTCGGGCAACTGCTTGGCCCCGTAATCGGCGCTTGTTTTAGCGTCGCGGTCTATTACGGTTACTACGTTTTAAACCAAGATGCCATGCATTATCGACAAGTGGCCGCCGAATTACTCGCCGCCCAACGAGATCTTGCGGCCTCAGAGCACCAGTCGGGACGTCTTGAGGAGCGCGAACGATTATCGCGAGAAATCCACGACACTGTGGCCCAAGGTCTTAGCTCTATCGTCCTTTTATCCCGAGCCGCACATGGACACCTTGAGCGCGGAGAATTAGAAAATGTTCAACGGCAGCTCGCTGTCATTGAGAAGCAAGCGGGGGAGAGCCTCGCTGAGGCACGGCGATTTGTTCGCGATCTCGCAGCCCCATCATTAGGCGATTCGCTGTCCACAGCCCTCCAAGGCGTTATCGACGGCATCCGTGAAAAACAGGCGGCACTCGGATGCCCCCTTGACGTTCATCTTGAGCTCGTCGGAGATGCGGAGACGAGTCTCCCCGAGCCGGTTACTCGTACTGCGCTGCGGGTAGCACAAGAGGGGCTCAACAACGTTGTCAAGCATGCCCAGGCCAGTAAAGCAGTGGTCACGCTTGGGACATGGGAGGATGAGGTCAGCATTGACGTTGTAGACAATGGCCTAGGATTCGACGCCACACGCCTTAACGTCTCCGCAGAACAAACCGAGGGAGGATTTGGACTCGGAGGACTCAGAAAACGCATATCCACCGTTGGCGGCACTCTCGTGATTGAATCAGATGAGTACGGTACCGCATTGGCGTGCCGTATCCCGCTCACCAGCCGTAGGGAGACTCAATGATCCGCGTCATGCTTATCGACGACCACCCCGTCGTCCGAGCCGGATTACGCACAATACTCGACAGTTTTGAAGACATCTCCGTTGTCGCGGAAGCCAGGAATGGCGCCAACGTGGACACCGAGGGAATCGACGTCGTTGTCACAGACATTCAAATGCCGGGAACCGACGGCATTAGTCTCACCCGCGCGCTTGCCGCCGCTGGCGGCCCCCCGGTGCTCATTTTGACCACCTACGACACAGAAGCAGACATTCTCGCGGCGGTTGAGGCCGGTGCCATGGGTTACCTCCTCAAAGACGCACCCGAGGCAGCCCTGCATGACGCAGTGGTGGCAACGTTTGAAGGCCGGCGCACGCTAGCACCGGAAGTAGCCAACGCGCTTATGCAGCGCGTGAGCAAACCTCGACAAGCCCTATCTACCCGAGAAATCGAGATTCTTCAGAACCTAGAGCAGGGCTTATCCAACCGGCAGCTGGCAGCAAAACTCTTTATCTCTGAAGCAACGGTAAAAACGCATCTCGTGCATATCTACGCCAAACTAGGCGTAGATAACCGCACAGCAGCCATCACCGCAGCCCGACAGCAACGACTCATCTAGCTCAGCGCTATTTTTCCAATAGCAATCGGACCAGCAAAGACATCCTGCACTCCATGAATACCGTGGACAATCCCCACTTCCCGGCGCTGCATGATGTCTTTGCCCACATTGGAGGCTGTTGAGACGTCAAGAGTGAGGGCCCAGCGTCCGTTACCTCGTGGCTCTAACCATGGGTTTGCCGCCGCTATCTCCACCACGTTATATTTCGCGGTTGCCGTGACGGCTCCACGGAAACGCACAATGCCGTCACTACTCTGTGCCTCATTTTTGCTAAAAGCCACGTCGTTCCCAGCAAGCAGTGCGCCGTCGGCAAGCGCTAGGCCCCCACCCGCCGCGGTCGTGAGTTTTTTCAGGATCTCGGCAGAAAAACGCAGATCAGGGGTAGGTTCTGCCGGGGTGTTCGGCCCAGGTTCCGGCGAATAGGGAATCGGAACGTAAAATTCCTCTGCCGGATTAACGGACCCCGCGGCAGCATACACATACACTCCCCAGTTATTGCCAGGAACAGTCTCCGGAGGATCCACAACCAGACGGGCATGGAAACTCCCATCGGGGTTCATCCGTTGCGATTCCCTTGCGATAGAACGACGAAAATCAAAAGGAATAGTCGGGATGGCATCAAGCGTCCCGTCAGGCATGACCCAGGCCATCCGATTATGAGGGTGCTTACGTGCGCTGCCGGGAGCGCCTTCGCTTGGCTTCCACGCATCAGGAAAAGCGCTGTACACGGCATATACTCCGTTAGGAACGCCTGGCGGTATGGGGATTGGGAAGCCTCCACGGTTAGCTTGCGGACTAAAACCAGTGCCGTGCACAACGATGACATCACCCCGATGGACAGGTCCGCGGAGTGGATTTCCTGCCTCATCGGTCACAGTAATGCGCGGTGACTCCGCAACTGGCCCAGAGGAAAAGAGAGAAGGGTTGTCCGGAATCGTGGGCATCGCCGCAGCAATCCCACTAGAAGTACAACAGAGACACGTTGTCACGCCCACAAGGAGGGCTTTTCGACGGCTACAGGAGGGGATCATAATCTTTAGGATAGCCAAACCTATAAGGTGTGAGACTATGGGATTGGCAACACATGCCCCTTACCACACACCTCAAGCCCTATGTGTTTTTCACAATCTTGTCCGGGTCGCCTAAACGTTCTCCTAAGCCAACCAATACTGCAAAAACGAGACCCAATAAGATCGCTAGCCAGACCCACAGACGGAAAAATCTTGGACCCAACGCCTTGGGCACATAATGTCCCTACAAAAGCACCCAGGGTGTTCATCAACAGATCGTCAATATCCGAGTATCCAAGCGAAAACAGAAACTGGCTCACCTCGATAGCAAGGCTAACCAGAAATCCTGTAAGCGTAGACCACAGCACCATACGCGTACCAACACCGCGCAACTGGTGGAACCACACATAGGCCAGCATTCCAAAAGGCACAAAGAAAGCGATGTTTCCCCCGTAGCCAAACACTGGGATAAACCAATTGGAATTACTCATGACCTCGTTAAACGGCACCAATTCCACAGACCTATTGCGATGTGCCGCGGGATCCCACAGATAACCGATGCGATAGAAAGCCTTCAACATGGCCAATGAGACCATGACCGCCAAATACACAATCAGAGCAACGAGAGCTAGGTTTCCCGGGCCATGGTGGTGTGCAGCATTGCGCCCAGAAAAATTTTCACGTAGAGGCATGCTTTTCATGCTACGTAACCCACAAGAAAAGGGGTGCTGTGAGCTTCACAGCACCCCCTACCAAGTCCGAGAACTAGCTCCGAATATCTGCTTGAAGCGAATAAGCAGCTCCATCGGTTAGCTGCAATAAAAGTGAAGCCTTCAATATGCTCGAAAATTGAGGTATTCCTGGTTAAGGAACCTAGTGCAGCACAGGACACATAGTGGACCGGCACCCAATAAACACCATGCAACCCTGGGATATTTGGCTCATTCCTGTGACAAATATCTAGTCCAAGACATTCACAACAACCGAGGAACACGTAAAAGAGCAGAAGAAAACGCAATGTCCTTGCAATTGCCACGTATTTTAACTCTGCGTTGTGCGCCCCCTTTAAGTAGCTAAAAATACGAAAGAAGAAAGGAAAGACATGGACGCAGTAAAAGAAGAAAGACGTTGGCCTTGGGCTAAATCGATCTCAATCTTGCTCTCAATATTTACTATCGCATTTCCCTATATCTTTCCTTCCATTTTCCCCCAAGGAACAATGCCGTATTACACCATCACTATGCCCCTAGGGATTATCGCTGGAATCTTTGCTTATCGTATTCACTCATGGTGGCTTATAGTCCTAGCCGTCGTCGCAGGATTATCCCCTCTATTATTTGCTTGGATGCTCTGGTTCGGCATCAACCTCGTCGGCCTAGTAACAGACATGCTTCTAAGTAGTTAGCTCATGAAGGTTAACTTGTCTTCATACTCTCACTGTTCTAGTGGTCTGGCATCTAAATAACTTCTCCTGCCTATTAATTTGTTCGAGTTTGTTCTCGGAGACGTGAGCATCGTCGATGCTTATGTCTGTCGGAGTAGGAAGCTATACGTACCCATGAGCAGGGGAGCGCCCGCCCGGACTGCTATTTGTCCTGCGGTGCAGGCCCTACGACCAAGTGCAAAGGCCGGTGAGTGAAAACTCACCGGCCTTTTAGTTATGTTTTTTTGAAGTACACCAGGTGCTCGTTTTTCAAAGGTCAAACTACCTCTTGGCAAAACACCGGAGCACCCCCTACCAACTCATAATTTAGAGCTCTTCTGCGCCTTTCATCCGACGGTAACCAATCGCCGCGAATCCTACGCCAACAAAGAGCATCGCCAACGCAAGTGCTATCTCAGGAGAAGCACCCGTGTTTGCCAGCAAGCTCTTCACGCCTTTTTTAGGAGCGTTATCGTTTTTGGCCAGAGCAACTGTTTTAGAGCTCTGGGTTCCTTTAGACGATGACGACGTGCTTTGCACACCTGTGGAGCCGCTGCCGGACGCAGCCCGAATGGCCCCTTCACCTCCTACCTCAAAGACAATCGTCTCCCAGTTTGTCGCAGTTTCGCCGCTTGCGACCAAGCCAATGTTGATCGTCTTGCCATCAGAGGTCATGGCTTGCGTGGATGTGCCCGACTCATTGGCCACTGCGCGCATCTTGATTTTGTAGGTTCCCGGCTTAGTAAAGAACCAATCAGCATGCTCATGGAACGGTTCTTCACGATCAATCACTGCCTTGCCACTAGAATCCGCAAGCTTAATCAGATCATTGGACAGGCTCGGAAGATGCCCAGCCCACCACTTTGCACCGTCTGGCATCGACTCTGGCTCAATCTCAATGCTCATTCCCTTGGGGAATGCATTGCGCACCTTGTTCGTGTCAAAGCCCGGCCACACCGCGTTGTGATCTTGGGTGTTGGGCAAGTAGTAAACATGGTCTCCCTTCTTACCCAAGAATGCGGTGTCATCGTTCTCAGGGATGCCACGGTTGCCCTTTTCCCCGATAGTAAAGCGTCGATTCTCTCCAACAACCAGCGCAACCTTATCGGGGTGGTCAAGGTTATGTCCGCCATCAGAGACTGCGTCGTGCTCACGCTTTACGTCATCGCCAATGTAGAAGCCCAGTTTTCCGTCAACAAACGCCGGGCCGAAGTCCAGGTGGCCATCGACAAGCTCACGACGTCCATCACTGCGGTCCTGCTTAGCGACGGGCTTAGTGGTAGGACGCGCCAACGAATCCTGCTGAGGAACGGTGGTCTTCGAGTTGCCGGACGTACCCTTATCCGGCTTACCCGGTTTCTGAGTTTCAGACCCTGGGGTGCTGCCAGCAGGGACGCTAGAGTCACGCACGTCAAAGGTGAGAGTCACCGGCTTGCTGACCTCATCCCACGTGTCCTTGACCTCCACGTCCATCGTGTACTTACCCGGCTTGGTAAACACCCAGTTGAGGTGGCGGTGGGTCGACCCCTCAGCCTTGTACACGTGCTTCCCGGAGGAATCTCCGATCCGGTTCTCGGACGAGTTAGCATCACCGCTATATGCAACCCACTTTCCGCCTTGAGGCGTGGACTTCGGCGTTATCGTGAACTCATAGTTATCCTCGGTCACACCGTAAATCTCCTCGGTGCTAAAGCCCGGCCACACCAGACCAGTCTTTTGCACCTCGGGGAGCATATACACCCGCTCACCCTTCTTAGCGATGTCCTTTATGTCGCCCTTAAGCAAGGTCTTGGCCGACTGCGGCACCACAAAAGTCACCGAATTGGGATCGCGCAGCACTGCCTTAGAGCTATGCTGACCGCTCTCATCTTTAACCACCACGGCCAAAGTGTTGTCGATCTCCTTGGGGGAAATATCCACATGTCCCTTGGAAATTTCAACTTTTTCCTTGCTCAAAACTCCCGATGCAGACTCAGGCTCCTCGGAATCTTTCCCCTTCTCAGGAGTCTTGCCCTTGTCCGGCTTGCTGCTCGTAGTCGTCCCAGTGCTCTCCTCGGGCTCTCCACCATCTTCGGACTCATCCGCAGGATCGTCCTCAGACGTTGCGTCATCAGAGGTTTCGCCGCTTTCATCAGACTGCTCGTCCTCGGACTCCTCGGAAGTTTTCCCATTGCCGAGTGTGACGGTTGTCTCCTCAAGCGGGCGATATTTACCGTCATGAGAATCGATGACAGTCGCTTTACCTGGAGCTTCAGTGCGCGAGCTTGGAATAATATCCAACAACAGCTGATAGTTCTCACCTTCACAGCCATCGACTATCTGACGGCTGGTTCGGTTATCGGGAGCACTCGTAAAGGTGATGGGGCACGAGGCTGCACGATCCTTAGGAACACTCGAGAGCGCCTTCCCAGACTCCTTCTCATAGAATCCGCCCACCGCATTCACGGTCAACCTGTCATCTTTAGGCTTCACGGTGAGGTCGAAGCTTTCACCGCTTTCGCTGTTGATCTCGCTCGTTGAGACGGCAACATCCAGGCTTGTTGGTTTGATGTCCTTTAGGTCGAATTCTTCGCGAGGTTCTTCTGCCTTAGCCTCGGGGAACGACCCCTCTTCTTTTGTTGAGTTTTTATCGCTACCGGTCGCATGCTCAAGCTCTTTAGATACCCACGAGGGGCTCTGAGAATCTTCACCCGGAATATAAACAACTTGGAACTTGGATTCGAGGCTGCCGATCATCTCAGACCACGTAGCCTTGCCCTCTTTCACAGGGACTTCGGCCAGGTAATAGCCGTCGATGTAGAAAACGGCGTGTCCGGAGTCTTTGGTGTTTCCGGTTGTAAAGTCCAGCTTGGTTAGCAGGCCTTTTTTCGCTCCATAAGCATTACCAGTATCGGGAGACATGGTGAACTCAGGATTAAAGGTCCCCGACGCATCGTCGTTCGCAGACTCTGAAGCCTTATCGTAGGCCTCTTTTACATTCCCCAACTTTGCATCTGCTGGATCCGGCCCACCTACCTGCCATATCAACTTCTGCGGCTCGGAAGCAATCAACTTTCCATCTTTGCCACGAGCAGAGGCCCGATAGCTGATCTCATATAGACCGGGACGGGTAAAGGTAGTGGCGTTGTGGGTGTGGCTTCCCTTTTCCACCCACGTAGAGCGGTAACCAGCATCATGCGACGACCATAGGCGTTGGAGGGGCATGTCCTCGTCGCTGTACGTGAAGAGTTCCATTTTGCCCGGGCCATCAAAGTCAACGATGTCTAGGTTGAAGGACTCATCACGGAATTTCTCAGTAGGCAAGTCAATGGATGCACCAAAACCAGCCCAAATCGGCATGCCGTCAGAAGGGGAGCCGTGTGCGGGTCCCCCGTAGTACATGAGCTGGTCTTTTTTCCCTAAGAACTCTAAGCGCTCGTCTTCCGGAACATTCCACGCATAGAGTCCGCGATCAACTTTTCCTTTACTAACCCAGTTGATTGTTTTCTCGATCGGAATCATTCCGCTGCTCTTAGAGACCAGGGAAAAATTATTGTCCTGCCACACTGCGTGCGGTGAATCAACATGCACTTGGGTACGAACGGTGAGGGATTCGTTCGAGTCCGCGTTCGCGGAGGGAACGGGGATTACGCTTGAAGCGATAAGTCCGCCAACGGCTAAAAAGCCCAGGCAGGCTGCCGATATTCTTCTAGGCACGGGGGGATCCTTTGTTGAGTTATTGAAAATAACACTCTTTAACCTAATGAGAATCATTTTCCACGTCAACATCCTCCCCATACGAGGGAGAGAGCACCTAAAACATCACCGCTCGACACTGCTCGCGGAACGCACTCTCCAGCGAAAGCCGCCCCCTTCCCACCCTTGTACAACGCCAATAATTGACAATAAAACGGCCCCGCTCCACCCCACAGCTTTCAAGGCACATCACGCATCCACAGCGTATTCCCCCACGAGAGTGGGGAAACTTCATCCCTAATACCTGGTAGAACCCATATATCGCAAGATTAAAGTTATCCCGCTGCCACCATGTTTCCTCCATACCCGCCGTTACCGCCTCCTTATACAGAGGCGGCTTCTACAGCTAGACAGAGAAAACGGTTCTAGGCTCCCGCGCCAACTACACCAACCACATCAAACAGATATGACTTAAAACTTCTGCCATTCTGGCTTATGGGTCAATGCGTAGTTGTAGTACTCGGTATTTTCGAGCTTACTAGCAGCTGCTTCATCCAAAAGCACGGTTACGTGCTTGTGCATCTGTAGTGCTGAGGCAGGGATCATTGCGCTGACGGGACCTTCCACCATGGCCTTGACTGCGTCGGCCTTGTTTTCGCCGAAGGCCAGCATGACAAGATGCCCGGCTTCGCAGATTGTGCCGATACCCTGGGTCATCACGTGGTGCGGCACCTGGGATTCGTCGTTATCAAAGAAACGCGAATTGTCGCGGACGGTGTCCGGGTGCAAGGTCTTGATGCGGGTGCGACTTACTAAGGATGACGTCGGCTCATTAAAAGCGATGTGCCCGTCGGTTCCAATGCCCAAGACCTGGACATCTACACCTCCTGCATCGCGTATCGACTGGTCGTAGGCGTCAGCGGCAGCGCTTGGGTTTTCCGCTGTGCCGTCGGGGCTATGAACGGCAGCATCGTCGATATCCACATGAGACGTGATCTCCCGACGAATGGTCTGGTAATAAGTCTGCTCGTGTTCACGAGGCAAACCCACATACTCATCAAGCAGGAATGCCTGGCACTGAGCAAAGGATAATCCCTCTTCCCGGTGCCTGCGCACCAGCTCAGCGTAGGTGCTGCCCGGTGTCGAACCAGTAGCCAATCCTAGGGTCTTTCCCTGCCTGATATATCCCTCAAAAATGTCCGCAGCGATAATTGCCGCTTCTTTGTGGGTGGGAGTAATGACGATTTCCATGGTTACTGTCTCCTAAAAGTCGAGCTTTTTCCCGTTTTCATAAACCGCAACCACGTCAAAGTCGTTGCGGCACACAACAAAGTTTGCTTTCTTACCCACGGCAATATCACCGCGATCATTGAGCCCTAACAGGCGATGTCCACTGGTTGACGCCCGAACCACATCAACCACGCTATGGCCTGCGGCTACTTGTCTCCGCACTTGGTCGATCACGCGCGACGTCCCACCCGCGATAGCACCCTGCGAACCATCCTCGGTACTTAAGCGTGCGACGCCATCAATAACCGTGACAGCGAGCGCCCCGAGAATATAGTCCCCATCCGCTTTACCTGCGGCACCCATCGCGTCAGAAACAAAGGTGACGTTCTCCGAGCCCACAGCATCCAAAACCATGCTCACCGTATTGTCATCCAGATGCACGCCGTCGGCAATGAGCTCAACATGAGCCAAGGAACGCGCGGCTGCACTAATGAGCGCAGCCGCAGGGCCCGGCGCGCGGTGATGAACCGGGGGCATGGCGTTGAACAGGTGAGTTGCAGTGACCACAGCCCCGCGCTGTTCCGCATAGCGGATCATGTCCATGGTGAGATCAAAGTCGGCATCTGTGTGCCCCAGCGACACAACCACGTTGTGCTCTGCGCACATATCAACGAGCTTCCGCGCATGAGGCGTCTCCGGCGCAAAAGTCATCGAGCGTAAGAAACCGCGTGAGGCTTTGATCATCTTTGCAAATAGTTCTGGGTCGCCCCCAATAATCGCGTCGGGATCTTGCGCACCACAGCGACAACTATTAACAAACGGGCCCTCCGCGTGGATGCCTGTTATCTCGCCGTCGCTAGCCAGCTCAGAAAGCAAGATCAGCTGCGGCAACAACACCTCTTCCCTCATGGAGACAGTGGATGCGAGCAGAGTGGTAGACCCATGCGCACGGTGATGCCGTGCGGCCGTAACGCAGCCCTCGATCCCTGAGGTAGGAAACGATTCTCCAGCGCCTCCGTGATTGTGAATGTCGGCCAGCCCCGGAAGGATCGTCAGCTCGTCGTTTAGCTTCTCATCCGGCGCTGGGACAATCGCGGTGATCGTTCCCGTTGCGTCATAGTCGATGCGATGCCCTTCGAGCACGCCGTCAGCCGTAACTACGGTTCCTATGATGGATGCGGTCATGAGTGCTGCTCCTATTTAGCTGCCGCGGCAAACTGCGTGGTGATCCACGCAGTATCAGTAATCGCGGTGCCTACGATCAGCGCGTCGGCTCCGGCTTCGCGTCCTTGCTTCACATGCTCGGGGGAGTGGAATCGACCTTCACCAATAAGGAATACGTCTGGCCCCAACTTCGCACGGATTTCTCGAATCAGGTCCAGATCTGGCCCTTCGGTTTTCTCGCGGTGCTCCGTGTACCCAGCTAGGGTCGTGGAAATAATGTCGGCACCTGCTTCATGTGCTGCCACTGCTTCCTCGGCAGTCGCAATGTCCGCCATCGCCAGTCCGCCCAGCGCATGAACCGCAGCCACTTGGTCGGCAAAGGTAGATCCGTCTTGGCGTGGTCGGAAGGTGGCGTCGATAGCCGCGACCGTGGCGCCCGCTTTAATCACGTCTTCCGCCGACTTCACCGATGGGGTGATGTAGACGCCCGTATCGCTTTCTTTGGTCAGGCCGATAACGGGAACGGACACAGTATCCACGATCGCCCGAATATCTTCGAGTCCGCCGTAACCGCCACAGCGTATCGCTGCCGATCCGCCATGTTCAGCAGCCTTGGCAAGAAAAGCCATCGTACGGGTGTCCCGTAGTGGGTGGCCGGTGGGCGCCTGAGCAGAAACGATGAGTTTGTTGTTGACCTGTTGAATAAAGCTCTTGAGATCCATCATGAGAGTTCGAGAGTTCCTTCTTATGTAGATATTTTGTTGATTCAGCCTTGGGTCTTACCCAGGTATGCAGCGCCCACGATGGGAGCATGGGTGCCTAGTTGCGCTTGGATGACTGGCACCTCATTGATCGGCGGAATAGCGCCGTCTCTGACCCCACGGGCAAAGGGATTGATGATGGCATCGCCAATAGTGCCCACGCCGCCGCCAACGATCACCGCGTCCACATCAATGGCGCTGATAAACCCGCCTATCGAAACCCCGCAGGCAAAGAGGTGTTCCTCAATAACATCCCGTGCGTATTCCTCGCCGGCATGGTACCGAGACATGATCTCGTGGAGATCCGCAGCTTGGTTCTCCGCATGTGCGTTATAGCAGGCAGCAAGACCAGGACCAGAGGCGAAAGACTCCAGCAGGGCTGCGGAGCCATCCGGGAGCCGACCCCACAGGTAGCGCAGCTCTCCGGCAGTAAAATGCGACGAGGCAACAAGCTCACCATCACGCACGAGCGCCCCGCCCACACCGGTACCCAGGCTAACAAACAAAACGTTGCCAAAGTCTTGACCAGCACCATAGATGGATTCGCCCAACCCCATAACGCGGACGTCGTTATGCACCGCAATGGGGAGATGGAATTGCTCCCTCAAAGTATCTGCGATCTTAGTCCCCGCCCAACCCTGCATGGTCGGCCCCGAAGACACGACCTCACCCGCAATGGGGTCAATGACCCCTGGCGCACCGATTCCTATGCTGGACACAGCGATGGGGGAGGCGTCGATAAGCTCTTGGATAACGCCCGCCACCTCGTCTATGACGTTGGTTTTGGGGGTGGGGCGGCGGCGGTAATCAATAACGGTGGTGGGGTCCGAATCCGCGACGATGCCGGCTGCTATCTTGGTCCCGCCGATGTCCACGCCGATGCGCACAGCTGTTTGTGCTTCAGCGCCTTTGTCAATCATGATGCTTGTTCCTTACCCGATTCCTTATCGGCTTCGGCAGAGTTGACACTCCGAGCGCGATCTTGTTGCTCTCTTTTCTTCCTGATCACACGAAGAAGTGGGCCGTAGTGCTCGCAGATCAATGCACAATAGCCATCTGCGTCGCCACTATGAAGCGCTTGAATCATTTTCGAGTGCGCCTCCACGGTGTCTTCCATATCCTCCGGATCACCCAGGCCAAGAACCGGGACCACTTTGGTATGAATCTCCCAAAGGGCCATCGACATTTCTCGCATCAAAGGGTTGGAGAGTTTCTCGGAAATCACTTTGTGGAACTGCCAATCTTCTTCCACAAAAGACTCCTGGCGCAGATACTTTTCCCGCATTGCTTCCACAATCCGGTCGAGTACCTCGGTGGATTGTCCCTTATAAGTGTTGACCAGCTCATCGGCGTTGGCCAGGTCCAGCGCGATGCGCATGTCCACAACGTACGAGAGGTTCTCTAAGGCGAGCTCCTCGTTCAGGGTCAGCCGCAACACCATTCCATTGATAAGGGGAGCGAGCGACATATTTCCTACAAACGTTCCGTGCCCATGACGAATCTCAACAACGTCCAGGGAAGCGAGCGTTCGCATGGCCTCGCGGACGGAGGAACGTGACACGGAAAGGCGCTCACAAAGCGCCGCTTCCGAGGGAAGGAGGTCCCCCGGAGAGAGATTATTATCACGGATGTAATCTTCGATTGCCGCCGCGGTAGGACTCTTTCCTACCGCCGGACCCACGTGTGAATTCATCTTTTCTCCTGTTCATCTGCGGCCGATCGGACATGCTGATGGACCGATAAACATGCCTCTTGACTACCAAAAATAGCCCTTATCTGCAGCTATTCGGTGTGAGAGAATTTTTAAGTGCTGGTTTCTGTGTGCTGCGGTTTTTCCTAGCAGCAGGGGATCCGCGTCCTCCCACACATGGGGTATAAAGCGGGGGAGAAACAAGCATGATCACAGTGCTGTTTGGCAACTTCGATTGAAATCCTAACACAAAACCTAGCGGACGTCAGACGTCTGATGTATTCTTTAGAATGACCCGCGACACGGCAACTGCCACCCATCCAAGCTGGTCGCCGCAGCAAGACATCTTGTACGCACACTTGGGGAAAGGAATAACCCATGAGCAATGCTTCAGAAAAAAAGTACACTCGCCGCGATTTCTTTAAGATCACTTCCGCTTTCGGCGCAGCGGCTGGTTTCGCAGCCACCCTCTCTGCTTGCGCCCCTAAGGGGAATGACACCTCGAGCCCCTCGGCAGGCGCGAGTGCCGGTTCATTGAACAAAGATGGCACCATCACGGCAGCTATCTCTTATGAACTCGGAACCAACGGCTTCGACCCCATGTCCACCACTGCAGCACTGACCGTTGCAGCAAACTGGCACACCATGGAGGGCCTCACGGAGCTCAACCCAACCAACGGCGAGCCCTACGCCGCATTGGCAAAGGAACTGCCTAAGGGCGAGGGCAAGTCGATCGACGTTATGCTTCGCGACGGCGCAAAGTTCCACGATGGCACCCCTGTCACCGCCGACGACGTTGTGTTCTCCTTCGAGCGCGTCCTCGACAAGGCAAATAAGAGCCTGTACGCATCCTTCATCCCCTTCATCGAGAAGGTTGCAAAGAAGGACGACAAGACCGTCACCTTCACCCTCACCGAAGAGACCGGCGTCTTTGCTAGCCGCCTCGCAGTAGTCAAGATCGTCCCCAAGGCCCTAGTCCAGGCAAACCTGGACAAGTTCGCTGCTAACCCCATCGGCTCCGGCGCCTACAAGATGACCGACAATGGTGGCACCTCCAAGACCATCAAGTTCGAGCGTTTCGAGGACTACAACGGTCCAAAGCCAGCGCTTGCCAAGAACATGGTCTGGCAGATCATCCCGGATGCATCGACCCGTACCAATGCCATCCAGTCCAAGACGGTTCAAGCTATCGACTCCATCCCTTACCTCTCCATTGAGCAGCTGAAGTCCAGCTCTTCCGTGGAATCAGTTCAGGGCTTTGGCTTGCTGTTTGCCATGTTCAACAACGATAAGTCGAACCCCTTCAGCGATGTAAAGAACCGCCAGGCATTCCTCTACGGTGTGAACATCAAGCAGATCATCGAGACTGCTCTCTTGGGCCAGGCAAGCCCTGTCACCTCGTTCCTGTACAAGGAGCACCCGCAGTACCACGAGGCAAAGGTTCAGTACGCTCACGACGCAGAGAAGGCCAAGAAGCTCTTCGCTGAGACCGGGCTCAAAGAACTGCGCATGCTGTGCACCGACCACGACTGGGTAAAGAAGTGCACCCCGCTGATCCAGGAGTCGCTCTCTGCAATCGGCATCAAGGTTGATTTGACCGAGAAGAAGTCTTCCGACGTGTACAACACCATCGACGGCAAGCCAGAAGCATACGACGTGGTCATTGCCCCCGGCGACCCCAGCGTCTTCGGCCTCGACCCCGACCTGCTTATGCGCTGGTGGTACTCCGGAGACACCTGGACCGAGTCCCGTATGCACTGGAAGGGCACCCCTGAGTACACCAAGCTGCAGGAGATCCTCGACGCAGGCCTCAAGTCCACAAATGCTACTGAGCAGAAAAATAAGTGGAACGAAGCCCTCGACCTCATCTCCGAGAACGTCCCGCTCTACCCGCTGTTCCACCGCAAGGTGCCAACCGCATGGGATGCTTCCTCGCTCGTCGACTTCAAGCCGATCTCTCTGACTGGTCTGAACTTCGTCGGCGTTGGTTCCACCAAGTAAAAACACCTTCTCCACATCCCAGCCAGCTATGCCGCTCCATAGGTCTTCCGATGGGAAGCACGCTGGCTGGGAGGAGAACTCCCACGTTGCCCTAGGGGGGTCACGGCAGCTGTGTTTCCTACGCGCTGTTCAACACCCCGATTGGGCGCACAATAACTACACAGAGCGTTTCACCCCGTCGAGCGCAAGCTCACGGAAACACATACAGGGTCTCGAAATCGAACATCGCACGTTGAGGCCTTATGTAACCCCATCCTTAGGCCACTATCGGCCGCAAAGAACCACGGCGCTACATATAAGACTCTCTCCGAGCACCTACGTTTTCCGCGCCAACTTGTAAAGATGAGGCTCCCTCCTCTCCGGTTGAGCCTTTGCACACGTACATCGCACGAAAGTCAGGACATTTACTATGTCTAACCTGCTACGACTGATCGGTCGGCGCCTAATCGCGCTACCCATCATGATCCTTGGCGTGACCTTCTTGGTGTTCTTCATCATGTCCTTCAGCCCTGCCGATCCCGCGCGCCTGGCGCTAGGAGAGACGGCTTCTCTGGAGGCACTCGAAGAATACCGTGAGTCCCACGGCCTCAACGACCCCCTGTTGGTGCGGT
Organism: Corynebacterium silvaticum; assembly: GCF_004382825.2. Classification (GTDB taxonomy): domain Bacteria; phylum Actinomycetota; class Actinomycetes; order Mycobacteriales; family Mycobacteriaceae; genus Corynebacterium; species Corynebacterium silvaticum. The sequence goes on from NZ_SDQO02000002.1 coordinate 60,844, forward strand.
ACTACCACTTCCTCGTGGACATGCTCCACGGCGATCTTGGTACCACAACTGGTAGCGCCTCCGTCACAGACGTCGTCGCTAAGGCATTCCCGATTACGCTGCAGCTCACCTTCTTAGGGTTGATCCTCGCTGCCGTGTTCTCCCTCGTCTTTGGCGTCATCGCAGCCCTCTACCGAGACAAGTGGCCCGATCAGGTAATCCGCGTTGTCTCCATCGCCGCACTGGCCACCCCTTCTTTCTGGTTGGCTATCTTGCTCATCCAGTGGCTAGGCACGATCCCCGGCGCATGGGGACTGTTCCCTGCGTTGATTACCTCATGGGTGAAGTTCACCGAGGACCCTGGCGTTTACCTCAATAACCTCTTCCTCCCGGCTGTGGCCTTGGCCGTTCCCGTTGCTGGCTCACTCACCCGCGTGGTGCGTACCGCCATGGTGGAGGAGCTCGACAAGGATTACGTGCGTACTGCCATCGGCTCCGGTATCCCCAAGGCTGAAGTCATCTCCCGCAACGTTCTCCGGAATGCGCTCATTACCCCAATCACGGTTCTGGGCCTCCGCGTTGGTTACCTCATGGGTGGCGCGGTGATCATCGAGATCATCTTCAACATCCAGGCTATGGGTCAGCTGATCCTCGACGGCGTTACCCGCAACGATGTTTACCTCGTTCAGGGTGTTACCCTCACCGTCGCTATCACGTTCATCATCATCAACATCATCGTTGACATGCTTTATGTGCTCGTCAACCCACGCATCAGGAGCATCTAATGCGACGCAACCTGACTGAAAAACTCGAAAATCGCGCAGGGCAGCGGTTCGCCGGAATTCGTTCTTTGCCTGTTACCTCCAAGGTAGCGCTGACGTTCCTTACGTTGGTCGCGCTCATGGCCATCTTTGCGCCACTCATCACTGCATATGACCCGCTAGCGTCTTCTACGCCAGTTCAGCCGCCAAGCGGTGAACACTGGTTTGGCACCGACGCCATTGGACGCGATATCTTTGCTCGTGTGGCCTATGGCGCCCGCGCATCGCTGATCATCGGCCTGTGCGCCACTGGTGCAGCGCTCGTCGTGGCTGCGGTCATTGGCTCTATCGCAGCGACTGCCGGCAAGGTCGTCTCTGAAGTTCTGATGCGCATCTTGGACATCATCATGTCCTTCCCCAGTATCGCTCTTGCAGCTGTGTTCGTTGCCGTCTTTGGCACGTCCATTCCGGTCTTGGTCTTTGCTATTGGCTTCCTCTATGTTCCGCAGCTTTCCCGCATCGTGCGAGCTAATGTGCTCAGCGAGTTCGGTGAGGATTACGTCTCTGCGGCCAAGGTGATGGGCGCTCAGATCCCTCATATCCTGATCAAGCATGTTGCTCGCAACACGATCTCCCCCATTGCAGTTTTTGCTACGGTGCTGGTTGCAGACGCTATCGTGTTCGAGGCCTCCCTGTCCTTTATTAACGCTGGTGTGAAGCCACCTTCACCATCATGGGGCAACATCCTCGCTGATGGTAAGCAGCTTCTCCTTACCGGTTCCTGGTGGCCTACCTTCTTCCCCGGCCTCATGATCCTTGTGACTGTGCTCGCGCTGAACATCCTCTCCGAGGGGCTTACCGACGCCATGGCGTCGCCACGCATCAAGCTCACCGCAAAGGTCTCCGACAACGACCCCAGCATCGATACCCGCAATACCCTCGGCCAGTCCACAGAGAAGGAAGCGGCTCGCTCGCTGAACACCTCTCTCGCAGCTCTCCGAGAAGCGGAAATGAGTGAAGACCGCCGGCTTGTTTATACCCGCGGCGAGGCACCACTGATTCAGGTCAAGGATCTCTCCATTGCTTTCCCTGCTGCGCACGGAGACGTGAGCATTGTGGATAAAGTGAACTTCACCGTGTCACCGGGCCAGACGATGGGCCTCGTGGGCGAGTCGGGCTGTGGCAAGTCCCTGGTGTCTATGGCCATCATGGGTCTACTTCCGCCCACCGCCAAGATCACTGGTGAAATCCTCTTTGACGGCAAGAATCTTCTCGATCTTAAGCCAGAAGAGCACAATGCCCTCCGCGGACATGACATGGCCATGATCTATCAAGATGCCCTGAGCTCTTTGAACCCCTCGATGTTGATTCGCACGCAACTGCAGCAGCTGATCCGCCGTGGTGGAAAGCGCACTGCAGAAGAGCTGATGGAGCTTGTCGGTCTTGACCCAGTGCGTACCCTCAAGTCTTATCCGCATGAGCTTTCCGGTGGTCAGCGCCAACGTGTGCTCATCGCTATGGCTCTTACACGCAACCCGCGCCTGCTTATCGCCGACGAGCCGACAACAGCTCTCGACGTAACCGTGCAGCACCAGGTCGTCGATTTGCTCAATGACCTGCGTGAAAAGCTCGGTTTCTCCATGGTCTTTGTCAGCCACGACCTTGCTTTGGTGGCTAAGCTAGCTCACAAGATCACGGTCATGTACGCAGGTCAGGTCGTCGAGCAGGGTAATACCCGCGAGCTTCTCTCCAAACCGCAGCATGAGTACACCCGAGGCCTCCTGGGTGCTGTGCTGTCCATCGAAGCTGGCGCGGATCGTCTCTACCAGGTACCGGGAACCGTGCCGAGCCCTCGCGAGTTTGTTATCGGTGACCGCTTTGCACCGCGTTCCAGCTACCCGACCACGGGCTTGGATCAGCGTCCGCTCCTCCGCCTTGTTGACGGTTCAGAGACCCACTGCTTTGCCGCCACAGATGCGTTGCTCGCACTGCGCCGCGAGGAAGCAGCCGCTAGCAGCAACCTCGATGTTGAAGGTTTGGAAGGTGAAATCCGATGAGTAATCCCCAGATGCAGCAGCGCAACAATCTCACGGGTCGTGACAGCGATGCTCCTATCATTGAGCTTCGCGACGTCAACGTGATCCACAAAACGCGCACTGGAAAGCTCTTCCGCCCCGAAACCCTTCACGCCAACAAGGACATCAACTTCCACGTTGACCGTGGCCAGGTTGTTGGCATCGTTGGCGAGTCCGGCTGCGGTAAATCCACGCTAGCCCGCGTCATGGTCGGTCTGCAGAAGCCCACCAGCGGCGAGGTTTACTTCCGTGGGGAGAAAATGACGGGACGCGGTCACCAGCGTAAAGAGTTGGGCCGTGCCATCTCCGTTGTTTTCCAGGATCCAGCCACTGCGCTGAATCCACGTATGACGGTCAAGGACCAGCTCCTCGATCCCATGCGCGTGCATAAGATCGACGATGAAGCCGGTCGTCTCAAGAGGGTCCGCGTTCTCCTGAGCCTCGTGGGCCTCCCACAATCCGCTCTTGATGTTCTGCCCCGTCAGATCTCTGGTGGCCAACGTCAGCGCGTGGCTATTGCCCGTGCGCTTGCGCTGGAACCGGATGTGATCATCGCTGATGAGCCTACTTCTGCGCTTGACGTCTCGGTGCGTGCACAGATTCTCAACCTGCTCACCGACCTACGCAATGAATTGGGACTCGGCCTCGTGTTCATTTCGCACGATATCAACACCGTGCGTTATGTCTCCGACCGCATGTGCGTGATGTACAAGGGCGAGATTATTGAGGAACAACCCACCGAGCTTCTCTTCTCTCAGCCTCAGCAGGAATACACAAAGACGCTGCTTGCCGCAACGCCGTCCCTCCTCTAAATACGTTTTTAAGAATCGAGTTTTACCATGTCTTCCATTGTTTCCGGTATCGTCCCCCCAGTCCTCACACCGCTGCACGCTGATCGCAGCCTTGACCTGGAATCGCTCGCTCGTCTTGTTGAGCACCTCATCGGTGCTGGTGTCGACGGTTTGTTCGCCCTGGGATCCTCCGGCGAAGTCGCATTCCTCAGCGATGAGGATCGCGGCATCGTTATCAACGAGATCGTGAAGCTGGCCAAGGGCCGCGTGCCCGTGTACGCCGGAGTCATTGACACTCAGGCAAACCGCGTAATCAAGCATGTTCGCCAGGCAGAGGCAGCTGGCGTGGACGCTGTGGTTGTCACGGCTCCCTTCTATGCCATCTGTGGCCCCAACGAGATCGAAGCACACTTCCGCGCCATCGCAGAGGCCACCGAGCTTCCCATCATTGCCTATGACATCCCCGTGTGCGTGCACTCCAAGTTGTCCTCCGAAATGTTGGTCAAGCTTGGCAAGGACGGCGTTCTCGCAGGTGTGAAGGATTCCTCTGGCGACGATGTTTCTTTCCGCCGCTTGGTGATGCTCAACAAGGCAGCTGGTTCACCGCTGACCCTGCTGACCGGCCACGAGGCAGTAGTAGATGGATCTTTCATCGCTGGTGCCGACGGCTGCGTCCCCGGCCTGGGCAACGTCGACCCCGCAGGCTACGTCCGCATGTGGAAGGCAGCTCAGTCCAGCGATTGGGAGACCGTACGCACTGAGCAGGATCGTCTCGCCGCACTCTTTGAGATCGTCTTCCAGCCGCGCGGCAAAGTCGGACCGGCTGCCGGCGTCGGCTCCTTCAAGACCGCCCTTGAACTCATGGGCGTGTTCTCTTCAAACTTGATGTCCGCACCACTCGCGCCTATCGACGACGCCGAGTCCCGCGATGACATCGCAGCAATCCTGCGCACTGCAGGTTTGCTGGGCTAATAAGCTCCGCCCTTACCAGGCGGAAACCGGAAAACAAGCTCACTGCCTTCTTGCCTGAAGATTCCACACAGATATCAGGCAGGGAGGCGGTGAGCCTTATTATACTCTCAAATTTTATCTCACGGTAGCGTTGCGCACGACGCTGAAGTACTGGTTAGAGATATCAAGAGCCACAGTCTGGCCAGGCTGGACCACTTCACCCGATGGCAGGGTCAGAGTCTGGTTACCCAGCTCAGTTTCTCCGGTCGGAGTAAAGAGTCCGCCATGAATCCAGTGCGTAATCGCATCGGCAGACTTCTGGGTGCCGTAGAACTTGTAGCCATAGCTGAAGACGTGGGAGTCGCCCACAGGTCCGACTTCGCCTAGATAGTCTGGCTTAGCAAATCCGATTTGTGATGCCGCTCGATCTTCAACGGTAGCGATGGTGGGGGTGATGTTGTCAAAATCAGAAGCCATAGCGGTGGCGGGGATTCCGAAGGCGATACCTAGAAAAATATATCAACTTGCTCTGAAGACTCTACAGGCAATTAGCAGGAAAATTTTTCCCACACATTTCACCCTATACCGACACAAAACTCAAGCTCACAACCACTTTTTACGGGTTTTACGCCCAGATATATATTTTTCACCCCACAACCGTCACCCCGCCACGAGCGACCACAAAGAATAGAAAAATGCCGCACAATAAACCACCACAATGGTTAATTGAATCAACGGATGAGCCTGCCAGGTAACCCGCCATTCCGGGTTGCGGTTACCGTGTGCCCTAGCAGCACGAAGCAACAAAACCGGGATAATAGACATAATCGCACCGGCAAAACCACCTGCATACGTCAGGGCAGCCACAAATCCCGTAAAACCGGCAAAGAAAATCACCAGCGGCGGAATCACGGTAAGGGACAGCGCTGCGATTCGCTGCCAGCCGGTTTCCTTCCAGTGGAAGATATTCAGGACGTTGCGCATCGTCGTAAAGCCAATCGCCAGAAACGACGTCAACATGGCGCAAAGAGCAAAGATATTAGCCAGATAAAAGGCCACGGTGCCCAAGGAATCACCCCAGGCAATGGTGATCACTTCCGTGACGTCGGTACCCAGCAAGCCAAGCGCGGCGAAGGGGACAATCGCCAAGGTAAAACCGGTGATTCCCATCCCGGCCACAACCGCGTGAGGTATGGCGTTCGGATTATGGTCGCGTAGCCCACGAGCGAGTTCCGGCACCACATATTGGGCGAGAAACGTAAAAACTGCCAAATTCATGATGGGAATGATGAATGCGGGATTCAGCACCACCACGTTAGAGATGGTGATACCCGGGCCGATAAAGGTCCATCCGCACAAAATGACGATGATCAGCGCCATCGCTGTGGTGATAGCACCTTCCGCGATACCTGTGGCATGCAGCCCAATCCACATCACCGCTGCACCCACGATGAAAAAGATGACTGTTCCCAGAGTCGGCGGAAGCCCAAGAAGGTTATGCAGAAGTGAACCCGACCCCGAGGCATATGCGATCAGGGCCCCGATCCCGTTCACCATAATGGCCACAAACACAAGCCATCGGCCGGCCTGGCCAAGATACTTTTCCGCGAGCCCCGAAAGCTGGAAGTCTTCTTGAGTGCGCAGCGCCACCTCCGCCACATAGAGCATAGAAAAGGTGGTCAACGTGCCCGCAATGATGAGTGCGATGACGAGGGATAAAAACCACCATCACGGGAGGCATAAGGGATACTCAAAATACCCGCGCCGATATTCGTACCAAAAATCAATGCGATGCCCTGGGCCAGGGTAATCCGGTGATTATGGTGTTCTTGATGATGCTCGCCATGGTCTGTGCGAGCTTTCCCAGCGTTGTGGGTTGGCAACGTCAGGGCTTGTTTATTGAAGGGCATACAACTCCTTGTTTTCTCGCTATTGCCACGCCACGTAGCGGATGTCTAAGTACTCAAAAATTCCTTCGACTCCGCCTTCCCGACCAAAACCGGATTCTTTTACCCCTCCGAAAGGAGCAGCGGGGTCCGAAATAGCACCGCGATTGATGCCAACCATTCCGGCATTAAGCTCGGTGGCGAGCCGTTGAGCAGTATGGACGTTCTCGCTGAATCCATAAGCTGCCAGGCCAAACTGCGTTTGATTAGCCAGAGAAATCGCCTCTGCGAGATCAGAAAAAACCGTTATCGTGGCTACCGGGCCAAAAATTTCCTCATGCATTATGCGCGAGTCCGGAGCCACCTGAGTCAGCACAGTCGCGGGGTAAAAATAACCAGGACCATCGGGAACCACGCCACCGCACTGAATGTGCGCGCCGTCTGAGACAGCGTCAGCGACCAACTCAGCAATCCGGTCCCGCTGCCGCTCAGTGATCATTGGCCCCAGCGTGGTCGACTGCTCTAGACCATGCCCAAGCACATAGCCTTCCATCAGTTCGGTTAGCCTGCGGGTGAATTCTTCTGCAATCTCCTCATGAACCAGGAAGCGGTTAGCCGCGATGCAGGCCTCCCCGCCGTTGCGCATCTTTGCCTGTAGCGCGCAGCTCACAACAAGATCAAGGTCAGCGTCTTTGTGCATCACAAAGGGCGCATTTCCCCCCAACTCCATCGATGTCCTCTGCAAGGTGTCTGCCGACTGCCGGACGAGAGTTTTCCCCACGGGAGTCGATCCCGTGAACGTGACTTTACGCAACCGTGAGTCTGCCATGAGCTCCTGCGATAAAGCAGCAGCGCGAGTGGTTGGGATAACAGAAAACACCCCGTCGGGAGCATCATGACGTTCCAATACCTCGGAGATCACCGCGCCGAGGAAAAGCAGCGTCAGGGGAGTCTCTGCAGCAGGTTTCACTATGATCGGACACCCCGCGGCAAGAGCTGGCGCGATCTTGCGAGTAGCCATTGCTAGGGGAAAATTCCACGGCGTAATCGCCAACACGGGTCCTGGGTCCTACCGGCGTGTGGGTTGTCAGGATGTGTCCGTTGCCGCCAGGAGCGGGGGAGAAGCGGCCCTGCACGCGCACAGATTCCTCCGCAAACCACCGAAAGTACTCATTTCCATAGCTCACTTCACCTTGGGCTTCCGCAAACGGCTTTCCCATCTCCAAGGTCATTGTCCGAGCAAAATCGTCACGACGCTCCTCTATCTCATGAAAAATCTCGTAGAGAACCTGTGACCGTTTTCTTGAAGGCCACGCGGACCACTCAGCAAACGCCTTATCTGCCAGATCAAGGGCGCGCATCCATTCCGTCGATCCTGCATCACTAACGTGAACTAGTTCTTTCTCCGTGGCGGGATCGACAACAGAAAAGGTCTCCGTTAGGTCCTGAACCTGAGTGCCGATACGCACCCCCGTAGGAATTACAGGCAAAAGGGCACTAGTCATGGCCCTCCTCCTATCGCCCGGACTCTTCACGAAGGGAATCGCAGAGAATTCCCAAGCCCTCACGCAGCAAGCTTTCGCTTATAACCACGGGCGGAAGCAGCCGAATCACATTTCCGTCAATTCCACATGTCAGGATCAGGATCCCCTGCTTCTTACACGCCGCAGCAACTCGCGCTGTGAGATTAGGATTAGGTTTTCCGTGGGCGTCGACAAGCTCCAGAGCTACCATTGCTCCGCGACCGCGAATCTCGGCAACCGTGTCCAGCTCCTTTGTCAAAGGATCGAGCACCTCACGCACAATGGCCTCGATGTCTAGTGCCCGCTGGCGCAAATCCCAGCGCTTCATCTCTGCAACAGCCGCAAGCGACGCCGCACAGGCGATGGGGTTGCCACCATAGGTTCCACCCAGGCCGCCCACCACCGGAGCATCCATCATCTCCGCGCGTCCGGTAACCGCCGACAAGGGCAGTCCGCCCGCGATGCCTTTTGCCGTGGTGATCAGGTCCGGGACTACGCCTTCATGATCGCAGGCAAACCACTCACCCGTACGGCAGAATCCGGCCTGAATCTCATCGGCAACAAAAACTACATTATTTTCCGTACACCACTGGGAAATAGCAGGCAAAAAGCCCTGAGCAGGGACAATGAAGCCACCCTCACCTTGAATCGGCTCGATCACCAGACAAGCAATGTTTTCCGCACCAATCTGTGTCTCGATCATGTGAATCGCATCTGCTGCGGCCTCGGCGCCACTTTTATTGTCGCGCAACGGATAAGACATCGGTGCCCGGAATACGTCTCCCGCCAGGGGACCGAACCCGGTCTTGTAGGGCTTGTTCTTTGCCGTCATTGCCATCGTGAGGTTGGTGCGCCCATGGTAGGCATTATCAAAGACGATCACAGCTTGCTTGCCGGTATATGCGCGGGCGATCTTGATGGCATTTTCTACGGCTTCCGCACCAGAGTTTAAAAGAACGGACTTTTTTGCGTGATCTCCTGGGGTGAGCTCCGCAAGCATCTCGGCAACTGCCACATAGGACTCGTAGGGGGAGACCATGAAGCTGGTGTGAGTGAAGCGTCGTACTGCATCGGATACTGCATCCGCGACGGCCTGGTTGGATCCTCCAACGGTGGTCACGGCGATGCCGGAGGCGAAATCGATCCACGAGTTACCGTCGGCGTCGACAAGCACGCCCCCGTCGGCATCCACAACATAATCGGGCAATCCCGGGTTGAGCGCGCGTGCGACGGCCTTTTGCCTGCGTGTATCCAGTTCGGCGCTGTGCGGACCGGGGGCCTCTGCTACCTTGCGAACCTGCGGGAGACGGTAAGTGAGATCTTTCATCATTCTCCAATCACGTTTGTGATCACGGACACTCTATCTGTGATGTGCACCAGTGTAAAAAGAAATACGTGACACAGTACATATACAAAGTGGATAATTTTTCAAAGACTTATCGACACAATGTCTAATCACAGCTAGAGTTTTCCTATGTCGTCGGAGCAGCGTCACACCACACCACTAGGACAAGAATCCCTGACCTCACCTGGCTTTATCAACAACGCTCTCTCAAGCTCACTGAAATTATTGCCGCTGACGTAGAGTTTTGCTCCGTCCACCCCACAGAAATGCCAGACCCCACGGAATTCCTCGCACCCGGCGCGATCGTACTCACTACAGGAATTGCCTGGGGCACCGAGGCAGATGCCGCCGACTATGTCTCACGACTAGCTTCCTGCGGTGTTGTCGCGATCGGTTTTGGCAGCGGGGTCATTTACCCGCACCCACCCCCATCGCTCATTGCGGCATGTACAGCGCACAGCATTGGGCTTTTCGACGTCCCCCGCGCAATCCCTTTCGTCTCCATCCAAGCGCGGGTACACCAGGAGATTCTGCGACGCCGAACCGTCGCCCAAGAATCACTACATACAGCACAGGAGGCGCTCAATTCCGCAGCACTGCGCGGGGGAATAACCCAGCTCTTGCATGAGCTTGCATCAAGTATTACCGCGGACGCGGCGTTAAGTGATGCAGCGGGCACCCTCATATTCTCCCCAGACAATGACCACTATGGCGTTGCACAGCGTGCACGCGCGCTTATCCGGGAGGGAAACATAAGGGAAGCCGTCTTGAACAGCGGCGATGTGGTCACAATGACCCAGCGTTTGGGCACTGGTGATGGTTTTTTACTGCTGGTTCTTGCTTCCGCCACGGGGTTTGACGCACGCGCGCGTAGTTTGATCAAACACGCCTCAGGACTCATAGAAATCCTTGCCCACAATCACGGGAATGACTCCCATGAGGCAGAAAAACTAGCACTAGGCATCCTTGCCCAACATCCCCTCCTGACAGAAACTGCACAGCACGTTTTATCCGCGCTGAGCAATCACGACAATGCCCTACAGATTGCCTATATCCATGCCGATTCTCCTTTAGCTATCACCAAGGCACTCAACCGCCTGACCAAACCAACCCCATCAGCCACTGTCCCACGCACAGTCGCTATTGCCCTGGGCAGTACCAGCGCCATCGCAGTGCACGCCGGCACATCGGAATCATTGTTTATGCAGGCCATAGGGCCGCGTCATCAGCTGCGCATTGCTTTCAGCGACCCTCTGACGCCTTCTGACCTCACCCCGGAGCTGGTGGAGCGCCTAAGCGTACAGGCGCAGAATCTGATGCTAGGCACCTCCAGCACAAGCACACACCATGATTCCTGGTTTAACAATCCCGAGTTTCTCCGACTCACAGCCGCACATAGATTGCGCACAATCGATACCTTGGACGAGCACGATTGCACGAACAATAGCGCCTACCGGGCAACACTTGAGGCGTTTTTACGACACAACGGCAACGCTGCCGCCGCAGCCCAACAGCTCGGCATCCACAGACACACCATGCGTAATCATCTCCACCACATCGAGGATCTCTGCTCTATCAACCTTAACGATCCCGTGACCAGGGCCGAGCTTCTTCTCCTACTCATGAGTCATGGCGCTCATACAAAAGGGGATCGGCTACAGCACCCGACCCCCTAAGTACTACGCGCATACTAGTCTTGCACGTAGTACAACTGTTTGTTCACAAACTCATCCATGCCCAGTGGTCCCAGCTCGCGGCCAAAACCGGAACGCTTCACTCCACCAAAGGGCAATTCAGCGCCTTCTCCCGCCGGAGTGTTCACATTTGCCATGCCCACCTCTAGTCGCCTGGCAACCTGAGCCGCACGCTCTGCGTCTTGGGAGAACACCGCTCCACCGAGGCCAAAGGGACAATCATTGGCCAGCTCCAACGCTTCGTCATCACTTTCCGCCTTGTACACCACGGCTACCGGTCCGAACAGCTCCTCGTAGTATTCGTCGCTTCTTCGGGGGACGTCAACAAGCACGGCGGGGGAGTAGTACGCACCTTTTTCTGCTAGCTTCCCTCCGGCAAGAAGTTTCGCACCTGCGGTAACGGCAGCTTTCACCTGTTTATCCAGATTTTCCGCAGCTTCCCTGGAGGACAGGGGGCAATACGTGTTATCACCAGCTGTATCGGGTGTGGCAGGCACCGACTGCTGCGCAAGAGAAACGAGCTCGTCGACGAACTCATCATATATATCGGCCATCACGATCATGCGTTTGTTGGAATTACACGCCTGCCCGGTGTTATACATTCGAGTATCCCACGCAGTGCGCGCGGCCGCCTTCACGTCTGCAGTATCCAACACAATATAAGGATCTGAGCCACCAAGTTCCAGTACCGCCTTTTTGAGGCTAGCACCCGCTTTGGCACCCACGATTGCCCCGGCGCGTTCGGAACCAGTGAGGGATACTCCCTCTTCGATGATTCGCGAAATCTGATCATGAGTGGCAAAGAGATTGGTGTACACGCCTTCGGGTACCCCAGCATCATCCATAATCTGTTGCACAGCCAGCGCAGAACGGGGACAAATCTCAGCGTGCTTCAAGACGATCGTGTTTCCCAGCATGAGGTTAGGCCCTACAAAACGCGCGATCTGATAAAAGGGAAAGTTCCATGGCATGATGCCCACGAGCGGGCCTATCGGCAAGCGACGTACCTTGCTGTGCCCTCACCAGTGGGAATGCTCTGATCCTTGGCAAAGCTTTCGCCGTTATCCACGTAGTACTGAATTATGTCCCCTGAGAACTCCGCTTCTTCGATTCCCTCTGAAAGCGGCTTACCCATCTCAGCGGCAGCAATATGAGACAGCTCTTCCTTGCGCTCATGGAACAAGTCAGCCACCCGACCAACGATCTGCGCGCGCTCCGCAAAGGTCCGCGCTCCCCAGTCTCGATAGGCAGCAGCCGCACTCTCTAGCGCTTTGTCCACGTCGAGATCCGTGGCGTTATCAAACTTCTCTACGATCTGATTGTTCACAGGGTTTTGAACTCGATACATCGTTGTGCTCCTTTATGTAGTAATCAACGTGAGGTTGTCATCGGCGCGGGAGGTGTTACGTCTTAACGTCCTTCCTAAAAAGAAATCGGGATGTGCAACGCGAGTAAAAATCATCAGAAGAATGCCCATGATCAAAATGCCCATCCCCAACACAAAAACAGTTCCCATTCCCATCAGGGACGAACCCGAACCATAGTCCGGGGACATCGAGTCAAACGCGGTGATAAAGAACATCACCAGGAGGGATCCTCCACCTAAAACGGGGAAAAGGAATTTAAAAATGATGTTGTGCGCTGAGGTGAAGAGTTCCGTGCGGAAATACCAGATGCATGCCACCGCAGTGACCCCATAGTAGAAGCAAATCATCAGCCCGAGGGTAGAGATCGTATCCCACAGTGCATTCTCGGAGATGATGCGAGTGATGGTGTAAAAAACTCCTGCAGCCACAGCGGAAGCAATTGTGGCCACGCTGGGGGTTCTAAACCGAGGGCTCACTCGACCAAAAGCTGGCGGCAGTGCACGATAATAGCCCATAGCCAAAAGCGTCCGCGCAGGCCCCACCATCGTCGATTGCAGCGATGCAAAAGAACTGAACAGAACTGCAATATAAATCAAGACTGCATAGTTTCCGAGAACGGGAAAGGACAAAGCTGCAAAAATAGAGGACTGATTCTCCGGGTTACCCGCTCCAAGTCCTTGGTCGCCCGTTCCGGCCCACGTAACCACGGCTACAGCGGTAAGCAAATAAAGGAGAATAATCGTGACTACCGTAATGGTAGCTGCCCTACCAGGCGTTTTCTCCGGGTTCTTTGTTTCCTCATTCATGGTCAGCGTTACATCCCAGCCCCAAAACATGAAGATAGACAGCGATATGCCAGCAGCGACCAGGGAAAAATTGCCAATGTCTAGTGGGTTGAACCACTGCATGGTGAACGGCGTGAAATCAAAACCGCCATGATGATAGGCCCGGAAAATTGCCACAACATCAAAAACCACCACCGCAATGATCTGCACTGCCACCAGTACATATTGCAGCTTCTGCGTAGACTCCAGACCGCGATAAGAAACATAACCGGCAATCGCGATGAACACGAGTGTCGTGGGAATATTGATCCACAGATTCCGCGTCCACTCACCGATCGCGGGGTTACCTAGTACCTGGGCTAGCAAGAGATAAAAGAAGTCCACCGCCACGGCGGCTAGGTTGGAAAGAACCAGAATGGTTGCTGTGATAAGCCCCCATCCGCCTATCCAGCCGACCCAGGGCCCAAAAGCCTTTGTTGCCCACGTAAATGAGGTGCCGGAATCAGGGACTCGGTTGTTGAGCTCTCGGTATGCAAACGCAACCAGCAGCATAGGGATAAAGCCCAACAACAGGATCGAAGGAACGTATTTGCCCACCGCTGAAATGGTGGGACCTAAACCCGACGTCAGCGTGTAAGTGGGGGCAATGCAACTGATACCAATGATCACCGCGCCGATGAGTCCCACACGGTTTTTTGCCAGGCCTTTTTCGGATTCAATAATGATCTCAGCCATCTGTCTCACCTCCCCTCATATATCCGTTGGGGATGACGACCATGGGCACAGGCACTGAGCGCAGCATCCGGGAAGCCGTCGTACCAATAAACAAACGCCCAGGAACAGCCAACCGCGAGGAGCCAACAATAACGATCTCTCCGGGATCCCACGCAAGGTCTGATACCGCGTCTTCCACGGAATTCCCGCTGGCTACTACGGTGCTCGCTTTTCCGTCGTCAAGCATGTGCTGGGCTATATCACCAAGAACGCGGTCGGCATACTGTCGGATGGCGTTGGGGACATCATTGCCTAGGCCCTGCAAGTCCGATTCCCCATGAATGACCAGAGACACTAGTCTGAGTTCCACGCCGCGCTTGCTAGCCCGATCAATGGCGTTACTTATCACGTCCACGCTTCCCGCACGAGGGCCAAACATACAGGTAAGACGAGAAATCGGCCCTGGATACGCATACCCTTTAGGTGCCAAAGCAATGGGAACCGTCGCGGAATGCAGCAAAGCGTTGACCGCAGCACCCATGTGGAACCGGCTGAGTATCCCGCCTTTACGTGCACCTACAACGATCATGTCACAGTTCAGTTCCACCGCAGCGTCGTTCAGGGCTTCTGCCTCTGAGTCTCCCAGGACGATTCGGGCTGTCGCATCGATGTCTTTGGGGATGCTGGCAAGGGCTTCTTCTAACCACGTTGCAATGTGCTCTTCCAGAATCGAGGAATAGCCTCGGTCATGTGGATATACCCCAGAAAAGGAATTACTGCGGGGAGCAATCATCACGATGTCCAGGCTTACGTCCCGTTCTTTGGCCAGAGCTATCCCAAGGTTGAGAGCGTCTTTGCCGTAGTCGGTGGCAACATAAGCGACCAATATCCGCCCTGAGGCACGTCGATGGGGAAAATCCATGGTTAACCCCTCGCGGCAATCGCACGCGCGACGTGTTCGCCCATGCGTATCGCCCCGTCCACGTGCTGATATCCCTCAGCAGCGATGTCTGAACACGAGTAGTAGATCGGGCCGGTTGGCTGGTTTTGCAAATGTCCCCACCGAGAAAGTCCACCGAGGTCATAGCTGGTGGCATAGGCGCCTCGCGTCCACTCTTCCGCAGCCATATCGGAAAGGTAAAAAGCTATCGGTTCCATAGTCTTGGGCCCCAAGTACATGGACATCGCCTCAAGGATGCGTTTTTTGCGTTCCGACGCAGAAAGGTGCCACATGTCCTCGGCGTAGACATCGGAGACAAAGCCCACGAGGGTGCCGTATGTGTCTTCCTTGTCGGGTTGCCCCGAGGCACAATTCTCACCGTAGTTGGTGTTGTCGTAGACCTCTTGAACAAGGTGTCCTCCGCCAAAACCGGTTCCCGATAGGCCTTCTTCCCGCCAGAAGGGCGTCGGGTAGACCGCGTGAACTTTGATGACCAGCCCCATGGAGATGTGCTGGTGCACGATCTGTTGGTCGCGGGGGAGTGGCGGAACATAATCAATCCTGCTGTACAGATTGGGAGGGATGGCAAGCACAGCGTATCGAGCGCTCACTATCGCCTTGTCCGAGTACGCAGTCACGTTTCCCGGAGCGCCGTTATCGGGGACCCCGTTGCGGACGTCGGCAAGCACTCCATTGAGCGGATCTGCAGTATCAGGATCGGGAGTAGCCCACTCTAAGCGACGTACGGGCGAGTCAAGAATCACGGCATCGCCAAGTTCCTGCGCCATGGCCAGCGATACTGACTGCATTCCGCCGACAACACGCTTATCCAAGATGAAGTCTTCATCTACGAGGTTGCTAAAAGAGCCTGCCGACGCCGCCATGAGCGCCGCCTGCAATGCCGAAAAGGTATGCGCCGGCTTTGTGAGCATGCCCGAGGCGACGTAGATGGATACGTTGTCTATCGCCTCGGTATCGCTAGAAAGCTGCTCCAACCAGCTGCGAAAAGAAATCGAGTCTAGTTCTTTAGCCCGCGGATGCATCCATGGTGATGCCGGGTCGATCTCCGAGGTCAACTGATCGAGTTCCCGGATAAGCCGATCCATTTCCTCGGCCGTAGTGGGGCTAACCGGGAATTCTTCCTGGTACACATGTCGTGTGCCATCGGGGGACACGTACACCGATTTTCCCTCGCGATAGCGGGGGAACGTGTCCAATCCCAGCTCTGAAACCAGCTCTATAAGCCGCGTTTGGTCTGGGGAAATCCACTGTCCGCCTAGCTCAATAAAGTGTTCTACGCCGTCAGCGTCTTTGACTTTTCCGTTCCAGGTCCGGCCACCCACGCGAGCACGAGCTTCAAGCACGCATACTTTCAGCCCTTGCGCTTTGAGGGTGCGGGCTGCCATAAGTCCTGACGGTCCAGCTCCAATAACTACTACGTCGCTTTCTATCTTTTGTGGACTCGTCATCACTACCAACTCCTTTACTCCGCACGATCTACTGGAAGATTTGTGAGAAAATCAACCAGTCGAGAAGGACTACAGCACATTAATGAATGCCATTCATTTTGTGTTGCGGGTCACTGTACAGTACATATGAGAGTTGAAACAAGGGGTATATGGCAATGAATTCTCCGCGCGGTCGCGGCCGACCCTCAAAAGGAGTGGTCACACGGGCAGCAATCGCCCAGGCCGGACTTTCCATCGCAAGTACCCGAGGGTATGAAGCCCTGACTATGGCAGCACTAGCTCGCCACCTAGGCGTAGCCCCCAGCGCCCTTTACAATCACGTGAGAAATAAAGCCGATCTCCTCATCGTGATACAAGACGAGGTGATGACCTCCGTGGACACCTCCCCCCTCGACGCAGCAATCACAGGCACCCTATCCCCAAAGAAGGCCCTGGCCGCCTGGGCGCGTTCCTATCGCGACGTCTTCTCCCAGCACCTCCCGCTAGTCCAAATCATCGCAACTTTTCCCATCATTGGGGCACCAGAAACCGTAAAGATATACAACAAAGCCGCCCACGTTTTACAACTCACAGCCCTGGAGCCGCATCTCATCCTCCCGAGACTCATCGCCCTAGAATCCTTTATCTACGGCTCAGCATTTGATGTGCACGCTCCGGAAAATATTTTTGACACCACCGGAATGACCCCAACCCCCGATTTCCTCCACGACGCAGTTGTAAAGTTTCACAATTCCGTCCGTCCCCCCGACCAGACAGCCTCGCAGAATATCTACGCAGAAGCCCCCTTCACAGTGGGGCTCAACGCCTTGCTCGCAGACCTCTAGCCCCACAACCTCACACGCTTTACTCGGGAGTCGCTTCAACCTGGACAGTCATACCAATATGAACCCAGTCCCACGGCGCCACCGACACTCCCTCAGAGCCTTCTCCCAAGAGGGCAGGCTCAACACAAACAAAGTTCCGCCATTCCCCGGCACCCATGTCAGACATCTCATTCGCCAGAGTTCCACACAATAAAGTGGTCGGTTTCTTGCCCTTTGACCGTGATGCGTCGCTGGCCATCGTCGATAAGCAAAGGCGCGGGAGCGGAAAGGCGGAATTCTTCTAACAAGCTGCCGTCCGAGGTAAAGGTCTCATGAGGTGCTGCCACGGTGGTGTTCAGCACATCAGCGACATAAAAATAGGGGTGAAATGCCAGCTGAAGGTTTCGACGAACGCTAGAAGCATTCCTACACTTCAGCATCATGGCAAAGCCGTGCGACGTCGACTGAACGGCCAGGCGCAGATCCCAATCATCGTGATTCATTCGAGCATCAATCCCGCCCGAAGTCTCCAGCACCTCCCATTCCTTTCGGCACGCCCACCCATGTTGAAGTTCATCGTGGCCCATAAGTTTGCCAAACCACGGGGCAATAACGGGCACGCCGCCGCGAATAGAACCGCCTAATGCCATATCTGGAATGCTCGACATAAAGAGTATTTCTCCACACGCAGAGGTGTTGGCGGAGATAAGGTGGCCGCGGTCTTCGGGCATAGTGAGAGTCGTCGTCATGGTTTCCCAGCCTACCGTTGTACAATGGGCAACAACAGCCCATGTTTCACGTGAAACTATGAGTTTCTACCAGCACATCCCGGAAGGTTTCCGAACGTGGCAGACTATAGGGCATGAATATTGCCGTAGTCACCGGCCGCGTACTCGATCCTCATTCCCTCCCCGGCCTCCGCTTTAATCGAGCATTCGCCCCCTCCGCCGATTATCGCGCCGCCCGAGTAGCACTCCTCACCGGGCAATACCCCCAACGGCATCCACTCACGCGCTTTGCATCGCTTATCGACGACGTCACCGATGACTTCTCCCGTTCCGGAATCCCCATCATTGAACGCGCAACTATCGACGGCACCCTCATCGCGGAAGCCCTAGCCTCCAAACGCGCCGTCTTTTTTGTTGGACACCCCGAGGGACAAGAACAGATTGCCATGTCACTCCATTGGCCAGGTGTTACCGATGCCAACCTACCCCACACCAAGGTATCCAGCACCTCATGGGAATGCTCGGAGCTCGTATCCAGTCTGGACGTTGCACCAACCCTTGCAGCCATTGCAGGATACGACGTGCGCCCCAACGCCCGACTCTCCTTTGATGGCATGAACCTAACGCCAGTTGTTCGCTATGGAGCTACCGGACATGGGGGACTTTTCTTTGACGACGGCACCATCATCACCCCCACAGAGACCCGACAAGACACATCCGACCCGGAATGGCAGATGTGGAAGTCAATCATGGAAATGGGGCCGCTTCAATAGTCATTGCACCGCATTAGATTGCGCACAATTATTGTGCACAATCTAATTTCGCACGCTTTACCCTACCCAGCAGAAAGGCCCAACCGAAGTTGGGCCCAAGGGGTGGAATTAACCAGGAATTAGCGCTTTTGGTACAGCTTATTCTTTTGGAACTTGGGGTCCGAGGTAACCAAGACGCCAAGGTTGCGGAAGATCCCCTCATCCACAGAACCCAGGATCGTAGTGGTGTGTACGTCGCAGCCTCGCAGGTTCTTCAGCTGGTCAAGAGCTTTCTGTGCGTTCTGATCCGTAGCTGCAGAAACAGAGAGGGCGATCAAGACCTCATCTGTATGCAAGCGAGGATTGGTGCTGCCCAGATGATGCGTCTTCAGCGTCTGAATCGGCTCAATAGCCTCGGGGGAGAGGAGATGGACTTCATCATCAATCCCGGCCAGTACTTTCAATGCGTTCAGCAGCATTGAGGAGGAGCATCCCAGCAAATCTGATGTTGCCCCAGTGACTATCTGGCCGCTAGGAAGTTCAATGGCACATCCCGGAAGTGAGGTGCGCTCTGCAACGGCACGAGCAGGCTGTACCACAACGCGCGCATCGGACTTGATGCCAGCTTTAGCCATGACAACTGCAGCACGGTCCGATTGTATGGAGTCGGAACCCGCACGGGCTTCATCCACGAGCGCCTTGAAATAGCGTCGAATGATTTCCTGCTCGGAGGCTTCCCGGCACGCACTATCATCAGAAATGTATTTGCCTGCCATATTGACGCCCATATCCGTAGGAGACTCATAGGGGCTCTTGCCCAGTAGTCGCTCGAGCAGCGTCTTTAGCAAGGGGAAAGCCTCTACGTCACGGTTGTAGTTGACGGTTTGCTCGCCATAGGCAGCAAGGTGGAATGGGTCAATGATATTGGCATCGTTAAGATCCACTGTGGCGGCCTCGTAGGCCAGGTTAACAGGGTGCTCCAGGGGGAGGTTCCAGATTGGGAAGGTCTCAAACTTGGCATAGCCAGCCTGAACGCCACGCTTATGCTCGTGATACACCTGCGAAAGACACGTTGCGAGTTTTCCCGATCCAGGTCCCGGCGCGGTGACAACAACCAAGTCCCGTGTCGTGTCCGCGTACTCGTTAAGCCCGAACCCTTCTTCGGAGACAATGCGATTCGTGTCCATCGGGTAGCCGGGAATAACCCGGTGCTTGGATACCTTGACCCCCAAACGCTCTAGGCGCTCGATAAAGGCAAGGGCGAGGCGGTTTCCTTCCTCCAATTGGGTGAGCACCACGTGCTCTGCTAGGAATCCACGATCCCGGAAGACGTCTACGAGCCGCAGGACATCTTCCTCGTAGGAAATACCGAGATCGGCACGAATCTTGTGGCGTTCCAGGTCCTTGGCGTTGATGCAGACAAGGATCTCTACTTCGTCTTTGATGCGGTCAAGCATCGCGATCTTGTTGTCTGGAGTGAATCCTGGAAGAACACGGGAGGCGTGCATGTCGTCGAAAAGCTTGCCGCCCATCTCCAGATATAGCTTCCCGCCGAGAGCTTCCCGTCGCTCCCTGATGTGTTGGGACTGCATCTCGATGTATTTTTCGCGGTCGAAGCCGATCCTATTAACCATGGAACCTCATCGTAGCAAGACCATAAACGCTGCCGCGATTCCGGCAGGTCATGCGAGTTATACTCGCGTTTTAATTCACATAACAAAGGCCTCGCTGTAGTTCACAACCGTACACGAGGCCTTCGGAGTTCTTTCCGCTACTGTGATCCACTGGGTATGCCCAGGTGGGACAACACATTAAGGCTAGGTCAGATCCTTCAGCTTTGCCCCTGCGGCGGCACGCTGTACAGCTTCCGTACCCTTGATGGCGCTCGCCTTAGACTCGTATGCCTCGCCACTGGCAACGATCTCACCGTTTCCAGCCTTCAAGCGAAAGCGGAATTTACCGGCCCTGTCTTCATAAACTTCGAATGTTCCAGCCATGGGGTCATCCTTTCATTGTGCGCAAGGTGCGAATGATTGAATTGTCCCACGCTAGGGCATATAAGAAACCCTTCTCAGCAAAAGACTACCTTTCATTTATCCTTTATAAAACCAGGTAGTCCCCAATATAAGAAATTAATCTCTTCCCCATATCTAAAAGTTAACTCAAGCGATTGGAACGCTCGACTAGCTCATCCCACGACGCATAGGGGAGGGTGAGCCACGTAAAGGCCAGCGCCCGCATCCGCACTGTTGCCACTTGCGATTCTCCCAAAAGCTCACCTTCTACGCTGCCACCATCCGCCAGAACCTCGCGTTGCGCCAGGGCAAGCTGGTCCAAGGTGCTGATGTATTCATGCGCCGTGCAGATCTCGTCCAGAGTCCGATAGCTCGCCACCCGATATAACCCCTCAGGAGAACGAGCCAGGAGTCGCTTAGGCACAAACAAAGCCTTGGGATTAACCAGGTTAACGGGGTGCGCATGGGCAGTTCCAATGCGATCCTGGGGAATATCTTCATCGCCAAGCAACCCCACACACCACGCCAGAGTTTCCACCACGATCGCCTGATCCAGAACCTCCGCCACTGCCATCATTCCTGAGCGCCGCTGCTCTCTATCAAGTGGAGCAATGCGAGAAAAAGCTCACAAAGCCGCTGCTCGGAATCGGTGAGCGTGACCAACGCTAAATCATAACGTTCAGCCATTGCCTGTACGTCGGGATTCTTTCCTCGCCACAACTCCCGTGCGATATCTACGAGTACGGCAAGGCACACCATGCGATCGACAACGTCGCTAGCTGCCGGTAGCAACATTTCTGTCACGTCTGGCACGGGCATGGCAGTGGAATCTACTAGGAACCCCTGTTGAGACAACGTTTTTCGGATAGATTGCGCACGATCTAATGCGCGGGTGTTAAGGATTGCCGCAGGGGCCTCCCCGGCGAGGATGTTGCGGCGGTGGACGTCGTAAAGCTCCCCCTGCTCATCCAAGAACAACACGCTTGCCCCGGCCGCCCATGATTCGGCATTGTCGGGGAAATCCTCAAAATCATAACGAGTAAGGCTCCGCCCCAACTGGCTCATATAGCGCCGCATGGCAAAAGGATCGATGGCCGGGTCGTCCGCAATGCGTTGATTGAGATTGCCCGCCGCGCTAAGAAACTCCTCACGCAATGCCCGCGACTCCGGGGTTCCTGCATAAAGCGGACGCGGTTCAGGCCCGCCAGGCAGGGGAGTGTTCTGCGCAGAATAAGCAATGAATTTCATAAGTTCCTCAGAGGCAGGGCGATAACGCACGGGGACATTGACAACACAAGGATTCTAGCCACTGTCCGCCACTTGCCGCTGCCGCGAGAAACGAACGCGGCTATAGCCCCATAGTCGCTTTTGTTCGCTCCAGGATATCCAGACGCTCAGAGACGCTGCTTGTGGGCGGAACCTGCACCTTGACCCCATAGTAGGAAGCATGGCCTCGCGCTGCTTACACGCATTCAATAACCCGCTCGGGGGTCAACCAGGAAATCGGCTCAGCCTCCACTAGTGGCAGGTGAGTATCTGCCCAACCGGGGCCATAAACGCTATCTTCACTGCCAGCACCTGAGATCATCACGCCCCCAAGCACTCCAGCAGCAACAAGCTTTTCGACGTGCTCACGTGGCCGTCCAGCATCTCGGCTTTCAATGACGCTACGCCCCCAGTTCACCGTCACCGTGAGCCCCAGCTCCTGGGCAACGCGAGCCTCTGCCTCAATATCCAAGAAACGCTTCTCTCCGGGATACTCCGGCACATACGCATCACAGTGCTCGATCACCAGATCCAGCCCTAGCCCGCGATCCTTGAGTTCTCCGCCAGCGACTGGGCAAACATGCCCTCTTGGGCAGTCACAGAAGGTGCGGAATGCACGTGAAGCTTGGATATGGTTCGTTGGCCAGTGAGATCATTGAGCTGATGTGCTTTCTCTACGGCTAGCAGCACATGGTCGATAGCGGCTTGCCTCCCTTCAGAATCAGAAGAGCCAAGTCCAAAAGTAGGGGAGGAGCCGAGACGTTGCATGGTCCCTGGAATCAACGTGAGAACTGAATCTTCAAACCTATGGGCAAAATGTTCCGTCTGCCACTCAATGGGATCAAAGAGGTCATCACGGAAAGGAATTTCCAGAGCATCTGCGATTCCACGCTCCGCCAGTCCTGCGTAAAACCACTCTTGTTCTTGTCTCGCGGAGGGCACTGCTGCATAGGCGCCGACCAAGAAGCGACGCACGGTTTCCTCTATTGCCATACCCATATTTTAGTCCACAAACCCAAGACGTAGGACGTCTGATGTCATTTTTTTAGAGATGATCACCACACTCGACTGCCACGCCACAACACACACTAAGGGGGCTGCACCAACCACACGCGGTTGGTGCAGCCCCCTTATCGAGCAGGAGACATGACATGTCTAATTCTTCTGAGCGGAATCCACTCCAGACGCAGATACATTATTGGCTGCGACATCATCTGTTGACTCTTTGGCGTCGATACCTGCGATAGCTGCAGCAAGGCCAAGGTCATCAGCATCGTCCAGATCGTGGCGAGAAATAGATCCCTTTGCAAACTTATCCACCACCATCGCAATAGCGCCATCGCCCGTGACGTTGCAGGCGGTACCAAAGGAATCGATAGCGATATAAGCAGCGATCATGAGCGCCACCTGATCGTCGTTAAAGCCAAGGCTTGAGGACAAGAGGCCAACAGCAGCCATGATTGCGCCGCCGGGAACGCCCGGTGCGGCAACCATCGTAACGCCCAACATCAAAATGAATCCGAGTGCGGTTGCCAAAGGAATATCCATGCCATCCATGAACATGATGGCAAACGCAAACAAGGTAATTTTCATCATCGAACCGGACAGGTGGATCGTCGCGCACAGCGGAATCACAAAGCCCGCCACGGACTTGCTCACACCATTCTTCAGAGCGGACTCATAGGTCACAGGGATCGTCGCAGCAGAAGACGAAGTTCCCAGAGCCGTAAAGTAGGCCGGCATCATGTTCTTGAGGGAGCTCAGCGGATTCTTGCCTGCAACGGCACCAGCAAAGAGGAACTGCAAAACAAGAAGCACAAAGCTCATAAAGATCGCCAGAACCAAGACCTTGGCAAAGGCGGTAAGAACATCGGCAAGGTTTCCGTTCATTCCCAGGGAGAGGAACATGCCAAAGATGTAAATAGGCAGCAACGGGACAATAAAGGAGGAAATAACCTTCATCACCACACGGCGCAGATCCGCAACACCAGAATAAAGCGTGTCGGACTTAACCGTAGTCATAGCCACACCCACCACAAAGGCAAGAATCAAGGCGGTCATCACAGCCATCGGGGCAGGCATATCCACACTGATATAAGGAGTCAAAGCACCTTCCTCAATGTCAGATGCGTGGACATTTTGCTGTCCTGCCAAAAGCTTCGGATAAATCGAATTAGCTACAGCCCAGGAAATCAGCCCAGAGACCAGTGCAGAACAATAAGCAATTCCAGTTGTAATCGCCAGCCACTTACCCGCACCCCGGCCAAGGCCCGCGATGGCGGGAGTAATGAGTGAGAAGATAAGAACCGGAATGAAGAAGCCCAAGAAGTTTCCGAAGAGACCATTGAAGGTTACAAAAATTCGGGCTAACCCATCAGGAAAGAAAAAGCTGCACACAATGCCCAGGATGATCGCCACGATGATCCTGAACAGCAGCGAGGAAGAAAGACGCTTTATGTTCATTAGTTTGCCTACACTATGGAAGGAGGTACGAGGGACATACTGTTCCCTGCGCGACTGGCGTGTCGCCTGGGTTGTGAACTAACTTACGCGGTTACCAATGGAATTCATATTTTCCATGGATCTCATATATCGGGATTTTCCCTCGACGTTCCGGCTGGAAAATATGCACAAGCCCACGACCTGCCCCTTCTATGCGAATCCCCTCAAAAACCCACATTGGGCCAGCTGGCATTTTCCGATTTTTCACCATGTTTCACATGAAACATGGCCTTGTATCGCCCCTAGAAGAGGGAATGGGAAGCCTTTGGAAAGTTTTACAATGTCCAGCGCAACTGGTTATGTCGCGTGACCCAATTTCATCCGTCAAGGCACGTGCCAGACATACTGGACGATACGCCGAGCATACGCGTCAGACATGTGGACCAAACACGCACCAGGAAAGCCTATCGGGTTCACATATGTGACAAGAAAGCGCCATACCTTTGCTGTACATTTTAAAAAGAGCCCAAACAGAAAACCGGAGTTAGCGCTTTATAGGAAGGAGCCATTCATGTCTCGTTGGCCCCTCCGTAAAAATCATCGCCACCCAAAGTCGCATAGATTTCCGCTACTTCCACCACTCTCAGGAGGTTCAAGAGCAGAAACCCCAGAGGCTCTTACACCCCGACGCGCCCGAGGGTCGGCCCTGGCGGCAGCTTTTCGCGCACTCACAACACTGGCGAGACTCCGAGGGAGAAAGTCAGGGGAGAGGGGGCTCACGGCGTCCCGTAACCTTCTCCGTGCAGAGTCCGGAGAAAATTTCAATGAGGGGATTTCGGTTACAGCTCCAGCAACAACGTCGCTCGAAAACTTTGATCGCATGTCTATCAGGGCTGCCGAAAAAGTCATCACGTCTTATTCCACCAGCTTCTCTTTTGCCACCCATATCCTCGAACCGGAGCTACGCACTGACATCCGAAATCTCTATGCCATGGTGCGCACTGCAGATGAGATAGTCGACGGCACTGCCCGCGCCGCTGGACTTACCACTTCCCAGACCGCAGAGCTTCTCGCAGACTACGAGCGTGAGGTACTTCTAGCCCCCACGTAGATCCTGTTATGCACGCCTACGCCATCTCGGCTCGTCGATGTCAGTTTAAAGAAGAACACGTGCGCGCCTTTTTCGCTTCCATGCGTAGAGACATCAGCAGCGTTAACTACAATGCCGACGAGGATTACCGCAGCTACATCTATGGCTCCGCTGAGGTTATTGGCCTCATGTGTTTATCCGCGTTCCTAGTACAACGTCCCAGTTCTCCTCATCGAGGAGCAGACCAACGCGCACATCACTATTCCCAGAAAGACCTCGACATCATGAGCGAGGGCGCGCGTGCTCTAGGTGCAGCATTTCAAAAGGTAAATTTTCTCCGCGATTGGCAAGAGGATGCGACCCAGTTGGGACGGCACTATTTCCCCGGCGCCCCTCGCCGTCTCACCGACTCTTTCAAGCGCACAATCATCGCAGATATCCGCACCGACCTAGCCGCAGCGCTTCGTGCCATACCGCTCTTGCCGGGTTCCGCCCCAGTGGGAGTAGCAGCAGCTGCAGAATTATTCGCCGAGCTGACCAACATCCTCGACACAATGAGCGCAGCTGAGATCATGGAGAAACGTGCTAGTGTTCCTATCTCCACAAAGGCAAGAATCATGGCTCGTGCGCTTATCAAAGCCAGAAAGTTTCATCCGCTGACGCATGGCCGCTAGCACATGTACGTCTTGCTGTGTGAGAGGATCCCACCACTTGATTGGAACAGACAATGATGCCGATTACGCCTCCTAAGAAAGCCATTGTTATCGGGGCAGGTGCCGCAGGACTAGCCACCGCCGCTTTATTGTCGTGCGAGGGCTACGAGGTCACAGTGGTGGAGAAAAACGAGGAGATCGGAGGGCGTGCTGGGAATCTCTGCTACAAAGGTTTCCGTTGGGACACCGGCCCGTCGTGGTACCTCATGCCCGATGCCTTTGAACATTTCTTCGCTCTGCTCGGTAGCACGGTTAAACAGGAGTATAGCCTCGAAGATGTACAGCCCGCGTATCGACTTTTTGCAGAAACACACCCCGCACAGGCCGCCGAGCGTATCGACGTCCCCAGCGACCCCACCGCCCTAGCCAACTATTTTGAATCGGTAGAGCCCGGCGCGGGAGAGGCGCTTTATCAGTATCTTGCCAGTGCAAGCGCCACCTACCGCATCGCTGTGGAGCGATTTCTTTATACCAATTTCACGTCTCTTGGACCCTTGTTACACCGGGACGTTCTTGGCCGCCTCCGCGTCTTGATCACACTGCTCACACGGTCTCTCCACACGATGGTGAACAAGCGTTTCCAGGACCACCGGTTAAGGCAAATTTTGTCTTATCCTGCCGTCTTTCTTTCCTCTCGCCCAGAGGAAACGCCATCAATGTATCACCTCATGAGTCATACCGACATAGTCCAAGGAGTGCGGTATCCGACTAAGGGATTCACTGGTGTCATAGAGGCGATATACCGCCACGCGCTCACAAGAAATGCTCGTTTTCTTTTTGATACTGCCGTTTTAGAGATCACTACCAGCAACATGAGCCGTGATCTGCGCAAACGGGAAAACTCGCCCATGCCACTGGAGTGGTGATTCGGCACAGTGATGGTTCAAAAGAACATCTTCACGCAGACATTGTGGTTTCCTGTGCGGATCTACACCACACTGAGACGCAGCTTTTACCGCAGCACCTCCGCAGTTATAACTCCGACTATTTTTCTCGTCGCAACCCCGGTGTAGGCACGGTGGTGGTCTTAGCGGGGGTCAGGGGATCATTACCGCAGCTTAAGCATCATAATCTGTTTTTTAGCAAAGACTGGGCAATTGACTTTGATGCTGTGTTCCGCACCGATACCCAGAGCGTGGCCTCGGAATCTATCTATGTGTCCAAGCCCTCCCACACAGACGCACACGTTGCGCCGCCGGGTCACGAGAATCTTTTTATTTTGATTCCCGTCTCAGCGCAGCTAGCTATTGGGCATGGCAACGCCTATGGGCATGCCAAGTCTGAATCGGTACGCGCTATTGCCGAACACGCCATCGAATCCATTGCGCATAAGGCTGGCATCCCCGATTTATCCTCGCGCATCGTTGTGAGCAAAACGATTGGCCCAGCCGATTTTGCAGATCGTTACCATGCATGGCTCGGGGGCTCCATCGGGCCAGCGCATACGCTCAGGCAGTCCGCCTTCTTCCGAGGCCGCAATGTGTCTCGGAAGGTAAAAAATCTGTACTATGCGGGCGCAACTACTGTCCCTGGGGTAGGTATCCCAATGTGCCTTATTTCGGCAGAAAATGTGATTAAGCGACTGCGGGGCGATACCAGCCCCGGCCCACTGCCGGAGCCGCTCAATCCACGCCGAACTTCGATATAAAAGCACCCACAGCCATTTAGCTGATAAGCAAACCCGGACTACAGTGATCGGCATGACTGTCGTCGGCACGCTTTTGGCTATCGTAACTATTGCTCTTATCACCATCGGCGCCTTGGCATGGGCTCGCCGCCTCCACGGAAACTCCTATGTGGGAATCCGGGTGCCTGAGGTGCGTAAATCTCAGGAGCTGTGGACCACCGCGCATCACGTCGCTGGCCCTTTGTGGGTCGTCGGTGGCATTGCTGTTGGAATCGCTGCATCATTGTGTTTTGCCCCCTCCGGGTGGTTGCATCTGATGTCCATCGTTGCGGTGCTCGCGGGCATAGTGTTTGTGAGCATTGGCGCTAATGTGGGGGCGCGCGCCGCATCGCTTCTCGACGCCCAAGCGGACGTCACAGCGGCTTCAGAGTCCACGTGCTGCAGTGCCGGGGGAGCTGAGGAGGCGAATGATGAGGGGCAAGCGTCGACAAGCTTTACCCCCGATCTGGAAGCATTACGACGTGCAGCGCAGGCCTCCGATAACTGATTGATCTTGCGCGCATTCGCACTCATGCGTATGGTTCAGGTGTATGAAGAACATGAATGCACACTGGTGGTGTGGCTCGCATAGCGGCGAGCTACATGATTGTGCATCCCACAGCTCGCTTGAAAACTCCCAAGCGGGCTTTTTTGTATCCATAGGCTCCAGCCAGATGGCCCGCAGCGGGGGAGAATCCACCCAACACATGCAAAGGCACTATGGCTACTACAGAAACCACTTTTCACGTTGATAGGCGATCGGTCCGATACCACGAGGACGCCGCCGCGCTTTTTGCAGCGCTAGGAGGAACAACCGCCTCCGATTCCGCGCTGCTGGAATCTGCTGATGTGGAATCCAAGAAGAATACGATGTGCATTGCGACCCTCACCGGTGCGGTGCGCGTTACCTGCGTCGGGCAAACGGTCACAGTAACCCCGTTGACCCCCACTGGCCACAGCATCACGGATCGCTTGTGCAGGCAACTTGCAGACCACTTAGCAGAACGACGCATCAACGGGGAGGCGCTCTTTGCATTCACCAGGTCTCAAGAACTTAACGAGCGCGAGCGCTTAACTGCTATGAGCAACGCCGAGGTGCTGCGCAAACTCCAACTGGCGGCTGGCTACAACGGAAAAGAATTGCCCATCCTCTCCGGTGGTTTTGCCTTTGATTACCTAGAAACCTTTGAGGTGCTACCGGAGGTTCGGCCGGGGGAGAATACCTATCCGGATTATCAGTTCCTAGTGGCGGAGACTCTGCTGGTTATCGATCACCTTAATCATGAGGCCTTTATCGAGGCTGTGGGTATTGATGCAGAAGAACTAACCAGCAGGCTTAACCACCTTGCGGAGAAAATTTCTTCTGATATACTCGCGCTGGAGATGGCCACAACGACGCCAGGTACGCCGTCAGAGGTCCTGCACGTGCATACCAGTATGAGCGATCCCCAATTTTGCACGCATGTAGAAGAACTCAAAAAGAGCATTCATAGCGGGGACGTCTACCAGGTGGTACCGGCGCGATCATTCTCTGCCGCATGCGATAACGCCTACGCGGCGTATCTCCAGCTTCGTGCATCTAACCCAAGTCCGTATATGTTCTACGTACGAGGACAGATAACACCAAACAATATTGCACACAATGATAATGAAATCCCTTCCGAGACCTATGAAATCATCGGAGCCTCACCCGAATCCAATTTAAAGTTCGACGCAGCAACACGCAACGTCCAGCTATACCCCATCGCAGGCACCAGACCCCGGGGACTTAACCCCGACGGCAGCGTCAATCACGAGCTAGATGTCCGCGCCGAGCTGGACATGCGTACCAACGCCAAAGAGATCGCCGAACACACCATGCTCGTTGATCTTGCGCGCAATGACCTAGCCCGAGTAGCGGTACCAGCCACAAGAAAAGTGTCTGACCTCCTGAGCGTGGATAGATACTCCCGGGTAATGCATCTTGTCAGTAGAGTGAGCGCCACACTACATCCCGATTTTGATGCTATCGACGCCTACCGCGCCTGCATGAACATGGGAACACTCAGCGGGTCACCTAAATTGCGTGCAATGGAATTGCTTCGCGGTACCGAACGTACCCGGAGAGGATCCTATGGGGGAGCGATTGGTTATCTGCGTGGCGACGGCACAATGGACACCTGCATCGTTATTCGATCCGCTTTTATCCATAACGGCGTCGCCGTGGTTCAAGCAGGAGCCGGAGTAGTGCGAG
Organism: Corynebacterium silvaticum; assembly: GCF_004382825.2. Lineage (GTDB taxonomy): Bacteria > Actinomycetota > Actinomycetes > Mycobacteriales > Mycobacteriaceae > Corynebacterium > Corynebacterium silvaticum. The sequence continues at coordinate 90,832 of NZ_SDQO02000002.1, forward strand.
ATTCCATACCCCAGGCGGAAGCTGATGAAACCTTGCACAAAGCATACGCAGTACTCAATGCTCTCGCGATGGCACAGAACGCAACCCCTAAGGTGAACCGCTCATGAACCCTACCAACACCCATGTAGTACTCCTTGATAACCACGATTCCTTTGTATATAACCTGGTCGACGCTTTTGCCGTTGCTGGCTATCGCTGCACCGTCTTTCGCAACTCCGTAGAGGTAAAAGAGATTCTGGCAGCCAAGCCGGACATTATCTGCCTTTCTCCCGGCCCCGGCCACCCACGGGATGCGGGCTGCATGATGGAGCTCATCGATCACGCATTGGGACGCATCCCGATCCTCGGCATTTGTCTAGGTTTTCAAGCACTCCTAGAGCACTTCGGGGGAGACGTTCGCAGATGTGGACCTGTTCACGGAATTACAGATCTCATGCAGCTCAACGAGCATGGTCTGCACAGTTCACTATTCCGCGGCCTAACCGTTGATGGCGATCCTGGTTCCCGGGAGGGCCAGCGCGTTCCCGTCGCCCGGTATCACTCCCTTGGGTGCACAGAAACCCCGAAGGAATTGACGGCGCTAGGAACCTGTCCCTCTGTCATCGGCCCAGTGATCATGGCGGCCGAGGCCCGCGAGCATGCCGCGGTGGGGTTGCAGTTTCACCCAGAGTCAATCCTAAGTCCTTCCGGGCCGATCATTTTGCAACGCTGCATCGACCATCTATCTCAGCAGAGAGACCACACCCCATAAATAACGTCACGTGACGTTATTCTTAGGTACAAAATATACATTAGGACATACCATGACCAGTGAAAGCACAAAGAAAAAACTTATCGCCTATCTCGACAACCCCAACCCAACGGTTGAGGAAGCTATCGAGGTTTTTACCCCTCTCACAATTGGCGACTACGACGATGTGCACATCGCAGCACTCCTAGCCACCATACGCACTCGCGGTGAAACCTACGCAGACATCGCGGGCGCCGCACATGCTTTTCTCGCCGCAGGACGACCTTTCCCCATCACAGGTTCCGGCTTAATGGACACCGCAGGCACCGGCGGCGACGGCGCAAATACCATCAACGTAACCACGGCAGCCTCGCTTGTAGCAGCTTCTGGGGGAGTGCGGATGATCAAATGCGGCAACCGTTCAGTCTCTTCCAAGTCGGGATCAGCCGATGTTCTAGAAGCTCTCAATATCCCACTAGACCTAGACCCCGACCGCGCAGTCCGACAATTCAAAGCCTCCAATTTCACATTCCTCTTCGCACCGGCCTACAACCCGGCAGTCGCCCACGTACAGCCTGTCCGAAAAGCCCTCAGAGTTCCCACTCTTTTTAACGTCTTAGGTCCATTGCTTTCCCCGGCGCGCCCCGAATTTCAGCTCATGGGCATTGCCAATCCGGCACTTGGCCCCATCATCGCTCAGGTCTTCCGCGACCTGGGTCGCACCCATGCACTAGTGGTTCATGGCTCCGGAATCGATGAAGTCGCCGTGCACGGGCCCACCACCATATGGGAACTCAATCACGGCACGATCACCAGCTATGAGGTCACCCCTGAAGAACTAGGAATCCAGCGCCATAGTCTCGCTGACTTAGCAGGCGGCGACGGCACGGAAAATGCTGCACTGATGCGCGCCACTTTTGCCGGGGAAGGCGCTGCGGCTCATCGAGATGCTGTCGCAGCTACCGCCGGTGCAATTTTTTATACTGCAAATCTGGTGGACTCTCTGCGCGAAGGAACAGATAAAGCCAAAAAGCTCATCGAAGACGGTCACGTTCAACAATGGCTCGCAACCCACGAGGAGGCCAACTATGCGCAATAACACAGCGTCAATACCCACAGTCTTAGAAGAAATTGTTCACGCCCGCCGATCACATCTTCAAGAGATTCGTGCCCGCATTTCGCATGTAGATCCACTCCGGTTGCCGAGGTCCACAAAATCCCTTTTCCAGGCGCTTGGTGGCTCCGCGAGCGGGGGAGTGGCGCCGCTTCGGCAAGCATATTCCGGTAGCTCCGCGAGGGCACCGCACTTCATTATGGAGTGCAAATCCGCATCACCGTCATTAGGGGAAATTCGATCTGATTATTCCCCGGGAGATATTGCGCGGATTTATTCTCGCTACGCTTCCGCGATTTCCGTTCTTTGCGAACCTGACAAATTTAACGGCGACTACGACCACCTGGCCACCGTCGCAGCGTCGACACACCTGCCGGTCTTATGCAAGGACTTCATCATCGACCCCGTGCAGGTGCACGCTGCACGCTACTTTGGCGCGGACGCGATCCTACTCATGCTTAGCGTGCTTGACGACGCCACCTACACCTCACTTTCCTATGAGGCCGAGCGCCTCGGGCTAGACGTCCTCACCGAAGTAATCAACGAGGATGAGGTAAAAAGAGCCATTCGCCTTGGCGCAAAGATTTTTGGCGTCAATCACCGCAACTTGCACGACCTCAGTATCGACCTTTCTCGTTCCTCACAACTAGAAGCCCTCGTTCCAGAAAATGCTGTACTCGTGTCAGAATCCGGCATTCGGACAAACGAGACGGTGCGTCAATTGGCCGGTCATTCCGATGCTTTCCTTGTAGGCTCACAACTCACCGGCCATAACGACGTTGACTCCGCCGCACGTTCGCTCGTTTTTGGAACCAACAAGGTGTGCGGTCTCACCACCGCTTCCGCGGCACACGCTGCACGCGCAGCCGGCGCAACACACGGAGGATTGATATTTGAAGACTCCAGTCCTCGCAATGTTTCACGTGAAACCGCCGAAAAAATCATTGCAGCAGAGCCGCCTCTGCACTACGTTGCGGTAAGCAGACGCACGCAAGACTGGACGGAAATACTCCTTCCAGGCATTAAGACCCTCCAGATCCATGCCCCATATCAAGGGTCCATCGCGGGGGAGAAGGAGCTTCTTAACAAAGCCCGCCTGGAACTCCACAAGGCGGGAAGGGAAGACGTTGCCATCTGGCGCGCCGTATCCATGACAGCTCCCGAAGGGCCCGAGACTGCCATGGCACTCATGGATGACGTAGATATGGCGCTTCTCGACGCCGGCACCGGCGGCACCGGAACATCCTTCCATTGGGAAGAGATTCCCCAAGGCGTGCTCCCCAAGGCAATCCTGGCCGGGGGCCTTAACCCTGACAACCTTCCCGAGGCATTAGCAAGGGGGTGCGCCGGCCTAGACCTTAACTCCGGCGTCGAGTACCCAACCGATGCCGGAACCTGGGCGGGGCTAAAAGATTCGGGGGCATTACTCCGAGCTTTCTCCACCATCCGAGGGTTTCATTACTAACCCAGCTTTTTCGCACCTCGACCACACCCCAATACAGAAACATACCCCCACCCCTTGCGCTCACCACCGAAGACGTTTAAGCTATTTCCTATGAGATATGCACTAAACATCTGGTGGTGGCGCGCTTACTAAGCGGGCCATTGAGTGCTATCTATTTCTCCGGCTCGCATCATGCGGGCCGTTTCTTTTTGGGTGAACCCTAGGCCACCGGCCCGCGATCAATCACATATCTATCGCGCAAAGGCACCAACTATGTTCTCTCCTAGCCACTTCTACACCGTCTGCACCGCAGCAGGTGCGTACCGAGGCATCCCACCGCAACCACGGATCAACGTGGCGTCGGCACGCGAAAAACGATGGCGTAGTTTCACGTGAAACATTGACATACGGAACAACCACCTTTAAAAACTTGCAACCTAAGGATTCACGATGACACCCTCCCAGAACCCCACCGATCAGCACACACTCCTTCCCGCATATTTCGGAGAATTCGGCGGACAATTCGTTCCCGAATCACTCCTGCCGGCACTCGATCAGCTTGAAAAAGCGTTTGTTGAGGCGCAAGAAGACCCACAGTTCCGAGAGGAACTCGCGGGCTACCTCAAGGACTACCTGGGGAGGCCCACCCCTTTAACCGAATGTTCAAAACTACCTCTGGCCGGAAAGGGTAGGGGACACGCTCGCATCTTCCTCAAACGCGAAGACCTCGTTCACGGCGGAGCACATAAGACAAACCAAGTGATCGGCCAGGCCCTCCTGGCTAAGCGGATGGGCAAAAAACGCATCATCGCGGAAACCGGCGCCGGACAGCACGGAACCGCCACCGCTCTCGCCTGCGCGCTCTTAGACCTTGAATGCGTCATCTATATGGGGGCAAAAGATGTGGAACGTCAGCAGCCCAACGTGTACCGCATGGAGCTCATGGGCGCCACAGTAGTACCCGTAGATTCGGGATCAGGAACACTCAAAGACGCGGTTAATGAGGCCCTCCGGGATTGGACTGCCACCTTCCACGAATCCCACTACCTACTCGGCACAGCGGCAGGCCCTCACCCATTCCCGACGATCGTTCGAGAATTCCATCGTGTTATTTCTGAAGAAGCTAAAGCCCAAATGATTGAACGCACGGGAGGCCTTCCCGACGTCGTGGTTGCCTGCGTGGGCGGAGGCTCCAATGCAATCGGTATGTTTGCGGACTTCATTGATGATCCATCCGTAGAACTCGTCGGCGCGGAACCTGGCGGGGAGGGTCTGTCATCCGGCAAGCACGGAGCAACCATCAACAACGGACAAATCGGTATCCTGCACGGCGCTAAAAGCTATTTGATGCGAAACTCTGACGGCCAAGTGGAAGAGTCCTATTCTATTTCCGCCGGGCTAGATTACCCTGGGGTCGGACCTCAACACGCGCATCTGTCAAAGTCTGGACGAGCCACCTATGTAGCTATCACGGATGCCGAGGCTCTTGAAGCCTTCCAATTACTCTCCCGCGAAGAGGGAATCATCCCGGCATTGGAGTCAAGCCATGCCCTTGCTTATGCACTAAAGCGAGCCGCCCTCGCAGAAGAAGAAGGAAAAAATATCACCATACTTGTCTCCCTTTCAGGGCGTGGTGATAAAGACATCGATCACATTCGCAAAACTCTCGCCGCAAACCCCGAACTTGCCCTCAAGGATTAATCATGAACCGCTACCACAACCTTTTCACTCGGCTAGAACAATCCAACGAGGGAGCCTTTGTCCCTTTCATCATGCTCGGCGATCCTTCCCCCGAGGCATCCCTGACAATCATTCGCACCGCCGTCCAGGCCGGAGCAGATGCACTTGAGATCGGCGTTCCCTTCTCAGATCCGGTGGCCGACGGCCCGACCATCCAACGTTCCCATCTCCGCGCCTTGGATAATGGAGCAACCGTCGATTCCTCTTTGTTGCTCATTGCTCAGATCCGTTCAGAGTTTCCAGACCTGCCCATTGGCCTCCTGATCTATGGCAATGTCCCTTTCACTCGCGGACTAGATACCTTCTATCAAGAATTCGCCACCTCCGGCGCCGATTCTATTTTGCTTCCCGACGTCCCCGTACGGGAAGGGGAGCCCTTCATCGCAGCAGCACAACAGACAGGGATCGCACCCATTTTCATTGCGCCCGCACAGGCATCGGAAGATACCCTCCGAGCCGTGGCAGCGCATTCTGAGGGCTACATCTACGCAATTTCTCGCGATGGGGTCACTGGCACAGAGCGGGAATCTTCCACTAGCGGACTCAGTGACGTAGTAGCAAACATCACGACATTCGGCGGTGCCCCTGCACTTCTCGGGTTCGGGATTTCCACCCCCCAGCACGTCCGAGACGCGATGGCAGCCGGGGCAAGGGGAGTAATCACCGGATCCGCCATCACGGCGATCATTGAACGCCACTGTGTTGGTACACATCCCCAGCCCGCCACAATCGATGACATGCCCGCACTGCAATCGGAAATTTCCGCTTTTATCGCTGAGATGAAAGAAGCAACTCGCGGATAGCAAGCCGCACTGCACAGGCAGCCTTCACCAACGCCCGGTTGGCGCGTCGATAAGCATATAGTCGCCGCGCTGATCGGGCAGTGAATGTTTCACGTGAAACATTCAGCCGAGCCGTCTTTTGTCACTGTGATGATTAGTGACTGATCCACGGTTTCGGTGTAATACTGGTTTTATGACTACCCATGACTCCACATCTTCAGCACACCACGGCCCTAAATGCACAAGGCGCATGTTCTTACTCGGCACAGCAACCACTTTTGCGGGGGCGGTGCTTGCAGCCTGCGGCGGCGATAAAGCCAAGGCCAAAGAAATAGCACTTTCCGACGTTCCTGTGGGTAGCGCAACCATCGTCGACGATTTCATCATCGCCCAACCTGTTGCGGGGGAGTACAAGGCATATTCGACTGACTGCCCTCACCAGCACGCAAAAATCACGATCGTCCAAGGCGACACCGTGAAGTGCCCAAAGCACGGGTCCATATTTAACATCAAAGACGGCGCCGTCACCCAGGGACCATCGCGAGACCCGCTCATAACAAAGACTCTTGAGGTATCCGGGGATAAAGCGAAGATCTCCTAACACCTGTTGTAATAACAGCCACACTGCGAGCATTCCGATCTAGACTCAAAGAATGCTCGCCAAAATCAAGAACCTTGACCCCCTCATCGTCCTCATAGTGCTGGCGGTCATCATCGCAATTTTCTTCCCAGCCCGCGGTGGCTTTGCCGATGCCTTTTCCACCGCGACCAAAATTGCAATCGCTTTACTCTTCTTTCTCTACGGTGCTCGCCTCTCCACTAAAGAAGCCCTCGATGGCTTGAAAAACTGGAAGCTACACCTAACAATTCTCGCTTTTACTTTTGTGGTGTTCCCTGCGATAGGCCTAGCGCTCAAACCTCTCGACATGGTTATTTCCAGCGGAATCTCTATGGGCATCCTTTATCTCACGCTCGTTCCTTCTACCGTCCAATCGTCGGTAGCTTTCACTTCGATCGCACAAGGCAACGTCGCAGGGGCCATCGTGAGCGCCTCAGCCTCCAACCTCATCGGAGTTTTTGCCACCCCGCTGTTAGTGATGGCGTTCATGACTACAGAAGGCGGAATGCATATTGACACCGGAGTTTTTCTGGATATTGCCATCCAGTTGCTCCTGCCTTTTGTCATTGGACAACTCCTGCGACGATGGGTCAAAGACTTTGCCGCGAATAAAGCAACCAAATCCGTGGATCGCGGATCCATCGCAATGGTGGTTTATTCCGCCTTTTCCGCAGGAATCGTCGCCGGGATTTGGTCATCGGTCAAAGTATGGGAAGTACTTTTCCTCGTTGTGTTCTCCATCGTGCTAGTCGCTTTTATGTTGTGGTTGACCAAATTCAGCGCGCAAAAGCTCGGGTTTAACCGCGGGGATGTTATCGCCATAGAATTTTGTGGCACAAAGAAATCTCTCGCTTCCGGCCTGCCCATGGCAGCCGTGATATTCGGGGGAGCAAACCTAGGTCTGCTCATTCTTCCGCTGATGATTTTCCACCAGATACAGCTCATGATGTGTTCCTGGCTTGCCGCCCGCTATGCTCGAAATTTGCCAGAAAATCTCAACTAAACCCACCGCGTTCAGGAGAACCCCATGACTTCCTATCTTTATGTGAGAACACTAATGTCTATCCCCGGAGTGGGAACGAGCAACCATATTGCCGAGTTAGAACCCACCAGCACCACCGAATGTCGCTTGCACCGACTCCTAGAGGTGGATCCCTCCAATAGCGTCTGCGGGGCAGCCCATGGTGGGACGGTCGTGGGGATGGCGGCACCACCACAAAACACAGTCCCACATCCAGAAAGCTATGCAAACTTTCCTGACATTGAAACCGCATACTTATCATCAGAAGAATTTGAATCATTGTGGGCTGAGGCAAGAGCCAAATTCCCTGAATTACGCTGAGCTACACTGGGACAAAACCGGCTTTCCCACCTACGCATCAGAGGTGGGAAAGCCGGTTTTGATATATCGAAAAAGGGGGAGAACAGTTCACCACACCAGGTTGACCAGAATCATATAGAAAACTGTTCCACCGATAATGGATAGACCGCAGTCTCTCCGCCACCAATGCACAAGCAACGTAGCAACCGTGGCGATGAGCGCAGGCACAAGACCTCCCGTGGCACCCCGCGCAGCAGAAAGCGTATACATAACTAACACCACCATCACACCCACAGGCATGGTCATCGCGAGCATGGACATCAACGCACTGCCCTTAAGCAGCTTAACCGCAGAGAAGGGGAGCCACCGAAGCATAAAAGTGATCACAGCAACCGGCAGGAGCACGAGGACAACAGAGGAAAGCGTGACGCCCTCGGGTAGCCCCAACTGAGCAAGCGTCATTTCTTCACCTTCCATGTCAGTGCAGCATCCAAGCGTGGTTGCGCGCTACGAATGAACAACAAAAGGAAATAGGCGACGAGCGCAATGATGAGCATCTTCTGAGTGGAGATCAGGGCAGCGATGACAGATAGGACAATGGCAAAAAATGGCAGCGACCAATCTTGGTTGTTGCGAAATGCCTCCCAGGCCAGCACCACAAAAAGCGCCGTGAGGGCGAACTCCATTCCCTGAATCCCTTGGGGGAGAGCCACCCCAGCCAGCGTCCCGACAACGCCCGACAAAACCCACAGAACGTGACAAAAGACCTGAATAGTCAACAGTCGCACACTAGAGATATTCCCTGCCTCGGGGCGAGCCGAGACGATCGCATAGGCCTCGTCGGTAAGCGAATATGTGGAATACACTCTACCGATAACTGATGTAATCCGGTGGCGCGGATACGTTAAGCCATAAAAGATATGGCGGAAATTCACCATAAAAGCTGTGATCGCTGCCGATACGGGACCTGCTCCACCTGTGACGAGCGTCAGCGCAAGGAATTCCATTGAGCCCGCGTAGATCACGATGGAAAAAATTGGCGCCCACCACCAGGCAAATCCTGATTGCGTCACCAACAAACCAAAAGCAAGCCCCAGGGGGACGAGTCCTAATGCAACCGCCCAGGATTCTTTAATCCCGGCCCGAATTTCGGACGATGTTTCACGTGAAACCATCACAACCTCTTTTTATTAACATTCCTCCAGAAAAGGCGAACACCAAGGAGATACGGATAGAAGAAACTGAGTGCCTAGCCCTCTATGGAGCGCGGCACTTATGAGAGAAAACTCAAGAAAAAACAGATGTATCACCCTAAGTAAAAACTTAGTTTTCGGATACGCCCATAGGATACGTCGAATACAAGGGGAGCGGCATCGGCTGGCGCCTCATTACGTCACCCCAAACGTCCACACTTCCAGCAGCAGTCACGTCGGAGGACAATGCAGGCGCTACATACCATTCGCCTTTTTCAATCTCCTCATTCAGTTGACCGGGCTCCCACTCTGCATAACCAGCAAAAAGACGCAGACCCGAGAGATCGTCCGCTACATTTTCTGGTTGCGTACGCAGATCCACGTGCACCAGTCGATTAGCCAGCCGATTGAAATGCGGGTGCGCAGCAATGTCCACCCCCGGGGCGGTGACCCCTATCCCTACCACTCCCTGCTGGTTGAGGGGACCGCCAATGTAAAGAGCCTGGAGCTTAGACGCTAAGGGGGCCCATTCCGGCATAACGTTAAACACGGCAACGTCACTCCGCGAGGCAAGGTTCACACCAAACGTCGTGACCTCATTGTGCTCAAGAATCAGAATGACATTCCGCGCAAACACGGAACTTTCCATGGAAGGCGCCGCTATAAGCAGCATTCCCGGAGCAGGTTCATTCCGCTCCATAGCGTTGAATAACCGGTCTGCATACATGTCTCACGCCTTCCTTATTTTTCTTCTACTTTGTCGACCCAGTTGTGTCGGCAGCATTGTGGTTTTTCGACCACCATGCTGTGAGTTCCGCGATAGCTTCTTCCCGTCCCAAAGGGCCACGCTCCAACCGTAGTTCTTTGAGGAAAGACCATGCTTTACCCACGTCAGGTCCGGGTTTAAGGCCAAGTAGCGTCATAATCTCGTTTCCGTCGAGATCAGGGCGCACCCGCTGAAGATCTTCTCGCTCCGCAATCTCCGCGATGCGTTCTTCTAGGTGATCGTATGTCCGATGAAGCCGAGCCGCCTTCTTTTTGTTACGCGTTGTGCAATCTGCACGGACAAGCTTATGCAGCTTGGATAGCAGGGGACCAGCATCCGTTACGTATCGACGTACAGCGGAATCCGTCCATTCCCCCTCATTGAACCCGTGGAACCGCATATGCAGCCGGATGAGGTCGCTCACATCATTCACCATCTGCTTAGAGTATTTAAGCGTGCGCATGCGTGCTCGCATGATCCTGGCACCCACGATCTCGTGGTGATGAAAGCTCACTTTCCCCTCATCATTAAAAGCCCGGGTGTCCGGCTTGCCGCAATCGTGCATGAGGGAGGCCCATCTCAGCACCACGTCGGGGCCGTCCTCCTCCTGTTCCATCGCCTGACGCAGTACCGTAAGCGAATGCAGGTACACATCCTTGTGCTGCCGGTGCTCGTCTTGGGTAAGCCGTAGCGCTGGAATTTCCGGAATAATACGCGCGGCAAGCCCCGTATCCACCATGAGGTCAATGCCGTCCCATGGCGCCCGCCCGCAGAGTAATTTATCCAGCTCCACCTGTACTCGTTCGACGGTAATGCGATCGATCTGATCCGCCATCTGCGTCATGGCATTGCAGACGCGATCCGCGACAGAAAATTCCAGTTGGGAGACAAACCTGGCGGCGCGAAGCATACGCAGTGGATCGTCGTTAAAGCTTTGCTCCGGAGCGGAAGGCGTATCCAAGATGCCTTCTACCAGGTCATCCATGCCGTTAACCGGGTCATGGAACGTCATGTCACCAGTGGGGTGTATCTCTACAGCCATGGCGTTGACTCGGAAGTCCCTACGGATAAGGTCGCCCTCTAATGTGTCACCAAATTGCACTTCCGGGTTTCTCGTTTTCCCGTCGTACACGTCTGAACGAAACGTGGTGATCTCGATTTGTTGCCCGTCTTTTTCTGCGGACACCGTTCCAAAATCGATTCCGGTATCCCACACCACAGGTGTGTAGTCGTTGAGGATCTCCATCACGGTCTCTGGTCGAGCGTCGGTGGTGAAGTCCAAATCATTGCCCAACTCGTCAAGGAGAGCATCACGCACGGAACCTCCTACGAGGTAAAGGCGATGCCCACGGTCTTGAAAAAGCTGCGCGAGGGGGGCCAACAGGGGAGAAAGACCCGCCAATGTGTGCTGCGCACGAGCAAGAAGCTCAATGCGGTTCGGCGAATCGCTCGCCGAGGAGTTCTCGGCAGTATTCTCAGCAGCGTTGGCATTACAGGGGGCAACAGAGGACGCGGCGGAGGATGGGTTCACTATCCCTACGGTGTGCGAACCATTATTAGTAATGGTTGTGTGCTGCTTACTCTGTGAATTCACGCGCATGAGTCTACCTGTTCGGTTCCGCTACCATGATTCCTCCACAATGCACCCCAGCTAGACGACGCTAACCGCACACCCACCTCGCACATCGCCAAGGGGCTTTGAGACACGTTAATCCGCCAACTTCCTTCTATATGTAAGGAATACACAGGGGGATACACCTCCGTATTCTCCGCTTTTGGAAAATACGATCGGTTTTTTACCCAACGCATCACATCCAAATGCGTAATCACTCACTTATAGTTGCTAAAGTTATGGTGATCACGTCTGCATTTTTTCGCGTCTTCAACAGATTTTTCCCACCTTTTTGGGTCAAGAAACCCACTTTCTGCGCCATCTGTTAGCTAGACGTATGGCTAAATACGCCGCAAAAGCTGGCCACGATTACTCTTTTCTTTTAAAGAAGCGGTTCATAGGTACCTTCTCAAGGTTGAAAAGGATACGATCAGCGAGATGAGCGATAACGAACAGTCGCGCCCGAGTTCGGTGAATTCTACGGAATCCACCGCGCCACGGCGCAGAAGACGCACGCGGTCACGCCGTTTTGGCAGTGATCAGACGGGGCGCTCTTCGCAGTCACAACGAACTGCAGAAGGGGGCCGTACCTCTGCGACCCAGCAGCCGGGGGCAAAGCGCGCTGACTCAAAGCGCAGCGCTAACGCTCAGGCTTCTGGTGAGGGGCGCGCGTCGAAAAGCAAAAATAGCTCGTCTCAAGAAAACGCTAGCGGTGCTTCTTCCCGCGGACGGAAAACTAACGACGCCAACAAGTCCACCAAGTCCCGTAAAACCGGCTCGCGCTCGGCTGCTGCGCGCAACACCGCAAAACGCAAGGAGAATCAAGGCACAGCCGCACCGCAAGGAAACGAGTCGGCAGATAATGAGTCGCGCGCTTCTCGACGTAAGCGCTGCACGAGGACAGGGCAGCGCACCGCTCAGCGCTCCACGTCCACACCGGAGAATAAGCGTCGCCGGCGTCGGCCACACAACACTAATCGCTCTAGAAATAGCCGCGCCAGTCTCCGTAACCAGTATCAGACATCCAAGATAAACACGCGCGATGAAACCTCTGCGGGCGGTCTGGTGATCTCTGGACTCGCTGAGGCGGTTGATAGCAATAATAACGTTGACCTTTCCCGTATTTATGTGGCGCTCATCGGGCGACTCGATAGGAGAGGCCGCCTTTTGTGGTCCATGCCTAAGGGGCACGTGGAACCCGGTGAAGACAAAGGAAAGACCGCCGAGCGCGAGGTCTGGGAAGAAACCGGAATCCACGGTGAAGTTTTCGCGGATCTGGGCACGATTGACTATTGGTTTGTGTCTGAGGGCGTGCGTATTCATAAGACGGTTCATCACCATCTGCTGCGATACGTCGATGGTGATCTCAACGATGAAGATCCAGAAGTTACTGAGGTCTCGTGGATCCCAGCCAACGAACTCATTGAGCATTTTGCCTACGCCGACGAGCGTAAGCTGGCCCGCATCGCGCACGATTTAATCCCAGAATATGCCATCAAAGAGAAGGCAGAGGGAAGGAAAACCCCGCGGTGAGCACCATCAAACTCACCCACACCACCTCACTCAGCGGCCATAGGAATGCCAGCACCGCTGAGCTTTTGGCGACGCCTCACTCACGCCGAGCCACCGACATGGGAGTCTTTCCGCTCTCCCTGCTGTCGCGCACTGGGGCGGCGTTGCTGACTCTCGCCTTATGCAGTGCCACGCTCACTCATGCGCCGCAAGCTGCCGCAGATCCGCTTCCGTTATCTCCCATGGGGCCGACGTCGCATCGTTGGACCAATCCGGATGTGCGATCAATCGACGTGAACGCCAAGGTCAAGGTTCAGATCCTCAAAGTCGATTCCCACGTCCAGCTCGGCGAAAAGATACATCTTTCGCTTCGCATCATCAATAACTCTGATTCTCCAATCGATCAGAGTTCCGCAAAAATTGTGGCCCGTCACGCCGATGCAGAGCCCACCGTCGCTGGTGCCCGCACTGTGCTTGCTGCAGCACCTTCCTCCTACCCATACCTTGCGAGTCCGATACCAATTCAGTCGAAGATTGCGCCCGATAGCTCCAAAGACATAGATGTCAGCATAGATACCGGGGCAGCGGAGCCCGGGGGACTACAGCTGCGTTCTGCCGGTGTCTATCCCATATTGATCGGACTGCATGACGCCTCCAACAGCGTCTACAGCACACAGCGATTCCTACTGTCTGCGTCCGATACGAATAAGTCTGAGGGCGCGACACCGGACCCGAAGCAACTCAGCATGGTCCTGCCGATCACTGCGGAGGTCGATATCGTTGGCGGGGAAACGGGCGAGGCCCCCGAACGCGCCCCTCTCATTATGCGTTCGGAAGCATTGACTGAAGAGATTGCGCATGGTGGCCGCTTAGATCGGCTTCTCGACGCCTACCTCGCCGCCCGCACTGTAACGCCAGAGATCAGCACGGCGAGTTGCTTAGCCATCGATCCGCAGTTCCTCGATGTCACCCGACGTATGTCCGAGGGATATAGCGTGGCCTCACAGCGCCCCAGCTCGGTGTCGGAGAATAGACGTCTCCGCGATTCTTGGAGCATTGAGGACGAAACAGAAAAGTATGTCCCGGGCAAAGGTCAAAAAGCTGCTGCTGAGTGGCTCGCAAAATTAGGGAAAGCCACGGAAGGCACCTGCACTGTGGCTATGCCGTGGGCTAATGCTGATCTCAACGCGGTGGCTAAAACCAACAATCCATGGTTGATGCGTGAGGCCCTGCAGCGTGGCTCTGGCGTCATCAAAGACGTGCTGGGGGTTACCCCGGAATCTAATATCGTGATCCCCGGCGCGGGCTATATCACCGCACAAACTGCAGCCTCCTTGGGCTGGGCGGATCAAAAGGAAAGCGCGGACGGTACCAAACCTCCGACCACGAGCGACATCAGTGCTGCCTGGGAGGCCACCAAGGCTAAGGAAGCTAAGTCTCAACCGGATGAAGGTTCCCTCAAGGAATCGCCGGCCAAGGACTCTGAGGCCTCGTTGGATAGCGTCCGTGACTCCGCGGCTCCCACGATCGCACCCACTGCGCAAGTCCCTGTTTCTGTCCTTGTCGCGGACAACACGGTGTGGCAGGCCCCCAAGGTAGATCGTTTCGGCCAGCTTGCCGCTGGCGTGCGTTCTGTGGCGTATCAAGGCTCGTTATCTGCCACGCTTGCCCAGGCATCCCCCAAACCAGTGACGGCGGGATACGGCAACTACGACATTCGCTTTGATTACTCCCTCGACTCTGAGGCAGCCCGGATGGCTACCGGTGCGGCCGCTATCGATGCCGCTGTTGCGGAAAGCACTCAGCCCACACTGTTGATGATGCCCACGTCGATTAGGAACCCCAATTCCTGGTTCGAGGCAATTTCTACTTTGCTGCGGGAGAATTCCGCACTGCCGATGACTCTGCGCGACTATGTCACTATGTCGCAGCAACAGGAAGGTGAGCTTGCTGCACGAACTGCGGCGGCGGCTGCAACGTCGGCAAGCGGCGACGGCTCATCTAACAGCATCTCTAGCAGCGGCCTGGTAGAGGGCAGATATGGTGCCCCCTATGACGACCCCACAGTGGTCTCAGACACGGAGATCCTGCGGGCACGCCAGCAATCGGATTACACCGACGATCTCACGCGTCTCATGATTAACGACGCCGCCATCGCCCTATCGCCTTATAACTTCACTGCGCCATTGCGGCAGGATTTGCTCCGCGCTCTCAGCGTCAACGGACGACGTTCTATTAACAGTTTTGACCAGAAGATTGCCCGGGCCACCGCTTTATCCAATGAAAACCGCGATGCGCTCACGGAATTGCGCAGCTCCGTCACATTGTTGTCCCCGGGCAACGTGTACACCAGGCTTTCTCCATCCTCACCGCTACTTATTGCGGCAAAGAATGGACTTCCGCTTCCTGTCGATGCACGTATTCGCTTCAATGGCCCTGAAGGCGCGTCGATTAAGGTGAAAGACAGCCTGGTGATTCCGGCAAAGGGATCCATTACTGCGCAGATGATCGCGCAGCTTCCCGACGACGATGACCAGACTAATCTCAAACTATGGCTGGCTACTCCCACCGGCGCGGCGATCTCCAACCCTGTGACTATCGCGGTGCAAACTCGGTCCGGTTTTGTGGGGCAGTCTGGTATCGCTCTTACCGTAATCCTAGGACTCTTTGCTCTGCTGTTCTTGCGCTTCTTTGTCAAACGCAAGCGTCATACGCATAGCGAGCCAAAAGCAACAACGCGTTCTCTTTCTCCCGCATCAACCACGCGGCGCCCACCCGTACGCAGGCCGCGTCGTCGCAGTGAAGGATCAGTTCGCGATGGCGACCGTACCAGCGGTGATGCCAACTCGGATGATTCTGGAAACGGTCTTCACTCTCCACGGACATAGTGTAGAGGGAAGACACCACCCCCTTTTTTAAAACAGCTCTCGGGGCTATCACCAACGCAATACCGATCGCCCCGATCTTTCCCCTTGACGCCGCATAAGTTTCAGTCCCTCCGACTCGCACGAAGCTTATGGCGGCGACCATAGAAAAGAAGCAGGATTTCCAGGTGAACTCATCTGAGAGCACACCCCCTAGCAAGGGAACCAGGTACCGCATCGTGCCTCCCGCGGCACCGGCACCAGTCCCCGAGGCCCGTCCCCGCCACACCAGTTCTTCGGTGCACCCCAGCGAGGATCGCTCCAAATTGGACAAGGACCCCGCTCGTCACTCGGTTGCGGATGCTCCCGGCGACAACAGCGCTATGCCTACCGGCCTGAGCGTTCCCTCTGAAGGTGCTAAGCCAGCCGGAGGGGAGGCGTCGGAAAGCCTTGAGCACGAGGCGCAGTCAGCCTCAGTGGTTACTTTGGATAGGGATGAACAATCCGCCCGCACCGCAGCAGACGGCGCCGCGGATAATTCTGCATCTCAGGCGGGTGAGGACTCACAAAGCACAGCCTCTACCAGTGATAATGACGTTGTTCGTTCCACTGGTTCCATGGCCATAGCCACTCTTTTCTCACGCGTTACGGGCTTCCTGCGTACCGTTTTGATCTCCACCAGCTTAGGCGGTGCCATCGCCTCGGCATTCAACACCGCAAACACGCTGCCCAACCTCATCACAGAGATTGTGTTGGGCGCCGTTCTCACGTCTTTGGTGGTCCCCGTTCTTATTCGAGCGGAAAAGGAAGACCCTGATAGGGGAGCCGCATTCATCCGGAGGCTCTTTACCCTCGCGGCAGCGCTACTCGGATTGGTCACGATCGGGGCGATTATCGCCGCGCCTTTGCTAAGCCGGCTCATGCTAGGCACAGAGGGCAAGGTCAACATCGTTCAAACCACCAGTTTTGCGTATATTTTACTTCCGCAGATCTTCTTCTACGGAATGTTTTCGCTGCTCATGGCAGTGCTTAATACCAAGCAGATCTTTAAGCCTGGAGCGTGGGCGCCGGTAGCAAACAACATGATCACCATTGCCGTGCTCGTGTTGTACATGCTGCTTCCTGGCGAGCTTGACCCCACGGCTCCTTCTACGATCACTGACCCGCACGTGCTGCTCCTGGGCCTGGGAACCACGCTGGGTGTTGTTGTGCAGGCGTTGATTATGATTCCGCCGATCCGTCGCGCCGGGATATCGCTCAAACCGCTGTGGGGCATTGATGAGCGTTTGAAGCAGTTCGGAGGAATGGCCACAGCAATCATTGTTTATGTGGCGATTTCTCAAATCGGTTACATGATCACAACCCGTATTGCTTCCTTTGCGGATGAGGGCGCACCCAATATTTACCAGCAGCATTGGCTGTTGTTGCAGGTTCCCTACGGCATTATCGGTGTCACGTTGCTTACCGCCATCATGCCGCGTCTTTCCCGCAACGCCGCCGATGGTGATGACAAAGCAGTGGTCCGCGATCTGATTATTGGCTCGAAGCTCACCTATATCGCATTAATCCCTATCGTCGTCTTTTTCACGGCTTATGGCGAGCGCATCGGCCTCGGGCTTTTTGCTTATCGACGCTTCGACGCCGAGTCTGCAACCATCCTCGGCTGGACGCTCAGCTTTGCTGCGTTCACGCTGCTGCCTTATGCTCTCGTTCTGCTGCACCTGCGTGTGTTCTATGCCCGAGAAGAGGCATGGACCCCTACGTTTATCATCGCAGGTATTACCGTCACCAAGATAGTGCTCTCCGTTATTGCGCCACTGGCTGCCACGGATCCCAGCCGAGTAGTGATCCTGCTTGGCGCTGCCAACGGCTTTGGATTCGTGGCCGGTGCGATCATCGGCGCGATGCTCTTGCGACGCAAGCTTGGAAATCTCGGCGGACGCGAAGTACTAAAAACAAGCACGTGGGCCTTTATCGCCTCTGGCGCAGGTATCCTCGCGGCGCTGGCGCTGAGCTACGTTCTCGACCAGTTTATGGGCGGCTTGTTTAGCGCCTTGGGCAGCGTCGGAATGCTTGTTCACCTGGCTATCGTTGGCGTGGTCTTCCTCCTATGCATCGGCCTCGTTCTTTCGCGTTCGGGCCTGGAAGAAGTGGTCAACCTTGGTTACGCGCTGCAGCGCATCCCAGGTATGAGCCGCTTCATCCACATGCGCGCCCCGCAAAAAGACGACATGGTGCCAACGCGCCAGGCTATCGCCAACGAGGCCCTCGCTTTCGACGACACCTTCAACGCCACACCAATCCCGGCACCGATGTCTGCCGGTATCGTCCGTGGCCCACGTCTGGTCCCCGGCGCGCAGGTCTCCGATGGTCGATTCCGTTTGTTGGCAGACCACGGCTCTGTCTCCACTGCTCGTTTCTGGCAGGCTAGGGAAAAGACCACGGGTAGGGAAGTAGCCCTCATCTTCGTGGACACGTCAGGGAAAGCTCCACAGGCTCCCGCAACTCCTGCGGCCGCTGCGGGCGAGGCAGCGGAGGTATCGCGTCGTACTCGTGCGCTGGCTAATCTCAATCACCCAGCAATCGCGCCAAATATTGAGGTTTTGTCGTATCGCAACGGTTGCCTTGTTGTTGCCGATTGGGTCGCAGGTTCCTCGTTGGCTTCCGTGGCCAGCGAGCCGGTTAATCCCTATGCTGCCGCCTATGCTTTTGAGCCTCTCAGCCAGGCCGCACAGTTTGCACAAAGTGCTCACACCCCCTTAGGTATTGATAACCACGCACGTATCCGTATCAACACAGATGGCATGGCAATTCTTGCATTCCCCGCTGTCTTGTCTGATTCCTCCTACGAACGCGATATGCGCAGTATTCGTACCGCGTTGGGCACTCTTATTCAAGTGGACACTGCTCCGCAAGAAATCACTGCGCTTCTGCATGTCGACGCCACCGAGCTTCCGCACGCCATCGCAGATCTTCCAGATGCCCCCTCTGTTGCCGAGGACCATCTCGTGGTTGAGGAAGAGGCTACTCCTAGGCCTCGAAATACCCCAGGCTTTGGTAGCGCTGGGTTTAGCAATATCAGCCGTGCGATTATCGCCATGGCGGTTGCAGTGGTCGTTGTCTCCATCGCTTTGATTACCGGATACATCACGAGCCTCTTTGGCAGTGACCAGGGGCAGGTGCCTTTGAACAATGATCCGATTGTGAACTCTAAGCCCTCTGATGTACTAGACCTGCCCAGCATTGTGGCACCGATAAAGAGCGCTTCTGCATGGTCTCCAAGTGGCACCACTCCGAGCAGCGAGTCCGCGTCTACTGCCCACCTAGCCATTGACCCAGATAAATCCAGTGCGTGGTCTACAGGTCCGATGGCAAAGGGCCAGGGGGCAGGCATCATGATCACCCTTGATCAACCGCATCTGGCGAGCTCCGTGGTGGTGGAAAGTGATGGCACGCCGGCAAAGATCTCTGTCTACCAGGTCGACGATGACGAACTTTCTTCGCTGGACTCCGCTCAGCTTGTGGGAGAACGCAAAGTCTCTTCCACGCAGACCCGAATCTCGTTGAGCGAGGAGCCGTTGGTCACCTCCATTCTGGTGTGGGTAACGGGGGTCACCGACAATGCCTCCGTGAAGATACACAACATCACGGTGGTCGCTAGTTATTAAACACCCCGCGTAGAACTGTGGTGGGAAGGAGTCGTCGATTCTTTCCCACCACAGTTTTCTTTTTCTTGTTATAAAACCCTCGTTATCACCTTTGTGCAGAACCTTGCCCCCAAACCATCGCGTGCGCGCTGTATGTCTCCCTGTCATTGTTTGGGCATGGCACTACAAGTCCCCCATAAAAGCCATAAACCGGTGTTTATGCAGTTCAAGATATTAAAATTCTTCCTTATATGGTCCTATGACATCCAATTCATTGGGCAAGCAGGATATCTCGCCAAGACGCTTTCTTAGCCAATATTAAAAGCAAGAATCATCGTGCCGCTGTAGGGAAGTGGCACCATAAACACTATGGGGGGGAATAGTGAGCTGTGCAGTCACGGCCACCGCAATCAAACACGATGCAGCCAAAATCCAGAGCTGGCGACTCAAACAGACTGACTTTGAAAGCCATCGCAGGGGAAAACGTCGCAAAGCGATATGCCACAAAGACCCGCGACGCTGATCTCGTTATCCAGTTCCTCGAGGGAAATAACCAGGCCTTCGACGAAATAACTAAGCGGCACTATCACAGCCTGTGGTGGCTTGCTCGACGTCACAGCTATTGCGATTCCGATGCTGACGACATCATGCAGGAAGCGATGCTCAAGGCCGCACGAAATCTAGCGCGGTACCGTGGCGACTCCTCATTGAGCACGTGGCTTTATCGCCTTGTGTTTAACAGCGCTTACGACCACATCCATCGTTGCACGCATCGAGACAACCTCCCGTTGGAACCTCTCATGGGAACACACGCCCGGCTGGACTATACACTCAGCCATGTTCCACTCAGGGATCACGCTATGTCCATGTCAATAGCCCAAGCGGTAGACGTGTTGCCACCCGAGCAAAGAAACGCCATTCTCTTGGTCGATTTCGCTGGCTATGACGTTGATGTTGCCGCACAGATAGAAAACGTTCGGCCGGGAACAATCAAGTCGCGTCGGGCTCGGGCACGAAAAACTCTGAGAGGTCTTCTCACTCCCGTGGTTGAAGAGCTGTAGCGCATAGACGTGGCTTCAACGTTGTCCTTGTCACGTCGGTAATGCATTCTTGCCCTCACTTGTTAGGAAGAAAAAGAAAGTAACCTATGAGAATACTGAGGCGCTGCGGCTAACGGCTACACTGAGCCAGAATCACGAAAGCACCTACGGAGATACTCAGAAGGGCTTTCTCCACATATCTGGCCCCGCTAGATTCAGTTACAACAGCTAGGAAGGCAACCTCATGTCCGAAGCACCCAGCGTGCCTAACGCGACCACAGTGCACGACGTAGCCATCATCGGATCCGGTCCAGCCGGCTACACCGCAGCTCTCTATGCGGCTCGTGCTGAGCTCAAGCCCATCGTTTTCGAGGGAATCGAATTCGGTGGATCTCTGATGACCACCACAGAGGTAGAAAACTTCCCGGGCTTCCCAGAAGGCATAATGGGGCCAGACCTTATGGACAACATGCGTACTCAGGCCGAGCGCTTTGGGGCAGATCTCCGCATGGAATTGGTGACCAAGGTGGAGCTTGAAGGCGAGATCAAGAAGATCTGGGTCGACGAGCAAGAGTTCCATGCTCGTTCCGTCATCCTGGCCACAGGCTCTGCACCGCGCTATATCGGTGCAGAAGGCGAACAGACTCTCCTGGGTCGGGGAGTATCTGCGTGTGCCACATGCGACGGCTTCTTCTTCCGCGATCATGACATCGCTGTCGTTGGCGGCGGCGACTCCGCCATGGAAGAGGCAACCTTCCTTACCAAGTTTGCTAAGTCTGTGACTATCGTGCACCGCCGCGAGGAGTTCCGCGCTTCCGCAATCATGCTGGAACGGGCCAAGAGCAACGACAAGATCCGGTTCCTCACCAATAAGACCGTATCCAAGGTGTTGGGGGAGAATACGGTGAGCGGCCTGGAGCTCACGGACACTGTCACCGGAGAGACTTCCGTTCTCGACGTCACGGCTATGTTCGTAGCAATCGGCCATGATCCTCGCTCTGATTTGTTCCGTGACGTAGTGGACACCAATGATGCGGGCTACGTCCGGGTAGCAGAGCCTTCCACGCGCACCAACGTTCCTGGTGTCTTCGCCGTGGGAGATCTTGTCGACGACCACTACCAGCAGGCAATCACCGCTGCCGGTTCCGGTTGCCGCGGCGCTATCGACGCCGAGAATTATCTCGCATCACTCGACGCCTAACCCACCACCTACGTATAAGGAGAAACCCTATGAATGCACCTATCGCTTTGACCGAGGCAACTTTTAAGACAACCGTCATTGACTCCGATAAACCAGTTCTCGTCGATTTCTGGGCTGAATGGTGCGGCCCTTGTAAGAAGCTGGGTCCGATCATCGATGAGATCGCCGCCGAGATGGGCGACGATGTCGTCGTGGGCAAAGTCGACGTCGATGCCGAGCGCAACCTGGGCGCAATGTTCCAAATCATGTCGATTCCCACCGTCCTTATCTTCAAAGACGGCCAGAAGGTCGCCGAATTTGTTGGAGTCCGTCCGAAATCAGAGATCGTGGCAAAACTGCGTTCACACCAGTAACTGGTATCCTTTGACGAGGATTACAAAGCCATCACTGTGCCGTTAACCGGCTTTTTGGCTTGACCACCCGTTATTGGAAAGGAGCAGTGTGTCTGACATCTTGCGAGTAGGTGACCGCAGCCCGCGCGTCGCTGAAGTCAGAACAGCACTGACACGCCTTGGTCTTGTGCCGGACTCTGATAAAGAAATCAAACAGTCCAAGGGGCAAACGTTCACTGACCCGGAGACATACTTCGACGAGGAACTCGCCGAAGTTATCAAGGGTATGCAGCAGGCTCGGGGCATCATCGCTAGCGGTGAGATCAACGAGGTCACTCTCCGTGCCCTCCGCGAGGCCTCATATAAGCTCGGTGCCCGAGTTCTTAGCTTCGAGCCGAATAATATTTTCGTTGGCGACGACGTAGTGCAGTTGCAAACGCAGCTTCAAGAACTCGGTTTTTACACCGATCGCGTCGATGGCCGATTCGGTGATAACACATACAAGGCGTTGCTCAGTTATCAGGTCAACTATGGGCTGAAGAGCGACGGCATCTGCGGTCCCGAAACAATCCGTGCGTTCGGGCGCCTTGGTCGCAGAATTACCGGCGGTTCGCCGCAGGCCCTTCGCGAGCGCGAGCGCGTCCGCGACGCCGGCCCTATGCTCGCTGGTAAGCGCGTCGTCATCGACCCCTCTTTGGGCGGAAACTCGCGTGGACAAGTAGTGCGGGGTCCTTATGGAAAGATCACGGAGGAGGAAATCCTCTGGGACCTTGCCACCCGGGTAGAGGGACGCATGATCGCTGCGGGGATGGAGACCATCATCTCCAGGCCGCGGCAGGATAATCCTTCACAGCTGGAGCGCGCGGACATCGCCAATGCCTTTGATGCCGACGTGATGATTTGTCTACAGTGCGATCAGTACCAGAACGACAAAGCAAACGGCGTTGCCACTTTTTACTTCGGCTCTGAGTCCGGGACCAACTCCCTGACTGGCGAGATGTTGAGTGGCTTCATTCAACGCGAAATCAGCGCTCGCACCGACTTGGTCAACTGCGGTAACCACGGCAGGACCTGGGATTTACTCCGCATCACGGCTATGCCGACCATCGAGGTGGTGTTGGGTTATCTGACCAACCCTCACGATGTCACGATCTTGACTGACCCCAAGCATCGAGACGCGATCGCAGAAGCAATTGTGGTGGCCGTCAAGCGCCTGTATCTCCTTGACGACGATGACCAGCCCACCGGCACCTACAAGTTCGCAGAGATGCTGGAACAGGGCATGCTCTAAGTTTTCTGTGGTGGCTTTCCTCGGGGAGGCCACCATTTTTATTGCCTTTTATACAGCCACGTTGGCAAGCAAAGGTTCCGCAGTCTCCGCGGTAAACAAAGTGTGCGCTGGCGGCAGTTCAAGCCGTAGGAGGGGCAGCACCGGATGATGCCGAATGATCTCAAATCCAGCGGATTCCAATAACGCTAGCGTCATCAAGCCAATATCCTCCGCAGATGTGAGTATGCGTTGGATGTTCTCCGGCTGTGGGTTCAATGGATCGTCGCAAAAGGCTTCGTCTCGTGCAAAGGCTTCAAGAGCTTTTATTCCTTGTCCGGCAAGATGGACGATGGCTGCGTCGAGAAGCACTGTTTCTATGCCGCTGCCCATCATGGCTGGATCTCTGTGGAGGGAGGTCAGCACGTAGGCATCGCTGGTCACAGGGGCGGTGGGCAATTGGGCACAGCCCGGGGCTTCAGAAGCTGGGCAGTAGAGCAAGGTTGCATAGGCCCGGAGAGCAGTGTCGTCGGCGCTTGTGATGTTGAAGCCGCAGCTGCCGTATGCGGACAGCACAGCGGCTAACCACGCTTCTTTTTCCAGGGTGGGAGTCCCGGCAGTGGACGCACACAGGGCCGCTGATTCCTCCAGCTCCCAGAACACGCTTCTCGACGCCCCCAGGTGTATCCGGGGGATACCGTCTAGGTCGAGGGCCTCGATTCGTGTGTTCATGCCATTAAGCGCCTTTCACAAGAAGCTGCTAATGCCCCTCGCTGTTTCCGCCGAGGAGCCCCATGATGCGGTCAAAGTCTTCACGCCCACCAAATTCCACAACGATTTTTCCTTTACGCTTACCCATACTCACCGAGACTTTGGTGTCTAGGCCGTCGGCAAGGCGGTTTGCGGCATGGGTGAGGAACTCGGGGGTCGGGGTCTTTTCCCGCTTCTTTGGTGCTGGTTTCTCACCACGGTTCATCAGTGTGACGGCTTCTTCTGTTGCACGAACAGAAAGGCCCTCAGCCACAATGCGGTCGGCAAGGGCGATCTGGTGGTCCTCGCCACCTTTAACGCCTAGGAGCGCCCGAGCGTGTCCGGCAGAAAGCACACCAGCCGCCACTTTGCGCTGTACTGCTACGGGAAGGGCAAGCAAGCGAATCATGTTGGTGATGACGGGGCGGGAACGGCCGAGTTTATCTGCCAGCTCATTCTGGGTAACGCCGAATTCCTGCAACAATTGTTGGTAAGCAGCTGCTTCTTCTAAAGGATTAAGTTGAACGCGGTGGATGTTCTCCAGAAGGGCGTCACGCAGCATCTCCGAGTCATCGGTTTTGCGGACGATTGCGGGAATAGTTTTCACGCCAGCTTTAGATGATGCACGCCAGCGGCGCTCACCCATGATGATCTCGTAGTGCTCATCGGGGGTCTCGCGGACCACGATGGGCTGGAGCAGACCAAACTCACGGATTGAGTGAACCAGCTCAGCGAGGTCTTCCTCGTCAAAAACGCTACGGGGGTTTTTCTCATTGGGGATGATGAGCCCGATGGGAATTTCCCGGTAGGTGGCACCAAATTCTTCGAGTTGCTGATCTGTTCCGCGTGAGCCTGCGGATTGCTTTTCTACTGCATGCGCAATGATGGGGCTAATGCGCGCACCCTTGGCTTCGCGTTGCAAGCGCGATTGTTTGTTCTTCTCAGTTGCACCGCCAAAAACCACATCTGCTGCGGAGTCGCCGATGCGTTGCCCAGGCGACGGGCTTCCAGTTATCAACGCGCCAATTCCTCTGCCGAGACCACCTTTACGAGCTTCCTGTGCCATCTTTCTTACTCCTTTGAGGTCTCATCCGCGTGATCGGCATTGCCTTCATTTTGGCTTTGCCCTTGTTGTTCGCGCAATGCTTCTGGTGACATCCCGATTGGGCCCGAGCTTTCCGACGGCAAATAGTCGCCGCGAGTGGCCAGCTCTCGTGCCGCGTCGAGGTAGGCTAGCGCGCCCCGAGAACCTGGATCATAGGCAAGAACGGTTTGCCCATAGCCTGGGGCTTCTGACACCTTCACGGAGCGCGGAATCTT
The DNA here is from genome assembly GCF_004382825.2 of Corynebacterium silvaticum. Lineage (GTDB taxonomy): Bacteria > Actinomycetota > Actinomycetes > Mycobacteriales > Mycobacteriaceae > Corynebacterium > Corynebacterium silvaticum. The sequence goes on from NZ_SDQO02000002.1 coordinate 116,086, forward strand.
GGTTCCCAAGACTACGTCACCAAAATGCCCGCGTACTTCATCCATGACCTGCTCTGCGAGCTTTGTCCGACCGTCATACATGGTCAGGAGAATCGAGGAAATATGCAGGTTGGGGTTCAGATATTGCCTGATCATCGTGATGTTATTCAACAGCTGACCCACACCTTCGAGGGCATAGTACTCACACTGAATAGGGATAAGTACCTCATCAACGGCGGTCATGGCGTTAATGGTGAGTAAGCCAAGCGAGGGTGGGCAATCGATAAATATGTAATCGAAGTCTGCCTGCTGCATGTACTCCGTGTTGAGAGCGTCGCTGAGCCGGTATTCTCGCCGAACTAAGTTAACCAGCTCAATTTCGGCGCCAGCTAGATCGATGGTTGCGGGAACACAGAAGAGGTTCTCAGATGCCGTCGTTTCCTGTATCGCGTCTTCTACAGTGCATTCTCCGATGAGTAATTCATAACTCGACAAGGTTCCGGCACGGTGTTCAACACCTAGGGCAGTAGAGGCGTTTCCCTGCGGATCAAGATCAATAACAAGGACTTTGAGGCCATTAATAGCAAGCCCCGCTGCGAGATTAACTGAAGAGGTAGTTTTTCCTACGCCACCTTTTTGGTTAGCTACAGTCATCCTGCGAGAGCTATCTGGACGGGGCAGATGCAGGCTATTCGGCGTCAACACCTGCGCCGCACGGCGTGCCGCAGCGGCGATCGGTGTATCTTCCCAGTTCTGGTCGTCCATGCGTCCCTTCTCGTCTATGAATCGAGGGCCCTATCACGCCCACAGTGTACGTTTCTTACTTTAATGCCTAGAGGGCAGGCGGTTCCACACCACCCAACGCCGCTTTTAGCGAACTTTTCGGATAGAAATCAGTGTAGTTGGATCTTCCAGCTGATCACCCACCGTAAAAATCTTGATTTTTCCGCCACCAGCTTTAAAAATCATCTTTTCATCACGGTCAAATTCCTCTTTTACGGAGGAGCCTTTCATGGCGATCATTTTCCCACCAAGACGAACCAACGGAAGCGACCATCCCGCAAGTTTTCCTAGGGGAGCGACTGCGCGCGATGTGACGACGTCGACAAGCCCCAGTTCGTTTCGGACCTCTTTTTCTTCTGCACGCCCCCGAATCACGGTCACGTTATCTAACTCCAGGGAGTCTTTCACCTCACCCAAGAAAACAGAACGCTTGAGCAGCGGTTCAATGAGCGTTATCTCCAGGTCAGGACGGGCAAGCGCAAGAGGAATACCAGGCAAACCGGCTCCTGAGCCAATATCTGCAACGCGAGCATGGAGATCCATCGCTTCACCGATGACCGCGCAGTTAAGTATGTGACGGTCCCACAGTTTTGGAACTTCACGAGGGCCGATAAATCCGCGTGTGGATCCGTCGATAGCCAATAAACGGTGGTATTCCACCGCTTTATCCAGCAACGATCCAAAGATCTCTGTGGCTACCTCTGGGGGAGAGACCAGCTCAAGCTCACGCTCGGCACCGTTATTTTCCTCATGTTTCACGTGGAACCATCCTTAATACTTCTACCGGCATCACAGACAACTCCGGTACGTTCACAACGCTATCACGCCGGTCCGACACTGTTGCCCCCAAACGGGAAAGCCACCACATCACGCACGCACTTACCAGGCGGAATAACAAAAACTGCCGCCACCACATATGGTGGCGGCAGTGAGCGGAAGAAAAATTATTTCTTCTTGCCCTTCTTAGGGTTATTCGGACGCTGTCCGGGCTTCGGAGCCGTTGCCCGCTTCGCGGCCTTCTTGGCTTCAATTTCTTCGGCCTCTTCTGCGTCAATCTTGTTAAAAATCCAACGCTGCTGGAAGAAGGTCCAAATGTTGTTGGCCACCATGTAGAACAGCAGACCGAGGTGCCACAGGACACCGGTAAACAGAATGGTCAATGGCATGAACCACAGCATCATCTTGTTCATCATGTCCATTTGCATCTGCATCTGGCCGCTAGTAGGCGCGGCTTGCAGGCCGGATTCACGCCGTGCTTTTTGGCGATTAACAGACAAACGTCCGTTCATATGCGTTGCTACCACGATGATCAGAATCAACGGAGCTGCCACAGCAATGATGTTGGCACGGGTGAAATCTACAGGTTGGAAAGCCTTGTACATGTCACCAGGCATCGAAATGTATGCGGAGAGCGGCACGCCAAAGATACGAGCGTCAAGGAAGGACTGAACGTCTTCGGGCGAGAAGATGTAGTTAGGGGTCTGTCGGTTGACCTCAACGGAAAGTCCCAGCTGGCTGTGTCCGGTACCGGTACGGTTGAAGGAGCGCAGCACGTGGAACAGACCGATGAACACAGGCATCTGTACGAGGGCGGGAAGGCAACCAGCGATGGGATTGACTCCCACTTCTTTTTGCACTTTCCGTGTCTCTGCCATCATCTTCTGCTGGTCTTTTCCGTATTTCTTACGGATTTCCTGCATCAGCGGCTGGAGTTCCTGCATCTTGCGAGCAGAACGCATCTGATTGAGCATTGGCTTCACAAGGAATGCACGAATCGTGAACGTCAGCAGCATAATAGCCAACACCCACGAGATGCCGGAGTCTGGGTCAAACACAAAGCTCACTACTTTGTGCCAGAACCACAGGATGGCCGAGATCGGCCAATAAATGAAGTTGAGCACTGTGAGTCAGAACTCCTTGGTGGTCGAAGTTTTAAGATGTGGCGTTCCCTGCATATCGAAGCTGATCATCGAGGATCCTCCAAAGAATCTCCGATGCATAATCAACGCCGAGGCACGGGGTCGTAACCGCCTGGGTGCCAGGGGCCACATTTGGCTAACCGTGCGATCGTCAACGCCGTGCCTACAACAGCACCACGCCGAGACACAGCCTCAAGCGCATACGCACTACAGGTCGGATCGAAACGGCAGGTAGACCCCATCTTAAGGGGAGAAATATATTTTTGGTAGAAACGCACCGCATCATACAGCAGCCCACTGAGCATCCCAGCAGGTCGCACAGGCCAAGAATTATTATTCTCATTGCCTAGTTGCTGGTGGGAATAACACATGAGAGCCGCTCCTTATCAACGTAAAAGCAGCTTTTCGACGCCCGAACGAACATCCGCTTCCAGTTCCTTAGACGTCGCCATTGCCGCCGGGGGTAATGCGCGAACAACAATATGCACGTCGTGAGGAATCTGGTCTTTCATGCCCATAAGAATATGCCGAAGTTTGCGAGAGACTGCATGACGGATCACCGCATTGCCTACGGCTTTAGACACCACGAGGCCAAAGCGTGGTCCGCCTACTGCCGCTATGTTGTCCGCAGCAGCATGGGTGCGTAAATGAATAACGACGGTGCTTCTTCCAGCACGCTTGCCTTTCCGAATAGTTCCACGGAACTCGTCGGAATTGCTGAGCTTGTGCCTAGAAGGAAGCACCGTCGTTTAATTCTTGTAAGAAGAGACTAAGCAGTCAGCTTCTCACGGCCCTTACGACGACGTGCAGCCACGATTGCGCGCCCCGCACGGGTACGCATACGAATACGGAAGCCGTGCTTACGTGCGCGACGACGGTTGTTCGGCTGGAACGTCCGCTTGCCCTTAGCCACGGTGAACACTCCTCAAGTTGTGTGTAGGCGGCCGCACAAAGATCCCCGACCCACAGTGGGCCAAGCACCCTCTTACTTCTCAGCATTACTGGGAAGCGCGGTCACCCTAAATTGGATGATTTTCAAGTGAGGTACGCGCACCACGCTAACCACAATCACGTTAGCGCCGAATTTCCGGAACCCTGTCGGCGTCACACATCTCTTTTGATGCGAGGCGTTCCGAAAGCTCTGTCGTTCATAGCGGCGTTCTCAACAAAGCACTTGCGATTGACGTATTAAAAACACGCCCGTTGCAGTGACAGACCTCAACAGACTACGTGAGTTTTCCTAGCTAGAACAAATCGACACGCCGTTCCCCCAACCCCACCCCTGTAATGACATTTTTGTAATTAACAGCTGCTCATCCACTATTTGGCCGGTCAGGGTCTCTCGACAGTTGCAATATAGCCATAAAAATGCGTCTGTTCGAGCTCCCCAGACCGAGAACATAAAACATCTAAAATTAATTTTTGGACAGCCTCACGTCACACCGAGTAACAATATTTGTAAGGAAAAATCACACACTGTGAATAACCAAGCCTGTGGATAACTCTCAAATCTATGTCGAAACTTTTCCCATAGAATTGGGTTCATGCAGGTTAAAAGCGGTACTTTTCACGGTGGGCGTTGTCCACAAGGTTGTGAAATGACTGTGGATAACTTTTCACACACCCCAGTGCGGAAAGTTATCCACAGTTGTGGAAAACTCTGTGGAATACGCGGTCACAGCACCCAAAGCGTTGTGAACAACTCGGTGAAATCCCCGTGGACAGTGAAATAACATTTTTCACCGCCGGCTGGGGAAATCTCGTTGTTTGGACATTAATTTTTGGGGTTGATGAGCGCTGCTGATATGGCATTGACCCGCGAATGCACTGCCATATCAGCAAGAAAAATTAGTTGTTGTTCATTCGCACAAGGTAAAGGAAATACGAAGTGTCGGAGACTCCATCGACATGGAACGAACGGTGGCAGGAAGTTACTAATGAGCTGCTGTCACAGTCTCAGGACCCAGAAAGTGGTATTTCCATTACTCGCCAGCAAAGTGCATACCTGCGGTTGGTTAAGCCAGTCGCATTTGTAGAGGGTATTGCAGTTTTAAGCGTTCCCCACGCCCGAGCGAAAAAAGAGATTGAGACTACGCTGGGCCCTGTTATCACTGAGGTATTGTCTCGTAGGTTAGGGCGACAGTACAGCCTTGCAGTGAGCGTTCATGCTTCAGAGGAAGAACCAGAAGACTCCTCACTTAGCCCAGATACCGCGCCTGCATACCAGGAGCGATCTGCTGTTTCTGGTCATTATGGCGCAGGCTCTGTCAATGCGGCGTATCAGAATCAGCAAAGCGCGGCATACCGCCAGTCACAGGACGCACAGCATCCTGTGACTTTTGGTTCCCTCTCATACGGAAATGAAAAGTACCCAGAAAACACTCTTGAACAGTGCTTTTCCACTCCTCATTATGGGTTTAACGAGCAAAATTTTAACGAGGCTCAACACACCACGCCGGCGACTTCTCATACCGCACCACAGAGTGGATCTGCGTTATTGCATGATCCACTTCAAACGCGTGGAACTGAACCATCGTTGAACCAGGACTATCAGGGGAATACTGGAGGATGGCGTACTGACCATATCCAGGAACCCACTCCTGCAGAACAGATTCCTTCCGGCACACCGCGTGCTCGTGAGCAGCCATCGTTTAACCCCGATCGTGCTTTAGCGCTTAACCCGCATTACACATTTGATTCTTATGTAGTCAGTGATTCCAATAAATTGCCGTGCTCAGCAGCAATCGCTGTGGCGGAAAAGCCTGCTCGTGCCTACAATCCGCTCTTTATTTGGGGAGACTCAGGCCTAGGTAAAACTCACCTCATGCATGCGGTAGGCAACTACGCCCAATATTTAAATCCGCGTCTTCGCATTAAGTATGTTTCTAGTGAGGAATTCACTAATGAATACATTAATTCGGTGCGAGATGACCGGCAGGAAGCGTTTAAGCGTAAGTATCGTGAACTAGATATTTTGATGGTTGATGATATTCAGTTCCTCCAGGGTAAAGAGGGTACTCAGGAAGAGTTCTTCCATACGTTTAATGCTTTGTACCAAGCTAATAAGCAGATTGTTTTGTCTTCAGATAGGCCTCCAAAACAGCTGACTACCTTGGAAGATCGACTACGTACCCGGTTCCAGGCTGGCCTTATTGCAGACATTTATCCGCCAGATTTAGAAACTCGTATTGCGATTTTGATGAAGAAGGCGACGTCGGAACGCATTGTTGCGGATCGTGAAGCTATCGAGCTGATTGCGAGCCGTTTTAATACGTCGATCCGCGAGCTAGAAGGCGCTTTCATTCGTGTTTCTGCGTATGCGTCGCTGATGTCTCCAGATAAGGGCAAGCACCGTATTGATCTGCGGATAGCCGAAAAAGCTCTTGAAGATATGATGCCGGAGCAGGCCAATCAAGAAATTACGGCGACAACCATTCTCGCGGCTACTGCTGAGTATTTTGAGATGGATGTCAATGAGCTCAAGGGCAGTGGTAAGACGCGTGCGGTGGCTCATGCACGTCAGCTAGCAATGTATCTGTGCCGCGAGCTTACAGATCTGTCGCTTCCAAAGATCGGCGAACAATTCGGCGGTAAAGACCACACCACGGTGATGTACGCGGATCGAAAAATTCGTAAAGAGATCACAGAGAAGAAAGAAACTTACGACGAAATTCAGCTGCTCACGCAGCAGATCAAGAGTTCTTCTCGCGGATAAGACCGTTATCGGCTTCTAACAAAGGCTGCCTCCCGGTAATTCTGGGAGGCAGCCTTTGTTGTGGGTTCTTCCAGGTCACAACAGTTTTAAAAGTAGTACACAGAGTTATACACAGCTGTGTAATTACAAACATGTAATTTGATGATACTCGACACATTTTGAGGTTTTCGACGCCGCCCAAGACCTGTGGATAACACTGCCTTTTATGTGTAAGAATTAACCCTGAACTGGGGATAGAATGTGAACAACTCACCACCCCAAAAAGTTATCCACAGGACCGTCGAGTTATCCACCGACATTCCACAATCGCATTCACAGCCAAAAAATCCGCTACGACCGTAGCGTTCACCCCTCATTCCACAGAATGCACAGGACTTACTGTTACTACCAACGATTTACTCTTAATGAAACTAAGTAGAAAGAGGAGCTGGGGAATAACAACTTTTGAGGCTCGGCCTGCGGTCTCACCGGATTCTTGAAATTACAAAAATCTGGGGCTGCGGAGTTTTGCAGTCGCGTCAACCCGGGTACGGTTAGGTCTTGTAATTCCAAGATTCACTCAAGCGAGGAGCCCTCATACGCATGGACGCACAAGCTGTCTCATTCCGGGTCGAGAAGGAAGACCTTTCAGGTGCAGTGAGCTGGGTTGCGCGTAACCTGCCAACAAAGCCCACCCAACCCGTACTGCGAGCCGTGGTCATCACAGTTGATGATGAAGGGCTAGAGTTTGCGGGTTTTGACTATGAGATCTCTACAAAAGTTCGTATTTCCGCAGATGTAAGCCAACCGGGACGTATCGCTGTTGCTGGAAAGCTCCTCTCAGACATCATCGGAACTCTGCCAGCAAAGCCGGTGGAAATTTTTGTAGAAGGTAGCCAGGCTCTCGTGGTCTGTGGATCTTCTCGCTTTGAGCTTCCGCTCATCCCGCTGGATGAATATCCGATTTTGCCTAAGCTACCTGCAGCAACAGGCGCCATCGACCCTAAACTTTTCGCAGATGCAGTGCTCCAGGTCGCAGCAGCAGCTGGCAAAGATGACACGCTGCCTATGCTCACCGGTATTCACATGGAGATCGACGGGGAAGACGTCACGCTCACGGCCACCGACCGATTCCGTTTGGCTTTACGACGCTTCCAGTGGACACCTGCTGTCGCCGATGCCAAAGCAGATCTTTTGATTCCCGCGAAGAACCTCTCGGATAACGCACGCAGCCTTGATCAAAACTCAACCGATCCGGTCGAAATCGCTGTCGGTGCTGGCGAGAGCATCGGTTCTGAAGGCCTCTTTGGCATTCACATCGACAGTCGCCAGACAACAACGCGCATGCTTGATGCGGATTTCCCCAATGTGAACCCGCTGCTTCCTAAGATGCACAAGTCGATGGCGAGTGTCGAGATTTCTGCGTTAGCAGACGCAATCCGTCGTGTGGCTTTGGTCGCTGAAAGAAACGCACAGATCAGGCTCCAATTTTCCAAGAACGAAGTCATTTTGTCTGCCGGTGGATCGGATGCCGGCCACGCAGAAGAATCAGTTCCTTGCGCATACACCGGGGAAGACGATTTCCTCATCGCTTTTAACTCGGGCTACCTGCGCGATGGCCTAGGCGTGATCAAGACAAACCGTGTGGTCTTTGGCTTTACTGAGCCGTCTCGTCCGGCGATCATGATCCCGGAACCAGAAGAGCTTCCCGAGGCTGATGCCGATGGCACGTTCCCCACACCCGACACTGACTTCACGTACCTTTTGATGCCAGTTCGACTGCCAGGCTAAAAGCGAAAACTGCTGGTGAGATGCATCTTTGTGTCTCACCAAAAGAAAGCAACTAGAGGTAATTACCGTGTACATTCGCGAGCTATCGCTCCGAGATTTTCGTTCGTGGGCAGACTGCCACGTAAATCTTGAACCGGGTGTCACGGTTTTTGTTGGGCGCAATGGTTTTGGGAAAACCAACATCGTTGAAGCCATCGGCTATATTGCGCATTTGGGATCCCATCGAGTCTCCCAGGATTCTCCGCTTGTTCGTCAGGGGAAAGACTCTGCGCGGGTATCCGTTACCGCTGTTAACCAGGGACGCGAGCTAACAGCTCATATGTTGATCCAACATAAGGGCGCCAACCAGGCTCAGATCAATCGGACCCGGCTGAAGTCTCCCAGAGAGCTTTTAGGTGTGGTTCGGACTGTCTTGTTTTCTCCGGAAGATCTGAGCATGGTTCGTGGCGAGCCGGGGGAACGCCGGCGCTATCTGGATCATATCGTCGCTACCCGAAAGCCCAGGCTGGCAGGGGTAAAAGCAGATTATGACAAGGTCTTAAAGCAAAGAAATTCGCTGTTGAAAACAGCTAGTGCATCGCTGCGCCGGGGATATGGTGCAGATGACGGGACTCTGAGCACGCTGGATGTCTGGGATACCCAGCTTGCTCGGCTCGGCAGCGAGCTTATTCATACTCGACTTAGCCTCGTTGCAGAGCTCGCCCCGCTTGTTCATTCCGCGTACGCCCGCATTGCTCCGGAATCGCGGCCCGCGCGAATTAACTATGAATCTACTGTTCCCGTGCCGGCCTCTGTCGTTGATACCGAGGCTGCGTCGACAAGCATTCCCGACATGGACGTACTGGAAGCCGCTATGCTTTCTCAGCTGGGAGTTCAGCGAAAAAAGGAGATTGATCGGGGACTATCCTTGGTGGGGCCGCATCGCGACGACCTAGCTGTTTTGTTGGGTGATTATCCCGCTAAAGGATATGCGAGCCATGGGGAAACCTGGTCGATGGCGTTAGCCCTGCGGCTAGCGGAATTTCGCCTGCTCAGCGCGGACGGGTCGGAGCCGATTTTGATCCTCGATGATGTGTTTGCGGAACTCGATTCCAAACGCAGACAAAAACTCGTGGGGATCACCGCAGAGGCCGAACAAGTGCTCATCACGGCGGCTGTCGGCGACGATCTTCCAGATAACCTGGCAGAATCGGTGGTACACCGGCATATGGTGACCATGACGGATACCCCAGAGGGACGTATTTCTGAGCTGGACAAGGACAAAGACGCGGAAGGACCGAGCGATGAGCACTCAGCCTGCTGATGCTGGATCAGAAGATCCCGTAGCAGAGGCATTTGCAGCTATTCGCGCCGAGGCGCAACGCCGCACGGGGCGTATCCCTGACCTGTCTGCCCATAATCCACGCCCCGGATTAAAGCTTAACGACGCCCCCGCTACTCCTCGCCGGCCCAAAACCCCGGGAAAACCGACTGGTCCGGATGGCCGTAGACTACGGCGCTCTTATGATGTCGAGCCAGTAGGCTCTGTGCTGAGTAAAGAAATCCAACGCCGCGGATGGCGACACGGGATTGCTGGTGGTTGGGTGCATTCGCATTGGGATGAACTGGTGGGGGAAAAAATCGCGGCGCACACCAAAGTGGAAATACTCAAAGAGAAGTCCCTCTTTATATCGTGTAATTCCACTGCATGGGCTACAAATTTGCGTATGATGCAGCGTACGATCTTGCAGGCTATTGCGGAAAAAGTAGGCCCTGATGTGGTGGCGGAGCTGAAGATTTTTGGCCCTAAGACACCTAGCTGGCGCCATGGCCCCTTGCATGTGAAAGGTCGCGGCCCGCGCGATACATACGGATAAGGCGGGGAGAACTGCCTCAAAATCGTCTAATTCACCCCTATTTTGCCGTTATAAGCGTGTGAATGCATTCCTTGTAGGGAGGGAGGGTAGGCAGTGTAAGATGGAACGGTCTAAGCGTATTTAATAACAAGGAGTGCTCGTTCCGTGGCAACCGCTGAACATGAATATGGCGCCTCATCCATTACGATCCTTGAGGGTCTAGAGGCTGTACGTAAGCGCCCCGGTATGTACATCGGCTCGACCGGTGAACGCGGCCTACACCATTTGTTGTGGGAGGTCGTAGATAACTCCGTCGATGAGGCGATGGCTGGTCACGCCACGCATGTCGACGTCACACTGCTGGAAGACGGCGGCGTGGAGGTCGTGGATAACGGCCGTGGTATCCCCGTCGATATGCACGCTTCTGGTGCACCGACGGTGCAGGTCGTTATGACGCAGCTCCACGCGGGCGGCAAGTTCGACTCTGATTCCTATGCTGTCTCCGGCGGTCTTCACGGTGTGGGCATCTCTGTCGTGAACGCGCTGTCCACTCGCGTTGAAGCCGACATTAAACTTCACGGCAAGCACTGGTATCAGAACTTCTCCAACGCGGTTCCGGACGAGTTGATCCAGGGCGGAAATGCGCGGGGGACAGGAACTACCATCCGGTTCTGGCCGGATGCTGAGATTTTTGAAACCACCACGTTTAAATTCGACATCATTGCACGCCGATTGCAGGAAATGGCGTTCCTGAACAAGGGACTGACCCTTTCGCTGACAGATAAGCGCGTGAGCGATGAGGAACTTGAGCTGGAAGCAATCGCCGATGAAGGCGATACCGCAGAGAACGTTTCGCTGGAAAAAATAGATTCCGATGCCGATGGCAACATCGAGGCTCCTGCTGCGCCGAAGAAACGCGAGAAGAAAAAGGTCTTTTATTACCCCGAGGGCCTCAAAGACTATGTTGCGCATCTGAATAAGTCCAAGCAGGTCATTCACCCGACCATCGTCGCCTTTGAAGCCAAAGGGGAGGACCACGAGGTTGAGGTGGCTATGCAGTGGAACAACGGCTACGCACAAAGCGTGCATACCTTTGCTAACACCATCAACACCATTGAGGGTGGTACCCATGAAGAGGGCTTCCGCGCTGCGCTCACAACGTTGATGAATCGCTATGCCCGTGAACACCGACTGCTTAAAGAAAAAGAATCCAACCTTACCGGTGACGATTGCCGTGAGGGCCTTTCTGCGGTTATTTCCGTGCGCGTGGGCGATCCTCAATTCGAGGGACAGACTAAGACAAAGCTCGGTAATACCGAGGTCAAGGGCTTTGTTCAGCGCATGGTCAACGAGCATGTGGCGGATTGGCTAGACGCGAACCCGGCAGAAGCAAAGACCATCATTAATAAAGCTGTGTCTTCTGCGCATGCGCGTATGGCGGCACGCAAGGCTCGTGACCTGGTGCGTCGCAAGTCTGCAACGGACCTTGGTGGACTGCCAGGCAAGCTTGCAGATTGCCGTTCTAAAGATCCCGTGAAGTCGGAACTTTATGTGGTGGAGGGTGATTCCGCAGGTGGCTCGGCTAAAGCAGGCCGAGACTCCCTTTACCAGGCTATTCTTCCTTTGCGCGGAAAAATCCTGAATGTGGAAAAAGCGCGACTGGATAAGGTGCTTAAGAACGCCGAGGTTCAGGCGATCATCACTGCTTTGGGCACCGGCATTCACGATGAGTTTGACATCAATAAACTGCGCTACCACAAGATTGTTCTTATGGCCGACGCTGATGTGGATGGCTCCCACATTGCTACGCTGCTGCTTACTCTCTTGTTCCGCTTCATGCCTCAGCTCATCGAGGAAGGCCACGTGTACCTGGCTCAGCCGCCTCTGTACAAGCTTAAGTGGGGTAAGGGTGACCCTGGCTTTGCATATTCGGATGCCGAGCGCGACTCACTTTTGGAAGAGGGCCTAGCGCAGGGACGCAAGATCAACAAGGATGACGGAATCCAGCGTTACAAGGGTCTGGGCGAGATGAACGCTAGTGAGCTGTGGGAAACCACGCTTGACCCAGAGTTCCGTGTATTGCGTCGTGTGGACATCAACGATGCACAGCGTGCTGATGAAATTTTCTCCATCTTGATGGGTGATGACGTTGCTGCTCGTCGTAGCTTCATCACCCGTAGGGCAAAGGACGTTCGTTTCCTTGATATTTAGGCTCTTAACCTAAAGCTTAGGCCGCCACCGAAAAGTTTTCGGTGGCGGCCTAAGCTTTATACAAGGCGTATCTGCGGGATACTACATGTGGTTGTGCATGATACGGCCGAGGCCTTCGACGTTAGGCTCGATGAAGCCCGCAGCCTTGCCGCGAAGTGAGCTGTATGCCTTTTTGAGAGCCGGAACGTCGATTTTTTCTGCGTTACGGTCTGCCATGACGAGCAATTCGCTGGATACTTCTTCCTTGCGTCCTGCTAGGAAAATGCCAAAATCAGCGTCTCCTGATTTTTCAAACTGAGTCCAATAAGGATCGAGAACCTCAATGACCTCGGGGAGGAGTCGGTTCGCAGCTTTGGTGACGATGTCGCCGTTGACTGTTTTTGCAGCTCCGATGGTGCCTTTAAGCGCCATACCGGAGAGGCCCTTTTGCTCAGCAACGGTTGTTTCGATGAAAGCGGAGAGTTCTGCCCCCACGGTGGCGTGCTTGGTTTCGAGGAGGGACTTCAGACTCGACATATATATATGACCTTTCACAATGATGGCATAGCCGGAAACATTTAGGTTATCGCTTGATTATATATAAAGCGACCTCCATTGTTGGCTACACCAGACATTGATGCGTCCAACGACGGAGGTCACTTGTGTTGTCATTCTTCCACCACAGGAAAAGCAATTTTTTTGAACAGGTACATTGTTCACTGCTGTTTACTGTAATCACAACAGTCACAAATGTTATATGATTCGCCTCTCTTGCGGCAATAATGACACAAAATGACGTAGTTTTTGGCATCGATCTTTCACCGTTGTTTTTACCGAAGCTGTATTTCTGTGCTGATCAACACTATGTGTGTGCAATCCCATACTGTGCTCATGCCATGTAATTCCTAAGCATTAGGAGTTCAGGTCCTTTAATACGCGGGAAAGAAATATGCCAAAGGACTCGTTCTGTCTGGTGAGTGGAGATACTCGGGGGACAAAAAACCTGAGATATTCCGACTGCTGCATAGGCGAAGAAAAGGGTGATACCCCTTCAAAAGAGGCTGTTGTCGTTGCTGCTATTGCCGCTAGTGCGGCAAAGTCGTTGATTGTGGCGTTGCAGGTGCTGCAGAAGTCGTCGGCAAGCATAAGCACTTGTTCTGCGGAAAAGCCTCGCATTATCTGTTTCCTCGTATGCGGCGTTCTGTGGCGGTGAATGTGGGGAGATGCACGCGGGCCAGCTCTCGTACTTCGGAATCTGCGACTGTGCGAACCGCCGTGCTCACGATGGCGCGCACAGCTGCCTCGTGTTTGCTGGAACCTTGAATTTCTGCGAGCAGTGTGAGCGCTCGATCCTGTTCGGGAGTTAGCCGTAGAGTCATCGCCATTAGCAAATGGTATCAGTTTGGTAGCAAAAATGGGGTGAGATGTGCCGTAATCACGTCTCAGTGGGGCGCTGGGCGAATTAAGCGGATAGACTCTAAGAGTTAAGTTCTCAGCGACATATTCGGACTGCTTGTGTAAGCCGTTCGGACAACCCTAGAAAAGGTGACATATGAGCGACGATCTCTTGGGTGGCGAGGGATTCGACCGGATTCATCCGATTGACCTCAACGAGGAGATGGAGACCAGCTACATCGATTATGCGATGTCGGTCATCGTCGGACGTGCTTTGCCGGAGGTCCGTGACGGACTTAAGCCGGTGCACCGCCGTATCCTTTACGCGATGTATGACTCGGGCTACCGCCCGGAGCACGGGTATGTAAAATCTGCCCGTCCGGTCTCGGACACCATGGGTCAATTCCACCCGCACGGCGACTCAGCTATTTATGACACGCTGGTTCGCCTTGCCCAGGACTGGAACATGCGTTATCCGCTTGTCGACGGCCAAGGTAACTTCGGCTCCCGCGGTAACGATGGCCCCGCCGCCATGCGTTATACGGAGTGCCGACTCACACCGCTGGCCATGGAAATGGTCCGGGATATTCGCGAAAATACCGTTGATTTCTCCCAGAACTACGACGGTAAGACCCAGGAACCAGACGTTCTTCCGTCCCGCGTTCCTAACCTTTTGATGAACGGCTCAAACGGCATCGCCGTGGGCATGGCAACCAACATCCCGCCCCACAATCTCAACGAGCTTGCCGACGCGATCTTCTGGCTCCTGGAAAACCCAGATGCCGACGAAGCCGCAGCCCTTGAAGCGTGCATGTCCTATGTGAAGGGCCCAGATTTCCCCACAGCAGGTCAAATCGTTGGTTCCCAAGGTATTAATGATGCCTACACAACCGGCCGCGGTTCTATCCGCATGCGGGGCGTGACCTCGATTGAGGAAGAAGGAAGCCGGCAGATCATTGTGATCACGGAACTTCCGTACCAAGTGAACCCGGACAATATGATTTCTAACATCGCGGAGCAGGTGCGCGATGGAAAACTGGCCGGTATCTCCAAGATCGAAGATGAGTCTTCCGATCGTGTGGGTATGCGCATCGTGGTCACGCTGAAACGCGATGCCGTGCCGCGCGTTGTGCTGAACAACCTGTACAAGCATTCCCAGCTGCAGACTAACTTTGGTGCGAACATGCTCTCCATCGTCGATGGAGTACCGCGCACCCTGCGGTTGGATCAGATGCTGCGCTACTACGTTACGCATCAGATCGAAGTCATCGTTCGTCGTACACAGCACCGCCTTGAAGAAGCTGAGAAGCGTGCTCATATTCTGCGTGGTTTGGTTAAAGCCCTGGATATGCTCGACGAGGTTATTGCTTTGATCCGCCGGTCTGCCACGGTGGACGTTGCTCGCAGTGGGTTGATTGATCTGCTCACTATCGACGAGATTCAAGCTGACGCTATTTTGGCTATGCAATTGCGTCGCCTGGCAGCCCTTGAGCGTCAGAAGATCATTGATGAGTTGGCAGAAATTGAAATCGAAATTGCCGATTACAAGGATATTCTTGCTAAGCCGGAACGTCAGCGTGCCATTGTTCGTGATGAGCTTAAAGAGATCGTGACTAAGTACGGCGATGAGCGTCGTACGCAAATCATTGCAGCCACCGGGGACGTCACTGAGGAAGACCTTATTGCGCGGGAAAATGTGGTCGTGACCATTACTTCCACCGGCTACGCTAAGCGCACCAAAGTCGATGCTTATAAGTCACAGCGACGCGGCGGCAAAGGCGTGCGTGGTGCGGAACTCAAGCAAGACGACGTGGTCCGCCACTTCTTTGTCTGCTCCACCCATGACTGGATCCTGTTCTTTACCAACTTTGGCCGGGTCTACCGACTCAAAGCCTACGAGCTGCCAGAGACATCCCGCACCGCCCGCGGCCAGCACGTGGCTAACTTGTTGGAGTTCCAGCCGGAGGAGCGCATTGCCCAGGTTATCCAGCTGCAGTCCTATGAAGATGCGCCATACCTGGTGCTCGCCACCGCGCAGGGACGCGTTAAGAAGTCGCGTCTGTCCGACTACGAGTCCAACCGTTCCGGCGGCCTGATCGCTATCAACCTGGCGGAAGACGACAAGCTCATTGGCGCTGCTCTGTGCTCCAACGACGACGAGCTTCTTCTGGTGTCGGAGGAAGGGCAGTCGATTAGGTTCAGCGCCGACGACGATCAGCTGCGCCCCATGGGGCGTGCAACAGCCGGCGTGAAGGGCATGCGATTCCGTGGCGACGATCAGCTGCTCGCTATGACCGTGGTGCGTTCGGACGCTTATCTTCTCGTCGCAACGTCGGGTGGCTATGGAAAGCGCACCTCGCTTGAGGAATACTCCCAGCAGGGTCGTGGTGGCCTTGGTGTGGTTACCTTCAAGTACACACCAAAGCGCGGCAAACTCATTGCCGCCGTGGTTGTTGATGAGGACGATCAGATCTTTGCTATTACATCTGCAGGTGGAGTGATCCGTACCGAGGTCAACCAGATTCGCCCAAGTTCGCGAGCAACCATGGGTGTACGCTTGGTCAATCTGGAAGACGGCGTGGAATTGCTTGCTATCGACCGCAACGTTGAAGGCGAAGGCGAAGAAACCGCTGAAGCAGTTGCTACGGGAGCCATCGATGGTCCCGCCAATCGCGGCCGTCAGACCGAAGTGACCATTGAGCCCGAAGGAGAAGACCAGTAATGGCAACACGTCATGTTGTTATAACTCGAATTTCACCTGTATCGGCGTTTAAAACCGCCTTGTCCCTGTCCCTCATCGGTCTGGCTGCATGGGTCATTTGCGTGGCTCTGCTGTACCTTGGCATGCAGTCTGTAGGGGTCTGGGATAACGTCAACGAGGTTATTGGTGGCGTCGGTGGCAGCCAAATAGTTACGTTTGGTCTAGTTCTTAGCGTGGCTGCGTTGATGGGCGCTATTACCTCCATCATCGTTACTATTCTGGCTCCCCTCGGTGCGATCATCTACAACTCGATCGTGGACCTTTTTGGTGGCCTTGCCATTACGTACCGTGAAGAAAACGATTAGTTAGTCGCTGTGGCGTGAACGAGGCCTCTTGCTAGGATCCTGGAGAACAGAGGATCTGAGCAAGAGGCTATCTTTATGAGCCTTTTATGAGCATTCAAGTACATTGCAAAACCTTGGAAAAAGGGGTTATGTGCAGGCGATTTGCTAAATTTTATAGTTTCTAGGTAAAGTTCTATCTCGTTCCCAGGGCCTATAGCTCAGTCGGTTAGAGCGCATCGCTGATAACGATGAGGTCGCAAGTTCGATTCTTGCTAGGCCCACCAGGAACAACGGGGCATTAGCTCAATTGGTAGAGCACCTGCTTTGCAAGCAGGAGGTCAGGAGTTCGATTCTCCTATGCTCCACAAACAAAGGATCCAAGCTTAGGCTTGGGTCCTTTGTTTGTTGCAATGATCCTAGACACAACCCGTTAGTGCTCCTTTGTGTTGACATTAGGATGAACTATATGATTAGAGTTGCGACTCCTCGGAAGTCCCGTCGCTCACCAGGATGGGTCCCTAACCAGCATGGGGCATGGTTTATGGTGACTGTTCCCGCCCTCATCGGAGTGGTCCTTGCCCCTGCGTGGATTGATATTCCTCTTCTGCTGTTGTGGTGGTGCGGGTACTTTGCGTTTTTTGCGGGAAGTGTATGGATGCGGGGGAGGTACCGAAAGCGCCACTTACCGCCACTTGCTGTTTATGGTGCCGTTACTGCGCTTGCGGGGCTGGTGGTCTTGTTCTGCAACTGGCGGCTGGTGGTGTGGATCCCTGCCTTTCTTCCTCTCGTAGGGATCGCCGTATATGAAACATGGCGACGCAGGCCGCGCTCACTTCTTTCTGGTCTATCCACCGTATGTGCGGCCTGCCTTATCTTGCCTGTTATCGCCTGGGCTGGTGGTGGTCTTACTGCCCGTGTGTGGGCTGTGTGTGGGGTTTTGCTGTTGTATTTTGCTGGCAGTATCCCGTACGTGAAAACGCTTATCCGGGAACGTGGCTCCCGCCCCTGGATTATCGGCTCTATAACTTTTCACCTAGCTTTCCTGATTGCTGCATGTGTGGCCGTTGCGTATCAGGCGGTTCACGGTGCGGTGGCAGTGATCGCTGGAATCCTTCTGCTTCGCGCATGGCTCATGCCCACTACCGGTGCGCGTCGGGAACGCCCGTGGACACCCAAGCAAGTAGGGCTTCTCGACGCTCTCCTCGGGGTGTTGGTCGTTCTAGCCGCAGTGCTTCCGCCTCGTTGATATAAAAAGACCTGGCACCTCAAAAGGTTATTTTTGCTGCTAAAGATTAATTTTTTCATATCTACACCGCTGTGTGCTGGGGATTTTCTGGGCATATGTGAACACTCCGTATTTGGTGTGTGGCATAGAACTCACTTTTTGAAAACGGGTGGTAATAGGGATGATTTTTTGCCGAATCGTGCCCGAAATGAGATCGCCTGTTGATAGAAAAACGATTATCCGTAAGGTGGGGCTCGTCCCAAACAAGGGACAACAGGATTGAGCACTCGATCATGCCAACAACAGGCATCATCCTGAACCTTCAATGTGGATTAAGGAGAATTGTTTGTCTTCTAACAAGAACGTTGCTCTCCGTAACCTAGCAGTAGCTGCTGGTGCCACCGCCCTGGGTCTTGGTGCGGTATTCGGAACTGCTGGAGCAGCTATGGCTGCCGATGAGCCAGCAACACCACCAGCGGTCAATGCAGAAAAACCTGCCCCCACCATCGAACAGGACATTCCTGTTGAGGTGGATAAGCCAGAGCTTCTGGATCTCGACGACGCTCCCGATGTAGAGACACCAGAGGTTGATGATCTGGACGACGTGCTGAAGTACGAGCCGACGACCGTGGCTGCAGGGCACACCGCCTATGCGGACATCAAGGGAGAAGTTGATGACGACACCATCTTTGGTTACTCGCAGTCTGGCATCCCGGAGGGCTGGTTTGTCTCCGTGGATGAGGAAACCGGCAAGGTTAGCGTTAGCGCTAGTCCCGATGCGAAACTCGGCGACACATATACGGTAAAAGTCAAGGTCATCGACCTTGATGGGAAGGTAACGTGGGCAGAAACGCCCTTCACTGTGGGTGAGTAAGGATGCATATGCAACGACGCTAACCGCATGAATGAACTTATGTAGTGAAAGAACAGTGAGGCCCCCACAAGGAGAACCTCACTGTTCTTTTCTAGTAGAAATATGCTGCGTTTATCGGCTGAGCTGGTGGCTGGGTCCTAAGTCAAAACGATCTTGTTTATGCTGTATACGGCTGTATTAGACGTAGCGGGGATCTAGTTGCTACACTGATACCGCACCGGGGCATTAGCTCAATTGGTAGAGCACCTGCTTTGCAAGCAGGAGGTCAGGAGTTCGATTCTCCTATGCTCCACGGCATGAAGAAGACCACCTCTAATTTTAGAGGTGGTCTTCTCGCGTGAATGGGGTGTTTTGACGTGAGGTGGGGCGGGTTGTTCGACGATGTCGGGGCGGCCTTCCTGGTGTAGGGTGCCTTGACGTAGTAGTCGTGTTTGCGGCGGCGTTACCTCGCAGTCACACTGTCCTACGGAGCCTGGACTGACTGTCAGTCCCAGGAACGATCCACGATTAGTTCGTATACACCGGCACACACGGAGTCTTGGTGGTTGACCTGTTTGATGCGTAGGGGGTGCACAACAGTTTGAAAGTATTGAGCGTTCTACGGTTCTGAGGGGGTGCATTTGGAGGAAGATAAGGGGGAGGCAGATCCCTGGTGGCTGCTTCGACGAGTAGGTCGTGGACGGTGTGCTCTCCTTTGTGATAGATCTCGAACACCCAGGGGCAGCGGTGCCCGGTCGAAGCTGTTCTCGAAGGTGCTGTACGCGGCTGGAGCAACCCAGGTATAAGACCGCCGTCGGGTATGTTGCGTAATAAAGTCATTCCCGCTTTGAATAGAATATTAGGCTGAGTCTGCGTGGCAAGCTGGATCTCGACGCGCTTTCACCGTTGCCGTAGCACGGCTGTAGGTAGTGACCTCATCGGGATTTATGAACACGACGATGACTGTAGTGTGCTCGAACGCGGTGCCGAGCGCCTCCCCAATATACGACGACTCTGCATTGTTAGTTCGACGTCGGTTGTCCACCTTATTGGCGATATCGCGATACTGTGAGAGATCTCATTGCAGTCGTGTATGACCAAGACGGGCCAGTTATAGTTCGGACTGCCTATGGTTTTCTTTCTCTCTTCCAGTGATGTCATGCCCCTTGAGGGTAAGCGTATCCTTGAGACGATTTTCCCAGCCTTTTTTGTGGATGATTCTGACGTAATCAGCTTTTGAATCTGAGAGAAGGTCGATCCGGCTGCGGCGGCTGAGATTGGTCCAGTCTTCGTACATCACATAGAGGGCGTTTCCATAGTCGAGATTCTCCAGTACGATAAGATTTTCACGAAACTTGAATCCGAAATAACGAGAGAACTGTCCTTTCCCTACGATGGTCGCGCTCGGGTGAAACCCGTTCACAACTTCGTATCTATTCTGCATTGTTTTCAAGCGCGGACTTCCTGGGGTGGGATTCAGAAGCGTCAGAACCCTGGTGAAGCTGGCTTCGCCCTTCGGGAGAAGCTCCCATGTCACTTGCTGGTCGTTAAGCCAATCAGTGACCGAGAGCTTCGAGGAAACGATAGACACGTGAGCGTTGATATTTTCTCTTAGAAGTGAAGCTGCCAGGTGAAGATCACGCTCATCGAGTTCCCTGCGGTCGAATACATGATCAACACGGAATCCAATAATGACCTTTCCATCCTCCGGGTCCTGGACATCGATAAGAATCGGCAGCTGCTTCGCGTACCAGATCTCCTTTTGGAAGACCTTGCGCGTGGAATAGTGTGTATGACTACCATGCTTCCAGTCTCCGAAGTTGGGAACTTGCCATCCTCCAATAAGCTTCTTGACCTTCGGGAGGTCCTTACGCACGAAGAGTCTGCCGTCGATGTTGTACCGAGACCACTTGCCGTTGGTGGCTTCGGGCACCACGGCTTTAGTGAGGTGTACAGATTCTCCGTCTGAAGTGATCCCAAGGTGTTCAAGAGCACCGGATGCCAGATCCGAGAGTTGGTATGTCAGTGTCTTGCCCACATAGAAGGTATCCGTCGAACAATGGTCAACCAACTCATTGATGAAACTAGGGATCTTGGCATACCCGGACATTTGAACCTCCTTGTGGTTCAAGTAGCCGCCACTGGGGTCGGTCCTCTGTAATTGATGTGTTTTCGAAACCAATATTATTTGGTTTGCATGATTCACACAAGGGGTGATAAGCTTATTGTATGTATCTCAAATAAGGGATGTAGTAGTGCAGACCTGACCATGTTGTTCTGGGCGAGGTGGAGTGCTTGCGTGTCGTCTTTAAGGATGATGACCCCCGTCGACTGGCCGAAGATGCGTCCTATGCGCCGCGGCGCTGGGGCGTAGACATCATCAAGGCGTACCGGAAGAAGATCCAAGTACTGCTCGCGGCTACCGACGAACGAGACCTATATGCGCGATGCGTTCCCTCCGGCTGGAGCGACTCAAAGGCAACCGTGCTGGAACCTCATCCATTCGTCTGAATGACCAGTTCAGGCTCATCATCAAGTTTGAGACGGATGACGAGGGCCGGATAGTTATCGTCATCGAGATGGTTGATTAACCACTGAAGGAGAGTGATGACCATGAGTACGCCGATGGCTGCCGAGGTATTCCCGCTCGGGGAGCACCTGGCTGACGAACTCGACGCACGCGGTTGGACTCAGGCTGACTTTGCGGAGGTGCTGGGAAGACCAGCACAGTTCGTGTCCGAGGTCATCTCGGGAAAGAAAGAGATCACTCGCGAGTCTGCCGCGCAGATCGCGACTGCGCTCGGAACAAGCGCGGAGCTTTGGCTTAAACTCCAGGACTCTTATCTTCTTTGGAAACAATCACAGGACTCTCGCACCAGGGAGAATCTTGATGCTGTAAAGACCCGTGCTAGATTGCGCGCGTTGGCACCGGTCGCCCTATTAAGGAAGCGCGGATTTATCACCATGGCCGATCCAGAAGGCCAATCGAACGAGGTCCTTCGCCTCTTCGGAATGCAGAGCCTTGATGAAGAACCGACGGTAAGGTTCGCCGCGAGGAGAAGCAACCCGGACGAGGCAGTCACCGTGCTGCAACGGGCTTGGGTTGCGTGCGTCAAAGCCAGTGCGCGTGAGCTAGAGGTTGCGCCGTACTCTCGTGAACGACTCCGCCGGTTGGCTGAGCAACTCTCGGAACGAGCACGCAACCCGGAGGCGTTTGCAGACTTTCAAGCATCGTTTATGGAAGTCGGAGTGAAGTTGATCTACGTTGAAGCATTCCCTGGAGGGAAGCTCGATGGGTGTGCATTGATAGTCGATGAAACCCCCGTGATCGGTATCTCCGGTCGATGGAAGCGGCTAGATAAAGTACTCTTCACAATTCTGCATGAAACTGCCCATGTTTTGCTGGGGCATGTCTCAGAGGACGGGGGAGTCATCATTGATGATTTGTCTGAAGAGAGCCAGGACGAGGAAATGGAAGCTGATCAGCTTGCTAGTGAACTAACGATTTCGAGACCGCTTCCCGTCGTTCCCGAACGGCCAAGCATGACCTGGGCACAGACACAAGCGGAGGCGCTGGGTGTGCACCCGATTACGCTGATCGGCAGGCTTCAAAACGATGGCCTACTGTCATGGAAAACTACCCTCGTCCGTAACGCGCCCAACGTTACCGATCAGCTCAAACGATGGAAGACGCTCGCCCCGGCCTGACGACATCACGACGTTCGCCTCGTCTTCTGCGGAACTTCGCGGGGCATCGTCGATCTGACATTAATGGTGTGAGATAAAGCGTCGATACGCTTAAACGTAGGGGGTGAGGATCGTTGCTTCTGCCTGGCTGCTCGCAGTAATGTGTGCGCTAAGAGGAACGATTACCTCACAAAGGCTGCAGATTGTTACCTAGATATATGCGTGGGCATGACTGCAGACCACTCGCATTCGTTTTCCTGTGTATGCAGGAGATCGGAGAACACCGTGACTCAGTCCATGTCACAGAGTGTGGCGTCGCGGCCTACCCCTCGTGGTGCGGCGTTTAAAACATTACAAAAAGTCGGCAAAGCATTCATGCTGCCCATCGCGATTCTTCCGGCAGCTGGTTTGCTGCTCGGCATTGGTGGTGCGCTTTCCAATCCCAACACGATCGCGGCGTATCCGGCCCTCAATAACTAGGTAGCACAGGGCATTTTTACCGTGATGTCTGATGCCGGAAGCATCATTTTTGCCAACCTTGCGCTATTGCTGTCCGTTGGACTTTGTATCGGCCTGGCCAAGAAAGATAAGGGGACCGCAGCTCTAGCGGGTATGGTCGGTTACCTTGTCATGACAGGCACCATTGCCTCGTTGCTCAAAGTCTTCAATCCAGACGGTGAAGCCATTGATACGGGAATCATCGGATCTTTGGTCGTGGGTTCTGTCGCTGTTTATCTGCACAATCGGTATCACAACATTCAGCTTCCGGCGGTTCTGAGGTTCTTTGGCGGATCTCGTTTTGTGCCGATAGTGACCGCCGGCGCAGCCGTTCTTGTGGGCGGAGTGTTTTATCTTATTTGGCCAACGTTCCAAGGATTACTCGTAACCGCGGGAAACGGAATGGCCAACCTGGGGGCCATAGGCACGTTCCTTTATGGATTTGTGCTTCGACTATCGGGTGCCGTAGGACTGCACCATACGATTTATCCCATGTTCTGGTACACCGAGTTGGGTGGAATAGAGCAGGTCAATGGGGAAACCGTGGTGGGGGCACAGAAGATCTTTTTTGCTCAGCTCGCGGACCCCAACCATCATGGGCTTTTCACTGAAGGAACTCGATACTTTGCCGGGCACTTTGACACCATGATGTTCGGGCTTCCTGGTGCTGCACTAGCGATGTATCACAGTATCCCCCGAGATCGCAGAAAGAAATATGCCGGTCTGTTCCTAGGCGTTGCGCTTACCTCTTTTATTACAGGCATAACCGAGCCCTTGGAATTTATGTTCCTCTTCGTGGCACCTGCGCTGTATGTGATTCACGCTTTCTTTGATGGCTTGAGCTTCCTCATCGCAGACCTGCTACAGATCAGAATCGGAAATACCTTCTCGGGTGGATTTATTGACTTTACGTTGTTTGGAATTTTGCAGGGACAAGAAAAAACACACTGGCTCTATGTACTGCCCGTCGGCGTTGCCTGGTTCTGCCTGTATTACGTGGTATTCCGCTGGTATATCAAGCGGTTCAACGTGGCTTCACCAGGCCGACTCAACGATACCGTGAGCGATACCTCAACGGACACCGCCGGGGCGGAGAAAAAACAAGCAGCACTGTATACCGAGGCACGTGAGATTGTGGATGCACTAGGCGGCGAAAAGAACCTAGAAGACATTGATGCGTGCATCACGCGTCTTCGGGTGTCAGTTGTAGATTCTTCCCAGGTGGATCGCGAGCGATTGAAACGACTAGGAGCTGCGGATGTGCTTGACGTATCTGGTGGGGTCCAAGCCGTTTATGGTGCCAAAGCCATTCTGTATAAGAACGCCATCGCAGACATCTTAGGCATCGACGACTAAAAGTTGCGGGAAGCGATTGTGAAGATAATGCGGGAAATGCTGAATTGGTGTTTCCCGCGTTAGCCACATAGCGACGAGAGGAATGATGAAGTAAAAATGTTTGGGTTTAAAAAGAAAAATCCTGTACCGCAGGGGATCGTTGCGCCGGTGATAAGGCAGATTAAAGACCTCGCTGAGGTGTCTGACCCGGTATTTGCGCAGGGAACATTAGGGCCTGGGTTTGCCGTAGACACGGCAAACAACACCATTGTCGCTCCCATCTCAGGGGAGGTCATAGTCATGTTTCCCACAGGTCACGCGTGCGCTTTACGTGGGGAAAACGGTGTGGAGGTGCTCGTACACATCGGAATAGACACAGTGAAACTCAAGGGGGAGGGGTTTCAAGCTCTCGTGGCGCAGGGACAGTTGGTGCAACTTCGCGATTGGAAAGAGACAGCTGCGCGCGTCCCTTCAATGGATACCGTTGTCGTGGTTACTAACGCGGATAAATTTAATGTGGGAGCTGTTGATAAGAACGCAGCTTTTGGACAGATCGTCATGGAGCTGAAGTAAAAACCATGTACCGGATGCAACGCCGTCACAACAACAATGTGGTGCAAGCTATCGACGACCACGGACGTAGCGTGGTGCTGCTTGGCAGAGGCATTGGGTTTGGGGTGTCTGTAGGAGACTCAATAGACAAAACCCGGATCGAAATGACCTATGTTTTGGAATCACAACAGCATGCGGCAAGCATTGCGGTGAGGCTGAGCAGCCTTTCTCCTGAGATTCTTATTCTCACTCGGCCCATTGTTGTCGCAGCACACGATCGTTTAGGGATAGACAACGCTGAGGCATTGTTGCTCCCCGTTGCGGAGCACATGAGTTTTGCCGTAGATCGTGCTGGCGCAGGAAAATACGTAGATTTTCCCTTGGAAACGGAGATACGGCATTTATTTCCCAAAGAATATGAGTTTGGCCAGCATGTTTTAAAAATGATCATCGCGGAACTGGGCGTTTCTCTGCCAGCAAGTGAAGCCGCTGCTTTTGCTTTGCACGTGGTGAGTATGCAGTTTGGCCGGTCTAGGATTTCCCGAGCCGTGGCCAATGACGCAGCTTATCGACGACATCCTGCGACTGGTCTCAGAACATTTAGGTTTTGTTGTTTCACGCGATGACTTTGCCACTCGACGCTTTGTGACCCATTTGAGGTTTGTGTTGGGAAGATTTGAAAAGCAAGGGCCTGAGGTGAAAGAACGCAGAAAATTTGTTCATACGATTAAGACGTCGATGCCGAGCTATTGGGATGTTGCAGTAAACGTGCAGCAGCATATTGAAGAACAAACCCATGCCACTTTGGGGCTCACAGAGACTGCGTATCTCACATTGCATATCGGCAACCTGGCAGAGGGAAAGTAGAACACCGAGGATTTGTGAAAAGAGGTTCATGAAAAGAATCGTGAGGTTTTGAGGCGAGGTCGCACATCTCACATGAACGGACATAAGAGCATGCCCCCGTTTGCGGGGTGATGCTTGTGCAGCTCAACGCCTCTGAATCGATAAACTAGCTGGTCAGTACAGTGGTGCTGGGCTTGACCCCCGGTCACATAGTGCGACACTATGCATAGGTGAAAAATCTCCGGTTCCCCCTACGTGCGGCGGTCGTTACGCTCGCCGCGTCCGTCGTGCTCAGCGCTTGCTCTGCAACAGGCGGTGCCCCGCGTTCCTCGAATACTTCGGGCGGGCAGGTAGGCGGAGTGGACACGCCTCGTTATGTCGTCGCAATGGTGACGCACGGCGCCCCTGGCGATACTTTCTGGGATTTGGTGCGTAAGGGCGCAGAAGACGCAGCTAAAAAGAACAACATGGAGCTGCGCTATTCCTCGGATCCCGAAGCACCGAATCAATCTAATCTGATTCAAAATGCCATCGACTCCAAAGTCGACGGAATCGCGGTGACTATGCCCAACGCAGAGGCAATTGGGCCAACCGCCAAGAAAGCGGTGACCGCCAAGATTCCGACGGTGGCGCTCAATGCCGGAATGGACGCATACCAAAAATATGACATCTCTGCGTTCTTTGGGCAGGAAGAAAAAGTAGCCGGGACCTTAGCCGGCAAACGCCTTGCCCAAGACGGCGCCAAACACGCGCTCTGCGTTATCCATGAGCAAGGAAATTCCTCACAGGAAGCTCGTTGCGCGGGCCTTAAAGAGGGGCTTGCCGGCGCTGACATGGAAGTGCTTTATGTCAACGGTAAGGATATGACGAGCGTTCAATCCACTGTGCAAGCAAAGCTCGCACAGGACAAGAGCATTGACTGGGTGATGGGGCTTGTGGCACCTGTGGCTCTCACCAGCGTTGATGCCGTAAAAAACTCTGGAAGCTCAGCCAAAATCTCAACTTTTGATACCAATGCGCAGCTCGTGACTGCCATCAAGGGCGGCACAGTGCAGTGGGCTGTGGATCAGCAGCCGTATCTTCAGGGCTACATGGCCATTGATGCGTTGTGGCTTGCGCAACGCAATAGATCAACCGTCGGAGGGAATCGACCGGTCTACACAGGCCCGAGCTTTGTCGACGCCACCAACGTAGACAAGATTGCAGATTCCGCAAAGGCAGGCCTACGTTGATCACTCCTCCTACCTCAGAATCCGCAGCAGCAGGCACTGCGGACATTGGAACTGCCACACAAGGTGACGATCGACTGCGCCGACGAACAGGCCTTTCCGCGTTGATCCTGCGCCCAGAGTTTGCCAGCCTGCTAGGCGCGGTCGCCATATTCGTTCTGTTTTTGAGCGTGGCACCGTCGTTTCGCTCCATTGACGCGCTGACTACGGTCCTTTATGCGAGTTCTACTTTAGGAATCGTCGCTGTGGCCGTGGGCCTGCTCATGATCGGCAATGAATTTGATTTGTCCTCGGGCGTGGCCGTGACTACAGCGGCGTTAGCTGCGACGATGCTGAACTACAACCTGCATCTCAACAGTTGGGTCGGTGCGCTTATGTCTTTGTTCATTGCGCTGGCAATCGGCGCACTGAACGGATATTTGGTGACTAAGACCGGGATCGATAGCTTCCTGATCACACTAGCGGTGTTCCTCATGCTGCAAGGACTTAACCTGGCTATCACTAAGCTGGTGACCAGCCAAGTAGCGACCCCCAGTATCGCCGATATGGAAGGTTTTCCTTCAGCTCAGAAGGTCTTTGCCGGGACCGTACACATCGGCAGCGTCTCCGTGCGTGCAACCGTTTTTTGGTGGATATTCTTTGTCGCAGCGGGCTCATGGTTGCTGTTTAAGACGCGATTTGGCAACTGGATTTTTGCAGTCGGCGGGGATGCTGATGCCGCCCGCGCCTCTGGTGTGCCCGTGGCACGCGTCAAAATAATCTTGTTCATGTTCGTTGGTTTTGCCGCCTGGTTTGTGGGCATGCATAACCTCTTCACCTTCGATTCCATTCAAGCTGGTCAAGGCGTGGGTAACGAGTTCTTGTACATCATCGCTGCGGTGATTGGCGGCTGTGCAATGACCGGTGGGCGCGGCACGATCATAGGCACCGCTATCGGCGCTCTCATCTTTGGAATGACAAACCAGGGAATCGTCTATGCAGGATGGAACCCCGATTGGTTTAAGTTCTTCCTCGGCGCCATGTTGCTTTTTGCAGTGCTCACCAACACTTCCTTTGCCACGCTCACCAAGGGGAGGAAATAAATGGATACGTCCACAACTCCGATCATTGAACTACGCGACATCACAAAAAGCTATGGCGCATTCGATGCCCTACGCGGCGTGAACCTGAGCGTCGCGCCGGGTGAGGTGACGTGTGTTCTAGGTGATAACGGCGCAGGAAAATCCACGCTCATCAAGATATTGTCGGGCTTGCATAAGCAGACCTCGGGAGAGTTGCTTATCGACGACCAACCAGTAACTTTTAGCAGCCCTCGCGAGGCGTTAGACCATGGGATTGCTACTGTTCACCAAAACTTAGCGGTGGTTGGACAGATGTCGGTGTGGCGGAATTTTTTCCTAGGTCAAGAGCTCACAGGCTTTTTGGGGCGTCTTCGTGAAGAGGAAATGCGTTCGATTGCTCAAGAACAGTTGAAGGCCATGGGGATCGATCTGCCCGACATAGACGTGGACGTTGAGTCCTTGTCAGGCGGACAGCGCCAAGTGGTAGCCATTGCCCGCGCTGTGTATTTCGGCGCTCGCGTTATCATCCTTGACGAGCCCACTGCAGCGCTCGGCGTGAAGCAATCTGGCATGGTGCTGCGCTTTGTGGCAGCCGCACGAGACAAGGGGATTGGTGTTGTTCTTATTACCCACAATCCCCACCATGCATACTTGGTGGGCGACCGCTTTACTATCCTCAACCTGGGCAATCAGATATTGAACGCGTCGCGGGATCAGGTAACCCTAGAACAATTAACGCAGCAGATGGCCGGTGGTGGGGAACTAGAGGCGTTAAGCCACGAGTTATCCCGTTAGGGAGAAGATCGCGGGCAGGGGAGGGCGTCGATAAGCAAAAATACCGCCTCATCCGGGACTAGCGGAGAGGCGGTGTTGTTTTACTTGTCTTCCTTAGAATCCGTATGCTGCTTGAGCTGGTCTTCTAGGGAACCGAGGAGTTCCTCGTCGCGTTCTGTGGCCCCTTCCTCCGGAGACGCCACGTGCTCGTCCTCGCCATCGACAGGCGTTTGAGTGGAATAAACAAGGCGGGATTCTTGGGTGTTCACAGAGTCTGCGCCGAAATCCTCTACGTGTGGCGGCTCAGTAGAGACGACATCACGCTTGCTTAAGAAGTAGTAGGTGACGGCGCCCACTGCAGCGAGAAGCGTGGTGAAGAGCGAGAAATTGAACAGGCGCTTACCAAAGCTGGGCTGCTTCTTGGGGGTTGCGCTCTTCTTAGCAGATTGTGCAGCTTTCCGCGCGGCCTTCTGAGCTTTTTTAGACTGCTTGCTCAAAGACTTAGATGCTTTGGAAGCCTGCTTATTGACTGTTTTCACCGTGTCATCTTTGGCGGCTGCGGCGTCGGCGATTGCGGAATCAAGGCGCTTGCGGGCCTGCGCGGTGAGGCTGCTGACGCGCTCTTGGGACTGATCGTAGAGATCTGCGACGTTGGACTTTACGTCTTTGCGGACGTCATCATAAGAATCGGCAGCATTGAGTAGCGCATCATATGCCTCACGAGTCTTACGATCGCGGTAGTTTGCGTACTTGTCGTATGCCGCCTTGGTCACCAAAACGGCGCCGCGAATAGTAGTGCTGCTGTTCATAGGATGCTCCCATCAGAAACTGACAAAATGAGTTCGTTGTTCCTTCCAGCGTAGCGAGGTTGACACATTCGCGCTTATGATGTTGCGTATGACTTTGAAAACCGCTACCGCGATTTTGCACACCAACCGTGGTGATGTTGCAATCGAGCTCTTTGGCAACCATGCTCCAAAGACCGTCGAAAACTTTGTCACCTTGGCAGATGGCTCTGCAGACTACAAGACTGAGAACGCCTCCGGAAACGCTGAAGGACCGTTCTATGATGGTGCGGTTTTCCACCGCGTCATCGATGGCTTCATGATTCAAGGCGGTGACCCCACAGGCACCGGTCGTGGCGGCCCAGGCTACATGTTTGCAGATGAGTTCCACCCGGAGCTTCAGTTCGACCGTCCGTTCCTGCTCGCTATGGCCAATGCAGGCCCAGGCACCAACGGTTCCCAGTTCTTTATCACCGTGGTGCCCACCCCGCACCTCAACAACCACCACACCATTTTCGGCGAGGTCACTGATCCCGCATCGCAGAAGGTTGTTATGGACATTGCTCAGACTTCCACCGACCGCATGGATCGCCCTGTCGAGCCAGTTGTGATCGAGTCTGTAGAGATCACGGAGTAAAATGCTCCACATAGCCCCAAGTACCGCGGCCACCGTGCTTCGGATACTTGGGGTTTTCTTCTACTTTCAACGAAAATGGGAGAATGTCCGCCCAACGAACATTGCGTGCAGCGTATAACCAGGCTCCTGCCACAGTGATACTTAGCTTATCGACGCTCATAATTTTCCTGATCACCGCTTTCCAATCGCGGTCGATAACCGATAACCTCTATGACTCGTGGCTCGGCGATCACTGGATTCTCTACACTCCGCAGATGCACGACCCCCTAGGAATGTTGCGCGCAATTGGCTCAATGTTCCTGCATATTGGCCCTGCACACCTTGCGATCAACCTCTTTTTACTTTTCTTTTTGGGCCGTGAAGTTGAGCAATTTATGGGGTTTGCTTTCTTTAGCGCCGCGTATTTTATTAGCGGATTAGGTGCATCGCTAACAATCATGATTATGGATCCGCTTTCGCCGACTGCGGGAGCATCCGGCGCTATCTACGGGTTAATGGCAATCATGGTGGCCATAGCAATAACGCGCAAAACTGATATTCGTGCACCTCTCATTCTCGTTGCCGTGAACGTGGGATACTCATTGATCACCGACAACGTTTCTCTCTGGGGACACATCGGCGGTCTTATTGCTGGCGCTATAGTCGCGCTTCCTCTCATGTCTGCACACCGCAGCCGCTCTGTTACCGGAGTACTTTTAGCTTATGCAACGCCGAGAACTCGTCGTCATTTTCTACGCGGACACGTAATTACATGGCTTATAGTGGCCGCGATTGCTGTATGCGAGGTCATCGGAATCTGGGTAGCCGGCACTAGATTGTTGTAGCCCACAACGTGGGATGGTGCTGTGGAATCGTTGACGCGGTTTCACAGCACTATTTTTATGTCCTCACTTCTCTCCTGGAGGACTGCGAGTGCCTGAATATGTCTGATTGCATTTGTATCTGTCTTCTTATACATGGCCTTTGAGACGCACGCGTTCATTTAAATCACAATCATGGGATTTAGCCCTGTGTCGATCGAGTTATCCACTGAAATTACACAGATTTTTGGAATAATTCGTAGTTCTCACAAGGATGTGAATTATCCACAAGAGTTATCCACACTGTGGATAATTACACGAGTGTTGTTCAACGCGTCATTCTCTAATTTCTGAATTTTTACGGGGAACAACCTGCGCTTTTGCAGAAGCTCTCGAACAAAGCCCCAGGTGGGGAAGAAGTGCACAAAGTTATCCACAGGCTGTGAAGAAACTCTGGGGATAATCCTATGGCTGGGTTCTGCACATTTTTATACACAGCCTGTGGATAACTTTGTGCACAGTTGTACACATAGCAGTGGAAAGAAAAAAATGGGACCGATTGTGATCCTGTAGTTATTGCGGAGGTGACGCGCTGTGGTGGCGAATAAAAATCAAATCGCCGATTGTGTCTGATTGGCTAGGGCGCAACGGTTCTTGTGAATAAAAAGGGGTGGGGATGAACGCTGCTATGCGGATTATGGCTAAACATGAGTGGTTGCGCCGACGTGGTTTGCGGGAGGTGGGTCGGGCCCGGAACGCCCGTGTTGCGTCACACCTGTGGATGGGATTGGTCACTTATTGGGAAGCGTTTCTGGGGTGGAAGCGTGCCGCGGAGAAACCTTATTAGTGCCATAACCTTGTGTTTTGTGTATAAAAGTTTTTTAGGCGTGTGTTGCACACTAGACACCTTCCGTTTAAAGGTTTTTTAAATTCTTAGATTGGCATATTTTAAGGAAAGTGGAGCGATTATCGCTTGATGTGTTGGTATTTATGCAGGTGTAATCCCTGTTAAGAAATTGGGCATCAATCCGGGTTTGTTGATCCTGAGATTTATATAAATTTTATCCAGGAAGTGAAGAACTATGGAAAATATGTCTTTCCCTGCGCGCTCTCAGCGAGCAGGGAAACTTCTATGCGTTGTTGCATGTGTGATCGCACTCGTCTCATCGCTGATGGTGTTTGCCACCAGGCAGCCTCTAGCACGTGCTGAATCCGTATGTAGTGGC
The DNA here is from genome assembly GCF_004382825.2 of Corynebacterium silvaticum. Classification (GTDB taxonomy): domain Bacteria; phylum Actinomycetota; class Actinomycetes; order Mycobacteriales; family Mycobacteriaceae; genus Corynebacterium; species Corynebacterium silvaticum. Next base: position 148,225 of record NZ_SDQO02000002.1, read on the forward strand.
GGGAATTGGTCTGACCTTGCATGGAAAGACGAGCATTCAAACCCTAGCCTGAGTGCTAACACCTACTATGGGCCGGGTTCCTACGCTGAAGTGCAGTTTACGTGGAAGGCAAAAGCTGACGCTAGGCAGGGCGACAAAATCACTTTTACACTTCCACCACAATTACAAGGCGTGGACACCGGATCAATTTTACTGAGGGATAGTGAGAACGAACTTGTAGCGCGGGGAAGTTGGGACAGTAGGCTTAAATCTTTTGTGATTACGCTTGAACAGTTTGCCAACACCCACTTTAACGTGCACGGAACAGCCTTTGTCTCAGTGAAATGGAACCGTGATGGGATTGATGGAAACCCTAAGAAATTTGATGGGTCGCTGAGCTTTAACGGATGCGGTAGTGGATCTCTTAACGGAAGATACGAGGAAGGCTCGGAAGGTGATTCACACGAGACTGCCAAGATTGGTGAATATCAGGGATATGATTCCGAGAATAAGGTGCATAAAGTCCAGTGGACAGTAGGGCTGAGCGGAAAAACGGGAAACGGGCAGCGAGTCTTGGTCACCGATAATGCTCCCGCTGGATGGAGCTTTGCCTGCGACGGAAAATATAACGACGGATATGCTCCGGTGTATGTATCAACCTTGTTAAAAGGGAACCCTCCCCAGATTCTGCTTCATCGAAATATAAATCCTCAAAATTTTGACCAGGGAGGAACTAGGCATGGGTTTGGAGACAGTATCAAAAACGATGATGGTTTTTTGGCTGGGCATAGTTACAAACTCAACTGCACGCCACAGCAGATATCCGTCGATTTTCCCTACGGAATTTCCCCTGACTCCAGCCCGCTCATCTCTTTGCTCACTATCTCAACCGAGAAGCCTGCTTTAGGTTCTACTGTCTATAACACCGCAGAAGTAAATGGCAGAAAGATCAGCGGTAGCGTTACGTTCCCTAGCGCCGGTGGCCAGGGTCGGGGAAGCAAAGGCGGGTTTACGATTGAAAAAATTGTTTCCGGGGAGCATACCTCGAAACAATTTTCCTTTGCGTGGTCGTGCACGTCGCAAGGCAAAGAAATGAAGAGTGGCACGATTAAGCTCGCAAACGGGGACGTGCATCATGAGAAACAGCTGGATAAAGATGCCTCGTGTGTGATTAAAGAGGAAGATGCTGATGCAGCGTCTGAGAAGAAGCATTCTTTGAAGTGGTCTGTAGATGGTGAGGAAAAAGAAGGAAAGTCCGTAACCATATCCATCAGGCAGCCTGAAGAACAGGCAGTTCAAGTAGTAGCAACGAATATTTATTGCCAGGAAGAACCAGAGGATCCGGAGATCCCTCCTGTGCCTCCTACGACTACCTCGTCCTCTGCGCCGTCGACAACAACGTCAACGAAAACGACCACGAAGACTACAACGAAGACCACGACTACAACCACCACTGCAACGAAGACGACCGAGCCTTCTGCAACGACAACCACGTCGTCGGCGCCGTCGTCATCGCCAAGAACTACAGAACCCACGCGGGCACCGCGTAATCCTTTATTGCCGATACATATTCCCATCCCCATACCGCTTCCGCCTGCACCACCGGTGACCACAACGGTGACGCCGCATGCTCCTGCGCCTGTGTCGCCGCCCGCCACACCGTCGATAGCTTCCAATAAGCCTGCGGACGCTGCACCTAAACCGCCCGCAAAGCACCTTCTAGCTCGTACTGGAGCTTCCGTCGCAGGTCTGGTTATCCCTGCCCTGTTCTTGATAATTGGTGGCGTGGGATTGCTCATGATTATTCGCAGAAAACGCAACTCAGAATGATCCACCGGAAATAAGTGAAATCTGGCCCCTTGTTCTTCTCTCAAGGGGCTAGCTTTTCGACGCCCGCCCGCCGCTGCTACGCCGTTGCGAGTTTTTGCGCTCTTTGGAAGCTAACCCCCAACAATGTGCCGATGTCCCTATAAGACAAGCCCTTTTTGGATAGTTCTGCGGCGGCTTGTCGCATGAGTTGGGAGGCTTCCTTTTGGGCTTGTTTTGCCTTTTGATTAGCCTGCACCGCTTGGTTGGCTATATCCGCTATATCTTCTCCTTCACGGAACTCGATGGTCACGATGGCATTTTCTGGATCGTCGGTAAGTTCAGGGAAAAGCCCCAATGCATCGCGGACCATATCTGGAATTTGATCCAGGCGCCGGGTTTGGGTTAGTAAGCCTGGATCTTCTTTAAGCTGGATTACCCACCAGCCCTCACCTCGTTCCGTGAGGGATGTAAAAGTGTTGGTCATTTTTTATCTCTATCTACTTGTAAAATGTAGTTGTTTTTACTGTTTCTCTGGAAACAGTTGCCATATGCGCGCACCTCTTTTTGTGATCCGCACACCGGGCTTCATTTTGATAATGAGGTTCCCGTCTTCTGGAGACCTCGGTACGTACATAAACCCGCCTGTATTCGACAAACCTTCTACAGGTGGATAGGCCTCGTCGTAGTCGATAACCTGATTGAATCGAACAAATTTTCGGTACATGCCGAGTAGCTTAACGCAACTCGAACCGTGCAAACCCTCTTGTCCACGTTCCATATAACGGGCGTGCATACGCAAAGCTTTAAAGATTGTATTGTCCTTATGTGTCTCGTCGATATTAGTCCACGGTAAATCGTTTTTGATATATTCCTGCTCTGCAGCTTCGTGGCCAGCCCGCTTGGCAAGTATGAAGATGTATTGACGGGTAACCCCATATTCTCTAGCGATCTGGGATTGGGTCATGCCTTTGCCTATCAGGCGCATAACTTCTTCGGGTGTAATAACCACTATTTGTCTCCATTGTTGACATGCGAACAATAACTACCTTTTATCTATGTAGATGCAGATGGTGAATATAAATAAGGTGTTTGCAATAGGTGTTACATATAAAAAATATACTTCTTAACTATGGTGACTTTCCTGATCAATATCTATAAATTTGTCAGTGGTTAATATTTGTAAGATCACTTTTGGGGGTATTGATGATCATTCTGGTAATTCAGGAATGGTAAGCGGATTGTTGGAGATGGACTTTCTTTGTATATGGTTTGAAAACTAAAATTAATTGAGATAATAAAAATAGTGCTTAGTCGGCGTATCTAATTATTAAATAAGTCTTCTTCTTTAACCGTGCTGTGTGAAGCTTGCTTCTTTTTGTTATCGATACGTATTCTCAATTCCACACACAATAATATATTTATATAAGTGTCCAAGCGTTGGTACCTATGGATAGGTCGAAGACCATAATCTTGTGAGAATTACGTCTAGAGTTTTCTTCCGGCCCCTACGTACGTGCAGAGAAAAAGCGAGCGTTTCATTGAATAGATTTCGTATAGCGGTTGTGCCCTAGCAGGCAAGTATTTTTCCTGGGTGCTACATTTCTAGATTGCTATATTTCTAGGTATGTAGCACTAGATGGACTCTTGGTAGTCGGTTGCCTGCTCTATGACTTCATCATTGTCATTGTCACTGTTTTTCGTGAGCAAGGGACCCCGCCACCATAGTGACAGCAATAATCACTTGAGCCGCAGACTTCACATTCAAGGGCTGAACTTTCAAGATTTTTAGAATTTAAAAAGTCATACCATACACCTGAAAGTGCAGAGACAACTTGGAGTGTGAATGTCTGAAATGCGACTTATATATATTTTAATCAAACAAGAGCCGTTTGGTATTATAATTAATGTTTGTTAATAAAGACACAATTTAAAGGAGTTTTTATATAAAAAACTAAGAATTTGCACCGCAACATCTGGAATGGCGTATGCATAATGAAATAAACCTGCCTACACGCTGAAAGGATCGTGCAATGAACAAAAAACAAGCCATTACAGCCTTCTTAGCCATACAAGTATTGTCGCTTATCGGATTGATTCTGTCAGGGGTGTTTTCCTTTAAGTCCTCTCCTGAAATAATCGCAGCAGGGCTTATCGGCTCTATTGTCATAGCTACCGCTTTTTGGCTGTTCGTGTATGTAATTATGTTTATTGCGCAACGCTCTGAAAAAAAAGAAAGAAACTAAAAAGTAAAACGTTTCAGTTCTGTCAAAGTGGTCATCGCAATTGGATGCGCCTTTTATCGCTTAATCAACCAGTTGCAATTGCTCAAGAAATGCAGACCAAACCTCTGAATGTTCAGCCTCATCACAGATGGCGACAACACAAGTAGGGGCAAAAATAAGTTCTGCTGAAGAGCAAAATCTTCTAGAAAACTCTCTAATGGTCTGATTCCACACAATGCAAACCTCTCAGAGATTAACATCTCGGAAACTGTATCTATCCCCAACGCTGAAAATTTGTCGGTATATCAAATTCCTATCAACGGAGAATTTTCGGGGACAAACTATATAATTGTCCAGTTCAGGGATGGCGATGGAACTACCTCCGCATACGCGGAGAAAAGACTAAATAACCTGCGCGTTTACTCACTCTCCGAGCAAAAATCCTCCAAAACTTCGTCTGGAATAATTGCATCGGCTTCATCCAGGGGGTCAGCAAAACGCACATCTTCTATTAGACCACGAGCAGAGAGGAAAAGACCATCAAGATCAACGACGGGGCGGCGTTGTTTTCCTGTTGTGCGGATTCTGAACCCTTGCTCAGCATCATATTGCGGGTGAATCAGAGTAAGAGATCCTGCTAGGTCTACGGAGTGGCATTTTTCCCAAAGGTTTTCCATGACAGCTCTGGATAGAACTCCTACATAAAGACCTGCGTCCACTTCGGAAAGGAAACGACTGAGGTAGCCGTTGAGGTGGTTCGGAAGGTTATGTCCTTGGATGACCGCAAACATTTATTTACCACCGTATTGTGTGTGCCCTGGGACTTCGTGGTTTCTTCCGCCGATGAGGCGGTCATCGGTACGCTCGGGGAGATGCGGAGTGAGGATCTCCATCATAATGTGGATCATGTTTTTGAGGAGGTCCTGATTCACGATTTCGCTTCGCACGAGTCTTCTAAACTCGGAACCATCGTCGTCGTTGTTAGCGCATTTGAAAGCAGCGGGGATTGTGAGTGTTGGTTTGTAGAGGTCGGCGAGGTCAAAGAGGAGGGATCGGATATCTCCGCGGTGAATGATCCCTAGAGCTGGGTTAATTCCTAGTGCTGCGCATGCAGAGGCGGCGCATCCGTAAAGGATGGAATTTCCCAGGTTAAGGTTGGTGTTCACAGGATCAGTGGCGTTAGTATCGCGCTTAAAATTTTTGATCTTGTGTTGAGCACTGAGCCTTTTGTATAGGTTTCTGATGGTCCGGCCTTCAACGCCACGCATAACTGCGATGGAGTCTGCTTCTATTTCTTCTATGCCCAGTTGTCGTTTGTATAGGATTCGGGCAGCTGTCCGTTGTTTGGCTTCGTTTGATGCAAGACGTGCTTGTGCGATGGCCCATCGTGCAGAGGACGTAAGTGGGGTGGACAAACTATATGCTTGAACACCACCGCCACCGGTAAATAAGACGGAGACACCTGCTCGCGCACAGGAGGTAGCGGCAGGCTGACTTATGCTAGTTCCTGGCCCCAACATGAGCACCGCAAGCCCTCCTACAGGAAGTTGGATTCGGGCTTTGATCGGGAGATCTTTCAACTCGGCAGGGGCTTTTTCGTCGCCACGGCTTACAGCGATAACCCCTGTTCTGTCTTGTCTGATTAGGCAATATTCGAGATACAGAAAAGATACTCTGTCTTCGAGCCTGATTTGTTCAGAAGCTGGGATAGTAGAAAATGCGAGGGCTTCATTGGAATAACTCACTTTTGTGGGCCTTTCAAACCGCTCTGGAGGTCATATTCTTCAGGCTGGATGTGTACGTACGGCTGAATAACCAGAGAGCAGGGTTTTGCCTCTGATAGCGGGACCTCCCTGCTGGTGATCGGGAGAAATTTATCTGAGCGTGGTATCGAAATAGACGCACGGAGTGCCCTACGGAGAAACTCGCTGTCTTTGGAAGAAATTGCTATAAGCTTTTCCACACTACCCGTCCACGCGCCAGGAATCGTCCCCGTAGGATCGCAAAGAATCGCCGAAGTAGTCGGATAGTCGATGAGTCGAGTAGCTCTTTCTTCCAGATCCTTTGCAGAAGTGATCTGAAGAAAATCCTCTACTACGCAATCAGAGGATAAAACCTGTCGTGGTTTCCCATGTTTTGCAAAATCAATACGCGATGTACCTGCTTGGCGCTGTTTAGTGACCCAAGAGGCAACCTCGTTGAGATAATCATCGGCGAGAGTCTCGCGTTCTTCGGCAGAACTACAATCTTCCGGTAATGACACTCTTTGGAAGAGCTCTTGCAACCCAGGCGTAGTTGCATCAATAAAATCCTGAATATCGGCAGGGAATTCAATCCGGTCTCGTTGTTTGAGCCATGATTCCACCCTGTATAACTGCGAGCGTAGATAGGGGAGAGTTTGTCCTGTACTAGGTGAATCCATCACTACAATGGTGAGCTTTTCCCCACCATCCCTGGGGCACGTACCTCCCTTTGTGGATCAAGACGTCGCCACAATCTTCCTGCGCGTTGAATAAGAGAGGGAGCGGGGCACAGCTCGGTTCGGAGCAGATCGAGGTCAATATCAAGGGATGCCTCGATTGCCTGTGTGCCAATAACAAGGGTGGCGTTTGCTGTTCCTTTTTTGCCGATTGCTTGTTCTAACTTTGTTGCTGCTTCTTTACGATGCCCCGCGGTCATACGAGAATGTAAGACAATCGGTGACTCATGGGCTAGAGCTTCTGCAATGGATTGCGCGCGACCAACCGTATTACAGATAATGCCAATCCGTGCTTGTGGAAAAAGTTTCCTCTGCTCGATAACCCACTGCACGTGAGAATCCACAATCTCATTGTGTGCAATTTTGTCTATGTGGATTGGGATAGTGGAAGCTTCAATGGGGATGTTTTCCTGGCTGGTTTCTGTGTTCTTACTAGGTGTCGATCAGCCTTCTAGAGAAGGAAAGACTCCTTTAAAGTGGGGTTCTTTTCCGGTGTAAGAGAGATGGAATTTTTCTCTTTGCCATGCAGGCATTGTTGCGGTGAGGAGAGTGACCGGAGTGTCGGTAGCAGACCACTATTCTAAAAATAGTGTTTGGCATGGTAGACCTCTTTCTGTATAGCCTCAATGAGGAAGAAGCACCTTGGCCAATGATTCCTTGCGTTTTGCGGGGGTAGGGTGCTTCTTCTCCCTTGTCCTAACTTTATCAGACTTTTAAATTTTAGGTAATTTTAGGTAACTGTTTTGAGAACTTAAAGTTGAAGGAAGGGGACCATGAAAAGCAATGTTTTTAAAGACTTTCCATTCATAAAAACTAATAAGGGGCCCATGACTGTGGAAGAGTTTTTTCATTCCAGTCATGAAGAATCTCTCCATTTGTATCTTTCCATTCCTGGATATGAATATGGGGCGATTTGGCGATTACTTACCTCACTCACTGCAGTGCTAGTGCAACGCGATCCTTCGTTTTTGGAGGGGAAGGAAACTAGCCTTGAACTGAGGTTTGATCCAGAATTTATATCTCAAATACTTGATGATTTAGGATCAAAAATAAGTTTGACTGAGGGGAAAAATCTTTTTTTCCAGCGCCCTCTTTTGGAGGGGGAAAATCCGAAGGATACTGCCCGGTATGTAGGTCCAGGGAAAGATCCTGCTTGGAAATTATCGCCAACCGCCCCCAGTGAAAAATCCCAGATTTATTGGAATTTGGAGAAGCTAAAGCCTGAATCCTTGGAAGCTGTAGACGCGATTGTTGCGTTGATGGTTTTCTCTATGTATTCATTTACTGGAAACTCGAAATACGATGGCGCAAAGTGCCTCAACGGATCACCAGGCATCAGGTTCCTTGGCAGTGGAAACACGGCCACGGAATTCATCATTGAAGCCCAAACGCAAACGCCACTGCTATCTTTACTTAAATCCATTCCGTTGGAATGGTGCGAACCAGGTGGATTGCCTGCTTGGTTAGATCGAACAGGTGCCGAATCCAGAAAACCCAATGGGGAAATGCATCCTTTATGGCGTGCGACGTGGAGTTCTAATACTGCAGCATGTTGTTGGGACGGAGAAACTCTAGTTGGTGTGGGCATAGGTGGAATTCCTCCAGAATGGTATGCCCTTGAGATGGGAAGCAAGCCCGAGGCTAGAAAAGAATGGTGGGATCAAAGAAATACCGAGGATCCTTTCTACTTCTATCAACCGGATAAGGGTGGAGCTTTAAAAGCAAAGCGCCTTGATTTAAGCCGGGACCTCACAGAACTGGCTGTGGAGTGGGTTGCAGAAGACTTGTCCACCGCATTAGCTGATAGAGTGCGCGGTCGCGCATTAAGAGTCGATTTTAAAAAAGACTCATTATTGTTCATCAGGCACCAGATAGGTGGCAATGCTTCCTCTGCGATGATCCGTGAGTCGGTGGTTTCTAAAGCTCGAAAGCAGCAGTGGGTCTTTGACACCACCGGAGCGCTGCAGAAACAAGTGCGAGGCAAAGCAGATTTTATTCTCTCGCTGAGAAATATCGTGTTGAGTCCGTTTAGGCGCGAGAACAAGAGCGACCGCGATAGAGGACGAAGAGTTTTGGATAGTTTGGCCAGCGAGCGACCAAAGATGAACGCGACTTTTTGGCGGGAAATCGCACCAATATATGAGGAATTCATCCTTTATTTCACAGAACAAGTGTCTGGAGATGAGACAAGGAAAGAAGTTCGCGCTCAAGCGAAAAAGACTCTCAAGGAATTGGAAAAAGACGCTGTTAGTACTGCTCAAAAGGCGTTCGATATGGTCCTTGAACCCTATCTGCTGCAGAATCCCAGCCAGGCCTATGAAGTGCGTCGACGCATCCATTCTTATTTGGCAAGCAAGATCGCAGAGACAAATGAAGGTGATCAGAAGTGACAACTAGTAGACCCAAGCAATCATGGACACCTTTGGTAGCCGAGTTTGCTCAGAGAAAGAAAGATAAGGAGTTTCGGGCCAAACGATCGGCACTTCGCGCCGGGTCTGGAACATACACGGAGTTCCGTGCTTACTCGTATGTTCTGCCATTTTTAGGAGAAAAACACTCAGGAGCACAAAAACTGCTTTGCTACGTTGCATGGCAGCGTTGGCCGAGTATCCGGATGTTGTTTCCAGTGGTGAAAAAGCTACAGCTTCATCGGTAGGTCAATGGGTGAACCGTGTTGCCTTTGACGGAAAACAAGGGCAGTCAGAACCCGATTCTATGGTGGCGTCTCGAATCAAATATCTGCATACGCAGGATCTGGAAGAAGCGATTTCTTCTTGCGGCGCATCATGGCATTTGCCGACAGAAAAAACGTGACTACCAAATTAAACCCATATCAGTTTGTCGAACTTTTCTGGTATTGGGGAAATGGGTTTACAGACGCGTCGACAAAGCATCGACTCAGTGTCCTGCGCGATTTTTACAGCACCAAACAAAAAGAAAACACTGATCCACAAAGCTCTTCCGAAGGAGAAAAATAATGTCTCGTCATCTCACTATTCACGTTGTTGCTTCTGTTCCTTACTCCAACCTCAACCGTGACGATTCTGGTACACCGAAGAATGTTCGTCGAGGCGGAGTGACATGTGCACTATTGAGCTCCCAGTCCATTAAAAAGGGAATTCGTACTAAATACGAGGAAGCCTCTTTGGACACCTCGGTGCGTTCAGGTCGTATCGCGGACGACGTGCTTGAAAGAGCGAAAGTACTTGCTCCTGAGGCAGACACTAAAGCGCTAGAAAAAGCAGTGAAGAAGATCATTGGTACCTTGACAAAGGTTGCCGAGGCTAATGAATCTGAAGGTGAATCAGATCGTTCGATTTGGCTCAGCGCCGAGGAGCTAGAAGCCGCCGCTGTGAGCGTGGTTGAGCAAGCGGAAAAGAAAGACTTTATCGAGGACGGCCGGACAGGTTCGCTGGCTATCGCTGCCTTTGGTCGCATGTTTGCAGCTGCTCCGCAGAAAGGAACCGAGGCTGCTCTGAGTGTGTCTCCTGCGGTGACAACTCACGGCGTGACGATTGCTACGGACTATTTCTCCACGGTCGATGATATTCGTGAGCGAAATCGCGATACTGGAGCAACCTATCTTGGCGTGGCACAGTACAGTACACCACCGGCGTTTTCTATCGGACAGTGACAATTGATAAAGAACAATTGCGCGAAAGCTGGACTGGATTGGATCGCGAAGACGCAAAGGAAAACCTTGCTGCGTTAGTAAATGCGATCATTTATGGACTTTCCCGCGGAAAACAGCATTCAACGGCGCCTTTTGTCCAGCCCGCCCTGATCTTGGCGGAAGAACAATCCTACCGTTGTGCTTATGATTTTGAGTCCCCTGTCCAAGCAGATGCTCGTGAAGGCGGCTACCTCAAGCCGACCGTGGAAGAACTGAAACGTCAGTATGACTCTGCCAGGGCTTTCGACGCAGATAACTTTGGGGAAACCCAGGTAGTTTCTGGCACCTACCCCGAGGTATCTGAGTTCTTTGCCGGTGCTAAGTATTCTGACAAGAATGGCTTTATCGACGAAGTTGTTGCCTGGATTCAGCGTTAACTGGTGATCGTATGACAACTACCTCGGTATATCTACGATTAGCTGGACCGTTGCAGTCATGGGCAGGGCCCGCTGTAACGGGAAACTTTGTACGAACGGGACCAATCCCCACACATTCTGCATTAGTAGGTCTCATCGCGGGTGCTTGTGGCTATCGACGTGACGAGTGGCCCGATTGGCTTAATCGTCTTAGCTTTCGGGTTCGTGTGGATCATCCTGGAAAATTCGTGGATGATTTTCAAACGGTGTCAGCCCATGAAGAGGAGATGCTGTTCCGTGAGCGTCTGATCTTTGCGACGGGAAAACGGCCCAGTGCTAAGGCAACTCGTTTAACTCCTGATGGACGCGGAATGACAAGTATTATCCAGCGGACCTACCTGGCAGAAGCTGAATTTATCGTCGAAGTCGCATCGGACACGCATGGTGAGCTGTTGCGTGACGCGCTACGTGCGCCGAAGTTCAGCACCTATTTAGGGCGGAAGGCTTTCGCGCCAGCGTTCCCGTTCTTTTTAGGTGCTACTGCGGACGTCGATGTGCTTCATCGCATCCCTGCTTGTGATCTTTCTGGCACCAAACGCGATACTGCGCGGGTTCAGATTCATCACTGCAGCGCCGATCTGCACACCTCGGCGGAGCATATTAACGTGCCTGTGGTGCAAGAGCGCTCGGACTGGTTAAAAAAGACCAAAGCGCTGTTTGCGTAAGGTTTTTAAGAAGTGGTCTCTCACAGAAGCACGAGAGGCCACTTCTCTGCATATACTGCAGGGCGGAATCGATTATTCCCAGTGGTCGTGTTTGATAATTCGCTCGGGTATAAAAGGAAATTCAGTTTTACTATTGAGATACCACTCCACCATGCGTCGGGCATGTTCGTGGGTGATGCCGCGGTGTGTGCGGAAGAGATTTTTAATGTCCGCGCTGATGTCGTCTCCTAGATGCGAAGTACGGTAGGGCAAAGCTACGTCACTGATGGTGATAGCGGGTTCTGTGAACTGAAAGAAGAGCTCTTCTTTTTTGATCAAAGTCCTATACATTAAGCGGATTGATCGCAATTCTTTATGCGTCCACTGCCATCCACAATTGTTTTTATTGTGGTTAGGGTTGGGAGAATCTGTGCGGTGCTTCAGCAGCTCTTTCCATGTAGTCTCCCAGCTGTTATAGCGATCGAGCCACAGTTTTGCCTGCTCGGGGGTGTAAACGTAGTTAAGGGACTCGGTCAGGTTTTTGATCTCTATCGCGGGTTGCGTGTGGGGTGCTTGTGACGTCTTCCGATAAACGCTTTCTTTGATGCGCGATAAGCATCGACGTATTGGTACCCCTGGCCATATGGAGTGGATCGCCTGAGCAGTGGATTCATCTCCACTGATAACCACGGCACTTGGCCGTGGAAAATAGGTATACACCTGTGTGCACGCGGCTTTATTGTCTTTGTCTACCCATTGCCATCCCAGCACATGGGTGTTGTTATAGGCCACGATGAGGCACCACGAGTGAAAAAACGTGCCGTCATTCATCACTAATATGCACGCTTTGTCCGTCATATATGGTTGCGGAACGGGAACCTGCCAGCACCACGATGTTAAGCGGCGCTGGGTTCGTGAAACATCGCTTTTATCGCGTGAGTTGCCTAAGAGCCATGATATGAAGGCTTTCATCTGTCTTTGATGCAGCGTTCCTGATCGCGTTGCTGTCGACGACGCTCCGCATCCTTTGCATCGGTACCGGGTTTTCCCTGCGGATGTTTTGCCGTTTTTCTTTAAGGTACTGCCGCATATGTCGCAGTGATGCCCGTATGGGTGTGAAGCCATAATTTATAATTAGCAGCTTTAAATCTGCTACACATAGCCTAAAAACAGCAATATTGGACACACTTTTTGGCCTTTAAGTATAAAAACTTTGGCTATTTTGACATATTTTACACAGTTATTGTCCATGCATAATGCCTGATTGATAGCGCTAGCCTTTCACGACTTATTTTGATTCCTTTTATTAAAAGCCAACTTTTTTACAGTGACTGTCAATTTACTAAAAATTATGTGAGCTATAGTTACAGGAAATAACCATTGATTTTATAGTGGTTTAAGTTTTACAATGGGGGTATAGCGCAGGTTGTTCACACTGGTCAGTGACCATTTTTTGAGCATCTTTCCGCGAAAAATCTATCCGCAAACGATGGTGTGGCATCTTTTTGCCGTTATGCACCGAATGTAGAGGGATGAACGATGAGGAAAAAAGTTGTTTTATTCTTATCTGTAATTATAGGAATCTTACTTCCTGTAGGAAATGCGGTAGCAACGCCTGTTTCACATGACGCAGCTTCCACAGGGAACCGGCCCGTTTATGCGATTGCGCACAGGGTCCTCACTACTCAAGGCGTAGACGATGCAGTCGCAATTGGTGCGAATGCACTCGAAATTGACTTCACGGCATGGCACGGTGGCTGGTGGGCGGACCATGATGGCATTCCCACCAGCGCAGGAGCTACTGCAGAGGCGATTTTTAAACATATCGCTGAAAAGCGGAAGCAGGGAGCAAATATCACTTTCACCTGGCTCGATATTAAGAATCCTGATTACTGCACAGACCCTCATAGCGTGTGTTCCATTAACGCGCTGCGCGACTTAGCGCGCAAATACCTTGAGCCAGCAGGTGTTCGAGTGCTGTATGGATTCTATAAAACAGTTGGCGGCCCAGGATGGAAGACAATTACTTCTGATCTGCGCGATAACGAGGCAGTAGCGCTCAGCGGGCCGACGCACGACGTGCTGAACGATTTTGCAAAAGCAGGAGACAAGATCCTGACCAAACAAAAGATTGCCGACTATGGGTATTACAACATCAACCAAGGGTTTGGTAATTGCTATGGCGACGGCAATAAGACATGCGATCAACTGCGTAAATCCAGCGAAGCTCGCGACCAAGGAAAACTCGGTAAAACTTTTGGATGGACAATCACTACAGGCCAGGATGATCGCGTCAATGACCTCCTAGAAAAAGCCCACGTAGACGGAATGATCTTTGGTTTTAAAGTGACCCACTTCTACCGTCACGCAGGCACTGAAAACTCTTTCAAAGCCATCAAGACGTGGGTAGATAAACACTCCGATACCCATCACTTGGCCACTGCCGCAGATAATCCGTGGTGAGCTGGTAGCCGCCAAGTCGGCATCGCATTCTAGGGCCTCCCGTAATACAGGGGAGGCCCTAGTCCTGCATCATTGCGACGTTTGGAACTGGTAATTCGGTTGGGATGACGATGAGTTGGTCGTCGATAAGTGTGGTACGAACAGTGATGTTAAAGACCTCGGATATGAGCTCTGCGCTGATCACGTCTTTGGGGGATCCTGTGGCTACGACGCTTCCGTTTTTCATAACAATCAGGTGGTCGGCGTAGCGGACGGCTTGCTGGAGGTCGTGAAGTACCGCGACGACGGTGCGATTGAGCTGGGTTGTCAGGGAGCGTGCTAGTTCAAGGAGTTGGTACTGGTGGGCGATGTCCAGGAAGGTGGTGGGTTCGTCGAGAAGCACGGTGGGGGTGTTCTGTGCGAGAACCATGGCAAGCCATACGCGCTGGCGCTGCCCGCCAGATAAATCAGTGACGCGTTTGTGAGTGAGTTCTTTAACGCTGGCGGCACTGAGCGCAGCATCGACGGCCCGAGTGTCTTCTTTGGTCCATTGATGCAGCCAATTGTGGTGGGGGAATCGTCCGCGGCGGACGAGTTCTTCTACGGTGATGTCGGCTGGGGTGATGGTGCTCTGGGGGAGAAGTGCGAGTTGTTTGGCTATCTCCTTGGTGTGCAGGTGGGTGAGGTCGTGCCCGTGGAGATAAAGAGAGCCGGTGTCTGGGGCGAGAATGCGGGCGCAGCTTTTAAGCAATGTTGATTTTCCGCATCCGTTAGGGCCGATGATTGCCGTGAACTTTCCTGCGGGAATATCGACGCTGAGGTCGGTGCTCACCACATGCTTATCCCAGCTGAGGGTGACGTTTTCTGTGCGAAGCGCGGAAGTATTGGCTGCGGAGGAGGAATCTGGGGAGGCAGTTGCGGGTGTGTGCATGGGAATCCTTAGGCGCGTCGAGAAGCTGAGGCGATGAGCGTGAGTAGATATATGCCGCCGATAACCACGGTGACCAGTCCCACGGGAAGCTGAACGGGGGAGAATACCCGCTGGGCGATGATGTCTGCAATAAGAAGAAGCGTCGCCCCTGTGAGTGCAGAGACTAATAAAGGAGTGCGGGGGCTGGCTGTGATGCGTTGAGCGATATGCGGAGCGGCCAGCGCGATAAAAGAAATGGGTCCGGCGATAGCGGTAGTGATCGCGACGAGGAGGACTCCCACGATCAGCAACATAAGCTTGCTGCGGTTAACTGGCAGCCCCAGTGCCGTGGCGGTATCGTCGCCGAGGTTGAGGATGTCAATGCGAGAGCCTAGGAGTAGAGCAAGTGCCACGATAATGGCCAGCGCTATGACGGCAGGGGTGGCTACGGACCAACGGATTCCGTTGAGGGTTCCGGCGCCCCAGCTGGCGGCAGACATTGCGGTGTTGAGGTCGCCACGGGTGATAAGCCAGCGGTTGAAAGCCGAGAGCATTGCGGAAACGCCAAGGCCGACCAGGATGATGCGGAGGCCGTCGATACGCACGCGGACGGAGAACAACATAACCGCGAGGGCTGTGGCTAATCCGCCGACGAGGGCGCCGAAAGCGACGGAAGTGAAACCGGTCATGCCCGCCATCATGGTGAGAATAACCCCAGTGTAGGCGCCAGTGTTAAAGCCAATGATGTCGGGAGAACCCAGCGGATTTCGGGTTAGCGCCTGGAATAGCGATCCCGCAATTCCTAAGGCAGCGCCGACAAAGAGAGCTGTGACGATTCGCGGGGTTCGCCAAGAAAAGACGATGGTGTGAGCAAGACCAGATTCAGTGCCTTGGAAAACTGACCAGACTTTGGCAGTAGTGATGCCTGCACCTGGCAGTGAAACGGCCACTGCCGCGGAGAGAACCAGCAACAACGCCAGAACGAACACGGTGTATAAGGAACGGCGGTGGATCATCACATTTCCCCCTTCCGGCTTTGGGCATACGCAATGAGGAAGGGTGCGCCGATAAAGGACACGACCACTCCGGCGGGAAACTCGCCGGGAACGATCAAGCGGCCCAGAATATCTGCGGCAACAAGGACGAGTGGCCCGAGAAGGAGAGACGTGACGAGCACTCGGGGGAGGTCTGGTCCCACGATCCATCGCGCGACGTGGGGAACCATAAGTCCAAGGAAGATAATCACTCCGGCTGTGGCAGTAGCACTGGCCGCGAGGATCACTATGGCGATAAAAGAAATGAAGCGGATGCGCGCGGTGGATGCACCGATGGACGTGGCCATGGCGTCGCCCAGCGCCAGCGCATTAAGCCCATGAGCGCACGTGATCGTGAGGACAATGCCGCACGCAAGACCAGCGCCGGCGATGCCTAGAGGCGTAAGCGTGCCGACGTCCACGCTTCCCACCATCCAGCTCTTTAACCGGTCAAAGGCCTGGTGGTTAACCAGAGAAAGTCCCTCGCCGATTCCGGAAAGAATCGCGCTCAGGGCAACACCAGATAGAACCAACCGGACCGGGTCTGCCGTTTTCGCACGATGCGTGCCCACTGAGTACACCACCACTGCGGCAGCGCATGCGCCCGCGAGGGCGAGTGCTAAGAACACCCACAAGGAAGATGCGCCAAAGAGGGCTATGCCCACCACGATGGCAAAGGCTGCGCCCGAATTGATTCCCAGCGCGCCGGTGTCTGCCAGGGGATTGCGGGTGAGCGCTTGCGAGAGTGTGCCAGCAAGGCCAAGAGACATGCCAGCAACAAGGGCAAGGAGGGTGCGGGGGATGCGCCTGTCCCACACAATCGTGGAGGCCACATTAGTGGGATCTGGGTGGAGTATGGCGTTGGCGATCTCGGGGAGCGGGATGAGTCTCGCGCCGATCATGACACTGGCGACGCTTAACGCTGCAAGCAGTACTACTAGCAGTGCTACTAGCAGTGCTACTACGGCGATCAGGGGTCGGCGTGTCCGTTGGGTGGTGCGCGGATGCTTCGCGGGGAAGCTGCGGTGTGAGTCGGAATTGGAGGTGGCGGTCGAAACCATTGTTCTATGTTAACTACAGTAATTAGTTTAGGCTAAACTGCACAATGTGAAAGATACTCAATCTCTGAACCTATGGAGTCGTCGCATCGCTGTGATGCTGGCTCTTCTTGTTTCTGTCTCCCTCGTCTTTGCGCTGGCAGCATGTTCTACTGAAGAAAAACAATCCAAGGACACCGGACAAGGAAACTCCGATGTAGCCACCGGTGGCGCACACTTTTCCACGGCTGACGCGGAAACTGCAAAGCTTGGTAGCGACGCAGCCCCAGGTGAATTCCCTCGCACCGTCAAGCACGCGTTGGGTGAGACCGAGATCAAGGAACAACCCAAGCGCGTGGTCGTTCTAGACACTGGCGAACTAGATAGCGTTCTTTCCTTGGGGATCACCCCCGTGGGAATGGTGACTACGAAGGGCGCAAATCCTGTTCCAAGCTACCTTGCAGACAAAGTAAAAGACGCGAAGAGCGTGGGAACGATCAATGAGATCAACGTAGAAGAGATTGCTGCCTTGCAGCCCGACCTGATCATGGGCAGCAAACTGCGTGCAGAAAAAATCTACGCCCAGCTTTCTGAGGTCGCACCGACCGTCTTCTCCATACGCCCCGGCTTCCCCTGGAAAGAAAACTTCCTCCTCATCGGCGAGGCTCTAGGCAAGGAAAAAGAAGCAGAAGCAAAGCTGAACGAGTACACCGCCAAGGTTGAGGGCATCAAGAATTCCGTGCCAGCAGACACCACGGTCTCACTTGTTCGTTTCATGCCTAAGCGCATCCGTCTCTACGCCAACAAGTCTCTTATCGGCGTGATTCTTAAAGACGCAGGAATTACCCGTCCGGAGAACCAGAACGTTGACGAGCTGGCTACCGAGATCTCCCCTGAGACCATTGACCAGGCAGAAGGAAGCGTGATCTTCTATAGCAGCTACGGCAAGACCGATGCCACTGGCCAAGACGCCATTGTTAATGGTGCTGCGTGGAAGAACCTCAGCGCAGTAAAGAATGGTCAGGCACATGAGGTTAACGATGACGTATGGTTCCTAGGCTTTGGGCCCACCGGCGCTATGCAGATCGTGGAAGACCTCAAGGAGTTGCTTCCTAAGAAATAAGAATGCTCGGGCATTAACGCTTAAAAAATTAGAGCCACAGAGACAACTCTGTGGCTCTTCTCTTTTCTGTGTCGCCAATCCAACGATGCGTGAAAGAGAAAAGGCATATCGCGTAACCGATCACGCGATATGCCTAAAGACTAAGCGGGGGAGGCTAGCGCCAGCCCATGGTCATGAGAAGACCCACGATAAACAGGCCAAAGCCGATGCCGTAGTTCCACGCGCCAAGAGACATCATGAAGGCAATGTCTTCACCTGCGAGGTAGTTGACGATAAGCCACAGCAGACCGGCCAGGATAAGACCGAACATGATGGTTTTGTACCACACGGGGGTTCCAGTGGAGTTGATCTTCACCGGGGTACGGTTGGTAGTAGAGCTCGACGCAAAAGGAGCGGAGCTCTGGGTGATCTTTGACTTTGGCATAATGCACCTTTGTATGTCTGTATATCGTTGGTGTGGCCCGCAGGTCACGTAATGGAACTAATCTATCAGCTTTGGGTGGACTTACCAGCCCTGCGCGTGGGTATCAGGGATACTAGCGCGGGTTGGTAAGGGCCGAGAGGCTGAATTCGTAGAGATGAATTTCTATCGGGGCATCTTTGCGCAGCGGCGTGCCGGCAGCCGGCACCTGGGATGCGATCAAATTCTGATCAGACAAAGACACCGTAGGCACCCGTTCGCCTTGCGTGATCTTAGATGCAGTACCTGTCCACCCTGCAGCGTTGAGCGCTCTCACCGCATCAGCGACGGTGAGTCGGGTGATGTTAGGGACGTTAAACATCTGTCCGTTGGATACCTTGACCGTGACAGTTGATCCTTTAGGAACCTCAGTGCCCTCGCCGGACACAGAGACAACGGTACCGGCTGGCTCGGGGGCGTCGACAGTGCGTACATCGGGGACGAATCCCAAGGAAGTGAGATTGCCTTCCGCCTGATCCCACTTCATTCCCGTCACTACCGGGACGCGAACGTTTTGCACTCCGGTAGACACAGTGATGACCACTTTTGATCCTCGGGAAACCTGCGAGCCGGCACTCGGTGTCTGCTCTATGATTTCTCCATTGGGAACACTATCTGAGCTCTCCTCGCGCACAGTCGAATCCAGCTGAAGGCCGGCTTCTTCAAGAATCTTCGCGGCATCCGCGGTGTTCTTGCGCGCAAGATCGGGGACTTCTGTGACTTCCTTGCCAGAAGAGACAACCACCGTGACAGTGGTGTTCTTTTGTACTGAGGATCCGCTGGTGGGGTTTGTTCTGATGACTTTCCCTCGTGGAATCTCCGGGTTAGCCTCTTCGATCAAGTTGACCTGCAGACCCAGCTGCTCTAGCTGATTCACAGCGTCCTGCTGAGAGGTCTTTTCCAGCTTGGGGATGTTGACAAGAGATCTATTCTTGCTGCTGTTGCTCACAAAATCATAGGCAAAAGCACCACCGACACCAAGGACGAGCACTGCAAGAACCGCGAGAATGGCCTTCATGGCCTTGCTCATACCGGAGCGTTCTTCTTCCGCAGCATGAGCCGGGCCAGTGAACGCAGAGCGCTCATACCCAGCTATCTCGGTGTGCGGCGCAGCTGAGGCAGGTCCTGGCTGATCGAGCTGAGTAACAGGGACGATGGTGGTGGGATTGGGTTCTTGGCTGATCAAACTCGCCGGCGAAACATAGTGGCGAGCAGCTTCTGTCACAGCATGACGAGCCAGGCGTTCAAGATCCGCCCCCATGTCCATAGCCGTTTGGTAGCGATCGCCGGGGTGCTTGGCCATTGCTGTGAGCACGACAGCATCCACGTTCACCGCAGCGGTGGGAGTGAGATCAGAAACAAAATCACTGGGTTTTGCCGGGTCCTCTTGAACATGCTGATATGCGACGGCGAAAGGCGTTTCCCCTTCAAAAGGAGGGCGTCCCGTAAGTGTCTCATAAAGCACGCAGCCCAATGCGTAGACATCGGAGCGGGCGTCGGCAAGCTTGCCTCGGGCTTGTTCCGGGGATAAATACTGGGCGGTGCCGATCACTGCGGAGGTCTGCGTCATGGCGCTGGTGGCGTCGTCAAGCGCACGGGCGATGCCGAAGTCCATGATTTTTACAGTGCCCGTATTGGTGATCATCACGTTTGCGGGCTTAATGTCGCGGTGGATAATCCCCGCGTCATGGCTAAATTGCAGCGCCTGGCATACCGGAAGCAACGTTTGTGCGGCTTCCGTCGGAGAAAGCGGCCCGTCTTCCCTCACGATGTCTCGCAGGGTCCTGCCGTGCACGCGTTCCATCACGATATAAGGCGTGCTGATACCAGCGCGCTCGGTCTCGCCAGTGTCGTACACCGCAACGATTGCGGGATGATTCAGTCTGCCGGAGTTTTGAGCTTCTCGACGGAACCGCTCGCGGAAGTTCACATCGCGCGCAAGGTCCGCGCGCAGCATCTTTATCGCAACCTCGCGACCAAGGAGAGTATCGGTGGCAGAGTACACCTCTGACATTCCACCCGTGCCGATGACCTCACCAAGCTCATAGCGGCCAGCAATCACATCGTTCATGGGGCACCTCCTTGTTCTGGGGCATTAAGACTGTTCAGTAGATCGGCGATGGGGTCGGAACCGTTTCCGCGTGTTGGACTGGGAGCCGGATTGCGATGAGTAGAGGGGATCTGTGACCCATCATTGAGATCTACAGTCGGCGCTGTCCGGGGATCGTCAGTAGACGGAATCGGAACAACAGACTCCGAGGCATCGGGGAACTCCGATGGCTCGCTGGTAGGCGTAGGAGTTTCCTGTGGGCGCTGGATCGGCCGTGGTTCTTCACGAATCGTAGGCGTTTCCGTGACCGTGGCGGTAATCGTCGCAGGGTTAACCGAGCTGCTGGGCTGGTCGCTTCCGCCCAATAAATCACCAAAAAGACCCTGATTAGCAGCCCATATGCCGGCACCAAACAATGCTGCGAGGAGAACCCCCACGGCAAGACCCGTGCCCACCCCACCAGAGCTCTTTTTATTTTCCTCCGGCGGGATCGTTGCTGGAGCAGCACCATAGCCAGTACGCGGTCCTGCTACCTGACCAACGGCAACAGTCTGCGGAACCTCCTCGGTTGCTGGTATGACCGTGGTGGGCTGTGCCGTTTGACCTAATGCGTACGTTGAGGCGGTAGGTGTTGGCTCGGGTGCTATCTGCTGGAGCTGTGCTGACTGCGGCTGCGGAGGCCGTTGCCCCATACGAGTAGCGGATACTGCTAGCGCAAGCTCATTGCCGTCGGCATACCGATGCGCTGGATCCTTACGCAAAGCGATACCGATGAGCTCGCGCGCCGGGGCGGAGACTGTTGTGGGAAGAGCCGGTGGCGCCTGATTGATGTGGGCAATTGCCACTGAGACAGAAGAATCGCCAGTGAAAGGACGCGTGCCAGCGAGCATCTCATACCCAACAACACCCAGGGAATACACATCAGAGGCCTCAGTGACCTCTTTACCTTGGGCCTGTTCAGGAGAAACATACTGCGCCGTGCCCACCACCATGCCCGTGCGGGTTAGTGGGACAGCCGCAGCTGCCTTAGCGATACCAAAATCGGTGATTTTTACTTGGCCATTTTGAGTAATCAGGAGGTTGCCGGGCTTAATATCCCGGTGCACCATGCCCATCCTATGGATGATGGACAAGCCATGAGCTGCCTGCTCAAGGACATCGAGAGCAAGGTGCTCGTCGAGGCTGCCTTTACGCGCCAGCATGTCTGCGAGGGATTCACCACGCACGTACTCCATGACAATGAAGCACAGGGTTCGGCCGGAGGGGTCGGTGAGTTCGCGGTAATCAAAAGTTTGTACAACGTTTTCTGAGAGGATGTTCTCGCTGGCGAGCGCCTCATTGCGGAAGCGAGAGAGGAACTCGTTGTTGTCAGAAAACTCGGGGCGCAGAACTTTGACAGCCACCTCGCGCTGGTTGCGGGTGTCGTCGGCAAGCCATACCGTAGACATGCCGCCGGTGCCCACGACCCACTGGAGACGATAATCGTCGCCGATGAGGGCCTGGAGCGCGGGATCTGGAGAATTGTAATCAGTGCTCATGTCAGTCCTATCTCTGCGCACCACGCGCTGCTTGAGCCGCTGCGATCACTGCCCGGCCAATCGGGGCAGCCACTGAACCACCAGTTGCTGCTTGGCCAGCAGAACCACCATTCTTGACCACCACAGCCACGGCAACATCGGCGTTAACAGAGGGGCCAAAAGCGATATACCAGGCGTGCGGGTTGGAGTTTCGAGAATCCTCGCCGTGCTCGGCAGTACCTGTCTTGGAGGCGATGTCCGCGCCGGTGTATCCCGCTGTATGGCGCTCCGAAAGCCGCATGAGTTCGGTCAGCGTCGTGCTTACTTGAGGGGTGATCGCTTGGTTGAGCTCGCGGGGTTTGGTCTCAGAAATCGTCTTCAAATCTTGGCCAACGATCTTGGATACCAGGTGTGGCTCCATCCGCTTGCCACCATTAGCCACTGTCGCAGCGATGACGGCATTTTGCAGAACCGACATCGCGACGTCTTTTTGGCCGATTGCGGACTGTCCCCGGGCTGCTGCGGAAGAAATGTCTCCAATCGTTCCGCGTGCCATACCGATGCCAAGATCGTAGGAATCCCCAACACCAAAAGCATTGGCTGCTTCCTGCAGCTTTTCAGCCCCTGTATCTATGCCCATCTGAACAAAGGCCGTGTTACAGGACAGCTGGAAAGCCGTGGCCAGGGTGACCTCATTGGAACCAGCGCACGTTTGACCAGCGTAGTTTTCCAACGTTGCCGTGGTTCCCGGAAGCGTGATCTGCGATTGGCCAGTGAGCTTGGAATCTGGGCCATACCCGGCGTTGAGACCCGCAGCTGCCGTAATCACTTTAAACGTGGAACCAGGCGGCAGGATTTCCTGGGTCGCATGGTTGAGGAGTGGGTTGCCCGGATTGGCGTTGAGTGCTGCCCATGTGGTCTCTGCAGTTGCGGGATCGACGATCTCAGCAGAGTTGAAACTCGGGGTAGACGCCATGGCGAGGACCTCACCGGTAGAGGGGCGCAGTGCTACCACAGCACCTTCGTAGCCAGCGTTGGCCAACTGGCTGTACGCCACTTCTTGCACACTGGGGATCAGCGTGAGCTCTACGTTAGCGCCCTTATGCTTCTTGCCCAGGATATCCTCCCACCAACGCGAGAATCCCAGGGAATCATCCGTGCCGTTGAGGATCCCGTTGTAGCTCGATTCCAGGCCTGCGGCACCATAAATATCGGATAGGTATCCCTGCACCGGGCCGTAAGCGATGGGGTTAGTGACATAACGACGCTGATAGTAGCCATTTTCGTCTTTATAGGACTCAGCTAGCACTTGGCCTCCGGCGGAGATTTGGCCGCGGGCCTGCGACTTTGCCTCGATGAAGGCGCGTCGATTGTAAGGACTCTGCGCATACTTTTCTTGGCTAAAGCCCTGGATCCTGGTCAGGTTAACCAGGAGAACCAGAATGAGAAGAAGAGCGAAGATGCTGGTAAAACGGATTGATCGGTTCATCGTTGAGCCTCCTCGCTAGCAACTGACCTACGCCCAGCAGAAGACCCATCCTGAGCGGCAGCTCCCACAGCACCAGACTGTGCGGAGTGCGCCGAATGGGAGATCCGCAGGATCAATCCAAGGAGGATGTAGTTGGCCATAAGGCTGGAACCACCTTGGGACATAAACGGTGTGGTCAAACCGGTCATCGGCATCAGAGCTGTGATACCGGCGGTCACCACGAATACCTGGATAGCGATGGTGAGGGAGAGTCCAGAGGCAACGAGTTTTCCGTAGGAGTCGCGGGCACGCAATGCAGTACGGAAACCACGGGTAATAAAGATCGCAAAGAGAACCAGAATGGCTGCCAGCCCTACGAGCCCGATCTCCTCGCCAATAGAAGCAAGGATGAAGTCAGACTCTGCGACTGGAATGAGACTGGGATGGCCTTGCCCGAGGCCAGAACCGGCGATACCGCCGGAGGAAAGCCCGAACAAAGACTGGGAGAGCTGATATCCCGTGCCGTTGAAGTTGGCCAGGGGATCCATAAAGTTGTTGACGCGGGATTGGATCTTGGAGGAGATCTGGTACAGCGTGGTACCGCCGATGCCCACCAACATGGCGCCGATAAGCAGCCATGAGACTCGGTTGGTAGCTAGGTAGAGCATGCCCAATACGGTGCTGAACAACAGGAGTGCTGGGCCAAAGTCATTTTCTCCGGCCATCACCAGGATGGCAAAGAACCATACGCCCAAGATAGGGCCGAGGTCGCGCAGTCGAGGGAATTCGAGGCCAAAGAGGCGGTAGCCCGCCACGTTAAAGAGCGCTCGCTTGTTTACTAACAGCTGCGCGAAGAAGAGCAGCAGCAGGATCTTGGAAAACTCGCCAGGCTGGACAGAGAAGGGGCCGATGGAGATCCAGATATTCGCGTCGGCGTTCATCTTGGTGGGCCATACAAGCGGCAGCGCGAGAAGCACAAGGCCAAGAAGCCCCAGGATATAGGAGTAGCGGGAGAGTATTCGGTGATCGCGGATCACAACGAGCACCACGATCATCAAAATGATGGCCACGAGCGTCCATATAACCTGCCGGCTGGCCAGTGATTTTCCAGTGGCCAAGTCGAGCCGGTAGACGGTCACTAGCCCGAGCCCGTTAAGCACGCTGGCCACGGGGAGCATGAGCTGGTCCGCATGGGGGGCCGTGAAACAGATGG
The DNA here is from genome assembly GCF_004382825.2 of Corynebacterium silvaticum. Lineage (GTDB taxonomy): Bacteria > Actinomycetota > Actinomycetes > Mycobacteriales > Mycobacteriaceae > Corynebacterium > Corynebacterium silvaticum. The sequence continues at coordinate 172,701 of NZ_SDQO02000002.1, forward strand.
CGAGGTGCGCAATGGTGAACACACTGATGAATCCACCGATCACCCACAGCGTCTCCGTAGTTACTTTGAGGCCCTGCGCCATATTCAGGTTGATCAGGGTGACCCCGATCAGGACGGTGGCCAGGACAAGCAACCCGAACTCGATGCGTCGTGAAGCAAGGCGTTGAGCAAAAGACATCTACTTCACCTCCCTACAGGTCACTCCGGGAGTGGAGAGATCACCCGGCTCTGGCATTGTGCTTGGTAGCGCACCCTCCTGTTCCTGCGGAGCAGCTGGCTGTGGCTCTGCACTAGGGGAGCCATTAGCTGCCTGATCTTCGGGCTTCTTCTCCTCCGGCTTAGCCACTGCCTCGCGGGTGATGCACACCGGCAACAGCTGATTGGCTAGCTGCTGCACCTGCTGTTGCACATCGTTGTAGTTGCCCTCCGGCAGGCTAGCGACGGAACTGCGCGCGGACTCGGTGAGGTCTTTGAGCCGGAAGCGCTGGCAGGCGTCGTGAGAATCTGCGGGTATGAGGGTGAGATCGCCACTGGAGTTGAGGCAGGCGTATTGGTAAGTGGAGTGCAACGGCTTGCCAAAGAGGTCGATATCTACGCCTCGTTCAATCACGATGGCGTTTTCTAGACCTTCTTCATTGGCCGTGGTTACGTAATAGTTGTTATCTATCGTGGTTTTTGCCCACCAGCCACCGGCTATGACTGCGCCAATCACAAGAAGCGCGATGATAGCGGCCCAAAACTTACCGCGCCTACTTTTCTTCTCGCCATTGGTTGGTGCCTCGTTAGGAGCTGCGGCATCGGTCTGATTCGCGGTGGGTGCGTGTGCGTCGCGCGCCGGGATGGGTTGCGGCTGGCGCGCCGCGATTGCCATGGCGGCACGTCCTGCGGAGGTATCCGGCCGGGGGTCTTCCGGTTGTTCTCCATTCAAAGCCCCTGCCGTCATGGGAACCACGGGGAGTTCTTGGCCGTCGCTGGGGCCTTCCACAATGTCCGCGACCACCACGGTGACGTTATCCGGGCCGCCGGAACGCAGCGCTAGGTCTACGAGCTTGCGGGCGACCTCGGCGGGCGTTCCGTAGGTAATGGCGGTCTCTATAGTCGAGTGCGTGACTGGATCAGAGAGGCCGTCGGAGCACAGTAAGAGGCGGTCGCCGGCGCGCGCCTCCAGCATGGTGAGCGTGGGTTCGACGGGACGGCCCGTGTAGGCCTTGAGGATCATGGAACGCTGCGGGTGTGTGGAGACGTCCTCGGGGGAGAGTTCGCCTTTGTCCACGAGCGACTGCACATACGTGTCATCCACAGTGATCTGCTCAAGTTTGCCGTCGCGATAGCGGTAGCCGCGCGAGTCGCCGACGTGGCACATTGCCAGGTCGGTGCCGTTGAACATGATTGCGGTGAGCGTGGTGCCCATGCCGTTGGTGGCCGGTTCATCCCGCACGCCTTGTGCGATCGCCCGGTTAGCGTCGTCGGCGCCCGATGCAAGCAGCGCGAGCATATCGTTGTCGTCGGGGCTGGCGTCGAGCGGCATGAGGTGCTTGATCATCAGCTGCGATGCCACCTCGCCGGCTGCGTGGCCGCCCATGCCGTCGGCAAGCGCAATGAGGTGAGGACCCGCATACGCCGAGTCCTCGTTGTTACCTCGCACGAGGCCTCGGTCGGAGGCCACCGCATAATTAAGTCTGAGCATTAAGCAACCAACCTCACCGTTGTACGCCCGATTTTAATGTCACTACCAGTGCTAATCTTCTCTGGTTGGTCAATGCGATAACCGTCCACAAACGTGCCATTGCGGGAATCCAAGTCCTCAGCAAACCACTCGTTGCCGCGCCTGATCAAGCGGGCATGGCGTGCAGACGCATAATCGTCGCCCACAACAAACGTGCACTCCTTGGCCCGGCCCAACGTAATTTCATCCAGCGAACCCAAATCCAGGCGCGAGCCCATCAGAGGGCCCTCAACGATCACGATCTGACGCGGCGTGCCACCTCGCTTTGCAGGCTTGCCGACGCTCACCGCGCCAGGAATGGCCGGCGCAGCTACGGGGGCGCCACTCGACTGCGAGGCCACCTTGGCGTCTTTACGTTGGATCCACAGCGCAAGCAGGATCAGCAGCCATAAGAGCACCAGTAGAGCGATGCGCAAGCTGAAAACAATAACGGATTCCACGAGGAGCTCCTTATAAACCTAGCTTTTGTCCTGTGAGCAATGCGCCGGCCGCCGGAAACGACCGGAGTGGGGGAGGTTAATAGTACGTGGGATGAACAATACGGACTTCAATGTGGGAATGCCCTACGGTGATCACGTCGCCGTCTTCCAACAACCAATTGTCAATGGGAGTGTCGTTAACGGTCGTGCCGTTTGTGGACTTTAGATCCGTAAGGATGGCATCGTGCCCATTCCACGTAATCTCTGCGTGCTGACGGGAGACACCGGTATCAGGAAGACGGAAATCAGCATCGTTTCTGCGGCCAATAATGTTGGACCCCTCCTGGACTAAGTAGGTCCGAGAGGAACCATCCTGCAACAACAAGCTCACCGTTGGAGTAGTCGGTGCTGCCGGAGGAACTGGAACCTCCGTATGGATAGCCTCGGGGGCCTGCGCCGTAAGGTACTCGGTGCGGGGCTCCTGGGGGAACTGCGGCGACTGATAGTGCTGCACGACGTCCTCGCTTTCATCGTCCTGGGAAGAATAGGAATCCCACTGTGATTCCTCGGAGTCCGTATTGTCTGCATCCTCTATATCGTCTGCATCAACGGAATCGGGCGCGGCATAAGAATCAACTCCTTGGAAGCCGCTATAACCCGTGGGAGTTGGGTCAACACTTGAGGAAGCGCGTAACTGGCCTGTACGTAAACCTGACTCAACGGCAATGGTCACCACAACAGTGCCCACGCACGTCCAGCCTTGATTACGGGTGTAACGGCTCATCTGATCCGCGAAATCATCAGCCAGCGAAGGATAGCGCTGCGAAAGATTAGCCAGATCCTTGGGGCTTACACCAATGTGGAAAACATTGGGCGCCTCGACGTCACCCTCATATGTACGGACTAGATTGTCCTCGGCCTCCTGCTTGAGCAGCTCCTCGATCTCCGCAGGAACCACCTTGCCGCCAAAGACGAAGGCGAAGCCATTGTCCAAGCCGCGCTGCATAGCGCTATCCAGCCTGGCCACCTTGTCCATCAAAGACATTGAGTCATCGCCTCCTTAAAAATGCATAGTCCTTACGTACTTACTCGCTAACCGTGATTTCACCATCCACATTGCCTTAGCTCCAGGCCTAGGGCCTGGGGTGTAGTTGCCATACTGGCGACAGAAGAGATGACTTCTGAGCGTAGCCTTGGCATTTGCATGTGAAAAGCTGAGATCACGTGCCCACGGGCACACGATGCAACCAAGTATAGGGGGCAAAGGGGTGCTTACCCTAGCCGTGCACCAAGGAAATGTCCATGTGTAACGCGCAAAATATACTAAAGAAGTGCTTGTTTGCTACTGGCGGGTAATTTTGTGATACGTTTGACCGGTCGCAATTATTGCTTCACCACCTGCCCAGGTGGCGGAATTGGCAGACGCGCTGGCTTCAGGTGCCAGTGTTCGCAAGGACGTGGGGGTTCAAGTCCCCCCCTGGGCACAAAGAGCGGTTTTGAACCGCTGAGACCGGAGGTCGCACACTCTTTTGGGGTGTGGGGGCTCCGGTTTTTGGTTTTCCGGGGGAGGTGGCGTCGGATTGGATGGGCGGGGACTTGTGGGGGCGTCCCTATGTTTTTGTCAAGTGTGAGGCCAATGCTGACGAGTACAGACATGGGGTAGTTTTGGCATGCCTAGGAGCCGGCCAGCGAATGCTGGTCGACATGTTCTTATCGGATTAGGCGGCGGCTGTCCGTGGTGGGATTTCTCGGAAGAATTTTTTGTTTTTCAGCATTGCGTAGATGACGTTGCATCGGCGTCGTGCCAGGCAAATTACGGCTGCGGATAGCGGCGAAAGCGAAGTAGAACAAGGCGTTTTTTAGTCGTTTGTTTCCCGACCGTGCGGGGAATTCACCTCTGATCGACGAACCAGATCGTCTTGTGACTGGGGCAATTCCAGCGTAGGCAGCTAGGTTGCCAGCGCTGTCGAAGTCTTTAGCCATCACCGATCACGAGGAGGATCTGTGCTGCGGTCAAGACGGTCGACTCCGCGCATACTCTATCTACGACCTCGCAAAGAGGGAAATCATCAAGCATGTCCTCGACTTGTTCTGCGATGGTGTTTCGTTGTTCTTTGAAGGCCTTGATGTTTGCAGACAGTTGAGGAATTACTAACTCGGCGGCATGACTTCCAGGTACGGTGACTGTTTGTGCTTTCAGTGCTGCAAATATTTCGTCTACCAGTGAGGTTGGGTCTTTGCGCGTGTGCTTGATCATCCAATTCAGTACTCGTTGGTATCCGGTTCGTTTAAGCCTCTGCGGCCCCTTGTAGTGGATCAACAAGTCCAGGATGGGAGTGCGTCAGTGTGCTATCTGCAAAGACTCGTTCCAGGCTTGGGTAGATCTGGGTGAGGATGCTGCGCAGCCGGTTGACGGTTCGGGTGCAGTCGCGAGCGATGTCCTCGTCGAAGCCGGACAGCATCGTTAGTGCCGAGAGAACTTCGTTGTTTCGGTTTACCGCCCGTAACGTGTGCGGTATCGGCGATAATGAAAGCATCACGTTTGTCTGTTTTTGCATGTCCCGGATACAAGTCGGCTGCTTTGCGCATGGCCAGGCCTGGAAGATATCCGACTTCACATCCGCAATCACGGGCTCGGGCTACAGCGAGGGGAAGGGCACCGATTGTGTTGGGTTGGTCGACGACTACGAGTATGGTGCCATGCTCCTGAAGTTGGTGGAAAATGCCTGCTAGTTCGGATTCGAGTTGTGGCAACGGCTTGTCGAAAACTTTGTTGCCGTCACGGTCTAGGGCGCAGGTGTGGTGTTCAGATTTGCTGACGTCTAGGCCTTAAGAATATGTCGATGGAATGCTCCGGGACATGGTGAGCTCCTAGAAAACGAGATAGATATGTCGTTGTTCTAGTCGCTGGTGTCATGACATTCGTTGCGAGCACCCACGCCTGCAAAGAGACTTAGTTTTGAAAACTGGCCGTGTCCTTATCAGCTGTTATCGAACGTCCTGGCTCCTGGTGGCAACACCCCCTGGATCATTGAGACTACAGGGCAGATAAGCCATACCGGGACCAGTGAGTATCCCCATTATCGGGGATACTCACAAAGTAACGGGCAAAGGTAATTTCCGCCGACTTTTAGTAAGAATCATCTGATTTGAACTCTATACATGTCGACACTCTAGGAAAGAAGTTTGACATTGGAGTCTATACGCAGTTTCAAAAGTCATTCGAATATTCTGGAAGAAGGGGAAGTAATCCTAAATGTTGGTTTGATACAATCAAATCTAGGCATCAAGAGATGCTTAGACTTTGGCCAGTTTTGGAAAGAACTAAGCGGCTGATCACCGGTTTTTTCTTGAGTAAGTTTCCCACGGAAACTTACTTCTAGAGTAAAATCTAGAGGCATACTTTTATGGCCGGTCGAAGTTGAGTGGCATAGTGAGCATTTCGCTGTGCCACTTTCCCTTTGGAGGAAGAATGAATGCGATATGGTCAGACTTTGAATCTGTACTCAAGCGACGTACTACTGACTTAATTAGTGAGCATGAAGCATATCTGAAATGGGTGCATAATGAGAACCGACGTCGAAGTAAAAGGAGTAACGGCCCAGCTGGACTAGTCTCTGCTTTGAGGCCTAGCTCTTGGGATACAGATCCTGGTTTTAACCCTTATCATGTGCGATCCCGCCACAAGAGCATTGCGCATTCGGTAGTCAATGCGCTGAAATCAGGCACTTACAAACCTCGCACGCCGTGTGTATTCGAGGTTCCCAAAGAAAACGGCGATCAACGTTTAGTAAGCACGTTCTAAATTGCTGATGAAATCGTATCGCTTAGAACGTATCGTTCGTTGATGAATAAAAACTTCCTGTGTTGAGTTCTCGAGCTTACGCTTATCGGTACGACCGTGGCCCACATGATGCAATTTCGTTCATCAATAGTGAGTTCTCGTGTAGAAAAAGACTATTTATCGCTGAATACGACCTTCGTGGATTCTTCGATAACATTCGACATGAGTATTTCATGACATTAGTCGAGAGCTCGATGTTCAAAATTACAAATCTGGAAGCTCAGATAATGAAGAGTTTCCTAGATTCGCCAGTATTGGTACCTGATCACAATGGAGGTTTTGCCCCTAAGCCGCGGAAGGTAGGTATACCGCAAGGAACATCGTTGAGCTTATTTTTAGCTAATATGGCAGCGCATGAACTTGATCGTGAGCTGGAGCGGCTCGGGGTATGCTTTGTACGCTTTGCTGATGACACCTTGATCTGGAGTCCGAGTTACGAGCAAATCTGCCGAGCGGTAGAGTCGCTTCACGATTGTGTTGACCGTATGGGGGTTGAAATTAATGAGATTAAGAGCCCCGGAATTCGCCTCCTCGTTCCTGAGGCTTCCGGTGGCGCAGAAATAGCTTCTACTTCCAGTGTAGACTTCCTAGGGCACACTTTAGGATTGAAAAAGGTTAGAATCAAAGAATCATCGATCCGAAAGATCAAGTCACGGATTGAGCACTTGATTTATACCAATTTGTTGTTAGAGCCGCTTCGTCAGAAACAGGACAAAGGTCGACTTTCTTATCCAGATGTAGATAAAGACTATGTTACGCTTATTTTTCAAATAAGACGTTATCTTTACGGCTCATTAAGCGAAGAAGATCTACGGAGGTACAGGCGGGGAGCTGTTTCCCGATTAAAATTCGACGGAGTGATGTCGTACTTTCCTCTAGTCGATGATAAAACTCAGTTGAATGCTCTCGATGGGTGGATAGTAAACGTTATCTGGCTTGCTTTGAAGAAGCGATCTAAATTGCTAAGTGCCGAAGGAATGGCCCTCCCAAAACCTCATGGTTTGTCGAGATCCGATCTTATCGAATTTAAGAGTCGGGACGCGTCGAGATATGAATTAGATTTGTGTATACCGAGTTTTCGACGCATATCGGAGGTTATCAGAGATGCTGTTGATACCCACGGTTTGAACGTGATTACTGACAAGAAGACATTTTATACGTATGCATGACGAATGGTGTTTTCCTCTTGTTTTATTCCAACGTCGAGGTCCTCATAGTGGATGTCACCACGCAGAAGGCCGAGTCCTAGGTTTGATCGTGGTTGGTGGTAATAACTAATACTGGAAGGATTCTGCTTATAGCTGAATCCCTGGTGGAAACGGTAACCTCGCATAATCATTGGTTATATAACACAGAATGTTCATAAAAGGGCTTCTCACCGGTGGTTTCAGAGAAATAGGGAGGACAACCGTAAAGTGCCTTGTCAATGATGGTTTCATGGTGGCATTGACCTGGAAGGATAATGGAGTGCTGCCAAGCTGTGCATGAAGGGCTCGTTGAAACAGTATATGCTGACATCAGCACAGTGGGAGGTGCTTTTTGCAGCGCCTGCTCAATTAAAATGCTCTGGGCCATACAATATGCTTGTGAATAACGCTCCTAGTGGGATCCAATCAGATGATCATTGATATTCCTGTAGAAGCTTCGAAGTACCTCAGAAGATGCTTCCTTTTGTCACGTTCGAAGTCAGACAAATGAGAAGGGTAGGTTAGTAGCGGTTGCGAACTCTTTGAACGTTTGCTTTTTGTGAGATGCTCATGGGGTAGAGAATTACCAATGCATGCTCGAAATAGGTCTGATGTGTAAGTAATGGTGAAGATGCATGGTGCATGAAGTTGAGTTTAGTTACCGACTGCTATTGGTGCTGGGGTATAAGTTAGCCGGAAGTCCTGAATTAAAAACTAGCTGTGAAGACTAACAATATCGAGTGCGAGTTCATGAATTTTCCAACGTGGGGTTGTGAGATGGATTTCGGTGTGATCATCAGGCTGGAGGAGTTACTATACCGATTTTATCGGGGACACCGAATTGTCACTTGACATTATTCATTGTGAGATTCGATATTTGAATCAAGCTGTTGCCAAGGATATGTTTTGTCAGGTAGGCGTGATGATAGTGGGGATTCGTGAAGACGTCGATGTCGCGTGTTTACAGAGAATTTTGTAATGAAACAGTTGCTAGCCCAGTGATAGGGGAAATTTAACAGCTCTAGACGAAGTAATCTGGTGGGCTGTTTTCTGTAGAGGGTACGTGAGAAAACTACTACTGTGAAGTTTCTAGAGCTGTATGTTTGTCTGGGTAGCAAGGTCTATGATCAACAAGAACGTTATGAGTTCGTTTATTGTATTTTGTTAATGTAAACGATGATTTGCGTGGGATTTTCTATAACTGTTGTTGAAACTGATGACAGTATCGTTTCTGGTTCACACGCTTAGCGCAATGATCGTCACCAGGGCGTTGTTGGCTGCATGGACGATAAACAGTGCCCACATCGTAGAAAACCACAGTCTGGCGAGCACCAGCGAGATCCCTAAGAAGAGTACGTACACCATGATCGCTGGTGAGATGTGGATCAGAGTGAATGCCAGCACTACGAGAAGCGAGGCAAGCTGTATCGGAATTTTAGTGGCTAACCAGTCGAGGAGGACGCGTCGGAAGATCACTTCTTCAAAGAAGGGGACAATGAGAACGGTTCCTGCGAGTAAGACGATGGCCGCAATGGGGCCAAGGTGGAATCCCGTTGCGGTGCCGCCAGCTTCTTTGGGGGATAGCCCTAGTGATGTTCCGATGATTGCTGCGTTGATGCCTCCGATCATGACGGTCAAGGGGAACCACCATATAAGGTGCCAGAGCGATCTGGTTGGAGGTATAAATCCGAGTTCTCGTCGTCCCCAGTTGCATCGTCGAATGAAGCCTAGGTAGAAGATCGCAATCCCTAGCAACAATGCTCCGAGCATGCCGCCGACAGCGATAAAGTCAGCTACCGGCGCCTGGATGCGCTTAGCCGCAAAACCGGCGGAAAATCCTCCGGCTGCGGCACCTGTCATGATGCCGATCAGCAGGGCCATTGCCCATAACGCATGCACTGTGTGGGGAGCTGGCGAGATTCCTGCGTATCGGGTTTGGCTCATGTGAGTTTCCCTTCCGTTCCTAAGGCTTTACGTTGTTACGGGCAGGTCGCCGGGGCGTCCCCATTCGCTCCATGAGCCGTCGTATACTGCGAGTTCCTCGTATCCGGCGAGCGTGGCGGCGAGGATGATGACGCAAGCGGTGACGCCTGATCCGCAGGACGCGATGATTCTTTGTTTGTTGCCCAAGGCTTCGGAGAAGATCTCGCGGAGCTGCTGTGGAGGAAGCATCAGGTTGTTGCTTTGGACAGTCGTAAAAGGGATGTTGATGGCGCCGGGCATGTGTCCGGGGCGGAGCCCTTTGCGAGGTTCGGGTGCAAGACCGAGGAATCGTTCGTGGGAGCGCGCGTCGATGACGGCGGTGGGGGCGTCGTCAAGCAAGGAAAGCACGTGTTGTGCCGTGACAAAGTAGTCGGGCTGAAAGCGCGTGGTCACTGTTCCGGGTTCGGCCGGGGCACTGGGGCGCGCCACTGTGGGGAATCCGTGCGCTTGCCAGGCGGGGAGTCCGCCGTCGAGTACTGCGACATTGGGCAGGCCCATGGACTTCAGCATCCACCAGCCGCGGGGTGCGGAATAGATGCCTTGGTTGTCGTAGATGATGACGATGGAATCATCGTTGATCCCCAGCGCCCGCAGCTGCCGTTCGCACTCCGATTCTGAAATCATGGTGTGCGGCACATCGCTGTTGGGGTCGGAAAACGCGCCGTCGATGTCCATAATTTTGGCCCCGGGGATGTACTCGGAGTGGGGGACGGGAGTTGGGGCGAGGCTGATGCTGGCATCGAGGATCACTACATCTGTGCGTCCTAAATGCTGGTTGAGCCATTCTGCGGTGACAAGGGGGTACATGTGTTCTCCTGCCGGGGGTGCCGTTCGCTTGCATGACACTGACCAAGATACGCCTCGCTCGGCTTGCCCATGCTTGTCGACGCCGCCCGCCTCAAGCAAACGATTGCGGTGTGGGGAGCCTGAATCGGTGCCAGCAGAAACCTAGAAGCGGCATCACGGTGTACACCACAGGGACGAGCGTTACCGCCATCATCAGGAGAGCGGCCCAGGAGGGTAGCTGCACGTGCGTGATGAGGAAAACGGCGGCAATAAAGACTGCCAGGGTTAGTGCGCTGTAGCGGGAGAAGATCTTTATTTGGCGGGTGAGTTTCTCACGCTTGGATTCGAGGCTGGTGTGGGCCGGGGTGGTGCCAGGTGGCGCTTTGAAGATATGAATGTCACTTGCGCTTAGGACGTGCGTCCAGCCGGCTGCGGTGAAAATATCGTAGAAGTCTTTGTGAGGATTGCGCTCGTAGACGAGGTCAAAAGTGGCATGCTCGGGTTCTCCGTCGGTGAAGGTCCATCCGTGCCCAGCAAGCCCAACTCCGGCGAGGTGCTTTCCTTTCGCCGCCATGCGGGAGAACATTTCCAGATCTTTGTTGGGGGAGAAGGCGAGTCCGCTTCCTAGTCGGGTGGTGTTCATGATGTCTCCAAAATTGAGTCGGCCATAGCGATGAGCTGGCGGCGGCGTTCGAGATTGGCGGTGAGAACCTCGTGTCCGTGGGTGGTGATGTGGTAGATGCGGCGGTTCTCGTCGGCGTCTACTTCAGTGATAAGGCTGGCTGCGGTGAGTTTTTTCAGGGTGGTGTACAGCGAGGCAGGGCCGATGTCGATGTGGCCGTGGCTTGCATCGTGAAGAAACTGCATTACCGCGTAGCCGTGGCGGGGTTTTGTGAGGGCTAAGAGGATGTGGACGGCGGCGTCGCTGAGGTTGCCGTTATTAAACCCGGAGCTGCGGGCCACAATGCCCTCCTTTCATCGCATCGAATATATCGTTAAATAATATATATAATTAAATGATAGTGCTGTCCATGGGAAAACTCCCCCGAGGAGTTCGAGGGAGCTGACGTGCCCCCCGGAAAATTGTCGTTTTTGAGAACGGTAGAAAACGCGTCCTGGGGTTTTAGAGACCCGATAGACGCTAGCGTTCTCAAAAACGACACAGTAGGGGGCTATTGCGCGTGATGGACTATTTAAACGCGCCGGGGTAGAGCTGGCTGGCGATGTGCTTCACAGCTTTAACGTTTCCTTGTGTTCCGGGGAACATATCGGACGTGGATACTGAGATGATGCGGTTTTCGCGGACTGCCGGCATGTCCGGGAACGTCTTGGTCAGGTAGTCGCGCGTGGATTTTTCATGGTCTGCGTCATAAGCCGCAAAGACAATGGCCTCGGGGTTCTCGGCTGCAAGTGCCTCGGGGGTTAACGTTGAGGCGAAGAAATCGGAGAAGTTCTTCTGGTCTGGGGTGAAGACGTTGTCTGCTCCGGCGCGCTTGAGGATGTCATATTCAATGCCAGCGCCGATGGCTTGGAGAGTGTCGCCTTCCATGTAGATCTGCGCGACGCGTAGTTTCTTTTGGTCTTTCAGCGCCTTTTCTACGCCTTCGAGCTCGGTTTTGCCTTATCCACGACATCATCAGGCAAGGCCTGCGCTTTCGCCTGAGCTTGTCCAACGATCTTTTCCGTCAGTCCTAGGCGGATCAGCAGTTCTGTCTGCGCTGGATGCATACCCACGAGGGCCTCGGGTGCTTTATCAAAGCTCAGTTCCCGACCGCAGTTGGATATGGTCACGGCTTTGGCTGCTGAGCTGGTGGGCGTTTCTGGTGCGGTCACGGAAGAACCACAAGCCGTGAGCAGCAGTGCTGTGGAAGTTACAACGATGAGGGAGTGAGAGATACGCATTAAATATCCTTAAAGGCTGGAAGAAAGGGGAGTAAACGCGAGAACGGGATCTACTGGCCCTGGGAGTAGGTGGGCGTTGATGGCAAAGGTCTCGCGGATGAGTTCTGGTGTGAGAACGTGTGAAGGGGTGCCCATGGCCACCACTGATCCCTGTTTGAGGAGGAGCACCTGGTCGCAATAGTGCATTGCAAGATTCAGGTCGTGCAGTGCTGCGATGACTGTGCCACCGCGAGAAGCCACGGTGGACATGAGCTCATGTTGGTGGCTGATGTCGAGGTGGTTGCTGGGTTCGTCGAGAAGCAAAGCTGGGGTGCGCTGGGCAAGCGCGCGGGCGAGGAGCACCCGTTGCCGCTGGCCGCCGGATAGCGTAGAGACCATGCGGTCCGCGAGCTCTACGACGTCGGTGGCGTGCATCGCCTCCTCCACGATGCGGACGTCCTCACCGGTGTCTCGGCCCAGGATCGAATGATGCGGGGCGCGCCCCAACATCACTGTCTCCTCAACGGTTAAATCGAAATCGGTGGGAGAATCCTGCAGCATGACCGCCACGCGCCGGGCAACCTCGCGCTGGGCAAGCGCGCGAACATCCTCACCTCCTAGTCGTACGGTTCCTGACGCGGGGTTAAGGCCGCGGTACACGGTGCGAAGAAGCGTGGATTTGCCTGAACCGTTTGGCCCCACCAGCCCGAGGATCTGACCAGATTCCACTGAAGCGCTGACTTGATCAACGACAGTCCGGCCGGATAATTCCACGCTCACGCAATCAAATTCGATGTTCATCGGCCATACCCCGCTTTCTCCGCGCCGCCCTGGCGCATAAGCCACAGGAAGAAGGGCGCACCAACAAAAGCGGTGAGGATGCTCAGCGGAACCTCCGTGGGGTGCGCGATTGTACGAGATAGTAGATCTGCTGCCATAAGAAAAGCCATGCCACCCAGTACCGTTACCGGAATCATTCGGCGGTGATCTGCGCCCACCGCGATGCGCGCGATATGGGGGACAACAAGGCCCACAAATCCGATGCCGCCGGCAATAGCCACCACCGTCCCCGTGAGGACCGATGCTATGACCAAAAGAAGTGCGCGAAGTTTCGTCGCATTCACTCCTAAGGACATGGCAGATTCGTCGCCGGTCATAAGTACATTGAGATGCCTTGCCAGCACGTATGTCACCACGAGTGAAACAAGAAGCGCGACCAACGGTGCCACCACGCTGCTTAACGACGCCGCCGACACCGACCCCAACAGGAAGAACATCACGCTCACCACATTCTGTGCGCTGGTGGAAATGGTGAGATAGCTTGTTATGGCACTCAATAGTGTGCCTAGAGCGACGCCCGCCAGAATCATGCGCGTAGGAGAAAGCGAGCCATCTTTCCTTGCCAGGAGCGAGACTGCGATGCATGCACATAGCGCGCCCAGGAATGCGGCGATGTGCAAGGGGAGGCCGCCAAGCGCTGCTGAACCAAAAACGATCACCAGCACGGCCCCCACGCTTGCACCGGAAGAGACTCCGAGGATATAAGGTTCTGCAAGGGGATTGCGCACGGTAACCTGCATCAATGCCCCTGCTAGCGCTAGGCCGGCACCCGCAACCCCTGCCAGCAAGGTGCGGGGCAAACGGAATTGCCACACAGCCTGATCTTGCAGGGTGCTAAGGCTGCCATCGCTCATCCATGGCATGTTGGGAACGAGGTGTCCTGTCACTATTTGTGCAGCCTCTAAAAAGCTGACCTCAACGGTCCCGGTTGTTCCGGAAATGATGAGGAGAATGAGGATTGCGCACGTCAGGGCAGCGCAGAGGGCTCGTGTCTTGGCTGCTTGACGTTGGCGGGTGGTTCGTTGGTTACTGGTACCCGCCGGTCTGTTGTTGAGGTGTTTCATCGCATCTTGGTGGGGCACCTGGACAATATTAAACAGAAATGAATGTCATTTCTAATACTTTTTGGTGTGTCGTGCTGGTAATCGCGCTGATGATTAGGGGGGTTAGCCTCCCAGAATGACGAGTCGGGCGACGGTGAAATAGATGACGAGTCCTGTGCCGTCGACGATTGTGGAAATCATGGGACCGGATACCACGGCGGGGTCTGCGCCAAGCTTCTTAAGTATGAGCGGAAGAATGGATGCGATCAGCGATGACCACAAGCAAATACACACCAAAGCAATGGCGACCGTGAGGATGACCGGTTGGATTACGCCCAGACTCCAAGCGCGAAGCGCCCCTAATAGGCCCATGGCTAGTCCTAGCAGCAGGCCTGTTCCCAATTCTTTAGTCAGCACTCGGCCGATGTCGTGGAGTCGTATATTCTCGGTGCTCATTGCTCGAATGAGAGTGGTGGTGATTTGGGTACCGATGTTCCCGCCGGTGCCAATCAGTAGGGGAATGAAAAACGCCAGAGCGACCACTGCTTCTAACTCATCTTGGAAATAACGCAAGACGGTTCCCGTATACATCTCGGCCAGGAACAATAGCGCCAGCCAGACTATCCGGACCCGCCAAAGCTCTTTTACTGAAGCCTGCCGGTAGGAGACGTCGAGAGGCGAAGCACCGCCTTGGAGAGCATTGTCCTCCCGCAATTCTGACTCGCGAATACGCGTGATGGAGTGTCGGGTGATCACCCCAAGGACATGGTCGGCATCTAGAACGGGGACTGAACCAGTGGGGGAGCGCCGGGCCACTTCTGCCGCCTGTTCCTGGTCGCTGAGAGGACCGGTTGACCAGGTTCTTAGCGTGGCGGCATCGACCATGACATCCTCAACTAGCGTCCCGTCCAGAGACGTGATGAGCGTTGCCGGAGCAAGCCATCCCACCACGTGCGTGTCGGAATCCACGATAAAGATGCCTTCATCTAATGCTGCAGGGGCTTGTCGACATGCCTCCGCAGCTGCCCCGACATCTGAGTGCACGGGAATTTTGATTGCTTCCGGGCGTATCCAGGCACCCGCACATTCCGTGGGCCAGGCAAGCACTTGCGAGAGTACCGCCGAGGTGGACACGGGCAAGGCTGATAGGAGGTCGTCGACAAGCTCTTCGGAACTAATGCCTAGCTGCCGTAGCGTTTGTGCGGCGACATCGGTATCAAGCGTAACGACGAGCTCCGCGCACTCCCGTGGCGATAAAGCTTGCAGGATGCGGGCGGTTGCCTCGGGGCCAAGTGCCGTGAGTAAGACTCGGGCATTCTCTGGGGTTAGGGCTGTGGCCAGCAGGTATAGGTCGTCCGTGGAAAGTCCTGCGATAAGTGTGGTCACCGTGCTGTGCGGCATGGCTGCGAACCACTGTGCGGCAGCTTCCGGTGTGTGTGAATGCAGAATGTCCACCATTGAGGCATCTGCTGGTGGTGTAGTTGGTGAAAGATTGCCCTGATGCATCGTGATCTCCCTCGTGCGGGTAGAGCAGATTCATCGATGGCGTAAAGCGCGGGTTTATTCCTGCGTGCAAGGCGAATCGATGGACGTATGGGGCTGTCCAGGTATTATCTGTTGCGCAGGAAGAGGACTCGCACTGGTGTCCATCGATGTCACCTCCTCGGGTAGCTGATGACTTAGATTAAGATCTTTAAAGACCTTTTAATAAAAATAAATATTTCTCAGCCGGTCAATGTTCGATGCATTACATTCACAGGTTGTTGTGAAGTTATATTGCCAAGGCTAAGCCTTGTTGCCGCGTTGCCTCGTGTGGTTGGCCCTCGCGCCAGGAAAGGCACGAGGACTGAGGCCATGAGCAGCCGGCTTGCAACCATGCCCCGCACTGCCCATGCCCTGCACCGCGTATATTTTTTAAGCCAATTCCACCACTGCTCCCGATGAAGGCCCTAAGTGTACGGTGTTACCCTCCACTCGGGCGTCGCCGGAACTCACGATGATGGTCGCCGGGGATTCCAGAGTGATGCTATCTGCGGTGTCGCCGGCGTTAAGTGCTACTGCACAGCGATTTCCGCCTGAGGATTCTCTGCGATACGCGAGGATCCGAGAGTTATCATGTGCCCACAGGAAGGAGAAGTCGCTGTCTGCGTGCAGCTTTGGGTGTTGCGATCGCAGCCCGATGAGCTTTTGTACGAAGGGGCGTAACGCCGCGGGGTCCAGCATTTGCGAGGCTACATCCGGTGCATCAGGGGCTGTGTCTTGTGGAAGATACAGCTCCTCTGTTTGCGCGCTAGAGAACCCGTAGTTTTTCTTTGTCGCATCCCACTGCATCGGTGTGCGTGTACCAGTACGTTGGTATCCGCCCTCTTTGGTTGGAATATCGAGGTAGCGCATGCCAATTTCATCGCCGTAGTAGATGAAGGGGACGCCGGGCATGGTCAGCAGAAATATGAAGAAAAGGCGACGCTCGGCATCATTGAGTCGAGGCGCAAGACGTGGGGTGTCATGGTTACAAGAGATCAGGCTGAAGTATCCAAGATCGCGGATCTGCTCATATTGTGGCCAGTATTGGTCGATGAACTCCTGCGGCGAGGTTCCAGACGACTGCTTGAAAAAGCTGAGGTCTTCGCTGTGCCCTAGCGGATCGTCTGTGTTGCGGGCCAAGACGTTGTAGCCGTTGTTGCGCCAATCTAGGTAAAAGTCCATGTCAAAGCCGGCCTTAAGTGCCTGAATAGGCTTACCCCATTCTGAAACAAATGCCGCCTCTGGGTAGTCATTGCGGAATCTCGCAAAGATTTTCTGCCACACCTTGATGGTTTCTTGTTTATCTTCACCATCAAATTTGACCAAGGAATCGGCCATGTCTACTCGGAAACCGTCCGCGCCTTTGTCCAACCAGTAGCGCATGATGTTGGCCATCTCTTCTTGGTTAGCTACCGGACCAGGTGCATCAACGCTTTGCTGCCAGGGGCGTGTTTTCTTGTTAAAACCGTAGTTGAGTGCCGGTTGGCTCTTGAAAAAGTTGAGGATATAGGTGCCATTGCGGGGTGCCTCGCCTCCGATAAAAGGGAGGCCGTCGCCGTTATCAAAGGCGTGAGATGTCCAGATGTAGCGATCCGAATACTGGTTGGGTTCTGCTTTACAGGAATACTGGAACCAGTCGTTCTGCTCACTGGTGTGGCCGGGGACAAGGTCGAGTAGAACCTTAATCCCTCTGTTGTGGGCTTCCGTGAACAGCTTTTCTAGGTCAGCATTGGTGCCATAGCGAGGCGCGACTGTGTAGTAATCGCGGACGTCGTATCCTGCGTCTTTAAAGGGGGAATCGAAGCAAGGGTTGATCCATAACGCGTTTGCGCCAAGGTCAGCTATGTAATCAAGCTTGTCGACGATCCCCTGCACGTCGCCGATTCCATCACCGTTAGAGTCGTAGAAAGTTTGCGGATAGATCTCATAAAAGATCGCCGTTTCAAGCCATGCGGGAGGAACGGGGAGTCCGTTTCGAGGGTTAAACATGCTTCTCCATTCTACCGACGGTTGTGCTTATGGAAATGGGCAATGGGCTAAATATGGTGCTTTTTGCTTGCGATATGAAAGGCCCACCAGGAGCAGCCGCAGAGCAGCGCGCTCAATGCGAAAGCCACGGTAAAACGCATGGGATCCGCTGAAGCAAGTAATGGCCAGCCGGCTATTCCGATCACCCAGAGTTTGGTGTGTGCAAGCACATCTCCGCCGATTGTGATGGAAAGAACGCACACGATGAGGCTAAGCACTATAGGAGTTGCATTCCCAAACCTCATTACAGCTGTGCAGCAACCTGTGGCCAGTGCACTGCCGAGTAAGAGCAACAGCACAATACTGGGAAAAGGAGCCCTCGTGATGGCGTACACCACGAGCGTAATCACAGACACGATGGCGGTATGAGTAAGAGCGAAGCCGGTATGAGCACGGGGATTGTCCAGTGCGCTTTGGGAATAGACAGAACGCGTGGCGTACCAGCTCAGTACAGATAGGAATCCGGTGCCCAGTGGCACAAGGAAATAAGAATAGAGCTGCAGAGCGGTGGTCTCTGAATAGGTGAAGACTGTCAGGGTAATCAACACTACCGTGAGAATGGATAAGGGGTAAATGCCAGTTCGGCGCAAGGAGCGAGCAAAAGCGCCGATTGCTCTGAGGCAGCCGACTGGTTTCCGGTCTGTTCCTTGAGCTATATGTGCAAGGTCGAATGCAGTGTGGTCTTCATCGGTTGTAGTGCGGTTTTGGTCCTGATGCTGCCGGTGCTGCATGAAAAGGCAACGGTGTTTTTCCGTTGTTGGAGAAGCAGGAGAAACCGAGTATGTAAGAACACCGGCTAACAGGGCCAAAAGTAGACAAAGAATGAGGCCGAGGGCGGGGGACTCCGTACGCAGGGGAGAGTCCGGTTCCAATGGGACAGCGTTGACGTGGATGTTCATGGGGCGCAGCATGATGCCTAGCGCCCACGCTGGTGGGGAAAAGTACCAGAATTCCTTCTCCGTAGAAATAACCCCTACGATCTGCCATAGCACTGCTACCAGCAAGGTGGGGATAAGTCCTATGACTCTACCGAGAGCGCTAAAAAGCCCGAGGGGGCCGAGGAGAGATCCGATCCAAACAAAGAGAGGATGGCGAGGAATGCTACGAGCGGTGGTGCCCCAACCGGAATCATGGGGACAAAAAGCAGGAGCTGTAAAGCTAACGAGGAGATGCATACGAGGAGGAAGCGAGCCAGGCGTAATCGTTGCATCGAGACTGCATGGATAGGAATTCCGCCTTCCTGGGCAAGCACCTCTCGCCGCTCTGGAAGGGTAGCAATAAGAGCCAGAATGGGCGCCGAAATACCGGTGATATAGAGAGATTGCCAGGCGAACGGTGTGCTTTGAAACCCTTGTCCTCTGGCTAACTGCGAAAGGGTGATGTTCATCAGTGCAAGGAAGAGACCGACAACAGGAAGATAAACCAAAGATGTTCGTCGGGCCTTGATCGCTTCCGCTTTTATATATGAGTTCCACAGTAGCTGCATCAGTGTTCTCCCTTTTCCCCGGTGAGCTGGAAGAACGCTTTCTCAAGGTCGCCATGGTTAGCGAGCGTTGCCGCAGGTCCAGAGAAGAGAGTTGTTCCATGCTTGATCACTGTGATGTCGTGTGCCAGGCGCGCGATCTCTCCGAGTTGGTGAGAGCTGACTATGACGGTGTTTCCCTCAGCAGCCCACCGTTGTAAAAAGGTACGCAGATCTGCGATGCCTTGTGGGTCGAGGCCGTTCTGGGGCTCGTCGAGAAGCAAAATGCGGGGGTTGCCAAGTAACGCAATAGCCAGTGCCAGACGGGCCTTCATTCCGGTAGAGAATGTGCGGGTTTTCTTCCTTCCAGTATCCGATAATCCGACTATGGAGAGCACCCGGTCTATTTCTAAAGAGGGTAGGCCAAGCAAAGAGCTGTGAACTTGAAGATTTTCACGGGCAGTGAGGTGGCTATAAAGTGCTGGCCCGTTGATGCTGGCTCCGATGCTGGCCAGGTGTTCTTTACGCAAAGGCTCCCCGAAGATTCCATACTGTTTATCGTCGGTTATCAAAGAGCGTAAAGCTCCCTCCTGTGGAACCAAAGGCGTCTCCTACTGCAGTAGGAGACGTGTGTGCATGGTGTGGCCCGACGTGCTGTGTGCGTGGCTCGGCGAGCTGTTATTCCTGGACTGTTTGAGCAGCGGCATTAGCCTTTATCGAGGCAACTATGAGCAGGAGCAGCTGGACAGTGAAAAACGTGATGGGAAGTGCGTATACAGCGTTGTGAGAGATGGTGCCGTCGCGGGTAACAAGGTACAGCGCCACGAGCGAAACCACGGCTCCCAGGACGCCGACATATGCGCTGTATCGGACATACGGCATGGCTGCTTTATGGCCGGTAACCCATGCGGCATCGGAGGATAGCGTGGCGTATGTTCTGATTCCGATGAGATTATTGCGAACAAGAGATCCGGACGTGGTTGCTTTGTTGAGTCCATAATTTAGCCCAGCAATGAGTAAGAGACCTACCACGAGAATGAAATATGAAACCACGGACATCTCTCCTAACAACGAAGGGGGGACAAGCGTGCTCGCAGGGTTTTACTGGGAGTCTTTTTACATTCTACCTGCAAGTACAACCAAGCCCACCCGATCGCGGCAATGTAGCTTGGCAAGGAGCGAAGAAACGTGACTTTTAATTGTTGTCTCTGAGACCACAAGCGCGCTGTCTATCTCTGAGTTGTTCATTCCCCGCGCCACCAGCTGGAAGACTTCACGTTCTCTGGGAGTGAGAAGGCTCAGGCCTTGCTTTTGTTCGGCCGGGATGGCCGGCGAAAGACCGTTTAGCTGGGATCTCCACATGTCGAGCACATGGTCTGTGACGCCGGCGCTGAGAATGGATTCTCCACGCGCGACGGTGCGGATTGCCCTGATCAGTTCGTCGGGTTCGGCATCCTTTAAAAGGAAACCATGGGCGCCGGCAAACAAAGCTCGGTCTACGTAATCTCCAACGTTAAAGGTTGTCAGCATGATGACGCGCGCTTCAGGGGCAACCTGGCGGATCTGTGTAAGAGCCTCGATTCCGTCCATGACCGGCATGCGAATATCCATGATGACGATGTCGATGGTGGGGTCTGAACGCAGCGTCGCTACGGCTTGAACTCCATCGCTGCAGGTGGCTGCTACCACGCAAAAATCTTCTTGTGCGTCAATGATCGTTTGAAGAGCGCTGAGGAGGAGAGGTTGGTCGTCGGCAAGCACAATGCGTGTGGTCATGGTTGTTCCTTGGGGAGCCATGCGGTTATCGTCGCATGCTTGTGAGCAAAGTTGTGTGTGAGTGTGCCCCCGAGGGCTGCGCAGCGTTCGCTTAGTCCGACGAGTCCAAAGCCCCCGTGAGTAGACGTGGATGCGGACTTGCCGTGGGTGGTGCATGTGATGCTGATGCCGCGCGGGTCGGTGTTCGCGGTGACATCGGCGCTGATAGGGGGACGTTGATGTTTGAGCGCATTGGTGAGCGACTCTGTGATAATTCGATAAGCAGCAAGCTGGGTGATGGGAGAGGTGGTGGAGAGATCGGCAACAGATGCCGTGATCTCTAGGCCCTGTTCCCGAAACCGCTGGAAAAGATCGTCGAGGTTGGCGGATTCCGGGGCAGAGATGCCGTTACTGCCGAGCGCATGGATGATGGAACGAACCTCAGCGATGCCTTCGCCAGCTACGGAATGGATCGTGGTGAGTGCGTCGTTAGCAGTGCTGGGAACGGCCATACCTGCAGTGGCTTGCATGCGGATGAGCGTGAGCGAGTGGGCGAGAACATCGTGAATCTCGGCGGCGATAAGGGTTCGCTCCCGTTCTCGCTCTCGCATAACCTGCGCAAGCTGGGCCTCTTTACGGCTTTTGACTGCCCGCCCAAGAAGCAATGCGGTAAGAGCAATAAGCCAATGAACAAGCAGCATCAGTGGTGCATCTATTAGGCCTCGATATTCGACCCTGCCGATATCTGCGACTTTCCACATAGCGGGTGACAGCAGTGATCCTGCCAAGCAAGCGATGAATACATTGCGAACTACAAGAGAAGACTCGGTGCGAGCTGCGGAAAATATCACCCAGGGAGCGACAATCAACTGAGGTGGAACCCCGAGATTGGCGGGGAAAGCTATGAGGCACACTAACGCCCACACACCTAGGATTCCGAGGTTGAGCGCTGCCATCCAGGGGACATTGTGGTGCAAAAAGAGCAGAGCCGGGATAAATGCCAGGGAGCAGGACATAAGGATGGCGGAGAGCAGTGTCGGCGTGGTAATGAAACCCACCACATATACGCTGCTCAGTAGCGCGGCGAGGGCTGCAGCTAGCTTGTCGACGTTCCCAATCTTCTGGTGCACAACTCACCAGTGTAGGTGTCGGGGTGTCTGTTGACCAGGGGAAAAGGGGTGCTGGCGCCTGATGGTTAAGTGATGCCATTTCCATTAATGAAACATGTTGAAAATCTTTGAGATCGGTGTTATTTTCAGTTTGTAGATCTTGTTGAAAATAACGGAGCGGGGCTGAAACGCCAACAGTTTCGGGTGCCGCTTATTGGAGAAAAGGAGTTCACCATGTCCTGTGCAACCCACGCAGAGCACACCCACGCTCACGATCCTGAGTGCGGTCACGTAGCTGTTCCTCACGGCGACCACGTTGATTACGTCCATGACGGCCACCTCCACCGCGAGCATGAGGGCCACTGGGATGAGTGCGAGACCACCGAGCACCATGTTCACGAGAACCACGATCACCATCATGGCCCAGAATGTGGACACGTAGCTGTTCCTCACGGCGACCACGTGGACTACATCCACGATGGACACCGCCACGCCCTTCACGAGGGCCACTGGGACGATCACTAAATAGGTCGTATCCTCACTAAATCCCCCTGTTCGTTGGACTGAGAAATCAGGAACCAACTGGCAGGGGGCTTTTTTGTGGGCTGGGGCGGGATGGTTGGAGAGCTTTTCAGTAATTATGGAAGGGGTGCTAGGTCTATATCTTGAAATGATGAAATTAAGGCCATCTTAGGATAGTTTCAATTCTATAAAATTATCTGTTGGAAAATGATTTAAGTAATAATTAATTGAAAATATCTTAGGAGTGAAAGTTTGATTACTTCAGCCCTATTTACAATTTTTACCTTCTCCTTGTTGAGTGTTTTTATATTCTTTATTGCAAAAGAATCCCCGAAGGGAATCTATAAGCGCTGGGAATATACGTCTTTGCCTGGGATTCTTACTCCTAATGTGCTGAAATCAAAGGAGACGTGGATTGTGGCACACGAAGCTATGTCTCCATACTTTACCCTTCTGGCAATTTATTTCAGTTTGGCCGGTGTTTTCAATTTGATTCTAATTTTTATGGGAAACGAAAAGGTTGAGGCCATTTTGACAGTTAGTTTCTTATTGGGGATTGTGGCTTTTTCGATAATAGTATTTGCGGGAGATCGAATTGTGTCCAAGCGGGAGGGGAGTAAAGAACTATAAATTGAATATTCTTTTTAGTGTGTTCGCATCAGGGGCTATTTTCAAAGCCGCTTATTGTACTTATTCTGCCCGAGGTAGGTTGCAGCTCTTACTTTGTTTTGTGAAGGAAGAGATGCCTCTTTATCCAAGGTGAGGAAGTAACGGTCTTCCCGCGAGTGGCGATGCGCAGCGCTCGCCACGTTGGCGGTAGCACTGTAAAAAGTATCGTGCCGAGGCCGGCGACAACAAGTGCCAAGCTGGGGCCGATGCTAGCGACGACCGGGGCGCCAACGATATAGCCAACGAGCATTGCTGAGTTATTAACCGTGCCCATCGTCGATAGTGCTTTGGGCTTGATCGCTGGTCGGACACTGTCGACAATGACCATCCTGAGCGCGGCAACCTGGAGAGCATTGCAGACTCCGGCCAGCGCAAAGAATGGGATACATACAAAAAGTGACGGCACGAACCCCGGAATGGCGATGCACAAACCCATGGCAGCGCCAGCCTTAACCAGGGTGGGCAGCGCGTTGGCCTCGGTGAGGCGTGCGGAAATACGTGCGCCAATAATGCGCCCCACGATGAAGCATTGGGCCACGATTGCGTACATAAGTCCGCCCACCTGGAGAGTCTCTGTGGCATAGAAGACGAGAGACACGTTGTAGATGGACGTAAAAATGATGGCGGTCCAGATGCTTGTCAGTGCTTGGCGCGTGCGAGGTTGAGTAAGGAGCAGTGCGGGGGCCTCAAGGATGCTGCGGAAGATTTTAAGCGGTTTCCGGCTGGTATTGGTGCTATTTATTAGTCTGTGCAGAGTTTTTGCGGAGGCGAAAACCTAGTATGCATAACACAAGGAATGAGCCTGCAACGGCTGCAGCTTCGTAGGTCAGTGCAGTGCTTAGGGTTCCAAAATCTAAAAGAAGGCCACTCAGTGCAGGTCCTGCGAAGCTTCCACTGAGCCCTGCAGTGTCAAGGAGTGAAAATACGCGCGCCTGATTGTGTGATGGTGCGAATTCTTCCGCGATCACACAATAGGCTGGGATAGACAAGCCACTTAATGTAGCCACCACAACGTTTCCAGCAATGAGGAACACTGGTTCGGGGAAGAAACACAAAAGTACCAGAGCGACACATTCTATGAATGCGGCAGTCTGTGCGACGGTGAGTGGACTAACTTTGTCAAAAAAGGCGTGGAGAGCGGTGATAAAAATACCTGTGCACAAGCCCCTGAGATGAGAACTGTGGCCACCAGTGCTTCGCCACTTTCACGCGAAACAAAGTGAAGTGAAATAGCAAGCGACGTCATTGACCCACAGGTGGCCACGAAAAAGTAGGTAACAGCAAGGGCATAGACGGAACCTAGTTCCTTGCCGTCGCCTGGAAAAATCGTGGGCACGTTATGGTGTCCCTGGCCGAGGGTATACCGAAATGTTTCTTTCAACTACGGCTTCTCGTACTTGGATGCGCGAAGGCGTGGATCCCCCTAGAGCTTTGATTGTTGGGGATTGTTTGAAAGTGAACATTGCGTTCCTTTTAATGTGAGTCAGGACACCATTAAAAGTAAGTGTTGCAAATCATATCTGTCAATGGGGTGCAGGGGCTAACCGAATACTACTGCACCAGTTAGCCCCTCACACTGCCCACGGCAGTCACTTACACATCGACTACGGCAAGGACTGTGCCCTGCGGCTGAGAGCTACCCTTGAGGGGTTCCTCGGTAATCATCACCTTTGAGGTTTCCCCTGGTAAAGGCATCCATACTCCATCGTGATCTTCGGGTCCGATAACGCCGGCAGATTTTGTGGAGCCGTCTGCCATTACTGCCCATACCTGTGCACCCATGCCTTCGCTGAGCTTGGGTGCGCCATCAACAAGGGCACCGCCCTCATTCATTGACGAGGACACAACAATATCCAGGGATGCGCCCATGGCATGAGTGCTGGCCTGGCGTACGTCGGAAGCCGCGAGGATGCTGTGCATTTCTGCATGCGGATCTACTTGCGGCCAGAATGCAAAGCCACCAGCGATGACGGCTATCGACGCCGCCACGGCAAGAAACCCGCGCGTCAACTTACGGCGCGCAGATAGCTGAATAACATCCGCAATAGGCTCAGATAGGACACCGACCGGCGATGTATGCGTTGCCTCTGGTTCCTCTTGGGGAGTATCGGCAATGGCCTCGAGGATGTTGTCTCGTAACTGGGCTGAGGGGGTTAGTGGTGCAGGTGCCTGCGCCAACAGGTCTTCGACATCGTGTGGGAAGTCGTCGAAAGGCTCGCTGTGACCTGTGGAGGTCATTGTGCACCTCCTTGCATGAGGCTCATCGCTGAGCGAAGTTTTTTAAGTCCATCTCTGACCCGGGTTTTGGCGGTCCCAAGGGGAACGCTGGTGGCCTGGGCGATCTCTGGGTGAGTGAGACCGGAGAAATAAGCCAGCATGACGGCGGTGCGGTGTGGTTCGCCGATGGCGTCGACAAGCTTGCGAACTCGCTGTGATTCCAGCGATTCCACTGCTTCTTCCTCGGCTGCGTGCCACGTTGTGGTCTGCTCTAGGAAGTCTTTGTTGTCGCGCTGTTTGGTGGCTACGTCGGTACGCAAGCGATCGATTGCGCGCAAGCGTGTGAGTCGTAGCGCCCAGGAACGGGCACCGCCCTTGGCTGGGTCGTAACTTTTAGCGCTGCGCCACAGCTCAATGAATACCTCTTGGATGACTTCCTCGGCCTGTGCGCGGTCGTAAATGATCTGCGCGGCTAAACCCAACATTTGTGGGGCCAGTAGGTCATACAGGGCGGCGAATGCCCGCTGGTCGCCGTGGGCGCTGGCAACAAGCAGGTTATCGGGGTCCATGACCGGTAACTCTACAACGGAAAGGGTGGAAATCATGAACTATTAGTGAGGTGTTAAGGCTGTGGTCGCAAGATAGGCATAAGAAGGGCGGGATTTAGTGCTTCATGGCGGCGCTGGGCTCCGTATGTTCCATGCGGTCCATGTGGTCTTTGCCGTCCATTCCTTCTTTGTGCTCCATGCGATCCATCGCGTCCTTGGGCATGGCATCTTTGGTCATCGCGTCCTTAGACATTACGTCGGAGGGCTGGGAAGACTCGCTCGTGGACGTCTGGCTGGCTGGGGCTGGGTCATCTCCGCAGGCTGTGAGTCCGAGGGCAGCTACAGAGAATGCGCCGATGATAAGTGCCTTGCGGATCGTGGTGTTCTTCATAGGGGTCAGCTCCTTATATAAGACTGAGTTCTGATGTAGGTGCGCGGCCTACTTTCCGCGCTTATTGAATACTTCGGAGCCGCTGTGTGCGATGGATTGGGAAAAATAAAAATAACTGTGAGGTGCATGGATGTAGTGGCGTTTTCAGCGCTCCTACCTGCACAATTACCTTTATCCAATCTGAAAGTTTCTTATGTTCCGTACTTCTTAGTGACGGCTCGCACACCGCGCCATCGTTGTTGCGTCGTGAGTGTGCAGGGAGCCGCCGCGCATGGTTGCATCCAGAAAGCGCCGTGCTCCCACAAGATTGTTAAAGCTGAAACATAAAAGCACATAAAAGGAACGCACATGCTTGAACTTGTTTTGATCGGGCTTATCGGTGGCATTGTCACCGGTATATCTCCGTGTATTCTCCCGGTCCTTCCGGTTGTTTTGGCGGTTTCCGTAGACCGTAAACCCACCCATGTGATCTCCGGCCTTGCGCTTAGCTTTGCCACTATTACATTGGTGGGCACTTTGATCCTTGGTGCGCTGGGACTGCCTAAGGATGTGCTGCGATGGGGCGGTATCGCATTGCTGGTCCTGGTGGGCGTAGGCATGATTGTGCCTAAGCTTGGCGAGTGGATTGAAGCACCATTTAACCGCATCCCGCGTCCAACGTCGCTGCAGGTCAAAGCGCGTAATAAAGGCGGCTTTGCCATCGGCCTAGCGCTGGGCGCTGTATACGTTCCGTGCGCGGGACCGATCCTTGCCGCTATTACGGTTGCTGGTGCAACTGGCGATATTGGACTTTCTACGGTGATCCTGACCGTCGCGTTTGCCATCGGCGCGAGCCTTCCGCTGCTCATCTTCGCCCTCGCCGGCAACAAGATGGGTGAGCGTATCGACGCCGTCCGGAAGCATCGGGGCATCGTCGGCGCGATTATCTTGGCGTTGGCCCTGGCACTGGCGTTGAACGTTCCCGAGAAGCTGCAGCGCAGCCTTCCTGACTGGACTGCCGGTGTGCAGGAACGACTGAGCGATAATGAGGCTGTTCAGAACGCTCTTAATAGCGGAAATGGCAACCTAGATTCCTGCCGTAGGGCTGATAAAGGCACCCTGCATGACTGTGGATCGGCACCGGAATTTGAGGGCCTGACCGGGTGGTTTAATACGGACAAGCCGGTGGGAACGCACGAAGGTACAGTGACGTTGGTTGATTTCTGGGCCTATGCCTGCATTAACTGCCAACGCGCCGGCGAGCACATCACCAAGCTGTATGACGCATATAAGGACGCGGGACTGCAGGTAGTAGGCGTGCACGCACCCGAATACGGCTTTGAGCATGAGGCTGCCAACGTGCGCGCAGCGGCAAAACGCGAGGGAATCAACTATCCAGTGGCACAGGACAATGACTTTGTTACCTGGAAGAAGTTCAACAACCGATACTGGCCAGCGCGGTATTTGATTGATGCTGAGGGCAATGTGCGCTATATCCATGAGGGAGAAGGCGCTTATGCGGAGACCGAGCAGCTTGTGCGCCAGCTACTCAAACAGGCCAACCCCAATGTTCAGCTGCCTGACCCGATTGAAACAGGTGGCGGAACCGATTCTAAGCTCACGGAGCAGCGTAATCCGGAGACCTATCTGGGTGCTGAGCGGGCCCGCTTCTTTAACAACAACAATTACGGCCTAGGAGAACGTGACTTTACATATAAAGATCCTAGGACGGGGCAATACTCGCTCAGCGGTAAGTGGGACGTGAAAAGCGATCACATTGTCCCTGTGAAGGATGCAAAACTGTCCATCAACGTGCATGCGGCTAAGGTCCAGCTCGTGGTATCAGGGCAAGGAAAAGTGAAAGCTACTTTCCCCGATGGCAGCAGTAAAACTTTCGACGTGTCCGATGGCACGATAGACATTTATGACGCTGATAAGCCTCTCGACGGCATCATCACCCTGGAACTCGAACCGGGCGTGACAGCGTACTCGCTCACCTTCGGGTAACGCTGAGGCTTAAAAATCGGGAGAGATGTTCATATGTATGGGCGCTCTCCCGGTTTATTTATCTCCGTGTGTGTTTTTCTGTGTGCGGTGAATTTTACCAACCAAAGGGGTAAAAAACGCCGGAACTTTTCCTTAAGTAGCACATTTTCTACCTTTTTGGCGTGTTTGTGGGAAAGTCAAAAAAGAGCTAAAGGAGTGGAAAGCGTTATGGAGTTTCTGCCTTACGAGGCGTTCGAGGGAGAAGTGGCATCCGTCGCGTCTGGCAGTGATGAGGAAATCATTGCTGGTGTGAAAGCGATCATCAATGTCGAGGGGCCGGTATTGGGTTCTCGACTTTTTGTAGCGTACTGCCGCGCCTCGAACCAAAAACTAGGCCGACGAATCCGTGAACGTCTCATGCTCGCAGTAGAACAAGCACTCAATTCTGGCGACATAGTGGCCGATATATCCTTTACTCGGGTGAATACTGAAGCTATGGTGCTTCGCCCACGCGATAAGGCTGAGGTAGTGGTGCGCTCACTAGGGCCTCGTACCCTCGAACAAGTTCCGTTAGCAGAACTCCAGACCGTTATGTGTGCATTGAAGCAGAAAACCCGGACATAGGAAAAGGGGATTTGTACAAACAAACCCTGATTTTCTATGACCGCTGGGGAAAACTGAGCAATAAAGTACGCCTGATTTTAGACCCAGCTTATGACGCTGGTGGTCTTGGTGGCGAGGGGTCACGCCCCGCCGTTAGCCGTAAATACTCTTCTGGTCAGGTGCCGGGGCGCCCTGTGCAACGACGAGGCACATACCGGACTACGGTTCGGCGAGCCATGCGCGATTGGTAAATTATGAAGTCGCGCTGTGCGCTCCAGTAGTTCGCTGAACAGTGGAGAGTATCTGATCAAGAACCAGGGCCAATAGGATAACCAAAACGGAACCTGCAAGCATTTCTATGTAATCGCGCGCTTTGAGTCCGTGGAAGATGAATCGTCCGAGCCCTATGTCTGACGTATAAGCCGCAAGAGTGGCTGTGGCTGTGATCTGCAAGGTTGCTGAGCGTATGCCGCCCACGAGCACGGAAGCGCCTAACGGTAGCTCCACGTTTTTAATAATCTGCCACTCGGTATATCCCATAGCGCGGGCGGCATCTACAGTGTCGCGGTCTACGCTGGCGACTCCCGCATAAGCCCCGGCCAGCAATGAGGGGATAGCGAGTATCACGAGAGCTATGAGCGGTGCACTCAGTCCGATGCCCAAAGCAAGGCCAAAGATTGTGAGCAGACCAAGCGTAGGTAGTGCGCGCGCAGCACCACTGACAGCGCCGATAACCGCAGAACCGCGTCCGGTATGGCCAATAGCTACGCCGGCTGGGATGGCAAAAGCAGCAGCAATGGCTACGGAAGCCAGGCTGATGCCCGCATGTTCGCCAATTCGGGCAAGATAGCCGGTGGGTCCCCACCACTGGGAAGCAATAGTGAGCAGGGCGAAGAGATCGGAAAACCAGCTCATTTCTTTATCACCGACCAAGGTGCGAGTACGCGTTGAAGGATGAGGCAGAGGACGTCGAAAAGCACAGCCAGGATGACTACAGCAACGATGCCAGTGAGTACCTCAGCAATGATGTTGCGCTGAAAGCCGTCGGTAAACAGCGTTCCTAGGCTTGATACGCCTATCAATGCTCCGATGGTTACGAGGCCGATGGTGGAGACGCCAAGCACACGGATTCCGGAAATTAATACCGGAATAGCAAGCGGCAGATCCACTTTTACGGCGATTTGAGGCGCGCTCATTCCCTGGGCAGATGCGGACATACGCACGTCCTCAGGTATGGAACGGAAGGCATCTGTTGCAGTACGCGCAAGGAGTGCCACCCCATAAATGCATAGCGCGATAATGACGTTGGTATCTGACCGCAGCGGAACCCCCACGATGAAAGGAACCAATATCAGCATGGGAAGAGCCGGGATTGTATAGGCCAAGGACGCCGCGGATACCACCAGGTTGCCTACGCGCGGGCTGCGGGCAGCGAACATGCCGATGGGGATGGAGACCGCAATACTAATCAGGATTGCCGGAACGCTGAGCAGGAGATGGGCGGCCGTCATATCCAGCACATATGGCCACGCGTGACGCAGCCACCTCATGAGTCTGCACCTAAGCGACCGATTGGGCGACCTTGTTTATCCACCACAACCCGGGAACCGCCGATAACCGCGGTGTGCAAGTCTCTATCTGCTCGATTTGTGCCCATGAACTGGGCGACAAAATCATTGGCTGGCTGTGCGAAAATTTCCGTAGGCGTGCCAGCTTGGGCAATTTTTCCGCCTTTTTCCAGCACCACGATGTTATCGCCTAGGAGAAAGGCCTCATCGACGTCATGGGTCACCACCACCACGGTTTTATGTAGACGGGCCTGCAACTCAATGAGCTGTTGCTGTAGCGCTCGCCGCACGATCGGGTCGACCGCGCCAAAAGGCTCATCCATCAACAGAATGTCCGGGTCTGCGGCAAGCGCGCGGGCAACACCAACGCGCTGCTGCTGTCCGCCGGAAAGCTCACCTGGATAGCGATTTTCAAAACTGGGGTCGAGCTCTACCGTTTCTAAGGCCAGCCGGGCGCGTCGAATAGCTTCTTCTTTGGGTTCACGGTTAAGCAAAGGAACCGTTGTCACATTATCCAGCACTTTGCGGTGGGGGAGGACTCCACCGCTTTGAATGACGTATCCGATGGACCTGCGAAGTTCCACGGGATTGACATCGGCCACGTTGTGGCCGCGTACGCGAACCTCACCGGACGTGGGCTCAACCATGCGGTTAATCATCCTCAGGAGAGTGGTCTTTCCACAGCCGGAGGAACCAACAAAAACGGTGGTTTGATTTTCAGGAATGACAAGGTTGAAGTTGTTCACAGCATTTTCTGTTGGTGCTTGCTTCCCTGATGCTGCGCTTACTTGTGTCTTATTTTTCTTGTCACCTTTTTCTTTGCGGGGGTTAGCGTAACTCTTGCTGACGTCGATAAATTTGATCATAGTTGCTGCTTCCGTTGGCGCTCTGCCGCTTGGGTGACGTGAAATGAATAATGTCTGTTTAAGGATTATATGAGCATTTGCTGTGTTATACGCTAATTTCCTGTTCCTGCTATTAAAAAGTAGACTGCGGAGTTTTGCTGTTTGGCTATAAGCGTGACCTATAGCGGACTCTATGAGCCATCATACTGATTTAGCTCCGAGCAGTCCGGGAGTAACCGAATTTTGGTCGGTTAAGCGCTTTGATTCGCTTGGTGATCTTTATACGGCGCACCCTCGTGCCAGCATAAAAGTAAACCCCTGCCGAGCTGCGTAGTGTCGCAGGCAAGGCAGGGGGGAGAGAAGAAATTACTTTTCGTCCAATTTCTTCTTGACGGCCTCTTGGACCTGGTCGACTTTGTCTGCAAACTTGCCGTCGGTTTTCTCGTCGACAAGATCGCCAACTTTTTCTACTGCGTCCTTTACCTTGTCGGCGTTTTGATCCAGCAGTTCTTTAGCCTTGTTGAGGATGTCCATGAGATTCTCCTTGTATTGAGGGGCAGTTATCACATTTAAGGGTAATACAACCTGCGGATTTGGGGGCGGGATCGGCTCGGGGTCAGGGGTACTCTAGGAATCGCGTTACGAGTCGCTGATAGCCGGCAACTGTGAGCTCCAGGTCCTCTAGGTAAAGAAACTCGTCATGGGAATGAAGCTGTGCATGCGCATGTCCTAACGTGCGCTGTTTGGCGTGTACGGCAAAGCCGTAGCCGACCCCGCCTGCGCGCCGGGCAAAGCGAAGGTCAGAGCCTCCGGGTGCGATCATGGGGACCACGGTGGACTCGGGGAAGAACTCCAGCAGTGTATCGCTCATGGCGTTATAGAGTGGCGAGTCGGTGGGGGAGACGGTGGCCTCCTCCCTGATGAGACGCTCGATGGTGACCTCGGGTGCTACATCGGCTAAAGCTTGGTTTAGTAGCTGGTCAACGTAGTCGTCCGATTGTCCGGGGAGGGTTCGGATGTCCATTTCTAGCCATGCGTGGCTGGGCAGAACGTTGATGGCTTGGCCGGCGCGGAGGACTGTTTGGGCGATGGTGAGATGGGAGATGGCATCGCCAAAGGCTGCGAGTTCGCCGAGGGATTCGTAGGAATCGGGGTGGCCGTCGAGAAGCTTGCGCTCCGTGGCGGGGTCAAAGCGGAACGCGCGTACAAAGCCGTGCCACGTGTCATCGCTGTGCACTGATGGTTGGATGCTAGCTATACGACGCGCCACCTCGCCGATTTTTGCAATGGCGCTGTCCTTGTGGAACGGCGCCGAACCATGGCCGGCGTCGCCGTGGACGTGGAGCCGGCGTTGAGCAGCGCCTTTTTCACCGACATAGATGATCACGGAGTCGGAACCGTCTGCGCCGGGAAGATGGGAGCCGCCGGTCTCCGACACACAGTTTTTCCAGCTGAACGCGTCTGAGTGGTGTTCGCGGAGCCACTGGGCGCCTAAACCGCCACGAGCCTCTTCATCTGCGATTCCTACAAAGTAAAGGGTGCCTCGATTGGATTTTTCCGCGCTACTTCGCGGGTCACGGCTGCCATTGTGGCGGTAATAAAGAGCATGTCTACGGTGCCACGGCCGTATATTTTTCCGTCTTCTATGAGCGCTTCAAAGGGAGGCTTGGTCCATTTCTTCTCATCCACGGGCACCACGTCTGTGTGTCCTAGCAGGGTGAGCGGCTCAGCGGTGGGGTCGCTGCCTGGGACCGTGACCACAATGGTTACCCGGCCTGGATGAGGCTCGTAGCGGTCGATGGCGACGGCCTCGCCGGCAAAGAATTCCTCTAGGGTGTCGGCATTTCGGACTTCTTGGCCTGAATCGGAGGTGAGGTCGTTGACGCAGGCGTTCTGCACCATGCGGGTAAGCAATGAAAGCGTGTCCGAGTAGAGCGTCATGCGCCCCAGCATAGGCTGATTCGGGGGTGAAAGGGGTGAATTAGGGGTCTTGTGGGTGAAATGTGTGTGGAAATTTAAACAGTGTTCAGGAGATGTGGCTAGGATTCTTGAACGTTGATCAAGTGATGTGTGTTGGCCTTGTGCCACCACATCTCGCACGACGATGAATGCACGCACACAGCGCTCGCGGGTGCTGACGCCGAGGAGGAAACCCCATGACTGACATTCTGGAACTTGCCCGGACCAAGGTTCTTGAGGAAGGCAACGGCCTGAATAAGGAGGAGGTCCTCCAAGTACTCACGCTGGAAGAAGACAGAATCCCCGAACTCCTTGCACTCGCGCACGAGGTGCGCCTCAAGTGGTGTGGGGAAGAGGTTGAGGTAGAAGGCATTATCTCTCTGAAGACGGGCGGCTGCCCTGAAGATTGCCACTTCTGCTCCCAGTCGGGCCTTTTTGAATCCCCCGTTCGTTCCGCATGGCTCGACATCGCGGGACTCGTGGAAGCTGCAAAGCAAACACAAAAGTCCGGCGCTACCGAATTCTGCATTGTTGCTGCGGTAAAAGGTCCCGATGAGCGCCTCATGAGCCAGTTGGAAGAGGCCGTAGCTGCCATTAAATCTGAGGTAGACATCGAGGTGGCGGCGTCGATAGGCATCCTTACCCAGGAGCAAGTCGACCGACTCAAAGCAGCGGGCGTGCACCGCTACAACCACAACCTCGAAACTGCGCGCTCGTACTTCCCCAACGTTGTCACCACCCATTCATGGGAATCGCGCCGTGAAACCCTGCGCATGATCGGGGAGACCGGCATGGAAGTCTGCTCCGGCGGCATCATCGGCATGGGTGAGACGCTAGAACAGCGCGCAGAATTTGCCTGCGACCTGGCCGAACTCAATCCCACGGAAGTCCCCATGAATTTCCTCGATCCACGCCCGGGAACTCCTTTTGCAGACCTAGATGTTATGGAAACCCCAGATGCATTGCGCGCAATTGGTGCATTCCGCCTTGCGCTGCCCAAGACCATTCTCCGCTTCGCCGGTGGACGCGAACTCACCCTGGGAGACTTGGGCACTGAACAAGGCTTGCTCGGTGGCATCAATGCGGTGATCGTGGGCAATTACCTGACCACGCTGGGCCGTCCGATGGAAGAAGACCTGGATATGCTGGGCAAATTGCGCCTTCCCATTAAGGCCCTGAACGCGAGCGTCTAACTGGCATGAAAACCACATCAACCGAGCTCATCCAGGTAATGCTTGCCGACGAGCCCCCGCTCTTTCACCCCAACACCGGACAGGAAATCGCTGCGGGAGAAACAATCAGGCTTTCTCCCTCGGCGCGCGCCGGGTTGGAGGCACCGCGCTTCTGCCAGATCTGCGGGCGTCGCATGGTGGTGCAAGTGCGTCCCGACGGCTGGGAAGCAACCTGCTCACGGCACGGCACGGTGGATTCTGTGTATCTGGGGCGGCGTTGAAAAGATAGGTCTGGTGGTAGGGAGCGCGTTCAGTAGAGGCTGAACGCGGGTGCTTGGGCACGCTGTGTGGCGGTGGCCTGAGGGTTGAGACCAGTGCACCAGCTTGGGTATACCCGAAAACCGCGTTTTCCTGCGGCGCTTCCCGATGTAATGCCTAAGCGTTCGAGGTCTGGAGCGGTGAACGTAAAGACTCCTCGGTGTTCGTCTTGCTCCACAAACACCAGCAAACCTCCCCGTACGTTGTGCGGGCTAAAAGGCACGGTCTCTCCGGCGTCATTTCGGGTCCAAAAGGCTACAAAAGCACCTTTCTTGGTCGGCGTGGTGCGTGCCGTCCGTATGTGCCAGGTGGCCTCCGAAATTTCTACGATTCCAGATTGATAGTCACTATTTTGTTCCTCAGGAGTGACGTGGCAGTTCAGACCTTTTGCTGCTGCGTACTGTTCAAAGCTCCTGAACCTCATGTATGCCTTCCCTTTTTGTGGACTGGTCTTTCTGGCTGCTCCCTTTTCTACGCCCTGCATCCGGAGACTGGCGCGGCTACTCTAGACACAAAGAATCCTTAGGAAAAATCTAGAAAGTAGGATGCAATGACAATGAAAAAAGGTGTGGGCGCGGACGTAGTACAACAGCTGGAGGATATCTACGCGGCGTCGATAAGCCTTGCCAAGGAGATTCTAGAGACTGGTGAATACGAGCGTTACTGCGATGTAGTTTATCCCAAGCTCATCGTGAAGATCGTTAGCTGGCACCCCGTTGATCGCACCGAGCCGTTTGGCTACGTCGACGCTGCAGGATGCTACTCGGCGGTGCTCTCCAAGCCGGAGTTGATTCATGATTACCTCTGTGAGCAGCTGGAACGCCTCTGCACAAACTACGAGTGTGTGATCACGGTGGAGCCTTCTACCGTGCGCATCCCGCCGGAGTATATCGACGGCATAGAAGGCGTGACCGAGGCTCGTCGCGCAGGCGATGTTGCCGCAGAAATCCCGCGCCCCACCTTGGATGACGTTGACGATGCCATTATCGACGGTGAATGGGATGCCTTCCACGGCGAAGAAAAGCCGCTTTTCCATTTCACTCCGCAGCGTTTTGATATCGCATGTGCGCGCATCCAGCATTACATGGGTATTTCCCCAGCTAGCGTGCAAAAATATATCCTATTTACAAACTACGCCATGCACGCCCGGGAATTTGTGAACTTTGGGCTATGCGAGCTGTCGCGGGAGGGCTCGCGCTACAGCGCATTGTTGCTTCCCGACGGTCACAAGATCACGCGCGACCAAGCAGAAAACATCGATCGTGAAAGCCTGAGCCTAGAATCTCGGTTCCAGATGCCGCGCTATGACCTAGTAGCGGAAGACGGAATGGGCATCACCATGATCAATATTGGTGTGGGGCCCTCCAACGCCAAGACGATTACCGACTGCCTCGCTGTGCTCCGCCCGGAAGCATGGGTGATGATCGGACATTGTGCTGGGCTCGACGGGCGCATGAGACTCGGCGACCTCATCCTGGGAAACGCCTACCAGCGTGACGACCACCTCCTCGATGACCATATCCCGCTCGACCTGCCCATTCCTGCAGTTCCTGAGGTGCAGCGCGCCCTAGAGACGAGTGTTCGCGATGTATATGGCGAGGATCTTTCCATGATGCGTACCGGTACGGTCCTCTCCACCGATGACCGAAACTGGGAATGGCACACCCCACAAAAACTATGGAAGCTGCTCCGGGGTTCCACCGCTGCTGCCTGCGACATGGAATCGGCGACGCTTGCGGCGAACGGGTACCGCTACCGCATTCCTTATGGCACCTTGCTTTCCGTCTCCGATCTTCCGCTCCACGCCGTGCCTAAGCTGCCGGCTGCAGCACAAACCTTCTATGCAAATTCCAAACAGGCGCACGTGATGTGTGCTGTGCACGCCGTGGAACTTCTTGCTCTTACCCCAGAAAAACTGCGGACGAGGAAGTTACGCCGTACGATCGGAGAGGTGCCATTTAGATAGCCTATTGGGTCAATAGGAACAAAGATGGCTCTGACGTAATTTGGCTCTGCAATCTGGCTCGAAGGAGCGTGTGATTCTTGCGAAAGCTAACAATGGCCATACTTTGCAGTACTGCATTGGCTCTGGGCGCATGCGGAAGCACGGGGAAAGCGGGCGCCCCGAGCAATGCGCTGTCCATAGAACAAACAACGCAGATAGACAGCGCAGACGGGATTGATGCATCTAAGCTGCTCTTTTCCTCTTCCACATCCGCTGTTATCGCCGGTGATTCTGTGGGGCAGAAATGGGAAGGTGCGAAAGAGGCAGTGAAGCGGGGTGCGCCGCTGCTGGTGCGCACTGCCGATAACGCGTCGGCCATTGATGCGGAGATAAAGCGCCTCGGGGCTCAAGACGTTATCACGATCGACGAGCCCCAGACCCCGGACCCAGAAATTTCTGAAGCCAACATCGCCGACAAAATCTCGCAGCTCACGCCCGAATCCCCGCTTTTCGACGGCGGCGCGTCCATCCTGGTCTCCGGGCACACCACGGCCTCTGACGTAGCCACCGCACGCGCGTCGGGAGCCAAGGTGGAATACCTGTCTTCGGGCGACGCGCGTGAAAGCTCCACGCTATCCGCTGATCCCGACGCTCATGTGGTTGCCCTGGGCCCAAGCTTTGCCAACAAAGAGCGCTTTAATCGCCAGGTAGAGATGATTAATTATGGTGAGGTCCCCGGTGGCGGGCACCTCATTTTCCCCTCGCATCGCGTGGTAGCTCTTTACGGTCATCCCTCCGGTGGGGCACTGGGAGTGCTTGGCGAGCAACCTGCTGAGGAAGCCGTGAACAAGGTGAATGACCTGGTAGGTAAGTATCAGGCCATTGACCCGGAAGAAAGCGTGATCCCTGCCTTTGAGATCATTGCTACCGTGGCGAGCTCGTCGGCAGGGCTGGATGGCAATTATTCCAATGAGGGGAACGTCGATGAGCTGCGCCCGTGGGTCGAAGCGATCGGTGATGCTGGCGGCATAGCGATTCTTGACCTACAACCTGGCAGCGCCAGCTTCCTTGAGCAGGCGCAACAATTTGAGGAGCTGCTGAAGCTACCGCACGTCGGACTAGCGATAGATCCCGAGTGGCGGCTGAAGCCGGGGGAGAAACCCATGGAACGGGTCGGCAGTGTTGGGGCTGGGGAAGTGAACCAGACTGCGGCGTGGCTGCGGGACCTGGTAAAGGATAATGAGCTCCCGCAAAAAGTCTTTGTTGTGCACCAATTCCAGCATCAGATGGTGCAGGACAGGGAAACGTTGGACACTACAGCACCGGAGCTTTCGTGGGTTCTTCACGCAGATGGTCACGGAACCGCGGGCGATAAGTTTGCTACGTGGGATATGGTGCGAAAGAATCTGCAGCCCGAGTTCTACCTTGCGTGGAAGAACTTTATCGATGAGGATCAACCGATGTTCACTCCCGAACAGACGTTTAAGATCGAGCCTCGGCCTTGGTTTGTGTCCTATCAATAAAGGCACATGCTTGATGAGAAAAGACCCCTAGTGATGAATGAATGAGCTACTCCCCAGTGGTTGGACTGAGAAATCGGGTACCGATCGCTGGGGAGTAGCTTATTCAGGCTGGGGGTCTTTCTCTGGTGTGGTGAGAATCGCGGAGATTACTGAAACTAATTTTAAAAAATTTACGTTTCAAACCAGCAAAGAATGTTAGCCTACTTATAACGGTGACCGCTGGCACAAATAATCAAAAATTATATGCCAGTCACACTTTGTAAAAGAATGCTCGTGTTTTATTCCCTCATCACTGAAGTAAGGCTTTCAAAGACGTGAAAACTTATCGTTGTCATGCGCGAAGAATATTTAACGCGCTCACCACACTCACACTCATCACTGCTGGCGGTGCCCTATCCAGGCCCCCAGCTCAGGCTGCCGACCCGAGTTTCGTTGTGATTGCGGCGGATTTCCAAACCGAGGCTGGCTGTACAAAGGACTGGGATCCTGCCTGCCCTCAGACCCAGATGGAGAAGCAGGGCAAGTTCTACAGCAAGAAGATTAAGGTTCCCAAAGGCGATTGGAATTTTAAGGTCGTTCTGGATAAAAACTGGGACACGAGTTATGGCGCTCCCGGAAAAAGGGCTACGAGCGTGACAATGTCCCGCTGAAGCTGGCGGCAGACGCAGAACTTGAGTTCATATTCGATCCGGAGAGCCACCATATTGGCCTTAGGCCCACCCAGATTACTACCGGTGATCATGAGGTCAAGCCGGAGGATCGGTAGTTGATCAAGGCTCCCTACCGGCAGAACGCTGCGCAGAATAACTTCTATTTTGTGCTCACAGATCGCTTTAATAATGGTGATTCAAAGAATGACCGAGGGGACGCATCGGCTGAGCAGGGGGATAGGGCTCAGCATGGATTCGATCCAACGTCGAAAGCCTTTTATCACGGCGGTGACATCAAAGGCATCATCCAGAAACTGGATTACATCCAGGGCTTGGGCACCACTGCAATCTGGTTGACACCCTCCTTTAAAAATAAAGCAGTGCAGGGAACGGGTAATGATGCCTCGGCTGGCTATCACGGGTATTGGATCACGGACTTCACTCAGATTGACCCGCACCTGGGCACCAACCAGGACATGAAGGACCTGATCAAAGCTGCGCATGAGAAAGGAATGAAGGTCTACTTTGACATCGTGACCAACCATACGGCCGACCTGATTCAGCTGGCCGGCGGCAACGGCTCCAATGGCAGCAAGTATGTCTCGCAGCAGGAACAGCCCTATAAGGATGTCAACGGAAAAGAATTCCGGCTAGAAGACTACGCGGGCAAGGACGCGAGCGAGTTTCCTAAACTCAATGAGAAATCGTTCCCTTATACCCCTCAGCGCACGAATCCTTCTGAAAAGCTGACCCCTGATTGGCTTAACGACGTCACCCTCTACCACAACCGCTGTAACAGCATGTTTGACGATGGTGGCGAATCCGTGATCATGGGTGACTTCTTTGGTCTCGACGACCTCATGACAGAACACCCCACCGTTGTCGACGGCATGACCAAGATCTACAACGAGTGGGTTGACTACGGGTTGGATGGCTTCCGCATCGACACCGTTAAGCATGTTGACCTTGCTAAAGGCGGGGACACCAACAAGCTGAAGTCCCTGTTCTATGGAGATGACTGGTACACCACAACGCGTTCCGACGCCGCCGTACTGCCGACCTTCCTGGGAAGCCATGACATGGGTCGTATCGGAAGCCTGCTGCAGAATAGTGGCG
This sequence comes from Corynebacterium silvaticum, assembly GCF_004382825.2. Lineage (GTDB taxonomy): Bacteria > Actinomycetota > Actinomycetes > Mycobacteriales > Mycobacteriaceae > Corynebacterium > Corynebacterium silvaticum. The sequence goes on from NZ_SDQO02000002.1 coordinate 212,299, forward strand.
ATGGTGCCGAGCGGCTCCGACGTGACCAGCTCGCGCACGCCCTGCTGTACCTCACTCGCGGTCAGCCTGTTGTTTACTATGGTGATGAGCAGGGGTTTGCCGGAAAGGGTGCCGATAAAGATGCTCGGCAGGATATGTTTGCCACGAAGGTCACGGATGTACACAACGAGCAGCTGGTCAATGGCGAGCAGTTTGGAACGGGCGACCACTTTAAGCCTGAGGCTCCGGTGGCCAAGACGATTACTGAGTTAGCAAAACTGCGCAAGGAGAGTAAAGCCCTGGTAGAAGGTGCGCAGATTGAGCGCTATGCAACGTCAGGTGCGGGTATCTATGCATTTTCTCGTGTGAATCGTGAGGAAAAGCAGGAGTACTTGGTGGCCTTGAATAACGCCACCACCACGCGCGAGGTAGATCTGAACGCTTTGACTCCTAACGCTGAATTCGAGCGGGTCTATGCCAGTGATTATATTAATGAGACACGCCAGTCCCTGACCACTGACAACGAGGCAAAAACCCATGTTACTGTTCCGGGCTTAACCGCTGTGGTGTACAAGGTGAAAAACGGAAAGCAGGTCACGGGGTCTGTGTCCGGCGGCCTGAACATCGTGGGCCAAGAGCTTAAGGGTGATGCGCCGATCATGACGACAGTCGGCGGAAACGCCTGGTCGGAAGCCAACTTTGGATGGCGCAAGCTTGGCGAACAAGAGTGGAACTACCTTGGGACCGACACTGGCCAAGATGCTCGTATTTTCCATAACGTGCGCGACCTTGAGCCGGGCACCGTGGTGGAGTATCGGACCGTCACCGTCGACGGCGACAATAAAGAAACAGCCTCCCATGGGTGGGGCGTGGTTGGCGTGGACTTGGCTGTTGATTCCCGAGCCTTAAGCGTTTCTGCGACCACGGCTTCCGCCACTGTTCCCGCTGCCGTTGTGGTGGGGAACTTTACCAAAGACCTCGGATGCACGGGAGGCCAAGAAGGTAATTGGGACCCTGGTTGTGCAGCTGCTGAACTGCGCGATGATTCTTCCGGATGGAAGACCGCAGAGCTGACCCTTAAGCCAGGCGAGTACGAATACAAGATTGCTACTGGCGGCTCTTGGGATCGGAGCTATGGGGCACTAAACGAGGGAGCGCGTGAGAGTGACGAGGGCGTACTCAATGGTAAAAACGTGAAGTTTCGGGTGACTCAGGACAAACAAAAAGTCACATTCTTCTATCACCCGGAAACTCATGAGTTCTTTAATACCGCAGATGAAGCTTCTGGCTGCGACCACACGTGTGTTGGGTGAGCTTTTAGACCATGTCCCAAGGTTTTCTCACCGTTTTAGCCGTAGCCTGTTCTGTACCGGCAAGGTTCCTACGGCTTATCGTTGGTATAGGCAGCACAACCGGGTGATGAGTTTTGGAGGCTTGGTAAAGTAGGCAAGGGATATGGCAGGACACGGTCAGTTTGATCCCTGCCCCGTGCCAACAGTTCGGCTTTAGCCGCGAATTTATTAACGCGGTGAAGACCCGTCGCGAGAAGCACAAGCGTTTAAAGCTTTTGCACGGGACGTAGATGTGGAAATCTCTGGTGGTCTCGACCAATACGGCCCGGAGGAGCTTATCGATGGTGTTCGCGTGTTGTGGATTGCCCAGGGCATCGCAGCACGTGACGAAACAGCTTTTAGGCGCGTGCTCAAGACTGGTCACCGCTTGCGTCAGCAAGGTCAGCGCCTGACAGACGCAGTGATTATCGATGCCTATGAGTAGGCCTATAATGTCCACACACTCACGGTGGTGCAGGTTGTGATAACGAGATGCCGCCGATGCGTGACTGCCAGGCCATGGCCAGGCGTGTGTGCGGGTACGTCACCCAATCTAAGGGCACGCCTCCATCGGTTCGATCGCGTCTGGGAAAGCAACTAGTACCGAGCGGAAAGCGTTGGTCACCATGGGACGTAGGGGAGGTAAGAAAGCCGCAGAGCGCTGGAAGGCAGATCCACACGGTGAGTATGCACTGGCTGAGCGCAAGAAGCGAGAACCTCAGACGCGGGAGGACTATTACAGATCCTGCGGAAAGTTCTAGCCGAGAGCCCATCAATTCCTAAATATAGGTTTACAAGGAAGCTCGAGATATCTACTACTTTGTTAGGTAGCTCCCTCGGGTTTCCTACTGGAGAAGGGAAGATATGCTCTACATAGTGCCAGGGATGTTAGCTGGGATCGTTTTCTATCTTATCCTTACAGTGGTCAACTGGTTCGTTGAGGGAATATGGCCAAAGAATCGCCGGCTGCGAGCGCATAGTCGCCTTGCTATCCATTGCTTGGCTGCTATCGCTTTTACCATTTTCCTTGTCGTTTCCGGCGGTGGCGGAAACTGGGCTACCCATTTACAAATCAGCGGTTTCCTGTTAGCTGGATGTCTGTTGAGTTTCATAACATCAATCCGGGATAATCCCCGTATTCAAAGAGAAGAAAATACGACAGATTACTTTGTAGAAAGATGAAGCAGAATTTTGGACGAGCAACCAGGGGCAAGAATTAATGGAAATCAAGGCAAATACCTAGGAACAAACCAAGAAGCTCACGTGGACTACTTCTGATCAGGGTGCATCGCTGGTAGAGGATTCGGCTATGCCAACAGAACTGGAAGGAGAGCGTGACGCTGGAGAATTAGGCGCATGAGCGCGTTATCCGCAGATCGTTGGCAGATGCTCATGGCAGATATGGCCGCGATCTGCGGATGCGGGTGGGGTAATAGGGGAGGTAAAGCGCTAAAAATTTTTGGGGCCTTAACCGGCCCCTTTTATTGTTCAAAGGGTTGGAAATATGTGTTCTGTACAGCGATTTTCTAGCTTTGCATGGAATTTCCGAGTGTTCTAAAACCTAAAAAGACAATAATTGTTACGAATGTTACTTATGTGACTAGTGGGATTATTGGTAGGGTGGCGATCATGATGAAAACCCGTCGTCTGAAGACTGCCCTTTGTACAGTTCTTGCCTCGTCCACGTTTGCCGTCGCCTCGGTCCAAGCAATTCCGCTTCCCTTCCCGATCGGCGCGTCCTCAGGCATAGACGTTTCGGGTCACCAACACCCCAACGGCAGCAGCATCAATTGGCAGGACGTCAAGTCCCACGGTCAGTCCTTCGCTTTTGTTAAAGCGACAGAGGGACTGGGCTGGACCAATGACTTTTACGCTAGTGACATCACCCAAGCTGCGGCTCAGGGGCTCAAAGTTGGGTCGTATCACTACGCCCGTCCGGGCGCTGACGCACGGCAGCAGGCGCGTCACTACGCCAAGGTCATCTTTCATACGCCGAATCATTCCTTGCCGCCTGTTCTGGACCTTGAGGTAGCTGAGGGGAAAACCCCGCAGGAGCTGGTCAACTGGACACGAGACTTTGTTCAAGAGCTGGAAAAGCAGACCGGTCGCGTCCCCATGATCTACACCTACCGGTACTTCTGGATTGAGCAGATGGCTAACACCACTGAGTTCTCGCAGTACCCACTCTGGCTTGCGGCATATCAGGCGCAGGTGCCCGGGACCGTGGGCGGCTGGGATCAAATTGATTTCTGGCAGCGTTCCAGCTCCGGACGTATTAACGGCATTGTCGGCGACGTAGATATGAACCTGTTTAACGGTGACGACGGCGAACTCGCCGCTTTTGCTGCAGGTAATCTCCATGCTGCGGGCAACAAATTCGCCTCGATCAACCTCCCCGAGCTAGCAGACCTGGGCAAGAGTGCAGGTGGGGTAGTGGCAGTCATTCTGGCTTTGAGCGCCGGGGCAGCTGCCGCGCCACAACTGATTCAAGCCGCCGAAGCCGCAGGTCTGAGCTCCGAGGGTGCGCAGGACCTCACCGCGGTGGTGCAGGCTTTGGCTAAGGCTGGCAAGCTCCCGGTCGATCAACTGAACAAGATGGCTAGCGGTAACTACACCGTTGGTGACCTGATCATCCTGCTGGATAACGCCGCCCACCTTGCAGGTATAGACGTAGGCCAGAGCTCTCAAGCTGCAATGCGTGCAGATGGGCTCAATATCGACGCTAACCAGGTCGCGCGGGTGATCCGCGGCCTCGCCGCCCGCTAATCGACGTCAACAACTACCCCCTGAGATGCCTCATCCTCAGGGGGTGTTGCGTTTTAGCTAGGGTCGCCGGCAATAAATGATTCCAGTTCCGCGCGGGCGTGTTCGTCGCGAAGCTGCTGTGGCGGGGACTTCATCAAATACGAGGACGCTGCGAATACTGGGCCGCCGAGTCGACGATCTTTAGCGATCTTGGCGGCGCGGATAGCGTCGATGATGATGCCGGCAGAATTAGGCGAATCCCATACTTCCAGCTTGTACTCAAGATTAAGCGGCACATCACCAAACGCGGTTCCCTCCAGGCGAACATAAGCCCACTTGCGATCATCCAGCCAACCGACGTAATCCGATGGGCCAATATGGACGTCGTGCGCCTCGATGTGCTGATCCAAGTTAGAGGTGACAGCCTGCGTCTTGGAGATTTTCTTGGACTCTAGGCGATCGCGTTCGAGCATATTTTTAAAGTCCATATTGCCGCCGACGTTCAGCTGCATCGTGCGATCAAGATGCACGCCGCGATCCTCAAATAATTTTGCGAGCACGCGGTGGGTGATTGTGGCTCCTACCTGCGATTTAATGTCATCGCCCACGATGGGAACCCCGGCTTTCTCAAATTTCTCCGCCCACTCGGGATCGGAGGCGATGAACACGGGAAGGGCGTTGACAAAGGCCACATTGGCGTCGATAGCGCACTGCGCGTAGAACTTATCCGCTTCCTCGGAACCGACTGGAAGATAGGAAACCAGGACATCCGCGCGGACGCCTTTGAGCGTGCCGACAACATCGACGGGTTCAGCATCGGATTCTGTGATGGTTTGGCGGTAATACTTCCCCAGCCCATCCAGCGTGGGGCCCCGTTGAATAGTGACCCCTTGTTCGGGGACGTCACAGATTTTGATCGTGCAGTTTTCTGAGGCATTGATGGCCTGGGACAGGTCTAGGCCAACTTTTTCTTTGTCCACATCAAAGGCGGCAACGAACTCGATGTCGCCCACGTGGTAGTCGCCACATTGCACATGCATGAGACCGGGGACATTGGTGGCGGGGTCAGCGTCTTTGTAGTACTCCACGCCCTGGATAAGCGAAGAAGCACAGTTGCCAACCCCAGCAATGGCCACGCGGATAGTTCTGTTGTTACTCATGCAGATTCCTCTTTACTCGCAAGCGATGGCGGGAAGGAAGCTGCAAAAAACGCAACCCCCGTCCCTATCTATGGATGCACGCCACTATATCGGCGCTTTTATTCAGGTAAAGGCAGGAATTGCGTTTGTGTATCGGTTAAGTGAATCGGTTCACTGGCATTGACCAGCGGGTAGGAAAAGCAAAAATTTCCGATTTTTATAGAGGATGGAAGGACAAAAAGCCCTCAAGAGGGGGTGTTAGACGACTCCGCCGAAAAGTGCGCCGGCAACATAGGTGAGTGCCAATCCGAGGGTGCCGCCAATCACCAGGCGCAGAACGGAACGCATCCGCGACGTGCCGGCGATGGCTGCAGAGAGATAGCCGGTAACCGCGAGCGCGATGATGGTGATCGAGCTGATCGCGATGACTCCTACCGTGCTGTTGCCCTGAGGTGCGATGACCACCATGAGCAGGGGAAGGATAGCTCCCAGGGTGAAGGCTGCTGCGGAAGAAAGCGCAGCGTGCCAAGGGCTGGTCAGATCTTGGGCGTCGATGCCATATTCGATGCGCAAGTGCGCGGGGAACGGGTCATTGTGCCCAATTTCAGTGGCCGCGCGCAAGGCGGTTTCCTCTGACATTCCATAGTCCGAGAGGATCTTTGCGATCTCGTGTCGTTCCTCTTCGGGGGTATGAAGCAGCTCAAGGCGCTCGCGCTCCATGACCATCCGCTCCGAGTCGCGTTGTGCGGAGACTGAGACGAACTCGCCCAACGCCATGGAGATAGCACCAGCTACCGTAGCTGCAATACCGGAGGCCAAGATGGCGCCGTGGCCCACGCCAGTGGCTATCACGCCGAGGATGAGGGCGGATACGGAAACGATTCCGTCATTGGCTCCGAGCACGCCAGCCCTCAGCCAGTTGAGGCGGGAGTTCAGTCGATTCGACGATTCTTTTTGAGTCTCCGGCTGCGTTTGGGATTCCGGCTGCGCGGCGGTGTAGTCGGGGAACGTCATGATTATCCTGCCTAGGGTAGAAAGCGGCATCACTCACTAAGAGAGAGTGTCCTGCCGATTGTGGCCTATTCAACATGAATTAACAAGGATTGGAAACCTACCCTTAGCAGGGAAAACCTACCCTTATGGGCGGTTATGGGGGTTGTGTATCAACGATGAGTCTGTGCGCGGGGTGCTTGGTACGCACTAGGAGAGTCGCGTGGATACCCCGGCGTACTTATTGTGGCCTTATTGTGGCTTGCCGACGATCCCCAGCGCGCCCCGCACGCATAGTGCGTTTACTTCCTGCACGTCATGCCCTCGTTCCAGTGCGTTGAAACCTGTGCTGAGCAGTCCCTGAATGAGTGCGGCTGCAAGCGTGGGATTGTCCAGGTCAAACGGTATAAGTAGGTTGCTTAGGGATTCGATTAGCTGGCGGTGAATGTGGGCGATGTTTGCTTCAGCTTCTCCGCCGACACCTTGTGCCAATTCCATGAGCCAGCCGTGGTTTTCCACCGCCACGATCTGCACGTTTGTTGAGATATAGGCGCACAGGGCTTCTGTGGGGGTGGTTGCCTCGTGGATGGCTTGGTTGATGGCATCCACATAGTCGGGAAAGTGGCGCAGGATGACGCGTCCGCGCAGTTCATCCATGGATTCCACGTAGCGATAGAGCGAGTTACGGGCTAGTCCAACGCGCTGTGCGACGGCGCCCGCCGTAAGAGCTTCCACTCCGCCCTCGCGGAGCAGAGCCTCGGCTGCGTCGAGTATCGCTGCCTGCGTTTTTTCTCGATTTTGTTCCTGGCTACCCATGTTTTCCATTTAAGCACTTGCGTGAAGCGTCTCCGAATGTGCTTTAATGAAGTTATGGCGCGACACCCTGTCGCAGTTTTGAAAGTGGTTTGAGAGAGGTTCCACCATGACCAAGACATCCAACCGCTGGGTAGTGCTGACGATCCTGATGATCGGTGTATCGCTCATTGTTCTCGACTCAACAATCGTCTCCGTTTCACTCCCAACGATCATCACGTCGCTCGACTTGAGCCTCACTGATGCGCAATGGGTCTCTTCTCTTTATTCCGTGGTCTTTGCAGCATTGCTGCTGTTCACGGGAACACTGGGGGATAAATTCGGTCGCGTCCTTATCTTCCGCATCGGCCTTATCGTTTTTGCGCTTGCCTCGCTGCTGGCCGCGGTATCCGGCTCTGCAGCTCTTTTGATCCTGGCCCGGGGTCTGCAAGGCGTTGGCGGTGCGATGATCCTGCCATCCACCTTGGCCACTATCAATACTGTTTTCCGTGACCAGGAACGCGCACGGGCGTTTGGAATTTGGGGTGCCACAATGGCATCATCGATGGCAGCCATCGGGCCGCTGCTCGGTGGCTGGCTCACGCACTCGTTTTCGTGGCACTGGATCTTTCTGATCAACATTCCCATCGTCATTGCGCTGCTCATTGCCGGCCACTTTGTCTTCGGGCCGGATCACAAGGGGGACATTGTTGGTTTTGATGTCCCCGGCACCCTGCTTTCTGCTTTGGCCCTCGGGTTGACGGTCTTCGGCCTCATTGAGGGGATGTCGTTAGGCTGGTGGAACTCCCCAGTGCCGTTCGCGATTGCCTGTGGCCTTATCGCTGCCGCGCTTTTTATCGTCCTGGAACGCGCGCCAGCGGGCCGGCAAGCCGGTGCTTCTCGACGTCCGCCTCTTTCGCATCGGGTCCTTTAGCAACGGCAATATCACCGCGCTGACCGTGGCACTAGGTGAATTCTCCGCATTGTTCGTTCTGCCGCTGTACCTCATTTCGGTACTGCGCCTAGGCGCTATTCACGCAGGTTGGGTGCTTGCTACTCTGGCGCTTGGCTCGATACTGTCCGGTGCGGCTGCTCGCCATGTGGCGGCTGCATTTGGGCCTGCGGTCACCGTGATTATTGGACTCGTGCTAGAAGGTGGCCGGTATTGCGGGAGCGGGCCTGCTGATCGGACCGGCGACGTCGGCACCGCTTATCGCTCTGGTCCCGGCGATCTACGGCGCGGGGGTAGGGCTTGCCTCGGCGCAGCTGGCTTCTGTTGTGCTTGCCGACGTCCCCGTCGAATCCTCCGGCATGGGATCGGCCACGCAGTCGACCTCCCGCCAGCTCGGCTCCGCGCTCGGTGTGGCAATCGCGGGAACTGTCCTGGCAATCGACGTAGTGCGCCGGGTGGTCGAAGGGCTCACGAACCTCGGAATGACGGGGGCGCAAGCTGAGCAGTTGGCACACGCTACCGCCGATTCCGCTGGCGCTGCCATCCCCGCGCTGGCAGAAAAGATGGGGCCTGACGTGGGAAGTGTTCTCAGCACAGCTTTTGCCGACGCCACCTCTTCGGTGCTGTACGTATCGGCCGGAGTGCTGCTGCTAGGGCTCATTTCTGCCGTGCGGTTGGCAAAGCGGTAGGGATGGTTGTCGCCTTATGGTGATAGTGCTTGCAGGCGCGTTCTCACATACTCCGCAAAATGCGGACACCCTGCAGATATGAGCTTTTGTGCCAGATTGAAGGAATGAGATTTCTGCATGTAGTAAGAAAACTGTTGCTCGATTACTGCATCATTGGCTTCAGGGGCGCTTTCCGCAACTAGTAGCAGGAATTCATCTGGCGTGAAAACCTCATACGGGCAGTCGTCTGAATTCGAATAGAGACCGGCAAAGTCTTTGTAGTCCTGAGTGACAATGATCTGTATTCGTCCGTGAATCGCTGCGCTATGGACATGTGCGTCAAACGTGTCGGAATAGGAGACTGATTCATCAATGGCAAAACCAGTGATTCGATTTTCCGCCATCACAGTCATCAGCCTGTCTCGGATGGCTTTAAGTCTTCGGATACTCTCGCCGCTTGTGATAGATTGCCTCAGCGAGAATATCCTCAGTCCAGTAGAAAGGCCAACTACCTAAGGCTTCTGCGGCCAGCAGCCCGATCCATGCATGCAGTGTAGTAGAGAACCAGATATTGGTATCGGGCAAAACACTATTAGGGATTGGCGTGTATTCGTTGGGAGCTGCAGTTGTCACAGTCAGACTATATGCAATCCTAGGGAGCTATGTCTCCAGATCGAGCACTTCAAATACGGAGCGGCGCATTTCTTCCTTGCGGTCGTTCAGTAGCTTGAGCACCTCTTGTGTGTCCAGTCGGTGGTGTGATCCAACCATGGTGTTGCTGAGTTTTCCTTGTTTGATGTACTTCATCACTGTAGGGCGAGAAACTCCCAGCATGGAAGCAGCTGTTGTGGTGGTGATGCGCGCAGGCAACTGGGAAATACTAATCGCTCTGCCATGTGCAACGGCATCAAGCACTTTGCGGATGATGTCGATAAGCTGATCTGGAGCCTCTTGGCCCGCTTTTGAGGTTATCTTGGGGTCTTCGCCAGCCAGTTGGTGGCGAAAAGCAGTGAGCATCTTCGCATCTTCTGTAGTCAGATTGAGCGATGCTTCTGTTTGTATTGTCATGGGGTTCACCTCATTCTCCATCTGGTACTTGGCTGCTATATTCAGGGCAAGCTTAAAGTGTTGCAGATATAAGTGCAACACCCCTTTTTTTTGTTGTGCTTTGTTTGGATGGCTGGCCGGTGCTGTATCGACCACTCCTGGCTTTAATATCGAAACTGACAATGCATGGTTAACCGCTTTCCATGCTCGAAAGTGCTTGACGTGATTGTTTAGCAGTTATCCAAACATTGAACGGATGGATGGGTGATAGAAAACCACTACCAAATCTCATCCACATCAATGCGACCTGGGGATTGTGAGAATAGAAGGGGTCTAATCTCACAATGAATCGTGTAATCGCGGGAACCTTGGTGGAATAGTGGACTGCTATTCCACCAAGCGGTAGCGTCTGGAACGGTCGCCTCCGATGGGGATAGCTCGCGCTTGAGGGCTGAGAATTTTTCATTTAACTGACACAGACTCTCATTAGCCTATAGGGTAACTCAATAAGCAACCTTATACTCTAGCTCTTGGCCTAAGGCTCACCCATGAAGGTGCTCTCGCGCAAAATACTTGCCGTTATCTCAACAAGCTTACTGCTTAGCACTACTCCCGGTGTTGCAATAGCCTAATCACCGTTTTCCGGTTCGTCTCATCGTGACCAGTCGCAACTGGCACTCGAAACGTCTCAAGACCCAGGCGCTGATAATGGTGCAGTTTCGACGCAAACAGTAGGTAGTCCATTTGCGGAATGGGGTATCCCCATACCTCCAGGGGTCGAAGGCTATGAAGTCAACCAGGCCATGGCGGAAGAACGTAACCCACAAGGACTAGAAGAGTGGCATCCAGCCCCAAACCCGAATGGTGAAATCATTCCTGGCCAGATGCGCTCTGACAGGAAAGAGATCCCTGCCAGTGTTGATAAAGTAGAAGCCGATAAAGCCGAAATTCGAGAAGCACAACTTTCAGATTCGGATAATCCGACTTTGAATGCTTGCCCAGGCCGTAGCGTATACTGGCCAACTAGCTTCGAAGTATGAGGTCTAATCAAGGAAAATACGACAGTATCGGTGGGCCCACAAGCTTTCTTCTTCTGCCAAAATCTCATGATTAACCAACCTTGACAGGATCGGAAGCGCTTCGACAGCAGACTTCATGTACTTGGGAGTAAAAAATGCACAAAAGTTTAAACAGACCATCGGATAGCGGAGAAAATACCGACAGACAAAAACCTTTGCTATTTTCAAAATGGTACGGAATCCCCTTTCTTGAAATTGCGCTCTTGGTTGTCACTTTTATTGTTGATATTTTCTCAAGTCACCACGTAGGACATATATACGCTGTAATTTTCATTTCCTTCGTTGGATTACCAATTCTCAGCCTCATTCCGCTGCGCTTTTTCTCCGTAGACCTTTTGTTTATATCCCTAGGCGTATTAGGAATCCTTATACTCAAGTTTTCTGGTGATACTGCTAGCGTTGGGCTGGGCTGGGTTTCGCTGTTTCTCTTAGGACTAGGTATAAGTGGTGTTTGTTGCTTAACTCGGAGAATTTTAGCCAATATCTTAACGAAGACTACATGCTCGTAAACATGTAAACCTTCGATAGGTAATAGCAATACGGGCAACGTCCTGCGGAGTTCCCAGAAACTGATTGCCTTACCCTCGTAATGTTGACAGTGCTTCTATCGGCTGGATATGGATTCTTTACGCAGGAACCATCGCAGTTTTTGGGAGAGGTATGACCTTCCTGACTCTTCTGTTTATGGCGCGGATGCGCCGACTGCTTTTTAACGTTCTGGCCCTTCATCTCCCAAAGCATTGTCCATCCAGTTGTCTTGGTCGTTGTTCTAGTCGCTATCTGCGGTTGCTTGCTGGTGAACACGGGCCACCATCGCTTCATCTGCTGTTGCGCTAATCCCCAGTGAGTCCAAGAAGCCCATAGGCTTCTTCAGTCCTTGCATATCGTGACGCTGGGCGAAGCCTTCTTCTTCGCCTTGAATTAAGTATGCAGCGCCAGTAGTGTCATGCTGTTTATGCAGGTCAGAATGGAAAAACTGGCAACATAACACTCAACTTCCCACTTAACATAACACCGTGGGAAGTAGGTGGGAAGTTAAGTGTTATGTTCGGTGCGCACGTGCTTTTTAGCGGTAAGACGTTCCACTCGTTCTAGTTCGCTGAGCACGATGCGTCGTACGCGGCGATCGTAGGGGACATCTTCGTGGAGAACTATTGCGCGCTTTGACACTGCTTGTACGTATATATTGCGGACGAGGGGGCCGGTGAGAAAACAGGATTCCACTGGCTGAATGATGGTGTCTGATTTTGTGGTGATGCAGGAGTAATAGATGCCGGGCAGTGTATCGCCGTTGGCGTTGAGCTCTTGGATGAGGTCGCTTTCGGCAAGCATCTCAAATCCCGAGGCCCCAAAGAAGTTCGTGATGATGGAATCTACCACGACTGTGCCGCGGGCAGTACGGGTAAGTGGACTGATAACGCCGCCGTGGGAGGTGCCATGATTGGGAACTGCGAGGCAGATGAGGTGTGTGACGTAGCGGGCCCCGTCTAGGTGATGCATCCAATATCTGGCAAGTATTCCGCCTTGGGAATGTCCGACAAGGATCGCTCGCTCGGCGCCGGTGACTTTGAGCACGGCATGGATATATGCGCCGACCTGGTCTGCTGATTCGGCCACCGCGGCGGTTGACCGCATCCCAAAGTCGGGTGCGAAGACCGCGTAGCCTTTCTTGCGTAGGTCTGTGCCTAGTTCCATCCAGTCGCCTTTGGTCACCCCGGTGCCGTGGATCAGAATCACTGGGTAGGGGTGTCGCGAAGTGGGGCGGGCGCGCCAGTCGTCTTCAAAAAGCCCTCGTGCTGGAAGCCGCGCGGAGAGCGGCAGGGGAGCGTCGATAATTGCCATGCGGGAGCGCGACCTCCTTTGCGATTGTTTCCTGCCGGGGATACTTTCGTACCATACCTAAGAAATTCAGTGAGCGTTTTTAAGGAGTTTCCCGTGTCCCTTACTGTTGCTGAGGCAATTGCGAACCGCCGTGCCACTCGTCAATACACCGAGCAGGAGGTGAGCGACGCGGTGCTTGACGTCGTCGTTTCGCAAGCTCTTCAGGCGCCGAGTGCGTTTAATGCGCAGCGTGCGGATCTTGTAGTGATTCGGGATCAGGCGATCAAGGACAAGATTTTTGCGGCTTCGGGCCAGAAGCAGCTTCGCGACGCCCCGGTGGTTCTGGTCACGGTTGCGCGTGCCGACGTCCCCGAGGATCTTGACGAGATCCTTGGCGTGGAACGTGCAGCGTTTGTGCGCAATGTTTTAGCTAAAGCCGATGCTGCGCGTCTGAGGGAGACCGCGCTTAAAGATGCCATGCTGGTGGCGGGTTTTGCGTTGATCGCTGCCCAAGGCGAGGGGCTCGCCACGTCGCCTACCACGGGGTGGGATGAGGCGAAGGTCCTTGAGGCTATAGGGTTGGCCGACCGCAGCGATCGTGCAGTGGGGCTGGTGATCGGCATGGGATATCCTGCGGAATTCCCAGCGCATCCCGGTCGGGCAGAGAGCCGTCGGGTTAACGACGGCTATGCGCGCGACTGAGTTTGTGTGTGGTCACCCCGTAGACTAGGGGACATTATGGCCACTTTTTTGTTTGATCTTTATGGGGTGCTGCTTAAGCTCCCCACTCAGGAGGAGATCGATCATCTGGGCGCAACTATCGGCGCAGATGATCGATTCTGTCCTACGTTTCATAAGCTGCGACCATCGTTTGATGAGAACCGCGTTAATGCGGAGAATTTCTGGCGGCAAATGAAAGTAGCTTTGGGGCTCGATGATATTGATTGGGCGGAAGCTCACCAGATGGATCTTGAGATGTCCATGGGGGTCGATGCGGAGATGGTCCGGTGGGCGCTTGATCTTAAAGACCAGGGGCATCGCATCGGCATCTTGTCTAACATCCCCCTAGACTTTGCGCGTAGGCTGCGGCGAGAGCAACCATGGATGGAAGACTTTGATGCCGTTTTTTTGTCCGGTGAGGTGGGCGTGGCTAAACCAAGCGCGAGGGCTTTTGACATTGCGTGCCAGCGTTTGGGGCTATGCCGGGGGACACGTTGTTTATTGAAGATACGCGCGCCAATATTGAAGCGGGGCAGATGTATGGCTTGAAGGTGCATTTGTTCGACGGCATTGAGACATTAAAGGAGAATCTGTGAATTCTGGCCCGATTATTTTGCCGTTTAATGGGAAAACTCCGCGAGTTCACGAGACCGCTTTTATCGCGCCGAACGCCACCTTGATCGGCGATGTAGAGATAGCGGCGCATGCCTCTGTGTTTTATGGCTGTGTTTTGCGAGCAGACATCAACATGATTCGTGTGGGCGCGCGAACTAACGTCCAGGACAACTCGGTGCTGCATGTCGACGGCGATGCGCCGTGCATCCTCGGCGAAGACGTCACGGTGGGCCACATGGCTTTGGTGCATGGCTCCACCGTGGGCAACGGAACCCTGGTGGGCATGCACTCTGCGTTGCTTTCACGCTCGGTAGTTGGCGCGGGCAGCCTGATCGCTGCGGGAGCCGTGGTGCTTGAAGGGCAAGAAATACCCGCAGGCTCCCTTGCAGCTGGCGTTCCAGCCAAAGTCCGGCGGGAACTCTCGCCCGAGCAATCGGCAGGGTTCATCCCGCATGCTGGCAGGTATGTGAATGTTGCCAGCATGCATAGAGAACTTGGGATGAGTCTGAGCCTCGACCAGGTGTGTTTTAGCTAGAACTACCTGCGCTTAGTGATCAATCGCTTGGCAAGACCCAAGGGGTCTTCCATCAGCCGATCCATCGCGATGGCCCGGGCGGCGGCACGGGCATTATCAAGGTGAGTGGGGATCACCCGGATCTCCAACTTATCCTTTGTCCCGTGAGGAGACTTGCGTAGCGCTTGGCCCACTGCCAGGGCATCCTCTGAGTTTTCGAATGCCGACCCGGCAAGGACGATAACCTTTGGTCGCGTCTGCTCTACTAGGGCTACGGCTGAGGCTCCCAGGGAGGAAGCTCCATGAATATTCTCATCGATCGGCAGCACCACCACCTCTTGGGGGTTTTGCAGTGCCGCACCGATGGAATCGTCCGCATAAAAGATGAGTGAGCTGGCGGGCACATCGGGGTTTTGCGCCTGTTGCTCAGCGCCCGCAATGGCCGTAATAGCACTGGCGACGGTCACTGGAATAGAGATGCGGTTGTAGATCCGTCCAGCGAGGTCTACGCCTTCCCAACCAAGGTTTTTCGCGGTGACAAGGCCGAGGGAGTTGACGTGGCCGGACGTCGCAATGCCGACGTTGGCAAGGGGCAGCTCGCTGAGTTCTGCGACCTTGCGGATGGCTGTGGCTAGCGTCTCCGCATACTGATCAGTGCTCATCTGCGTAGGAACGATATCAAGGATTTTTTCCTTTATTACTACGCCGCGAGTGCTGTATGCACCTACGTACGTGGTCTTAGTTCCTACTGCTACACCGATCTGCACCCAGGGGGAAGCTGAAAGCTCGATGGGGATGGTGGGGCGACCCGGGCCGTTGGGGATGGAAAGGTCTGGTCTTTCCCGAACGAGCTTTGCTTCCATGAGCGCTGCGACGGCGCGGGTCACGGTGGGCTGGGATTTTCCGGAGCCGTGGACGAGCTTGGAGCGCGTCACCGGCTGGAAGTGCCTGATGAGGTGCAGGCACGATGCAGCCGGTACAGACGGCTGAGTAAAAGAAGGGGTATTCCTCAAGTGGCTGCGCGTGTGCATAATAAAAATTCTATAGCGATAGACCACGCAGTCTAAATTATCCACCCCCTCGTTGGACGGTTTTGACAACCTGTGAGCAGCTTAAATATAGATATGAAGTATTTAAATAGACTGACCAGTATATTATGGGCAGAATATTTGGGCCGGAGAAAAAATGTCGCTGAGCGTTGTATTTTCAAAAATGATTTGCAAAAAAGTTTTGAGTCAAATGTCACTATTTAAACCTTGAGCTTTTTTGGGTGGGTGTGGGCGTCGATAAGCGAAAGGGGGAGGTTGACCGCGAATTGGGGGATGGATACCCCCGGCTGCGCCCCTTAATCTCAGGAGGTGTCGGGGGAAATAATGTAAGCATTATTCACTCACGGGGTGACGCATTTCTCCATGCCATGTGATGTAGGTGACATAGCATCAAACTTCGATGAGTTGAAAAAAATTTAATAAAGGCTTGAACTTTGGGAACTCTTGTCAACTTTCGCGCGACAACTACTAACGTCGCGCGGGTGCATCTCTGAGCGCGCCGGGAATGCCTCTCGTCCTTGACTCACAACGAGATTGGTTCCCTTTGTGGATGCGCCCATCGCGGAGTGGAACGGATCCCTCCGTGGTACGACTGTGGCCACAGTCTGTGCGTAATCCAACGTGTGTATGAAAGCGGTATTAGGAATACATGGTCACCACCGATCAAGCCCTCTCGGCGGGAAGTGCAGCGCCACAAGCTGTAGAACCTGGGACTGGACGCGCCGGCGAAAACAGCGGGAAGTCCCGCCATTTGCCGCGCCACCTACGCCGGCTTCATTTCTTTGCGGGAATCATCTGCGCACCGCTTATCTTCATAGCGTCTCTTACCGGGCTCGCCTATGCCTTTGCCCCGACGCTTGAGAATGCGGTGTACTCCAGCAATATCACTGTTGAGGTCCCCGCTGATGGTCAGCAGCTCCCGATGGAAAAGATCGTGGATATAGCTACGCAGCGTCACCCTGAACAGCCCATTTCCGGTATTCGCGTCGGTGAAAAAGACCAGGCAGTACGGGTGCTATTTAAGCACCCCACCAAGAGCGCAAGCTTCACCGATGCTGTATTTGTTAACCCCTACAACGGCGAGATCACGGGAGACATGGTGCAATACGGCAACTCTGGAGCGTTGCCATTGCGAGATTGGCTGTCCCACGGGCACCGCGATCTATGGTTGGGGGACACCGGGCGCTTCTATTCTGAGTTTGCGGCGTCTTGGCTTGGAGTTTTGGCCGTCAGTGGCGTGTACCTCTGGTGGAAGCGTCAGCGCAGCGGCACTGGCAGAAGCGCTTCCATGCTGAAGGTTTCTGGCCGCGGCCGCACCAGGAACCTGCGCTGGCACGGAGCATTGGGCACGGCTCTTGCACTGGGCATGATCTTTTTCACCTTCACCGGACTGACATGGTCTTCTGTGGCGGGCACCAATATTGGCAAAGTTCGTACTGAGCTGAATTGGGCTACACCAAAAGTGACTACTTCTCTCGACGGCGCAGCTGCTCCTGCGGTAAAAGATCCTCATGCTGGCCACGATCATGCTGGTCATGACCACAGCGGTCACTCCGCGACGGCAGCACCCTCAAAGCTGAGTCTTGCGGCGCAATCCACAAAAGTCGCGGCGACTGCTGCTACTGAATTGCGCAGCGGTGTCACCTTGCGTCCGCCAAGTGAGGCGGGTCAGGCGTGGAGCGTCATGGAGAATCGTCAGGCATATCGTAAAGACAACAACTCTATTGCGGTTAATGGCGATACGAGTGAAGTCACTGCCCGTTTGGCATTTGCGGACTGGCCCTTGGCTGCGCAAGCTACTGCATGGATGATTCAGCTGCATATGGGCACCATGCTGGGGCTTCCGAATCAGATCGTGTTGGGCTTACTGGCGGTAGGAATCATTATTTTGGTTGTTCGCGGTTATATGTTGTGGTCCCAGCGGCGTCCGCAAGGCCAGCTTGTGGCTGATGCGCCGGCGCGTGCCCGCGGCGCTGAGCTTCGTTTTGGCGTGGCAGGAATCCTTGCGGTGGTGGGAATGATTGCCTATGGATTCTTCGCCCCGGTATTCGGAGTCACGTGCTTGGCTTTCCTCGTGTGCAGTGTGATCTGGGACGTGGTGCGTTCGCGGCGTCGTAAAGCACATTAATGCTTATCGACGCTACGCCTCAGCCACCACTGTGAGCACCGGAGATGCGTCATAAGCATATGCATTCATAGTTTTGTGGGGGAGTCACACTAGACTGATTCCCCATGAGCTTTTCCCCTCAGGAGCCACTGATTTCCGGCTTGACTGTTCGCACCATGACTGCGGATGACAAAGATGCACGTATGACCGCGCTGTTGAAGAATCTGAATCGTTTTGAACAGCGCTTTGATGTGCAGGATTGTGCGTCCGAGCCTTTGTGCCATTACCTCAGCTTTGACCCTGCTCGTGGCGATATAGGCCTTCTGCTTGCCAATGATGCGGGAGAAACCGTCGGCATAATGTGGGCTGCTTTTATTAAGGGATTCGGTTTTATCAATGCCAGCGTGCCGGAACTGACGCTCTACCTCGCGGAGGAATGGCACGGCAAGGGTGTGGGGCAATGGATGTTGGACCAGGCTGAAGAGCATGGCCGGATTCATGGTTGGCCGGGCATTGCTGTGAACGTGGAAAAGGAAAGCCCCGCGCGACGTCTTTATGTACGCTGCGATTACGTCACTCAAGACGGTGGATCCGTGGCAGGGAGCGTGATGCTGAAAACCCTTAGCCCGAAAATTCGGAGTGTGGCCGTGTATTGCGGTTCTGCGCATGGGGCGCGTCTGGAATACACCGCTGCGGCGCGGGCTCTGGGCACTGCGCTCGCGGAACGGGGCATCACCATGGTTTATGGTGGTGGCAAACTCGGCCTGATGGGGGAGACTGCAGACGCAGCCATCGCCGCAGGTGGAGAAGTGCATGGCGTTATGCCACAGAATCTTGTCGATCTAGAGCAGGCGCATCCGCGACTGACTCGATTGGAAATCACAGAATCCATCGCTGAGCGCAAAACTCGGATGGAGGACCTGGCAGACGCTTTTGTGGTTCTGCCCGGCGGCATGGGCACCATGGAAGAGATGTTTGAGGTGCTGGTCTGCCAGCAGCTTGGCCCGTATTGCGGCCCCGTGGCGCTTTTTAACGTAGAAGAGTATTGGGAGCCGCTGGTCACAGCCTTCCATGCGATGAGCGAAGAAGGATTTATTGCGCAGCGATACATTGATGCGCTGGTCGTTGCAGGTAATACCGATGAGCTTTTCGAGGGCTTTGCCACCTGGGTCAACCCCGGCCTGAAATGGAATTAGTCGGCACGCTAAGGGGCCATGATGTTCCCGGATTCTTCCCCAATGAGGGCGAAAAACTACATGCTGGAAGGAATGCGTGCTTCTGGCTAAACTAGCCAATCATGACTCACGGAAATACGGACGTGCGAACCCCCTCGCTCCTTGATGCTTCCTGCGAAGCATTTGTTCATGATCTTGCTGCGTTATCGCCGACTGAGGCGACCGCATGGGGCATTGAGGGCCACGACGGGGAACTGCAAGACTTTTCCCCGTCGTATTGGGAGGCCGTCGCGAACCGTAACCGTGAGATGCTCGCGGACGTTGATGCTCTCGACGACGGCACCGATGATTGCGATGACGAGGATGATTTTGATGAGGTTGATATCGTCACTGCTGCAGTGCTGAGAGATCGGGTGTGTCTAGATCTATCGCTGCACCATAACGACGAGTTTTTAGGCCAGCTCAACAATATTGCGTCTCCGATTCAGACCATCAGGGATACTTTCTTGCTGATGCCGCAGGATACCGAGGAACAGCGGGAAGCCATTGCGTCTCGTTTGTCGCAGGTGGGCAAGGCGCTCGCGGGATACCGGGAGTCTTTGACTGTGGCGGCCTCTCACGGAAAAGTGGCGGCGATTCGTCAGATTGAGGCCGTTATTGGTCAGTGCCGTGAGCTTACCCAACCAGGTTCCATGCTCGATCAGCTGGGAGTAGACCCTCATTCTGCCGCTGTGACGTCTGCAAAGAAATCCTTTGGCTCTATGGCTGAGTGGTTGAGCGATCAATTAGCACCGCATGCGCCTCACAACGATGCGGTGGGTCGGGAGCGGTACGAGCGCTTTAGTCACTTATTTGTGGGCGATGTTGTAGATCTTGACGACGCCTACGAGTGGGGCCTTGATCGTCTACAAGAGATAGTGGCCGAACAACAAAGCATCTCCGAGGAACTCTATGGAGCGGGGACCTCCGTTGCTGCCGCCATGAAGAAACTGGATGCTGAGCCTCGCTATACCATCACGGGTACTGATGCGCTGCGGGAATGGATGCAGGAGCGGGCGGATAACACTATCACCCAGCTCAATGGCGTTCACTTTGATATTCCGCAGCCAGTACAGACCCTGGAAGCCTGCATTGACCCTGCAGGTACCGGTGGCATTTTCTATACCCCGCCATCGGATGACTTCTCTCGTCCAGGCCGCATGTGGTGGTCTGTTCCGGCGGGACAAACTACTTTTCACACATGGCAAGAGCTGACCACCGTTTTCCACGAGTCCGTCCCTGGGCATCATCTTCAGTGCGGTCAGGCGGTTTGTGAGCGTGAGAACCTCAATCTTTGGCGCAGGATAGCCTGTTGGAACTCGGGCCACGGCGAAGGCTGGGCGCTTTATGCCGAGCAGCTGATGGCGGACTTGGGTTACCACGATGACCTAGGCACGCGGATGGGAATGTTGGATGCGCAGCGCCTCCGTGCAGCGCGTGTTGTCTTAGATATCGGGATCCATCTGGGAAAGCGGACCCCGGAGGGAACGAGTGTCTGGGATGCGTCGTACGCAAAATTCTTTTTGCGTGAGAACTCCGCCATGGACGAGCGCAATCTTGCCTTTGAGCTGGATCGCTATCTAGGCTGGCCCGGCCAGGCTCCTTCCTATGCTTTGGGGCAGCGCTTGTGGCAACAGCTGCGCGACCGTGCGGTAGCTCAGGGGCAGACTCTCAAGAAATTCCATACTCGTGCGTTATCTTATGGATCAATCCCCATGTCTATTCTCGGTGCACAAGTACTCCAAGGCTAATGTAGAGTCCTCTGCTGTGGATCTACTGCGGATCTGCCGCGGAGGATTTATGGTGGGTTTAAATAATTAAGCTTGGCGTAATTTAATTGCGCACAATATAATTAGTGCATGGCCAAAGATCACTCGCTCGATGAACTCATCTGCTTTCAGCTGTACACGGCATCCCGCCTGATGCAGCGTATATATCGCCCTTATCTTGACGATTGGGGCATTACCTACCCGCAGTACTTGGTTCTCGTCTGCCTATGGGAACGCGATGGCAGGTCGATTGGCCAGCTTGCCGATCCGCTCAATCTGGACAGCGGCACCCTGTCTCCTCTGTTGCAGCGTATGGAGGATAACGGCTTTGTCCGACGCCAGCATGAAAAAGAGGACTACCGAAGACTGCGCATTTTCCTGACCGCTAAGGGCAAACGCCTCAAACCTCGTGCTGATGACATGCAGGAGGAGCTCATGGAGACCCTCAGACTCGATCACCAGGACCTTGCTGCTATGCACGATCTCATGAGCAAAATTAACCCTTAAGAAGGGATCATGGACAAAGAGCACTCAAAGAAAAGTTCGCGCAAGCCTTGGAGCTACGGAATGATCGTGGCTTTTTTGCTCATGATTCTTCTGATGCCGCCGCTGCTTCATCTTTTTGCCGGCGGTGGTGTCATACTCGTGACATTGCTGCTGGCGGCGTTGATTTTTGGTTTTATAGACGCAAAAACCTTTCGCTTTACAGCTAGCTTTCCGTTGCTGGTTGGGGTTGCGTACTTCTTGGACATGCAGATGTACTTTAATGCGGGGACCTGGATCTACCTTCCCATCATGGTGATCTTCGCGTTTGTAGGCGGTGCCCTCGGAGCCCCTCAGGGGCTGCGTTCCTTGGGGGAGGAAGACTGATGGAGATATGGTCTTTTGAGCACCCTGAACTGGGGCTTATCAGCGTGGAACGCGGTTATGACGCGGAGTTTCGGGCGGCCGATCCGGACTGGCCCGAGGAACCCTCCGAAAAAGAAATCCGCCACGTTGGTCCCAACGCTGGATTCAAGGAACGCATAGAAGCGCTTATCCATAATCCCCCGGTCCGGTTGCACATTAAGGTGAACGGCGAGACATGGTGCCGGCTTAACGACGTCCCCTCGGGCCGAATAGCTTTGAACAAATCCGTAGACAATTCTTTAACCATGCCGGCTATGGCAAAAGTAAACCGGAAAAAGCCTCACCTTTACGTACAGTCCACTATATTCAACGAGATTCTGGGCATTGAGTATCGCGAAGGAAGCCAAGTCATAGAATTCACCCCACCCGTGGGGACTCGGGGGCATAAGCGCCACCAGGCGATGGAAGAAAGCAGCATAAAGCGAATTCTTTTCCCCATGATGGCGGGTCTAGGAAAGAGCGGTTGGGCAATTGCCGTGATCGTTCTGGGACCAATCATGAGCAGGATCGTGAAAAAACTCTTGGAGTTGTTGCCCGACTGGGACTTCTTTGATCTTCCGGAACTCCCCTCAATCGAGCTTCCTGTTCCACGGTTTCCGCAGATCACGCTTCCCGTGGTGCAGTTCCCGGACTGGGAATTTCCTCATATTGAACTCCCATGGTGGGTTATGTTTCTTCTTGAGTATAAAAAAGTGTGGATCCCCTTGGTGATTGCTGTCTTTGTAGGCATCATGGCGATCCGTAATCACAAGAAATCTGAAGAGCAGAAGCGGCAGTGGGAGTCGGAACAGACTGATGATTGCGATGCGACGCCTTAGGATTTTTTCCGTTGCAGCAGAGCGATAAGAGCGGGTATCCACCCGGCTAATGCAAGAACACTTACGATTCGGATGACCTGAGTAGCCACGACCACCGACCCCGCGCCACCTTCGCTGGAGAGCGCAAGCACGGTTTCCAAAGCACCCGGGCTGGTGGCCAAATACGCCTCAAAGTAGGAGACGTGCAGTACAGACATGAGAGGCCATGCGGTCAGTGCGCAGCCTGCTATCAGCACAACCACAAAGAGAATGGTGGATGGAAGCTGAGCGGCGAATGCTTTGAGCGCGGCTAAAGAAAGCGAACCGCCACAGATCCACCCGATAGAGAGAAAAGCGAAATAGCGCACTGTCTCGGGTGGTGCAAGACTCACGTCATGCGGGATAAACAATCCAACTATGACCACCAGAAGCATCGGTCCCAGGATCGATGCTGCCGGCAGCCTTAAAAACTTACCCACCCGATGGCCAACCAAAGCGATAACAACCACGATGAGCAGCGCCCACCATGGTTGTGACTGCGCTGCTTCAGACACAGCATGACTGGCGGGCGTATGCGAGAAGAGATGGGTTATCAAAGGAAGGGAGATCGAGACTGTGAGAAGGCGCAGATACTGGCTGAGAGTGACGTAGCGATAGTCGGCGCCTAGGTCTTTAGCCAGGATCGGCATAATAGAGGCTCCGCCGGCCAACATGGAGAGCACTCCAGTTTCCTGGCTAATCTCGGGTTCTTTGCGGGCTAATAATAGCCCGCCGCCGATGCCAATTGCCAACGTCACAATGGTCACCGCGATACTGGGTAAGACAAAGTGAGCGAGTTGGCTCAATTGCGTAGATAACAGCGGCAGAGCTGCGAGGACACCGATAAAACCGCGAGCAAAATTAAACAAATGGCGGTTCATCGGTAACTCTTTGCCCGTGATAAGAGCCGACGTACCAGAAGCCGCAATAGCTGCAAGAATCCACGCAGCAGGGACATGGAGAAAAGCAAAGAGGAAACCAAACGCAATGGACACAGGTGCCACCACAGACCAGCAGAGAACCAGGCCCTTATCCGTAATGAATCTCCTCATGCGTCGAGTGCTCCTCTCTTAGAATGCACTCGACTTTAATCCCACCTGTGGCCTGTGGCACTACCTTGAAGCTGAGACTTCTTCAAAAGAGTCGCGGGTAATCCGGACTCCAGGGCCCCGATGCTCCCGTATTGTCACGCTGCCGGGTGCCGTCAGATCGATGATGACTGCGTCGACGGAGTACTTCTTGCCGGCGTCGAGACGCTTAAACGTGCTGCCGTCGACAGCTGCACCATCGCCAGTAGCGCTCAGCGTCAACGGTGAAAATGTGGCTTTGATCCTATTGGCCTGCGGATGATTTCCGCTCGTAGCTTTCCACGTAATCGCATAGGTGGTGGGGGAGCAATCGGCAATGACACCTGCCGGATAATCAACCACGCAAGCAAGAGTTACTTCCTTATCCAACGGCAGAAGATAGCCCCCAGCCGGGATCGGAGTAGCAGCTAGATCCGGTCGCGGGGTAGGGCGTGGCGACGGCGGACTCGGCGCAGGCTTGGGCTGCTGGGTTTGTTGGTTGTTGAGTTGCTGGCTGTTGGGTCTGCTGGGTTGTCAGGGGGGACGTTGTTGCGGATGTGCGTGAGGCATCGGCGGCTGTAGACGTGGGCTGTGGCGGTTGAGTATTCGCGCACGCGCTCGCGCCAAAGAGAACTACTGCGGATAATGCTACGGGAAGAGCTTCTTCATGGACATTCCTCCGGTTCACAAGGACCTCTGAAATAGATCACTTTTGACTATTACCGAGCGTAATACGTAATATCTTCTGATGAAATTGGCAGCCATCAATAATCGGAGGCAACAGTGGACATTACTGTGAGCGGCTGGGGGATCTTGATCGCTGGTGCCGGAATAGCCGGGTGGGTTGACGCGATGATTGGTGGCGGAGGGCTAGTGCTCATCCCGCTTATCATGGCCGTCGCGCCGGGACTTGCCCCGGTTGTTGCCATCGCTACCAATAAGTTTGTGGCCGTGAGCGGAACCGCCTCAGCCGCAGTGACAATGGTGAGGAAAGTGGGAGTTGATCGCTCGCTGGTGTTGCGGCTTGTGCCTGTCGCGGCCCTGAGTTCGGCGGGCGGGGCGTTGCTGGCGGCGTCGATAAGCAAAGACGTGATGCGTCCGATCGTGATCGTACTTATGCTGGTAGCCGGGATTTTTGTTGCCCTCAAACCAGAATTTGGGCAGGGCGGACCCACACAAACCGCGAGCGCTAGGCGGCGCGGACTTGCCGTTGTAGCGACCGGGGCCATTGCGCTTTACGACGGCCTCTTTGGGCCCGGTACCGGAATGTTTCTGATCATGGCTTTTACCGCGCTGCTCTCTCAAGATTTTCTGCGGTCGGCAGCCCTGACCAAAGTGGTGAATACTGCCACTAACCTGGGGGCTCTCCTCGTATTTATCGCAGCAGGCCATGTTTTGTGGTCCCTGGGAATCGTGCTGGCTGTGGCGAATATCGCGGGCGCACAACTCGGGGCAAAAACGGTGTTGGGTGGTGGAACCAAGATCCTGCGCCTAGCGCTTTTGACTCTGGTCATTGTGATGAGCATCTACCTGACAGTGCAGCAGGTGCGCGGGGTATAGGACTTGAGGTTATGGGCTTGCCGGTCTTTGTCGGTTGCGCTGGTCGCGCCGATGGTGCCGGTCGCGCAAAGAGCGTGAAATTGGCAACTGACGACGCCAGGCTCAGATGCTATACATTGTCTCATCAGGTTTCTAGTGTGCACTTCTGCTGTCGCATGTGAGTGCTGAACATCCTTAGGATGTCATGATGTCAATGCTCAATGAACTGCTTGCAGATGAATCAATAGAACTGCACGGAAAGGCGGAAACCTGGCGCGATGCCATTGCCAGTGCTGGCGGTCTTTTAGAAAAAAACAGGTGTTATAGCGGGTGCGTACACCGAATCAATGATTGACAACGTGGAAGTCAACGGGCCGTACATCGTCGTGGCACCCGGCTTTGCCTTCGCCCATGCTCGCCCGTCTTCTGCAGTGAAACAGACTGCGATTTCCTGGCTGCGTCTGGAGCAGCCAGTTTCCTTTGGCCATCCAAAGAACGATCCCGTTGACCTGGTTGTTGCGCTCGCTGCACACGCTGATACCGCACATACTGCCGCGATGAAAGATTTGGCGCAGTTGTTGGGAGACAAGCAACGCAGGGAGGCGCTTAACCGGGTGGAGACTGTGGCGGAATTGCGGGAGGTTTTGGGGTCTGCTGTGAGGGATGGCGTGGGCGCTAGCTTTGCGGTCAATCCCGCGGTAACGGTTGCAGCTGGGCTTTCCAGCGCGCAGGCGACAGCGCCCAAAGGAAAAATACTCACGGTGTGCGGGAATGGCCTGGGGACCTCTTTGTTCCTGAAAAACACGCTGGAACAGGTCCTCGATTATTGGAAGTGGTCCCCCTATTTTTCGGTTGAAGCCACCGACACGATTTCTGCAAAAGGGCGTGCCCATGAGGCAGATTTCATCTTGACCTCAGGGGAGATTGCGGCGACCCTGGGTGATCTAGGTGTGCCGGTCTATGTTATTCAAAACTTCACTTCACCAGCAGAAATTGACTCAGCCCTACGTCAGCTTTTCGACGTCTAACGGAGGCACACATGAACGTCCTACTTTCGATTGCGGAATTTCTTGTCAACGAGATCCTTGCCGTTCCAGCATTCCTTATCGGCATCATCACGGCTGTCGGCCTCGGCGCGCTGGGCCGAGGCACCGGCAAGGTTCTTGGTGGTGCACTGAAAGCAACGCTGGGTTTTCTTCTCATCGGCGCAGGTGCGGGCCTCGTCTCTGCTTCCTTAGCACCACTAGGAGTGATGATCCAGGGGGCTACCGAGGCGCACGGAGTGGTACCTACCAACGAGGCGATCGTTGGAATTGCTCAGGAACACTATGGCAGTCAGGTAGCGTGGCTCATGATCCTGGGATACGCGGTGTCCCTGGTGTTGGCGCGTTTTACACCACTACGCTATGTTTTCCTCACTGGTCACCATGTTCTTTTTATGGCGACGCTGTTGACCATAGTGATGGCCACTGCTGGTTTTGACCCATGGGTGGTTATCATCGTCGGTGCTGTTCTTCTTGGCATTTTGATGGTTTCCCTCCCCGCCATCGCGCATCCATGGACTCGTCGGATCACGGGTGACGACTCAGTGGCGATTGGCCACTTTGGCACTTCCGGCTACGTGGCCGCAGGTGCCGTGGGCAAGCTGGTGGGAGGCAAAGGAAAGAAAGCCAGCCCTTCCACCGAAGAAATGAAACTACCTGAAGGACTCAGATTCCTACGCGACTCCATGGTCGCTACTGCACTATCGATGGCGCTGATGTATGTAGTTCTAGCAGTGCTTTTTATCCTTAGGGCTGGTCAAACCGAGGCTTTCACGGCCTTTACCGGAGGTGCGACAGGCGTCGGAAATTACCTTATGCAGTCGGTGACCCAGGGCCTACAATTTGGCGTAGCAGTAGCCGTGATTCTCTTTGGCGTGCGTACCATCCTGGGAGAGCTGGTCCCTGCGTTCCAAGGAATTGCAGAAAAAGTAGTCCTCGGCGCAATCCCTGCGCTGGATTGCCCTATTGTGTTCCCTTATGCCCAAAATGCTGTCCTTATAGGGTTTATCTCTTCTTTTGTTGGAGGCCTTGTTGGATTAGCAGTGCTTTCTGCCTGGTTGAATCCAGTATTCGGGGTGGCCCTGATTCTCCCCGGCCTAGTTCCACATTTTTTCACTGGTGGCGCGGCAGGCGTTTATGGCAATGCCACCGGTGGTCGCAGAGGCGCGCTATGCGGTGCATTTGTTAACGGACTGCTCATCACCTTCCTTCCGGCTTTCCTTCTTGGGGTCCTTGGCACCTTTGGGGAAGCAAACACCACCTTTGGTGATGCAGACTTTGGATGGTTCGGAATACTTATCGGTGGAGCGGCCCACAGTGGAAAGACCGTGGGGCTTATCCTGATCGTTCTCATCGGTATCGCAATTCTTGGGCATGGACTGTGGTCGCAGAAAAAGCTCGTCGAAAGGAACTGGGATCCCGCTCCGCATCGTTCAGGCGGATTCGGTTCAGCGGATACAGGTCGGGATGCAGGTCGTCAGAACATTGACGCTTATCCCCGCATAGCCCCGCCACAAGGTGCGCCAGTTCCTCCTCCGCCACTAGGATAAGCCCGTTGAATCCCAGTTCATGAGAGCGCTTTTTTAGTTTTTCCTGTGGCTAACGCTGTTGTTGGGTCTTCTGGCCAGGGATGCTTGGGGTAACGTCCTCGCATCTCTGAGCGGACGTGGCGGTAGGGACCACTCCAGAAACTGCGCAAGTCATCGGTGACAGCCAGCGGTCTACCAGCCGGAGATAAAAGGTGGAATTGCAATGGTTTCCCGCAGATAATAGGGGAGAGTCCTGCAGTCCAAAACATTCTTGCAGTTTGACGCTGATCTTAGGTCGATCGTCGGAGTAATCAATGCTGACGCTACGTCCGCTGGGAACGTGCAGGGCACTAGACACTAATTCCTCTAACTGAGCGGCCTCAGGCCACGGGAGCAGCCGTTGGAGTGCTGGATACATATCGACTTTGGTGATGGTCGTCCCTGCTAAAAGAAGATCGATCTCTGGAGTGAGCCATTCTTCCGTGGTGATGGAATCGACATCAGGCCACGGGGCTCCGTAACAATCGAATACGTGGCGAAGCCGATTCTTCAGGTCCAAAGCTTTCTCTGAAAAATTAAAAAGGGTCAATCCGCGTGATTGAATGACCTCTGCAAGAGCTTTTCGCGCGGATTCTCCTTCCAAAGCGCAAGGCGTTGAGTTGAGTACGATGGCACCCGCTCGAGTCACGCGGGTCCCTCGTAGTTTTCCTTCAGCGAACGTGGCTGTGACCTCTTCGGACGTGCCAATGATCTCTAGTGCGGTGTCCTTATCGATAGCAGCCGCCGTATGAATAACCGCATGGTTTTGGGCCCCTTGCGGCAAAGCGACTTCCGCGATAGCCAGCCATGGCGCGCCTGATAACGATGGGATATTGCGGAGAATCGCCCTTGTACCTTTGGCCAATAAATATGATTCGCCCTCTGCCCGAGCAATATTCTCTGGGAAAGCACGCCCAATGGCTTCTCCAGGAGAAACCACGGAGGCGGACTTTTCTTGGCAGGAATGTCCTTCGGGAGAAGAGCCTCTGCATCTGTGCGAAAGGAGTTTTTCTAATCTAGTTTTCTCTGACTCATAGTGGCGCTGCCCGTTGAGACTCTGAATTTCTTTGGAAACATCGCCTCGAATATGTGCGCCTAAGGCGGCGACAGTGGGGATTGCTGAAACACCGTACTCCAGGAGCGATCGTCCGAGCCGTGGGTCGGTGGGGAGCGTTGTTAATGTACGCCCAAGTTCTGTGCAATGCCCTGAATCATCCAAAGCTCCTAATCGAATAAGAGTGCCCTGTGCTTGCTCCATTGCTGCTGTCGGTGGAGCGGTAAGCAGTGGGAATCCCTCGCCGCCTGGGGCGCCCCAGCTAGCTAAGAATAAGGCTGTTTGAGTGAGATCGGCGGAAGATATTTCTGGCGAGGCATGAGAACTAAAGCGGGAGAACTCTTGGGCTGAATAACACCGCAGTACGCTACCTGGGCCTTCACGCCCGGCACGGCCAGCCCTCTGGTCTGCAGAAGATTGACTAGTGCTTACCGTGACTAGTCCGTTCATTCCTCTTCCCGCATCTCGTTTAGGGATACGAGAAAGCCCTGCATCAACGACGATTCTCACGCCGGGGACGGTAAGAGAGCTTTCTGCGATAGAAGTGGATACGACTATTCGCTGTTCAGCGGGGTAAAGCGCAACTTCTTGTTCGGCGCTTCCGAGTTGTCCATGCAGGGGGAGAACCTTGATGGAGGTAGCGGCTTCTAACGCAGCGCATACTGAGGAAACTTCACGGACACCGGGTACAAAGACGAGCGCGGAATGTTCTGACTGAGACACAGCGTGTGCGGTGACTGAGGCTAGATGGCGGATGTAGTCCCGACTGAACTCCGAGCGTCCTGGCGCAGGAAGATACTCTATGTTCACGGGGTGTGTGATTGCCTCCACTGTCACAATGGGGGCTGAGCCGACAAGACGTGAAAAATTGTGGGCATCTACAGTTGCAGACATAACTGTGAGGAATAAATCGGGACGCAGCTCTCGGAGTTCAATGAGCATGCCTAGAACTACATCGGTATCCAGCTGTCGTTCATGAACCTCGTCCACAATGACTGCTGAAACTCCTGGTAACTCCGGATTGGACATAAGGCGGCGCAGCAGTACACCTGGAGTAACAAACTCTACGAGTGTGCCGCGTTGAGACTCGCCTCGTATGCTGAAGCCCACGCGAGAGCTCTTTTCGCGTGCACCATCGAGGAACCTGAGCCGATGGGCAGCCGCGCGGACAGCGACGCGACGGGGCACCACTACAATTACTTTTCCCTGGCTCTGAGACCTGCTTTTATGCAGAATATTGGCAATCAGCGGCGGAACGACTGTAGTTTTTCCCGTACCCGGTGGAGCTTGGATTATGACAGCACCAGAAGAGAGCAAAGCCGATTCTATCGCGGAAATCGAACCCATAACTGGAAGTCCGTTGCCAATGGAATCGAGATCAAAGAAAGTCATAGTGGGATACATGCTACTGCGTGGCATCATCGGTTCTTACCGCCGATGTGAGTCCCTGGACCGGGAGACCTACGGCTAATTCCGATCGTTCATAACAAGACTCCGAGGGCATTCTGACAACACGAGCGGGTTGTCCCATAGCAATGGCGTAATCAGGGATGTCTTTAGAAACAATGCTGCCATCCCCGATAACCGCATGTTGTCCGATTGAAACACCTGGTAGCACGATCACTCCCGCACCTAACCACGCGTGATCGCCTATGACAATGGGGTGAGCTATTTCCCAGCCACCTGCCCGCATTTCTGCATCATCAACGGGATGCGTAACTGTGATGAGCTGGCAGTTGGGCCCGATCACGGCATGGGCACCAATGGTTACTTCAGCGGTATCAAGGATCGTCACATTGTAATTAATAAAGACATCTTTGCCCACGGTGGTGTTGCACCCATATTCAATGGTCATCGGCTGTTTAATCGTGCAATACGAAGATTGGGGACTCAATATGCGCTTGAGCAGCTCTTTGAGTCGCTTCGAATCTGATGGTCGTGTGTGGTTGTAGTTATATACCAACTCTGCGGTTCGGTCGGTGTGCTCTCTAATCTCCGCAGATACCGGAAGGTGCCATTTTTGGTTGCGGAGATCATTCAAAGTGCTGTGGTTTAGAGGATCAAAGTTCATGTGCACGATTCTAAAAACTGCGTTTGACATTGCTACTACATTTGGGTGGGTGCCTACGCTTTTCGATTCTTATCCCGTACCTAGATCTCCGCAGGTCATCAGGCCTGGCGTTGTGCATCTTCCAGGTTTTCTCTCGCTCGCAGAACAGCGCGCAATTGTGGGGAAAGCGCGTGCGGTTGCGCGTCGATTAGCTCATACTCCTTTGGCAATGCATCAGCAGCAGTGGAAGACAGGGACGATGAGTGCACATCTTATGTCGTTGGGAAAACACTGGGAATATAGCTCTCATCAGTATGTATCGGAATGGCAGGGGCAGAATGTGCCCGCTATCCCAGACAGCTTTTTGGCCCAAGCATATGAAGCCATGAAACAAGCAGCTTGTCTGGACTCCTCCCTGGCACCGTGGGCTTCTCATTATCGTATCGATGCTGCACTCGTGAATTACTATCCGCCAGGTTCGGGGATGGGGCTGCACCAAGATGCTTTCGAGGAGTCCTCGGCCCCGGTTGTTTCCCTATCCATAGGGGCCACGGCGGTGTTTCGAGCAGGTAACTCGGGAAATCGGAATAAACCCTGGCAAGACATACTGTTATTAAGCGGCGATGCACTTGTATTTGGTGGTCCTTCAAGGAAGATATTTCACGGTATTAAGCGTATCGACGACGCCACTGTCCCGGATAACTGCGGACTTGAAAAGGGGCGAATCAATATGACGTTTAGGCAGGTAGAACTGTAGTTCTTCGCCCTGTTAACTGGCTGAAGGGGTGGGAAGGGGGATGAGTGTCATAGCGAGTTTATAGAGTGGCCACATGAATACCAGCAATGCACTGAAACCATTGAACACAAGCGCTGTACGTGCAAAGGGGCTCGTTGTAGGTGAAGACGGACGAGTACGCCCTGAATGGGCCGCAAAAGATCCATTGCTCAAAGAATATTACGACTATGAATGGGGAAAACCTGTTCACACAGAATCAGGCTTATTAGAGCGATTATCGTTAGAAGCATTCCAATCTGGTCTCAGTTGGGCAACCGTGTTGCGCAAACGCGATGCTTTTCGCACAGAATTTTATAATTTTGATGCGGATACGGTTGCTCGCTTTACGAAGGGCGATGTTGTTCGTTTACTAGGATGCACTGGAATTATCAGAAATCGACGCAAGATTGAAGCCGTGGTAACTAATGCTCGCGCGACGATTGCCTTGCGGGAGTCCGGAGGATTAGACGCTTTTATTTGGGGATTCGCCCCTAAAGACCATCAACCGCCAGCTACGCTAGCAGATACTCCCACGGTTTCTCATGACTCAAAAGCCTTAGCGCAAGCGCTGAAGAAAGCCGGATTTACGTTTATCGGTCCAACGACGTGTTATGCGCTAAGTCAAGCTATTGGCATGATCGATGACAGACCGGTGGGGGCATCGAAATTACTCGACGATGATCTGCGCAAAGGAGTGGTGGCATGACAAAGACCGCAATCGTGACTGGGGGCTCTTCTGGGATTGGTGAAGCCACAGCTAGGGCGTTAGCTGCCGATGGCTGGCACGTCATTGTGGCGGCACGCCGGATGGACAGACTGAACCGTATCGCAGCGGAGATTAGCGGTGAAGCCATACAACTAGATGTGACTAGTGATGAGTCAGTTGCTCATTTTGCTTCCCGCATTCAAGAATGCCATCTTCTTGTCAACAATGCTGGAGGTGCGCTTGGCTTGGATCCTATAGCGGAGGCATCGATTGCAGACTGGCAATGGATGTATGAAACTAACGTACTCGGTACACTCCGAGTCACTCGTGCTCTTCTTGACGTGCTTCATGACGGCGCACAGATCATAAATGTTAGTTCTATTGCGGGTATCGCCCCTTATGCAGGTGGCGCGGGTTATAACGCAGCAAAGTTTGACGTTACTGCTGTTAATTAAAGTAATGCGCATCGAATTTGCCCAGCGTAATTTACGAGTAACAGAAATTAATCCAGGACGAGTTAAAACAGACTTTTCACTCATCCGTTTCCACGGTGATCAGGCTAAAGCTGATGCAGTTTATGCAGATAAGCTCAATCTCACTGCAGAGGATATTGCCGAGTCCATCAGGTGGGTAGCTTCAGTCCCCGAACATATGAACATTGATCGGATGGTCATTACTCCACGCGACCAAATCGTTTAAGAGGAGGAAACGTGACGATAGGGGAACTTGGTGCGCTTTTTGTTGTATGGATATGCGTGCTGATTCTGCCTGGCCCGGACCTGCTTCTTCAGGTTATTCGGGTGGGGACAAAAGACCGCCGTGCTGGCATCTGGTGTGCCATAGGGATCATGATGGGAAGCACCATATGGATTGTTGCTTCCCTTATGGGACTATCCACGATCTTCATGGCACAACCTGTTCTCATGCGTCTCGTACAGATCATCGGAGGCTGCTATATTGCCTGGATCGGATTTAGCTCATTGAAATCCGGTATTCAGGAGATGCGGGACCATAAACATGGGCCTTCACCGGACATGATTGTGAACAGTCTGCAGCAGGACAATGGAGCTTTGACGCCGTTTCATGCACTAAAAACTGGAATGGCAACCAACCTATCCAATCCCAAAGCATTAGTGTTTTTTGCGTCAGTATTTGCGCAGTTTCTTCATTCAGATATGAGTGTTGCCTGGACTATCTTTATTGCAGTCTTTCTGATCACGATTGGCCTGTGCTGGTTTATTAGCTTTGCAGTGATGGTGCGGGTGCTGGCAGAAAAATTGTTAAGAAATGGTCTCTGGCTGGACATGATTGCTGGCACATTATTCGTGATTATCGCTGCAGTTATGGTCTTTGAGGGGATTACGGGGATCGTGCAATAAAAGTAGACTAAGGGTGCTTTTTCGTTTCAGTATGACAAGTTGGGAGACATCATGATTGTTACTACGACCAGTGTTGTTTCTGGCCGGGAAATTTCTGAGTACGTCCGGGTAGTGGCGGGAGAAACCATCGTCGGTATCAACGTGTTCAAAGATATTACTGCTGGTTTTAGAAACCTGGTGGGTGGCAGAAGCCAGGCCTATGAAGGTGAAGTGAAAAACGCGCGTGAACAAGCTTTGGCGGAGATGGTGCAGCGTGCCATCGAGCTTGGTGCTGAAGGCGTAGTGGGCGTGGATATTGACTATCAAACTCTCGGCTCAGATAACGGAATGATGATGGTTTCTGCGACCGGTACAGCAGTGCGCTTTGCCCAAAACCACTAGGTGGTGGGCCGCACGATAGACTAAGCATCATGCACGCGCAGGATGTCACCATTCGTGACCAAGAGATCAAACTAGGTCAATTTATTAAGCTCGCCAGTCTCGTAGAGACTGGCGGCATTGCAAAGGAAGTTATTGCGAACGGCGAGGTCACGGTCAACGGTGCCGTGGATACTCGTCGTGGCAAGAAGCTTAGCGACGGAGATGTGGTCTGCGTAGGAACTCTCTGCGCTCGCGTTAAAACCACGGCTGAAGAAGACGACTACTTTGATGAAAAGACAGCCGATGATGATTTTGACCCGGAAGTATGGAGGAACGTTTAATGCCAGCTTTCCAAGCTGCATCAGGAATGCCATATTGGATTGATCTGACATCCAGTGACTTGCGTAAATCAACATACTTCTATGCGCAGGTATTGGGATGGGAGATTGAAGAATTCGGCCAGGATTACTATCTGGCACGGGTACAAGGCCTCCCAGTCGCAGGATTTATTAAAAGACCAGAGGATCAGCAGCAAGCTGATACCTGGGTGACCTACTTTCTGACTGATGACATTCACACTGATTGTGAGAGCGTCGAAAAGCTAGGTGGCCGTGTGCTCGCAGAGCCAATGGAAGTACGGCTCGGTCTCATGTCCATTGTCGTGGACAATTCAGGTGCGCTTTTTGGATTAATTCAGCCTGCTGGGGAAGATGCTTTTATTGCAGCTGGTGAACCAGGAACGCCAGTTTGGCATGAATTAACGTGTACAACGAACTATGCCAAAGCGGTGGAATTTTACCCCTCCCTGTTCAACTGGACCACAGCTACGATGGACTCGGATCATAATTTTGAGTACACCACAGCGGAGACTGACGGGGGCGCTTTCGCTGGGATTTTCAATGCAGAAGGGCAATTTCCTCCTCAGGTGCCCAGTTTTTGGCAGACCTATCTCGGGGTCTCCAATATGGATGAAGCAGTGCGGAAGGCAAAGGAATACGGAGGAGAAGTAATTCGTGAGCCATTTGCTTCAGAATTTGGTTTGATGAGCATCATTTCCGATTCAACAGGCGCCACGGTGACGCTATGTGAAGTGGAAGAAGCCGTGGAAGAAGGGCGTGAGTCTGATCCTTTAGATGGGATCGATCTCAGCCAATTTGGTCTCTAAATAAATGCATGAGCTCGATGATCTCAGTTCGAGAGTCCTTGACGTGGTCGACGGAATACCCGTTGGCCACGTGCTTTCTTATGGAGATGTTGCAGAAATCGTAGGTACTGGTCCGCGACAAGTCGGGAAGATTATGGCGACGGTTGGGCATCTGACTGCTTGGTGGAGGGTAGTGAGGTCGGATGGGAGTAGCCATGTGGCTGATCGCGCTGTTCAGCACTGGGATTTAGAAAATATTGCGCACAATGGGAAAAGGGTTTCCATGAGTAAGTCTCGATGGGGTTGCATGTCTTAGAAAATATGTTCTATAATGAAGGGAATTGGGCAAGGGGGTAAGTCATGCAAGAGATATCTGAAGCTATTGATCGAATCGCAGACGATATTGCTTCTTTGCGTGAACTATTGACCAAACCGGAATAAATTAACTTTTCTGAAGTGGTCGATTCCTTTGTGAAATTAGAACAAGCTTTCTCTTTTAAAGGCTATAGCGATGCTTTCGTGGCCTACTGCGCGCATATTAATAATGCAGGCGCACTCGTAGGGAGTAAAAAGTCCGTCGATTTTCTTGTTAATGGTTTAGATCTTTCCCTATCGGAAGCTCGGGAAAGGCTCGCGAGAGGCATTAATCTTTTCGCCCTTCCCATAGAGGACAATCTGCGGGCGGACGCAGCGAGAACAAAAGTTGAAAAATTAAAGATCATTGATCGAGAGCTGCGGAGCCTAAAAGAAAACACTGAGATAAGGGCCCATCACTTACGAGCGGAATTTATCGCGAAAGCGCAAGACATGGGCGCGGAAGCCCTTGGGCAATACATGAGAAATCGTGTGAAAGAGCTTAACTGTAAGTCTGACCCAGACCCATATTCTGCGATTAAAAGAAGAAAACTCACCGTAAGCAAACCAGATAAAGACGGTGGGGTATACGTGAGTGGTTATTTGCCGCCGGCCACGGGGGCCTTGCTTAAATCTTTGCTCACTCCTGCGAGGAGAAAAGGTGCTGCATCACCAGTTGCTCCGGAAGAAGATAAGCGAACCTGGGCGCAACGAAGAGTTGATGTTTTCCACCAATGCCTAGCTCAAAATTCTTCCATAATTGCAAAGCACAATGGCGGCGTAGGGACTGTTATTGTGTCTGCAACCATGGAAGAACTTGAAAAAGCTAACTTTTCCACTCGTTTTTACACAAACACAGATGTCGAACTCTCTCCTCTAGACCTGTTGATGCTAGGCCTCAGAGAAGACCTCTTTGCTTGTCTTATGGATCAACAAGGGATTCCACTGCAGCTAGGGAGAAGTAAACGTACAGCTAGTGTCTATCAACGTTTAGCGCTGGTAGCTAGGGAGGCCGTGTGCTCGCACCCTCATTGCGAACAACCCGCTTCTAATTGCGACGTTCACCACTTGGTAGCGTGGTTTGAGGGTAGGCGCACGGACCTTGAAAATTTAACCCTATTATGCAGACATCACCACACGAGCAACAACGATAGAAGAGATTTTCGTTTTGGTGTGGGGCACTATGAGAGGGAAGCGGGGGTCGTAAAATTTTATAGACCGGGTGCTCCCCCAGAAGAAAATGAATCTCCAGGTAGGCGCAAGTCTGCGGGTTACCGGATAAGGCTGGCGGATACACCTATCCGCCAGAGTGCCTAGACCTCGTCTACGTTTTCTTCCCAGTTCAGGGAACGCTTTACTGCGCGCTTCCAATCGTGGTAGAGCTCGTCGACTTTTTCCTGCTTCATCTTGGGTTTCCAGACGTGCAAATCGCCTTTTTGCTGTGTCAGGAATTCAAGATTCTCCCAGTAACCCACAGAATAGCCTGCGGCGAAAGCTGCTCCAGTAGCGGTAGTCTCCACGTTCTTAGGGCGGGTGACCGGAACACCGAGGATATCTGCTTGGAACTGCATCAGGAGTTCGTTGTAGGTCATGCCTCCATCGACACGAAGCTCAGTGAGCTCCACACCTGAGTCGGCGACCATAGCATCTGCAACGTCACGGGTCTGGTATGCCGTTGCTTCCAAAACAGCGCGAGCCAGGTGGTTGCGGTTGACAAAGCGGGTAAGTCCGACGATGACTCCTCGGGCGTCTTGTCGCCAGTATGGGGCGAACAGCCCGGAGAAAGCTGGGACGATATAGACGCCGCCGTTGTCTTCAACACTGCGCGCCATGTTTTCGATCATGGGAGAGTTGGGGACAAGCATGAGGTTATCGCGCAGCCACTGGACTAGCGATCCACCGACCGCGACAGAGCCTTCCAGTGCGTAAACCGGCTTTTGGCCTTCGATTTGGAAACCAACCGTGGTGAGCAGTCCATTTTCTGACCATTTAGGGGTGGTTCCTGTGTTCAGGAGCAGGAAGAGGCCTGTGCCGTAGGTATTTTTTGCTTCGCCTGGGCGGAAGCAACCTTGGCCGAACATGGCGGCTTGTTGGTCGCCAAGCATTGATCGGATGGGCACGCCAGAGAGGGATCCGCGCTCACGGACCTGGTGGAAGTCGCCAACCGAGGGGCGTATTTCCGGGAGCATTTCCATGGGGATGTCCATGGCTTTGCAGAGGTCCTTGTCCCATTCAAGTTTTTCAATGTCCATGAGGAGGGTGCGGGAAGCATTGGTGACGTCGGTTGCGTGCAATGCTGGTGTACCGTCATCGCCGTCGGCTCCGCCGGTGAGGTTCCACAGGAGCCATGTGTCGATGGTGCCAAAGAGCAGCTCGCCTGCTTCTGCGCGTTCGCGGGCGCCGTCGACGTTATCGAGGATCCATTTGATTTTGGGGCCGGCGGGATAAGAGTTAATGAGGAGGCCGGTCTTGCGGTACCACCGGTCGGCGCCTTTGTCACCAGCGAGTTCTTTGCAGATTGCGGTGGTGCGAGTGTCTTGCCACACGATGGCGTTGTATACGGGCTCGCCGGTGTTTTTGTCCCAGACTACTGTGGTTTCGCGCTGGTTGGTGATGCCTAACGCGGCTATGTCCTTGGCGGAGAGATCGCTGTCGGCTAGGGCGGTGCCTACTGCACGGCGGGTGTTGTCCCAGATTTCAGTGGCATCGTGCTCAACCCAGCCCTTTTGTGGGAAGATCTGTTCGTGTTCGTATTGGCCGACGGAGACTTGGTTGCCGTCATGGTCAAAGATGATGCAGCGGGTTGAAGTAGTGCCTTGATCGATGGCTGCTATGTACATGATTGCTCCTTACAGTAGGCCTGCGGCGACGGCAGCAAGCATAGGTGCGACAATCGGAACCCATGCATAAGACCAGTTTGCGCTGCCTTTGTCTTTGATTGGAAGGATGAATGCGTACGCTATGCGTGGCCCGAGATCACGTGCCGGGTTGATGGCATATGCGGTGGGGGAGCCGAGGGAGAGGCCGATGGAAACCACGATGAATGCAACGGCGAAGTATTTGAGTGGGCCAACGTCTCCGGAGGGACCGAATGCAATAAAGGCTAGAAGCACGAAGGTTGCAATGAATTCGGTGACTGCGTTCCAGAAATTATTCGGATGCGCCGGGTTGGTAAAGAAGATGCCGCCAGTGGTTTTGTTGCCACCTGGGTTTCCGTCTTCGTCGTAGTTGTTAGCGTCGAAAAGCTGCTTAAAGGCTGCCCAGCAGAGGAATGCGCCGAAGATGCCGCCGAGTAGTTGGCCTGCGAAGTACCAAGGGAGCAGGTTCCATGCGACGCTGCCTTTGGTGGCAAGCATGAGTGTTACTGCAGGGTTTAGGTGTCCACCGGATGGGTCGGCGATGCTGGCGCCTGCAAAGACGGCCAAACCCCAGCCAAATGCTATGGCCAGCCATCCTGCATTGCGCCCCGCTGATGTACGGAGGGTCACCAGCGCGCAGATGCCATTACCCATCAAGAGCAGGATGGTTGTTCCAAAAAACTCCCAGTATAGATATTCAACTCCAGTCATTTTTGTCCTTTGGTAGTAGGTGACTAAAGGTAATACAGAACGAAGAAAAATTTATGTGTTTTTAATTTAGGAAATTTGCTACGTCTTTCACCCTTTCGCGCATAACTTCCGGAGTAGCGACTCGGTGCTCAGAGACGTATTCCTTGACGGTGGATTGAGCCTCTGCCCACGGGTAGCGGTCCGCGACGGAATCCTGAGTGGCCACCTGCAAGAAGGTGGGTGGGAAAGTTTGCGGGAATTCTGCGTCGCGTAGGTGGGCGGGGAGATGATCGAGGGCTAAATGCGGAAACGTGAGGGCTTGCGCATCCCATAAATCGCTGGTGAGAGCGGCTAATGCGGCTCCCGAGGAATATCCCCAAGCCACGAGACGCGGCGGGTTCATGCTGCGTACCCACTGGGCAGCGTGACGCACCGCGGCGATTACCTCGGAGAGTGAGTGTTCTGGGAGGAGCGGGTAGTCGAGGTCGAGGAATGTGATGCCGGAGAGATTGGCCACGGCTGCGACCTCGGGGCGCCAGGAGTTCTCCAAGGCGACTCCCGAACCTTTCCACCAACCGCCAGGGTGGAGTGAAATACCCCACACTCCGGTTGGGTGTGCGGGACGGATGATCTGAGCGTTGGGTATGTCTTCGGTGGTCACACCGTCGCTAAAAGCGACGCCCGGCGTGGTGTGATCCAGTGCGGAACCAAGCATCAGCATGGAAGCATGGGTGATTCGGTCGGCGAGGCGGGCGTCGTAAGTGTCCAGAACATGGGGGTCAGAGGGAGAGTCCGACCATGGAGGATTCATCGCAGGGCGTTCATAATGGGCCGCTATGTATGTGGAAAGCTGCTCCAATTGCTGTTCGGGTGTCAGTTTCCGATCTTTACCGCCGACTTCAAAATCATCCATGCGGCCCATGGTACGCCGGGATTACCAGATCGCGACGCGTTTTTCTGGTGCGATCCACATAGGGGAATCTTCTGGCACGTCAAAGGCCTGATAGAACTCGGCGATATTGCCTGCGATGACGTTGCAGCGGAACTCCGCTGGTGAATGTGGGTCTATGGCTAGGTATTGTTCCGCTAGCTCGGGGCGGATCGCCGTGCGCCAGATGCGGGCCCAGGATAGGAAGAGGCGTTGGAGGTAGGGCTCTTCTCCCTGGTCAGCTGCATAGCGTTGATAAGCCACCACGGCAATGCCTAGGCCGCCGAGATCTCCGATGTTTTCTCCGAGAGTGAATCTGCCGTTAACGCCAGCGGATTCCTTGAGAACAGAAGGGACGAGTCCATGGAATTGCTCGACAAGCTGCGAGGTGAGCCGTGTGAATGCCTCGCGGTCTTCCTCTGTCCACCAGGAGTTCAGGTTGCCATCGCCGTCGTATTGGCTGCCTTGGTCGTCAAAACCGTGGCCAATTTCATGGCCGATGACTGCGCCGATCGCGCCAAAGTTTTCGGCGGCGTTTGCCTCGGAATAGAACGGTGCTCGCAAGATGGCGGCGGGGAAAGTGATGTCGTTGACTACCGGATTATAAAAAGCGTTGACGGTTTGTGGAGTGGTGACCCACTCGGAGCGATCTGCGGGTTTGCCCAGCTTGGAGAGCTCGTAGTCGTGGGCAAAAGCGGAACCGGCGCGGACGTTGCGCAGCAAGTCTTGGCCAGATTCGGAGAAATCTAGATCGCCATAGTCACGCCATGTGTCGGGATAACCGATCTTAGCGTTGAATTTCTCTAGCTTTTCCAGCGCGCGCTTGCGGGTTACCGGAGTCATCCACTGAAGATTCTGAATGCGTTCCCGGTATGCGGCGATGAGGTAGTCCACTAAAATCGCCATGTCTTTTTTGGAGGAGGCCGGGAAGTGCTCTTGGACAAAGAGCTGACCAATTTCTTCACCCACAAAGCTTTCCGCAAGTCCCACGGCACGCTTCCAGCGGTCGCGCTGTTCGGTTGCACCAGAAAGGGTGGTGCCAAAGAAAGCGAAGTCTGCGCGCGAGATTTCGGGGGTGAGAACTCCTGCGCGAGCGTGGAGGATATGCCAGGTAGTAAGCAGCTTCCAATCGTCGATACGCTGGGAGAGGAGGGTGTTGATGTGCTCCAAGTAGGAGGGCATCATCACGATCACGCGGGATTCAGGGAGTCCTGCCGCACGCAGGAGCGTTGCGACGTTCTCCGGAATCTCGGAAAACTCAGTTGGGTTAAAGGTTTTTAGCGCATCGCGAGTGCTCACCACATCCCAGTGCCCCTGAGCGATGTCCTTTTCTAAAGCAACGATGCGATCTGCTGCCTCCTCGGCGGATAAACCACCGAGCCGCTGTGGATCGAGGAAGCCCAGCATCGTGGCGACGTGGGACGTGTAAGCCTTGAGCACCTCTGGGTGCTCCCGATAATAAGCTTCATCAGGGAGTCCAAGCCCCGACTGCACAATGTAAGCTACGGCATCGCTACCAGCGGAATCCTTGGCTATCCAGAAACTCACGGGACCGCCGACGCCGAGGCGATCCAGCGTTCCTAATGCAGTAGCCAGGTCGCTTGTTTCTAGGAGGTCCAAATCCTCGTCGATAGCAGATATACCCACGGATTCAATTCCGGGGACGTCCATGAAAGAAGCATAAAGTTTACCTGCCCGTGAGCGAGAAGATTTCACCAACTCGTGGACATCGCTCTCCGCCTGGTCGCGCAAGCCATGAAATGTTCCATCCACGCCCCGGTCCTCGGGGATGACGTGGGTGTCGAGCCATTCGCCATTAACAAAGCGGTACAAGTCTTTCATTACAAGTTGCTGAGAAGTCATGGTCCCCAGGATATATCGAATGTTCGATGAAGAAGGTAGTTTGAACAGTATGTCTTACTTCCAGTTCCGGCCTGCGATGTCGGCAAAATCCTGGTGGCTCGTCGCTGCACTAGTCACTCTGCTTCTTGCCCTCCCCGCCGTGCTCAATGCCGTTGTTCCCAGCATTGACTTCAAACTGAAAAACGTGACCCTAGGAGAGGCAGAGAGCATTGAACTTCCGGTGTTGCTAGAAGACGGCGCACACCTGCAATGCAGAGAAGAAATGTCTGACTTGTTTCAGCCCCAATGGAATTGCGAAGGCACCAAAATTAATTCGATGGTGGTGGAAGGCAGCACAGACCAAGACCACACGCTGAGAAGGATGATGCGTTTTAACGCATTGAGCTCGTTGCCGGAAAACGCAGAGATATTCCGTGAGGGGAATATCAGGATGATCGAAGGGCCTAAAGACCAAATCGGACTAAGCCTGGCTGTACAAGGGGACGACGGTGAACAAAAAACTCTGTTTGTCCTTGTGGAAGGACCGGACGTGGACAACGCCGTGCAACTTATTGTGAACAATTTTCAGAACTATAAGGGAGTAGCCGCGTGAGCGCTTTGGTAGGCCCTGTAAAACCAGCTGCCCATCCAACGTCTATTTCTTGGGTGATGTGGGCGATTATCGGGATATCAACTCCGGTGTCTCTCTTCTTTTTGGGGGTTTATGTCTTGCTCTCTCCCAGCGGATCGGCTGTAGGCCTGCTGTGCGGAGCTGCATACCTGGTAGTGGGAACCCTGATATTTCGAGTATCCCCCATGTGGCCTAAAGCTGGCTGGAAGTGGTATTTGACCTCCCTCGGATGGGGCGCATGTTCTTCCTTTGCCCTGGTCATG
The DNA here is from genome assembly GCF_004382825.2 of Corynebacterium silvaticum. GTDB lineage: Bacteria > Actinomycetota > Actinomycetes > Mycobacteriales > Mycobacteriaceae > Corynebacterium > Corynebacterium silvaticum. Next base: position 254,826 of record NZ_SDQO02000002.1, read on the forward strand.
GCCTCGGCGCAGCCTATTATTGACTTGACGGACAAGCTGGGTTGGAAGACCGTGAGCGCTTCCTTTGGCGGGGCGTATCCGGAGGAGATTTCCAAAGCGCTCGGCGTTCTTCTCATTCTGTTTACCTTCTCCAAGCTCAGTCGCCCGTGGCATGGCTTTGTCACCGGTGGCATAGTCGGCCTAGGCTTCGAAGTCTTTGAAAACCTGATGTATGGGGTTATTGGGGGAATGTCCGACGCAAACTCTGATGCACCTGGAGCGCTAGTGTCTTGGGGACTACGGAGCATTGCTGGCCCTGGGCTCCACGTTTTCTTCACCGCAATAGCCGGATACGGCATTGGCCTGGCCGTGTTTACGTATGGTTGGGATCGGGTACGCCGTTTTCAGGTAGCAGGCGTTGCGTTGCTAGTGGCCTTTGTTTTCCATTTCTGTTGGAACCTGACCTGGGACGGAAACCTCGCCGCTATCATCAACGTGGTCGTGGTGTCAGTATGCCTCTATCCTCTTGTTATCTATCTGTGGATCAGATGCCACAGGGATGCCACAGCTGACCTCGGCGTGATCCGCATGCCCTCGCCATTAACGCTAGTAAGCCAAGTGAGGAACGATGAATAAACGCATTGCAGTACTGGGAGTCGCGATGTGCCTAACGGCTTGCGGCTCTATCGAATCCATTGAAGGTGGCCGAGATTACAGCGGGATCGTTGTTGGGTCTCAGGCATATTATTCCAACGAAGTCATCGCTGAGATCTATGCGCAGGCCTTGGAAAAAGCAGGGCATAAAGTAGACCGCCAATTCCAGATCGGGCAGCGGGAAGTTTATATGGCTGAGGTAGAAAACGGGAGCATAGATGTATTTCCTGAATACTCAGGCCCGTTGCTGCAGTATTGGAAGCCAGACACCACGGCCTGGCTACCAGAGGACGTCTATGCGGAACTGCAATCCGCCCTTCCCGATAAGTTGCAGGTGTTAAACCAGGCAGAAGCCTCGGACCAGGATTCCTACGTTGTCACTAAGGAATATTCCGAGGAACATGGTGTGGAGTCCATTCAGGACCTTAGAAAGGTCCAGAACATAACCCTGGGGGCTAACTCCGAGGCAGAGGACCGTCCCAATGGGCCCAAAGGCCTCAAAAGCGTGTACGGAGTGGATGCCGCCTTTACTCCCATCGAGGATTCCGGCGGCCCACTAACGGTCAAAGCACTCAAAGATGGCGACATCCAATTGGCGATCATCTACAGCGCAGACCCATCTATTGCCGCAAATAACCTGGTGAGTCTCAAGGACCCCAAAGGCCAGTTTCTTTCTTCACGAGTAGTGCCACTAGCCAGCAAGACATTAGATGCAGATGCCGTGGCAGTACTTAATGCGGTGAACGCGAAACTCACCACCCAGGATTTGATTCAACTCAATATGCGTTCTGTGACAGAACAGCTGCCTAGCGCGCTGATAGCCAAGGAATGGCTAAAAACGCACTAGTGGTCAGTGTTGATATTCATCGGGCCGGGGTACCACAGTCCTGATCGTGTTACTTTCTCTGTGTTGATGGTAGCCAGATCAGGTTCCTTGCCCTGTGAGTTGGGGCGAGGGTGGTACACCTCGATGGAACCCCAATCGCGCTGCCAGTCGTTCTTGGAGTAGCTCGGAAGCTGGTAGTTGTAGTTCACCGCTTCCGCGATTCCGGTCACGCCACCACCGAAGTAATCCTGGAAGGAAGCGCCAGAAGCGCGGCCGTCTGCATCGGCGGAAATACGGAACTGAGGAATCTCCGCCACACCTGCATAGTGGTTAAAGGTGCGCTGGCAGGGGAACTGTAGCGGTACTGCCCAGTCGAGCAATCCTGGGGTATTTGCGGTGTAGACGTCGCTAAGCGTCTCAAGCGTGGGCACACGTGGCGGCGTAAACGCTAGCCACTCATCGGGACTGAGGTTGCCATCCGTTGCATGGATACGGATAACGTTGGCCTCCGCAGGAAGCTCCGAAAGCGGAAGTCGCAGGTTGCGCCATTTAAGCTCGGGGCCGATGTCAATCAGCTGCTTTTCTCCGAGCATTTCGACCTTGCCACCTGAGGCGGTGCCGTACTCAATGAGCAGCTTCTGTCCCTCTTTTTTGATTCCATCTAGGTCGAGGTGCTCGATGCTTCCGGCAGCAGAAACCGCGATGATAGGGGCAGAGTCGCTGCGTTCCGGTAGCTTGTACCAATCCGAGACTGCCTCGGCATAGTGCTGTTCGCCGCTGGTCCAGGAGCCAAGAACGGGCACGCGCGTGTAATCCAGATTAAAGGGGAGTTGTGCGGTAGAGCCGTTGACACCCACAGCTGCGCGATGTTCTTTGCCCTCGGTGTTGGTATCGGCGGTATCCGTGCTGTTGGCGGTTCCGGCGGTACTGGAGGAAGACTTGCTTTCTTCCGTGTAAGCCTCGGAGGAAATGTGGTTGGGGTCGAATGCTCGATTCTTACCAAAAGTGAGTGACTCACCCAGAGTGCTGTGCAGTGGCTGGAGGAAGGACTCGTTGGTGTTTGATTCCACGAGGACGTCGTTAGCAAGGTTGCACGTATTGCCCGCAGCCGCGCGCAGGTTGCCTAAGCCGACAGAATAGGCAGGATACTGCGAAATGAATCCTTTACCTAGGGACGCCATAGAGAACGCCACGGCGAGGATGCTGAGTATCGCAATCGGAGCAGCCGCCAGGCCTTCAAAGCGCTGTTTGCGGAAATCCGCAGGAGCCTCGCCGCGTTCTTCTGCCACGTCCTTTTTAAAAGACTGCAAAACGCCGATGGCCAACACGATGAGTGAAATAAGCAGCATCACGGTAGAAGCTTCGATCTCATGGATCTGAATCGTCTTATCCCACCACGGCACGCTGTAGCTAGACGTGTACCACCAACCGTTTGTGCCGGAGAGCGCGAAGGCAAACACGAAGAGTATTCCGCCCGTGAGCAGGGTGCGTGATCGCGGAGAACGCAACGCCATGTGCGAGAGTGCGACCGCGCCAACGCCAGCGAGAGCCGCTGCGATACCAGCCCATACGCCGAAGTGGTGAGTCCACTTGGTAGGCGTGAACATCATGAAGAACAGCGTTCCGACCATGACGAGGAGCAGGCGGAAAACCGGTCCCTTGTTGCTGCCGGGGACCTTCCCGTTTCGCAGGATTGAGGTGATAACGAGAGCGACTGAGACGAAGGTGAAGAAGACACCGACCCTTCTGGCAAAAGAACCGTCTACGGTCTGCTGCATGAGCACCTGATAACGCGCGAATTCGTTGTACCAGATTAACGACGGTCCCGTCTCCGAGCGGACATGAATGGACTCGAAGACGTTCATCAGGGTTTGGTCGCCGAAAACAGCAACCAACACCGCAGTGCCGGCGGCAGCAAAAGGTGCGACCATGGCAGCGATGCTGAAGGCAGGTTTGCCTCCCAGGAGCGGGATTCTGCGGTAGATGATGCGGATCAGGTACGACAAACCAGCCAGCAAGCAGGCCACAGCCATGAGACCAGTAGGGCCGCAAGCGAGGGTGAAAGCTGCAAGAAGCGTTCCCACGGCAGCCGGGAGGAGGCGTTCAGTCTTGATGGCGACCTCGAAGGAAAGCCATGTGAGCAGAGTGACAGCAGCGATGATCGGTTCTGGACGCAGGCCGTTGTTGTACGCCAGCCAGAAGGCAAGGAATACAAAGGCCATGGTCCATTGAGAGACGCGTCGTCCAGCAATTTTTTCTCCCAGACGCGGGAGAACCTCGCGGGAAAGCGCGAACCACACGATAAGACCAGAGATCAGGGAAGGCAGTCGCATCCAGATAGAAGACGTGGAGACATGCGACATGAGACCTAGGAGATCATAGTATGGTGCGCCGAATGGTGATTCCGGAACGCCAAACCAACGGTAATAATTGGCCATATAATCAGCGTGTGCCGCAATTCGGCCCATGGCGAGGATGAAGCCGTCATCGGAGGTGTTAGCGCCGATGAAATACCAGAAGCCCAGGATTGCAACGACGATGGCGTCGAGTCCGCGAGGGCGCCACGCGCCTTGTTGGAGGAAACGCACCTTTTTGTTGTCTTGCAGATCTAGCAGACCCAAGCAGACAAGAGCAATCACGGTCATGATCCCGCCCAGCCACATAGCTGCATACTTTGCGGTGGTGGGGGAGGTGGTAAAGCGAGAGTTAATCTCTACGTCGACTTTAAGCCCCGCGCTGCTGAGAGCGCCCGCAGCCTGAGATTCGAGTTCGGAATACAGGCCTGTGAGTTGCGGGCGCTTGTCTTCATATATAGAGCCGCTGTGCTCACCGACGGAAGCGGTGGTCGCATCCTTGGTGGAGGAGACGGTGATCGTGGCGTCGGCAGGCAGTTTTTTAAGTTCATCCGCAGTAAGCTCAAAGACCAGCTCGCCGCGGGATGTGATCTGGATTCCGCTGTCAGAAGAACGCACAAAGAGGCCACGAGCTGCGGCATCTTCGCTGTCCTCAGGCAGAGTTCCTACGATGAGGCTTTGTCCCGGGCGGAGTTTTTCAGAAGCGCTAATCGGAATAGTCGCGTTAAATTCCTGTGGGGAATAGCTCATCAACGGCGCATTCACGCTGTTGAGGTTTCCATTCTGCGGCCAGGACAGGGATGACTGCACCTGATTGACTGGCATAAACGGCGTCAAAAGGAAGAATAAGAAGCCGAGCACACCAGATAAAACCGCCAAAAGTTTTAGCGTTCTCACTGGATTCTGCGAAACTGAACTAGACACGGAATTCGAGTCTACGTCATGCTTATCCACGGGTCACCACCACAAATGGTCCTACCTGATTGACCTTCCAGGGGGTGCCTTCGCCGGTGAAGACCTCAGGGTTGATTTTCACTCCGCGGAAACGAACATTGGGGTTATTGGGGTAGATGTCTTCCGCAAGGTCAAAGTTCCAGCCACGTGAGTTTTCTGCCGTGGCATCGGCGCGGAAAATAAACGCCTCGGGTGCTTTCCACGGAGTGGACTGCAACGCGCGGTCGAAGGCCTGTGGGTCCTTGAGCTGCTGCCAGCTGTCCATCGCCCACTGTTCTATCGTTTTATTCCGCTCGTTGAACTCGCCGAGAGGGTTTGCATAGTGTGAGGTAAACGCCTGGAAACCGCGGTAGGGGTAGTAAGCCATGAAGTTCATCTCATCCGTGAGGACCACAGTCTCACTGGGAATTGAGCCTTTTTCCCTCAGGATTTCGTCGATACTTGCATAGTATTGCGTGGCATCTGCAGGATAGCGGTCTGCCCGCTCGCCGTTTCCATCTGTGCTGGAATAAGCGTGGTCGATGGAGTGCGTGTTCTTAGCGGGGATATCCTGCGCATATTTGATGCCGGCAAGAGCGACCACGATAGCAATGACCATCGTGATCTGCCGTGAAGTGCTGGGAGAGAACTGGACCGGGTAGAGGCGGTGGATTCCCACGAGGCGGAAGTCCGCTATAGCCAGTACGCCTGCGGTGGCTAGGAGGATCGTGATAACGGGGTCCAACCGGAAGCCAAGGAGAGTTGATCCTGTGAGCGTGACGGCCATGGATGCGATGACCCAGATATAAGCAACGACGATAGCAACGCCTAGTGAGTTGATATCCGGATCTGCCGCTCGAGCAAGGAGATAGATCAGGCCTAGCATGCAGAGGATTCCTACAATGCTGGCGGCAAACATAGGCAGCGGAATTTCCGTGCCCTCAACGGGAAGGAAGTGGGAGGCGGTGGCGCCCGAGGTGTGTTTGCCGCTTAAGAGGAACGTAAAGTACGGGCCCCACGCGATAGCGGCGATGGCCATGGAAGAAACGCCGATAATGACGATGCGTCCGATAGGCTTCCACGAGCGCAGGATCAATGCGGAAATGACACCGGTGATGGAGACCAAGCTCAGGGCGATAATCGCGGTGTAGAGGGTGTACATGGATGCGGAAACACCCAGGTAGAAAATGATCGCAAGAATGGCGCTTTTGCGTCCCGACAAGGCACGACGGCCGATAATAACCGCGGCTGGTATGCCCATTGCGATAACGCAGGCGTAGGGCTCTTCTGCACACATGACGAGTGCAACGGTGGTGGTTACTAAAGCGATGCCGGTGGCTACGGGCAAGCTGCCGACGATACGCTGCCACACCGGCACGAGGACACAGCCGGCCACGCCGAGGGAGATCAGCGAATACGGTTGAAATACTTCCCAACCGGGCAAGCCGAGGAGTGCTCCTAATCTACCGCCGAACCAGAACCACGCGCCGGGGTAATACGCTGGCAGGTCGATGTAGTTCATATCGGTGAGGTGCCAGGAGTCTGTAAGCCGCGTCATGTATTGGGTGCGGAAAACCTGGTCCACGGTCAGGCCATCGAGATAGAGCTTGGTCGGGGAGAGCGGTATTCCGAGGGAAGCCACCACCAGACCAGCTGGAGATAGGTAGGTTACAACATAGGTAAGCCAGGTCAGCCAGCGAGGCCGTTCTTGGTTTGTCTTCTCATAATGGACCCACCCGATCAGGAGGGCCGTGACCGCAAAGACAACCAGAAGCGTGCAGACAGTGGCTAGAGCGCGCGTGACCAGGGAAGGCCCGAATGCTGGGAGATTGACCTGCTTGAGTATGAACCAGGAGATGAAGGTAAAGAGCCCACCTCCCAGGATCGCGGCGGCTATTCCGAGCAGCGTGCGCGGGCCATCTTGGATGTCGGGAGTGTAGTCAAAGTCGTAGCTTTTGTCCCGTGGGTTGGCCTTATCCGGGTGCTTGAGCATCACCGGAAATGGGTCGCTGGCTGCAGCGGAGGTGTGCGGCGCTTCCGAGTCGTCTTTCGGCGGTTGGGAATCTGCGTTGCGGGCACGAATGATCATAGAGAACAGTGTGTCACACGCTCTTGAGAGCTTTAAGAAATACCGTTGATATTCTTGCCGGTGACAGCGGCTTTAGTGATGATCATCACTGATTTTGCCGCTGAAGTACAAAGCCGCCGTGCATCGCACGGCGGCTAGAAAGTTAGAACGGTAGCTTTCGGAAGATCGTCTGTGGGATGAACTTGAAAGCAAGCGAGACATATTCGAACAACGGGTGAACGAAGATGGAGCTCTTGCCGGACAAAACTGCCTGGACAGTTGCCTTAGCTACGTCCTCGCGATCCACCGTCAGCGGAGCCTCTCCTGCATCGGCGGACATCTTGGTGCGTACCTGGCCGGGGCGCACGACAAGGACGTTAACGCCGTAATCGCGGAGCGCCTCACCGAGGTTGACGTAGAAGCCGTCCATGCCGGCCTTGGATGCGCCGTACACAAAGTTGGAGCGGCGAACACGCTGACCTGCAACAGAAGACAGTGCAACGATGGTGCCGTGGCCTTGAGCCTTGAATTTCTCTGCGAGAAGCACACCAACGGACACCGGTGCGGTGTAGTTGGTTTCAGCGCTTGCCACGGCCTTGGACTGGTCCTGCCAGAGCTCTTCCTGGTCTCCGAGGGTGCCGAAGGCAACGATGGCTACGTCGACATCTCCTACCAGGAATGCCTGGTCGATGACGTCAGCGTGAGTGTCAAAGGCGGTTGCGTCGAAGTCGATGACCTCAACAGCGGATGCGCCAGCGGATTCGATGGCCTTCACGGCGGCGTCGATACGCGGCGATTCCTTGCGTGCAGCAAGGGTAACGTGCGCAGGGCCGTGAGTAAGGAACTCGTTCACGATGGCTAGGCCGATCTCGGAGGTGCCACCGAGAAGGAGGATGTTTTGGGCTTTGCCCACTGCGTTCAGCATAGGAATCTTTCTTTCGGCGGATTAGTGCAGCTCAAGGCGGCGGGACATGTCGGAAGCGAAGACGCCGGTGGGGTCGATCGCGTTGCGTGTCTTGAGCCAGCCTTCCATGCCCGGGTACATCGAGTGGAAGTTCTCGGCGCTGGCACGGGACTCTTTAGCTAGGTAGAGACGTCCACCGAACTCCATGACGCGACGGTCAAGGTCATCGAGGAACTTGCCCAGGCCTGGCTTAATGGGGAAGTCTACACAGACGTTCCAACCTGGCATTGGGTAGCTCAACGGTGCGCGGTTTCCTTCTCCGAAGAGCTTGAACACGTTGAGTGCGGAGTAGTGTCCGGAGCGCTGGATGTCACGGACGATGTCCTTGAACGGCTCGACGGCCTCGCGCGGAACGACGAACTGGTACTGCAGGAAGCCCTTGGAGCCGTAGCCACGGTTCCACTCTCCGATGAGGTCGAGTGGCTGGTAGAACTGGGTGAGGTTTTGCACCTTATTCTTGTAGGTGCCCGACTTGAGCCACCAGAGTTCACCGATCGCCATCATGGAGAGCTTGTTCATGGTGAAGGACGGGAAAATGTCCGGCACTGTTACCAGCTGCGGAGCATTGAACTTCAGCGGATCCTTGGCCAGCTTGGGGGAGAGCTCTTCCAACTGGGCAAGAGTTGCTAGAGAACCACGCGAAATGGCAGCACGGCCGAGCTTAGGCTCTGGGCTGATGGCATCGAACCATGCGGAAGAATAGGTGAAGTTGGACTCGGATCCGTCGGAGTGGAATTCCACGGTTTCATCGAGGTTAGCGGTGAGGTCACCGTCTGCAATGAAGTACGCAGTCTCGGTCTTGGTCATGCGGATCTTCGCGCGGACAATGATGCCGGTGAGGCCCATGCCGCCAACGGTTGCCCAGAAGATAGAGCCGTCTGGGTCGTCTGCGGAGCCTTCTGGCTCAAGGTGCAGGATGCGACCATCGGAAACCAGTAGTTCCATGGACGTGACATGGTCGCCGAAAGAACCCGCCGAGTGGTGGTTCTTTCCGTGAATGTCTGGACCAATAGCGCCACCAATGGTGACCTGGCGGGTACCAGGAAGGACAGGAACCCACAGCCCGTAGGGGAGAGCTGCCTTCATCAACTGGTCAAGGGTGACGCCGCCGTCAACGTCGACGATGGCAGTCTCTGGGTCAATAGAGTGGATCTTGTTCAAAGGCTGCATGTCAATGACAAGGCCACCAGCGTTTTGTGCAGGATCGCCGTAGGAACGGCCCATGCCGCGGGGAATTACACCACGGCGCAGATAATCTGGCTTGGAGTCATTTTGCTCGGCGACTTGGCGCACGGCCTTGACGATGGTCTCCAAATCTGGAGTTGCGAGGACCTCTGCCGTCGTGGGGGCAGTGCGTCCCCAGCCGGTGAGTTTCATGGCTTCTGTGTGTAAGGCTCCGGAGACACCGCTCGAAGCTGCGGTGCTGGACGTGCCCTTGGCGCTCGTCATCGTCTAACCACCGTACCCGTTTACTTCCGAATGTGACCACGTCTAAGCGTGCTGGAAAGGGTGGTTTTCCTCACTAAAACGCGTTTAGAGGTCCATCATGTCGCGAATTTCCTGAGGGAGTTCTTCCTGCGACGTAATCTGCGGGCCGTCATATTCTTCAAGGATTTGGTAGACGCGTACTCGGGAAGCACTATCCAGCATAGGGATCTCTTCAGCCATGAGTAGTGTCATGCGCGAGTCCATGGGAGTATTCGTCTGCTCAGCAGCAATATGTGTTTCGACGGCCTTCTTTTTCTTGAGGAATCCAAACATAGAAGTCACTGTACCTCCTGCGGAGTTCGCTACTCTGGAGTGCATGAAAGACACCACTGCTGCGCCGCGCGCTAGAAATGCAGACCCTTTAGATGACACCATGACGGGACGCATATCCCAGGTCGCTGCCGTAGGTCTGGTCACGGCCCTGCCAGATTATGTGCACAATAAGACATGCCGATGGGTTATCAGTACTGTCATTCTCGGTTCTCTACTAGGCGTTGCGTTGTACGCAAACACGCAGGATGATGATCCGGATAATGACCCCGACGTAATCGCGGCACACGTGCGAGAGAAGCTGGAAAGCGACGAAGCGAAAGAATTTGGTCCGGTTGCTACGTGGGCTTCCTTTGCTGTGCTGCTGCTGGTGATCATCGGGATCAATAAAATAGATCGAGCAATCACCAAAAAAGTCGTTGCATTTTTGCGTCGCCGCGGCGTGTCCAAGCCCCATACGCTCCTCGGCGTCCTCGGGGCGGCGCTGGTTTTTGTTTCTTCCGGTGATCCGAAGTGATTAGCATTATCGACGTCCTCGGGGAGGCGCCGGATCACACCGTTGTGCTCTGGCACGTGCACACGGACCCCAACTATCCCACCAGCCTCATGTCCGGGGCGTGGATGCTTGGGGCGGGGGAAGCTACGCCCGTCGATAGGCTTCCGGACCTGCTTGCAGGAACAATGGCCCTTCCCCTGAATGACAAAGCTCGCGCGTTAGTAAGTGAGTGCATCGGTCTTGACGACGTTGCAGACGCAGTGCATGCGGGGCTCGATACCATCAAGAAGGAAGTCGCACGAGCAAAAGCGGAGAACGAAAAACTCATCGCACCGCGTTTCGAGGCCATCATGGACATTTCTCCGGAGGACTTCCGTGACGCATATCGGGGCGAACCTCGGGTGCGAGACGCATGGATGATGGCCAGTGCGGTGGCTGGCTGGATGCAACAATGGCTCGACATAGAATCCGTGCGCAGGAGCCGCGCGTACCTCAAAGAAGCGTTTGGCTCTGAGCCGCGGCCGCTACCGCTGCGCTAAAAATCGCTACGCTGGGCAACATGATACGGCGCAGCGGAGTGATCTCGATGAGTGAAGCCCGTCTGCGCCGTGGGAGGCCCGTCACCCGGCGCAGGCGGGCCAGGGTACTACTTTTACAGCTTAAGGTGGTCCGATGCGGCGGGGAGCCTGCATCGAATCATTGGTCTGAGAGACACGCTTAAGCTTGCGGGGGTCGCTGAGGTTATCAAGACGTGTTTTGGTTTTGATGCCGCTTCACCGCAGTCTTTTTATCGTTGTGGCGAGCAGCTGTCCATGAACGACTGTCTTCATGAGCATGTCGCTGCGATTCGCGCCGGGCAGCTCGAATATGACTGGGAACTGTGGCGAGTACGCCTTTCAATCCTGGGGACATATTCCCGTGAAGCTTCCACGCCGGAGGCCGTATGCTTGGGAGGAAACGGGAACCTCTATGAACCGGATATGCCAGTGGATACGGCTCGGATCAATATGGCTATTGGAGGTTTGTCCCATGCACATGAGGAAGTCGTCTCCATTATCCAACGCACCCAGGAAACTGGGCTGATTCCGCTCCTGCAGGCGCTAGGGCTTGAGGACGAGCCACACCACGTCGTGCCTGGCCTGCATGCTTTGCCTGTGGAAGAATCGCGTCAGGCACGGGATGCGTGGTGGTCACTGGTGATCGGGATGGCGTGCCTGGGCGGGGAAGCCTTGAGGCTGCGGGTCGCCGGGCGGCTCATGCGGAAGCTGGGTTGGCAGGAGGAGCTCACGGATGAGCGGATTCGTGAATTGTGCGGGGCGTCGATAAGCAAGCTAGAAGAGGTCGGCGGATGTGGCGTTCACGACGCGCTATCCGCTGTGGAAAGAATCGATATCTACCGGGAATTGCTCCGCAAGAGGTAAAATCGCGCCCCGTGGCTAATTCCAACACCGGCGCGCATGACGCCAACGTGACTATCAGGACCTCTTCGGAGAGCGTGACTTCTCAAGGCATCAAGTTCATCATCTCCGGAGGCATCTCCGCGGTCGTGGATCTCGGGCTGACCTACCTGTGTCAGATCATTTTTGGGTTCTCTGCCGCAGGCGGACGCACCATTGGGTTTATTTTTGGCACGATTACCGCTTACCTGATCAACCGGCGTTGGACATTCCATGCTGAGGCATCGACCAAACGGTTCTTGCAGGTAGCTGCGCTGTATACCATTACCTACTTTGTTAACGTGGGCGGGCATGCGCTGCTCTTCTCGCTCTTGACTCATTACGGGTTGAGCGAGCGCATTGCCCTTGTTATTGCTTTCGTGATCTCGCAGGGGACAGCCACGGTGATCAACTTCTTTGTTCAGCGCATCTTTATTTTTAAGTAGTTAAGGCCGTTCAAAACGCTCCGAGCGGCCCATGCGGTGGAGCTTGAGCCATTGCATAAATCCTCGAGGATCCTTGCGCTGGATAAGGAAGAACCACCCAAAGCGCGCATACTCCTGAGGAAGAAGTCGACGCATGCCGGGTTGGTTCATGAGGTACCCGCGGTTGCGGTAGGTGAAGAATCGTTTTCCCTCGTTATCGGGGTATTGCGTGTGCATACGGCCACCAAGAATTGGCTTGAACTCATCCGAGCCGTCCGGGTGGAGATATGCGGCGGTGAGGCAGGTGCCAAACTTGAGTCCGGAGCGCACGAGGCGGCGATGATATTCGACTTCATCGCCTCGGATAAACAGACGTAAATCGGGGACTCCGATGCGTTGCATGGCATGGGCGGAGATCAAAGCGCCGTTGAAGAGTGAGGCGATGCCTGCCAAAAAGTCTTCGTTGCCGAGTTCGCTACGGAACCTGCGCCAGGTGGTGCCACGGCGCAGCGGGAAAGCCAGCTGGTCGGGTTTTTCTGCGTTGCAGACAACCGGGGAGACCTCATCGAGGTGATGTTTTTCCGCTACCTGTAAGAGCGTTGCCAGAACGTGCTCGTCTTCTGGCCGTCCGTCATCGTCGGCGCACCAGACCGCGTCGGCGCCTAGTCGCAGCGCTGTGAGGAAGCCAAGGGCAAACCCACCAGCTCCGCCTAGATTATGTTTGCTTCCTAGATAGACGGCGCGCTCGCCGGCAATATCGGTAACTAGGCTCTCGACGGCGGGGTCGTCACCGTTATCCACAACGATGATGTGATCCACGGGGTGTGTCTGTTGCGCAACGATCTTCAGGGAATTCTGCAACAGTTCAACGCGGTTGTGGGCGACAATGACAGCCGCGATGCGACCAGTAGAAGCGATAGGCATGGGGTTTATTGTGGCATAGTCTGCACAGGGCGAGGAGATAGTGGTTATCGCTGTGATGGGATTGCCCAATTTTGGTTGTGATATGTACCTCTCGGCTATTGGCGTTGGACTGAAAAATAGCACGTTGGTACGGTTATTTTCAGTTATTGACAGAGTGAATTATAAGGGTTGGAAAAACTAACTAAGGGTAAGCAAAGAAAAAGCTATCCGGTAGTGCAGAACGGTAATAGGATCCGTACTTATGACTAAGGAATCCTATCGTTCTAGCCGGCGCGGTTTTCTCCGTGCTGCTGTGTCCACACTCACGGCAATGGCATTAGTAGGCGGACTCAGCGCTTGCTCCAATGAAAAACCTAGTGAAGCAAAAACCGGCGCACTCTCTGTCTTTGCTACCACTGGTTATATCGGCGATGCCGTGAAAAACATCGCGCCCGACGCCGATGTCACCGTGATGGTGGGGCCTGGCGGAGACCCGCACACCTATCAGCCGACCACTCAGGATGTTTCCAAGATCAAGACATCCAACGTTGTCCTCTGGTCGGGATTGCACATGGAAGCCAAGATGCTGGATGAACTGGCTGCACAGGGGGATCGGCAGGCAGCGGTGGCGGAAGCAATACCGGAATCTGAGCGTCTTGAATGGCCGGAGCTTGGCGACAACGGTGAAAAACTCTGGGACCCACACGTATGGAACTCCACGGGAAACTGGAAGTACGTTGTTGATGCGATCGTGAAGAAGCTCTCCGAGGTAGACAAAGAAAACGCGGAGACCTACAAAAAGAACGCTGAAGCGTATATAAAGCAGATCGATGAGACCGCGGCCTATGTTAAGGAGCGTATCGACGCCATCCCTGCGGAAAAGCGCATCCTGATTACTGGACACGATGCCTTCAATTATTTTGGCAAGCAGTTCGGGCTAGAGATTCACGCCACAGATTTTGTTACCTCGGAGTCGGAGATGTCTCCTACTGAACTGGCAGAACTGGGCGCGTTCATCGCAGAAAAGAAAATACCGACGATCTTCCAGGACAATTTGGCCAATCCACAAGCTATTAACTCGCTGAAAGAAACAGTGAAAGCAAAAGGCTGGAACGTTGAGGTCTCAGATAAAGAGCTTTATGCGGATTCGCTCGGAGAATCGGCGCCCACCGACACCTATCTGGGTGTTTTAAAGTATAACGCTGATGCCATTAAGGCAGCTCTGGCCACGTAGCGGGAAGCACCCCGTAAAGTAACAGCTGGTAGTGATTTTCACTCGCATGTGGTGATTGAAGATAGAAGGGCAAAGCGGCTAGTGGATGTGGCACTGAAAATGACAGGTATCAGCGTGAGCTATGGACCTACGGTGGCCTTGGAAAACGCAAGCATTGAGGTTCCCGCCGGTGCCGTGATGGGCTTTATTGGGCCCAACGGAGCAGGGAAATCCACGCTTATCAAGTCTGCGATCGACCTTGTAGATCATGATGGTGAGGTCTCCTTTTTTGGTTAGCCTCTTTCGCACGTGCGTGATCGCGTTGCTTATATGCCGCAATCTGCCTCCGTGGACTGGGATTATCCCATCACGGTGGAGCAGGTGGTGGGGATGGGCCTGTATTCCCGCGTGGGGTGGTTCAAGCGTCTCACCGGTGCACACCGCGAGGAAGTTCGGCATGCCCTTGAGCGGGTGGGCATCGTCGATCTGGCTAAGCGTCATATCTCTGAGCTTTCTGGTGGCCAGCGCCGTCGTGTCTTTGTGGCAAGGATTCTGGTGCAAAATCCTGACATCTTCCTGCTGGACGAGCCTTTCGCCGGTGTCGACGCAGCCAGCGAACGCGTGATCCGCGATGTCTTGCATTGTTTATGTGAGGCTGGAAAATCGGTGGTTATTGTTCATCATGATTTGTCCACCGTGGCAGAGCTTTGCGATCACGTGACCGTTATCAATCGGCGAATCGTGGCAACTGGAACTGTAGAAGAGGCGTTTACTAGGGAAACCGTGAACGCTGCATTTGGCCTGGGGTTGCTATGAGTATTATTGATTTTCTTGCCGAGTTCTCCTATCGGCGGGTGGTGTGGGGAACGCTGCTCATTGGGTTGTGTTCAGGGGCAATGGGAACGTTTTTGTACCTGCACAGACAGTCCATGATGAGTGACGTGATCGGTCATTCTGCGACTCCCGGTGTAATGGGCGCCTTTCTCTTCTTTGCCACTACGCCGTGGCTTAGCGAGTCACAGCTACTCGCCGACTGGGGCATCGACGCCCGCTCGATGCCGGTGATCACCATCGGGGCAATGATCACGGGGTTGGCTTCGGCAGTGTTGGCCAATGCGGTCGCTGATAGCACTCGTATTGGCATCGACTCAACGATGGCGGTCATGCTCTCGCTGTTCCTAGGAGGTGGCCTGATATTGCTTCAGGTGATTCAGCGCGGTCATATTCGGGGCAAGGGCGGAATTGATGAGTTGATGTTTGGCAACGCAGCCACATTGACTAATTTGGACGTAAAGACCCTGCTTGTGGTGGCCATAGCGATTCTGGTGCTGATGGTCGTTCTGTGGCGGCCTTTTACGCTGGTCACTTTTGACCCAGTTTTGGCCCAGGTCTCGGGTATGCCGCGGTGGGTATCGCATGTGCTTTTCTTATTGGTCGTGGTTGCGATTGTGATTGGGGTCAAAGCGGTCGGCCTGATCTTGATGATCGCCTTTGCAGTATTTCCGCCGGCGGCTGCGCGCCAGTGGACTCGGACGGTGGCTCAGATGGTTGTGGTGTCTGGCTTGATCGGCGCGGTTTCTGCAATTGTGGGCTCATACATCTCTATTTCTGCAGGTAAAGTGCCCACGGGGCCGGTGATCATTTTGGTGCTTGCGGCCTTTGTACTCGTGGCTCTTGTGGCTTCCCCTCGTCGCGTGGCGGTGGTCCGATGAGTTTCGCAGCATCTGTCTCTGTGTTGGCGCTCGTGGTGTCTTTGACCGCGGCGATCCCCGGTATCGTGCTGGTGTTACGTCGGCAAGCTATGCTTTCCGACGCCCTCTCTCACGCCGTTTTACCCGGTATCGCGGTGGCGGCGCTCTGGACTGCGTCCCCGGACGACCCTCTCTTGTTAGTGGGCGCGACATTAAGCGGCGTTGCGGTGATAGCCCTCACCGAGTGGATTCGCGATCGGAAGAAGGTCACGGAAGACAGCGCGACTGGCCTGGTGTTCCCGGCATTCTTTGCCATTGGCGTCATCCTCATCTCCACACGCTTTAATACCTCGACGATCTCGGAACACACCGTGCTGGTCGGAGACCTCAATATCGCAGCACTGAACCACTGGGTAGCGTGGGGAATCGACTTTGGCCCGAAGAGCGCATGGACGATAGGCATAGTGGGGCTCGTGGCATTGGTCGTTGTTGTGCTGGCGCGTAGGCCCCTGATGATTTCTACTTTTGATCCCACATTTGCCGTAACCGTGGGGATTCGGACTCATTTGTTGAATTACCTGGTCATGGTGTTGGTATCGCTGACTATTGTGGTGGTTTTTGATGCCGCTGGCGCGATTCTGGCCGTGGCGTTGATGATCGTCCCGGCGGCAGCAGCGCTGATGATCACCCGCTCGCAAGCGGCAATGGTGGTGATGACATTGGTGATCGCCGCGGCCAGCTCACAGGTTGGTTTTTGGGTGGCGTATCGGATTGATGCCGCCACGTCTCCGACGATGGCCTTTGTCGACGGTCTTATTTTCCTTGCCCTCTGGATCGGTGTTCGTGTGCTGCGCAAACGCAAAGAAGCTCGCATCCGTGCGGAGGTTGTTTAGCCTGCCCATTCACACACATGAGGGAGACTTATTGAAAACAAAACTGATTATGTGCAGTTCGCTGAAGGTGTGCATTTTCATTTAGCGGGGTAAAAATTTCTGTTCCTATAGTGGCTGTATGAATCGCTCATTTTTCCGAAACGCAGGTGCTGCGTGCTGCCATTGCAGTAGTCAGCCTGCTAGCCACCTCTGCATGCGCTGCCGATAACAAAGAAGCAGCACCGGCGAAGGATAGCTCTTCCTTGAAGATCTTTGCCACCACCGGATACATCGGAGACGCCGTTAAAAATGTGGCTCCCGACGCGAACCTTACCGTTATGGTGGGCCCTGGCGGCGACCCTCACACCTACCAGCCCTCAACTTCGGACGTGAAGGCTATGCAGGAAGCCAACATGATTGACCAGCTTAAAGGCCTGGGAGATAAACAAATCGCGCTGGCTGAGCAGATTCCAGAAAACATGTTGTTGCCATGGGAGGAAGATGGCGACCATGACGATCATGAGGGCCATGACCACGAGGGCCACGATCATGCAGGGCATAATCACGGTGCCTGGGACCCGCATGTATGGAATTCCACGGACAACTGGAAGCTCGTCGTTGATCAGATAGTAAAGAAGATGTCTGCGGCAGATCCCGGTAAAGCCGATACCTACAAGTCCAACGGTGCAGACTACAACAAGAAGATCGACGAGACTCAAGCTTATGTGCAGGAAAAGATCAACACGATCCCTGCTGACCAGCGCACATTGGTTTCTGGCCATGATGCCTTCCGTTACTTTGGCAAGCAGTTCGGCTTAGAAATTAAGGCGACTGACTTTGTGACTTCGGATGCGCAGAGGTCTGCTGCTGAGCTGAACGACCTGGCAGAGTTCATCGTGAAGCATAAAGTTCCAGTCATTTTGCAAGACGCTTCTGCGAACCCACGGGCAGTCAAGTCCCTGGAAGAGAACGTGGCAGCTAAGGGCGGAAAAGTTACTGTCAGTAGCGCAGAGCTCTACAGTGACTCACTCGGAGCCACAGCACCTGCGGATACGTACACCGGTGCGTTGCGCTACAACGCGGACACTATTGCGGCCGCTTACAAGGGCTAATCCGAGAAACTTCCCGGCGATCAGCTGGGAAGTTTTGCTATCTGCCTACGGTTTTCCCATAGTGTTTGGAGGAAACGCACAGAAGCGGAGAGTACATCTCTTGGAGTGGAGAAAACAATGGCAGCGGAAACTCACGTAGTATCGCCCTCTCGCCCGTGGGACGAGGTTATAAGTGTTCAGCGGTTATGGACTGCGATTCTCGGAGTTCTCACCGTGGTGATCATGGGCTTTGTGATTAAGCCGATAACCAGCGATCTTTTTGTCACCCAAGCCATGAATGACCAGCGAAAAGGCGCTGTTGGGACACTCGTGGATACCATCTACTATGGCTTGGAACCCGCCTATGCGCTGGTACTCACGCTGGTTGTTTCTGCGCTAGTGGGCATTGCGTGCAAACAAGTCCGAATAGGGCTGCAATGTGCAGTGGCCATTGCGATCACATGGGTGCCCGTGGTCTTTATCAAGATGCTTATTGAGCGTCCTCGACCCAGTTCAGAGATGCTTTCCAATCCCATCCCCGTGACTCCGGGCGATTGGTTGTTCCCCAGTGGGCACACGACGTATGTGACGGCCTTGGCAATGATGTTGATGCTTACTGTGGGCGCTCGGCTGCCGTTGCTCCTACGAGCCCTTTTCGTGCTTTGCGCTGCCCTAGGTATCGCCGGTGTGGTGCTGACCATGGGAGTGCATTACCCCACGGATGTGATAGCTGCGGTTATCTGGAGCACGACGGTAGCGCCGTTTGCGTGGAACCTGATCGATAATGTGGGGCGTCGGGTTAGTCGTTGTGAGAACGCTAGCGGTCGCACCGCTGAGAAAACCGCAGGAGAGATTTTCTAGCGTTCTCAAAAACGACAAGAAACCTACTTGCTGGACTCTTCGCGGATGCGCTTTTGCAGACGCCGCACGTGGACTGCAGCCCCTTTGCCCTCATAAGCCTCTACGACGTCGTCGACGGCGCCTGCCTGCCTGACCGTTCCGTGGTCGATCCAGAGCGCGGAGTCGCAGAGCTGGACGAGGAAGTCGTTAGAGTGCGATGCGAAGACGAGGATGCCGGATCGTTGTACGAGGTCGGAGAGACGTTCGCGAGCTTTCGCCATGAAGGCGGCGTCGACGGCGCCGATGCCTTCGTCGAGAAGCAAAATTTCGGGCTCAATCGAGGTGACTACCCCGAGAGCAAGACGAATACGCATGCCAGTGGAGTATGTGCGTAGCGGCATGGCTAGGTAGTCGCCTAGTTCGGTGAACTCGGCGATTTCATCCATTTTTTGCTTCATCTGCTTGCGCGTTTGTCCCAGGAACAGGCCGCGGATCACGATGTTTTCAAACCCCGAGATCTCCGGGTCCATGCCAACGCCGAGGTCAAAGACAGGGGCGACGCGCCCGCGGACATGAGCGGAGCCGCGTGTGGGCTCATAAATGCCAGAGAGTAGCCGGAGCAGTGTGGATTTACCGGCGCCGTTGTGCCCTACGAGGCCAATGCGGTCGCCCTCTTTGAGATGCAGGTTGACGTCGCGAAGCGCCTCCACAACCACGGTGTTGTCTTTGTTGCGCCCGATGGCACCGCCGGCAGCACCGAGGAAGGCTTTCTTCATGGAACGCGACTTGGCTTCGAAAATGGGGAAGTCGACGCAGGCGTTATAGGTATCAATGGAAACCATGGTGTTGTACTCCTTCTATACCCAGTAGCTCACACGGAAGCGCCACTGCTTCATTGCAAGCATGGCTAGGAAAGTGCCCACGACGGTGCATCCGATGACAACGTACCAGTTCAATGGGTTGATGGGGGCGCCGATCAAGGGGGCGCGAACAACCTCCATGTAGTGATAAAGGGGGTTGAGCATGGCTAGTTTGGCGCGTTCGGAAACAGCTCCGCCTTGTGCGTAGAGGGTCTGCGTGGTCCACACAATGGGGGTGACATAGAACAGGAGCTGTGTGAGGGCCTCAAGAAGAGGGGAGAAGTCACGGTAGCGGGTAGCGATGATGCCAAAGAACATGGACACCCATACGCCGTTAACCACGAGCAATGCGATGGCTGGGATGCCCAGGAGGATGTCCCAACCCAAAGGGCGCGGGAATACGAGCATCAAGATGAGCCAGATCACCATGTTGTGGAAGAGGAAGAGCGTTTGCTTCCATACCAGTCGGTACACGTGTACCGAAAGGGCAGAGGGGAGTTGTTTGATCAGCCCCTCATTGGTGATAAAGACTTCGGAGCCTTCTTTAATGCAGCCGGAGATGAAGTTCCACATGATAAGACCCACGGTGACGTGGGGAAGGAACTCGGCGACAGGGATCTTGAACAGCACAGAGTAAAGCAACCCGAGGGCGAGGGCCATGACACCAGTGGCGATGGTGATCCATAATGGGCCTAGGACGCTTCGGCGGTAGCGTTGCTTAATGTCTTGCCATCCGAGCTGTAGCCAGAGCTCGTGTTGCTTGAATCCACGGACGAGATCAGACCATGCGGCTGCCAAGGTTTTGGACCGCGATGGCTTGGGGTCAACGTCGTCCACATGCGTGATACGAGCGATCATCGACTCGAGACTCTCGGGATTATTTACTTTGGTCTGTTCCTGCACGAATACCTACCCTAGCTGGGTTGGTGCGCGGAATGAATCCGGCAGGCATAATAAGTGAGTTCGTTGGGATGAAATTGGCAGTTGTTTCCGTTGCGGTGGTGTTGCTTTGCATATTTTTTAAGCGATGCTCTGGAACTTTCAGGGAGTGAGAGATGGCGTTTGATGTAGCTCGTGTGCGAGGTGCTTACACCTCCGTGAGCGGTACGTGGACTTATCTCAATGCACAGGAGCAACCGCAAATCCCGGAACGGGTGTCGTCTGCCGTTTCCCGAGGTTTTCGCAGTGCACCGCTGGCGGCAGAAATTGAGCGGGGCGCGGGATCGCATGCTCTATTACAGCGTGCGGGACGTTTTATTGCCGACGATCACATGTATTCGGCGCGGATGGCAATTGCGGATATGACGGGAACGTCACCGGAAGCTGTGCTTCTTGGCCCGAGCCGTGATGTGCTTTTTGCCCGGTTGTCGCGCGCGTTGCGGCCGTTGCTTCGGCGTGGGTCTTCCGCTGTGTTTTCGCGCACAGATTCCTGCGGCCTTGATCTCGATGCAGAAATACGTTGGGCGGAGCCGGATCTGGGCACAGGCGAGGTGCCTGCGTGGCAGTTTGCCAAGCTTGTCGACGGCAGCACCCGCGTCGTTGCGCTCTCCGCCGCCAGCCGCCAAGTAGGAACGATTAACCCCATTCTAGAGATCGCGGAACATGTGCATGATTCCTCCCGCGCGTGGGTGCTTGTCGACGCCACCCCACTCGCCGGACATCGCCCCATCACTCTGGAAGCCCTAGGCGCGGACATCATCAGCGTGGACTGCGTTGCCTTTGGTGGCCCCCAAGTTGCCGCCCTGGCATTCCGCGACACCATGATGTTCCCCCGCATAGACATGGAAGCTTTTGATACCCCTGTTGCCGCAGGTCTTGCCGCTGGTGTGCCCGCAGCCGTAGACCACCTTGCAGACCTCGACGAAGACGCACGCGGAACCCGCCGCTATCGCCTGGCACAGGGCGTGGAGTCCGCAGCAAACTATCTGGGGTGGCTGGGGACCTACCTTGTGGATTCCATCGAGTCGCTCCCTAACACCCACGTCTTCGGTGTGACCGGTGAAGCCGCCGCAGGTTCAGACGTGGACCGGATCCCACACGCGACTTTCTGCATCAACGGTGTTCCAGCCGACATGATCCAGCAACGGCTGATAAACAATGGGCTGGTGGCCACGGTAGCTGAGCCAGACCCCCTCCTGACAGCAATGGGAATTGGCGACACTAAGGGGGCC
This sequence comes from Corynebacterium silvaticum, assembly GCF_004382825.2. Taxonomy (GTDB): domain Bacteria; phylum Actinomycetota; class Actinomycetes; order Mycobacteriales; family Mycobacteriaceae; genus Corynebacterium; species Corynebacterium silvaticum. The sequence continues at coordinate 276,360 of NZ_SDQO02000002.1, forward strand.
ATCTCCGTGGGGCTAGGGCCCTACAACACGGTCGCGGATGTGGACCAGCTCATCCGCGTTGTGGCGAGCTTGGCCTAGCTGGTGGCGTCGGCAAGCAATACAAGCGTGCCGGACACCTCACCGGAATCCAGCAACTCATGGGCTTTCTGAGCCTCTGACAGCGGCATCGTGGCATGAATGCGGTGAACGATTCTGCCCGATTCCAGCAACGGCCAGATGTTTTTCACCGTGTCAGCGACTATCCGAGACTTATCCGAGCGGTCGCGCGCACGCAAAGCGGTGGCTGAGATCGTCCCGCGTTTGCTCAGCAACCGGCCGATATTCAGTTCGCCCTTCACCCCGCCCTGCATCCCGATGGTGACCTGATGCCCATCCATGGCTAGCGCACGGACATTCTGGTCAAGATACTTGGCTCCCATGATGTCCAAGATGCGGTCGCACTTGTTCTTGAGAATCTCCGCGAAATCTTGCTCACGATAATTGATCAGGATGTCCGCGCCGAGCTCGCGACACACCTCAAGTTTTTCCGCGGAACCCGCCGTGACCGCCACCGTGGCGCCGATATGTTTAGCCATCTGAATAGCAAACGTGCCGATTCCGCCGGCACCGCCATGAATGAGGATCGTGTGCTCCGGCTTGAGACCAGTCAGCATGCCGATATTCGACCATACGGTACACGCGACCTCAACGATTGCCGCGGCCTCAGCAAAGGAATAACCAGCAGGAATCGGCATGAGCTGTCCCTCAGGAACCACAGCGAGCTCCGCATAGCCGCCACCAGCCAAAAGACAGGCGACCTTGTCGCCCTTCTTCCACGAGGTATCGCCTGGATCTTCCACAACGCCAGCGCACTCAAGTCCCAGAATCTCCGACTCTCCGGGAGGTGGCGGGTAATGTCCCGCAGCCTGCAGTAGGTCTGCACGGTTAACCCCGCTGGCCTTAACACGAATCAGGGCACAACCAGATTCTAGCTGCGGATCGGCGACGTCTTGATACGACAATTGCTTGTTTTCATCGATGATGATTGCCTTCATATCCACCCACTTTAAAGAAATTCGCCTACTTCGGGTAGACTCCTTAACTTGTTGGCACGCTTTAAGCGCGCGAACGCGATGGAGATGTGGCAGAGCGGCCGAATGCACTGGTCTTGAAAACCAGCGATGGGAAACCATCCCAGGGTTCAAATCCCTGCGTCTCCGCCGGTAGTGAAACCGCAGGTTGTGAGCGACCTGCGGTTTCTTCTTTTTGCTACTTAACCCAGGGCTAAGCGGTAGCGAGGTTCTTCGCAGTCTGATGGGTGACGCCGAGTAGCTGGCCGACGTCTCGATATGTGAGTCCTTGATCGTGAAGCGCTTTGGCCGTGGAACGCATAGATGCTGTCGCCTCTTCCTGTGCTTTTGCTGCACGGTTACGCAGATCAAGGGCTTCTGCCACCTGTGACTCGATGTCGCCCACAACGACGACGTTGATGGTGGCGGTTTCAGGGTGGGGTTCTATTTCGGGGAAAAGTTTCAGAGCATCGCGTACCATGTCTGGGATCTGGTCGAGACGGCGGGTTTGGGTAAGGATGTTGGGGCGTTCTTCTAGCTGAACCCCCCACCAGCCTTCTTCTCGGAAGGCTTTGGCGGTGTATGTGGTCATGTTCCTATTCGATTCCTAGTTATTTGCCGGTTTCTCTGTGTCAGGGGAGTGGGCCATTTTGTCACATCGATTTGTAAAATTAACTTTACGAGTTTTGTAAAGTTAATTTTACGGGTTTTAAAGTGGGAGTACTACCCTGACTTTCTCCCACGGTCACGGTAACGAGCTGGGGGCAGGTCGCGTGTAAGGCGTCCGACGGAGTGGCGCAGTGAGTCTTGAGCGCGTCCTGAGCGTAGAACAGGTGTTGTGTGTTCATCTGTCCGCAATAGGTGGGCAGGTGTCCTGGCTCGCCGGGGTGTTTCCTGTTTCACTTATGGCACGTATATGGCACGCGCCGGGGGTGGTGGTTGTTAAATCCCTGCGTCTCCGCTGCTAGTGAAACCACAGGTTGTGAGTGACCTGCGTTTTCTTCTTTTTGTCTGGATATGTGGGGTTAGGGGGAAAATGTGTGTCGGGTCGGCGTGTCGTAAAGAGCTGGTTGCTCTGTTTGCTGGTCGTTTTTCAACCAGCGGGGTTGAAGGTGTTCTTTGGTGACTCGAAGAAAGGATGCAACCATTTCCCTTTCGAACGAGGTGTTCCTGGCTTTTGTAGAGGCGAGTGTGAGCTAGGGGCAACAGGAGCGAGACTCAGTCAACGATGAGAATCTTCTTTCTTCATTAAAGATAAAACAGTGGACACAGTGTCCACTTGCATGCTTCCGTCTAGGACGGAAACAAAAGCCCCACGATAATTCTTTAGATCTAGGACAATCGCCGACCCAAATCCGTTGGCATAACCGTTATGCCATGCCAGCTCACCAGTGGAACCAGTGGCCTCCTGAATAAACCACCCGGCTCCGATGGAATGCGGTAGGCCGTCAGAGCTTTCAAAATCTGTACGGCTTAATGGCGTGAAAGCGCTTGTCCAGCCCGGCAGCGGATGGTTGAGTATGGCGTCCAGAATGATGATCATATCGTCTGCTGACGCTCGAACCCCACCAGCTGGAGCGTAGCCTTCTCCCGTCCAAGGTTCCTGTGTGGTGTTGAATATGCTCAATCCGGGAACGTCGCCAGACAGCTCTAGATCGCCGGGTCCCGGCACATATAGGCTCGGGCAGCCCAGCGGTTTTGCTATGCGATTGGCAATGAGATCCGGATAGGAGACTCCATCGGCGGCGGCCAAGGCGTGCCCAAGCGCAGAACCCCCAAGATTGGAATAGTGAAATCCTTCGGGACGGACAGGGGCTTTTCTTAAATGGGAGACAAACTCCTCGAGAGTTTCCGGTTGGGGATCTTTCCTCCGCAACAGACGCCAACGAGACCGGAACGAAGCGCGTCGTCCGCCACCAATGGTTGGCAATCCGGAAGTGTGAGTCACGAGAGATTCCCGGGTTACTAAACCGGCGTCCACACCAATCAATGGAAGGAATTTATTCAAGGTGTCTTCTCCTGACACAGTGCCTTCAGTGACCATTGAGGAGTAGATCAACCCATTGAGGGCTTTGCCTATCGACCCCATGTGGAACGTACGCTCTGGGGCAACCCCCACTCCCGCAGTAAGTGATCCGTTTGGGGAGTCCAGGACTAACGAACGCTACGCACGCTCCGAGATGATCCGTTCCGTCCAGCTCGCGTTGAAGCTTCGCTGATAACAAGCGATCACCGTAAAGGTGTGTGAGTTTATCCTTCATACTGCACCTATTTCCAAAGTTGCAGTACTTCCATGATCGCTTCTCCAAAAGCAGACTATCCACGATAGTCCTACTCTCCTGATGCGATGATGCAGGCCATTAATGGAATCACTCGGGCCGCAGGAATCTCGTAATAGCCGCGAGTAACTGCCTGTAGCCAGCCGGCATCCACAAGTTGTCGTAAGTGATGATGTAGCTGGCCTGTAGTCCCCAAAATATCCAGAACAGCCAAATCGGCCGTCTTATGAGTTCCATTCATGATGCACCTCAATAACTCCAGACGTACAGGGTGTCCAAGAGCAGCTAAAGCCGCAGCGCTGCCATTCCATTCTCTGTTGAGTAGATTCTCGGAAAGTCGCTCTTGTTGCCAAGAACGGACGCGATGAGTTTGTTTCGTCTTGTTCTGGTGATCTTCTGCTAAATCCTCAAAGTGATTTTTGGGGAACGGGAAGATGGGTAGCTAAGCAGTCTGTACGGCTAAGAGCGTTCTTCCTCTTTGCTGGGGTTTTCATCTAAAGTTCCTAGGGCTCCTCCGATAAAAACAATGATGGCCGAGACTACAAATGCGATAGCAATGGATACGGCGATAACGGAAAATTCGTTCCAATCTGTTGTGCTACGAAGTGCTCGTGACGCGATTAACGCGACTACGATTCCGGATATAAATGGAACCTTTTTCTGTTGCATAGCCTCATTCTTTCGTAGCGTAGAGATCAAAAAGGATGATTAGTTAGCGTTTGGGACAAAGTGCTTCTTTAGCTGCCTGGCAAGGACGATACGGCACCACTTTTGAGAAGCAGAAGCAATTAGCAATTGCGTCAAAAAGGATCGTTAGTGCATTTAGGAGCTAGATTCTTTGTATTTCTGTTTCTGTTACGAGAGCTCTTTTAATGAATAACCATTAGAACGTATCAAGTCAGGTATCTTCATACTCGCGTACATATCTGCTTGAAGCAAGCGTCTATTCTCGCGCCAACGCAGTCTTTAAAACCGCTAGAGCATAGCAACAAAGATCTCGCCCAAATGTTCGTTGGTGCATTTTGCAGTAAACTGCTTCCGCGCCGGCCATTGTGTAGATGCACGGTGAATCCGTGGCCTACTATGAGTCCACCGTCGACGAGGAGAATCTCGGTCCGGACGGCTCAGCGGACGGAATCAAGCCCGCTGAGGCTGGGGGTTCATACTACTATGAGAAGCTTGCATCCCAGGCAGCAAGAAGGCGATCGGTTTCCTCGCTATTGGTCACGGTGATTCGGACTCCCTCAGGGAATGCGCGGACGACCACGTCATGGTTGCGGAGCTGCTCAGCTATTTCCATGGGGGACTCTGGGCGGGAATCGGCGGGGATCCATACAAAGTTGGCTTGAGAGTGGCCTGCGCCAACATGGTCAGCTACGCGGTCGCGATTGGTCACTACCTCTTCAGTGCGTTCCATGAGCTCGTCGAGGCTTTCTAATGAGGCGATTGCGCCCGCCTGAGCAACGGCGTTCACGCCGAAGGGGAGAGCGACTTTATTGAGCGCTTCAATGAGGCTAGGGGAGCCGAAAGCGTAACCGATTCGGATGCCTGCCAAACCAAAAGCCTTAGAGAAGGTTCGGAGGCCTACGAGGTTGGGGTAGGCATCGATAAGCTCTGTGGCAAGAGGCGTATCCTCTGCGTGGACGTACTCGATATAGGCCTCATCAAGCGCAACAAGCACATTGCTTGGGACCTTGTTCATGAACGCTAGGAACGCGTCTTGAGAGATGAGAGTGCCCGTTGGGTTATTGGGGTTGCACACGAAAATGAGTCGAGTATTTTCTGTGATGGCTGCGGCCATGGCATCAAGATCATTGAAGCCCTCTTTAAGCGGTACGGCTACCGGCGTAGCGCCAGTCACATGCACAAAGATGGGGTAGGCCTCGAAGCTGCGCCAAGGGAAAATCACCTCATCGCCTGGGCCGGCGGAGATCTGAACTAATTGCTGGCAGAGAGCGGAAGAACCGCAGCCCACTGCCACTTGTTGGGCGTCTAAACCGAGATGTTCGGCCAGGCGTTTTCTAATCTCCTCAGCACCCATGTCTGGGTAACGGTTAACGGTGGTAGCGGCTTTTGCCATCGCCTCCGCTGCGCCGGGAAGTGGGCCGAAGGCGACCTCGTTGCTAGAAAGTTTTAACGCATGGTCTGCCTGTTTTCCAGGGACATACGTGGGAATCTGTGCCAGGTCTTCGCGAATCATGGCGTTAGTTTATCCTTTGGCTAGTAATTTCGTTCACTGGCCTTGCGTTTTGTCTAAAACGCCGTTCGCGATTAATATTAAGTGAGATTCTTTAAACGGAATCGCTGGAGACGTGCCAGAGCGGCCGAATGGGGCTCCCTGCTAAGGAGTTGACTTGTTTACGCAGGTCCGGAGGTTCAAATCCTCTCGTCTCCGCTCACTCTCACTTCGGTGGGAGCGTTTCACCGGGCCTGGTGGAACTTGCGCCCGTAGCTCAACGGATAGAGCATCTGACTACGGATCAGAAGGTTGGGGGTTCGAATCCCTCCGGGCGCACGATTAAAACCCCAGCTCACAGTATGTGTGGGCTGGGGTTTCTTTGCGTGTTTAGTGTGGGTGGGTGCTTGCCTTTTGCCCTGTGGCTCTTGCCCGTTGTCGTTTTTGAGAACGCAGCATGTTCTTGTCTTGGTGTTTTGCTAGCTGGATAACCCCTAGCGTTCTCAAAAACGACACAAGGTCTAGCCGCAGGCCCTAACCCTGTGCTTGTGGCAGCGCGCATCATAACGTTCATTTGGGGTTATCCTTCCTGCCTGTTTTCGCCGCAGAAAACCTCCACTTATGTGTTATCTAGCGAGCATTCCCCATTATGGGGGAGTGTCGAACCTATGCAAGCGTGGCATTTGTACAGGTGAAGCGATTTTTGCGGATTTGTCTTGGAATTTTTGGGAAAGTCTTCCCTTATAGGGGGTAAAGATTACGGCTTGTCACTGTAGATTACTGAGTGTCTTTCTTCACATCACCGTGATAATCGTGCACCCAGATGGTGGAGAAGCTGATCATTTTGCACTGAATGTGCGCGAACTAGCTGGAAAGTGAGTCCGTGAGTACCCCCATTACACATGAGTCTTCAGAACACGCGTTGGCTGAAGACGCAGAAGTCCGCGATCAAAGTGAACGCCGTCGCCAGATTATTGGCCTTTTTGTTGGTCTGGCACTGGCAGCGTTGGTGTATCTGATTTTCCCTGAGTCTTCTGTAGACGTGGTGAGCTCTGCCGATTCCAAGGGCTCCTATACTCACGGTGCATTGAGGATCACAGCCGCTATTGCAGTTTTGATGGGGGCTTGGTGGATGACTGAAGCCATTCCTCTGGCGGCTACAGCTCTGGTGCCGCTGGTTGCGTTCCCTTTGCTGCAGGTCATTGAGTTTTCTAAGATCTCAGCGCCGTATGCCTCGCCAACGATTTTCTTGTTCATGGGTGGGTTTATCTTGGCGCTCGGGATGCAGCGTTGGAATCTGCATCGTCGTCTGGCTTTGAGCGTGGTGTTGCTGGTTGGCACTAAGCCCAAGCAGCTTGTCGCTGGCTTTATGTTGGCGACTGGGTTCTTATCTATGTGGGTGTCTAACACCGCAACGGCCGTAGTGATGCTTCCCATTGGCGTTTCTGTTCTTCAGCTCACTGCGGAATCCGTTGGTGGAATGCGCGCACAGAAGAAGTTTGCCACGAGTCTGATGCTGGCGATCGCCTATTCTGCTTCGATCGGCTCATTGGGAACGATCATTGGTACGCCTCCGAATGCGCTGCTGGTGGCGTACATGGCGGAGAACCATGATGTTCACATTGGTTTTGGCACGTGGATGCTCGTAGGCGTGCCACTTGCCCTGGTGTACATGGTCATCGCGTGGTTCATCTTGGTGACCGTATTTAAGCCGGAAGTGGACACGATTCCTGGTGGTCGAGAGATGATCAAGGAAGAGCTGCACAAGATGGGTGCGATGAAGTTTGGTGAAGCCGCCACGGCTGTCATCTTCGCAAGCGCAACCCTTGCGTGGGTTTTTGTTCCGCTGGTTATTAAGTGGATGGGGTGGAAGGTCTCCATTGCAGATGCCGTTATCGGTTTGGTTGCCTCGATGCTGCTGTTCCTGATCCCTGCGGATCGTAAGACGGGTACCCGCTTGATGGATTGGAAGACCGCTAATGAGCTTCCTTGGGACGTGCTGTTGTTGTTCGGTGGCGGCTTGGCATTGTCCAAGATGTTCTCGGAGTCGGGATTGTCCCTGTGGATTGGTGAGACAGCTAAGGGCCTGGGAGTCCTGCCGTTGATCCTGCTCATCGGCGCTATTGCTGCACTGGTGCTCATCCTCACGGAATTTACGTCCAATACTGCAACTGCGGCGACCTTCCTGCCGATTATGGCTGGCGTGGCAGTGGGCATTGGGCTGAATGCGAATGGTGATCAGAACATTCTTCTGCTCACTATCCCGGTTGCGCTCTCAGCGACCTGTGCGTTTATGCTCCCGGTGGCAACCCCACCTAACGCAATCGCGTATAGCTCTGGCTTTGTAAAGATCGGCGACATGGTCAAGGGTGGCGTGTGGCTGAACTTGATCGGAATCATTCTGGTTACTCTGGTGACCTACTTCTTGGCGATCCCGGTTTTTGACATAGTTCTTTAACCGTCTATAAAACCCAGTAAGGCACCGAATGTCTTATGATGTTCGGTGCTTTTGTGTGACTGAACTTTGCCCCCAATAAGGGTCGAAAATCCTGTAAAACAGCAGTCGTCTGACGTTAAAATCACTAAATCGTTCCCAAGGGGTTGGGTGGCGGGTTATTGTAATGGTGAGCTTCCCTCTGGGTGTTACTGAGCCGGTCAGGGTGCACTTTTGTTGGTGTTGGTGCATTGCCGGTGTCCTCGGGCATGACCGGATGATCCCCCGCTAAGTCCATCGTGGCCTGCACTTGTTGGCCATATGAGCCTTGAGGAGCAGCCGTTATGCCTGAGCTAATTATTCGCCGCGTGCTAAGCAATAATGCTGTGCTCGCTGCGGAAAGCTGCTCGGAGGCGGGGGAGCGGATTCTGGTGGGGAAAGGCATAGGGTTTTCCAAAAAACCGGGGGACTACGTCGAGCACGGCGGCGGAAGCCGTGAGTATGTGGAGATTAGTGAGCAGCATCGTGCGCTTCTTGAGGGGCTGAGCAGCATTGATGAGGCTACCTTCCAAGTTATTTCAGCGAGCATTGATATTGCCGCCGATGTTTTAGGCATGCTTCATCCGAGCGTCTATGTGATCCTCGCGGAGCATCTGTCTTTTGCTGTGCAGCGAGTCGGGCGGGGTGAAACTATCCGTAACTCCCTCGTCGCGGAGATCAAAGCGGTGGTTCCGGAGGAGTTTTCAGCCGCTGAACTGGTGGTCAACTATCTGAACACACACCTTGATTCGATTGTGCTGCCTATCGACGAAGCCGCGTTCATCGCCCTCCACCTCCATGCGGTCCGCACCGGTGGCACTGTGAAACAACCGCTCGCGGTGGCAAACAGGATCGGGAGGGTGACCGCAAAAGCGCGCCAGCTACTCGACGCCCCCACGGAAGCCGGGAATGACGCGCTATCTATGGAGCTGGCCTTGGCTTATCGACGCCTTCAGCGTAAGCAGTTGCGCGATAACGTGCTGCTGGCGAGCGTCGAAAAGCTCTTACCGTGTGAGTATTCGGTCGCGGCGGCTTTGCTTGCTGACTTATCTGGTGAGTCGCAGCTCCCACCGTCCGTGCGCGGGGAGGCTGCGTTCCTCGCGGTGTTTTTGCACGGTTGGACGCAAGAAAACGTACACAACTAAATATCTCTCAATCTAAGAGAAGGGATAGATGATGAGTTCTGTTATGAATGCCCTGCAGCGCCTGGGAAAGGCCCTGATGGGCGCAGTTGCGGTGCTGCCGGTCGCGGCCATTTTGATGGGTATTGGTTATTGGATTGATCCTGTCGGCTGGGGAGCGGACAACACAGTTGCGGCAATCTTTATCCAGTCGGGCTTAGCGATTCTGGATAATCTCGGTTGGATTTTTGCCATCGCTCTTGCCTGCGGTCTAGCAAAAGACTCCAATGGTGCTGCGGCTCTGTCAGGTTTTGTGGGTTTTGCCACGATTACCCAGTTAATAGGGCCAAAAGCGGTATCCAGCTACAAAGGAATCGGCGATCCAACCAAACTAGAAGGCGACGCTGCCCTGGAATGGGCATCACAGGGGTGGAGTGCCATCGGTGGCAAGAACGTGCTCTTTGGCATTCTGGTCGGTGTGCTCGCAGCGTGGGTGTATAACAAGTTCCACGCGACAAAGTTGCCGGACTTCTTGGCTTTCTTCTCCGGGCGGCGGCTTGTTCCGATTCTGACCTCGTTCTTCTCAATAATCCTCTCCGGGATTATGTACTTTGTCTGGCCGATCATTTACAACGTGCTGTTTAACTTCGGTGAGTGGATTCAGGGCATGGGGCCTGCCGGTGCGGGCATCTATGGCTTTATTAACCGACTCCTGATCCCTACTGGCCTACATCACGCAGTCAACTCGATCTTCTGGTTCGACGTGATCGGTATTAATGACATCGGTAAATTCCTTGGCGGCGGCAAGACTATTGAGGCTGCCCAAGCAGCTACGGATGCCGCATCTTGCCCCGGCAACTGGATCGATGGGTCGTGCCAGGTTGTGGGTGTTATCGGCCAGTATCAGGCGGGATTCTTCCCAGTGATGATGTTCGGCCTGCCCGGTGCCGCACTGGCCATATATCTACGCGCGGAAGCTAGGCGTAAGAAGGTCGTTGGCTCCTTGATGCTTGCTGGTGCATTGGCTGCCTTCTTCACTGGTGTGACGGAGCCATTGGAGTTTTCCTTCATGTTCCTAGCTCCAGTTTTGTATGTTGTCCATGCGCTTCTTACTGGCCTGTCGCTCTTTATCGCTTCCGTCTTCCACTGGACGGCAGGGTTCGGATTCTCTGCGGGCTTTATTGACATGTTCCTTTCCTCGCAGAACCCGTTGGCGCACCAGTGGTGGATGTTGCTGGTCCTGGGAGCGGTCTACTTTGCGCTGTATTTTGGTATCTTCTACACCCTCATCGGCGTCCTACACCTCAAGACCCCAGGACGGGAAGATGAAGAGGAAGCGGAGTCGGAAAGCACGGCTGATGCCTCCGCTTCTGGGATGTCGGCACAGATTATTGAGGGTCTAGGCGGGCCGAGCAACATCGACGTTGTGGATTATTGCGCTACCCGTTTGCGCGTGACCGTCCGAGATTCCGCTCGCGTTGATGAACCCGCGATCAAACGAGCAGGCGTGATCGGCGTGATGCGCCCTGGCGCTAAAAACGTGCAGGTAGTGATCGGCCCGCAGGTGCAATTTGTCTACGATGAAGTCGCCGCGCAGCTGGCCGGAAAAGTGTCGCTGAAAGGTGAACAGGGCGAATAATGTTTGGGTTTGCCAAGAAGAAAGTCGTTGTTATTCCGCCTATCGACGCCCCCTTGTTGCCACTCAGCTCCGTCAGCGACGAAGTATTCTCCTCGGGCATGATGGGAGAAGGTTTCGCTGTGCAGCCTGTACAAGGAACGGGAGATGCAGGTGTCGGAGATATTGTGGTGCCGGTATCGGGAACGCTGGTCACGGTGTTCAAAACAGGGCATGCTTTTGCTATAAAGACTCCTGAAGGCCTTGAAGTCCTTGTTCATATCGGTCTTGACACCGTTGGGATGACAGGCCGCGGTTTTGTCTCCCACAAGTCATCCGGCCAGGACGTGGTTCAAGGGGAAACGGTGATCACCGTAGATTTTGATGCAGTACGAGCAGCTGGGTGTGATCCCGTCACTCTTGTGGTTTTTACCAATAAGAAATGCGTGGATCATGTGGAATCGGACGCGGGAAAAGTGACGGTGTTTCTGAACTAACCCCACCTGCTAAAAGAATTTTAATCCCCCGCACAACCGCATTGCGGCTCATTGCGGGGGATTAATTCTATCTAGTGGATTTTTTTGTGCAACTTTTCTTGCCCTATGCGCGTAGAGTCGTCCTAACACTTTTACGAGGCCGCTTTTTAGGAGGCACAATGTCCCCCATTCTGCACGGTGATCCTACGTGGATCGACCTTTCCACCCATGACCTTGAAGGATCACGAACCTTCTACAAGGAACTTTTCGGCTGGGAATTCAACAGCCAGGGTGGAGAATATGGTGGCTACAACATCATCCTGTCGGAAGGCGAACCAGTCGGCGGTGCCATGGACTCCCACATGGGTCCTGAAGGTCGTTCCGAGACCCCGATGGCTCCCACCGCATGGACCATATACCTCAAGGTTGATGACATGGACGTCGCCTTGGCTGCTGCGCTGGAAACCGGTGGACAGATCATCCTCCCGTCTATGCAGGTAGGGACCCTAGGATTCATGGCCATTGTGTCCGACCCCGCGGGCGGCGTGGTGGGGCTGTGGCAGGCCTTGGACTTCCCGGGCATCACCCGTGAAGCAGTCAACGGACAACCTGCTTGGTTTGAAGTAATGACCAAGGACTTCGATGCAGCAGCACCGTTCTATGAAAAGGTCACTGGCTGGAAGCTGAGCTATATCGGCGAAGACGGACAACCTACCGATGGCCCAGGCGACGGAATCCGCTACGCCGCCAACGCGCCGGGCGAGGCCGCCACGGCTGGCATGTGCGAGGCAAATTCCTTCCTTCCGGAGGAAGTTCCCAGCCACTGGCGTACGTACTTTACGGTCGCTGACGTTGACGCTACCGTGAACAAGCTCCAGGAGCTGGGCGGCCAGCTTCTCGACGGCCCCGTCGACACCCCTTTCGGCAGGATCGCTACAGTTGCAGACCCGCAGGGCGCAACCTTCCAGCTATCTAACCGTTAATCGGAATTAGGCGACTAATACTCGCTTTAAGCAGGTGTTTTGTTCGATGTATGCCAGTGGAGTATAGTTTAAGTCCGTTGCACGGCATCGCGTCGAGCAATCCACCTAAGCGCCCGTAGCTCAACGGATAGAGCATCTGACTACGGATCAGAAGGTTGGGGGTTCGAATCCCTCCGGGCGCACAAATAAAACCCCAGCTCATGGCATGTTTGAGCTGGGATTTCTTCATGCTGTGTGGATTGTTTGGTTGTTGGTTATTGTTGCAGGTTGTTGCCGTTCGTACCGAACGCATACCGAACATAGGCCGAACATAGGCCGAACAGAAACCGAACAGATAGCGAACAGGAGAACTTAATCAAATTAGTGCGGAGTGCATCTTGATCCCATATACACTGTAGGGAAAGGAGGTGAGTTCGCCATGGGTTACGATATCTCACTTACGGCAACGCTAACCGGTGCAACGGTTGCCCAACTTCAACGTTGGCGTAGGACGGGTCTGCTTGTTCCTGAGGCCTCAGCTTCTAGGCCGGTTGAATATTCTTTCCGTGATTTGGTCGCTTTGCGTACGATCGCCAAGTTACGGGCTCAGACATCGCTTCAGCAGATTCGCAAGGCATTTTCATCGTTGAGCGATTTTGACATGGTGGATCACCCTTCTAAGTATCAATTCGCCACCGATGGCAAGACTGTCAAGGTATGGACCGATGACGGATTCATGAATATGAGTCTGCAAGGGATGCTGTGGAATTTCACACGATGGTTCTGGAGAATGTCGCATGAGGTTCTTCCTTGATGAGTGCATGAATGTCAAAGTTGACGAACCACTAAGACAATGGCTTAAAAGGGACGAGTTTCTGCGATCGGGACCGAGTATCCCGTACGGGCTCTATGACATCTCTCTTATTCAGCGCCTAGAAGAACTGGACGTTGATGCGGTGATTACTAGCGATATCAAACAAATGCGATCCCCGATCGTACGTTGGAACGCGCTCAATGCCGTAGCAGTGGCATTCATTGGATCGGAGTGCCGCAGAGTTACGTTAAAGGGCGTGCTCGCCCTTTTGTCCAGGCCGCAAATCTACTTTCCGTAATTCATCATGTTCGAGCCCAATTGGAAGCAGCACAGATACCGCTTGCAATCGAGCTAAAGAGGGGCGTTAAGGACAGTGGCGAGCCAATAGCAGAAAAGTTCCCAATCTGAATTCGGCGTATTTGTAACATACGAGCTGGGCTACCCAATCACCCTAAAACCAGCGCGTCGACGTTCTGCCTCTGATGCTTCACGCATCGAGGACAGTTCTTCGGCGCGTTTCCTTTCACTTTCCATGTGCGCTTCCATCGCGCCGGGGATGGCGTCGAGTCCTTCTTCCCAGAGGTGTGCGTAGACATCAAGAGTCATAGCGGCACTGGAATGGCCGAGCATGAGCTGAACAGTTTTCACATCGGCACCGGCTGCGATAGCGATAGATGCGGCAGTGTGGCGCAACTCGTAGGTGTCGAGGTCACAAATCCCAGTCCAGATGCACAGGTTTTTCCACACGACCCGCCATCGGGCGGTAGTCCAGACTTTTCCGCGTTCGTCAGGGATCAGCCAATCATCCGGGTCTTTGCCTTGGGCATTGCGGTCTAGGCGTAAGAGGATGTCGCCACCGATGGGAACATCACGGTGGTTTCGTGTTTTTGTTGAGTCTTCGTGTCCTAAGTCGTTGACGTCACGGCGGATCATGAGACGCCCGCCTACTGGGTCTAGGTCTTTGACTTTGAGTCCTTTTGCTTCTCCTGGGCGCAGCCCTGTCATGACGAGGACTCGGAGAAGAAGTCGTGCTTGTTCGGTTGGTGCTTGTCTGATCAGTTCGTCGACTTCTGTGATTTTGAGGTAGCGGCGTTCTGATTTCTTTTGTTTTGGCAGTTCACCGGTTTTGGTGGGGTTTTGGTGGATGACTCCGAGTTCCACTGCGAGGTCGAGAATTCCGTGAATGATGAGGCCTACTTTGCGCATGGCTGATTCGCTGAGTGGTCGCGGTGGTTGGCTGGCTGGGACGCCTTTCATTGTCGAGAGCGTGGGTATCCAGGCGTTGATGACCGAGCGTTGAATGTGTGCACAGGGGGTTTGTCCCCATTGTGGTCGGATGTGGACATTCCAGTAGCTGAGGTAGTCGCGTTTGGTTTTGTCGGAGACGTTTCCTTTAGCGGCGAGCCAAGGATCCCATAGGTCGGAGAGTGTGACGTCTGCTTTGTCTTTGGTGATCCAGGTGCCGTCTGCTTTCCGACTTCGGCGCGTGCTGCCCAGAGTTCTGCCTCGTCGCGGGTGGCAAAGCTCTTCGTTGCTTCGCGCCCGTTCTCAATCCAGACAGCCTGCCAGCGCTTGCCGACGCCCCATCGTTCTGAGTGGATGCGTTTAGTCCGGGATTCAGTGTTGGGGTTTCTTTTTGTCCAGAGGTCGCGGACGGTGGCCATGGGGTAGACTTCTTCCTTGTCGGGGACGAACTATTTAGAGTTTCCGAATAGTTCAATCCCTGCGTCAGCTCCCTTTCACGTCCTTCCGCCAAGATGACCGTGGAAGGGAGTCTTTGTTACTTCATATGGTTTCTGTTGGTACTGGGGAGCCTGGACGATTGGTGTGCCAAGATTTGATTTCTTCGGCGTCCCATAGCCTGGTTTTCCCCAGGATGGTGGCCACGTAGTTGGGGGTGCGTTCGTTGGCTGAGTAGTTACGCCATGTGGCGGGTGTTACGCCGATGTAGTCGGCGCATTCTGGGCCGGTCCATAGTTCGCGGCCAGTATCTTTGTCGATGATGCCGGGGTTCATGATTATGCCTTATCTGTGCGGATGTGGCGGGCGATAGCTGAGCAGGTGACGATAGCGCCGATTATGAGAGTCCACGTCCAGCCTGTTGCAAGGTAGGCGAGTGTTGTGACGAGGATGTATATTGCGGCGTTGTTGAGTGGGGTGTTCATTGTTTTCTCCGGTTTGTTAGTGTTAGGGGGTAGCCCCCGGTTCCGGATAGTTGGGATATCTGGAACCGGTTGGGCTATTTCTTTTTTCGTTTCTCCTTCTTGATGATGATGTACCATTTCCATGTTGTCACCTCCTTCCTGTTCACACACCCATTATAACACTACATAGCGTTACGTTTCAAGTGGTAAAATAACGACCATTACAAACAAAGGCACCTCAACACGCCCTCTTCTCCTGCTGAATTCTTCCCTGCACATACATCCGCATCCACAAAGTAAGCAGATGAGGCGTAACACCCAACTCCGCAGCCATCGCCGCAGCCGACCCCTCACACTCCCAACCAACAGCCTCCACATCACCAACATCCAAAAGCTGCCGCGCAGCCCACTCATCAGCCTGCCGCTCCGCGCCGGGAGTTGAGCACCCGTGCCCGTAGTGAGCATGTCCTAGTTCGTGGGCGATGGCACAGTGGCGGGTGACTGGGTCGAGGCCGGTTTTGATGAAGATGGTTCGTGTCGGTGGGTGAAAGCAAGCGTTGAGGGTGCATCCCAGATTGCTCGTCTCGATCACTGTGATGCCCATGTTGTGGGCGAGTGTTTCGAGGGCTGCTTCCACAGGGCTCATGAAGTGCTCCTAGGTGTAGTTCTCTTCGAGTGGGTCGGTGGCCTTTTGTGCTGCAATTGGCTCTGTTCCGGCGTTGATGCCGTCGAGGATGGCATCGTAATCGGGCTCAGTGACATGCGGGGGTGCAGTGGGGGAGTTATTGCCGCGTTTTGCGTTGCGACGGGTGTCCAACTCGCTGATTGGTTTCTCTGCCCAGTCAGCTTGCCCGGCTTTCATTCGTCGGAGAATCTCAGCGACAAGATCTTCATCACTAGCGTCCATGATTCCGCTCGACGTTGAAAATGCCTTGAGATCGAACTCAGTCAGAACATCGAGCGCGAGCAGCGCCGGGACGACGCTTACCTGGTATGCGCGTGCGATCTTTACTGCCGTCTCAACGGTAACCGTGCCATCGCGGCGTTGACGGCTGAGTGTTGATTGGCCGATGTGCGCCAGCTTGCCGATCTCTCTATCTGAGGCATTGCCAACGGTCTTTCGAATCCAGAGTTCGATACGTTCCATGAGCTAATAGTGGCACACCCGTGTAGTAAAAACAACACATTGCGAAACATTGGCGCTTGACAGTGTGAGCTAAAAATACTTCACTGTGAGTTGTAAGAACTTCACTAGAGGGGATGAACATGGCAAATGTAAAGATCAAAATCCGTGATGGTCTCATCGACCGCCTCCGAAACATGAGCGGAATCACCAGCGACGAAGCCTTCGCCCGAACCATCGGAACCAGCCGAAGCACACTCGTCGACGTCAAAACCGGCGAACGCGAACCATCCCTCGCATTCGCAATCGGAATCGCCCAAGCCTTCGGCCTAGGCCTCTCCGAAATCGTCACCTGGGAAACCGCAGAAACCACAGCAGCCTAAACGCGCCGGGAACCGTAGGCGTCGGAAAGCAAAGAAAGGAACTACTCATGGCTTGGGTAAGAACCAACAAAGAGCTGCATGGACGTAGAAAAATAATCGATCTAACCGGAGTGATGCCGAAGCAACGGCGTCCGCGCCAAATTGAGGCACGCCAAGAGCTTGAGCGAGCAATCGCACGATTAAAACAAGAAGAAACTGGATTCGGCGTTTATGACGCAGCGGGCGTGCCAGAGGAATGGTTACCGCTGATTACGGTACGGCTCAAAGAAGTCTTTTGTGCTTTGCTCCGTTTCCAGCGCGAGGTCAACGCCGTCGTAGCAAGCGACCCAGACTTCGCCGCCGTCCGCCAGCTCGAAAACCTCAAAGGGGTCGAACTGCTCCAGCAACGCACCGCCGGGGAAATCTTGGAGACTGCCTTGGCTTTGTCCGAATGGGCGCCGGTCGAGTCGGTCGCAGTAGTGCGCAGAATGATTCAAACGCTCGGTGATACGGAAGTGGACAGAAGCAATATCTGAGGTTGCCAGCGTGTAGCGCTGACCACCGTAAACAAGAACAACTTTGGACACATAGCATAGGAGTTTTTCATGCGTTTGATGACGTTGAAGATGATCGGTGCTCCCCGATCAGAAGTTGGGATCATCCCACTCGAAAAAACAGGGCTCTCGATCATCACCGTGAAGGTCAAGGACCCGATAACCATAGAGGCGATCCCCGTCAAAGATGCTCATGAGCTGATGGAACTGATACTGCGTAAGACGCTCAGGAATCTCGGGATCTTGCGGGTCGGCGAATACGGTTTGCGCGCTTAACCAAGAAAAAATGGCTTAATCCACAAATTCAAAAAAGGGATGATAGCTCATGCCGTGGAAACGGATAAAAAATGCCATCTCAGGAAACGAAACCGAGGGCATGCTAGACGATAAGAGCAAACTCGATGACACCGTCCTTGTTCTCGCGACAGCTCAATGTGTGCTCAATGATGCGACCCATCTTGCAGCCAGCAGGCGTTTGCCAATTCGCCACAATAGTGACATTACACTTGATAGCCTTACGCCCTGCAGGGAAGAAATCCTCGGTGCTAGAGGACTCAAAAAGAGGCGTATGTGCTCTCGCATCGGTGACCAGTTGCGGGAAAACGCTCTGCGCGTCGAACGTGATCTGCTCACACGGGGAAACACAATGCGTATTCCTTCGAGCACAGTAACTGGAACCTACCAGTTCACCCGAACACTGCATGTATACGAACATGGTGAGGTTGTAAGCATCGTGGGAACCCTTATGGGTGATGCAACAGATCCCATCATCTTTAACCCTGAAGCTCCATTCGTATTCGAAATCTTCACTGTTGATCCTCAGCGCTCGCTTACTGATCAAGTTCGCATCCTCAGCCAATTGGTTTGCCTGTATAGCGATGCGATTTGCTTCGGCGGCTTCACCGATCGCCCGCTTGGCGATGCTATTGGACTTCTTCGCAGCGCGATAAGCCAGCTGCGCAATGAATATGCCGCCACATCCGCTTATGACACCAGAGATACCAAAACAATTGACCACCAATCCATACCGGGAAGGGTAATTGGGGTTTTGACATGACCGGCATGAGGGAAAAGAAAACCGGCCTGCTGTAACAGGCCGGTCATGGAGACTCAAAAAGGAAAGGGGAATTTCCGTGACCAACGTTAGCACACTAGATCGCTGGTTGTCACCAAACCAGGCTGCAGAAATCATCCCATATTCACCGTGGCAGATCAGGAAGTTTTGCCGTGAAGGACTTCTACCGTCATCGAAAAAGCCAGGTTCGAAAAACAACCGCATCATGATCAAACACTCCGCCATCATCGCTTTTGCCCAAACAGCGCAAGAAAGAAGAAACCAATGATTATCACGCTAACTGTTGCACTGGTCGTGACCATGATGCTAACTGTATGGCTTGCTTTACAACTGGCAAACCTTGCAGAAACGGTGATTGAGCTCGTGGACGCATCCAATGACATGGACGTCGAAATCCAGACGCTAACCATGCACATTGATGACATCTATAACGAGATGACAATTCCTCGGCCAGACTACAGGGCCGACATCATCGAATCTAGCTCCCGTTAAAAGTGGAGTTGAAGAATGAATATCCAGCCTTATACCTTCCAAGGTCACACAGTCCGGATCATCATTGATGATCAAGGTGACCCACAATGAGTGGCCAGTGATGTAGCTAAAGTCCTTGGCTACCGGGACGCTGCGAATATGACGCGTCGCTTGGACGCGGATGAAAAAGGTACTCGTTCAGTGAGTACGTCGCAGGTCAGCGGCGATTCTTCAGCAAGGGCAATGACCGTTATTACTGAGGCGGGTCTGTACTCCGCGATTTTCGCAAGCCGCCTTGATCAAGCAAAAGAATTCAAAAAGTGGGTGACTGCCGAAGTTCTTCCCTCGATCCGGAAATACGGGGCATATATGACCCCTGCCACGATTGAACAGGTCATCACAGACCCGGACACAATCATTTACCTAGCGTCCAAGCTTAAAGAGGAGCAGGAAAGAACCCGTCAGCTAGAAGCGCCTGCAGCTGCATGGAATCAGCTCGCAGAAGCTGAAGGAGACTACTCGGTGGCCCAGGCTGCAAAAGTCCTTTCGAGGGATCCAGCAATCTCTATTGGCCGTGATCGCCTTTTCGCTCACATGGAAAAACTTGGCTGGATTTTCAGGCCCCGTGGAGCACGAAGGCGTCACTGGGAAGCATCCCAGGCAAAAGCAATCGATACTCACCGCTTGGTGCACAAGCTTGGAAAGCCTTTTCGCAATCCACATACAGGATCAATGGAAGTACCCTCCCCAACGATCCGCGTGACACCAAAAGGTTTAAAAGATTTGCACAAGACTTTAGGCGGCGGGCACCCAGAAATAGGAAAAAAAGATATGACACACGCACATCAAGAATCCGGGATCGATATTCACCTCGCGACCTGCCGGGAGGATCTTCTCGCTGCAGCGCCACGCTTTTTCCGGAAACTCACCCCTGCCGAAGCAGACGACATGACCAGCGAAGTGATCAGACTTTTGAAAAGAAACGGCTGGAACCGCCTCACAATGCCGGTTTCTGCCTTCCTGACCATCGCAAATTATTACGCACGGTAACGGGAGAAACCTATGAAGGAAAACCCAAATCTGGAAATACCAGGACAAATGGAACTTCTAGAAAAAATCGAGAAAAGACAATGAACCAGACGAAAAGTAAACCACAGGAACAAACACTTATTGTTTGCCCCACGGGCATGCTCAATCGTGCATTAAAAGCAGCAAAAACGATTGCAGGAAATAAAGACCCCTATGACGTGATTCAACTGCGCCCCTATGGTGAAGATGGCCTTGCAGTGTGCGCAGTCAACGACACAACAACATTTGTCGCGAGCATCGAAACAGGGATCTATCGCATGGGGTCTGAAGAAGATGAGGTCATCGAATTCCCGAAAACGGTGCTACCTGCCTTCATTATGGCAACATCAGGAATCACAAAAGACAGTGATGTGGAACTTCTCACCGGCCTGCATGTGGCAGAAAACCAGATCACGATCACTGACGAAACCGGTATCGGTCTTGATATCGCTTTGGTCAAAGTGAAAAGACATCAAGAACCAGCAAACATCGGTGACCCCAGGGCAACTATCACACGAGTGATAAACCAGCTTAAACAAACCTCTGACCCTGGCCCTGTTCGCCCACTTCCACGCCAGATCATGGCGGTGGCAAAAGCCGCATCATCGATGGGAAGCCGCCCTGAACTCTATCAGTGCTCCTATGTTCATAACCACACTGCAGCTGTAAGAATCGTCGCTGTAACACCAATCTGGGCTATGAGTGTCTTGGATAGACCTGGTGCATCGCAACAAGACGATGAGATAGAACCTGAATCAGATCTCCCCGAAAAAACAACACTGCGTGTTGTTGAAACAAACCCCACAAAAGGCATCTCATGAACAACAACGAAGCCCTGTGCCACCGTAGCCGTATGAAAGGGGAGACCTCTCTCTGGGATACCCGTCTGCCTGGGGAATCAACGCAAGAAATGATTGCACGCAATCTACGGGCAAAACTCATCTGCCACCAATGCCCACTGTTAGAGCCTTGCGAAAAATATTTATCCGAGTGTGAACAACAAGACTTACCTATCACAGGTGTTATAGCAGGTCGTTATTCAGATGTGAGAACACGACATATGGCTAACGATCTTATGACTCTCCAACGAACCTGTAGGGCGTGCTTGGCAGAGTTGATCCCACAATCAGGAAAAACTCACTACGTATCACCTCAAGCGCGTGCGCATAAAGGTGAAGGATTATGTGAACAATGCTTCCCAACATTCTCACGAACAGCACGCAAAACCGCATGATGACCACCCAACAGCAAGGAAACAACAATGGCATGGAGCAGATTCGGCGACAACATCGCCACACACCCGCTCATGGCCAGACTCCTCACCTCATGCGACTTCGACCACCAACTCAAAAACGAAGCCTTCGGACTCCTCGTCCAACTCACCTCCGCCAGCGCAGCCCACCTCACCGACTACATCGTCGAATACGGACACATGGCACAAGTTGCGCCGGGTCGTGAAAAAGTCATTATCGAGGTTCTTTCTTCCGCTGGTTTGCTTTTTAGGGAGAAAGACGCAGATGGGCGAAAAGTTTTGCGGATCGTTGATGATGTTGAATTTCTCCATAACAGGAGCAAAGAAGAGGTCGAAATCGACCGTCGTCGTGCAGCCGATAAGAGAAATCCAGAACTTATACCGGCAGTACGTCACCGCGATGGTGACCAGTGTCGCTGGTGCGGCCGTACAGTGAATTGGAAGGATCGAAAAAGCTGGCGGGCAGCAACAATCGATTCGCTCAATGCGCACAAGGAATCAACAGTGGAAACGCTTGTGGTTGCTTGCAAAAAATGTAATTCAAAACGCGGCGCAGGAGAAGAGCTTGAACTTCTTCCTGCTCCTGAAAAAGGAAAGGCCTACTACTCACGCCACACAGTTGATTTCATCAACGGCTCACACTGGGCTCAAGAGAACGGAATCCAGATCTACACAGCCCAAACCGAACTTCCCATCGATACCTCGGCAGCGCCGTCAAGGCAGCAGCAGGAGAGTAAGGCAGCAGCGCCCGTGGTGGCAGCAGCGCCGACTCTTCGAGCAGCGCCGGACGCTGACGCGCCGACCCGAAACCATGTTTATAACGATTTGGTAAAACCTACGACGGATCAAGCACAAATCACAGATCGGTGGGGTGACGGATCTAGATCTCTCGGGACGGGACGGGCAGAGACAGGCAGGGACGGCAAGGAAGCGCCGCAGGCGCAGAGGCCGTCGTGGTGGAAGGGAAGAAAAGAATGGATGATTGGCGCCTGCATGATTTTGGGAAAGCTTTGTATCTTTGTGAAAAGCTTGGTCCTTTGATTGATGACATTATGGTTCCTACTCAAGGGCAGAAGGCAGGTGGCGGTAGTGGCTCTCATCGAGGTTCATCACGTCCGCCTTTGAGAGTTCCTATTCTTGATCTCAAGATGGAAACGGAGCATCTTCTTGCATTTTGGGCAAGGATCCTTGCGCGTGAAACTGGCCAGGGGCTTGTACTGTGTCCTCAGCGGATTGCTGGGATTGCTGCGTGGATGCAGGCACGTCTCCATGTGCTTGCAGATGCTCCAGCTGCCACTGTGGCTGCAGAAGAGATCATTGCTCAAGCACAGTTGCTTGATTCGATCTTTGCTGATGACACTCCGGTGGAAGGTTCGTGTAGAGAGATTGCTGCGGCTTGCAGGCAGCGTGGTCATGATCTTTCAAAGAGCACTATTTACCGGTGGGTGCATGATGGGCTTATTCCTTCCACAGTGCGTGACGGTGTTGTCATCGTGGCTTTGAGTGATGTTATGAACAGGCTGCAATGACACTTGTAGACTCGTGGGACACCTATGTAGTAAGCTAGCGCTCGTATCACCTGGGTCCAACCGCAATCATGTGGCTGGGCCTTTTGTCATGCTCAGGAGGTGTCATGGCGAGAGCAGGCTCAATTTGCTGCGAAGCAGGATGCCCAGAGCCGGCTAAATACCGAGGACGATGCAGTGAGCATGCTCGTGCCCATGAAACACACGAGCGGAAAACTGTGGCAACGAAGATTGATGGACAACGAACAGCAGTCATTAGACGAGCAGCCGTGGATAGATGGCGGGAAATCTATGGAGATTGGTGCCCAGGCTACAAGTGCTACGGACATAAAGCCCATGATTTGACCGCGCAGCATACACAGGCTCTAGCGCTCGGAGGCGGCTCGGAGCAGCATCTGACGGTGCTGTGCCGGCGGTGTAACTCCCGTCACGCAGTGGACGTGCGGCGGGCGCTGGCATCCACTTACAGTAGGCCCCAGGGGAGGGGCCCTCGACGGCTTTGAACCCCAGCCGTGGGGGAGATCTCTCAGAGGTGCGAAGGGTTCAAAAAGTTCACTGACCAGCCGTTTTTTTTGAACCCGACATGTTGGAATTGTGCCCAATGGGCGTGAGAAAGGAGGCGAAATTATGCCACGAGGTGGGGCGAGAAGCCGGTCTGGCCCAGCACCAGACCCAACATCGGGGCGATCAGACCGCCGAAAGCTCGACGAAAAACTACAAGTGCTGCCCGCAAGTGGATGGCAAGGAGATGCACCACCATGGTCATTGCCACAGAAGGGGACAAAGAAGCGTGAGCGTGATGTATGGAAGCACATCTGGACTTACCCCCAAGCAGCAGCCTGGATTAACGAGCCGTGGCGCTGGCTGGAGCTCGCGCAGTACGTACGGAAATTAGTGGTCACAGAAGACCCTGAAACACCTGCATCTACGATGACAGTAGTTTTGCGCATGGCTGAGTCCCTCGGTCTTTCTCCTGCAGGACTCCGAGCAAATGACTGGGTGATCTCCGCATCCGAGACGGAAGGAGACGCGGCGCTGACAACCACCCCGCCACGGTCTCCGCAGCCTATCCGTCGGCTCCGCGCAGTAAATGGAGACACAGAATAACGACTGGCTCATCACCTTCCTGACACTCGGCGACCTCTAGGACGCATGGGTACAAGCACACTGCCTCATCCCAGACGGATACAAACGCGGGCAAGCTCTTCAATGGAGTGATTGGCAATTTTGGTGTGCGGCTCAGTTCGGCCGCATCCGCGCCGGGCTGGAATGGAATGGCGAGCCTTTAGGCAATCAAGCGTTCCAATATCGCCGAATGCAGGTGATTGCTCCACAAAAGACGGGCAAGGGGCCGTGGGCGGCCACGATGACGCTTATACAGGCCGTGGGGACATCGGAATTTGATGGCTGGGCAGAAGAAGGTGAGGCGTATCGGTGCGCTGACTGGGGCTGCGATTGTGGTTTTGAGTTTCCCTACCAGAAGGGAGAGCCGAAAGGCCGCCCACACCCATCACCGCTGATTCAGCTCACAGCGACATCAGAAGACCAAGTAGATAACACGATGCGCCCATTGAAGTCGATGATCAAGATGGGGCCGTTGCATCATCTTCTAGCCACCCGAGGGGAATTCATTCGCATTCTCGGAGGGCTCGGAGGCGATGATGCTGATCGAATCGACGCCGTGACAGCTTCTGCTGACTCCAGGGTCGGTAACCCCGTCAGTTTCGTGCTTCAAGACGAGACCGGTTTGTGGAACAAGCGGAACAAGATGGAAAAAGTAGCTGACGCGCAACGCCGTGGCCTTGCAGGTATGGCTGGGCGTTCAATCGAAACCACAAATGCTTACGACTCGGCGGAACGCTCAGTTGCGCAAACGACGTTTGAATCGACGGCGCTAGATGTGTTTTGCTTTTACATCCCGCCGCCAAAAGGGCTGTTGTGGAAACGCCCTAAAGACCGCCGCCGAATCCTCGAAGCCGTCTATAAGGGCTCTCCATGGGTCAATATTGACTCGGTGCTAGCAGAAGCAAATGAGATTTCAGAGCGCGATCCAGAGCAAGCAGAGCGATTCTTCGGGAATCGGATTACATATTCATCAGGCACATGGTTGCCGACGAATCTTTGGGAGGATTGCTTTGCACTGGATCGAGAACCCGCCTGATGGTGAATCAATCTGTGTCGGATTCGACGGCTCTGAAAACAACGATTTCACGGCTTTGCGCGCTGAAACGCGTGGTGGATTCACTTTCACGCCGCGCTATGGGCCGGATCGTAGGCCTACTATCTGGAATCCTGCAGAGTGGGGCGGAAAAACTCCACGGTCGGAGGTCATGGCCGCTGTCGATGAGATCCGAAACCGGTATCAGATTCAGCGGTTTTACGCGGATCCGCAAGATTGGAGATCTGAAATCGGGGAGTGGGCGCTGCAAATCGGCCAAGAACGTGTTTTTGAATGGCCAACCAACGCGATCAAGAGAATGTATGCGGCAATTTCTCGTTTTGAAATTGATTTAGCCAATGGGCGAATCACGCATGATGGATGCCCACTGACGGCGCTTGCAATGGCAAATGCGAAAAAAGTTGCAAAAATTGGGCAGCAGTACGTTCTCGGAAAGCCTTCAGAACATCAAAAAATAGATGCAGCAATGGCGACGATCCTCGCTCATGAAGCAGCGATGGATGCTCATGCAAAGCAATGGGATTCAGAGACCACCCGCGTTGTCGTCTTAGGAAGGAGGAGAAGATAATGGATCTCACGAAGCCGGAAGAAGAGCTCGTGAAGAAGCTGTTTATGAAGATTCAAAAGCAGCGTAACCAGGACAAAATCAATGAGCGCTATTACAAAGGCTTGCAGCAGATCGGCAATCTGGGAATCTCCGTTCCTCCAGATGTACAGCCTTTCGCCTTTCCGCTCAATTGGTGCAGGACCTATGTTGATGTTCTTGAAGAGCGGCAAGACGTCCGTTTGCTAATCCGTTCTGGTGAGATCACCGAAGACAAGGAGCTGCGCCTTGATTGGGAAGCAAATGATCTTGATGTGCAAAGCCACCTCGTGCACAAGGACCTAACGATTTACGGTCGTGCTTTCATCTCGGTGGCTGCTGATCCAGACGGTGGGCGTCCTCGAATCAGAGCAGAATCTCCCAAAGATATGGCGGCAATCGTTGATCCGCTTACAAGATCGATGACGGCGGCGCTGCGGATTTATCGCGATTCCATCGGAATTGCAGAGCACATGACGCTGTATTTGCCGGATTCCACAGTGATCATGAGCAAAAAACTGGGGATGTGGAAAGCAAAGACGCAGATTGAGCACAATCTTGGGCGCGTCCCGATCGTCATGATGATTAACCGCCAACAGTCGGGATCCTTCGAGGGGGAAACACAGCTCTCGGATCTCAAGCCAATCGTTGATATGGCTGGGCGTGTAATGCTGCAGCTGCAGCTCGCGATGGAGACCACGTCCATGCCACAGAAAATCGCTCTTGGCGTCAGCGAAGAAGATTTCGTCGACGAAAACGGGGAACGACTCGATCCGTGGGACACATACTTGGGGGGGCTGTCTGGGCGCTGTCCAACAAAGGCGCCAAAGTGGAGCAGCTCGCAGGTGCAAGCCTGTCAGGCTTCCATGACACCATCAAGATGCTTGCCGAGCAGGCCTCAACGATTACGGGGCTTCCAGTCCGGATGATGGGGCAAAACACCGCTAATCCGGCAGCTGAGGGTGCTATCAGGGCTGACGAGTCACGCCTTGTCAAGCAGGTCGAAAGAATCAACTCCGTTGCAGGAGCGGGCTGGGCATGGGCGCTTGGAATTGCCGAGCGTATCCGCACCAGAGAATGGTCAGCTGATGGCAAGATCCAGATTTTGTGGCGTAATCCTGGGACGCCAACGGAAGCTCAGCAAGCAGGTGCGATGCAGAAACTGACTGGCGGTAGGCCAACGTTATCGGTGCGTGGAGCCATGAATGAAATGGGCTGGCCGCAAGCGAGGATCGACCGCGAAATCGAATGGCTCAGCCAAGAAGAAGCCGGAACACTTCTGCAGAAACTGGAACGTGACGCAGAAACGTGACAGTAAGGGGGTGGGGAAATGCACGACAATCAGTTCAGCCGTTTACCACCAGAACTACGCGCCGCAGCTGGCACACGCTCAGAAATCATAAGGGACACAGTCAGATGGGTATCAGCGGTCTGGAATAAAAACAGACCAATGGATCCATCAACCTGGTTCGAGATCTACGCCGAAGAATTCACCAAGAGAGTCGCAGAAGCGCAGCTCGAAGCAGCAAGCATCGCCATCGGCTCCGTCGACACAGCACTAGCACTCCAAGGCTATGACGGCACCCCGCTAGGACACGCCTCACCAGAAGCCTTCACCGGAATCACCGGCTCTGGGCAGCCAATCATGGGCCTCGCCTACGCACAAGGACTGCGTGTCACAGAAGCAATCGACAACGGCGCGACCGATATAGAAAGGGCAAAAATATGGAAATACAGCGGGCAAGTCCTCCAAATGGCAACGCAAACGGCAATCTCAGACGCATCGAGAATCGCTAAACTCACCAACCTCATCGCCCGCCCACGAACCACATGGGTGAGAATCGCTAAACTCACCAACCTCATCGCCCGCCCACGAACCACATGGGTGAGAATCGTCCGCCCACCGTGCTGCGCTCGCTGCGCAATCCTTGCAGGAAAACGCGGAGGAGCAGGACTTGGATTCCAACGGCACCCAGGCTGTGACTGCGACGCAATCCCTGTATCCGAAGAAACATCGGACATGCACAAGCTGTGGATATTTGATGTGGATAAATATTTCGCACAACTATCCGAAAAAGACCAAAACAAAATCTTCACCATCGCAGGCGCCCAAGCAATCCGCGACGGAGCAGACCCATCACAGGTCATCAATGCGCGACGGGGAATGAAGGTTGCTGCAGATCGTTTTGGCACTCGCGCTGTTATGACTTCGGAGGGAACGACGAAGCGCGGTTGGGCTTCGATGTATCTGCGTCAGCAGTATGACTCGAAGATGTCGAAGCGGGGGCGGTATATGCATACTGGACGGCAGCGATTGATGCCGGAAGAGATTTACCACCTTGCAGGTGGTGACCGCGACATAGCTGTGTCATTGCTGCATAAAAACGGGTTCTTACTGGATGCATCGCCCACATTGGATTCTAAGCTCAACTTTTTTACGCGGGACAAAGCCGTAAAAGAAGCTACAGAGCGAGCTCGTGTGAAGCTGAAAGCGCGGCATGAAAAAGAGTTAAAGCGTGTAAAGGTCGAGGCTGGTAGCGGTGATCCGCCAAGCTGGTCGAAGATAGGTGGTGGTGATGATGAGATTCGGCGTCGGTATTTCCAGGATTTGCGTACAGCGGATAAGCGCGTGCCAATTGAACGCATCATCACTGGAAGGGTAAAGAAGAAATTTATCCAAGGTGCTCATGATCATTCCAGGCGCTCATGGGTTGTTGAGCAAGTCGAGAATGGAGTCTCCATACCAAACTGTGAGAAAACTTTCTTTCCATTGTTGAAAGGAAGAACAAAAGCTTTAGAAGCATGGTTAGGAGACGAAAAATCCGGATTGATCAGTGAAATTCTTGCAGATCCTGATCGGATAGATATTTCAAAAAATGGTTTATGGACACTAAAAAAATCGGTTATAAGTCCTGATGAGCATTCTTTGGACGTTACTGTTTATACAGGGCCAACGAAGGGACGCGACAGCAGGACTTTTAAGGTGAATACTGCTTTTCCAGTCGGGGGACAAGGTGTTACGGTGATCCGTCAAGATGGTATCGTCAATGTAGTTAAAAGGAAAGGAGGAATAGAGACATGAACACGTACCAGAAAATAAAAGAAAAAACCGGTGGGAAGATCTATCTCGGAGTAGGGCTAAAACCGGGTAACCAAGATGAGATCGCTATTGAAACATGCTATGTAGAAGAACTCATTAAATATGGTTATCTTGACGTAGAGTTGAAGAAAGAATTTCTGGATTTATGGCTCAGTGATGATATGTACGATGACTTGGATGATCTTGATCCAATAGAGCTGAAAACGTACCATAACCTGCTAAAATATGCGGACATGGAGCCTCGTGTAGATATATCCACATTCCTCCATAAAGCCGCATAATTCAACAATTTCACTAACCCATTACCGATCGCGGTAATGGGTTTTTCTATACCCAAAATCAGAAGGATTGTAAGCAATGCCCAAGAAAAAAGCTCCATGGGTCCGAGCGATCATCAACGACTCCGACACCGCTCATAGTGGATCTAGTGCGGGAGTAGATGACCAAAGCAGCCCTAAAACTACTCCGCAAGACGGGAAAGCCGAAGGAGATAAGGCTGCCGTAGGTCATGTCGGTGATGAAGATCCGGAGGCCCGTGGATCAAAGAATATGGTGCTCAAGGATCTTGCTCGTGAGCGTGATAAACGCCAAGAAGCAGAACAGCAGCGCGACGAATTCAAAGCAAAGCTCGATGAGATCGAGCGGTCAAAAATGAGCGATCACGAAAAAACAGTAGCGGATCGTGATCAGGCATTAGCAAGAATTGCGGAGCTGGAAAAACAAATCGCTGATGGGGAAGCTGCATCCAAACGGCGTGAGGCCGTGGCAGGGGCATTGGCTGCAACCAAACTACCCGCCGAGATGGCGGAAAGACTGCGGGGAGAAACCGCAGAAGACGCAAAAGCACTTGCAAAGACAATCGGCTTCGACCGCTCTGCATTAGACCCTTCACAAGGTCAGAACGCAGCTGGCAAGTCGCAAACAAACTCACTCTCAAGCGCTTTGCGTGCCCACTTTAACGCCTAAAGGAGGAATAAATGGCTATAAACCTAGAGCAAGCAAAGCTCAATACCCTAGAAGATTATGAGCCAACAGTCATCGATGAGTTCCGCAAGGAATCGGTGATTCTGGATAGCTTGGCATTCGATACGGCAGTGAATCCAGCGGGAGGTGGAGCCACATTGTCGTACGGCTATCGCCGCCTAGCTACGCAGCGTGATGCAGCATTCCGCGAAATCGGAGCGGAGTACACCGATAGAGAAGTCACCACAAAGAAAATCAGTGTCGAGCTGAAACCGCTCGGTGGTTCCTTCAAAGTCGATCGTGTGCTCGCACACCTTGGCCCAGCAGCATCTGATGAGATTGCTCTACAGATGTCACAGCTGATCAAAGCGACTACTACAAAGTTCTGTGATGCTGTGATCAACGGAGACACAGCAAAGGACGCAAACGGTTTTGATGGCCTTGATAAGGCGCTGAAAGATTCTTCTACCGAATTGAACAAGGAAGAAGAAGGAACCGAGCGCGATTGGTCCAAGTTCACATCTGCAGATGAAGCGATGTCGGTGCTCGATGATCTCGACGAACTTTTGGATGTGCTTGACGGCCCGCCAACCATGCTCTTCGGTAACAAACGTGCGCTAGCAAAGGTTCGCGCAGCAGCGCGCCGAGCAAATATGTATTCACGCGAACCTGTTGATGGTCTGTTGGGATCCAATGGTCATCAGATCACGCGTGAACAGATCGGAAATGTGATTATCGTTGATCCTGGCACAAAAGCCGGTAGCAATGATCCGATCATTCCTGTGACTCTTGGTAAGACGAGCCTGTATGCGGTCAGGTTTGGCCTTGATGGCTTCCATGGTGTCACAACGACGGATGGTCGCATGATCAAGACTTGGCTTCCGGATTTCTCTACCGCTGGTGCCGTCAAGCGTGGCGAGGTCGAGCTCGGTCCGATTGCGGTTGCGCTGAAGTCCACTAAGGCTGCTGCCGTCATGCGCAACGTCAAGATCGCTGATAGCTAGGAGGGGCAGAGATGGCGATTGTAAAAACACCAGTGCCTGGATATACGGGTTCTGTTGGTGATGATTATTTCGTTGACGGAGTCTGTCAGGTGTCAGATAACAAGCTCGCGTATTACAGGCGGCATGGGTACACCATCGAGGTCGAAGAGCTAGCAGATCAGGAAGCCTCCGAAACCAGTGCGTCAGGAATACCGGGTGCAAAAGCAAAGAAAGCTGAGTTGATTGCTTACGCCCAAACGCTCGGTATCGATACTGAAGGGCTTGACGTTGCAGGTCTTCGCGAAGTAATTGAGGCCCACGTAGAAGATTAGGAGGTAGCTCTCATGGCAATCTTCCTGAAATCTCTCATTGCAGAAATCTGGCCTGACCTAGACGGTTCTCGCGAATCCTACGCTGAGAGGCTAGTCGGTCGCGCTGAGGCCATCATCATACAGCGTTTTCCCACACTGGAGAAAAGAACCCGCGATGGATCAATTTCAGCCAGTGTGGTCGCAGGCGTTGTTGAAGACATGGTCACTAGGGCCCTTGATAAAACTGGCCGTGGCGGTATGGATAAGCTCGCGTACCCAGAAGTTCAGATGGAATGGTCTTCTGATGGCGGCCTCGGGTCTGGAAATCTCCTCTGGCTTACAACGGATGAAATTGTTTTGCTCTCTCCACCGCAGCCACGCGGGGTCTTCAGCATTAGAAAAGCTCCCACGCCAACTTTTTCGGAAGGGAGCAATCGGTGGTGAGCGCAACAGTCCTTTTCCAAACGGGTTTCACTCTCCGAAAAGTGGTAGAAGGCCGTGAAGACCCAATCACTGGAGAACCTGGCAGTCCTACCATTACTGAGATTGTTGGACGTGGGTTAGTCCAAGAGCCGCTATGGTCAAGCGAAAAAGAAGTGGGCCCAACGTCCGTGAAGGACGAACGCCTGATCATGTTCTGCCCTGTGTCAATGGGGGTTTCTGATGTGGTGGTGACTGCTGCTGACGAGGTCGAAGATCCACGTGGGCAGGTCTGGCAGTGCATCACTGATGGGCATGAGCGTGGTATACCGGGCCAAGCGCCTGAGTACGTCGCGGTACGGGTTCGCCGGGCCAAGGGGAAGAGATGAAAGCGCGGCTAACGATATTCAAGACCCAGATCCGGCAGCAGGTGAGGTTGCAATCTAGGTCAGGGAGAAGAAAAATCGCCCGTCAAATCGCCGACGCCGCCCGCGCTGACGCACCTTATCGAACCGGCGCTTATGCAACGGGGATTGAAGTCAAAGAATCCGGAACTCAAATCATGGTTGTCGATAACGATGATACGGCGATTCACAAAGAGTATGGCACGAATAAAACACCTGCTCATGCATCACTTACCAATGCGGCGATGGGTTACGGCAAGTACTCAGGAATGCGACCAAGGAAAGGCAAGGGTAGGCGATGAGAACACCCATGCCCTATGTGCCGGGTGAGATCCGAAAGTTTTTGCTTCAACATGAAGCGTTCACCGAGCTTTTGCACGGTGGGAAGGTCACGACACGTGAGGTGCCAGACCCTCTAATAAAGCCGCATGTAACAGTAGCTACGGTGGGCCATGTTGGTGATGACCCGATGCTACGACGGCTCATGATCCAGGTCACCCCGTGGGTGCCGGGGCGTGATGCTTCCGGCCTTGATGAGGACCCAGATGTTACCGCGTGGAACCTTGCCGCGACGGCAGGGGAGCTTATTGGACGTGCGAAAAACATCGTTATTGATGATGAGCACGCATGGTCTTCCACGTGGGTTGATGGGCCGATCCAGCTGTATGACACCGAGCGCAGCGCAGACAAAGTTCTGTACTATGCGCCGGTTCGTTTTCAGGTTCACCTGCGCCGACGTGCGCAGATTATCTAACATTTTTAAGGAGTTTTTATGTCTCAATACGCAAATCCGGAAAAAGCCTATGTGTGGCTTGACGGCGATGCATTCCGAGGGACCGCTGGCGTAGATATCCTAGCGATCTTTTCGCTGAAGCACTTGAGGGATTTCTGCCATATGGCGGTGTCGAAGTTGGCTTTGAGCTGACGTCCGAGCAAGCGGTCAATAAGCTGCAGGTGTTTAATTATCGCAAGGCGGCCTACAAGGTGGCTCGTGACCCGCTAACCGAGGGCTGCAAGTTCCGTGCAGTCGATAACTCTGAGGCAACTGTTCGCACGCGTGCCCAGGGTGGGAAAGTCAAAAAGATTGGTGAGCACTACACCATCGAAAAGGGTATTGGTGAGGAATTCTCCTTGCTGATCCGCCTCGATGATGGTGAGGATCAAATGGCCATTTGGTGTGAGCGATGCACCCTTTCTGGCCCTGCGACTCGCGCTGCGATTGATGGCAAGAGCCTTGATGGCTATGAATTCTCCGTGGAATTCCTTGTCCCTGCCGTCGAAATTCTTCCTGAGCTTCCAGAAGGAATGAACGTCGATGACGATAACGATCAGTATGAAGAAGATGGGGCCAGCGAAAAAACCGTGACACTTCCCTCCGGAGCATCCGGAGGCACCTTCACCCTTTCCATTGATGGTCAGAAATCCGCTGATATTGCGCAGAATTCCAACGGTACTGCTGTCCAGCTGATTTTGCGCAAAGTCAAGGGCGGGGAGAAAGCCTCGGTCACAGGCCGCGCAGGAGGCCCCTTCACCGTGAAGGGTGTGACCGGTGTACTGACCGCAGACGGCGCTAACCTTACTGGTTCCAGTTCGCAAGAGGTCACCGTCGCATAACCAGCGCCGGCATTGAGGAAAAGCGGATCGCCTCTTCTTTGAAGAAAAGGATCCGCCCTTTTTTATTCCATCACCAAGAAGGGAAACCCCTTATGTCTGAAAAAATCGATATTTTTGAAAAAGCATGCTCCGTTGACGCCGGCGAGCCGCAAGAGATCACGCTTCGAGGAAATGATCTCACCATCCGCCGGAATTTCACCGCAGATGAAGTCCACAAGATCATCCGCCTATACGGCCCAGAAGTCGCCGAGCAGCCACTACAAAATGTCCTCCGTGAGCTCATCGACATAATTTCCATATCGGACGAGAAAGCGAAGGCAGCTTTCGTGGATGATTTGATGCAGCTTTCATTCCCGGAATTTCACAAAGTGCAGATCATGCTCACACAGATCGCAGGCATCCGTGGCGAAGATGGAAATTTTTTGACGGGGTCGAAAGACTCCTAACCTACCTAGAAGACCCACAAGAACACGCTCGCTGCCTAGTGGGCTTTCAGCGCTTTTACGGCATCGACTGGAGACAGCAGCGCCAAACCCGCTGGTGGGTCGACCTTATGATCTTGGTCGAAAAACTTGATGATTTCGAGTGGACAAAAACCGATGAGAACATCGCCCATCTCGTCGATCGTGAAGATTTTTGGCTGAATGCCGAGTATTCCTCGTGGATCACCGACGCTGATGATCCGGAGATTCAGAGTGCTCGTGAGCACCGCAAGCAATCCGGAATGAAACCCCCTCCCAAGCCTATCTTGTGGCCAATCGCGGAACGACCACAGCGCGCAGCAGCAAAGCTCTCAGCCCGTGTCCTGGGCCAATATCAGGAACATGAACAGGCACAGAAAAAGCGGCAGAAACGAAAGTCATTAAAGGCTTTCCGCGCAGCGCTTGGGCGGTAACACCTACACCTTGTGAAAGGGGCATGCTATGGCTGGCGGCAAAATTGATATTCTCGTCGAACCGGACGTCAAGGGCTTTGGTCCAAAGATGGAGGCAGGGCTGCGCCCTGCGCTCGGCGTTGCCGGCAAGCTCGGTGGCGCATTAGGGCTTGCTTTTGCAGGTGCTGGTATAACAGGACTCGGCAAGGAAATCATCGACGTAGGCAATACCTACCGCACGGAGATGAATTCTTTGCAGGCGGTCACGCAGGCGTCCGGTGCGGCAATGGAAGCTGCTGATGCTGCGACGATTCAGTCTCAGGCACTGCAAGCTTTTGGGTTGAGTGCTGACTATGCGGCTACGGCTGCTGATGTGCTCTCAGGTGCTGCAAATGCGTCAAGCGCAGACATCACTGGTATTGCTCAAGGCCTGCAGCAAGCTGGCACGGTCTCGCACCAATTCGGCGTCTCGATGGAAGACACCGCGGCCACGCTGGCCATGTTCGCCAACGCTGGCATCCAGGGAAGCGATGCCGGCACGCTCATGAAGTCTGCGTTGCTCGCGCTGACGGACACCGGAAAGCCGGCACAAGCTGCAATCAAAGAACTTGGACTCACGGTCTATGACTCTCGCGGAAAATTCGTGGGCATGTCTGATCTGTTCGATCAGCTCAATATCGCTGCGGCACGGATGACCGATGAGCAATACCAGGCCGCTACGGCGACGCTTTTTGGAAGCGACGCGATGCGTCTTGCCGGTATTGCCGCTCAGCAGGGTTCGGAAGGGTTTAATCGTACCCGTAGTGCTGTCACTCGTGCAGGGCAAGCAGCAGAACTGGCTGCAGCGCAGACCCAAGGGCTACCTGGTGCTATTGAGATGGTGGGTAATGCCTGGGAGGAAACAGCCCTTGGTATTTACACCTCGGTGGAAGGGCCTCTTGCCAATGGGTTGAAAGGGCTTGCTGAAGGGATCACAGGCCTTGCCCCGTCCATTGCCGATGTGTCTGCAGCTGCCGTCGGGACCTTCGCCGATCTTGCAGGATCAGCAGCAGCCTTGGGCAATACTTTTTCCCAGCTGCCACCGGAGGTACAGCACCTTGGGTTCGCACTGGCTGGGCTAGCTATCGCTAAGCACACCGGGGCGCTTGGTGCGCTCTCGAAAAAAACGTTTGAGACGAAGCAAGGTTTCGCTGCCTTTGGTGACGAGATGCGCATTCAGAAGGCTTTAGCTGAAAAGCATGGGGTGACCCTTGGGCGCATGTCCTCTGCCATGGCAGTTATCGAAAGCCGGGTTCCAGCCATCGGCAAAATGGGGGACGCCTATCGCGGTGCATCCTCGAATTTGAAAGCTGTTGCAGCAGCACACTATGAGGCTGCTGCTGCGAAAGCACAGTGGATTGCGGAAAAAGACCTCTTTACGGCAGTTGATCGTTTGGGCGCGTCGATGGGGCATCAGGCTGCAGCTAGGGCGGCATCGTTTGCAGGGACCATGAAAGGCACAGTTGCCCTTGCGATCTCTGGTGTGAAATCAGCAGCCGGTGGCCTGATCAACATGCTTGGCGGCCCTTGGGGCGCGGCGATGCTTGCAGCTGGCTGGACAGTCGGCGAAGTTACCAACGAGCTAAGAAAAGCCCGCCAGCAGCACAAGCTGTTGGAGCAGGCTGCGACGAACACGAAGAAGGCCTATCGTGAGATGGCTCAGGCTTTCACCTCAGGTGATCTTCAAGGCGCTTTTTCTGTGATGAACTCCCAGATCGAGGGGTTTGTTACCCGCCAGGAAGAACTTGCAGCTACCAAGCCTGGCAAACTCGGGAAGCTTTTTTCTGCTGCATGGGGAGATTTTGCTGGCCTTTTTGACGGCAAGGCGTTCGCGGGATCAAAAAAGGTCATTGCAACAAGCAAGGTCGCTGAGCACGCTGAAAAAACAGCTGAGGCGTTCAAAAAAGTGGGTGCATCTGCTGATGAGATGACTCATGCGATAACCGGCAGTGATGAAAAATTTTCAGCGTTGATTGCTCGTTTTGACCACACCGATGAAGGCGGGCGGGCTGCTGTTGCCCAATTAACACGCCAACGCACCGAGTGGCAAAAAATCAGCGAGGAAACCAAAAAACTAGCTCCTGGTGTGGTGCACTGGAGGTCTCTGAGGCGTTCGCCAAGATCGCTGATTCCTCTTCGTCTGCAACAGACAAAGTCAAAGCGCTCAACACCGTGCTTGATCACATGTTTGGGCAAGAGCAATCAAAAGATGATGCTGCAGCAGCTTTGGCAGAGCATATCGATAAAGTCAGTGAGGCTGCCGCCCAGGCGGTGAATAAAGCTGATGGTTTTGGTACATCACTGCTTAATGCCACAGGCAGTCTTGATCTGACCAAGAAGAACGCGCGAGGTGTGCGTCAGGAGCTCATCGGTTTTAGGGATGAGTTGGCTCAGGTTGTTGCCACGGGTGGGGATATGGCCCAGGCGTGGTCTCACACGCAAGGCGCCTTGGGTCAGCTGGCGGAAAAATATGGTTTAACCTCCCAGCAGGTGCAGGAGTTAGCCGCCTCCATGGGTCTTGTCCCCTCGACGATTGAAACGGCAATCAGTGTTAACGCTGATCCAGCGAAAGCTGATCTTGCCACTGTGTGGTCACACGCTGATACACTGCGCGACAAGTTTGGCCAGCCTGTGGAGCTCAAGGTTGCTGATGTTGAAAAAACCTCCAATGACCTCACCGCACTGGGCCTCAAAGTCGATGTGATTAACGCCCACACCGGGCAGATCAAGATCACTGCTGACACCGAGCAAGCACTGAACAACCTTGATATGGTGAGGTGATGCAGTCAACTGCCAAGGTTGATGATCTGCGCGCTGGGGTGACCATCAATATCCACGATACGAAGTTTCGTCTTGGTGTTCGTGACTGTGAGGTGTTGTTAAAGCAGCTTGATGGGGCTGATATCTCTGCTGAGGCTCGTTTGAATATTGAGCAGCTTCTAGCAGGCAAAGAGACCTCTCTTGCTGAGCTAGAGGCACTGTCTGCCCAGGTTGCTGACCCGAAAACCAAGCTTGTTTTGGATCAGTTGATCGCGGATAAGAAAACTGCGCTGGACAACCTTAATGAGGTGGCCAAGCAGAAAACCGAGCCGACGATCAGCGCGGATAACAAACCGTTGCAGGAATCTGTGAAAGAGTCCAAAAACTGGTTGGGCAGTATCAAAGACAAGGTAGTCACGATCCACGCAAAAAGAGTGATGTCGTGGCTTGGCGGCAACGCTGAGGGGGGTCTTGCTGGTTTCGCTACCGGTGGTAGGTTGCCTGTGTATGGTCCTGGGACGGATCGTGTTGACGGGATTTTGGGTGTCGGTTCCGATGGGATGCCTGTTGCACGTGTTGATGCTGGCGAATGGGTTATCAACCGCAAGTCCTCGGAGCGATACCACGATATTCTCGCCCAGATTAATGCTGGCACATACCCGGCATATGCTGCGGGCGGGTTGATTAAGTCTGCTGCTGAGATCAAAAAAGCCATCCAGTTTATGCATGGCACCCCGTACCTTATGGGTGGGTGGTCTCCGGCTGCGACGGATTGTTCCGGTGCTGTTTCTGGCACGATCAATGTTGCGTTGGGTGCACCGTTTTTTGATTCCCGTATGTCCACGGTCACGGAAGGCACCTGGCTTGATGCTCGTGGTGCTTTGCCTGGCCGTGGTAGCACTGGTGATATCAGTGTCGGTTGGTGGGATTAAGGCGGTGGTGCTAATGGGCACACGGCCATGTCATTGCAGGATGGCACGTTTATCGAGTCCGGCGGTAACACTGGTAGCGGTTTCACCATTGGTGGCAAGGCCGGCCCGTTGGATGGTCGTGGGTTTACCCAGTGGCGGCATTTCCCAGGTGGTGGTGAGGTTAGTAGCCAAGCCCGCCGAGAATCAGAGCGCGATAGTTCTACTGGTGCAAGCCATCGAGGTGATGCACACTTCGGAACCGCTACTGAGCTTCATGACATCGCCAAGCGTCACGTGGGGCTATATGACCAGGGTGGCTTCCTCCCGCATGGTGGGTTGGCGATGAATCTTTCAGGCCGGCCTGAACCGGTGCTTACCGCAGATCAGTGGAACAAGATCGGCAAGCTTGTTGACGCGATGAATACGGTTGTCCATCAACTCCACACAGGCACTGGCCCTGCTGCTTTCCTTTCCCATGCCCAGATCGTTATCGATGCTGAGAAAGGGTTGGAACAAACTCGGAAAAATATTGCAGCTGAAACCGCTGAGCTTCAACGCAAAGAGGAAGCCGCAGCCCAGGCACGTCAAGGGCTGTCTAAGGCCGAGCGTGATGCAACCTACCGGATTGCTGACCGTGAAGCGGCCCTCACAAAAGCCCGCAAGGGCGATAAAAAGGGCCGCGTGAACGCTGAGGCGGTTGCTAAAGCTGAGCGTGACCTGGCGAAAGCTCGTGAAGATGCACCGGATAAAGCGAAAGCTGCGGCGGATAAAATCAGCGCACTTGATGTTGAGATTAATGAGCTGCGAGAAAAATCTGCCACTGTAGCCAAGCGGCTTGAGGCCGCTGAGCGCACGGTTGTCGCAGCACGTTTGAAGGCGGCATCAGAGATGGCGTTGGGTGTTGGCGAGGCCTTGCAGGCTGGCCTTGGGCATGTCCAGTCGTATTTTTCTGCAATGGGTGATCTCGCCGAGATGGTAGGGTAGATAACACCCGCCAGGAGATCGCAAAGCTTTCCTCCCAGCAGATCACCAACCGTCTGCAGCTGTGGAAATCGTTGCACGATGTCCAGGTGAAAGAATGGGATGTACATAAAGCCCGTGTTGCAGGTGCTGTGTCTGTGGCCCAGGCTGAAGCAGCGCTGGAGAAAGCACGCCTACAGCAGGCCAAGAGCTGGGGGCGACCTCGATTGAGGCGATGCGCGGTGCGATGGATAGGTTCAGACGCACCGGTATTTTCTCTATCGAGCAGGTTACGTCATCTGTGGTGGAAAATTCCGCTGCGGTGCGTGCAGCCCACTGGCAGGTAGAAGCAGCGAAAACCCAGGCTGAGATTAACCACCTGGAAGCAACCCATGCCCAGGCGGCAGCACAGCTACAGGTAGCCGAGGCGACCCTTGCCCAGAATGCTGCTGCTGAAATGCTCAGGCTGAACACGGCAGCACTAACAGAGCACGCGAAAAACCTTTACGGCCTGACCGCAAATCAGGCACGTGGTGCAGCTGCAGGCTTTGGCGGCATCGGGAAAATCACCGGCGGTCTTGGCAAGATTTTAGGTGGTTTGTTAAGCGCTGCTGCAGGGTTTGCTGTTGGTGGCCCAGTCGGTGCTCTTGCTGGTGCTGGGATGGCTTTAGGTGGGATCACTGATCTTGTTCGTGGTGGTGTGGATGTTCACAACAACCGCAAAGAGATCAAGGACGGCTGGAAGGGTCTATCACACGGTGGTAAAGCCGGGCTGATCCTTGGTGGTCTTGGTGGCGCAGGCCTTGCCATTGGCGGTGGTGCATTAGCTCACCAGTTTGGGCCGGAGGCTGCTCAAGGTGGTGCGCGTCTTGCTCAGCAGTGGATGGATGCCACGATTGGGTCGATGGCCTATGACGTGGAGTCCAAGATTGCTGCGATGAAGCGCCGTCATGAGGATCAGCGCAGTGCGTTGACCTCTGCAACGGATGTGGAAAAGCTCAAACTTGATGCTCAGAGGTTTGCTCAGCAGTCAAGTCACAGCACGCAGCCCAGGTGGAGGCGTTAAAAGCGAAGCTTGAGTATGAAACATTACACAAGCAGCTTGCCGAGGCTTCCACAAAGAAGGAAGCAGAAGCTTTGGCTAGGGCTGCTGAGGTGGCAGCGCAGCGTCGTGAAGCGATGCTTGTTTTGTCCCAGCGTCACGTCGCCCAGCAGGTGGAGATGAATCGGCAGCTGGCGTTGATTGTGGAAGCCCAGCGCACAGCAGTCGCAAAAGCTGGGATCAGCCTTAAACCGGTGCAGTTTGTTTTGCCAGAAGGTGAGGCATTTACCCGGGGACAAACACAGGCGATCCTCGATGAGGTCCGTAGTGAATATGAGCGGCGTATCGCGGCGTTAACCCAGGTTGATGCGAATCGTTTTGTTGATTCCAAGATTAGATAGGAGGGAAACCCTGTGGATGGGATGACCAAAATCTCGTATATGACCCCACATGGGAAGGCCATTGATCTTTCCGCCAGTGATTGGGATACGGGCTTGCGCTACGGCGGGCTTTCTGGGTTGAAAGCCAAGGCGGATACCACCACAATCCAGGCAATTGGACAACCAGGCCAGGTGGTGGAATCGGTGCGTTTCCCTGCGATGGAGGGCACACTCACCGTGGCTCTTTCAGGAAAAGGCGGCCCCGTTGATCAAGTGTATCGGCGGTTGTGTGCGGCGTTTTCCCACACACTGCCTGGAACCTTGCGCATTCACACCCCGTGCCATGGGATGGTGTCTGCACAGGTGCGACTTGCTGGGTTTATCACCCCTCCCAAAGCAGATTTAGATTTACTGGGGGAGGAGAATGTTGATGCTGTGGAGATCCCCTTGATCTGTGACCAAGGTGTGTGGTGGACCCAGCAGGTCACAGGTGTTGGGGCTTATCCGGATTACCGGTTGAAAGATGTGATCTGGGATGAGATCACTAATAGCATTCGTGCAGGTCATGGGGTGGTGGCCAATATTGTGGCCCCGCCAAGCAATTATCCGCGTGCTGTTGCCCCGTCAACGATGTCACCGCGTTATGGCGGTGGGGTGGTGTATCACTACATCGCAGTGATGGGGTACTCGGATGAAGGCATGCGCAAGCTGTGGATCGCTGATTCTGGGTTCTACCCTTATGGCTATTGGATTGGGTTTGACCAGTTCTGCACGCTGATTGTGCCCAAAGGCTATGCGTATTCCACGGCGGCTCAGAAAACACATGAGAGGAAGGAGGCCCCTGTGGGGGCTTTAACGGAAAAGTATTTAAGGATTTCATCACTGGGTTTTTAACCCCGGTTGTTGATGCGGTATTCCGCATAGAAACCATGGTGAAAGATATTCACACCCAGCTTCGTGGCCCTGAGTTGAAGGGATGGCCGCAACTGGGGCGTAACATCCACGGCGATAATTTAACCCCGGTTGATGGGATTGCTGCTTTGCGTGCCGATGTTGCCAAGATTTTGAGCCTTATGGACAAGGAAGGGAAATAATTCATGAATACACTAAATCCTGCTGGTTGGGTACGGCTTGTGATGTATGTTTTATCCGCGCTTGTGAGTGTGGCAGCAGTTGTGGCCACCACCTTGGGCTATGAGCAGATAGCGTCCCTTTTGGGCGTTGTGGCTGGTGCAGGAGCAGCCGTGGCCGGTGGTACGGCAGTGGTGAATCTACCGAAAGCACCTGATCAACAAACCGCAGGTCTTGATCTGGCAGCGTTGTTGCCTGCGGTGTTAAGTATTGCTGATGCAGCAAAGGTGTATAGCAAGGCTGTATCGTATGAGCCACGCCATAGCAGTGGGGAGCCTGCGGGTTTGCCGATATACTCAGGCCAGAGTACCGCTGAGGTGGGTGTAGCCCATGCCGATTGAGCGACTGCCTGCAAAAATGAGACCTGTAGCCCGCCGTGTGCGGGCTTTTGTGATGACTGATTCCACCGCGTTGCTGATTTTGGCTGTGGTGCAAATCGCCGTGGGAGCCTATTATGTGCCCGGGATTTTGGGTGATCCTTTGCAGTGGCAGCGTCCTAGTGAGTTGGTGATGCCACTTATGATATGGGCGTGGGTGCACATCATCGTGGGTGTGGTTGCTGCGATCATACGGAAATGGCATCTGGATACGGTGGTGTTAGCGGTGTCTACGGCGTTGAATTTGTCGTGGGCATCAAGTCTTATGGTGGCATCCATTGAGACTGGTGAGGCTGTGTTGTGGCTGGTAGCTGTGCTTATTTTCGCGTTGACGGTGTCGTTGATGTGGGCTGTGTGGCGTGGGAAGCGTGGGGATATTCCGTTCGTTAAAGAAGGGGGGAAGCAGTGAGCGTTGTAGCTGCGATACTGAGCGGCATCGGCGCCCTTATAACCGCACTGGGTGGTGTGTGGATCGGTGTGGTAAAAGCCCGGTCGGATACGCAGGCTGTGAAAGGCTCACGCATGGACGCGTTGGAGGCACGCATTGATAAAATGCAGGCCGATTTAGACGATGAGCGGGCTAAGCGGCGTGGTGTGGAGGTGGATAATCACCGGCTGCGTATGGCATTGGTAACGGCGGTGAAGCATTTAGAGCAGTTGATCCGGTGGGCTGGTGGTGCGAAGCCACCTAGGCCTGATGATATTGATTTAGATGAGATTAAAGGCTTGTTGAAGGCGTAAAAAATTTAGTCCCCTTTGGTTTAGGTGATACACCTAGGCTGAAGGGGGCTATCTTTGTTTTACTTATCTTCTGAAGGCCCTTTATTGGAGGCGAAAACACTGGCCAGTGCGATCAGGTCAAACGCGGCGATAAGGGTGGCGCTGATAGCATGCCCACGGAATGCAAGGAAAGCGCAAAAGGTAAGAACCGCGATGATCGCAATAAGCCCAAACCGCTGGCCTCTTTTGGCGATTGAGCTTGGCTCGGTATATGGGAGCGTCCTCGCCTTATAATCGGCATCAACCTGCTTATTGATGGCTTTTACATATGCCCGGTAAAGCTCGGGGGTGTCCTGTTTCATACGGGTCATCTCATCCAGATCGGGCGTGAGCAGTGGTAGATGCAGGTGATTTTCCTGCAGGTACGCGGTTACCTGCGCGAGGAGGATGGGGTTGTCTCTGAGTTCATCTGCGCTGAAGCTCGGAGGAATTGGCTGTTGAGGTTGGTACGTGGGGCTGGTGGGGGTAGGAGTTTTTGGGCTTGTTGGTAGGTGCTCTTGCCCCTCAGGTCCATGATGCTGCCGATCCCCATGAGAAGTGCCCGGCGTTTGATGCTGATTATCGTCATGATTCATTACCTTTGCCGTTTCTATTCTTTAATGCATGTGGGTGACCACGGTGCCCATAATGTAAGGCACGCAGGCCGTTTGAGTCAATGCGTTAGTGTTGATTTAGGTGAGATCAAAGGCTTGTTAAAAGCATAAAAAATTTAGTCCCCTTTGGTTTAGGTGTATCACCTAGGCCAAGGGGGCCATTTTTGTGTGTGGCACACCTGATCCGGGTCCGGTCTACGCTGGGGGTAACCGGCGTTGCGTATCCAGTGGCTACACTCAGGTTGTAATGATTGGGATGATGTCCCTGATCTGAGAGCGATTAAAAAACTCATTGAGGAATAAGTCCCGATTGGTTTTTGCTAGTGAAGCTTAGCTAGCTTTCCCCATGTAACCAATCTATCAAAAAATGTTATTGATTTCGGACCACCCCTCTAATTAGGATAGATTTATCTAATTATTTTATGAGTCCTGGTAAGGGGATACGTTGTGAACAGAAAACTGTTTGCGTCAATCTTAATAGGGGCGCTGCTGGGGGGATAGGGACCCCACTTTCAGCTCATGCAAGCGCTGATGATGTTGTTGATTCTTCTAAATCTTTTGTGATGGAAAACTTTTCTTCGTACCACGGGACTAAACCTGGGTATGTAGATTCCATTCAAAAAGGTATACAAAAGCCAAAATCTGGTACGCAAGGAAATTATGACGATGATTGGAAAGGGTTTTATAGTACCGACAATAAATACGACGCTGCGGGATACTCTGTAGATAATGAAAACCCGCTCTCTGGAAAAGCTGGAGGCGTGGTCAAAGTGACGTATCCAGGACTGACGAAGATTCTCGCGCTAAAAGTGGATAATGCCGAAACTATTAAGAAAGAGTTAGGTCTAAGTCTCACTGAACCACTGATGGAGCAAGTCGGATCGGAAGAGTTTATCAAAAGGTTTGGTGATGGTGCTTCACGTGTAGTACTCAGCCTTCCCTTTGCTGAGGGGAGTTCTAGCGTTGAATATATTAATAACTGGGAACAGGCGAAAGCGTTAAGCGTAGAACTTGAGATTAATTTTGAAACCCGTGGAAAACGTGGCCAAGATGCGATGTATGAGTATATGGCTCAATCGTGTGCGGGAAATCGTGTCAGGCGATCAGTAGGTAATTCATCGTCATGCATAAATCTTGATTGGGATGCTATAAGGGATAAAACTAAGACAAAGATAGAGTCTTTAAAAGAGCATGGTCCTATCAAAAATAAAATGAGCGAAAGTCCCAATAAAGCGGTATCTGAGGAAAAAGCTAAACAATATCTAGAAGAATTTCATCAAACGGCATTAGAACATCCTGAATTGTCAGAACTTAAAACCGTTACTGGGACCAATTCTGTATTCGCTGGGGCTAACTATGCGGCGTGGGCAGTAAACGTTGCGCAAGTTATCGATAGCGAAACAGCTGATAATTTGGAAAAGACAACTGCTGCTCTTTCGATACTTCCTGGTATCGGTAGCGTAATGGGTATTGCGGACGGTGCCGTTCACCACAATACTGAAGAGATAGTGGCACAATCAATAGCTTTATCGTCTTTAATGGTTGCTCAAGCTATACCATTGGTAGGAGAGCTAGTTGATATTGGTTTCGCTGCATATAATTTTGTAGAGAGTATTATCAATTTATTTC
The DNA here is from genome assembly GCF_004382825.2 of Corynebacterium silvaticum. Lineage (GTDB taxonomy): Bacteria > Actinomycetota > Actinomycetes > Mycobacteriales > Mycobacteriaceae > Corynebacterium > Corynebacterium silvaticum. Next base: position 320,933 of record NZ_SDQO02000002.1, read on the forward strand.
AAGTAGTTCATAATTCGTATAATCGTCCCGCGTATTCTCCGGGGCATAAAACGCAACCATTTCTTCATGACGGGTATGCTGTCAGTTGGAACACTGTTGAAGATTCGATAATCCAAACTGGTTTTCAAGGGGAGAGTGGGCACGACATAAAAATTACTGCTGAAAATACCCCGCTTCCAATCGCGGGTGTCCTACTACCGACTATTCCTGGAAAGCTGGACGTTAATAAGTCCAAGACTCATATTTCCGTAAATGGTCGGAAAATAAGGATGCGATGCAGAGCTATAGACGGTGATGTAACCTTTTGTCGCCCTAAATCTCCTGTTTATGTTGGTAATGGTGTGCATGCGAATCTTCACGTGGCATTTCATAGAAGCAGCTCGGAGAAAATTCATTCTAATGAAATTTCGTCGGATTCCATAGGCGTTCTTGGATACCAGAAAATAGTAGATCACACCAAGGTTAATTCTAAGCTATCGCTATTTTTTGAAATCAAAAGCTGAAAGGTAGTGGGGTCGTGTGCCGGTAAGCCGAACGGTTCCGGAATGGCGCTATAGTATGCACAGTTAGAGCAGAATTCTTATCTGACTACGGATCAGAAGGTTGGGGGTTCGAATCCCTCCGGGCGCACGGTTAAAACCCCGGCTCACAGTATGTATGGGCTGGGGTTTCTTTGTGTCGCGATTAATGAGACATTGGGATGTGGTGATGTTCTGACTCGACCGATGAAGTGGAGATGCAGCATGCTCAATACGTTTTCCGAAAGCTTCCCAAAGCCATATTTTTCTCGTTGATTTCAGTGATCGTTTCGAACTGGCCTCCGAAAGAAATATTTTCTAGCGGGGAGCGAGTATTAGCTGTAGCCATGATATTTGTGGCATCCACGATTGTGCTGGCGGCGTTGTTTGCAGCTGTAGAGTCGCTGCTGAAGAAAAATAAGCAGACCACTTAGGCTCGCGAGACTGCCACTTTATCTACGCCACAACTGCAGCTAGTGCATCGAGGGCTTTTATCAGAGTCTGATCGTCATGGGATCCGAAGCCAAAGACGACGCCATTGTCGCCGGCGGCAGTGCTTTCATCGGTTCCTCCCCAATAGCTGGAGAGGCCAACGATATGAATGCCACGGTCAGCGCAATCCGCTATGACCTCTGCCTCGGGGCGCTGGCAGGAGAGAACCGCATGGAGGCCACCATCAATGGGGCGTAATTCTGCGGAGTTGAGGTGGCCAAGTTTTGCGGACACCATTTCGCGTCGGCGCCGGTAGATGCGTCTAAGTCGTTGGGTGCGGCGTCGTAACGCTCCTGTGGCAAGGTAACGCGCAATCGCATCCTGGGTAATCGCGCTCACTGGCTGACCGAGCGCGGCACGTAAGTCGCGCAAAGTGTTCGCGATATGAGGTGGGGCGACCAGATAGCCGGTGGCCACCTGCGGGGCGATGACCGAGGAAAATGTGCCCAAAAGGACAGCGCGCTCGGGGTTGATGGCAGTGAGCGCTGGCAGAGGCATGCCGACGTATCGAAGCTCGGAATCAAAATCGTCTTCGATGATAAGGGAATCCGTGTCGCTGGCCCACGCGGAGAGCGCTGTGCGTCGTGCCGCAGAGAGCGAGCCGCCATGGGGGTACTGGTGACTCGGGGTAACCAGCACCGCGTCGAGGCCATCGTGGAGGGAGTCGGGGTTGAGCCCCTCGGTGTCGGTGGGAAGGTCGCTTGTATGGTGCCCCAGCGCATGGGGGATGCGCCGGAGGCTGGGATATCCGGGTGATTCCACACCGATAGTCAGGCGGCGCTGGGAAGACGTGAGCAGAAGACTGAGTCCCTCGCGAGCCCCGGCCGTGACCACAATCTGCTCGGGATCTGCGATGAGGCCGCGCATATGGCGCAGGTGTTCGGCGATTTCCATGCGGAGCTGGGGAAGTCCAAGGGGGTCAGTTACCGCCGGCGGAGTTGAGCATGCGGCACGCCAGGCGGCGCGCCAGGAGGAATCGGCAAGCGTGGCAGTGTCGGGGATGCCGGGTTCCAGATTGAGAAGCGGAGGAGGGGAGGGGTGCCTGGGGGTGTGACTGATTGGGGGTGGTGGGGATTGTAAGGCCGTGAGCTGAGGGTTAATCGTGGTTCCTGATCCATGCGACGCAAGGAGGTATCCCTCGGCGGTGAGTTGTTCGTAGGCGGCCACGACTGTTCCCCGGGAGACCCCTAGCTGGGCGGCCAGCGTGCGTGAGCTGGGAATATGGTCACCGGGCGCGATGATTCTTTGGGACACCAAAGAGCGGATATGCGAGGTGATTTGAACTGGGAGCGGTTGCGATGACGACGGGTCCACGGCGATAGAGACCTGGGTGACTAATTCGGATCGCATGTGCTTATTTTCTTCCGAAAAGTGGTCTAGTGCAACATGTATTATTTGGATCTAGCAGTAGACCACTTTTGTGGGCTTGGATGGAACCCATGACTGAAACACCAACTTCTACAGCCACTAACCGCGTCAAACGCGGTCTCGCAGATATGCTCAAAGGCGGCGTGATCATGGACGTGGTTACGCCCGAGCAAGCCCGCATTGCAGAGGACGCTGGGGCGTCGGCAGTGATGGCGCTCGAACGCGTTCCGGCGGATATCCGGTCGCAAGGCGGGGTTGCCCGGATGAGCGACCCCGATTTGATCGAGGGAATCGTCAACGCAGTCTCCATCCCAGTCATGGCAAAAGCCCGTATCGGACATTTTGTAGAGGCTCAGATTCTTGAGTCCCTGGGAGTCGATTTCATCGATGAATCCGAGGTCCTTAGCCCCGCCGACTACACCAATCACATCGACAAATGGAATTTCACAGTGCCGTTTGTGTGCGGCGCTACCAACCTTGGGGAGGCGCTGCGCCGAGTCACCGAGGGCGCTGCGATGATTCGCTCCAAAGGCGAGGCCGGTACCGGTGATGTTTCCGAGGCCGTCAAACACCTGCGGACCATTCGCGGCGATATTAATCGTTTGCGCAGCATGGATGCCGATGAACTCTATGTGGCAGCTAAGGAGCTTCAGGCGCCCTATGAGCTGGTAAAAGAAGTCGCTGAAACAGGTAAGCTTCCCGTCGTCATGTTCGTGGCCGGGGGCGTGGCAACGCCTGCCGACGCAGCACTCGTCATGCAGATGGGTGCCGAAGGCGTGTTCGTGGGATCCGGAATCTTCAAATCCGGCAACCCCGCCGCGCGCGCCGCAGCCATCGTTAAAGCAACCACGCTATACGACGACCCAGCGGCCCTCGCTGAAGTCTCGCGTGGATTGGGCGAAGCCATGGTAGGCATCAACGTAGCGGACGTTCCCGCACCTCACCGGCTTGCAGAACGCGGATGGTAATCGGAGTTCTGGCGCTTCAAGGCGGTTTTGCTGAGCATATCGAGGTTTTATCCCAACTCGGAGAAGAGACGCGTCGCGTGCGCGTCCCCCGAGACCTCGAAGGGATTGAAGGGCTAGTGATACCCGGTGGCGAGTCCTCGGTGATCGACAAACTAGCCCGCTCCTTGGGCTTGGCGGCACCGCTTTCCCAAGCTATACAGGAGGGACTGCCAGTTTTTGCTACCTGTGCGGGATTGATCTACCTAGGGCAGGTGGACAATCCTGCCCCTGGGCAGCGCAGTCTTGGATGCTTGGATGCGGTTGTGCGCAGGAACGCTTTTGGCCGGCAGACCGACTCCTTTGACACCCAAGTACGCGTATTTGATCAGGTAGAAGCCGATGTGTCCTTTATCCGTGCGCCGGAGATCATCTCGTGGGGCCCGGCCGTTGAAGTGACTGCGCAGGTGGCAGGGCGCGTAGTGGGAGTAAAGCAGGGATTGATACATGCATATGCTTTTCACCCGGAGTCGGCAGGTGAGACTCGGTTGCATGAGGCGTGGCTGAGTGAGATAAGAAGCTGACGGGTTGAGTTCCGACCGGAACTCCTGCCGGAATTGTCGTTTTTGAGAACGCTAGAGCTTGTAGTGAGAGTGAATCCACAGGAGGCGCTTTCTACCGTTCTCAAAAACGACAACCTAGGCTATTCTCGTGCCTCATGGGGGTTTATCGGGGGAATGAATCTGCTCGTGTTCTTCAATACCGAGTAGCAAAAAATAAGTTACATAAAATCGGAGCTGGAATTTACTGGGAGGGCGTACGAGCTGCTGAGAGAACTCACGTGGCAGGGCATGATGATTACCGGCCCCACGCAATTGCACGTATATAAAGAGCAGCCCGTGACGTTTCCACTGCACGTAGCCACAACTAGAGGCGTAAAAAGCACCAGATTTGTTAGGTTTCATCGGGTAAGAAACACTGACAGCTGTGGCTATCTGGGGCTGCGTTTGCACTCGGCAGTTTTCGCAGTCGCGTATATGGACGATGAAGCAGCGATCGAATTATTGGAAGAAGCCTACAAAGGAAAAAATGGCCTTGAGAGGCTTGAAAGTACTACGCGGAAACTTCCTAATCGAACAAGAAGACTCATTGCCCAAGCGGCGATAGGCACTGATTCTCCCGCTGAAAAGAACCTCATCTATGCGCTGCGTGGCGCAGGATTACAGTGCACCAATAATGTGCTGATTGGGGATTATCGATGGGACATCAAAGTAGGAAATGTACTCATCGAGGTATGGCTATGCACACCATGGACTTATGGCGGAAAACCGTACACGATCCCGAATCGATCGTTGGAAAGCCAATGACGCTGTATTGAGGGGCTTTATCGTACTTCGGTATTCGGCTCAATGCGTGTTTGATCATGAGCGAATTATCGTTGAGCAGATCAAAACTGCAGCGGAGTGCGCGCCGAAAACCCTGCCAGAAATTAATGAAGAGCCGATGTGGCGGCGCGGTTTCTGGAAGTGGGGGTCGTACTGGGATCTGGATTAAGCCCACGGGATAGCGTGATTGTCGTTTTTGAGAACGCTAGAAATTGGATCCTGGTGTTGTGCAAACATCACAGGCGCTACCGTTCTCAAAAACGACATTTTTCTCCTTCGCGTCTAAAACACTTCGATCCGCGCGCCTAAGCCTTCTGCCTGGATCAGCTGGCTCACCCAATCGCGTACGCCTGGTTGTAGTCGGAATACGGGGCGGTGAGAAATTCTGGTCGGCCCGGCACTTTCTGGCGCATTCGCACCGGAACGGGCTTCAAAGCGGATGCGTGAGCGGTAGCCTGCGTCCACGAGTTCTTCGAGGCTGGGGCGCTTTTCCGCGAGATGCGCGCGGGCGTCGTTAAGCAGCACGAGGGCCTCATCGAGCGCAGTTAACAGGGCCTCCGAATTGGTTTCGCACATGGCTCGCACCAATGAGGGGGCAGAACCTGCTACTCGTGTGGAATCGTGGAAGCTTCCCGCTGCCAGGGATAACGCGAGGGCGCCGCCGTTGTCGCCGACGATTGCGAGGGTTTCCGCAAAGACATGTGGCAGGTGCGAGATGCGCGCGACAGCTGCATCGTGGCTGCTCACACGCGATGGAATAACCTCAGCTCCTACGCTGGACGCCATATTGACCACGTCGGTCCACAATTGGATCCACTCCGGGTCCGCGCCGTCACATGCATGATCAAAAGTAACAACCCACGGTGCGCGGCGGAATAGCTCGGGGTAGGAGGCTTCCCAGCCGCTGTTGGCGGTTCCGGCCATGGGATGCCCACCCACATATTTGTGCGCGAGCCCGCGTGCGCACACCAGCTCGTAGACCTCGCCCTTGACGCTCACCACGTCAGTGAATCCACAGCTAGGCGCGTGCTCCTGAATGACTTCCAGAAGGGAATCAATTGCCGGCATGGGGGTGGCAAGGACGATCAACGCGTTTTCGCGTTCTGCACGCTGGAGAGTTTCTATGAGATCGGAGTGGACGTCGAAGCCCTCTTTCTCGGCGGCACGGGCGGCGGAGGGGGATCGGTTGAAACCGAAGGCTGGCAGGCCAGTGTCTTTAAGCGCACGAAGTAAAGAGCCTCCGATGAGTCCGAGGCCTAGAATGCAGACGGGGCGAGAAACTTCATTGATGGTCACCTGACAAGTGTGGCATACCCGACTACGGTTATGCGGTATGAAGTCAGATTTCGCTGTGACGGTTGCGCGCGTAGACGCCGCCTGGCAGGTCCGCGTCTTTAAGGACGATTTTTCTTCCCTGCAGACCTCCATTAACGCTGTGCGTTCTTTACGTGCGGAGGGCGCTGCGTTTGCCATGCTCAGCGTGGATGATGATTATTTTGTGCTGGTGCGTCCCACCCCTCAGGGCGTGCGTTTGTTGATCTCTGATGCGACGGCTGCCGTGGAAGATGATTTTGCGTCGGAGATCTTGGATGAGCTGGATGCAGATCTCCCGGATGCGGACGACGCCCCCTATGCTGAGGGTGATTTTGATATTCTTGCGGACCTTGGCGTGGGCGAACAGATTATGTCTGTGATCACAGATGAGACGGATTGGTGGGCTTCGGAGCAGCTTCAGCGAATCGCGGAGGAGCTGGGCTGCGACGAGGAACTCGACGACGCACTGTGAGCCTGCCCGCGCACCGCATGCTTATCGACGCCCAATCCCTCATGCGCCAAGCCATCATCCAGGCGCAGGCCACACCCCCGGGAGACATCCCCGTGGGTGCCGTGATCTTTGGCCCTGACGGTGAGGTGCTGGGGCGGGGCGTGAATCGTCGGGAAGCGGATAAGGATCCATTGGGGCATGCGGAGATCATGGCGATTCGCGAGGCGGTCGCCAACCATGGAGATGGCTGGCGACTCACCGATTGCACCCTTGCTGTCACGTTGGAACCGTGCACGATGTGCGCGGGTGCATTGGTAGGGGCGCGCATTGGTCGAATTTTCTTTGGTGCCTATGAGCCCAAGACTGGTGCTTGTGGCTCAGCCTTTGACGTGGTGAGAGATCCCGCTGCGCTGCACGTGCCGGAGGTGCGTGGCGGAATTCTTCAGGATGAATGCGCCGCCTTGATGACCCATTTTTTTGAGGGTTTGCGTTAGACCTAAGCGGTTGGCTACTGTAAATCGCGGTAGCGTGTCCGAGCGGCCGAAGGTGCTCGCCTCGAAAGCGAGTGTTGGGTAACCCCCAACCGCGGGTTCAAATCCCGCCGCTACCGCCAAAACCCTAGCTCATTGAGCTGGGGTTTTCTTTTTTGTAAGCGTCAGGGCGTCTTTCAGAGCAGCTTCTAGGGGAGAGCAGCACAAAATTGTCGTTTTTGAGAACGCTAGAAATCGCGACCTGGTAGTTTGTGCGCCGTACACTCGCTACCGCTCTCAAAAGCGACACATAGCGCGCCTATGGGTCCGTTGGACCCTATGAAAACTCGTTGCTGTGTTCGGAAAAGACGCATGCTTATGCTCTGAGCGGCGGAAGCACCGGTACAGTTGAGTGATAAAGAAGCTTTCACGGGGGTCGTTTCGTGTGGGCGTGTGCTGGTTAGGAGTTCGTCGGTGGCAAAACTGCTCTATCGAATTGGCAAGTGGTCGTTTCGGGCTAAGTGGTTGGTTATTTCAGTCTGGCTCGTTTTACTTGCTGCCGTGGGTGGTTCAGCGGTGGCGTTTCAAGCGGGATTCAACGACCTGTTTACGATCAATAACACGCCAGCCAAAAAGGCGACGGAGCTTTACCTTAAGAACTTTCCCGAGTTAAAAAATCCCCTGCAGGGTACCGGGGTAAACATCGTGTTTAAGGCGCCGGAAGGTGAGCGCCTTGAGGATCCCCAGAATAAGAAAGCCATTGATGATGTGCTGGCGCACCTCAATGAGAATCTTCAGGGGATTGTGGATACACAACGGTACGGCAACCCCGTGACTCTGAACCCCCTGCTGCAGCAGGGCGTGATCGACCAAATGGTGGCTAATGGAGTCCCTGAGGAGACCGCTCGTAAAGATGCTGAGAACTTAAGCCTGGTCTCCGCGGATGGGGCAGTGGGATACACAACCTTCTCATTGGATGTTCCGCTGCCGGCAAACGTGACCAAGGAACAGCGTGCTGCGATCAATGCGGCGCTTGACGTGGGACGTTCGGAGGGCCTCACGGTAGAAGCGGGTGGGGCGGGATTCGGCGACCCGATCGTCATCAGTTCCACCTCGGAGGTCGTCGGTGTGGCCGTAGCCGCCATTATTCTGATGGTCACTTTCGGGGCTCTTGTAGCTGCGGGTTTGCCGCTTCTTACCGCCATTATTGGTGTGGGCATTGGATCTTTGTCCATTACGTTGGCCACCGCGTGGGTGTCGCTTAACAATGTGACGCCGGTCTTGGCTGTGATGATTGGTCTGGCTGTGGGAATCGATTATTCCCTGTTTATTATCTTCCGCTATCGGCGTGAACTACTGACCCGAACGCGTGAGGAAGCCGCAGGAATGGCGGTGGGAACCGCCGGCTCAGCTGTAGTTTTCGCCGGTCTCACGGTGATCATTGCGCTAGTGGCTTTGGCCGTGGCTAATATTCCATTCCTTGCCTATATGGGATTTGCTGCAGCGTTTACAGTGTTGATCTCTGTCCTTATTGCACTTACCCTTGTGCCGGCCTTATTGGGGGCATTGGGCGACAAGGTATTTAAAGGCAAAATCCGCTGGCGTAAAAAAACACGCGTCGCCCCACAACGGACTATGGGCCGACGCTGGGTGGAATTTGTGCACAAAGTGCCTGGCGTAGTGATCGCCGTGACCGTGATTGGTCTAGGTGCGTTGACGCTGCCTGCTCTTCAGCTGCATTTGTCCTTGCCTTCGGATACTCAGTCTGAGCTTGACACCACGCAGCGTAAGCAAGCCGACATTATGGCTGAGGCGTTTGGCCCAGGCATTAACTCGCCATTCCTTGTGGTGGTGGATGCGCATCAGGCAAATCCGGAGTCGGTGGCGTTGGATCCTCTGATCCGGGCGCAGAATCCTACGGATGAGGAGTCTCGTCGTAAAGCAGCGGCGAACGCTAGTTACCAGTACATAGTGCAGAAGTATTCGGTCAATGCGAATGTAAAGCATGTTCAAATTGTGGGGATATCGCAGGACGGTTTGGCCGCTCAGTTACTCCTGACGCCTAAGACCTCGCCGGAGGATAATGCGACTAAAGAGCTCATAAACTCGCTGCTTATTCAGCAAAAGGAGGTTGAGTCGGCGACGGGGGTCGAGTCGGGTATCACGGGTCTGGTCCCTGTTCAGCAGGATGTGACTAACAGGCTCTCCGGCGTGATGCCGCTGTATCTAGCCATTGTGGTGGGATTGGCGATTGTCCTTCTGATGGTGATTTTCCGTAGCTTTTGGGTGCCTATGGTCGCGGGGCTGGGATTTTTGTTGTCTGTGGGCGCGGCATTTGGTGTCACGGTCATGTTCTGGCAGCAAGGACTGTGGGGTTTCGTCTCAACTCCGGGACCGATCATCGCGTTTATGCCGATCTTCCTCATCGGCGTGTGCTTTGGTCTGGCCATGGATTACCAGGTGTTCCTTGTCTCGGCGATGCGTGAGCATTACACCCATAGCGGAGGAACGGCCAGCCCACAGAGCAGATACAACGCGGTGGAAGAGTCGATCGTGGAAGGTTTTGCCTCTAGCGCTCGGGTGGTCACAGCTGCGGCGCTCATCATGATTGCTGTTTTTGCTGCTTTTATTGGCCAACCTCTGCCGTTTATTAAGATTTTCGGGTTCGCGCTGGGCGCAGGTGTGCTTTTCGACGCCTTCCTCATCCGCATGGCCTTTGTTCCCGCGGCTATGTTCCTGATGGGGCATCGCACATGGCACATTCCTCGGTGGTTGGACAAGATACTGCCACGCCTTGATGTTGAGGGTGCGGCTTTGGAGCGGGAGCATTCTGCACGGCAGGCAGCAGACAAGGGCGTCTAGGAGGCGCGAGTCTTAGTTTGCGCGGTGGGTTAGCTAAACTAGCAGGCTATGGACACAACCTTTGAGCTGAAAACTGAACTGTATGATGAGCCGGGCCGGCATGGCCGCACTGGTGTTATCCATACACCGCACGGCGATATTGCTACGCCCGCGTTCATCCCAGTGGCTACAAAGGCAACGGTCAAGACACTGACGCCGCCGCAGATTCGTTCGACCAGCGCCCAGGCGATCCTGTCCAACGCTTATCATCTTTATCTGCAGCCGGGGCACGACGTGGTGGATGAGGCCGGCGGCGTTGCTGCGTTTGAAAACTGGCATGGTCCCACCTACACAGACTCGGGTGGATTCCAAGTGATGAGTTTGGGCGTGGGCTTTAAAAAGGTCTTGGCCATGGATATTAAGGGCTACGAAGAAGCCGACATCCGGGCGAAGAAGCGCGAGCGCATGGCCAAGGTGGACGAGGATGGTGTGGACTTCCGCAGCGTGCTCAACGGGTCTCGTCATCGTTTTACCCCTGAAGTTTCCATGCAGATTCAGCATGGGCTTGGGGCAGACATCATGTTTGCCTTTGACGAGCTCACAACCTTGATCGATACGCGTGATTACCAGGTAAGTTCGGTCGCCCGTACGCACCGGTGGGCGGAGCGTTGCTTGGTCGAACATGATCGTCTGACCAACGAGCGCGTGGGTAAGCCGTTGCAGTCGCTCTGGGGTGTAGTCCAGGGTGCTCAGTACGAGGATTTGCGCAAACAGGCTATTCGCGGGTTGCTGGAATTGAGCGATAAGGCAGAATCTGAGGGGCGTCGCGGGTTTGGCGGATTTGGTATCGGTGGCGCGCTGGAGAAGGAAAACTTAGGCACCATCGTCGGCTGGGTCTGCGACGAGATTCCTAAGGAAAAGCCTCGCCACCTCCTTGGGATCAGCGAACCGGACGACCTGTTTACGGCTATTGAGGCCGGGGCGGACACCTTTGACTGCGTGGCACCCACGCGCTTGGGGCGTCGTGGTGGCGTATATACCCTGGATGGGCGCATGAATTTGACCAATGCTAAGTTCAAGCGCGACTTCACTCCGATTGATGCAGAGTTCGGTGGTCCTACCGTGGAATACACTCGCGCATACATCAACCATTTGCTGAAAGCGAAGGAATTCCTCGCGGGAACGCTGTGCACGATGCACAATGTGGCCTTTATGGTGCAGCTTGTGGATAATATTCGCGCATCCATTGATAACGGCACCTACGAGGAGTACAAAGCGGAGTTCATGGGTCGCTACTATGCCCGCGGGTAGGTATGCCCCGAGTCCCAGCGGTGATCTGCACTTTGGTAATCTGCGCACCGCTGTGTTGGCGTGGCTTTTCGCGCGTTCCACAGGCAGGCGATTCCTGATTCGTGTCGAGGACGTGGATACGCAACGCTCCTCATTGGAGTCTGCTCAGCGGCAGCTTGAGGATCTTGCAGCTCTTGGCCTCGACTGGGATGAAGAACCCACCTACCAGCACGATCATTATGATCGTTACCTCGCGGCCCTGGAGCAGCTTCCTCATTATGAGTGCTATTGCTCGCGCAAGGACATTCAAGAAGTGTCCCGTGCTCCGCATAGTATCCCTGGTCAGTACCCCGGTACCTGCCGGAATCTTGCACCTGAGGTGCGGGAGCGGCGTCGGCAAGAGCTTGCTGCGCAGGGCTGTGTACCTGCATTACGTTTGCGTGCCGACGCCACCACCTGGCGCATCCACGACTACTATGCCGGCGAGATCGTAGGGGATGTGGATGACATGATCCTGCGCCGCGGCGGCCAGCAACCGGATTGGGCTTATAACCTCGCGGTGGTGGTTGATGATGCTGCGCAGGGCGTTGACCAGGTAGTGCGTGGTGACGACCTTCTCTCTTCTGCGCCTCGACAGGCGTATCTGGGGCACCTGCTCGGGCATCCAAGCCCCGAATACATCCATGTTTCCCTTGTGCTCAATGAGCAAGGGAAGCGCCTGGCCAAGCGAGATGGGGCGGTGACATTTCGCGAGATGACTGTCGTCCTGCCGCGCATTGCCGACTCCCTGGGGCTCAAAGGACAGACTCTAGCGGAGCTCTTGGCTCACTTTGATCCCAATGCATTACCCCGCGAGCCCTACATTTTTAGGTGAGTTTTAGGAAACACCCCCATTTTTGTTGCATGATCCGACCTCAAGCCTGCATTTCCATAGACAAAACGCCTCATTGCGTGCGATATGAGGGTCTATGTCTATGGAAATGCAGGCTTGAAGAGTCGGGGGTAGTTGAGAAACAAAAGTCTGTACTCGCGTACCCCTATTGTTCGAAATAGCGGAGAGGGCATACATTTAGGTGGTCTTTTTACCTTCCCTCAAGGAGAAAACCAATGGAAGATTGGGTTCCTACACTGAGCGCTGGCCCTTTGCTGGGGATTGCGGCTGCCGCAATTGCGCTCATCTTGATCCTGGTCATTGTGTTTAAACTGCATGCGTTTCTCACGCTGATCGTTGTTTCTGCCCTTACCGCGCTTGTTGCGGGTATCCCGTTGGACGGAATCGTGTCCACGATGACTAAAGGGTTTGGAAGCACGCTGGCTTCCGCCGCGCTGCTTGTTGGTTTGGGCGCGATGCTTGGGCGGCTCGTTGAGACCTCGGGTGGTGCAAAGAGTCTGGCAGAGACGCTGGTTGCTCGTTTTGGTGAGCAGCGCGCCCCCTTTGCGCTGGGCGTGGCCTCGTTGGTGATGGGTTTCCCCATCTTCTTCGACGCCGGCTTGATCGTGATGCTTCCGGTCATCTTTGCAGTGGCTCGTCGCCTGAATGGCCCCGTGCTGGCTTATGGTATTCCTGCAGCTGGTGCGTTCTCAGTGATGCATATTTACCTGCCCCCGCACCCGGGTCCCATCTCCGCATCTGAGTTCTATAGTGCGGACATTGGGCTTGTGATGCTGCTTGGCCTGCTGGTGGCTATCCCCACGTGGCTGGTTTCTGGTCTGTGGTGGGGCAAGAAAATGGGTGCTAAATACCCATTACCGGTGCCGGATATTCTGGCTGGCGGCCCGCAGGCTGCTGATCCTAAGAACCCGGCATCGCCCAAGTTAGTGGTGGCGTTGTTGCTCCTGCCGATGCTGCTGATTTTTGGCAACACCGGGATGAGCATGGCGGTTTCTGCAGGTTGGGTGGAGAAAACCTCGGCAGCAGTGCGTACGCTGCAGTTCTTGGGAAATACGCCGATTGCATTGCTGATTTCCACGCTGATCGCGCTGTACTTCTTGGGTATTCGTCGCGGTGAGCCGAAAGAGCAGCTTGAGAAGCTTCTCGACGGCGCCCTCGGCCCCATCTGCTCCGTCGTGTTGATTACTGGCGCAGGCGGAATGTTCGGTGGGGTGCTGCGCACCTCCGGAATCGGCAGCGCATTGGCTGATTCGATGTCTGACCTGGGCTTTCCGGTGATCGTGGGATGCTGGTTGGTCGCCGCTATTCTGCGTTTGGCACAGGGCTCGGCAACCGTCGCGTTGACTACTGCGGCAGCCCTGATGGGCCCCGCAGTAGCAGCTGGTGGATTCAATGAATTCCAGATCGCCCTGATGGTGTTGGCCTCGGCCGCAGGCTCAGTCTTTGCCGGTCACGTTAATGACTCAGGCTTCTGGTTAGTGGGACGCCTCATGGGTATGGACGTCTCCACGACCTTGCGAACCTGGACGATGAACCAGGCGCTAGTGGGCGCCGTTGGCTTTGCCATCGTTCTGGGATTCTACGGAGTTAGCCTCGCGTTTTAACCCATTCGCTTGCGCTATCAGCAATCTGATTCGGGGATTCGGTCACGTCAAAGACGCGGCCGACTTCGTCGTTTTCTAAAGGCTCAAGCGTGGCAAACTGGGAATCCAAGAGGGAAGAGGGCATGAAGTGCCCTTGTCGATGATTCATGCGGGCAAGCAGCACCTCTCGCGAACCGTGTACATGCACAAAAACGGCAGTGGGGCAGTGCTCGCGAAGCAGATCGCGATAACTGCGCTTAAGCGCGCTGCACCCGATGACTCCACCCTTGGGCTGGTGGGCGAGCCATTCCCCGACTTGTGCTAGCCAGGGCCAGCGGTCGGCGTCGTTAAGCGGAGTGCCCTGTGCCATCTTGTCGATATTTTCTTGAGGGTGGAGATCATCACCATCAAAATAGGGGACTCCTAGTTTTTGGGCCAGTATCGTGCCCACCGTGGTTTTTCCGGAGCCGGAAACACCCATCACTATGATCCTCATGAAACCTTCACCACAACCTTTCCAGAGACCTGCGAGTCGGCGGCGACATGAAACGCCGTGACCACATCTGCGAGGGGGAACTCGTGAGTAATCACGCTGTCAAACATAGGGTCTTTGAGCATTTCAACTGCCTGATCTACCTCGTCAAGGAAACGGAAAGTGCCTCGTAGAAGCACTTCTTTAGACACCAGCGAGGCCATATTTATGCCAACCGGCTGATTAGGCAGCATACCTACCTGGACCACAACCCCTCGGCGTCGCACCACTCGAAGCGCATCAGTGGTGGCTGCCGGAACGCCGGCGCATTCCAAAACTACATCAAAAGACTCATCGCTCAACGTCGTGCGCGTAGTGTTCACACACGTCAAAGACTCGTGAGCGCGCTCGAGCGGACCATCCACCACATCCGAAATCGTGACCGCCGCAGCGCCCTTGCTCACCGCCGCCAGGGCAGCTAACTGACCAATCGGTCCGGCGCCGGAAACCAGAACATGCTTACCTTCCACTCCTCCTGCCACAGTGATGGCGTGGAGACCCACGCTGAGAGGCTCGGCAAGCGACGCCCGCTTCAGAGGGACGCCCTCAGGCAAACGACGAATCTGATCCTCCCGCACCAGCAACTGTTCCTGCATCGCGCCTTGAGTATGCGGCCATGTAGAGGCACTGCCCAAATACGCCCCATGAGGCCACAAATGTGGGTGATCCTCTATGCCTTCCAGGCATGTGCCAAAAGTGGCAGGGTGGATAGTGACCGGAGTCCCGTCTGGCAGAGTGCCCGACATTTCATGGCCAGGAACTAGCGGCTGCTTAACCTCAAAAGCGCCTACCGCACCATCCTGGTAATAATGCAGATCAGAGCCGCAAATTCCCACATAAGAGACCGTGACCAGAACCTCGCCGGGAGCAGGAGAGGGGCAGGGGAGAGTCGTGGCTTCCAACTGGTGAGCGCCGCGGATAATGGCTGCTTGCATACGTTCTTGTGCCATCATTAGACCACCGCCGTCATTCCGCCGTCGACGGCAAGATTCTGCCCAGTGACAAAGGAGGAAGCGTCGCTAGCCAGGAACAACAAGGGGCCGACCAGCTCTTGGGGATTGCCCCAACGCCCTGCAGGGGTGCGCTTACAGACCCAGTCCGTGAACTCTGTATCGGCGACTAACGCTGCGTTCATGTCAGTATCAAAGTACCCAGGAGAGAGCGTATTCACCTGAATATTGTGGGGAGAAAGCTCTGCAGCTAGTCCTTGAGCGAACATTGCTACGCCGCCCTTGGTGGCACAATAAGGTGCGATGGTAGCGCGTCCCAGACGGGATTGGACAGAACCGATCATGATGATTTTGCCGTGACCAGCAGACTTCATCGCTGCAGCAATTGGCTTGGTCACGTGGAACACCCCTGAAAGATTCACGCCGATGATGTCATCCCAGTCAGAGTCCTCGAACTGCTCAATAGGGTTACGACGCTGAATTCCGGCGTTATTCACCAAAATATCCGGGGTGCCGTACTCTTGCAGCATTTCTGAGATTGCGGCATTGGTAGCTTGAGCGTCTGTCAGCGGGCAACCGATTGCGCCATAAGCTCCTAATTCCTCGGCCACCGCGGCTGCGCGCTGCTTGTCGGAGCCATGCACAATCACATGTGCGCCCGCGCTGATGAGGCCCGCAGCGAGTGTGTGGCCGAGACCGCGCGTCGAGCCTGTGACCAGCGCTAATTTTCCTGTGACATCGAATGTGGTCATTGACTGAGTATAAAACGGACTAGCTGCTTGAGGTGGCAGTGGTGTGGCTGACTGCGAAAAGCAACGAGCGTTGCATATATCACCTATAACGATGCGTTTTATGTTGAAGGTTTCGTGCCTGCCCTGAATCTCAGAAATGGCCCCCGATTTCCATGCCTATTCAAAAGCAAAACCCCAGTTCATTGAACTGGGGTTTTATGGCGGAGGATGTGGGATTTGAACCCACGAGGGTCGTGAAACCCGCACGCGTTCCAGGCGTGTGACATAGGCCGCTAGTCGAATCCTCCAGTGTATGCACGGTTAATCCGTGTTACTCCGGAAATGATACACAGTCGAGTGAAGAACTAACAAATCGCATGATAAAGCCATATGTGTGCTTGCCAATCTTGCCGAGTAGGGGTTTCTTTGCGCGGTGGTCTATGTATGGGCTATGCTATGTGACAAGACTTCGCATGGCGTTTATCCCGTGAACTCCCCCAGGGCAGGAATGCAGCAAGGGTCAGCGGGCTCTGGCGGGTGTGCGGAGTCCCCTTTTTGTATCTTCAGCCTTTATCACTCAAACCACATCTTTTGGGTGAAAGCTCGTGCACTGCAGAGGCAGCGCGTGTATGATGCATCAACGCGTCCCAAACATGTCCCCGGGCATATACAGAAAGTAGGGGGAGCGCGGGAGGTGAAAGTTCGCCTCACAAAAGGATGCCCAAATGCATGGGGATGTCTATATCTTTTAAGCAGTGCGGGATAGCCAATTGGTGACCGGTTCCCACACCCCAAATGTTGTGCACCTAGCTCCCACCGAGGAAAGGGAAATCCATGTCTTTGCTTGATTTCGATGCTGAACGCCTTGCACAGTTCCATGAGGATATTAGCGCTAAGTACGAGGCCCTGAAGGCGGAGAATCTGAAGCTGGACCTCACTCGTGGAAAGCCTTCTTCGGAACAACTGGACTTCTCCAATGCGTTGTTGTCGCTTCCGGGTGAGAACTTCCGCGCTCAAGACGGCACTGATTGCCGTAACTATGGTGGCGCAAAGGGAATCGCAGATATCCGGGATCTCTGGGCTGAGGTTCTGGGCCTTCCTGCTGAGAATCTCATTGCAGGTGACGGTTCCAGCCTGAACATCATGTTCGACCTGATTTCTTATGCCTATGCCTTTGGCACCAACGATTCGGAGCGCCCGTGGAAGGATGAAGAGACCGTTAAGTGGCTGTGTCCTGTGCCCGGCTATGACCGTCACTTCACCATCACTGAGCATTTTGGTTGTGAAATGATCAGTGTGCCTATGACTGACCAAGGACCAGATCTTGATGTGGTGCGTGAACTGGTTAAAGATCCGCAGGTTAAGGGCATGTGGACAGTACCTGTTTTTGCTAACCCCACGGGAATCACATTTAGCGAGGAGACCTGCCGTGCATTGGCAGAGCTGGAGACGGCAGCACCTGATTTCCGCATTGTCTGGGACAACGCTTACGCAGTGCACACGTTGACTGATGAATTCCCGGTGGTACATAACGTGCTGGAGTTCGCTGAACGCGCTGGCAACCCGAATCGCTTCTGGTTTATGAGCTCTACTTCAAAGATCACTCATGCGGGTTCTGGCGTAGCTTTCTTTGCCTCTTCCAAGGAGAATCTGGACTGGTATGGCGCGCATGCGGATGTGCGGGGTATTGGCCCGAACAAGATTAATCAGCTGGCCCACGTGCAATTCTTTGGAGACGCCGAGGGCGTGCGTGTTCACATGCGCAAGCATGCGGGTTCGCTTGCTCCGAAATTTGCGCGAGTCTTAGAGATCCTCGATTCACGCTTGGCGGAATACCAGGTTGCCGAGTGGACTAAGCCAGTAGGCGGCTACTTCATTTCTATTGATGTGGTTGAAGGGACTGCCTCTCGAGTGGTGGAACTGGCTAAACAGGCCGGTATTGCTTTGACGGGTGCTGGGTCTTCCTTCCCATTGCACCGCGATCCGCAGAACCGGAATATTCGGTTGGCACCGTCGCTTCCTCCAGTCGCTGAGCTGGAAGTGGCTATGGATGGCTTTGCTACCTGCGTTTTGCTCGCAGCCGTGGAGAAGGTCTTAGCAGAGCGCGCCTAGGGATGTATCCTCACATAGGGGTAGGTGAGATTCCTACCCCCGTGTTGTGGATGACAAAACCCGAGGGGATGTGGGCTAGGCAGTGATCTTGGAAGAGACGGCTGTGTGGATTGACGGGATTATCCCGGGTGAAATGACGATCCATCTGCCTGAAACCTCTTATGGCGAGGCTTTTCATATAGGAACTGTAGACCTGGGAGACCAGCAGGTTTTGGCCACCACGCTCGACTTCAACGGGGTGGATACTGGTCTTACCCTGGGGGATGGCAGCGACCAGGTAGATGTGCGTAGCGAGATCTTTACTGTCGGGCAGTTCCCAACAGAGGTGGGGGTTCAGGTGCTGCGTCGATTAGCTGTCTTTTTGGATAACGTTGGCGGCTCTATCCCCGCGCAACCGGACCAGCTTGTGCCAGCTTTGGGTAGCATGACGGACGCTCTAGATAGGTGCACGGTTAAACATGGTTTATTCGTGGCCCCGTATGTGTGGGGAGGGCAGGTACCGCAGTATTCGGAGCCATCGCAGCTAACGGCGTTGCTGCAGCTTATTATGCTCACGCAGAATGAATTCGATTACGCTACAACCTACGGGATCCATGAGTTGCAGAAAGCGCTAGGCAATGAGGGCGTGGATCTGTCGGACTGGACACGGTAGGTAGGCATAGGACAGTGGCTTTATATCGCAAGTATCGCCCCGCTTCATTCGCTGAGGTGGTGGGGCAGGAGCAGGTAACTCAGCCGTTGTCTGTGGCTTTGGACAGTGGACGTATCAATCACGCCTACTTGTTCTCTGGCCCGCGCGGTTGCGGCAAGACCTCCTCGGCGCGCATCATGGCGCGTTCGTTGAATTGCGTTGAAGGTCCTACCTCAACTCCGTGTGGCAAGTGCAACTCGTGCATTTCTTTGGCACCTAATGGCCCGGGAAACCTTGATGTCACTGAGCTTGATGCCGCGAGTAACAACAGCGTCGATGATATGAGGGAGCTACGCGACCGGGCCATGTATGCGCCGGCGGAGTCGCGGTACCGGATCTTTATCATCGACGAGGCTCATATGGTGACCACTCAGGGTGCTAACGCTCTGCTCAAAATCGTGGAGGAGCCACCGGAGCACCTGATTTTTATCTTTGCCACCACGGAGCCTGAGAAGGTTATTGGCACGATCCGTTCGCGGACGCATCATTATCCGTTCCGGCTGCTCACCCCGCAGTCGATGCGGGGTCTGCTGGAAACCACGGTTGCTAGCGAAGGCGCGCTAGTTGAGGATTCTGTGTATCCCATGGTGATCCGCGCCGGTGGCGGTTCCCCTCGCGATACCCTGTCTGTTTTGGATCAGCTGCTCGCGGGAACCGGCCCCCAGGGGCTGAGCTATGAGACTGCGCGGTTGCTGCTGGGTGCCACCGATGATGCGCTTATCGACGCCGCCATCACGGCACTGAGCTCACAAGACAAAGCCGCGCTGTTTACCACCATTGACTCTGCCGTCGAGGCGGGACTTGATCCACGACGCTTTGCCACAGATCTCCTTGACCGCCTGCGCGACCTCATGGTCCTGCAGGCCGTGCCGGACGCTTTTGAACTAGGGCTTGTCGACGCCCCCACCGACCGCGCGGACGTGATGCGCGCCCAAGCCGCAGACTTTCATCAGGGCGAAGTCGCCCACCTGGCCGCATTGGTCAATGACGGGCTTCGCGGTTTGAAAGGGGCGACGTCTCCGCGCCTGCTGCTGGAAATTCTTTGCGCAAAGATGCTGCTGCCTAGCACCCCGGCCACTGTGGCTCTTACGCCCCCTCCCGGTAATGCACAGCCCGCTGGTCTTCCGACGGGTGGACAGTCTTCAGAGGCTTCTGCTGCCATTCCGGCTAAGTATGAGCGCAAGTCTGTCCGCATGGCTCGTGAGGCTGCTCAACGCAAAGCTGCGCAGGAAGAAGCAGCTCAGCGCGAGGCTGTGCAGCAGGAGATGCCTCAGCCTAAGCCAGTAGCGCAAGCGGAGAAGCAGGCCTCGGTTCCGGAACCAGAGCCACGGAAAGAACACGCGGCGGAGAAGCCTGAGACACCTAGCGCGGCAAAAGCTACGCCGGTGCCTGAGCTACCAACACCTACGGTAGCTCCCTCGGATGACGTGGAAACGGCTGCGGAGGGGGCGTCGATAAGTAATGACGATGCCTTTGTCGCGGACGTGCGCGCGCGATGGTCAACGTTGCGGAAGATGGTGCATAAGAAGAGCGCTGTCGCCGGTATCTTGCTCGCTGAGTCCTGCGTTCTGGGAATGCGCGAGGGGACGCTGGTGTTGGGGCATAACACCGGGCCGCTTGCGCAGGGGTTGAATCTTGCTAAAAACAATGACGTTATCGTGGAGGTTATTCGCGCTGAGCTAGGGCGGGACGTCATTGTCGACTGCATCGTGGGAACGGATCCTGCCGCGGCGGGTTTTAGCGAGCCTCAAGCAGAGAAGGCTTGGAGCCCGGAACCAGAAGTCTCTGAACCAGAGACTTCCGAGCCTGCGCCCGCGCCTGCTGCCACGCCCGTTGCTGCGGAACCCATCGCTGCTGAGCAGGAGAAACAGCCAGACGTAGCGCAGCAGGCCCCTCAGCCACGTGTTGCTGAGAAACCCCCTGCGCCGGCTGAGCCTGCTTCTTCTACGTGGGGAGAACCCGCACCGATTGGTGGAGACACCCAGTGCGCACCACGAACAGAACCCCCGACGCAGGTGGCTCAAACCACTGGGTGGGGAGAGCCTGCGCCACTCGGCGGCCAGCCTGACGCGGTGAATGACTCACCGGCCAAGTCGGAGCAATCTGAACAACCGCCGCAGGGTACATCGCAGCAGCCTGCACGCAAGGTTGAGCAGCGAGAGGTTGTTCCCACTGTGCCTACGCCCGTGCCTGCGACACCGCCAGTCCAAACGTCGCCGGTTCAGAAACCACCAGCCCAGAAGCCACCGGTTCAGAAACCCAAGTCGCGGTGGCAGGAGGCCGTGGCGCGTAGTGCTCAAGCTGCGGAAGAGCGGGCAAAGCGACCAGAGTTTTCCGATGGCGTGCCACTGCCGCCAGAACCTGATGATTTTGGCGCTCCCGACTCGGATGACTGGACCCCGCCGGAGGAACCCTATAGGTATGCCGCTGACGAAGGTTTTCCAGAACCCACCGGGGGCGCACCTCAGCCCTCGCAGGAGGAATCAAAGTATCAACGGCACCGTTCCTCGGAACCAACGACTGCGGTAGAAACGTCTAATGTTCCAGACCATGACGAGGAAGAGGAGATGGTTCGCGAGGCCGCGAGCGGCTCGGTAACGCGTGATCACCGCGATGCTTTAACCGTTGCGATGGATCTACTCGCAGAGCAGTTGGGCGCGCGCCAGCTTTAGGCTTCCCCGTATGAGCTTCACAGACGTGAAGTAGGTACACTGGCCCATTGACCGATCGCCTTCCGTTATGGGAGGCGGCAAACAAACGCGAAAGGCAGTTTTCATGACTCAGCCGGACATGTCCCAGCTCTTGGCACAGGCGCAGCAGATGCAAGCTCAGTTGCAGGAGGCGCAGCGCGAGATCCTCGCTAGCACCGTTACCGGTACAGCAGGCAACGGGCTTGTTTCCATTGACATTCAGGGCAATGGAATGGTGAGCAGCGTTACCATTGATCCTAAGGTTGTGGATCCGGAGGACGTGGATACCCTTCAGGACTTGATTGTTGGTGCGTTTGCTGAGGCTCACCAGAAGCTTGGCGAGCTTGCCGATCAGAAGATGGGACCGTTGTCCCAGGGCTTTGACGGCCTTGGCGGTATGTTCTAAGCGAATTGGCTTTTTAAGTACCAGCTCGTCCGAGTTTCGTTGGCCGGGCTGGTCTTCTTTATGTGCCATAGTTTTATGGTTAAACAATCGGAACGACAAAAGGTAGGCAGCTGTTGTTCGAAGGACCGCTTCAGGACCTTATCGATGAGCTTTCACGGCTCCCCGGCGTAGGCCCTAAATCTGCGCAGCGCATCGCTTTTCACTTGCTCCACGTGGAGCCCGCTGACATTGCAAGGCTTCAGGACGCTCTCGGAGCCGTCCGCGACGGCGTAACCTTTTGTCGTATTTGTTGCAATATCTCGCGAGAGTCGGTGTGCCGTATCTGCGCGGATTCTGGCCGGGATCGCGGAATGATCTGTGTGGTGGAGGAGCCCAAAGACATTCAGGTCATTGAGCGGACAGGTGAATATAATGGCCGCTACCATGTGCTGGGCGGGGCATTAGACCCACTGGCCAATATTGGCCCCCGTGAACTGAATATTTCTACGTTGTTGCAGCGCATCGGAGGCGTGCTTCCGGATCGGGAGCTGGCAGATTCTACGCCTGAGGCACCGCTTTACGACGCCACCCCAACGGTGACAGAGGTAATTCTTGCCACCGACCCCAATACTGAGGGCGAGGCGACGGCATCGTATCTTGCGCGCCTGCTCCGCGATTTCCCCGACTTAGTGGTTTCTCGTCTTGCTTCCGGTATGCCGTTGGGCGGGGACCTGGAGTTTGTCGATGAACTGACGTTGTCCCGCGCCCTCAGCGGTCGATTGACGATTTAAACAACCACTACACCACCGCGTACACCAGCGCGGTAAGGATGAATCCGGCAACGCCAAAGGCCGTGGACAGCAACGTCCAGGTGCGCAGGCCCTGCTTCACAGACAGTCCTAAATATTTGGTGACTATCCAGAAGCCGGAGTCGTTGATGTGGGATACACACATGGCGCCGAACCCGATGGCGATCATGATGAGTGTTGTTTGTATGCTGCTCAGCCCGGCTTCTGCTAGCGGCTGGGCCAGGAGTCCCGCTGTTGTGAGCATAGCGACGGTCGCCGATCCCTGGGATGCTCTTAAGGCTAAGGACAAAAGGAATGCCATGAGTATCAGAGGCATATGAGCTGCGACAAGCATGTCTGATAGCACTTTGCCGATACCGGATTCCACTAGCACATTGGCAAAGCCGCCACCGGCACCGGTGACAAAGATGATGATGGCCACGGCAGGAAGCGCAGAATCCAAGACGCCAGCGGAGTGCTCGCGATTCCAACTTTGTTGTTTGCCAATGCTTAACCACGCAACGACCACTGCTATCAGGAGTGCTACAGGAGAGGATCCGATGAAGCTGACAAAGGAATGAATCGCAGTGCCTTTTTCGGTATACATCGCACCGGTGGTACCCACCATGATGAGCGCGATGGGGAGCAAAATAAGGCCGAGGACTGCGAACGGGGAGGGGCTTGGTGGTTAGGGGAGGCGTCGGAAAGCTCCACGGGGGAGGGGCCGCGTTCCACTGACTCTAGGTTGAGTACCTTGGCGGCATAATAGCCGATCACGCAGGTCACAGCAGCGATGGGCAGGACCAAGGTGAGCATGAGCCCGGGATCGGAGCCGAAGATTCCTGCCACTGCAACAGGCCCTGGGTGTGGTGGCAATGTGACGTGCACGGTGAGTATCGCGCCTGCCACAGGAAGCCCGATTTTTAATGGGTTGATCTTGGCTACGGCAGCAAAGCCGAACACGATGGGTGCCAAGATGATAAATCCCACGTCAAAGAAAACCGGAATACCGAGGATAAAGGCTGCGATGGTCACGGCGGCAGTAATACGATGTCTGCCAAGTTTGTCGGTGAAGTAGCGCGCGACTGCCTCGGCGCCTCCTGATACCTCGATAATCCGTCCTAGCATCGCGCCCAAACCGACCACAACGGCCACGGAACCTAGGGTTTTGCCAACGCCGTTGGTCATGGTACTGACGGAATCTGCAAGCGGGATGCCAGAAACAATAGCGGTGGCTATGGATACGCCAATCAATGCCACAAAAGCAGGAACCTTAGCCCATATCACCAGGGCAAGCAGAACGGCTACGGCAACTACGCCGAGCGCCAGTAAAGAAAGACCAGTCATTATTGTTTACTCCCCGTCTCATGCGCCTGGGTAGGGGCGACAACCTGGATAATCGTGGAATCGTCGTGCGCGCCTTTCCCGCGTGCCAAGCCAGCTAGGTATTGCTGTTCGGCTGCTGCTGCTAGCGGCACACCAATGCCTGCAGATTTTGCTGCGGCGGTGACAATGCCCATGTCTTTGACAAAGATGTCGAGGCGGCTGCGAACTTCGGGCCCCTCCTCCGAATAGGCTTCCAGCATGCGGGGGCCGCGGTCGCCAAGCATAAAGGAGGCTGCGGCACCGCCCATGAGGGCATCGAGAGCTGCCTTGGGATCGAGTCCTAGCCGGTCGGCTAGCGCTAGCGCCTCGCCTGCAGCTGCGATGTGGACTCCGCATAAAAGCTGATTGACGGTTTTGAGCGCTTGGCCCTTGCCTGGACGATCGCCAACAATCACCAGGTGGGAGGACATAGCTTCGAGCACCGGCTTGATGCGGGCAACCACCTCGGGCTTGGCTCCCACTGTGACAAGCAGCTCCGCGTTTCCTGCGCGTACAGGTCCGCCGGAAATGGGGGCGTCGACAACGTCGATTCCTAGCGACTCAAGCCGATCGGCAGCTTTTTCAACGGCCGTGATGCCCACGGTGGAGGTCAGAAGCACGACCGCGCCGGGCTTGAGCGCTGCGGCGATGTTACCGTGGCCGAAGAGAGCGTCGATAAGCTGCTCCTCATTGCGAACAGCAAGCAAAACGACGTCAGCCCCTGCGGCTGCTTGATGCGCCGACTGGAAGGTATCTAATCCGGCGGCTTTACCTAGTTCAAGGCGAGGTTGTGCAACATCGACGCCCCGGACGGTGAAATTCTGGGCGAGGTTGGTGGCCATGGGGAGTCCCATAGCGCCCAGGCCGACAACGGTAATGATGAGAGACATGGGGTTCCTTTTTAGTGTTTGTGAGGGGTTAGTCTTGGGAGAGGGTAGAAACTACATCGGCCAACGAGGCGTCTGTGCCCACATTTCCTGCAAAGACGATGTAGGGCACGCCTGCCGCAGGGCCTTCTGCCGTGGACCACAGCGAGATGATTCCCGGTTGTATCAGGCCAATGACCATTGCTTTTGTCATCTCTAGTCCTTGCGAGGCGACATCTGAGGACGTGATACCGCCTTTAGCAACCACAAACCGTGGTGTCACCTCATGGACTATGCGATTGACTGCGGAGACAAGTGCTCGGGACACTTTGCGCGCAATGGAAAGCGATTCCTCGCCAGTTGCTCCGGTCACCAGCTCGCGTGAGGTGTGGAAGACAACATTGTCCTTCTTTATTGCCTGGAGTAGCTGGGTATGGAGGCGGTCAAGGTAGTGCTCAGAATCGTCTGCCAGCACTGAGCGGACGTCTAACTCGATGACCGTGGGGGAGGAGGTCTGCAGTAAGTGGTTGAGTTGTCGCGTGGTGGTGGGCACGTGTGATCCGACCACGATGAGCCCACCTGGCACAGTGGCGGGAACATGGCGCGAGGCTGCGATTGTTTCTGCGTTGAGCACTTCGGGGGTTTCTTGCCCGATGCGAGCGCGCACAAAGGGTGGTCCCACGCGGTAGATGAATCGCTTCCCCATACGTTCTGCCTGCAGGATTCCTAAAGACAGCGCGCGGAGATCGTGTTCATCGACGATGTCAGCGACGATGGGTTGACGATGAGCAGCCTGGAGAAGTTGCTCAGCGATGGCGTTGGTATCAGATCTAATTGTGCGCAATGTAATTCGAAGAACATCAGTTGCGAGGACGGCGCCTGTGGTTTTCTCCTCAACCCATTCGGGTAGCTGGGAGGAGGAATAACCGAAGGTGGCATCGCGGGCGAACTCGGTTTCTCCTACGGGCTGAAATCCTGTGGCAGCGTTTCCGGCATAGTGGACAGAATCGACGGTAATGCGTCCTGCATCGCCGAATGCTGGAACGATAATGTAGCCGTCTACCGGCCCTTCATGCTTTTCGACGACCTCGGCAAGCGTGTCTGGTTCCAAAGGGAAATGACCCCGGAGCGTGGAGTCGCTACGAGAGACAAAGATGGGACGTTTGCCTGCAGCTTCAGCAGCTGCATATGCTGCCTCTGCGACGGAGACATTGATGGCCTCTGCATGATGCGGGTCGAGTGACCGGGAATTGGTCATGACGTAGATGGCCGGGGTGTCCTGGGCTAGCGCCCATGCAAAGTCTTCTTGTTCCCAGCGGGTGAGCACGGGAAGGTGCGCCACTGACTGGGTGCCGGTGGGGTCGTCATCGAGAACGATGAGGACGGTATGCGCTGGTGTTGCTTGTTTGACTGCGCTGGCATGGATGTTAAGTGGTGCGGGGAACCCTTCGGTGAGTTCCGAAAGCTGGTAGAGGGTCATCCCAACTCCTTGGAGATACTTGGTTCCTAGACCTCTGAGGTCTTGTGTGTCTCAGACTAGGGTCTGGCTCACGTGGTGACAAGCTTTTACAAGGAAATGTAGGAAAAATTTGGTTTATGCCCGACTGGGCACCAGGCCTGCGTTAGTGCATCGAGTCTGGTAAGAACGTAGAAATATCGTCGAAAGTTTGAGTCATATGTGCGCGCATGGCGTCTTTGGCGGCTTGCTCATCTCTTGCGATAACGGCATCTAAAATTGCATGGTGATGTCTACTCGCACGCTTGCGAACCTCATCCACGGCATTGGTCTTGCGCCGCGATTCCGCTAAAGCGCCCGCCAACGGAATCATGAGTGCTGAGACGAAGGGGTTTCCCGTGGCCTCAAGCAGCGCGGTATGAAATGCAACGTCTGCGTCAGTGGTGGCTGCTACGTCGCCACGCTCGGTGGCGGCGTCGTAAGCGGCAAGTGCCTGCGTCATCTTTTCAATATCCGCCTCGGTGGCGCGGGCTGCGGCCAGCCCCGATGAGCCGACTTCGATCATGCGCCGGACTTCCGTGAGATAAATTCCGATGGTTTTGGGGTCTAGGCTGCGCGAAATCACGTCCATGCGGGAGCGCACATAATTCCACTGGTTGATGGGGGTTACAAAGGTGCCGCGGCCATGGACCACCTCCACGACTCCGCGATCTGCGAGGGTACGCACTACCTCGCGCATCGTGGGGCGGGAAACTTCCAGGTAGGCGGCAAGGTTTGTCTCCGGCGGAAGGGCGTCGCCAGGGCGGAACGTGCCATCTGCGATGGCGTCCATTATTTTCTCGATGCCTTGAGTGACCAGATCGGTGCGCACGGTTTTTCCTTCCAAATACTTCCTACTGGGAAATGTACCGTACCCGATGTCATCGACTGGGGCGGCTGCGCGTATTAGCGTGGAATAAACGAGTCCTAAAGGAGCGAACATTATGCGTCTTGCAACTATAAGAACCCACGGAACGACGACCGCTGCGCGCATCGAGGACACGAATCTCGCCGTAACTATCCCGGGCTTTGCCGACGTCGGCGAGTTGCTCAACAACCCCAACTGGCGGGAGCTGGCGGAATCGGCTGACGGAACGACTGTGAGGTTTTCCCCGCAGGATCTGCATGCGGTTGTTTCCCTCTCCCAAAAAGATCATCTGCGTGGGTCTGAACTATGCCAATCACATCAAAGAAATGGGGTGCACGCTGCCGGAAGTCCCTACCTTATTTATTAAATTTTCTGACGCACTGACCGTGCCTTTCGACGACATCCTAGTTCCTCCGTGGGCTAATGGTGCCCTCGACTGGGAAGGCGAGCTGGCTGTGGTGATCTCGCAGCGTGCCCGCAGAGTGAGAGCCTCAGAGGCGGAGAACTATATCGCCGGGTATGCAGTGATGAATGACTACAGTGCCCGTGATTATCAATACGCAACGCTTCAGTGGCACCAGGGAAAATCCTTAGAAAAGACGACAGGGTTGGGTACCTGGCTAACCACGAGTGAATCCTTTGATCTTGGCGGGGAGTTGAGCACGTATCTGAATGAAGACAGGATGCAAAATGCTGCTACCAGCGACTTTGTGTTTAAAACGGCCGATCTTATCCAATACATCACGCATCTTTATCCGTTGGATCCGGGAGATGTGATTGTGACTGGAACCCCTGGTGGGGTGGGGCATGCTCGTGATCCTCGGCGGTATATAGGCGATGGGGGTGTGGTGACGGTGAAGATTGAGGGTTTAGGGCGTATTGCTAACAGGACCATTTTTGAAAAGTGATAAACATCTTAACGATTCTGTAAGTATCTCATGCATTTATAAGTAAACTTGGGAAAGTATTGCCATTTACCCATTTATTTATTATGTACGGAGGTCCCTCAATGATTCTAAGGAAGATGTGTACAGCTGCGGCGATAGGTGTGATGATCGCTGCGGGGGTTCCTGCTAGCCAGGCGTTGCCCTCCGACGGATACTTTGACACGACGAATATCCCGTCAGAGACAAAGGTGAACCAGGGCGACCAGATTCACCCGGAAGACTCAAAGTATGGGCATTCCTATTGCACCGCCGGCTATGTCGATGCCGATAACGGTCGCGTATGGCTATCAGGGCATTGCGGAGCAGACGGTGCCAAAGTGTATATGACAAACATAAGCGAGAAATCGGGACGATTAAGCAGAGATACTATAAAGAGCTAACAGAAGGACAATGGCCTCGGGGGAAGCATAATTTCCGGGCCAATGACCTAGCGTATGTGCAGCTTACTGATAAGTCTCTTGCCGGGAAGAATGTGTTTTCCGGAAACCGCGTATACGAGCCTCAAAAAGGCGACACGATCTGTTATTACGGAGCTGCTTCAAAGAAAACCTCTTGTTCAGAAGTGCTCAACACAGATTCATATCTAGTCGCGGCCGGTGAACTCGGCACAATAACAGGTGATTCTGGTGGACCCAACTGGGTTCCCGGAAAAGGCTATGTGGGACAGACCTTGGGCGTGGTCTCGTGGGATAACACAGATGCAAGTGTCTCGGTGATTCGTAAGCAAGATGTCGATATGACCTCACCTGCGGTTCCATGGACGCAGGACTATGAATTTGCATTCCCCACTCCAGATGAGGCCAAGAAAGCACAAAAAGCTGAGGTGCTTTTGCCGATGGTCTATCAAGAAACCAAGCAGCGCGAGGAAAGCAACGCGTGGAAGTTTGATGAGTACCTCTCGGATTTAGGACATGCAGGGAATACTGCCGAGCTGCGTGAGGTTATTCAGGAACACAAAACAGCATTAACCAGCGTTGTAAACAGCAACCCTTGGGGCAGCAATGATGAAGGCAGGGTTTCTTTTCTCACCGCAGTCACCAAAGTGACAGAACTGGGCGAGGAGATTAATCGTCTCATAGAAGAAAAACGCGCCACGTAAGGCTGCAAAAGGTGGTCACCGGCTGGATTGTCGGTGACCACCTTTTTAAGAACTTCTAGTGGCTAGAGAACTTCCTCCACCACACCGTTGACATTATGTATTTTAAAGCTGCTTGCTTTGCCTTCCAACAGCGCGGTTTCCATATCCTCGTACATGCGTGCATCTTCATTCACATCATTGGTGTTACTCATAAAAGAGAAATCCTCCTGATTGGGTTAGATACTTACGGACTCGGGATGAGTGGACGTCAGTGTAACTACGCCATGGCGCCGATTACAGGGAGTCTGGTGGCTCGTGCGTTTGCCGCAAAGGCGGTAACGTTAGTTTCTTGACGCTGATTCTTTTTTAGCGCAGAGAGTCCAAGCTTTGTGTGCAGGGATGTTATCGCTAGGGGCGACCACCCTTGAGGGGACAAGCATGGCCCTCACTCAGCATGAGATATATGTAACAGATGGCAGGTGCCGCCTGAGCGAAGGGGCAAAGCGCTTGCTTTAGGCCGCGCTGATTGTCGTTTTTGAGAACGCTAGAAATCGCGACCAGTGGCTTTGCGGAGCATCGGGCCTCTAGCGTTCCCAAAAACGACAAATTCCCTTGCTGCTGGGCAGGAAACCACTAAACCCCTGAGCTGGACGCTAAATATTCCAGCTCAGGGGGCGAGAAAAATACAGTGGAAAAGAACTAGACCAGGCGTTCCTTGCGCAGCTGATCAACCACGGGCAGCTCTAGGGGAGCGAGCTCACTAAGAGCCACGCCCATGGCCGTAGCCAGCAGGAGGTCGGCTAGCTGGGGGTTGCGGGCAAGTGCTGGGCCGTGCATGTATGTGCAGATCACATTTCCTTGGACTGCGCCTTCTGCGGTTATTTGCTCAGGGTTTGCTGATGCCTGGGAAATGCCGTATTCATCTGTGTTTCCCACACCGCGGGTGACCTTTCCTAGCGGCTGCGCATCAGGGCCGAGGAGAGTGGCACCCATGTGGTTTGCAAAGCCGGTGAGAGGTTCCGTTAGCTCGGAGGTGATGCCGTTGCGTGTCGGGTTGGCTTGGAGTTCTCCGATGGTGCGTTTGGCTAGGGAGGCGGTGGTGGCGTCGATAAGCCCTACGCCATCAACCATCCTGCCGCTTGCCCGGAAAGACTGGCCGAGCACTTGAAGACCAGCGCAAATGCCTAGGATCGGGCGGCCGGCGTTTGCTGCTCGAGTGAGGCCGCCGTCTGCGATGAGATGCTCTGCGGCAAGGATCTGGGCTGTGTCTTCACCGCCACCTAGGCAATAAATATCCAAGGATTCCGGTACTGCTTGGCCCATCCTCACCGTATGAATTTCTGCGGTGAAACCACGCATGCGGGCGCGTTGCCTTAACACCAAAGCATTGCCGTCGTCGCCGTATGTGCTCAGGATATCGGGAAGGATGAGTCCAATAGAAAGATCAGTCATTAGGACTCCTTTGCGGCCGCGATGGCCTTTTTCAAATCGCGGAATGCGGTGTAATTGGCAAGGACCTCGACGCGGCCAGCAGGGCAAGCCTTGATGGCGTGCAGAGGATTCTTGATGAGCTCATGTTCTACCGAGGCATACGTCAGCCGCACTGAAAGGTCAGTGCCGCGTTCGCCAGAAGCCTTTACAGATAGCTCATCGAGCTCTTCAAACTTAACGTCCCAGAGCCATGAGAGATCTTCACCATCCGCGACCTGGCCATTAACTGCAATCACGAGACCTTCCGCGGTGCGGTCGACCATGGATAGCGCTTCTTGCCAGCCTGCCGGGTTTTTAGCCAAAAGTAGATGAATCTGGTGTTGCCCAAGAGTGATGGTGGAGTAGCGCCCCGCTACATCGTCGACAGCTTCTACCGAGCGAATCGCTTGGGGAAGCGGGACATGGAAGCATTCCACGGCGGCAGCTACCGCTTGGGTAGCGTTACCACGATTGGCGTTGCCGGGAAGCGCCAGATTGAGAGGAGAGAGCTGCGTTGTTGGTGCATCTGTGCGCGCCGGGGAGGCTAGGCCTTCAGCAGTGATGCTCCACTGCGGGGTCGGGCGACGGAATTGTTCGCCGTTGGGCAACGGCTTGACTGCGTACCAGTCGGCACCATCGTGGACCACGTGCCCGCCAGTGCGCGGGCAGGAAACGGAATCGCCTTGCCAGCCGGCTCCTGCGGATACCCACACAACGTTTTTGGCGTCGTAGGCGATGGAGGTAACAAGTACGTCATCACAGTTGGCGATCACGGTCATCTCGGGGTGTTTGATCACGCACTCGCGGAGCGCACGCTCAATCTTGTTGATTTCTCCGACCCTGTCCAGTTGGTCGCGGGTGAGGTTGAGGAGGATTAAGCATGATGGCTTGAGACGGTCTGCGACGGCTGGGACGTGGAGCTCGTCTACCTCAAGGATCACATGGCTAGCCTCCTGACCTGCCATGAGTGCGGAGATGATGCCGGCGTCCATATTGTCGCCGCCCTCGTTGGTTGCCACAGTATGTTGTGCACGTACCGCGGATGCGAGCATACGGGTGGTAGTGGATTTACCGTTGGTGCCAGTGGCGATGGCGACGGGGCGATTGTCGCCTAGCGACGCCATGATGTTCGGGTCGATTTTCTCGGCTATAAGGCCGCCAATCATTCCGCCCGACCCACGACCGGTGGCACGCGAAGCGGTTGTGGCCAAGCGTGCGGCGCCGATGGCAAGGCGGGTGCGCAGATTCAAACTCATGGGACCAGAGTTTAGTCGTCTTCGCGCGCCTTCCCCGGTTTGACGTCTACGACAGCCCGGAGGAATTCCTCATCTGTTATCAATGGAATCTCTTTTCGGTGCCCATGCATGGCTTTTCCAACGAGGTCTTCTTTTTTATTGCACACCACAACGCTGGACTTACGCGTGAGTTTTTCGTTATACGCTAATCCGGTGCGCAGGGTCGCCTCGATGATCACATCTGGATCTTCCGTGATCTCTGGGGCGATCACCACCTCCATGCCTTGCACAAAGCCGCTGTCGGGGGAGTACACGCCTGGATTCTCGTACTCGCGTGGGACCTCCATGGCGTCCACTCGGATGTCTGAGCGCTGCAGCCCAAACTTGTCTGCCCGCAGCTGCTCGGGAGTATAAGAGGAGATGACTCCGCACGCTTTTTCTACAAAGTGCATGCGTGCGATGAGCAGAGTTTCCTCGCGGGATACCTGCGATTCCGGGCGCGCGGCACGTTCGAGCGAGGCAACCGGGGACGGGGAGTCGAGGCCTAGCGCATGAGCGACGGCGCGGATACGGATGTCTTCAAAAGCAACGCCTTGTCGACGCGCCGTTGCTAGCGTATCGACGATCAGACGTGGGCGCGGAATATGCCCTACTCGTTGTCGACGGTGATTGCGGTTCCTGTGCCGGGCACGGTTTGCCCGAGCAGCGGTACTCATGGCTCGACGAGACTCGGATACGAGGAAACCCCAGGTATAAGGCGTGTTGTGGAGGATGAGGGTGCGGCCGTCGATAAGCTTGCCCAGCGGTTTTAATATATGGCTAAATTTTTTGCCTTGCGCGATTTCTTCCCTGCTGAGCCCGTGGAGATGGAAGGGGCCGGGGTTATCGCCAGGGTTGACGACGGCGTGAAAATGGTCGACTTCCTCCCCGTCTTCGGTGAACGTGACGGCATCGACAGTAATGAGACGAGAAGTAGACGGGTGGATACCGCTTGTTTGTATCGATAACGCTACGTAAGGAGCATGCTCAATCTCAGCTGCTCGGTCTGCGTTGGGGTCGCCTACTTGCTTGTTGGTCATAGGAACAGTGTAGTTGGCGTATTTGACGGGTAAGCGTGGCGAGGGCTTGCGGGGGTCACACGATAAACCTGGCAGGGGTGAAAACTCCCACATCCAAATTAATCACATTGTTATAACAATCTTAGTTAATGGCATCTCGGACGGTTTTGTGTGTGATTAGCTAAGAAATTTATATGTGTACAGGGATTGCAATGCTCTGTGTGGATGTAAGGGTGGTCATTTTTGGTGAATTTGTGGGTTTATGGGGCATTGTGCGTTCTTTAAACGTGGGAATGGTTGTGGAGGTGCGGGAAGTTTAGGTGGACATATCCCACATTTGGGGCGTTGGGGCTTTTTCTTGGGGGGTGGGAGAGGTTTTCCTTAATGTGAAACTTAATTTAAAATAAATATAAAACATGTATTAACTTGACATTGTTATTATGTAACTTTAAGGAAAGTTGCCCCCAGGGTGTTACCCATCATGGGGATCCGGCGTGTCAAGGATCTTGGAGGATCTGAAACTATGAAGAAGCTTGTCTCAGCAGTGGTGAGTTGTGCGATTGCAGGATCGATTTTGACTGCGCCGGTGGCTGGTGCGCAGGAAACTCGGCTTGACAGCCTCGTGATTACACACAACCGAGATGGAAGCCCACATGTTATTGGGTCTTGTACAGGTAATGGGACCGGTGATCCTAACGTCAGGTTGACTCAATGTAAAGATGCATCGATAAAGGAATTGGCTGGTCTGATCTTCAAAAGCGATAAGA
The DNA here is from genome assembly GCF_004382825.2 of Corynebacterium silvaticum. Classification (GTDB taxonomy): domain Bacteria; phylum Actinomycetota; class Actinomycetes; order Mycobacteriales; family Mycobacteriaceae; genus Corynebacterium; species Corynebacterium silvaticum. Next base: position 354,509 of record NZ_SDQO02000002.1, read on the forward strand.
TAATCGCCTAGCAAGAACAAAAGTTGCAGCAACAATCCGAGCGATTCTCTGAAATCTCTCGCTTGTTTGAAACTGAGCAAGTTTACAATAAGTTTTTGGAAGGTTTGATCGATGACGGAATTGATCTTATTGATCAACTGATTTCGCAGAATCAGGGACAGCAGCAAAAATTCATGTTTTAAAAGAAAATCTGGACAAGCTGCAAAACGATCTCAATGCCTCTAATAAGCGCATTGAAGATGCCGAAGCAGAAAATCGAAAAATCCGTGAGCAGCTTCTAGAGGGTCTGGACATTATTGATAAGCAACATGAACTGCTCGAAGAGCAGAATGCTACAATCAAGCGTTTGATAGATCAAGTCCAGGATTTGGAAAAAGACAGTGAGACGTTAAATGCAGATAATGAAACGTTGCGAGGAAATGTTCAAAAAGCATTGGACGCCTTGAAGAAGTCTCTAGAAGAAAACAAAGAACTTGCAGAGAAGAACCATGCATTGAAAGAGCAGCTTGACAATGCGCAATCAAAGATCGAAGAGCTTGAGAAAAAGTACGCCGAAGCTCAGAGCGATATCTTGGGTTTGAAGAACGACAATAAGCGTCTGGAAGATTTGAACAAGAAGAACTTGGACAAGCTTGGCGAGACCGAAGGCAAGCTCAACACTGCTTCTATATTGGCCACAGTGTTTGGTGTGATTTCGGCTATCGCAGCGATCATCGGAATTGGTGGCTTCCTCAAGCCAATCATTGATCGCTTCTTCCACCACCGTTAAATATAAGAAAACCGGGCGTATAGGCCTGGGGGCTTAAGGCGCTGCCCGAATATGGGCAGCGCCTTTTGTGTTCTAAAGATCAAAGCCTTGGGTGCGAGCAATCTCAAAGGTGAGGTCGCGGTTGTCTTTGATCGGTGGATTTTTTTGGAGGGTTTGGATGGTGAAGCTGTCCACTCGCTGGTTAGCATTGCGGAGGTCGTAATAGGTGGTCATGGTGGAGTCATAAGAGGACATGGACTCTGTCCAGTCTTCCGGCTCGTGATAGCCATTTTCCATGATTCGGAGGCTCTTGGGCATGCGTGGTTTGAGCTGGGGCGATTGGTTTGGCCAGCCCAGTGTCATGCCAACGACAGGGAACGTGAGTTCCGGAAGTGCGAGCACGTCAATTACGGCGGCAGCGTCGTTGTGAACGTTGCCGAGGAAATTAACACCCAGGCCGAGTGATTCCGCCGCGATGCATACGTTTTGGGCCATGAGGCAGGCGTCGGTAAAGCCTTGGACAAAATTGCGCGGGTACCCGGCGGGCTCGGTCGGGGCGTCGTTATGAGCAAGGATGCGTTTGGTGCGGTACAGATCGACGATAAAAAGAAGGTAGATGGGGGCTCTGCCTACGTATTCTTGCGTGCCGATTGCGGTCAGCTGCTCGCGGAGTTTGGGATCGGTGACGCGGATAATGCTCGCGGTCTGCATTCCAAGGGAGGTTGGGGTGTGTAATGCCACTTGGAAGATCTGGTCGAGTACGTCTTCTGCGACGGGCTCGGATGTGAACTCGCGAATCGTGCGGTGATTGAGCTGGGTGCGGATTGTTTCGTTCATGAGTCTCAACTGTAGCGGGGGCGCATGTAGTGCGGTCGCAGGAAACCCCACCAAAACTGTGCTTTGGTGGGGCAAAAGTAGGGGAGGACTAGCTCAGGGCGCGATTGACCGCCGAGGTAATGGCCTTGAGGGAAGCGTACGTAATTGATCCTGCGATACCTACGCCCCAGTAGCGCTGTCCGTTAACGTCGGCCAGAATGTAGGCGGCGGATTCTGCGTCGTCGCCTGCGGTGCGGGCATGCTGCTCGTATTCCTGCACTTCCACGTCGATGCCCAGGGATTCGAGTGCATTGGCATAGGCAGCGATGGGGCCGTTGCCGTGGCCTTCGATGGTGGTTTCTTTGCCTTGGAATTCCAGAGTGACGGCAATATGGGCCTCGTCTGTTTCATTCTGGGCGGCGTCGACACGCATAGCGATCTGTTCGATTGGTGCGGTGCGATCCAGGTATTCATGGGCAAAGATGTCCCACATGTTCTTGGACTCTACTTCGCCGCCCTCGGCATCGGTGACGCGCTGGACTACAGAGGAGAACTCCACCTGCATGGGGCGCGGGAGTGCGATGCCGTGGTCGGTCTTCATGATGTAGGCTACGCCGCCCTTGCCGGACTGCGAGTTGACGCGGATGACTGCCTCGTAGTTGCGGCCCACGTCCTTGGGGTCGATGGGCAGGTAGGGAACTTCCCAGGTTTCCTCGCGGAGGTCTTCCCATGAGACATCGGTGTGGGTCGCTCCGGGGCGAACTCGCGACGCCATAGCGTCCAGGCCTTTGTTGACGGCATCTTGGTGGGAGCCAGAGAAAGCCGTAAACACCAGGTCGCCGCCGTATGGGTGGCGCTCGGGGACGCGCAGCTGGTTGCAGTATTCTACGGTTCGGCGGATCTGCTCAATATCGGAGAAGTCGATTTGTGGGTCTACTCCCTGTGTGAGCATGTTCAGCCCCAGGGTGACCAGGCAGACATTTCCGGTGCGTTCGCCATTGCCAAAGAGGCAGCCCTCGATGCGGTCGGCACCTGCCATGTATCCGAGTTCGGCGGCGGCAACACCGGTGCCACGGTCGTTATGCGGGTGCAGTGAGAGAATGATGGAATCGCGACGGTTCAGATTGCGATGCATCCACTCGATGGAGTCGGCGTACACATTGGGAGTGGCCATTTCCACGGTGGAAGGCAGGTTGATGATGATGGGATGCGCGGGGCTGGGGTTCATGACCTCGACTACTGCATCGATCACTTCTTTTGTGTAAGCGAGTTCGGTGCCGGTGAAGGACTCGGGTGAGTATTCCCATCGCCAGTTGGTGTCTGGGTAATCGGCGGCAATAGTTTTAATCAGTTCTGCCGCGTCTGTGGCCAGCTTTTTTATCGCCTCTTTATCCCTTCTAAACACAACATCGCGCTGCAGAATAGACGTGGAATTGTAGAAGTGAACGATAACGTTTTTTGCGCCCTCGCAGGCCTCAAAGGTGCGGCGAATGAGATGTTCTCGCGCTTGCACCAGAACTTGGATGGTCACGTCCTCGGGGATCATGTTTTTCTCGATGATCTCACGGACAAAATCAAAGTCGGTCTGCGAGGCAGAGGGGAATCCCACCTCGATCTCTTTGTAACCCATGGTGACCAGCAGGTTAAACATGCGGCGCTTGCGTTCCGGGCTCATGGGGTCGATAAGCGCTTGGTTGCCATCGCGCAGATCCACGGCGCACCACTGCGGCGCGGACTCAATGGTGACGCTGGGCCACGTACGATCCGGCAGATCGATCTTTTCCACTTCTGCAGCAAAGGGTCGGTAGCGGTGGACAGGCAGGTCGGATGAGCGTTGCTTGTTCCAGGTGGCTTGGCCGGCGGCAAAGTTGCCGGAAGGGGTACGAATGTCGGCCGGTGCGGAGATAAAGGCGTCGGAGGAAGCCATGATGAGTGTCCTTGAATGCAATCATTGAGAGGAGGACAGTATTCTGGGTACTGTCCCACGACCGGCTACACCAAATATCCGCGACGGGGTGCCGGCCGTGTTTTCTAGGCCTGTGACCCGCCGCGGCATAGAAGAAGTAGGTTCATGCCTGGCATGTGGCATAGCATACATATGATGTGAAGTGTTTCCAGTGAAAGTAGCCTTTCGGGGGTGAAGTAAGGGGCATCATGATTGACGCACGAGATGCACAAGCCATAGACGCGGCGAAGTTGTATTACGCTTCGGGGCATGGGCAGGCAGAGGTAGCACAACGTTTGGGTATTTCGCGCCCTACGGTGTCTAAATTGCTTAGCTATGCGCGGGAAAAAGGTTTTGTCACCATCACCCTCAGTGACCCCCGTGAACAGGGCGATGAGATTGCGCAACGCCTCAAAGAGCACTTTAAGCTTGACGACGTCCGCGTGGTGCGCCCAGTCAGCCCCGACAAGGAAGAGCTGCTGCGGGAGTTGGGTAATGCGGGTGCCTCTTTATTGGAGGACTTGGTATGTGATGGGATGTCGGTAGGCATCTCTTGGGGCAACACCCTTAACAATGTGTCGGAGCACTTGCGCTCACTCCCGCGTCATGACGTGAGCGTGGTACAGCTCAAGGGTGGGCACTCATTGAGTGAGCGCAGCACAAATGACTTGAGCACCTTGACTCGTTTTGCGCGCGCTTTTAACGCGGAGATGAAGCTCCTGCCTTTGCCCGTGATTCTGGATAGTCGTGAAGCTAAAGACCTCGTTGTGCGCGATCGTCATATTTCCTGCATGCTAAGCGCTGGCGCACATGCCGATGTTGTGGTGTTTACTGTTGGGTCTGTCCAGCGGGAAAGTTTGCTGCTTAACCTGGGGTATCTCTCGGAAGGGGAGATTGATCGGTTGCTCACGCATGCCGTGGGCGATATTTGTTCGCGGTTCTATACGGCTACGGGCGAGGTTGCCGATCCCGCGATTGACGCCCGAACCGTGGGGATTTCCATTGAAGATCTCAGCACGCGGCCAACGCGTGTGCTTATCGCCGGTGGGGTGGATAAAGCAAAGGCGATTCGCGTTGCCCTTGAGATGGGGACCACCACGCATCTGGTTACGGATTTTGGGGCTGCACAAGCCGTGCTGGGGGAGTGACGTGTGCGGGAATAATTCTGGGATCAGCTAGAGCCGAGGGGCATTGGGCCCTCGGCTTTTGGTTTTTCCAGATGGTGGGAGGGGGCTCGGAGAGAAAAGGGGAAGTCCTAGAAAAAGGTGGAACGAAAGTAAAATAGGGCATTGACATATGTTCCGCGGTGGACTTATCCTGTGGATGTAGCACACCACGTGCTGTTGCGCCGATGCCTCGGAAGCATGAGTAGGGGCACGGTCTCTTAACGCTTATATCGTGAGGAGTAGCTGAAATGGCTGAAAAGTCCACGCCCCATATCAATCCACGCGGTGTTGATATCGCAGATACGGTTCTGCTTCCAGGTGATCCACGCCGCGCGAAATTCATTGCGGAGACGTACCTCGACGACGTTGTTCAATTCAACGAGGTTCGCAACATGCTTGGATACACCGGAACGTATAAAGGAACTCCAGTTTCTGTGATGGGATCGGGAATGGGAATGCCCTCCATCGGTATCTACTCGTGGGAGCTCATCAACATCTTTGGTGCGCGCAACGTTATCCGGGTGGGCTCAATTGGTTCTTTGCAAGAAGACATCAACCTGTATGACATCATCGTGGCATCGTCTGCTTCCACGGACTCCAACTTCCTAGAGCAATACAACTTGCCAGGTACATACGCGCCTACCGCGTCCTGGAAACTGCTGAAAGCCGTGGTCGATGAGGCTGACAAGGCTGGTCAGGAAGTGCACGTGGGCAATATCTTGTCCTCGGATATCTTCTATAACGCTGATGAGACCGCAAGCGCCCGCTGGGCTCGGATGGGTGTCATGGGCGTGGAGATGGAGTCGGCAGCACTGTACTCCATTGCTGCGTACGCGGGTGCTCATGCGTTGGGCCTGTTTACCGTGTCGGACAATATCCCCAAGGGGGAAAGCACCACATCTGAGGAACGTGAAAAGGCATTCACCTCGATGATGGAAATCGCTCTTCCGCTCGCGGGAATCTAGTGGGAGGCCATCATGTCTCATACAAACGTCGATGCGCGTAACGGCACAAGCCATACGGGCATAGTTAATCCTAAAGCGGCAGTTCCTGTACTCCTGTTTTCCTTTGTCTTTTGCTTAATTGTGGACAATGGATTTAAAACAATGACTGGCCCAATGGCAGCCGGTTTGGGTATTGATCCGAATACCGCGAGCCTCCAAGCCTCTCTTGCCGGTGTGATCATCGGTATCGGCGCTGTGGTGTATGCCGCGCTTGCCGACACCATCTCCATCCGCAAATTGATGCTCGTAGGAATTGGGCTGATTGCAGTCGGCTCGATCATGGGCTTTGTATTTTCCGGTTCGTGGCCGATGGTGCTGTTTGGTCGCATTGTTCAAACCGCCGGTCTTGCTGCTGCGGAAACGCTGTACGTGATCTATGTGACCAAGCATCTTTCTGAAGATGATCAGAAGACCTACCTGGGCTTTTCCACTGCAGCTTTCCAGGGTGGACTGCTAATTGGGGCTTTGACCTCAGGTTTTATCTCCACATACGTTTCATGGACCGCTATGTTCTTGGTTCCGCTGATCTTGATTCTTGTGGCTCCTTTCATCCAGAAGATGGTTCCGGAGGATGAAGCCGTAGAGGGAACGTTCGACGCTCTCGGGCTCTTCTTGGTGTCCGTGTTCGCTGCTTCTTTGACCATTTACATGCAAAAATTCAATCCGTTGTGGCTGATCCCCACGGTGCTCGGAATTGTCGGTTTTGTGGTTCATGTAAAGAAGAACAAGAAAGCGCTCGTCTCGCCGGAGTTCTTTACCAATGGTCGGTATGTGTGGGCGATTGTCCTGGTGTTCGTGATCTATTCCACGCAGCTAGGGTTTATCTTCTTGCTCCCCTTCGCCGCGTCCGACGTTCACGGGCTTTCGCAGGATAAAGCTGCACTGCTCATGGTCCCGGGCTATGTCTGTGCAATTTTGGTGGGCATTTTCTCCGGCGCAATCGGCAAAGTCCTGAGCTCTCGTCAGACTATTTACACGGCTTTGTCCATGATCTTCCTGTCACTGGTGATCGCGGCGCTCGGCCTGAACCTGCACATCGCGGTATTGATATGCGCGATCGTTCTTTTCGCCTCTGGCTTCGCCCTGATGTACGCGCCATTGGTGAATACCGCATTGATAAATATCACAGCTGCAAAGTCGGGTATCGCTATCGGTTTTTATAACCTGACCATCAACATCACGATTCCGCTGGGTATTGCCTATACCGCAAAGCTCATGGATCTACATTTTGGCTACTCGACGATCCTGTGGGTGCTCGCTGCGATCGCTTTGATTGGTGCAACTATTTACGTCCTTGCAGACCGGCGCATGTCTAGTACTGAACGTGCACGTGGCGTGTATGTGGCGTAGAAGGCGCGTCAGCCTTCAGCATTATTTTTACTTTTCTTCAAACACTAAGGAGATTTTCCATGTCGTCTCAACTCACCCGCTCTCAGGTCGCCGCAATGATCGATCACACTCTGCTCAAGCCGGAGGCTACTGAAGCGGATGTGAAAGAACTGGTTAAAGAGGCTGCACAACTCGGCACATACTCTATCTGCATTTCGCCTTCGCTACTTCCGGTAGAGGTTCCTGAGGGTGTCCATATCGCTACCGTGGTGGGATTCCCCTCGGGTGCCGTCAAGCCTGAGATTAAAGCTAATGAGGCATCCCGTGCGGTTCACGACGGCGCTGAAGAAGTAGATATGGTGATCAACCTGGCCTTGGTTCGAGAGGGACGCTTTGAGGATCTCCAAGCGGAAATCGCGGCGGTGCGCGCGGCAGTACCTGCGCCAAACGTGCTCAAAGTAATCCTTGAGACCGCAGCGCTTGACGACGACCAGATCGTGCGTGCCTGCGAAGTCTCGGAGAAAGTCGGCGCGGACTTTGTCAAGACTTCCACCGGTTTCCATCCTGCAGGTGGCGCCAGCGTGCATGCTGTGGAGATAATGAATCGTACTGTCGGCGGGCGTCTTGGCATCAAAGCATCGGGTGGTATCCGTGACACAGAAACCGCAAAGGCCATGATTGCCGCAGGTGCAACCCGATTGGGCTTGTCTGTTTCCGCAGCTGTTCTAGCTGGATTCGACGAGTAGCGGAAAGGTAGGGCAGCGGAAATGACAAACGCATTGATCGAACGCGCGCGTGTTTGGGCAGAGCACGATCCGAATCAGGAAAGCCGTGAGCAGATTGAGGCATGGATTGCCGCGCACGACGATTCCTCGCTCGCGCGTGCTTTTGCTGCTCCTCTTCACTTTGGTACCGCAGGCTTGCGTGCGCAAGTGGGACCGGGTGAATCGCAACTCAATGAAGCAACGATTCTGCGCACCACGGCTGGCCTCATGGCGTGGCTGTTGGAGAACCTGGGCCACGACTCAGTGCCCCGCGTAGTGATTGGTTGCGATGCTCGGCACGGGTCTTCAGAGTTTTATACTGCTGCGGCGGAGGTTGTCTCCGCAGCTGGTGGCGAGGCCTTGGTTCTGCCTCAGCAAAACCCGACTCCTTTGACTGCATATACGGTTAAAGCGTTGGGTGCGGACGCTGGAATAATGGTTACGGCCTCCCACAACCCGCCAGCCGATAATGGGTACAAAGTGTATCTGGGCGGCAGGATTGCCACTGGCGACGCTGAAGGCGTGCAGCTTATCGCACCCGCCGACGCAGAAATCGCTGAGGCTATAGCAGCGGCCCCATTCGCTGATCAGATTGCGCGCAATCGTGACAATATTCTTGAGGTTGACACCCGCGAGCACTACGTCGAGCGGACCGTAGGACTTGCCGGCGCAGACATTAGCGAGGAAGCACGCGCCAATGTGCGAATCGCACTGACCGCTATGCATGGCGTGGGTGCTGCCCTGGGGAAAGAAATTTTGGAGAAAGCGGGATTCGAGGTTTCCCTTGTTCCAGAACAAGCAGAACCTGATGCAGATTTTCCCACTGTATCTTTCCCCAACCCTGAAGAAAAAGGGGCGTTGGACCTGGCCAAAGCTCATGCGCATGCCATTGATGCCGACGTGATTATTGCCTACGATCCCGACGCAGATCGATGCGCTGTAGCCACCAAAGACGCCACTGCTGAGGGTGGATGGCGCCAACTGAGTGGTGATGAGACAGGCGCTCTCCTGGGCGAATATCTCGGTGCTACAGCTACGGGATCGTATGCCAACTCGGTAGTATCAGGCCGGCTCCTGGCTCAGATAGCTAAAGCGCATGGGTTGGATCATGCACAGACTCTTACCGGGTTTAAGTGGATTGCGCGCACTCCTCACCTTGCTTTTGGTTACGAGGAAGCCATCGGATACTGCTGCGATCCGGAGGCGGTAGCGGACAAAGATGGAATTTCTGCGTCGGTGGTCGTGGCAAGCCTCGTCGCAAAGCTTAAAGCGGCTGGGCGAACGCTTGATTGCGCTCTCGACGACCTAGCCAAGGCACACGGTCTGTATATGACGGCCCCGCTGACATTCCGCGTGGAGGATCTGTCCATCATTGCTGAGGGAATGAAGACCTTGCGTACCACGCCGCCGACGGAGCTTGCCGGCTCGAAAATCACTGAAGTGATTGATCTGTCGGAGGGCACGTTAGGTTTTGGCGCCACGGATGGGATGATGTTCCTAACGGAAGATAACGATCGGGTGATTTGTCGACCCTCTGGAACTGAACCAAAGCTTAAATGCTATTTAGAGGTCGTTCGGCCAGCTGGCGAGGATGGCATGGACCGTCGGGGAGCACAAGATCGGCTCGCGGCGATCGCCGAAGATTTGCACAGGGTTTTGGGCGTGTAACTGTGAATATTAGCTAGTCCCCGCTGTTTTTGGCGGGGATTTAGCTATGTGCGGGGGTGCAAAAAGATGTAGGGTTTATTGTGGAAAAATAGTCATTTGCAGGAATTATTACATAGCGAATGTGATACGCACACGTATGCATGAAGTGTGACGGGGGTGGGGAGGTGGAAAGATATATGCAATACTTGCACAGTATTGCAAGGGTGGAAATTTTTCGGCTAGAGGTTAAACCGATGTTTGTTTTGCCCGTCTAATATGAGGGGTCGGGGGTGGAAATAAGGGGGTAATTATGGGGCGAGCAGTGATTTTTATATGAGAAATTAGGGGACGTGTACGCAATCTCGGGCTACGGGATTTGAGAAAGCTGAGAAAAATATCATCATATTTGTCGTGGGTGCTTTGCTATTTTAAATATCTTTCATGCGAGGCTTACGCTGCTATTCGTTAAAAAGCTGGCACACGAGGTTATGTAGAAATCCACGAACAGGGCTTTTTGATTTTCCCCTCCCCATAGACTCTTGGGTCTCCCAATGGCAGGCGCGTTCTTTTGTGATGTTTGCTGATCTGGGTGGCCTGGTAATAGGAAAAATGAGAAGTAAGCCCTTTAAAAAAGTAGTTGCCTTGCTCACTGGTATCGCTGTTGCACTCAGCGTGAACACCAGCGTTCAAGCTCAGGAAACTGGCCCAGCTTACCTTGGTTATCTTGATAGCGCCGCGGCCGTGAAAGCGCCTTTCGGCGATGGGCGTAATCAGTATGATTCGACCGTTCCGCCACTAGTGGTCAAGCCGGAAAACGGTGGAGCTGAAGAGCTGGCTTATTGCTTTAATATAGAGAAGCCGTATCCAGTTTTAAAGGATTCTCTGGCATCCAATACGGGTGACGTATTCAATAAAGGCATTAGCCTCCGCTATAAGAGCAATTACGGCACTTCTCTTCAGGGATTTGCTACTAAATGGCGCGGCACTGAAGCCGATGCTGGTGTGCTTAAAGCTTATTTATAATGGTCACAGCCATGATGCGGCAGGTCTGAAGCAGAAACTTGAGCTTACGGATGAAGAGTTCCGATACGCGACCCAGCTTGCTGTGTGGTACTGGACAGATAGCACGGATAGCACTAAATATCTCTTTGGTGCTGGTGTGAGTACTAATAAGATTGAACAAGCTGTCAAGATTCTCACTGGTCAGAACGTGACTAGTGTTGATCTTAAAGAAGTTGACCCGAAGCTGGTGACGCTGACGATCTACAGCCCTTACAGTCTGGAAAATAAATCTGCTGGGTATCAGAATCTTTTGAGTATTAAGTTCGTGAATCCGGAAACAGGCGACTCTGTTGATCCTGTAGACTCGACCAAGACAACGCCAAAGGAGCCTGAAGCTCCTAAAACTGAGTCTGAGAAGCCTAAAGAACCTGAAGCTCCCAAGACTGAGGCCGAGCAGCCGAAAGAGCCTGTAGCTCCAACGTCTGAACCACAGGTTCCGCAGGAGCCGGAAGCACCGAAGTCGGAAGAAGTTAAACCAACTTTGAAAACCTCTGCGACTGATCAGTCTGATGATGACAAACAGATCTCAGCAACCGGCGGAAAAGTTGTGGACAAGGTTACCTACACTGGCCTTACCGAGGGGCAGAAGTACCTTGTTGAAGGCGAACTTATGGATAAAGAGACCGGTAAAGCTACTGGAATCAAGGCGGAAGCCGAGTTCACTGCTACAAAGTCTGAAGGCACAGTAGACGTTATTTTTGATGTTAATGCCGATCAAGCTGGCAAGACGCTCGTGGCATTTGAGAAGCTTTATAAGGCGGACGACAAGAGCACCGTTGTCGCTAGCCATGAAGACATCAATGATGAGGCGCAGACTGTCGTTGTTGATGATGAAGATGTTGTTCCTGGCGATGAGGATCTCACGCCTGTGACTCCAGAGGATTCTTCCTTCAACTGGAAGTATCTGATTCCTCTTGCATTGATTCCTGTTATCGGTGCTTTGGCATGGGGTTCTTCTCAGGGCAGTAGCTCCGCTGCAACTCCGACCAATCCGGCATACGCAGCTCCTGGCGTTCCCGCACCTGCTACCGCTACCTCTACGCCGGTACCGGCTCCTGCGGCTGTAGCTACGACTGCAGCGCCAGCGAAGAAACAGTTGGCTGCTACAGGTGCGAGCGTTCTGTACACCCTATTGGCAGCATTGTTGCTTGTTATTGCTGGTGTATTCCTCGTGCGGTTGCGTCGTCAAGGCTAATTCTGTTTGTGACTAGCTAGCACTAAAGTGCCCTTCCTGGAGTCAGGGAGGGCACTTTTTGGTGTATGCGAGAAATCATAATGAGGAGGGTAACCATTAAGGGGGTGGTTTATGGGGTACTCGGGGCGAGAACTCCACAGTATTTGTTTATATAAATAGTAAGTGTTAAAGCTGGGGTTTATTAATTATTTGTTGTGAAAAGCGGTTTACACTAGGCGTATGGTTTGTGGCGTTTGGGAAAATGCCATGTAATAATGGTAAGAAAAAAATACCCATTCTGCCATAAATAGAATTTTATTTTCGCGTACTTTATAAGGGTGATAGCCTGGGAATATCGAAGATAGTCAAGCCTCAGGATGGGACACGCCATCCATGGCCGAGCTGCTTTGACTCATGAAGAACCATACTAAGCGGCCTTTTCCTTAATAAAATTCCAAAAAATGCAAGTTCAGATTGCTTTATTGTGAACTGGTGTTGGAAACCAAGCTTGCTCGACCTTGAGAAAGCGGAGACAGCGCTTAGTTCAGTAAAGCAAGGATGGGCTTTTACTTGAATAAGTTAAGCGGTACTAAAGTACCCTCCCCGAAACGGCTTAGGCGTACGGTTACTGCGGCTATAGCAACAATCAGCGTGGGATTTGGTGGTTTCCTTGTCCCAACAGCTTCAGCTGAAGAGAAAAGTGCTTACTCTGATGGCATTGGTCGCAATGAGATCGGACCAGAGACTTTAGAAAAACTAAAGCCTGAAGTTGTCGGTGGTAACCAGTCTGTATCCGTAGGAGATGCAGTCACCTATAAATACACTGTAAAAAGACCGGCTTCCCGCAGGACCCGAACAATGTGACCGCGCAGCGATGGGTTCGCATGGTGATTACGCAAGACCCAAATGTTCCTTTCACTGAGGACCCGGCAGCCGGGAAGTTTGGTATCCCCGGCGGTGCTGTAGTCACTAAAACAGGGGAGAATGAGTGGACTGTTGTACTGGGAGCGGAGTATGGGGCTTGGTAGCCAGGGAATACTGAAGCCGCAAATGCCCATAACGATGGGTTGTTTAAGGTAAATAATGATGCGCATCCACTGTGGTCCACCTCAGATTCTAAAGCTCCAGCCTGGAAGCCGCCTGCAGAGCTCACGATCGAGATTCCCGCAAGCGTGAAAAAATCTGATGGGACTCCTTCTGCCGGTACGATTACGGTAACATCTGGTCGTCTTGCCGACGTTGCATTGAAAGATGAATTAGATAAAGCGACCTTTGTTTCGAACGAGGGCAAAGGAACGTGTACTTGGGATGCCACATATGAAACCAAATTAGTCAAGCAGGACGTTGGTTATTGGGTTCAGAATGTTTTGATTGGATCAAACCCAGAGGAAGTCCGTGACTATAGTTCATTGCCATATGAATACCAGAATATGGTTAGGTATAGGCCGACCCTGATCAACGGTGAAGTTTCCCTTGGTGACCGGCAGATCGGCAAAATACAACCTATTTATAGTGGAAAAGATGATCGGCTAGGGTACTTAATTGGTGATTTAAATATCACTGAAAATGTGCCTCCGTTTACGTCTTCTGAATGGCTTGAGCCAACAGTGCCCGTCAAGGTTACGTATTCTTATACGAATCCATGTGGCATGAAGGTTGATGAGAAGTACGTCAGAGAGAACCCACCATTTGTAGGAGGACCTTCAAATGGTTCGCCATACCCAACTCTTCAACGCGACTACACCTACGTCGAAGCCTCCGGCGTTTACGTTGGACTCGTCCGCCCTCCAGAGGAGGCTTCGGCTACGGCGCAGTTCGTGTTCAACCAGGACCTGGTCTCTCTTGGCGATTACGTGTGGTTCGACCGCAACGCTGACGGCAAGCAAGGGGATATCGCAACCGAACCTGGCGTCGGCGGCGTAAAAGTCTCCTTGCTTTATGCCGACGGTAAACCCGTCAACAAGCCAGGCACGAGTGAACCTTATACGGTCACCACTGACGATTCCGGCAAGTACCTCTTTGAGAAGCTCCCCAAGGGGATGTACAAGGTGCAGTTCGATGCAACGAACGTACTGCAGACAAACTCCCGGAAGGAATCCCAGCTTTCTTTAACTTCACCACAAAGGGTGCAGCTCCTGACCAAAAAAGATGGCACCGATTCCGATGTTATTCCTGAAGCTTTAATTTCGATGACGGATGCCGTGGACTTGCAGCAGGATCGCACGGATATTGATGCTGGCTTGATCGCAAAGGCTCGTTTCTCTGTATCTAAGATTCTCGATGGAACTGATGCTGGCAAACAGGTCGGCACGACAGAGCGTGAACTCCAGGACGGAAAGCTCGTTGTTGAGCACAAGATCACGGTGAAGAATGAGACTCCTGGTATCGCAGGAAAAGCTCCTCAGGTTCTCGACGAGCCTCTGAGCGTCCCTGGTTTTGAGGTTGAATCTCTCACCGTCGATGGAAACCCAATTCAGAAAACCGGCAACGATTACCTGGTCTCTGCAGAAAAAGACGTCACCGCAGATAACGAGAAGCAAGAGTACCTGGTAAAGGTCACTTACAAGCGTGCAGCTGGTAATACAGCCACTGGCGCACTAACTAAGGCCGAGGCAGATGCTATTGGGCAATGCTCGGATCAAAGTGGCACAACCAAGGGAATCGTTAACAAGGTCTACCTTGGAGACGACAAGAATGAGGCTGACGCAGACGCAGAGAAAGACAAGAACAACTGGGATTGCGTCCCAGTAAAGGGCGTCGATGAGCCCGTGGGTTCTGTCTCTGTCGGAGACTTTGTCTGGGTGGATGCTAATGAGAACGGCATCCAGGATGCAGGCGAGGAGGGCCTTGCCGACGTCACGCTGGAGATCGTTGGTCCAGACGGCAAGCCAGTGACAGACGTCAATGGCACCCCGGTAAAGGATGTCACCACTCGTGCAGACGGCAAGTACACCTTCAGCGATCTTCCAGTATTGGAAGAAGGTCAGAAGTACACGGTACGGGTTGTAGATGTTCCTGAAGGCTATGAGCCAACCAAAACCGGTGAGGGAACAACAGATACAGATTCCTCCACAGATGAAGCCGAGACTGTCGCGGATCTGACCAAGCCAGGCGCAGAGGATAACTCTCTAGACTTCGGCTTTATTCAAGCTGAAGATCCAAACAAACCTGACTTCCCGGATGATGAAGATCCAGAAGGCCCATCCTTTAACTGGAAGTATCTGATTCCTCTTGCGTTGATCCCTGTTATCGGCGCTTTGGTGTGGGGTTCCTCGCAGGGCAGTAGTGCTCCTGGAACTCCTGCAGCACCGGCTCTTACTGCTCCTCAGGGGCCAGGGGCTACCTCGGCCCCGGCTACAACTGCGCCGCAGACTCCTGCGTCTGCCGCACCTAAGGCTCCTATGAAGAAGCAGCTGGCTGCTACTGGTGCGAGCGTTTTGTACACGCTATTGGCAGCATTGCTACTGGTTATTGCTGGTGTATTCCTTGTTAGGTTGCGTCGTCAAGATTAGTTCTTGGCTACTAGATGACCAGTATTAAATAAGGCGCTATCCACTTTGTTGGGTAGCGCCTTGTTTGTGGTGTCGTCGAGAAGCAAATGCGTACAATGCGGTGTGCATCCGCCATAGATAGACATACGAGACGAAAGACGGACATTTATGCGCAGGGACACAGTCCGCACAACCTCGGGAGATGGGGCGCTGGGGCAGCGGTATCGGTCTTTTGTCGCGTGGTTGGATTTTCCTAGTATCAGGCCGCAGCGCATGGTGGTTTGGCAGGATTGGCTGGCTGCCTCTGTCCTTTTTGTGGCAACTGCTTTGGTTCGGCTCGCTTTTTTGCTGTGGATGCGTGGCGACGCCAGCCTTGAGGCGTTGGTCTCTAAGTGGGATGGTCGAATTTACTTAGCCATTGCTCAATACGGGTATTTTAGCGAGGCCGGGGGCACACCAGATCCCGATATATATCAGACGCGGCTTGCGTTTTTCCCGGGATATCCAGGGCTGATAGCCGCGGTGCACACAGTGACTCGGCTGAATTATCTCACCAGCGCGCTCTTGATCTCTTATATTGCAGGGGTCGCGATGACCGCCGGCGTGATGGCGATGGCCGCACGTATGGGGGCCAACAAGCGGTTGAAGCTGGCTGCCGCGATGCTGGTGCTGGGTGCGCCCATGAGCACCACTTTCACGATGGTCTATACCGAGGCAATCTTTTTGGCCTGTGCCGTGTGGGCTTTGGTCGCCATGGTGGATAGACGCTGGGTACTGGCGGGAATTTTTACTTTTTGTGCGGGCTTTTTCCGACTGACCGCAATTGATCTCGTGGCGGCTTTTGCTGTGGTAGTTGCCCTCTATGCGGCCCGCAATTGGCGAGCATGGGCTGCCGTCGCGGTCTCTACGGTCCCGCTGGTGAGTTACCTGATGTACGCATCGCATTACACGCGTGACATTGGCGGTTACTTTGGCATGCAGACCAAAGGCTGGCACTCTACCTTTGACTTTGGTCGCGCTACTGCGATTTGGGTGAGCACTCAGCTGCGCGAAGGCAACAATGTGGGCTACCTGCTGTCTATTGTGTCCATCGTGGGAGCACTAGGCGCAGTCATCGTGTCTTTTAGACGGCTTCCGCTGGCGTATTGGCTGTTCGGAGCAGCGATTACGGCTAACGTTGTGCTTTCCGACGGCATCATGCACTCACGTCCCCGGCTGCTACTGCCAGCAGTGGTGCTTTTACTTCCCGTTATTTTCCAGTTGGCTAAGGGGCGTTACGTGTTGCCCGCAGCTGCGATGTGTTGGTTGCTCTTGGGTGCATGGTTCTCCGCGCACATGATCGCGGTGTTCCAATGGGCGATCTAGCGGGCGCTTCCCCTAGGCGCGTTATGCGCTGCCCACACCGCGTCGTGATAGCGCAAACGTGGACAAAATCATGGCGATCAAAGCCAGAAGCATCCACAACCAGTTAGCCCCCGACACTTGGAATTGCTCGCCCAGGACGGCATACCCCAGGGCGAAGGCGACGATGGGTTCCGTCACTGTCATGGCCGGCAGGGAGTTTTTCAGGGCACCGGCGTTAAAGGCATACTGTTGCACAACCGTGCCCAGGATCGCCCCGGCAGCAAGGGAATAGCCCTGCCATGTGGTGGCAAGGGCAAAGAATCCCCCGTGGGTGAGCACATCTACGGTGGCCTTAGAAAGGACGGCTACGTAGCCATAAATTCCGCCGGTGACTATGCCTAAGAGCAGGGCTTTTTCGTTCCTGATCTGCTTTTGTGCAAAGCGTTCTAGGACAAAAAGGACGAGAAAACCTATGGCCAGTGCGGGAAGCCAGCGTCCCAGAGGTGGTTGTGGGTCGCCCGCGGAAGGATTCCCCAAAAGGACGAGCACCGCGACGGACACCGTGAGCAGTCCCGCCCACGTTATCTCGTCGATTGCCATGCGGCGGCCGTCGTAACGCGCGGAAAGCGGAAGCGTAAACATCAGAGACAACACGAGGATTGGCTGTACCACTAATAACGTGCCAAAACCCAGGGCGATAATTTGCAGCCCGTAGCCCGACAAGGCGGTGAAGCTACCGAGCCACCAGGCGGGGCGTCGAATAGCTTGCAAGAAAGGGGAGCCCTCGGCGGGTGCTTCTTCTGCAATACGATGGCGCACCACTGTGCCCCAGGCGATAGTGAGCGCCGAGGCCAGGGCGAACCCCATAGCAAGAAGAGTGCTGTACATCGACTTCTAGCCTATACGGGTTGGTGCTAGACGACGTAGCACTCGCGGAAGATAGTGCCCCCACTGCGCATGTGCTGCTAACAGGGGTAGAAGAAGATGAATTAAAGCCCCCAGTGTTGAATCGCGGTGCTACCGTAAAAACATCCAAGGTCGGCTCCACAGTAGGGGAGAAGAAAATGGCAGCACACAAGGGTACTTCTGCACAGAAAACCAGCGAAGAAGTTATCCGTGTCCGGAATCTGGACAAGAGTTTCGGTCTTTTAAAGCACTCGATCAACTCGATCTGACCGTTGCTCACGGAGAAGTGCACGGCTTTTTGGGGCCTAATGGAGCAGGGAAGTCCACAGCCATTCGCGTGCTGTTGGGGCTGCTCAAGGCCGACGCGGGAGAAGTAAAACTACTGGGTGGCGACCCGTGGAAAGACGTTGTTGCGCTGCACCGCCGGCTCGCATATGTGCCAGGCGACGTTTCCCTTTGGCCCGGAATGAGTGGTGGAGAGGCTATCGACCTTTTAGGTTCTCTCCGGGGCGGGCTGAACGTGCAGCGCAGGGCGGAGCTCATAGATCGCTTTGAGCTCGACCCGACAAAGAAGGGGAGACAATACTCTAAAGGTAATCGCCAAAAGGTGGCGCTTGTTGCGGCCTTAGCGTCTGACGCGGAGCTGCTGATCTTAGACGAGCCCACCAGCGGCCTCGACCCCCTCATGGAAGGCATGTTCCAGGATGTTGTACGTGAAGCTAAAGGCCGAGGTGCGACGGTATTTCTGAGCAGTCACATCCTTGCGGAGGCAGAGGCGTTAGCGGACAGAATGAGCATTATTAAAGCGGGGCACATCGTTCGAACCGCCACACTAGACGAGTTACAACAAAGCGCTGCGACCACCATTACTGCGGTGCTACGCCACGTACCGGACTCCAAAGAATGCCCTGAGTACGCGCATATTACTGGGAACACCCTCACAGTTAGCGTCCCGCCACATCAGGTCGGGGCAGTGTTGGAACGAGTACTTCCGTTGGGCATCGATAAGTTGACGGTGGAGCCGCCGTCTCTGGAAAGCCTGTTCAAAGACCTGTATGGGGAAGACTCAGGGCCAGGTGAGGGGCAATGATCAGGACAACACGCCCTCTGGTAGGCACAGGTGTGCTGCTCAAAGCCACGTTGCGCCATGAGCTGAAAAGGTTTATTCCGTGGATCGCGATAGTGACCATGCTGTCTACCTCTTCAATTCTTGCCTATGCGTGGATGTTTCCTCATCGAGAAGACCGGGCGGTCTTAGATGCCACCATTGGTGGAAACCCGGCCTTAGGACTCATCTTCGGTCCCGCGAGAAACCTCTATACCAACGAGGGATTCAACACCTGGCGGGCCTTTACCCTAGGTGGCTTTCTTACCGGTATCGCGGCCATCTTTGCCGTGACCAAAGCAACCAGGGGGCAAGAGGATTCTGAGCAAGCAGAATTACTGGCCTCCGGGGCTATGGGACGTGGCGCCCGACTGGCCGTGGCCGTGCTGCTGGGAATCATAGGGTCAACGCTGATTGGAGTGGTAACGGCAGTGTGCACGCTCCTCTGCGGAGCAGAAGCTGATGCCACGTTATTGCTTGCGGCCACGTTTGCCGCCACCGGGTGGATGATGAACGCTGTAGCAGCGGTCGCGTCACAACTCGGTTCCACCGCCCGAGCTGCAAACACCCTAGCGCTGAGCACATTATCTGTGCTCTTTATCCTTCGAGGATTCTTATTATCACTGGAAGCACCTGCGTGGACTAACTGGGCAAACCCGCTCGGTTGGTTGGATGAAACTCGCCCCGCCACGGACAATCACTGGTGGCCGCTCTTATGCGCATTGGTGTTTACCGTCATTGTGACAGCTGTGGCCTTCGGCTTGTCATCTGGACGCGACTTTGGGCAAGGCATCATCCCAGCGCGACCAGGACCGGCCCATGGTTCGCTGCGAGACCCAGAGGGTCTGGCCTGGCGGCTCAATAAAACGCCCGCATTTACCTGGGTAATAGCTTTTGTGGCTTTAGGCGTAATCTTTGGATACTTCATCGGGTCTGTCAAAGACCTACTGGCTTCGAGCCCCGCAATGGCTGCGATGATGGCAGGCGGCGCTGTAGAACCAGCACAATTGGTCAACAACTTTGCGGTGACCATGCTCAGCATGTTGTGGATCATTGCTGCTATCCCAGGAGTCCAAGTGGTGCTGCGAATAGTCTCGGAAGAGAATACCCAAAGGATTGAGCCGATTCTCACCGGTGGAATTAGCCGACTCCGGTACTTTGCGGTAACGCTTGTTGCCGCAATAGCAACAAGCACTGTGTGCCTTCTCACCGCTGGTGTCCTCGTGGCGTGGCTGAGTGCGCGTGCTGATATTGGGCTTCACTTCTCGGATGCCTTTATTCAGGCTGTGGTGACGTCGGTAGCAACATGGCCCATCATAGGAATTGCTGCGGTGGTAGTAGGTGCGCGCCCGAGGTTTGCGATTGCGGCATGGATTGGAGTGCTTGAGTCTTTCTCCATCACCATCCTTGGACCCACGTTTAAAGCCCCCGACTGGACAATGGCTTTTAGCCCTTTTCATCATGTACCCCACGTGATGGAACCCGATTCACACGTGTGGGGTGTGCTAGAGACGCACGTAATCCATGGGTAAGCCGAGGGAACGCGGAAAGTAATGTGGGCGACAGTACTTTTCTCTTTATGCCGCGCCGGGAAGGTGTAAAAATGTAGGTGGTTTTTCAAAAAATCTTTGATCAACCACGTGATCGTGCCGCCTGTTTACTGCGGCGTGGAAAATAGACTGTATGATAGTTATTCACAATCGTATGGTCTTGATCTAGGGGTGCATCCAGTACAGATGGCTCCGGGAAGGGCGTTGCCCGTGGCACTTGTCGTCCAGAAATATGGAGGTTCTTCGCTGGAAAGCGCGGAAAGAATTCGTCGCGTCGCCGAGCGGATTGTGGCCACTAAAAAGCAAGGCAACGACGTTGTCGTGGTGTGTTCCGCGATGGGAGACACCACCGATGAACTTCTCGACCTCGCATCCCAGGTTAATCCAGTACCACCTGCGCGTGAGATGGACATGTTGCTTACCGCAGGAGAGCGCATTTCCAACGCACTTGTGGCCATGGCGATCGAATCATTTGGTGCGAAAGCCCAATCCTTTACCGGCTCGCAAGCAGGCGTGATTACCACTGAGCGCCACGGTAATGCCCGCATTGTGGACGTTACTCCGGGACGCGTGCGCGAAGCGCTGGATGAAGGCAAAATCTGTCTTGTCGCTGGCTTCCAGGGAGTCAACCGCGAGTCCAAAGATGTGACCACGCTGGGACGCGGTGGCTCGGACACCACCGCAGTTGCCCTTGCTGCAGCGCTCAACGCTGACGTATGCGAGATCTATTCAGATGTAGACGGCGTGTACACAGCCGACCCACGCATCGTGAGCAATGCACGGAAGCTAGATCAACTCTGCTTTGAAGAGATGCTGGAACTTGCAGCTAGTGGCTCAAAAATTCTTGTCCTGCGCAGCGTCGAATATGCTCGTGCATTCGGCGTGCCCCTGCGCGTTCGTTCGTCGTATAGCAATGACCCCGGAACCCTAGTTGCCGGATCAATGGAGGATATTCCTGTGGAAGAAGCAGTACTTTCTGGCGTAGCAACTGATAACTCCGAGGCCAAGATCACGGTCCTGGGCATCCCCGATTCGCCCGGTGCTGCCTCGGTGGTATTCCGTGCGCTTGCCGACGCCGAAATCAACATCGACACAGTCCTGCAAAACATCTCCTCCCTGGAAAACAATCGCACGGACATCACCTTCACCTGCCCGCGTGCCGACGGCCCCCACGCCATGGAGCTACTACGCAACCTGCAGCCACAGAACGACTGGCAGAACGTGCTTTACGACGATCAGATCGGCAAGGTTTCCCTCGTCGGAGCCGGCATGAAATCGCACCCAGGCGTTACCGCAGAATTCTGCGAAGCCCTCCGCGATCAGGGGATCAATATTGAGTTGATCACCACTTCCGAGATCCGCATCTCCGTGCTGATCCGCGAAACCGACCTGCCCGCAGCAGCGCGGGCTCTCCACGAAAAGTTCGAGCTTGGTGGGGACGAAGAAGCTAAAGTTTACGCTGGGACGGGGCGGTAAGCGGGGAGTGGTTTAAGAAACTGTCTTATAAGGCCCCTTTGTGTACATGTACACAAAGGGGCCCTTTTTACTTTTAAGGTTATTGACAGGAATCCTTTCTGGTTTCAGGTTGGTTCACGCCATAAAAAGATTATTTTAAGCAAAAAGATAAGAAAATTCCATGAAAAAGGTCTTTGAGTCTTAAAAAACCTAGTATTATTTCTGTTACTCTTATCTTTCAGTGACTGTGGGGCTGTTGCCCAATCAGTCGACGGGGATATGGCATATCAGGACTTTTATGCGATATCCGCGTTGGGTACTTGCCCTAATCGTGTGAAGCCTCTCGATTGGGAAAGCCCTCAGGTGCCTTGTAGAAAATAAGATAGAGAGTAAAGATGATCGATTCGCGTTTTATGAACGCTCCCTAATTCGCAGACTGGTCATGCTAATGATGGTTGGCATTGTCTGCGCAGGGCTAATAGTTTCCCCTCATGTTCCCTCCGCTGGTGCAACGGAATGCAAGGGCGAGGTTAGCGATATTAAATGGAAGACTGAAATCAACATCAAAGACGGAATGTTTGTTGGCAATTACGGTGAAGGTGCAGATGTTCAGTTTGCCTGGAAAGTTGACTCCGGAGCGAAAGCCGGTGATCAATTTACCTTGAAACTTCCTAATGAGCTTTCTCGCTTGGGTAAGAATGAATTGATACTTTCTACCTCTGGCGGGCAGGAAGTAGCGAAAGGTACGTGGGATGACTCTGCAAAAACATGGACTTTTACTCTAACCGAGTATGCCAACACGCATGGTGATATTTCAGGTACT
Source organism: Corynebacterium silvaticum (assembly GCF_004382825.2). Taxonomy (GTDB): domain Bacteria; phylum Actinomycetota; class Actinomycetes; order Mycobacteriales; family Mycobacteriaceae; genus Corynebacterium; species Corynebacterium silvaticum. The sequence continues at coordinate 376,838 of NZ_SDQO02000002.1, forward strand.
GCTTTTTCACGGTTCAGTGGGATAGGACGACTGCACAATCCAATACGCAGTATCCATTAACTTTTCAGGGTGTAAGGGGAGCGGAACTCTTAGCGGGAAAACACCCGAAATAGGAATTGGCGGACTTGAGCAGTCGACAGCAAAAACTGGAGTTTATGACCCTGGACCTGATTCTGCGCGCTGGAATATTTATGTGGAAACAGTGAGCTCTGATATCTATACTCCCGTTGTAATCAAAGATGTTGGAAATACTCAGCTGTTGATTCTATGTTCCGATGTGACGGTGTTTGATCGCACGCCCTACCCACATACTGTGCTGCGTGATACCCCTATTGACTCAAATCGCTGGAAGTGTGAGGAGCAAAACGGTGGGGTAATTGTCAGTATGGTACCGGATGAGCATGGAAGGTATCTGACGGCTGGACAATCACTGACTATTGGACTTGAAACACCTATCAATGATGACGTTTCTCGGTTCATTACGAACAGGGCGACCGTTGAGATTGCTTCTGATAAAATTGAGAAAGTGGAAGCTACTGTAGACCGTGGCGCCGCAGGTGGCATAGGTCAAGGTTTCCAGGGCAAGATTAAGATCGAGAAAGAGGCCGTAGGCGAAACTGCACCCCAGCAAGGCCACAAATTCGAGTTTGATTACACGTGCGGCAATGAAACGAAGAATATTTCCGTTGCAGCAGGTGAAACCTCAAGTACTTACACGCAGAAGTCTTCCTCGACATGCTCTATTACAGAAAAGAATGTCCCTGAGGGCGTTGGGGTTAAATTTGAAATAACAGATGAAGGTACAGGTCAGCCTGCATATACTGTACCAACTCAAAATGGCGTAACGGTGAAGTTCAACAAGAACAGCTCCACTAGTCTCAAGATAAAGGTCACAAACACTTACCCCAATAAGCCAGAAGCTAAGAAGGGTAAGTTCGTCATCAAGAAGATAGTTAATGGCCTTGACACAGGCCAGAAAGATAAAGTCTTCACATTTAACTACACCTGCACTGCACCAACCGGCGCTGTTATAACAAACACTACTGAGGTCACTGAGAAAACCCCGAAGGAGGTCAACAACATTCCGGCGGGTTCTACTTGTAAGGTCACAGAAGTTGCAGCTCCTATTAAAGACACTGACTGGACTGTAGAGCTAAGCGTTAATGGAAAGCCTGTGGCGGGCCAGACCGCTGAGTTCACGATTCCTGCTGAAAGTGAGTCGTCGGTAAGCATTCTTGCAAAGAATAACTACCGCCAGCACAAGGGAACGTTCACGATTGAAAAGATTGTGGATGTATCAGCGGGGATCGTCACGCCAACAGAATTTACGTTCACGTGGCAGTGTGGCGAGGTAAAAGGAGCTGAGACCGTCCGCATTGTTAACGGTAAGGGCAGAGTACAAATTGACCGTGAATTCCCGGTGGGCACTAAGTGCGCTGTCGAAGAATTGAATGCCAAGGTAGAAGGCGCAAAGCTGACTACTGAATGGGAGAACCAGAAATTCACGATCACTCAAGACAAACAAGACGTGATTGTTTCTGCGACAAATACCTACACGCATGAAGACAGCAAGCTCAAGATTGTGAAGAAGCTTGATGATCCGGCGAAGGATAAGGCAAAGAACAAGAGCTTTACTTTCGATTACAGCTGTGTCCTAAATAATGAAGCTATTAAAGGCACTGTGAACATTACTGGTGAAGGCGAAGCTGAGATTCCGGAGTCCTTCCCGGCGGGCACCAAGTGCACCATTACCGAGCGGGATGCGAGTATCCCTGGAACCACCTGGACACATCGGATTGCCAATGATGGTCAAATCACCATTCAGAATCCATCCAACGTGTACGAGGTTGGCGTAACCAACGCATACTCCAAGCCTGGTTTCCCATGGTTCATTCCACTGGTAGTCATTCCGTTGCTGCCGTTGTTCCCGCATCCGACTCCTGCGCCGCAGCCAGCTCCACAGCCTGCACCGCAGAAGCCGTCGGAACATCAGCCTGCCCCCAAGTCTCCTGAGAAAAAGCCGCAGAAAGCGAAGAAGGTTTTGGCTCGCACTGGCGCTAGCGTATGGATGTTTGTTGTTATCGCTGCACTACTTGTGCTGTTGGGAGTATTCCTCCGCAGGCGCGGTAACAACTCATAGGATTGTTTAGCTTGTAAATAAGCGGCCATCCTATTCAAGGAGGTGAAGGGGAAATCTTTCGCCTCCTTTGGCGTTCTCTAGCATCCCTTAACCCGCCCCGGCGGAAGGCGTAGGAAATGAGAGGGTCTAAAACGCAACGGCTATTGTGGTGTTGCGAGGATCCGCTATCGCGTTATAAGGGTCAATTATGGGGTTATGGTGGGGCTATGGCGGGTTGTCTTTTGTGTGTAGGCTCGGTAATTAGTGGTGGGTGTTGCACAATGAAACGCAACACCCCCGGAGCAAAAGAAAGGGAACTTTGACTATGACTACTGTCGCCGTCGTGGGTGCAACAGGCCAGGTTGGCCGAGTAATGCGTTCGATCCTCGAGGAGCGAAAGTTCCCTGCAGACAAGGTGCGTTTTTTTGCCTCTGCGCGTTCTGCTGGAACTACGTTGCAGTTCAACGGTGGAGACATTGAGGTGGAAGACCTCGCGGTTCAGACCGAGGACTCACTCAAGGACATTGATATTGCATTGTTCTCCGCTGGTGGCAGCACTTCTCGGCAGTACGCTCCCTTGTTCGCCGCTGCCGGTGCCACTGTGGTGGATAACTCTTCCGCATGGCGCAAAGATCCTGACGTGCCGTTGATTGTTTCCGAGGTTAACCCGGAGGATAAAGACAACCTGGCCAAGGGGATCATCGCTAATCCGAACTGCACCACGATGGCGATCATGCCGGTGCTCAAGGCGCTGCACAACGTTGCGTCGGTGACCAAGATGCATGTCGCTTCCTACCAGGCGGTTTCCGGTTCGGGTCTTGCTGGTGTGGAGACGCTGGCCAAGCAGACCTCTGAGATCGGCGATCGTTGCGTGGAATTGGTTCACGATGGCTCCGTGGAGGCCCCGGAGGAACTCGGTCCTTATGTTGCTCCGATTGCGTACAATGCGCTTCCTTTTGCAGGTAACCTGGTTGATGACGGCCTGAATGAGACCGATGAAGAGCAGAAGTTGCGCAATGAGTCGCGTAAGATTCTGGGACTTCCTGAGCTCAAAGTGGCGGGCACGTGTGTGCGCATCCCCGTCTTCACAGGACATACGATGGTGGTGCATGCGGAATTTGAAAAAGCTATTACTCCTGATGAAGCACGGGCAGTGCTTATCGACGCCCCCGGCGTAGAGGTAGTAGACGTACCTACTCCGCTTGCTGCTGCAGGTCGTGACGATTCTCTGGTTGGCCGCATCCGCCAGGATCAAACGGTTGATGACAACAAAGGCCTGGTGTTCGTGGTTTCCGGCGATAACCTACGCAAAGGCGCAGCACTGAATGCTATTCAGATTGCGGAGTTGCTTGTGTAAGCAAAGCGTAATTGTTGCAGGCGCGGTACTTCCTCATAGTCAAGGAGGGTGCCGCGCTTGTTCGTTATTTAGGCGCTGGCAGCGTTGGGGCGTCCGGCTGCAGCGACTACGTCGGCACGGGCGCGAGCTACGCGGGAACGAATAGTGCCGATGCGGACGTTGGCGATTTTTGCTGCTTCCTCGTAGGAGTAGCCGAGCACCTGCGTCAAAATGAGGGCTTCACGACGTTCAGCGGGGAGGGCGTCGATAAGCAAACGCACGTCGATCCAGTCGGACCAGGTGTTTTCGCCATTGGTGGAGAGTACCGCGGGGTCGAGGTCTTCTACTTCCGCGGAAGACTTTCGAGGGCGGGCCATGTCATGGCGAATATTGTCCACCCATACGCGGCGTGCCAGTGAGAGCAGCCATGTTCGTGCTGATGAACGCGCAGCGAATCGGGGGAGTGCGCTCATGACGCGGAGATACGTCTCCTGTGCGAGGTCGTCGGCGATTTCGCTGCCACCTAGGTGGGCGAGTAAGCGCCAGACGTCATTTTGGGTCTCACGGATGAACTCGGTGAGTGCGGTTTTGTCGCCGCGGCCGGCAGCGAGTGCCAGTTGGGTGACGCGATCGTCGCGTTCCGAGTCCTTCATAACTAAGGACTTTACCACCTAAACAAGAGTTGTAAGGTGAACCTCTCAATAAAAATCTGTTGCAAGGTTTTAGTTTTCAATGTAAGGTTATTTTTAACTTAAGACTCATTCCAAGTTCCAAGCCAGCCCTTAAAGGAGGGAATTTCCATGAACTCACCAGTCGATCCCATCATCAGTGCCGGAGAGCGCACTGGGTCTGTTGCTCACACAACGCGCGAAGGCGGACAGCCAGTTCCTAGTGAGAACATTTCCATCACCGCTGGGCCTCAGGGCCCTAACGTTCTTAATGACCTTCATCTGATTGAGAAGCTCGCCCACTTCAACCGCGAGCGCGTCCCGGAGCGCAACCCCCACGCTAAAGGCCACGGCGCTTTTGGTGAGCTGCACATCACCGAAGACGTGTCGGAATACACCAAGGCCAAGCTGTTCCAAAAGGGCACCGTCACCCCGATGGCTATCCGCTTCTCCACGGTGGCTGGTGAGCAAGGTTCCCCAGATACCTGGCGTGACGTGCATGGGTTCGCGCTGCGTTTCTGGACTCAGGACGGCAATTACGACATCGTGGGTAACAACACCCCTACCTTCTTCCTGCGCGATGCCATTAAGTTCCCGGATTTCATCCATTCCCAGAAGCGCCTAGGCCGTAACGGCCTCCGCGATGCGGACATGCAGTGGGATTTCTGGACCCGCACCCCTGAATCTGCTCACCAGGTGACATACCTCATGGGTGATCGTGGCACTCCTAAGACTTCCCGCCACCAGGATGGTTTTGGTTCCCACACCTTCCAGTGGATCAACGAGGAGGGCAAGCCAGTATGGGTGAAGTACCACTTCAAGTCTCGCTTGGGCTGGGATACCTTCACCGACGCTGAGGCTCAGGAGATGGCGGGCAAGAACGCTGATCACCATCGCGAGGATCTCTACAATGCTATCGCGCACGGCGACTTCCCCATCTGGGACGTCAAGGTCCAAATCATGCCTTTTGAGGACGCGGAAAACTACCGTTGGAACCCCTTTGACCTGACCAAGACCTGGTCGCAGAAGGACTACCCGCTGGTCGACGTTGGATACTTTGTTCTCAACCGCAACCCAAAGAACTTCTTCACGCAGATCGAGCAGTTGGCGTTCGATCCGTCGAACTTGGTTCCAGGCGTAGGACTGTCGCCTGACCGTATGTTGATGGCTCGTGCGTTTGCGTATGCAGATGCTCAGCGCACGCGTATTGGTGCAAACTACCGTCAGCTGCCGATCAACCAGCCGGTGGTTCCAGTGAATACTTATGAGCATGAGGGTCCGATGGCGTATCAGTTTAACCCGGCAGATGCGCCGGTGTATTCGCCAAATCGTTATGACAAGGGTGCTGGTTACCTCGACGATGGTGAGACGTCTTCTTCGGGTGTTACCTATGGTCAGGCCAGTGATCTTTTTGTTAATCCTGATCCTCATGGCACGGATCTCACCCGTGCGGCTTATGTAAAGCATGCTGAGGATGATGACTTTATCCAGGCGGGAATTCTCTACCGTGAGGTTTTTGATGACGGAGAGAAAGAGCGCTTTGTAGACAACGTTACCAACGCTATGGCCGGTATTTCTCCAGAGGTTGAGGAACGAGTTTACTGGTACTGGACTCAGGTCGACGAGAACCTTGGCGCAGAAATTAAGCGGGTTTTTGCCACCAAGAAGTAACAACTAAGCATTTAAGCTTTACGACGCCTATCCCACGAGCTTCCCCGCGAAGTTCGATGGGATAGGCGTTTTTTGGGCTTGGGTGGCTTGATCGGGACACTTTTGGGTGAAGGTTTTTCAAAACCGCGTATTTGCCACCAGAACATGTTAGCTTCCCCTTTAACGGTTGAGCTTTATGTCTACAGAAGTACTCAAATCCAGAAGCGGTGGTTACTCCACATGATTGGGGAGGTGTAATGAAGTTTAAAGAAGATATTTTCCCTGAGTATAAGGATAAAATTGGTGGCCTTGTTCAGTTTGTGAATCTTCCGTATGAGAGCGCTGTTGAGTATGCATGGGATCAACTAAACGTGAACCAGGGGACAACTCGAAAGTTTCCCTCCAGATATGATCTAACAGTAAAATCAGGGAATTTTGTTCATGCGATTCCGCAAGGTGGAAGGATATTTATAACCGTAGAGACGGAGAATCCGTGTTGGATCGCAGTTATGGGCGTGAATGAACTTGCGGACTCTGCGATTGCATTTCTTCCTAGAAATCGTGCTTTTGGAGGGTTACTCTTCCCAGTCGTCAAAAACTCTGAGGTTGTATCGGTTAGTCAAGCTTCAGATTACAATTCCTGTAGCTTTAACTATTCAAAACTTGATTACCCTTGCGGTGGCTATTTTGGCGAAGGGGATTTTTATATTAATCCAGCCAGACTTAGTGTTTTTTGCGAGAACGTAGAGGGCTGGAATTTTGAAAGGTCCTCGAATGATGAGCGTGGAGTAAACGGCGTAATATTCGATTTTGAAGAGCCTGAATTTTATAGTCGTCGTTTGAAAAAAGAGCGATTCAATCCAGATATGATGCTTTGCTATTTAGAACGCCTGGATATAAGGCTGCGTGATTTGAATTTTTATTCGGGGAAAATGACTATTCTGCAAAGGTCTGACTAATAATGTCGATAGTTGATATGCGGAAAACGCAGCCGTTAGATTCCCAAATCTACTATATAAATATGTCCTTTGATCAGTTCATGGGGTATGTCCGTGAATACATAGACGGCCTTGATGATCAATTCCCAGCAACTCTATTTGAAGTGGGACAGGGGGGGGACGTGAGAGATGGCTACAGCTACAACGTAGCTGGGAATACGGGAATGTCTTAATCCAGGAAGTGGCGAATCCGGATTGGGTTGCGGTTATTGATCCTTACATCGACCATACGATGTCGTATTTTTCGGAGATTAATCGGCCAAACTACGTGTTGTTGGGAGCCGGTTCAACGATGTATTCCGGTATTGAGAAAATAAGCGATGCTGATGGATTTGGTATGCCTCAAACTTTCTCCGTGATCGCATGCGCAATCTTCCTAGAAGACCCTTTCTTTCCTGCACATGGAAGATTGCGTCCTACTTTTTTGTCGTGCAGCTGGGGACCTCATGTTGAGGCGGGGTGGCTCTTAGCAGAACAAAGTAGGTTTTATGACGATGTTCGCAGATCTCTATGGGCATCGAACGAACTCGGTACGCAGGGGCTCACTAAGTTCGCGGTGAATTTATGGCTTGAAAAAGAAAAAACTTTCGGACGGAAGACATACAACCACCTTGATCTCGATTGGAACGGATGGGGACCCGACCCCACTTTCCGTCCTGATCCTCAGCGTCCGGTGTATGAGTGGTTTAACCATCGTGTTGTTGATGGCTGGGGAAAAAATTTGGGTTTAGAAGTCTTTGACACCAAATTCCATGTAGGTCGGCAGGCCATCTTTAAAGAGCTGCAGCGTAAAGATAACTCGTATATCAATGCACCATTGCTGTATGAAGATTTTCGCCCGTTTGAAGAACGGCAGAAGATGATGGGCTTTAGCCCTGACCATATGCAGTGGTTGGTTGATCAGGGATTGTACTGAGAGAGCAGGAGAACATGGCTAAGTGGAATAACGGTTCTATCGGAATTGATGTCTGCGCGGATCAAGAGCTTTTGTTCCCACCGCAGCATCATTGTCCTTTGCCCCCGGGCACGTGACTATTTCAGACTCCGCAGCAGAATCCTTGGAAGATCAGATTGTTGAAGGCGATATGGCTGAGATTGTTGAGTCCATTGGCTCTTTTGCAGCTTGCTCGGTAGCGGAGGCGGCCCAATCGTTTGATTTGCCGGAGTCGGGATACCTTGAGGCAGTTAAGCCGGGTTCTCATGTCACATATCCCGTTGTTGAAGAAACAGATAGCGAACTCGCCGACCTTGCGGGGATCCCCGTAGAAATTGGGGATTTCTCCTGGAGCGTAGTGCTATTTACTCGGTGGGAGGGCTGCGTGAATGTTGCCCTGGAGTGGGAACTTGCTCGGATGCTCTACTTCTGGAACAAGAGGTGGGGGATGGAGTTGGTGGCACTTTCAGAAGACACTGAAGCCACAATGCTGGTTCGCGTGGGCGATCCGGGAGGAAACCGTGAGGAGATCGTCGCAACGCTTGCCGCAGCGGGCGACGAACTTGTTGTTATTCCGGGGCCAGACGGGCTCCCTGATACTGAAAGTGTGGTGGGACTAGTGGGATTCTTTGGGTTTGGAAAGAAAAAACAGCAGCAACCGCAGACTCCGGTGATCCGGATGGCGCTTATGGCGCTGGGATACTCCCCAGATATTGCTCCCGACGGCAACGGCGGAGAAGTGAACGTGGTGACGCTAGGAGACCTGACGGTTTACTTTTGGAACGATCCCAGCCTGTATCACGCTCAAATCGAATGGCCGTTAACCTTCAGTCAAGAAGACACTATGCATGCGGTGGTGGGCGCACACATGCTGAACGTGAATTCCTCTACCGGTGTCTTCCGCGTGGACACCTCCAAAGGGCACACAGCAGTTGTGTGCCGCACGTGACTACGCGCCGAGGACGGAGCAACGTTTGATCAGTATCTTCGCTTTGTTCAAGCGGCGCTTCAAGACGTGCTGCCCGAGGCTTCAGCGCTGTATGACGACATGTTTGGGACAAACTTTGACGTTCCAGAGCCACCTGAGCAGCACCCGCTCTTCGCAGAAATTCCAGCTCACCTAGACACTCCGGAATTTGAGACACCTGAGATGACAGCGGATCGGGTTGCGGCGCTGTACTCCGGGGAGGTGTCTGAAAAAACTGCGCATATGACCGTGAAGGGGCGAGAATTTGTTGCAGAGGTTCATCCAGTGGAGACCCCAACAGGGACCGCCCGCATCCTGGAGATCTCTAGCTTTAAAGATCTACCAGCCAGCGGCCCCAACGATATTGCAGCGCTGATAAACGCGACGGCGCAGTTCAACGACTCCATGGATCTTATCTGTGCTGTTCTCGATGAAGACGGGCAAAAAGCAGCTTCGGAGAATCTGGGACAGTCCGCAGCGCGGATGGTTATTCGCGCGCGTTGCGACGCCACCGTGGGGCTTTCAGATCCCCAACTCAAGGGCTATGTCGATGAGGCGATGTACACCATCGCAGGCCTACTCAAAGCCATTAGCTAGAGTTATCCCCGGTTTAGTGCACTTCTAAGAGGAAGGACTAAGCCGGGGATCTTTTTTAGTCTTGTTGTTCTTTAGCTATCCCGTAGAGGGAACGGCCCATGAGGAAGCTGCCCACGGCTAGGACGATGAGCAAACCAGCGATCGTGATGATGACACGAACCAGGTTTCCCCACCAGAAAGTGCCATTGCCGATGTCATTGATAAGGGAAGCAATCAGGATAAGAGGCAGCGCGATGCTTGTCGCAGTACCCATAAGATTCGCTCGGGTAAGAGCATCTGGAGCCCGGAGCAAAGCGATGAGCGTGGTGATGATCAAAAACGACGCTATGAGAATCAACGCGCTTGCTGTGAAGTCATAAAACATTAGCGACGTCCCTTCGAGATGATGCGCGCTGCCGACATCGTGGGCAAGATGCCACCAACCAACGCAGCGAGCAGGGCGATCTCATAATTGATCTGTGTGTGGTTGACCATGCGCCAGATCATGTAGAAGCCGATCATGGAGTAAAACACCATGTCTGAGATCACGGCTCGGGTGAGCTGATCTTTGGTACGGATCATTAGAATAATCGTGGCAATAATGCCTAGCGTGGTGGCAGCCATGCCAATAGAGGAGGCGATGAGAAACATTAGTTGTCCTCCTTAAACACTGGTTTAGGCGAGGGGTATTCCCAAGTCGCCTGGTCAAGAACTGCAGCAAAGTCAGGATGCAGACCCTTCACATGAGGTGCAAGAGTCTCTTCCATATGAGCAAGATCTGCGAGCACAGAACGTGGGTCAGCGCCGGCAACCGCGTGAACAAGAAGATAGCGCTGGCCAGAGGACTCAGCGGAGTCGTCTTCCTCCAACGTGATCGACATGGTTCCCGGGGTGGCCGTGATCGACGCCGCAAAAACCGTAATCTGCCAATCTTTTGTTACTCGCAAGGGGTAACGGACCACACAAGGATCTAAGTTCTTGCTGCCCGTGAGAGTGTCCTTAGTCAGGACCCAACCTGCTATGAGAACTTGGCCAATAAGCCAAAATGTGTACTTGATGGCATGTAGCATTAGCGGCCTCCCTGCAGCGTGGTGTTAGTGGCAACACCTACCGGCGCGTCCTCGCCTTGGTGGAGGACTGCGGTGGAATAGGAGTTGACGTCGAGAAGCGACTCCGATGCGTCGTTTGTAGCAGACACGAGCGGGCCTGCGAACAGGAACATCCCAAAAGAAACAACGATGAGGAAAGCGCCGGGGGCCAAGCGCAACCACGGTACCCGCAGACTTTCGGGGATGCGCTGCGGATTCATCGGAGCACCCCAATAGACTTCGCGCCAGAGACGCAGCATGGAGAGAAACGCCCCGAAACTAGCCAGGATAATGATCGCGATGACCAGCCAGGCTTGCCATGATGCAGAATCTGCGATTCCCAAGATCAGGAAGACCTTGCCCCAGAGTCCAGAAAACGGCGGGAAACCAACAACGGAGAACGCGCCGGCAGCAAAGACCGCAGCCACCCACGGGTCCCGATGGGCGATTCCAGAGAGCTTAGACATCTTGTCTGTGCCATAGGTTTCCTCGACCGAGCCGGACGTGAGAATCAGAGAGCCCACAGTGATCATGTGGTGCAAAGCATAGAGAATGCCTGCTGCAATCACGGTCTTGGCATTGTGAGAGGCAAAAGCAAGGACAACAAGGATCATCGGCATGCCGTTGACCATCTGATATGCCAAAACCCTGCGCATGGCACTTTCACGCAAGCCCGAGAACGCACCCACGATCATGGACAAGATGCAGATCGTGATAATCAGCCAGATCCAGCGGGTATCCAGATCAAAAATCACCACGTAGATGCGCATCAGCATGTACACAGCAACCTTGGTGTGCATGCTAGAGAACAACGCCATCACGCTGGAGGAAGTTGCGGGGTAAGAACGTGGCAGCCATGTATGAACCGGGAAAATACCCGCTTTGACCACCATGGCCACGACGACGATACCCATGGCTACCGTCACAGGGCCGTTGCCAGCGGCGGCTCCCGCTAACGCTGCAATGTTTACTGCACCGACAACACCGTAAACAATGGCGACACCGATGAGCAGCAACGTAGAAGTAGCCAGGTTGACCAGCACAAACGTGCGGCCAGCGCTGAGGCGTGCCCAGGTGCCGGTCATTGCCATCAGGCCATAGCTCGGAAGCAACATGACCTCAATGAACACAAAGAAGTTAAAGAGATCGGCGGTGAGCAAAGCGCCCATCACGCCGGTGAGCAGCATGAGCGATAGAGAGGAATAAAAACGCGACCGAGTCTCACCGACAACAATGGCAAACCAGTTGGACGCAAAGGCCACGACAGAGCATGTGATGATCATGATCGCTGAGAAATGATCACCAACAAAGGGGATAGCTACGCCGCCAACGTACTTACCCACAGAGTGAGCGATGGTTCCGTGCTCGGATACGTAGGCAAACAGCCACACACCTGCGGCTCCGGTTCCTATCGGCGTGATAAGAGCGAGGGCATCGCGGAGCACACGCCACGGCGCGATCGCTGCGACCGCGACCAGAGCAAGCGGAATACCAACAAACAATGGAAGCACGTAATCCATTAGTGAGCCTCCTTGTTATCTGTGTGATCATCCGCGGAGTTCTGTCGCGCGCGGCGGGCGCGTTCGCGTACGAGGTGCGCCTCGTCTTCCGCGAGCTCAGCGTTGGTGGTGGATCGCCCTAGTGTCTGCAATGGCGAATCTTCGTCGGCCACTTCTTCCGGCTCGGTATCGTCGGAGCGGCCCAGGCCAGACAACGTAAGCATGTACGTGGTGGTTGCCATGGCAATAACAATGGCTGTGAGGACAAACGCCTGAGGGACAGGATCAGCAGCCACACTGAGATCGGTGATGCTGGGGAAAGGCTCGCCGCGCCACGCTGGCACTCCGATAGCCACAATAATGAGGTTTGCGGCATGGCTAATTAGCGTCATACCGATGACGATGCGCAGCATGCCGCGCTGGAGTACCAGGTACACACCACCGGCGGCAAGGATGGCGATTGTGAGTGCGAGAATCACTTACTTCTCCTCCTTTGCGGTGAATGATGCAGCGTCGAGATGTCGGTCGTTATCTTCCCGGAGAGCCTTGAACGCAAGCTCGGCCTTCTTGGCCAAACGAACACGCTCCGGCTCAGAAGGAGGCAGGTGAGGCTCGGCCCCAAAGTCATCCAGGTGGCCCACCTTGGGGAGGGGAGTCAAAGGTGAATCCTCCCGGTTGTAGTTCAGGTTCTCGTAATCCAGGCCGGGGCGAAGGTAACCACCCAGAGCGTTGATGGCCATGCTGACCATGCCCAGCACAGCAAGGTACACACCGACGTCAAAGATCATGGAGGTGGTCCAGTGCTGTCCGGCCCAGTGCCCGTGAATCGCGTAGAGGAAGGAACCGTGGGTCAGGCCGAGGAAACCTGCAAAGATGGCGGTCAAAATTCCTATGCCCGTGAGATAAATGGGAGTTCGTACTGGGAAAATGTGTTTGTCACGAGGGAACGAGAGATAGCTCAGCATCATTGCGGTGCTTGCCACAAGGGCTGCGATGAAACCGCCGCCTGGTGCATTATGGCCTCGCCAGAAGATCAAGACGGACAGCACCACAAGCACTGGCACCAGCGCTTTAAGCAGGACACGAAGCAGAATCGCATTGAGATCCGCGCCGCCAAAAGGAGCCGGGTGGGTGTCTTTGGCAAAGGGGTAGCGAGGCATGGACGTAATCACTGCCGCGATCACGATAGCGGCCATGCCAAGGACCGAGAGCTCGCCCAAGGTATCAAACCCACGGAATTCAACCAGAATGGTGTTCACCACGTTATCCCCACCAGAAATCTTGGGGGCCTCGTTGAGGTACCACATGGCTAGCTCGCTGCGTTCGTGGCGCGACAACAGTACCCAGACCGAGAGGAAAGCGAACAGGCCTACTCCGGTTCCCATCGCAATACCGAGAGCTTTCTGGCTCTTGCGAGGTTTATGGAAGTGACTTGGCTGCTGGCGCACCACCATCATCATGATGACTACGGTCAGCGCCTCAACCATGAACTGCGTCATCGCGACGTCGGGAGCACCGAGCATGAAGACCTGCAGCGTTACACCTGCGCCGACCACGCCGACCAGAACCACACCGCTTAGGCGTTTTTTGGTGCGAACTAGCGCGATCACTCCGAGCAAGACCATGACCAAAGGTATAGCGTCATACCAGCGATCCGTAGAGATGCGGGCAGGCACCGGGATACCATCCACTCCGCCGCTCACGAGTCCCGGAAGCACGTAGAACGCGCCGAAAATTATAATGGCCAGGAACATATACGCCAGATGGCGGGTAGGGGCGATGGAGTCTGCCATCTTGCCCATTGAGCGACCCAGGCGAGAAGAACCTTCATTCATGAGGCGGAGTACGTCATTGCCGCTGGCTGGGAATAGCGGACGGCTGCCCAAAGCCGACCAAATCTGCTTGCGGAAGATAACTCCCACGATTCCCAACACAAACACCACCATGGAGATGATGAACGCAATCGATATGCCGTGCCACAAGGCAAGATGCGTGTGTGGATCATCCACCACCACATCCACGGCCTCGGAGATAGGCCCATCAAGATAACTGAGGGCAAACGCCAGCGGCAGGGAGAGCAAACCGGGGATCGCTGCGGGAAGCCACAGCGAGACAGGGGCTTCTTTGACGTGCGTCATATCGCGGTCGCCGTCGATAAAGCCATCGGCAACAATGCGTACGGAGTACGTAAAAGTAAAGAGCGCGCCGACGCCTGCCGTGAGCAGGAGAGCTATGATTCCAGCTTTGCCTAGGGGAGCTTCGCTCAGGGCTGCGAGCAGGCCCTCTTTGGACACAAATCCCAGCATCGGAGGCACCGCGGCCATGGATGCTGCCGCCAGGACGACGGATCCAAAAGTAAACGGTAGTTGCCGCCAGGAAGAGCCCAAACGGGATGCATCTCGTGTTCCGGTTTGGTGGTCGATGACACCGATAAGCATAAAGAGCGACGACTTAAACAGCGCGTGCGCGAGCGTGTGCACTAGTGCTGCTGCCAAAGCGAAAGGCGTGCCTACGCCGATGGTGGCCACGATCCAGCCAAGGTGGGAAACAGTGGAGTATGCGGTGAGCTTTTTCAGATCTGTTTTTTGGATCGCAAAGAATGCCGCCATAACAGCGGTAAGCATTCCCACCGTTATCAGCAGGAGGTTCCACGTGTGGTTGTTATGGAACACAGCGCTGAAGCGCATTAACACATAGATGCCGGCCTTCACCACGGCTGCGGCGTGAAGGAACGCAGAAACCGGAGTAGCGGCTGCCATAGCCTCAGGCAACCAGAAGTGGAAGGGGAACTGCGCGGATTTAGTAAACGCGGAGATCGCAACGAGCACGCCGAGCACAGTGGTGAGCGCTGGTTTTTCCGACCAGAAGTCAGAGGCCAGAATCTCATGGATATTAGTGGTTCCCGCTTGGGTGGCGGCGATTGCCATAGACACCAGCAGGGTAAGGCCGCCGATAAACGTCAATATCAGTGTGCGTTGCGAGCCTAATTCTCCACCGCTGCCGCCAGACCTGGCGATGAGCATGAAGGAAGCAAGAGAAACGAGCTCCCATGCGATGAAGAGGGTGAAGACGTCGTCGGCAAGCACCAGCATGAGGATGGCCGCCATGAATGCAGTCATCAGGGTGAAGAAGCTGGTATTCCCCGTTTTCCGGGGGAGATAAGACGCAGAATAGATAAAGACAATGGAGCCGATAACAAGGGCGAGGAGCGCAAAGAAAACGCTGAGGGCATCGGCACGCAAAGCTAACTGTATGTCGATGCCGTTGCCAAGGGCGTCGGGTATCCACGTGTATGTCCAGATGAGAGGGATCTCATCGAGGATGGCAGGGAGTTCTTTACAAAGGAGTCCGGCCGCAATGAGCAACAGGGCCGCTAAGGGCCACCCTGCCTTTCTATCGCAGACCCGGACGGCTACAGGCGCGCAGGATACCGTAAAGGCAGCCAGCACGAGAACTAACAATAAGGTCACAGATCACTCACACCCACAGATTCGGGGAATTTTTAGGTTTTGGTCAACTTTTTTCACGTTACCAGTGTTTGTTGTGTTTACTATGGTCAGGTGGGGCTTACGGTGTAGAAGTTTTGCATGCGTATTGGGGTGTTTCGGTGGGTCGTTAACCGAAAAATCAGCTGGCTAAGTACATTTTTATAGTATGAGTCGATTTGCCGTTCGCCACCTCAGCGCAGCTATTCTTCTGGCCGCTCCACTGATCGCCGGCACTGTGTACGCAGTGAGCACTGATTATGATCTTGCCAGTTCCTGGTCCACGGGGGAAGAATCAGCCGGGGCCCCTGCCGTGCATGACGATGCAGCGCTTGTCGACGCTCGCCGCGCCGCTGGCGAAGCAGGCGCCCAAGCAGGATTACTCAAAGGCGGCACCAAACAGCTTGCCGACGGCGCCGCAAAGCTTGCCGACGGCTCCAAGCAACTCGGCGCAGGAACAACCGCAGCCCGCGACGGCGCCGCAAAGCTTGCCGACGGCATGAACCAACTTCAGGCGGCTACCGGCCAGCTGGGAAATGGTGCGACGGAGATCGCCAACGGTGTGGACCAGGCAGTGGGGCAGCTCTTTGCACTGGAAGCCGTTCGTGGACAAATTCTCGGCGCGATTGACCGAACCATCGGAGACATAGCCAAGAGCAAAGACCCCAAGGCCGCGGAGTTCAAGCCACAATTGGAAGACTTCCGCAGCCAGGTAGACACCTTCCAGGTGGACAAAAACATCACCGACCAGCTGACCAAACTCCGCGATGGCTCCCGCGAGCTCGCCAACCAGCTGCACGTTCCGGGCTATGGCTTCCACGACGGCATCTACTCAGCCACCAAAGGATCCAAAGAGCTTTCCGCAGGGCTTAACGAGCTCGCAGCCGGTGTAGACGAGGCCCTCAAAGGCGTAGAGCAGCTGGATCAGGGCGCTCAAAAAGTCGACGGGATGGCCAAAACAAACCAAGATCGTGTGGGCTCAGTATCCCGAGCGCTGCCTGTCATCCAGGCTGGAACCCCCGAAGCTGAAGAAGCTGGGATAACCAAAACTCTTGCCCCAATGTATGCATTCCTCATCGCCGCAGGAGTCATGCTTGCCGCCGGCACCTATGGACGTGGCCGAGCATGGGTAGTGAGCCTTGTTGGAGGTATAGCGCTTGCAGCTCTAGGAGGCTCACTCGTGGCGATCCTGGGTGCCGAGCTCGGCGCGGCGGAGGCGACCGCAGCCGCTGGCATATGTGCCTTGCTTGTCTTAGCGTCTGGGCTGGGCACAGCTGTCCTGATCCGTGCGTTTGGTGCTACATGGGGCTACCTTGCTGCGCTCGTGGGGATTATCGCACAGGTAGGCATCGTGGGATGGGTATGGAATTCTGCGGCGACAGCGCAGATCAGTACAACAACTCAGGCACTGGTGAACCTTATGCCGTTGAACTACCCCACGCTGGCGCTAAGTTCGCTCGGCAACGGGACAAACTCCCCAGCCCTCTGGGTTGCCGTCCTGGTCACCGCTGGTTTAGCAGCCGCCGGGGCAGTATCGCTGAAGCTGCTGGGCAGGCGCGAGACCTCAGGTTCTCATGCGGCACCCGAGGACGTCACCTACTAGTTTTTCTCTGAATCATGTGCGCCGGTAAGGGGTAACACC
This sequence comes from Corynebacterium silvaticum, assembly GCF_004382825.2. GTDB lineage: Bacteria > Actinomycetota > Actinomycetes > Mycobacteriales > Mycobacteriaceae > Corynebacterium > Corynebacterium silvaticum. The sequence goes on from NZ_SDQO02000002.1 coordinate 393,800, forward strand.
TCTACCGGCGCGACGCTTTCTAGGATCTCATGCTCTGGTGTCGCGGCCTTGCCCGGATCCACTGGCGTTACCTCAGAGACCTCGATGACGCTTTGATCTGCCGTGCCTTCGGGGGAAGCGGTGACTGCCCGCGGCGTCGGTTGGGCGTCGGCAAGCTTAGGCGTGACGTTGAAGAACTTATCCAAGCCCTTGACGTTAAACTGCGTGGAGTTATAACGGCTGTTATTGGAGGTATTCCACTGTGACACCACGATATTCATGTCGGCGAGAGTGGAAAAAGGCGTGATATAGCCGCCGTAGAGCTGGGTGAAGTTGTTCTCACTTTGCTTGGCGCCCCAGCCGCCGGTGCCAGCGACCACCACGTGAGCCGGCTTAATATCATCCCAGCTCTGGTCGATTTTTTCGGAGATCCGCACCTCGATGGCCCAGGTCTCTTCATTGAACATGCTGAGTACCCAGTGCCCCTCGATTCGGCGCAGGGACATCTCGCCGGCTTTCACCGAGTTGCTGAGTATCGGTGTGAGGGGCGCGCCCTCGGTATGCGTGGACCAGGTGCTTGTTGTGGGGTCATAGTGCTCCCACTGCTGCTCATCGCTGATCTGGTCGGGGCGGAAGCGGGTGAGATAGACGCTGTGCGCGCGGCCAAACTTGGAGGAGACCATGTACACGTATCCGTCGTCGCCGTTTTCCCAGGAGAGAAGGCTGCCGAACTCATTCATGTAACTAGCGGGTATCTCGTTGACGCTAGACCAGGTCTTTCCCAAATCGGTGGACTTCCAGATCTGAGTACTTATGACGTTGCCCAAACCTTTATGCCACATGGCCTGCATATAGATTGTTCCGTCGATATTAATGACGTCCGAGGGGAGGAGCGTGAGGCGGTCTTTGTGCTCGTACTCGATAAGCTGCTCGGCCTTGTCGCCCTCGTTGAGTGGGCGAAGGATCTGTATTTTTCCGTCCTCTCCCAGCTTGGCCACCACGCCGATCGGGCTTTTCCACTCGCCTTGCAGGCGCTCGCCAGTGAAAGAATCCCCGAAGATGATGGCAAATTCTTTGCCGTCCTTGGCTAGTCGGACCATTTCCCCTAGGTCGCCGGAAAGGATGCCGAACTTATCGGATTTACCGCGCCCAAAGAGATCGTCGAGCATGGTGACCGTGAGTCCTTCGGAGATCCGGTTTGGGCGCTGCGGGGCGGGCTTAGCGTCTGGGACCGAGGAGCCAGAAGAACCGGAGGAGCCGGAGAATAAAGCGGAAGGCAGTCTCGTGATTTTCCCAAAATCGATGGCGTGTCCGGTACTTACGCTGGTGAACGAGCTAACAGTGATGAGGGCAGCAACCGTCAACGCTTTTCGACAGGTCATACTCATTACATGCCTTTCTATATGCTTCACGTGAAATAAATGAGCATACCAGTAATAAAGGCTGATATTTTTGTGTCACGGTGGTTTGTTGTTTTTGAGAACGCTAGCGGCGGTGTGGTGGGTAAAAGCCCAGGTGGGTTTTTCTACCGTTCTCAAAAACGACAAAACCTTGGGGTGCTGAGCCGGGCAACCTGCATTTCCATAGACAAAGAGGCTTTTTGTGGCATGATTTGGGGCTTTTGTCTATGGAAATGCAGGGTCTGTCGGTGGTGGGGCGGTAGAGCAGTGCACAGAAAAACAGGCTAGCAATCCACAAGTGGATCACTAGCCTGCTCTCAGTGGTCGGGATAACAGGATTTGAACCTGCGACCTCTTCGTCCCGAACGAAGCGCGCTACCAAGCTGCGCCATATCCCGTCGATACTGGACATACTTTAGTTGATCAACGCGGGAAACAGCAAAATTGCAGATGGTGCGCGAAATGCTTTTGCACCGAGTGCACCGCAGGGGGCTCGCAGCTAGCCTTAACGCTTTTCCGTGACGCGGATCAGCGTGGCAGAAGGACGGCAGAAAACCCGGATGGGAGCGAATTTAGAAGTGCCCAGACCATTGGAAACGTGCATCCACATGTTCCCAAAAGTGTGCAGTCCCTGCACTCGCTGTGCATCGATCCCGCAGTTGGTCACAAGGGCGCGGGAACCAGGCAGACAGACTTGACCGCCGTGGGTGTGGCCGGAAAGCGACAACATATAGCCGTCGCGTTCAAAGCGCTCTAGTACGCGTGGCTCGGGGGCATGCAGCAGCGCAATGCTGAGGTCTGCGTCCGGGTTCGGAGGGCCGGCTATTTCTTCATAGTCGTCGAGGTCGTGGTGGGGGTCGTCGACACCTGCAACGGCGATGCGCACATGGTTGATTTGGAACTCGTGACGAGCCTGGTTTGTGTCGCGCCACCCGTGTTCTATGAAGGCGGCGCGCATTCCTTTCCACGGCAGTGCTATCTCACTGGGCTTGCGCTTTTTGCCAAAGAGATAGAGGAAGGGGTTGACCATGCTGGGGGCAAAATAATCGTTGGTGCCAAAAACAAAGAGTCCGGGGCGTCGGAGTAGCGGGCCGAGTGCACGCAGCACTCCGGGCACGCCTTTGGGGTCGCTGAGGTTATCTCCTGTGTTCACAACCAGATCCGGGGCTAGCTTGTCCAGCTGTGCTACCCATTCTTGCTTCTTAATCTGGTTGGGGATCATGTGGAGATCGCTGAGGTGCAGGATCCTAAATTCGTCTTCGTCTCTTAAGACTCCAGGTTCCAGGATGGGCAGTTCCACGATTTTGAGCTCAAAGTTAGAGCATTCGCGATGAGCCCATGCAAGGGTGGAAAGTCCGGTGAGTCCCAGCGCACCGGTTACCGTGAGAAGAGTCTTTTTCAATGAAGCCACTCGTACAGCGTACCTGCGACTAGGCTTAACAACCATGAGTGAACTCAAGATGAAGATCCGTGCAGATTTGACCACCGCTATGAAAGCCCGGGAAAAGGAGCGTACGGGCACGTTGCGTATGCTTTTAGCCGCGATCCAGACAGAGGAGACGAGCGGAACAAAGCATGAGGTGACTGATGAGGATGTGCTCAAGGTCATTGCTCGTGAGATTAAAAAGCGCCGCGAATCCGCAGATGTGTATGCCGGAGCGGGTCGACAAGAGCTAGCCGACGCAGAAACACGGGAGGCAGACATTCTTGCGGAGTATCAGCCCGCCCAGCTAGACGACGCCCAACTCGCCGCACTCGTTGCCCAGGCAGTTGAAGAAATCGCCGCGGAGCATGGCGACGTGACTATGAAGCATATGGGACAGGTGATGAAGATCGCTACGGCTAAAGCCGCGGGCCAGGCCGATGGCAAGCGCCTGTCCACGGCAGTTCGTGCGGCGCTAGCCTAAGTCCTTTCTCCAGGTGGTGACTACCTGCCAAGTAGCTGTTCCAGCAGGTTGGCTAGGTCGTTGCCTCCCGGATTGCGGTTGTTATCGGCGGGTCCTTCGTCTCGCGGTATCAGGGGGCTGGTGGTTCGGCGGGGGGCGGTGCCGTCGGAAAGCACAAGCTTGATGGTGGAGTCGGACTTGAGGGGGACAGGAACCTCGGTGCGGACTACATGGTCCTTGGGAAGGCCATTACCTGCGGTGTACTCGGTGACAACTTTGTATCCCTTGCCCGTAAGCTCGCGTTTTACGTCGTCGCCGTTGCGGCCGATGTAGGAGCTACCTAGGTCCTCCGAGGATCCGCGATTGTACTTTGTGTCGTAGGCCGGCAGGGTGCCGGTTGCGGCGCGGCCGGTTGCTGTCGCTGCGGAGAACCAGGTGCGGGCGGGCTCGTCGCCGCCAAAGAGCGTCCCCTTTCCACACTGGGAGACCGGCGAGGTGCACAGCGGGGCCACGGTTGTTCCGTCGTTGTAAATGTATGCTGCAGACGCAAAGTTAGAGTTAAAGCCAAGGAAAGCGGCCGATTGGTGCGACTCCGTAGTGCCTGTCTTGGCAGCGGCTGGGGCGCGGAATCCGGCGGCCTTTGCTGCGGCTGCGCCTGTTCCCTTGATCGTGTCCTGGCTTAGGCCGTTAGCCAGCGCGTTGGCGATTTCTTTGCTGATGGCCTGTTCGCACGCAGGTCGCTCTAGATACACCTCGTTGCCATGGTGATCGGTCACGGACTCGATAGGACTTGGCTCGCACCACATGCCGTCGGAGGCCAGGGAAGCCGCGACATTGGAGAGCTCAAGTGCATTGACGGCTGTGGGGCCTAGGGTATAGGAGCCCAGGTTGTGCTCTTTGAAGTAGTCCGCGATGGAGTTATTAGAGTCAAAGGAGCCTTTTTCGGAGTAGCTGCGTAAGCCCAGAGCCACGGAAATATCAACCACATCGCGCACGCCAACAGACTCGATGAGCTGGACAAACGGGGTGTTTGGCGAGTGCGCCAGCGCATCACGCAGAGACATCTGTGGGGCATAAGAACCAGAGTTTTCCACGCAGTAGGTTCCGGGTGCACAGCCCGCGGCGCCGCCGTCGCCAAGCCCCTTAGCCTCATAACGGCGAGGAACCTGCAAGACGGTATCCAGGCCATAACCCTGCTTGAGCGCAGCCGCGGCCGTGAAAATCTTGAACACGGAGCCGGCGCCGGCGCCCACTAGCGAGGACGTTTGCGGAAGAACCGTCTGGCCTGCGTTGAGATCTATGCCGTAATCGCGGGAGGAAGTCATCGCCAGAATCTTGCGTGAATTAGTGCCGGGTTCAATGATGTTCATAACATCGGCGACTCCGGGCGACTGCGAGCTGACTTGGCTGGTCACCGCGTTGTGGGCTGCCACCTGGGTTTGCGGGTCGAGCGTGGTTTTAATCGTGTAAGAACCTTTAGTGATCTGCTCGGTGCTCAACCCTTTTTTGTTGAGGTAATTAAGGACATGGTCGCAGAAGAACCCGCTATCGCCAGCGGCGATGCAACCGTTTGCCAGTCCCTGGGGTGCGTCTAGCACTCCGAGCGGCTCGGCTTTGGCTGCGTCGGCTTCTTCCTGGTTGATGTAGCCGTTCATCACCATGGAATCCAAAACAATGTTACGGCGCTCAAGAACCGCATCCGCATTGGTAAAAGGATTGAGGTAGGAAGATGACTGCACCATGCCGGCAAACATCGCAGACTGGGCCAAAGAGAGCTCAGAGGCAGACTTACCAAAGTGAGTCCGTGCTGCGGCCTCGATGCCAAAGGAGTTATTTCCAAAGGGCACCAGGTTGAGGTAGCGGGTCAGGATCTCATCTTTGGAAAGCATCTTGTCGATGGTCGAGGCCATCCGCATTTCACGCAATTTGCGCGGGATAGATGTCTCCGTGGCTGCTGCTTGCTCGTCGGCATTGTTTGAGGTGACAAGAAGCAGGTAGTTCTTCACGTATTGCTGATCCAGAGTGGAGGCACCTTGTTCGACGCCTCCGGCAAAAAGGTTGGCAGCGATTGCGCGCAGATTACCTTGCAGATCCACACCCTTATGCTCATAAAAGCGGCGGTCCTCAATGGAGACGATCGCATCTTTCACCGTCTGCGGGATTGCTTCAGACGGCACCGAGTACCTGCGCTGGGAATACAACCACGCGATGGGGGAACCCTGATTATCTAAGATGGTGGAGACACCGGGGGCAGACCCGTCGGTCAAATCTTGAAGATTGGACTGCATTGTTGCACTAGTACGTGCAGCTGCAACGCCCGTAATGGCAGCTATGGGGGAGAGTGCTAGGGCGCTGGCAGCCCCTGCTGCTACGGCAACGGCGACGATCCTGGTGAGTGAATTCCACTTTGACACCCCTTTACCCTAGCTAAGCAACCGTTGTAGGGGGAAGTAGGAAATATCCCCACAAAGTGTGATGCATTCGACTTATGTAACTTTCTGTGAATAGACTTACATGAGTTCACGTTGGGCGCTTGTAAAAAGGCGCAGAGGCTTGGCTTTTTTGAGTCTCTAGTTCGTTCCAAGATTTATGTCAGGAGGAGTTCATCATGACAACTTCGTTGATGAACGTACGTAAGATCAGCCCCCTAGAGGAAGATTCGCTGGGGTCACTTCGGGCATTGGAGCGTGGAGACTGGGTAATGCATGCCCACTGTCGCAATGAAGACCCGGATGCTCTCTTTGTCCGTGGTACGGCGCAGCGGCGTGCAGCAGCGATTTGTAGCGAGTGTCCTGTGATGATGCGCTGCCGCGCTGATGCTCTTGATAATCGCGTGGAATTTGGAGTGTGGGGAGGCCTCACGGAACGGCAACGACGTTCCATTCTTCGCAACAATCCTGACGTAGAAAGCTGGCGCGATTTCTTTGCTCGCGGAGGCGAACTCGCCGGAATATAACCGGAATATAGCGGGGCCCTAGTGGTACCGCTAGGGTGGAAGCCTGTGCGCGGCGCCCACGAATGCGGCGGGCGAGCGGGCGCGGGCGTGCGGGATTGCTGCATGGTGGGCGTCGTAACGCCCCGGTAGCCCTTAAGCCTTTCAAGCGGGTTTGCGGCAGGTACAGTTATAGGCATGACTAAATGGGAATATGCCACTGTACCTTTGCTCACTCACGCGACTAAGCAGATTCTGGACACCTGGGGCGAGGATGGCTGGGAGCTCGTCAGCGTTGTACCGGGGCCAAACCCCGAGAACGTTGTCGCGTACATGAAGCGCGAGGTCGAGTGATGACGGCAAGCGAAAACCTTAAAAACCTAGGCATAGAGCTGCCGGACGTCGCAGCACCCGTGGCCGTCTATATCCCGGCCACCAAGGTAGGAAACCAGGTGTGGACCTCTGGCCAGCTGCCTTTTATCGACGGCTCTTTGCCTGCAACAGGCAAAGTTGGGGCGGACGTATCCGCGGAGCAAGCCGAATCCTATGCTCGCGTGGCCGCGCTGAATGCTCTGGCCGCCATCGACGCGGTGGTGGGCATTGATAACGTGACCCGAGTTCTGAAAATCGTGGGCTTTGTTGCCTCTGCTCAGGATTTCGGCGGGCAGCCTGGCGTGGTCAACGGTGCTTCACAGCTCATGGGAGAGGTCTTTGGTGAGGCCGGGGCGCATGTGCGTAGCGCCGTAGGGGTGGCGGAACTCCCGTTGAATTCTCCGGTTGAGATTGAAGTTGTTGTTGAGGTTGCTGAGTAGGGAGTGTTGGCAGTCCTCTATGCAAACGGGCCCTGCAAAACTAACGGTGGGGTTCCGTTTAAGTAGTTTGGCATGGCAATAATCGCTAAGCTGATGGGCATGGAGCATCCTGCTTACAGTCAGCTACGGCCGGTTAGTCCGTCCGTTTCGGTGGTACTTTGTCCCAATCCGGGGTACGCCGCCCTCGAAGGAACGAATTCGTGGGTGGTGCGTGCGGAGGGGGACTCGCGCAGCATAGTTATTGACCCTGGTCCTGAGGACGAGGGGCACCTTAATGTGCTCAACAGTAAGGCCAATGAGGTTGGCCTGATACTGCTTACGCATAGGCATCACGATCATGCTGATGGGGCACCGCGCTTCTACCAACTCACGGAGGGTACTCCTATCAGGGCGCAGGACCCGGCTTATTGCAAAGGCGGAACACCGCTTGTCGACGGCGAGGTGATCACCGTGGACGGCGTTACTCCCCAAGTAGAGGTTGTTTTTACGCCGGGACACACCGCTGACTCCGTGTGTTTCTTTGTGTGGAGCGGGGAGCCGCACGCATCGGAGTTGGAGGGGATCATCACTGGCGATACCATCGCGGGGCGCCATACCACGATGATTTCCGAGACTGATGGCGATTTGGGGGATTACCTCAATACTCTCGCGCTCCTGGAGGAGCGGGGCAAAGACGTGTGTCTTATGCCGGGTCACGGGCCGGAAGGGCATGACGTTGCAAGCTTTGCGCATTGGTATACCCAGCGTCGTCGTCAGCGCTTAGATCAAATCCGTGCAGCGCGTGCTGAGCTCGGCGAGGATGTGTCTATCAAGCAGCTTATCGACGCCGTCTACGATGACGTGGACCCAGTTCTGCGGGGTGCTGCGGAACAGTCGACCCGCGTGGCACTGCGCTATCTGGCGGAGCAAGAATAGTCGCATCCATAAAAGGCCTGTTGGCCCGGCTCCCGCATGGGAAAGCCCGGGCCAACAGGCCTTTGTAGGGAGTGGAAAACCAACTCCCTATATGTAAGCGCTGGACAACGTTAGCGTGCGCGCTTTGCCAGGTGCTCGGTGTCCACGATCAGAACCGACTTGCCTTCGAGGCGGATCCAACCGCGGTGGGCGAACGTGGCTAGGGCCTTGTTCACGGTCTCACGGCTTGCGCCTACGAGCTGAGCGATTTCTTCCTGTGTGAGGTCGTGATTCACGCGGAGAGCGCCGCCTTCTTGGGTGCCAAAGCGGTTGGCCAGCTGCAGCAGCGTCTTGGCAACGCGGCCGGGAACGTCGGTGAAAATCAGGTCTGCGAGGGAAGCGTTGGTGCGGCGCAGGCGACGAGCCAGGACGCGAAGCAGCTGCTCGGAGATCTCTGGGTGATCACTGATCCACTGGCGCAGCATCTCCGAATTCATGGTTGCGGCATGAACCTCGGTGACGCAGACAGCGGAAGACGTACGTGGGCCTGGGTCGAAGATGGACAGCTCGCCGAACATGTCGGAGGGGCCCATGACTGTTAAGAGGTTTTCGCGACCGTCGAGTGAGTGGCGGGCCAGCTTCACTTTTCCGGAAGTGATGATGTACAAACGGTCGCCAGGCTCACCCTCTTCAAAGATTGTTGCCCCACGCGGGAATCGGACGCTTTCAAGCTCCTGAATCAGATTGCTGACCGCAACTGGATCTACACCTTGAAAAATTCCGGCGCGGGAGAGAATATCCTGCACACCATCCACGTCAATACTCCTCTAGTAGGCCGCGCTAGGAATGTCTCCGAGTCTGAGCTATAGCTAGTGCGGCGTTATAACCGGATCCTGGTGCGATTGTGGAGATCACGTTCGCATTGCCTTGATCGGTTTAGTTAATGTTTCCTAGATCACCATACTATGTACTGGGTCACTTTTGCACCCTCAAAATGGATTGGTCACAAAGTGAGGGGTTTGGGTACTGAATGGGGGTGAAATTTTTGAATTATCGCGAGTAATCCGCTTCATCGTGGGGTTCGGGGTCCGCTGCGGGGGTACCAAAAAGGTGGGATTATTTTCCGTCCTTAGATAAAAATTCTTAGCATCGCCGGCAGGGTCTGGTGTCTCTGCGTCTGCGCTGGTGAGTGGGAGGTCAGTGATCTCGGCTGCGGCGTTGTTTTCCTCAGGAATTCCGTGTGGGTGGAGTACCTTGATCTCTAGACGATCCATCCATAAGAGAAACAGTGCCAGAGCAAAGGGGACGAAAAATACCAACAGGAAGCTCATGCTGCCACTTTAGCCTTGCATCAAGCGGCATGCAGCGCAGTTTCGGGTCAATGTCACAGGCCTGGAATAAGGTGGGTGCCATGTCGAGTCAGTATCCGTTAGAGTTGCCAACCTCTCCGCCAGTTACCCGGGTCAAAGTGGGGGCGCATAAGGCTGCGCGTGGGCAGGAGACTCCCCTGGGGAAGAAGCGCCGAGCGCGCAGGATTAACAGGCTTCTGAGCGTGGGATACCCAGAGGCCCATTGTGAGCTGGATTTTAAAAATCCATTAGAACTCACCGTGGCCACAGTACTGAGCGCGCAATGCACTGACGTGCGCGTTAACCAGGTGACTCCTCGGCTTTTCTCCAAGTATCCAACAGCATGGGACTACGCCAACGCGAATGAGCTTGAGCTGCAAGAAATCATCCGACCTACCGGATTTTATAAGGCAAAGGCCGCGCATCTTATCGGGTTGGGGCAGAAGCTGGTGGCTGACTTCGGCGGTGAAATCCCGCAGAGTATCGAGGATCTGGTGAGCCTGCCGGGCGTGGGGAGAAAAACTGCCAATGTGGTTCGCGGAAACGCTTTTGGCATTCCGGGGCTCACCGTGGATACGCATTTTGGTCGGCTAGTGCGTCGCATGGGCCTAAGCTCGCACACTGACCCTCTGAAAGTGGAGTCTGAACTCGCAGAACTCATAGAGAAGAAAGAATGGACGATGTTTTCCCATCGCATCATCTTTCATGGTCGCCGTGTGTGCCATTCACGTAAAGCTGCCTGTGGAGCTTGTTTTCTGGCTGCGGAGTGCCCAAGTTTTGGGGTTGAGGGGCCGGTGGATCCCGAGCTGGCATCTGCTTTAGTGGTAGGGGATAATCGTGAGGCGTTAGTGGAGTTGGCAGGAGCTTAAGTATGAAAAAGACAATCGCTGCTTCTTTTGGCGTTTTTGTCGTGATGCTTGTGCTTCTCATTGCGGTCGTTCCGCATCTCCTGCGTGGCGGCTCGGGCGACCAGAAAGAAAGTGCCGGGGCTGAGGGGGCTGACATCGTGGCCCAGAACGTTCAGAACCGTCCGGAATGTCCCGTTGCGGACGTGGGTGGGGTCTCGCTTCCGTGCTTGGGTGCTCAGCACCGCGCCCATCCTAAGCCTGCTGTTACGGTGGTATCGCTGTGGGCTTGGTGGTGTGAGCCGTGTCGCAAGGAATTACCGCTTTTCGACGAGCTCGCGGCCAAACACCCAGAGTTTTCCGTGGTAGGAGTCCATGCAGACACTCATGCCGCTAACGGCGCTGCGTTGCTCAACGACCTCGGTATTCAGATGCCATCGTTGCAAGACAATAACAATAGTTTCGCAGCCTCACTCGGTTTGCCTAAGGTAGTGCCCATCACCCTTGTTTTTGATCAGAACGGAAAGCTCATCTCGACGATCCCGAAGCCCTTTGAACACTATGAAGATCTTGAGTCTGCAGTGCTAAAAAATCTCCCCGCAACTGTTACTCCTACGGAGGCCTCCTGATGGACAGCAACGAGGGGCGACTTGGCGATTTCCCGCAACCAGATATGCCAGGAGAAAACATCACGCTGCGCCCAGAACGCGCTCCCGTATGGATGAGGCGCCTGGTCGGGGATGTGACTGGTGGTGCTATCAACGGAAGGATCCGGCGGGCACTACGCCCGGAGTCCTCTCCCGATTCCACTAAGCGCGCTGCGGTGCTGGTTCTTCTTGCTGGAGCGGAAACCTCAGCCGAGATGCCTAACGACGCCTCTGTGCTTCTCACGCACCGGTCGCCAAGCATGAGAGCGCACTCCGGGCAGGTAGCTTTCCCTGGTGGTCGTCTTGATAAGACTGACGCGAACGCGGTGGACTGTGCGCTTAGGGAAGCGTGGGAAGAAACCGGGCTGGATCGTCGGACGGTGACGCCCCTGGCGCAGCTTCCGGAGGTGCATATTCGTGCCACAGGCTACCCGGTGCTTCCTGTGTTGGCTCATTGTCACAGCGTCGGGCCCATCGGCGTGGTCAGCCCACAAGAAGCCGACTCGGTGGCTAATATCCCCGTGTTGTCTCTCACGGATCCCGCTAACCGGTTTATGGTGCAGCACCAGGACTGGTCTGGGCCGGCATTCCGGGTGAACGATTATGTGATCTGGGGTTTCACCGGGGGATTGCTGGATGCTCTTATCGCTCATGCGGGATGGGAGCATCCGTGGGATAAAACCACCCACTACGATTTGCACAAGACACTGTCTGAATCGCGAAATAATGAGCGGCTTGGCCAGTTGTACCCGCGTAGGTAGACCACCGCCTGCGGCCAGGTTCTCAGATATCGCGCCTAGTGCGCTTTAGTACACACGCTCATAGGAAGGTATCCCACAGACGTGACTCCAGGAACAGTCGTGGACATAATCATCGGTCTGGCGTTCATCTTGGCTATCTTTTCCGGATGGCGACAAGGCGCGTTCGCCTCGGTGCTCTCGACCTTGGGTGTGATAGCTGGCCTGATCTGCGGGGCTGCCCTTGCCCCGGTGGTGATGGAACAGACAGAATCCACGGCATTGCGCTTCCTGCTTGCTTTGGGCACGGTGATTCTTCTCGTCGGAATAGGCAATCTCGTCGGCGGGCTTATCGGCTCGTCGTTGCGAGATCGGGCCCAGTGGCGCAAAACTTTGGCGATAGACTCGATGGTGGGGGCGTTATTTCAGGCGCTTGCCACATTGATCGTTGCGTGGCTGGTTGCCATTCCACTGGCCACGAGCCTGAGTGGTTCGGTATCGCAAGGTATTAAGAACTCCACGATTTTGGGATTCGTTGATCGCAACATTCCAGCTGCCTTGTCGACGTTGCCCTCTAGGATCTCCGCGATGCTCAATGAGTCCGGGCTACCGCCTTTGATTTCTCCCTTTGTGGAAGGAACGCAATCAAAGCAGGTAGAAGCACCCGCAATTAAAGTTGCGGATACAGCTCTTGTGGAGCGCCTACGTCCTTCGGTTATCCATGTGCTGGGCGAATCTGAAAAATGTAGTCGACGACTCATGGGGTCTGGCTTTGTCATAGACGAATCCCACGTGATCACTAATGCGCACGTGGTGGCAGGTACCGATAAGGTTAGCTTGGATACCGTCGAGGGCGTCTTTGCCGCTGAAGTCGTGTACTACAACGCACAACTGGACGTAGCAGTGCTGAAGTCCGACAAGATCAGTCTCCCTGCGCTTGCATGGGCTCAAGAACCGGCTGAATCTGGCGCGGATGCCATTGTCATGGGATTCCCGGAATCAGGCCCCTTTGAGGCAGCCCCTGCGCGTGTGAGCGATCGCATTAAAATCTCTGGCGCAGACATCTATTCCAACGGCAGGGTTGAACGTGAGGCCTATACCGTGCGCGGCAGCATCCGAAAAGGAAATTCCGGCGGGCCCATGGTGGATACTGAAGGAAACGTGCTGGGGGTGGTCTTTGGGGCATCTGTAGACAGCAGCGACATCGGCTATGTGCTTACCTCCCAAGAAGTACAAAACATCGTGGGCGATATCGCAGCGCTGGAGAGCCCTGTGGATACTCAGAAATGTGTGGCCAGCTAGATAGTCCGGATAAAACGCAGCACCTCGGAAATAAAACCCTCAGGGTTTTCCAGGTGCGGGCGTTGGCCTATGCCACCGACTGTGGAGGTGCTGAGCCCCGCTGCCGACCGTGAGTGCGCGCGGCGGGCGAGCCATGCGGACGTGGCGGAGGCGTCGACAAGCATGTGCACAGGCACCTGGACCTTAGACAGCGTCCACTTCACGGGAGGAACATTAACGCTATAGCGAGAGGTTTTTGTTACCGGGAGGAACGTGGAATCGATCGACATCGCTCTACGACGCAAACGAAGCTCCTGCTCAAAACGCTCGCTGACGTGAAAGCTAAGGCCTGTGGTGAGTCGCAGATCGCGTTCAATGAGACGGTCGCGCCGGGACCAGCACCAGGAGCGTAGCAGATGGGGGAGCCGGAACATCATGGTCATCGGAAGAATGTGAGAAAAAAGCCAGGGGCGAAGCCCAATCGCTCGGCGCATGTCGGCGGGGTGAAGCGCCCCAACGGCTAGCAAAGAATCCACGTGATCGGGATAATTAGCGGCCAGCAACCACGCGATAGAAGCCCCGGAGCCCACCCCGATGACGTGGGCAGAATTATGCCCGAGCGTCCGGATAGAACCTGCGATGTCGCCCGCGGCAAAGCGGTGTTCGTAGCCGCTTGGGGGTTTGTCCGAGAGCCCGTAGCCGCGCATGTCCAGCGCTGCGACGTGAAAACCAGCTTCTGCTAAAGGCCCGATGACGTGGCGGAAATCAAACCAGCCTCCAAAAGAGTCGTGCAGAAGCACAATAGCGGGATTCTGCGGGTCGCCCGCTGTCGCAGCGTGCAGGCGCAGCCCACGCGTATGCAGCATCTGGTGGTGGAATGGGCCCTCCAATGCAACTACAGAGGGGGACAGCGGCTGCCGGTGTTTCTTCAATCTCTTAAGCTTTCTTGTGGACGCTAGTAGGCTAGTAGGACGCAAAACGCCCCCGCACAACGACGTGTGAGGGGCGCACTAGTGTTTCCGCTATTAAGCGTTAGCTGTACATTCCGTGCTGCTTAGCCTCCAAGCTGGCCTGTGCCTTTCCCGGAACGAGATTCTTAAGCTCTGTGACGGACTGAATAGTCTGCTTGGGCTTGCCGATCTTCTTGACTTTCTTAAAGCCCACAAAGGCAAGAAGGGCCGCGAGGACGATCATGATGAGGAAGACGATGAGGAATGCAGCCCAACGATCCAGCCAGACACTGAGCAGCTCTGCAAGGAAGAAGAAAAAGAAGAAGGAGCTGTAGAGGGCGATAGTGCCAGCGACACTAAACAGGCCGCCGCCGATCACGCCTTTTTTAGCTTCTGCAGCAAGCTCGGTCTTAGCAAGCTCGACCTCTGCGCGGAACAATGAGGACATCTGCGCGGTAGCGTCACTTACGAGGGAACCGATGGAGCCTTTGTTGGTGGCATCGACATCAGTCAGGGGGATTCCATTAACCTTTGCGTCGAATTGATCCGCGCCATCAGTGAAAAAGCCGTTGTCCTTGCTCACAGGTTGATCCCTTCAGATCGAATTCATTTAAAACAGTTATCTTCAATCGTGCCACGAAACGCGCGTGAAGGTGAATTTACTGGATAGATTGTTGTGTATTTGTAGTATTAAAACTCATGGCAACCTTGGACCATCTACTCGCATCCGGTGAAATTAAAACACTCGCTCAACGTGCTACAGATGGCATCGCCGCAGTTCATCGCAGGCCAGTCAACCTGCGCAAGTATGAAGTTACCTCCTCAGAATCGCTGTTGCGAGGCGCACGAACCAGCGCCGCTCTTGATCCCGAACTGGGGGAAAAGTACCACATCAGTGGGTACAGCATGCTCGCGCCAGCTGTGATCGAACAAACATCGAGGACCTTTCTCCGTGCGCCACTCCAAGTCCTTGCCCGCATAGATGCTTTGGCGGGAGGACCCGGCAGGCCTACCTCTGCATCCGCGGAACTTGAAGTCCTAGCCCGCGTGATCACATCGGACCCCAATCCGGCTCTGATACCGGCTGTTGTGCATGGGGAGATCATCGGGCGTGCAGCTTTTGGCCCTAGAAGCGCGCTCGTGGCACGCGTTGCTGCTCGTAGTGCAGCGGTCACCTTTGGCAGTGATCCGCGTGGATTATGCGTGCCAGAAACCTATCTGCGCAGGCACCGATCCGAGTATCAAGCGAGCGCAGCGCACTTCACGGCAGGTCAGGAGCAGGCGGTGACATTCATAGAGCTGTATCTCAAAGCGATGATAGCCGGCGCGGAAGAGGCGGAATCCATCGCAGCTGCGGCTCGGTGATGGCTCTGTGGGAAGGAGCGGGGCGTCGGCAAGCTAAGTGCGCTTATCGGTCCGCTTATTCCACCACACCACGCCTCCCAGCATCGCGGCGACTCCCGCAGCGACACCCGTGCCGATTTGGACTTCCCGCATCGTGGGCTTTGGAAAAAGGGGAACAGGGTTTTTAAACGTGCGGATTTCCCAGCCCTTTTCCGTAGCTATTCGACGCAGCGCCCGATCCGGGTTCACCACAACCGGGTGGCCGACGGCTTCGAGCATAGGAAGATCCGTGACCGAATCTGAATACGCAAAGCTGGACTCCAGTGCGTATCCCCGCTGTTGCGTGATTTCTGCAATCGCCTGAGCCTTCATCTCCCCCTTGCAATAAAAGGGAATCTCACCAGTAAATTTGCCGTCTTTCACTACCAATTCTGTGGCAACGACCGTTTCCACTCCCAGCTCCTGAGCGATCGGCTCCACCAAAATACGAGCTGACGCGGAGATGATCACCACATCGTGGCCTGCCTCCTGATGCATGCGGATGAGCTCACGGGCTTCTTCATAAATGGTGGGCGTGACCAGCGAGTGCATCGTCTCCGTGGCGATGGTTTTTACCTGTTCCTCGCTCCAGCCAACAATCATCTGAGCCAATTGATCCCGAGTGGTATCCATTTGCTCGCTACTATGGCCGGCGATCATATAGGTGGCTTTAGCTATGGAAATCTGCAAAGCAGTGGCGGGGGAGATCAAACCGGAATGGAGAAACTCTCGGCCATATACATAGACGGAGGATGTCGCGATGATCGTCTTATCTAAGTCAAAAAAAGCGACAACTTTGGAAAAATCGGCGGGAAATATCATGCCGGAAGCAGGGGCGGAACCATCGTGTGATGCTCCGGGGCGGGGGTGCTCGGATGAATATGCCATAGTGCCTAGCGATTGTAGCTGTTTTTATGCCGTTACGAGCAAAAATGTCAGGCGTGTGGTGCGGCGACGACGCTTTAGCAGCGGACGAGAGGTGTACTGAAGGTGTATTGAAAAGAAAAAATGTGCTCGATGTCTCGCGGAGTATTGCCTGTTGCTGTGGTTTGTGCAATAATGGCAAGTGCAAGGCCCCGATATACAGTGCGGCCTGCCCCGGCCCGCCCCCCTGTGGCCGGGTGGCGGCTCGCGCTTACCCCCCTAGCGCGAGCCGCCCTTTTGTATGTTTAAGCGACCGTTGCTGGTTAAGTGGTGGCGGTTCTAGTCTTCGGTTAACTCTTGCCCCTCAGTACCGAGACTGCATATTGAACAGCTTCACTGCCTTTAATCACTTAATCACTGCCGATTTTGAGTCGTAGGATCCTTTAGCAGCAGCTTTACTGTGGTTTGCCTTTGAGTTGGAAGTGGGACTTGCTGGTTATCGGTTTGCTTCTATTTCTGTCAGGTTCTTCTACCGTTTGCTGTGCCAACGGACGCAATGCCCACCCCTACCTATTCCCTACCTATTGGGTCGCTCTAGCACTTGCGGTAGTGGATATAAAATAAGTGAAGTGATGTGAGCTAAAGCGAAAGTTTTCTGTGTATTGAAATACGGAGCGTAAAACATGACAGCTAACTGGAGTCTATCGTCCTTTGGGTTTTATATGAATTCTCTTTTGAAGAGGCATTTTGCTCAAGAAAATCTTGTTTCTTCTGGGGCTGTTGAACTTCGGGCAGCGTGGCGACCGCCTTCGTTTGTTTATGCTGTATTTACCGTTATGTCGACAAGGGGGCTTGCGTATGTTGGTCTTGAAATGGACCCAATTCCGGCGAGCGGCAATGTTACGTCAGAGGAAGACACCGCTGTTAAAGGATGGGTGGCTCAACTTGCCGGAAGTCCGTTTGCTGGTGATTTAGACTACGAGGCTGAAGATAGGATTCAGTGGCTTGGGAAAGTTAGCGACAATGTTCCTCAACATTTTTCAGAATTGAGAAGGATGGGGACAGAAGTTTTTCTTCCATTAACCGACCATGGCTAATAGTTCAGTTCTGTCCCATCAAAGTATTTTCCAGTCTATGTTCCTTCGCATTGCTCCTGCGCGGGTAGGGGTGGACCCAATTAATAGGAAAGGCCAGTTTATCTAGCTGATTGATTTGGTCTACGCAGACGCATGGGGCAAGTCTTTTCAGATGACAATGCTCCTGCGTCTACACGCTCTTTTAGATATTTAAACGTGGGCTTTTTAGAGTGTGCGATGTCGTTTTTGAGAACGCTAGAAAACTTACCCTGGGGTTTTGCCTGGTTGTGTGTCTGCTTCAGTGGCTAGCGTTCTCAAAAACGACAAACCAGTGGCCTCGTGTGCCCAATAGTGAGTTCATCCCCATTACACAACCAGGTCGGGGAGTTATCCACAGACATTAGAAAAATCGAGACGAGAATCGTGTTATCCACAGAAGCTCTTTACACACTCGTCATAAGCCGGCGTTGCGTGAAAGCTGTCAGCTATGAAGCCAGCACCAGTACTTATAGCGGTAACGGATCCCATTGTTCACCCCGAAGCCGTGCATATAGTTGCAGCTACGGGGCGACCCATGATCGATAGCACTGACCCCCGGGAAATTACTCGCCATGCTCATCGAGCTGCTGCAGTGCTTGTCGACGCAACAACGGCTCCGCACGCAGCAACGCTTCCCGCTGGCACTCGGGCGTTTTCTTCTCGCTGCAGAACCTGGCCCCATCGATTGGAAACTGGCCATGGCGTGCCATGCAGAGGCAGTATACATTGTGCCGGCGCAAGCCCCAGAATTACTCAAAGCACTTGGTAGAGACGATGATCCGCCACCAGCGGAAGGCATCGTGATAGCGGTTATGGGTGCCGTCGGCAGGGCGGGGACATCAACTCTTGCCAGCTCTATAGCGCTCAGTTGCGAGAACGCTGTGCTCATTGATGCAGATCCTTCTTCTGGTGGCGTAGATCTTCTCCTGGGCATCGAGGAATCACCGGGTATGAGGTGGAATGATCTGGTGTTACGCCAAGGTGACGTGCGTTCTGACGACCTCATTGCGGCGTTTCCTAAGACGGCTCAGGGGCTTTCTGTCCTCACGGTGGCCCGTGGCAATGATGCACACACTATTGATGACACAACATTGAATGCGGTTATTCGGAGCCTGCGTGGGCACACCAACGTGGTTGTCGACCTTTTACGTGGAACGAGTATTGCCGATTCCGCTCTCGACGCCGCCGATTGCGTAGTGCTGTGCATCCCCGCCGAAATTCGCACGGTCGCAGCAGCAGAAAAATTGGTCCAACAGATGCGCGCCCGCAACATCAAAGTCGTCGGCGTGCTGCGGCACCGCTTATGGTCATCGGTGGATGCCACTGATGTTGAACGAGCAGCGCACCTCGATGTTGTAGCGGAAATAGGAAATCTGTCGCGGCTGACAAAAACCACCGAATACACGGGTCTTTCGTCGCCTTTGCCACGCAGTCTCAAGGCTGCAGCGACAGCAGTGCTGGAAGAAGCGCAGGCAGCATGATGAACCATCAACCATCAAGACGTGGTAGCACGTGTTCAACGAAGAATCGCTGAAGACCCAGGGTTGGCGGATTCTGCATCGCTTGCGAGTCTGGTCAGACAAGAAGCACACGGAGTAATAAGCGACGTAGACATGATCGCGCTGCTTAGGCAACTGAGATACGACTCCGTTGGGATCGGCCAGCTAGAGAGGCTTCTGGTTATCCCCGGAGTGATCGATATCGTGGTCAATGGAACCATGGGGGTGTGGTTTGATCGCGGACAGGGATTGGAACGCGCTGACGTGGCTTTTGCCTCAGATGATGAAGTCAGGCGATTAGCTACCAGATTCTTAGTGGCATCCGGCAGCAGGCTTGATCATTCACATTGCTTTGGCGACGGGCGAATCACCAGGGATGATGGCACAAGTATCCGCGTTCATGCGGTACTGAGCCCGCCGTCGGAAAGCGGTACCTGCCTTTCCCTCCGGGTACTCAGACAAGCAACGACAACGATAAAACAACTCACCGCAACGGGCATTTTTAGCCCAGAAGTAGCTGGTGGGCTGCAAGAGATGATTGCGCTGCGCAAACCCTTTTTGGTCGTTGGTGGGACGGGAAGTGGGAAAACGACACTGCTGAGTGCACTGCTTGCTCAAGTGGAACCAGGAGAACGCATAGTGTGCATTGAAGATACTGCGGAACTCCGACCCGCGCATCCTCACGTGGTATCGCTTGTCTCTAGGGCTAAAAACACTGAAGGTAGTGGCGAGATAACAATGACCACTTTGTTGCCTCAGGCTCTCCGGATGAGGCCAGATCGCATTGTTCTCGGAGAAATACGCGGTCCAGAGGTGGTCGATTTGCTTGCGGCCCTCAATACCAGACACGAGGGATGCGCAGGAACCCTGCACGCCAATTCGCTGCAAGAAGTACCAGCCCGGATTGAAGCTCTAGCAGCTCTTGGCGGGCTTGATCGACAAGCTTTGCATTCCCAACTCGCAGCTGCTTCACCTGTGGTTTTGGCTATGAAGAGAACCCAGCAGGGGAGACGGCTTCAGCAAATCGGTGTTCTTCAGGGACACCCTCTTGAAGTGCATTCAGTGTGGGACGACACAATGCAAGGAGCGCCCTCGTGGAATCCTTCATAATGCTTGCAGCTGCCACCTGGGTTTCAGCATCTCCGTCTCCGAAACAGCGGGTTGCAGGGAAGAAAGTCGCACGACAATGGCGGAAGAAAGCCATAAGCGTGGTCCTTATAGTGGTCATACTTTTTCCCCTTCGGCATCACATTCCCCTCGTGGTTTCAGCAGCGCTCATCGTCGCTACAATCGTGAACGCTTGGAATAAGAGGAGATCAGAGGTATCTCAACGCAAGCAACAAGAGGAAATATCAGCTGTATTGGGAAGTCTCTCTGGGGATTTACGGGCGGGAGTTGAAGCTTCCCGGGCTTTAGAAAACGTGGCTCAGAACCTTCCTGAATCAGCGCTCAGAGATACGCTCATGGCGGCGTCGAGAAGCTCGCGCCTTGGAGGATCAGCGTCCGCATATTGGCAGCAACGTGCTGTTGCTATCCATGGCATAGAGAAAATAACCCATGCCTGGCGCCTGAGTGAACGGTACGGAATTGCGCTGGCGCCATTATTGGAGAGAAACAGGGCCTCATTGGATGAAGATCTGCGCCATGCAGAACGCATCCAAGCTGCCATGCAAGGAGCTAAAGCCACGGCATATATCCTCACCGCACTACCTTTTGCAGGGATTCTTCTGGGGCGAGGAATGGGTGTGAATGCTTTGGGTTTTTTGCTCCACACACATATCGGAGCAGTGCTTTTAATACTGGGGACACTATTGGTCTGCGTGGGGAACCTGTGGAGCCAAGCGATAATGGAGAAAGCGCGATGATGCCGGTTATTGCGGTGGCATTAGTAGCATTAGCGGTCAGCATCACACGGCCTGATGTTGTATACCGAATCCATCGCGCTCGCGATGGACCTCAGAGAAAGTCCGCTGGAGTGAAAAAGCATTGGGACGCTCTAACGCACAAGCTTTTTACAACCCAGCTATCGGGGGATTTTCTACGTAAAAGCGCCTCCCAACTGGATCTTTTTGCTGCTTGCGCGCAATCGGGTTTGACGCCTTCGCAGGCGGCATATGCCGTGGCTTTGACGGAAGAAACGTCACGTGGGAGAACTCGAACCAGGAGTGAATGGTCGGATGTGGCAATCCTGCTCGAAATGGGGATGCCCGCTGAGCGCGCATGGCAGCCCCTCGCCGGGCACCCTGCGCTAGGAGAACTGGTAACGGTGGCGCGAGCTTCGGAGAGATCAGGAGCGACGTTGGTTGAGGCGTGTGAGAGGTTAGCCCGACAATTGCGCGCACGGGCATCAGACCTAAGCCTTGCACGAGCAGAACGTGCGGGAGTGCTCATTGCACTGCCGTTGACCGTATGTTTTCTTCCCGCATTCTTCTTACTCGGGCTTGCGCCAGTGGTCATCAGCTTGGGGATTGGGATTTTTTCTTGATTTACCCACGCGATTGAAAACAGAAAAACGAGACAACGACATAACCGACATAACAACGAAAAGGAACAAAAGTCATGCTTACTGCATTCATCCATAAATGTCACAAACTCATTGATAATGAAGATGGGATGACCACCATCGAGTACGCCATGGGGGCACTAGCAGCCGCAGCTCTAGCAGGCGCGCTGTATTTAGTGGCTACGAGTGGTTCAGTATCAACTGCTTTGGAAGGCATAATCACGAATGCTTTGAATAAAACGCCAGGTTAATAAGCGCTCATGAGCACGATAGAGACGGCAATTGTGTCGGCGGCACTCATTATCGTTGCTGCGGCGATGTGTGGCGGGATTGTCAGCGTCGCTGCGCAATTAGCCGCGATTGATAATGCTGGTGCCGCCGCACGGCTCGTGCCATAGGTGTGGAGTTCGTGGCATCACGAGGAACGATTGATTTCACAGAATCCGGTGGATTAGTTACCGCTACAGCGCGCGTTCCGAGTCCACTAGGGACGCGAACAGCTACTGCGATTTTTCCCAAGGAACAGCCATGAAAATCTTCAATTGCTTATACGCAACCAGGACGGAAACGCAACAGTTTTGGGAGCCGGAATAATGGCGGCATTCTCTGCTGTGTTGTTGTGTTGTGTGGTAATAGCCAACTCTGTTTTAGATCAGCACACCACCCAAAACGCGGCATATCTTTCTATGATAGCAGGAGCGACCGCCGCAGCGCAAGGCTTGAACGCCTGTGAAGAATCTCAAAGAATAGCGGCACTCAATGGTGCAGTACTCATCGACTGCACGAATGTCTACGAGGATGTCATCGCCGAAGCCAAGGTGGACAGGCAAACGGCGAAAGCACGAGCGGGACCCTTATAAAATGGGACCTTTATACACCGTAACCTCTATGAACGCAGAGACCTCCGGCTAAGGCGTGACACCGAGCATCGCACACATGGTGCCAAGCAATGTTAGCGCGCCGCCCTTATCCAGAGGGCTGTTCCCGTTGCCGCACTTAGGCGATTGAACACAGGACGGACACCCCGACTCGCACGAGCATGAGCGGATCGCATCAAAGGTCGTGGCAATCCATTCGGGGAAGCGATCGTAACCGCAATCGGCAAACCCAGCACCACCAGGGTGTCCGTCGTAGACAAAGACTGTGGGTAGCCCAGTGTCTGGGTGAAGCTCTGTGGACACACCGCCAATATCCCAGCGATCGCATGTAGCAATCAGCGGAAGGATGCCGATAGCCGCATGCTCGGCGGCATGCAGCGCGCCGGGGATATCGGTGATCCCTAGTTGGGTCAGGACAAGCGGATCAATTGTGTACGCAACCGCACGCGTGACGAGCGTTTGCGGTGGTAGTTGGAGAGGAACCACGTCTAGAACCGATCCGTCTGGTGCCTTCACCACATAACCTGTGACCCTGTCGGTGACTTCCACATGTAAGTTGGAAACCCACAGGCCAGGTGCGGGGTTAGCAACTTTGTCTACGTCGCCTAGGATGCGGATGTCTGTGGTGCTTCGGGCGTAGGTGCTGTAGTCGGGAGCATCAGGACGGGCTAGTGCAAGGCGTTGGTCAAGATCGAGGCTGTTAATAACAAAAGTCTCGCTCCGGTGGAGATACACCGCGCCAGGATGGACTTGGGAGACCGCCCGAGTCTGTTCGATGGTGCCCAAGACTCGACCGTCAGTCTCATCGACAATGGTGATGGCGGATCCGGATCCTCGTAGGCTCACTAGCTCATGCGCGGGTGGTTCGCCGGGTTTCTCAACAGCAAACCACCCGTGGCGGCGGTGTCTCAGCAATCCTTCGCGCTCTAGCTGCTCAGCTACTTGTTGCGCCCCCAAGGCGTTAATCTCTGCGTCGGAGAGGGGAGCCTCTGATGCTGCACAACAGAGATGTCCGGCCAGAATGTGTGGGTTATGTGGGTTGAAAACGGTGCGCTCGATGGGTCTACCAAGAAGTGCTTCCGGGTGATGGACTAAATACGTGTCCATGGGTTCATCGCGGGCGACGAGGGTGACTAAGGAACCTTGGCCGCGTCGGCCAACTCGACCTGCCTGCTGCCAAAAGCTAGCGACAGTTCCGGGGAAACCTGCGGTCACTACTGCGTCGAGTCCGCCGACGTCTATACCGAGTTCCAGGGCATTGGTGCTGGCGACGCCGAGGAGTTCGCCGTTGTCTAGCTGTTCTTCGATTTTTCGGCGATCTTCGGCCAGATAGCCGGCTCGATAAGCTGAAATTCGGCGGGCCAGATCAGGGCGGCCATGATAGGACAGCTCTTCTGCGCAACGTAAAGCGGTGAGTTCGGCTTGGCGTCGAGAGCGGACAAAAGTAAGGGTTCGTGCGCCTTCTGCGATGAGAGTAGCCATGATGCTGGCTGCCTCCGATGACGCTGCGCGCCGTACAGGAGCACCATGCTCGCCCTCCACGCCGTCGAGAAAGCCTGGTTCCCACAACATGACGGTGCGTGCGCCGGTGGGGGCTGAATCCGTGGTAACCGCATGTACGGGACGGCCTAGGAGTAATTCGGCGTGTTCGGAGGGATTGTTGCTTGTGGCTGATGCCAAGATCACCGTGGGGGTGCTTCCATAGCGGGCCGCTATCCGGAGAAGCCGACGTAAAACAAGGGAGACCCCAGCGCCGAAGACTCCTCGGTAGGAGTGACATTCGTCGATCACGATAAACCGCAGGTGTCGTAATAGCCGTGCCCAGCGCTGATGGTTGGGAAGAATTCCGGCGTGGAGCATGTCGGGATTGGTGAAGATGAAGCGGGACTGTTCGCGGATTCCGGAGCGCGCATCGGAGGGGGTGTCGCCGTCGTAAGGCGCAGGATGGACAGAGCGTACCGTATCGCCTCCCATGGTTTGCGCTTCTTGCACTAGTTGCGTGACTGCATTGAGCTGATCTGATCCGAGTGCCTTTGTGGGCGTGAGATAGATCGCGCATGCGGTGGAGTCGTATGCAAGACAGGAAAGTATGGGGAGCTGATAACCCAGTGATTTGCCGGAGGAGGTGCCCGTTGCAATGACGGTGTCTATTTTTTCCCACGCATTGTGTGCGACTTCTTGCTGGTGGGCGTACAGCTGTTGGATGCCTCGGTTCACAAGGGCTTCTTTGATAGGGGGATAGACCCATTCTGGCCATTCTGCGTAGCGTGCTGGCTTGGCTGGGGTGGTTTCCAGGTGCGTACACGTGGAGTTGGGGTACCTGTCTGCCACGATGGAAGCGAGCTCTTGGCCCAATTGATACCCCATATCGGGGTTAGTTCCAGCCATGGGGAATCCTTAATTATTTTAGTGCGACCTGCAACAATCTAGCATTTTTTTGAATGACCTATCGCTGAGCGCTTAAACATGACACACTGGGCAGTGGTCGCCGAATCCAGCTAACGGTTGGTGGCATTTTTACAGAGGTGATCTGCGGGCTTTCCAACATGAAAGTTCGTGGTGTTTCCGAGGTGTGAGGATGAACGGCTCCACTGCAATTCGGTATTCACCGAAAATTCTAGAAGTAAGGTTTTAAATATGGCACAGGGAACTGTGAAGTGGTTCAACGCTGAAAAAGGTTTCGGCTTCATCGCACCGGACGATGGCTCCGCTGATGTTTTCGTTCATTACTCTGAGATTCAGGGCAATGGCTTCCGCACTCTCGAAGAGAACCGGAAGGTTGAGTTCGAGATCGGCGAGGGAGCTAAGGGTCCTCAGGCTCAGCAGGTTCACGCTCTGTAATTCCTCGTAAGCGGAAGTGCGTAGCACCTACAAGCTTTAGTGCCTCTGGCGGTCATATGATGACCGTCGGGGGTACTTTTTTATAGTTGAGCCATCCGATAAGGGGAGTGAGAAACGCCCTTTTTCCTGCCCTATTAGTGTTTTGGGATTCCTGCGTTGGACAAAGGTGCGTAGTAGACCCGTACTATAAGGTGCCAACGCATTTTTATCGTGCTTTTTGTGAATTGAGGTTTTCACCTTTTATGGCTGAAAAGAGCGGACCTAAGCGCCTTGTGATCGTCGAGTCTGCGACGAAGGCTAAGAAAATTGCCCCTTACTTAGGTGATGACTACATCGTCGAGGCTTCCGTGGGACATATTCGCGATCTCCCGCGAGGCGCTGCAGATGTTCCAACTAAGTACAAAAAGGAGCCGTGGGCTCGGCTTGGCGTGAACACAGAGAACGGCTTCGCGCCTTTGTATGTGGTCAGCCCGGACAAGAAGAAGAAAGTCGCCGATCTCAAGCAAAAGCTTAAGCTTGTCGACGAACTCCTACTGGCCACAGACCCCGACCGCGAAGGGGAAGCCATCGCATGGCACTTGCTTGAGGTTCTCAAGCCTAAAGTGCCCGTGAAGCGCATGGTGTTCAATGAGATCACTAAACCAGCGATTCTGGCGGCTGCCGAGAACACCCGCGAGCTGGACGCAAACTTGGTCGATGCGCAGGAAACTCGCCGTATCCTCGATCGCCTCTATGGCTACGAGGTCTCCCCGGTGCTGTGGAAGAAAGTCATGCCGAGGCTTTCTGCGGGCCGTGTTCAGTCGGTGGCTACTCGTGTGATCGTTGAACGGGAACGCGAGCGTATGGCTTTTGTTTCCGCTGAGTACTGGGACATCGAGGCGGAATTCGATACGGGCAAGCCTGATACGGATGGCAATCCACATCAATTCACTGGCCGTCTTACCTCTGTCGATGGCAAGCGCGTAGCTACGGGCCGCGACTTCAATGATCGCGGTGAGCTTAAAGGCGACGTTGTGGTCGTCGATAAGCAGCGTGCCGAGGCATTGGTTGCGGAGCTGACAGGCGCTCCTATGAGCGTGGCCAAGGTGGAAGAAAAGCCTTATACCCGCCGCCCTTATGCGCCGTTTATGACCTCAACTCTGCAGCAAGAGGCCGGCCGCAAGCTGCACTTTACTTCCGAGCGCACCATGCGTATCGCGCAGCGACTGTATGAAAACGGCCACATCACGTATATGCGTACAGACTCCACGACACTGTCGGAGCAGGGCCTCAAGGCTGCTCGTGAACAAGCGATTTCCCTTTATGGGAATGATTATGTGGCGGATGGGCCGCGTCGTTACGACCGCAAGGTGAAGAACTCGCAGGAAGCTCACGAGGCTATCCGTCCGGCGGGCGAGCGTTTTGCGACCCCCGGAGAACTTCACTCCCAGCTCGATGCCGAGGAATTTAAACTCTACGAGCTCATCTGGCAGCGCACCGTCGCTTCCCAGATGGCAGATGCCAAAGGCACCTCCATGAAGGTGACCATCGCAGGAAAGAACGCTGAGTTCTCAGCTACTGGACGAACGATCACGTTCCCGGGCTTCCTGCGCGCATACGTGGAAATCACCAAGCTTTCCGACGGCCGCGACCTCGCCGATAACGCCGAACGCCATCTGCCTCGTCTCGCTGAGGGCGACGCACTGGACGTGAACAAGCTGGAAGTCGACGAGCACTCCACCAACCCGCCTGCGCGCTACACAGAGGCGTCTCTGGTGAAGAAAATGGAAGAGCTGGGCATTGGACGCCCATCGACGTATGCCTCGATCATCAAGACCATTCAAGATCGCGGATACGTTTATTCCCGCGGTAACGCGCTCGTCCCCAGCTGGGTGGCTTTTGCGGTCGTTGGCCTTTTGGAGAAGAGCTTCTCCGCTCTCGTCGATTACGATTTCACCTCCTCGATGGAAGATGAGCTAGACGACATCGCCGCAGGACGGGAAGACGGCACTGCATGGCTCACCGGTTTCTATTTTGGCGATGCCCAAGCCTCCGACGCTACTGCAGAATCCATCGCACGCCACGGCGGACTTAAGGCGCTGGTTGGCGACAACCTCGAACACATTGACGCGCGTTTGGTCAACTCCTTAGAACTTTTCCAGGACGCAGAAGGCCGCGCCGTTAACGTCCGTGTTGGGCGGTACGGCCCCTATATCGAACGGCAGATCGGTGTGACCGCTGATGGCGAGGCCGAATATCAGCGCGCCAACTTGTCAGACACCACCACCCCAGACGAGCTGACCCTCGATGTGGCGGAGAAACTGTTTGCGACTCCTCAATCTGGCCGTGAGCTGGGCAGGAACCCCAAGAACGATCGCATGATCGTGGCCAAGGAAGGGCGTTTTGGCCCTTACGTCACCGAGCTGGTCAACGACGATGAGCGCACCCAAGTGGAGACTAAGGCAGAAGAGATCGTTGCCGCTGAGCGCAAAGCCGAAGATGAGCAGCGTGCCGCCGAGGGTAAACGCGCCAAGAACTGGGAGACCAAGACTGCAGTTAAGCAGAAAGAAAAGCGGATCGCTGAGATCGTCGACGAGACCCTGAAACCAGGCACCGCGTCGCTGTTCAAGGCCATGGAGCCTGCTACCGTCACGCTTGAGGAAGCCCTGCAGCTTCTGGCCCTTCCGCGCGAGGTCGGTGTTGACCCTAGCGATAATGAGCCCATTACTGCGCAGAACGGTCGCTATGGTCCTTACCTGAAAAAGGGCAATGATTCGCGGTCGCTGGCCAAAGAAGAGCAAATCTTTACTATCACTCTCGACGAGGCCCGCCGAATCTACGCTGAGCCTAAACGACGCGGCCGAGGTGCCACCTCCCAATCCGTGATCAAAGAACTTGGCGATAACGACGTCTCCGGCAATCCCATGTCCGTGCGCGATGGACGCTTTGGCCCTTACGTAACCGACGGCGCCACCAACGCTTCTTTGCGACGAGGCGACGACCCCACGGCGCTTACGGATGCGCGCGCTAACGAGCTTCTTTCAGAGCGTCGCGCGAAGGAAGCCGCGGATGGCGGCACGGCGAAAGCTACGAAGAAGACGGCAAAGAAGGCTGCGAAGAAAGCGACCAAGAAGACCACAGCGAAAAAGGCTGTGAAAAAGCCTGCGAAGACCACAAAACGAGTGGTCAAAGCTGGACGCAAGAAATGATCTACTGAAATTAGGCCCCTTTAAAGGGGCCTAATTTTGTGTCTGGGTATGAATTCCCGCTTCGAGCCTGCATTACCATAGACATTGAGCAGTTTTTGGGCCCTTGAAGCCTCTAGTATCTACGGTAATGCAGGTTCTGGGGGTGCTTTGGGGCTTGGGGCCCTAAACGCAACAATCCCCTCTGTTAGAACTCGCAGAAGTTCAGTCAGAGGGGATTGCGTCTGCTTTAGGCAGAGGCTTTGCTACGAACCCAGCGGTAGAGCGATACCACGAGGAGAGTAAACACTATGAGTCCTACCCAGGTGGCGACATTTTCGCCGTAACCAAAGACAGCAAGTGGTTCTTCAACACCTGTTCCGCCAACGATAGCGGCGTTGAATACACCAAAGAGGGATTCGCCCACGATTACGCCGGTGGCAAGCAGAATGCCCATGCGCTTGGAGAACTCCGGATTGCTTTGCTTCTTTGCCCACTTGTCGTAGAAGTAGCCGATGAATGCGCCGACCGGAATGATGACCGTGAGGGCAATAGGGAGGTAGATGCCCATGCCTACGGAGAGCGCAGGGAGGCTCCAGCCCTTGGTGCGCTTGAGGACCTCGTCGATGATGATGACAATGACGCCGATGATGGCGCCGAGGCCAATGCGGCTCCAGTTGAGAGAGCCACCGAAGATGCCGTTTGCTACCGAGGAGAGCAGTGCTGCCTGCGGGGCCGCGAGAGCGTTGTCGCCAGCGCCTTCCATTCCTACAAAGCCGAAGCCGTCGAGCATGAGCTGGAGGACGGGAGGAATAATAATCGAGCCGAAGAGCACGCCGATGATGAGGGCGCCCTGCTGTTTCCATGGGGTGGCGTTGACAAGCTGGCCGGTCTTGAGGTCCTGCAGGTTGTCGTTTGAAATCGTGGCGATACCAAAGACCACAGCGGAGGTGAACAGCGTGTAGGCAACCAGGGCAGGAGCGTTGGAGTCGGACTCGGAACCGGTAACTACCTTGATCAGCAGGGCCGAAGTGAGAACAACGATGATGCCCACGCCGGAGATGGGGGAGTTGGATGCGCCGATGAGGCCAGCCATATAACCGCACACAGAGGCAACGATGAGACCAATGAGCAGCACGAACACGATGCTGAGGATCACGAGCGTTGCTGTGTGGTGGGAAATTTCAGATGCGTGAATGAAGAGATACAGCAGGGCGCCCACGGGCAGCATGGCGGCTAAGATCGTTCCGACGACCAGCTTGAATGGGATGTCTCGTTCGGTGAGCTCTACGTCGCTACCAGCGGCACGTGCTCGGGAGGACGCAAGGGATTCCCTGATGCCCTTGACAATGGGGCCGATGATTTTGATAAGCGTCCATACTGCTGCGACTGCCATTGCGCCGGCACCGACAAAGCGAACCTCGCCGACGAAGGTAGAACTGACGACGCTCGAAAGCTCGCCGCCTGCCGCTAGAGGAGCTGCGGAGAAGTAGGGAAGCAGAACACCATAGGAGATCAGGAGTCCGACGATCATAGAGATGCCGACGGCAGGGCCAACCAGGTGGCCTACGCCAATGAGGGCGAGGGACAAGCTGGAACCAAACATAGTTCCGCCGGCACCGACTTTGAACGTGGCGGAAACTGATCCTGCGGCACCCTTCATTGCAGCGAGCAGCGAGTAACCTGCAGATGCAATTCCGCCCCAGATAGATGATAACGGCCAGGCCTTTTTTATTACCTTCGTGCTCTTGGGCATTGCCTGCGTCGTTGCCGACCTTCAGGACCTCAGCTGCTGCCACACCTTCGGGATAAGGGAGATCAGAGCTAGTAACCAGGGCACGACGTAGCGGGATGGAATACATCACGCCGAGGATGCCGCCAATTGCGCAGACAAAAGCCGTGGTCCAATAGGGGAATCCGCTCCACCATCCGACCATAATGAGGCCGGGGAGGACGAAGATGATGGCGGATAGTGTGCCAGCTGCAGATGCAATCGTTTGAACGATGTTGTTCTCTTGGATGGTGTGGCCTGCGAAACGACGCAGGATCGCCATCGAGATAACCGCAGCGGGGATGGACGTGGCAAAAGTAATGCCAACTTTAAGCCCCAGATAAACATTGGCGGCCGTGAACACGAGGGTGATCAGGCCGCCGATGATGACGGCGCGCAGAGTGAGTTCGCGGATACTGGAACCCGTGGCTGGTTTCGCAATGTCGGTGTCAGACACGACATTTCCTTCCTAGTATGTGGGGAAAGATGCGCGGTTCACAGAGGGCCAGCAAACGCGCAAGAATCACAAAAAGATCGGATTTAGCGTAGAACTGAGGCCCGGTAAAAGTCCATTCGGTCGACAGATAAGCTACGCGTACTGCCGTGCTCTCTGGGGAAATATTCCTGCGCGAGTATCCGAAAGAAAGAATTGGAGTTAGCGTTTTCTCGCTAAGAACGGTCTGCAAGCGTCGGGCGGATGGGGCGTGCAAGCTGCGTCATCATGCTGCGGCCACGCAGTTCCACGGACTTCATGCGCGTCCAGCGGCCCTGTTCCGCCTCGTTAGCCTTCTTGAGGGTTGCGGCGTTAGTAAGAACACGGCCAGGAGTGTCTTTGGCAATCTCAGTGAGACGCGCTGCGGTATTCACAGCGTCTCCGATGACTGTGTACTCAAAACGATCAAGACCACCAATATGCCCTGCAACCACGTGCCCTGAGGCAACACCAATACCGGCTTCCAACCGTAGCCCGCTGAGCTCTTGCCGCAGTTCACGCGCGGCGGCGAGTGCATGCCCGGTGGCGTCGGAAAGCGTAATAGGTGCACCGAAAACCGCAAGGGCGGCATCGCCCTGGAATTTGTTGATGATGCCCTTATTTCGGTGAACCACGCCGACTACATGCTCGAAAAACTTGTTCAGCTCTGCCACAACCTCTTCTGGGCCATGATTGACAGCGAAGGTAGTGGAGCCAATGACATCGACAAAGATCACAGCGACTTCTCTGTCCTCGCCGCCCAACTGAGGTTTTTCTTCGAGTGCCCGACGCGCGACCTCAGCGCCCACATAACGGCCAAAAATATCGCGGACACGTTGGCGCTCTTTTAGCCCACGCATCATCTCGTTGAAACCCGCCTGCAGTACGCCCAGCTCGGAACCATCGTAGATGTCCACCTGGACGTCGCTTTCTCCCCGGCGCACCCTGTTAATGGCCCCCTGCAGCTCCAGGATGGGGTCTACAACACTCATAATGGATAAGGTCGTGCCCAGGAACCCCGTGACAAGTGAAACAAGCGAGAGCGTGAGAACAGCCGGGATAATGTCGCGGATGTTATGGCCAAAGAAACCCTCATGGTAGCCCACGATCGTAAGGATCACGCCGAAGATGGGGACCGCCGACGTCAACAGCCAGGTGAGTCGTAGACGAGAAGCAATGGGAGGCTCAAGGGTCGAGTCCTCAAACCTGCGGGCTAGGGCAGTGGCTGCCACAGGACGTACGAGGCGCTCGGCTTCAAGATACGTCAACACAATGACAACAGACCCGCTCAACGTAGTGGCGACGACAATAGCCAGAGCTAAGCGCGGCGAAGTCTGTGCGGAAGCCACCGCCAGAATCACGATGCCGATAAGCCACACCAAAGCACACAGAGCTGACTGATAAAAAGGGATGCGCATGACGAGGTTGCGCACCATGTTGGGGTCGTGAGTATCTGGGTGGCGCTGCCAATCCAAGACAGGGCGAAACAACCTGAACGTCACCACGATGCCAAAAGCAACCGCGACCACCAAGTAGCTAATCCCTAAGGTGGGAAGATAGCTGGTTCCCTTGGTAAAAGCCGCAAACTCCGGCATGGGGACGAGGTATCGCAAAAACAGCATGACGCCAACTGCCCCCAGCACATTAGAGCCGAGGACAGTGGTGGCGTATAGCGGCCACGATGTGCCAAAGAGCCATTTAAAGGCGCGCCACATTTTGGTCATGCCACTACTTTAACGGTCATACAAAACTAGCGATACTCTTGTTAGTGATGAGCACCAACGACATCTTCTCGCATATGGGCGTGAGCGAGCACATTGCACCAGCCCTCCGAGCTGCGGCGTATGCGGCGCGAACGCATGAGGACAGCAGCGCAATGACCCACGCGTGGCTGTTCACAGGCCCCCCTGGGTCGGGGCGTTCAGTGGCTGCAGTAGCCTTCGCGGCGGCACTGGAATGCGAGGACCCCCATGTGGCCGGTTGCGGCCGGTGCCCTCAGTGTCGTTCGGTGATTGCTAATGCGCATGCTGACGTAGTCCACATCGTTCCCCGTGAGCTATCTATCTCCGTTGAGACGATGCGCGCGGAAGTCGTCGAACCAGCCGCAAAGCGCCCGACGGTAGGGCGATGGCGTGTGGTGATACTGGATAATGCAGACAGGCTTACCGACGGAGCCGCCAACGCCCTACTTAAAACGGTAGAAGAGCCCCCCGTGCACACCGTGATTATGCTGTGCGCCCCCTCGACGGATCCCACAGACATTATCCCGACGCTGCTGTCTAGAAGTCGCCACGTGTATGTACCGCAGCCCACCACGGAACAAGTGGTGGCGGTGCTTACTCGCGACGGCTCAATCACAGAACAAGACGCGCAGCTGGCAGCGGCCTCCTCTGGCGGGCACATCGGACGGGCACGGTGGCTGGCCCGCGATGTTGAGGCACAGCGCCGTCGCGCAAGCATACTGAACATGGCTGAACTTGTTTTTCATGGTGACCAGGCATTCCAAGCAGTGACCGGAATCGTGAAAACCGTGACAAAACAAGTGGAGGAACAATTATCACAAGAAAACGACGCAGAGCTGGATAAGCTACGCAACTCACTGGGAATGGGAGCCCGTGGCAAAGGCGTGCATAAGGCTTTGCGGGGGTATGAGGCTTCTGTGCGTGAACTAGAGGAACGGCAGAAAAAGCGGAGGACGCGAGCAATTCGCGATAGCCTGGATCTGTCCCTTGTCGACCTAGCAGGGCTATACCGTGACGCCATCATGGTTAGCTCGCGCGCAGACGTAGCTCGGACGCATCCAGATATGGTCGGCCTGGCAGAGGAATTAGCGCAACAGGTAAGCACTGAAGGGCTGGTTGCCTGCGTCGACGCGATAAATCTATGCAGGGAGCACATTAACCACAACGTTCGCCCAGAAGTAGCTTTCG
The DNA here is from genome assembly GCF_004382825.2 of Corynebacterium silvaticum. Taxonomy (GTDB): domain Bacteria; phylum Actinomycetota; class Actinomycetes; order Mycobacteriales; family Mycobacteriaceae; genus Corynebacterium; species Corynebacterium silvaticum. The sequence continues at coordinate 426,932 of NZ_SDQO02000002.1, forward strand.
ATGCAATGATCGGACGCATTCGTCTGGCCTGCGGAGCCCGCTAAGTAGAGGGGCTTGAGGGTAGGCACTGGGGAGTAAAACGTTAGCAACCTAAGGACACAACAATGGCTAAGCTCACACGGATTTTTGCCCAAAAAGGAAAACGTGCCAGTGCAAAGCGGCTATCAGAAATCGAAGCAGCTCTTGGCAAGACGTTACCCGAGGACTACAAACAGTTACTCCAGAAAACTGGAGTTGGCACGTTAAAAACTGATTGCAGCTTCATTACTGGTATCACCCTGGCCTCCGGAGAAGAACTAGACATTGGTGTGGAAACTATCTATGGCAATGGGGCAACTCGCAATGGAACGAATATTGATTTAGTTGACTATGCGATGTTCCTTATGCAGGAGTGGGAAATATCAGACGAAGTCCTGCTCTTAGCAGATACTAAGGATGGTATGCATCAGTGCTTTGTCATCAATTATGGTGTGGAAGGTTTTCCTGTAGGGGCTATTCTTCATTGTGATACTGATCCAGATGGACAAATGACTCTTGTCGCAGATTCTGTGACTGATTTTCTGGAAAAGCTTGGTCCTGACCCGTATGAAAGTAGTACTGATAGCTCTGATCAGTACGGTATGGGGATTAAAGGTATTCAGCATGGGGCATTGTCAGAAACCTTGCAGCATGCAATCCGTGCTACGCCGACTCCTGATATTGAACGATTCCTACGCAAAGCAGCAGAGCCGGTTGCCAACGATATGAACCCCGCAATCTTGTATAACTCTGTGGAGGGGAGGCGCTTTTTTGATGTCTTGTACTGGATAGCGCAGCATGTTCAGCCGCAGCCGGATTCTGTGACGTATGTCAATGTAAATAGGAATGAACAGGAGATCTTTCTGGGGAATCTTCTTAGTGGGTCGTTTAAAATGCCTACGCAAAAGTACGGTTTTATTTACACCCCTGCAGCTGTTGAAGCGTGGTGGAATATTCGAGTTGCGGAGGGTGTGCTGAATCCGACGGAAAAGGGGTACGTTTTGGAGGAGGGCTATATTGAGAATGTTTTAGAGGAATTGCGTGGTTAGAAACGATATGATCTGTGCCCCTTGCAATGCCTGGGGGCGCGGATCATTGGTTAGGTTGGCAATGTAAAGCGATTTTGTGGCACCTACGCACCTCGTTTTAAAGTTTTGACCGCTATGTTGTAAGCTTATCCGCGGACATGACGCTGTTGCGTTAAGCCCAGCCGCCTTAGCTCAGTCGGTAGAGCGCTTCACTCGTAATGAAAAGGTCGCGAGTTCGATTCTCGCAGGCGGCTCAATAAAACCCCAGCTAGAAGATAGTTTCTAGCTGGGGTTTTGCTTGTAAGTCTTCAATAGCGTGTTGCGTATTGTTGCAGGTGATTGCTTCTCGTCCTGAACAAAACCCGAACAGATTAAACGGCCCGAAGCCCACGCTCACTACGTCTACGCTCTCTCTGCCAGCCTTTCCCGTTCACGCTGCATATGGGTGCTCATCGCGCCGGGCACATAGCCAAGACCAGTTTCCCAGAGGTGAGCTAAACATCTAAGGTCATTGCTGCGCTAGCGTGTCCCAACATTAGCTGGACGGTTTTCACATCAGCGTCAGCGGCGATGGCAAGGGAAGCCGCTGTATGTCTAAGCTCGTATGTCTTTAATTTCGAGATATGTGCATTGTTGCAAACGGTATGCTAACGTCGCCGCCATTTTGTCGAGGTCCATACATGACCTATTTCGTCAGCGAGCAGCCAGTCGTTGGGGTCCTTATTCTCGGCAGCGTCTTCAAGGTCAAAGAGAAGATCACCACCAATGGGTACATCTCGATGGTTCCTGGTCTTGGTTTCATCTGGGCACCCAAGATCATCGACATCTCGACGGATATATAGGCGACCGCGTAGTAGATCGAAGTCCTTTACTTTGAGGAGGCCTTTTGATTCCCCCGGACGAAGCCCTGTGGAAAACAAAACGTTAATCATGAGCGAGACTTCGGGCATAGCACGTGCAGCTGCTAGGAGACAGTCTATCTCACGGACCGTGAGATAACGATGCTCTGCTTTGCCTTGGTGGGGTATGTCATTAGACCGGATCTTGTTTTTCCAATAATTTCTAAATCTTCTGCTTGATCAAGGAGAGCTCTAATAACGATGCCGATTTTGCGCTGCGATCCTGATCCAATGATACGAGGTTCTTTATCTTTGCCACTTTACGTTGTGACAATTGGGATCCACGCCGCGACTTTAACTCGTTCAATTTTCCAACAAGGGACGCTGCCAAAACGGATTTGATGTGCTTCCAGGCTGTCTCATAGCCAGCTTTCGTGCTGGATGCGCGTCCCTCTTTTGATGCTATCCATACATCTCACATATCTTCCAGAGTGATCTCGAGTTTATCTTTAGTGATCCAGGTGCCGTCAGCTTGTCCGACTTCTGCGCGGGCAGCATGGAGCTCCGCTGCGTCTTTGTTATAAAAAGATCTGGTTGTTTCATCGCCATTTTCAACCCAGACGGCTTGCCAGCGTTTCCCCTTGCCTCATCGTGCTGATCGCACCTTTTTAATACGTGAGGTTTGATCTGGGTTTTTCTTCATCCAGAGATCACGGACGTATGCCATGAGGTACACTTCTTCCTTGTCAGGGCGGACTCGTCTCATATAGAGAAGAGTTCACCTGAGTTGGCTCACTTTCACGTCCTCCGCCAAGATGACCGTGGAAGGGAATTGTTTTACTTTTCGGAAATTCCGAACAAACCCCCCGTTCGATAGAACTGGGGCGATTTACGAGGTTATGCAATTCTCCTGTGTAAGAAGTCGGCATGGGACTCGATGTCGGCTTCTTTGCGTTGCGTAAGTACACGGAATTGTTCTTTGTTCTTGTTCTGGGGGCTATTCCGAAGGACTGCAACAACATCGACATTCTCGTTGATGCTCACGGCTTCTTCATTGAATAGCAGATGGCCTCCTTTTTCCCTTAAACGAGCAACTTTGAGTTCCCAGGCTTCGGCACGCTCGAAGGATTGCTGATCAGTGATATTGAAGGCTTGGTTAAGCTCGTAAACTTCTTCGTTATTGAGGACAGCAACGTTGAGACCAAAGGAATAAGCAGAGGTTTCTACGCGTGGATCAATTTTTGTGATTTCCGACAGTACCGGGTCATTGGTGTATGCGGTTCGGATCCTTTTCCTGATTTGTGAAACCGTGGTGCGGCTTTCTCGGACAGGTTCGACTCCAATGAACACTTCGAACGCTAATTCCGTAGCATGGTCGAGATTATCAGCGGCTATAACTCGGGCTCGATCGACTCGTATGAGGTTATTCCAGTGCTGGTTGAGCAAGGAAAGACGGTTCGGCAGGTGAAATGATTCACTGATTTCCAACGAGGGCTGTGCAACGACGTGATCTTCCACTTCCTGCATGAGGACCTTTAGTGAACGCTCGATGGCTCCTACGTTGTCGTGAGCGTTGAAAACAGATTTCACATTACAGAAGTGAGTTTTGAATCGTGCAGTGAGCGGATCGTAGACGATTACGCCGACACCAATTGAGGTCACGCTCAAAGGGCGGGGAACTACGCGGATAGTCCAGACATCAAAGCGCATGTCATCTCCTTCCTGCTACCTGTTTATGAGAATTCAGTATGTCACGGGCATAGTCTATTCTTCCGATAGTGTAGTTAACGAGTGTAGCTATTTCAGCACGAGTGACCTCTCACTCCTCGGGTAGTTTTCCGCAGATTTCATCAATAAGAGAATTATCTAGTTTATCGATTGCCGCGATAGCCTTGTCCCAAGATTCTGCTGGTATGCGCGCTGTAAGTCGTGGAACCTGAATACGACCAGCTAGTTGCTCTACGGGGCTTAGCTGCCAAGGGAACGGAAGAGAATCGAACCAAAAGCCATGGTCGATAGACCAGATCTCGTAGTCATTATTAGTCTCGTAGAGAAACTGAAGATCCTCCTGAACATTGCACAGCGCCCATAGCGCAATGAGCTTAGGAATCTCATTGTGATTGCTGTCATCGAGAACATGATGAATAGCCGCCGGCTCAGTCTCAAGAACCGCCCCTTCGAGATCAAGGGAACCGAACAATGGCGTGCCATCTAGAGAATACCTGCGAGTACTATCTCCAACACGGTATCCAACAAACGTATCCGGAACATGGATTCCCGCCCATTCACGAACACACGCACCAATACGTTTGCCAATCTCACTAGCAACGACCTCATTGATCGTTGATTCCCGCCCATGATCATTAATAAACCGCTTGCACCAGTAAACATTTCCGTCACTTGCACGAGCTGGAAAGCCTTGTCCCAGTATCCGCAATTTCCCCAGGCACCTGCAAATAAATAGGCACTTCTTTTCGGGAGCGGTGCTGTTCCATAGAAATAATGTTGCTGTTCATGACTTTTGTCCTTGTCTTCGGGACTGTGAGGGCAAACCCTTTACTTGTTGTGCTTGGCGGCTCGTAGGCGGAGGGTTTTGCATGGTTTTTACATAAGTATGATTACTAAGAGAACAACACCTGCAATAACTAGTAGCAGTGTGAGATTGCTCGAATGAGATTTCTTTCCACTTTGTGCATACGATTCCTCCCACTCCCGTCGTCTGCGGGCGGATTCTTCGGCCTTTTCTTGTTCTGTAAGCGCGACAGGTTTTACGTGGTTGAACTTCGCGGATGGAGTTTTTAAGGTGCTATCTCCTGTATGTCCATAGGCGGGCGGTACGGTATAGGAATGCGATTTGGTGACTAGCCCAGATTCCGTAGTTAATGCCTTATCGCCGCTAAGAAGATAGACGGAAATATCAAAGTAATTACCGTTTTTGTGTAGTTTGCCTTTAACGCGAGCCATCATGCCGGATGCGGTGATCCTGGCAATAATTGGCCAATAGGTTGAGGTCCGTTCCCGTGGGATGTACCCCACGACGTTGCCGCGGCTTCTAATACTGATTGCATGATCGTCGTATGGGGGTTGTCTGGCTCAGGAACGAGCTCAAAATACTGAACTCCAGATGGCAACCTTCGAAGCGTATCTTTATAAGCAAACACGCCTACAGCTGCAACGGTGGGGCGTTGCGACGAAAGTAAGTCGTAATACTTCAACATGCTCTCCTTTAAGCGGGTGAAAGGCAACTCTCGGGTTGGATTCGCCCTTGTTGGTAGAGGCGTTTCCAAACATCAAGAATCCGAGGGGTCACTCCTAGCTCATATGCTATTGCCCCTAAGCAGCCGTTATGTGCGCTTTCGGCGAGCCGGTAATTATCGGGGGTGATGAGGATTTGAGCGGCGAATTGGTCAGCTCGCCGCTCAAGCCTTGGGTCTCCGTGCTGCGCGTCGCCATACCAAGCATATCCAAGCTGAGCAAGTGTGGAGCGGTGGCTCCATGTGCAAGGACCGGAACGGATAAGGATTATTTTCCGGTGGTGGAGATACATGCCATCGATGCCTGAGGGAAGGTCATGAGTGTCGAGAATGCTCACACCAAGGCTTTCGATGAATGCTTCGAGGTCCAATTTTCGCGTCTCCTAAGGCGAATCAGGTTCAACTAATTCTTCCGATGCGGGGTGCGCTGCTTTACGGAGTTAGTGGGCTTCGCGGATTGCCGCGGCTGCTTCATCATCGCTAATGGTTCTGACACACGGGGGTGAATCAGGGGAGGAACTATGGGCGTTGGCTTTTCTACGAGCTGCGAGCTCGTTGCCTATCGAGTGGGAAAGGTTTCTTCCCATGCTGCTTCTTCACTATTGATACGCATTGCAAGTTCATGGATTAGCTCTTGGTCTGTGAGTCTCGCTGCGAGTTCATCATCTTTTCCTCGTACCTCGGCATCTGTCAGATACCCAACACGAAGGAGGGCATCAACAGGATTTTTGCCGTATCCACGGGCTATGGCGATCACATTGCCTTCTGACAGGATACCTTTGGCGAGCTGACGATTCAGAGTGCTAGTTGTTATGCGGGCTTTCTCTGCTGCGGCCTTCTCCGTGTCCGTTCCAACTATTGAACGGTACCAATCAGTGTGATTCCTCATATATCCCATTATGCACAACGTGTTACTCGTGTGCAGTATGCGAAAGGTTTTCAACGTGCAATTTTATTATATTTCGCAAAATGAGTTGTGCATTATGCGCTGTATGTGCTTAATGGGATAAGAATGCAAAATGCACACGGAGGTTAAGTATGGAATACCGAATCAGGCCAAAAGTGCTTGATCTGATCCGAGAAAAATTTGACTCAGCTCAGACGAGGCAAGCGCAGTAAAAGCAGGATTTTCCCTCGGCACCATCGGTAGAATGCGTCGAGGCCACGACGTGAAACTTGGTACTGCCATAAAACTGATGGATCTAGCAGGCATAACAAATATTCATGAAGCCACCATAAAACTACCCTCAGCTACCTAAGCGCGCCGGGGAGACAAAGGAAACAGTAAACATGAGCACAAGAATTCAGGAAGCAGAGAAAATCTTGAAGAGCTTGTGAATCTACAAGGAGACAGAGATCTTCATTTCCCGCGAGGATCTAAGGAGATTCACGGACGTGGAAAAGCGCTTGGACAAACTCGCCGTGCAGTTTAGGGAAGCAGCGAAGAAGTTGAAAGACGCGAGGGAAGTGACCCCGGTGAATCTCTCCACCCTCACGTCTGAGGAACTGGCAGCGTGCAAAGGCATGTGGGTGCGCTGGAAATATGCAGGCGATACCTGTGAAGGCGTTCTTTTGGATGTCGGGAGACGTGTGTCAATGGTCTGTCACCCTGCTGGTGGAGGAATCACTTTATTATGCAATGAAAAGGTCGCGAGTTCGATTCTCGCAGGAGGTTCAATAAAACCCCAGCTAGAAGATAGTTTCTAGCTGGGGTTTCTTGCTGTGTATGTGCATAGCCCTGTTGGTTATCACCGGTAAAACACAGAAAGCTACCGCAGTTCGTCCTGAACAAAACCCGAACATCTAGCTCACGCGATAGCGGGGCTAACTCAAAAATGTCGTTTTTGAGAACGGTAGCGGGTGTCTCAGATACAAAACCGCAGGAGAGATTTTTTAGCGTTCTCAAAAACGACAAAAGCGATCGTTAGTCGAAGATTTAGTTGTCCCGTCGGCGGTTAACCCCGCAGATCGCCACCCAGATTCCGGTGGCGGCGACGGCAATGAAGCTAAGCCCGATGAGATGCTCTGAGAAGTGGCCATTTTTGAATGCAAAGATGCACACCAGGATAAGAGCGATCCAGGAAATGGCATGAAGAACACCGGCCACTATGGATGCAGTGGAATATGTCTTTTTGTTGTGCGGCAAGGAACGTTGCGAGCGGGACGAGGGCATGAGGAAAACTTTACTAGAACAGGGTGTTTCCTATGCATAAAGGGTTGGGCTTCTCGACGTACGCCGCACACTAGTGCTCAGCCGCGTACAGCGAAAAGCTGTGACAGCCGAGCACTGTGCTCTTTTTAGGGCTTGAGCATGCGGGGGATTACTTTGCCCGTGGCATTGCGTGGGAGGGAGTCCACAAAGTGGACGTCGCGAGGGATGGAGTGTTCTGCGAGGTTGTTTTTTACCCAGTCACGAATCGAGTCTTCGCTAAGGGCGGAGCCTTCGGGAGAATCTTCGCGAACGATCCATACGGCAATGCGCTCAAACATGTCGTCGTCTTCCACGCCGCTCGCATAGAGATCGGCAATGCCTGGCATGGGTTCGAGGACTTCTTCGACGGAGCGAGGATAGACATTTTCTCCTCCGACGATGATCATGTCGTCGGCACGCCCGAGCACAAAGAGGTAGTTGTTCTCATCGATGTAACCGCGGTCGCCGATTTGGATGAGGTCTCCGACGCGGGGGATGGGGATGGTGGGGTCGGTGTATCCGGTGAGTGACATGTTGTTGTGGCAGAAGATGCGACCGGGAACCCCGGGGCCTACGGGGTTGTCATTGTCATCGAGGATGACCAGCTGGGTGCCTTTGCAGATTTTTCCGGCCACAGCAGGATTCTTTGCGATCTCTTCCATGCTTGCGATAGCGGCAGCAGAGATCTCGGTGCTGCCGTAGAGATTGCACAGGATTTTGCCAAAGCGCTCGTGGACGGCGTCGACAAGCCATGGAGAGAGCGAGTGGCCGGAGGAGAAAATGAATTTGAGGCTAGAGCAGTCGTAGTTTTCTTGGCCTTCGACCGCAAAGAATTGTTTAAGGAAGATGGGGGAGGAAATCATCCCGTCGATCTGATGCTTTTGGACGTCGGCAAGCGCCTCTTGGGGATTGAATACGCGGCGGGTGATAACCGTGCAACGCAGCGCGAATGCAATGTTGAGGCAGGCCCATCCCCATGTGTGGAAGATGGAACCGGTGAGCTGAATTGTCATGTTCGCGCGCCATGGAACTTGAGCGAGCACGCTTTCGAGCACCGTGGGGGCCGTGAGCTCTTTGCGCATGACACCTTTAGGAATTCCTGTGGTGCCGGAGGACATAAGCACGATGCTGCCGTGTTTGGGGAAGATGGGCAAAGAAACGCCCGCGGTTTCCCATGGCTTTTTTACAATATCGTCCAGGGTGATCAGGTCTGCGGTGCGTTGGGCGGGGGTTTCTTCGCGGTATCCGACAATGACGTGTAGACCGGTGAGATCGGCGGGGAGGCGGTCGACGAATTCCTCGTCGATAACCAGGACGTTGATACCATCGCGTTTGATGCATCCGGCTAGCTGCTCGGGGGAAGACCCGATGTTGAGGAGGTAGATCGACGCCCCCACGTAGCCTTTAGCCGTAAGCGGATAAATGGACGCTCGGCCGTTGCGCGCCATGACGCCGATCCTGAGGTCGTCGAGGCCGAGGGACGCGAAGTGTCGGGCGAGGGTAAGCGAATCGTTGCGTAGCTGGGTGAAGGTCAGGGTGCCGTCGTCGTCGATAAGCGCTATGCGGTGCGGACAAATGCGGTATGCCTGTTCAACTTCGCGCGCAGTCGTAAATCTATAACGGGCAAGAAGCTGTGGAATGGAGAAGAGAGCGGAGGGATTGCCCTCTACGCTGAGAATCCCTGAAGAGATAAGCGTTGGGGCAAGCTGAACCATTGCTTTGAGCGTGGAAGGAACTCCAAGTCGTGCTTTCATTGTAAGGAAACTCCTTGTAGAAGAGCAGATTGTAATAAAAAAGGTTTATTTACCGATGGTCAAAAGAGAACGTTGGTTTAGTTATGGATTCTGAAGATCTATTAATGAATATCGTTAAGAACTACCAAAACGTTAGCCACATCAGTAGCATCTGTAACTTAATACCTGAATATTTGCCTTAGCAAAACTAAGTCTCTGTTAGGAAGAATATGCTTCGTAAACTCGTTACCGCACTTACCTCAGCGGCGATTCTGGCTTCCCTCACCGCGGCTCCTCAAGCACTCGCAGCTGAGCGCAACATGGTTGTCCTCGGAGACTCCATTATCGCGGACTCCCCGGCGACGCAGTTGCTAGCAGATCGTTTCACCTCATCGAGGAACTGTCGACGTTCCCCCGACAGCTACGCCGAACAAGCCGGGCGTCGCTTGGGGCTTCCTGTACGCAATTTCTCATGTCCCGGTGTTCAGTCTGTTTCCACGGGTTCCTTTGCCGGTGGGCCTTTCAACGTAGAAGTAGATTCAGCGCTTAACAGCGGCGCTTTGAATGCTGCTACCGCACGAGTGGTGATCACTCATGGATTCAACGACACCTACTTCAACGGAAGCGAATCCGAGGGAACAACGCGTGAGCGTTTTGTCGCGGCTATGCGCCCGCAAATTGATCGCATCCGCGCAGCCGCCCCACATGCGCGTATCCAGATTGTCGGTTATCCGACCATGGTTACTGGTAGTCGTATCTGCCCTCTGCACATTATTCCTAATATCACCCTTCCAGTGCCGGCTGGGGCAATGGAGCGCTGGGAGAATCTCGCACAGGGGATGAACATAGATCTTGCTCGCGCAACCGGCGTGGAATTCCTAGATCTCAAACCGCATACCCGCAACAATGGGATGTGCGCACCTGATGCAGACCGCTACTTCTCCGGTGTTATTGATTTCACCACTGGCAAAGGCAACATGCCGCTTCATATCAACGCCCGAGGTCATGAGCGTATCAGCGAGATCCTCGCCAACAGCTAGACCCGAAACAGTTTCCTTAAGAGATTAAAAGCACGGAGGTGCTCTCCGCGACAATGTGGGGAGCACCTCCGTGCTTTATGTGTTTTATGGGTTGTGACCAGCGGGGATACTCAACCCCCGCTGTCGGTCACCAGCCTTCGCCTAAGGCACGCAGCAGATACCTGCCGTAGCCAGGCTTCAGTTGGGAGTGGCCCAACGCGCGTAGCTGGGAATCGTTGATAAAACCTGCTCGCCACGCGGCAACCTCGGGGGAACCGATGATGGAGCCGGTGCGTTTTTGTAGGACCTCAACATAGGAAGAGGCCTCACTCATAGAGTCGATTGTGCCGGTATCCAGCCACACACTTCCGCGTTTTAGTTTGTGGACACGCAGCCTATCTTGCTCCAGGTAGGCGCTGTTCAGCGCAGTGATTTCTAGTTCGCCGCGCTCGCTGGGGATAAGGTTTTCTGCGATTGTGGCAGCGTCGTGAGGATAAAAATAGAGGCCGACTATGGCAAAGTTGGATGTCGAGTGGGCTGGTTTTTCTTCGATCGCGGTGGCCATTCCGCGAGCATCAAAGTTAACCACGCCGTAGCGTTGCGGATCGGAGACCTCGTAGGCAAAAACGGTGGCTTTACCTGGGGTGTAGCAACGTTGAAGCGAGGCGTCGAGGTCGCTGCCGTCAAAGATATTATCGCCGAGGACGAGCGCCACGTCGTCGTTGCCAATGAAGTCACGGCCGATCACTAATGCTTGCGCAAGTCCATCGGGGGATGGCTGCACCGCGTAAGACAAGGAAATACCCCATTGCTCGCCAGTGCCTAGGAGACGCTGAAAGGCTTGCTGGTCTTCAGGGGTGGTGATCACCAAGATTTCAGAGATACCCGCCTGGATGAGCGTGGTCAGCGGATAGTAGACCATGGGCTTGTCATAGATCGGCATAAGCTGCTTGGAAATGCCGAGCGTTATGGGGTGCAGCCGGGTTCCCGACCCGCCCGCCAAGATGATTCCCTTCACAGCCTAGATCTCCTTTGCATCCGATGTGGCGCAGTACTGTGAGCAGTAGCGCGCGTAGTAGTGAGCGAGCACATCTTGCCAATCACGTGGGGAAAACCCGAGCTTAGTGATTTTACTCAAGTCCAAGGCTGAGTACTGGGGGCGCGGGGCGGCGGTTACCGTGTCCGCAAAATATTCGGCTGTACTGAGCGGCTGCACGTCGGAAGCAGAACGACCCGCCAGCTCAAACACCCGCTGCGCCACCTGCGCCCAAGAAACAACCTCACCAGAATTGCTCAGGTTATACACCCCATAGGGCGCGTGATTATCGAGCAAGAACTGAATACCCGCAGCTAAATCATCGGTGAAGGTGAGTCGGCCTAGCTGATCGTCCACCACCTGCGGAGAAACCCCACGTGCAGCAAGGGAAGCCATCGTGGACACAAAGTTTTTCCCTTCTCCCACCACCCAGCTGGTGCGCACTACGTAATGCTGTGGGGCAACGCTTACCGCAGTATCGCCTGCGGCTTTTGACTGGCCATAAACGCTCAGTGGGCTGAAGGGTTCGTGCTCGTCGTGGATAGGGCAGGTGCCATCGAAGACGTAGTCGCTGGATATATGCACCAACGTGATCCCATAACGAGCCGCAATTGCAGCAAGGCGTGCGGGTGCTTCCGCGTTTGTACGCCACGCGGCGGCCGAATCAGTTTCGGCGGTATCGACGGCTGTATAGGCGGCGGCGTTGATGATCACGCTGTAGTCCGCCCAACGACGCGCCTCTGTGATGTCTGAGGTGATGTCTAACTCGGCGCGAGAACAGACCTCGGCATGGGGAAAAACCTTTTTTAAGGCTTGTCCAAGTTGTCCGTTCCCGCCGGTAATAAGCATTTTCTTGGGAGGGACGGGTGTAGCTTCGGTCAGCGGAGGGTGCGCCATGTCTTTGTCAGAGAGCGTTGCGTGATCGAGGGGGATCGGCCAAGAAATATTCAATGCGGGATCAGCGAGATTCACAAAAGAATAGTGAGCATCTGGCGACCAGTGGTCGTTGACCAAATAGGTATATGCAGTGGATTCAAGGGCTTGGAACCCGTTGGCAACCCCTCGCGGAACAAAGACAGCTATCTCGGGAGTAATAGTCAAGGTAAACGTGGCGCCAAATGTCGCGGAACCTTCGCGTAAGTCACACCAGGCCCCAAAGACCGAACCAGTTGCTACGGAGACGTATTTATCCCAAGGCTCTGCGTGCAGCCCTCGGGTTACGCCGACTTCCGCGTTGAAAGAAATATTGTTTTGTACTGGTCGGAAACCGGAGAATCCTAAGTCTGCGAGTTTGGACTCTTGCCAATTTTCTTTGAACCAGCCGCGGGAGTCCTCATGCAGATCGAGATGGATGACCATCATGCCCTGAATAGAGCAGGTTTCTATCTTCATCGTCTACTGTCCCCGCTTGGCGTAGTTGTTTTCTACTGTCTCTTTGAGCGGTCGCCACCAGTGCTCGTTGTCGCGATACCACTGAATCGTATGAGCCAATCCCTCGCGCATACCGGTCGCAGTGTCCGTGAAGCGGGGCTGCCAGCCCAGTTCTGTGCGCAGCTTGGTGGAATCCATGGCATAGCGCATGTCATGGCCGGGGCGGTCGGCGACGTGTTCATAAGAATCTGCGCCCATGAGCTCGCAGATCAATTCGATGACGTGCTTATTATTCACATGATCGTTGTCAGCGCCGATGATATAGGTTTCTCCGATGCGTCCGCGGTCGAGAATCGCATGGATAGCATCGTTGTGGTCATCTACGTGGATCCAGTCCCGCACTTGTTCCCCGGTTCCGTAGAGCTTGGGTGGAATCCCACTCAGGATATTGGTGATCTGCCGCGGGATGAACTTTTCGATGTGCTGATACGGGCCGTAGTTGTTTGAGCAATTAGACAACGTGGCGGAGATGTTAAAAGACCGCACCCATGCCCGAACCAGGTGGTCAGAACCGGCCTTGGTCGCGGAATAAGGGGAGGAAGGATTGTAGGGGGTGTGCTCGGTGAAGCGGTTTGGGTCGTCAAGCTCAAGATCACCGAAGACCTCATCGGTGGAAACGTGATGAAAGTGCACGTGGTGGCGTCGAGTAGCTTCCAACAGCGTGAACGTGCCCACTACGTTGGTGTGAATAAACGGAGAAGGGTCTTCAAGGGAGTTGTCGTTGTGGGACTCCGCCGCAAAATGCACCACGACATCTGTGTCGCGCATAAGCTTATCGACGAGCGTCGCATCGCAAATATCGCCCTCAACCAGCTCCGCGTCGCAGCCGTCGAGGTTGGCGCTATTCCCCGCGTAGGTGAGCTTGTCGAGCACCCTCACGCGATAATCGTCGCGGGTTTCAAGGGTGCAGCGAACAAAATTAGAACCGATAAAGCCGACGCCGCCGGTAACAAGCAAATTCTTTCTCACGGAATCACACCTTACGGGGCGTTTTATGGGTTGGGGAACTTTGGCAGTTCCGTCCGATAGAGCCAGTTGGTCCAGAGCTCTTCACAGCGCTGTGGGTTGGAGGCTTCCTTGAGGACTTCGCGGCGCAGGTCATGCGGCTCTACCACCGAATGGCGGCCTGCCGCGACATAGCGTTGGACGGTGCGGAAGAAGGCGGCGTCGCCAAGCTCACAGCGCAGGGCATGGACGGTGAGAGCTCCGCGCTTATAAATGCGGTCGTCAAACATCTCCTTTGGACCGGGATCTGCAAGAAGTACATCCTGAGGCAGTGCGGCGAGCTGATCATAATGGAAGCACGCAGACTCGTGAGCACGTGGCCCACGGCCGGAATACTCAAACCACAGCCATTCCGCATAACACGCAAAACCCTCGTTCAACCAGATATCGTTCCACTGAGCAAGACCAAGAGAATTGCCAAACCATTGATGCGAGAGCTCATGGGCGACGAGGCGTTCCCACTGGTTGTGGCCGCGCGCATGGTTTGCTCCGAAGATAGACAACCCCTGCGCCTCCAACGGAATCTCCAACTCATCTTCCGTGATCACTACTGAATAGGAATCAAAGGGATAACGGCCAAAAAGCTCACTGAATATGGCGAGCATCTTTTCCTGCTGCGCAAAATCATGACGGAAGCCGGAGACCATATGGGAGGGAACAAAACCCTTAACCGGCACCGTGGTGAGCGGAGGGCTCTGATTGAGAGATTCTTCCCGATATTGGCCGACCTGGATGGTGGATAAATACGTGGCAAGTGGATGCTCAGAGCGATAATGCCAGGTAGTGCGGGCTCCGCTTGTGTTTTTACTTATGAGTCCGCCGTTGGCGATGACAGAATAATCGGAATCGCAGGTGAACGTGATGTCAAAGACTGCTTTCTCATCAGGGGTGTCGTCGCAAGGCAACCAGGAACGCGAACCGCACGGCTGGCTAGCCACAAGTGAGCCATTGCTGAGTTCCTCCCAGCCGATGAGACCCCACAAAGTACGGATAGGATGCGGGTTTCCGGAGTAACGCACGCTGAGCGCGAACTCCGCATCCACGGGGATCGGCTCAGTAAAAGAGACACGCAGCTTATTGCCCGACTGCCGGAATCGCTTCACATCCGTGTGCACGCCGCCAGCTACCGTGATATTCACTGACGTGGCCCGGAGGCTGTCGGCGAAGTCAAGAGTCAGATGCGAAAGCGGCAGGTAGTTGTCCATGTATAAGGTCGCCTCTGCCGCCAGCCGATTGGGGCCCACCGCATAATCCATGATGAGTTCATAGCAACGGACGTGGAATCCAAGGTTAAAATCCACTCCGGTATAAGAATCCCGAGTCCCCGGGACAGGCGTAGAACGCAATCGTGGCCTAGACATGATGAGAACCTCCCTCAGTGGAGATTGTGCAGCCATCAGATGCAGTGGCTGCACGGTTCTGCAACCACGTGAAAATCAGGGCTTCCATGAACGCAACTTGGCCGTTATCGGCAGCTCCCGCGTGCCCACCCTCAACGTTTCCGTAGTAATCAACCGGCTGTCCACAATCGGCGAGCGCGGCGGCGAATAACCGGGCGTGTGCGGGGTGGACGCGATCGTCTCTCGTGGAAGTGGTAACCAGCGTTGGCGGATAGGAAACTTCCGAATGCTCGCGGATGTTGTGCAGCGGGGAGTAACTCGCCAAGACTTCGCGTTCTTGGGGATCCGAGGGGTCGCCATATTCAGCAATCCACGATGCCCCGGCAGACCATTCGTGGTACCGCAACATGTCAGGCAGTGGGACCTGGACAACGGCACCTTGAATCAGTTCAGGATAAGAAGTGAGAGCTACAGACGTGAGCAAACCACCATTGGAGCCACCCCGCACGAAGACGGAGGAGGCATACCCGCGGGAGACGACGTCGTTAAGCACAGCCTGATGATCTTGGTAGATAAGAGGTCTGTTCTTCCTGATAACGCTTTCGTGCCACGTGGGACCGAACTCGCCACCACCACGCAGATTAGGCTGAACATAAAAGTTGCCTTGCTCCAGCCAACCCAAACCCCGCGTGGCTGAATAGCCAGGAACCAACGAGACCTCAAATCCACCATAACCGCCTACCAGCGTGGGACGAGGACCACGGGAGAAATCGCCGACGATAAAATACGGGATCTTTGTCCCATCTGCAGAGGTGGCCCAGTGTTGGCGAGTTTCCATACCGTGTGCGTCGAAAAGCGCCGGGGCATGCCGGACTTCACCAGGAATAAGAGACTCGCTCACGTTGACGCGGAATAACGTATCGGGCTGCGTGAAAGAGGAAGCACCCAACCACGCCTCGTCGCTATCATCACAGGTAGAAACGACTCGTGCGGTGGTGAGGGGCGGCAACTGAATGTCCGCGTGCTCGGACTCTAGAGAATCGAGCCTTAACACCTCTAACGTGGAGCTAACGTTATCCAGTACCGTCAAGATAATCCGGGTCTTGGTAAAAGAAATATCCTGGATACTCGTCGTAGGGGTAGGAGTGAACACCGTATGGAAGTCTCGGCTCCCATCTAAGAAACGCTGAAAATCAATGGCACCGACCCCGCCAGCGGGCACCCCAGCATAATCTTCTCGTGGAAAGACAAACATCCATTGCCGATGAAACGTGAGCTCGCAGTCCTCGGGCACCTCTACTATTTGCAACGCGTTGTCGCGTTCGATAAAGGTGCGCGAACGGTAGAAATCCAGGGATCGGCGGACAAATTTTCGTTCAAAACCGGGCGTAGAATCTGCCCACGCTGAAACTGCCAGATCGCTGGTCTTACCAGCAAAAAATTCTTGGGCAGAGTGTATGGGAGTGCCGCGCTGCCACACATAGGCTCGCGCCGGGTATCCAGAATCAGTCAGCGTTTCTGGGCCTAGATCTGTCCCTATAAGGAGAGTATCTCTATCCACCCAACTGACGAGTGTCTTGGCCTCTGAAATATAAAAGGGGTCATCGGTGACAAAGGAGTTAGCGCATAAATCGAACTCGCGAATTTCTACGGCATCAGCGCCACCTCGGGACAGCTGGATAAGCGCTCGGTCAAAGTGATGGGGGCGAACATGGGCGCCCTTCCACACCCAGCTTTCCTTTTCCTCATGTGCAAGCTTGTCCACGTCTACCAGGATGTGCCATTCGTCTGCTCCTGAGAGAAACGCGTCTAGCGTAGTTCTACGCCAAAGGCCCCTGGGGTGATCTGCGTCTTGCCAGAAGTTATAGAGGTATTCACCACGACGAATCACATAAGGAATTTTGGTGTCGACGTTCAGCGCAGTGCGCATCCTCTGCTGGAGAACGGAAAAATCAAGTGCCGATTCCGTGGAGTCAGACCAGCGTTTGGCCCAGTCAAGTGCTTCCGGGGCGTCGATGGTTTCAAGCAACGCAGCATCAAAGGGCAGATCAGCTAATTCACGGTGCTCTGGCCGTGGGGAAGATGTAGTAGTCATTGCCTCTGAGATTACTCATTAAAGGGACCGCCCGCCGGCGGAAGATCGCTGGCGGGCGGTGTAACTGGGAAAGAAGAGCTCAGGTTTACTTGTTAAAAGCGCGCTCGAATGTCGGCCAAGAAGCGCGGAGGTCATCCTGCCAGTAGCTCCAGGAGTGGGTGCCTGTGTTGCGCATGTTGAAGTCGGCTGGGATGTTCAAGGACTTCAAGCGGACCTTGAGGTCGTTGGTGCACATGTTGGTTCCAGCTTCGATGAGGCCACCCTCTACCACTACCGCGGTAAGACCAGTGGAAGCGATTGCCGGGTCCAGGCCAGCGTAACGAGGGTTAGCCAAGGTGTCGTGGCCACCTGCAATGCCGCTGGCGTTGGATACGTAGATCTCCGTGCCGCGGAGGTCCTCAGCCATGACAACTGCGTCGTTGTAGCGGTTGTAGTCAGAACCCATGGGGCCCCACATCTGCTCAGGGGTTGCCTGGCCGCGCTGCAGCGTCAGGCGCAGGAACTGATAAGCCATAGGAGTGGAGGTGGCTGCGCAGCCAGAGAAAGAACTTACTGCGTCGTAGAAGCCCTTTGCATGCGCGGCGAGGAGCAGCGAGCTGGTGGCGGACATGGACATGCCGACGATAGCGCGCTTGTTGTTTGCCTTAAGCATGGACTCCATCGGTCCTGGAAGCTCCTTGGTAAGGAAGGTCTCCCACTTTTGCTTGCCGCCTAGGGCAGCGTTCTCTGATACCCAGTCGGTGTAGTAGGAGAATTTACCTGCCATAGGAACGACAACGTTGACGTCCTTCTCCTTGTAGAAGTTCATCGCGTCGGTCTGCATGACCCAGTTAGCGCGGCCTTCTCCACCGTCGCCACCGTTAAGGAGATAAACAGTTGGGCGGTTGGGGCTCGAAGCTTTGAGGACCACCATCGGGATGTTGCGATTCATGGATGGGGAGTGCGCCCATGCCTCAACCACACGATCGTTGTCGAGCTTCTCGCGCCATACCGGGCTAATGTCCGGCGTTGCACCAAAGTGCACGTCTGCTAGAGCGGTGCCGTTGCTGATCTGTGCGGGAGTCTTTTCAGCTGCGCCGGCAGTAGGTGCGACAGCTGTGCCGAGAAGGCTAACAGTAGCTGCAGTAGCAACCGAGAAGGCCGCGATCGACCGAAGGAACTTCATACTGCTTTTTCTTCCTTGTTTTCTATCCAGTTAGTGGGCAAATGGAAGGACATGCTTTTCGACGCTCGCCATTGCCCGAAAGCCTGCTGGCGTCAACATTTACATCGTTTTCTTCACGTAGAACGTTAACAGGTTCCTATGGTGTGGGGTAGTAGCCAGCCCCAAATAAAACCAGTTTTTTGCGCAAAAATGCGTGACGCTCACAACATTTTGTGAGATTTTTCTAAGCGTTGAGCAAGGTTTCATTATATGTCATATTAGTCAGAAGGTTGCTCTAGGTAGGGCTGCTTCATGTTATTTTGAATCATTCGAAGGCGACGGAAACGGGCGTTTAGGCTTACACTCTGATTGTCACTTTTGTTCTTCCAGACTTTTTCAAGCGAAAAGGATGTAACTTTTATGGAAAAGATCGCTGCTTTTTTCAGCAATCCACTCGGCTCTATCCAGGCCTTTATCAATGAGGCTGTCGGCGCCACTGTTCAGGCAGGCTCTGCGGGTTTGAGCAACTTCTGGCACCTGATCGGGCTGCTTTAATAAAAAACTCACGCGTAATCACGTGCAATAACGCAAGCCGGGAACTGTGTGGCAACGTCCGGGGCTTGCGTTATTTTCTGTCTGTGAGGCAGTTGCTTTTGCTTGCTCAACTCTTGTGCGGATGGGGTAACGCGGGGGAGGCGAAAGCTTGAAGGCTCACATTTTTGGGTAGGGGAATCGGGTCATTGTGGCCGGGTAAATGTGGTTTTTTATTCGCTGGAGTGAGTTCAATTGGGCAAAGGTGAGCTACTACACGACATTTTGGATAGAGACACGTATTCTAGAGACTTGTGACTGAACATTATGACGTTGTAGTACTCGGCGCTGGCCCCGGTGGCTATGTCGCCGCCATCCGTGCAGCCCAGCTCGGCAAGAAAGTCGCCGTGGTTGAAAAGCAGTACTGGGGAGGTGTCTGCCTCAACGTTGGATGTATCCCGTCCAAAGCTTTGCTCAAGAACGCTGAGGTCGCGCACATCTTTAACCATGAGGCAAAGACCTTTGGCATCTCCGGTGATGTTTCTTTTGACTTCGGTGTCGCGCACAAGCGTTCCCGCAAGGTTTCTTCGGGAATCGTCAAGGGCGTTCACTATTTGATGAAGAAGAACAAGATCACTGAGATCGACGGACTCGGTAGCTTCAAAGACACTAAAACGATTGAAATCTCCGAGGGCAAAGACGCAGGAAAGACCGTTACATTTGACGACTGCATCATTGCGACAGGATCCGTCGTTCGTTCTCTGCCAGGCGTAGAGATCGGTGGCAACATTGTTTCCTTTGAGGAGCAGATCCTCAAGGAAGAAGCACCTAAATCCATGGTCATCGTTGGTGCAGGCGCCATCGGTATGGAATTTGCGTACGTTCTTGCCAACTACGGTGTAGAGATCACCATCGTAGAATTCATGGATCGCGTGCTTCCTAACGAGGACGCAGATGTTTCCAAGGAGATCGCTAAGCAGTACAAGAAGCTTGGCGTGAAGCTCCTCACCGGCCACAAGACTACTGCCATCCGTGATAACGGCAATGGTGTAGAGGTGGACGTGGAGTCCAAGGATGGATCCAAGTCGGAGACCATCAAGGCGGAGCGCGTCATGGTATCCATCGGTTTTGCACCACGCGTGGAGGGCTATGGCCTGGAGAACACCGGCGTAAAGCTTACCGACCGTGGCGCTATTCAGATCGACGATTTCATGCGTACAAACGTTGACCACATCTACGCTATCGGCGATGTAACCGCGAAACTTCAGCTGGCGCATGTCGCTGAGGCACAAGGCGTTGTGGCAGCCGAGACCATCGCTGGTGCGGAGACCCAAGAGCTGGGCGACTACATGATGATGCCTCGCGCTACCTTCTGCAACCCGCAGGTAGCTTCCTTCGGATACACCGAGGAGCAGGCCAAGGAGAAGTTCGCGGGCCGCGAGATCAAGTCCGCCACGTTCCCATTCTCTGCTAACGGCAAGGCACAGGGCCTCGGCGAGTCCGCTGGCTTTGTCAAGATCATCGCAGATGCTGAGTTCGGGGAACTCCTCGGTGCTCACATGGTGGGTGCAAACGTCTCTGAGCTGCTGCCAGAACTCACGTTGGCTCAGCGCTTTGACCTGACGGCTGAGGAAATCGGACGCAACGTTCACACTCACCCGACCCTGTCTGAAGCAATGAAGGAAGCTGCAGAAGGCATCATGGGACACATGATTAACCTGTAAAGCTAGTGGCTTATCACCCCAGGTTCGCGGAAAACGATCTGCGACCTGGGGTTTAGCTATGGAATCTGTATCAGTATGGCGCCACGGAGGACGTGTGGGCGTCGATAGCGATGAGTTTATTGACCGCGGGGAATGCTCGTTGTGCACAGTCCTCGCGAGTGCATACGCGACAACCTGCCCCGATAGGGACGGCGTTGGCAAAGGTTTTTACGTCGAGACCATGGGCATAGACTGTTCGTGCTGCGTGGCGTGCCTCGCACCCCAAGCCGATGGAAAACATTTTTCCAGTCTCCCCAAAACGTCCCTGGTGATGCCGCACTGTTCGGGCGACCCAGAGATAGTTGCGCCCGTCGGGCATTTGCGCCAATTGCCGCATGATGGTGCCGGGACTGGTGAAGGTCTCGTAGACATTCCACAGCGGGCAGGTGCCACCAGCATGAGTGAAGTGGAATCCTGTGGCCGACTGTCGTTTGGAAATATTGCCGGCGCGATCGACGCGGACATAAGGTGAAGGGGATGCCTCGCAGGTTGGGGCGCTGCAATGTTGAGAGCCTGTGACATACCGTTTCATACCCCACCCCAAACATCTGGCATAAGTACTCGATGTCATAGCCGGAGCGCTCTGCTTCGGAATGAAATAGCCGGTAGGGCAGCATGACGGCAGCCGCAAAATAAGAAGCGATGCCACGCCGTGCTAGGGTGCGCGCCTCCACGGACGTGAAGTAGGCATCGGCGAGGAGGGCGTCGATACGCTCGTTGGCCTCCAAAAAAGCGAGCTCTGTGGCGAGTCTGAAAGCGCGTTGACCAGTGATAAGACGGGTGGACAAGGTGAGAACCCTGGTCTGCGTGTCAAAGTGGTGCAAGGTACTGCCGATGTCTATCCCGGCTTTAATGGTGACCCCGTGCCGCGATTCCAATCGGTCTATAAGAGATGCTTCGTTGGCGCGGATGTTGAAAGTGGTGATACCTAACTCGGCGGAGATGGCCTCGGCGGAATGGTCGAGATCGTCGAGATAATTTTGGCGTGCATAGAAGAAGTCGCGAACTTCATCGTGCGGCATGGATAGGGCTTCCGAGATCGCTTGAGTCTCGCCGAGACTGTTGACCAGGCGGACATCTGTGGCTGCCGAGAGCTTGTCGCGGACATTGCGGTAACGACGATGCATCTCCACGACGGCGCGAGCTATATCGGGATGATGATCTACCAGGTCAGAGAGTTCCTGTAGGTCAATGTCTTCAGGGCAGAGTTCTTTGTCCAGCATGACGTCGTGGACTTCTGCTAGGAGTCGCGAGTCGTCATCTTTAGAAAAGAATGTGGAGTCGACGCCAAAGACTTCGGTGATTCGGTGGAGCACGGGAAGAGTAAGTGGCCTGACGTCGTGCTCGATTTGATTGACATAGCTTGCCGAAAGTTCAAGCGTGCCGGCTAAATTAGCCTGGCTGAGGCCACGCTCTTTACGCAGCTGCCGCAGCCGCGAACCAACGTATGTCTTGCTCATGGACTTCAAGGATACGTGAGCAAGTTCACCGGGGAGGTGTATTTGTTGGTTTTTGATACCAGCAGACACTTGCGTTTACGCGGGTAACAAATTGTGGGTTCTATGCTTATGTTTAAATTTGCGGAATTTCAATGGTCGTAATGTGGCACTGGCCTTGCTAAATGAGTACTGGAGGGGTGCTCTCATGGTTGATAAAAGTACGCATTTCGGATGACGCCGAATAGGTGTGGGGGTGTGTTGATAAAAAGTTAAAAAACCAATGCGATATATCTCATAGGTGTCGCCTTGCGCTCGGGTGAAAGGGCCGGTAGAGGTGCCCTTTTGAAAGTCTCAAGCGGTGATATTTTAAGTCAGGCTATCCTAAATTGCGGGTAGGTGGGTATTTTTATGCTGTGTGAGGGGGGTCACCATAGGTTGTGGTAAGTGGTTTATCCATGGCGGTGGGTCGTAAAGTTAATACGACACTGGAGGTGCCATGACTGTAAATAACATCGACCGTGACGCAATCGCGCACGGCAAAATCACTGAAAAGCCGCTACGTGAGCGGCCAAAGTACCCGACCTGGGCACTGAAGCTCACTATGGCCGTCACTGGCCTGATCTTCTGCTTCTTTGTGGTCTTCCACATGGTCGGAAACCTTAAGGTTTTCTTGCCGTTCTATGAGGACGGTACGCATCCGATCGACGTCTATGGCGAGTGGTTGCGCAACCTTCTTTACCCGCTCTTCCCGCACGGTGCATTCCTGTGGCTGTTCCGCATCACGCTGCTTCTCTGCATCGTCTTGCACATCTACGGCGCTTTTGCACTCATCGGCCGTTCGAGCCGTTCACGCGGTAAGTTCCGTCGCACCAACCTCATGGGGGGCATGAATTCCTTCACCACCCGCACGATGTTGGTAACCGGCATCATTTTGCTTGCCTTCATCGTCTTCCACATCTTGGACCTGACTGTTGGTGCCACACCAGCCGCCTCCGAGGTGTTCGAGCACGGTCAGATTTACGCCAACATGGTGGCAAGCTTTAGCCGTTGGCCCGTCACCATCTTCTACATCATTGCGATGCTGACACTCTTCATGCATCTGTCGCACGGCATTTGGCTTGCCGCAAGCGATTTGGGCATCACCGGTAAGCGCTGGCGTGCAATCATTCTCTTCCTCGCTTACCTCGTTCCCGCAATCGTAATGATTGGCAACATCGCAATTCCGCTGTCTATCGCATGCGGCTGGATCAGCTAGGACGAAAAGGTAATAACAATGAGCATTAACTCTGAAACCGCTACTCGCCCTGAGTTCACCCAGCCAGCCTCCATCGTCGATGGCGTGAAACTGGGCAGCATCCTTGAGTCGAACGAGCCTAAGGGCGTTCCCACCAAGGACATGTGGGAGTACCAAAAAGACCACATGAACCTGGTCTCCCCACTGAACCGTCGTAAGTTCACGGTTCTTGTTGTGGGAACCGGCCTTTCCGGTGGTGGCGCTGCTGCTGCCCTCGGCGAGCTGGGCTACAACGTTAAGGTTTTCACCTACCATGACGCTCCTCGCCGTGCGCACTCCATTGCTGCGCAGGGTGGTGTGAACTCCGCTCGTGGCAAGAAAGTGGATAACGATGGCGCTTACCGCCACGTGAAGGACACCGTGAAGGGTGGCGACTACCGTTGTCGCGAGTCCGATTGTTGGCGCTTGGCATACGAATCCGTACGCGTTATTGATCACATGAACGCCATTGGCGCTCCCTTCGCCCGCGAGTACGGCGGAACCCTGGCTACCCGTTCCTTCGGTGGTGTGCAGGTCTCTCGCACGTACTACACGCGTGGTCAAACAGGCCAGCAGCTTCAGCTCTCCGGAGCAGCTGCGTTGCAGCGTCAGATTGGTCTCGGCACGGTAGAGATCTTCACGCATGCAGACATGCATGACCTGATCCTCACCGAGGAAAACGGCAAGAAAGCCTGCCGCGGTATCGTCACTCGTAACCTGATCACCGGTGAGCTCACCCCTCACACGGGCCACGCAGTCATCTTGGCTACTGGCGGTTACGGCAATGTCTACCACATGTCTACGCTGGCTAAGAACTCCAACGCGTCGGCAATGATGCGTGCGTATGACATCGGCGCTTACCTCGCTTCTCCGTCTTTCATTCAGTTCCACCCGACCGGCCTTCCGGTCAACTCGGAATGGCAGTCGAAGACGATCCTGATGTCCGAGTCTTTGCGCAACGACGGCCGCATCTGGTCCCCAATCGAGCCCAAAGACGATCGCGACCCCAACACGATCCCTGAAGACGAGCGCGATTACTTCCTTGAGCGCCGTTACCCGGCATTCGGTAACCTCGTGCCTCGCGACGTGGCGTCGCGTGCTATTTCTCAGCAGATCAACAAGGGACTCGGCGTTGGGCCTCTGCACAACTCCGCATACCTCGACTTCCGTGATGCAATTGAGCGTCTTGGTGAGAACACGATCCGCGAGCGCTACTCCAACCTCTTCCAGATGTATGAAGAGGCAATCGGCGAGAACCCGTTCAAGGCTCCGATGCGTATTGCACCGACCTGCCACTTCACCATGGGTGGCTTGTGGACGGACTTCAACGAGATGACCTCCATCGACGGCCTCTTTGCCGCCGGTGAGTGCTCCTGGACCTACCACGGTGCAAACCGTCTGGGTGCTAACTCCTTGCTCTCTGCTTCGGTCGACGGCTGGTTCACCTTGCCGTTTACTATTCCGAACTACTTGGCTAACCACCTTGGAGAGGCCAAGCTTGCTGAGGATGCTCCTGAGGCAGTAACGGCAGTCGCACGAGCTCAGGCTCGTATCGACAAGCTCATGAACATCAAGGGCGACGACCCTCATGGTCCTGAGTACTACCACCGCCAGCTAGGCGATATCCTCTACTTCTCTTGTGGCGTTGCCCGCAACATCGAAGACCTGAAGACCGGTATTGAGAACATCCGGAAGCTCCGTAAGGAATTCTGGGCGAACCTCCGCATTACCGGCGAGGCAGAGGAAATGAACCAGGTTCTTGAGTACGCATGTCGCGTAGCGGACTACATCGACCTCGGCGAGCTCATGTGCGTTGACGCACTCGACCGCGACGAGTCCTGTGGTGCGCACTTCCGTGACGATCACCTCTCTCCTGAAGGTGAAGCTGAGCGTGACGACGACAACTGGTGCTTCGTTTCCGCATGGGAGCCAGGCGCACAGGAAAATGAGTTCATTCGCCATGCTGAGCCGCTCACGTTCGAATCGATCCCGCTGATGACAAGGAACTACAAGTAATGAAACTCCATCTTGAAATTTGGCGTCAGGCCGGTCCTAACAGCGAAGGTCATTTCGAGTCCATCGACGTCGACGACGCCGTAGCACAGATGTCGATCCTTGAGCTTCTGGACCACGTCAACACTGGCTTGGTTGAGGAAGGCAAAGAGCCTTTCGTCTTCGCTTCGGACTGTCGTGAAGGCATCTGTGGCACCTGTGGTCTGCTAGTTAACGGCCGCCCACATGGCCTGGATAAGAACAAGCCTTCCTGCCAGCAGCGTCTTGACCACGTAGCAGATGGCTCGACCCTCAAGATTGAGCCTTTCCGTTCTGCTGCTTACCCGGTGATCAAGGACCTTGCGGTTGACCGCTCGGCTCTTGACCGCGTGATGCAAAAGGGTGGCTACGTTTCCATCAACGCAGGCACGGCCCCTGATGCAGACACCATTTACCAGAACCACGAGAAGGCTGAGCTTGCTCTCGACCACGCTGCATGCATCGGTTGTGGCGCCTGCGTGGCTGCTTGCCCCAACGGCGCAGCACACCTGTTCACCGGAGCAAAGCTTGTGCACCTCGCTCTTATGCCTTTGGGCCGTGAAGAGCGCGGCAAGCGCGCCCGCAATATGATCGATGAGCTTGAGACCAACTTTGGTCACTGCTCGTTGTACGGCGAGTGCGCCGATGTCTGCCCGGCAGACATTCCGCTGTCCGCTGTTGCGGCTATTAACAAGGAGCGGGCCCGCGCTTTCTTCCGCGGTAAGGACGACTAAGCTAAGGTTTAACGCAACGAGCTGACTCACTCACAGGGAAAAATTTAGAAAGGCACATTATGTCTCATTCAGCACCTGCGACGCAGGAGACTGCGGGATACCCAGTTTTCGAGGGGCGCATGCACTACATCGATGGCTACGACCCCGCGAGCCTCTGGGCACCGCATTCGTCGCTACAGCGTACGAGTACGTGGGTGGGCATGGGTGCCATTCTTGTTTCCCTCGCAGGATTCGGTGCGCTGATCTTTGGCTTGGGTGCTGCTTCTGTAGGAAGCCAAGAAGCTTGGGCTACCTACGTGATCATCGGCGCGGTTATAGGTTTTGTTCTGCTCATCGGTGGTTTTGTTCTGATCCACCGTGGGCGTCGCAACTACCGTCAGTATCGCGCTGAAACCGGTCGCATGAACTAATCGTTTCGCGACACCTCCACTCACAAGGCTCCGATATTCCTAAGGGAAATCGGAGCCTTTGTGCGTCCACGATTAGCATCAAGGCTATGAATGACAAAAGGGGAAAGTGTTATGGATACTTATGACGCTGGCTGCGACGCTGATCGGCATTAATTACATAGTGGCCGGGTGGAATGCACTGTAGTCTCCCAGCAAAGTCCGGCCTTACGGACTTAAGCTGCGAGCATCCTCCGAGGCTGTAGCCCAGACAGTTCGCCTCTATACCTGGGGTGTCTTTGGCGTGCTCTGGGCGAACTGGCTACCGACTGGTGTGGGGAGTACGGGATAATGAGTGACATGGCACAACATGCAGCTCCACGCGGACTCGCGGTTCCTGGCCCCTCGCCTGAAGCAGAGGCCGAAAAGCGGCGTGCGCTACGGAAGCACAAGACTATTGCGACGGGATTACTTTTTGTTGCTGCAGCGATTTTTTTGAGCTGTCAGTGGTATACCTCGGTGACTGACCCCACCCCTGCATGGGTGGGCTTTGTTCGGGCTGCTGCTGAGGCCGGAATGGTCGGTGGCTTGGCCGATTGGTTTGCAGTGACTGCCTTGTTCCGATACCCCTTGGGCATCAAGATTCCTCATACGGCGATTGTGCGTCGGAAGAAGGATCAAGTAGGTGTGGCACTGAGCGGGTTTGTGAGCGAGAACTTCCTTAACGCAGAACAAATCACAGAGAAAGTGTCTCAGGCGAATGTGGCGAGTCGCATCGGCGACTGGTTGTCGGAGCCAGCTAACGCTGAGACCGTGTCGCGTGAGGTCGGTGCCTTTACGGCGAAGGCTGTCAAGGCGCTGGATCCTCAGGACGCAGAGGCTGTTATCCGAAAAGCGATCGTGGAAAAGCTCGCGGAGCCGGAGTGGGGCCCACCTCTTGGCAGGCTGTTGCAGCAGCTCAATCAGGGAGGCCAAACGGAACCAATAGTGGATCAACTGGTTTCTTGGCTGCATAAGAAGGCGCTGACGTCGGAAAGCTTAATCCTCAAGATCCTGGGGGAGCGCGCGCCTTCCTGGGCACCAAAGTTTGTTAATGAGCTGGTGGGCGATCGGGTGTATCGCGAGCTCATTCAGTGGACGGCTGCGGTGGAGCGCGATAAGAATCATGAGGCCCGTCAGGCGATCAGACGCTTCCTAGAGAAATTTGCTGATGATCTGCAGACGGATCCGGTTGTGATTCAGAAGGTGGAAGACGTCAAGCACGATGTGATGGGTTCAGCGCCGGTGCAGGATGCTGCGTCGACGATCTGGGCTAGTGTGTCTAAGAACGTGATCCTTGCTGCGGAAGACGCGGATTCCCTGTTGCGGCAAAAAATCAAAGAGTATGCGTTGGAGTGGGGAAACCGAATTCACGCCGATGATGCGTTGCGTGCAGATCTCGACGCTCGCATCACCAAGACTGCAGCGTTCCTTGCAGACAATTATGCGGATCAGGTGACGTCGATTATTTCAGAGACCATCGAACGCTGGGACGCGGACGAGGCCAGCGACAAGATTGAGTTGATGGTGGGCAAAGACCTGCAATACATTCGTCTTAACGGAACAGTGGTGGGTGCTCTTGCAGGCTTGGCCATCTACACTGTTTCATATTCACTCTTTGGGGTGTAGGCGGGGCCTAAAACGCTGTAGACACCGCTCATCCTCATGCATCTATCCAAGGAATTCTCTTCATGACCTTTGTTTTCCTGATTTTCGGTTACATCGTTGTGGCTGCGGTGTACCTCGCGGTGGCTGCTGCTCTGGTTGGCGCGGGATTAGCCGCTACGACGCGAGCCGATGCTTTTGAAGCCGGAGACCGACAGAACAAGTGGATCTGGGTGGGCCTGCTTGTACTGGCGGCCCTCATGGTTTATCTGAAAGTCCAGTTCCTTTCTTGGGTTGGTCTGGTGATCATCGGATTGTATTGGTTCGATGTTCGCCCTCAGATCAAGAACATCCTTAACGGCAATTACGGCTGGTAAACGGGCATGACGAGCGATAATACGGTGGTGGTCACGCTCCTTGACCCGCTGGCAACCGCCACTGATGTGCAGCAACTTACGGCAAACGCTAGGCAACAGGGGATGGGGATCTGCGTGGAGCCCTCACTCCTGCACGCAATCGACGCCCCAGCCGGCCAGAGGGAGCAGCTTGTGGTCTCTTGGGCGGGATACCCCACGGGTAAGCATCACGTGCTGATTAAGGCGTCTGAGGCTCGGCTCGCGGTGCAATCTGGCGCGACGATGGTGATTTATGTTCCTGATCCAGCTTCGCTTCTCGACGCCACCGGCGCTGCTTTTATCGGCGAGATTGCGGTGGCGCGTGAGACCGTGCCGCACCCTGCCCAGCTCGCAGTGCTTGTCGACGATACCATCCTCCACGATGAGCTACGTGCCCGTGCGCATGCGTGGCTGGCAAAGATAGGCGTGGACGCCGTGGTCTCCTATAGCGTGGGGGCGCATGAGACAGATGGAATTCCCCTATACGTTATATGCGATATAAGCGAAGCCCCCGTGCACAAGGCAGCGGGGGCATACGGAGTCTTGGTCACCGGACTCTAGCGCGCGGGAGCTACGGACTGCTGGTTTTCTCCTTGCCGAGCTCATTGAGGTTGATGTTGTCTCCGACAACCTCGATTTTGACGCCATGGTCTACCACCTCAACGCTTTTAATCATGAGGTTTCCTGCCATGGCACTCGCTTGATCGCGAAGCCCCTTGGTCAGTGCGTCAGAGACCGTGGAGGGCAGCTCAACGCCGAGGAGGCTCGCATTGGTGGCAGTGAAGGACAGGCGGCCGTCGATAGCCTCCGGCTTAAGCGTGAGGTTGGCTGCTCCGCCTGTGATATCGACTTTTACCGTGCCATCTGTGGGATTAGAAGTGATCCCTGTGACCTGAATAAGCTGTTGCAGGAAAGCTCCGGCAAGTGCGCCCAGGTCGTTGCCGGTTCCTTCAGCCGGGGCAGGCTGGCGCGTCTGATTTTCAGCGATGCTCTTTTGCAGTACCGCCAGGAGGTAGTCGTCGGTAAGCGTGGTGCGAAGCGAGAGCGAACCTGCAACCGGGTTATCGGGATCGGCAATATTTAAAGAATCAACGTTAATAAAAGACTGCGGCGTGCCGGTGACCTCTGGGACAGCATTGGCATCGCCAGGGTGTTTAATGCTGACCGTTGAAGGCGAGTCAATAGTGACGTGGGGGACGTTGCGAGTCACAGCCGAAAAAAGTAGGGGAGTTGGTCCGAAAGAGATACTGGCCTCTTGACCAGTGGAATTGGAACCCACAGCATCTTTGAGTTGTTTACTGACAGTCCAGCGCAAGCCGAATTCGGCCAGCAGCAAGAGAACCAGAAGAGCAATGATGATTGTGAGGATGAGTTTACTAATGCGAGAACCAATAGTTTTAGACACGGGTTCCAGTGTCGCCTATTTTTCGCAGTATCGCCACTAACGGAAAAGCTGAGGCCCGACTCCTGTGCGAGGAGCCGGGCCGGAGGTTGGCTAAGGAACCAGCAGACCACGAGAACGGAAAACGTTCTTGGTAAACGCAACCGATTCTTCTGTCGGAGGCTTGACGTCCTCGAGGTCATACTGAAGGTTAAGCTCGTGCCACTTGTCTGCGCCCATATTATGGAAGGGAAGCACCTCAACTCGTTCTACGTTGTCTTTCCACTGCTCAACGATGTCCGCCACGTTATTGATGTTTTCCGGGGAGTCGGTAAGCCCTGGGACAAGCACAAAACGAATCCACACGGGCTTGCCCACTGCATGGAGGCGGTTACCAAAATCAATAGTCGGTTGTAGCTCACGGCCAGTGACTCGGTGGTAGGTCTCCTCGTCGCCTGCTTTGACGTCGAGAAGCACAAGATCAATGTTTGTTAAGTCTTCGTCGCTGAGGCGAGCTCCCAGATAACCCGAGGTATCTATGGTGGTATGAATTCCTGCGTCGTGCGTCTCTTTGAGCACTCGGCGGGTGAAGGCTATTTGGAAGAGGGGCTCGCCGCCGGAGATAGTAAGCCCGCCGCCGGAAGCTTTGAAGACCCTGCGATAGCGCTTGATCTTCTTAACGATATCTTCCACCCGTTCGAGCGTCCCCGCCTTCATCTGCATAGTGTCAGGATTATGGCAGTACAAGCAGCGCAGGGGACAACCCGCCATGAACATGGTCATGCGAGTACCGGGCCCGTCGACGGCGGTGACTAGCTCCCATGAATGCACCAGGGCGATGTCGCCGGTGCGCCGGGCTTCGATCAGCTCCTTATGGGAAACATCCTCAAGCTCAAGATCTGTTCCGATGCCTGCGGCCGTGCCGCGAAGACGCGGGTCATCTGAGCGTTCGACCGTAACGGTGGAGTTAATTCCATCGGCCATGAGGATTCCTTTCGATCGCGACGTACGCGGGGCGGTAGATCTGCGAGGGGCTAAAACTAAGGGTGGTTGGTAGGCCAGTCGCTGTCACTGAAGTACAACAAAAATCTGGGCAAAAGTATGCCACCGTCTCAAGCGAACTCGAGGCGGTGGCAGCTAAAGATGCACGCTGAGCGCGCTACTCCTTATGCGGAGTGGTGGAAGGTGCGCGAGAGAACGTCGAGCTGCTGCTCACGGGTGAGCTTGACAAAGTTCACGGCGTAGCCGGAGACGCGAACGGTGAGGTTCGGGTACTTGTCAGGGTTCTCCATGGCATCCTCAAGGGTCTTCTGATCGAGGACGTTGATGTTTGCGTGGTACAGACCTGCGTTTGCGTTGTTCTGGTCACGCTGGGTCTTCATGTCGTTGAGGCGCTCTTCAAAGGTCTTAGAAGACATAAGTTTCTCCGATTTCTTGTGGGAATGAATTGTTAGGGATGGAGCGAAGGCTTAGTCTTCGTCCATGATGAATCCGGCATCGAGGATGCCGACCAGGTTCTTGACCTGCTCATCAGCTGTGCGGCCAAGGCCGGAAGGAGTGATGGTGTTGGTCAAGGAGATGCCGTCGAGAGCATCCTGGTAGTCCAGCTTGCCCACAGAGAGCATGGAAGCGACCATACCGTGGGTATCCGCACCGTTCTCTGGGTTTGCACCAGGGCTGAACGGAGTACCAGCCTTGTGTCCGGATGGGAACGCGCCGGTTGCCTTGCCGTAGACCACGTTTGAGGTGATCGTGAGCACCGACTGGGTCGGGATGGCATCGCGGTAGAGCGGGATTTCCTTGATCTTGGACATCACCGTGTGGACGATGGTTGCGGCGATGTCGTCGACGCGGTCGTCGTCGTTACCGTAGCGAGGGAAGTCG
The DNA here is from genome assembly GCF_004382825.2 of Corynebacterium silvaticum. Lineage (GTDB taxonomy): Bacteria > Actinomycetota > Actinomycetes > Mycobacteriales > Mycobacteriaceae > Corynebacterium > Corynebacterium silvaticum. The sequence goes on from NZ_SDQO02000002.1 coordinate 458,526, forward strand.
CCTTCGGTGATGTAATCAACGATCAATCCGGTCTCATCGCGCACAGGAGTGACTGTTGCGTGCTTGATGGCAGAGAGAGAATCGGCGACGATAGCCAGACCTGCGATGCCACAGCCCATGGTGCGGATGATGTTGGAGTCATGCAGCGCCATCTCGATGGACTCGTAGGCGTAGCGGTCGTGGCAGAAGTGGATGATGTTGAGTGCCTCAACGTAGGTGCCGACGACCCAGTCGAGCATGTTCTCGTACTTTTCCCAGACCTCATCGAAGTCCAAGGGGCCATCGCCCTCGATGGGAGCGAACAGTCCGGGCTCGGTGATCTGCTTGCCGGAGACCTCGTCGCGGCCGCCGTTAATAGCGTAGAGCAGCGACTTTGCGCTGTTCACGCGGGCGCCGAAGAACTGCATCTGCTTGCCGATAGCCATCGGGGACACGCAGCAAGCGATGGCGGCGTCGTCGCCCCACTGATCGCGAATCTGCTTGTCGGACTCGTACTGAATGGACGAGGTCTCGATGGAGATTGCGGCGCAGAAGTCCTTGTAGCCCTCGGGTAGCTCGGGATCCCAGAAGATGGTGATGTTTGGCTCTGGTGCAGGACCCAGGTTACGAAGAGTCTGCAGCAGGCGGAAGGAGGTCTTGGTGACCATCGAACGGCCGTCTTCTGCAAAGCCAGCGTCGGACCAGGTTGCCCAGTAAGGATCGCCGGAGAAGATCTGATCGTAATCGATGGTGCGCAAGAAGCGGACGATGCGCAGTTTGATGACGAGGGCGTCGATCATTTCCTGAGCGTCTTCCTCAGTGATGAGGCCTGCGGCGAGATCGCGCTCAAAGTAGATGTCCAAGAATGCGGAGAGGCGGCCGATGGACATTGCGGCACCATCTTGGGACTTAACGGATGCTAGGTAAGCAAAGTACGTCCACTGAACAGCCTCTTGAGCGGTCTTGGCCGGGCGAGAGATGTCAAAGCCATAGGAAGCTGCCATGATCTTCAGCTTCTTCAGAGCTTTGATCTGCTCGGAGTGCTCTTCACGGTAGCGTGCCCAGTGCTCGGAGAAGTGCTCGGTTGCCACCGAGTCCTTGGCGCGATTCTTTTCCTCGATGAGGAAATCAACGCCGTAGAGTGCTACACGACGATAATCGCCGATGATGCGGCCGCGACCGTATGCGTCGGGCAGGCCGGTGATGATGTGAGCGGAACGAGCTGCACGGATACGAGGCGTGTAAATGTCAAAGACTGCCTCGTTGTGGGTCTTGCGGTACTTGGTGAAGATGCTCTTAATATCTTCGTTTGCTTCCTTGCCCGCTTCTTTAATAGCGGTCTCGACCATGCGCCAACCACCGAAAGGCATCATTGCGCGCTTCAGTGGAACGTCTGTCTGCAGGCCAACGATGACGTCATCGTCTTCGGAGATGTAGCCAGCAGGGAACGCGTCGATGTCAGCAGGAGTATCGGTGTCTACGTCGAAAACGCGCTTCTTGCGCTCTACGGAAAGGTAGTTCTTTTCCAGTGTGTCCCATACGCGGAGTGTTTTCTCCGTGGGGCCTGCCAAGAAGCTGGCGTCGTCATCGTAGGGGGTGTAGTTGCGCTGAATGAAGTCGCGAACATCGATGTCTTCCTGCCATGGGCCGGCTGCAAAGCCTTCCCAAGCAGACACGTTCGTTTCTTGTTGGGCGGTGGTCATCGAGAAAGTGCCCTCTCTAAATCGAGTTGCTGTGATCCCTGCGGGTTCGGGGATACAGAGATTCCTAGATGGCATAGCCGCTAGTTTTTACTCGGTCCTAGGTTCGTACGTCGGGGCTGAGCTATTTTTGACGGCTTTTGCCATGAACAAATTCGAGTGTAGTAATAGTGACCCATCTCTGCATAAACAGAAAGGGGTGAGTTATCTCACTTAGATTCGTTTTTACTTGTGGCTCACAACGGCGTAAATGGGGTTTGGGGTTGTGTGATTGTGTCTGACCTCGTCCGTGTGGAAAACGGTGAAAACCTGTACACTTACCGGAAATAATGGGCCGCTAGCTGCTTGGATTGTGGTCGGTAAAGGTGAAAGCGGGCTGCGACATGCGGTGTTTATATGTGTTTGATCAGCTTTTGGTCGAACCTATTTACTCAATTGGAAAATGCAATGAAAATAGATGAAAAACCGTTTTGGCTGGAATCACAGGGAAAAGGCCGTGACAATCACGAGGCGCTAATGTACGTGCGAACTTCTTAGCGGTTCGGTGGGGAATCAGCGCTGCACTGGGTCTACAAGAGACCATGGGACAGTCAGGAGACTGTCGCGCACGGGGCGACGAATAGGCATCATGGGGATGCCTTGCTCCGCGAGGGAAGCGCGGGCAGCTCTCCAGCGCACGCGGGGTCCATAGGATGCCCATGGGGCGCTGTGGTTCCAGGCGGCGTCGGCAAGCGAAAGTAGCTGGTGAATCTTCTCGCCGGGAACGTTTCGGTGAATGAGGGCTTTGGGAAGGCGCTCTGCGATGTCGGAGGGGCGTTCTACGTCGAAGGGATCTCACGCAAGGGTGAGTGATAGCGGGCCTGAGTGATTAAGTAATACCCATGTTGAGCGCCGGCCGAGTTCGTCGCATGTGCCCTCGATGAAGAATCCGCCTGGCTGGAGTCGCGAGGTAACCATGTTCCATGCGTCGTGCACTTGGTCTACGTCATACTGGCGTAAAACGTTGAAAGCTCGCACGATCGTGGGCTGATAACCCGCTAGCTCAAAACCCCCGAGCTCAAAGGTAACTCCATCACGCGGAGGCAGAACCCGCTCCGGATCGATTTCTAGCCCTGTGACCTGTGTAGTAGGGCGTATTGTGCGCAACCAACGGGCCCAGTCTACCGTGGTGGTAGAACTCGCCCCATAGTCCACATCCAGGGCCAGTGGGGTTTCGGCTCTGCGCAGTGCCGCCCGTATATCTGGGTGATGCGCCATCCACCTATCGCACCTGCGGAGGCGATTGAATCCTGTTGTCCCACGGGTGATTACGCCGACAGGACGTGACAAAGGCCGACCGTGCCCAAAGGAAGTTCGGAGATTATGGGCATGGTCGGCCATCGGTCAAATGTTAAAAAATCGAGTTAGAGGTTCTCGGAGATCCACTGTGCGGTGAGGTTGCCTTCATTTTGGAAGAGCTCGCCGAGGGCCTCGCCAACCTTGGGCTCGATGGCTGCACCCATGAACGGGATGTTCACGGTGACCTCGTTGGCATAGGACAGCGTGGTGGATTGACCAGCGCCGGTCAGAGCAATCTCGCCCTTGAAATCTACAGGGGTGCCTTTTACGTCGGCGGTGTAGCTGATGGGGGCGGAGTCGCCGTTGAGGCCGCCGACAGTCACTACACGCTTAACCTTCAATGCCTGGCTGATCATCGCACGAACAGCTTCGGGGAGCACCTCAAGGGGGAGCACCTCAAAGAGCGTTACTACGGCGCCGCCGTTGGCGTCTGCGAACTCGTGAACCTGACCTGGTTCGGGGCTCAGGTTTTCCACGACGAACGCCCAGTAATCGGGGTTAGTCAGGGCTGCATGCACCTTTTCAGCTGGCTGATTGATGGTGACAGTGTTCTCGCTACGCGTTGTCATGCGTACAGACTACCCTTAAAGGGGTGACGGATACATCGCTGACCCAAACATTCGCCGAAATTCGACCCGAGATCGAGCGCCATGCCGATACTCGCATCGAGTCTCTTGCCTTCTCCGAACTCACCACTTTCCATCTCGGCGGCACGCCTATCGCCGCTGTTCATTGCGGCTCACGTGAGGCTGTGGCGCATGTGGTGAGGCTTCTCGACGCCCACCGCATCCCCCTTCTCATCGTTGGTGGAGGGTCTAATCTGGTGATCGCTGATGGCGATATTCCGGTCGTCGCTGTGATCGTAGAATGCGAAGAGATTTCTGCAGATATGCACACTGGGCGTCTTGTAGTAGATGCTGGCGCGGTGTGGGACGACGTCGTCGCGTTTGCTGTCGACGCAGGGCTCGGAGGCATCGAATGTCTTTCCGGAATCCCCGGCTCTGCGGGAGCGACCCCCGTGCAAAATGTTGGGGCATATGGTGCAGAAATAGCAGATGTCCTGGTAAGCGTTGAGCTTTTGGATCGTGGCACTGGTGAGGTCTCCGAGGTTCCGGCTGCGGAATTAGAGCTGGCATATAGGTACTCCAACTTGAAGTTCACGGGCCGGGCCGTAGTGCTGGGCATCACGCTGCAGCTATCCTTGGACGGGCTTTCTGCGCCTTTGCGCTTTGGGGAATTAGCGCGCCTCTTGGGCGTAGCGGCCCCTGGCGAGGAAGCGATTCGCTGGAATGTGCGGGAAGTAAGAGAAGCCGTTGTGCAGCTGCGCCGGGGGAAAGGAATGGTCTATGACCCCGATGACCACGACACGTGGTCTGCCGGATCGTTTTTTACCAACCCGATTGTCAGCGATGCACTCTTGGAAACGGTGCGGACTCGGATGGCGGAGCTGTGCGAACCAGAGGATGCGGCCGCCATGCCGTGCTACCCGATGGGCCCCGGCGCATGGAAGCTTTCTGCGGCCTGGCTGATAGATAGGGCTGGATATAAGAAGGGCTACCCCGAAGGCGCGCCTGCTCGTCTTTCCACTAAACACACCCTGGCTCTGACCAACCGGGGCAACGCAACCACAACAGATCTGGTGGCGTTGGCACATGATATTTGCGACGGTGTCCAAAAAACTTTTGGAGTGGCTTTGGAGCCTGAGCCGGTGTGGATTGGCGTCGAATTTTAGATCGAATATGAGTGGGTGAATAAGCAAGACCCTGCATTTCCATAGACGTTAGGGGGTCTAGCGGGCGTCGGAGCGCGCTTTGTCTATGGAAATGCAGGGACGTGCAGAAAAGCTGTCGCGTTACTTCTTGAGCTTCTGGATCAGTTCTGCCTGCACCTCGCGGCGGCGGATCTTTCCAAGCTGGTCCTTAGCGAGCTCTTCAAAGTGGTAGAAGGTGCGCGGCACTTTGTAACGGGTGAGGTTTCCGCGGCAGTGATCCTTAAGCCCCTCGGGGTCAAGGGCTGCGCCCTCGTTGAGGGTGATTGCGGCGACAACGGACTCGGAGCCGTCGCTACGCGGGAGTCCAACAACGGCGGCATCGAGGACATCAGGGTGCTGGCGAAGAACATCTTCTACCTCTGCCGGATACACATTGAAGCCTCCGGTAATGATGATTTCCTTGATGCGAGCAACAAGGCGGATGAAGCCGTCTTCTTCCATGATGCCGACGTCGCCCGTGCGGTACCAATCTTTGTGGAAGCTATTCGCGGTGGCCTCGGGCTGGTTGAGGTAACCGGCAAACACCTGGGGGCCGCGAACCAGGATTTCGCCTTCCTGCCCGTCGGGCATCGTCTCGTCGAGGTTCTCAGGGTTTGCGATGCGAACTTCGGTGTCGGGGAAGGGGATTCCCACGTAACCAGGACGGCGGTCTGAGGTCATGGGGTTTCCGACGATAACGGGAGACGTCTCGGTGAGTCCGTAGCCCTCGACAAGCAGGCCGCTCGTGAGCTTTTCCCAGTATGCGACGGTATCCACCGGCAGTGCGGAAGCGCCGGAGAAGGAATTGCGGACGCTGGAGATGGAGATGCCGGATTTCTCGGCTGCCTCGGCGATCTTTTGGTACAGGGTGGGGACGCCGGGAACCCACGTAACGGGCTCCTTCTTCATGATCTTCATGATCAGCGGGATCTGCGGTGCTGGCAGCAACACCATCTCTCCGCCGATGTAAAACGCCAGGTTGAGGACGATGGTAACGCCGTAAGCATGGAACATTGGGATGGCGCCGAGGAGTCGTTCATCTTGATCTCCCAGCCCCTGGATCCAGGCTTTGCCTTGCAGGAGGTTGGCAAAGAGGCCACCGTGGGTAAGCTGAGCGCCCTTGGGCGCGCCCGTGGTGCCTGAGGTGTACAGGATGAGTGCCACAGAGTCTTTGGTTACTTCGGGGCAGGAGACGATATCTTCGCCCTGGCCACCGAGTGCGGTACCGGTGAGGATCTGCCAGGGGATGGTATTGGGCGCTGGCGCGGTGATTGCATCGCGCTTTTTCATCAAGGCGGGAATCGGCAGCTTGAGCGCATATTTTTGCAGTGGCGGCATTGCGTCGATCATATTGACGGACACGATGGTTTCTAGCGGGGTGGTGCGTCGTAGTTTCTCCAGCGTCGGTGCGGCCTTATCCCACACAATGGCCACGCGTGCACCGTGGTCGGTGAACGGCGCTTCTAGCTCATGTGCTGTGTAAAGGGGGTTGTGCTCAACGACGATTGCCCCAAGCTTGAGTACCGCATAATGCGCAGCGACGTGCTGCGGACAGTTGGGGAGACAAATGGCTACGCGGTCGCCGGCGCGGACACCAAGTGCTCGGAGGCCTGCGGCCGCGCTGCGTACCTGCTTATCCAATTCGGCATAGCTCTGGCGCTTGCCAAAGAAATAGGTGGCAGGTTTGTCGGCGTTGATGGCCAAGTTGTTGTCATAAATATCAAGGAGAGTGGTATCTCCATAATCAAGACTGTGAGGTGTCCAGCTGGGGTAGTACTGTAGCCACGCTTTGGTCTCAAATGCTGACATGATGTCCCTTCGACGTTGGATTAACTTTACACACCGGTAAGTTTTAATACGAGCATAGCCTCATGTTTGAGTACTGGGGGAATCCATAAGCTGGTGATTTTGGAAATGTTATGGATTTGTGAGGCGGGGAGGGGCGTATATCTTTGATGAATTGCGCCTAAAGCAAATGGCTAGAGTCACAATATGACATTCAAGTGATACTCCAAGCATTCATATAAAAGAGTGATCTAAACAATAGGAAAAGGTGCAAGGCGACATAGGGTGACATGCTGGCAGTGGCATAGCAACACCTCACAGCGCTACCAACACAAACGCAGACGACGTTCTCCTCTTAGAATGATCGTTATGCGTATAGCCATGATTTCGATGCATACATCGCCGCTGCAGCAGCCGGGTAGCGGCGATGCCGGTGGAATGAACGTTTATGTTTTGTCGATAGCGCGGGAACTGGCGCGTCGTGGGCTAGACGTGGACGTTTTTACGCGGGCGACGCGCCTCGGCCACGGGGAGGTCGTCGATGTAGAGCCAGGCCTTCGGGTTATTAACATCGTGGCGGGTCCCTATGAAGGGTTGTCTAAGGAAGAGCTGCCTACCCAGCTGGCGGCATTCGCGGGCGGAATAGTGCAGTTTGTTAAGTGCAATGCGCTGACCTACGACGTAGTGCATAGCCATTATTGGCTGTCCGGTCAGGTGGGGTGGCTGTTGCGCGATCTTTGGGAGATTCCGCTGGTTCATACTGCTCATACGCTGGCGGCGGTGAAGAATTTCTATAGCTCAACCTCTGACATGCGTGAGTCGGAAGCTCGCCGGATTTGTGAACAGCAACTAGTGGATAACGCGGATATTTTAGTGGTGAACACCCCAGAAGAAACCAGCGACCTTATCCGTCATTATGATGTGCTGCCGGATAAGGTGGCGGTGATCGCGCCGGGCACGGATATTTCCCTTTTTACGCCGGGTACGCAGCGTAATACGGAGGTATCTCGACGGTGTTTGGGAATTCCTTTGCATATCAAGGTCATTGCTTTTGTGGGAAGGCTGCAGGAGTTTAAGGGGCCACAAGTATTGCTTGCTGCTGTGGCTGAACTGATACGCCGTGATCCTGAACGTGAACTTCGGGTTATTTTTTGTGGTGGTCCCTCTGGTGCCGCGGCGACCGTCGAACATTACATTGAATTGAGTCGGCGTTTGGGGTTGGGTAAGCGAGTGCGGTTCCTTGACCCGCGTCCGCCGGAAGAGCTGGTCTCTATCTATCAGGCAGCGGATATTGTTGCGGTGCCTTCATATAACGAGTCGTTTGGGCTTGTTGCTATGGAGGCCCAGGCGAGCGGAACGCCGGTGGTTGCGGCTCGGGTGGGTGGTCTGCCGATTGCGGTGTCCGATGGGGAGACTGGGTTGCTTGTCGACGGCCACGCGCCGGAAATCTGGGCGGATGCACTGGCGCAGCTGCTTGACGACGATGCATTGCGGATCCAGATGGGTGAGGAAGCAGTGCGCCACGCTGCGAACTTTACGTGGGCTGCCTCTGCGGAGAAGCTGGAAGAAGTCTATGAGGCCGCGCTCACTATTGATGTTGATGAATGTAAAGAGCGCCATGCGGAAGGGTAAGCGATAAGGATTCTCCGCATAGAGGCCGCCACTACGATAAAGTCCGCTCGGACATAAGTGTAAACAATCCCACATTTTAGTGTGATCGCTGCCGGGCGGACATTTTCGTGGCAAACTGAGCACTATGACTATCGGAAAACTGATTCTTCTCCGTCACGGACAAAGCGAGTGGAACGCCTCCAACCAATTCACTGGTTGGGTGGACGTTAACCTTACCGAGCAAGGCGAGGCCGAGGCCAAGCGTGGCGGCGAGATGCTGAAGCAGCAGGATGTTCTGCCAACTGTTGTGTATACGTCGCTTCTTCGTCGTGCAATCCGCACCGCCAACATCGCGCTTAACGCGGCAGATCGCCATTGGATTCCTGTTGTACGCGACTGGCGTCTCAACGAGCGTCACTATGGTGCGCTGCAGGGCCTGAACAAGGCTGAGACCAAAGAGAAGTACGGCGCAGATCAGTTCATGGAATGGCGTCGTTCTTATGGCACCCCTCCTCCGGAGCTGGAGGATTCAAGCGAGTTCTCCCAGGCCAATGATCCTCGCTACGCGGATCTTCCCCAGGTGCCGCGCACGGAATGCCTGAAAGACGTCGTGGATCGTTTTGTGCCTTACTTTGAAGAGGAAATTTTGCCGCGAGCAAAGAAGGGCGAGACTGTCCTTATCGCAGCGCATGGCAATTCCTTGCGTGCATTGGTCAAGCACCTCGACAATATCTCGGATGCAGATATTGCTGAGCTGAATATTCCTACCGGAATTCCGCTGGTATACGAGCTTGACCAGGACGGAAAGGTCCTTAATCCGGGTGGTACTTACCTTGATCCAGAGGCAGCGGCAGCAGGCGCTGCGGCGGTTGCTGCACAAGGCGGCAAATAACAGGTTACGATGGTGAGCTAGTGAATGTTTTACTAGCTTTCGTATTGGGCGCGGCTCTTATGGGCCTCGCCCTACCCGCGTTTAAGTGGGTCCAAGGCCGCTCGGGGCGCTACCATCGGTCGCTCGCGGGCGCCCACGCCAACCAGGTGACCACCGTTGGTCAAATGCTGCACTTGGCTGTGCAGGGATCGCCCACGGGAGTCACGGTGGTGGATCGTACCGGCAGTGTCCTTTTGTCTAATGCCCGTGCCCATGACATGGGGATTGTGCATGAGAGAAGCCTGAACCCTGACATTTGGGCGCTTTCTCAAGAGGTCTTTGAGGATCGGGAAACCCACTCCCTGGAGTTGGCCATTGCGGATAGGCGTACGCGCATCACGTCGGTGCGGGCGATGGTGAAACCCCTGACCCTGGTGGATGACCGCTACGTGATCGTTTTTAGCACCGATGAATCAGAGAATCAGCGCATGGAGGCTGCGCGGCGGGACTTTGTGGCCAATGTGTCTCATGAGCTGAAAACCCCGGTGGGGGGCATGGCTTTGCTGGCTGAAGCAATAACGCAAGGCTCAGATGATCAAGAGCAGGTTGAGTACTTTGGTAAGCGTCTGCAAAAAGAGGCGCATCGGCTTGCAGACATGATTAATGAGCTGATCTCCTTGTCCAAGCTGCAGGGTGCGGAGGCACTGCCTGATCTGCAACCAGTCGCGGTGGACGAGATCATCGACGAAGCCTTGAGCCGGAACCACCTTGCCGCCGAGAACGCGGGCATTGAGTTGACGCGGGGGAAGAAGTGCGGCGTTGAAGTGATGGGCGATAGAAGCCTTTTGGTCACGGCAGTGTCCAACCTCATCAGCAACGCTATTAATTATTCTCCGAATGCGATGCCGGTATCGGTGACCACCAAAGTGCTTTTCGACGAGCTCGTGCTCATCCGCGTCATCGACAGCGGTATTGGTATCTCCCCGGAAAACCAAAGTCGAGTTTTTGAGCGGTTCTTCCGGGTGGATAAGGCGCGGTCGCGCTCTACCGGAGGAACCGGTTTGGGCCTGGCTATTGTTAAGCATGTTGCTGCTAACCATGGGGGGGATGTGAAGCTGTGGTCGCGCCCCGGGACCGGGTCGACGTTTACCATTGACTTGCCGATCTATCACCCCGAGGAATCTGCGCCTGCAGATTCCGTCGATGCCGAATCGGATTCAGAATTGTTGCTTCACCCCAGCGTGCCTCGTGGGGACTCTCGCCGAAAGGACAAGGCCTAAATGATTACTATTCTTCTAGTTGAAGATGAAGAGTCCCTCGCCGATCCGCTGGCGTTTTTATTGCGCAAAGAAGGGTTTGAGGTGGTAGTCGCAGGCGATGGCCCCACAGCCCTAGTGGAATTTGAGAAGAACGACATCGACATTGTTTTGCTCGATCTCATGCTGCCTGGCATGTCTGGAACCGATGTGTGCAAGCGGTTGCGCAAGGTGTCGAGCGTCCCAGTGATTATGGTGACCGCCCGTGACTCTGAGATAGACAAGGTCGTGGGCCTGGAACTTGGCGCAGACGATTATGTGACCAAGCCTTATTCGGCGCGAGAACTCATTGCGCGAATCCGGGCAGTGTTGCGACGCGGCGGCGAGCAACAAGTAGCAGATTACGAGGAAGACGGCGACGATATCCTCGGCGGTGGTCGCGTACGCATGGACGTGGAACGCCATACGGTCACCGTGGCAGGAGAAAGCATTTCTATGCCGCTAAAAGAGTTCGACCTGCTGGAATACCTCATGCGCAACTCCGGGCGGGTCCTCACGAGGGGCCAGCTTATCGACCGCATCTGGGGCGCAGATTACGTGGGAGACACCAAGACGCTGGACGTTCACGTCAAGCGCCTGCGATCCAAGATTGAAGAAGAGCCTTCTTCCCCTAAGCATCTGGTTACAGTGCGGGGATTGGGCTACAAGTTCGAAGATTAGGATGTGGCCTGTGGGCGAGCGCCCGCAGCTACGCTAGCCGGATGCGGGCTAAAAATGCTTGCGGGAACGCCGCTGCGTCGGGCGGTATCCCGCGTGCGGCATATGTGCGCTAAAAACTCGTATGAGGGGTCTCCCATGAGTGCTCTGAGCTCCGCCTCATGAGTCACCCACAAGGGGTCGGAGTTGTCGTGGCATGCCGGTGCGGTGGTGCAGTACCAGTCAAAGTCTTCGCCGCCGTTGCCCCAACCACGCCGTTCATATTCTGTGATCGTGGTGCGTAGGATCTCTACGCCGTCGGCACGCTCTTCATATGCTTCGAGTCTGCGTAACGGGAGCTGCCAGCATACTTCCGGTTTGACCACCGTGAGATCGCGGCCTGCATCGAGCGCCCATTGATGAATCGCGCAGCCGGTGCCGGTGGGCCAGCCCTTGCGGTTGGCAAAGATGCATGCGCCGTCGACCACTGTGGTTTTCAGTGCTGGTTCTGGTTCGCCGTTGTCGTCGTCTAGCTCATCCCACACCAGCCAAGGTTCTGTCTCTGCGGGGTCGTCGGCGGAAATAAAAGCGTCAGTTTCTTCTGGGCGCAGCTGCCAATAGCGCGCGGGCATCTGCGACACGGCCTGCAACAGCTGTTCGCGGTCCTCGTCGTCGGAGAGATAGGCTCCGTGCCCGCAGCATCCTACGGAAGGAAGGGATGCGTCGATGCCTTTGCATGATTCAGTGCCAAAGGCGCAGGAATATGTGGATTCGATCCAGGTGAGGTCGATGCTGAACTGATGCATCGGGTCTTCCGGATTGGTGAACTCAAACCATTGGCGCGGAAAATCCGGCGCTAATTCATCGCCGCGTCGGATCGATTCTGCAGCCGGCGAAAACTCGGGGAAACCAAGATGCACTGGAGCAGATTCGGGAGTGGTTTTGGGGTCATTCACACTGGACAGGCTATACGGTCTACCCTGGAGTAGTGCGATTAGGTGTATTGGACGTGGGAAGCAACACGGTTCACTTGGTGGCGGTGGATGCCCAACAGGGTGGTCGCCCGACTCCGATGAGTGACTGGAAAACCACCTTAAAGCTGGTGGGGTACCTGGACAAAAAGGGTGCCATTACCGCTGCTGGGGTGGATAAGCTCGTGGCCTCGGTGGCGGAAGCTGCTGCATTAGCCGAGCAACTTGGGTGTGAAGAGCTCATGCCCTTTGCTACGTCCGCGGTGCGTTCAGCAACTAATTCTGATGAGGTGCTTGCGGAGGTCGCTAAGCATACGGGGGTCAACCTTGAAGTACTCTCCGGAAGGGATGAAGCGAGACTGACTTTCCTTGCCGTACGGCGTTGGTATGGATGGTCGGCCGGACGGATTATTAATCTGGATATTGGTGGCGGATCGCTAGAAATGTCGACGGGGGAGAACGAGAACCCGGACGCGGCTTTCTCCCTAGACCTCGGTGCCGCTCGTCTTACCCACAATTGGTTTGATACGGATCCCCCTGAGCGTAAGAAGATCAACCTTCTGCGTGATTTTATCGATGCTGAGTTGGTTGAGAGTGCAAAAACACTGAAGTCCTATGGTGAGGCGCGTCTGGCTGTGGGAACCTCGAAAACTTTTCGCACCTTAGGTCGCCTCACCGGCGCAGCTCCTTCTTCCGCTGGCCCCTTTGTCAAGCGCGAGCTTAGTGCTCCTGGCCTGCGACAACTGATTGCTTTTATCTCTAGGATGACGGCCGCAGACCGGGCAGAGCTGGAAGGCGTGAGCGCGAATAGATCGCAGCAGATTGTAGCGGGGGCGCTTGTCGCAGAAGCTGCTATGAGGGCGTTGGGAATTGAACATTTAGAAATTTGCCCGTGGGCACTCCGTGAAGGCGTCATACTTCGGCGTATAGAACAGGGTATTGTGCCAAAGGAAACCCTTTTAGTAGAGAAGTAGGAGAGATGAGCGAGAAACAACTCACCGTTGCGGAACTATTGGCGCGTTCCGGCAAAAACGGCGGTAGCTCCGAAACTCCGCGACGTCGACGCCACAACCTGGAAGATGGGGGCATTTCCGTTGCGGAGCTGACTGGCAGCATTCCTAAGGTGGCCGCTAAGCCCGCCGAGTCGAAGCACTCCAGCCAGCCTATCGACGTCCCTGCTTCCTCTGCCGCGTCGTCTAGCACGGGAGAACCGGATAGCGTTGCACAAGGCTCTCGCACGCAACCTGCGGCTTTTACAGACCCTGCCTCCCATGATCCTGCCCCGTTCGCGGACGCATTCCCCACGACTTCCCGTACTCAGGCAATAAAACGTGATGCCGCGTTTAACGCGGTCAAGGGGCAGTCGGAGAAGACTCAGGAACGGCAAGCTGCAACCCAGGCTGAGGAGCTTCTCGCCGCTAATAATGTGGAAACGCCTGTTGGGCCAGAAGCACCCGTGGCAGAGACCCCCAGCAAGGAACAAACCATTGTTCTGAGTGTTGTGGATGAGAAAGATCCGGTTCGCCTGACCACTGATTCTTTCCCCGCGGTCTCAAAGGATTCGGACAGTGAAGCGGTGCAGGTTGCCGCTGACTCCCTTGGTATGGCAGCTGTAGCGCCTGCCGAGGTTGCAGATACTCCTCCTGCGGAACCCGTCAATGCCGCTGAAGAGACCAGCACATTTGCGGTTGTCGAAGACGAGGACGAAGCGTTTTATGACGTAGAAGATGACTACGAAGACTATGAAGACGCAGAAGAATTCGACGACGAGTATGACGAATACGACGAATACTACGAGGAAGACGAAGAAGAGGAACAGATCTCTGCCATGGGAGTCATCTTCATGGCTTTGGCGGGAATCGTCCTGGGTGTTGTCATTTTCCTAGGCTTCCAGCAGCTTTGGGGTGCTCTGAGTAAAGCGATCGTGGCAGCATTGGCTGTGGCCGTGACCGGAGCTATCGTTGGCGTCGTTCATGCATTGCGCACGGAGCGGGATCGCGAGTCCATGATTCTTGCAGGCGTCGCTGGTCTGGTCATGACGTTTGGCCCGCTGCTCGTGTCTTAATCCCTGTACATAGGCTTTTAAGGGCTGGTGGAGAGCAATCTTCCGCCAGCCCTTCGCTTTTGCTGTTGGTGCGGCGAGCGTGGCAGAGTGGTCGCCATGACTTCAATTGCAGTGATTGGTGGCGGCAAGATCGGCGAAGCCCTTATCTCAGGGCTTATTGCTGCGGGGATGAACCCTAAAAATATCAACGTCACCAACAGGAACGCGGAGCACGGTCAGGCTCTGAAAGAAAAGTACGGCGTCGTATCTTTTACGGAGAATATTCCTGCCGTTGACGAGGTTGACGTTGTATTTTTATGCGTCAAACCAAAGCAGATTATTAATGTGGTCGAGGAGATCGCGGACGCGGTCGATAACAACTCCAACACCACCGTGGTCTCGATGGCGGCAGGCGTAAGCACCGCGGCTATCGAAGAAATCTTGGCGGCTGGCTCGCCCGTGATTCGCGTTATGCCTAACACTCCGATGCTGGTAGGCAAAGGAAATTCGGCGGTCGCCCCTGGTCGTTTCGCGGATCAGTCCGCGGTGGAACAGGTGTGCAAGCTGCTTGAGACCGTTGGCAACGTCACGTTGATAGAAGAGTCTGATTTAGATACTGTTGTTGCGCTGTCGGGTTCTTCGCCTGCATACGTATTCCTCTTTGCTGAGGCGCTTATCGACGCCGGCGTGCACCTGGGACTGAATCGGGACCAAGCCAAGGAGCTGGCAGTCAATGCGTTTTATGGTGCGGCCGCAATGCTCAAGGAAACCGGGGAGGAGCCTACGCAATTGCGCGCTAACGTCTGTTCACCGGCGGGTACCACGATTGCAGCTATCCGTGAGCTGGAGGAAAGCGGCTTGCGGGGAATGGTGTATCGCGCAGCTGAGGCTGCTGCGAAGCGAAACGGTGAGCTCGGCTAAGTCGCTCCAAGCTAAAGGGGTAGAAGTAGTCTTCTACCCCTTTAGCTTTCCCCTTTTCACTGAACCTGTACTTGAGGGTTGGGGTTTTGATGTTTCGCCTGTGACCAGTTGTTTCCACTGGGGAGGGGAGGGTATTTACGTGACTTATGTTGCGTTTGGGGAAATAAATTAACAGGTGGGTCGCAAGTGTCACACGTTTCACGCTAAGCTTTGTTAAGCACGTGCGTGTTCGTTCTGTAGGAGGGGAAGCCTGCAGCGCGCGACTTGCTGAAGGGTTAGATAAATTATGGCTAGAGAAGATAATGGCACTTTTTTGACAGTCGCCGAGGTCGCGGAGATTATGCGCGTATCTAAAATGACCGTTTATCGGTTGGTTCACTCTGGTGAGCTTCCGGCAGTTCGCGTGGGGCGCAGCTTCCGCGTGCACGAAAAGGCTGTTAACGAGTACCTGGATGCCTCCTACTACGACGTGGGATAAGCATCTTGAGAGCTTTGCCGAGGGGCAGTTTCCACCAGTATTTCTGGGGCGACTGCCCCTCGTTATTTTTGTGACTCATGGGGGCGTTTTTGGTCTCTGGTGTGAGCGTCGGTATTATTGCGACCATTCGTGTCAGACAACAGCCCCAACCGGCGGTTGCCGCATGTCTAGTGAGGGTCAGCGCCCTCGCATGACAGGCAGTAACCCTGCGCGGGCGGATGTGCACTTCGGCCGCGTATGCATTGCAAAAGAGACCGTGGGGCTTCTGACAGGGAAGTACGTACACCGATCAATAAAGCGAGGGAAACCGTTATGGGTTCTGTCATCAAGAAGCGCCGCAAGCGCATGTCCAAGAAGAAGCACCGCAAGTTGCTGCGCCGTACTCGCGTTCAGCGTAGAAAGCTCGGTAAATAAAGCATTCACCGCCCAGGGATTACCCTGGGCGGTTTTGTTATGGTGTAAAAAGGTTTTTCACAACAAAAGGAGCCCTAACTTTATGTTTTCAGCAAAGCGTCCAGCGGTTGTGGCGCTGCTTATCGTCATTCTTCTCATCGTTGGCATTGGCGCTTATACCTTGGGCCGTGGCTCTGCCACGAAAAACGAGGGTACCTCTGCGAACAAAGCAGGCACTTCACAAGAATCTGCAGGGCCTTCCTTGCCGCCAGGCTTTACGGGTAAGACCGGTTCTTCCCGGGTAACGCCGGGTACAAAGACTGATGGCCCCGTCACACTGGCAAACGGTTCTTATGACGCCATGATCTATGGTCCCGGAAAAGAACTGAAATCAGCGGAAGATATCCTTAATGTGCATCGTCGAAACGCAAAGGATCCTTTTGCGCTCGGCGCGCTCGACGCACCCGTCGTGATCTCGGAATACTCCGATTTTGAGTGCCCTTTCTGCGCAAAGTGGTCTAACGAGACCGAGCCGACGATCATCAAGGAATACGTTGACAAGGGCCTCGTTCGTATCGAATGGAATGACCTGCCAGTTAACGGCCCCGATGCTGTCTCGGCTGCTAAGGCTGGCCGAGCTGCCGCCGCTCAGGGCAAATTCAACGAGTTCCGCAGCGCACTTTTCCAGGCCAGCAAAACCGTCAAGGGACACCCTGAAAATAAGTTGGCCAACTTTGAGGAATTCGCTCGGCAGGCAGGCGTGAAAGACATGGCGCGTTTTAGCCGAGAAGCCACCGATAGCACCTACGACTCCGTGGTGAACAAGGCACGCGAATACGCTGGCTCGTTGGTGATCAACGGAACTCCCGGCTTTGTCGTGGGAACCCAATACGTCTCCGGCGCACAACCCACTGAAGTCTTTGTCCGCGCTATCGAGGCGGAATTAGCCAAGGTCGCAGATGGAGAGGTTGCCGTTCCACGTGTCTGATATTGGATTACTTGGCGCATTCCTGGGCGGAATCCTAGCGCTGCTGAGTCCGTGTTCTGCGCTGCTGCTTCCGGCGTTCTTTGCCTATGCGTTCCAACGATCCTCGCAGATCATGGCACGGACAGGCGTGTTCTTCCTTGGACTAGCGGCTGTGTTGGTGCCGGTGGGAACCGCTGCAGGACGGCTCGGTGGATTTTTGGCGCTGCACCGTGAAACGTTGATCCTCGGCGGCGGAATCGTGATCGTAGCCCTGGGCATTTTCACCTTTTTCGGCGGCGGCATATCCCTGCCAGGTCTCTCTGGATTGGCGGGCCGGGTGCGCGGACAAGGATGGCTCTCTGTCTTTTTGCTCGGCGCGGCTTATGGGTTCTCGGGATTCTGTGCGGGCCCATTGCTCGGTGCGGTGCTCACGACTGCAGTCGTGAGTGCATCAAGCTCGTATGGTGCCCTCGTCCTAGGCTGCTATGCCTTGGGGATGGTCGTTCCCCTGGTGATACTGGCGCTGTTCTGGGAACGCATTCCTCGCGGAGCGCTAGGAGGCAAGATCGTGAACGTGGGTCGGTTAAAACTCAACACCATGTCGATGATCTCCGGCGTGATTTTTGTGATCATCGGATTAGTCTTTATGTTCACTCATGCCACGACTGGTTTGCCGGGGCTCCTCAGTATTGAAACCCAGTCCGCAATCCAAGCATGGGTGCTCGACGTAGCAGTTAACGTGAGCAATCTGACGTCGGTGTTGATCGTGCTAGGAATTATTGCGGTCGGACTGGTGATCTATATTCTTCGGACACCGGAGAAGGGGAAACGGGATTAGCGTCGCCACGCTTTCCAACCGCCGAGGCTAAACGCTGCGGTGATCAGGGCTGGCAGACCGTAGGTTCGCATAGCTTTGCGCAGGCTGCGGTAGTCATGCATCTCCCAGCCGTGCTGCTTAGCCACCTTGGCTAGCGGGCGATCCGGGTTAATGGCTACCGCGGTTCCCACCATGGAGAGCATAGGAACATCGTTGATGGAGTCGGAGTAGGCGGTGCATCGGCTGAGGTCGAGCCGCTCAATGGTGGAGAGCGCTGCAACTGCGTGCAATTTGCCGGGGCCATGCAAAATATCGCCGACCAGTCTTCCGGTGAAGACACCATCTTTGACCTCGGCGACAGTGCCCAAAGCCCCGGTAAAGCCAAGTCGCTTGGCCAGAGATTGCGCTAGCTGGACGGGGGTGGCGCTCACAAGCCAGACCTGTTGGCCCGCAGCAATATGCTGATCCGCGAGGGACTTGGTTCCCGGCCAGAGCTTTTCACTCATATTGTTGCCCACGATTTCTTCGCAGAGCTCAACCAGCTCGTCCACGCGGCGACCTTTAATAAATTCAAGCGCCTGTTTGCGCCCCTCGGCCACGTCCGCTGCGTTTTCTGCGCCCGTGACTCGGAATTTGATCTGTTTCCACGCCATGGGAAGGATCTCGCTGAACTTAAAATAACGTTTTTTGGCCAGCCCGAGAGCAAAGACAACCAGGGAAGAGCCTTGGATCAACGTATTGTCGATGTCAAAGAAGGCGGCGGCACCAAAGTCTTGCGGGATGCTGGGGTCTGGGCTGGTGACGTGCGTAGCGCCAGCGGCCTCGAATGATCCTGAGACAGACTCCAACCCGGAGGTGTATTCATCCAACTCAATCCCGTAGATTTCGGCAGCGGCGAGGGCCGCAGCAGCCTCTCCGGCTTCGCGCTGCGCCTGGGCGTCGATAGGCGGAAGTGCGTGTTCCTCAAAGAAGCGGCGAAGGTTGCCACGGGAGGTGGACCAGCCGGCCAAGAATTCTTGTGGGGTTTGGGGCCAAGTGGGATCGGGTTGTGAGATGCTCACGGATGAAGATCGGGCCTTTCGACAGGGTGGAGCTTTAAGAGTAGTCTCAGTCCATCGTAGTGTCGAACAGTAAAAAGGGCCGGTGATCTCTTTGTGTCTGGTGTAGAAAATGCGCGCGAAGTGGAGCTTATGACCCGCAAGACATGTGGTTCATGTCGGCGGGTGGCTGAGCAGATTATCCCCGTGGTCGCTGCAGCCGGGGCGGTATTGAGCATTATCGACGTAGACACGGATCGGGCACTGGCAGCCGAATACGGTGATAGGGTTCCCGTCGTTGTCATCGACGGCGAAGAGTTTGCGTGTTGGGAAGTGGACAATGATGAGCTTGCTGCCGAACTCGGTAGTTAGTCCATGCTTTCTTGTGACTTTCTTAACGCTTGACTAGCGTTGATGCATCAGAGTGGCGAAGAAACGATCAATCTAAAGATTGATAACGCTGCCTTTTTAGCTAAGATTTTAAGAAAAATCGATCAGATGATCCAGGTAGACGGTGTGAAAGCGGTGGTTGGTCCGTGAGTGTGCTGGTTGTTGGGATGTCTCACCGGTCGGCTCCAGTGACCCTCCTGGAACGGCTGAGCATGAACGATGAGGTGCGTTCCCAAACAGCCACCGACCTCGTTGCGCGTCCTTCGCTGACTGAGGCGATGATCATATCCACCTGTAATCGCCTAGAGGTCTATGCGATGACATCGAGTTTTCACACGGGTGTCAATGACGTAGTGGAAGTGCTCCACACCATGAGCGGCGTGGACATGGACACCCTCCGGGGGTACCTCTATGTGCGCTATGCGGATGCTGCTGCGGAACACATGATGGTGGTCGCCTCGGGCATGGACTCGATGGTGATGGGGGAACAACAGATTATTGGTCAGGTGCGCACCGCGTATCAGCAGGCTATCGAGTCGGGGACCGTGGGCCCCGCTCTACACGGTCTAGTTCAGGCGTCCTTGCATACCGGCAAGCGCGTGCACACGGAGACCGACATCGACGACGCCGGCGCTTCTATGGTTTCCTTTGCCTTTGACCAAGCAATGGCCGATGCCGGGTTGAGTGATCTGCGTGGTAAAAAAGCGCTCGTGCTGGGTGCCGGAGCGATGGCCTCGTTGGCTGCTACCCATCTGGGGCGATTGGGCATAGAAGGACTCGTCTTTTCCAATCGAACCCGCAGTAGAGCGGAACGGCTGGCCGAGCATTCTCGTGAAGCTGGGGTTCCTGCGGAGGTCGTCGATTTTGCATCGCGGGGGAGTGCCCTGAGCGGGGTGCATATCGCTATCTCCGCGACAGGAGCACACACGTACACGATCTCAGCTCAAGACGTACCGGAAAAACACTTAGGCCTGATATTTGTTGATCTCTCCATGCCACGCGATATCAACGATGATGTTGCGGAAATCGCGGGAGTGCAGCTGGTTAACATAGAGAAGCTGCATGAAGCCAAGACTGAGGGCAAAGATGCTGATGACGCTGCGCAAAAGATCGTTGCGGAAGAACTCAGCGCGTACACCTCTGCGCAGCGGGTTCGGGATGTGGCACCTGCGGTATCGGCGTTGCGTCGACACGCTTCTGGGCTGATAGCTTCCGAGCTGGAGCGGCTGCACACCCGAACCCCGGGCATGGATGAAGACGACTTTGAAGAAGTTCAACGCACGATATGCCGAGTCGTGGATAAGCTCCTGCACCAGCCGACGGTTCGGGTCAAAGAGCTTGCGGCAAGTTCTGGGGCGGTTTCCTACGAGACCGCTCTGCAGGACCTCTTTGGATTGCCGGTGGAAGCTCAAAGCGTAAAACGTGGCGTGCGCGACCTGCCCGATGCCGAGGTCATGGCCCTAGGGGTTAGCGACGCCAACAAGATTATCCGAGCAATCAAGGAAGACTGACCATGACTTTTACTATTGGTACACGAGGCAGCCTTTTAGCTACCACTCAGTCGGGACACGTGCGAGACGCCCTCGCTGCTCACGGATATTCGGCGGAATTGAGCATCGTCACCACACCTGGGGACGTCAATATGGCACCCGTGGAACGCATCGGCGTGGGCATTTTTACGCAAGCACTGCGCGAAGTCCTCGTTGAAGGCGGCTGCGACATCGCTGTGCATTCCTTCAAAGATCTGCCCACGCAGCGCGATCCACGTTTCCACTTAATCGTGCCAGAGCGTGCCGACGCCCGCGATTGCCTCGTAGCCCGCGACGGCCTGGCACTGGAGGAACTACCTCAGGGGGCGCGCATTGGCACGGGAGCACCTCGGAGGATCTCACAGGTCAAAGCCTTGCGCCCTGATGTGGAATGCGTACCGATGCGCGGCAACATCGACACCCGGATGGGCAAGGTCTTTTCCGGAGAACTCGATGCAGTCGTTCTGGCTTATGCTGGCCTATCGCGTGTGGGCCGTGGCGGTGAAGCGACAGAGGTATTCAACCCAGATCGTTTCCTCCCCGCGCCGGCGCAGGGAGCTTTGGCCATCGAATGCCGCATCGACGACGCAGCCGCTGTTGCTGCCATCAACGCAATTCGGAACGCAGACGACGAGACCTGCGCGCTCGCCGAACGCGTGGTACTCAATCGGTTGGAAGCCGGATGTACGGCACCTGTGGCCGCGCATTCCGTGATCAGCGGGCAAGAGCTTCACGTCACGGGAGCAGTTGTGTCTCTCGACGGACGCAAGGTTCTGCGCGCAACGATGACCGGGGCGCTGACGGAGGCTGTGGCTATCGGAGAAGCAGTTGCAGCAAAGCTTATCCAGGATGGCGCTGCCGAAGTGCTTTCCTGATGCACTCAATGTTTCCCCGCTCTGTGCGATAACCGAGCCACGTGCGCTGCGGCAATAGTCCGCCGGTTTTTATTAAACGCCTTGCTCAATTATCCTCAAAGGACGTTGTATTACCACACGCTTGACGCCGCTTAATCACGAGGCCCCTCTTAGTGATTTACAGCGGCGTGAATTTGTGTTTAGCAGTCTCTCTTAACTTTTCGCCCACTCCACAACTCGGAGCTCTTTGCAGTTCCTAGAAATACGGATACTTGTTCATGAGTTCAACTCCGCAGCCCACTCCGGTCACCCCTTTGCCGGAGGGAAAAGTGATCTTCGTAGGAGCAGGCCCAGGAAACCCTGACCTGCTCACCGTTCGCGCCCGTGAAGTTCTCAGCCATACCGCTTTTGCCGTAGTAGACGCAGAAGTGCTACCGGGAGTTCGCTCAGTAGTCGCACGTGAACTAGACGTTCCGGGAGATAAGATCCAGGCGGCTGAGGAAGAATACGAGCGCCTCTGCGCGGAGGCAAAAGAGGCCGGCGCCCGCCGTAAACCGCAGCGCCCGGACGCCCCGACCGCTGCTGAGATTACTGAAGTAGACGATGACGTTCCGGTGGCGGAGGTCGTCGACAAGCTTAAGGAGCTTTTGACCACCGGCGAGGACGTTATCCGCCTCGTGCAGGGTAACCCTCTATCCTGCGACCGCACTCTGGAAGAAATATCCGCAGTCACTCAGGCTGGACTGGAATTCCACATTGTTCCAGGTATGTCCTTGCCTGCTACCGTTCCGGCTTTTGCGGGTATCGCGCTGGGGTCTTCCTATACGGAAACTGACGTGACCGGTGAAGACGTGGATTGGGAACAGTTGGCGGCAGCACCCCAGCCACTGGTTTTACAGGCGACCAAAGAAGACCTGCCCACAATAGCGGCAGAACTCAAAGCCCGTGGGCTGGGGGCATCGACCCCGGTGACGGTGACCGCTCACGGCACGACGCGTTTGCAGCGAAGTTTTGACGTCACTCTGGGTACTCTGAGCAAGCTAGACGGGGACCTCGCTGGCACTCTCGTGGTCACCTTAGGCAAAGCCGTGGACGATCGCACCAAATACTCCTGGTGGGAGAATCGCTCTCTCTTTGGCTGGCGAGTCCTGGTGCCGCGAGCTAAAGAACAAGCCGGCCCCATGAGCACATTGCTGGCTTCGCAGGGGGCAATCCCGCAAGAAGTCCCCACGATCTCCGTGGAACCGCCGCGCAACCCCGCGCAAATGGAGAAAGCCATCAAGGGAATCGTCGAGGGACGCTACCAGTGGGTGATCTTTACCAGCGTTAATGCGGTGAAAGCTGTGCGAGAAAAGATCGGCTCTTTCGGCCTCGATGCCCGCGCCTTTGCCGGCGTACGCATCGGCGCGGTAGGGACAAAAACCGCTAAGGCGATCCGCGAGCTCGGAATTACTCCCGAGCTGCTACCGCCGAGGAATCAGCAAAATGCCGCAGGCTTGGTGTCGGTGTTCCCGGAATACGTGGAAGACCTTGACCCGGTGGGACGAGTCCTTTTGCCTCGCGCAGATATTGCAACGGACGTCCTGGTAGAAGGCCTAGAGGGCCTTGGCTGGGAGGTCGATGATGTGGTCGCGTATCGCACGGTACGCGCTGCACCGCCGAGCGCGGAAGTGCGCGACATGATTAAAAGCGGCGGTTTTGACGCAGTGTGCTTTACCTCTGCGTCGACGGTGAAAAATCTGGTGGGCATCGCCGGGAAACCGCATCAGCGCACGATCATTGCATGCATCGGGCCCATGGCGGAGGCCGCGGCAAAAGAGTTAGGCCTGCGCGTGGACGTGGTCCCTGAGGTGGCGGACGTCCCGCATCTGGTAAACAGCCTTGCTGCTCATGTGGCACAACTACGAGCGGCCGGTCAGCTGCCGCCGCCTAGGAAGAAACGGCGCGCCCGGAAAAATCGCGAGTAACGTTATTACGGCGACAGACCCAACAATCTGGAAGAAGGCATTACCTATGAGCAACGAAGATCTCCACCTGATTCGTCGTCCACGCAGGCTCCGAAGCACGCCAGTTATGCGCGAATTAGTGGCAGAGACGACGCTTCGTCCCGCTGACCTGATTCTTCCCATGTTTGTTGCAGATGGAATAACCGAGCCGCGCGAAATCTCCTCTATGCCAGGTGTGTACCAGCACACTATTCCCTCCTTGATTGAGGCTGTCAGGGAGGCGATTTCCGTGGGGATTAAGTGCGTGGATCTCTTCGGCGTGCCTCTCGACGCCGACAAAGACCTGCAGGGATCTCAATCCTGGGCACCAGAGGGAATCCTCAACCGGGGTATCACCGCACTACGCCAGGAGTTTGGTAACCAGGTCATTATCATGGCAGACACCTGCCTTGACGAGTTCACCGACCATGGACACTGCGGCGTACTGAGCACCGACCGCTTTGGCGAGGTGATCGTGGATAATGACGCGACCATTCCGCTTTATCAAAAGATGGCGGTGGCGCAGGCTGAGGCAGGCGCGCACATGGTAAGCCCCTCCGGCATGATGGATGGGCAGATTATGGCAATCCGTGAAGCTCTCGACGCTCACGGGTTCCAGGACGTGGCCATCATGGCGTACTCCACCAAGTACGCGTCGGTTTTCTATGGGCCGTTCCGCGAGGCAGTGGGTTCGTCCTTGGAAGGCGACCGCAGAACTTATCAGCAGGATCCGGCTAACTTCCGGGAATCGCTGGTGGAGGTCGACCTGGATATTGAAGAGGGGGCGGACTTTGTTATGGTCAAACCAGCCATGCCTTACCTCGACGTGTTAGCAGAGGTGGCCTCCACGTCGGTTGTCCCGGTTGCGGCTTATCAAGTATCAGGCGAATATGCCATGCTGCATGCGGCCGCCCGTAATAACTGGCTCGACCTTGAACGTGTGATGATGGAATCATTGATTTCTATCAAACGCGCTGGCGCAGACCAGATTCTTACTTACTTTGCCGTCGACGCGGCGAAAAAACTACAGCACTAGGGAAATAATGACCAACCACCAACAGCGACTCGAGCGATCACCATCTCAACCGACCACTCCCGACGCTAAGCGGGAGCGTCCCGACGCAGTTCGCTGGGCGGTTCGCGTGTGGATTTTTGCCATCTGTGTGGAGACGGTACACCAGATCATCAATATCATTGTTGGTTTTGCCAACAAGCCTGAGTTGATTTCTAAGCTCAAAGAGTCGATGAAGGAAGAGAATCTTTCTCCCGAGATCATGAACGTGGCAGCAAGCCTCAGTATCATTCTGGCGGGACTTTTTTCTTTCATCGTGCTGGGCATTATCGCGTGGTTGGCCGCGCTGCTTTATAAAGGCAATAAATCTGCTACTCTATCGCGCCGCATCCTCACGTATTTCTCTCTTTATTTTGGGGTGCGGCTGGTGACGGTTTTCTTGCTGACCCCAAGTTCTCCGTCTGTTCCTGTTGCCGTGTATGCCGTTGACGGCTGCATCCAGATCTGTATGGGTGTTGCGGCCGTCGTGGCGCTCATCTTTAAGATGCGGCCCGAAACTTTGGCGTGGACTGGTGAGTGGGAGAGCTCTAGGGGGAAGAATGGGCACTCTTAGCAGCAACCGTGGAGCCAAGGACGAGGGCGGTGCCCCTGCGCGTCCTCTGGGCACCCAGGAAGGGCTTGCCGACGCCATCGAAAAGGCGAAACGTGCCGCTGCCAAGGCTGGCATTAACACGGGGGCCTTCCATGCTATTGACCCGGAAGAAGTCGCTGCAGCTGCTATCCATGCAGGAAGAACCTCTTTTGCGTTTGAATTAAAAGGACTTTCCAGCGCCTCTTCGGTGTCCGAAGTAGAAGATGTTCTAGGCGAGTTGGAGGGCGTAGACGCAAAGATTGTGTATCCCTCGTCGATGGCGTGGGTGAGTGCAAGCCGCACTATCGACCCGATGATGTTTGTTGACGTATTCCAGAGGTTCGGAATTACTGCAACGCTCACGGATTCCTCCCTGCGGCGTCGGCTAGCCTGGTCCGATGTTGAGGAGGGCCGGTACAAGCGCTCGCGACGCCGTGACCGCCGGATTAGCCGCTTTGGTTCGCGCGTGGATGAGAAAGAGCGTCGTTTTAAGCTAGCGCGCAGGGCCGGGTTCCTGGAACGCCGTGAGGACACCTCCCGTAAAGAGTCAAGCACTGCTGTTCTCTTTACTGCGCGGTCACTCATGACCAAAACGCGTCTATGCATTAGCGCGCTTTTTACAATTCCCGTCGTGGCCATTAGCTACTCCAGAGACCTGCAGTTTGATAACTGGCAGTGGGCTTTGGCTGCGCTTTCCATCCCCGTTGTGTTTTATGGTGCGTGGCCTTTTCACCGAGCAACGCTGGGTGGGGCTCGTCGGGGCATGTCCGCCTTGGACAGTGCCTCGTCGGTAGCAATCCTGCTGGCGTGGCTGTGGTCGTTGAGCATGGTGCTGTTTACCCCGGTAGGCGACCCGGAGTATCGAGCGCGGCCGAAGTGGATTGCGATCGATCCTACGATTTTTGAGTCTGGTGCGCTCTTTTTCGACGTAGCCTGCGGAATGACGCTGATCCTTCTTGCCGGAAGGCTCGCTGCCCGCAGAGCTCGCAGCAGTCTCCAAGATGATCTTCTGAAGTACAAACCGCATCCCGCTTCTACCGTCACGGTGGTGTCCAAAAAACGGAAAGCCGGGGGAGCTGGGAAAGAAGACAAAGCGATCCAGAAGCTGAATGTAGGCGATGACGTCATCATTCCCGCTGGGGGCCTTGTGCCTGTCGACGGAATAGTGGTCGGCGGTGGCGGCACCTTGGACGGTACGGCCTTGGGCATTGGCTCATGTGAAGTAAAAGTCAACGACCGAGTCTATGCAGGGTGTATCAATGGCGGCAAGGAACTTAAGGTTCGCGTGCTGCAGACTGGGCATAGGACCTGGTTGGCTGCCATAAATCGGTGGGTGGTGGATGCTAATGTGCATCAGAATCGCTCGGATGCCATAGCTACCAAGGCTGCCTCGATGCTCGTTCCCGTGTCGTTTGTTATCGCGGCCACGGATTTTGCTCTGTGGGCATTGATCACAAACAACCTGAACCAGGCATTTGCCACGGGCCTTGCAGTATTGGGCTGCGTGGCTCCGGCGGCGCTTGCCACCTCTGCGTCGTTAGCTATGCGACAAGGCATCGAAGGCGCTGCACGACGTGGAACACTGATTAAATCGGGTGAGACGCTGCGCAACGTCGACGAGGTAGACACGGTTATTTTCAATCGTGTGGGCGCTATTTCGCGTCCGGAGATGTCTGTAGAAACAGTCACCGCTGACCGTGGGGAAAATCCCGATCTGGTGCTTCGCGTTGCCGGTGCTCTAGCCATGGAAAGCGGGCATCCTGTGTCCCGTGCCCTGGTGCGCGCGGCACGAGAAGCACGGGATGCTTCTACTGATGATTCCATTCCAGGTTGGATTGAAGTCACCCACTCGAAGGTGGACGAGGAGGGAAGCTTCCGCGGGCATGTGGAGTTGCCGGTAGTCAACAGCGATGGGGAAGAAGAACTGCGGAGCGTGGAAGCAGTGTTATGGCGTCCGCGCAACCTTTCTGACCTGCATGGTCGTCTGGCCGCGGCTGCAGTATCTGGCAGCAGTCCGCTGGTTGTGCGATGGAAGAACAAAGATCGTGGCGTGATCACGTTGTACAACGGTGCCAAAGATGATGCCGTGGATGCCGTGGACTCGCTTGAGTCGATGGGGCTGGAAACGATGATGCTTAGCCGGGATACGTACCCGGTGGCGCGTCGATACGGCGATATGGTGGGAGTATCTCACGTGCTGGCCGGTGTGCAGCCCGGGCGGAAGCCGCAGACTGTTCGATCTGTGCGTTCTCATGGGGCGAATATCGCCATGGTTGGTGATGAGTCAGTGGAGGAGTGCTATCGGGTTGCCAACGTGGGCATCATGATTAGCGCGATGTCGGGTTCACAGGGGGCACTTGCGCTTGAGCATCCCGCTGCGGATGTGGTCATGCTCAAACCGGATGTGGCGCCTATTCCGCGTTTGTTCCATTTTGCGCGTCGCCTGAATCGCAGGATCCGTGGAAACCTGATTTTTGCGTGGACCTACAACTTGCTGGCCATTGTGGCGGCGGTGGCGGGAGTCCTGCACCCGATGATTGCCCCTCTGCTCATGCTGGGGTCGAGCGTGATTATTGAGGTTCGCTCTCATTGGTTGCGCAGCATATAGATAGTAGAGCGCTATAACTAGTGCCGGATGACGGCACCATCGGAACCCTATCAATCAAATGGTTGATAGGGTTCTCGCCTGAAATAGGGTCGGCTTGCTTTCCTTTAGCCGTTTTGTTGTGCATTATTGGTGGCATGTCACAACCTTTCAATGCGCCAATTCTTGACGCCATTCAGGGGAAAACTCCCACGCGTCGTCCCGTATGGTTTATGCGCCAAGCCGGCCGCTCGCTGCTTGAGTATCGCCAGGTACGGGAAGGTATTGGCATGCTGGACAGCTGTTTTATGCCAGAACTTCTTGCAGAAATTACTCTGCAGCCAGTGCGCCGCCACGACGTAGATGCCGCGATCTTGTTCTCAGACATTGTGGTTCCGCTTAAAGCCGCTGGGGTAAAAGTAGAAATCATTCCTGGTCGCGGCCCCGTTATGGATCGCGCGATCCATAACGGGGCCGATGTGGATGCGCTACCGATTCTTGACGATGATGTCCTGCAAGTAGCCCGAGGCATCGAGATTATTCAGGACGAGCTGACGGATCAGCAGACACTGATCGGTTTTGCTGGCGCGCCATTCACACTGGCGAGTTACCTTGTAGAGGGCGGCCCCAGCAAGAATCACGAAAAGACTAAGTCCATGATGCATGGCGACCCCGAGACCTGGCATGCCCTCATGCAGCGTCTGGTTCCCACCATCGTGCGATTCCTGCGCACCCAGATCGACGCAGGCGTTCAGACCATGCAGCTTTTCGACTCCTGGGCGGGCTTCCTCACAGAGCGCGATTACCGCAACCACGTGCTTCCGTATTCTACTCAGATCTTAGAAGAGGTAGCGGACGTGCCTCGCATTCACTTCGGCGTGAGCACCGGTGAACTGCTCGCCACGATGAGCGAGGCCGGCTCTGAAGTGATGGGTGTGGATTGGCGCGTGCCTCTCGACGTCGCCGCCGAGCGCATTCACGCCCGTTCCGGGGCAAAGGTGCTGCAAGGAAACCTAGACCCGGCGTTGCTTTTTGCCGGAGAAGACGTATTAAAAACTGAGATCGAGCGCATCTGCGCTGAAGCCGATCTCGCCATTGCCGCAGGACACGCCACTGGGCATATATTTAACCTCGGACACGGCGTATTGCCGCACACTGATCCTGAAGCGATCACTCGTGCGGTGGAGCTGATTCACCGTTTTTAAATGCCTCGGCGACTAGTTCTCCCAAGCCACAACAAAGTTAAGTTTCAAGGAAGGTCATCCACGTGCGCATTGCCATCATCGGTGCCGGTTTAGCGGGACTAACGGCTGCTTATGAGATCCATACACTCGACCCTCACGTGGAAGTAGAGGTGTTTGAGGCGACCGATCGAATCGGCGGCAAATTGTTCACGGTTCCGTTTGCCTCCGGCCCTACCGATATGGGCGCAGAAGCATATCTCGCCTTCAGGGAAGACACCACTGAGTTCTTTAAAGAGCTAGGACTCGGGGAGAACCTGCGCTCGCCCTCGGGGTTGCCTTCTTTGTTGTACGTGGAAGGGAGCCTCCACGGGATGCCCTCCAACACGATCATGGGTATTCCAGGAACAAGCGAGGGCCTGGGAAACTTGGTCAGCGAGGAAACCCTCAAACGCATTGATGCGGAGAAAGACGCGGGCTCAATTGACTGGCCTCAAGAGGTAAGCCTGGGGGCGCTCCTGCGGGAACGCTTGGGCGATGACGTTGTGGATCACGTGGTGTCTGCGTTGCAAGGCGGCGTCTATTCTTCCACCTCGGACGATCTAAGCCTGCGCGCTACGGTGCCCCAGTTAGCACGCGCCTTCGACCGCCTTAAAGAGGAGGGGAAACCAGTAACCATCACGGGCGCTGTCCAGCAGCTTCTCGCTGAGCGAGAGACCCGAAACAAAGCGCGGGGACATACCCCGAGCGTATTCGCGTCTTTCGCGGGCGGTTATGCGGAGATGTATGAAATCCTTGCGGAGCGTAGCGAGGCAAAAATCCACATCGATGCCTTTATCACTGCAATTGATAAAACAGCTGAAGGCTTCACCCTCAAAGGCGCTGAGGGGGTCTTTGACAGGGTGCTGTTGACGGTGCCGGCACCCACCGCTGCACTGCTGCTGAAAAACCTTGCGCCGGAGGCCGCGCAGCAGCTCAAAACCATCAAGTTGGCAAGCTCTGCCGTGGTAGGAATGAAATTTGATCATTCCGAGGGACTCACCGAGAACTCAGGGATCCTTGTTGCCACCGATGCTCACGATGTGAAAGCAAAGGCGTTCACCTTCTCTTCCAAGAAGTGGCCGCACCTTGGCGAGCGCGGCGGCGCTTTAGTCCGAGCCTCTTTTGGGCGGTTTGGCGACGACGCGATTGCTCGCGCGGACGAGGACGAGCTTGTCGACGCAGCCCTCGACGATCTGCAGACCATTACGGGATTCGACGGACGCGCTGCGGGCTTATCGGAGATCTTTGTCCAGCGCTGGTTCGGCGGCTTGCCCGTGTATGGGCCAGGACATCTGGAAACGGTGGCGGCAATCAAGGACGCACTTGCTGAGGTCGAAGGCATCGACGCTACCGGCGCATGGGCCGATGGCGTCGGCGTGCCTGCGGTGATCGACGCAGCGAGAGCTGCAGCCAAACGCGCGCTTGCCTAAGGCGTGTTAGCTGTCGCGGCGCGTCAGAATCACAGAGAAATCCTCATCGCCATGCCCGGCCTGCTGTTGCTCTTCTAAGGAACTCAGCGCTGAGGCAACGGCGGGGAGCGGCTGGGCAGCGGTGTCGAGCATTAGGCGAGCGTCCTTTGCAATCGCATCTGCGGTGAAATCGCCAGGTGTAGTGGGGCGTTCGCCTAAGACAAAGGGGCGCTTCATTCCGGCGATAAAGGCCAATCCGGTGGAGTTGAGCATGGTGAGGGTTTCTTCAGGCGACAAACCACTGGAGTCTCCTAGAAGCAGGGCTTCTTTGAGCCCCTGGGCGCTTACTGCAAGGGCGATATTAGCTAGCAATTTTCCGACGGCGGCTTTGGGGGCGGCGTCGACAAGCACAAGCCGTTCGGGGTCTGCCCACGGGGCGACTAGTGCGGCGGCGGCCTCACGGTAATGTTCATCGGCGCTGCCCACGTAAACGCCTAAAGAACCGGCGCGGGCGGGGCCGAGGGTACCCACGACCGGGGCTGCGACATAGCTGGGCACTGCGTCAGCGAACTCGGCGCAGTCTTCTGGGCTAACAGTGGTCGTATCAACCCACAGCACCCCCTCGGGGATGAGGCGAGGGTTAATAACCACGTCTCGCACTGTATCGGGGCCAAAAAGTGACGTCACAACGATATCGGCACCAGCGACGGCTTCCTCGAGGGAAGAAGCGAGCGTGGCGCCTGCTGCTACCAGGCGTTCAGCTTGCTTGAGGTGCGATTCCACACCACGAGGTCGTGCTCTTTGAGCAAGTGGAGCGCTAGTTCTGTGCCCATTCGGCCGGTTCCAAGAAATGCAATAGTCATGGCGCCATGATAGAGAAGGTGCGGTGGGCTTCGCAGCGCGCGGAGGAAATAGTGGGCCTAAAGTTTGTGAGCTCATTACGTAATAGGATGGTACGCATGACTGTTATCCCGACTTCCTCTAACGTTCAGCGTTCCCGTGAGCTTTTCCACCAAGCCTGCACAGTAACCCCAGGTGGTGTGAACTCGCCGGTGCGTGCTTTTGGCTCCGTGGGAGGGCAAGCACGCTTCATCGCATCAGCGAAGGGATCCAAGCTTTACGACGTAGACGGCAACGAATACGTGGACCTGGTGTGTTCTTGGGGCCCGATGCTTTTGGGCCACGCTCACCCCGAAATCGTTGGCGCGGTGCAAAAGGTAGCAGAGAAAGGTCTGTCTTTTGGCGCCCCTACCGAGGCCGAAGTGCGCATAGCCAGCATGATTGTTGAACGCACCTCAGTTGAGGAAGTTCGTATGGTCAACTCAGGCACTGAGGCGACTATGTCTGCGGTTCGGCTGGCGCGTGGGTTCACCGGCCGCCCCAAGATCATTAAATTCGATGGGTGCTATCATGGACACGTCGATGCGCTACTGGCATCCGCGGGATCCGGGGTAGCTACGTTTGCTCTGCCGGATTCCCCAGGCGTGACGGGCGCTTCCGCCGCAGATACCATCGTGGTGCCCTATAACGACATCGAGGCTGTGGCTCAGGCTTTTGCGGAAAATGAGGGGCAGATTGCCTGCGTCATCGCCGAGGCGGCGGCAGGAAACATGGGCACGGTTGCCCCGCGCGATAACTTTAATGCGCAGCTTAAAGAGCTCGCCCACGCGCATGGCGCGTTGCTCATCCTTGATGAGGTGATGACGGGCTTCCGCACCTCCTACAGCGGTTGGTTTGGGGTAGACCATGTGGCTGGTGACCTCACCACCTTTGGCAAGGTCATCTCCGGAGGTCTTCCAGCGGCGGCCTTCGGTGGTCGTGCGGACATTATGAAGTACCTTGCTCCCGAGGGGCCGGTATATCAGGCCGGAACTCTCTCAGGTAACCCGGTAGCAGTGGCCGCCGGAATGAAGTCGCTTGAGCTTGCTACTCCCGAGGTCTATGACGTGGTGCGCGCCAATGCTGATCGTTTGGCTGGATTGCTGACCACCGCGCTAGAACGCGAGGGTGTAGCCCACCATATTCAGCGAGCCGCCACGATGCTGTCCATTCGCTTTGCAGAAGGCGAAGGCCACAACTTTGATGAGATGAAGGCTGCTGAGACATTCCGCTTTTCTCCTTTCTTCCATGCGCTCATGGATAATGGCATCTATGCGCCGGCGAGCGTGTTTGAGACGTGGTTTGTGTCCGCGGCGCTTACCGACGAAGATTTTGAGAAGATCGAGAACGCCCTACGCCCAGCGGCCCAGGCTGCGGCAGCCGCACACAAGCACTGAAAGGCCTCATGAGTACCACTATCGTCCACCTCGTCCGGCATGGAGAAGTCTTTAACCCAGAACGCATCCTGTACGGGCGAATCCCTGACTATCACATCTCTTCACGCGGGCGCAGCATGGCGGCTCGTACCGCTAGCTCCTTTGTGGGACACGACGTGACTGTCTTGATGTCCTCGCCTTTGGAACGAGCACAGGAGACCGCAGCGCCCTTCGCGGAGAAACTAGGGCTTGACGTGCGTCTCGACGACCGCCTTTTGGAATCCGGCAACCGTTTTGAAGGTCTCCGCGTCAAGGGGTTGCGCTCCCAACTATGGAACCCCGTCAGATGGCCGCTCATGGCAAATCCGCTCCTGCCCAGCTGGGGAGAGCACTATGTGGATCAACGCGACCGCATGATGGAGGTAGTGGAAGACGCTCGTCGTGCTGCTGAGGGGCACGAGGCGATCTTGGTAAGCCACCAGCTTCCTATTGTGTGCGTCCAGCGGCATGTCCAAGGAAAACCGCTGGCGCATAACCCGGCGGTACGGCACTGTAACTTGGCTAGCGTGAGCTCGCTGGTGTTTGAAGACGACCAGATCATTGACTATATCTACACGGAACCAGCACAGGAGATCTAACAGTGAAAAGGACTCTCGCTGCGGCGATG
The DNA here is from genome assembly GCF_004382825.2 of Corynebacterium silvaticum. Taxonomy (GTDB): domain Bacteria; phylum Actinomycetota; class Actinomycetes; order Mycobacteriales; family Mycobacteriaceae; genus Corynebacterium; species Corynebacterium silvaticum. The sequence goes on from NZ_SDQO02000002.1 coordinate 491,679, forward strand.
ATAGCGAGTCTGTGTGTACTTAGCGCATGTAGCTCTGAGGACACTGCAGGGACAGACGCAGTGGCCATCGGCGGGACGTTCCAATTTCATTCCCCAGGTGGTCAGACGGAGATCTTCTACGATGAGGCTGACCGCGCTCCGGTGAAGAACATCTCCGGTGAGTCTTTGGCCTCGGACGGCAAGATCAGTCTTGATGACTACAAAGATCAGATCGTTGTGTTGAATGCATGGGGACAATGGTGCGCGCCTTGCCGCAGTGAGTCCGACGACCTACAAACTGTGCAGGAATACCTGGAAAAGGAGAAGCGCGGGACGGTGCTGGGAATCAACGTGCGCGATTATTCCAAACAGATTGCCCAAGATTTTGTCAAAGATAATGGGCTGACCTACCCCAGTCTGTATGACCCGCCGTTCAAGTCTGCCGCGCAGCTCGGAGGGGTCCCGGCTGCCGTGGTCCCCACAACAATTATCCTGGACAAGCAGCATCGCCCGGCAGCGGTTTTCCTGCGAGAAATCACCGCCAAGGACGTCATTGATGTGATTGAAAAAATCGCATGACCGACGTCTTAGCTAGCGGTATTGGCGAGCAGATCGCAGATGTTGCAGCCACCGGGCCTTTGCTGCTTGGCCTCTTGGCCGCAGCGCTTGCGGGCCTAGTCTCTTTTGCCAGCCCCTGCGTGATCCCCTTGGTGCCCGGCTATATGTCCTATTTGGCGGGAGTAGTTGGCGCTGAGATGGAATTTGGTGAGCAGGGACCGCAGGTAGCCAAGAAGGGGCGCTGGCGGGTGACCGGTGCGGCCCTCTTGTTTGTCCTTGGGTTCACCGTGATTTTTACCCTGGCTACGGCAACCGTGTTTGGTGTCATTAGTGCCCTTACCCCCAACGCGGAAACCTTGATGCGTGTCGGTGGAGCGGTTACGGTGCTCATGGGCGTGGTGTTTTTGGGATGGGTTCCTTTTCTCCAAGAAGATAAGCGCCTGACCCTCAAACGCTGGTCTACCTGGTTGGGTGCGCCGCTGCTCGGAGGGGTTTTTGCGCTGGGGTGGACTCCCTGCTTGGGGCCTACCTTGGCGGCTATTATCTCTATTTCTGCTGGCACAGAGGGGACAACTGCGGCTCGGGGAGTGGCCCTCATCCTGGCGTACTGTGCCGGATTGGGACTGCCGTTTGTGGCTGTTGCCCTGGGGTCTGCGCGTGCGATGCATGGCGTGGGGGTCCTGCGGCGGCATTCGCGCACTATTCAGATAGTGGGCGGCGTGGCGTTGATTATGGTCGGCGCGGCGTTAGTCTCTGGAACGTGGGGAATGTTTATTAATTGGGTGCGCCAGTGGACCGTCGAGTACGGTGCAACTTTTATTTAGAAAGAGCATGTGAATGAGTAATCGGACGAGGAAGCTGCTGAGCTATCCACTAAAAGCATGGCACTGGCTCACGAGTATGCGTACGGCGCTGGCCCTGCTATTTCTTCTGGCGTTGGCGTCGATTCCTGGCGCTTTGTTGCCACAGCGCTCCCTCAACCAGTCAAAGGTTACGGAATACATCGCTAATAATGGCCGAACCGCCGAGATCTACGACAAACTGCAGCTTTTCGACGTTTTCAGCTCCACCTGGTTCACCGCGATCTTTGGCCTGCTGTTCCTTTCCCTCATCGGGTGCATCATCCCGCGTTCGTGGGACCATTACAAAGCCATGAAGACCGACCCGGTTCGGGCCCCAAAGAATCTGAGCCGGTTGCCGCTGCATGGCGAGGGGAACGTCGAAAAGCCGCTGCGCGACGTAGAAGAAGACATCCGCACGCAGCTCAAAGGCTGGAAGCTTGCGGAATATACCCCAGAGGAAGATCGCGCCGGGATGCGCTCGTTCTCCGCTGAGCGAGGATACCTACGGGAGTTTTTCAATCTGACATTCCACCTCGGCTTGGTGGGCATGCTGGTTGCGATTGCAGTGGGCAAACTGTTTTTCTACGAGGGGCAAGTGATCATTGTTGCCAGCGAAGATAAGACAAAGAGCACGGAATTCTGCAACACCGCGACAGCAAACTACGATTCCTTCCGCGCCGGCTCGCTTTTCGACGGCACCGGCTTAAACCCCTTCTGTTTTATCGCGCACAACTTCTCTGCCGATTATCTCCCCAACGGACAAGCGAAGATGTTCACATCTTTGGTCTCCTACGCAGAGGGAGACAATATCTTCAACGACACCGAGACGTGGAAACAGTACACGCTCAAAGTCAACCACCCACTGCGCATCGCTGGCGACCGAGTGTATCTGCAAGGCCACGGCTATGCGCCAACATTTACCGTCACGTGGCCCAACGGGGAAAAGCGAACCCAGACCGTTCAGTGGCAGCCAACTGACCTTATGAACTTCCTATCGGACGGCGTGGTTCGTTTTGATCCACCTGCCGGGATGTACAAAGACGCCTTTGAAAAGCGCCAAAACCAGCTGGCGATCCAAGGGCTGTTTGCACCTACCGCCTCGTGGGAAGGCGAAAATAAATCCCTTCTGACCTCCAGGTACCCGGCTATGACTGACCCCGCGGTGGCCATCGACATCTACCGGGGCGACAACGGCTTGGACTCCGGTAGGGGCCAGAACCTCTTTAGCCTGGACAGCACCCTGATCCACTCCGGGCAGCTGCAAAAGCTGGAACGGGTCAACCTGAGTGTCGGCCAGTCCGTGACTCTTGACGACGGAACAGTGGTCTCATTTGACGGTGCCGAACAATTTGCCAACTACCAGATCAGCCACGATCCCGCGCAGCTCTGGGTGCTCTTTTTCACCGTCATAGCGTTGGGTTCGCTCGCTGGCTCATTGCTGATCCGACGCCGGCGAATCTGGGTGCGCGTGCGTCCTGTCTCAGACACCGTTACGTTTGTGGAGACCGCAGGTCTAGCCAGAACTGACCGCGCCGGGTGGGGAAGCGAATACGAGCGGATCCACCGACGCATCCTTGGGCTTCCCGACCCGGACGAAGACTAACCCCCTAGTCTGCGGGCCAGATGCCGTAGATCACTTAGTCATCAAGCCACTGATAGAGGTGACCCGTTTCTGCACACCCCGCGGAGCGTAGTGCCGCGAGGTGGTAGGAGCTGTCCACCTTCACCGTGGGGGATTTGTTCGCCCAGCGCTGATGCCACAGATCTGCTTCTTTCTCCCAACCCGGCATCTGGAATGCTGCCTCCCACCACGCCTCCCACGTGAGGACTCCCGAGGTAACTGTACGGGTGCGGAAGTCCTCTCGGATTGTTTCAGAAAGGGCTGCTAGGGCGGGATTGTGGTGGGTGTCGTAAAGCAAATGGTCGGCATTCATAAAGATCGCGCCAGGTTTAACCACCTGAGTGAGATCCAGGTAGAGCCGGGATAACTGGTCGGGAGCAAACCAGTGCAATGCGGTGGCGCTGATAACGGCATCAAAGTCCGTGGTGGGAAGCTGTTCCATCCAGTGGGGATCGGTGAGATCGGCGTCGATAAAGCGCAGACGCTCGCCGAAGCTGTGCGTCTCTGCACCCAAGCGCAGTAACACAGGGTCGCGGTCTACGCTGATGACCGTGGCGTGGGGCAGCTCCCGAAGAATCTCCGTGCCAAGGCTGCCCGGGCCACAAGCAAGATCGAGGACGGTGATGGGGGTGTTGGCATAACGAGCTTTGAGGACGTCGACGATCGTGCGGGTCCTGAGGTCTCGGTGCTCAATGAAAGCCGTCTGCTGTTCGTGCCATGCCTTAAGCAGCTCTTGGGGCGTCATTGCATGTGTCCTTTCGGTAAGGGGGAGCGTTGTGCATAAGTGTGCCAAAGGTTAGCGCCTTTTTGGGGTTAAAAATCTGTGTACGCAAGGAACATGTGCAGGTGTGGTAGACATCAAACTTTTTGCGGGTATTCTGTTCCGAGATCACTAACTCTGATTAGAGGTACCATGAACGTCAACTCGAATCTTGCGTCGCTATCCGATATTGCATTTGCGTCGAGCTTCGTCATCTATTTCATTGCGCTTGTGCTTTCCATTGTTTTCTATATGAGAACGAGAACACTCATTGACCTGAAACGGGAAAGGGCAGACGAGCGGGAGCTCGTTGCCGTGGGGAGCGAGTCCGATAATGCTGGCGGCAACGCTGGTGGGCTTAGCCAGGGGCCAGATTTCTCGGATGAACGGATCTCTAAGGTGGAAGCATCCGCGGAAAAGTTTGCCGGGATGACCCAGATGATCGTGTGGCTGGGCGTCGTTGTCCATGCTGCCTCCGCGATTTTGCGTGGCCTGTCCGCCTCGCGATTCCCCTTTGGCAACCTCTATGAGTATGTTCTGGTCATCAGCTGTTTTGCGGTGGGGATCGCGGCGTTCTTCTTGCAACGTCGAGAAATGCGCGTGCTGTGGCCGTGGGTCCTTACTCCCATCCTGGCTCTACTCTTTTTTGGTGGTACCAAACTGTACGCTGACTCTGCCCCGGTAGTGCCTGCTTTGCAGTCATTCTGGTTCCCGATTCACGTATCCACAGTGTCTATAGGCGCTTCCATCGGCATGATCTCTGGCGTTGCTTCTGTGTTGTACCTGCTGCGCTTATATCAGGTACAAGGGCAAGAGAAGGGGATACTGGGGGCGCTGGCCAAGCCGTTGCCGTCTGCAAAGCTTCTCGACGCCATCGCCTACCGCACGGCGATCATCACCGTCCCGGTCTTTGGCCTGGGGATTATTTTGGGAGCTATTTGGGCGGAAAGCGCATGGGGGCGTTTCTGGGGCTGGGATCCTAAGGAGACCGTGGCCTTTGCAACGTGGATTCTTTATGCGGCCTACCTACACGCGCGCGCTACCTCAGGCTGGCGCGATTCGCGGGCTGCGTGGATCAATATTGCGGCGCTTGTGACCATGGTATTCAATCTCTTCTTTATCAATATGGTGGTCTCTGGTTTGCACTCGTATGCGGGTCTGAATTAACCGAGCATAAGATGTGAACGCTTACCCCTTTGGCCGTCGATAGGGCTGAGGGGGTTTGCTCATTAACGGGGTCGGTTGAGGAATGCGCTGATACGCGGGTTGGCATTGATGGCAAGGAAAAGTTCTTGAACTCGCGCGAATTCTTCAGGAACTACGTGGTAGCTGATGCGCTTTCCATCTTTATGCGTGCAGATCAGGTGTGCTTCTGCGAGCTTGTCCATATGCTGCGCCAGAATGGGCGCCGCGATCCCGAGCGTACTGGTGATCTCCATTCCATGCCTTCGCGGTGCTCCGCCACGAGGTAAAGAATCCGAATCCGCAGGGGATCGGCAAGCGCACTAAAAAGACGCTGTGCTTTATTCGAGGGAGAATTCATGCACAGCACTATAACGGTAACTATTTCTTAAGTAAAACTTTTCTAAAGTTTTATATGTCAACAAAAACGCGAGGTTAAGCGCCTAAATCCTTGTTATCCTGTGGATTTTTCCCTTCGGGATTTGCAGGATTCTCTGTGTCTTCTCGCTTCTTTTTCTCAGCTGCTTTGCGCCTTGCTTCTTCCTCCGCGCGACGTTTTTTAAACTGATCCCGCTCTAGTCGCCATAAGAATTCTTCATCATCATCCGGGCCCTTGATGCGGGGTGGCTCCGGAGTCTCCCGCTTCTGCCACGTTTGAGGACCAAATGCCTTCCACACCAACACGACGGTGGCGATAAGGAGGAGAAGAAGAATAAGACGGCCCACGGAGAATCCTTTCAAAAAGATAAAGTTATGGGGTTATGTGACTGTGAGCCTAGATTACCCTGAAAGAAGAACTGTTGAGTAGGGTGCTGTGTGTGAGCGAAACTGCAATGCCAGAGAATTCCCGTCCGATCGTCGATCCGCAGGTAAAGGCAGCTGCCCGCAAGGCTGTCATCGTGTACGGAATCGCACGTTGTGCACTATTTATCGTGCTGACCGCAATCATTCAGGGAATCGCGGTAGCTGTAGGGGCCCCGGTGCCCATTCTTATCTCGGCCACGCTGGCCTTAATCGTGGCTATGCCCTTGTCCATGTTCGTGTTTAAAGGCATCCGGGTACAAGCCACTGAGGCTGTGGCCCTTTGGAGCGCACAGCGCAAGGCCGAGAAGGATTGGGTGAAAAGCGAGCTATCCAACCGCTAAAACTATCGCGGTTGCCACGGACCATACCACCATGGCTTTTCCGGTAGCACCAAGCACCGGAATGAGTTCTTTAGCCTTTCGACCTTTCACCACGGGGACCGCTGCTTTTATTGCAAGCGGAAGCGCAATAATGCCGATGCCGGCCCACGGGGAAATGGTGAAGAACGCAAGAGACACCACGAATGGTATGGACACAAGGAGGCAATACAAGCGTCGTGTTGCGGTATCGCCCAGGATAACTGCAAGGGTAGTTTTTCCTGCGGCGGAGTCCGTGGGGATATCGCGGAGATTGTTTATAAGATTTACTCCGGCAGACATTGCACCCACCGCTACAGCACAGCCAAAGCCAACCCACGTGATTCTTCCCAGCTGGGTGAACTGAGTGCCCATGACGGCAACAAGGCCGAAGAACACAAACACCGATACCTCGCCTAGCCCACGGTATCCATAGGGATTTTTTCCACCGGTATAAAACCACGCGCCGAGGATACAAAGCGCACCCACGGCAATGAGCCACCACGCGCTTGCTAAGCACAATGCGATACCGGCGACGGCAGCGACACCGAAAGCGAGAAAAGCGGCCCGCTTAACCTCAGCTGGCTGCGCTAGCCCGGACCCCGTAAGACGCAGGGGGCCAGTGCGGTCGTCATCTGTGCCTCGGATGCCGTCAGAATAATCGTTGGCGTAATTCACACCTACGATAAGGGCCCATGTGACAACGAGCGCCAGCAGAGCTCGCCACCAGCTAAAGCCATTGGCCTGGGCAGCGGCGCCCGACCCGATAATGACAGGGGCAAAGGCATTAGCCCATGTGTGGGGGCGTGCGCCTTCCTTCCAATCGGCAAAGGTAGCTTTCGACATGCTGTCCATTGTCTCACTGCTGTGTGAAAAGCGCGGTGACACTCCTGCGATCGACTTTCCCGGTGCCGATGAGCGGCAAAGATTCCACCCGACGGATGTCCTTGGGTAGCTGCCAACGGGGGAGATCATCAAGCGCGGAGATGATATCTGTAGGATGCGCGCTGCCCTCGTACGCTGCGACAATAATCTGCCCAAATCTCCTATCAGGCAGACCTACCACGCAAGCCGCAGTGACCCCGCGAATGTCGCAAAGTGTGCGCTCTAGAACCTCGGGGTGGATCTTTAACCCACCGGAGTCGATAACGTTGTCTAACCTTCCGGTGACATTGAGTATTCCACCGGTGAGTGTTCCCGCGTCGGAGGTGATAAACCACCCGGGCTCAGCAAAAGCCTCATGATCGGGCATAGAGCGGTAGCCCTGTGCGACCATAGGTCCACCCAGATGAATCCGCTCGCCGACAACCCGCACACTCGCGCCAGGGATCGGCCGGCCGTTGTACACACAACCTCCGGATGTTTCGGAGGAACCGTAGGTGGTCACGATGTTGATGCCGAGTTCTTTGGCAGCGCGGAGGTCGTCGGCACGCAAAGGCGCACCACCCACGAGGATTGCATCAAAGGTTCGCAGCGCCTCGATTCCTATCAAAGTATCCATTGCTTTAAGCAGCTGCAGGGGCGTGAGCGACGTGTAAACGCGTTCGCCCTCGACGCTCGCAGCGGCAGTAGCAAAGGAAGCCACGTTGAAACCACGTGAAACATCGACGACAACGGGATCATAACCAGCGATGAGCGAACGAATCAGTACTTGCATCCCCGCGATGTGATGGGCAGGCATGGCCAACAGCCACTGGGCCTCGTCACCGAGAAACTGATGGGTAGCGTCTGCCGAAGACACGAGATTGCGCGCGGTGAGCATAGCGCCTTTAGGCATCCCGGTGGAACCGGACGTGCTCATGACCAGGGCAATCTCCGGGTCAATGGGTTGGCCCACGCGTTGGCTTCTGCGCAGCAGATCCGCCCGATCCTTGTCATTGGACGGAATGGGGAGAAAACTGCGCTGCCCCACGATGGCCTGCTCCAAGCTATCAAGGATGCTGGCAGGATCATGCGCGGGAACGACGAGAGGCTCAAGTACATGCACACTTAAAGTTTAGTGCTAATGCCCACTGCTCCCGATCCCATGCCCCAATCAAGGTATCGCCTAGTAGTAGTAGGGGAACTCGCTCCAGTCCGGGTCACGCTTTTCCAGGAAAGCTTCTTTGCCTTCCACTGCCTCATCCGTCATATACGCCAGGCGTGTGGCCTCACCAGCAAAGACTTGCTGGCCCATGAGTCCATCATCGGTGAGATTAAAAGCAAACTTGAGCATGCGTTGCGCGGTGGGGGACTTGCCATTGATGTCGCGCGCCATCTGGATAGCTTCTTGTTCCAAGTCCTTGTGATCGGCCACGATATTCACAGCACCCATGCGTTGCATCGTCTCCGCATCGTATGCGCGGCCAAGGAAAAAGATCTCGCGAGCAAACTTCTGTCCCACCATTTTTGCTAGGTAGGCGGAACCATAGCCGGCGTCGAAGGATCCCACATCCGCATCGGTCTGCTTGAAGCGGGCTTCCTGCCGGGAGGCGATCGTCATGTCACACACCACATGTAAGGAGTGTCCACCGCCGGCGGCCCAGCCGTTGACCACTGCTATGACTACTTTGGGCATGGTGCGGATGAGTCGTTGCACCTCAAGGATATGCAACCTGCCGCCCTCGACCTTTTCCCGAGCTGTGTCCACCGTTGATTCGTCTGCAACGGCGTCGTCGTGAGCGTGTTCGGTTGCGTAGCGATACCCGGAACGGCCCCGAATACGCTGGTCACCGCCGGAACAGAAAGCCCAGCCACCGTCTTTTTTGCTCGGGCCGTTGCCAGTGAGCAGCACCGTTCCTACGTCGGGCGTGCGACGAGCGTGATCGAGCGCGCGGTAGAGCTCGTCGACAGTGTGCGGACGGAAAGCATTACGGACTTCCGGGCGGTCAAACGCTATGCGCACAATCCCGTTTTCCCGGCCCTCGGCTGCATAGCGGTGGTACGTAATATCAGTAAGATCCTCGAATCCTGCGACGGTCTTCCACTGAGACGGATCAAAAGGATTGTCGGTGCTGTATTTTTTCTGCTCGCTCATAATTAAAGAATGTAGTCCCCGAACCCGACCCTCATCCAAGAAATAGCCCCAGCGCGGTGGTGGTGAATTGTGCGATGTGCCGCGGACTATAAGCCGCATGTTCTCATGTGCGCAGTTCGGCGGGGTAATGAGTGCTGTGAGGAGATATGAACGCCTCGGCCCTGATACCGCTATTGGGCGCCATGAGCTCAGATAAGTCCTTCTGAGCAAGGGGTGCGCTCGCTGACTGTTCTTGGACTACCAACTACATGTAAAAGGTTACTCTACCAGCGGAGTATTCCAATTGAGCTGCTGTATACGGGTATCCAATTCGCGATAAGCCTGAGCGTATGCGTCGGCTTGCGTCCGTAACTCAGCTACCGGAAGGGTGGAGACGAACTTGATCTCTGCGCGGGAATAGCGGTCTTGGCGGGTGCCAGCGACCTTGGCCAGATCCGCATAGAGGCGGCGCAATCTGAGCAGCCCATCGCGTTCTGCGAGCGCTTGCGTGAGGTTTTTAGTCTCATCGAACGCGGTGGCGGTGTTGGTTGCGTTGATGGCAATAACCAGGGCGTCGATACGCCGTGCCACAGCCTCGGCTTCGGTGAGTAGTGTGGCAGGATCCTCGTCAGGAACGTCACCTTCCTGGACGCGGGCGACGGACATGAGGCGCTCGCGGAGGCTGTCCAAGCGGGCTTGGGCCTCGGCGCGCTCCGAGAGGGCTTCAGCAAGGAGTGTCATGCTGCTTAGCATAGCTAAAACCGGTTGCGGAGCGCTTGGTGGGCGGCGAAGCAATGGTTCGGGAAATACGTGTGGATTAGCCGATAAACAAGAAGGCACACACCGTGTTGAGTATCGTTGCGACGGACATAGGGACAAGTGTGCGTTTGAACAGGCGAATCGGGTTGACATTGATGGCGCCGGAGACAATAAGAACTGCGGCGTTGACTGGAGAAATCTGGCGCATCAGATTAGAGGTTCCCCAGATAGCGGTAAGCATTTGGGGTGCGTGAATAGAAGACTGTGCCGCTAAAGAAGGAACAACCTCGGAGAACGCAAAGTAAGGTGCGGTACCAGATCCTGTGAGGGTGGCCATGGCCGCAGTTGCTGCAACAAAAATGAGGATGATGAGCACAGCTGCGCCGGAAGAATCTTCGGCTGCTCTGATGAGCATATCGATCACGCCCATCTGAGTGATGCCTTCGACTAATACCGCAGCAGCTACCAACAGTGCGACTACGCCGGCTGCGCCTTCACCCATACCTTTGAAAAAGCTCGCTGCAGAGTCGATAGCACCCGTGATCGTACGTTTGCGTAATGACTCGATGAAGAGTGCAGTAAAGAGAGACACCACAGTAACCGGTAGGATCCCAGCTTCAAAGGGGAGCACGTCGAGGCGCTTTAGGAGAGCTGACACAATAATCAGAAGAAGGGGGAGTAGCGGGAGGACTGCGTAATAGCCTGGTAAGCCAGACACACGTTCAAGTGCGTCTCTGGTGGCAGCCGGAATCGTTTATTTCTAGGCTTTCTGTGTGATGCTGTGGGGCATCGTGGGAATGCCGTGCGTCGACGATGTCGCAATGACGTTGCCACCACATGTGTACAAAAGCAGTGATGACCAAGGTAGGAATGGTTGCCCATGCAACATATCCGTAGACAAATTCCGTAACCGTCATATTGGTAAGATCGGCACCCTGAATGAGCCCGGCCTCTAGAGGAGTGGGGATAATCGTGGAAGAGGTGACCACGATGGCACCCACCGTCAGAGGGGTAAGGACTGCGGCTATGAGTGCAGGTAGAAGCGTGGCCACGAGAAGAAGTGAAAGGGCTGAAGCTGAGGGGATGACGAGGGATAAAAGGTTGCCGATGAGAAAACCTACGGGTACGAGCCAATAAGATCCTCTGAAACGACGTAATGGCGCGGAAAGAATTACCACAGTTTTGGCATCAGCGCCGATATGGCGCATATAGGAAACAAAACCAAAGAGCACCATAATGGCCATACCGATTCCGGAGAATCGACTCTTAAAAAGAGCCTCTACTACGAGTAATTGGTCGTAGAGTGCATTTCCGGAAGAAGCTATGTCTGTGGAACGAAATTCTGCCCGGCCTGTGAGAGCAGCGATCATGAGGAGAATCACGCCTACAAAGAAAATGGCTGCGGCGGCGTGGACTTTTTGGCTATGAGGTAAAGTAAACGACTGCGGCGACGGCCAGCAGAGCGATAATGATGTAGAGCATGCGGCAGTCCTTCTCAGAGGGAGCTGGTTATAACCAATCGTTAATTACGCTAGCAGTATTGGTCACATTCCAATTTAAAAGTGATGTTTTTCATTTTTGACGGCGCTTGCCATCTCTGTTCGGGAAAAGCCGTCGGCTCATCTTCTGGCTTGACTCTTATGTCCCGCACTCTAAAACTTCAATAGTTCAAACATTTCTATTCTTAATGATGAAGATTGGCGGCGGGGCGGTAACCTAGCTATATGACACAAGCGAAACCCCTCTCAGCGTGGGGCGCCACGTTAGACGAGATACGTGAGCGCGCCCACGTGGTTGCGCTCCCTATGGCGGTGCCTTTTCGTGGAGTGACCACGCGTGAAGCCCTCCTCATCGAAGGTCCTGCAGGATGGGGCGAGTTTGCGCCTTTTGCGGACTATAGTCCTGAAGAGTCCGCTCATTGGCTTTCTTCAGGCCTTGAGATGGCGTACCAGGGGCCACCGGAAGCTATGCGCAACTCCGTAGAGGTCAACGGCACTATTCCCGCAGTGGATTCCGTGCGAGTACCTGAGGTGATGGCGCATTTTGCTGGGTGTAGAACCTTCAAAGTAAAGGTTGCGGAGAAGGGGCAGTCGCTTGCGGATGACGTTGCCCGTGTGGCTGCCGTTCGGGAGGTAATGCCCTCGGCGATAGTGCGCGTTGATGCGAACCGTGGTTGGTCTGTTGATCAAGCCTTTTCCGCCGCTCAGCAGTTGGGCCCTCTGGACTATATGGAGCAGCCTTGTGCGACGGTTGCGGAGCTCGTCGAGCTGCGTCAGCGCCTTATTCGGGCTGGCCTGTTTGTTCGGGTGGCTGCGGATGAGTCGATACGCAGGGCAGAAGATCCCTATGAGGTGGCGCGCGCCCAGGGAGCAGACGTTGCGGTGGTGAAAGCCGCACCGCTAGGCGGTCCGCGGAAACTACTCGAGATCGCCGAGTTTATGCGTGCGCGTGGCCTGGATATTACGGTGGCCAGCGCTCTGGATACGGGCGTGGGAATGAATGCCGGGCTGGCGGCGGTGGCAGCCCTGCCCAAGCACACTGATGATGAAGACTTTGACGTGCCTCCGGCTGCGGCCGGGCTGGCCACACAGCGGCTTTTTGTGGAAGACATCACTGAACCGCGTCAGATCGTCGATGGGCATCTGGCTGTGGACATGCTTGCTCCGGACCCCGATCGGCTATCGGAGTTGAGCGTGAGCGGTCACCGCCGCGATGTGTGGCTGCAACGACTACAAGACTCGTGGGCGTTCCTAGCACGCTAAACAAAAGCCTTGGTGCACGCCCCACTGTCATTGGCTGCGCAGGAACGCCTAAAATATGGGGCATGATGTCATCGCCCCAGCTTGCACGCGCCGTCGCTGCCGAACTCGCCCGCCACCTCACCGATGTGGTGATCTGCCCCGGCTCGCGTAACTCTCCGCTTTCCTTGGAGCTGCTCGCTCGGGGAGACATCCGAGTGCATACGCGTATCGACGAGCGCAGTGCAGCATTCCTGGCGCTAGGCATGGGGCGGGCGTCCGGTCGGCACGTGGGAATCGTCACTACCTCTGGTACAGCGGTGGCCAATTGCCTTCCCGCTATGCTGGAGGCTGCTCACTCCCACACACCTATCGCCATGATTTCGGCGGATCGCCCGGCGCGACTGCAGGGGACGGGCGCGAATCAGACGATCAACCAGATAGGAATCTTCGGAGTCGTTCCTACGACCTCCGTGGCTACGCTTGCAGACGTACAACTCATCGATGCAGCCTTTAACAAGGGCCAGGTTCATATCAACGTAGAGTTGGATACGCCTTTGGTGGGGGACTGCCTCCCGGAGCCTCCTGCTGAGAGTGTGAAAAAGACGCCGATAAAAGGCGATGTCCTAGATCACGGTGAGGTAGAAATAGACCTCAGCCGCAACACCCTGGTCATTGTTGGTGATGAGGCATGGGAAGTACCAGGCTTAGAAGACGTCCCCACCATTGCAGAGCCAAGCGCCCCCGCCCCCTATCATCCCGTGCACCCGCTGGCAGCCGGAATATTTGCTCATGAACAGGTTTCTGCTGAAGGCTATGTGGTCAATACCAAGCCGGAGCAAGTGATTGTGGTGGGACATCCAACGCTGCACCGGAGCGTCTTTGACCTGATCGCGGATCCGGCAATCGAGGTAACCGTACTAACGCGCACCGACACAGTCACCGACCCCACTCGCAGCGCGCAACAAGTCGCGACTCGGGTAAAAGCTACAGGTCAGCCCTCAAAGCAATGGCTCACAATCTGCGAAGCTGCCTCTGCGCTGGCTGCCGAGGCCGTCCGGGATGTACTCGCCCAAGACTTTAGCTTCAGTGGCCTGCATGTTGCCGCAGCGGTAGCAGACACGCTTGCCACCGGTGACACCCTCGTTCTGGGAGCATCCAATCCGGTTCGCGATGCCTCCTTTGTTGGCCTGCCGTTTTCCGCAGTAGACACCTTCACGCCTCGCGGTACCGCAGGGATCGACGGCACTGTGTCCCAAGCGATTGGCGTGGCGTTGGCCGTGCAAACCCGAAACCCCGAGGAAATCCGCGCTGCCCGCACTGTGGCGCTCATGGGAGATGTGACCTTCCTCCACGACGTGGGCGGGCTCCTCATCGGCCCCGATTCGCCACAGCCGGAAAACCTGACAATCGTGGTGGCTAACGACTCCGGCGGTGGAATCTTTGAGACCCTTGAGGTAGGAAACCCCCAGCTGCGAGGCAGTTTTGAGCGAGCCTTTGTCACCCCGCATGAGGTGGACATAGAAAGCATCGCCGCCGCATACGGCGTGGAATATCACCGCGCAACGGATGTGCAGGGGCTCGTCGAAAAGCTTATCGACGCCACCGACACGGCAGGGTTTACCCTCATCGAAGCCCGAACCACACGTGCTGACCGCCGCGCCATGCACGAGGCGCTGGCTAAGAAGGTGAACATGTGAGCCGGCTGCCGCACTATCCGCCAGCGAGCATCAGGAGGCGCTTGCATCAAGCCATCCTGGCGCTTTTTGCTGCCGCAACAATTGGTTGTGTCAGCATGGTGATAGGCCCTGCCCTAAACGACCGCGAGATAGCAGAATCACCAGGCCGCACACTGGCTAAAGTTATTGACGTGGGCACATTCCGCTCCACAGTGGAATACCAAGATGAAGACGGCGTCTACCATTCCCCTCGTGGCGGCCTGCTGTACCCCACAGGGTTAGGCAAAGGACAACGCGTGTGGGTCACCTATGCCAAAAGCAACCCAGACCTGGTAAAAGTACAGGGCAGGGGATGGACACTCGCCCTCATACCGGCGTTGAGCACCTGGGTGGTGTCTCTCGCCATCGCGGTGGCCCTGTGGTGGGCTGTCACCCTGTGGTACAGAAAACATGCGCATAGCGATAATCGCTGAATCCTTTCTCCCCTCTATCAACGGGGTATCCAATTCAGTGCTGCGCGTCCTGGAACACGCTCAGAGATGCGGGCACCAGGCCATGGTGATCGCGCCGGGTGCGCGGGATGGTGAAGAAGAAATACGTTCCTACTGCGGAGCGACCATTCACCGCGTGCCGACCGTGATGGTGCCACTGATTAACTCCCTGCCCATTGGAGTCCCCGTAGGGATTCGGGAGCTGTTGCGAGCCTTTAGACCCGATGTTGTGCACCTTGCATCGCCCTATGCGTTGGCCGCTCGGGGCGCCTTTGTTGCCAGGGGACTAGGGATACCGTGTGTAGCTGTCTTCCAAACGGACATTGCGGGTTTTAGTCACAAATATCATTTGCGATGGTTGGAACGTACTAGTTGGGCCTGGACACGGGCTTTTCACAATGCAGCGACCCTCACTCTCGCCCCCTCTACATAGGCGGTGGCAGCCCTGGAACTGCATGGCATCGAGCGAGTCAAATCTTGGGGTCGGGGAGTGGATCTGGAGCTGTTTCACCCAGATCGCAGAGACCACGGACTCAGGCGTAGCTGGGGCGCGGGTGGTCGCATCGTTGTGGGGTATGTGGGCAGGCTGGCTGCGGAGAAAGGCGTGCATAGGCTCGTTGACCTAGCGTGCGACAACAATATCCAACTGGTCATCGTGGGTGATGGCCCAGAGCGGAAAACCTTAGAATCGCGGCTCCCGGACGCGATTTTTACCGGAGCACTCACAGGCCTTGACCTGGCGCGGGCCTACGCTAGCTTTGACGTGTTTGTGCACCCTGGTGAGTTTGAGACCTTTTGCCAGACAATCCAGGAGGCCAAGGCGTCCGGGGTTCCGGTGGTTTCCGTAGCGGAGGGCGGGCCGCGAGACCTGGTACATAGTGGGTCGGGCGTACTGTTACCGCTTATCGACGACTCACTGGCAGGTTTGTCACGCTCCGTCCATGACGTCTTTTTGGCCCGCGAAGATTTGAGCAAAACCGCACGCCAGAGCGTGGAAGATAAGTCATGGGCTCGAATTTGTGACCAACTCTTCCGCTATTACCAAGAAGCGATGATTACACTGGACAACCGTGGCTAAGGCATCTTTGGAAAAGAACCCCTTCGACGTGGCAAAAATGTTCGACGGTGTGGGTAAAAACTACGACATCACGAACACCGTGCTGAGCTTTGGGCAAGACCGTAAGTGGCGCGAGAAGACCCGCGAACGGTTGAACCTTAAACCCGGCGAACGGGTTCTGGATCTAGCCGCCGGTACCGCAGTATCTACGGTGGAGCTAGGGAAATCCGGGGCATGGGTTGTGGCCTGTGATTTTTCGCAGGGAATGCTCGCAGCAGGCAAAGACCGAGACGTCCCCAAAGTGGTGGGCGACGGGATGCAGCTGCCTTTTGCCGATAACTCCTTTGACGCGGTCACCATCTCTTATGGCCTGCGCAACGTCCATGATTACCAGGCGGCACTTCGAGAGATGGCACGGGTGACCAAACCCGGTGGCCGGCTCACCATTGCGGAGTTCTCCACCCCCAACGTTCCTGGCTTTAAGCCAATCTACAAAGAGTATCTGACCAGGTTGTTGCCACTGATAGCCAAAGCCGTGGGCACAAACCCAGAGGCTTATGAATACCTTGCTGAGTCCATCCGTGCATGGCCAGAAAGAGAAGAGCTGGCTCGCGCTATCAACAACAATGGCTGGTCTGATGCCGGTTGGCAGAATCTTTCCCTCGGGATCGTTGCGTTGCACTCGGCAGTAAAACCTGGGGGCAACGGCTAGGAACAAAAATCAGAGGCCTCCTTGCGGCGTTATGCCGGAGCAAGGAAGCCTTCAATGCGTAGCTAGGTTATCCGGTTATGGGCTGGCGCGTTGTACCGTCTCACGGATGAACTCGGCAGACTTGTGTATTTGCTCCAACTCCCAATCGTTGAGGGTCGGAGGCATCTTGCGGAGGGCGCCGGTATTGCCGATGAGAGTAGGCACGGACATGGAAACGTCGTGGAGCCCATATTCACCATTGAGCGGGGTGCAGATGGGGTGTACGGCATGCTCATTAAGCAACACGCACTTAGCCAACTCGTTAGCTGATCGAGCCACACCAGCATTGGTCCAGCCCTTGGCCAAGAGAACGTCGTAGGCCGCCTTAATCACCCGCTCTTGGATCTCCGGTGCGGTGGGAAGGGGACTGCCACGCCAGGCAGAAAGCTCATCCCAGCTGAGGCCTTGAACGTTGACCCGCGAGAGAATAGGCACCGACGTAGAGCCATGCTCGCCCATCATGTAACCAGTGACCGATTTGGGATCAATGCCAAGCTCAGTGCCTATGATCCAACGCATCCGCGCGGAATCTAGCATGGTGCCAGTTCCAAAGATTTTTTCGGTGGGATAATCAAATTCCGTGGCCGCGATATGCAGCATAGCGTCGAGTGGGTTGGTGATAAAGATGACCACTGCGCCCTTGGTATGCGCTGCGATATTTCCCATAACATCGCGAACCACCGCGCCACTCATCTCTGCAAGCTCGGCTCGGTTCGGCATTCGCTCGGGATCATCGGGATCCGGCAAGATAGAGCCGCCCGCGGCGACGATAATCACGTCCGCGTCGGCACAATCGGAATAGTCGCCTGGGTGGCAGTATGTGTATGAGGTTCCCGGGACACCTGTGGATTGGGCTTGATCTATGGCCTCACCCTTGGATACGCCCAGCTTGATGTCAATCGTGGCTATCTCCGAGTAGAGGCCTGAATCCATTGCGTAGCTAAGAACGTAGGAGCCAACGTGGCCTACGCCAACAACAACTAATTTCGAGGTATGCATACTTTCTCAGTCTAGAAGGCCTCAGGGCGGAGCTCCACCAGAAAAAGCATGGTTAACGCCACATTGCAGTAAAGCTACGCGTGTGCAGAGTTGCCTTATGACCACAACGGGCTATCACGACGCCACCGGCTGACGCCCGCGCCCGTGCCACGCCAGAGACGCGCAACAAGATCACGGTCGGAGTCCGAGACAAGGTTGCCCATGAGCCGTGCAGCCGCTGGCATGATGACGTTTCCCAGCGGTCTGCGTAGAGCGAGCGGACCTGCCATGGGCAAGAACTGCGGATAGGTGAGCAACCGTGCGGCAGTGCGAGCGAGCATGAACGCCTCACCGTAGGTGGAACGCAAGAGTTCTGGCCAGGCCTGAGATAGATCTTTATCGGTGCCCACCAGGCTGACTGCCAGCGCTGCGGTTTCCATGCCGTAGTCGATGCCTTCACCGTTGAGGGGGTTCACACAGGCTGCGGCGTCGCCAATGAGCATCCAGTTAGGACCCGCGACGTTGCTTACCGCGCCTCCCATAGGCAATAACGCGGAAGCGACGCGTTGTGGCGTTCCAAAACCCCATTCCGCGCTGTGCTGCTCAGCGTAGTTTCGGAGAAGTTTTTTTGTGTTCACCTTTGCTGGGCGAGTGTCCGTGGACAAGGCGCCGCAGCCGACGTTTGCGGTGCCGTTGCCTAACGGAAATATCCATCCGTATCCGGGCTGCGTGGTACCTGTATCGTCGCGAAGCTCTAGGTGCGAGTGTATCCATGGGTCATCTGCTCGGGGAGTCTCGCAATAAGACCGCGCTGCAATCCCGTACACCTCGCCGCGGTGCCACTGCCGGCCCAGCAGTTTTCCAAAAGTGGAACGCACACCATCCGCGACAATGACAAAAGTGGGGGCAATGACTCGGCCATCGTCCACAGTGACAGTGCGGATGCGGCCAGCCTTGGGGAACTCACTCGGTGGTTGCGAGCTATGAGGGTCTGCGTCCACGGAGATCGCCGTGACCCCCTGCCATACCAGGACATTATTGTGCTGTTGAGCTGTATTTAAGAGCAGCTCGTCAAACTCTGTACGCGGCATGGCAGAGCCGATCGTTCCAAAGGAAGACGTGGGCCATGGCGCAGTGACCGAACCCCCAAAACCGTGCAGTTTTAGGCCTTGAGAGGAATAGCGAGAGGTGACATCAATCCCAATTTTTTCTAATTGGTGCACCGCGCGGGGCGTGAGACCATCGCCGCAGGTTTTGTCGCGGGGGAAGGTGGCGGCGTCGATAAGCAAAACCGTTAAGCCGCGCTGGGCGGCATTAATAGCTGCCGTGGAACCGGCAGGGCCAGCACCCACCACGAGCACATCTACAGAAAAAACGGAATCATTCACGCGCACCATTGTGACAGCTATGGGCCTTCCTTCACACCCCGGGGTGTGTAAGCATGACAGTTTCGACTACGGTTAGGGGGTTAGTTGTAGAACGTTAAGTGCAGTTAGTTCATCCTAATGCGGGTGGCTGCTGCCATGACCTTGTAAAGGCAGTTTTGGAATGAGCAACGGTGCCGAAGGATTAAGCACGTCCACCGGTACGCGAGTTGACCTCGGTAACCCCGCCCTCAACGAGGATATTTCCGTCGGCATGACTCGTGTCGAGGAACTACTTCAAAAGGAGCTCTCCGTCGGCGAGGACTTCATTGTGGAGAAGGTCAAGCACCTCGCGAAAGCCGGCGGAAAACGTTTCCGGCCCATGTTTGCCCTTTTGGCATCCCAGTACGGGGATCGACCCGTATCTGAGGACGTGATCAAAGCTGCCGTAGTCGTTGAAATGACTCACCTGGCCACCCTCTACCACGATGATGTGATGGATGAAGCCGCTAAACGACGCGGCGTAGAAAGCGCCAACGCGCGCTGGAACAACTCCGTGGCCATCCTGGCCGGCGATATTTTGCTGGCCCATGTCTCGCGACTCATGGCTGATTTGGGCACTGACACAGTACGCCATTTCTCCGAAACCTTCGGCGACCTGGTCACTGGTCAGATGCGGGAAACCATTGGGGTTGGGGACGGCGACCCAATCGAGCACTATATGGCTGTGATTCGTGAAAAGACGGGGGTGCTGATAGCGTCCGCCGGATATCTTGGAGCGCTGCACTCGGGAGCATCTCCCGCTCATATCGAGGCACTGCGGGCATACGGTGCCGCAATCGGCATGGTCTTCCAGATTGTTGATGACATCATCGACATTTTCTCGGATTCTGAAGACTCAGGAAAGACTCCGGGGACAGATCTACGAGAAGGCGTGTTCACCCTTCCCGTTCTGTACGCACTACGCGAGCAAACGCCAGTAGGTGAAGAGCTTCGTGCAACGCTGACGGGCCCAGTGACTGATGACGTGACCGTCGCAAGGGTTCTTGATCTGCTCGCTCAATCCACGGGTCGAGAGCAGG
Organism: Corynebacterium silvaticum; assembly: GCF_004382825.2. Taxonomy (GTDB): domain Bacteria; phylum Actinomycetota; class Actinomycetes; order Mycobacteriales; family Mycobacteriaceae; genus Corynebacterium; species Corynebacterium silvaticum. The sequence goes on from NZ_SDQO02000002.1 coordinate 511,675, forward strand.
CACTCGCTGATGTTCATAGCTACCTCAGCGAATCAGAGAGTCAACTGGAACTTCTGCCTCAGAATGCAACAACAGATGCGCTGCGCAATCTGGCTCGCTTTACCGTTCAGCGCGTTGGCTAAAAGCAGGTCAGGGCACCGATTTGCCTTTGCCTACTAGATTCGTAGTACAGTATGTAGCGCACCGCGAACGTGGAGCACGCCAGGTTGCCCGAGCGGCCAAAGGGAGCGGACTGTAAATCCGTCGGCATTGCCTACAGAAGTTCGAATCTTCTACCTGGCACCAACTAAGCCTCAGCAGTAAAATGCTGGGGCTTTTTGGCGTCTTCGGGGTGGTGTTGGGTGTGGGGGTGTTGGACGATTGTCGTTTTTGAGAACGCTGAGAAAGGTGAACTGGGCTTTTGTGGGGAGTGGAAGGGCTAGCGTTCTCGAAAACGACAATGGGGCGCGGAATCGTCTGGAAGGCTAGAGGGTCTAGAGGATTTGGGGCAGGGGAGTCGCTGGAGTTCTTCAAAAGGCATCTATAAAGCGTTTCTAGTGGTGAGTTTCAGGCCTCTAAAAGTGCTATGAACTGGTGATTTGTATTAATTGCTCTACTCGGGTTAATCTTTGTGAGGCTTCAACGGAGCGGCCCAGAGGATTCTGGTTCACAACAAGAGGCTGTGCCCCCTTAGCTCAGTCGGCAGAGCGTTTCCATGGTAAGGAAAAGGTCGACAGTTCGATTCTGTCAGGGGGCTCTGTTCTTTTATCTGGCATTGTTCAGATGAGGGAGTGGGGCGGTGTAGCTCAGTGGTAGAGCAAGCGACTCATAATCGCTGTGTCGCGAGTTCAATTCTCGCCATCGCTACTAGGGAATATGCCAAATGGCTATGCACTGGGATGCTTTCCGGTGCTTTTTCCATAGGAATTCCCTTTTGTTGGGCGGTCTAGTAAGGTTGCCCGTGTTGCTTTCGAGTGATCGGAAACAACGGCCTAGGGGCGTAGTTCAATTGGTAGAGCAACGGTCTCCAAAACCGTAGGTTGCAGGTTCGAGTCCTGTCGCCCCTGCAAAAGAAACCGGCAGATGTTCAACATCTGCCGGTTTTTGCTATTGAGGTGTGCGTTTGTCTCGGCTTTGATACTTGGCTTTGACAAATGCTGTTGGGATTAATTCCTAGCCTTAAGGAATTCTGATATAGTCGTCACGATAACTGGGGACGGGTAGTATGCCTATCCTCAAAACAGGGTTCTTTTAGCCGTGCTTGTGCTGCGCGCATGTGGTCTCGTTGCTACGTCGTTTAGCTTTGTGGGCGCGTGCCAAGGTACGGTAACGGTAAAGAGATGCCCGGGAAGCGGCGATGAGTAATTGCGTCGTAGAATCGGCATCGTAGACAACAACGAGGAGAGCTGTGACTGAACAACAGCCTGAGAAGGTGGGCGCTACATCGCGTCCTACCGGTAAACGCCAGCTCGCTGGTGTGAACGCCACCTCCACTTCTTCTTATGAGGCCAAGAAGGTCGCACCTGCGGGAGACAACGAGGGCAAGAAGAACAACAAGGTTGTTGCTTTTGTGCCTGAAGTGGCCTCGGAGATGAAGAAGGTCATTTGGCCTACTGCTAAGCAGATGGTCAACTACACGCTTATCGTCTTTGCATTCCTTATTCTCATGACTGCACTTGTGGCAGGCGTAGATTTTGTTGCGGGGCTGGGAGTTGAGAAGGTCCTTACTCGCTAGGTAGGATGAGCGTAAAGCTACAAACATCCCGTCAGATCCTTTGGATCGGCGGGATAATTTATTGCACGTCTCGGGGTACCATGAATTCCGAACGTCAACACTTCAGGAGAAAAGACACATGAGCGACGAGAACAATAGCGGTTCATTTGCCGAGGCTTTTGACGACGCCGTAGAGGCGACCATCGCCGCGGAGACGGAAGCTGCAGAGGCTGCACCCGAGTTGGACGAGGCAGTTGAGCAACCTGTCCAGGAAGTAGATGCAGAAGCTGCGCTTGCAGGTGCTGTTGAGGATGGCGATGCCGAGTACAAGGCACGCCTGCGCAAGTACACGCGTGAGCTGAAGAAGCTGCCAGGTTCGTGGTACATCATTCAGTGCTATTCCGGCTACGAGAACAAAGTGAAGACCAACCTGGATATGCGCGCGCAGACCCTTGAAGTTGAGGATTCTATCTTTGACGTTGTGGTCCCGATCGAACAGGCTGTTGAGCTTCGCGACGGCAAACGCAAGCTGGTGAAGCGCAAGCTCCTTCCCGGCTACGTCCTTGTGCGCATGGACATTAATGACCGCTCCTGGTCTGTTGTTCGCGACACCCCTGGCGTGACCAGCTTTGTGGGCAACGAGGGCAACGCAACTCCGGTGAAGCACCGTGATGTGGCCAAGTTCCTCATACCTCAGGAGTCTGTGGCTGGCGACGGCGGCGAGAGCAACGCTGTGAACGCTGAGGGTGAGAAGGTTGTGGCCATGCCTGGCGCATCCACCAAGCCTAAGGTTGAGGTTGACTTCCAGGTTGGCGAGGCTGTCACGATTCTCTCCGGCGCGCTGGCTTCTGTTTCTGCAACGATCTCTGCTATCGATACTGAGAACAATAAGTTGCAGGCACTGGTTTCTATCTTTGGTCGTGAGACCCCGGTCGAACTCAACTTTGACCAGGTGGAAAAAGTTAGCTAATGAGGTCGGCTCTTGTCGGATATGACAAGAGCTGGCACCCCGCATGTGGTGCTCGACCTTTTCTCCCGTTTCCCCGCTATCTGCCATGGTGTTTTGGCAGGTGGCGGGGTTTGCTGTAGCATGGTAAAAAGCGTGTTTTTTGCGCAAAGAAACGTACATTCCCGGTGGCCGGGTTACGGGCTGAGCAGCAACGCTAGTGTTGCAGCGCAGACTCGGGGCTCGGCATCCGGACGGTGGTAGTGGTTCCTATAACCATCGAATCGCCACTACTACTGTTAACAAGGAAGCAGGTAAACGATGGCTCCGAAGAAGAAGGTCACCGGCCTTATTAAGCTGCAGATCCAGGCTGGCCAGGCTAACCCGGCTCCGCCAGTTGGTCCGGCTCTTGGTGCTCACGGCGTGAACATCATGGAGTTCTGCAAGGCTTACAACGCTGCAACTGAGAACCAGCGCGGCAGCGTTGTTCCTGTTGAGATCACCGTTTATGAAGATCGCTCTTTCGAGTTCAAACTGAAGACCCCTCCTGCAGCTAAACTGCTGCTCAAGGCAGCTGGTCTGCAGAAGGGCTCCGGCGTCCCGCACACCCAGAAGGTGGGCAAGGTCACCATGGAGCAGGTCCGCGAGATCGCTCAGACCAAGATGGAAGACCTCAACGCTAACGACATCGATAACGCTGCTCGCATCATCGCTGGCACCGCCCGCTCCATGGGCATCGTTGTTGAGGACTAATTCCTCAGTTATTCCGTGGTAGGGCCGGCTCCGGCCCGCACACCACACATCCTCATCTAGAAAATCAAAGGATCGACAATGGGCAACAAATCTAAGGCATACCGCGCCGCCGCTGAGAAGATCGACAAGGGTCGTCTCTACACCCCGCTGAAGGCCGCTGAACTGGTCAAGGAGACCTCCTCCAAGAACTACGACGCAACCATCGACGTTGCTATCCGTCTTGGTGTTGATCCCCGCAAGGCTGACCAGCTGGTTCGCGGCACCGTCTCCCTTCCTAACGGCACCGGCAAGACCGTTCGCGTTGCTGTTTTCGCTGAGGGTGAGAAGGCTACCGAGGCTGAGGCAGCAGGCGCAGACATCGTGGGCACCACCGAGCTGATCGAGCAGATCACCGCTGGCACCATCAACTTCGATGTTGCAATCGCAACCCCAGATCAGATGGCTAAGGTTGGCCGCGTTGCTCGCGTCCTCGGCCCTCGTGGTCTGATGCCTAACCCTAAGACCGGTACCGTTACCACCGACGTTGCTAAGGCAATCGCTGACGTCAAGGGCGGCAAGATCTCCTTCCGCGTTGACAAGGCTGCTAACCTGCACGCTGTTATCGGTAAGGCTTCCTTCGACGCTAAGGCTCTCGCTGAGAACTACGGCGCACTGCTCGATGAGATCAACCGCATCAAGCCTTCCTCTTCTAAGGGCATCTACGTGAAGAAGGTCACCCTTGCGTCGACCTCCGGCCCTGGTGTTCCAGTTGACACCTCCATCCAGAAGAACTACACCGCTGAGTAAAAACTCGTAGTGTACATGCTTTAAGCATGGAATACCCTCTGTCCCATATGTTGTGGGCAGGGGGTATTTTTGTGGTTTCTGTAGGCGGTTACGTGTATAACCGTCAGCATGAATTCCTTTGTCCCGCTTAGCCAAGAAACACGTGCGCGTTTGCGCTCGCAGCTAATCGACGATCCTGCTGCAACTCTAGCTCGTAATGCGGTTACGTCCGTGGGCATTAACGACGCCGCACTCAATAGAGAGGCCGTCGTCAAGCTTGATCACACCGTAGAGCACAAGCTTGACTCATTAGCTGTGACGGACCAAAAACGCTCGGGACGCTGTTGGTTATTTGCCGCTTTGAATGTGCATCGTCATGCAGTAGCAAAGAAGCTTAATCTGGAAACTTTTGATTTCTCGCACTCATATGTGCAGTACTTTGACAAGTTGGAGCGAGCTCAGTTCTTTTTAACGGAGATGCGGGAACGCCGCGATCAGGATATTGATGATCGGGTGATTGCTCAGCTGGTGCGCTTCGCGGCTGAGGACGGGGGATGGTATAGCTACGTTGGCAACCTGGTGCGCAAGTATGGTGTGGTTCCGGATTACGCGATGCCAGAAGTTGAGTCGGCGGGGAATACCCGGGAACTGAATCGAGCTTTGGCCCATGTGCTGCGTCGCGGGGCGTGCCGGATACGGGACGCGGAGACGGACTCGGAAGCCGACGACATCATGAATGCGACGATGCGAGACGCGCAGCGCGCGATTACTGTTCACCTTGGGGTGCCGCCAACTGAGTTTATGTGGAAATACCGTACTAAAGACGGTACATTTGTCAGGGAGGGGACGTGTACACCACGTGAGTTTGCGGAGAAATACCTGCCAGGCCTAGACACCATGGTGGTTCTTGCCGAGGACCCACGGAGTGACAAACCAAAGAACACTCGTTTCCTGGTGGAATTGTGCACCAACGTTGCGGGTGCTCAAGAGCATGATTACATCAACGTGGAGATGGAGGTGCTCAAGGAGGCCGTAGCTGCAAGCATCGAAGCGGGGGAGCCGGTGTGGTTTGCGTGCGACGTGAGCCGGCAGTTTAACCGCAAACTGGGGGTGTGGGACACCTCGCTTCTGGACCTGGCCGGCGTGTACGGTGTGGCGCTCGACTCTACAAAAGAGGAACGGTTTATCTCTGGGGAATCGCAGCCGACTCATGCGATGGTGCTCAGCGGCTTTGATCGTCACCCTGATGGTTCCATACGCGCTTGGCGGGTGGAAAACTCGTGGGGAACTAAGCTGCACGATAAAAAGACAGAGGCTGTGGGCGCAGGATACGCCACCATGTCGGACGAGTGGTTTGAAGAGAATGTTTTCTATGTTGCCTTACAACGCGACTTTGTCCCGGAGAAAGTACACAAAGCTTTGGACACGGAGCCTATCCGTCTCCCGGCTTATGATCTGATGTTTTAGACACCGATACCGCATAAGGCTTAAGGAACTGAAAGACTCATGACTGAACTAACTATGAACTCGGTGTCTGCTACAAATGCCGAGTTACTCAAGGACCCGACTCTGCGGTTAGCACGCAATGCCGTTGCGGTGAGCTCAGCTACCAAGGTTGCGCTCGATCGTGAGGTGCTGCGTTCCCTGGATACAACTGTGTCCACCAAGGTGGATTCTTGGGCGGTGGCCAACCAAAAGAATTCCGGCCGGTGCTGGATCTTCGCGGGTCTGAATTCTTTGCGTGGCGCGATCATGAAGGAAACCGCCATCAAAGACTTCGAGCTATCCCAGACATACATCCATTTTTGGGACAAAGTAGAAAAAGCAAACTATTTCCTCTGCGCAATGGATGAGCTACGCGACCGGGAGCTGACAGATCGGACCGTGGAAAAGCTGTTGCGCGACCCGATCGATGATGGCGGGCAATGGAATATGTTTGTTGCTTTGGTGCACAAATATGGTGTGGTTCCGCAGTACGCGATGCCCGAGACATTTTCTAGCAGCAACACCCACGCCATGAATCGAGATCTGGCCTCTGTCTTACGGCGGGGAGCCCTGCGGATAAGAGAGGGCGTGGCCGGCGCACGGGAAGAAGCGTTAGAAAGCGCTTTTAAGGTGATTACTACACATCTAGGGGTCCCTCCTGAGACATTCCAGTGGCAGTACCGCACCAAAGATGATGCTTTTGTGCGTGAGGGGACGATGTCTCCGCTGGAGTTTGCGCAGCGCTATCTTCCTCATGATCTCAGCGATTATGTGTGCGTGGTCAATGATCCGCGCAATGCATTCGGTGAGCTCTACACAGTGGAATACCTGGGCAATGTTGTTGGGGCGCCACCGGTAACGTACGTCAATGCCCCCATAGAGGTACTGCGGGATGCGGTTCGCGATTCGCTTCTCGACGCCACCCCGGTGTGGTTCGGCTGCGATACCGAGGTACAAGCCTATGCGGATGCGGGCCTGTGGGATGCCCACCTGGTTGATTACGAGGGCCTGTATGGTGTGGATTTTGATATGTCGAAGGCCCAGAGGCTCTTAACGAGTGATTCTTTGATGACTCATGCCATGGTGTTCACCGGCATGGATCTGGCAGAAGACGGCACAACCGTGAACCGCTGGCGGGTGGAGAACTCCTGGGGTGCGGATAAGGCCGATAAGGGGTTCTGGACGATGAGTGATTCTTGGTTCGAGGAATATGTTTTTGAAGTCGCAGTGCCAGCCTCGCGTCTTCCGGAGGAGTATCGCCAGGCGTTAACCAAAACCCCTCATGTTCTTCCAGCGTGGGACCCGATGGGTGCACTGGCGTAAAAAGGCGCGTTGAGCAGGCAGGAATCGTGGCGTGGAATGAGGTGGGTCTTGGAGCTGTTGAAAGGCTGCAAGACCCCCTTCGCATCCAGAGAAAGGCATGCTCCGCCATGACTTCACTTTTTACTTCTGCCCAAGCTGGGGCGTTAATCCTCCGCAACCGGATTACGATGGCCGCGTTAACGCGGCTCCGGGCCGGTGAAGACGGTGTCCCTAGTGCACTGCACGCCGAGTATTACGCGCAGAGGGCGTCGGCAGGCTTGATTGTTACGGAGGGAACATACCCGACGCTTCGTGGTCGTGGATTTAGCGGACAACCTGGCATCGCCGATAGCGCGCAGCAGGAGGGATGGCGCAAGGTCGCTGAGGCCGTGCATGCGGCAGGCGGGAGCGTCGTGATGCAAGTCATGCATGCCGGGTGTATGAGCCATGAGTCGATGAACGGCGGTGTGGCTCCTGAGACTCCTAGCGCACTGGCTTCGGGGACACAGATGCGCACACCTGCCGGAAAAGTTGATCTTCCTGTTCCTCATGCGCTTGAACCAGAGGAACTTGAGCGTGTGAAACAGGAGTTTGTCGCCGCTAGCCGTCGTGCTGTTGATGCAGGTCTCGACGGTGTGGAGCTGCATGGGGCAAATGGTTATTTGCTGCACGAATTTTTAAGTCCGTCCTCTAACGTGCGCACGGATGAGTTTGGCGGCACGCCGGAAAACCGAGCACGGTTTGTGATTCAGGTTGTTCAAGCAGTGGCGGAGGAAATCGGCGCGCACCGGGTGGGTCTGCGTATTTCACCGGAACACAATATTCAAGGAGTAATGGAAACCGACCGCGAGGAGACTCTAGCCACCTATCAGGTGCTTCTCGACGAAATCCGCAACCTAGGACTCGCGTACCTATCGATACTCCACGCGGATTATCGCAGCGACTTTGTCCGCCAGCTGGCAGAGGCCTTTGGCGGATTTGTGATCCTAAACTCAGGTTTTGGCTCTTATACCGAGTATGAAGAGGCCGTTGACATCGTTGAGTCAGGCCACGCGGATGCGGTGGCCGTGGGGCGCGAGCTCATTGCTAATCCTGATCTCGTGCGTCGGTGGCGCGAAGGCATAGCGCTGAATGTTCCTGATCCGGATACCTTTTATGTGGGCGGGCCTCACGGCTATACGGATTATCCTTTTGCGGATTAAAAGCCGAGCTAACGGTGTAGGAACACTACGCGGAGTTCTTTCGATTTGCTAAAGATCGCGTTGTGCACTAGCGTTATCGCTCGAAGTTTGAATGAGTCGAATTCGGCTCGTACTCAAGTTTCACCGAAGACCGTCGGTCAGCCTTAGGCTCGAAGGATTCCAAGAGATTGGAACGGCCCACGCAGGAGACACTTAGAGTTCACACTCCTTTCGGAGTATGTGCGCCCCCTGTGCTCTTGCACGGGGCTTTTTTATTGGCTAGCGCTGGTGAAAAGCCTCGGCGGATCAGATACCCAAGAGATACAAGAGGAAGGAGGCGAAGTAATGGCAAACCCGAAGAACGTATCGTCGCTTGCAGAGCTCAAAGAGCGCTTTGCAGATACCGACTCCATCGTTATCACCGAATACCGCGGACTGACCGTTGCTCAGATCACTGAGCTGCGTCGTACCCTCGGTGCGGATGCGGATGTCCAGTACTCCGTCGCCAAGAACACCCTGCTGAAGCTGGCTGCTAAAGAAGCTGGCGTCGAGGGCCTTGATGATCTCCTCTCCGGCCCGACCGCTATCGCCTTTATTAAGGGCGAGGCTGTTGATGCCGCTAAGGCGATGAAGAAGTTCGCTTCTAACAACAAGGCATTCGTAGTCAAGGGTGGCTACATGGATGGCGATGCCCTGAACGCTGATCAGGTCAACGCTATCGCCGAGCTGGACAACCGCGAGACCACTCTTGCGAAGCTGGCAGGCGCCATGAAGGGCAACTTGGCAAAGGCCGCTGGCCTGTTCAACGCCCCTGCTTCTCAGGTCGCACGCCTCGGCGCTGCGCTTCAGGAGAAGAAGGAAGCTTAGGTCACCGAACTCGGTACCTAAACAAAAACCACATACTTTTGGGCTGGTGCACAGCCCGCAATCGAAAGGATTACCACTATGGCTAAGCTCACCAAGGACGAGCTCATTGAGGCTTTCAAAGAGATGACCCTTATCGAGCTCTCTGAGTTCGTCAAGGAATTCGAAGAGGTCTTCGAAGTTACCGCTGCTGCTCCTGTTGCAGTTGCTGCTCCAGGCGCTGCTGGCGCTGAGGCTGCTGCTGAAGAGAAGACCGAGTTCGATGTCGTTCTCGAGGACGCTGGCGCTAAGAAGATCGGCGTGATCAAGGCTGTTCGCGAGATCGTTTCCGGCCTGGGCCTGAAGGAAGCTAAGGAGCTCGTTGAGTCCGCTCCTAAGGCAATCATCGAGGCTGCATCCAAGGATGACGCTGAGGCTGCTAAGGCTAAGCTCGAAGAGGCTGGCGCAAAGGTTACCCTCAAGTAATCTTTCGATTACTGAACACATCACTCCCGCTGGGATAAGCATGATGCTTTCCCGGTGGGAGTTTTGTCTTTTATCAGAGTGTTCTCTGCCCCTAAGGTGTCCCTGTTTTATACAAGATACGTGGTGTCATCTGGGGTGGTGGTGCGAAAATGGTGGCAAAGAGGGCCCTATTACGGCGAAAACTCCAATAGGGGAGGTAAAGGTCGCACACTTATTGCAAATGAACGCAATTCCCATTATGGTTAGGTCGTTCGGCTGAACCTTACAGCTGAGATAAAGAACTAAAAAATGCCATATTTGTAAAGGAATTCCGTGTTCACTCGCCCTCTTCGCTCCTCACCTACTTCACGGATCGCGGCTGCTAGTGCGGTTGTTCTTGTCGGATTATCCGCCAGTTTTGCGCCGGCGGCGTGGGCGGAAGACCTAGAGCTTGATTCAGGGCATATTGACGCTTTTAACGTAACGGCTGATGGCGGAAACCTTAAACTTAATCTCAAGGAAGACGTAACCGGCTCTCATGTGTTGCGAGACCCTGATTCTGTGACGCTGCGGGTAAAAGAAGAAGCATGGACGGATAAGACCGCACAGGTACCTGAGGTGGGAACGTCCGGCTATTACCTGCCACAGACTCAGGACCCAAATCTCATCTGGCCGGGTTGGGATACCAATGGCGTTCGCTCGGGTGGTTTTGGTGAAGTGGACATCAACTTTGTCAAAGTTTCTGGCCCCGGGCAGGTTTATGCTTTCCAAACAGGCTCCTTTGGTGGCAACACCCCGATCTTGGCAGATAAAGGGTTTGAAGTAAGAAGCGGAGAGACCATCGTCCAGCAGGAGCCGGCGCATGTGCACACCAACTGGGTGTTTACCGCGCCTGGCACCTACACCATGTGTGTGCAAGCAACTGCAGATGGCGCGGCGAGTAATGTGGCGCGCTATGTGTGGAGCGTTGGCAACGGTGGCCCCAACACGGTAGCGAGCTGCGACGGTGAGGGAGAGGCCATTGCTGTATCCGCTCGTAGCGGTAACGAGGATAGGAAGAGCCGCCCATCGAGCTCGTCTTCGAGCCGCTCCACTTCTAGTACCACCACATCCTCAAAACCTACTTCTTCTAAGCCCGCTCCGGCTGCGTCTCCCGCAAAGCGTCAGTCTTTGCCTGAGACTGGACCTTCTTATATGACGGCTGCTTTCCTCGTTTTGGGCGTTGGTCTAGCGGTATTTGGTGCTGGAACAGTTCGTTTGGTTAAGGCTGTTACCCGCAACAAATAGCCTCTGATCATGTATTTGAAGACGATACCCAGCACCCGTCGTAAGCAGGCGGGGGCTGGAGCATTGATTGCCTGCGCTTTCTTTGTCGCTGCGTGTGGAACGGGCACCAAGGATCTTCCTAGCCGTGTCGACGGCATCACGGACGTTGTTGCGTCTACGCAGATCGTTGCAGATATTGCGCGCAATGTAGCCGGCGATCGAGCCCGCGTCACCGCTCTCATGCCTCGGGGCGCAGACCCGCATACTTATGAGCCTTCGCTTCGCGGCGTCCGCAACGTGGCCAACGCGGACGTTATCTTTACCAACGGCCTTCTTCTAGAACAACAATCTGTGCTGCGCGCCATTGATAATGCTGCGGTAAAACCCGCTAAAGTTGTCGCGCTTGGCGAGCAATCCACCAAGCATGGCGCGCATTTGCTGCAGCTAGTCGAGGACGTCACCTTGGATTCTGTGTGGCTCGGCATGCGTGTAGAGGGCACGGGAGCGCAGCTAGGCGCAAACTCGCATAGCGAGATAAACATTCACGTTACTGGTGTGCGTGGAGCCGACGGCGCCGAGGCGCCAGGGGATGCTGCTGCGTATCTGACCACTGCTTTTGGCACACCCGAGGTGTATTTCAATTCGCGCGACGGCTTCCACCCTGAGCGCGGATACGAGGGCGATACGATCACTCTGCCCGCCGCCGCACATACGCATGTGAGTTGGGCCTTTAGCAAGCCTGGCGTGTACGTCATCGACATTGAGGCGGAATTGGTCACCGAGCGTGGCGCCCGACCTATCCCGGTAGGCGCAAGCTCCATCACCATGGCGGTCGGCGTAAGCGCTAAGAGCACTCCCTCCGGCGCCTCTGCAACGGTACTTGACCAGGGCCACCAGGATGTCTCTATCAACCTGAATAACAAAAAAATTGAGATTCAAGGAGACGCTGCAGACAGCAAGGACATTGCAGCCGTTTATGACTCTGCATCGACGGTGATAGAAGTCCCCAACAATACGCTCCAAAAAATCCCGGCAGGCCCGCAGTTCCGCTTCCTAGGAACCCCGGGAGATGAGGTCTATGTTCTTCCGCAGGCCGTGCTGGGCAAACACGTGCACGGGGAAGTGGACCCGCACCTGTGGCACGACGTGGATAACGTCATCGCATTTGTAAAAACAATAAGGGACGAGCTCATTGCGGCTGATCCGCAGGGTGCGCGCGATTATACGGCAAATGCAGATGCGTATATCGGTGAGCTAGGTGCGTTGCATCAGGAAGTCACAGACACGATCGCCTCCATCCCGGAGGAACGCCGGCACTTGGTGACCACCCACGACGGCTACTCCTACCTAGCCCATGCCTATGGGATTGATGCAGCAGGATTTGTCACCCCTAATCCAGGTGTTGAGCCCTCTGCTCGTGACCTCATAGCCTTGACCAATACCCTGAAGAACCTCCATGTACCAGCGGTGTTCTTAGAACCGCAGTTGGCTGTTACCTCCACAGATTTGCTGGAAACCGCCAAGCGCCTCAACATCCGGGTCTGTCCCATCCACGGAGATTCTTTTGATGAAGACGTAACTACTTACGTTGACCTTATGCGGGCAAACGCAGCAAGCCTGCAGCAATGTCTTGGGGTGCATCGAGATACGTCTTAAACACTCAGCACTAGAAAAACTCATTCCATCTTTTATTAGAGCGAGCGCCTTATGTTTTCTGAGGCAGCATCATTAATCGGAGCAAAACCAGTGTCTATCAATCTTAAACTTAAGGCCCCAGCTGTCTGCGTGAACAAGGCACGCGTCGGAGTGCTTGCAACAGGTATGGCAATCGTGTCGAGCATTGCAGTGCCGGTTGCCACTGTCGCTGCTACTCATGTTGCTTTCCCAGCAGTTGCTGTAGCCCAGAGCCAGGATGACCCATCCCTAGAACAGACAGTGACGGACACCGAAGACGTGGTGACGCTCGGTACCCAAAAAGTATTCGATCATGGACACGCTGATCTAGGACCTGTGGTGAACACAGATTCTGGGGAAACCCGCTTTTTGGTGCGCGATGATTCGGAGTTCCCACCCAAGTGGCGGCACCTATCAGACACCGTTTTCCTCGTGGATGACAGTGCCAAGCAGACTCTGCCCGAAGGATCACAATCCTTTGACTTCACTGGGGCAAAGCCAGGTTCTCAGGTGTGGGTGATCCCACAAAGCGAGGTACATGGGGTGCCATGGTTGGGGTGGAACACCCAAAATCCTGCGCTGACCAAAACAGCTGATCGCGGCATCACGCTGGAATTTGCAGGCCATGAAGGCGACGGGCAATTCTCTTTGTTCCTACAAAATGGCGGTTTTGCAGAGCCGCAGGTGCTGTGGACCTCAGAAAAAAAGGAGTCCCAGCCGATGTGGGTGGATTTAAACACCCATACGCACGCTAACTGGGTGTTTACGCAGCCAGGCGTGCATAAGGTGGCAGTACGTGCGCTCATTCCGCTTCTCGACGGCACCACCAAGGAGATCACCGAAGTACTGACCTTTGCAGTGGGCAAAGAATCCTTGGAGGAAGCAAAGTCCGCACAGTGGGATGGCGAGTTCCTCCCGAGCTCAACAAAGAGCGGGGATAAGGGGGCTTCGACAAGCACTAAAGCAAAGGACGCACTTGCCGAGGACAACTCAAGCTCCGTGGCCGTATGGATCTTCATCGCGATGATTCTTATCGCCCTGGGATTTGTGATCGCTGGGCTCCGCATGCGGGCATCAGCAAAGAAACGTAAAGAAACAGCTGCACAGAATGGGCAACGATGAGTAGTGTTGCACCCGTCATTGAAGTGCGCGGTCTAGGCGTAAGCCTGGGAGGTCGCACCGTAATGAAGGACATACATTTTGATGTGCGCGCAGGCGAATTTGTAGGCCTGATTGGCCCCAATGGTGCCGGCAAAACCACCATGATGCGTGCAATTTTGGGTCTCATACCAACAGATTCCGGGCATGTATCTATATCGGGCACCCAGGGGCGCGGCGTGCGTAACCATGCCGGTTATGTGCCGCAGCGTCATGAATTTGCGTGGGATTATCCCATCGACGTGCATGGACTTGTGATGAACGGGCGCACAGGGCTGATTGGTTGGTTCAAGCGCGCCGGGCAAAAGGACTTCGATGCGGTGCACCGTGCGCTAGACATGGTGGGGATGACCCACCTGGCAGACCGACCTATCGGTGAGCTATCCGGTGGGCAGAAGCAGCGAGTTCTTATCGCGCGTGCGCTTTCCATCGCCCCGAAGGTGCTCTTCCTTGACGAGCCCTTTACCGGGTTGGATATGCCTTCTGCCGAATCCCTGCTGGAACTATTCCACCGGTTGGCCAAGGAGGGCACCGCTATCGTAATGAGCACGCACAACTTGGTTGAGGCGGTGAGTTCCTGTGACCGCATCCTCCTTTTCAACGGCCAGATCGTTGCGGATGCAGCGCCGGATGACCTGGAACGGCCAGAGCCCTGGATCGAGACTTTTAGCGTGAGTGAGCACTCGCCTTTGCTTGTGTCTGTCGGCGCTTTACGCCGCGAGGATGCGCGCAACGCACAGAAAGGAGTGCCAGCGCCATGATTTCGCTCATGGAGTTCTTCTCCGATTTGAGTAACCCCGCCCTGGCCTTCTTGCCTAAAGCCTTGCTGATCTCAGTGATCAGTTCGATTGTGTGTGGGGTAGTGGGTACTCACGTGGTGCTGCGCGGTATGGCCTTTGTAGGCGACGCCGTGGCTCACGCGGTCTTTCCTGGTATCGCCATCGCCTTTGTCCTGCAAGGGTCGGTGCTTGTGGGTGGTGCGGTGGCCGGCGCGGTCGTAGCCCTACTTATTGCGATGTTCTCTCAACGACGACGCGTAAAAGAAGACACAGTTATCGGCATCTTCTTTGCCGCGGCTTTTGCTTCCGGTGTGGTTTTTATCTCCCAAGTTGACGGCTACACGGCATCGCTGACCAGCTTTCTTTTTGGCTCTATCACCGGAGTATCCACGGAAGACATTATTCTTACTGCCGTTGTAGGCCTGGTCGTGATTGTGCTGCTAGCTCTTCTTGCACCACAGCTCACCGCGGTTACCTTGGACCGGGAGACCGCGCGCGCAATGAATCTGCCCACGATGCTTCTCGACGTCCTCCTGTACGTCGCAGTCACCGCCGCCGTGGTTATTTCTGTCCAAACGATCGGAAATATCTTGGTGCTTGCGCTGTTGGTCACTCCCGCAGCGACAGCTCGAATGTTGACAGACAAATTTAGTATTATGTCTGCGATTGCCGCAGGGGTTGGCACGTGCTCATCCCTGGTCGGCGTGTATCTTTCATGGGCCTTGGATCTCCCCACAGGAGCGACCATTGTGCTCGTGGCCACAGTCTTTTTCCTTCTTTCGTGGTGCCTTTCACCTCGCCACGGATTGTTCAAATGCCGCACGTCGGCAGACAACTCACAAGGAGCCGTTTTCTCATGAGGAAACAACAAATCACTACTCGTATTGGGCGACCACTGGTTGGCGTCGGTTTAGCAGTGTCTCTGTGTGGGCTGCACAACTCTTTGGCTTTTGCTCAAGAGGGGGCCGAGGCGGAACCGACTGCGGCGTCGGAAAGCAAAGCCGATAATAAAGGCGTTGCATTCGATCTAGAGTCCACGATGAAACAACTCGATAGCTTTACTCTGCCCATCGGGGCCTCCGCGACTTCTTATAAGAAGCCCACCACAAAGCCATCAGAGGACGTCGAAGACCTGTCCGAAGAGCCTGAGGTTTTGGAGGAAACCCCGCTAGAGGAACCTGAGCAGACCCCTGAGACCCTGGAAAAGAAGCTCATACAAGAGGGGAAAAAACTTGAGGCATCAGGCAAAGACAACAGCAAGCTGACTGATCAAGAAGTCCGCTCGCTGTGGGAGAAGCTTGCCCAAAAGCCCAAGGCTCCGCAGACAGTTCTCCGTAAAGGAGACCTGAACATTACGATCCCGGGGACTCCTGGGGAAAAGGCCGCAGGGCAGCAAGAATCCCAGAACGTAGCGTCCCTGGTGGTGGCAAAGGACAAAAAAGACGAGTTCGCTGGAGAATCCGCAACCCCTAAGTCCTACGCCTCCGGCGAAGCACTGATCACAGTTGGTGATAAAGCACGGGTTCCAGGCGCACTGCTAGGTTTCAAGGACAAGAAAGAACCAGCTCCTCTGTGGTATCTGCCTCAGGAAAAAGACGCCAACCCAGAGGTTCCCTCCGTGGGATTTAACTTTGAAAAAGTCCCGGCTACCAAGAAAGTCACGGTAGCTCTCTCGGAATACCATGGGCCCGGGCGCATGGTGACCGCAGAGATGGGCGAAGAGAAAGCGGAAGCGGCCTTTGACTCCCAGGACCTGGATCAGGCATGGGAATACGAGGGCGGAAGTTCTTATCGCCAAGCATTCGCTTTTACCGCGCCAGGGGCTTACACGGCAAAGTTTACGTTCTCTGTGGAAGACCAGAATGAACAAAACCACGCTGCGGCCCAAAAATACAGCTTTAGCACCACATTCCTGGTTGGGGCTGCTCAGGTAGAAAAAGAAGCATCGCTCAAGGAGATTGCAGAGAAGTCCGTCGATAAAAAGCCCCTGAAGGAAGCGGCTAAGAAGGATGAAGCTAAAGCAACAAACTCCGCAGAGCCGGAAAGCAAAGAGAGCAAAAAAGAGAAGCCGAAGACTCAGAAGGACACGCCTAAGGAACCGCAGTCCCAAGAGTCAGAGACTTCTGCTCCGAAGACACCGGAGGCGGAGGCTCCTAAGAAGGACCCAGAGAAAGCGGAACCGGAGACCAAGGAATCCGAGTCTGAGCAGCCTAAGACGGAAGAACCGAAAGAGCCTAAAGAAGACACGGCACCTTCCGCGCCGTCTCCTCTTGTTCCGGTTGGTCTAAAAAACTTGGCTAAGGAAATCCGCGAGCTTGATCGGGAGCTAAACACCATGTCCCGGCAGACTGACTCGCTCTTCAAAGTGGTTACGGCTAACGATTCAGGGCGGAAACAGGAACAGCGCAAGCCTGCCTCGAACGACTCGGCGCGCACTGAGAGAGGACGCAGCGAGCAAGGATCTCCTGAGCAGAACACGAGCACACCAGACCGTTCTTCTCGTGGCACGAGCTCCGATCGCGGTGGCAGCGCAGCAAAGCCGAACAAACCACGGAGCACCTCGTCGTCCTCTGGTGGTTCCTCCGCTAAGCCCTCGACAAAAGATAAGGAAGCTTCTAAAGACAAGAAGAAACCAGCTAAAAAGTCCACAGAGAAGAAAGCATCAGCAAAGCCGGCAGAGAAGACCGCCGACAACAAAGCGGATGAGGCTCAAGAGACCAGCAATGAGAAGATCGCTGCCACAGGTGAGTCCATGAGAAAACGTGGTTGGTGGACTGGTTTTCTCTTTGGCCTGGGCGCAATGGCTATGCTCGGCGGAGTGGTGTTCTTTACCCAGGCTAGGAACATTGCAAAGCGGAAATAGCCTAGTATTGCTTGCGGGATTGCTCACGAAAGCGTGAGACTGGCAGACACTGCTTGGAGACCCCACCTGAACCGAGACCGGAGAAAGAAGGTAACATCACCGTCATGCTTCCTCGGTCAAGGATCCTCGCAGTGTTGGGCCTAGGACTTGGTCTCGCGCTTGTTGTGTGGGGGACACTGGCTCCTAGCTTCTTAATTAGTGATGCTCGCTTGCCTCTCAATCTCTCACACACCACTCTCACCCTGCGGGATGAAAAAGCCACGACTCGCGTTGTTGGTAAGGATCTTGTGGTGCAGGCTCCTGTGACACGTCAATTTCATACGGAGATTTTGCCTCCGAGCGATAACGTGAGCGCCACGGTTCGAGTTGGCGTCACCGATATGCGGGAAAGCTTGCAAAAAGACCTTGACCGGCTCATCAGTGCCAGCGTGTGGTCCTATTCCATTGACCGGCGCACTGGCGCTGCAACATCTCAAGCTACAATGACGGATCAGCTGGCTAGCCCCACGCGCAGCGTCACCATCGACGGACAATGGCTAAAATTTCCCACTGACGCAGAAAAGACCACCTATGAGGTCTTTGACGTAACCCTGCGTAAAACCCTCCCCGCGGTTTTTACGGAGGAAACTGTTAAAGAAGGCCGTACGCTCTACCGCTACCGCCAGGAGATTCAGCCCACTAATGTCGCACAGCTCTATCACTCGGTGCTGAACACCACGACTTTCCGCGACGGGGAAAGCACCACACCTGGCTATCTCTTTCACTCGGGTACCAGAGACTGGCTGGTGGACCAGAAGACTGGTCTGGTAGTTGACGTGGAAGAAAAAATCGATGATTATTTCGGTGATGCAGAAGGTGTCAAGCGCGAGGACGTTCTCACCTTTAACGGAAAGGTAAGCGAAGAACGCGTATCAGAGCTTTTGCATCAGGCATCTGGCGTGTCGGACGGCAAGACTGCCCGGGTTATTAATTATGTTGTGCTTGCGGTCGGAGTGATACTGACTATTGTGGGAGCCGCCGGCGCTTTTTGGCCCCGTAAGCGATGAGGTACTAGTATGGCACCCCTTTACAAGGGGGGAAGTATGGTATAAGCTGTTTCGTTGCGCTGGAGTACGTATCTGGCTAGTTCGAGGACCTTGATCAGTCCGGTTGAAAAAACCGATTTGACAAGGTCATTCCGTGCTATCTAGGTGTGTTATCTCCTCAGCAGACCGATTGCTCAATTACCAGCGGTTATGGTGGTCAATATTGCGGGGCCACCGCCGCGTGAGGTGCTGGAAGGACCCATCTTGGCAGTCTCCCACCAGACCAAGTCAGTGGCCGATATCCCCGGGGCTCCCGAACGTTTTTCGTTCGCCAAAATTACGGAACCTATTGAGGTCCCGGGACTTCTCGATATTCAGCTCGATTCCTTCGCATGGCTCATTGGTACGCCCGAGTGGCGTGCCCGCCAGCAGGAGGAGCTGGGTGAATGCGTCCGCGTAACCAGCGGACTGGAAGACATCCTGGAGGAGCTCTCTCCGATTCAGGATTATTCCGGAAATATGTCATTGTCTCTCTCGGAGCCACGCTTCGAGGACATGAAGAACACTATCGATGAGTGTAAAGACAAGGACATTAACTATTCTGCGCCGCTTTATGTGACTGCAGAATTTATCAACAACGAAACTCAGGAGATCAAGTCCCAAACTGTCTTCATCGGTGACTTCCCGATGATGACCAACAAGGGAACCTTCATCGTTAACGGCACCGAGCGTGTCGTGGTCTCCCAGCTTGTTCGTTCGCCTGGTGTTTACTTTGACCAGACGATTGATAAGTCCACCGAGCGTCCGCTGCACTCTGTGAAGGTGATCCCTTCACGCGGTGCATGGTTGGAATTCGACGTGGACAAGCGCGATACCGTTGGTGTCCGCATCGACCGCAAACGTCGCCAGCCGGTGACGGTTCTGCTCAAGGCTCTTGGTTGGACCACCGAGCAGATCACGGAGCGCTTCGGCTTCTCCGAAATTATGATGTCCACGCTCGAGTCAGACGGTGTAGCTAACACCGATGAGGCTCTGCTGGAGATCTACCGCAAACAGCGTCCGGGCGAGCAGCCGACTCGTGACCTCGCACAGTCACTGCTAGACAACGCCTTCTTCCGCGCGAAGCGTTACGACCTTGCCAAGGTTGGACGCTACAAAGTGAACCGCAAACTCGGTCTTGGTGGAGACAACGAGGGCTTGATGACCCTCACTGAGCAGGACATCGCCACCACCCTCGAGTACCTCGTACGCCTCCATGCGGGCGAGAGCACCATGGTTGCACCAAACGGCGATGTGATTCCTGTGGATACAGATGACATCGACCACTTTGGTAACCGTCGTCTGCGTACCGTCGGAGAGCTGATCCAGAACCAAGTTCGTGTGGGTCTCTCCCGCATGGAGCGCGTGGTTCGCGAACGCATGACAACCCAGGACGCGGAGTCTATTACTCCTACCTCCTTGATCAACGTGCGCCCGGTTTCTGCTGCCATCCGCGAGTTCTTTGGTACCTCCCAGCTCTCGCAGTTCATGGACCAGAACAACTCCCTGTCCGGTCTTACCCACAAGCGTCGTCTCTCTGCTCTGGGTCCAGGCGGCCTCTCGCGTGAGCGCGCCGGCATTGAGGTTCGAGACGTTCACGCTTCTCACTATGGCCGTATGTGCCCGATTGAGACTCCCGAAGGTCCGAACATTGGTTTGATTGGTTCCTTGGCTTCTTATGCACGAGTGAACTCTTTCGGATTCATCGAGACCCCTTACCGCAAGGTAGAAAACGGCGTTCTCACCGATCAGATCGACTACCTCACGGCAGATGAGGAAGACCGCTTTGTGGTGGGTCAGGCTCACGTTGAGGTGGACGCAAACGGCAAGATCACCGCGGACAGCGTTACCGTGCGTGTGAAGAATGGCGACATTCAGGTCGTTGCACCGGAAAGCGTTGATTACCTCGACGTTTCCCCACGCCAGATGGTTTCTGTGGCTACCGCCATGATTCCGTTCCTTGAGCACGACGACGCTAACCGTGCCCTCATGGGCGCGAACATGCAGCGTCAGGCTGTGCCGCTGGTTCGTTCGGAAGCTCCGTTCGTGGGAACCGGCATGGAGCGTCGTGCTGCTTACGACGCAGGCGACCTGATCATCAACAAAAAGGCTGGCGCTGTAGAAAACGTCTCTGCTGACTTCATCACCGTGATGGCTGATGATGGCACCCGCGAGACCTACATGCTGCGCAAGTTCGAGCGCACCAACCAGGGCACCTGCTACAACCAGATCCCATTGGTCAACTTGGGCGACCGCGTTGAGGCTGGACAGGTTCTTGCCGATGGCCCCGGTACTCACAACGGTGAGATGTCGCTTGGACGTAACCTCCTTGTTGCGTTCATGCCTTGGGAAGGCCACAACTACGAGGACGCTATTATCCTCAACCAGCGTGTTGTGGAAGAGGACATCCTCACTTCGATCCACATCGAGGAGCACGAGATTGATGCCCGCGACACCAAGCTGGGTGCCGAGGAAATCACTCGTGAGATCCCGAATGTGTCCGAGGACGTGCTCAAGGACCTCGACGAGCGCGGCATCGTCCGCATTGGCGCCGACGTCCGCGACGGCGACATCTTGGTGGGTAAGGTCACTCCTAAGGGTGAGACCGAGCTGACCCCTGAAGAGCGCCTGCTGCGCGCAATCTTCGGTGAGAAGGCCCGCGAGGTTCGCGATACCTCTATGAAGGTTCCTCACGGCGAGACCGGTAAGGTCATCGGCGTTCGTCGTTTCTCCCGTGAAGACGATGACGATCTTGCACCTGGCGTTAACGAGATGATTCGCGTTTACGTTGCCCAGAAGCGCAAGATCCAGGACGGCGATAAGCTCGCTGGTCGCCACGGTAACAAGGGCGTTGTTGGCAAGATTCTTCCGCAGGAAGATATGCCGTTCATGCCTGACGGTACCCCGGTTGACATCATCCTGAACACGCACGGTGTGCCTCGTCGTATGAACATCGGCCAGGTGCTGGAAGTTCACCTTGGTTGGTTGGCTGCTGCTGGTTGGAAGATCGATCCTGAGGATCCTGCTAACGCTGAGCTGCTTAAGACTCTTCCTGAGGAGCTTTACGACGTCCCCGCTGGTTCGCTCACCGCAACCCCAGTGTTCGACGGCGCTACCAACGAGGAAGTTGCTGGTCTTCTTGCTAACTCCCGTCCAAACCGCGACGGCGACGTCATGGTGGACGAAAACGGCAAGGCGCAGCTTTTCGACGGCCGTTCTGGCGAGCCTTTCCCATACCCAGTGTCTGTCGGCTACATGTACATGCTGAAGCTGCACCACTTGGTTGATGAGAAGATCCACGCACGTTCCACCGGTCCTTACTCCATGATTACTCAGCAGCCGCTGGGTGGTAAGGCACAGTTCGGTGGACAGCGCTTCGGCGAAATGGAGGTGTGGGCAATGCAGGCTTATGGCGCTGCCTACACGCTTCAGGAGCTTCTGACCATCAAGTCTGACGACGTGGTCGGCCGCGTGAAGGTCTACGAGGCAATCGTTAAGGGCGAGAACATTCCGGATCCGGGTATCCCTGAGTCCTTCAAGGTGCTCCTCAAGGAGCTTCAGTCGCTGTGCTTGAACGTGGAAGTTCTTTCCGCAGACGGCACTCCGATGGAGCTGTCCGGTTCGGATGACGACGAGTTCGACCAGGCTGGTGCTTCACTAGGCATCAACCTGTCTCGCGACGAGCGTTCCGACGCCGACATCGCCTAATACACCAGGTCTGCTTGGTAGTTAACGCTGCTGAGCAGGCGGAATTTAAAGCATCATCACTTTTTGAAACGATCCCCTGGGAAAACCGGGGGGAAAGGGAGTTACGTGATCGACGTCAACTTCTTCGACGAGCTCCGCATCGGCCTGGCTACCGCCGACGACATTCGTCGTTGGTCCAAAGGCGAGGTCAAGAAGCCGGAGACCATCAACTACCGCACCCTGAAGCCGGAGAAGGACGGCCTCTTCTGCGAGCGAATTTTCGGTCCAACCCGCGACTGGGAGTGTGCTTGTGGTAAGTACAAGCGTGTCCGTTACAAGGGCATCATCTGTGAGCGCTGTGGCGTTGAGGTGACCAAGTCCAAGGTTCGTCGTGAGCGCATGGGCCACATCGAGTTGGCTGCGCCCGTGACCCACATCTGGTACTTCAAGGGCGTTCCGTCTCGCCTCGGCTACCTTTTGGACCTGGCTCCAAAGGACCTTGAGCGCATCATCTACTTTGCTGCCAACATCATCACTGGTGTTGACGAGGAAGCTCGCCACAGCGATCAGACCACTCTTGAGGCAGAAATGCTTTTGGAGAAGAAGGACGTTGAGGCTGACGCTGAGTCTGAGATCGCAGAGCGCGCTCAGAAGCTAGAGGAAGACCTCGCTGAGCTTGAAGCAGCAGGTGCAAAGGCCGATGCTCGCAACAAGGTGCAAAAGGCTGCAGACAAAGAGATGCAGCACATCCGCGAGCGTGCTGAGCGTGAGATCGACCGTCTTGAGGAGATCTGGCAGACCTTTATCAAGCTTGCTCCTAAGCAGATGATCATCGATGAGACCATCTATGAAGAGCTTGTTGATCGCTACGAGGATTACTTCACCGGTGGCATGGGCGCGGAGGCTATCCAAACCCTTATCCGCAACTTTGACCTCGACGCTGAGGCAGAAGAGCTGCGCGAGATCATCAACAACGGCAAAGGCCAGAAGAAGATGCGCGCTCTCAAGCGCCTCAAGGTCGTTGCTGCATTCCAGCGCTCGGGCAATGACCCAGCTGGCATGGTGCTCGACTGCATCCCGGTGATCCCGCCGGAGCTGCGTCCGATGGTTCAGCTCGATGGTGGCCGCTTTGCTACCTCCGACCTGAACGATCTCTACCGTCGCGTGATCAACCGCAACAACCGCCTCAAGCGCATGATCGATCTTGGTGCTCCTGAGATCATCGTGAACAACGAGAAGCGCATGCTGCAGGAGTCCGTCGACGCGCTATTCGACAACGGCCGTCGTGGCCGCCCTGTCACTGGTCCGGGCAACCGTCCGCTGAAGTCCCTGAGCGATCTGCTCAAGGGTAAGCAGGGTCGTTTCCGTCAGAACCTGCTGGGTAAGCGTGTCGACTATTCTGGTCGTTCCGTTATTATCGTTGGCCCGCAGCTGAAGCTGCACGAGTGTGGTCTTCCTAAGCTCATGGCTCTTGAGCTCTTCAAGCCGTTTGTTATGAAGCGCCTTGTGGAAAACGATTACGCGCAGAACATCAAGTCGGCTAAGCGCATGGTTGAGCGTCAGCGCCCTGAGGTGTGGGACGTTCTGGAAGAAGCAATTTCTGAGCACCCTGTGATGCTTAACCGTGCACCTACCCTGCACCGCCTAGGTATCCAGGCCTTCGAGCCTAAGCTCGTCGAGGGTAAAGCCATCCAGCTGCACCCGCTTGCCTGTGAAGCCTTCAACGCCGACTTCGACGGTGACCAGATGGCTGTGCACTTGCCGCTGTCTGCTGAGGCACAAGCTGAGGCCCGCATCCTCATGCTTGCCTCTAACAACATTCTCTCCCCGGCATCCGGTAAGCCACTTGCCATGCCGCGTCTGGACATGGTGACCGGTCTTTACTACCTCACCATGGACAAGACTGAGGACGAGATCGGTGGCCAGGGTGCATACCAGGCTGCTACCGAAACCGGACCAGCAACCGGTGTGTACTCCTCCTACGCCGAGGCTCTTATGGCTCGGGACCGTGGAGTTCTTGGCCTGCAGGCTAAGATTCAGGTGCGCATCAGCCACCTGCGTCCGCCGGCAGACGTCGAGGCAGAACAGTTCCCAGAGGGTTGGGAGCAGGGTCAGACCTGGTTGGCTGATACCACCCTTGGTCGCATCATGTTCAACGAGCTTTTGCCGTGGAACTACCCATACCTTGAGGGCGTTATGGTCCGTAAGGGTGGCGGGTCGAACAAGATTCTCTTGGGCGACGTGATTAATGACCTCGCTGCGACCTATCCGATGATTACTGTCGCTCAGACGATGGACAAGATGAAGGATGCCGGCTTCTACTGGGCAACCCGAAGCGGCGTGACCATCACCATGTCTGACGTGCTCGTTCTTCCTAACAAGGAAGAGATCCTCGACCGCTATGAGGCCGAGGCTGCAAAGATCGAGCGGAAGTACTGGGAGCAGGGCGCTCTGACCGAGCGCGAGCGCTACGACCGTCTGGTTGAGCTCTGGAAGGAGGCTACCGACGAGGTTGGTAACGCCGTCGAGAAGCTCTACCCGGACGACAACCCGATTCCTATGATCGTGAAGTCCGGTGCTGCCGGTAACATGCGTCAGATCTGGACCCTGGCCGGCATGAAGGGCATGGTTGTGAACTCAAAGGGTGACTACATCACCCGACCGATCAAGACGTCCTTCCGTGAAGGCCTGTCGGTTCTTGAGTACTTCAACAACTCTCACGGTTCGCGTAAGGGCCTTGCCGATACCGCTCTGCGTACCGCCGACTCGGGTTACCTCACCCGTCGTCTGGTGGACGTCGCGCAGGACGTTATCGTCCGCGAGGATGACTGTGGCACCAAGCAGGGCATTCGTGTCCCATTGGCTGTCGAGGTTAAGGATGCTCAGGGCAACGTCACCGGTTACACCGGACACAGCCTCATCGAGACTTCTGTCGCTGTCCGTGTGGCTTCCGTCGACGTCAAGGATTCTGAAGGCAACGTCTTGGTGCCTGCTGGTGAAAACCTCACCGATCAGCTCATCGAGAAGCTCATCGCTGCAGGTGTTGCTGAGGTCAAGGTTCGCTCCGTGCTTACCTGCCAGACCCCGACCGGCGTGTGTGCTAAGTGCTACGGCAAGTCCATGGCTACCGGCAAGCTCGTTGACATCGGAGAGGCAGTGGGTATTGTCGCTGCTCAGTCCATTGGTGAGCCTGGTACCCAGCTGACAATGCGTACGTTCCACCAGGGTGGTGTCGGTGGCGACATTACCGGTGGTCTTCCTCGTGTTCAGGAGCTCTTCGAGGCTCGTGTTCCTAAGAACCGTGCTCCGATTGCTTCTGTCGCAGGTACCGTCCACCTTGAGGATGAAGGCAACTTCTACACCCTCACCATCAACCCAGATGATGGGTCTGATGTTGTGGTCTACGAGAAGCTTTCTAAGCGTCAGGGTCTGGCTACCGTTCGGGTTCCTATGGAGTCCAACCCGGGTGCCATGATCGAGCGCACCTTGTCAGAGGGCGACCACGTGAACGTGGGCGATCGTCTGCTGCGTGGTCCTGCTGATCCGCACGACGTACTTGAGGTTCTTGGTCGTCGTGGTGTTGAGCAGCACCTCGTTGACGAGGTTCAGGACGTTTACCGTGCACAGGGTGTGGCTATCCACGATAAGCACATCGAGATCATCATCCGCCAGATGCTGCGTCGCGGAACCGTCATCGAGTCCGGATCGACTGAGTTCCTCCCAGGCACTCTCGTTGATCTCTCGGAGGCTAAGGCTGCTAACGCCGAGGCTATTGCCGCTGGTGGTCAGCCCGCTGAGCTCCGCTCGGAGATCATGGGTATTACCAAGGCATCGCTGGCTACCGAGTCGTGGCTGTCCGCCGCGTCCTTCCAGGAGACCACACGCGTGCTTACCGACGCCGCCATCAACAAGCGGTCCGATAAGCTGATCGGCCTCAAGGAGAACGTGATCATCGGTAAGCTGATCCCGGCCGGTACCGGTATTTCCCGTTACCGCAACATCTCCGTTAAGCCGACTGAGGCAGCTCGCAATGCGGCTTACTCAATCCCGACTTATGGAGACTCCATCTATGGCGATGACGGCTACGGTGAGTTTACCGGCGCTTCTGTGCCACTGGATGAGGCCTACGACCTCTAAACGGTCATAGTCCTAAGCTCCCTAGGAAGTTGGTCTAAGAAATTAGATCTCACTCCTAGGGAGCTTTTGCTATGTAGTCAGCGACTTAATAAGAAGATACGGCTTGTACTTGTCTCCGGGGCGGAGATGGTGACCCCTGTTTCCGCTTTCACATTTATGGTAACGATGTGGTTATGGAACCATATGTGGGAATTGCCATATTTGAGTTGGCGGATCACAACGAGAATCCTCGGCCAAGTTTCTTTCGTGAGGATTGGTACTTGGTGTATGCGGATAGCGATGCTGAAGCTTATTCGCGCGTAGAAGCGCGCGCCAGAGAGCAGGAGACACCTAGAGGATCCTCGGAAAATAAGGCTGTGATCTTAAGACATATCGTCGATGTGGCTCCGGCGCTCTACGGAAAAGTTGATGAGGACACGGACCTGTATTCTCGGCACTTTGCGTCGCTTGAAGATTACAAGCGTTGTGAAATGCTACTTGGGGGAAAGGATCCGTTAGCCGACGATAATTGTTAACGACGTTCATATGTGGGGGTGTCTGAGGTCCCCAGCAGGAAGAAAATCGGCTTTTAGTTAAAACTCTGATTCGGGATCTTTTGCAACACTATCTGAGTCTCCTTAAGGTGGAAATCCTTCAGGGAAAAGTGTGATTTTTTTCAAAGGAAAAGCAGGGTTACTGCAGGGGTGGACTTTTTATTTATGCAGTTGAAGTGCGTTTTATGAAAGCTTTTACCTGTTAAATTTTCATAAATTTTCAATGAATAGTACGCGTTAAACCTTTGTTGTATATTCCTAGAATTAGCGTCTTGTAAGTTTGATGTGCACAGGTTCTTCAAGGCGTATGCCGTGCTTTTCCTTACTTCCGGAACATTGTGAGTGGTTGACACTTTTTTGAAAAACCGGAAGTATCCGGACCCACTCAGAAAGAAAAATGAAAAAGAATACCTTAAAAAGGGTTGCCGCACTTATCACGGGCGTAGCGCTCTCTTTCACCTCAAGTATTAGCGCTGGTGCTGTTGAAAATGACGCCCCTTATCTTGGTTACATGGATAGCCGTGTAGCAATCCAAAATCCTTATGGGAATGGAGTTCATCAATTCTCTCCTGTCCCGCCTCTCGTTGTTCAACCGGAATCTGCGACGGAGGAAGAAACTGAGCTTGCGTACTGCTTTAACATGAATTCAGCGCCACCGATGCGTAAGGATGCCCAGCCATCTGACTTGGCAAGCTATTACAATTCTGGCGTTGATCTCAGGTACAAGGCCAATTTTGATACTTCTCTGAAAAAGTTTGCTCACCGTTGGCGAGAAGGTAGCGACCCGGATGCAGGAGTGCTGAAGGCTATCTATAACGGTTACAGCCATGACGCAGCAGGCCTGAAGTCTGCCCTGAATCTCACGGACAATGAGTTCCGCTACGCTACGCAGCTGGCTGTGTGGTACTGGTCGGATAGCGACTGGGGGAAATACCTGTACGAGGCTACTTCAGGCCATCGCCAAATTGACCAGGCTTTCAAAAACCTTACTGGACAAGCAGAGTCTCCGGTCGTGCTCAAAGAAGTAGACTCCAAACAAGCTACCTTGGCCATCTACACTCCGTACAGCAACAAGACCCAGGAACAGCTTGGCTTCCAAAACCTCTTGAGCATTAAATTTGTTAATCCTCAAGACGGCACACCTGTGGAACCGGAAGTTTCGCCAGAGACAACGTTGAAGACCACCGCGCTGGATAAATTGGATCAGGATATCCCCGGGCGGTACCATCGTAGACACCGTGGAATACACGGGACTTACTCCGGGTGAAGAGTATGTGCTTCGCGGTGAACTGATGGATAAAGACACCCAGACAAGTACAGGTATCAAGGCTGAACAGGCCAACGGTTCCGTTGACGTTACATTTAACGTAAGCGGCGAATTCGCAGGTAAAACGCTCGTTGTCTTTGAAAAGCTCTTCAAAAAGAATGACGAAACGACGGTTGTGGCAAAGCACGAGGACTACGAGGCTCAGTCGCAGACCGTGACGGTGGAAAAAGACGAGCCGCTCGTGGAAAAGCCCTCTTTCCCGTGGTGGATTTTGCTGCCTTTGGGTGGACTGGGAATCGTGGCCGCAGCCCTAGGGTTCTCCCCGCACAAGGCCCCTGCAGGACCAGCACACTTCAATGCCACTCCACAGGTTCCAGCGAAGCGCGCAGAGAAGACCGAGACTCCCGTTGCTAATGTGAACAAGGTCGAGAAGAAGGTCCTTGCTCAGACGGGTGCCAATGTATGGGTGTTGGCAATCCTTGCAGCTGTATTGATTGCCGTCGGTGCGGTCCTGACGGTGCGCCGTAAACGCAGCTAAAGCAGAAACTAAAACAACAACATAAGGACTGAATCGCAGGGGTTTGTTGCATTGTGGTGTGCAGCAGGCCCCTGTTACGTTTTTTAAACGGCTGCTGAGGGGCGTCAATAAGCTGGGATATTCATACTGCGGTCGGATGGATACAAGGATTCAGCTGCTATAGGCTTTTGATTATCATGAAATCTTTTTCTGCACTCACAAAGCGCATGGATACGTGCGGATGGCTCCAGGATCGCGGGTTTTGGTCACAGCTGGTGGCGCAGAGCCTGGTGGGCGGTTTTTTCTTCCTGATCGCTGTGCAGAATACTGCTATCAAGCCAGAGATGGCATCCCCGCGTGAGCAGATGCATCAGTCGATAGTTTTTGCTTTGCTGTGGGTGGGCAGCGTAGCGCTTTTTATTGGGCTGCTTGTTCAGCGATATCGCAGGGTGATGGGGCTGTGGATCGTGGTTTTCGCGCTGCTGCTGATAGCTTGGGGAGCCCCGTTGGTGGCCCTTCTGGGGTACGCATCTGTGTGCTATCAATCCTGGTTTATAGCTGCGTATATTCAGCGCCACAGAAAGGCGTGGATTGTAGCGCTTGTGCTCGGCAGCGTTGTAGGCCTGACTTTGATTGCGGTGAGTAGCGCCCTAGGCGGAAAAGCATTCATTGACGGTAATGCAGTACGGGAACCCAATTTTTGGATCGAGGCAGCCTGGGTTTTGGTTTTCATTGTTATTTCCATTTCTCTGTGGTGGCA
Organism: Corynebacterium silvaticum; assembly: GCF_004382825.2. GTDB lineage: Bacteria > Actinomycetota > Actinomycetes > Mycobacteriales > Mycobacteriaceae > Corynebacterium > Corynebacterium silvaticum. The sequence goes on from NZ_SDQO02000002.1 coordinate 540,813, forward strand.
AATAGGTCTTAATACCAGGCGGAAAAATCAAGCGCTGGAGGAACTCCGTTCCAAGGCTGAGCTGGCAGCGCTAGCGGAGCGGAATCGTATTGCGCGCGAGATGCACGATATTGTGGCGCATTCTTTGGCCATAGTGATCGCGCAGTCAGATGGTGGTCGATACGCGGGGAGAAAAGATCCGGCGGCCGCCATTGATGCGTTGGAAACTATCTCGTCGGTGGGGCGCGACGCGTTGTCACAGATGCGGGGCTTGCTCACCGTGTTAAGGGAAAACTCGGGAGAGGAAGACGAGAGAGACATTAACGCGACGCCCGGTTTTGATGAGATAGGAAGGCTTATCGACGAAGCCCGCGCTGCAGGGTTGCAGATAGACTTTTCCGTACGCGGCGAGCTCGTAGCAGTCGATGAATCTCGGGGGCTGACGGTTTTTCGTGTTATTCAAGAATCCTTGACAAACGTGCTCAAACACGCGGGGAAAACGGCAGTTAAGGTGACTTTGGACTGGGGCGTACCCAAAGACAAAATCCTGCGTATTACAGTGGACAACGCGCATGGCGAGGCCCTCGTGAACTACGCAGTCGATTCGGTTGGGCGCGGTTTGGCAGGAATCAAAGAGCGCGCTTTGTTACATGGCGGAAAGGCGACATGGGGTGCGTCGATATGCAATGCTGGCGGGTGGCGCGTTGATGTTGAAATCCCATTGTAAGAGGTTAAGAGGACATGATTAACGTAGGGCTTGTCGACGACCAACAGCTGGTGAGAGCCGGTTTTAGTATGGTGCTTGGTTCGCAAGATGATATTCACATCGCTTGGGAAGCAAACAACGGAGTAGAGGCGCTGGATCGCGCGACGGCACAACCCGTTGACGTGGTTCTGATGGACGTGCAGATGCCGATCATGGACGGTATCTCAGCTACTAAAGAGCTGGTAGCGCGAAGTGCGATGGGGCCTACCGGCGAGCCGCTTCGGGTGATCATCCTGACTACTTTTGACAGCGAGAATTACGTCATGGAAGCGGTGGAAAACGGGGCTTCAGGATTCTTGCTCAAAGACACTGCACCAGAGGATCTGCTGGACGCGGTCAGGTCAGTCGGGGCGCAAAGCGCGGTGATCAGCCCGGCGGCCACCGCCAAATTATTTCGGAGAATACGATCCGGGCAGACGAACAAAAAGATAAGCGACCCCAAGCGCATAAACGAGGGTCTTGCTGAACCATTGACACCGCGTGAACTAGAAATTCTTGAGTTAATCGCAATGGGCAAATCCAACCCAGAAATTGCCTCACAACTATTTATCTCTTTACCCACGGTCAAAACACACGTGGGCAGGGTCCTCACCAAAACGGGTTCCCGTGACCGAGTCCACGCGGTGCTTTTTGCCTTTAAGCGTGGGTTAGTTACCCAGGATGCTCTTTTAGGTAACTGACCCACGGTGAAGAAACTGATTTAGCTGCGCACATCCCAGGTGGGATCGGAAGGAATCTTCTTGGCCGCGAGCGCTGGATCAGCCGAAAGCGGGGTGCGCGGCTTGGGGTAGCGCTTATCGCTGCGCCACCACGGCATTGTTCCTACATAACCATCTGGCGGTGGGGTAGCGGACTGCGGCGCAAACCCTAATTCTTCAGGAGTTTCTTTAATCATGTCGGTGACAAAGTACTTATCGGCGTCATCGGCATGCTCTCGCATGATGGTGCGGAACTCTTTGAGCTCCGGGTACAAAGGATCGCGCAGCGGGTTTCGCTTGGTCGTGCGGATTTTATACAACCAATAAATGAAGAGACCCACGTTGAATAGGAACGCGGCCCACGCGCACACAGCATTTGCGACGGGGTTCATCGTGGAGAAGTTGGTGATGCTGCTCGGCGGAACCAAGAACTCCGGCAAGAGGTTGTTCGCGGCGATCCAGAACATCAATGTAAAGCAACGGAACCAGATCCATTGACCCTTTGCCCAGGTAAAAGCGGGTATTGTGCAAGCTAAAAGCAGTGCAAGAGTGCAGTACCAGGTGTAGTCGGCAAGCGCGTTGTATAAGAATGCATGGTTCCAAAGGTCATAAGCAATCACCCAGGGCCACACCATGTCCACCCAAATGAGCCCGCGTACTTTGCGCTCCTTGTTGGAAGTCACAAATATTTTCCCCAAGCCCGTGATCGTGACAATATTGAGCACTCCTGCGGCGGCGGTGAGCAGATTCCAATACCCGCCGATAGTCCGGAACCCGGTGGCTGGGTCTATTCCCACACCAGATGCTCGGAAATTAGCTGCCACGGCGGAATACCATTCGGGGCTTCCGACGGACACTGTAACACCGCGAGTTTCCGGTAACCCATTAATCATGTCGATGCCTACGTGTGCGTCATTAATGGACTTCAAACAGGCAGGATCGGTGGCGCACCGCAGGTATTTGTCTGATTCAAAGAAAATCGTGACATCGCGGATATTTGCTTCCATGATGTTCACCGCGAGGCCGATCCAGAGTGCCACACCAAACCATATGGCGTAGCGATGTGCTTTGACCGGGTTGCGTTTGCCGTACCACAGAAGAAAACCCGTCATCGTTGCTGTGGCAACCATAATCACGTATTTGCCAAAGGGGAACCAGCCGACCATAGGGGTGCCGTGTAGTGCGGCATAAGGCATTAGGGCGAGGCCGCCGAACGTCCAAAGAAAAAATATTGTCCAGTTCCAGCGGCGATTAATTTCTGAAATAGCTACTTGGGCAACAAAAACTACAACCCAAGTGATGTAAACGAGGGGGGTGCCGATTTCCCAGAGAAAGAGCGAATGCATAGCTCATGCCTCCAATTGTGGGATGTAACTAGTTTTTAACCCTACCAGCGCAGGTTATCGCGGTGATAGAATGAGGCTATTAACACACGGGCACGCATGAAGGGCGTTGCGCGATAGGTAGTTGATGCATGTGCCCTTGGCCCGCTACGGGAGCACATCTCCGTGTTCCTGCAACCATTGACTAGCTAAGGCGGTTGAGCACAATATGGGGAAGAAAAAATATAAGAGCACTGGCGCGCGTGCAGCCTGGGGGATAGGTGTATTAGGGGCCACAACGATTGGGGGAATGTATGCGTTTAGCCAGCTCAGCGGTAAAGCGACCCCGGAAGAACAAGCGTGGACATATCCTGGCGATGACCTTATTGATGCGAACTATGACAATGGTTATTCTTCCACTTACGCTATCGACATTGACGCTCCAGCGTACGCCGTATGGCGGATATTAAAGCAGCTGGGTGCTAACAAAACAGGTTCATTTTCTTCAGAGTGGCTTGAGCGTACTTTTGCTCGTCTACCGTTCTACAACAGCTATGAATTACAGGAAGAATTCCAACAGCCAGACTCAATGGTCCCAGGTGATATTGCAGCCTTTGATTATCAGGGAATGTCGATGGAATGGGCCGATGTTGTTCCAGGTAAATACCTAGTTCAGTGGGTTGATACTAAAAACCCTCCAGCTGCCCCAGGGTCTTATGCCTTCCGGTATCCATCTATGGATCATTTTGCTGCAGCGTGGTGTTTCTACATGATCCCGCTTAAAGGCGAGCGTACTCGGCTGATCAACCATTGGCGTATCGGATATGAGCCAAACGCTCCACTGCCCACAGCGATCAATTGGGTAAACATTGAGCTTATTGGTGGTTGTATGACGCGTCTGCAGAACATCTATATCAAGCGCGTTGCAGAGTTCCGAAAGAAGCAGCAGCATATTGGAAAATTCATGCGCGGTACTCTGGGTGGGCGCTACTTTGGATCAAAGGTGCCTGCTGGTCGGTGGGATGGGACTCCACTGTTTGAAGATACCTATACGCAATGGTTCCAATACGGGCGCAGCTGCCCTGCAGTTGCGGAGATTCGTCCACCAAAGACCGATGATCCTGCATGGCCTCCTGTCGGGCCTGGAACTCCATGGTCAGACATTATTGATCCGGACTACTTTAAAGATTGGGAAGAGCCAAAGTTCTCCTGGGAAGAGCAGATAAGGCAAAAGAAAGAACGCACATACCTTAAGGGATGGGGGAAGAAGGCAGAAGAGTAGTACTCAGCGTTCTTATTAGATTATATTGCGCACAATAGTAGTATTGTGCGCAATATAATCATGGATCATTGTGGTAGTTCAGTGTGGCGATAGGGTTTTCTTTTTGCTATTGCGCGCAATAGGATCGCTGTACCCCAGGGCTTCTGGGGTGGATCCCAGCCTGGCGGCTATACGATCTTGATCTTCCTGAGTGGCATGCGTGCGTATGAGCGCAGTGTATTCTTTGCCCTTGGAGTAGACCTCCTGAACAAGTGGGTTTCTGCGGTATCGCATGATTCTGTATATGTGGTAGCCAAAGACCACGATGTTGAGCGTGAGGGACAGCGCGGCCAGGATGAAGGAGGCTGTGGGGTTGTGTGCCGAGCGATGGGCAAAGACCGAGCTCTCCGTAAAAGCTGGGAACGTAAGAACGACGGCGGACCATAGGGTGAGGGTGTAGGCACGGAATTGAATCCACGAGCCTCGACCAAACGTAAAGAATACGGGAATTGTGCACGATAATAAGAGGGCGACCCCGGAATACCAGGCGCGGTCTGTGAGGCAGTTGTAGCAGTAGGAGAGGTTCCAGACGTCGTAAGCAATGATCCAACCAAGCGTGAGGTCGCCCCAGATGATCGCGCGAGATTGTCCTTTAGCTACAAAGATCCCAACCCAGCCGGATATGGCTAAGAGGTTGAGGATTCCTGCAATACCGTTCATGATGTTCCAGGGGCCGCCCCATATGACCATGTGTTGACTCGGGTCGAATCCATGAATGTTATATGCCTGAAAATCGCGAACCACTGCTTCCAAAATGTTGATAGCTAAGATCGCCTGAGGGATAGTGAGATACCAGTAGTTGTGTCGCAGTTTTTTGGCGTATTGCAAGGCTACGAGGTAGAGGGATCCTGCGAGGGCAGAATATTGTTTAACAATGGCAAACCATCCCGAGGATGCCGTTCCTTCGGTAGAATGTGGCCACCACAATAGTGTGAGCAATAGTGGCGCGACTACAAAAACTAAAAGGACTACCCATTTATTTCTTTGGGCTAGCCAAGCGGTGAATGCAAGCGCAGCGGTGACAATGATCAGCATTGCGTAATCCCACCAGTCGCCACGTTCAAAAAAGAATAGCGTTGGGTAGTCGGGTGAGGGGATGCTCGGTAGCATAGTAAACCTTTCCGGTGTGTTTCCTCGGATACCCGGCTGTGCCACGAATTTCCCAGAGCATTCGCTTGAGTCGGGCCTATATCTCCAGCTTATGGTGTTGGTGGTTAAGAATGTTGTGAAGTTAGACTCGCTGAAATGACACCTCGGGATTACTATTGCGCGCAATACTAATTGTAGATAATTAGGTGGACTGCACATGTGCGTCGTCATACCTAGGGGTGACATAAAAGATCGGTCCCCAGCAGGATTACAAAAGTTGAGAAGTAGCAGATCATGGAAAACATGATCACAGTTCGACACTTAAGCAAGAAGTATGGTTCCAAGACCGCCATCGCTGATGTGAGCTTCACCGTTCCGGATGGAACCGTGACTGGATTCCTAGGACCAAACGGTTCCGGTAAATCCACAACAATGCGATGCATACTTGGTCTGGATGCGCCTACGGAAGGCAGTGTTGAGTTTTTTACTGATACGTACACGGGACCATTTGCAAACGTAAGCGACAAACCAAAAATGGCTGGCGCAATTCTTGATGCTAGTTGGTTTAATCCCGCCCGATCAGGACGTAATCACCTCCGGGTGCTTGCGCGAGGTGCAGGTATCTCCGATACCCGGGTAGAAGAGTGCCTGGATATCGTGGGGCTGCAGGAAGCAGCTAAAGGAAAAATCGGTACTTATTCCCTAGGTATGAAACAGCGCATTGGCGTTGCCGCAGCTTTGCTGGGAGACCCGCAGCATCTCATCCTTGACGAGCCAGTCAACGGCCTCGACCCCGAGGGTGTGAGCTGGATGCGTAACACGATTCGTAGCCTTGCCGCTGAAGGGCGAAGCGTCTTGGTCTCTTCCCACCTGCTCTCAGAGATGCAATTGACCGCAGACCGGTTGGTTGTGATTGGGCGAGGGAAAATGATCGGCGAGTATTCCCTTGAAGAATTCTTGGCAGACGGCACCCGCGTGGAGGTAGAAACACCGAACGCTGTTGAACTTGCCTCGGAATTACAAAACCAAGGATTTGAAATTACTAACCTACAAACCACTGCGGGATTTAGCGTCAGCGTGGATAAAAACACAGACGAACAAGCCGTGCGCACAGCCGTGGCTATGACAGCTTTAGAAGCCCGTCTCCCTGTGTTTGGACTGACTACTAAGCAAGAAAATCTAGAGCAAAGGTTCCTCGCAGCTACCGCTGAATCCCAGGAATACCGCACTAAACAGACCGTCGATAGTGCTGTGGAAGACACAGCTTCGAGCGCTACTCATTAACAGTTTTTACTCATAGGAATGAAAGGACGAGAAACCACATGATAAATGCTTTGCGCTCGGAAACAACCAAACTATTGACGCTAAGAAGCACCTGGGTATGGGCGATTCTTCTTACTGGCTCGCTCTATGGGCCAGCTGTGCTCATCAATCTGTTTAGCGGCGAAGGATCAGAGTTCAACTGGGCATTTGTTCTCCCGGGTGCGATGATTTTTACGATGCTGTCTGTATCTTTTGCGTCCTCGGGGGTAGCCGGTGAGTTTAATGACCGGATGCATGCCCAAGCTTTCTTGACTCAACCGCGTCGCAGCCTGTGGCTTAACGCAAGGATGCTAGTGGTAACAGGCTTCCTTCTGATTAATTATCTGGTAGGCGTGGCCCTTATCTACCTGGTGTTCCTGGTATTGCCTCTGAGCAGGTTGTTAAACGAGGAAGCAACGGTGATCCTGAGAGACGGTGTGCTATTCCTGGTGTTCAGCTTTATCGCAATGGGCTTGGCTGTGGTGACTCGTAGCCGAGTGGCTGCTATGGCACTCCCACTTGCTTGGTTCTTGATTATTGAACGACTCATTGACGCTGCTGCAGCACAGTTCAACGCATTTGTACCGCTATGGCTGATAACACCTGGGGAACGCATTAGCCAGTTGACCAAGTATGGAAAAGGCTACCCTGAAGGGTGGAACTTTGCGGAGGTACAGCCGTTGGCTTACAACATAGGCCTTATTGTGGTGTGGATCGTTGTGCCACTAGCTATGGGCTTGTGGGTCAACTCCAAACGAGACGTCCGTTAGTAAAACTAGCGGCAAGTGTAGAGGGTGCAGCCCGTGCCACCAACCTATAAAGTCAGGGAAGGACTTGCCAGGTTGGAAGAAAGGCTGCACCCTCTAATACATGAATATTGGGCAGTCACACACAGAATCCACCAAGGGCGTTGCCGTTGGTGCTTTTGTGATTGCAGCTCTCGGAGTGCTGCTGCTTGTGGAGTCAATAACAGGCGGCATCAACAACTACCTCCAACCAGCTTTCCGCCCCTGGATAGTACTGAGCGGAGTGCTGTTGATAGGGCTTGGTGGGTGGAGCTCATACAGCGCTCGCCGGTATCCGTGCTCGCATTCTCCGATGCGCGCTACTTCCTGGCTGCTATTAGTCCCCGTGATACTCGTAGCGCTTTGTGCTCCGACTGCGCTAGGGGCGGCGTCGTTACGCTATACCGCGGAAAGCACTGGTACAACAACGCGGAAAAACTCCTTAGACGATCTGCCGATGGAACCGCTGCGCAGTTATGGCACCAACGAGCTCACTATGGAGGAACTCACGGCCCGGTTTCTGCGCTCGGACAGCGCATCGATGGTGGGAAAGACCGTGGCTGTGACGGGATTCGCCTCGCGTTCGGTAGACGGCACATGGAGGATTAGCCGGTATAAGATTTTTTGTTGCGCTGCCGACGCCATGGCCTACACCGCCTCACTGGAGGGGGACGCAGACCTCATTGAGGACAACTGGTATGAGATCACCGCGGAAGTCATCCCCCACTCGGAGAAGTTCAATCCGCAGTTTCCGGTGCTCAAGATAGACCATGCCACCCAGATCCCGCAGCCGGAGAAGCCCTACTTATGAGACACAGAGTCGTCCAGTACGGCGCGATCATCTCTCTCCTGGTGCTCAGCGCATTGCTCATCTTTGGGCCGCTAATTCAGCTTCACGGGCTCGCGAAGGCGTGGACGCAGATAAGTATCGCAATTGTGGTGCAAGCAATACCTTTTCTGATCCTCGGCGTCATCATTTCAGGATTCATCGAGGTCTTTGTACCCGAGGCTGCTTTTCGACGCCTACCGCGCTCCCAACGCCTCGCCGTCCCTACGGCCGCAGCCTCAGGGATGCTGCTTCCTGCCTGCGAATGTGCGTCGGTGCCCATTACCCAGTCGCTTATCCGCAGGGGAGTGCCACCCGCCGCAGCCCTTGCCTTCCTCCTCGCCAGCCCCGCGATTAATCCGGTGGTGCTGGTCTCCACTGCGGTTGCCTTTGGCGGCGACACGCGCATGGTGATCGCCAGATTTGTGGCCTCTCTGAGTGCGGCAGTGCTGGTGGGGTGGATATGGATGAGTGGGAGCGTCGACATGCCCGATGGAGAAGGCCACTCGCACGAGCACCATGCGCCCAATAAATGGGAAAGGCTGAGGGAATCTTTTCTCCACGATCTCCTCAACGCCGGAGGTTATCTTGTTCTTGGCGCGCTGCTCGCTGGGCTGCTTAAGCTCATCGTCCCGCGGGAGTGGTTCCTGCTCCTTGGCGATAGACCAGTTTTTGCCTGCCTGGCGATGGCAGCATTAGCCGTGCTCCTCGCGCTGTGCTCCGAGGCAGACGCCTTTATCGCCGCTTCTTTCACCATGATGCCGCCCACAGCCCAAATCACGTTTTTAGTGGTCGGACCGATGGTGGACGTCAAACTCATGGCGATGCAACGTGGGGCGTGGGGCACTGGATTTGTTGCGCGCTTTGTCCCACTCACCTTTGTGATCGCGCTGCTCACAGCGATAGGAGTTGGCGCACTGATGTTTGGGGATCTTTAAGCGCGGATCGCTACCCGGAGTGATCTGGTGTCCATGGGCTCCCGTCGGCAGCGCGTGCATGCTGAATAACAAGGTCCACAGACGCATCCATACTGCGGGCCGCAACCAAGGAGCGTAGCTCGTCAAGGTTCTGCTCAATAACAGAGCCTTCCCACAGCGTGGTTCGCAGCGTCACCGCCACCCCAGCGGTCTGCAGAATCCGTAGCGATTCCCACACAGACGCTGCCACCCGCGGCGAACACCCCGTGACCTCATGCATATGCCGGGGCAAGGCCTTGATATCGAGCCCAACCCAATCCGGAGTGGTGGCAGGGTCCCGCACTAGCTCAGCAATGCGCCCCGGGGCATAACCACACGTGTGAATCCCCACGGGGAACCCGATGTCATGGATAGCGGCGATCGCAGCTGCTAGACCGCGGACGGAGGTAGGTTCGCCACCTGAGATGACGGCGGCGTCGATAAGCCCATGCCGAGAACCCAAAAGGGAGAGAAACTCTGCAAGCGAGTGCGCGCCGGGTGTAAAGGCCTGCAACTGCGGATTATGGCAATACACGCAGCGTAGGGGGCATCCCTGTGTGAAGGCCGTTGCAGTGAGCTTGCCCGGCCAGTCCGTTGCGGAGAAAGGAATGATCCCCGCGATCGGCAGTGAGGCAGTCTGAGCAGTCGTTGTATCAGGCAAGGGTCTCCGCAAAGTAGGTGCGCTCATGGAACTCGCCCTTCTTTCCGGTATTAAAGCTCTGGACAGGGCGGAAGTAGCCCATCACTCGGGTCCACATCTCAGTCTTTTCTCCACAATCGGGGCATTCTGGGTGCTCGCCGGAAATATAGCCGTGGGTAGGGCAAATGGAGAACGTGGGAGTGATAGTGACGTAAGGAAGACGGAAGTTTTCCAAAGAACGCCGGACGAGTTTTGCGCACGCCTCGCCATCGCTCATGGCGGCACCCATATAAAGGTGGAGCACGGTTCCACCGGTGTATTTAGATTGCAGATCTTCCTGGAGAGCAAGCGCCTCAAAGGGGTCTGGGGTATGAGACACCGGTAGCTGGGAAGAATTAGTGTAATAGGGCTCTTCATCCGTACCAGCGTGGAGGACGCCGGGGTAGCGCTTGATGTCTTCCTTGGCCAACCTGTAGGTGGCGCCCTCGGCGGGGGTGGCCTCAAGATTAAACAGGTGACCTGTGCGCTCTTGAGCCTTGACCAAGAGATCGTTGATGTGATCAAGCAGACGAGCCACCTGGGCGTGGCCCTGGGGATCGGTGAGGTCATAGGCATCGTGGGTGAAATTACGGATCATCTCATTGCAGCCGTTAACTCCGATAGTGGAGAAATGGTTGTCCAAGCTGGGCAGCCACCGAGAGCTGTAGGGGTAGAGGCCCGCGTCCATTTGCTTAGCCACAAAGGCCCGGCGGCGTTCGAGGGTCTCTATGCCAAGATCAACAAGCTTGTCGACGCTCGCCAGCAGGCCTTCCTCATCATCAGCATGGAGATACCCCAGGCGGGCGCAGTTGAGCGTGACCACGCCAATGGAACCGGTCAACTCCGCCGAACCAAAGAGCCCATTACCGCGTTTGAGTAGTTCGCGGAGGTCCAGCTGCAGGCGACAGCACATAGAGCGAATCATGCCGGGATCAAGGTCGGAGTTAATAAAGTTTTGGAAATAGGGCAGCCCATATTTCGCGGTCATCGTGAAGAGAGCTTGAGAGTTCGACGAATCCCAGTCGAAATCCTTGGTGATGTTATACGTGGGGATCGGGAAGGTGAAGGGACGTCCATCCGCGTCGCCTGCGCTCATGACCTCAATGAATGCGCGGTTGATGATGTCCATCTCTGCTTGCAACTCGCCATACGTAAACGCCTGCGGCTCCTCGCCGATGAATGGAACCTGGTCGTGCAGATCCTCGGGGCAGGTCCAGTCGAAAGTGAGATTGGTAAAAGGTGTCTGCGTACCCCAACGTGAAGGTACATTGAGGTTGAAAATAAACTCCTGCATCTGCTGGACAACGTCCTCGTAACTGAGATTATCCAGGCGGACAAAGGGGGCCATGTATGTGTCAAAAGAGCTGAACGCTTGTGCACCGGCCCATTCGTTTTGCAACGTACCCAGGAAATTAACTATCTGCCCACATGCGGAAGAAAAGTGCTTGGGAGGATGTGAGGAGATTGTGCCTGAAACACCGTTGAACCCCTGTTCCAGAAGCTGGCGCAAGGACCAGCCTGCGCAATAGCCGGAAAGCATATCCAGGTCATGGATGTGGATGGTGCCATCGCGATGTGCCTGCCCGGCCTCTGGGCTGAAGACGTTATCCAACCAATAATTGGCGGTGATTTTTCCCGCCGAATTGAGGATCATCCCGCCGAGGGAATAGTCCTGGTTTGCGTTGGCATTGACGCGCCAGTCTGATCGATCGAGGTATTCCTCGATAGTGGAGCGGGAGTTAACATAGGATTCGGTCATAGGGAATAACATAGGCGGAATTATCCCTTTGTAACTACATTATATAGTTGTTGAAGTGTCACCAATTACTATATGTTGTGGCGTGACTGTGACTTGCCTTGCGGAAACGTAGGTATATCTTGTGGGGGTGATATTTGTCGTCTAATTCGATTTTTCTTTTTTATGGCCTGTATCACTTTATTGCATGTGGTGGTGTGGGCTTTAATGGCGGGGGATGACACTCTTGATGCTGTTGCGGGTAATCTCGGCGACTACAATAGAAAATGATGAAGGAATGAATATGTCTTACAACTCTTATGTGGCAGTCGAGGACTGGATTCTTGATGACCTTCGCATCAAGGATGACGATCTGGTGGAGGCTTTGTATACGGGCAGTCATGGGGAGCTTTTTGATGTTGCTGCCGCATGGATGGATGTACAGGAGCTGCTGCACTCGGCGGGGCTGAGTACTGCTGCGGTTGACGGGGAAGAAATTATCGTGGGGGACCCGATGGTGGGGATCGTTGCTCCGCAGCGTGTAGAATAAAGTACTTTCAGATCTCTCTTCCGTGGATGATGCTGCAGTGCAGGAAGCTGGCCTTGGGGAGGCTATTCGTTCTTTCACTGATTTCTATGAGGGTGCGCGCTCCTCCGGACTCGGAGTTGTGGTTCTAGCGGGGGAATAAGGAAGCCTCTGCGGTAAAAATGTCGTTTTTGAGAACGCTGAAAAGTCTCTCTTGGGCTTTTTCTGACGGCTAGGGGGCTAGCATTCTCAAAAACGACAATCGCTGCGGTAGCTGTTGCGCTGTGTGCGGAAGTATTGGTGTGGTGCCTGCTGTGTTGCGGCATCTTTAAGGCCTTTGGCTTGCTTGTCTTGGCCAGATGCTGTAGGTTGTGTGCTAGTCCCACTTGTTTGATGGTGGGAGCCTGACGTTTTGCCTGGTTGGCGCCAGTGTGTGATCTTGTGAAAGGTTGCATACCAGTCCACAGTGGATTGAAGCGTTGTGGTAAATGCGGAAGCGGCCCCGGAAAAGAGCCCCTTTTTTGGTTTTTCTAGGGTCCTTTAGGGGCCATTCCGCACTAGCCAGGCACATGAAGCGATAACTTCTTCGAGGTTTTCAGCTTCGAAGAAAAGTACCGATTGAGAAAGACGGCTATGCCTACTATTCAGCAGCTGGTCCGCAAGGGCCGCCACGATAAGACTGCAAAGGTTTCCACTGCAGCCCTGAAGGGCTCCCCGCAGCGTCGTGGCGTGTGCACCCGTGTGTACACCACTACTCCTAAGAAGCCGAACTCCGCTCTGCGTAAGGTCGCTCGTGTGCGCCTTACCTCCGGCATCGAGGTTTCCGCTTACATCCCAGGTGAGGGCCACAACCTCCAGGAGCACTCCATGGTGCTCGTCCGCGGTGGTCGTGTGAAGGACCTTCCGGGTGTTCGCTACAAGATCATCCGTGGCGCACTGGATACCCAGGGTGTGAAGGATCGTAAGCAGGCTCGCTCCCGCTACGGCGCAAAGAAGGAGAAGTAATCAATGCGTAAGAATGCAGCTCCCAAGCGTCCTATCGTTAAAGACCCAGTTTTCGGCTCTGAGGTTGTTACCCAGTTGGTAAACAAGGTTTTGTTGGACGGCAAGAAGTCCACCGCTGAGCGTATCGTTTACGGCGCACTGGACATCTGCAAGGAAAAGACCGGTACTGATCCGGTTCTGACCCTTGAGAAGGCTCTCGGCAACATCAAGCCTGATCTTGAGGTTCGTTCCCGCCGCGTCGGTGGCGCTACCTACCAGGTTCCTGTTGAGGTTCGCCCGGGCCGTGCAAACACCCTGGCCCTGCGTTGGTTGGTTACGTTCACCCGTCAGCGCCGCGAGAACACCATGATCGAGCGTCTCGCTAACGAGATCCTTGATGCAGCGAACGGCCTCGGTGCTTCCGTGAAGCGTCGCGAGGACACCCACAAGATGGCTGAGGCTAACCGCGCCTTCGCCCACTACCGCTGGTAATTCGTATGCGTATTGTGACCCGACTGGGACGGCTCAGAGTTTTCACCCTCGTTGCGCACGTGTAAAACCACGGCGACAAGGAGATGTGAGAAGCTGCGCGCCGCCAGTTGGGTCACTTTTCCATAGGAAAGATCTCGTAAACTTTCACGTTTTGTTGGAACTCGGCTGAGAATTCAACGAGTTTTTGGCAGAATAAACACGAACTATCCGTGCAGTGAGTGTGTCTTCCTGCAGCGTTTACCGCTCTAGGGACAAAGACCACTCTAGCTACATAAGTTAGGGACAACTGTGGCACAAGAAGTGCTTAAGGACTTGAACAAGGTCCGCAACATCGGCATCATGGCCCACATTGACGCCGGTAAGACCACCACCACCGAGCGTATCCTCTTCTACACCGGCATCAACCGTAAGGTCGGCGAGACCCACGATGGTGCTTCCACCACTGACTGGATGGAGCAGGAGAAGGAACGCGGCATCACCATTACCTCGGCTGCTGTTACCTGTTTCTGGAACGGCAACCAGGTCAACATCATCGATACCCCAGGCCACGTGGACTTCACCGTTGAGGTTGAGCGCTCCCTTCGCGTTCTCGACGGCGCAGTCGCAGTGTTCGACGGTAAAGAGGGCGTTGAGCCTCAGTCCGAGCAGGTGTGGCGTCAGGCTGCTAAGTACGACGTTCCCCGTATCTGCTTTGTGAACAAGATGGACAAGCTCGGTGCAGACTTCTACTTCACCGTTCAGACCATCATCGATCGCCTCGGTGCTAAGCCATTGGTCATGCAGCTGCCTATCGGCGCTGAAGATGACTTCGATGGTGTTGTTGACCTTCTTGAGATGAAGGCCATCACGTGGCGCGGCAAGGTCGAGACCGGCGCTGAGCCAGTTATCGAGGAGATTCCAGCTGACTTGGCTGACAAGGCTGCTGAATACCGCGAGAAGCTCGTTGAGACCGTCGCTGAGGCCGATGAGGCTCTCATGGAGAAGTACTTCGGTGGCGAGGAACTCACCATCGAAGAGCTCAAGGCCGGTATCCGTAAGCTGACCGTTAACTCTGAGGTCTACCCAGTTCTTTGTGGTACCGCTTACCGCAACAAGGGTGTTCAGCCACTGCTCGACGCTGTTATCGATTACCTCCCAACTCCATTGGACATCGGAGAGGTTCACGGACACAAGGTTGGCGACGAGTCTGTGGACTTGGTTCGTAAGCCTTCCGTTGAAGAGCCTTTCTCTGCTCTTGCGTTCAAGATCGCAGCTCACCCGTTCTTCGGCAAGCTCACCTTCGTTCGCGTTTACTCCGGTGTTGTTGAGCCTGGTGCTCAGGTTGCCAACTCCACCAAGGGCAAGAACGAGCGCATTGGTAAGCTGTTCCAGATGCACGCCAACAAGGAGAACCCTGTTGACGAGGCACGCGCTGGTAACATCTACGCGTTCATCGGTCTGAAGGACACCACCACTGGTGACACCCTCTGCGATAAGAACGACCAGATCATCCTTGAGTCCATGGACTTCCCGGACCCAGTGATCAAGGTGTCCATCGAGCCAAAGACCAAGTCTGACCAGGAGAAGCTCGGTACCGCTATTCAGAAGCTTTCTGAAGAGGACCCAACCTTCACCGTTGAGCTCGACGAAGAGTCCGGCCAGACCGTCATCGGCGGCATGGGTGAGCTCCACCTCGACGTTCTTGTTGACCGCATGAAGCGCGAATTCAAGGTCGAAGCTAACGTTGGTAACCCGCAGGTTGCATACCGCGAGACCATCCGTAAGACCGTCGAGAAGCTTGAGTACACCCACAAGAAGCAGACTGGTGGTTCCGGTCAGTTCGCTAAGGTCATCATCGGCATCGAGCCTTACGTTCCTGAGCTGGAGACCTTGGAAGAGGGCGAGTCCCCAATCTACAAGTTCGAGAACGCTGTCACCGGTGGACGCATTCCGAAGGAATACATTCCTTCCGTGGATGCAGGTATCCAGGATGCAATGCAGTACGGCTACCTCGCTGGCTTCCCGCTGGTAAACATCAAGGCAACGCTTATCGACGGCGCATACCACGAGGTTGACTCCTCTGAAATGGCCTTCAAACTTGCTGGTTCTCAGGCTCTTAAAGAGGCTGTCGCAAAGGCAAAGCCAGTTCTTCTTGAGCCTTTGATGGCTGTCGAGGTCATTACTCCTGAGGAGTACATGGGCGACGTTATCGGCGACATAAACTCTCGTCGTGGCCAGGTCTCCGCAATGGGTGACCGTGCTGGCGCCAAGGTTGTTAAGGCAAAGGTTCCGCTGTCCGAGATGTTCGGTTACGTTGGTGACCTGCGCTCTCGTACCCAGGGCCGCGCTAACTACACCATGATCTTCGATTCCTACGCAGAGGTTCCGACCAACGTAGCAACCGAGATCGTTGCTGAGCGCAACGGCACTGCCTAAGCGTTAAGCCCTCTCGTACTATGTCCTTTTCCCTCCTGTGCTGGTGGGGAAAGGGGCGGTACGGAAAGGGGTAGCGGCTCGTTGAGCGTTTCCACCTGCGGAATGCTGAGCCGGCCGTTACCCTGTAAGATCCATCTGGATCCTTCGGTGGTTTGATAAAAACACCGTGTGACCCTAGGATCATGTAACTGGCGCATTAGTAAATAGCTGTACTGCCAGACTGCCGAATTAGCGGTCAGAATGTACAGCAACTGTCAACTCGTGGCTGCGAAATCGTAGCCACCACGAAGTCCAGGAGGACACACAGTGGCAAAGGCTAAGTTCGAGCGTACTAAGCCGCACGTTAACATCGGTACCATCGGTCATGTCGATCACGGCAAGACCACCACTACCGCTGCTATCACCAAGGTTCTGGCTGACGCATACCCGGATCTCAACGAGGCTTTCGCCTTCGACGCCATTGACAAGGCGCCGGAGGAGAAGGAGCGTGGCATCACGATCAACATCTCCCACGTTGAGTACCAGACCGAGAAGCGCCACTACGCACACGTGGATGCTCCGGGTCACGCCGACTACATCAAGAACATGATCACCGGCGCTGCTCAGATGGACGGCGCAATCCTCGTGGTTGCTGCTACCGACGGCCCAATGCCTCAGACCCGTGAGCACGTTCTGCTCGCTCGCCAGGTTGGCGTTCCTTACATCCTCGTTGCTCTTAACAAGTGCGACATGGTTGACGATGAGGAAATCATCGAGCTCGTCGAGATGGAGATCCGTGAGCTGCTCGCTGAGCAGGATTACGATGAAGAGGCTCCAATCATCCACATCTCCGCACTGAAGGCTCTCGAGGGCGACGAGGAGTGGACCAAGTCCATCCTCGAGCTCATGCAGGCTTGCGACGATTCCATCCCGGATCCAGAGCGCGAGACCGACAAGCCATTCCTCATGCCTATCGAGGACATCTTCACCATCACCGGTCGTGGCACCGTTGTTACCGGCCGTGTTGAGCGTGGCCAGCTGAACGTCAACGAAGACGTTGAGATCATCGGTATCAAGGAAAAGTCCACCCAGACCACCGTTACCGGTATCGAGATGTTCCGTAAGCTTCTCGACTACACCGAGGCTGGCGACAACTGTGGTCTCCTCCTCCGTGGTATCAAGCGCGAAGACGTCGAGCGCGGTCAGGTTGTTGTTAAGCCAGGCGCTTACACTCCTCACACCGAGTTCGAGGGCTCTGTCTACGTCCTTTCCAAGGACGAGGGCGGCCGCCACACCCCGTTCTTCGACAACTACCGTCCTCAGTTCTACTTCCGCACCACCGACGTTACCGGTGTTGTGAAGCTTCCTGAGGGCACCGAGATGGTTATGCCTGGCGACAACGTCGACATGTCCGTCACCCTGATCCAGCCTGTCGCTATGGACGAGGGCCTGCGCTTCGCTATCCGCGAGGGCTCCCGCACCGTTGGCGCTGGCCGCGTCACCAAGATCATCAAGTAATGATCTTTTAGCAGTTCGCTGCTAGGCTTTTAAAAATCCGCCTTGGTCTCTGTGCCAGGGCGGATTTTTTATGCCGTGGGATAAAATCGGAACCCATGATCGATCGTTCCCACATGGATAGAATGCTTGATGCCGTCCGAGAAGTGTGGGAAGGCCAGCCGGATCTGGATTTTGCTGCACTCATGGGCATGCTGAACACCCACGGACTTACGTGGGGAATTTCCGATAACGATGCCCATGACATATGCATGATGATTGCCACTACCTATCCGGGGGAGCTCTCCAAAGTCACAGGGCGGTACAGCGTGTTGCTTGCCAACAACACCACCGCAGTACTTACCCGGGAGCGCATTGTGCTGCTTCGCGGTTGGCAGCAACCTATCTGGTGGAACTACAAGTCCCTAGTGCAAGCACGGGTGGGCTTGCCCCTCGTTGTGGCTGACCACCAGGGCATTGAACACCGTCTAGACACGATTCGCCGTATTGAGAAGACAACGCTGGCGGAAGATACGGATACGCGCGTAATTGAGCTTGCCGACGCCTCCGTGGTTCTCCAAAGAGGCCATCAAGCGCGTCACTTTGTGCGCAGGTGTCGCGAGGTGGAGACCCACGAGTATCGGGTTCCTCAGGCGTGGTCGCCTGAAATAGAAAAGCCACTAAAGCTCCTCACCAAGGAACGCACTGCGGTGGAGTTGCCCGCTATCGCAGCACATATCCTTGGGTAGGAGCACTGAGGTTTCTACTGCCGGTAAAGTTCCTGTGGTGCAGGAGTTTAAACCTATCCTCGTAGAGCAACTGACCATCGAGCCGTGGCGTATCCCCGTTGTGATTATCGCCGGGGTTGGTATTTATCTTGTTTTTCTGCTGATGATCCGAATATTCGGCGCACGGGTGCTCTCCCGTATGACAGCCTTTGACGCGGTGGTTCTCACAATGGTTGGTGCTGTGGCGGGTCGCGTTATCATCGGGCATCCTCCGACGCTCGCCGCTGGCGTGATCGGGTTGATAACTCTGATGCTGCTGGAAGCTATGTTTGGGGCCGCACGTAGTGTTTCTTCTGGTCTGCGACAAACCTTTGACGGCCGTCCGCGCATAGTGCTGGTGCACGGCGAGTGGATTTTTGAGGAATTGCGTAAGACTCACTTGGCTAAGTCGGATGTCCGATTCGCCATTAGAAGAGCTGGGATACACCGTATGGACATGGTGCAGTGCGTGATTCTTGAGCCCACGGGAGAACTCTCGATTTTTAGGGAAGGAACCCCGGTAGACCCCGAGCTGTTACGGGGCGTAGCGGGCGTAGACCGGCTTTATCCTTAGTCTTCAACTTTAGCCATGTGCACACGGTACTCGGTGCGAATAGGCGTGTCCGGTAAAACCGCTGCTATGTCCTGGTCTAGTTGCTGAAGCGCCTGCTGGATGCTCAGCGCATTCGGTACCGATTCCAAGAGGATCGTGAGGGCGATGACTGTCTCCTCGCCGCGTCTTTCCACATGCCCGTGGGCGGAGATAACAGGATCGAGTTCTTCTATGTCTTCGGCTGCTAGTTCTGCTATGTGGTCTATGTTGACGCTGATTGTCCCGTTCTTCTGAGTGACGCGGGAAATATGATTGCGACGCATATTGGCAACCACAATCCAGACTCCGCTGATTAAGAAAAGAACCGCGGCGAAGAACAAAGCGACATCGAACCAGCGTTGCTGAGATGCCTGGTGCCAACGCGGAAACTCAGCAAGATCAGCGAGCTGCTGTGCCCACGGAAGATCAAAATTGAGGGCAATGGTCCACGCAGCCAGAGCTCCGAGAAGAGCACCGATGAGGAGGCATAGGAGACGGTCGAAACTAGCCGTAGATCGTTTCATTGACTTTCACCTCTCACTACAACTTTGAGCTTGGGACGTGTGCACAGCTTCAGGGCGAGGGGCTCAACAGCAGTACGAATACGTTCCTCATATGTTTTAGCTTCTGTGAGCTGGTGAGAATCAATGGACGCCACCACCCTGATGGAGCGAGCGGAACCATTTACTGTGGTGTGCGCTTGGTTGACCCCAGGGACCTGCTTGGCGTTCAAAGTAGCTAGGCGTGCGATATCAAGGGGGCGCACATAACAGGTGACATCGTCGATAAGCGCCACATGGGTACGAGGTCGAGGTTTGAAAGCAATAGCTATCAGAACCAGGGCGAGAATCACCGTTGCTATGCCCGCAGCTAGCATCCAAGGCTGGTAGGTGACGGCAGAAATAAAACGAAGCACTGGGTTCACCCAGGCATGGCGGTGGTGGCCTTCAGTTCGCACCCACCAGAGTTCTCGCGCGGCGACAAAGCCGATGCCTATAGCGACGAGCCCAATGAGAATCGCGGCAAGGCGGGCGGCGGGGCGTCCTTTGATAGCAGTGGGGCTATCCATGGCTCCTCCTTGATTCGATTCTGTGGATAGTTATGGGTTTCAGTGCGCGTTGGGGCGCAGTGACGATAGGCACGAGCGATTGCGGTTCAGGAGCCACAGGGTGTGTTACCCGTGGTGGCTGTGGCTCGGGCGCGACGTCAAGCCGTGCTCCGTGGTTAAGAGCGGTGACTACAACATTCACAGGTACGCCCTGAATACCCGCGTAGCTAGAGAACCACTCGCTAATCGCAGCGGCCACATTTTCCGCCACGGCTGTCACCGGACTGGGCCACGTTACTGCTACAAAGGCTTCCACTGTGGGGATTGAGTGGAGGTCGTCGCGGCGGACGTCGATACGCGGAAGCGAGCGGCCAGCGCGGCGTGGAACGCGTACTGTGCCGGGGACTGAGTGCACAGCCGCTTTAGCCAGCTTGGTGAGAGCCCGATCCGTGATGATTACCGGAGGGGCTGTCATTATCCGCGGCCTCCACGTCGGAGATTCTCAACGAGGTCGTGGAAAATCTTGTACAGGTCGATCTTTCCATCAAAGTGCGCGCCGATAAGGGCACCTATGCCTCCAGCGACCGCCAGAATGAGGAGCGTGAGCAAATGGCCCGACAGGATCGCAAAGATCACCAAAACGCCGAGGATTGCGCCGAGAAGGGTTTTATTCTGAAACATTAAAGCTCCTTTAGCTGGGTTAGCTTTACGACGTCACTGATGACCACGTCAATCGAATTAACATCGCAGAGATCAGAATCCGCCACAGCCGCAGTGATTGATTGGGCAAGCTCCGTGAGGTTATAGCCGTAATAAGCAGCAACATTTACCTCAAGGGTCTGCTGGCCCTGTTGTATATCGTCTAATCGGAGTCCGGTGATTTTGCACCGCGGATAGAGCAGCGCGACCTCACCAAAACGTCCGCCACGAAGCTCCGCAACACCATCAATCCCAAGAATCTTTTCTGTTAGCGCGTATGCAGATTCATATGAGGGGAGAGTGGGAAGCCCTGATGGTCGCGGGGTTGTCACTGTGAAAGCTCCTTAGTGGACGCGAGTGTGAGCAGGAGAATCGTTGGCTTCGCCTTCGTCTTCATCGAGCTCCAAGTGGACGTCATGAACGGTGACGTTGACTTCAGTGACCTCAAGGCCCGTCATGCGCTCAATGGCATTGATAATGTTCTGTCGAATTGCTTGTGCCAGCTGGTGGATAGCGACTCCGTATTCAGCGACGATGGCAACGTCTACTGCAGCTTGGCGCTCGCCAACCTCCACCTCGACACCCTGCTGAAGATTGGTGCGCGATCCAGGAATCGAGTCGCGCAGTGCCCCGACTACGCGCGCAGCGTTGCCGCCGACGGCATGAACTCCCGATACTTCTCTGGTGGCTAGGCCAGCGATCTTTGCCACGACGGTATCTTCAATGACAGTCCTGCCGTGAGTGGTTTCCAATGTTGTAGGGGAACCAGCAGTTGAAGTTTCTACTGCTGGAGCATTCTGTGTATCGGACATGAGACGATCCTCCTCGTATATGGCGGTGTAACGCGTACGCAGCCGGTTTGTTCAGCCCCTGAAGTTACGTCCTCTATACTAAAAGGGTTTTTCTTAAAAGGGGAGGGGAGGGCAACTCCATGTGGATAACGATGCGGACAATTTTTAGACAAGTCGGCGTGATGGGGGCGCGGGGGCGTCGAAAAGCTAGAACCTTCCTATGTGACGGAAAACACGTGAAAAGTGTGGAGAAAGTTCTGGGAAGGGTTGTGCTGGATGGCTATTGATGTTTAAATACAAAGGTTGCTTTGACACAGTTATCGCAAAGTCTTCGCATATATGGTGCGGAAATTTTGAATTACTGCTGGTAAAGCAAACATGACACCTTCATGGTGAACCTCTGAGCGGAAACGTGAATGAGGGAAACGGAAGGATCCTTAAGAGATTGGGTGCAATGCACGTTTTTCTTGAGGGCCGGAGTGAAGGGGCATGGCAAATAAACAGCGGCAGTACGTAAGGGCCACGCTTATCGTGAGATATTAGGTCCCTTCCGGCTTGACATACGGGTCTTGTACCCCGTCAGGTGTTATGGCGTGTGTTTGTGTCCACGTCCACTAACTCCACCAAGTCGTCATAGACAGTCAAGTAAGAACTGGCGTTGCGCCCAGGCCCTAAGGTCCGGACAACGTTATAGAGATATTAAGAGCGATTCCCACCAATCCCTAGGATGTGGGACAAGCGAGGAAGAGGATAAGCGTGGCGGGACAAAAGATCCGCATTCGGCTGAAGGCCTACGATCACGAGGCGATTGATGCGTCTGCACGCAAAATCGTCGAGACCGTGACCCGTACGGGTGCACGTGTCGTCGGCCCGGTGCCGTTGCCCACCGAAAAGAACGTATACGCCGTTATTCGTTCTCCCCATAAGTACAAGGATTCTCGCGAGCACTTCGAGATGCGCACTCACAAGCGCCTGATCGACATCCTCGACCCGACGCCGAAGACGGTTGACGCTCTTATGCGCATCGACCTTCCGGCCAGCGTCGACGTGAATATTCAGTGATCGACGAAATTTTTGGCAGCGGAGAATAACTTATGAGTGAAACTGAGATCAAGGGCATTCTGGGCACCAAGCTCGGCATGACCCAGATCTTTGACGAGGACAACCGAGTAATCCCGGTTACCGTCGTTGAAGCTGGGCCGTGTGTGGTCACCCAGATTCGCACCATCGAAACCGATGGCTACAACGCCATCCAGATCGCCTACGGCGACATCGACCCTCGCAAGGCAAACAAGCCTGCAACCGGTCATTTCAAGAAAGCTGGCGTTACCCCTCGCCGTCACGTTGCAGAGATTCGTATGAACGACGTTTCTGCATACGAGCTCGGTCAGGACGTTACCGTTGAGATCTTCGAAGGCATCACCTTTGTTGACGTCACCGGAACGACCAAGGGTAAGGGCTACGCAGGTGCTATGAAGCGCCACGGCTTTGCAGGTCAGGGCGCTGCCCACGGTAACCAGGCTGCACACCGCCGCGTCGGTGGCATCGGTGCCTGCGCTACCCCAGGTCGCGTTTTCAAGGGCACCCGCATGGCAGGCCGCATGGGTAATGATCGCGTCACCACCCAGAACCTGAAGGTTCAGAAGATTGATGCAGATGCCAACCTGATTCTGATCAAGGGCGCTATTCCTGGCAACCGCGGTGGCATCGTTACCGTTAAGACTGCAGTGAAGGGCGGTGCACACGCATGACCAACCTAAAGTTGGACGTCCTCACCGCTGAGGGCAAGACCGACGGTCAAGTCGAACTGCCAGCAGAGATCTTCGATCGTGAAGCTTCTGTGGCACTTATGCACCAGGTTGTCAACGCACAGCTTGCTGCAAAGCGTCAGGGTACTCACTCGACCAAGACCCGCGCTGAGGTCTCCGGTGGCGGACGCAAGCCGTTCCGTCAGAAGGGCACTGGCCGCGCTCGTCAGGGCTCGATCCGTGCTCCTCACTTCACCGGTGGCGGCATCTCGCACGGCCCTAAGCCACGCGACTACAGCCAGCGCACCCCGAAGAAGATGATCAAGGCTGCTCTGTACGGTGCACTGTCGGATCGCGCTCGCCACGAGCGTATCCACGTGATCACCGAGCTGGTCGCTGGTCAGACTCCTTCCACCAAGTCCGCACGCGCTTTCGTTGAGCGCATCACCGATCGTTGCAACGTTCTTCTCGTTGTCGGTCGTGAGGACACCACCGCACAGAAGAGTGCTCGTAACCTGCCCGGCGTTCACATCCTGTTCGCTGATCAGCTGAACACTTATGACGTCCTCAAGTCTGATGACGTTGTGTTCTCTGTCGAGGCTTTGAACACCTTCATCAACCGCGTCACCGGCGCGGCTCAGGAGGAGAAGTAATGGCTAAGATCGCAGACCCCCGTGACATCATTCTCGCCCCGGTCGTCTCCGAGAAGTCTTATGGCTTGATGGAGCAGAACACCTACGTGTTCTTCGTTGCTCCTACCGCCAACAAGACCGAGATCAAGATCGCAATCGAGCAGATCTTCGGCGTCAAGGTTGCTTCCGTTAACACCGCTAACCGTGAGGGCAAGCGCAAGCGCACTCGCTCCGGTTACGGCGTACGCAAGGCAACCAAGCGCGCTTACGTGACGCTTCGAGAGGGCAGCGACGCAATCGACATCTTCGGCGGCTCCGCCGCTTAAGGTTCGAGGTAAGGACAAATTATGGCTATTCGTAAGTACAAGCCGACAACCCCGGGTCGCCGCCAGAGCTCCGTTTCCATGTTCGACGAGATCACTCGTTCTACTCCGGAAAAATCTCTGGTTCGCCCGCTCCCTAAGAAGGGCGGCCGTAACGTTCACGGCCACATCACCGTTCGCCACAAGGGCGGTGGACACAAGCGCCAGTACCGCGTCATCGACTTCCGTCGTAATGACAAAGACGGCATTCCCGCAAAGGTCGCTCACATTGAGTACGACCCGAACCGTACCGCTAACATCGCACTTCTGCACTACGTAGATGGCGAGAAGCGCTACATCATCGCTCCTAAGGGTATGAAGCAGGGCCAGATGATCGAATCTGGTGCTGCTGCAGACATCAAGGTTGGCAACAACCTTCCGCTGCGTAACATCCCTGCTGGTACCACCATTCACTGCGTCGAGTTGAAGCCGGGCGCAGGCGCTAAGCTGGCTCGTTCCGCTGGTGCCTCCATCCAGCTCCTCGGTAAAGCTGGTAAGTACGCAGTTCTGCGTATGCCGTCTTCGGAAATCCGCCGCGTGGATATCCGTTGCCGCGCAACCGTGGGCGAGGTCGGCAACGCTGACCAAATCAACATCCGCTGGGGTAAAGCCGGCCGTATGCGCTGGAAGGGCGTCCGCCCGACCGTCCGTGGTGTCGTTATGAACCCGGTCGATCACCCACACGGTGGTGGTGAAGGTAAGACCTCCGGTGGTCGTCACCCTGTTTCCCCATGGGGAAAGAAAGAGGGTCGTACCCGCAACCCCAACCGTTACAGCAACAATATGATCGTGTCGCGTCGTCGCACGAACAAGAGCAAGAAGCGCTAAGAGGAGGAAAACTTAGATGCCACGCAGCCTTAAGAAGGGCCCGTTCGTCGATGAGCACCTCCTCGCAAAGGTCGATGCTCAGAACGAAAAGGGCACCAAGCAGGTCATCAAGACCTGGTCCCGCCGTTCCACCATTCTCCCGGACTTCATTGGCCACACCTTCGCCGTCCACGACGGTCGCAAGCACGTGCCAGTGTTCGTGGACGACTCTATGGTCGGCCACAAGCTCGGTGAGTTTGCACCCACCAAGACCTTCAAGGGTCACATCAAGGACGATAAGAAGGGACGTCGATAAGCGATGAGTGAATCTGTCACCTCCGCACGCGCTACCGCGCGCTTCGTCCGTGTCTCTCCTATGAAGGCACGTCGTGTGATCGATCTGGTCCGCGGCAAGTCCATCGAGGAAGCACTCGCAATCCTGAAGTACGCTCCACAGGCTGCTTCTGAGCCGGTTGCAAAGGTCGTTGCTTCTGCAGCCGCTAACGCTGAGAACAACTTCGGTCTAGATCGCCGCTCCCTGGTCATCTCTGAGGCTTTTGCCGACGAGGGGCCGACCATGCGTCGTTTCAGCCCCCGCGCTCAGGGTCGTGCTTTCCAGATACGCAAGCGCACCAGCCACATCACCGTGGTTGTTGAGAGCCAGAAGGAAGGGGCCAAGTAGTGGGCCAGAAAATCCATCCTCACGGCCTACGTTTGGGCATCACTTCCGAGTGGAAGTCCCACTGGTACGCCGACAAGAACTACTCCGAGTACGTTGCTGAGGACATCCGTGTCCGCGAGTACTTGGTAAAGACCTTGGACCGTGCAGGTATCGCCGATATCGTTATCGAGCGCACCCGCGATCGCGTCCGCGTCGATATTCACACCGCTCGTCCGGGCATCGTGATTGGTCGTCGTGGTTCTGAGGCAGACCGTCTGCGCAAAGAGCTGGAGAAGCTCACTGGCAAGCAGGTCGCCCTCAACATCCTTGAGGTCAAGAACATTGATGCAAACGCTCAGTTGGTGGCTCAGTCCATCGCCGAGCAGCTGACCAACCGTGTGGCATTCCGTCGCGCAATGCGCAAGGCTATCCAGTCTGCAATGCGCCAGCCACAGGTCAAGGGCATCAAGGTTGTTTGTTCCGGTCGTCTCGGCGGTGCCGAGATGTCCCGCACCGAGCGCTACCATGAGGGTCGCGTTCCGCTGCACACCCTCCGCGCCGAGATCGATTACGGCACCTACGAGGCACACACCACTTTCGGTCGCATTGGCGTCAAGGTGTGGATCTACAAGGGTGACGTCGTCGGTGGTCGTCGTGAGAGCGAGATCAATGCACCCGTAGAGCGTCGCCGCCGTGGTGACCGCAACGCATGCCCGCGTCGCGGTGGCCAGCGTCGTAACCGCGCTGAGCAGAAGCAGGAGGGCTAAGAATGCTTATCCCTAAGCGCGTCAAATACCGTCGCCAGCACCGTCCGACTCGTAGTGGCGTGTCCAAGGGCGGTAACCGCATCACTTTCGGTGACTACGGCATCCAGGCTCTTGAGCCTGCCTATATCACCAACCGTCAGATCGAGTCTGCACGTATCGCCATCAACCGCCACGTCAAGCGTGGTGGCAAGGTGTGGATCAACATCTTCCCGGATCGTCCGCTGACCCAGAAGCCGCTCGGCGTGCGTATGGGTTCCGGTAAGGGCCCCGTGGAGAAGTGGATCGCTAACGTCAAGCCGGGTCGTATCCTCTTCGAGATGAGCTTCCCGAATGAAGAGGTAGCTCTTGAGGCTCTGCGCCGTGCAGGCCAGAAGCTTCCTTGCAAAGTTCGTATCGTTAAGAAGGAGGACCAGTTCTAATGGCTAACGGTACCCCCGCACACGAGCTTCGCGAGCTGAACGCCGAGGAGCTGAAGACCCGTCTGACCGAAGCCAAGGAAGAGCTGTTCAACCTGCGCTTCCAGGCTGCTACCGGCCAGTTGACCAACAACCGCCGCCTTCGCACGGTAAAGCGCGACATCGCCCGCATCTACACCGTTATTCGCGAGCGTGAGCTGGGCCTGTCCGAGGTTCCGGGAGCTGAGGCTTAAACATGAGTGAGGCAAACGTGAACAAGAAGGAAAAGGGCGCACGCAAGGTCCGCACCGGCTACGTGGTTTCTGACAAGATGCAGAAGACCATCGTTGTTGAGCTTGAGGACCGCAAGCAGCACGCCAAGTACGGCAAGACCATTCGTACCAACTCGAAGGTCAAGACACACGATGAGGACAGCATCGCCGGCGTCGGCGACCTCGTCCGCATCGAGGAGACTCGTCCGCTGTCCAAGGACAAGCACTTCCGTCTCGTTGAGATCATTGAGAAGGCTAAGTAGTCTTTGACAGAGAATTAGCTCCTGGCTAATCGCAAACGCGGTGTATATCTTGAGAAATTGAGATATGCACCGCGTTTGCACAGAGCAGTAAGCTCTGGGCTCTTGCAAGCCTGTGATGGCAAAAACAAGCCGGACCATACTGAACTAGCGGGGAGCAGTTCAGTATGGTCCGGTTTGTACTAGTTTGTACTATCTTTATTCGGCAGCCCAGCCGATGTTTTCTATGGGAACGCTAGCAAAAGCATAGGCGCCGTAGTTAGCAAGCCCCTTCTTCACCGCGACGATATTAACGCCGTTGAATTCAGGGATTACCCCGTAGCGAGCGAGAGCCTCTACTTCCAGTTCGTTTGCACGTTTGATTTGTTCCTCACGGGTAGGAAGCGCCTGGAGCTCGCGAATCTTAGCATCAAGTTCGGGGGTTCCCGAGTGAGAACGATTGAGCTGGGAATCGGAGAGGTACGTTTGCCCGAAGTACGTGACGCCGAAAGGATCGCCAGCGGTGAAACCGATGGGGAAGATGTCGTAGTCGTCACTGGTTGCGAGCTTGGAAAAATCAGAGGATGGATGAGTCTCGATCTTCAAATCGATACCGATGTCTTTGAGCATCTTCTGGCTGGCTTTAGCAACAGACGTAGTTTGCTCGTCTTCACCAACCAAAACATATCGAATAGCTAGAGGCTTGCCGTCCTTTTCACGGATTCCGTTGGGGCCTTCAGCCCAGCCGGCTTCATCAAGAAGAGCCTTAGCCTTGTCTGCGTCAAAGGTAGCTACCTTGGAGAAGTTGTCCTGATAGTCCTTCTGGAAGGGGAAGTTGATGAGAGATCCAGGAGGATCCTCGGTGTAAGGAACGCCTTGGAACCAGATCGAGGACAGCAGCTTACGGTCTAGACCACGAGATACTGCCTCGCGCACCTTGATATCTTGCAAAATATCGGACTTTGCGTTGAGTAGCAGCAATGCGTTCTTAGGTAGACGACCGGTGCGGAGCTCAATACCCTGCATATCCTTGACTGCAGCGTAGCGGTCTTTCGACGGAACAGCCGTAGAATCGATCTCACCGTTCTTAAACGCGTTGACAGCCGCAGTGGTGTCCATCTGACGGAAGATGCGCTTATCTAGCTTTGGTGCGTCACCCCACCATTTTTCATTGGGAACGAACGTGGCTTCGCCTCGGTTGAAATCGATAGATTCCACCTTGTAGGGCCCTGCGCCCCATTCAGGGTGCACTTTCTTTACATAGTCATTGTAGTTGTGGGGATCACCCAACGCTGGGTGAGCGATGATACTGAATAGGCCCGTCCACCAAGGGTAGGTGCTGTCGAATTCTACGACAGCTTGCTTGTCATTAGCGCCCTTGGTCACCGAAGTGATGTTCTCATAACCGTCAGTGGCTGAGGGGACAAAAGCAGGGTCTTTGCCGTTTGTTGATTTTCCAGGTGGTTTCAAAAGCACGCCAGTCGATGGGGTTCCATCATTGAAAACAGCTTTGTCGTTGATGGTGTAAACGAGCTTGGTTTTGGAGCTGGAAGATTCTTCCTTCACATCCGTCACGTAGTTCTTGTTAAAAGAGAACTCGCTCTCTGGAGTGGAATCAATAAGTGTCGGGTTGTACCATTCCCACAGCATCGTGGTGTAACGCGTGGAATCCGCGTGGTGGCGATTCTGCTGTTCAGAGAATTCACCAATAGCAGTGGTGAACGTGCCGCCCTGCTTAATCTTGTCGCGATCCAAAGGATTGGAATCGGCGATACTGATGGTATCGGCAGTCTGCGCGTCCTTCGACGTGGGCGAGTCGCCACCGCATCCTGCAAGGAATAACGCACTTGCAGCAAACACAGCGGCTAATTTCCCGCTGGGGCTTCTGAGTTTCATGGACATGCCTTTCTTCCTAAGTTGAGAGGATTAATTGAGGGGAGTACCCGCAAAGTGACAAGCGTGAAGATGATCTGAATTTTCTGAATCGTCTATTCTGCGTACCTCCGGTTCTTGGTCGCGGCATCGACGCTGGTGGGCGTCGCCAAGCGTGGCGTAAAGCGGGCATCGTCCCCGAAACGCGCAGCCCGTGATCTCCTCTGTGGGGGAAGGCTGCGAGTCGGTGAGGATGATCCGTCTTCGGTTGCGCTCGGCGACGGGATCCGCCAGCGGGATCGCCGAGAGCAGCGCTTTGGTATAAGGGTGCTGCGGATTGTCAAAGAGAGAATCTGTATCGCCCTGTTCGACAAAACGACCCAGGTACATTACTGCGGCACGGTCAGAAATGTGACGGATAACGGAGAGGTCGTGAGCCACAAACAGGTAGCTGATGCCTAGGCGGGCTTTGAGCTCATCGAGGAGGTTCAGCATTCCTGCCTGGACAGAGACGTCGAGAGCAGAGACGGGCTCGTCAAGGACGATCAACTTGGGATTGGCAGCAAGCGCACGAGCTAGGGAAATGCGCTGGCGTTGGCCACCGGAAAAGTGGCCGGGGAACCTATCAATATGGGCGGGGTTTAAGCCGACTAGTCGGATAAGCTCGCGGATACGCTCATTTTTATCGCCGTCCCATCCCAAGGAATCGAGAGGCTCGCGGAGGATCTCTGCGACAGTGAGTCGTGGGTCAAGAGCTCCCATGGGGTCTTGGAAAACGATCTGAATGTCTTTGCGTAGGAGTCGTCGTTGATGCTTGGATATGCCCGCGACGTCTTGCTCACCTAACCGAATCTGAGTGGGTGCTTGCGGGGCCAGATCCATGATCTCCAACAGCGTGGTGGTCTTACCGCAGCCAGATTCGCCGACGATAGCAAAGCATTCGCCTTCTTTGATGTCAAAGGTCAGGCCGCTCACCGCTCGGACTTCTCCCACCGTTCGTTTCAGGAGAGCACCTTTGACCAATGGGAATGTTTTAGTCAGATCAGAGACGCTAAGCACGCAGGAGCGCTTCTCGCGGGGGATTCGCATGAGGGCGCCCTCATGAACAGGAGGCGTGGGGAAAATCGGAGCGCCATGAAGTTCTCCGCGGGAGATCGCAGTAGAGCGGATACACGCACGCTGCCTGATGCTGATCATTAATGGGCAGCAGGCCAGGCTCAGTCGCACGGCACTCGTCCGTGGCTATGGGGCAGCGCGGTGCAAAAGAGCACTCGTCGGGCAGATTAACCACGATCGGAGAGCTTCCCTCAATAGTGGTAAGTGAGACCTTTTCGCGTTTGCGTACAGAGGGGATAGAGCCAAGCAATCCGACGGTATAAGGCATCTTAGGCTCGCTGAAAAGCTCGTGAACGCCGGCGTATTCTACGGGGCGTCCTGCGTACATAACCATCACGTTGTCCGCGGTGCCAGCAACAACGCCCATGTCATGAGCAATCATGATCGTCGCGGCGTTAGTTTCCTTTTGCGCCATTTTGATCAGGTCGGAGGATCTGGGCCTGAATAGTCACGAGTCACGTCGAGGGCCGTGGTTGGCTCGTCAGCGATAAGGACTGACGGATTGTTGGCGATGGCGATGGCTATCACGACGCGTTGGCGCATACCGCCGGAAAATTCGTGGGGAAAAGCAAGGGCGCGACGCTTGGGATCAGGTATGCCCACGAGGTCCAGAAGCTCGATAGCCATATCCCACGCTTTGGCCTTAGAAATTTTTTGGTGGCAGCGCAGGGCTTCGACGATCTGAGATCCCACATTGAATACGGGTGTCAGCGCAGAGAGTGGATCTTGGAAGATCATGCTAATTTCCTTGCCGCGTGTTGCGGACATGGCGTCGTCGGAAAGCCCGATGAGCTCGCGGTCATGAAGTTGAACGGAACCTGTAACTGTGGCGTAGTCGGGCAGCAAACCCATGACTGCCATAGAGGCTACGGATTTTCCGGAACCAGATTCTCCCACTATGCCGAGTGTCTGACCAGGATAAAGATCAAAAGAGATACCGCGAACTGCGTTGACGTTTCCAGCTTCTGAAGGGAAGGTGACGTTGAGGTTCTGGACGCTAAGGACTGGATTAGTCATGGTTTAAGCCTTTCCAACTGCTGCGGAATTGGGATCGAGCGCGTCGCGGAGACCATCAGCAATGAACGCCATGGAAACGGTGAGGAGAGTGAGCACTGCAGCTGGGAAATAGAATTCCCAAGGTGAAGATAAGAGTGAATTCGCGCCGGTAGAGAGCAGGGTACCGAGGGATACGTCGGGGATCTTGACGCCAAGTCCCAAGAAGGACAACCCAGTTTCGCTCATGACCGCGCTGACCACACCTAACGTGGCATTAATGACAAGAAGCGAGCCAATGTTGGGGATAAGGTGGTGGCGAATGATAGTGAAGTTAGAGACCCCCATGTAGCGGGCTGCCTTGATATATTCCCGTTCTCTGAGGGACAGCGACATAGACCAGATCACTCGGGCGTAGTACATCCATCCGAATGCAATCAAAACCACGATGAGTAGTTTCCAGTCACCGCCGGAGCCAGAAACAATAAGGGTAATGATGAGGAAGGATGGGATCACCAGGAGGAAGTGAATAATCCCTAAGATCGCGCGTTCGGGGCGTCCGCCGAGCAAAGCTGCAGTGGAACCGACGAATGCGGAGATAAGGGTAGTGGCGAGTGAAACAGTGATGGCGATGGTGAGGGAACGTCCAAGTCCATGAACGACCATGGCAAAAAGATCGTTTCCTGAAGAACTCGTGCCAAACCAGTGCTCAGGGGAAGGCGGGCTACTCAGTGCTAAAAAGTCTGGGTCATCAAAGTCCCATTGAGCTATGAAAGAACCAAAAATCGCCAGCAGGAAGAGCAGAAACAGGATTACTGAGCCGACTACTGCCGTCTTGTTGCGAAGGAAACGCGCAGATAGAGACGGTATTTGTTCATCGGTTTTTGCACAGTAACATGCGCTGTTTCAATACCCTGCTGGGCGTTGAGGATTTCCGATTCTGTGACGCTAGAGGTGTTGGTTTGCGCCAGCGGAGAGCTGGAAACCGTGAGGTCTGCGGTAGGCAGAACGTTGGGGGAGAGGTCCTCGTGCCGATCCTCGCCGTTATTGCGATATTCCTTGCGCATGGTTAGCTCACCCGGACTCGTGGATCGAGAATGACAACAAAGATGTCGGCGAGGACTGCGCCGATGGCCGTCATAAGGGCACCAAAGGCAGCGACTGCGACAACTCCATGGATGTCATTCTTATTAATAGTGGAGACGAAATATTGCCCCATGCCCTGCCATCCGAAGATCGTTTCGGTCATAATCGCACCGGTAAAAATTCCGGGTATGGAGAATGCGACGGTAGTAGCTACGGGGATGATGGACGTGCGCAGAGCGTGTCGACGCACAGCCTGTGCCCTGGTGAGTCCCTTTGCACGTGCAGTGCGCACATAGTCGGCGTCGATGTTGTCGAGCAATATTGAGCGCTGGAGAAAGTGGTAACTCGCGTAAGAGATGATGATGAGTGAAACGGTGGGCAATATGAGGTGCTGCGCGTAATCGATGAGCTTGGGTAAGAATCCCTCAACGCCCACGGATGAGGCCCCTGTAACAAAGAAGAGATTGGTGCCTAGAGCCTGATTAGTTTTAATAGCAAGCCATACAACCACGATGGATGCCACGACAACGTGGATGTTCATGGCCAGGATAGAGATGAACTGGAAGACCCGATCGCCGGCTTTGTATTGGCGGAAAGCCGTGAAAACACCAATGCCTACGCCAAGCAGCACGGAAATGATTGTGGCGAGGAGCAGAAGTTGGGCGGAAACCCAGATGCGATAGGAGATCTGAGAGTTTACGGAATCGCCTAGCGGTGAAGACCCCTAGTCCCAGTGCATGATGATGTTGGAAAGCCAGTGCCACCAGCGCTCAATGATCGGTTCTTTGTCATTGAGGTTGAGCGGGCTCAGTATCGCGTCGACACGATCTTCCGGAACAGGCGGTCGGCGGCCAACATAGTTTGAACGGGGATTAAGGAAGAAGGACGCGAGGAAGTATGTAAGGTTCACCGCGAGAAAAATCATGGCCAACCAGCCAAGCGTTTTCTTAATGAGAAACTTGATCATAGGTATGGGCTGCCTGTCGTGATTTTATGTGTGAGCGTTGGATGAAGCCTTACCTGCCAAAAGTAAAGGGAATCACTAAACACTCTTAACGTGAGTCAGTTCATATTAAGTATGAAAATTAGCAGAGATGAGGGACTTTTTGTGTGATTCTTTCAAGAAAGTTCAAATTAATTATTTCCATGCTTCTATTGCTTATTAAGCCTCGTTTTCTGTCTTTCACCTTTGTAGATATGGTAGATCGGGGGAAATTTTTAATCTGAAAAGATGTCGGATTTAACATTTATTCCGCTTGTTCCTGTTGGCCAACAGGTCGTTTGTAAAAGGTATCCAGAATGAAAACCACCCACCTTTCCCCGTTTGGGGGTGGTTTGCAGGTTCCTGGCCTGGCTGGGGTGTTTGGTGGAATGTCTGGGTGGGAGGGGACGTCGTAAAGCAATGTCCTAAATCTCTTGAGGGTGTTGGCGGCGCGTGGGGGCTTGTTGGGAAGGCTCTTGGGTTTGATATGAGGTGAAGCTTGCTGGTGTGGTGGGGCTTGTGGTTAAATGTTCAGGTTGCCTATATAGGTCGGCTGATTGTGCACTAGTTTCCGAGTGTCGCGGCCGAGACCCCTCGACCATTGATGGTTCGTTGAGCATGTGTAGGTAGTAGTACATAGACCGCGTGCGTCAGTTCGGAAATCTGCCGCACAAACATCCAGGTCAGGAGACCCATAGTGATTCAGCAGGAATCGCGTCTGCGGGTTGCCGATAACACTGGTGCACGAGAGATTCTCTGCATCCGCGTTCTTGGTGGCTCCACCCGACGCTTTGCTGGCATCGGCGACGTTATTGTCGCGACTGTCAAGGAAGCAACCCCCGGCGGCAACGTCAAGGCTGGCGAGGTTGTGAAGGCTGTTATCGTTCGCGCAAAGAAGGAAACCCGTCGTGCAGACGGCTCCTACATTCGCTTCGATGAGAACGCTGCTGTTCTGATCAAGAACGACAACGAGCCTAAGGGTACCCGTATCTTCGGCCCCGTTGCTCGTGAGCTGCGCGACAAGCGCTTCATGAAGATCGTTTCTCTTGCACCGGAGGTGATCTAAGAATGAAGGTCCATAAGGGCGATATGGTTCTGGTGATCTCTGGCCCCGATAAGGGTGCTAAGGGCAAGGTCATTCAGGCTTTCCCGAAGACCGATAAGGTCCTCGTTGAGGGTGTTAACCGTGTAAAGAAGCACGTTGCTAACTCTGCTCCAGAGCGCGGCGCTGAGTCTGGCGGAATTGTCACCCAGGAAGCTCCAATCCACGTCTCTAACGTTATGGTTCTAGACTCCGACGGTAACCCGACCCGTATCGG
This sequence comes from Corynebacterium silvaticum, assembly GCF_004382825.2. Lineage (GTDB taxonomy): Bacteria > Actinomycetota > Actinomycetes > Mycobacteriales > Mycobacteriaceae > Corynebacterium > Corynebacterium silvaticum. The sequence continues at coordinate 575,309 of NZ_SDQO02000002.1, forward strand.
TTACCGCTTCGATGAGAACGGCAAGAAGGTCCGTATCTCGCGTCGTAACGGGAAGGACATCTAATCATGAGCGAGAACTACACCCCGCGTCTGAAGACCCGCTACCGTGAAGAAATCCGCACCGCGCTGAATGAAGAGTTCTCCTTTGAGAACGTCATGCAGATTCCTGGTGTGACCAAGGTTGTTGTCAACATGGGCGTCGGCGACGCTGCACGTGACTCCAAGCTGATCAACGGTGCGCTTGAGGATCTGACCCTTATTACCGGTCAGAAGCCTGAGCTGCGGCGTGCGAAGAAGTCCATCGCTAACTTCAAGCTCCGTGAGGGCATGCCGATTGGCGCACGCGTTACCCTTCGTGGCGACCGCATGTGGGAGTTCCTGGACCGTCTGCTGACTGTTGCTCTGCCTCGTATTCGTGACTTCCGTGGTCTTTCTGACCAGCAGTTCGACGGACACGGCAACTACACTTTCGGTCTCGCTGAGCAGACCATGTTCTACGAAATCGACGTAGACAAGGTTGACCGTCCTCGCGGTATGGACATCACCGTTGTTACCACTGCAACCAACAATGAGGAAGGCCGTGCGCTTTTGCGTGAACTCGGCTTCCCTTTCAAGAAGGCTGAGAACTAAGAGTTCTTATCCCGATTGGGTCTTAGCTAGGTAAACGTAGCGTAAGGCTTAAAACAAAGTCACCCACTACCAATTAGTGGGTGACTTTGTTTTTTTGTGTCTTTTAGCGCTTCTGCTCTTGGTTTTTCGGAGTGGGCTCGGAGAAATATTTCTAAAAACTGTCCGGTTAGGAGTAGAGCGGGAAGAAAAAGCAGTAATCGGACATTTTTGTTTTCTTCTGAAAATCGTGAAAACTGTGGATTATGTTGGAGTAGCATACCTTCTATAGTGATAAAAATCCCATTCTTTGAGAAGTCTGTCGAATTATAAAAAGAAAAAATACGCGTCAGTTTATGCGGTGGGGTAAGCGATGCCCGTTTTGTTGAGCTGCGCAAACGGGGGATATCTCATGTGATACCTAGTGAACAATTGGTTTTCGGGTAGACAAGGGTCTGTTGGGGAGATATTAATTACACCAAAATAGCCGGTTAATATTTTTAACCTGCCTAGTTCCGTGGTTATTGTCCAGGTGTAACACCAAAGACAGAAGGATGTTAATCGTAACTGGCGTCACACGTCGTCATGAGCTCCCATTCTTGTTTCCTAGTACTTATACCGAGGCCCATCGTGATGGGGCTGGAATAGGTGAGGAGATGGATAAGAGTGACAAGGACTTCCTGAATTCTTTGGTTTGGAATTCGCGAGAATTTTTGGAGAACCCATGTCGCAGACAATTTCCGTGCCAGCAAACTCAGGCTCGGCCGATTCATCATCGTCAGACTCGTCGCCGTCTCACTCGACATCGGCACCGAAGTGGCGTAAAAGTGACACCGTTTGGGCCCTGAGCCTTTTCGGAACCGCCATCGGTGCCGGTGTCCTTTTCCTTCCTATTAACGCAGGCATTGGCGGCATCATTCCGCTGATCGTGATGACGATCGTTGTCTTCCCGATGACCTACTGGGCTCACCGTGGCCTGACGCGTTTCGTTCTTTCTTCTTCTAAAGAAGGCGGAGACCTCACGGACGCCGTCGAGGAGCATTTCGGTCGGAAGGCAGGCGCCTTCATGACCATTCTTTACTTCCTCTCTGTGTACCCGATTCTTCTGGTGTACTCGGTTACCATCACCAACACCGTTAACTCGTTCCTGGAGCACCAGCTCGGAGTGGCCCCATGGCCACGTTGGCTCATGTCCCTTATCCTTGTCGGCGGTTTGATCTTTGTGGTGAGCCTGGGACGCGACGTGATCGTCAAGGCTATGAGCGTGTTGGTCTTCCCATTCATCGGCATCCTGGTTCTGCTGTCCCTGTACTTGGTGCCTAAGTGGAACACATCCTTGTTTGGAACCTTCTCCCTGGAATCCGCCTCGGCAGCGACCGGTCACAGCATCTGGGTCACCCTGTTGCTCTTGGTCCCCGTTATGGTGTTCTCCTTTAACCACTCGCCAATTATTTCTTCCTTTGCGGTAGAAAAGCGCGAAGAGTACGGCATCCATGCTGATGAGAAGACCGGTAAGGTCCTGAAGGTTGCTCAGATCCTCATGGTCTGCGTGGTTATGTTCTTTGTCTTCTCCTGTGCACTAAGCCTTTCCCCACAAGACCTTGCTGAGGCAAAGTCGCAGAACATCACCATCCTGTCCTACTTGGCTAACCACTTTGATAACCCCGTCATCCAGTGGGCTGCTCCTATCATCGCCATGATCGCTGTGGCTAAATCCTTCTTGGGCCACTACCTCGGCGCTGCAGAAGGCTTCCAGGGCTTGATCTCCAAGAAGGGTGCGGAGGCATCCGCTGAGGCCAAGGGCGATCGCAAGCTTGCTCTGATCACGCTGTCCTTCATGCTGGTCACCGCATGGCTCGTCGGCTGGTTGAATCCTTCTATCCTCGGAATGATTGAGACTCTCTGCGGTCCTACCATCGCCATCCTCCTCTTCCTGATGCCGATGTACGCCATCCACAAGGTTCCTGCTCTGCAGAAGTACCGTGGACATCTCTCGAACTACTTCATCTTCTTCATGGGTCTTGTTGCCTTTGGCACGATCTTCTACAACATCGTTCAAGCAATCTAAAACACCCCATAGTTTCCCGCGATAACCTCGCACTGTTCCCTAGGAGCAAGAATGTTTATCAGTAGTTTCGACATGTTCAAGATCGGCATCGGTCCTTCGAGCTCACACACGCTCGGCCCGATGAAGGCAGGAAAGGCCTTTGCCGACGAGCTTGAGGCACGAGGGCTTCTCGACGCCACCGTCCGTGTACAAGCAGATGTCTATGGCTCTTTGTCCCTCACCGGTATCGGACACGCAACCGATAAAGCCATCATCATGGGTCTTGCTGGTTTTGAGCCAGAGTCCGTGGACATCGATGCGATGCCAAGTTTCTTGGAAGAGGTAGCCTCTCTTCAACGCCTGCCATTGTCTGGTGGAAAGAAACTAGTGAACTTCCCACGCGGGAAGGACATCGTTTTCCACAACACCTGCCTGCAGCTGCATGAGAACGGCATGACCATCACTGCGTTCTCTGAAGAAGAAGTGCTTCTACATAAGACGTATTTCTCTATCGGCGGTGGATTCATCGTGGATGAAGAGCACTTCGGGGCAGCCGATGAGGATACTTCTTCCGTTCCGTTTGCTTACCGCAGCGCAGAAGAGTTTCTCACGATGTGCGACATTGAAGGGCTCAGCATCCCGGAGCTAGAGTGGCGCAATGAGACATCAGCTGCCTCTGAAGAGGACGTGCGTGATCACCTGGCCAAGGTCTGGAACGTGATGCGTACTGGCATCGAACGTGGTTCGAGCGCTGAGGGAATTCTCCCCGGTGAGCTTCGGGTCCCGCGTCGTGCAAAGGCACTGCGGACTCGCTTGGAAAACACGAGCGAGAATGAGCCATTGCGCATGATGAGCTGGCTTAATATGTTTGCCCTTGCCGTCAATGAGGAAAACGCTGCTGGTGGTCGCGTTGTTACGTCTCCTACAAATGGCGCTTGTGGCGTTCTGCCCGCTGTCCTGTCTTATTGGGACAAGTTGGTGGCGCCTGTGGATGAGAAGATGTACACCGATTACTTCCTCACCTGCAAGGTTGTCGGTGCGCTCTACAAGATGAACGCTTCTATTTCTGGTGCTGAGGTCGGTTGCCAGGGAGAGGTGGGCGTCGCTTGTTCGATGGCGGCGGCCGGTGTTGCGCAACTTATGGGCGGAACCCCGCAGCAGGTCTTCATCGCAGCTGAGATTGCAATGGAGCACAACTTGGGCCTTACCTGTGACCCCGTGTGTGGCCAGGTACAGGTTCCTTGCATCGAGCGTAACGCCGTGGCTGCTGTGGAGGCCGTCAACGCCGCAAACATGGCTTTGCAGCGTGAGTCGAACCCGACGGTATCACTAGACCAGATCATCACGACGATGTATCAGACTGGCAAGGACATGGACTCCAAGTACCGCGAAACCTCCCTTGGCGGTTTGGCTAAGGTCGTGCTTCCTAAGTTGATGCCGTGTAGCTAGTTTTCAATCACTGTCTAGTCCATGCCTAGCGCATGTTGGTGAACAGACAAAAGAACACCTTTGCATGGATAAAAATGATCGTGACATTAGTTTTCACGGGCGTTGTATCCCTGCAAAGGTGCTTTTGGCATTCGCGCGATAACACTTATAAGCGTTGCGGTGAATGGAATCATTGGCCGCATTGAGTAGCAAGAAGGAAGGTAGGATCGTATGACTCAGTTGTTCTCTCGCCGCCGCTTTCTCGGGGCCACTGCTCTAGCTACGGCTGGCGGTATTGGAGTGCTTACTGCGTGTGCACAAGAAGGTTCTCAACCCAGTGGCGCCACCAACCACGCTGAGGAGATAGATTATTCAGCGATCTCTGGGCATGTAGTCGTTTTATCTACCGGTGGAACTATCGCTAGTACCAATGTTGCCGGGGCGCTGGTCCCCACGGTAAGCGGTGAAGAGCTTGTAACGCCTGTGTATAAAAAGTTTTCTCAAGACAAACTCACGATCGAGGTTCGTCAGGTAAGCCAGCTGGATTCTTCTGCAATGACGTTGAAGGATACAGATACCATTATCCGTGAAGTGCTTAAGACGGTGAAGGAAGACAACGTCACAGGCGTGATAGTTACGCACGGTACTGATTCGATGGAAGAATCGGCCATCGCCGTGGACACGTTCCTCAGCGGTGATAAGCCTGTGGTCTTTACCGGTTCGATGCTGCCTTTCGACGATCCTCACACTGACGGTCCCGACAACCTCACTTTGGCTGTCACCGCAGCAACAGATACTAAAAATCAAGGGAAAGGCACTTTTATCGCTTTTGGCGGCACGCTGATCCGGGCACGCGGCGCATACAAATCCCATACCTCTGAAAAAGATGGTTTTCGCACTAACGCCGGCGACGATCTGGTTCGGCCTAAGCCGCTAGATTTTAAGCCGTTGGAGTCATACCGGGTAGACATTATCGCGGCCTATCCGGGTGCACCTCGTGCGCTTGTCGACGCCGCCATCGCCACCGGAGCGCAGGCCCTAGTCATTGAGGGGATGGGCGCAGGAAACGTCGGCGGCGATATCGCAGAGGGAATCGTGGCTGCCGCAGAGAAAAATATCCCGATAGTTATGACCACGCGTGTGGATGCTGGGCTAGTGGAAGGCACCTATGGTGGCGCAGGCGGCGGAGCTACCCTTGCACAAAAAGGCGTGATTGGCTCGAATTACTTGCGGGCGGGACAATCGCGCATTGTGCTTGCAGCCGCTCTGGCCACCGGAACGGATCCCAAGGTGCTCTTTAACGAGAGTTAACCAAAGAGCGCAAGCCGGCTGAGGCGTGCTCGGGGTGTGCCAGCCGGCTTGTGATGTGCGCTTTTTTAGTTCGTTGGGGCTTTTTGTGAAATTCCTGCGACGAAAACGATGCTTGCTGCGACTAAAATGCAATGGCGATGGACGCTATGCTGACAACAAAACCGTACTTAGTAACTAAGTCTTTCTCCGTCATTATCTTACGAATCGTGTGTAAAGAAGCATCGATGCTGTCTATGTAAAGATATTTCTGAATGCTGTGTGCTTCTGCGAATCCGTTGTAGTTGGTAACATGTTCTGACAGCTTCTCCATTGTAACAGCCCTTGTCTGTCATAGTCACCGTGAGATGAAGAATGGTCTGGCTTTCTCTGTGGGCCGACCAGCCGAGCTTTCACAAACAATCTTCTAAGTATCTCGTGACGAGCAAGGGTAAGATTTTGTGATTTCAGATTGCGTTATACAGCAAGTCATAGGTAAAGATGTGGCAATGAGCTTTTGGTTTATTTGAAATGTGATCACTAGTAAAGGAAACAAGTTATGGTAGATCCAAAAAAATTTGACTCTGGAGATCAAGGGAGTTTCTCTAGCTGGAATTGGCGTTTCAAATTAGCAACTGCAATGAGCGTCCTTAGCATGGTAGCTGGGGCGGTTCTTCTTATATTGGGTTTCACAGTTTTCAGTGGATTTGCTGCTAATGTCGTTGCATATTTCCTGATGGCCGGGGGTGGATTAGGTGCGCTTGTTACTCCAATTTTCGCTGCACGGTATCGAGAGAAATCCTCAAGGTAATGCACTCGATTTTTTAGGGTTCTGAACTTGATTTAGAATCTCTGTTTTCGTCAAGCACTCCAACAAATTATCTGAGGTGTGTTTTTTCACTTTCCTCCAGGAGGCCTCGAACGGATCTGATTCCGTTTGTCAGATGCACAATCTCAGCCCAGTCAGGTTGCGGAGAAAACTAGTATGCCGCTATGGCGGGTGAACGCTATGACGCACAGCGCAGACGAGAGCTGGAAAAGGAAGTTGGGAAACTCTGCGAAGAACGAGAGATCTTGCAAAAGTTCATGAAATATTTCGCGGCAGAGACCAACTGGTGATCCGCTTCCCATTTGTTGATGCCCATTGCATCGGGCACTCGATCAAACGGATGTGCTAGTTCCTCGGCGTGGACAGGACGTTCCATTATAAACGACAGTGATCGTCGTAACGGCAGGACCTGTGATGATGAATTCTTAGCCGCAGAGATATAGATAGATATCTTCGAAGAATTCGATGCTTGTTGTGGAGTGAAGAGAATCACTGTGGAATTCAAAGCTCAGACAAAGTTTTATCCTGTTAACCACAAGTTTGTGGGCAGAGCGATGAAAGACAGGAGACGCAAGGGCTACATTATGCGTCGCATAGTGAAGGCGTCCTGACGAAGGAAGTGCGTCAGGCAGTTTATCGAAGTTATAGACATGGCTTACTGGGAATGCAGGTCCTTTGATGGTGTTGCTTTCCAAGCTGATCACGACCAGTCATGCTTTCACCGAACACTGCAGCGCTCAGGGGGACATGCACCGCACATAACACCGCTTTAGAAATGAAAACGAGATGCATTTCATAGCGGATCTTTTATTGCGGAATCACAAGACAGGGAAGAGTTATGAAATGCGTCTTAAGGGGGATGAGGGAGTCGGAACAAAAATGCAGGATGTGCGTTTCTCAGTGGGGGCAGTCAAGAAACAAGGATGTGATCCAGGAAGAGCTTCTTGTCGCTGATTGATCGCGCCCGTTAAAAGACCCAACTCTCGGGAACCCCGCTTACACGATTCATATCTTGGTATAAGTGAAATTACGTTGAGCGCTTGGACAGCAGAGACACGATGGTTCGCGCGTCTGAGAAGCGCAGCGGTGAAAAGCGAAGGCTGCGGCTGACCTATGAAGGAGAAACCTTGTCCAAGATGAATCGCCGGTTACTGAGTTCGCTGTGTGTTACGGCTTTTATGTTTGCTGTAACCACACCAGTAAACGCACAGTCGTCCCTTCCCCTGCCTCCGGCATCACAGGCGGGATCGTCCCTGGCTCCTCCGCCTGTTCTGCATCCTGGTGCTCCTACTCCACAACCGTTTGCCCTGCGGATTACGTGGGGTATATCTCCGATATCAGTTCTTACAGCGGCGGAACTTACTACGACGTGGTGTCTAACTTTGAAGACCTGCGCCGGAATCATCCGAAAGCGCTAGAAGAAAACTCGGCGACGTCGATACGCATTAATAATGAGGCCACCTCGGAGACCGTGGCCCGGGCGCAGCACGCGACGCCCTCACCGAACGTGACGGCGTGCTCATGGCATTTTCGGATGCCCTAGGCCCCACGCTTGGAGGTTATCTGCGTACCGCACTCGCAGAGAATCGGCTGCCTAAGCTGCAGATGCTTCTTGGGGGATGGACGGCGCGCGCCGGGGGGCCAGCAAGTTCCACTTTTGTGGAAAAGAACATTTTTAGAAATCCACGCCCATACATTGCACACCCCGATGCGATTCGCCAATACCCAGTCGCGCATCATGATCTGTATCCAACATCGGGTTCTTTCCCCTCGGGACACACGAATCAAGCAGCGTGGACGACTGCCCTGTGGGCTTATATGCTGCCCGAATTTTCCGCTCAGCTATTGGATAGGGGATCGGAAGCAGGGTTAACCGGGTAGTACTTGGAGTCCACTATCCGCTGGATGTGATCGGTGGGCGGATGACAGGGAACGCGGCTGCGGCAGACCGTCTTAATGACCCGAAGATGCGGGCAGCATTGGACGCTGCCGGGGCAGAATTACGTGCGGAGTTGGAATGGCGCTGCGGGAAGAACTTGTCGGAGTGCGCCGCAGACATAGGAGCAAAGCTGCAGGCGGTGCACGCATACACAGAGCGCATGAACTATGGGATGAAGCCCCGTGTGTACGCCACCGAATCGCCGATGGTGGTGCCACAGGCAGCTCCTGTGCTCTTGTCATCTGCTTTCCCGCATCTGACATGGGATCAGCGTGCTGAAGTACTGCGTCAAACCGCGTCCGAGGCGGGTTATCCATTAGATGATCAGAGCCCGCGAGGGTCCTGGCAACGGATTAATTTGGCACGCGCTATGGCTGCAACCGTAACGGTGGATGAGCGCGGTGCGGTGAGCGTCGATTAGCTAGTGCAAGGGGCGTCGAAAAAAGTTTGTAAAAAAAGTTGGCAAGAAGAACCGCGTAGAGTAAGCTGGCCACTCGGACTCGTGCGCCCTTATCAAGGTGCTGCCGAGACCACTGTACAAATTTTCATACCTACTTTGTTGTAGGCCCCTCGCCTTATGCGACCGTGTGGACATGTGGCAGCGAGCGCCCCAAGCTACTGAGTTTGGGGAGCGTAAGTGGCCCGAGAGCACGCGGTAACGCACGTTTAAAGGTGGGTAGGAACCGCAACGAGAAAGGCGCCAGGTCACTTTTATGACCATGACAGATCCTATCGCCGACATGCTGTCGCGCGTGCGCAACGCAAACCACGCGCACCACGACGTTGTGTCGATGCCTTCTTCCAAGCTCAAGGCAAACATTGCTGAGATCCTGAAGCAAGAAGGTTACATCGCTGACTACAAGGTTGAGGAAGTAAAGGTTGGCAAGACCCTTACCCTGAACCTGAAGTACGGCCCGAACCGTCAGCGCTCCATCGAGGGCGTTCGTCGCGTTTCCAAGCCAGGTCTGCGCGTGTACGCAAAGTCCACCAACTTGCCGAAGGTCCTTGGCGGCCTGGGCGTGGCTATCATTTCCACGTCTCAGGGTCTGCTGACCGATCGTCAGGCTACCGAGAAGGGTGTAGGCGGAGAAGTTCTCGCCTACGTCTGGTAAGGGAGGAGACGAAATATGTCACGTGTAGGTAAGGCACCTATCGCTGTTCCATCCAGCGTTGAGACCAAGATTGACGGCCAGCTCGTTGAGGTTAAAGGTCCTAAGGGAACCCTGAGCTTCGAGCTTCCAGAACCAATCCGCGCTTCTCTTGAAGACGGACAGATCACCGTGGTCCGCCCGGATGATCACCGCAAGAACCGTTCGCTGCACGGTTTGTCTCGTTCACTCGTTAACAACATGGTTGTTGGCGTGACCGAGGGCTACACCATCAAGATGGAAATCTTCGGTGTTGGCTACCGTGTTGCTCTTAAGGGCCAGAACCTTGAGTTCTCCCTTGGTTACTCCCACCCGGTCCTGATCGAGGCTCCGGAAGGCATCACGTTCGCTGTTGACGGCAACACCAAGTTGTCTGTCTCCGGTATCGACAAGCAAAAGGTCGGACAGATCGCCGCCATCATCCGTCGCCTCCGTAAGGATGATCCTTACAAGGGCAAGGGTATTCGTTATGAGGGCGAGCAGATCCGTCGCAAGGTCGGAAAGACGGGTAAGTAAGCAATGAGCAACAACGAGAACAACAACGGCAAGCGTCTGCCTGTGGGCAAGGACATTTCCACCCGCCGTCGCATCGCTCGCGCACGCCGTCAAAACCGCATCCGCAAGAACCTGCGTGGTACCGCCGAGACCCCACGTCTCGTCGTCCACCGCACCTCTCGCCACATGCACGTTCAGGTCATCGACGACTTCGCTGGCCACACCTTGGCTGCTGCATCCACCTTGGAAGCAGAAGTTCGTGCAATCGAGGGTGACAAGAAAGCTAAGGGCGCTAAGGTCGGTCAGCTGATCGCCGAGCGCGCTAAGGCTGCTGGCATTGAGTCGATCGTTTTCGACCGTGCTGGCTACAAGTACCATGGCCGTGTTGCTGCACTGGCCGACGCAGCTCGTGAAGGTGGTCTGAAGTTCTAATGACCGCTATCTCCATGAACATCAACGGAAGGATTGCGTAATGCCGGGACGTGAACGGCGTGACGGCGGACGCTCCGCCGACGACAACCAGAAGAAGAACGATCGCCGTGGCGGACGCCGCGATGATCGTCGTAACCAGCAGCAGGACGAGCGCTCTCAGTACATCGAGCGCGTTGTTACCATCAACCGCGTCTCCAAGGTCGTGAAGGGTGGTCGTCGCTTCAGCTTCACCGCTCTCGTGATCGTCGGCGACGGCAAGGGAATGGTCGGCGTTGGCTACGGCAAGGCCAAGGAAGTTCCAGCTGCAATCCAAAAGGGTGCTGAGGAAGCTCGCAAGAACTTCTTCCGCGTTCCAATGGTTGCCGGCACCATCACTCACCCAGTTCAGGGTGAGGCAGCAGCAGGCATCGTTATGATGCGTCCGGCTGCACCTGGTACCGGTGTTATCGCCGGTGGCGCAGCTCGTCCAGTGCTTGAGTGCGCTGGCGTTCAGGACATCCTCTGCAAGTCTCTTGGCACCGACAACGCCATCAACGTAGTTCACGCTACCGTTGCTGGCCTGAAGCAGCTCAACCGTCCTGAAGAGGTCGCTGCTCGTCGTGGCAAGACCTTGGAAGAAGTTGCTCCGGCTCGTATGCTGCGCGCACGCGCAGGACAGGAGGCGTAACCATGGCCCTGAAGATTACTCAGCATAAGGGTCTGGTTGGTGCAAACCCGAAGCAGCGCAAGAACATGGCTGCTCTTGGTCTCAAGCGCATCAACCACTCCGTCGTACACGAGGACACCCCCGCAGTGCGCGGCATGATCAATGTGGTCCGCCACATGGTGTCTGTCGAAGAAGTGGCAGGGGAGTAAAACATGAGCGAACCAATTAAGCTCCACGATCTGCGTCCTGCAAAGGGTGCAAACAAGCCAAAGACCCGCGTTGGCCGCGGTGAGGCTTCCAAGGGTAAGACCGCTGGTCGCGGTACCAAGGGCACCAAGGCTCGTAAGCAACTTTCGGTTGCTTTCGAGGGTGGCCAGATGCCGATCCACATGCGTCTGCCAAAGCTGAAGGGCTTCAAGAACCCTTCCAAGGTTTACTACCAGGTTGTCAACGTTGCTGACCTGGAGAAGGCCTTCCCGAATGGCGGCGAGATCGCAGCTGTAGACATCGCAGCTGCTGGCCTCGTTCGTGCAAAGCAGCCTGTTAAGGTTCTTGGCGAGGGCGAAATCAGCGTTAAGCTGACCGTTTCCGGCGTCAAGTTCTCCAAGTCTGCTAAGGAAAAGATCGAAGCCGCTGGCGGCTCGATCGCTGAGGCTTAATTCTCAGGTAACTGAGAAGTTTCTCACTAAAAAGCCGTACCTACTCCGCATTTGCGGTGGTGGGTACGGCTTTTTCTTATTTTAATTTCTGGTTTTTATGTTTGAGGCTATTAAAAATTGACCAAAAGCTTATTCAACGTTAACATGAAAATAACCTAACACGCCGGGTGTTTTTATAACTTATCCCTATGGTGTGTATTTTTCTCAACTCTTAAAAGGGGATCACTCATGCAAAAAATCAAACTCTCACTTATTGCCGGCGCGGTGTGCTGCCTAGCGCTAGGCGGTTCCGTGGCAGGGGCTTCGCAGGTTTTGCTTACCGACAATGGCGCGCAGGAGACTGACGTTCGCGAGACCGTGGAGAAGCAGGGTGACACCTGGACATGTAAGCGAGAATCCTGGATTACTGGTGGCGACCAGTCGTATCCTTTAATTTCCCAGGGTCCTTGCACTGTTCCTGAACTTGGTCGCGCCTATGAGAAGCTGCGCTCCTGGAATGGGCAGGATCCCCGGATTCTTGAGGCTGATTTAATGAACGCTGCTGAATTGCGTGATCACTATAAGAAACTGAGCGAGGAGCAATCTGAGTTGCTTGATGATTTGACTCAGAATGGTGATTCTTCAGTCAAGCAGAAGGTCGAAAGGCTAAAATCTCGCCTTTCTGGCCCGAGCCGAACCGGCCGCTAATCTCATTCAATCCCCTAGATGTGAACAAGCATCTAGGGGATCTCTCCTTTTCTGGGGCCTTTGAATATCTGTAGCCATTGTTCGGCTGGCTTAGCTCTCTTTGATAAACCCCGATCAAAATGGGCTATTTTCATATATTTGCACAGTTATTGGTTATCGTGTGCAAGATCTCACTCTGTCCGATGTTGGTTATTACCGGTTCCGTTTGGGGTGATCTTTGCGGGGGTCTCCTTTGTGTTCAAAGGAGGTGTGATGTCCGACCAATCGCCAGCTAGAAGCCACTTTATTGACACTTTTTCTCTTATTGGTTTTTCCTCAAAAAGCGGCAATGTTGGCCGGTTAATGCAGGTGGGGTTGCAAAGGGGTGGGTGGGCTGCGAGTATGGGGGTCTGTGAGTTAGTGCATAAACTTTCGGGTTACTCGAAAGTGTCACAGGCGGTTGCTAAGTGCTTGACAGGTGATTACCACTTTAAGAATGCTTTATCCGGGCATGAGTAAAAGAGGTAGTCGTCCCCCAACTTATCCCCCTAATCTCTAAAGGCGGTGAAGTGGATGAAGATCCGCGCAAAGAAGGCCCTCAGCGTATTGGCCATTTCAACCCTCGTTCTTGCCGGTTGCTCCAGCGAAAAGGACTCCAAGGGGTCGAGTGCTTCGGGTGACTCTAAGGGCGGCAAGATCACTCTGAGCGTGTGGAGCTCTCAGGAAGACCAAGATGGCTCAGGCGGATGGTTGCAGTCCGTTGAAAAGAAGTTTGAAGAGACACATCCGGACTATGACATCACATGGAAGAACTCGGTGGTTGGCGCTGATCAGGCTGCAACGACCGTAAACCAGGATCCTTCGGCAGCAGCTGATGTCTATGTCTACGCTAATGACCGCCTAGGCTCGTTGTTGGATTCGGGTGCTGTTGGTGAGCTTTCCGACGCCGGCATGAAGCAGCTCAGCGAGCAAGCCGAGGACACCATCGCCGCCAGTGTGAAGGGACAAGACGGCAAGGCTTATGGCCTTCCGATCGAGCCGAACACCTGGTTCATGTACTACAACAAGTCAAAGCTGAACCAGGAAGACATTAAGTCCTTTGACACCATGCTGTCTAAGGCTAAGGTCTCTTTCCCTATGTCTAACTCCTGGTACTACCCAGCGTTTTATGCTGGTGCAGGCGCTTCCTTCTTTGGCAAGGATGGCTTGGATGAGGCCGCTGGCATCAAGCTTGGCGACAAGGCCGGTGAAGTAACCAAGTACCTGACAAACGTTGTGAAGAACCCCAACTTTGTCAACGACGCTGAAGGCTCCGGCATCGGCGGCCTAGCTAATGGCTCTGTAGATGTTGTGTTCTCCGGTTCCTGGGATGCCAAGAACATCAAGAAGGCTCTGGGCGATAACTATGGTGTCGCAAGCCTCCCGACCTTCAAGCTCGATGGCCAGGATGTTCAGATGAAGTCCTTCTCCGGTTCCAAGGCAATTGCTTACAACCCCAACACCAAGAACCCAAAGGTTGCTTCTGAGTTCGCAGCTTTCCTCGCTTCCACTGAGTCTCAGAAGTCGCACTTTGACAAGAACGGTGTTATCCCAGCAGATAAGACGCTGGCCAAGGATGCTGCTATCGCAGCTGACCCTGTGGCAGTCGCACTGTTTGAGACCGTTGCCAATGCTTCGATCCTGCAGCCAACCCTGAAGCCAATGTCTGACTTCTGGGATCCTGCAACCACCTTCGGCAAGGCCCTGGTTAACGGCGAGGTCAACCCCGAGAATGCGGTGACTAAGACCGACGCTTGGACCTCTAGCTTTAGCAAAAAGTAGTCCCTGAATATGCGTATGTTGAGCCCAGTCTGCGTGCTGGGCTCAACGTGTGCATGAGCAGTTTTTCAAAAGAACACACTTTTAAAAGCCACAGGAAGGGGAGTGCGGACTCATGAAAGCTGGAGCCCACCGCGGTGGCCTGCGAACCAAACCGAAGCCAAAGACGCAAAAACGCAACGATGAGCCGAGTCTCTATTCGCTGTCTAACGCGTGGGCTAACGGAGACGCCATTACAAAGGCCTCGCTTGTTGTCTTTGGTCTTGGCAACCTAGTGCGTAAACAGTTTCTCAAAGGAGCAGTGTTCCTTGGCATAGAGATAGCCGCTATTGCACTGTTTATGAGCAAAGGAATTAAGGCGCTTCAAGAGTTGCCAGGTCTTGGTACTGGCGAACAAGGTCGCGTCAAAGTAGACGGATTCTGGGTTTATAAAAACAGCGACCCGTCGGTTGTTTTGTTGCTTGAAGGCGTGGCCACGATCTTTCTTCTTATCGTCTTCCTGTGGCTAGCTACAATCGCGTTGCGCAGTGCGTACAAGGCACAGACGTTCGTCGAGAAGCAAGGACGCGCGCGTACGCTGAAAGAAGACTTGCATGCGTTAACTGATGAAGACGCGCCGATTATGCTGATGTCGCTTCCTACGGCCGGCATTTTGATCTTCACAGTTTTGCCGCTGATTTTTATGATCAGCATGGCATTTACCAGCTATGATTCTCGGAATGTTCAGAAGTTTGACTGGGTGGGGCTAGAGAACTTTGGCAAGGTGTTCTCTAACACCGGTGGTGAAGTTAATCTGCAGATCTTTGTTGGCGTGCTCACCTGGACTCTGGTGTGGGCGTTCTTTGCCACATTCCTCAATTACTTCCTGGGCATGTTCTTGGCCATGATTATTCAGCGCAAGACCACCCGTGGAAAGGCGTTCTGGCGAGCGATTTTCTCCCTATCTGTGGCTGTTCCGCAGTTTGTTACGCTCCTCGTGCTGCGCAGTATGTTGCAGCCAGAGGGCATCGTGAACCGCCTGCTGCTGGATTGGGGCTGGATTGATAGCAGCCTGCCGTTCTTCACGGATGCAACGTGGGCGCGCGTGACGGTGATCATCGTTAACCTATGGATCGGTATTCCGTACACAATCATGCAGGTCACGGGCATTCTGCAGAATATTCCGGGCGAGCTCTACGAGGCTGCGCGTCTCGACGGCGCCAGCTGGTGGCAGACTTACCGCAATGTGACGTTGCCGTACATGTTCTTTGTGATGACGCCGTACCTGATCACCACATTTACTGCGAACGTGAACAACTTCAACGTGATCTACATGCTCTCCAAAGGCGACCCAACACCGATTGGCGCCTCGGCTGGTAAAACAGATCTCCTGATTACGTGGCTGTACAAACTCACGGTTGACCGTGGTGACTACAACGTGGGTGCGGTGATCGGTATCTTGACCTTCATTGTTCTCTCTACCGTGGCACTGATTACGTATCGACGAAGCGGCTCTTATCGCAACGAGGAAGGATTCCAGTGATGAGCACCAAACAAGTAGGGATCCGTGGAAGCCAGCGTCGTACGCGACAGCTTGTCGATTTCCTCGTTCATCTCTTTCTCACCGTCCTGGCGATCATTTGGGTGGTCCCCATCGTCTGGGTTGTGGCAGAAAGCTTTAACAAGAACACCGCTCCGTACACGAGCACCTTTTTCCCCACGGAATACAGCGTGGACAACTATGTTCAGCTCTTTACCGACCACTCAGTGCTGAACTTCCCCAAGATGTTCTTGAACACCCTGATCATCGCCTGTTTTACCTGCGCGATCAGCGTTGTCTTCGTGCTCTTTGTCTCCTATTCCCTGAGCCGTCTGCGTTTCCGGTTCCGCAAGGTCTATATGAATACCGCGCTGATCTTGGGAATGTTCCCCGGCATCATGTCGGTGGTGGCTATCTACTTCATCCTTAAAGCGATTGGCCTTACCCAAGGCTGGACCACCACGTTGGCGTTGATCATCGTGTATTCCGCCGGAACGGGCATGGGCTTTTACGTGATGAAGGGATTCATGGATACGATCCCGATTTCACTGGATGAGGCAGCGCTTCTCGACGGCTGCACAAGGTGGCAGGTCTTTACCAAGATCATTCTTCCGATTTCTAAACCGATGATTGTGTATCAAGCGATTGTGGGATTCTTGACCCCTTGGCTGGACTTTGTGCTTGCAAAAGCAATCGCTCGAACGCAGGAAAACTACACGGTTTCTCTTGGCCTATGGAAGATGCTGGAGAAAGAATATATCTACGATTGGTTTGCACGCTTTGCCGCAGGTGCCGTGTGCATCTCTATCCCCATCACGATTTTGTTCATCGTGATGCAGCGTTACTATCAGGAGTCGATGGCTGGTTCCGTTAAGGGATAGTAAAGCTCGTTGTTCGTACAACAAGTACCCTCGTGTTGGTCATAGACCAAAGGAACACGAGGGCATCCCGCTGCAATGGGCACAATCAACAAAGACCACCGAGAGCCACGTACAGCACCGCATGCAAACCTGAGGCGCTGTACACGCAAGCAGAAGCGAGGAAATGAATGGATGTTCAGCGACGTCAGAGAGGTTTTAGCGCTCATAAGCTGGCTGGCCTAGCAGGGTTTTTCATCATTGCGTCCTCGTTGGGCTCTCTTCTGGTTCGCCCCACGGGCTCGGGGTATGCGGATGCAGGCTTGGGCTTGCTGACTGTGGGAATCGTGATGGAGGTCATCTCTTGGTGCGCAATCCCACTCGTCGCCTGGCTCTACACGCTGGCAATCAAACGCGGAGTGAACCGATGGCGTCTTGCCGCGTGGACGTTCCTTATTGCTGCGGTGAGCGAGGTTCCTTATGATCTGGCCTCGGAACGACGGGTGTGGAGCACGGAGTCGCAGAATCCTGTGTGGGTTCTGCTGATAGCTCTCGTGGTGCTGGCAGCTATCGATATTACGGCGCAGCTGTCTACCGCTGCGAGATGGGCAGCGATGCTGGGGGTCACTCTTGCCGCAGTGTTTTGGATTGTGGCGCTTTCCTTGGGAACGCGTTTTGGAATCATCCCCATGGGGATCGCCTTACTCGGATTCATCATGATTTTTTATCTCCTCTGGGGATCCGAGAATCGCATGATGTATTCCGCTGGAGCTTTTGGTGCAGCGATGTTTATTTCGCCGGCGCTAGGAACAGTATTTTTGCATTACCGTCAGCCGCTGCTGGACGAGGAAGGTTCCTTGCCGGCCGCCTGGATTCCGTGGGCTTACCCTGCGGTTCTCCTGTGTGCGGGACTTATCGCCACGGTGCTGATGTAAAAAGGTAGCAAAGCCGTCCTTGATTGTGTACAGGCATAGGGCTGCTCACGCTGGGCGCGCATGCGGGAAGCTGAGAATGTGAATAGTTTCTCACTCTCCTCAAATAAAGAAGAGATGCTCTAACATCGATCTGTTACGTTCGCGCGAACCGAGACCACCCCTTCGCGGGGGCGCAGCGCGGACTCATCTCGATTTAGGAAAGGTCGTGCACGTTGACCGCGCCCGCATCTCTCAACGATAAAGTCTCCTCAGCAGTAGCAAAGAAAGTCGCCCTCTTTGACACTGACTTCTGGCGGTATTCTGTCCGCTGTATCTTCGCTGGTGTTTACCTCACCCTTGGAACAGCTTTCGCCGTTACCCTCGGACAAAAGCTCGATCATATCGTTCCCGGCGTGGGCTACCCGGTCTTTGGATTAATGTTCTTTGTCGGCCTGTACACCATAGTGTTGCTCAACGCAGAGCTTGCTACCAGCAACATGATGTACCTCGGATTCGAGGTTGTTAATAAAAAGGTGTCTTTGTCCAAGGCCACCCTCGTGCTTCTGGTCTGCACCTTTTTCAACCTTGTGGGTTCTGCACTCGTGGCCTTTTTGCTGAGCAGAGCAGTCGCGTTCTCTCACGTGGATGCAGAGAGCCTGGTCTCTACTATCACGGAAACTAAATTGGCCAAGGCCTCTTTGGGTCTCCTCATTGAGGGAATTCTGGCTAACGTCGTGGTTAATATGGGCATCATTGGTGTGGCCATGATGAAGGAATTCTCCGGTAAGCTTCTTACCCTGGCGTTTATCATCAGCATGTTTACTGTGATGGGGCTTGAGCACGTTATCGCAAACTTTGGTCTTGTCTCTTTGGTTGGGTTTAGCGCCGAGACGCTCCCAGCCCATTTTGATGCTGCGCATATTGCCCACAACTGGGCGGTCGTCTTTGTCGGCAACCTGCTAGGCGGAGGCGTGTGCATGGGCGCCGTGTACGCCTGGCTTAACCGGGGAAACGACAAGTACCGCGACTAAAAAGCTTATCGACACCCCCGCACCTTCCTAATCCTCCGATAGCTCGTCGTGGGGATCTTGATCCAGCATCCGCTCCTCATCTGGTCGGTGCGACAGGATGGTTTTTGCGTAGTCTGCCGCTGCAGTATCCAGCGGCACCTCATGCCCTGCGTTCTCTGAGAGATACCACTGATGTTCGAGAACCTCATGGAATATCTGCGCGGGCTGCAGCCGTGCCGAATACTCCTGTGGGATAGCCGCTAGCGTGGGCTCAAAAATATGAGTCAACCATTCATGGGCGATAGTGCTCATCGGCCGGTGACTATCTGAGTGGATGGCTCGGTAGGTCTCAATGGCATTGAGTATGCGTCGGGCCTGGTTTTCTTGCACGTCGAGGCCGGTGAGACGCATGAGCGCACGATGATGATGCCCTGCGTCGACCACCCTAGGCCTAATATGCACAGACTGTCCTTCATCGGAACTCGTGAGCTTGAGCTCTCCTACGTCAAAGCCCAATGCGTTGAGCTTGTCTATACGCTGCTGCACTTTCCAGTGCTCATCTGGCCTAATGGTTTGCTCGGCGGTCAGTTCCTCCCACAGCAGGGTGTACTTTTCCACGATGCGGTTGCCTATTTCTATGGCATCGACGTCTGGGGAAAGGAGTTTGCCGCTTTGCAGATCCATAAGTTCACCGATGATGTTTACCCGTGCGATGTCGACGTCGTAAAGCCTGCGTTGATCGCTGAGTTTAGGCTGTAGCTCGCCGGTTTCTGCGTCGACAAGGTACCCGGAAAAAGAGTCTGCGTCTCGACGAAACAGCATGTTGGAGAGGCTGACGTCACCCCAGAAGAAATTCAGCAGGTGGAGGTGGACTAAGAGGACGGCGAGTGAGTCGATAAGCCGGGTGGCTGTTTCCGAGCGCATGGACTGAGAAAAAACCGCGCGGTAGGGCAGTGAAAACTCCAGATGTTCCGTGACCAGCGCCGCTGTGAGGGGTTCCCCGGTGGCGTCGACACGCCCGGTGATCACAGCAAGAGGGCGTACCGACGGCGCCCCTAAGCGATTGAGATCCCGCAGCGTTTTGTACTCATTGTAGGCAACCTTTTGCCCGATCTCTTTGATCGCAAAAACCCTGCCGTCGATCCCCACAAAGCGCACCACATGGCGCGAAATGCCCCGTGGGAGCGACGCCAAATACTCTTCTGGCCAAGTCTTCTAGCGGAAGCGACCAGGGCAGCTGTAGCAATGCTGGGGCGATAGTGCCGTTGGTTATCTGCATAGAGGGGGGTAGCAGGCATGAGGACTCTTTCACGGAAGCTTCGAGGAGACAGGGGACAATGCCGAGGCTAATTGCGCGAAAGCCCACGCGGGGAAGATCCCGTGTGGGCAGCGGCGGTAAGAGCTAGACGTGCTTATTCTGGAAGTCGCACGCCCGTGGACTTGGAGAAGTTGTGCTGAGCGCCCTCACGGATACGAACATGGACGATGGAGCCAATGGGAGGCGCTGCATGCGGAGCAGTGCGAATGATGATTTCATCGGTGGACTCGTCATCGGGGTTAGCGTCCGTGCCAGAGCCGAGCGATCCGCCACCTTCCAGCTTGCCGTACATGTAGGCATCGGAGCCGAGCTCCTCGACTAGGTGTAGCTTCACCGGAATGGTGTTCGGGTCGTTTTCAGAAACAACCTCAAGCGCCTCGGGGCGGAAGCCGATAATAATCTTGCCGTTATCAGCAGGCGTAATAGCTGCACGGGTTGCTGGGCTCAGCGGAACCCGTGCCTTGCCCAAAACGGCATGGTCGCCTTCGATCGTGAAGGTTCCCAAGTTCATGGCTGGGGAACCGATAAAGCCAGCCACAAACTCGTTTGCAGGGAAATCGTAGAGCTCACGAGGCGTGCCCACCTGCTGCAGCACACCGAACTTAAGCACCGCGATACGGTCGCCCATGGTCAGAGCCTCAGTCTGGTCGTGGGTCACATACAAGGTGGTAACACCAAGTTCGCGCTGAAGAGCAGCGATTTGGGTGCGGGTCTGGACGCGAAGCTTCGCATCCAGGTTGGAGAGCGGCTCATCCATGAGGAAGACCTCAGGCTTGCGGACGATGGCGCGACCCATAGCCACACGCTGGCGCTGACCACCGGAAAGCGCCTTTGGCTTGCGATCAAGATACTCGGTGAGGTCAAGGGTGCGGGCAGCCTCTTCAACGCGACGGTTGATTTCTTCCTTGGGTTTCTTATCAATCTTGAGCGCAAACCCCATGTTCTCACGGACAGTCATGTGGGGATACAGCGCATAGTTCTGGAAGACCATGGCGATATCGCGATCACGCGGAGGCATATCCGTTACATCACGATCACCGATTGAGATGCGGCCAGAGTTGACGTCTTCAAGGCCTGCCAACATGCGCAAGGTAGTAGATTTACCGCAGCCTGACGGTCCCACGAGGACCAGGAACTCGCCGTCCTCAATATGAAGGTCAAATTCATCGACGGCTGGTTTATTCGCGCCGGGATAAACGCGGGATGCTTTTTCAAAGGTCACTGATGCCATAGTGGGGCAACTCCATTTCTTCATCGGCAGGTACGTGCCGAACGGTCCGTAGTAAAGAATCGCGTGGAAGCGTGCCTGAGGGCTAAAAACCTCGGGTACTACCTATGCGCAGTAATTAAGGCATAGACATGATTATTGTACGGGGAAAGTACGTGATGTGGACACACAATGAAAAAGTTGAGATGTATGACTCATCTCGTGTGGAGGGGGCGTGGGGCTGTGCGGGAGGCTGCGCCCGGCTGGCGCGCGTCGGCACGCAAGTACAGTAGCTTAGGGGGCCCTAAAGCTAAAAATAACCTTAACTGTGTAGTTGGTGGGGTGCGGTGGTAGAGTAAAGCGGTCAATCATGTCCAACCTCAACTTTTGATGGAATGCGAGCTTCCGCAAGGGGCCTAGCAGGAGAAAAGGGAGAGAATCCTATAACAGGGGAGTCTCCTAAAAGAGCAGTTGAAGTTAGCTTTTTCTGCGATTGAGTTTTCTGCGGGGCGTCACTGAAAAGAAGATTGCATTGTTCAACGGTTAGAGCGAACGAGTTTTATTTAAACCTTCCATCCTTTGTGGTGAAGGCAGAAGCGTGGTCAGTGTTGAACTGATTTATCGTTGTGGCCTCATCGTGGGGGTATGTGAAGCCAGGAGGCTAAGTGTCCGCCATTTTTCAGGCATTCCGGGACGCGGATCTGCGCAAGAAGATTTTGATCACCCTTGCGCTGATCATCCTTTACCGGATTGGTGCACAAATTCCGTCACCCGGAGTAGATTACGCGTCTATCAGTGGGCGTCTTCGTGAGCTGACCTCAGACTCCTCAAGCGTCTACTCGCTCATCAACCTGTTCTCGGGTGGGGCGCTGCTGCAGCTGTCGATTTTTGCGATCGGCGTTATGCCGTACATTACGGCCTCGATTATCGTGCAGCTGCTGACCGTAGTGATCCCTAAGTTCGAGGAACTGAAGAAAGAGGGACAGTCTGGTCAAGCAAAGATGGACCAGTACACCCGCTACCTCACGTTGGGCCTAGCTCTGCTGCAGTCTTCCGGCATTGTTGCTCTGGCAGACCGTAAGCAGCTTTTGGGCTCTGGTGTCCAGGTTCTGATGCCTAATGCGGGTCTGTGGACCCTCATCATGCTGGTGCTCGTCATGTCAGCCGGTGCGATGCTGGTTATGTGGCTGGGTGAGATCATCACTGAGCGCGGCGTGGGCAACGGTATGTCTCTGCTCATCTTTGCCGGTATTGCGACTCGTCTTCCTTCCGACGGCGCAAACATTTTGAATTCCTCCGGCGGCGTGGTCTTTGCCGTTGTGTTGGTAGCCGTGATGATTCTCGTGGTCGGCGTTGTGTTTGTGGAGCAGGGACAGCGACGTATTCCGGTGCAGTACGCAAAGCGCATGGTGGGGCGTCGTCAGTACGGCGGTTCCTCCACGTACTTGCCTTTGAAGGTGAACCAGGCTGGCGTGATCCCCGTGATCTTTGCGTCCTCTCTCATCTACATGCCTGTGCTGATCACGCAGATCATCAATTCGGGTTCCCACGAAGTCTCTGATAACTGGTGGCAGCGCAACGTTATCCAGTACCTACAGACCCCGTCGTCATGGCAGTACATCGTGCTGTACTTTGTCCTGATCATTTTCTTCTCTTACTTCTACGTTTCGGTTCAGTATGACCCGAACGAGCAGGCAGAAAACATGAAGAAGTACGGCGGATTCATTCCGGGCATTCGCCCTGGTCGCCCCACCGCTGAGTACCTTGGCTTTGTTATGAACCGCCTGCTGTTCGTGGGCGCTCTCTACCTTGGTATCATTGCTGTTCTTCCTAACATCGCCCTCGATCTGGGGGTAGGGGCAAGCTCTGCAGGCTCCACACCGTTTGGTGGCACGGCTATTCTGATTATGGTCTCGGTCGCACTGACTACGGTTAAGCAGATCGAATCTCAGCTTCTACAAAGTAACTACGAAGGACTCCTCAAATAATGCGTCTTGTACTCCTTGGACCCCCCGGTGCCGGCAAGGGCACTCAGGCTGCGATTCTCTCCGAGAAGCTTGGCATCCCGCACATCTCTACGGGTGACTTGTTCCGGGCCAATATTGGTGAGGGCACCCCGCTGGGGATCGAAGCCAAGCAGTACATCGATAACGGCAAGCTAGTTCCTACGGACGTCACCGCTCGCATGGTGAAGTCTCGCTTGGAAGAGGACGATGCCAAAGATGGTTTCCTCCTCGATGGCTTTCCGCGCACCGTGGAGCAGGCAGAAATCCTCGAAGGTTTCTTGGAAGAGTTTGGCACCAAGCTTGACGGTGTGATCAACTACCAGGTCTCTGAGGACGTTGTCGTAGAGCGTATGTTGGCCCGTGGTCGTGCAGATGACAACGAGGATACGATTCGTACCCGTCTGCAGGTGTACCGCGATGAAACCGCGCCATTGATTGACCACTACGGTGAGCGGATTATTGCTATCACCGCTGAGGGTACCGTTGAAGATATTAATTCCCGGACCCTTGAGGCCCTAGGAAAATAAAACCTGATTGACTGCGAACCGAGTCTGACGCGTGGCTATGCATCTGGTGCAGAGTGTTTGTCAGTGCTCGGTTTTTGCATTTTTAGCTCATAAAGATATTCGTTTGTTGCGGCTGGCGAAACGGAAGAATTCGCCCTGACAAAGGCATGAAAGTGATGTGATGATGGGTTTTCGATCCAAACGCAAAGTAATTCCAGCGAAAACACCTGCCGAACTTGATGCGATGCAAGCTGCAGGTGAAATTGTGGGTAAGGCACTACAGGCCGTTAAGGCCGCTGCAGGGCCAGGGGTGAGCACCCTTGACCTCGACGCGGTTGCAGAAGAGACCATTCGGTCTTGTGGCGCTATTCCCACGTTTAAGGGCTATGAAGGCTTCCCCGGTTCGATCTGTGCATCGGTGAATGAAGTGATCGTTCACGGAATCCCGAATGCGGAGACAATCTTGCGGGAAGGTGACCTGGTGTCTATCGATTGCGGGGCGACCTTTGAGGGCTGGGTAGGGGACTCTGCCTGGACTTTTGGCATAGGTAAGCTTGCTGCTGACGTGCAAGCGCTTAACGACGCCACCGAGTGGGTGCTCATGGAAGGTATGAAGGCAATGGTGCCGGGAAACCGGCTTACAGATGTCTCCCACGCCTTGGAAAAAGCAACGCGCCAGGCGGAAAAGCGCTTTGGCGTGAAGCTGGGGATCGTGGATGGCTATGGCGGACACGGAATCGGGCAGACGATGCACGAGGAGCCGTATTTGGCTAACGAAGGGAAGCCCGGTAGAGGCCCGATGATTCAAGAGGGTTCGGTTCTGGCGATTGAGCCGATGCTGACGCTCGGGTCTGTGGATTCTCTTGTGTTGGATGATGAGTGGACTGTGGTCACGGATGACGACTCATGGTCTTCCCATTGGGAGCACACCGTGGCAGCAACCAACGAGGGTCCCCGAATTCTTACCCCCCGTAAGTAGTTACACGTTTTTGATCAAAAAGTGGTCTGACGTCCTACATTTTTGTAGTGCCGCCGGACCACTTTTTGCGTTCTTTGCGCTGAATAAGGACCATTTTTCTTGTTATAAATACTTTATTATTTCGTGACTTTGGCGTAATCTTGTGTGCATTACCTCCATTAGTGGAGAAGGACACATTTGAAGCAAAGGTTTTTAAGCGCTCCTTTGTGGTTGCTAGTCTCCTTACTAACACCATCTGTATGTTCTGTCACCAATTACTGTGAACGTGATACGTGTCCCTTATCCCTTTTGAACCGTGGGGCATGTGTCACTATAGGAGGTCGGACGTCTGATGTGTTGGCTGTCTCATTTTTGTATGTTTCATCCATCTCAAGGAAGGAAGTTTCCAATGACGGATTCACGCCGCCGTGGAACTCGCAAAGCGCTGATAACCCTCACAGCAGCGCTCGCGCTCACCGCTCAAGGACTTGCGGTCCCTATGACTTTTGCCGAAGAGGCCCCTAGCCCCGCAACTGCTCCCCTCGATAACAATGGGCTTTTCGACGCCGCTCCGCCCGCACCCGTAGCGCGTGGTGCAGTAGGGGAAGGGCAGCTTCCTGAGCCTGTGACCAGTGAAGTTTTTGAATCGAAGGTTATTCGAGACGTAGATCCTGAAGGTCAGCGGTGCTTCCGTATTCCTGCTATTGCTACGGCGGCTGATGGAACGCTTTTGGTGGCTTTTGATAATCGGTATGGGCCGGGGGAACAGAGTAAAACCTGGTGTCGAGATGCACCTTATGAGAATATGAAATGGAATGATCAGAAGTGGCAGACAGATATTGAAATTTATCGTTCTGACGATTCTGGAGAAAATTTCGAGACTGGTAATTTTATCGCAAAGGGTACGGCAGACCCTCGTCGTCTCTCTTATACCGACCCAGCAATTGTTGTAGATCGTGAGACGGATAAAGTATTTGCTTTTTTTGTACGAGGATATGACTATCGATTTTTTGATGCACGACAGGGAATCAATTCGGAAGCATCTGATGCGCTGATTGAACGCCGGGATGTCCAAGATACTGTAGTAATTGAATCTAATGACAACGGTAGGACCTGGGAAAATTTACGGGTTATAAGCGGACTAACTGAAAAAATTCGGGTTAAGTCCCGCCCAGGGGAAGAAGTTGCAGGCTACGGCAGGTTTGTAACTTCTGGGGCAGGAATGCAATTAAGGTATGGCCTTAATAAGGGACGTCTGTTGGTTCCGATCGCTGTTAATACTAAAAGGTATGGGCAAAATAAGGTCGTAAACTTAGCGATATACTCTGATGACCACGGTCTTACTTGGCAAGTCGGGGAAGGCATCGCCGGGGACGATGCCTTCGGAGGCGATGAGAACAAGCTTGTTGAATTGTCGGATGGGCGCATTATGATGAACTCCAAAGACAATGATAAAGATCGATGGACATCGTATTCTTCAGACCAGGGGGAACATTGGTCAGCTCCGGTGCGGACTGTTATCGCCCCTCCGCAGCATCCGGATAAGCGAAATAAAGGTATTAACGTATCGCTTATTCGGGCTTACCCTAATGCTCCAGAAGGCAGTGCTGCTGCACGTGTGCTTTTGTACTCTGCCCCAATTGATCTGAGGAGTGGGCATGAATACCATACGGATGGCCGTAATAATGGCTGGGTTATGGCTTCCTGTGACGATGGGCAGACATGGAAATACGGTAAACAGGTTGAGTTTGGCCGTTTCCAGTATTCGGTCATGACTCCCATGGCTGACGGAAATATCGGCATGGTTTATGAATCTGGTGACAAAACACGAGGCATGACCCTCAAGTTCGCCAAGTTCAACATGGCATGGTTGGGTGCCGACTGCCTGAGCAATAAGGCCCTGGGCATTACCGATCTGCCGGATCCTGCTTTGGCTAAGGCTATTGAAGACGCGAAGGCTGCGACGGCTAAGGCTGAGGAGGCTACGGCGAACGTCGTAAAGCTCACCAAAGAGCTGGAAGAAGCCGAGCTCGAGAATGACGAGCTTACGGAAGCCCTGATTGAGGCCAAGGAAGCTGCTCAGAAGGCTATTGCCGCTGCCGAGGATGCTAATGCGCGGGTCAAGGCTGCTGAGAATGCCACGGCTAAGGCCGAAGAAGCCGCTGCGAAGGCAGAGAACGAAGCTAAGGCACTTGCTGAGCAACTGGCCAGGGTCGAGGCGGAGCTAGCAAAATCCCAAGATCAAGCAAAGGTTCTCGCTGAGGCTAAAGAGGCCGCCGAGATCGCTCAAAAGGCGGCGGAAGAGGCCCTTAAGCTGGAGAAAGAGAAGAACCAAACAGGCAAAGACGCAGATAACACTGAAAACAAGGGTTTTTGGCAAGGTCTTCTACAGATTTTGCCGGGATTTGCACCCATTTTCAGTTTCTTCATGTCAGCATGGGACAGCATACAAAAGCTGTTTGGGTTTAAAGCCTAAAGAAAAATCGGAGTAATCTGATTGCTAAAAAGGGGCGTGCAGAGCGGAAAACGCGGCGCGTCCCTTTGCCCATTTCGTGTCAAAAGTTGCCAAATTGTTACGTGCGACACGCCGGGGGAGGCTCGCTTAGTTTCCTAAGTTTTTGTTCAGTCGGGATATAGTGGTCAGCATGTCTTATAAGCCCCGTCACGCGAAGCAGTCCGTGGCCCGTCGCCGTATCGTGGCGATGGTTGGAACTGCAGCAACTTCCGCAGCTCTTCTGGTGAGCCAGGCTGCCACTTCTTCCGCACAGGACTTCGGATCGAGCAACCTCAGTAGCTCTATTGATCGGCAGCTACAGAACCTTGGTCGGCAGACTCGTGACGGAGCTTGGGATCTGCGAAATAACTTGCGCGCGCAAGCCGATGCAGGTTTGCCTGTCGACGCCGCCACTATGGTGAAGCAATCCATCGACAACGCTGTTAACTTTGCATTCCCTGGCCTCATCCAAGAGCGGACCGCACTGCCAGTCATGCCGGCCCCTGCCCTCCCGGCTTTTGACACTGGCTCTTGTCCAGCATTCGCCCGCGCATGCATTGACCTGGCAGGGCAGCGCTCGTGGCTGCAAAACAATGGTCAGGTTTCTTATGGTGCGGTGCCAATCTCCAGTGGGCGTGTGGGCTATGAGACTCCCAAGGGAATTTTCCACGTTAATCGTAAGATTAAGGATGAAATCTCCCGAGAATTCAACAACGCTCCCATGCCATTTTCTGTGTACTTCACCAATAACGGCATTGCGTTCCACGAGGGAAGCCCACAGGTGGCTTCGCATGGTTGCATCCACCTCAACC
The DNA here is from genome assembly GCF_004382825.2 of Corynebacterium silvaticum. Taxonomy (GTDB): domain Bacteria; phylum Actinomycetota; class Actinomycetes; order Mycobacteriales; family Mycobacteriaceae; genus Corynebacterium; species Corynebacterium silvaticum. The sequence continues at coordinate 602,910 of NZ_SDQO02000002.1, forward strand.
ACAAAGATGCGGTGACCTTCTTTAATCAACTGCAGGTTGGGGACGTCGTCTACGTGTACTAATCACACCGTAGGTTTGATGACTTAGAGGAACTGGCTGCGGCATCCTGAGGAGATGCTCGTGGCCTTTTCTTTATGGGGTAGTACCTGGGGATAACGGGGGTGATGGTGAGGGGTGGGCGTCGAGAAGCTATAAGTCATAACCTGCGGCGAGTACTGGGGCTGATAAAGAGCCTAGAAAAACTTGGCTTTTCGGGCGGGGCACTGTATCGTTGCTCGTTGGTGTATTGCCAAAAGGTGAAACACCTGTAATAAGCAGTGATTATGCGGCATCGTAGTGATGAATCGGTTGGGATATTCAACCAAAATTCAGTACTGATGTCAGGAATGTGGAGGCTATGGCTAAGGAAGGCGCAATCGAGGTTGAGGGTCGTATTATCGAGCCTTTGCCCAACGCAATGTTCCGCGTCGAACTCGATAACGGACACAAAGTGCTTGCACATATCAGTGGCAAAATGCGCCAGCACTATATCCGTATCCTCCCTGAGGACCGCGTAGTCGTGGAGCTTTCTCCTTACGACTTGAACCGTGGTCGCATCGTTTACCGCTACAAATAATTCGACTTAGTCAGTTATTTCTTTGAAGCCTCCATGCTTCACTGATGCCTTGGCATCACCCACACCTTTGGCCGCGGTGGCTAAAGCCTTGCGCATCTCATCCCATCGTCCGGCATCCGTCCGGGCAAAGCGATGTTTGGTAAGGACGAGCATGGAGAAAACCACCGTAACAACCGGAAAGGTACTGCCCTTATGGCACGTCTAGCTGGAGTTGACCTTCCGCGCAACAAGCGCATGGAGGTTGCACTCACTTACATCTACGGTATCGGCCCTGCCCGTGCCGCCCAGCTGCTCAAGGAGACCGGCATCTCCCCGGACCTGCGCACTGACAACCTTACTGACGAGCAGGTTTCTGCTCTTCGTGACGTCATTGAAGCAACTTGGAAGGTTGAGGGTGACCTCCGCCGCCAGGTTCAGGCCGACATTCGTCGCAAGATCGAAATCGGCTGCTACCAGGGTCTGCGCCACCGTCGTGGCCTGCCCGTCCGTGGCCAGCGCACCAAGACCAACGCACGTACGCGTAAGGGTCCGAAGAAGACGATCGCCGGAAAGAAGAAGTAATTCATGCCTCCTAAGACTCGCAGCACGGCTCGCCGCACTGGTCGTCGTGTAGTTAAAAAGAACGTGGCTCAGGGCCACGCATACATCAAGTCCACCTTCAACAACACCATCGTTTCCATCACGGATCCGTCCGGTGCTGTCATCGCATGGGCATCCTCCGGCCACGTCGGATTCAAGGGTTCCCGTAAGTCCACTCCGTTCGCAGCTCAGCTTGCTGCTGAGAACGCTGCTCGTAAGGCAATGGACCACGGCATGAAGAAGGTTGATGTATTCGTCAAGGGCCCAGGTTCGGGCCGCGAAACCGCTATCCGCTCTCTTCAGGCTGCCGGCCTTGAGGTGACCTCCATCTCCGACGTCACCCCTCAGCCGTTCAACGGCTGCCGCCCACCGAAGCGTCGTCGCGTTTAATAGGAAAGGAAAGGTAACTTACAATGGCTCGTTATACCGGCCCAGCAACCCGTAAGTCCCGCCGCCTCCGCGTCGACCTCGTCGGCGGAGACATGGCATTCGAGCGTCGCCCCTACCCTCCGGGACAGGCTGGCCGCGCACGCATCAAAGAGTCTGAGTACCTGCTTCAGCTGCAGGAGAAGCAGAAGGCTCGCTTCACCTACGGTGTTATGGAGAAGCAGTTCCGTCGCTACTACGCAGAGGCTAACCGCCTCCCAGGCAAGACCGGTGACAACCTGGTCATCCTGCTTGAGGCTCGCCTCGACAACGTTGTGTACCGCGCAGGTCTCGCACGTACGCGCCGCCAGGCACGTCAGCTCGTTTCCCACGGACACTTCACTGTGAACGGCAAGAAGATTAACGTTCCTTCCTACAAGGTTTCTCAGTACGACATCATCGATGCTCGCGAGAAGTCTCGTAAGATGATCTGGTTCGAAGAGGCTCAGGAGAACCTCCTCGACGCAGTTGTGCCAGCATGGCTGCAGGTCGTTCCGTCCACCCTGCGCATTCTCGTGCACCAGTTGCCAGAGCGCGCTCAGATCGACGTTCCGCTGCAAGAGCAGCTCATCGTCGAGTTCTACTCGAAGTAATTTTCTGTTCTCCTGCTTTGTGGCTTCCATGCTGTGGAGGCCGCGGGGCAAGACGCGACAGGAATCTGGAATCTTCTTTAAGTCCTTTCATCCTTTCCGCCTATAGACGTCAAATAGCGGTCGTCACTCACAGGAGAGTTCTTAAATGCTCATTTCTCAGCGCCCCACCCTCACCGAGGAATACGTTGATTCCGCTCGTTCGCGCTTCGTTATCGAACCGCTTGAGCCGGGTTTCGGTTACACCCTTGGTAACTCGCTGCGTCGTACCCTGCTTTCGTCCATCCCGGGCGCTGCAGTGACCAGCGTGAAGATCGATGGTGTTCTTCACGAGTTCACCACGATCAACGGTGTGAAAGAAGATGTCTCTGACATCATCCTGAACATCAAGGGTCTGGTTCTGTCTTCCGACTCTGACGAGCCGGTTGTCATGTACCTCCGCAAGGAAGGCGCTGGCGTTGTATCCGCTGGCGACATTGAGCCACCAGCAGGTGTGGAGATCCACAACCCGGATCTGCACATTGCTACTCTGAATGAGCAGGGCCGTCTTGATATCGAGATGATCGTCGAGCGCGGTCGCGGCTACGTCCCGGCTTCTCTCTACGCAGGCACCAACGAGATTGGTCGCATCCCTGTTGACCAGATCTACTCCCCGGTGCTCAAGGTGAGCTACAAGGTCGAAGCTACTCGTGTTGAGCAGCGCACCGACTTTGACAAGCTCATCATCGATGTTGAGACCAAGAACTCTATTGCTCCGAGTGACGCTCTTGCGTCTGCTGGCAAGACTTTGGTTGAGCTGTTCGGCCTCGCACGCGAGCTGAACACCGCCGCTGAGGGCATCGAGATCGGTCCTTCTCCGCAAGAGACCGAGTACATCGCTGCTTACAGCATGCCGATCGAGGACCTGAACTTCTCCGTTCGTTCCTACAACTGCCTGAAGCGTCAGGAGATCCACACCGTTGGTGAGCTCGCAGAGTGCACCGAGTCGGACTTGCTGGATATCCGTAACTTTGGTCAGAAGTCGATCAACGAAGTCAAGATCAAGCTCGCTGGCTTGGGCCTGTTCCTGAAGGACTCTCCTGAGGACTTTGATCCCACCCAACTCGAGGGCTACGACGCCGCTACCGGCGACTACGTGGACACGGATCTGGAAGATTCCGAGTAAGAAGCCCATTAGGGGCCTGGTCATTGCGACCACGGTCCCAAGCGCTCAATAAAACTTGTACACGAGGAGTACACAATGCCTACCCCTAAGAAGGGCGCCCGTCTCGGCGGTTCCGCAAGCCACCAGAAGCACATTCTGTCGAACCTTGCGGCACAGCTTTTCGAGCACGGCGCTATCAAGACCACCGATGCTAAGGCTAAGCTCCTGCGTCCTTACGCAGAGAAGCTGATCACCAAGGCTAAGAGCGGCTCTGTTGCGGATCGTCGCAACGTGCTCAAGCTCGTTCCGAACAAGGACGTCGTTGCACATCTGTTCAACGAGTTGGCTCCGAAGTTCGAGAACCGCGAGGGTGGCTACACCCGCATCATCAAGCTCGAGAACCGCAAGGGTGACAACGCTCCTATGAGCCAGATCTCCCTCGTTCTTGAGGAGACTGTTTCTGCAGAGGCAAGCCGCGCAACCCGCGCAGCTGCTTCCAAGGAAGCTGAGAAGGTAGAGGAGCCAGCAGTCGAGGAGACCGCTGCAGAGACCTCCACCGACGAGGCTGCAGAAGAGAAGTAGTCTTTAAGGCTTTAACGCCTGGACATAAAACGTCCCTCATCGCTGATAAGAGCAGATGGGGGACGTTTTGCTATAGGGCATAGAAGTCGTAGGCGTGCCCTTTGTTACATTAGAATGCGCTTGACCTCGCGCTGAGAGAGCGTGTGGGGTTGAGGCGTCGAAAAGCAATCCAGCGCTGCTTCGTGGAGGAAGAACAAATATGGAGACCAACCAGCCAACTGTGCGTATTCGCCTCGATCTGGCTTATGACGGCACCCATTTTCATGGGTGGGCTCGTCAGGGAACCTCCCAGCTGCGCACGGTGCAACGAGTGCTTGAGGATTCGCTTGAGCTTATTCTGAGACATCCGATTCAACTGACGGTGGCTGGCCGCACTGATGCCGGAGTCCATGCTGCGGGGCAAGTGGCGCACTTTGATGTTCCGGAGGCCGCGCTGGACACTCGCAGCATCGACGGCGACCCGCGCAACCTGGTACGACGCCTAGCGCGCCTGCTGCCCGAGGACGTGCGAGTCCATGCGTGTACGCGAGCCCCGGAAGGATTCGACGCGCGCTTTTCTGCTTTACGACGCCACTACGTCTACCGACTGACCACCCATCCGCGAGGTGCTCTTCCTACTCGCGCAACAGACACAGCGCACTGGCCGAAACAGATCGACATGAATGCGATGCAAGCAGCCGCAGACGTCCTTATCGGCCTGCATGACTTCGCGGCCTTTTGCAAGTTCCGAGAAGGCGCAACGACGATTCGTGACCTGCAAGAATTCACATGGCACGACGTCTCCACTCCGCTGGAACCACAACTCTATGAAGCCCACGTTACGGCGGACGCCTTTTGTTGGTCCATGGTCAGGTCGCTCGTTGGTAGCTGTCTAGTCATCGGAGAGGGGAAACGGCCGGAAGGATTCGCTGATTCTTTGCTCACTGAAACCTCCCGTTCCTCCCGCGTCCCCGTTGCGCCAGCCAAAGGGCTAAGCCTGGTGGGCGTGGATTACCCCGCAGACAGCGAATTGCTGGCCCGCGCAGACATCACCCGTGCAGTGCGCACCGCTGACGACATATCAGGGAACCGCTAAGCCACCCGCATCCGTCTAACTAGATGGCCCTTTCCACGGGGCTGTCGAGCCAATTCCCTATGCGCATGAGGACGGATGCCATGGATACAACAACAGGAATTCCCCACGAGAACGCAGCCCAACGCAGAGGCATCGCCCCTGCGACAAAGGCGCAAGTCTCAGGCCATAGGTTCCTTGTTCGACGCATAGAGCTAGGGCTTTTGCTTGGCGACGTCCGCATGATCCACGACCCGCTAGGAAGACTGCGCCGCGCCCTGGCCTTTGGCCTCAGCGCGGTTAGCCTTGTCTCACTAGGTGCAGGTGCTTTAGCACTCTTTAGCCCGAATCCTGATCCCGGTGACGCACGCATCCTCTCCTCGCAACGAGGAGACCTCTTTGTGCGTGTCGGAGAACAACTCCACCCGGTGACTAATCTGACCTCCGCCCAGCTTGCCGTGGAGGAAGCATCCACGCCGGTAAAAGTTGGCGACTCTGTACTAAGAACGAAACGCATAGCAGTTCCCATCGGAATCGCAGATGCACCCAGCATCTTCAGCGAAGCCCCCAAGGAAGAACCTCTCTGGCAAGTTTGTACCTCCATGGGAGCACCCGCCGAGCCGAATTCCCCACGGACGACATTCCTGATCAACCACGACACAACTTTCGACCAAGCACCACAGCTAGGGGACAACGAAGCCCTTTTGACCACGAGCCTGGCAGGTGGCGTGGTGGTCACCGCTACAACCAGGAGGCTCCTGCCCCCAGCTGAGTCGCCCGAGGGCAGGAGCATCCGACGGAGACTCGGCATCGACTTTACGACGCCACGGTGGAATCCTGCGGCAGATGTGTTGGCGATTGTTCCAGAGTCACCCCAGTTCCACCTCCCCGTGGGGAATCTGGAACTTTTTGTAGCCGACGGCGAATACTGGCTGAAGAACGACTCGGGGGTTGTGCACATTAGTCCTTTACAAAAGGACGTTCTCACAGATATGGGTTGGGGGCTCAAAGCTGTCCCGCGAACAGAGATGACAGCACTGCCCGACATAGACCTTCAGGTAGCGCTGCCCGAAAAGCCATTGCGTTGGCAAGATCCGCGTAAGGCAGACACGTGCATATCGGTGTCCTTTGCCCACGCAGATATGGAATCGAGCACATCCGTGGGCCTCGCCAGTTCCGCTACGGCGTCTGCATCTGCAGTCGAGCTTTCCGGAGAATCTGTGGCGACTCACTTTGCGGGCAGCGGAGGGACTGTAGCTGTAGAAACAGGTGCGGGAGTGCATCTGATTTCCGAACATGGGCTGAGACATCAGCTGGCGCATAATGCAGTTTTAGACCATGTGGGTATTCATAAGGTATGGCGTGCGTCATGGTTTCTGCTTCGCTTGCTGCCATCAGGAACTGAGCTGAGCAAGGAAGCGGCATTAACACCGCTCTACTAGTGTGTAGACTTTCTCTTCGAGTCTGAAGAATCTCGAAGAACTTCGGAGGACCACGCACACGTCTTTTTTATCACCATGCCCGCAAGAGGAAAGGAACGCGCATGAGCTCGATGCGTGACGCAGTTGCGGACAAGCTTGCTCAAATCAATCAACACCATGAGAACCTCAAACGCCACCGTTTGGGATTCCTTGTACGTCCGACCGTTCTCATCCTGGGATGGCTGGTTGTCATTGTGGGGATTATTACCATCCCATTCCCTGGGCCTGGATGGCTTACGGTGTTTGTGGGAATCGGGATCTTGTCTCTGGAGCTCCACTGGGCAAGCGGTCTTTTGGCGTGGGGAGTGAGGCTTTATGATCGCTTCTTCTCCTGGTACCACGTGCAGCCTAAAAAGACGCGCTACTCCCTGATCGCCGGCACTATTGCGGCTGCTTGGGTCGCCGGAATTGCAATTGTTCTGTTGCTATGGAAATTGGGGTTCGTGCCATTTTTAGACCCCATAGTGCGTATGCTGCTCGGCTAATTTGCTGAATCTTGCTCAGAATGCGGATGCGTACCCGAAAGCAACAGCATTGTGGCAGTAAGCGTTATAAGCAGTAACGACGTCACCACGGCAGCGATCATCCGCCCGTGTGCTCCGTATCGGCTTGGCTGTGACACTGTCACGAGCGATGGGTGCGGCTGTGGCGGAGGCCGTGGAAAAACCTGAGTAAGAGCTAGCTCAGGATCGACAGCTCCGGTCATGGGATCAACGCTGTGATACAGCAATGCCCTAATATCGGCAGCAGTGGCTTGTGGGTAGCGTTCCCGAAGCAACGCGGCGGTGCCCGCAACAATAGGAGCAGCAAAGCTTGTTCCCTCAAATGGCACAATATTTCTATCTTTGTGCGTCCCCTGGGATAGCGCAGCACCCTCGTGCGATAACGCTGCTGCGACATTACCCGGGGCGCTGAGCATCGGATGCGGAGCAGGCAAGGAATACTGCGTAGGAAGTCCATCGCTGTTGAGCGCAGAAACAGCCAGAACCGTATCCACATGGGTCGGGTAGACGTGATCGCCGGGTTCACATGAGGAAGAACCGGCATTACCGGCGGCGGAAACCACAACGACGTTTGACTTTTCAGCGCGGTCGAGGGCCGCGTGGAGCTCAGAAAGTTCTACGAGGGTGCCGTGACGCACACACGACACCACGGAGATGTTAATCACGTGTGCGCCGTGGTCGATGGCCGCATGGATGCTTTGGGCCAGCGTAGAGAGATTTCCCGCAGGAACTGCGCGAGCCGAGTATTCCTGCCACGCACTGGTCTGCTTGATAGAGATGATCGTTGCAGCAGGAGCTACCCCTACCACGCCGTCGGGGCCGTCGCGGGCCGCAATGATTCCAGCAACAGTTGTGCCGTGGGCGTCGCAGTCATAAAGGCCGCCGCGACGTGTGCCGTCGTTGACAAAGCTACCCGCGTCTTCTACCAGACCAAGACGCGAATGGGGAGCGACACCGGTATCGATTATCGCGACTCGAATGCCAGCGCCGGTGGCGTGACGGTGGGCCCGGCGAAACTTCTGAGAGGCGGCTGCTTGCCTTTGGACATTTTCTGTCGAAGCGTGAGCGGCTTGGGCACACGATCGCTCTTGACCGTAAGCCAGCGGGCAGAAAACGATGCAAAGAACAATGAGCACCAGGGCGAAAACAAACCTGGGAAACCGAAGCGTGTGCATAGTTATCCCAACCCCCGGATCAGGGAAAAGACCCCCATGAGTTGGCACGATAACGGAAACACCGCGGCAAGGGCCAAAGCTTCGCATCTGCCGATCCATAATGCAGTAACAGGTGTAAAACGGGGCAGCAGTTTGGCCCAGATGGAAGCCGTGAGAGCACACAGTGAGATGGATAAAGGAACGATCACCAGCCACTGAATGGAAACATCCGTAGCTAGAGACAACCCGATAATTCCGCCGAGAGAGATCATCCACAGCATCCACACCGACACACCGGTCGCATGGCGATGCGAATGCGCTGCTGTGCAGATAATGACAATGACGCACACGCAGAATAGGAAGGCGAATCCGTTGCCGTGCGCTAAATAACCAATAGTCAATAGCGCTGGGGTAGCGCTTGCCGACGCTCCCATCACTATGCCTTCCAGCAACAACAGGGACTTTCTGGCCTGGTATTCCAGTCGGAGAGATGAAGCCTGCGAATCTGCGATGCTCAGGTCTTCACCAGCGCTAGGAAGGCGTGGGACTTCAACGCCAGCTAACTTGACTGCCACAGTTGGTGCCAGGATTATCGCAGTAAGTGCACAGGCAACTACTGCGCTAGCTGCGCCTAAAAACCAACCGTGTGGTTGTGATTCTGGAAATTGGTAGAGCCAGCCAGCAGCAGCTATGGGAGAAGTCGATAGCGCAAAAGAAATGATCGCGCTGAGTGGACGGACGTAAGCGGTTGGTCGGCTTTTCGTCTGAGGTCGTGGCGGTGTGGGAGGGGCGTCGAGAAGCAAGCACATGCAGCGAGAGCGAACCAGTTATAAGAGCTACATCGGCTGCTAAGACCGCTGCCGCAATGTCAGATGCGCTCGCCTCCGACACTGAGAAAGACACAACAAAAGAACCTGCCGCGCAGGCACAAAAACTGGCGAATGCTGTTAACACCAAGGCGTTGCGGGTCCATACATAAGCAAGCATGGCTAGACCGCATAGGATCAACCAGCGGAATTCGGGTGGGCCGAGTGCATCCATGCGCATGATGAGAAAAGCACAACCCATCATCCCCAAGGCCTCTGTGGCGATAGCGATACCGCGTGGAGGAATAGAGTCTTTGCTGCTCTGTGCGAGGGTTTCCGCAGAATCACGCACAACAGGGGCTTTCGACGCTCGGTGCGGGCGCAGAAGTACAACAGCACCATCGGGAAGGCTCGTAGCGTGAAGGGGCGTGGAGGCGTCGATACGCACTCCAGAAGCCGTGATGGATTGCCACGGCGTAGTCCCAGCATCTACTCCTGCGAGCGACAAAATATCCGGGATGACCTCTACCAACGCAGAAGACCGCGGGACAGAAATATCTACGTTAACGCAGGAAACAGCTGGCGTGCTATATCCAGACGTCGCAATGCGGAAATGAAGCCGAATATCTTAATCTATCAAAAGAAATCCCCTCTCTTTGTTGGTACCCCCTACCAAGTACCGTCCATCCTGACTTATGATCGCTTCAGTGTCTAGCCCAAGGGGGAACTTCGGGTGGGGCCGCAAAGGGGAATCGGGGAAGTGACTTTTCCGCGAGCACACAAGGGGGGGAAATGGTGCGTACCGCTGTATCGACTATCCAGGAAAACGATGGTGTACACATCGTTGAACAGCAGGTTTTGGCCAAGGAAGAATCCTCTTGTGCGCCTGCATTACCGCAGGAGAATGCGTTCAGCAAACAGGTTGATCACGGGATAATTCCACAGCTCAGTGCAGATGAACGGCTACCCGCGCCACCGCTTCCAGTAGGAAACCTAAAGCCGGAGGCTGTTCCAGAAGCCGCGCGTGCACAACCTGTGCCGTTGCTCAAGATGCTCATGCCGCTAGCAATGGTGGTTGCGGTCATCGCGATGGTCGGACTACTGGTGATTTCAGGTGGCGCATTAAAGCCAATGATGCTCACGCTGCCGCTCATGATGGGGATGTCTTTGCTCATGACGTTTTCTCCCGCGCCGGGAGAAGACACAGCGGAGATGCTCAGGACATATCTACGATACCTGGTGGCTTTGCGTGAAAAAGCAGTGGAAAATGCTGATGCACAGCGCGCACATGAGCTATACCGGCATCCTTCGTCACATGAGCTGTGGCCGATGGCAGGAACCGAGCGGATGTGGGAGCGGTTAGGGGACGCCTCAGATGCTTTAGAAGTGCGCATTGGCGCAGGAAGCACCGCGTTATGCACTCCGTTTGAGGTGCCGGATTCGGGTGCGGCAGAAGATTTGGATCCGGTATGTGCGGTATCGCTACGCTCGACGGTTCAGGCTTTGAGCTCTGTCCACGATATGCCACTGATTATGCAGCTACAGGCGTTTCGGGTTATCAATATTCTAGGAGAGGATGCGCGCGGTTTAGCCCGTGCTATCGTCGCGCAGCTGTGCTTTCACCATGGTCCGGAAGCCGTGGGCATAGATCTCATCGTAGGGAATACCGCAGTGAAGGGTGGCTCGGGTTCTGATGACGATTGGACTTTCATTAAATGGTTTCCGCATTGCCGAACACCACAAAGCGCGCAGCATCGGATCGCCATTGTGGATTGCATGGGTAAGGGGAGCCACGAAATAGGCGCACCTGATGTTAGCCGCTGGGACGTGATTATTGCTATCGGTGCAGACCCAGATTCAGATCTAGGTCTGCGAGCTGAAGAAGAAGGAATCGTGCTGCAGGCAGGTTCGAGCCTCGGAGTAATCACAGAAATGGGTGTCGAGGAGATCGGTATTCCTGAAACCTTGAGCAGTAGCGCGGCGTTGCTCCTTGCAAGACTCCTGACCAGATATAGACGGGCGGAGTCCGAAAGTACGGCTTCCTCTGACTTGCGTGCGCTCTTGGGACTTCGCGGTGCCGCCGGACAGCTTGATGTGGGCTCTTTGTGGAGACGTCGGAAACCGGAGGGCTAAAGAATGGGCGGCTGAGTATTCCTTTTGGCCTCAACGCATCGGGGAAACCCGTGGTGCTTGATATTAAGGAATCTGCGCACGGTGGAATGGGGCCTCATGGCCTGTGCCTGGGATCCACAGGTAGCGGAAAATCAGAGCTCTTGAGGACGCTGGTCGTGGGCCTTGCCGCAACCCATAGCCCGGAAGATCTTAATTTTGTGCTTGTGGATTTTAAAGGTGGTGCCACCTTTTTAGGACTAGACCGATTACCGCACACCTCTGCAGTAATCACTAACTTGGCTCAGGAAACTGTGCTTGTGGAACGTATGCATGATGCGATCTCGGGGGAGATGAATCGACGCCAAGAGGTGCTGCGACAAGCCGGAAACTTTAGCAACGTCAGTGAATACACTGCAGCGAGGCAACATCGACCAGAGTTAGCTCCCATGCCAGCGCTGCTCATCATCGTCGATGAGTTCTCGGAACTACTGGGTCAGCACCCCGACTTTGCCGACCTTTTTGTGGCAGTGGGACGCCTGGGACGTTCTTTGCATATACACCTCCTGCTCGCTAGTCAACGGCTTGACGAGGGAAGGTTACGCGGACTGGATTCACCTCTGAGTTACCGCATCGGCCTCAAGACATTTTCTGCTGCAGAATCCCGCCAGATATTGGGAGTTCCTGATGCCTACGAGCTACCCAATCAACCAGGTGTGGGGTTCCTTTCTACTGGTGCGGGCTCGCTGCAACGCTTCAGGGCATCCTATGTGTCAGGCCCCATGCAGAACCTTAACGTCGAACACACTAGGGGACCTTCAGTGCGACTGTGGACTGGGTGGGAAGATTCCGGACAACAATCAGGACAAGCAGAACAGAAATCTGACTCGCAAGAGAAAACGCTTGTCGACGCCATCGTCTCGGCCAGTGTGCAAGCTGCAGCGCAGGAACAATTACAAGCGCATCACATATGGCTCCCACCACTCCCAAAATCCATAAGCCTCAATCCTTTGGAGTACAACCAGGACTTTTTAGTTGCATCGGTCGGCATTGTCGATCGTCCATATCTGCAACGTCAAGACCCGTTGATCATGAATTTCCTTGGGCAAAGCGGACATGCCGCACTATGTGGTGGGCCGCAGACCGGGAAAAGTAGTGCGTTGCGCACGATCATGGCATCGCTGGCTATCTCGCATTCGACGCGCACCCTTCGGTTTTATGTCTTGGACCTCGCTGGGACGGGCCTTGCTTCAACGTCAGCATTGCCGCACGTAGCTGGGGTTGCGCACCGTACCGAGGCAGAAAAAGTGCGAAGAATCGTAGATGAGGTCGTATCCTTCATGGATTCTCCTGAAGAACGCCAAACCTTTCTTATCGTCGATGGATGGCATGTGATGGGACAAGCCTTTGACGATCTGCTTGAACCTCTTGCTCGTATCGCCTCCGACGGGCTAGCCGCACATGTCCATCTGGTGATCTCAACCCCGCGGTGGACTGCGCTGCGCCCGGAGATCCGGGACCTGATATCGCAGAGAATTGAGTTCAAGTTGGCAGAGCCTTTGGATTCGCTCATCGATAGAAAAGCACAGAGCAAACTTCCACTTGCTGCAGGCCGGGGCCTGAATACAGATAAGGAGCACATACTCTTTGCTCTATCCACACCGGCAGACCTAGAACAAGCAGCATCCACCTGCACAGATAGGGGAGATAGCGCCGTACCCACACTCAAGATGCTCCCCTCCTGGGTAGGAGTTTCGGAGCTGACGGTGGGCGTCGAAAAGCAGGAAATTCCTTTTGGTCTAGGAGGTAAGAAGCTCACTCCACTGACGTGGAATCCCCAGCATTCGAGCCATCTGCTGTGCGTAGGAAGTCAAGGCTGTGGGAAGAGCACAGTGATACACACGATCGTCAAAGGCATCGAAGCTATGGGGGCGGACAACGCTCGTATTGTGATGATTGATCACCGTCGGGCCCACCTTGGGGCGGTACAAGAGGACATGCTTGCAGCGTATTCTGCGACATCCCAGACCACAGAAAGCATGATCGGCGATGTGATTGTGACTCTTCGTTCGCGTCTGCCCGGTTCGGATGTGACTGCGGAGCAACTAAAAAACCGTTCCTGGTGGTGCGGTCCGGACATATTTTTGCTTATCGACGATCTCGACATCCTTCCCGACGGTTGCCTGTACCCGCTGGTTGAGCTTCTTCCGCACTCAAAAGACATTGGTTTGCACGTGGTGGCCTGCAGAAAAATTGGGGGTATGCAGCGCGCCCTGTATCAGCCATTTTTCGCGGAAATAAGGGATCAACAACCTACGGTTCTCATCCTCGACGGCGACAGAGACGACGGACCTCTATGGGGGATACGCCCTAGCCAGCAGCCTCCGGGCCGCGGAATTTTGGTGGAACGCGGTAGCAATAAGGGAATTTTCCAGGTAGCTGTTGCAGACACTCGCTTGACTGCTCAGGAAGACAGCCCACAGGAAGCTGAATGCGCAGTGGTGGGTGACTCCGGAGGAGAAGACCATGAATAAGCCATATGATCTGGTGATCACTGTCTTGGACACAGCAACGGTCTTTGAGGGGACAGAAGATGCGTTCCGTTACGACCTCACGAGTGCCGGGATTGTAGAGGGATGGGCTCTTGACAAAATCATCGAACAAGCAGCTGAGCAGTTGTTGCCTCAGTGGCCTGCAGTAACAATCCACATTATTGCGGAAACAACGGTAAAAGAGATTCTTACCGAGCAGTTGTTGGAACACGGAGTATCGGTGGAAGCAGCATCGGCTAGGGAGGTTTCTTATACAAAAACTGAGCCCACAAAAAGCGATCACAGTGAGCGTGCGTGGGAACCTCAACCGGACAACGAAGTACGCGATGTGCGGAGAAAAGCTATCCGGGCGAAAACCTCGTCCTTTAGTCGCATCGCACTCGCGGAGAAGCTGCATCCTTTTCACGGTCTACTCGTGGTGCTTGTTATAGCCGTGGCTGGGGTTTCGTGGTGGGCGATGGGAAAAGGGCTTACAACTCCATCTATTGGAGTAGCACCGGTGCAAAGCGTGGGGGACCAAGAGCTGAGGAACGCACCGGATGCCCATTCTGAGGCGAGACCAGCGCCAACGACGAGTGTCGCTGCATCTCTCAACAATGATGTGGTTTTGCACCATGCTCGTATCCAAGTGCTTTTACCTAGTAGCTACCATTTGGCGGAAAAAGAAGGAACGAGCGGAATGGTTATAGCGACCGGTGATGACCCGGAACTTCGGATCCTCTTGTCTATAGACCCCGTGGGCTCAACCGACGTGGAGGCTGTCTATGCGGAGCTAGATGCAATGATCACTCACGATCCCACGCTGACTAATGGGCAAACTCTGGGAATAACTAAGCCAACCCGCCTGGTCTCCTATGAAGAACGTCCCGGGGATGGACCCTATGCGCATTGGTGGTCTTGGGTAGATAACGGACATGTGTATTCCGTTGGGTGCCACAGTAAGCGGATGTCGTCCACTATTCCTCAGCGCGCAGTATGCCGTAAGGCAGTAGAAAGCGTGTCAGTGCGTAGCTCCTGACGCTGGGGTGAGGGAGAGAAGCTGAGGCACAGAAGAAAAAGGGAACAGCGGGAACCAAAAAGGCGTGACGTTACGTCTAAAGATCAAGGCTGACATAGCAGCCGATAGGGACCCCGCTTAGGGGAAGAAAATACACACAATTTATGGGGGAGGGATTATGTCCGGTCAGTTTAGAACGGAAGCTGACGTGATGATGGCTACTGCCGGTCGCGTCGATAACACTAATGCCGAGGTGCAATCGGAGCTTGCTCGACTGCGTGAAATCATCGATGGGATCCGGGGTTCTTGGGCAGGGTCTGCTCAGGTAAGTTTTGACAACTTAATGCAGAGGTGGGACGCGTCGGCAGGCAAGCTGCGTATGGCGCTGCAATCTATTTCAGACAACATTCGTAGTAATGCGGCTTCGTTCGATCAAACAGAGACCGATAACAAAGCAGCTTTTGCCTCCGTGGGGGCGCAGGGGCTTGCTCTATAAAACGCTTAGTTATCTGCTGAAACCCTGAAACAAGGAAACGATATACATGATTAAGTATGGATTTGCTGCCATTGAAGGCGCAGCGGGGGATATCCAATCTACGTCGGGCCGGATTAGCTCGTTACTTGAAGACCTCAAGACCGGTATTCGTCCGATGGTAAGCACATGGGAAGGCGATTCCGCTTTGGCATATCAAGAGGCCCAATCCCAATGGGGTCAGGCGGCGTATGAACTCAACGCAATTTTGTCTACGATTTCGCAGACAGTTCGAGCTGGAAATGAGAGAATGAGCGAAGTAAATAGAGCCGCAGCTGCTTCGTGGGGATAGTCCGGTGGAGATAATCCGCGATTAAGCGTCGATGGCGGAGCCCGTAGCTGGTCACAAAGAAAACCAAGGCAGGCTGTGACGAGTAGGGGTTGGAAGAATGGGCGCTTCTCCCCGCCATTGTTGAGCTGGGGGCATACGACACTATGCGACCGTCGTATGCCCCCTTTTTTCTATGACGTAATAAAGTTGTCTAACGCTCACAGTTCGCGTAATGTTAAGCGCCTGTGTGTTCAGAGCTCCGTTAACGCGGTGCAGCAGTCCACGATCGGGTCACCACCGGCCGCCGTTCGTGATTTCCTCTTGAATAACACCTGGCTGGCAGTTCTAGACAGACTTAAAAGGAGTCATCAGTGTCTACTTACCACCCGAAGAGCGGTGACATCACCCGTAAGTGGTACGTCATCGACGCCACTGACGTGGTCTTGGGTCGTCTTGCTACACACGCAGCTGATTTGTTGCGTGGCAAGGGCAAGCCTCAGTTCGCACCGAACGTTGACTGCGGCGATCACGTTATCGTTATCAACGCTGACAAAGTTCACATTTCCTCCAACAAGCGCGAGCGCGAGATGCGCTACCGTCACTCCGGTTACCCGGGTGGTCTGAAGACCATGACGCTGGGACGCTCCCTTGAGGTTCACCCAGAGCGCGTGATCGAGGAATCCATCCGTGGCATGATGCCGCACAACCGTCTTTCCCGTGCTTCTGCAAAGAAGCTTCACGTGTTTGCAGGTTCCGAGCACCCATACGCTGCTCAGAAGCCCGAGACCTACGAGATCAAGCAGGTGGCCCAGTGAGTGATCAGAACGTAACCGAGAACTTCGAGGCAGACGCAGCGAATATCGCCGCAGCAGTTGCAGCTTCTGAAGAGTTCACCAACACCATTGGTGACGTCGTTGCACCTGAGGCTGAGGTCGAGACCGCAGCTCCAGTTCTGCACGAAGGCCCGATCCAGACTGTTGGTCGTCGTAAGCGCGCCATCGTCCGTGTCCGCATGGTTGAGGGCTCCGGCCAGTTCACCTGCAACGGCCGCACCTTGGAGGAGTACTTCCCGAATAAGCTGCACCAGCAGCTGATCAAGGCTCCTCTCGTTCTCATTGATCGCGACGGTCAGTTTGATATCCAGGCTACCCTCACCGGTGGCGGCCCGACCGGCCAGGCGGGTGCATTCCGTTTGGCTATCGCTCGTGCACTCAACGTCTACAACCCGGCAGATCGCGCAGCCCTGAAGAAGGCTGGCTTCCTGACCCGTGACGCACGTGCCGTCGAGCGTAAGAAGGCTGGTCTGCACAAGGCACGTCGTGCCCCGCAGTACTCCAAGCGTTAATCTTTTTTTCGCTGGTTCAAGCCGCTTCACCGTTTGGTGGGGCGGCTTTCGCCGTTTCCGGGTGTCTGCCCCCAGCACCGCGCCCTAGGAGCGCAGCTAGCCATAGATTGAAGTGGCTAAGCAGCCAGTAGGGACGCCACATAAAACGCTGTGCAGTGCTCAGGGAGCCGACTATAAGAACATAATGCTAGGCGTGCATAATAGAACGCATGACTCGACTCTTTGGAACTGATGGTGTCCGCGGCCTTGCCAATAAAAAGCTTACGGCTTCTCTAGCGTTGAAATTGGGGGCTGCAGCTGCCGAGGTATTGACCAAAGATAACCGCAGCACCAGCCGACGCCCGGTCGCTGTGGTGGGACGCGATCCTCGTGTGTCTGGCGAGATGCTGGCGGCAGCGTTGTCCGCCGGGATGGCGAGCCGGGGAGTGGACGTGTTGAGGGTAGGTGTCTTGCCGACCCCAGCAGTTGCGTACCTGACAGATTTTTATGGTGCAGACATGGGCGTTGTCATCTCTGCCAGCCATAATCCTATGCCGGATAACGGCATAAAATTCTTTTCCAAAGGCGGACATAAGCTTCCGGATTCGGTGGAAGACGAGATCGAGACGGTTATGGGGACCATCTCAGATGGTGGCCCCACCGGGCATGGCATCGGTCGCGTTATAGAAGAAGCCGTGGATGCGCAGGAAAGCTACCTGAAACATCTGAAAGGGGCGATCCCGCAATCTCTTGAGGGCATCACAGTAGTAGTGGACTGCGCCAATGGTGCAGCAAGCGAGGTAGCACCGCTGGCTTACTCCGCAGCGGGTGCCAAGGTCATTGCTATCCACAACCATCCCAATGCCTATAACATCAACGATAACTGCGGTTCTACCCACATAGATCAGGTCATCGCAGCAGTGCGGGAGCGTGGCGCGGATCTGGGGCTTGCTCACGACGGCGACGCTGACCGGTGCCTGGCCGTTGATGCAGAGGGCAATGTTGTGGATGGCGATCAGATTATGGCGATTCTCGCGCTTGCGATGAAAGAGAATGGTGAGCTGCGTAAATCCACGCTCGTGGCTACCGTGATGAGCAACCTTGGGCTGCGCCTGGCGATGAAAGAAGCCGGCATCACCCTCATGACTACGCAAGTTGGCGACCGCTATGTCCTTGAAGAGCTCAATGCTGGCGGCTATAGCCTGGGCGGCGAACAATCAGGCCATATCGTGTTGCCAGATCATGGCACGACTGGCGATGGCACGCTGACCGGGTTGGCGCTCATGGCTCGTATGGCTGAGACCGGCCTATCTCTGAAAGTGCTTGCCGAGGCAATGGCAGTTTTGCCACAGGTACTCATTAACGTGCCGGTTTCTGACAAAGCCATAATCAGTGAACATCCAGAAGTGGCGGCGGCACTAGAGCGTGCTACCGACGAACTCGGGGAGACCGGGCGCGTATTGTTGCGCCCCTCAGGCACGGAAGAGCTTTTCCGCGTCATGGTGGAAGCTGCTGAGGAAGAGACGGCGCGTCGAATAGCTGGTGAATTAGCGGCATTGGTGTCAAAAATTTAATAGTTGGAACCGCAGACCCCCTTTCATAGGTCTAAGCCTTATAAGCACGATGACGTTTGGAGGGGGATTTTGTGTTTGATGTGTTCATTGAGCCGACTATCGCAGTGGGGATCATTAAAAAGTTTATTAGGGAACTTGATCACCAAGAGCATAAGCATGGAAAGCCTCCAGAGCTTGAGCCAGAGGCGCTAGGAAAGGCCTTTGCACACCACGGAGAAAAGATTTCTGAGGCGTTGCGGCTGAATCTCCATCGCGGTAACGGAATGCGGCTGCAGCGGCTTCATGCGGGAGCCGCTAAAGCGCTGTCTGATATGCAGAAGCTTATCGACGCCGACCTCACACATTCTGCAAGCCTCAAGTCCAGCGGGGCATAGCAATGGGATTCTTGCGCATATTAGGGGAGGGCTGATGGCTAAACCCGATCTTAGGCAGTATGAACGAGCAATTAACCTGCTGCGAATGGTTTCAGAGGGAACCTATTCTGGGCCAGCGTTGAGCAGCTCAGAGATGGAAAAAGCGGCGTCGAGCACAGAGGGGCTTAACACTAAGGTCCTGCGCGAAGCAGCCGCTGAGTCCGTGGGGAAAACTAACTTTTCTGCCAAGAATAAATTATGGTCTGTGCTGTTCAATGTGGTGAAGCAATGTGCTATGACACTCATCGCTAGCGGGATTATGGATCTTGCCTCAACGTGGCTGGGAGGGCTGAGCGGGGCTAAGAATCTCGCAAAGGAGGCTCACCACGCTGGGGACGCTATCGACGACGTCGACGCGCATGCGAATAAGACCATAGCTAGCTACCGTGTTGTCCTAGTTGACCGTGGCCATCGAAAAGCTGGCTGGGCAGATAGCCGCAATAGACAAAAAGGAAGACCCACACGGTTTTCTTTACTGCGTTCAAGCCGGAGCCGACTGCATAGACTCCGCCGCCAAGGTGATAGCCATAACTTGCAAAGACCGGGACAAAGCTATCGAGTCGTGCTACTCGCGGCTGGGGGCGTCGTTAAGCAAAGAATACGGAAGGCAAGACACTCGGGAGGTTGCCGGTGCAGCTAGAGGGCAGGCTATAACGGTGATAGCGCAGGCGGAGTGCATCCTGGCGGGAACCGCGGGGGCTACAGGTACTACATCGGCTGCGGAAGAATGCCCACGGGAGCCAACGGCGCCACAGTCTTTTGTGCAACAGAAAAACGTGGAACAGGCGTTGGACGTAGCGGCACCAGCACCGCATCCTGATCGTGGGGAAAATCATGAGGGGATGTGTGGCGTTTTAGGGGCACTTGGGGTGGGCGTTGCGCTTATAGGACTGAGCTTGCTGGTTGAGGCGGCCTGCGGGTGGCTGGACAGCATTCCTTGTGAAGCGGGTGAAAAGGCGGTTCCAGTGAGAACCGAAGAGCCGGTACCAGAACCTGCGCCACGACCGCAGGTGGAAGAGCCGAAAGTATCGAAGGTGCCTCCGCCTGTTGCGGAAGAACCGAGGGGCGTGGATAAGCAGAAATTTATAGCCAAGCAACAAGAATGTGTGACGCAGGGGAATAAGGGAGTCGGGATTAAGAAAGCCGGGGCATGGTGAACGCTGAAGAGGAATTTCAACGACGCGTTGAGAATGCGGAAAGGCAGCGACAGGTTACTGTCAATAATTATGCGGAGTTTGCCAAGGAATTTCGCGCAACCGTGGCAAAACGAATGGAAGAATTTGAACGCGAATTGAAGAAGTCGCAGGAGGTTGCGGAGAAAGTCAGACAGCGTGGGGAGACCCGTGCGGCGGAAAAATTCCGGAGTGATCGGATGGATACCGTGAGTTCACCACGGGATCAGGTTCCTCGCCGAGGAAGGCGTGGTCGCGTGAAAAGCGTACTGTGCAGAATATGAAAAGAAGCCTCTTAGATGAGAGGCTTCTTGCATGTACAGAGTGTGGCTTTAGATTGTTTCTGGATCGGCGGAGATAAGAGTACGCTTTTCTAGTGCGTCACCCCAATAAGACGTGATCTTCTTGGATTCTGCCTCAGGTTGGGAGAACGCCGAGTACTTGTTCTCATGCGTAAGGCGGTGGAGCAAGAAGCCGGTGACAAGACCACGGATTTTTTCACGTGAGGCGGCCTTAGAGCGACCCTGGCCGGTGACGAGTTTAAACAGGGTGTCTTCAGTGATCGTGTTATGAGAGGCCCCGTCGATTTCGCGATAAGCGACGTCTCCCTTCCACTGCGCCGCGAGTTTAGCCGCGTTGCCGTAATCGAAGAGCGCGTTGTCTTCAGTCCCCACGATCAGACCGGGTGCCTCGACACCACGAGCCGCCACCTCAGCAGAGGGGGTGGTTTGTGAGGGGTACAGGGCTGCCACTGCAGCCAGCTGTGGTCGGTTGGCTGCCGCCAAAACAGCCGCACCTGCTCCCATTCCATGGCCGACAAATCCGAGGCGGCCAGGAGCTACCGTGATGTTGCCGCTCCCGAGTTTCACCCCGGTGAGGATCTGCAAGCTTGTTTCTATATCCGCAGCAAAACCACGGTGGTTTGGTGAGAAACCCTTTTCCGTGTTCGGTGCTGCTACGACAAAACCCCAGCTGGCAAGATGCCTCAGCGTTGCGTGGTAAACGGGTATATCCTTCAACCAATCGTGGGCAAACACAACGGCGGGAAGTCCGTTGCCCTCAGCCGGAGTGTAGATTTTCCCCGGTAAACCTGCGTAATCGAGGTCGCCAACGAGAACGCGATGCCGGCCGCGCTTGGATAGGGTTGCTAGATGTTTTGAGAATTTATCAGCCACATTGTCCAAGGATAGTGGAAATTAGTACGTGTTATGGGTGAGAAGAGTCGCCAGTAGATTGCGATGAGGCATTTTGGGGGAGCTTGCTGAGAAAATCCCTGAAAAGTAGTGGTCGTTATTCGTGGGGAAAATAACAGTGGCACAATGATTCACCATGAACTTGCTCGAGGCCCGTATCGATTTGGATGCCATCGCACACAACACGCGTCTGATTAAAGACAAAGCTGCGGCACAAGGTGCGCAGTTGATGTGCGTGGTCAAAGCCGATGGGTATAACCATGGCGCGGTGGAAGTAGCCACTGTTATGGAAGACAATGGTGCGGATCAGTTTGGCGTAGCGACCATCAGGGAGGCCCTTGCTCTAAGGGAAGGTGGGATAGAATCGTCGATTCTTTCCTGGATTTGGTCGCCGGAGCAAGACCTCGGGGCGGCGATTGATGCAAGAATCGATCTGGCTGCCATCTCGCTTGCGCATGTTAAGGCCTTGGTGCGGGCGTCGGAAAGCTATGGCGAGAAGCCGGTGCGTGTGACCGTGAAAGTAGATACCGGGCTGCACCGCTCTGGCGTGGATAAGCAGGACTGGGAAGAAGCCTTCTGCGCCCTGCGGGATGCGGAGAACATTCAGGTCACGGGGGTGTTCAGCCATTTTTCCAGCGCGGATGAGTCGGATTCCCCTGAGACGGAACAACAAGTGGCGGCTTTTCTTGCGGCGATTGAGCTTGGGCGTTCGCTAGGGTTGGAGCTGCCCGTCAATCACATTGCTAATTCGCCGGCGACGCTGAACCGGCCAGACTTGTATTTTGATATGGTTCGTCCCGGTCTGGCTCTTTACGGACACGAGCCGATTCCGGGGGAAGCTCATGGTTTACGTGAGGCAATGTCCTGGGTTGGACGGGTCACGGTGGTAAAGCCAATCGCCGAGGGGGAGGGGACAAGCTATAATCTCACGTGGCGTGCGGAACACAGCGGGTATCTCTGCGTTGTGCCGGTGGGTTACGCCGATGGTTTGCCGCGCTCGGCGCAGGGCCACTTGGAGGTCACGATTGGTGGTCGACGGTATCCGCAAGTGGGCCGCGTGTGTATGGATCAGATTGTGGTGAGTCTGGGAGAAAATCCCCACGGTGTGGCCCAGGGAGATGAGGCAGTGATCCTCGGGCCCACGGGGATGACGGCAACGGAGCTTGCCACGGCGATGGGGACAATTAACTATGAACTGGTTTGTCGTCCTTGCGGTCGTACCGTGCGAGTGTTTGAGCACAGGGACTGACCCAGCGACTAGTGCGGTGATGAACGCGGCGGAAACGGTGCAATAAAATTGTGATGATAGTGCTGCGGAATCCCCCAAAAACCACCCTAAAACTGGGATTGTGAGCAATATAGGATGAAAAACACGTCGGTTTTCCTAGTTGTCAGAGGAGACACACTAAGTATGAGAGATTCCTTCCCCTCCAGCGGCGAGCGTCGCCTTGAACTGCCTGCCGACACTCAGGCCTTAGCGGAGCAACTGGGCGCCGCTCTGGAAGCCGGAGATGTGCTTATCCTGGACGGCCCTCTTGGCGCCGGCAAGACCACCTTCACCCAAGGTCTAGCCAAAGGATTGCAGGTCAAGGGGCGTATTACCTCGCCTACTTTTGTTATCGCGCGCGAACATAAGTCGCTTGTGGGAGGCCCCGCGCTCATTCACGTTGATGCGTACAGGCTTATCGACGAAACCGCCGGGGCGCCCGACCCCATCGGCGCATTGGACTCGCTGGATTTAGAAACAGAACTCGAAGACGCAGTGGTGGTCGCAGAGTGGGGCGGCGAGCTTGTGGAACAGATTTCTGATTCCTACCTGCGGATATCCATCGACCGCACCACCGCGCATCGGGAAAATACTAAGTCGGAGGCTCGTATCATCCGATGGGAAAAAGTGGTTTCCTAATCGACTCAGCCGTTGTCTAATCTGTGTATCGCAAGCTCAGTGTGGGTATTTCTTTAGGTACGCGGATTTTTCTGGATTCTTAGTGCCGGCGCAGCGGGAGGACCTGACCGGTTGCCATAGCTATGGCAAGGCCGAGGCGACTGGCCGCAGCTGACAAGTAGTGTGACGGAATTGTGTTTTTAGATAACCCATATAAGAATGTTGTCTGTTCACGAGCAGAAACCATGCACATGGAAAGGATCCGAGGCCTGGCAAGGCATGACGGATCCGCGTGAATCCCCGCGCACAAGAACACTGACGTTGCAGGTCAACCCTCTTATGGTTGACCTTTAGGTAACCGCCCTCGCTTTGAGCGACCCCTTGAATTTTTGGCTTCCCCACGATCCCTTAAATTCTTGTGCTGCCTGAAAACTATGTCAGTTGTTGTGCGCGCTGGGGATGAACGCCCGTGGGGAAGTGGTGGGCGTCGTTACGCGTCGACCGCATCCGGCTTCTGCCTGAACACGTCCTTGTACTTTCAGATTGGAGTCTCGAAGCGCCGTGCTCGATTATCTTGCGACGCAACCCCTTATCACTCTGGTCCTCATCCTCGCGTTGGGACTAGCTCTGGGGAAGATCCGCCTATTCGGCATTTCTCTCGGCGCTGCGGCCGTTCTCTTCGTCGCACTCGCCCTTTCTACTATTCATCCAGCTTTGCAGCTGCCTCCGCTGATTTTTCAGCTGGGGCTTGCGATGTTCGTGTATGCCATCGGCTTGAACGCCGGTGCTGCTTTCTTTGCTGAGTTCCGACACCGCGGCTGGAAACTCACGCTGTACGTGATCGGTCTTTTGATGGTGCTGATGGGCATCTCTTACGCGCTTATCACCTCATTCGATCTTGGCTCGCGCGCCGCGGGCGCAGGTATGTTCGCGGGAGCTATTTCTTCTACTCCCGGCATGGCCGCAATGATGGCGATTCTGGAAGGAATCGACGATTCTCTCGTAGCAGAACCCGTGGTGGGGTATTCGTTGGCCTATCCCGGTGCCGTCATTGGGTCCATCTTGGTCGCTGCGATTGGAGCGCGTGCGTTGAAAGTTAACCACGCTAAGGACGCGGAAGAAGAGGGCCTGGTGATGGATCCTCTGGAGTGGACTGGCGTGCGCATCGGCCCGAGGATCACGGGAACTATTGCCCAGCTTCCGTCGATAGCTGGTGAAGAGATCATCGCTACCCGTGTGGTGCATTCCGATAGCTTCCACTCGCTTGCTGCCCCCAGCGACCGACTTTTTGAAGGCATGGTGCTGGTGATTAACGGCACGACTGAGGCATTAGAGCGGGCGATCGCCAAGCTTGGCGCGCCTGTGGACCTAAAAATTGAAGACACCGACCTTGAGTATCTGCGAGTGACGGTTTCTAGCAAGCACGTCGTGGGGCGGAAAATCTCTGAGCTAGATACTGTGCGCTCTGGGTTTATCATCGCTAGGTTGCGTCGCGGCGACGCTGAAGTTGTTCCTGAAGCCGACGATGTTTTGCACTATTCCGATCGCGTACGCGTGATTGCGCCGAAGAATCGGATGAACGAGGTGCGTCGTTTCCTCGGCGATTCGGAGCGACAGCTTGCCGACGTCGACCTGCTTCCCTTCGCCATCGGCTTGTCTTTGGGCCTGCTCGTCGGTGCTATTCCGATTCCGCTGCCCTGCGGGAACACCTTGTCCTTGGGATTCGGCGGCGGGTCGATCGTAGTCGGTTTGATTCTGGGGGCTGTGCACCGCACGGGCCCGATTCATTGGCCGCTGCCGTATCACGCGAACCATACAATCAGTGCTTTTGGTTTGTCGATTTTCCTCGCTGGCGTGGGAACGTCGGCAGGCGTTGGCTTCAGCCATGCCCTGACGGACCCTTCTTCGCTGAAACTTATTGCGGCAGGTTTTGTGGTCACGTTGGCTTCTGCGCTGATTACTGCAGCAGTGTGCATGCCATTGCTCAAGCTGAAGTGGGATGAGGCCATGGGGGTGGCTGCTGGTGTAACCATAAACCCGGCGATTATTTCTTATCTGAACGGGCAGACCGGCACTGAATTGGCCACGCGCGGCTATGCCACGGTGTACCCCACAGCCATGATCGGAAAGATTGTGGCTAGCCAGATGCTTTTGCTTCTGCTGCTCTAGGTACAAGCTTATCGACGCCACCCCGCATCCGTGCACTAACGCAGAGGATACGGGGTGCTGCGTACTCTTAGAGAAAACTCAGTCGGTGCAGCACTCTATGCTCTCGACGTAGTACGGTTTTAGCTCAAGAGGCTTCCATAACGGTTGACCCACCCCTATTGTGCAATCCAGGAGCATTACGAGCCCATGAACAAACTTGCCCGTGGCCTACTTGCCGCTATTATTGTTGCCTTTCTCGTTGTTATCATCGCGATGATCGCCATGGCACATGGCCGGAGCGGGACCACCAACAAAGAAGGCGCTTTGGAAAGCACCCTCCGTAAAATTGGTAGTTCCGGCGTCCACGCCACTGCGCTATCGCTGAGCGACCTCTATGGCCCGGAGTGGGTGGCCGGCGCAATGATCTGCCCCGGTGCTACTGAGCAGAGCATCGCCCAGAACTATGGCATCGATACCACTGACCTACACCTCAACGGTGGCAAAGTCCCCGAGGACGTGAACTACCTCGTGATGGCGAGCGGCGATGGAGACATCCGCTTTGAACAGCTCAACCGTAACCAGGTTGATGTATGTTCCGTCGGCCCACAGGGTGGTTTTGAGACATCCTCCCTGATCCCATTTATCAAGCAAGACGGCGTGTGGAAGATCGGAACCAGCCACTAAAAATTCCTTCATCCGCCAGACCTAGCAGCTCAGGGTGGGCCTGATGTTCGGTTTATTCCGAGAAAGAATTGGGTCCTGATAACAAGCACGCTTAAGAAGCGACTACTCTTCTTAAGCGTGCTTGTTCTTGCTCTGGATACCGCCACCCCTGACCTCATAGTCGGACTCGTCCGAGTTCCCGCCGATACAGCCACCGGGACTGTTATCGCGCAACGGATTTTTACGGACAGCCGGCAGCATAATGAGCTGCTGACTCCTACCGTCGTGGAGATCCTGGAAGAATCAGGACAAAAATTCGCCGATGTTGACCGGATTGTGGTCGGCTGCGGGCCAGGGCCTTTCACCGGACTCCGGGTAGGGATGGTCACCGCGGCAGCCTTTGGTGATGCACTCGGTATTCCCGTGCATGGCGTCTGCACCCATGATGCGATTGCCGCGCAACTGGGCGGGCAAGCCCTCGTTGCCACGGATGCGCGACGCAAGGAGATCTATTGGTCGCTCTACTCTAAGGGCGTGCGGACGATGGGACCGAGCATTGTTTCTCCGACAGAATTGTCGATTCCTTCCAGAATCTCCACAGTCTCGATCCCGGAAAAGCTAGGGCAGCTTCTTCCCGAATCCGTGGCAGATGTGCCCCAGGTGCATATGCGCCCCTTGCCGGAATTCCTCGTCGCTGTAGCCGATTTCTCGGAGACGCCTGAGCCTTTGGAACCGCTGTATTTGCGTCGCCCTGATGCGAAAGAGCCAGCGCCAAAGCCGAGGTCCTCGGCGATCCCGGAGGTAGAACTCTAGATGTTTCTCCGAGAACTAACTGCTGCTGATGCGCCACGATGCGCGGAATTGGAGACGCTGCTTTTTGCAGAGGAAAATCCGTGGTCGGTAGAGGATTTGTGCGTGGCGATGAACCATCCGCACACGCTGTATATTGCGGTTGTGGATTCGCTGGATCACGGCCAGATACTCGGATACGCGGGCTTGGCTATGTTGGGCCCGGCTGATGACCCAGAGTTTGAGATCCATACCATCGGGGTGGATCCTGAGTTTCAGCGTCGTGGGGCGGCTCGTTTGATGATGGACAACATGATGTTTGTGGCGGATCGTGCTGCGGGGCCGGTGTTCCTAGAGGTGCGGACAACCAATGAGCCCGCTATACGTTTGTATGAGTCGTATGGTTTTGAGCGCCAAGGGGTCCGGAAAAACTACTATCAGCCCTCAGGTGCGGATGCCTATGTGATGGTGCGGATGCCATCGGCTGTGGAAAGCAATGAAGAGAGTGAAAAATAACATGATTGTCCTTGGCATCGAATCGTCGTGCGACGAGACCGGCGTGGGCATTATTGAACTTTCGCCCGATGGAAGCATGCGGATCCTCGCCGACGCAGTGGCCTCCTCGATGGAGGAGCACGCGCGCTTTGGTGGCGTGGTCCCCGAGATTGCTTCTAGGGCGCACCTTGAGGCGATGGTTCCGGTGATGCGGCGGGCATTGGATGAGGCGGGCGTCGATAAGCCTGATGCGGTGGCTGCGACCGTAGGGCCTGGACTTGCCGGTGCCTTGCTGGTGGGGGCTTCCGCGGCCAAGGCCTATGCGGCGGCGTGGGATGTGCCTTTTTACGGTGTGAATCATCTGGGTGGGCACGTCGCAGTGGCCAATCTGGAGGGCGAGGAGCTGTTTCATGCCATCGCACTTTTGGTGTCGGGCGGGCATTCGCAGCTGCTGGAAGTTCAGGCCGTGGGTAAACCAATGAAAGAGCTGGGATCCACGCTTGACGACGCCGCTGGGGAAGCCTACGACAAGGTTGCACGGCTGCTCGGCCTGGGATATCCAGGCGGCCCGGTGATCGATAAGCTCGCCGCGCGGGGAAACCGCAAGGCTATCCGCTTTCCTCGGGGACTTTCGCGTGCCGACGATCTGCGCGGTGAGCACCGCTACAACTTTTCTTTCTCTGGCCTAAAAACATCCGTGGCGCGCTACGTGGAAAAAGCGGAACGCGAGCAGACCGTGATTAGCGTTGAAGACGTGTGCGCCTCCTTTCAGGAAGCTGTGTGTGATGTGTTGACACACAAGGCGATTCTTGCCTGCCAAGACACCGGCGCCAAAGTCTTGCTCCTGGGCGGCGGGGTGGCGGCTAATTCACGACTTAGGGAGCTGGCGGCGGCGCGATGCCAGACAGCTGGTATTGAGCTTCGCGTCCCGCGCTTCAAGCTGTGCACGGATAACGGGGTCATGATCGCTGCCGTGGCGGCGCAGCTCATTCACGAAGGCGCACCGCAGTCGGGGTTGAGCATTGGCACTGATACCTCGTTGGAAGTGGAAATTCCGCTTGTGTATGCAGATATGTAAAACAGGGGAGTTCGCTGGCAGATAACTTTGTTGAGTGCTGGCACTTGCAGGGGTAGAGTGCCAGTAGGTTGTACTCACACAGTTGTTCACCCGCGACGACGGCTGTGCTGGAATTCCCGCAACCGGCACAAGAGAAACTTCATTGTACGGAAGGTATATCGTGGCTAACGTCAACATTAAGCCCCTTGAGGACCGCGTCCTCGTCCAGATCAGCGAAGCTGAGACCACCACTGCTTCTGGCCTGGTTATCCCAGACTCCGCTAAGGAAAAGCCACAAGAGGGTGTGGTTGTTGCAGCAGGTCCTGGCCGTTTTGACGGTGACGACCGTGTTCCTATGGACATCAAAGAGGGCGACACCGTTGTGTTCTCCAAGTATGGCGGAACCGAGCTGAAGTACAACGGTGAAGAATACCTCCTGCTCAACGCTCGCGACGTTCTCGCGATCATTGAGAAGTAAGGCGACTATCTATGGCAAAGCTGATTGCATTCAACCAGGAAGCCCGTGAAGGCATCCTGAAGGGTGTGGACACGCTGGCTAATGCGGTGAAAGTAACGCTTGGTCCCTGTGGCCGCAACGTGGTGCTGGAAAAGGCTTTTGGTAGCCCGACGGTGACCAACGATGGCGTGACCATCGCCCGCGAAATCGACGTCGAGGATCCCTTTGAGAACCTCGGTGCTCAGCTCGTGAAATCGGTGGCGGTAAAGACCAACGACATCGCTGGCGACGGCACCACCACCGCAACGCTACTGGCACAGGCTGTTATCACAGAAGGCTTGCGCAATGTTGCCGCTGGAGCTAATCCAGTCGAGCTGAACCGTGGCATCCTCGCGGCGGCTGATAAGGCCGTGGAGAAGCTTCGTGAGCGTGCAGCAGAAGTAGCTTCCGCTGCGGACATCGCCAACGTAGCTACCGTGTCCTCCCGTGACGCTGAGATTGGCGACATGGTTGCTGCAGCGATGGAAAAGGTGGGCAAGGACGGCGTAGTAACAGTCGAAGAGTCCCAGTCCATCGAGTCCTACCTTGATGTGACCGAAGGTGTGTCCTTTGACAAGGGCTACTTGTCGCCGTACTTCATCACCGACACCGATTCCCAACGCGCTGAGCTCGATGACCCGTACATCCTTCTTGTGCGGAACAAGATCTCCTCGCTGCCGGACTTCCTGCCGCTGCTGGAAAAGACAGTCGAAGCAAACAAGCCGGTTCTTATCATCGCGGAAGACGTAGAGGGCGAGCCTCTGCAGACTCTCGTGGTGAACTCCATCCGGAAGACGCTGCGCGCTGTGGCTGTGAAGTCTCCGTATTTTAGTGAGCGTCGTAAAGCATTCATGGATGACCTTGCGGTCGTCACGAGTGCCACCGTGGTTGACCCAGAGGTCGGCATTAACCTGAATGAGGCTGGCGTTGAGGTATTTGGTACCGCTCGCCGTGTGACCGTGACCAAGGATGAGACCATCATCGTCGATGGGGCGGGAACCTCCGACGCAGTGGAGAATCGTCGCCAACAAATCCGTCGCGAGATCGAAAACACAGATTCCAGTTGGGATCGTGAAAAAGCTGAAGAGCGCCTGGCTAAGCTCTCTGGTGGCGTCGCAGTGATCAAGGTCGGCGCAGCTACGGAAACTGAGGTCTCCGAGCGCAAACTGCGAGTCGAAGACGCTATCAACGCTGCTCGTGCGGCAGCGCAAGAGGGCGTTATCGCTGGCGGTG
The DNA here is from genome assembly GCF_004382825.2 of Corynebacterium silvaticum. GTDB lineage: Bacteria > Actinomycetota > Actinomycetes > Mycobacteriales > Mycobacteriaceae > Corynebacterium > Corynebacterium silvaticum. The sequence goes on from NZ_SDQO02000002.1 coordinate 632,745, forward strand.
GCTCCGCGCTTGTACAGATCGCGAAGGAACTGCGCGTATACGCTGAGGAGTTCGATGGCGACGCTAAGGTCGGCGTCAACGCTTTGGCTAACGCTTTGAGCAAGCCCGCTTATTGGATTGCTGACAACGCAGGTCTCGACGGCGCTGTTGTGGTCTCCAAGATCGCTGAGCTGCCCAACGGGGAAGGCGTCAACGCTGCAACCCTGGAATACGGGAACCTGATCGAACAGGGCATCATCGACCCCGTCAAGGTCACCCACTCTGCAGTGGTCAACGCAACGTCTGTTGCTCGCATGGTCCTAACCACCGAGGCATCTGTTGTGGAAAAACCCGTTGAGGCTAAACCACAAGCCGGTGGGCATCACCACCATCACCACCACTAGAATCGCTACCACTAGAACAACGGTGTAAAAATCCCGAGCGTTGGTTTCCTACCACGCTCGGTATTTTTGTTATTGAATTGAGAACTAGGCGTGTCGCTGCGCCAGCATTGACGCCCGCTCCGATTCGGAGAGTCCTACCCAGATCCCATAAGGCTCAGCGTATTGGAGCGCATGCTGCCTGCAATTCCTCATCACCGGACACAAAGCGCAAATTTCTTTCGCCTTGCGTTCGCGAGACCGCCTGGCAAGGCCTCGCTCGCCCTCGGGGTGATAAAAAATTTCCGATTGGGTTCCCCTACACGCTCCGTGCAATTGCCAATCCCATAACTGGGCTTGCGGAGCCGGTAATAGGTCGGTGTTGTGCATATGAAGGGTGGTCCTTATGTCAGAGGCATGCCAGTAGACATGCCAGTGGGCTGGGGCAGACTCTAAATATGAGGGAAAGCTGCGTTCTCGATTGTGGGGGTGTGAAGTAAACAAGGCATGGACGCGGAGGAAAGAGGGAGAAAATTCTGGAAAGAATCGACGATTCTTTCCAGAATCCTCGCTACGACTAGAGTTGATAACTGAGGCTATGTCCCAGGTATTATTTACTTTTTGTATCGTTAGATAATGCGGTGGTTCTTATATGGACTAGAAGCACCGCCGATAACCGAGCTTAGACGAGCTCGGTTCTGCACATGAATGATGGAAGAGAAAGGGCTAGCAGTGGCCGAAACAGAGACTGAGCTCTCAAGTCTCGTACCGCGCGCTGCCGGGGGTGATTCTCGGTCGCTGCAACGGGTTATCTCCATCATTTACCCGAAGGTGCTGAGCTATGCGCGCATTCGCTTAAACAGCGGTCGGCATCCGACCCCGGAGGACGTGGCTCAGGAGATTTGCTTGGCGGTGGCTACGTCGATAGGCAAATTTGTGGACCAGGGGAAGCCTTTTATGGCTTTTGTGTACGGTATTGCGTCCAACAAAGTCGCTGATGCTCACCGGGCGTATTCCCGTGATGTGGCCAATCCCACGGAGGATGTTCCAGAAACTGAGGTGGAACTCGAAACGCCGGAATCGTTTGCGCTGGTAGCGGCCGGTAGTAACAGAGTGAGGGAACTTCTCGATTTACTAGGTGATAAGCCTCGCGAGATTATTACTCTTCGAGTTTTTGTGGAGCTCTCGGCTGAAGAAACAGCGGAGATCGTTGGTAGCACGCCAGGTGCGGTGCGTGTAGCGCAGCATCGGGCACTTGCCACATTGCGCAAGGCATTAGAGCAGGAGAACTAAGGATGACAGAACGCCGTTGGGCGAGAGACGGGGTCGAGGCCACGCAATCTGTTGAGCAGTTGCAGGCAGACGACCAGTTTCTAACGCACCTGTCTCAGGGCGTTGACCCGACCGATGGGCAGGACCCGTTGGCTCGGTTGTTCTTGGATGCTCGCGCTGAGATTCAGGCTGATGTTCCGCAGGCTCCCACGTTGGCAATGCTGGGTCTTGGCTCAGTGGAGGAGTTTCCCACGGGAGAATTAGCCCCGGTAGAGGACTCCTCGGAGTCTGCCCCGCTTATCGACGCCCCCGTGGCCGAGGTTATCGAGCTTCCTCGCCGTAGGTGGAGCAACGCCGTTGCTCATGCCTTGGTTGGTGCAGCAGCAGCAACGCTCATCATTGCTGGTGGCGGCACCGCTATTTATAACGCAGGTGAAGGCTCCGCGTTATATGCGTTGAATCAAAAGTTCTTTGGACAAACAACAAATACTGAGGCCGTAGTAGCCCTTGCCTCAAAGCTGGACCAAGCGAATGATCTCAACGCCAAAGGCGATAAGGAAGGCGCGCGCCAACTACTTGAGCAGGCCCGAGAGCTGGTCAATATGCTCAACGCATGCGATCGCGCGCAAGCCGAAGAACGAATCAAAGAGGCCGAACGCGGCAGCACAGTAGCCCCGGTACCTCCACCGGCTGAGCCAGAAGCCTCTTCTGAAACGGTAGTTACTACCGTGACCACTACGGTGACGGAGACTGTCACCGTGGAGCCTGCCCCGGCGCATTCTACGTCTGTGGCTCCAAGCGTTGATCGTTCCACAGCCCCAAGCAGCTCAGCTGTTGTTTCGACGCCTGCGCCTACCCCCGTTACTTGAGCTGCCGCAGCCGGACCATTTCCAAGTCCACTAGGGGCTGCGGCCGTTAGAAGAAGCGGGGTGCCTCGAGTCCGTCGAGGTATCCTAGGCAATAATCCCAAGGAACATAGGCTTGGGTGTTGGGGTTGAGGCTGGGCTCGTGGACTGGGCTGAGCTCGCCATTGAGGGTGGCTCGGATGTTTTCCAGCATGATGTCCCAGTCGTAATAATGTTCCTCGTTGCAGTCTTCGCAGAGGAAGAAAATTCCGTTGATGCCACGGGGCTGTAGGACTTTTTTGAACCGTTGGACCAGTCGTAGGTCTTCTTCGATGTGCTTTTTCTCAGCCTCGCTGAGTGGTGGCAAGGGCTCGTCTTCATCTAAGAACGACGCGGGATCGTTCGGATCATCAGCGAAGGGGTCGCGGGGCATTTGCCAGTCAAAGTTCACGTGCTTAACCATATTGGTCCGTCTCAGCATGGGCAAGCATCTGCGATTCCACCTGTGGATTCCTGCAAAATGCTGGTAGGGGTTAGTCTAGGTAGAGCGTGAAAACGCCCATTTTCCGAATGCATGCACCCACAGCGGTCACATATTTACCTTTGGTAGGAGTACATAGATGACGCAGCAGCGCGTATCTACTGGTGGCGACAACCCAGACAAAGTGGCTCTCGTTGGCCTGACATTTGATGATGTTCTCCTTCTCCCCGACGCATCTGACGTCATCCCGAGTGAAGTGTCTACATCTACGCAGCTTACCCGCAACATATCGCTCAATATTCCGATCATCTCTGCAGCCATGGATACGGTTACAGAGTCGCGTATGGCGATTGCGATGGCCCGCGAAGGCGGCATGGGGGTTTTGCACCGTAACCTTTCCATAGAGGAACAAGCCCAACACGTAGAGACAGTCAAGCGCTCTGAATCCGGCATGGTGACAGACCCAGTTACGTGTTCCCCCGACATGAGCATCGCGGAAGTAGATGCACTGTGCGCCCGCTTCCGAATCTCCGGATTGCCGGTAGTCGATGACAATGGAACCCTCTTGGGAATCTGCACTAACCGCGATATGCGTTTTGAGCAGGACTTCAGCATCAAAGTCTCGGAGATTATGACTCAGATGCCGCTTGTTGTGGCAGAAGAAGGCGTGACAAAGCAGCAGGCGCTGAACCTGCTTAGCGCTAACAAGGTGGAGAAGCTGCCGATCGTCGATAAGCAAGGAAAGCTTGTCGGACTGATCACGGTGAAAGACTTTGTGAAGACCGAGCAGTACCCGCATGCCTCCAAGGACAGCACTGGCCGACTGCTGGTCGGCGCAGGCATTGGAGTAGGGGAGGAATCCTGGACTCGCGCCGGAGCGCTTGTCGACGCCGGCGTGGACGTGCTCGTCGTCGATTCCGCGCATGCGCACTCCAGTGGTGTTTTGGACATGGTTTCCCGGGTCAAGAAGGAATGGGGAGACCGCGTCGATGTGATCGGCGGAAACCTCGCCACTCGCTCGGCAGCAAAAGCCATGATCGAAGCAGGAGCCGACGCTATCAAAGTTGGTATTGGCCCTGGCTCGATATGTACAACCCGCGTTGTCGCAGGTGTGGGTGCGCCCCAAATCACCGCGATTATGGAAGCCTCCGTCCCAGCTCACGCAGCAGGCGTCCCAATTATCGCAGACGGCGGCATGCAATTCTCCGGCGATCTAGCAAAAGCACTGGCAGCCGGAGCCTCCTCTGTCATGCTTGGCTCCATGCTGGCAGGCACCACCGAATCACCCGGTGAGATCGTCGTCGTGGGCGGAAAACAGTACAAGCGCTACCGCGGCATGGGCTCCATGGGTGCAATGCAGGGCCGAGGGCTCAGCGGCGAGAAGCGCTCTTACTCCAAAGACCGGTATTTCCAATCGGATGTTAAGAGCGAAGACAAGCTTGTTCCGGAAGGAATCGAAGGACGCGTCCCATTCCGTGGTTCCATCGAGGCCATCACGCATCAGCTGGTAGGTGGTCTGCGGGCATCCATGGGGTACACCGGATCGGCTACGATAAATGATTTGTGGAACGCTCGCTTCGTCCAAATTACTTCTGCTGGGCTTCGCGAATCACACCCGCACCACATTCAGCAGACAGTCGAAGCACCTAACTACCACTAATAAAATCGGGAAGGTTCCTTTTCATCATGCGTGATTACGTCGAAATCGGGATTGGCCGTGAGGCTCGCCGCACTTACTACCTAGATGACATCGCGGTCGTACCAGCGCGTCGCACACGGTCCTCCAAAGACGTGGATACTACGTGGCACATTGACGCCTATACCTTCAAAGTGCCATTTATGTCCCATCCCACCGATGCGCTGGCAAGCCCCGAATTTGTCATCGAGATGGATAAACAAGGTGGACTCGGCGTAATCAACGCGGAAGGCCTGTGGGGCCGTCATGCGGACTTGGACGCGGCAATCAACGAGATCGTAGAGGCACATGGCCAAGATGAACTTGATCTAGCCTCGCTTGGCCGAGCTACCAAGAAACTGCAGGAACTGCATGCCGCAGAACTGGATAAAGATCTGCTCACCGAGCGGATTGCCCAGGTACGCGGCTCGGGAGCCGTTGTGGCAGTACGCGTATCGCCACAAAAGTGCCGCGAGCTTGCTCCTTTGCTGATCAAAGCAGGCGCCGATCTGCTCATCATCCAAGGCACCATCATTTCCGCTGAATACGTAGAAACAAGCGGCGAGCCGCTCAACCTCAAAGAATTCATCGGATCGATTGATGTGCCAGTAATCGCTGGCGGCGTCAGCGATTACACCACTGCGCTTCACCTCATGCGCGCAGGTGCAGTTGGCATCATCGCCGGTGGTGGCTCAAACACCAACGACCTAGCCTTAGGCATCGACGACTCCTTGGCCACCGCTATCGCAGGCGTGGCCGCAGCACGTCGCGATTACCTCGACGAGACCGGAGGACGCTATGTCCACGTGATCGCCGACGGGAACATCAATAACTCTGGACAAGCTGTCAAAGCTATCGCATGCGGTGCGGACGCAGTCATCCTTGGGGAACCCCTTGCCAGGGCCACCGAAGCCGCAGGCAAAGGACTTTTCTGGCCATCAGCTGCAGCGCATCCGCGTTTCCCGCGAGGCATCGTGGGAACCGTTGGGATTATTCCCACCACGGAGCGCGTCAGCCTCGAGGTCGTCTTGCATGGGCCATCTGCAAACGTGTTCGGCGAAGAAAATTTTGTCGGCGGACTCAAGCGCGCTCTGGCTAAGTGCGGCTACACGGATTTGAAGAGCTTCCAAAAAGTTGAGTTGACGATCCGATAGAATCGTCGATTCTTTCCCACACAACGCCGGTATCCCTGTCATGGGGGCCGGCGTTGTGTGATGGCGTCGATAAGCAATGAACCTAGGAGCCGCAACGTACTGATTTATTGCACAGTGAGAGCTATTGGTCTTGGGGCCGCCTAGGCGTAGAACTGTCTTCCATGACGCATCTGGTCAAGAGGGATCGCCGGTTACAGGAGTCCCCAGCCACCAAGCACCCTTGGTGGAAGGTCATGTGCCTGACTGGTGTGGACTACTATTCCACGCTCGGTTACCAGCCTGGCATCGCAGTCGTTGCTGCAGGAGCGCTGGTGCCTATTGCCACGCTGGTGCTTGTGGCTGTGACGATGCTGGGCGCAGTGCCCGTCTATCGGCGTATTGCGCGCGAGTCGCCAGACGGTCAGGGATCCATCGCAGTGCTGTCCCATTTTGTGCATGGTTGGAAAAGGAAATTCCTGATCCTTGTACTGCTCGGGTTTGCTGCAACGGACTTCACCATCACCATGACGCTGTCGGCTTCAGACGCCACGGCTCATCTGCTACACACGACGTCCAGCCCATGGACGATTCCGCTGACGATCGCTATGCTGGCGTCGCTGGCGTTGGTGTTCTACCGGGGATTCACTGAGGCAATTAGGGTATCGGTGGTCCTAGTCAGCGTCTATTTGGTTCTGACCGCCATCATCGTGACCACAGGGCTCATTCGAATCGGCCTGCACCCCTCCATGGTGGGGGACTGGTGGCAGTCTGTGATCGTCGCGCACCCGCAGCCACTGGGCATCGTCCTCGTGGCGCTGCTGGTTTTCCCCAAACTCGCATTGGGCCTCTCCGGCTTTGAAACGGGAGTGGCAGTCATACCGCAGATCGACGGCGGCGCAGAAGGCCGCGCGGGGAAGGTGCGCGCCGGGCGGAAGCTACTGCTTGTGGCTGCGTCTATCATGAGCGTGTTCCTCATTGCCTCGTCGATCGTGGTCACCCTACTTGTTCCTGCAGATTCGCTTATCGACGGCGGCCCTGCCAACGGCCGCGCCCTCGCATACCTCGCCCACGAGCAATTTGGCCCGTTCTTTGGCGGTGCTTATGACCTGGTCACCGTGGTGATCCTGTGGTTCGCTGGTGCTTCAGCCATGGCCGGCATGATTAACCTGATTCCACGTTATCTACCGCGTTATGGCATGGCCCCCGCGTGGGTGGCTAAGACACGCCCGATGGTGAAAGTGGTGGCCGCTATTACTTTTGCCGTAGCCATAATTTTTAGGGCAAACGTGGATAAGCAATCTGGGGCCTATGCCACGGGTGTCCTAGTTCTTTTGCTCTCCGGGGCGTTAGCGGTCACGCTCTCGTCTGCTGTGGACGTTCGGCGCAAACGCGGCCCGCATTGGAAGCCATTCGCTTATGGCCTGGTGACGTTGGTTCTGGGTTACACCACAATCACCAACATGGTTGAGCGCCCCGAGGGACTCAAAGTGGCTTTTTGGTTTATCGTGGCGATCATCGTGGTATCTATGGTTTCCCGCGTGGGCAGAGCTTTTGAACTGCGCAGCCCCATTATTTCTTATGACGAGAAGGCGCTGCGCATCATCGATTCCACCTGTGGCCCCTTTGCGATCATTGCGCATTCCATAGGCTCCGATGACCCAGCCGAATATGAGCGCAAAGAACACGAGGTCCGGGCCCGCAATCACATTCCAGATTCTCAGCCCGTCATCTTTTTGGAGGTAGGGATACGAGACGCCAGCGAATTTAGCTCAGCGCTTGTGGTCACAGGGCATGTGTGCGGGGGACACACGATTCTTCGCACAGAATCTGCAGCCATCCCGAATACCATCGCGGCGCTCGCAGTGGATATGCATCACCGCGGGAATGTGGACGTGTACTTTTCTTGGTCGCCAGGTTCTCCTGTGCGCGATATGCTGCGCTATCTGGCTATCGGTAAAGGACAAAACGCGGTTGTAGTCCACGAGATAATTTGGCGCGCTAATAAGGACGGAAAACCGCATCCGCATGTCCACTTGGGATAAAGCTTCTCGACGCTCGTCGCTAAGCCCCGGTATCTAGGGTCCTAGCCCATGCGGTAGTGTATGCAGCGTGACACAGCAAACTCCCCAAAAACATAATCCGGTACTAGTCGTCGACTTCGGCGCTCAGTATGCGCAGCTCATTGCCCGGCGCGTCCGCGAAGCAAAGATCTACTCGGAAGTGGTTCCACATACCGCGACCGTTGAAGAAATTAAAGCCAAAAATCCTGCGGCGCTAGTCTTGTCGGGTGGCCCCTCGTCTGTTTATGAGACCGGGGCGCCGTCTCTTGACCCAGCGTTGCTGGAATTAGGAATCCCTGTCTTCGGTATTTGCTATGGATTCCAGGCGATGACCCATGCGCTTGGGGGAACCGTCGCCAACACCGGCAACCGCGAATACGGACGTACCGAGTTGGTCGTCGAGGGCGGCATACTGCACGACGGATTAGAAAAGGCCCATAAGGTTTGGATGAGTCACGGCGATGCTGTGTCTCAAGCTCCGGAAGGATTCGTCGTTTCTGCCCACTCGGAGGGTGCTCCGGTTGCGGCGTTTGAGTGCGTCGAAAAGCGCATGGCGGGCGTGCAGTATCACCCCGAGGTGCTGCACTCGCCGCACGGCCAAGAGGTTCTGGTTCGCTTCCTCACAGAGATCGCAGGGCTGGAGCAGAATTGGACGGCGGCAAATATCGCTGAAGAGCTTATCCAGGCGGTTCGGGATCAGGTTGGTCCTGAAGGCCGTGCGATTTGTGGTCTTTCCGGTGGCGTCGATTCTGCGGTGGCGGGAGCGTTGGTGCAGCGCGCCATCGGTGATCGTCTCACGTGCGTCTTTGTGGATCATGGTCTGCTGCGTGCCGGTGAGCGAGAGCAGGTGCAGAAGGACTTTGTGGCGTCGACAGGCGCTAAGTTGGTGACGGTTGACGAGCGGGCAGCTTTCCTGGATAAGCTGGCTGGTGTCACCGAGCCAGAGGCAAAGCGCAAGGCCATCGGTGCGGAGTTTATCCGTTCCTTCGAGCGTGCTGTCGCCGGTGTGCTGGAAAGTGCTCCGGGAGCGAGCGTAGATTTCCTTGTCCAAGGAACTTTGTACCCGGATGTTGTTGAATCTGGTGGCGGCGCGGGCACCGCGAATATCAAGAGCCACCACAACGTCGGCGGACTTCCCGATGACGTGGAGTTTAAGCTCGTTGAGCCGCTGGGTCTGCTTTTCAAAGACGAGGTTCGCGCGGTTGGTCGGGAACTAGGCCTGCCCGAGGAGATCGTGAATCGCCAGCCCTTCCCAGGTCCTGGCCTCGGCATCCGCATCATCGGCGAGGTCACCGAGGATCGCCTAGAGACCTTGCGCGCCGCTGACCTTATCGCCCGCACCGAGCTCACGGCTGCCGGTTTGGACGACCAGATCTGGCAGTGCCCTGTGGTGTTGCTTGCCGACGTCCGCTCCGTGGGCGTTCAAGGCGATGGTCGCACGTACGGTCACCCGATTGTGCTGCGCCCAGTGTCCTCCGAAGACGCGATGACTGCGGACTGGACGCGCTTGCCTTATGAGGTCTTGGAGAAGATCTCTACGCGCATCACCAACGAGGTGCCAGACGTCAACCGCGTGGTTCTCGACTGCACGTCCAAGCCCCCAGGAACCATCGAGTGGGAGTAATCGCTGACTAATGGCTACCGAGTTGTCGGTAGCCATTAGCGTTTTTATTAGTGTGTTTCGCGGATGCAACTGCGCATAATTGGGTCTAAACTCTGGTTGCAGTAAACGCACGAGGAAGGATACTGCGATGATTATCGATACCTACTGGGGGAAATTCTTCGGCGATTCCGCCGATAGCCGCACCCTGACGCAGTACCTTGACTCCAAAAGCGAAGTGCTCACGATCGAGGAAATCTTCCAAGACTTTCACCTCGACGAGCTCCACGGAAACTACACCGAGGCTTCCCTCGACGGAGCCGGTTTCCACTTCGATTCAGCATTCCAGTTGGTCCTAGACCTCTCGGTATTGATCCTAGAATCCAAGAAAGTGGGGCGTTTAACCTTGCGCGCATCGGCGGCCCCCACGATCGTATGATGCGCATCGACGCCACCTCCGAGCGCATCCTTCCCCTGGCCATAGCCCTCAAACATTATGCCCTCAGCCCCGAGGACTATCGCCTTGAGCGTATCGACGAATCCGACTGGTACGAGCTCGGAAACCTCTGCGAAGAGGTCCGAGCCCAACTGGATTCTTAACCCGTCGGCTGCACCGTGACATCGCCAATGCCACTGGTCACCCGCAGCTTCAACGTTTCTCCCTGCGCGTCAGGGTTATGTACTCCCTCGGTGCAGTGCTTATCGCCGATTCGCGTCCCACAGCTGACCTCCACTCGTACCTTTTCTGGTAACAGGACATGCACGTCGCCGACCTTTGTCTGAACCTGGACCTGACGAGGCTTATCCAAAGACTCGATACGGCTGAGGTCGAGACTAATGTCGCCGGCTCGGAGAGTGTAGGAGTCTGCAAGCTGTGTGGCGGTGGCAGGCCGTGCGTTGATGTCTCCGAAAGAATCGTCGATTCCTTCCCGAGGACCAAGCATCGCAGCAACGATGACAATGCCACTAGCAAACCACATCAGCCCTCTGATCCACGGGTTACGACGTTTCTTAGGTTGTGGCGCTGGGCCGGGTTCCGGAAGATCCCAAGCAAAAGGGGCGGTCCCTAGAGGATCCCACGCTGGTGGCTGCTGTGCAGTAAACGGTGCAGTGAATCCTTCCACCGGACTATAAGAGCTTAAGTCTACGTGCGGGCCTGCGGCGTCCGGGTGCTGTTGCAACAATCCCATTGGAGGTTCAGGCGTGCGTTGGTGCAATAGGTACCATGCGAGGAAGAACACGATGAATGCGCCAAAATGACCTACCCCAAACAGTACTGTATCTGAGCTTCCGGATGAAAGAGCTATCACCAAGATCACCAGAATGAGTGTCCATCCGGTGTTTCGTTCGCTACGTAAGATTTTGCTGTCTTTGACGGACGCGTCTTGACGCAACAAATCAACAGGTGCTTTTACAAGCGAATACTTTGGCATCAGAAACCAAGCGATGAGGTATAAGGAAATACCGCCACCCAGGAAACCGAAGATAACAAAAAAGATGCGTACCAACGTCGGGTCGATTTGGTAACGAACCCCAATGCCCTCACACACGCCTAAGAGTTTCGCCTCGCTGCCTTGCTCGCGAGGTAAACGCACCGGGCGAGTGTCCCACATCTGATGAAGTGTCTCGTTCATGCTTTCCATTGTGAACGCTTATACGGAAATACACATCGGGGAAGACCCTGAATTAGTAAAAATCAGGGTTTCACCTGATGGGGTAATCAGAAACGCTATGGGAAAATAGCATGCATGCAACAGGCCTATCCTCCTTTCTATCGAGACCGTGATAACAACGTCATCGGAGGCGTCGCCGCGGGTTTAGCCAGATATTTTGGTTTTAGTGTGGTGCGGGTTCGGATAGGGCTTGCCGCGTTGGCTTTATTCAACGGGGTAGGGGTGATGGTTTATACGGCCTTGTGGATCTTCACGACGTCAAAGTCTTTCCGGAAAGACTTCTGAAACATTGGCGTGGACGCAGTCAACAAACTGGCTTCTAGCGGTCGCCGCGCTAGGCGGGGCGTTCGGTGTCTCGGGATTTTTGTGGAAAGCAGCGGGCATTTCTTCGGGAGTTGTGGCGGCTTTTGGGGTCATTGGTGTTGGCGTGTTGTTGGCATGGCTCGCTTATGACCGGATTACTTCTGATTATGCGGTGGTCATGATTGGGGTGGGGGCGTCGTTAGTGTTTGTGGGAGTGTTGTTTGCGGCGGTCCAATGGCAGGATCGTCAGTTTTTTGGTTCGGCTGTGATTACGGTGGTTCTTACTTTGGCTGGTGTGGCGGCGTTAGTGGTGCCGTTTGTGGTGCGGGTGTTGCAGCGGCTGAGCGTGGGGCGCGCGGAAAAGGCCGCGGCTGATGAGCGGGCGGAGATTGCGGCAGTGGCTGGTTTCCCCACGGGAGGATGCCACGGTTTTTAAGGCGATCGAGCGGGCCTGTGGCGAGGTGGAAGACATGTTTGCCATAACGATTTCGCCTGTGATTGTGGGGGAGGATCGGCCGTTGGATGCGTCGATGAAGTCCGCGGTGTTGGCTGCGCGTGAGGCGATGGTGAATGCGGCGAAGCATTCGGGGGAGAACTCTGCGGATGTGTATGCGGAGTGTTTTGAGGAGTTGGCTATTTTTGTGCGGGATCGTGGGCCGGGGTTTGACCTTGAGACTGTGGATGAGAGTCGGCATGGAGTTCGCGATTCTATCCTGGGTCGGGTGAAGCGTGCTGGCGGTGACGTGCAGATTCATAATTCGGCGGGAACTGAGGTAGCCATTCGCATGCCTTTCAAGAAACAATAGGAGGCATGAAGATTTTTCTCGTTGACGATCCATTCTGTGTTCCGTGCGGGCGTTCGCGCTGAGATTGGGGTGAAGTGGAGATCGTGGGGGGGAAGCTGGGACTGTCAGCGAGGCCGTGGCAGTCATTGATGCTTCGCAACCCGATGTGGTGCTTCTCGACGTCCACATGCCCGACGGCGGCGGGGTAGCAGTGTTGCGTGGGGTCGAAACGCCTGCGCGCTTTTTGGCTTTGAGCGTTTCCGATGCCGCTGAGGACGTGATCTCAGTGATTCGCGCGGGGGCCAGGGGTTATGTGACAAAAACGATTTCGGGCACAGAGCTTGTCGACGCCATCACGCGGGTGCACGACGGCGACGCCGTGTTTTCGCCACGACTAGCGGGTTTTGTCCTCGATGCCTTCGCCCGTCCCGATCCCATGGGGGCCGGGGTTGTCGATTCTCCGGAGTCGGACAGGGAAGTAGAGGAGGGTAAACAGGTTTCTGACCCGATAGTGGACGCGCTGACCCGGAGGGAATTGGAAGTGCTGCGCCTACTAGCCCGCGGGTACACGTATAAAGAAATTGGGGCGCAGCTTTTCATATCGGTCAAAACCGTCGAAACGCATGCTTCGAACATTCTGCGGAAGACCCAGCAGTCGAATAGGCATGCGCTTACCCGCTGGGCACACTCCCGCGACTTAGCTTAGGGTGCTAGGACTGCGAACGGATGTCGATCACAACGCGCGTGGGGTTGGGGACGATCTGCACGGAGTAAGGGTGCTCGGAATCCAAACCGATTACAAATTGTGAACGGCCTTCTACGGTGCCAGCAGATTTGACCTCGGTGATGTTTCCAACGCCCTGTACAGTGCCGATCTGCGGATCCTGCTTACCTAGCTCAAAGGGAAGCAGTGTGCCGTCAATGTTGACGTTGAGCGCTGCCTTACCGCGAACCTGGATGGGATTACCGCTTGCCTGTTGCGTCGGGGACGACGTGTAGTCCACAAACCAGCCGGGCGTTCCAGTTCCTTCGATATCAAAGACCACGCGATCAAAGGTCTCGTGATGCCCAACTCGGACACCTGTGACGATGGATTCGGACTTCTCGGGACGCTGTGTTTTCGCTTCCTTGTTGGCATCGCCCAGAGGGACGAGTCCTGCATTAGATGAGGATGCAGGCGCCGAAGGCAACTCCGAGTGTGTAGATGCGGAAGTAACAGCATCCTTTGGTGCGGAGGCTTTATCCGTAGAACAAGCGGCTAGTCCCGTCACACTTAGGGCAGCTGCAAGCGCAGCAGCGGGCAGCTTCCAACGGGAGCGACTGCCAACTGGGTGTTCATTCATGTGTCCTACCGTAACGTGTCAGGCGACTTCTAATGAAGCTTAGAGGCGATATTCCAGGCAATCGTTGTGAAATTGAGATACGCATCAGATGTGCTGCCTCTTAATGCGTGGGTGATTTCCCGCATTGATCGCATAGATGAGGCTTAGCTGCACCTTATTTAATTACACGATACGCTAATCGTCATGACTGACCTGTGCTCTGACGTTCACATCGAGCCTTTACCCGGAACTTCCAAAGTGGGCGATACCTATGTGTTGCTAGAGCACACCGGGGCATGGAGCCATGACATTCTTGACGGAAATACATTTACCGCAGAAGTGTCCTCGAGGCTTAAAGCGTTGGGCGTGGGACTCTACCTGATTCGGAAGCCGGGGCGAGCTGGGCACGTCGATAAGCCACTCAAAACGGTGTACTTAGTGTTCGGATCCGCGGGAATCGCGGAAACTCTAACAGTAGAAAACGCCGAAGACATTTGTTCCTTGGACCTTTCGGGGCCGGGGAAAAACGGGGCAACACGGGTTGTAGACCCAATCCTTCTTATTTGCACCCATGCCAAGCGAGACGCCTGCTGCGCGATCAAAGGACGCCCGATCGCGGCATCGCTGTGCCGGGCCTTCCCAGAAGCTCCTATTTGGGAATGCAGCCATACCAAAGGGCATCGCTTTGCGCCTTCTATGGTTCTGATGCCGTGGGGATACGCCTGGGGCCGGCTCAACGAAGTCGCATCGCAAGAGCTCTATCGCACCGCACGACGCGGCGAACTGTTCCTCCCAGGGTGCCGAGGCCGAGGGCTGTGGGCGCCCGAGGGACAAGTAGCGGAGATCGCGGTGGCAGAGCACGTGGCGAATAATGGCGAAAAACCACAACTTGGGCAGTTTGTGTGGGAAAGAATCGACGATTCTTCCCTGATCACCGAGGCATCGGGCGATCGGTCTTGGGTCGTGACTATGCATGAGGCTGAAGTGGAAGGCGTTGTGGCGTCGTGTGGGAATCCTCCGACAACAGGAAAAGCCTGGTTTGTTGATTCAGTAGTGAGACGGCAGCCGTAGACCACAAGATCACGGCAGCGAATTACTAGCGGTGAAGTGTTTATAGCGCGATCACCAGTCGCGCCGGGGAAACTATGCCAACTATGCCGGGGGTACTAAGCGGGCATGCTATGAAGATAAGAAAGTGGGCGCCATACAAGAAAAGTATGACGCCCACCGGAAAGAATCGACGATTCTTTCTATCGTCGCATGATTTTCTTTGATAGCCAGTTACCAAAGAGCTGCGCAATCTGGACGATGAGGATGATCACGAAGGTCGCTACGTAGGTGACCTCCCAATCGTAGGCACGGTAGCCGTAGACGATGGCAAAGTCTCCCAGACCGCCGCCGCCGATATAGCCGGCCATGGCAGACATATCCACGATGGCGATAAAGATAAAGGTGTAGCCGAGGACTAGCGGTCCTAGAGCCTCGGGGACAATCACCGACGTGATGATTTTCCAGGGGCTTGCTCCCATGGAACGAGCAGCCTCGATGACACCGGGATCAATTGTGACAAGGTTTTGCTCCACGATGCGCGCAACGGCGAAGGTTGCGGCGATGGACATGATGAACATGGCGGCTTCGCGACCAATGGTCGTGCCCACTACTGCCAGTGTGAGGGGGCCGAATGCCGTAATCATGATGATAAATGGGATAGGTCGAACAAAATTCACCAAGATATTAATAACGGTGTAGATGAATTTGTTCTGGAGAATTCCGCCGGCGCGGGTGGTATACAGCAGGACGCCGAGGGCAAGACCAAGCAGGCCACCGACGACGAGAGTGACCGACACCATGATGAGGGTGTCCACGATGGCGGAGGTGAAGGTGTCGCCAAGACGGGACCAGTTGGCGGCGAGGATCTGAGTGGTCATCGCTGGATCTCCTGGATGTCGGTGGTGGTGGAAAGGTAAGCGAAGAAGTTGTCAATGACGCTGTCGGGGCCGGTGAGGCGGACAGTGACTTTGCCAAAGGAATGTTTCTGCAACGTAGTGATGCCGCCGTGCACGATTCCGATTCCGGCTCCTGCGTCCTTGGCCTGCGCCGCTGCGGTGAAAAATCCTGAGTCCTCAGAGAGTGTGATCGTAAAGAGTCGGCCCTCGTGCGCCAGAAGATCTTCCGATTCAATGGCGTCGGGAGTATTGCGTAACGACGTAGCAACGAAGCGCTGGGCCACGCGCGTCTGAGGATGCGAAAAGACTTCGTAGACGCTGCCGTATTCGACCACTTTTCCGTTTTCCATGACAGCAACTTTGTCGGCGATAGAGCGGATAACATCCATCTCATGAGTAATCACGACGATGGTAATTCCCAACTCGCGATTGACCTTACGCAAAAGGTCGAGGACTTCATGCGTGGTTTCTGGGTCCAGCGCTGAGGTGGCTTCGTCGGCAAGCAAAAGCGCCGGGTTGTTGGCGAGCGCACGGGCAATGCCGACGCGCTGCTTTTGTCCGCCCGATAGTTCTTCAGGGTAATTGCCGCCGCGATCGGAGAGCCCCACGAATGCGAGGAGCTCGTCGACACGCCGCTTGCGCTCCTGCTTATCGACGCCCGCCAGCTTCAACGGATACTCAATATTTCCGGCAGTCGTGCGAGAGGTAAACAGGTTGAATTGCTGAAAGATCATCCCAATGCCAGCACGAATGCTGCGGAGCTTCTTCTCTGGCATGCCCACGATGTCAGTGCCGTCTAGACGCAGATGCCCCGAGGTAGGGAAGTCTAGGCCGTTAATCATGCGGACAAGTGTTGATTTTCCGGCGCCAGAATAACCAATGACGCCAAGAATTTCGCCCGGCTCGACGGTCAAGCTGACGCCATCGAGAGCGGTGATATTTTTCTTACCTGAGCTGAAGACTTTGGTGATGTCTTCAAACTCAATACGGGTTCCGTTCATAGGGAATGCCTTCTGCTGTTAAACGCGTAAAACGTGGGCCAAACTTTAGGATTGCTTTTGAAGTCGATCGAGAATCTGCTGTAGCTCCTCAGGCGAGCGCTTGACTTCCACGGAGGTCCCCTTTGAATCCTCTGCCAGTGCGGCCTGCACCTCGGAGGTGTGCCACAACTCGATAAGCTTCTGCCACCTCGGGTCGTCCTTATTCTCCTTCTTAGCCACTAACACATTGATATAAGGCTCTGCCTCAGCAGAAGAAGGATCGTCTTGGAAAATCGTGGTTTTGGCATCGATCCCTGCGCGATCGAGGAAAGTGTTATTGATGACCGCAGGTTTGCCCTCGCCATAAGCCGCCGGCGCTGAAGCCGCCTCAACCGGGGTGACGGAGACCTTGGACTGTTCCTTATCGATGTCTGCCGGTGCCGGTAGATCGGGGCTGCCATCTTTAAGTTTGAGCAAACCCGCCGCCACCAACACATTCAATGCGCGAGCTTGGTTTGTCGGGTCATTAGGAATTGCTACGGAGTTTCCCTCAATTCCGTCGAGCGAATCATGGCCCTTCCAAAACAGTGCCAGAGGGATAATCTCCGTCGAACCGACAGGCACCAAATCAGAGCCAGACTTGACGTTATATTCGGCAAGGAACTTCAAATGCTGGAACAAATTCACATCCAGCTGGTTCTGGCTGAGAGCTTGGTTAGGAGTGGAGAAGTCCGAAAATTTGACGACATCGAGCGTGATTCCCGCTTCTGCCGCTTTGTCTGTCCAGACTGTCCATGCCTTTTTCGTGGAGTCAGTGGTGCCGATTCGGACAGAATCGTCGATTCTTTCCGAAGAACAAGCGACAAGCCCTGTGCCTGCGATGGCCGCGATGCTGTGACGAATATTCATGGACGCGTGTTTTCTTCCTTTTGGCAGGTGCTCGGCACGTATGCTTTTGCTGCTTTATGAAAATCAGTTGAATTTTTGTTATCGCTGGCAGAGTAGTCGAGCGAACTTATTTTGTACAGCTTGGTCTATTCGGTGCTGAGTTAGGTCGGGGTGCTGATGGCCTACAAGGCATAAACGCCCTGTCCCCGGCGATATGGCCGGGGTGGGGCGTCGATAAGCGAAAAGCCGTTATTTACCTTGGATCTCTTCGAGGCGCTTGAGGATCTTTTGCAGTTCCTCGGGGGAGCGCTTTACCTCAACGGAAGTGCCCTTGGAATCTTCCTTGACACCCTCTTGGACTTCGGTGGAGTGCCACAGCTCGACTAGCTTGGCGATGTTCGGGTCATCCTTCTTGTCGGCCTTGGTGACGAAAGCGTTGATATAAGGCTCGGCTTCTTGGGACTCTGGGTTGTCTTGGAAAACAGCGAGCTTCGGATCAATGCCAGCTCGGTCCAGGAATGAGTTGTTGATGATAGCTGGTTTGCCTTCGCCGTAGGCGGCGGTCGTCTGGGCTGCGTCGATGGGGGTGACCTTGACTTTGGAAGCACCTTCATCGATGTCTGCGGGCGCTGGCGTGACTAGGCCATCGTGCTTGAGCTTGAGCAGTCCGGCTTGGACAAGCACGTTGATCGCGCGGCCCTGGTTCGAGGAATCGTTAGGGATGGCGATGGATTCGCCGTCGATACCGTCTAAAGAGTCGTGACCCTTCCAGAACAACGCTAGAGGGACGATCTCGGTGGCTCCGACAGGGGTGAGGTCGGCGCCTTTTCCGGTGTTGTACTCTGCGAGGAATTTGAGGTGCTGGAAGAGGTTAACGTCGATTTGGTTCTGATTCAGAGCGTCGTTGGGGGTGGAGTAATCAGAGAAGTCGACGATATCGAGTTTGATTCCGGCTTCCTTGGCCTTGTCCTCGAAGGCGCTCCAAGCCTTCTTTGTGGAATCCGTTGTGCCGATTTTAATGGTGGTTCCGTCCTTGGCATCGGAGGAGCACGCGACTAAACCCGTTGCGGCAAGCGTGGATGCGGCGATAACGGCGAGGCTGCGGAGCAGTTTCATTGTGGAGTCCTTTAGCGAGATTTTGTTCGGGTGTTATGAAGATAAAAGGGTGAGCAAGAAAGCTTTTCGACGCCAGCCGAAGGTCACTTATCTATAGACAGCTCGGTTAACCGATTGGACTCTATGAGGATGATCGTGACGACTGAATCGTACATATAGGATCTGGAGGGCAGTGTGGTTAGCACTGTTCAGTGCCTATTTTTGTTCAGGCGAAGATGGAAATCCTCTAGGTTTATGCGGTTATCACTGGGACAGTAGTTGAGGTCGGTCAAAATGTACAGCTTTGTCTAGTAATTGATCTTATTTTTGTAGATTAAAAGTTCTAATAGGGTGCCGCTTGGATAGGCTCGGCGGTAGAAAATGCCTGTAAGCCATATATTTTTCAGTCTGTGTAATCGTGTTGTTAAATTTATCGACTTTATATTTGAATAAATTCATTCAGGGGTGAGGCGAAGAGCAGATGGGGAAGATGTGTGGGAAAGAATCGACGATTCTTTCCCACCTTTGCCAAAATGGTCGTTGTGAACCCGGTTTCCTCCAAACTCGTCGCGGCTCGCCTTATTGCGTTGATGCCTTGCTTCGTGGTCGCTTTTGTTGGTTTTGCTATCTCTGCGTATGTGTGGAGTCCTTGGTTGTGGGCGGGGGGTGTCGTTACGCTCGTGGCTGCGTTGTGGGTGGCGTGGCTTATTCCTTTGCAGGTGCGAAACCTTGGCTGGGAAGAGCGTGATGATGAATTGCTGATTACTAAGGGAAAGATGTGGCGGACACTCACCGTGGTGCCTTACGGCAGGATCCAATTTGTCGATGTCACCGAGGGGCCTATCGCTTCGCGCTTTGGTCTTGCCCGCGTTGAGCTGCATACTGCCTCTTCCACGAGTGATTCGGCGATCCCTGGCCTGGAGGTTGATCAGGCTCATGAGCTTAGGCGGAGGTTATCGGAAAAGGCTCGGGAGAGGATGAGCGGGCTATGACCTCGGAGGCTCAGGGCGAGCGTGTGTTATCTAGGGGGGAGCGGGTAGCTGGCATGCGCAGGGTGCATCGGCTGACTCCCTTGCTTCGCTTTTGGAGTGGGATCGTGGCGCTTGTGTCTTTGCTGGTGGTCAATATTGATCGGGACGAGATTCGTTTTGTTGTTGAGCATCAGGATTATGTGTTTTATGCCGTGGGGGCGGTGCTGCTGAGTGTGCTTGTGGTGTGGGCGGTGTCGGGGTTCTGGTGGAGGTCGGAAGGCTTTGACATCACGGAACAAGACGTCACCGTTGCGCGCGGAGTTCTTAACGCGAAGCTGCGTTCCGCCAGGCGTGATCGCATTCAAGCTGTGGACATCGTGGAGTCGGTGATTGCGCGACTATTTCGCGTGGTGGAGGTGCGCGTAGAGACTGCAGGCGGCAGGGATTCCGTACTGACGATTGGCTATCTGACGCGTGAAGAAGGGGAAGCCGTTCGACGTGAGTTGCTGGGGGAGCCTGTCGAACAATCAGGGGAGCATATTCGAGTTTTCAGAATCTTGCTGGGCACTGCGTTGACGCACGGCACGTGGTTGTGTTGCGTGGGGCTGCTGTTTCTGGTTCCTGGCGGAGCTACCGCGGCGGTGCCTTTTGTGGTGGGAATCGTCCCTTCCGCCTGGGGAGTGATCGATAAAGGGTGGCAGTTCCAGTCCAGCTTTGTAAGTGACGCGGAGGGGCCGAGCATTCACGTGTCCTATGGTCTGGCTGATCGTCGGAAGCAATCCATTCCTTTGTCGCGGATTCATGCGGTGGAAATTTCGCAACCCGCGTTGTGGCGCTTTGTCGGTTGGTGGCGAGTGCGGGTCTCGGTCGTGGGCTATGGGGTTAAGGACAAAAAAGCGGGGACGACGACGTTGCTTCCGGTAGGCACATGTGATCAAGCAATGGATTTGGTACGTGAGATCACCGGAATTTCCCTCGATCCACGGCGAGAGAGCGATCCCACTTTGAGAAGCCCGCGCCGGGCGCGGTGGATTTCCCCGTTGGATGTGAGTAATCAGACAGTAAAGCTTTTCGACGGCTATGCGGTGACGCGGTTTGGGTGGCTTCGTCGGCGCGCTGCTGTGGTGGAAACGGCGCATATTCAGGAACTTAGCGTGGTCCAAGGGCCTATTCAGAGATTGCTGCGATTACAGACCGTGCGTTTAGACCTTGTGGCGGGGCCGGTGTTAATGCAGGGGCGTGATCTTGGTGAGGTGCAGGCACAGGAACTGGTGAACTCTTTAAGGGGTAGAAAGTTCAACGCGTTGAATGACGCGTCTTGATATAGGTGAAATGTGGTGTTAGCTTCTGTTTTGGAATATTTTTCAAACAGGAGCATTTCATGTCTAAACTTGCCCGCGGTTTGGCCGCAGGAATGGTTGTTTCCCTTGCTCTCGTCGGATGCTCAAGTGCCGGCAACAATAAAGATAAGGGCCATAGCAAACTCGGAGTTGTGGCGACCACCACCCAAATCTGCGATTACATGAAAAACATCGACGCCGACGTTAACCTCACGTGCCTGCTAGCCCCCAACGCTTCAGCGCACGAACATGAGATGACTCGTGAACAAATGGACGCGTTGCCTAAAGCCGATCTGCTCCTGAAAAACGGCATCGACCTCGAACACTTCCTTGACAATGCTGTCACGTCCTCGGGATTCTCCGGGACTACTGTGGATACTTCTGAAGGCGTCTCTATAGCGAAGTGGCCATTCCCTCCAGAAGAAGGCGAAAGCCAGCCTGAATTCACCCACGATCCGCATATTTGGACAAGCCCACGCAACGCGAAAATCCAAGTGGAAAACATTGGAAAAGCATTGGAAAAGGCCGACCCAGATCATGCGGCTGAGTACAAGAAACGGGTGGATGGGTACGTCGAAAAGCTTGTAGACCTTGACAAGTGGATCTCTGATTCCCTGGCATCCGTCCCAGAGACGGAACGCATCCTCTTTACCTCGCATGATGCTTTCGGCTACTTCTCACGGGACTACAGCGTGAAGTTCATCGGGGCCGCGCTCTCCGACTTCAACTCTCAGCAAGACGCCACCGCGGATCACATCAATTCAGCCGCCGCCCAGGTGCGCGAATCCGGTGCCAAGGTGCTCTTCGCGGAAAACTCCAACAGTTCGCGTTCCATCGAAGCCGTGGCAAAGGCCGCCGGGGTGAAACTCGGTGGAGAACTCTACGGAGACTCCCTAGGCCCTGACGTCACCTACATTCAATCAATCGTCCACAATGTGGAGGCCTTGGTAGAAGGATGGGGCGGCAAACTCGCAGAAAAGCCAGCCTCGCTGGGATAATCCGACTCTTCACCAACGCGTCATGAAGGCCTTCCTATGAAGGTCCTCACCTGTCTTTCGAGAGAAAACCCATGAATGAAACCCATGAATACTGATAACACCACAACACGGAAGCTAGATGTGAACAGCCCAGTTCTTCAGTTTGATAACGCGAGTTTTGCTTATGGAAAAGGCCCCAACAGGAATGTTGCGTTGCAAGGAGTGACAGGCAAGCTATATCCCGGTGAGGCACTCGCATTGATCGGGCCGAATGGGGCGGGGAAGACGACGTTGCTTAAGGGGATTGTAGGAATCGTCGATTCTTTCCAAACAATCGTCGATCGCGGCACCAACAATTCCATCGGATACGTCCCCCAATCCGCGGATTTGGACCTGACCTTTCCGGTGACAGCACGGGACGTTGTGGCGATGGGGTTGTACAACGAGTCGGGATGGAAACCCACGTTCTTGCGAAAAAACCCAGCGAAGGATCCGAGGGTGGACGCTGCGCTGACGAGGGTTGGGCTGTTGGATCGGGCGTCGAAACGCTTTGGTGAGCTCTCGGGCGGGCAGCGTCAGCGCGTACTGATCGCCCGCGCCCTTGTGGCGACGCCTCGATTAGTGCTTCTCGACGAACCTTTCAACGGGCTGGACGAGCCAAATCGCAAAGAGCTACTCCGCATCATTGATGCCGCTAAACGCGAAGGCGTGGCAGTCGTCGTGTCCACCCACGACCTGCTGCTAGCCGAAGAAACCTGCGATAAAGCGCTGCTTTTGGCCGGCCGGCAAATTGCTTTCGGCGCGATCGATGATGTGATGATCCCCGACCTCATCGCTCGTGCCTATGGAGGGCCCCGTGGTTAACGAGTTATCGCAGCTTCTGAACATCCCGCCCTACCTCCTGCGCCCAATCATCCTTCTTACCGTCCTTGGCATTGTGTCGGGATTGGTAGGGGTGATCGTTAACCTTCGCAAACTGGAGTTTAATGCGGAGGCCGTGGTGCATGCGGTTTTCCCTGGGATAGTGGCTGGGGCGGTGTTTGGTGGGAGAGAATCGATCATTCCTTACGCCTCCGTGGTCGCGGTAGTGGTGGCGGTGGTCCTCACTTTCGCGTCGCGCCGCTCGGAGGCCGGAACCGCCATCGTGCTTACTTCGTTTTTCTCCGCGGGCGTTGTCTTATCTCTGAAGAAGGGCGACTTATCAGGGCAACTTGAGGCGTTGATGTTTGGACGATTGCTTGAATCGACCGACAAGCGTTTAGGTGAGGCGCTTGTTGTCTGCGCGGTCGCGGTCCTCATCATGGCGATTACATGGCGAAACCAGATTTTTGTCGCTTTTGACCGCCCAGGCGCGAAAGCTTCAGGCGTGAACGTTGTGCTTTACGACGCCGCCATCAATGTCGCAATTGCAGCGGTCGTGGTCTCTGCATCGACAGCCATCGGAACGCTTCTTGTTATCGGCTATCTAGTGATCCCCGGCGCCGCTGCTCGCCTCGTGAGCACCCGCATCCGACACATGGTCCCCATCGCCATGGCGGTCGGGCTCATCGGTGGCTATATCGGACTATGGATCACCGGAGTCTCTGCACGGATCTCCCCGCAGGCGGCCGTTGCGCTCTCTGTGGTTGCTATGTACTTCCTAGCGCTAGGCCTAGCCAGGCTTGGGCGTCGAGCAGGAAAGAGTGAAGCACCATGCTAATCGACGTCCTCACCCTCCCCATCCTAGAACTCATCAGCGTAGGCGCTCTCTGCGGGCTTGTCGGCGTATTCACAGTGTTGAAGCAACGCGTATTCTTTACCGAATCCGTCACCCACGCCACATTCCCCGGGGCTATTCTGGGCGTCGTGATCCTGGGGCGTGACGGCCTTTACCTCGGAGCACTCATTATGTGCATTCTCATGGCCGTAGCAATGAGATGGCTCACCCGAATTCACGGGCAGTCATCGCAGGCCTCTGCCGGGATCATCCTCACAGTGAGTTTTGCGCTTGGCTACTTCCTCAACAAATGGTTCGCCCCGTTGCCCATCAGAATCGAGGGATTTTTAGCGGGATCGGTGCTCACGGTAAGGGTTTTTGATGTTGTGGTAGCGGGGGTTGTGTTAGTTGTTTCTGTAGGAATCGTCAATTCTTTCCAGAAACACCTCGTCTATTACAGCTTCGATGAGATGGGATTCCGCGCGGCAGGCGGAAACGTGAAGTTAGCTGAGTCCCTGATCCTCGCCATGATTGTGGCAACGGTCGTATGCGTTATCCCAGCCATTGGAACGATTTTGTCTATCGCGCTTATCGCTGCGCCTACGGCAGGCTTGCACTTCCTCGTCTCCAGCCCCACCAAATTGTTATGGCTTGCCCCTATGGTGGGCGTAAGTATAGGGCTTGTTGGTTTGGGGATCGCTGTAGCCTTCAACCTGTCGGCCGGTGGAACGATCGCGGTGGTGGCCGGTGTATTCTACGGAGTATGCATGTCTCTGAGCTCCCTCAAAAGTCCCAGGACTACTTGAAAAACGTGTGGGATCTACACGAAGCCACCGGAAAGCCCGTTCCACTGGGCGAACTCGCAGCTAGAATGTCTGAGAAAACGTCGACGGCGTCTGAAGCAGTAAAGAAGCTCGTCGCACGGGGTTTCCTTGACCATGAGCGCTATGGGGGCATTTTGCTTACAGACGCCGGGAATGCTCTAGCTACCCAAGTTGTTCGCCGGCACCGGCTTATTGAGATGTTCCTGTTTGACACGCTTGGCTATACATGGGACGAAGTTCATGAAGAGGCAGAAATCTTAGAGCATGCGCTTTCCGACAGATTGCTTGAGCGTATCGACGCCCACCTAGGCCACCCAACACGAGATCCGCACGGCGATCCGATTCCTTCTCAGGAAGGAATCGTCGATTCCGTCCCAACACGAGAGCTCGGCGAGTTTGAAATCGGCGAAACTGTGATCGTGGAACGAATCCATGACCGTGATCCGGACTTGTTGCGGTACCTTGCAGAGCATGGCGTACTGCCAGGCGTATCCGTAACAATCAAACAACCCGCATACCCAGGGATGAGCCTTATTTCGGTAGCAGGAAAAGATGTTCCGCTTGCCGACGCCAGCCTGTGGGCGATTAACGTGACGGGGACGTCGAAAAGCTAAGCGATCGCTCTTAAACTCCACCTCGGTAGCCTAGTTGACGCCATACTTCATAGGCTGCCACGGCAGCGGCGTTTGAGAGGTTCATGGAACGCCTTCCCGGGAGCATCGGGATGCGAACCAGCTGGGTAACGCGAGGATGCGCCAAAGTTTCTTCTGCTAAACCAGTCGGTTCGGTGCCAAAAAGGAGCGCATCACCGGGCTGCCACATGACATCCGAGTGGTGAGTTTCCCCATGCGTGGTAAAAGCAAAGATGCGAGTATGCGGGAGAGAATCGAAGCAGCTTTCCAAGCTCTCATGGACACTGACCTCAGCAAGGTCGTGGTAATCGAGTCCAGCTCGGCGCAGATTTTTCTCTTCAAGATTGAAACCTAGAGGGCCTGCAAGGTGTAAATGGGCACCGGTACCCGCGCACATTCTTATCGCATTCCCTGTGTTTGGAGGTATTGCAGGCTGGTCGAAAATGATATGAGCGAATGCAGACATGGGAATAATCTTAGAGCTGTTCTGGAAGGAATCGACGATTCGTTCCAGAAAGTGCAATAATTCGTACTGTGACTGCTATTAAATTAGACGGAAAACTGTACCGAGACGAGATCTTTGCTGACTTAGAGGTCCGCGTTCAATCTTTGAAAGAAAAGGGAATTGTTCCCGGTCTGGCAACAGTTTTGGTGGGTGATGATCCCGCAAGTCACTCTTATGTCAAAATGAAGCACAGTGACTGCGAACAGATCGGTATACGCTCCATTCGTCGGGATCTCCCGGCTGATATTTCTCAAGAAGAACTACTTAGCGTTATTGATGAACTGAACAATGCCCCCGTATGCACTGGCTATATTGTCCAGCTCCCTCTGCCGAAGCACTTGGATGAGAATGCGGTTTTGGAGCGTATTAACCCTGATAAAGATGCTGATGGTTTGCATCCAGTTAATTTGGGCAAGCTCGTGCTCAATGAAGACGCCCCGTTACCCTGTACGCCGAATGGAGCGATACACCTATTAAAGCGTTTCGGTATCGAAATCGCAGGTAAAAAAGTTGTAGTAATCGGCCGGGGAGTGACCGTAGGTAGACCGATTGGCTTGATGCTGACGCGTAGAAGCGAGAACGCGACGGTAGTGCTATGCCATACCGGAACGAAGGATCTTGCTGCGGAAACACTTCAAGCGGATATTATTGTTGCGGCTGCAGGGCAACCTCATATGCTGACATCAGATATGGTGAAACCAGGTACGGCTATCTTGGACGTGGGAGTTTCCCGCAAAGATGGAAAGCTTCTGGGCGATGTACACCCAGATGTTTGGAATATCGCAGGGGCAATTTCACCGAATCCAGGTGGCGTGGGTCCGCTTACCCGTGCATTTTTGATTCGTAACGTGGTGGAGCGCGCGGAACTTGGTTAAAATTTCTCCTCTTGATAACCCACACGACATTGGCCGGAAAGAATCGAAGATTCCTTCCGGAATCCAATACATCGGGCTAGCCCTCTTCGTGATCGCTGTCGCCACCTCAGGCGTCTATTCACTTACTGAGCACTGGCGTCGTGCCACTTTTGTCCTTGGGACAGCTTTGTTGTGGTTGGCGGTTTTGAGGTTGACTTGCGATTCGAAAGTACTGGGGGTTCTCTCTATACGTTCCAGGACATTTGATGTGATGTATGCGTCGGCAGTTGGCGGCGCGATGGTCTTTCTTTCTTACTCGATCGATTCGTTGGGTTCGTAGCAGCTAGCCGTGATTTGCCTGCCGACGCGCTCTTATGCGCTGTTCCTCATGTTTTTCCAAGACTGGCCAAAACGCGGCGGCCGCTTAACCCCTCCCGGCTGCGATTTTTTAATGACACCGTTGGGGAAATACCACGTAGCTATCCGATTTTCGTCGATTGAATAATGGACGCGGTGCTCGGTTTTAAAATTATGGTGAAACCGGCAGAGGCAGGCCAGATTATCTGGCGTCGTCGGGCCATTTTCATCGTGATTAATGACATGATCGATATCGCAATGCTGCGCGCTGACGGTGCAGTTGGGGTAGCGGCAGGAGCCGTCGAGTAGCTGCACAGCTGTTCGGATTTCATCGGTAGGTTGGTACGCCGCAGTATATGCGTCAGCATCGATAGCGGAGGAATCGACGATTCCTCCGCCGGCCATACGCATGAGACCATCAGTGCCTTTAAAAACATTGAGAATAACTTTCGTTGTTATTTGGCTATTAATCAAAGCCATAAAGGAATCGATGAGCTCTTCGCCTGGTTGTATCTTGAGATCTTGTTGCAATATGCAAGCTTCGGTATCGGTCATGGTTATGCTAAGGCGCGTGTATCCGTCGAGTCCCCGTTTGAAAGACGCTGCTCGTTGTTGTTGATCCTGCGGTTTTTGTGCTGCTGGAGGATCGATACTCTCAATGTAGTTTCGAATATGCTTGGACAGCGTCGCTTTCTGAGGTATGACCTGACCCGATACTTGCGAGGTGAAATAATCACATAGATAGTTGTCTAACTGTGGCAATAAGTCTTTACTTATGGCCATGAGATGCTTCTCCAAGACCACAAGGCGTGGCATGTCAAGGTGCCAGTGAGCCTGTAAACAAGACAGTAATTTTGGAAAATTTCTCAGCATAACGCCTACGCGTAGTCCATTTTTCGCATCATTTCGGGAAATATTCATGGAAACGCTCAGGGCATCTATCTGAGTATGAAAGTCCTCTTCAGTCTCAGGAACCTGATGCAGCCAAAACGTAATAAGTTGGCGATTAATGCTCATCTGAAACGCAGATACCGAGTTATTCGTATCAGCGTGCCTAAACCCAATCATGAAAACTCCCTGCTTAAAGCTTTCCGACGCTCACCTGAAGGCGAAGCCAGCCAATATTTCAGGATTAGCCTAGACCTGAACCAAGACCTCAATGAGCTCGAATAAAAGTTATTCACAGGCAGAAACTCTGAGTATGGAAGAAACAGCGATATGGCGTTAGTTATCCACATTTTGTCCGTTGAGTATCAAACAATTGTATTTTCTTTTGATCTTGTGTAGTGCCCAGCCTCCTGTGCGGGTGGCCTGAGTGTTTCAATCGCTAAGGCGTTTTTGTTCTAAAGAATCGTCGATTCTTTCCCACACATTCCTGATGATCCGGTCCATCTGCCGGGTTTCTGTTAGGAAAGCATCATGGCCTATGGGCGAGCTAATTTTTGCCATGCCCAATAGATTTTGACGTTTCGTGAGATGTGTTCCTGCTGGTGGTAGGGGTAAAGGATGTCGGTGTCTACGCCAGCAACTATCGTTGGAACGTTGATGGATGCGAGTGCTTTGTTCAAGCCGCCTCGCCCTCGTCCGATATCGTGACGATTAAGGGCTTCGGTGAGTGCTACGTAGCTGCCGGCATCGAAACGCTCTGCCAGTTTGCGCCCTTGATGCTGCAGGTAACTTTCTACGGCAAAGCGTTGCGACGCGTCTCTGTAAGGCCCCAAAGGATTTTCCTCGTGCTGGGCAGAAGTGCCGAATCTTTCATCAATCTCAAGCTCCCCTCGATAGGTGAGGTGGGCTATTCTGCGCGCGGCGGCAAGGCCATCGAGCGGGTAATCGGCGGCATAGTAGTCTCGCCATTGTTCCAGTTGGGGTCACGCTCGATTGCGCTGATTTGAGCGGACTGAATGCCGATTTGCCAGGCGCTCGCTCTCGCAGACACTGCGATCACTAAAGCAGCTCGCAGCATATCTGGGTAAAGAATCGACCATTCCATCGTGCGCGCACCACCCATCGACCCACCGATGATTGCATGAATTTTATTGATGTTGAGTGCGTCGAGGAATCGTTTTTCGCAGTGCACGAGGTCGCGGATGGAAAGGGCGGGGAAACGGGATCCCCAGGGGCGGGCGTCGTGATGCAAAGTGCTAGGGCCAGTAGAACCCATGCATCCGCCGAGAGCATTAGTACAGAGGACGCAGTAGCGGCGCGTGTCGAGCGCCAGACCATCCCCAATAAGTCCGTTCCACCAGCTTATCGCGTTGGAATCGCCGGTGAGAGCATGCTCGACGAGCACAAGATTGTCGCCACGAAACGTGCCCCATGCTTGATACGCGATGACGACGTCGGGGATCGTGACACCGGCTTCCGTGTGAAAGTCCCCTATGGGAACAAGCGTGAGTTCTCCTGTGGTTTTGAGCATGTCGGGGCTCCTTGGCTGTTCGCAGTGAGGATCGCGTACATGCTACATGGACAGCTCTGTCTAGTCTATCTTTTACGCTCGCGCTATCGCCGCTTTCGAGCTTATCGACGCCCTCCCGCACCCCTGCGCCATACCGGGCTCATCCCGGGCATAAACCATGTGAGGATTCCTGCTACTGCCGCGGCGATGGTGGCTGCAAGGAATCGGCTAATCTGTGGCGTAGCTAAAAACAATCCGATGCACACGGCAGCTATCGCCACCCAAAACAGCAGGATGAAAATAATGTGTTGACGTCCGGAGCCTTTGGTGTTTTCTGCCCAGGGCTGTGCAGGGAAGCGGTTTTTTGCTTCTGTTCTGATTCGGCGGGCTGTTTTTTGTGCTGGTGCGGTGGTGGAAAAAAGGATGAAGGCAAGGCCTGCGCCGACGATGATGAGGTCGCCAAACACTGCTCCGAAAGCGAGCGTTGCGCAAGAAAAAGTAATAGACAACCGTTCGGACCAGTTGAGGGGTAAACCTTGGGTGGGATCGACGTCTGGATAGAGATTCTTAAAAGCTGAGGTAGTGGAGGTATTCATGCAAAATCCTTCGCGATACCAAGGGATGGACTAGAAGATTAGGTAAGTGTAGCCTATACATGTTTTCTGTTAGGTAACACTTCCCTTCGTCACCTCGACTCGGCTTCCGAAAGAACTACGCTGTGGTTTCTTTGGCGCTGTTTTTAGGAAAGAATTGACGATTCCCTCCCTCTTCTAGGAGCTATCCACTCATGCTGAAACCCCGCCGACTGGTCTTAGGGCTGATGAGCGTCGCGGCTCTTGCGGCTGCGCCACTATCCGTTATTTTTGCCCCGCATGCGCAAGCTGCCGAAGGACAATGCTCGTTTGACTGGGGCATCAAGCAAACCTTTAGGTACTACATGCTTAAAGGGGCAGCAGGACAAACCGGAGGGCAGTGGGCTACGGAAGGAATCGGCTTTTCTGGCAGCGACACCGGACACGACGGCGCCTTTAACTTCACGCCAAGCAAAGCGCTTGTCGACGGTTCCACCGCCACCATCCCATTCGGCGGCCTCATTCATTTCAAAGGCCACGATCATGGCAATGGCGTTTACCTATTAGATATGACCCTTAGCGATTGGAAAGTTGTTACAAACGGTTCTTCTGCAGAAATCAAAGTCGATTATGTCTCCTATGAATCGGATATGAGCAATACTCATGAGCGAGGCCCTCAGATCACCGGCGACGACGTAACCATCGCAACGATTAACCTCACAAACTTTGCAGACCCTTCAAGTGGTTCCGTTGACTTAAGTGGCACAACAACATTGACGAGCGAAGGCGCCAAACTCTTCCTCGCTTATCAAGCCGGCGATTCAATGGATGACACCCACGGAAACATCCGTCTTGATGGGCGCTGCTCTCCATCGATAGAGGGCGGTAACGGATCAGGCGGATCAACGGGCGGTAAAAAACGTGCGTTGTCTTCGATCAAAGGAAACTTCACGGGCTTCAATAAAGAAGCCATGGCTATTTTGTCAGAGACCAACGACACCATGAACGCCACCACAATTTTCATGGACAATGCAGGGCACTTTCTCGATTCGTTGAAAGACTTTGAAACTCGTGGAACTGGGGCCAGCGCTGGAAAAACTAATTCGAACGCGAGAAGCGCCCGAGCGGGTAATGCTGCCACATCAAACGGTCAAGATTCTGGAAAGAATCGTCAATTCCTTCCCAAAACAGACAATCAAACCCCATCCCAACCCTCCCAAAACACAGCTGGAAGCACCACCCCTAACCCTCAAACATGCGCTGCTGGCTCAGGAGTCCAGAGTGCTTCGGCTCGCTGGGGAGTAAAGAAGTCGTTTCAGTCTTACATCACTGGTTCGATAGCAAAGGGAAAGTGGACTTTGGATCAGGCGACTCACAGCGGAGGACAGTTCGTATTCTCGGGTAATTCTGGAGCTGTGGATGTGCCAAAGCGCTCGGGGAAAATTGCATTTGTGGGCGGAGTGAACTTTAGCGGACACAATGGGGTGCTGGACTTAAGTATCTCCAATATTGAAATTGGCTTTAACGGGCGCAGCGGCGTGCTGTATGCCGATGTTCGTTCGTCTGATTTGCAAGGCAACAAGAATGATTATGGACATATACCGCTAGCTAATCTGAACTTTGGTTCGTTGGATCTGTCAGACTCTAAGGTTTCGGGTAGAGCTGCGGCGACGTTAACTAAAGAAGGTTCTGGTGCTTTTGCTGGTTTCTATGAAGCGGGAGCAGAGCTAGATTCTTTAGATTTTGATGCAGCTTTGGGCGGTGCTGCGGATTGTGCCTCTGGTGCCGCTAAAGCGAGCGGAGCAAAGAACGGCAAGAAAGTAGCCAGCGCTGCGGCGTCCGGAGCTGATAAAGAAGCCAACGACGATAGTGGCGCAGCAGCTGCGGATGATCAGGATCCGAATGGGTCTGGTTACAAGAATGGCGCAAAGAACTTTAAATTCCGTCCGGCCGCTGATGATAAGGAAGGCATCGATCCCAACATGTATCTGTTGCTCATCGTCGCGGGTTTTGTGATCGCCGGAGGTAGTATGGGGCGTTTGGTGCTTAATAATCCGTCGTAGATGCAGGTTTTCCGTTACTTAGTGTTGGTTTGTTTGTGATCAACGTTGTCGAGTCAGCCATAGTTCGTGGAATAGTTTCCACTAGGCTGTGGCGTCACACTCGATAGCGCCGAGAATAGGATTTTGATGAATAAGTTTGTGCGCGTAGCTGCATCAGTGGTGTGTGCGTTGTCGTTGATAAGCTGCGGCGTCCAAGGGTCGTATGATTCTACTAAGGAGTTGCGCGAGTCTCTTCCTACGGATGTGAAGGATCCTCGGAGCTTTAAAGGCGTGTCAGAGGTAAAGAACTTTGACGACGTTCAACCGGTTGCAGACTCGGTTTCCCCAAAGCTGCCTGTGCAGTTGACCGACGCTGATGGGCATGAGGTCGAGGTCACGGATGTCTCGCGAATTTTAGCTTTAGACATCTACGGCACCTATACAAAAACACTTGAAGGGCTAGGCCTGACAAAAAACATCGTGGGTCGTACGGTGTCTTCGACGGAGAATGCGTTGAAGGACCTTCCTGTAGTTACAGAAGGCGGCCACACCATTAACGTGGAGGCCGTGCTGAATCTTCGCCCTTCGTTGGTTATCGTGGACCATTCTATTGGTCCGCGGGACGCCATTGATCAGATGCGCGCTGCCGGCGTCACCACTGTAGTCATGGAACCAACGCGCACTATTGATTCGGTATCTGAGGACATTAAAAATCTCGGCGGCGTCGTTGGGCTTAACGACGAAGCCACGAAGCTGGCGGAACGCAGCATCCAAGAGATTAACTCTGCGCGGGAAGCGATTAAGAACATTGCGCCCAAGGACCCCATGAAGATGGCATTCCTTTATGCGCGTGGCAACGGTGGAGTCTTTTTTATCATGGGCGATGGGACCGGCGCCAAGGATCTCATTGAGGGGTTAAGCGCTGTTGATCTTGCTGCTGAGCACAAGCTTTCTTATGCAGAACCTGCCAATGCGGAAGCGCTGGCCAAGATTAATCCTGAAGCAATTATCATGATGTCGGGGGGCTTGGAGTCTACGGGCGGCATCGATGGTTTGTTGTCTCGTCCTGGCGTTGCCCAAACGACTGCGGGTAAAAACAAGCGAGTGATTACGCTTCCCGACGGTCAGTCTTTGGCATTCGGACCGCTAACCGGTCAGACCCTTCTCCGAACCGCACAGGCTCTGTATGCTCCGCAAACGTAGTACTTTGGTCCAGGATGTTTTTGAACACCGAGCTAGGCGCAGGACAATACTTTTTATTGTCCTCGCCGGTTTGGCGTTTCTAGCGTTTGTAACGTCTCTTGCGCTAGGCCAATACTATGTCCCGCTGCAAGACCTGCCTTTTATCCTGTTCAATCGTGGCGATGAAAGCCTCACCACTAGCGTGGTGTGGGAGATTCGTCTGCCACGTATTGTTTTAGGTTTTTTGGTGGGTGCCTGTTTGGGCGTGGCCGGCACACTGATGCAAGCAGTGTTTGCCAACCCGCTTGCTGAGCCGTCTATCATCGGCGTGACCTCAGGTGCTGGCGTGGGGGCTGCTGCTGTCATCGTGTTTAATATCGGTTTCCTAGGGACTTTTACGGTTCCCGTTGCTGCATTCATGAGCGCAGTTTTGGTAACCGTGATTATTTATCAGTTGGCGCGCCATCAGGGAAAAGTTGCGGTGGTCAACCTTATTCTTACGGGCATTGCGATCAATGCCGTGTGCAACGCGTTGATTTCTTTCCTGGTTTATCTGGCGCCGACAGCAAATCGAGAACAGATTGTCTTTTGGCAAATGGGCTCGCTTAATGGATCGCAGTGGAAGCATGTCTGGGTGGTCTTGCCGATAGCGATAGCCGGTGTGCTCATCGCAATTCGCTTAGGCCGCCAGCTGGATGTTCTTGCGCTAGGCGAACGAGCGGCCGTCCACACGGGCATTCACGTTTCACGATTACGGATTATCGCTATTGCGGCATCGACGATTCTTACCGCCGGTGCGGTTTCCTTTGCCGGCCTGATTGGATTCGTTGGCCTTATCGTTCCGCATTTATTGCGTAGTCTCGTTGGGCCAGAAAACAAGATTCTTCTGCCGGCCTCTGCGCTCACGGGCGCGGTGCTCATTGCGTTTGCCGATGTCGCGGCTCGCACGTTGATTCCGTTTGCCGACCTGCCCATTGGCATCTTCACCGCAATAGTTGGCGGGCCAACATTTTTTGTTTTGCTCCGCCGTATGCTCAAGAAAGGTTCGGTCCATTGAGTAGACAGCCTGCAGTCGTCGTAAGCGATCTTACCGTCGCCGTCGGCGAGAAAGTTCTGCTGGACAAGGTCACTTTTGAAGCCCGCCGGGGCGAAATCACCGGTCTGATAGGTCCGAATGGTGCGGGGAAATCGACGATTCTTTCCGCAATCAGCGGCGACCTTGAGCGAACAAGAGGCACCATCGACATCCTGGGCCACGACCCAGCGACCAGCTCCCCGAAAGATTTGTCGCGGGTCCGTGCCGTCATGATGCAAGACGTGAGTGTCTCTTTTGAATTTCTTGTGCGTGATGTGGTCGCGATGGGGCGACGTCCTTGGGAAGGCACGGAAAAACAGCTTTTCGACGACCACCTCATCGACGCTGCCCTCGCCGCCACAGACACTGCTCACCTAGCTGGACGCGATGTGATTACTCTGTCTGGAGGCGAACGCGCGCGTGTGGCCTTGTCTAGGGTGCTGGCTCAGCAGACGCCTGTCGTGATGCTTGATGAGCCAACGGCTGCGCTCGACATTCGCCATCAAGAACAGGTATTGGGACTTATGCGCATGATTGCTCGTGAGACGAACGTCGCGGTGATTGTTGTGCTTCACGACCTCAACGCGGCCGCTGCATACTGCGATCGAATAGTTTGCTTGGCTAATGGCTGCGTGGCGAAGGAAGGAAACGTCGATTCCGTCTACACAGACGAGAATCTGTCCACGGTATACGGATGGCCGATTCATGTAGAAAAGCGTGATGACGGTTCTCTTTTTGTTCATCCTGCACGTGATCAGGGCGGTAAACAAGAGTCAGACTTCGTTTCCCTGGTGCGCGAGGCAGAGGCAGTGACTTCCTAGCAAAGCACAACTGCGGTCGTTGTGCGGGGTAGGGAAGCAGGGGTATTCGGGGTAAGTCTTTAGTTTTTAAGTTAGGTAAGGCACGCCATCTTTTAATAAGGTATGCCTTGCCTTTAAAAATCTCGAAAGATAGGATCCCTCGCGTGTTTAAGCGACTTGCTGTCCCTGTGGCAGCCACTATGATTGCTGCCGGTATTGCCGTCCCTCAGGCTGTGGCATCTGAAAAATGCTCGATCGAAGTTGTAAGCGGAACGCTGAATTGGGGGATCAAGCAATCGTGGCGGAGTTATGTGCAGGGGCCTATTGCAAAGGGTAAATGGGAAACTGCAGGTTCTGTCTCCGAGGGTAGCGGTGGGAAGAGTAGCGCGGGCTTTGCTTTTACATTTGAGGTAGACCCTCAAACTTCTAAGGTGGTTCTAGATTCCCGCGGAAAGGTTAGTTCGGCAGAGATCAAGACAAAAATGTCTTCTCTTACTTTTACTGGGCATGGTGATTCTCTCCGGTCGGTAATGAAGAGCCCTTATGTGTCGGTTAATGGACAGGATGTAAAGGCCGGGGCATCTTATGAAGGGTATTACGTCGAAGGCAAGGAGATGACTAAATATGAGGCGGCCGATCGTACTGATGCTAATAAAAAGACTGGTACGGACACTTTTGCTTCAGGTCAACTTGAAGGGTGGAAACTTAACAGTGAAAACTTAAGTTTTGCAGGTAAAAATATGAGGTATACTCCCAAGCCTCTTACTGATGGTAAGAAAAATATTATCGATGGAATCGATATACTCTTTATGGGTATATATAACGATGAATACAAGCCCGAAGTCGACGACGTAAACATCGAGCTAACCGTTAAGAACAACTGCGGTCTCAAAAATGGCCGAGTTCCTGAGGCTGAAAAGCCCCAGTCCCCGAAAGACCTTTCACTCGGCAATTTCCCTAAGATTTGGAGCATTGTTTTGGGAGTCGCTGGACTGGTGGCCACGGTGGCTGTTTTGTTCCAAGTTGCGATGAAGTCCGGCGTTTTGCGGAATCTTCCGTTCATGAACGTGTAGACTGTTCAATAGACTTTGGGTGGGGCGGGCTAAATAAAGCACGTGATGTGAGACTTTTGTTTCTCGCATCACGTGCTTTGTCTTATTAGATAGCGTTAAGCCCTGCTTGTAGGTCGGCGATTATGTCTTCGATTGACTCGATTCCGACTGAAAGTCGCACTGTGGCGGGCGTAATGCCGGCGGCTTTGAGCGAAGCCTCATCGGATTGGGAGTGTGTGGTGGTGGCTGGATGTGCTACCAGTGACCGAACATCTCCGATGTTGGCCAGGTTCGAGTGGAGCTTGAGGGCGTCGATAAAGCGCCATGCTTCTTCTTGTCCTCCGTTGACATCAAAGGACAAGACTGAGCCTGTGTGGGAAAGATTGAGCTTTTCTTTCGTAACAAACCACGGGGAGTCGGGGAGTCCGGCGTAGTTGACTTTGGATACTTTGGGGTGCTTTGTAAGGAACTCTGCGACGGCTTGGGCATTTTCGTTATGACGCTGAACGCGTAGTGAGAGCGTGTCCAGGCCTTGTGCGGTTACCCAGGCGTTGAAGGGGGATGGGGCGGCGCCGGTGTCGCGAAGCAATCCGACGCGTGCCTTGAGTCCGAAGGCTGCTGGCCCGAGGTCTATGTACTTGAGGCCGTGGTAGGCGGGGTCGGGGGTTACGAAATCGGGGAAGAGGGGCTTTCCGTGCTTTTCGACGCTCCAGTCGAAGCGTCCGCCGTCGATAAGCACTCCTCCGAGCCCTGAACCGTTGCCGGTGTAAAACTTTGTGAGGGACGCGACAACGACGTCGGCGCCGAGCTCCAGCGGGCGAACGAGTGCTGCGGTGGCAAGGGTGTTATCGACGATCAATGGCACGCTGTTTCTATGCGCGACGTCTGCGATTGCGGGAATATCAAGGATGTCGGCTTGGGGATTGGCAAAGGTTTCGCCGTATAGGGCGACAGTATTGTCCTGGATAGCGCTCTCCCACGAGGTGGGGTCGTCGGGGTTGTCCACGAAAGTTGTTTCTATTCTGAGGCGCGCAAGAGTCGCTGTGAAAAGGGTTTCCGTGCCGCCGTAGATTCTCGGGGAGGAAACGATGTGGGAACCAGCGCGGGCGATATTGAGAATCGCCGCGGTTTCGGCAGCCATTCCGGAGGAAAATAGGACGGAATGGACACCTCCTTCCAGAGAAGCGAGTCTTTCTTCGACCGCATTGACTGTTGGGTTGGTGAGTCGGGAATATACCGGACCTGCGTCGGAAAGGTTGAAGCGATTCGCTGCGTGTTCTGCGTCGTTGAAAACGTAGGAGGATGTGAAATAAATGGGGAGATTCCTTGCGCCGGTGCCTGCGTCGACGGTTTGGCCGGCGTGGATGGCTCGGGTATCAAAGTTCCATTGATCGGATTGGGAGTTGTCGTACTTAGTCATTTCTTGCCTTTCTGAATAACGTGCATTGGCAAGAACGCTAGACCGCATCGAATGAAAAATAAACAGCTTGGTCTATTTTTTAAAGAATATGCAGGTAGATGGTGAATTAAAATATAGACTAAGTGGTTTTAGAAAAGCGAAAAGCCGCATCCATG
Source organism: Corynebacterium silvaticum (assembly GCF_004382825.2). GTDB lineage: Bacteria > Actinomycetota > Actinomycetes > Mycobacteriales > Mycobacteriaceae > Corynebacterium > Corynebacterium silvaticum. Next base: position 670,014 of record NZ_SDQO02000002.1, read on the forward strand.
TGTGAACATGGATGCGGCTTTTGAGCGGGTTACTTTATGGAGCTAATGATGTCGTTGTAGCTAGCGATGGGACGCATGATCGCGGTGGTCTTAGCGTCATCGGGCTGGTAGTAGCCGCCAAGATCTGCAGGGGCGCCTTGAACTGCGAGCAGTGCGTCAGCGATCTCCTCGGAGTTCGCCTCTAGTACCTCTGCGACAGGTGCGAACGCGGCGGCGAGGTCGGCATCTTCGGACTGAATCGACAATTCCTTCGCCCAGAACTTGGTAAGGAAGAAGTGCGAGCCGCGGTTGTCGATTTCGCCCGCCTTGCGCGATGGAGAATAGCCCTCGTTGAGAAGGGTTTCGGTGGCTCGGTCGAGGGCGTCGGCAAGCACTCCGGCCTTGGTATTGCCTTCGGTGTTAGCAAAGTGGCGTAGGGATTCCGCTAGGGCGAGGAACTCGCCAAGGGAGTCCCAACGGAGGTGGTTTTCCTCGACAAGCTGTTGGACATGCTTTGGAGCGGATCCGCCGGCGCCTGTCTCAAAGAGTCCGCCACCTGCCATAAGCGGAACCACGGAGAGCATCTTTGCGGAGGTGCCAAGCTCAAGGATGGGGAAGAGGTCCGTGTTGTAGTCACGGAGCACGTTGCCGGTAACCGAGATAGTGTCCTCGCCGCGGCGGATGCGGTCGATGGAGAACTGGGTGGCGTCGACAGGGCTCATGATGCGGATGTCGAGTCCCTCGGTGTCGTGGTCGGCGAGATACTTTTCCACGAGAGTCGTGAGGTTGCGGTCGTGCGCGCGCTCAGGGTCGAGCCAGAAGACTGCCGGCATGCCGGACAGTCGCGAACGAGTGACCGCCAGCTTGACCCAGTCCTGGATAGGGGCATTCTTGGCCTGGCAGGCGCGCCAAATGTCGCCGGCCTCTACGTTGTGCTCGATCAGGACTTCGCCAGCGGAGTTAACAACCTGTACGGTGCCGTTGGCTTCGATCTTGAACGTCTTATCGTGTGAGCCGTACTCCTCGGCCTTTTGTGCCATCAGGCCCACGTTGGGGACGGTGCCCATGGTGGTCGGATCGAATGCGCCATTCTTCTTGCAGTCTGCAATAACGGTTTGATAGACGCCTGCGTAGGAGGAATCAGGGATGACGGCCAGGGTGTCCTGCTCTTCATCGTTCTTGTTCCACATGTGTCCAGAGGTTCGGATCATGGCTGGCATGGAGGCGTCAATGATGACGTCGGAGGGGACGTGGAGGTTGGTGATGCCTTTGGCGGAGTTGACCATGGCGATATCAGCACCTGATTCGAGGGCTGCGTCGAAAGCCGCTTTGATGTCGGCGCCATTGGGGAGGGACTCTAGGCCGGAGTAAATCGCGGCGAGACCGTTCTCGCCATTTAATCCAGCTGCCTCTAGCTGCTCGCCGTATGTTGCGAATACGTCTGCAAAGTAGGCGCGGACGACGTGCCCAAAGATGATGGGGTCGGAAACCTTCATCATGGTGGCCTTGAGGTGTGCAGAGAAGAGGACGCCTTCATCTTTTGCACGCTTGACCTGTGCTGCCAGGAACTCATCGAGCGCGCGGGCGGAGATGAAGGTGCCGTCTACGACCTCGCCTTTGAGAACCTTAAGGCCGTCTTTAAGGACCTTTTCCCCGTTGTCGGTCACCAATTTAATGGTGAGGGTGTCGTCGGCAGGCATGATGACGGACTTCTCGTTATGGCGGAAGTCATTGCTTTCCATGGTGACCACGTTGGTCTTGGAGTCCGCAGACCATGCGCCCATGCGATGAGGGTGCTTCTTGGCAAAGTTCTTCACTGCGATAGGCGCACGACGATCGGAGTTGCCCTCGCGGAGCACCGGGTTGACGGCTGAACCCTTGACCGCGTCATAGCGGGCGCGGATGTCTTTTTCCTCGTCAGTGGAGGGGGCGTCTGGGTAATCCGGGAGCTTGTAGCCTTGGGACTGCAGCTCGGCGACTGCTGCTTTGAGCTGGGGGACGGAAGCTGAGATGTTGGGCAGCTTGATGATGTTTGCTTCCGGAGTCTTGGCGAGCTCGCCGAGTTCTGCCAGTGCGTCGTCGACCTTTTGATCGTCTGTAAGAAACTCGGGGAATTGTGAGAGGATGCGGCCTGCGAGGGAGATATCGCGGGTCTCCACCTCGATGCCTGCGGTGGAGGCGAACGCCTCAACGACCGGCTTGAGAGAGTAAGTGGCCAGAAGCGGTGCTTCGTCGGTGCGGGTGTAGATGATCTTTGCCATGAGTCTCCTCTTTAATCGGGCTCGTTGTACAAACAAAAAGAATACCTGTTGTACAGCATAAATGCCTCCCTGATGGGATGAATATGGCCATATGCTGGGGATAGTTGTTGGGGGGCCGGGGGTAAAAACAGTACAACCGTCCTGTTTATCAGGCGAGGTGGCTGTGTTAAATGTCCGCTTGTGGTGAACCGGCAGAGGAGAGTTCATCCCTCTTGCATAAAATCAGGGTCGCTAGCTGTAAGGTAGTCCGATGTGCAAAAAATGATGCGTCGTCCAATTCCCCGACAAACTGAAATTTCCGAGCAACGTCGGCTCGCCACCATGATCGCCTTGGCTCTTGGAACATTCGGTCTGGGAATAACCGAGTTTGTCACGATGGGGCTGCTCAATCAGATCGCTGCGGATTTTAACGTCAGCGAGGACACCGCAGGCCACGTCATCGCTGCCTATGCCCTAGGCGTGATGATTGGCGCGCCTCTCATTACCGCATTAACCGGCATGATCCCGCGCCGCAGACTCCTCCTCATCCTCACGCTCGCCTTTGTCGCCGGAAACGCATTGACTTTCTTTGCCTCCAGCTTCTCCGTGCTTATCGTGGCGCGTGTGATCGCAGGTCTTCCTCAAGGCGCGTTCTTCTCCGTCGCAAGCCTGGCCGTTGCGTCGATGGCGCCTGAAGGCCAGCGCGGCCGTTCGCTTGCGTTTGTAGGAATGGGCCTTCCCATTGCCACCGTTCTTGGTGTGCCAGCCACCCAGGCTCTAGGACATGCCACAAGCTGGCACGCCGCATATTTGCTGGTTACTGTCGTGGGGCTGGTCACGCTCGGCTTGCTCTGGTTCCTTATGCCTCACATGACAAAGATGAAGCCAACGAGTCCCTTGACGGAATTGGGGGCCCTAGCCCGCGGGCAGGTCTGGGCGTCGCTGCTCATTGGCTCTGTGGGATTTGGCGGCATGTTCGCCGTCTACACCTATATCTCTTGGACTATGACGCAACAGGCTGGTCTGCAAGAAAACCGTATGTGGCTCGTGCTCATGGCTTATGGAATCGGAATGATCGCCGGAAACTGGCTCGGTGGTCGCTTGTCTGATTGGAGTGTGGAATACGGAATTTTCTGGGCATTGATCGCCATCGTGGTCACTCTGGCCGGGTTCTTCTTTACCAGCCATAACGCTGTCCTGGCAACGATCAACTTTGGGCTCATCGGGCTATCCGGCTCACTGCTTATTCCCTCCCTGCAGATTCGTCTGATGGACGTTGCCGGTCGGGCACAGACGTTAGCTGCAGCCCTCAATCAGTCGGCTTTGAACATCGCTAACGCGGCAGGAGCACAATTCGGAGGACTCGTGATCGCTGCCGGCTACGGCTATTCCGCCCCCGCACTCGCTGGCGCCGCGCTAGGAATCGCAGCCATCATGCTGTGGATTCCGGCGCATATTTTCCGCATGCGATCTGAGCAGGCGCCTGTGGCGTCGACAAGCTAAGTCCACGACGGATTATCCACATCAACGCCCCCGCGTCGCGCCGCATCACGGACAAGCTCTAAAAGATAAGGCGCAAGCCCCTGGTAGTGGGCGGCAAAGCGCTCGTCGTTCACATACATGTTCGCCAAAATGAGCTGTTTTGAAAGCGACGACTCATACCACTGGGCGATTTGCTCGCGATGTAGCTCAACAATGCGGTCCGCGGCCGCGGTGCCCGGGCGCACGCCCGCTTGCCATGCGCGATGCAGCTCGGACACAAAAGCCGCATCCGAGGCCTTAGCCTGCTGCCAGTCGCTCGCAGACATCGAACGCATTGTGCTTTGCGACGCCGCCCACTCCTCCGAATCGCCCCAACGAGACTCCGCCTCATTCTGATATTCGACGTAGTTCTCGCTCCAGTCATGGGAAAAAGTATCGGCAAAGCCTTGTGGGGTCATGGGGGTTTCTCCTCGAAGTAGTTTTTCGACGGAAAGAATCGACGATTCTTTCCGGAAAATCTCTTGTTTAAGCAACCTCAGCTGCCGCTGAAGGTGCTCTTTTTCCGTTGATGGTTCTTCCAAAATGTTCTGGATGGCTTTGAGACTCAGCCCTGCTTCTCGGTACACCAAGATAGTGAAGGCCTTTGTGAGGTCTTCTTCGGTGTAGAGCCGGTAGTCGCTGTGGTTGCGCCATTGTGGTTCCAATAAACCGATGGCGTCCCAGTGTCGCAGTGCTCGTGTGGTTATGCCGAGGAATTCGGCGGCTTCACCTATGGTGAGTTCGTTCATGCTCCTATTGTGGCGCTTGACGCTGGGGCAAGGTCAAGAAGTGGAAAATTAAAGTTAGGATGAACATCATGCAGATTACGACGGTCAACGTTAATGGCGTCCGCGCAGCCGTGAAAGAGCGCAGTGAAACGAATCTGGGCATGCTCCCATGGTTGGAGAGCGCCGGTTCCGACGTCGTGCTCTTGCAGGAGGTCCGGGCTTCTGAAAAAGACACCTTGGCAGCGCTTGCCCCGGCGCTCGATGCTGGCTGGCATTATGTGGGGGGCCCGGCAGCTGCCAAGGGCCGTGCTGGTGTGGGAATTTTGAGCCGTTCTGAGCTTTTCGACGTCCACGTGGGCATCGAAGGATTCGAAGATTCTGGCCGGTACATTCAGGCAACGCTTCGCGACGGAACCGATGATGTGACAGTCGCCTCGCTGTATCTACCTTCTGGTTCCGCCCAGACGGAGAAGCAGGATGAGAAGTACCGCTTTTTGGATGTCTTTGAGCCTTTCCTCGAGCAAGCGGCCAAGGATCATAAATACATGGTGGTAGGCGGGGACTGGAACATCTGCCATCGGCGTGAGGACCTGAAGAATTGGAAGACCAATAGAAAGAAGTCTGGATTCCTTCCAGACGAGCGTGCCTTTATGGACTCGGTGTTTGGTACGTTTCCTGACGCAGCTTCTCAGGTGGAGGATGCCGGGGAGTGGGCTGGCGCGGTGGAGTATGCGTCGGATGCAAAGCGTAAGCCGGCGTTGAATCCTCAGTGGTTTGACGTGGCGCGTCGTTTGCAGCCTCAGGATGCTCCCTATACCTGGTGGACATACCGTGGCCAAGCTTTTGATACGAATGCGGGATGGCGTATCGACTATCAGGCTGCAACGCAGGCGATGCTAGACCGCGCAGAAAAGACATGGGTGGATAAAGCCGGGGCTTATGATCTGCGATGGTCGGATCACTCGCCTTTGAGCGTTATCTACCATTAAAAGGTGTGGGCTTCGGCACTTGCGGAGTTTTCGAGTAGGATACACCGGGTTGTCATTCCTGTGTACGTTATTTTCGAGGAGCTTTCATGCGCGTTAAGAGTCTCATTGCGATTGCCGTTGGTCTTGTTTTGTTCGTTGGGTCTCACTTCATGCTCGGCGCACACGATGTGAACTCGATGCTTGGATCCATCATTATGGGAATCGGTGGAGCGTTGGCGATCGGTGGACTAGTGGGAGTTCTCTGTAAAGAGCCTCGGAAGCAATAACAAAATATGTTTGCGTAGTCTTCGGACTAAGGCCTGTCGTTGTATAACGGCAGGCCTTTTTGTTTATGTATAAGCTTTGCGACGCTCCCCGCTAGCCAAAAATATCTCTAAGCAGAGTGCTTCATTTTCTTAAACTAAAGGGCTGTGAGTTTATATTCATTTAATAATTTAAAACACTAACATGTTATTTTTATTTTATTAAACCCCTAAGGGGGTATTTTTACTGAATTGATTGTGAAGTTGCGGGAAAAGGTAGCGTTATTTTTCGGTCGCCAGTTTCCGTTGATGTTCGGTTGGGTGACGCTTTTTCTGTAAGGCTGAAACAATTAAGTATTTTTATTACGTTTTGTTTCAGGAATTATTTAACAGAACGTGGGAAAATGCTAATTCGTAAGATTGCTGCTTTATGTACCGCCGGAATAACCGCGTTGGCTTGTCTTGTTGCTCCAGCTCAGGCAATGGATGGGGGTGCAGAGGTAAGTAGTGATTATCAATTAGCGCAGATGGTTATACGGGTTCAGTCTTGCACAGGTACAGCAATTGCTCCGCATTGGGTGTTGACCGCAAAACACTGTTTTAGGGACGAAACAGGAAAGCGCTATGTTCACTTAGGTATTAAGCGGGCGACGGAAGAAAATAAAACGGTCATTGATCGCTTTGTAGAAGCGGATAAGACATTCTTTATTCCGAACTCCGATGTGGCATTGCTGCACACAATCCAAGACATGAAACTACCTCGTTATGCGGAGCTGGATTATAGCCCGCTGACACCTGGGACACAGGGCACAGGCTACGGATGGGGTAGGGGCACTGCGGGGCTGTTGAAACGGGGCGAGTTGGCCGTCAAATCGATAGGAAAAACTACGCATCGCGGTCCTGCGATTGAGGCTTATCACACAGATGGAAGCAATACCCAGGCTGGTGATTCTGGTGGGCCATTGTTTGTGAATAGCAAGGTGGTCGGCGTTGCTTCTCACAAAGCAGTGAGCTACCAAGTTCCGTGGGTCAATTATTCACAGCTCTATGGCCTGGAAAACGAGATAACTCAAATAAAAAATACCGCAGTAGGTTCTGAGACTGATCAGGGGCCGCGTGAGCAGCAATGGAATGAATCCACACGGGAGATGGAAGATGTGGATCCCAGTGAAAGCCCCGAATTTTTAGCAGATGCCGAAGAAACGACAGAGCAGAGCTCTGTGCCGGAGATTCGTGAAGAAGATCTGCTGAACGCGGAGGCGGAAATCGAGAAACCAGAGACTGAGTTAACCGTGCCTGCCCCTACAGACAGATCCATCGACGCTGGTGAAGGCCACACGCCGCCGAGGCAGGAAACAAAAGGAATCGCTGGCATAATTCTAGGGGTACTCGCAGGCCTTGGTGGCTTCGGTGCGCTTATTGCTTTCCTGATTAATTACATGAAAGGTCTGATCTAACCGGCTGCGCGTGGCCCCGTGCTCAGCGTGGTGCGTCGAAAAGCAACGGCGTACCACGCGATTATGCGAGGGGACCGTGGACTGTGCGAAGCGGAATACTAGAATGGCAATCATGACTGAACCGAAAGCTGTAAAAAAGCAACGAGTGCTCTCGGGAATCCAGCCGACAGCTGATTCCTACCATCTAGGTAACTACCTCGGTGCTTTGAAGCAGTGGATTGATCTCCAGGATGGATACGATGCGTTCTATTTCATCCCCGATCTTCATGCCATCACCGTAGATCAAGACCCTAAAGAGCTACGCCAGCGCACCATTGCAGGAGCCGCGCAGCTTTTGGCGCTGGGCATTGACCCGGAAAAGTCGACGTTGTTTGTCCAGTCTCATGTTCCAGAACACGCTGAATTGGGCTGGGTCATGACGTGCCTTACAGGTTTTGGTGAGGCAAGCCGCATGACGCAGTTTAAGGACAAATCCACAAAGTGCGGTGCCGACCGGACGTCTGCGGGCTTATTCACATATCCCATGCTGATGGCCGCGGATATTCTCCTGTACCGGCCTCAGCTCGTTCCAGTTGGCGAAGACCAGCGTCAACACCTGGAGCTGACTCGTACACTTGCAGAACGCTTTAACTCGCGTTTTAAAAAGACCTTTGTTGTTCCAGAAGGAATCATTCCGGAAGGTGCGGCCAAGATTTACGACCTGCAGGATCCGACGTCCAAGATGAGTAAGTCGGGATCGAACCCGAAGGGACTCATCAATCTTCTCGACGACCCCAAAGTATCTGCGAAACGCATCAAATCTGCTGTCACCGATAACGATGGTGACATCCGCTACGACAAAGTCAACAAGCCAGGCGTTTCCAACCTGCTCGTTATCCAAGCGGCACTAACAGGTAAAACCATCGACGAACTCGTGGCCGGATACCAAGGCCAAGGCTATGGCGCCCTCAAGACCGACACGGCTGATGCTCTTGAAACTTTTGTGACGCCGCTCAAAGCCAAATACGACATGTACATGTCTGACCGAGCAGAGCTTGAACGGGTGCTTGCACTTGGAGCTTCCAAGGCGCGCGAGGTAGCTTCCCGCACGCTGGCGGATGCGTATGAGCGCATCGGTTTCCTGAAGGTTGGGAAAGAATAGACGATTCTTTCCAGAAAACATCTAACAAGTTGACAACGATCCGGCCCAGATACCTAAAATCTCGGGCCGGTTTTTGTTTGTCGTCTCTATCGTGGAAGAAGCTAACAAGAAAACTTTTGTCAAAAGGAATCCCTCATGTCCACAACAACCACCTCAACTCGCCAAGATAAACACAAAACTGACGAATACGGGATTGAGCGATCCAATGCCGATGAGCCAGGAATTGTGGATAAGTATCGTGATAAATGGCCCTGGTTCGATCACATTATGCGGATGAACGAGCGGTACAGCAAAGAAGGTGGCAACCAGTACTCCGCTGGTATTACGTACTTCTCAGTGCTGTCCATGTTCCCCTTATTGATGCTCATCATGGCAATTGCGGCATCAATGCTGGCGCAGCGTCCTGACTTGCTCGCACAGATTCAGGAGAAAATCGTCGCTTCTGTTGACGGTTCAATTGCTGAGACCCTTACCAAGATCCTGGATACCGCTATTGCCCAGCGTGGCGCCATGTTCGGCATCGGTGGCTTGACGGCGCTGTGGTCGGGACTCGGATGGATGGCTAACCTGCGCTATGGCGCATCCAAAATGTGGTGTTATTCCGTCACCGGAGAGAACTTCTTTAAAGCAAAACTGCAGGATCTGCTCGGACTCGTGGGCCTTATTTTTGCGTTCATGGTCGCTTTTGGCGTGACCGCGATTGGTTCTTCGGGTCTCACAGAACGTTTGCTCGTTGCAGTTTCGCTTGCCGACGTCCCCGGCATCTTCCTCCTCACCTTCGCCGTATCGATCCTGCTTGGTCTCGTCGCTAACTTCTTTGTTTTTCTGTGGATGCTGAAGTACCTCCCACGTGGGGAGGTCCCTATGAAATCGGCGGTGCGTGCGGCCATCATCGGAGCGGTGCTTTTTGAGGTGTTCAAGCAGCTGGCCGCACAGTTCTTCTCGAATGGTCTGAACAACCCCGCGGGCGCTACTTTCGGGCCGATCATCGGTGTGATGGTTTTGTTCTACTTTGTCTGGCGAATCCTGATGTACTGCTCTGCCTGGGCGGCTACAACAGAAGAGTCCTTGGCTATCGCTAAACTCGACGTGCCAGCGCCTGCAGTGATTCGAGTCCGTGAAGAGATCCGGGTCAGCAATGATAAGGGCAAAGGAATCGGGATTGGAGTGGCCGCCGGCGCTGCCGCCGCCGCACTAGTCGCAGCTTTAAGAAAGAAATAACAAAGCAGGGGAGCTCGTGGAGCTCCCCTTTGTTTATGACTGCTTGTGCCTCTTCCGGCCCAGGAACCAGGTCAGCGTTCCCAACACTAGTAGGCCCACGATCGCACCTCCGATCACGAGGGCCGGGGCGTGGTTTCGGTCGCGGCTGGGTGCGTCGCCCTCGGCAGGGGTCGGCGGAGTGGGCAGTTCTGATGGGGAAGGTTGGGAAAGAATCGACGTTTCTTTCAGATTCCCCACCTTTTCGCCTCGCGGAACAGCATAGGCGGCGTCGATAAGCTTTTGCGCCTGCTGCCACGGGCGGCCTTGTTCCACGGTGGTATCTAAGATCACTGCGGCGAGGCGGCGGCCGTCGATGTCTTTTGCACCGACAAAGGTGTGGTGGGCGTCGTCGGTGTAACCGGTTTTCCCGCCGATGCCGTGTTCGTCGTTGAGGAAGAGTCCGTTGTCGTTCCATACCTGGAACGTGGGAGTGGCGGCGTTGCCGGGGAGCTCTATGTGTTCTGTGGCCACCATTTTTGCAAATGTTGGGTTCTTCCAGGCATGGCTGTAGATGAGCGCTAAGTCGTGCGCGGAGGTGGACATGCCGGGGGCGTCGAGACCGGAATAGCTGGCGGCATAGGTGTCCACGGTTCCCAAGGACTGTGCGAGGGCGTTGACCTTTTCCAGGGTTTTGTCATCGCCGCCGAGCCGCTGCGCGAGGGCGTGCGCGGCGTCGTTTCCGCTGTTAAGGAGCAAACCGTAGAGGAGTTGCTCGTTGGTGTATTCCACACCGTCTACGTATCCCACCGCAGAGCCTTCCTGGTTGGCGTCCTCGGCGGTGATTTTTACTTTTGCTTTCAGGTTGAGTTCATCGAGCGCAACAAGTGCGAGTAGTGCTTTGATAACGGACGCTGGTCGGTATCGTCCGTGCGGGTCTTTTGTGGCGATGACGTCGCCACTGTCTAAGTCAAAAACCATCCACGCAGAGGCGGTGTTGGCGGGTTCGTTGAACCCCTTGACTTTGGTCACGCCACAGCCACCTTGGTATTCGTTGATAACCGTAGGTAGGGGAGTGGGAGAAACCTGACCCGGTTTTAACTGTTCAGAAGTGGTTTCTGCAGGCGGTGGAGTAAGTGCGTACTCGCAGTTGTTGGTGTTAGGTGCCGATGATCGCGGGGTAGGGTCGGCTAGCGCCGCGGGGGTAAAAACAAACGCTAAGGTAAAAGATGATGCAGTTAACGCTGCGATCGTTGATGACACTTTCATATCAATGATCGTGCCTGTGCCTTAATGTTATATGCATGTACGACACCCCAGATTTTCGAACAGAGTTTAAGATCCTAAAACCGGAGTTGCTTCACGCAATGCCAAAGGTCATTCTTGGCGACGCCGGTGACGCAGCTTACCTCATCGCCCGGATTCGGGAACTGGGCGATGACACCGTTGCTTATTACGAATGCACAGTGCCTCTCGACGCCGCTGCCGCCGCCATCGCAGCCGTGGAGGCCGCACCCTTCCCCGTGGGCATAGTGCTCGACCTTGGCGATCAACCAGCCCCGCTCGACGACCTCACACACCCGGCAGTTCTGGCCTGCGTGACCTCCGACGACCATACCGCGCGTGTCCTGCGAGAAAATTTAATCGCCTATGACTTCACCGGCCCGCTTGAGCAACAAATACATGCCGGCGCCACCCGCATCACCCACGGGATAGAGCTTTTCGACGACTTCTGCGTCACCGACGGCGACCTCAAACCCGGACACCTTTCCGCATGGGTTCTGGATCAGCGCATCCCCGTGCTGACCAACCCCTTCGAAGACCTCGAATCCGGAGACCTCGACGACCTCTCAGATCATCCGCTGCCCCTCATGCACAAGCTAGGCTTCCACGCCGCCCCAGCGCTGCTGAGTAGTGATCGCATGCTCGAACTTGTCGAGCACTTTGACTACTCGATCGAAGACCTCTACGCACTAACCATGACGGCGGTCGCCGTCTCCTACTTGCCAGAGCCCGCCCGGGTCAAACTCATCGAATCAACCATTAGCCCTTTCTTCGCCATGCTGAGCGACGATGACAACGGCGGAGCAGAAGATCTTGCGGAAGATATTGAGGATAGTGAAGATCTTGAGAAGAATCGGAAAGAATCGTCGATTCTTTCCGAACCGCCACTAGAACTCATTGCGGAGATGGGCATCGATCTCAAAGATCTCGGGCTCAAGGAATAGCTCCCAGAGAAAAAGCCCTACGCGTAGCGTAGGGCTGGAAAGAATCGACGATTCTTTCCGATTCTTTAGAACTTACTAAAACGCTTGGTCAGCATTGTTTCGAGTTCTTTCCATCCTTCTGCGTGATCGTCGAAAGGCGGGGTCGGGGTGTAGCCCGAGATTTCGCTGGATCCGAGCATGTAGGAGATGTAGTCCTGCATGTGGGGGTTAGCCAGGAAGTAGGAGTTGAGGGAGTCGTCTGCGGCCCAGTCGGCGGCGTCGGCAAGCAATTCGTAGGCGCGGGCCATCTGTGCGGTGTCTACTGCCTCGACGCTGGAGTTGATGTCGCGGGCCAGGCCGTTGAAGGAGTAGACGTTATCGGAGTGCACGGTGACGTCGAGCTCTCCGGCGTTCAGCGGCACCATGAGGTCTTCCCAGGTGGAGACTTTGGCAAGGTCGTGATCGTCGTGTTCGACGAGCCAGCGCAAGAGCGCTTTGGACGAGGAGAAAGTGAAAATTTCGCCAAATTTTCCGAGGAAGACCGGCTGCGCCTCAACGTAGGTGCGCAGAGTGTAAAGGGTGCAGCCGTCGATGGAGACCTTGATGGGGTCGATGCCGGATGCTGCCCATGGGGTGGTGTCGTAGGGATCGACTTTTTCAGCGTCGGCTTTCTTCTGTTCTTCTGCTTTTTCGCGTGCGACGCGAGCGGCTTCTTCCGCGGCTGCGATGCGAGAAGCGGCATCGTCGATGGCAGCGGAATCAGCTGTGAGGTCTTTGACCGTGATCAGATTGTCTAGGCTATCGACGACAGCGTTCCAGTTGCTCAGGACCACGCGTCCGATGGCGCTCCATTCCCCAAGGCCGTTTTCGCCTGCGAAATGATCGACGCCGCGCTCGGGGTTGCTCAGGATGGAGTGGGAGGAGAAGAAGACGAGGATATCGGTGGTGCCGGTGACGTCGCCAAGGCTGCGCGCAATCTTGAAGTTGCGGGCCACTGCGGAGACATTGTCATAGGAAGGGCGCTCGGCAAGCAACTGAGGCGTGCCGACGATGTCGAATTCTTGGCGTGCAGTGGGAACAACGCGGTTGGCGGCTCCTGCGTTAAAAGAATTCCATTTGGGGTGGTCGCTAAGGTCGTGCTTTGTGCCGGATTCGAGGAAAAGCAGGACTTCTTCGGGGGAAGTGAAGACGTAAAGATCGTCTCCCTTACCTAGGAATGCTTGCCATTCTGCGCCGTGTTCGCGCCACTCGGGCGCCCAGAGAGTGTAGAAGTCGCCCTCAGTCAGCGACAGTTTGACGGGAACGATTCCTTTATTAGCCATGGCTACGTATCCTAGCGGGTTTAGCCCGTTGGTCGGAAGTAACCCTTAAAAGCCATTCCCATATTCGTTGTGCGCAATGGATTGATTTGGACGGGATTCCCGGCCTCAATGATAGTTCCGTCCCCGGCGTACATGGCCACATGCCCATCCCAGACCACGAGGTCGCCGGGGAGAAGCTGATCGTGGGTGACCTGTGCACCCACTATTTGTTGCTCCGCGAGGCGGGGAAGCTCGATACCGGCTTGCCGCCAAGCCCACTGCGTGAGACCGGAGCAATCGAATCCGGCGATGGAAGTTCCACCCCATTGGTAGGGGGTTCCCAAAGCCCTTTTAGCTGCGGTGACTGCTAGCGCACCGGGCGTTTGATGCATGTTGGTGCTTCCGCTGGTAGAAGGCATGTCGGGTTTCTGTGAATCAGGATCGCCGGTAGCTAGCCCACCGTTGTCTGTCTCGATGCTGGCTAGCCGGTTCAATTCGGTGGTGACGTCGGAAAGCTTGATAGACGCCGTGTGCAGGCGCGCGTAGGCAAGCTGCACGTATGTGTCTGGCAGCGCCGTGATCTCTACCAAGGCAGGCGCTGAGATGGCTGGAATCGGGCTAAAAACTCGGGGTAGGAGGATCGCCGATTTTTTAAGAAAATCGGCAGCCATATGGCCCAGTTCTGCACGGACTGCGTCGATTTCGGTGTGCGCCCGGGGAAGTAAGCGATGCGCGTGTTCTATGTCGGTGGCTAGTCTGCGGGCGTCGTCGACAAGCTTGGGGTGTGCGCCGAAAGCCGCGGCTAAGGGCAGAGCCGCGCGGAAGAGCGGTACGCAGGGCAGCGTGAGCAGTTGTGGCGGCGGCGCGAGAGCGCTCAGCATGGAGACGACTGCTGCGAGGTTGATCACAGTGCATCCAGCGAGGCTGCAAGGGAAGAGTCCGTGTTCTCCACAGCTTCGAGGTTGCGTAGCGCCGTGGCCGCGAGGCTTTCTGCACGGGAATATTGCTCTGCGGCCCGTGCCATAAACGCGTCGACGCAGCTGTTATAGGCAGCGAAGAAACTGCCGAGCTCAGGAAGGCTTGCACCGGCGCTGCGTGCGATGGGGGCAGGGGTGGTGGCGTCGTCGGAAAGCTGGGCAATGAGCGTGCGCGCGTGGTCTGGGTCGATCCTCATGAACACTTAGACGTTTGCGAGTGCAGTTCTGGTTCCCTGTTGTAAGGAGGCTACGATGTAGGGCATGGAGATTACGATCGTTGACCACCCCCTTGCAGCGTCCCGACTAAGTATTATGCGAGATAAGCGCACCAATAACGCTGGCTTCCGTGCAGCGTTGGCTGACCTTGGAGCAATGCTGATCTATGAGGCTTCCCGAGGTTTGGAGGTGGAAAACTTTCCGATGAGCACCCCTGTGGCTGAGACTCAGGGGATTAGGCTGCAAGATCCGCCGATCATTGTTCCCATCATTCGTGCAGGTCTGGGCATGGTAGACCCGGCCTTGTCGATGATCCCTGATGCTCAGGTGGGCTTCCTGGGGCTAGCTCGAGACGAAGAAACCCATGAGCCGGTGCCGTACTTGGAGGCACTCCCGGCGGATCTCTCTGGACGCACAGTGTTCTGCGTGGACCCTATGTTGGCCACGGGCGGCTCGTTGCTGCACGCGATTAAATTGCTGGCAGATCGTGGCGCGACAGACATTACTGCGGTGTGCATGGTGTCTGCTCAAGCTGGAGTCGACGCCCTTGCCCAGTCAGGGCTGCCGTGCCGATTGGTCACTGCAACGATCGATCCTGAGCTCAACGAGAACGCATATATCGTGCCGGGGCTCGGCGATGCCGGCGACCGCCTCTACGGGCCACGAAACATCGATCTCTAGCACTGAGCTTCGACGCGCCACGTCGCGTCTTCTCAGGCCTCCATGGCGCCTGCCACTGCATATAACACGTAAATTATCAATTCACTGCGAGCCGTATTAGGATTAGGGAATATTTCCCGACAGGGATCTGGCCGTGACAGTCAAGGCCTTGCCCAATATATTATGCGGACTTTGCCCATTGCGGTGGGCAGTGTGTGTGGCATGGTGAATGGTTGGCAGCAGTGGCCGAGTTTCGGTCACGCGTTGAGCGTGCGGTTGCGCACGCTCCGCAAGATGCGCGGCCTAAGCCAGGACCGGCTTGCAGAACTTTCGGATGTGAGCCGTAACCAAATCTCCAACCTTGAGCGCAACGAGAACAGCGCCACCAAATCAGCTGATCCGACGATGTCCACGGTCTATCGTCTGGCTCGCGCTCTGCACGTACCTCCTGCGGTGCTCCTGCCCGCAGCAACAGACATCGTGCAGGATATCTGCAAAGACAATGCTGCTGATCTCGGCGTGGACCTCGTGTGGCCCGCAGACCCAGAAGATACCTTGGCCTTTGATATTCAGCATCTCTATGGGCTGCGTATGGGGGAGAATCCACGATTCGTTGATCCCTCGGGTCCTCAAGCACCACCTGGGGACACCGCCGGCTGATTTTTGCGGCTGCTTCAGCAACTGCGCTAAAAACCGCGAAAGCGGCTAAAAGCGCAGCGCCCGATTTCGCACCTCGTTGCACAATTGGGCAAGAAGCTCCTCGGCTTGTTCAACACTGGTAGCTTGCGACACCTCCAAGTACATTTTGACCTTGGACTCAGTGCCGGATGCCCGAACGATAGCCCTGATGGATGCGTCCTCGTTGCTGCCGCTGAGCTTGAGACCGCGAAGCTCCGGCAGCTGCGTAGCTGTGACTGTGATGCCGGCAAGGTGCTTCGGTGGATTGGCGATCCAATCGGAAACAAGCTCTGCTGGGTCGATAGTTCTGACCGCGATCTGGGTGCCGGTGAAATAGCCGTATTGGCGATACAGGTCATGCAACGCGCTATGCAGTCCGAGTCCTAACCCCTTAAGCTCGGCGGCCCATGCACACGCCACAAGGGCCGTGACCACGCCGTCTTTATCTCCTACTCGATGCAAATCAGGGGCCACACCATTGGCTTCCTCACAGGCATAGGCCACTCCACCATCATGCGCCACGGAGGCTGCTGCAGCTGCCAGGTTTTTGAAGCCAGTGGGGGTCTCTCGATACAGCCATCCGCGATCTTTAGCCATCACGCTGAGTAGCTGGGATGAGACGATAGTAGTAGCCACGACTGGTTGTGGCTTAGCCTCTTTATCGGTTTTATCAGTCCAGTTAGGGACAAGGCGAGCCGCTAGTAAGGGGCCTAACTCGTCACCCCTGAGCATGCGGAGGGTGCCGTCTTCGGTGCGGATCCCCACAGCGCAGCGATCGGCATCCGGGTCTAGAGCGATGAGAACGTCGGCGTCGACAGCCTCTCCATGCTCAAGTAATGCCGCCACTGCGGCCGGTTCCTCTGGGTTGGGAAAATCTACCGTGGGGAAAGTAGGGTCGGGGTAGAGCTGAGAATAGACGGGAAAGACGTGCGCAAAGCCTGCAGCCTGGAGGCACACCTGTAGAGTGCGGCCACCCACGCCGTGCATGGCGGTAAAAGCGACACGGAGATTAGCTCGGTCGGAATTGACGCGTAAGAGGTCTGCTTGAGCGGGGATGATCGTGGAGACGGCATCATCAATGTAGTGGCGCAGGAGATCCGAGCTTGGCCGCACGGAGACGCGGGGTATCTGGAAAGAATCGTCGATTCCGTCGTAAATAGCCTCGATGCGGCGCGCGCTGGCGTCGATAAGCTGCCTGCCGCTGTGGCAATAAACCTTGTAACCGTTGTCTGCGGCCGGGTTGTGGGATGCAGTGATTTGGACACCGCCATCGAGATCCCATGTGCGGATGAGCCAGGGGATGAGTTGGGTGGGGGCAGGCATGGGCATGAGAAAGACCTCGAAGCCTGCGCCGGCAAATACTTCTGCTGTCGCGGTGGCAAAGGCGTGTGAACCGTAGCGGGCGTCGTATCCCACGGCAACACGCAGCGGGGCAGCATCGTCATGGAAGACGTCGCCGATTCCCTTGACCAGGTCTTGCGGATAGGTTCTCGCGTGGTGGGTGGGGGAAGCTGCGGCTTGCTCCGCTAGCCACATGGCCACCGCCGAGGTGAACTTGGTGACGTTTCCTACGTTCATCTGGTTGGAGGCTGGGCCCACGGGAGCGCGGACGCCTGCTGTGCCAAATCTTAAGGACATGTTTTGCCTCTTTTCACACGTGAACTGATCGGTGCAGTAGTGGAACAGATGACCTCAGTGAGGTCACGGAAGCGTCGAGAGAGGTGTCGCTAACCTAAATTTATAAGTTTAGAGATTTCTTTCCTGGCGCGCTGTGATCTGTGGCAGCGATCCGTGATTCTGGCCCGTGGCTCCGGCCTCGCCGTGGCTGCTACCAGGAAGCAGCGCCAGGACAACGCTAAGGCAGTACATGTGCTACCCGATGATAGTTTGGCCACCATATGGGTGGCTTTCCGTGGTCGACCCTCTAGGATGAGCAGTCGAGAATGAAAGGGGTTGGTCGTGGCTACTTCGATTTCCGGGCATGTGAACGCTTGGATCGCGGATCATCAAGAGGAGGTGATCGGGTGGCGCAGGCACCTGCATCGTCATCCTGAACTATCCCATATGGAGTTTGCTACCACTGACTTCATCGCTGAGACCCTCATTTCTTATGGTCTGAACCCGCAAAGGTTTCCCACGACTGGCTTGATGGTGGATGTCGGACCAGAGACGGAAGAAAAGTTGGCCTTCCGTGCAGACATCGATGCGCTACCCATTAGCGAGCAGAACGGACTTGACTTCGCCTCCGCCAACGCCGGGGTTATGCATGCGTGTGGGCACGATATTCACACGACGATAGCCTTAGCCACTGCCTGCGCACTCGCATCGGCTGAGCTGAGCATTGGTGTTCGCGTGATTTTTCAGCCGGCAGAGGAAGTCATGGACGGCGGCGCGCCGGATGTGATTAGGTATGGGGCGCTGGAGGGAATAGCCAATATCTTTGCAATCCACGCCGAGCCCAAGCTCAAGGTCGGTTATGTAGGGGGGCGTGCCGGTGCCATTACCAGCGCATCTGATGTCGTTGAGGTTCATGTCGCGGGGCCGGGTGGGCATAGCTCGCGTCCGCATCTCACGGTGGACATCGTATATGCGCTTTCCAAGTTGGTGCTCGACTTGCCCGGGTTACTTTCTCGGCGTGTGGATCCCCGTACCGGCACAGTATTAGTTTTTGGTTCCATTAACGCAGGATATGCGCCTAATGCCATCCCGGAATCGGGTTCGGTGACCGGTACGATACGGACCGCGGACATTACTGTATGGCGGAAGATGGGAGAGCTTCTGCGCGAGCTTATTCCTCAGATCCTCGCGCCTACAGGGTGCGAGGTATCCATCGTGCATCACAAGGGGGTCCCTCCGGTGCTCAATGATGATGTAGCTACGGCAGTGCTTGCCGACGCCGCCCGCAGCATAGATCCCAACGCAGTCGTGCAGGCACCGCAGTCATCGGGCGGCGAAGACTTTTCGTGGTATCTCGAACACGTGCCGGGGTCGATGGCACGCCTGGGATGCTGGGACGGAGTAGGAGAACCCGGTGACCTGCATCAGGCGGACATTCTTATAGATGAGCGCTGTATTGCTGTCGGGGTTAAATTATTCGGCGCAGTCGCGGATAGGTATAACCACAACGCTGAACTCTTTTCAAAGCCTTCGTTGTAAGAGGGGGTGGCGTCGAGAAGCTCAAGGCTGAGCTGCCCCTGTTTTACCCGCGGACTTGTCGTATGTCACAAGATAGGCCGTGTGCTGCGTTAGACTATGTGCGGATGAACTAAACCAGCCCACCCATGTCTGGAGGAATTTTGACTCGAATCGTCATTATCGGCGGCGGCCCTGCTGGATACGAGGCCGCACTTGCTGGCGCTAAATATGGTGCCCAGATCACTATTATTGAGGATCGCGGCTTGGGTGGGGCGGCCGTTATCAATGATTGCGTGCCATCAAAATCCTTTATCGCGGGCGCCAACATTAAGACTGACTTGCGCCGTGCAGATGACATGGGACTGAACAAGGGTATCGGCGAGGCCAACCTCCTTCTGGACGCGCTGAATGCCCGCGTGCAGGCCTTGGCGGGAGAACAGTCTGGAGATATTCGCCGCTCCATGATTAATCATGGGGTGCGAGTGCTCGACGGGCGGGGATCTTTCGACGATTACAACCCAAAGCAGACTCTCCATTACATAAAGGCCGAACTAAACGACGGCACTGTAGAGACCATTGAGTGCGATCTGGTCCTCGTAGCCACAGGTGCCACCCCGCGGATCCTTCCCGGTGCACAACCGGACGGGGAGCGCATCCTCACCTGGCGACAGGTCTATGATCTTAAGGATCTGCCCGAGCACCTTATCGTGGTCGGCTCAGGTGTGACGGGCGCAGAATTTGTGTCAGCGTTTGCAGAACTAGGCGTCAAGGTGACGATGGTGGCCTCCCGCGACCGTATTTTGCCTCACGACGATGCCGACGCAGCCGATACGCTTGAGGCTGTACTTGCTGAGCGGGGCGTCTCCCTGGAGAAGCACGCCCGCGTGGATTCTGTCTCCCGCACTGAAGACGGCGGCGTGTGCGTGCGCACTGCCGACGGTCGTGAAATCTTTGGCTCGCATGCATTGATGACTGTGGGTTCGATCCCCAACACCAAGGATCTGGGGTTGGAGAAAATCGGCGTAGAGATGACCAGGTCGGGCCATATCCACGTGGATCGTGTCTCCCGCACCAACGTTCCCGGTGTCTACGCCGGCGGCGACTGCACTGACCTTTTCCCGTTGGCTTCTGTTGCCGCCATGCAGGGGCGCATCGCCATGTACCATGCGCTGGGCGAGGGCGTGAAGCCGCTTCGCTTAAAAACTGTTTCCACGGCAGTGTTTACCCGCCCTGAAATCGCGGCGGTTGGTGTGACTCAGCATCAGATTGAGTCTGGCGACGTTAACGCCCGTACGGTGATTCTTCCTCTCGAAACTAACCCGCGGGCGAAGATGCGTTCCTTGCGCCATGGTTTTGTCAAGATGTTCTGCCGTGGGCACTCGGGCATTATTATCGGCGGCGTTGTTGTAGCGCCTACTGCGTCTGAATTGATTCTTCCGATCGCAGTGGCTGTAACCAACCAGCTCACGGTGTCTGACCTTGCAGAAAGCTTTGCTGTGTATCCTTCGTTGTCCGGCTCCATCACAGAGGCTGCGAGGCAGCTTGTGAGCCACGACGACTTGGAGTAAAACTTTTGGTTGAAGGCCTTTCCACCGCCCTTTCTGCCTTCTCGACCCTGCATAGGTCGAAAGTGCAGGTTGGGCGGCGCGAATGAGCGTGGCTCGTGTGGGGACCTCTTGAGGTGTGCATGAGCCACAGTGGCTGGAAGGGGGCGTCGCGACTCTCCCCGTTGTAGGGGCATCCTCGACGAATCGAACAAAATAGGGGTGGGGGAGAGACGTTTTTATGGGGAAAGCTCTTGTATGGTCGCAAGAAAACTCCATTTAAGCGCTTACATGTGCTGTTTATCTCAGGTGGAAAAATCTCGGCAAATTTTGCATAACAGGTGTAGTAAAAGCGTGAAATATACCGCTAACCGGAAACCTATGCTGATTCTTTTGTTGCGGGTGAGTAGACTCAACAACTGTCGTTGTAACTCTGCTCACAAGCCGGGGTTTTTGCCTGAGGAAACACCATTATGGGGTCGTTCTTGAGGATAAAACTAGGTCTTGCGGGCACGGGTTACGTGTCTCGTTAAAACACAAGGACTCTTTAGCCGTGCATCACTCCACGCAGAAAACCGCGACGCACCACCCGACGTCGTTTTCCAAGATTTTGGTCGCTAATCGCGGCGAGATTGCAGTTCGTGCTTTCCGTGCTGCATTTGAGACTGGGGCTTCAACGGTAGCTGTCTACCCCATGGAAGACCGGAACTCTTTCCACCGGTCATTTGCCTCTGAGGCTGTTCTCATCGGTGAGGGCGGGTCGGCAGTTAAGGCGTATCTCGACATCGATGAGGTCATTCGCGCAGCCAAACAAACGGGTGCCGACGCCGTCTACCCAGGCTATGGATTCCTTTCAGAAAACGCCCAATTGGCCAGGGAATGCGCAGAAAACGGGCTCACGTTCATTGGGCCGCCCCCCTCGGTGCTCGACCTGACAGGCGATAAGTCCGCGGCCGTAGCCGCAGCTCGTGAGGCGGGTCTTCCTACTCTTACTGAGACCGAGCCCACAGATGATCCGAAAGAATTGGCGATTCTTTCCAAAGACCAGGTCTATCCGCTCTTTGTTAAAGCCGTCGCAGGCGGCGGCGGCCGAGGGATGCGTTTCGTTGAGAAGCCGGAGGATCTGGAAAAACTTGCGGCGGAGGCTTCTCGCGAGGCTGCGGCTGCATTCGGCGATGGCCGCGTCTACGCTGAACGCGCTGTGATTAACCCACAGCACATCGAGGTTCAGATTCTGGGCGACGCCGAGGGTAATATCGTTCACCTCTATGAGCGCGATTGCTCGTTGCAACGCCGGCATCAGAAGGTCGTGGAGATCGCGCCGGCACAGCACCTCGATCCTGACTTGCGCGACAAGATCTGTGCGGACGCCGTGGCTTTTGCCCGCCACATCGGCTACATGGGCGCAGGAACCGTGGAATTTTTGGTTGATGAGGACGGAAACCACGTCTTCATCGAGATGAACCCCCGCATCCAGGTGGAGCACACGGTGACTGAAGAAGTCACCCAGGTGGACTTGGTTAAGTCGCAGATCATGATTGCTGCTGGCGCGACGCTAGAGCAATTGGGGCTGCGCCAGGAGGACATCCACACTGAAGGCGCTGCTCTGCAGTGCCGTATCACCACGGAAGACCCCAATAACGGTTTCCGCCCAGACACCGGAACTATCACGGTGTATCGCTCACCAGGGGGCGCCGGTGTGCGTCTCGACGGCGCCGCCATGCTCGGCGGAGAGATCAGCCCGAACTTTGACTCCATGCTGGTAAAGATGACCTGCCGTGGCGCGGATTTTGAAACGGCAGTTGCCCGTGCGCAGCGTGCGTTGGCGGAATTCGTGGTTTCTGGTGTGGCTACCAACATTGGTTTTTTGCGTGCGTTGCTGCGCGAAGAAGATTTCCAGTCCAAGCGCATAGCCACCGGCTTCATCGCTGATCACCCGTGGCTGCTCCAGGCACCTCCCGCAGATGACGAGCAGGGCAGAATCCTGGATTACCTTGCAGATGTGACCGTGAATAAACCACACGGTGTTCGCCCCGCTGTGGTCAATCCGGTGGAGAAGCTGCCTGCGGAATCCAAAGAGGAACTTCCTAGGGGCTCCCGCGATCGACTTCTCCAGTTAGGGCCGGTGGAATTCGCGCGTGCCCTGCGCAAGCAAGACGCACTCGCAGTCACCGACACCACGTTCCGCGACGCTCATCAGTCGCTGCTGGCTACACGCGTCCGCTCTAACACGCTTATCGACGCCGCCCGCCACGTCGCACGCCTCACCCCCGAGCTCCTCTCCATTGAAGCGTGGGGCGGCGCAACCTACGACGTTGCCATGCGATTCCTCCACGAGGACCCATGGGAGCGCCTAGACCACCTGCGCGAGGCCATGCCCAACATCAACATCCAGATGCTGCTGTGGACGCAATACCGTGGGTTACACCCCCTACCCAGATTCCGTGTGTGCCGCTTTTGTCAACGAGGCAGCACGCTCAGGCGTAGACATCTTCCGTATCTTTGACGCACTCAACGACGTCTCCCAGATGCGCCCAGCTATCGACGCAGTCCTCAACACCGGCACAACCATCGCCGAAGTCGCAATGGCCTACTCTGGTGATCTCACTGACCCGAACGAGAAGCTCTACACGCTGGACTACTACCTCAAGCTTGCAGAACAAATCGTTGACTCGGGCGCTCACATCCTGGCGGTCAAAGACATGGCTGGACTGATGAAGCCCGCCGCTGCCACCAAGCTGGTTTCTGAGCTGCGCAAGAACTTTGATCTGCCAGTGCACGTCCACACTCACGACACAGCAGGCGGCCAGCTGGCCACGTACTGGGCTGCAGCAGCTGCCGGCGCAGACGCTGTGGATGGCGCTTCCGCACCGCTGTCGGGTACCACGTCGCAGCCGTCGCTCTCCGCTATCGTGGCGGCCTTTGATAACACCTACCGCTCGACGGGGCTTTCCCTTGACGCCGTCGGATCCCTGGAGCCGTACTGGGAGGCTGTTCGCAAGCTGTATGCGCCGTTTGAATCCGGAACTCCCGGGCCAACCGGACGCGTCTACCTCCACGAAATCCCTGGTGGTCAGCTTTCCAACCTACGGGCACAAGCCATAGCGCTGGGCTTGGCTGATCGCTTTGAGATCATCGAAGACACCTATGCTGCTGTTAACGAGATGCTCGGCCGCCCCACTAAAGTCACCCCGTCATCCAAGGTCGTTGGCGACTTAGCCCTTTACCTCGTGGGCGCGGGAGTCGACCCCAAGGACTTTGCGGCCGACCCACAAAAGTACGACATCCCTGACTCCGTGATCGCTTTCCTCCGGGGAGAATTGGGAACTCCTCCCGGTGGCTGGCCAGAAGAGCTGCGCAACAAGGCCCTCGCCGGACGCAAAGAGTCAAAGGACACCCTCGCTGAGCTTCCTGCTGAGGACGCTGCGGCGCTGGCCGACCAGGCTACCGTTCGCGGGACTTTGGACCGCTTGCTGTTCCCCAAGCCGGCACAGGAGTTTTCGGAGCACCGTCGTCAGTTCGGTGACACCACAAAGCTGGGCGACGCAGAATTCCTGTATGGACTGGTGGAGGGCAAAGAAACCGTCATCCATACCGCGGGCAGCAACGTTCCTATGATCGTAAGGCTCGACGCGGTGGGCGAACCCGACGAGAAGGGCATGCGGAATGTCGTATGCAACGTCAACGGGCAAATTCGTCCGATCCTTGTCCGGGATCGAAACGTCGAATCCATCACGGCATCCGCTGAAAAGGCGGACGCGTCCAACGTTGGACACGTTGCAGCACCGTTCTCTGGTGTGGTTACCGTGACCGTGGAGCCAGGCGCGAAGGTTACAGCAGGCGATCCCGTCGCAGTGATTGAAGCCATGAAGATGGAAGCCACCATCTCGGCCACCACAGACGGAACCGTCGAGCGCATCGTAATGACGCAACCCACCAAGGTCGAAGGCGGAGACCTGCTACTGGTTATTGCCTAAAGCATACGCAAGGTAAAAGGGCGACCACTCGTATTCTGAGTGCTCGCCCTTAGGCGTCGATACGCACAATTATCACTCAGGCTTAGCGGAACGGACCTTGACTGCGGCAACGGGCGTGATAAACAGTGAAGCCACTAAAATCAGCCCAGCGAAAACGGTGCCCGCCACGAATGCGGAGGTCGTGCCCTGCGCCTGCGCTACCGCAGGGGCTGCTGTAGAACGCGTTGCGACGATAGTCATAATCCCGATCATCACCGCCGTGCCCATAGCGCCACCTAGCTGCTGAAGCGTGTTCACAATCGCCGACCCATGCCCATAGAGACGAGTGGGGAGAGAAGACAAAGAGACCGTCATCAAAGGGGTCATCACCAAAGCAAGCCCCACACAGAAAAGGCAATGAACAGCGACCACGATCAGCACCGAAGCCTCAGCAGTGAACATGAGAGCCGCCGTCAGCATTGACCCGAACATCAAGATCGCGCCGGGAATCACCAAGGGGCGGGGGCCTGCGCGATCATAGAAGCGGCCAATAAACGGCGAAACCAGGCCTTGGAATAATCCGCCGGGCAATAGCACTAGGCCGGTGGTGAGGGCAGAAACGCCGATTCCTTCCTGCAAATAAATCGGAATCACGTTCACCATGCCCAAGAGTGCGGTGAGACCCAGCATGAGGACTATCGCTGACAAGACGAAGTTTCTGATAGCAAAGGGGGACATCTCCAAAAGCGCGCGGCCTGATTGTGCCAACCGTAGCTGTCGGCGCACGAAGATCGCTAAAGCCCCTAGACCCGCGAAGAAGACTGCGGCGGGCAGCCAGTGGCCGTCGACAAGCTCGCGCATGGTGGAAAGGCCATAGATGAGACCTCCGAAGGCTAGGGCTGAGAGAAGTAGTGAGATTATGTCGAAAGGCACGCGAGAGACTTCTTGGACATTGGTTACTACGACAAACCCCAGAACGAAGACGGCCACGGCAATCGGGATCACCGCCCAGAACAGCCAGTGCCACGACAAAGAATTCAAAATGAATCCCGAGAGGGTGGGGCCAAAGGCCGGAGCCACCGATATCACGACTGAGTTGATACCCATCATCGTACCGCGCTTGGCTGGTTCCACCAGCGTGATCGTCATGGTCATCAGCAGCGGCAGCACTATGGCAGTACCCATTGCCTGGACAATTCGCCCTGCGACCAGCACCCAGAAGGCGGGCGCTATGGCGCACATCAGCGTCCCTAGGATGTAGACCCACAGCGGCTAAAAAGTTCATTCAGGTAGTAAACCGTTGCAGCAGGAAGCCGGTTGCCGGAATGACGATGGACATGGTGAGCAGAAACCCAGTGGCTAACCACTGAACGACGTCGGCGGTAACTCCAAAATCGGCCATGATTGACGGAAGCTCCACCGACAGAACTGTTTCATTCAGAATCATGATCATCGCCGCGACAACGACAACGCCAAGGATTAATCCCACCCGTGGTTCCGAAGATGCTGCGGTTCCCTGAGCAGGCTCGGGGATACGTTGCGGTGAAGTCGCCACGGGGAGGTCCTATCTTTGTTTGATTACTCTTCTGCGGCACGAGGGGGAAAAGTATAAGCCGCCACAAAGCATGACAGCTTACGCGGCGGCGGGGAGTTTGGGAAAGAAACGTCGATTCTTTCCCACAAACATCACCTAGTCAGGGTGATCCCGTGCGCAGCGCACCACCGCTCAATGGGCCCCCGGATCTCATGAACCCCGTCGCCGACCGTTTTTTGATCGAGGATGGGATCGTTGGGCAGTTCCCGTGCGGGGTCTCCCGCGGGCGCGATATCAAGTATCCCGCTCAGGCCGTGTTCTGTGCTGGTCAGATGGAGAACCGCGAGAGCAATCATATCGATGTTTGTCTGTTCGCATACTGCCCAGGAATACATGGAATTGTCGTGCCAACGGTGGTGGGCTTCCTCGACATCAAAGTGGGCGTCGATCAGCTGGATGACGGGGGTGTCGTCGATTCGGTCGTCGTTATGCAGGGGGCGTGCATAGAAGCGTCCGCCGTTGATATCGGTTGGTTCCATAGCAAACATTCTAGAACGTTGTTCAATGATCGCGCAGGTGCACAAAGGCCGCATGCTTTTCGACGAAACATCGATGAGCATGCGGCCTTCAAGCTGATAGAGCTCGTGTGGCTTGCTACTTAATTTCGAGCAGAACCTGTCCCTTGGTCACGCCTTCGCCTGCTGCGGCGACAAGGCCGGTGACGGTGCCAGACTTGTGAGCCTTGACGGGGTTTTCCATCTTCATAGCTTCGAGCACCACAACGGTGTCGCCTTCGGCAACTTCAGCGCCTTCTTCTACGTTGACCTTGATAACGGTGCCCTGCATCGGTGCTGCCACTGCGTCACCGGAAACGGCTGCTTTGGATCCTCCGGCACGGCGCTTCTTGGCTTTCTTCTTGACGGCGCCGGAGCCTCCAAGTGCGAGGTCGCCAGGTAGTGCGAT
The DNA here is from genome assembly GCF_004382825.2 of Corynebacterium silvaticum. GTDB lineage: Bacteria > Actinomycetota > Actinomycetes > Mycobacteriales > Mycobacteriaceae > Corynebacterium > Corynebacterium silvaticum. The sequence goes on from NZ_SDQO02000002.1 coordinate 696,679, forward strand.
CTCCACGCGGCGGCCGTCGATTTCCACGACGACCTTTTGGCTTGGGGTTGCTTCCTCGTCTTCGGCGATGTCCGCGGGATCGACGTAAGCAGGGATCGGGTTATCCCATTCTTCCTCGATCCACTTGGTGTACACGTCAAAGCCGGTGCCGTTGCCAACAAAAGCAGGGTTTTCAACGATGTGGCGGTGGAAGGGGAGGACAGTTGGCATGCCCTCTACGACGTACTCGCCGAGGGAACGACGCGCGCGCTGGAGGGCTTCATCGCGGGTCTCTCCGTAGACGATGAGCTTTGCCAGCATAGAGTCAAATTGTCCGCCAATGACAGATCCCTCAACGATGCCGGAGTCCATGCGCACGCCGGGGCCGGAAGGCTCAACGTACTTAGTGACCTTGCCTGGGGCTGGCATGAAGTTGGAGCCTGCGTCCTCGCCATTGATACGGAACTCAAAGGCGTGGCCGCGTGGTGTGGGGTCTTCTTTGATGTGGAGTTCTTGTCCCTCAGCGATGCGGAATTGTTCGCGGACAAGATCGAGTCCGGTGGTTACCTCTGTGACTGGGTGTTCCACCTGGAGTCGGGTGTTGACCTCAAGGAAAGAGATGAGGCCATCGGCGCCCACGAGGTATTCCACGGTGCCAGCGCCATAGTATCCAGCTTCACGACAAATCCGCTTTGCAGACTCGTGAAGGGACGTGCGCTGTTGGTCGGTGAGGAACGGTGCCGGGGCTTCTTCGACAAGCTTCTGGAATCGACGCTGCAAGGAGCAATCGCGGGTGCCGGCAACGACGACGTTTCCATGCTGGTCTGCAATTACCTGGCACTCAACGTGGCGGGCTTTGTCCAGATAACGCTCCACAAAGCACTCACCGCGGCCGAATGCGGAAACGGCTTCACGGGTAGCGGACTCGTAGAGGTCTGCGACCTCGTCCATGGTGTACGCGACCTTCATGCCGCGTCCGCCGCCGCCAAAGGCTGCCTTAATAGCGATGGGGAGACCGTGCTCTTCCGCGAAAGCCACAACCTCAGCTGCATCCTTGACCGGTTCTTTGGTGCCGGGGGCCATTGGCGCATCAGCCTTAAGAGCGATATGGCGAGCCGTAACTTTGTCTCCCAGGTCGCGGATGGATTGCGGGGATGGGCCGATCCAGATCAGTCCTGCGTCGATGACTGCTTCGGCAAAGTCACCGTTTTCGGAGAGGAAGCCGTATCCGGGGTGAATAGCGTTGGCGCCGGATTTGCGGGCTGCGTCGAGAATTTTTTCTACAACGAGGTAGGACTCAGCGGAAGTCTGTCCGCCGAGCGCAAATGCCTCGTCTGCCAGGGACACGAAAGGGGCCTCGGCGTCTGGCTCTGCGTATACAGCAACGCTTGGGATGCCGGCGTCGCGCGCGGCGCGAATGACTCGAATGGCAATCTCGCCGCGGTTAGCAACGAGAACCTTCGTGATCTTCTTCTGTTCCACAGACACTGAAGCTCTCCTAGTTCTTGTGAAAGTATGGTGACCAATGTGACGATGGCCTTCGTAGCCACGTTAATCGCATAAGTCTGAACGGGTATCGATTATGCAGAGTGGCCTACCGAATTTTTCAGCAGGCCGTTGAATATCGATGCGTTGTGCATCACATATTGTTGCACATTCGGCACTTTTTCAAAGCAAAAACTCCTAGAGATTTAGCTGCATGAGCTTTTGCTGCCGAAAGTAATTATAGACTCCTAAGCCTGGCCCGGCTCATCTCCGGTGGCGATAGGCATCTTGACCATGTTGCCCCACTCTGCCCAGGAGCCGTCATAATTCCGAACAAAATCGTATCCAAGCAGGTGCTTTAGTACGAACCATGTATGGGCAGCGCGGTCTCCCACTTGGCAGTAAACGATCGTTTCGGAGTCTTTGGGAACCTCTGAGTAGAGGGCGGCGAGCTCTTCGGCGGAACGGAAACGGCTATTGGGGTGTACAGATTTTTCCCAAGGAATATTCACCGCGGTGGGTATATGCCCCCGCCTTAGAACCCCAGAAGAGGGGGAGCCGGCGTCGACGGTGCCGTTGTATTCTGCGGCGCTGCGGACGTCGATAAGCTTTGGCGCGCCGAGTTTTTCTAGGAGTTCCTGAACGTAAATGCGGTCTGGATGATCGGCGCGCTTGACCACCGGGTAATCGGTGGCGGGGTATTCCGGTACGGCGTAGGAGGTGTCGCGCTCTTCTGCCATCCAGGCGTCGCGGCCGCCGTTGAGGATGCGTACGTCCTCGTGGCCAAAGAGTTCGAAAATCCACAGGGTAAAGGCTGCCCACCAGTTGGACTTATCCCCGTAGATAACCACCGTGTCATCCCGTGCGATGCCCTTAGCGCTCATGAGCGCAGCAAAGTCTTCGCCGGTGATGTAGTCGCGAATTGTCTTATTGTTCAGGTCTTTTGCCCAGTCGATGCGTACGGCGCCGGGGATATGTCCGATGTCGTAGAGCAGGGAGTCCTCATCAGACTCCACTACTCGGAGTCCCTTCGTGCCCAATCGAGCACTGAGCCACGAGGCGGAGACGAGTTTCTCGGGATGTGCGTAGTCCTGAAACAGGGGATGGGGATCGTAGGGTGCGGGCATTGGACGACCTTTGCGCTTACATGAAATACGGATGATTAATGAAACGTGGAGGCATTTCTTGATAGATATCAAAAATCTTAAACCACTCGGTGGAGAGAGGTCAGTGCCTTAATCGCCACGATGCGACCACTGTAACCATTTTTGATCATGTTGTAGTGGTAGGGAACGGACATTGAGGAGCCTTCGACGCTGTCGTCTGGTGCATCCCTTTTTATGTAATTTCCCACCTCCTGCACTGTGACGCCAGGGCCTGAACTTTTACAACCGAGACACTTCTAGCTTATGCAATTTAAGGGTTCTACGTCACCAGAAATAGTAGATGTGTTTTTCATTACTGCGGTCTTTGTTGTGATCCCCCAGGGCTGGAGATCTAATACGATGAAAGTGAGGTGTGTGACACGAGACTACGAATCCGCGCGTCACGCCAGCAATAACATGGCTAGTCCTGTGCAACTGAAGTCTCAGAAATTTTAGTTTGTGGGCTGGTTGCCGTTGGCCTCGTAAAGCTTGCAACGGCAACAGCAGTTAACGGTGGTGTGTCGTGGGGGTGGATTTGAAAAAGTAGTGCCACGTTATGTGCATTGTTGTGTCCTGTTGATCGCTGATCCTCTCTAGGCGACTGGGTAGCAGTTGTCTCGTTCAATAGTTCGAGGTGCTTTTGTCAGGCATCGCGAGCATGCGTAGGTCCGGAAGACCTCCGCAGATCCCCGAAAGGTTATATACATGCACAAGAGCATCGTTGTATTCGAAGTAGAAGGCGGAAGTGACAAGCAGTTCAACGGTCACCGCAAAGATACGCTGCCCATCGTTGACGCGATCAAAGAAAAAGGGTGGCATTCCGAGGTGGTTTTCTACCGCCCCGAGTGGTCTGAACAGCTGTTTGACTACGTATCGCAGAACTTTGACGGCTACATTTCCCGCGTTAACCCAGGCAACATTCCGGGCGGTGAAAAAGGCTACTTTGAGCTGCTTACTAAGCTTTCCGACGCCGGCCTCGTGGGCATGTCCACCCCGCGGAGATGATGGCCTACGGCGCAAAGGACGCCCTGGTTAAGCTCAACGACACAGATCTAGTTCCCTCGGATACCGCCGCGTATTACGACGTTGAGTCCTTCCACAGCACTTTCCCCACGTCTCTGTCTTATGGGGAGCGTGTACTCAAACAAAACCGCGGCTCCACCGGCTCCGGCATTTGGCGCGTGCAGCTGGAAGATAAAGAGCTTGCAGCTTCTGTCGCTCCAGGAACCGCACTGCCACTCGATACCAAGCTGCGCTGCACCGAGGCCGTGGATAACCACACGGAGATTCGCGAGCTCGGTGAGTTCATGGACTTCTGTGACCAATACATCATTGGCGGCAACGGCATGCTGGTAGACATGCGCTTTATGCCACGCATCGTGGAAGGCGAGATCCGCATTCTTCTCGTCGGCCCACATCCAGTCTTTGTTGTTCACAAGAAACCGGCTGCAGGCGGAGACAACTTCTCCGCGACCCTCTTCTCCGGCGCAAAGTACACCTATGACAAACCAGAGGCATGGCAGTCGCTCGTGGATATGTTTGCCGATGCTCGTCCCGTGATCGCGGAGAAGCTCGGCGGAGATAACATCCCGCTGATCTGGACTGCCGATTTCATGCTTGCCGACGGCACCGACGGCGAAGACACCTACGTTCTGGGGGAAATCAACTGCTCCTGCGTTGGTTTTACTTCCGAATTGGACATGGGAATCCAGGAACTCGTGGCCCAAGAAGCAATCCAACGCGTGGAAAAGAAAGCAGAACAAGACAACGGCCTAGCGGTCTCTTTTTCGACGTAAAGGGCGTATTTTAACGCGTGTTCTGGTGCGCTTTTTCGCGCCCGCTCACGGGTTTATATCCACAACTCCCACCTTACCCCCAACCAGGGGAGGGGTGGGAGTTGCTCGTGACAATGGTGTTTAGCGGGTATTTAGCGCAAAGTAGCAAGAAGTTCCTGCGCGTGGGCCATGCAACCGTATGCGGAATAGGTAAAGCGGTGCCGATTTGGTAAGAAATATAAGGACTTTTAGGCACCACAATCGGGATAATTTAAAGCTCAGGTATCAATGGCCGCTGGGACAACTCAACAATCGCAAGCGAAAGCTACCAAATACAGGTTTGATCTTGACGGCCTGCGGGGTATCGCCATCGCTTTTGTCGTCGTATTCCACGTTTTTGTCGGCCGTGTTTCCGGCGGCGTTGACGTCTTCCTTTTATTGTCCGGCTACTTTTTTCTCGGCTCGCAGCTGCGGTATGCAACCAAACCAAACGCAAGCCTGAACCCCTGGTGGCCGATCTGGCGGACGATTCGTCGACTCTTCCCAGCACTACTGGTCACGCTGATGTCCACGATCTTGACCGTGCACCTGTGGATACCAGAGCTACGAACCACCAACCTATCGGACCAGCTACTGGCATGTATTAGCTATGTCCAAAACTGGGAGCTTGCCACCCAGGGCGCTGCCTATGGCGCGGCGTCAAGCACGACTAGCCCGCTACAGCATCTATGGTCGATGGCAGTTCAGGGGCAGTTTTACCTCATGGCCATTGCCTTTGCTTGGTTGCTGGCTATTGGTGCGAAGCTGATGCGTCGTCGCCGGAAGATCGTTACCACGCTGCGCATATCGGCAGGCATCCCGCTGATACTGATAACCATAGGCTCATTCGGTTATGCGGTGTACCTGCATTCGGCAGACCAATCACTCAACTATTACTCCACATGGTCACGCTTGTGGGAGCTCACCCTCGGCGCTGTTCTCGTTTTATATGCGGAGAAACTAAGGGTATCGCAGCGACTGAGCGTTGTCTTTACCTATCTGGGTTTGTTGATGGTGGTCTCTACCGGGCTGCTTTTCGACGGCGCAGCGCTCTTCCCCGGCCCCGCCGCACTCTTCCCACTCGGTGGTGCTGCCCTGGTGATCCTCGGCGGTGGACAAGGTGCATCCTGGCTCAGTAGCTGCTTTATGCTGTGGCTGGGGAAGATCGCTTACCCGCTGTACCTCTGGCACTGGCCCATCCTGATTGTCTCCACCGCCTACCTTGGGGAGAAACGCCCCAGCGTGGCATTGGGACTTGGCGTGGTTGTGGTCTCAATCCTTTTGGCACAACTCACGCACGTAGTAATCGAGGAACCTTTCAGACAACACGCAAAGCGTCCGGTTTCTTTGGAAGGCCGGAGCCGGGCGGCAGTGGCTTCTCTTTCCACTCCCACCGGCGGCATGCGCGCCGTCGCAGCGTTGTGCGTGGCGTTGCTGTGCTGGACAGCAGTGTGGATTCCTTCCGTGTGGCAAGAGGAAGTCGACCGCGTGAGTGGAACGCAGCTCAACCCGATGCTGTACCCGGGGGCCGCTGCACTCAAGGGCGTTCGAGTCCCCAATGTTCCTTTTGAACCGGATCCGTTTGTCCTTGCGAATACCCTTTCACCGGCGTGGACTGACGGCTGCATCTCTTTGCTTGGCGACGATCCCGAGGTCATTGCCAACGATAACCTTGGACCCGATCACTGCCTATACGGTGACACCCAAGCTAAGAAAGTGGCGTACCTGGTAGGCGGCTCCCATGCAGAGCAATGGATGGCCGCATGGGATGAGATTGGCAAGCAACATGGGATAAAAATTGTCCCCTTCGTGCGCCAGGGATGCCCTATGTATAAGGAAGAGAAGGACGACGTCTTCTCGCAGGAGTGCACCACTTTTAACCAAAAAGTTATTGAGCGGATTAAAGAGGACCGTCCTGATTTTGTGATCAGTAATTCCACCCGACCACTTCTAGAAAAAGGCCATAGCCGCGATGAAGTCCCCCAGAGTTATCCCACGTTCTGGGACTTTCTGAAGAAGGAAAAGATTCCGTTTATCGCGCTAAGGGATAATCCGTGGTTCGTCCTAGCCGAGGGCGAAGGCTGGATGGTCTCCCAATGCGTGGAAACTGGCGGAAGCATTGAAGACTGCGGGTTGCCGCGTTCGCACGTGTACGCGGATACCGATCCTTCGCAGAAGTTTTTCACTGCAGATTCGATGCTGTCCGTGGATACCGCAGACTGGTTCTGTCCCGACGATTTCTGTCCAGCAGTCATAGGAAACATTTACGTCTATCGCGACGGAAACCACATTTCCGACGCCTACGCGTTGTCCTTAGTGCCGCTTCTCTGGGCGCAAATCGGCACGTTTGTGAGCAAGATTTAGGAAAGAATCGTCGATTCTTTCCTAAAAAACAGCAGTTTTTACAGCAGCGTGGCCACTGACTCGGGGTCGGCGTCGGAAAGCATTTGCCGGCAGCGGTCGTATTCGGCTTGATCGCCAATGAGTTGGGAAGCTCGTGCCAGAGCGGCGATGGCGCGCAGGACACCTCGGTTAGGTTCGTGAGAATAGGGCACAGGACCCCAGCCCTTCCAACCGTGCGCGCGCAGCCGGTCAAGGCTGCGGTGGTATCCGGTCCGCGCATAGGCATAAGCGGCCGCGAGAGCGTCTGCGTCAGTTGTTGCGACGGCGTCGAGTTGAGCTTCCGCTAGGAGCGCCCATGCTAGGGGACTCGCGGGGTGTCGGAGAGCAACTGCTGCGGTGATTTCTGGCTCCGCGGCAGCCTCGTCTGCGGGGAGCATGACGGGCGGGGGAGCGAGCATGTCGTTGAATTGGGTCATGCCGTTATTCTTCCAGAATCTGCATATTCCAGAAATCCGAAACGTTAAGTCCAAAGGAATAGAGGGCTCGGCGGACCACAGGCAGAGACAAGCCAATGACGCTGGAAGGGTCTCCGTCGATGGCGTCGATAAACCAGCCGCCAAGCGCTTCGAGGGTAAACGCCCCGGCGCAGTGCAATGGCTCACCGGTCCGGGCGTAGGCTTCGATGTCGCGGTCGGTTGCCTGTGCAAAGCGAATCTTGGTAACGGACGTCTCCACATGCTGATAGCTTGTCGACGTTCCGGCGGCACCGTGCACAATGCAGTGCCCGGTAATGAGGTGGGCGGTGCGGCCGCGCTGTTCTCTCCATCGTTGAATCGTGCGCTCGATGGTGTGTGGTTTTCCTTGTAGTTTTCCGTCGAGGAGCAGCATGGAATCCCCGCCGATCACAACGTGGTCGGGATGCTTGCCAGCCACGGCATGTGCCTTTGCCGTGGCGAGCTGTGCGACGATCTCCTCTGGTTGCTGTCCCTTGTACTGCTCGATGAGGCTGTCCTCGTCAATATCAGCGGGGTCGATGATGGGATCCACGCCGGCAGAACGGAGGATTGCGCGTCGGGAGGGCGAAGCAGATGCAAGGACGATTCTCATTCCTTACATCTTATTCGGGCTAGCGGGGGAGTTCAGCGTCTGCGTGTGGGTAGGAGGCTTGGGCGCCTCGGTATTGTACGGCGTAGGCGCCGACACGGACGGCGTGTTGTGCGGCCTCTACAGGTGACGCCCCACTGAGCAGTTGTGCGACAAAGTCACCGGCAAAGGCATCGCCTGCCCCAGTCGTATCCACTGCCGTTACCTTTGGTGACGGCACCATGACGCTGGACGCAGGGTCTGCCACAAGTGCACCCTTGCTTCCTAGCGTGAGGACAACCGAGGCGAAACCCTGGGCCAATAATTCTTGAGCGAGCTCGTGCGGATCGTCGCTGTTGATGCCGCTGCCGAGCTGCTCCAGGATGAGGTTGGCCTCGTGCTCGTTAGCCATGATGGGGTCTGCCTTGAGCAATGCTTCGCGGTCCACAGGGATAACGGGGGCAAGATTGACCACAACGCGACCCGTTGCTGCATTGATGGCTTCGCGGAATCCATCGGCGGGGATCTCTCCCTGAAGCAGCACGATGTCTGCGTGTGCAATAGCCTCTGCATGCGTGGCGACGTAGGCGGCGTCGACAGTAGCATTCGCGCCAGGGATCACGATGATGGAGTTTTCCCCATCTTCAGAAACCGTGATCACTGCGGTGCCCGTGGGGCCTTCGACCTCCGAGATGTGGTCTAGACATACGTTGGAAGTACGCAGCAACTCCAGAGCTGGTTCGGCGTAGGCATCTTTGCCCACAGCACCGACAAAGATCACCTTTGCCCCTTGGAGCGCTGCTGCTACTGCTTGGTTAGCACCCTTGCCACCGGGAGAAACAGAGCTATCCATGCCGAGGACGGTCTCTCCCGGGGTGGGATGCCGCTGGACACGCACGCTCAAATCTGCGTTGATGGAGCCTACGACGGCAACAGTCTGTGGCATGGTGGTTACTCCTAACTGGTGGGCGGACACCGCATCTTTATTTATCACGACTGGCACAAACCAGGTCACATGTAGTTCAGTGATTAACACACCGTCCTGCGGATGTTCCGAGCAATCAAAAATCCGAGAACTTTATGTTTCCCGTGAAAAATGTAAATAAAAACATAGGGATACAGTGTAAAAATGCTCGTTATGTAATTCTATTGTAGGAATGCTTTTTTAGGTTAGCGTGTGGGAATCTCTGACTTTGAGCACCGTGGGGATGACAACAGATTCAGGCGTTGCGTCGGTTTTCATGATGGAGTACAACAGCTCAAAGGCTTTCTGGCCGATGGCTTCCACTTGCTGGTCAATGACGGTAAGTGGTGATTCTTGAAGCGTGAACACGGCGGCGTTATCAAAGCCAATGAGTGCTACATCTTTACCAATTTTCAGCTTGCGGGAATAGATAGCACTGAGGGCACCAACTGCCATCATCATGTCACCTGTGAGGATGCTGTTGACTCCTCGATCTAAGAGCTCAAGAGTTCCTGCGCGTCCGGCATCATAGTGGTATCCACCGAAATAGACATCGGGGGAGGGGATACGTAGGTCTTCCTTGATGGACGTAATCGCCTCAAGCCTTACCCTGCCGGTGGAAGTGTCCTGGGGGCCTGCGAGGTAACCGATCTTTGCTTGGCTGTTCAGACTGAGAAGCCGGATAGCTTCTTTCATGGCCGGAAGCGGATCCGAGGTTACTGAGGGGACGGAACCCCCAAGAACGCTTCGGTCTGCTGCGACGATGGGGACTCCGGCGTCGGCAAGCTCTGTGATTTTCTCTGCGGATTGAATGTGAGGGACAACGATGATGCCGTCGACTTGCTGGCTGTTCATCGTTTCGAGTGCGCTATTGAGGACGATCGGGGATTCATCTGTGTTGGAGAGAATCGTGCTGTAGCCCTTGGCGCGCGCGGCCTGTTGGATCTCAAAGGCAAGAGTATTGAAATATGGGTTGCAGATGTTGGGCAGTAGAACGCCGATGAGGTTTGTTTTTTGGTTACGGAGTGCTTTCGCTTGGGCGTTGGGACGGTAATTGAGCCGCTTGGCGGTTTCCGCAACGATGGTACGTGTGGACTCTGGGATTACCGGGTTATGCGCGAGGGCGCGGGACACTGTGCTGATAGAAAAGCCTGTCTCAGCGGCAATGTCTTTGAGTGTTGTCGATTGGCGGCGACGGCGCGGATAAGACGTGACGGGAGTACGAGGAGCTTCCATAAAACCTGCTTTGGTGCAAACGTTTGCAATCTGAACTTAACTAAAATTAACTTACACCAGCGTAATGGTCAAATGGGGAAATGGAAGAAAATAGCTGTTATTCACACGTAAACCCCCTTCTCTTTCGGTGTGGAATAGCACACAAAGAAGGGGGTTTAACTACTGAGATTTTCTAAGTTTTCTTAATAGAAACTTACATTCCTAAAGGCTGTGGGATTGTACGTAGTGGGGCGTTGTAGCCGCTCTTCAACGCTGCCCCAGAGGTTACGATCACGGTCTTTAGCGGCGGCTTTCTCTGCGTCTTGAGCAAGGGACGCAATCACGGTGGTGATTGCAGCCACTTGGACATTGTCCGGATTGCCTTTTACCACGGTAAGAAAAGGCTTCTTGGCCGAGGTGGCTTCTTCGGTCGTGGTGGACGTGTCAGACATAGAAAATACCTTCTTGTCATTGGATGAACAGGATAAGAACGTGGTGCACTGAGACAGCGGCTAGTAGCACCAAGCCCCTAAATGACATATTCGAATATTACAGCGGGATGTTACCGTGCTTCTTAGCCGGCATATTAACGACCTTGCGATCAAGCAAGCGCAAACCTTCGATGATCTGGCCGCGGGTCTCGCTCGGAGGGATGACGGCATCTACGTAGCCGCGCTCTGCTGCCATATAAGGGTTAACGAGAGTTTCCTCGTATTCCTTTTCATATTCCTTGGCCAGTGCAACAACATCTTGGCCATTGGCTGCGGCGTTCTTCAGCTCCTTGCGGTAGATGAATCCCACTGCGCCCGAGGCGCCCATGACAGCGATCTGTGCAGTAGGCCATGCGAGTACGATGTCCGCGCCCATGTCCTTTGAACCCATCACGCAGTAGGCCCCGCCATAGGACTTACGGGTGATCACAGTGATCTTGCCAACGCTCGCCTCGGAATATGCGTACAGCAGCTTAGCGCCACGACGGATAATGCCATCGTATTCTTGGTTGGTTCCGGGCAGGAAGCCTGGAACATCCACGAACTCGATGATCGGAACGTTAAAGGCATCGCAGGTGCGAATAAAACGAGCTGCCTTCTCTGATGCCTTGATATCCAAACAGCCGGCGAACTCGGTGGGCTGGTTGGCAACGATTCCTACGCTTCTGCCCTCTACCCGGCCAAAACCGATAATGATATTGCCGGCGTAGTGTTCCTGAACCTCAAAGAAGTCTCCGTCATCAACGATGCGGGAGATGACGTCCTTCATGTCATATGGCTGGTTCGGGGAATCGGGGATCAGCGTGTCTAGTTCAAGGTCAGACTCGGTGATGTTCTCCTGAATCGATCCGACCATAAGCTCGGTAGCTTCCCGAGGAGCTTCTGCGCGGTTGTTGGACGGTAGGAATCCCACGAGATCGCGAACCCAATCCAATGCATCTGCATCATCAGACGCGGTGTAGTGGGAGGTACCGGAGGTGGACATGTGGGTGTGTGCGCCACCCAATTCCTCTTGGGTGACTTCCTCGCCAGTGACGGTCTTGATTACGTCAGGGCCGGTGATGAACATCTTGGAGGTCTTATCCACCATGATGATGAAGTCGGTGAGCGCAGGGGAGTAAACGTGACCGCCGGCGCAAGCACCCATGATGAGGGAGATCTGCGGGATAACGCCAGACGCCAAGGTGTTGCGGTAGAAAATCTTGGAATAAAGACCAAGGGAGACAACGCCCTCTTGGATACGAGCGCCAGCGCCTTCATTAATGCCGATGAGTGGGACGCCGGTCTTAATGGCCAGATCCATGATCTTGACGATCTTCTCGCCATAGACCTCACCCAAAGCGCCGCCAAAGACCGCACCGTCTTGGGAGAAGACACAGACCTTGCGTCCCTCAATGGTGCCGTAGCCGGTAACCACGCCGTCGGTGACGGGGCGCTTGGCGTCAAGTCCAAAATTCTTGGAACGATGGCGCGCTAGTGCGTCGACCTCGACAAAGGAATTGTCGTCGAGGAGATATTCAATACGCTCGCGAGCGGTCTTTTTCCCCGCTGCATGTACCTTTTCAATCGAGGCCGGGCCCATGGGGGCCACGGTCTCAGCGAGGCGGGCGCGAAGATCCGCGAGCTTTCCGGCAGTGGTGGTGAGATCGGGAGCTGGAGTTCCCTGATCGTTGATCGTTGCGGCAGTCATGACTCAATAGTGTAAAGGTAGTACCCAAAAATTGTGAGACGTTTCAAAAAAACTTCGGTATGTTCCTGAAGGATTTTTCTGCTATATGGAGTCACAATGGAAATTAAGACTCTTGACCTGCAAAAATTTCCCTCTTTGGGGGTGTGTGCTTTGAAGTTTTCTACAGATATATGGGGGTAGTAGGGGAAAGTGCTGCTGCGAAAAACTCTTCGGAAGCGAGGTTGATGCCGCCTATAGCGGGATGTTTCCGTGCTTGCGTGCCGGGCGCTGAACATGCTTGTTCTTGAGGAGCCGGAGGTTGCGCGAAATGTGTCCGCGGGTCTCGCTGGGCAAAATGACTGCGTCGATAAGCCCACGCTCGGCAGCTAGATAGGGGTTGAGCATGTGATCCTCATACTCCCGCTCTAGGGCTTCGCTGAGAGCTACAACGTCGTCGCCATTCTCGGCCGCTGCGATGAGTTCGCGTCGGTGCAAGAATCCGACGGCCCCTGCCGCGCCCATCACGGCGATTTGAGCGGTTGGCCAGGCGAGGTTGACGTCAGCTCCTAGTCCCTTAGATCCCATGACGCAATACGCTCCGCCATAGGCTTTCCGCATGATGACGGTGATCTTTGGAACCGTGGCCTCGCCGTAGGCATACAGTAATTTAGCGCCACGGCGCAGGATGCCGTTATGTTCTTGCCCTGCGCCGGGTAGAAAGCCGGGGACGTCGACAAGCATCACGATAGGAATATTGAATGCGTCGCATGTGCGGATAAATCGTGCTGCCTTCTCCGAAGCGTCAATGTCGAGGCAGCCGGCAAGCTGGGTGGGCTGATTGGCAACAAAACCTACCGATTCGCCTTCGATGCGGCCGAACGCTATGACAACATTTTCTGCGCGATCTGCCTGGATCTCCAGGTAGCCGCCGTCGTCGGTGATTGATTCGATGACGCTGCGGACATCATAAGGAATTGACGGAGAATCTGGGATGATGTGGTCCAGTCGCAGGTCATCTGGGGTGAGGTTGTCCTCTATGCTTCCCTCTTCTTGGTCGTAGTCCTCGCGCGGGGCGACGCTGCGATTGTTCGAGGGGAGGAACCTGACAAGGTCTTGGACAAAATCGAGGGCTTCCTCATCGTCTGCTGCGGTGAAGTGGCTGTTGCCAGCTGCAGTCATATGAGCATTGGCCCCGCCGAGTTCCTCTTGGGAGATGATTTCTCCGGTTACTGTTTTAATAACATCCGGTCCGGTGACAAACATCTTGGAGGTTCGGTCCACCATCACCACGAAATCGGTGAGGGCGGGGGAGTAGGCGTTTCCGCCCGCGCAACTTCCCATGATGACGGAGATCTGGGGAACTACTCCGGAAGAATTGATGTTGTGATAAAAAGTCTGCGCGATGAGATCTAGGGAGACCGCGCCGTCTTGAATGCGGGCGCCTGCGCCCTCGTAGAGGCCGATGAGAGGGCGTCCGGTGGCAACGGCAAGTTCCATAATCTTGATCATTTTTTCGCCGTATACCTCGCCGAGCGCGCCGCCGAAAACGGTTCCGTCTTGGGAGAAGATGCATACTTCGCGGCCGTCGATAGTGCCCCAGCCGGTTACGATTCCGTCGGTGACGGGGCGTTTTTTGTGCATGCCAAAGTCAAAGGTGCGGTGGCGCGCGAGCTGATCGGTTTCAATGAAAGAACCCTCGTCTAGAAGGTAGTCGAGTCGTTCGCGAGCCGTGAGCCTGCCGGCTTGTTTAACTTTATCCAGAGCTTTTGCGCCCATAGGCTGACCTGCTTCAGCGCGTCGCGCTTTGAAGTCCGCGATCTTGCCAGCTGTGGTGGTCATGTCTTTGAGCGCGGCAACATCAACAAAAGGTGAGGAAAGTGTCATGTTTGGCAGCATAGACTGGTATCGCGACAGTTTCCAGGGCAAAACGTTAAATTTTTTCCCGGAAAAGTGCGTTTTCCCACCGCACGCTGGTTATTTTGCGCACAAAAAAATTTTTTCCGCATGTCTCCTAGTGGGCCCTATAAGGGCTCATCCCTCCCACATTCCGGCATCCATTCCGGCATTCAAGCCCAAGATTGCACCAGTAATGAGGACTCAACGAGTTGGGAGGCAAACGGCTAAAATGATGCGAATGAGCATAGGGTCAGGAGAAACGGTGGATAAGGACGCAACACAAAGCGCTCGCGTAGAAGGTGACGGCGGTAGCCGTGACTCGCGGACCCCTCTCAACGTCGGGTGGTTGCGCGAGCAGTTAATAGATGACGGCCCTTTCGCGCGCATTCTGCATTCATCAACGACGGGATCCACTAACACGGATCTGGTCGCCGCCGCGCATGAGGGAGCACCTGCGTGGACTGTCATTCTCACAGAACATCAAAGCCTGGGTCGCGGGCGCATGGGGAGGCGCTATGAGGCGCCAGCGGGTGCGCAGCTCACCCTTTCCGTACTTATCCGGCCGCCGCGGGAATCGGTTTTCCGGCTCGGCACGATGCCATTAGCTACTGGATTAGCGCTTATCGACGCCCTCAAAGGTGCAGAAGGAGTCGGCCTCAAGTGGCCCAATGACCTGCTCTGCGAGGGGCGTAAGTTGTGCGGCATCCTTGCTGAGGCCGTGAGCCTAGGAGAAGAACCCGCTGTGGTTATAGGCCTTGGGCTTAACACCTCGCTCACGCGTGAGGAACTTCCGGTGCCGCATGCCACAAGCCTGGAATTAGAAGTAATACCTTACGAGCGCAACGAACTAGCAGTTCGAGTACTGACAGCGCTGCATCGACGACTGCGCCAATGGGAGGACAACGACCCCGCCCTGATGGCAGAATACCGCCAGGTGTGCACCTCTATAGGCGCTGACGTTCGAGTAGTCCTATCGGAAAACGAGGAACTCCTCGGCGTAGCGGAATCGGTCTCCGACGCCGGGCTTATCTGCGTTCGCGACTCACAAGGGGAGCTCCACGAGCTCATGGCCGGAGACGTGACCCATTTGCGACTCCAGGATAAATAAGTGGCACGAGTCCGAGTTCTACCCGACGAAATTGTGCGTGTCGACGTCACCCGCTCACTTGTCTCCCTAATCTATCCCGTCTGCGAGCTCCTACTCATCACAGGCGTGTGCTGGATGCTCATCGGATACCTGGATCGTGACCCCCAGGACTCCATCCAACTACGCAACGCCGTGGTAGGGCTATGGGCAGCGCTGGCACTCTGGCGATTTGCCCTGCCCGTGCTGCGTGCCCGCAAAGAACGTGTGATTGTTACCGATCAACGAGTGATTCTGCGTGCTCAAGGCATCATGGGGGCTAGTGAATCAATCCCGCTGCGTGCGGTGCGCCATGTGGGACGTAAGCGCAAGAATATTTCTTTGGCCGTCTCTGGGTACCAACGTCCCATCATGCTGGCTAACGTAGCAAAAGCCAAGCACGTGGTTGCGTCCATTGAGGAAGGCATGAATCAAGGGCGCGGGCATTGGGGATAGAGTTCTAGAAGGAGACGCATATTAGATAATGTCTCTTCTTTTTTGCCCGCTAACGGGGAGAGGGCACTGAAGCGGACAGGCGGTGTTTTCTTGCAACCAATGCAGAACACCCTTTCTCTTCTGCTCACAAGCTATAGTTGTTACCCGTGACTCACAGCAGCGGTAATCCAGCAGCACACGCACCAGACATGCCAATTCTGTGTGTGATTGGCGACGGACAAATGGCACGAATGATGCACACAGAGGCCATTGAACTGGGGCAATCAATTCGGGTTCTGGCAAGCTCTCATGATTCTTCCGCCGCTCAAGTAGCCGCTGACGTGATCATCGGCGATTACGCAAACCTCGACGATCTGCGTCGCGTTGTGGCCGGGTCGAATGCCGTGACTTTTGATCATGAGCATGTGCCATCTGAACACCTGCGCACACTTATCGCTGAGGGCTACAACGTGCAGCCCCAGCCCGATGCTTTGCTCAACGCCCAAGACAAACTCGTAATGCGTACGCGCCTTAAAGAAATGGGCGCGCCAGTCCCGCCATTTGCCCCGATCAGCAGTGTGGAAGACGCGCGCGCTTTCTGGGAATCGGTGGATGGTCAGGTGTGCGTGAAGGCGTGCCGGGGTGGCTATGACGGGCATGGGGTGTGGTTCCCGGATTCGGTGACGGAGTTAGAAGAGCTCGTCGACAAGCTTCTTAGCAACGGAACTTCGCTGATGGGCGAGAAAAAAGTCCAGCTTGTTCGCGAACTCTCCGCCATGGTAGCGCGTATCCCCAGCGGTGAGGCGCAAAGCTGGCCCGTGGTGGAATCGGTACAAACTGACGGGATTTGTACGGAAGCGCTTGCACCCGCGCCGGGTTTGGGCGAGGCATTAGAAAACCAGTGCCGCGAGCTTTCCATCCGCATTGCCACTGAGCTCGGCGTCACGGGAGCGCTTGCCGTGGAGCTCTTTGAGACTCGCGGTGAGGACGGACAGCCAGAGATTTTTGTCAACGAGCTAGCCATGCGTCCGCACAACACTGGGCACTGGACACAAGACGGATGCGTGACCAGCCAATTTGAGCAGCACATTCGTGCAGTATTGGATTATCCGCTCGGCGCTACCGATCTCACCGCGCCGGTTACTGTGATGGCGAATATTCTTGGGGCGGCAACCGATCCTGCTCAGCCGATGGGGGAGCGCGTTGCAGAAGTTATGCGTCGTTTTCCTAACGCAAAGGTTCACCTGTACGGGAAAGCCTATCGAGCTGGCCGTAAGATAGGACACGTCAATCTCACTGGTACTGACGTTGAGACAACGCGTGCCGACGCCCGCCTCGCCGCACAGTATCTAGTCCACGCAACGTGGGACTAATCTCGGTTCTTTGCCGGCTTTTTACCAAAACTAGGAGAAAACATGTCCCCTCTCGTCGGCCTTATTATGGGCTCCGATTCCGACTGGCCCACAGTGCAACCAGCAGCAGAAACTCTGGCTGAGTTTGGCATCCCCTTTGAAGTCGGTGTGGTTTCCGCACACCGCACTCCCGAAAAGATGCTGGCCTATGCCAAGTCGGCTCACACGAGAGGGCTGAAAGCGATTATCGCTTGTGCCGGGGGCGCAGCTCATCTGCCAGGTATGGTTGCCGCGGCTACGCCACTGCCCGTGATCGGTATTCCGCGTGCGCTCAAAGACCTCGATGGTATGGACTCTTTGCTTTCTATCGTGCAGATGCCGGGAGGCGTTCCCGTTGCCACGGTTTCCATCGGCGGGGCAAAGAATGCGGGACTCCTTGCTGTACGCATCCTTTCTGCGGGTGACCCGGCCCTGACAGAAAAAATGGTTGCGTATCAAGACACAATGCGTAAGGAAGTCGAGCAGAAAGACGCTAACCTCAAGCGCACATTGATGGGCGAGTAAGACTTTTGTCGGCTGATTTCTGGAAAGAATCGACGATTCTTACCCTCGGCTCTAAAGTTCGCGGTGCCGAACCCGGACATGTGTTGTTGTGGCGTCTCCAGCATGCCTTGGAGTTGTCGCAACAAACGTCAGGCCCTGTTGTAGTCTCTGGAAAAGGCGAAGCTGCTGTGATGGGGGACTGGTTGGTGCGCCACGGATTGGATTCACAACGCTTGATAATTGAACCCGAAGCGACCAGCACCAACGAGAACTTGGAAAATGCGCACGCCCTCCTACCCGAAACCCGCACATGGATCGTGGTAACGAGCGATTTTCATAAACTTCGCACCCTCGCGTGGGCGCGGCACCTAGGAATCCCCATAACGGTAAGTTCCGCAGTGACCAAGCCGCCCTTTAGAGTGCGGAATTTTGTTCGCGAGATCTTTGCGTTGCCGCATTCGCTGCTGCGGATAGCGTGGCGTCGAGTAGCTTAGCTTTGCGACACCACGACAAACCCGCGAAGTGTGTTGGCCGGAGCATGTCAGGCCCCTTTACTGCCACCCCTTGATTTAGCCCCACCGATTTAGTTCATAGCGCGGATGTATCGCTGTAATTAACTTTTGTTGATTATTTTGATTGCAGATGCGTCTAGAAGCCTTCCAGCAGCAAACCTGCTGATAGTGGCCACTTTGATGTAGCGATGATGCTATAAAGAATGCTCTTTGAGATGGGCCGGGGAGTGGGGAGCAGGTTTCTTGAGCGGAGCATCTCAGCAGGTAGTAAGCGTTGTTCGGTCTTTGTGTTTATCGCAACAAAAATAGGGCCCTCAACATTCCATTGTTACGTTGAATGTGAGATTTTGGAATCGAGAGGGACTATGAAGAAAATATTTGCGCTCTGGACCGCGATGTTCGCGGTAGTGGCGTTGGCTTTATCGGGATGCAGCACAGCTCCAGAAAAGCTTCACAAGAAAAAACCCAAGCGGCTGGTATCACTGTGACTGACTTTCATGGCCGTCAGGTAAAACTTCCCAAGGCCTCTGAGCGCTCTGTGTTCCTAGTAGAAAACGCGATGAACACCATGATGGCTGTGGGTGGTAGCAAGAAGATCGTGGGAACGGGCGAAGTCTGGGAGCCTACGTTTAAGAAGGACTTCCTTGAGGCAGTTCACCCGGGCTTTTCCAAGTTGCCGGTTATCGCTTCTCAAGACGGTAGCTATGACTTGGAGGCGCTTGCCGCTTTGAAACCCGATTTTGTGGTTCTGTGGGCAGAGTCTGCCGATGATAAAGCGATTGCTGCCATCGAGGAGACCTTGAAGGTGCCGGTGTATGCGGTATTCCTGACTTCCTTTGCAGACCTGGACAAGTTGGCCGTCGATATGGCTAATGTCAATGGAACCCCTGAGCGTGGTGCTACAGTCAACGCACTTTTGAAGAAACAGATGGACAAGATCGCTGAGAAGACGAGCACGATCGAAAAGAAACCCTCTGTGTTCTGGATGTGGGGCGACGCTTACGGTACCGCTGGCACAAAGTCCAGTGCTAATGACCTGATTGAGGCTGCCGGTGGAACCAACGTGATTGCCAAGTGGGATAACTCTGCCAAGGCTTCCGAGCATCCGGTTGTTTCCCTGGAAACCCTGGCCAAGCTCAATCCTGATGCGATCTACATGTGGTACAACTCGGAGATCGACCCTTCAGATGTTATTGAGGGCAAGAACGTAGGCGGAGTTGATTTCTCTGCGTGGAAGAACCTCGATGCAGTGAAGAACAAGCAGGTCTTTGAGCTTGATGATCCGTTCCTTTATGACATGATGACTGGGCGTCTAGCAATGGCAACTGCCAAGGTCGCGCAAGACATCAACCCTGAGGCATTCAAGGGCTGGGATAATTCTGCAGAAACTGATCAGTATTTTGTAGATATGTACGGCGTGCATTACCCAGGATTCAAGCCAGCTCAGTGAATTCACAACGCTTAATGAGAAGCCGCAAACTCCTTATTGTCGGGCTGCTTCTTTCTCCACTCGTGGCATTCTTTGTGTCTATGATGCTCGGTAGTTATGGAGCCAACCCAAGTGAGGCGCTTGCGGCTCTCGTCGCGCGGTTATGCGGTAGCCAAGAAACTGTCTCCGTTGTGATAGCCGATATTCGACTCCCCCGGGTAGTGACCTCTTTACTGGTAGGCATGGCTCTAGCCATGTCCGGAGCGACGCTGCAGGGAGTGCTGCGTAACCCGCTGGTGGATCCGTATATTTTGGGCTTGTCTTCGGGGGCAGCTTTTGGTGCGGCTTTAGCTATCGCAGTATGGCGCTGGATACCCGTTCCCATCAGTGCTTTTGTGTTTGCGCTTGTGGCTTTAGCCATGACCTATTTCATGGCGCGAACAAAGAACTCGGTTCCAATAGTGAACTTGGTTCTGTCGGGTGTCATCACCTCAGCGGTATTTACTGCTTTGCTCTCGATCGTTCAAATAACATCGCATGAGAAGTCGTTGCAAGCCATCGTGTTATGGACCATGGGAAGCTTCAACGGGGTGACGTGGTCAACTCTTAAGCCCACATGGTTACTGATTCTTCTTGGTTGCTTTTTCATGATTGGTTTGCGCTGGCGGCTCAATGTTTTAACCATGGGAGAGACCGAAGCAAAAGTGTCGGGGATGCACGTGGAGAGATACCGTGTTCTCTTTATCGTCTTATCCGCGTTGGTGTCAGCTTTGTCTGTTTCTATGGTGGGAGTGGTGGCGCTTTTGGGGCTTATTGTCCCGCATATCGTGAGGATGCTTCTAGGACCTGACCACCGAGTACTTATCCCGGTTTCTGCTGCGTTGGGGGCGGCGCTGATGGAGGTCATCGATACTGTAGCTCGGACAGCTACGGGTTTTGAGATCCCCGTCAGTATCATTACCACGCTCGTAGGTGCACCGGTTTTTTTGGTTGTTGCTGCGCTCAACAAAGGCAGGTCAATGGCAGTAGGAATGAGTATGGAATCAGTGAGTATCGGCTATGGCCAACGCTTAGTGATTCGTGATGTGACGGATACCTTCCCTGCCGGGAAAATTACAGCGCTTTTAGGTGCTAATGGTTGCGGCAAATCGACGTTACTCTCGGCGATCGCTGGCCTTACTCCGGTGCACAGCGGCGCTATTACCGTTGATACCCCAAACGCAGTCTTGGGATTTGTGACCCAAGCACACGCAATGTCTTTTCCTTTTGACGTAGTAGATGTTGTTTTGACAGGGCGCGTGCGGTTTATCAGGGCGTTTTCTTCCCCAGCTCCCAAGGACGTCGATGCCGCGCACAGTGCCTTGGACATGTTGGGCGTGGGGCATCTGGCGCGTCGGCAATACACAACGTTAAGCGGCGGCGAACGCCAGATGGTGATGATCGCACGAGCGTTGGCACAAGAACCAGATATTTTATTGCTGGATGAGCCGACGACCTATTTGGATCTTTATAATCAGCAACGCGTGTTGGAGGTCATGGACATGCTGCGCGGACAAGGCATCACTTTGCTAGCGACACTGCATGACCCGAATCATGCTCTAGCACTTGCGGATCATGCTGTGACGCTACGGCGTCTGAGTGAGGATGATTCGCGTACGAGTCTGATCAGTTCGGGAGCGCCCTCGGACATTGTTCACGCAGAGACGATTCGTGCCATGTATTCATTGCAAGCGGAGTTCATTACTACCCAGCGTGGGCCAGCCATGTTGCCGTGGATGAACACTGTAGATAGTTAGATTTTTCGATGCAGGGGAGTGTTCTTCCAGATAAGACGGATCGTTACACGTCTGCCAGATTGCTAGCTGCTTTACGGTTGAGTCGACCGAAATTATAGTAAGCGGCACAGGCCCCCTCAGGCGATACCATGCATGTTCCTATGGGGGTTTGTGGTGTGCACGCAGTGCCGAAGACACGGCATTGCCAAGGTTTTATTTTTCCTGTGAGCATGGAACCACATTCGCATGTGACAGGGTCGGGGATGCGTTTACCTGGGATAGAGAAAATTTTCTCGGCGTCCCAGGCCGAGAACTCTGCGGAAATACCAAGACAAGATTGTGGAATCCAGCCGAGACCGCGCCATTCAAAGGCGAAGGTGTGCGTGTTCTGTCTTTCTAAATCAACACCGCTTTGCCCATTGACTTGTAGCGGGATAAGAGATACAAGAGGATGAACAATCCAATTATTATCCAGGCTGTCACAGGAATCGGAATCCCGTAAAACTGATAGTGTGAGGCGGTTGAAGCGGTGATTGCTAAGCCTCCTAGGCTATTGGCGATTTGGATTGATGATGATGAAAGTATGTCGGTAAGCGTATAAAACGCTAGACGATGCTCTTTACGCATGATGTCTACAGTGATATGCGAGACCATAACCGAATAAATTGCCTTGGCCCCAAACATGAGCGGCACTAATAAGATGGGAACAGTATTTCTAACCGCTTGGTTAAGATTGCCGGAAGTGCATAATGTTAGAAGCAGCCACCCAACTAATGTGACAGCGACAACAGAACCGGAAATGAGAATCGACCTTATCGGTTCTATTCGATCTCCTCGCCGCGCAATGAAAAACATAACAAATATGGATGTGACTGGCTTTAAAAGTAAAGCTAGAGCAACAAATTTAGGGTCAGTTCCGATGAGCTGAGAGATGAACACCGCAATCAGGGGAACGCCAACAAAAAGCTGTAGAGATGCATCCAGAGTTAACGTGCGGTACTGAGGATGTGCATACAGTATTTTTGTATCTCGAAATATGCTGGAAAAGATGGACGATAAGCTGATGGACTCCTTACGCATCTCTTCTACCGTTGGCAGTCCCCTGATCGCGATGAGTGCACTTATTGTGTATGCGATAGTGGCTATGGCTAATGCAGAGTAAAAAGTTTTCGATACCTGCCCGTGAAAAATAACTGTCTGTATGGCAAATGCGGTGATCGATCATTGAGCACTGAGAGATGATGCTGGTTATTGCCATAACTCCCGGGCGTTTTTCACGAGAAACAATCTCACTTATCCAGGCGCTCCATACTGTGCCGAACGACAGGGAATAGGCTATTTCCACGACAACTGCACACATTCCAAGTAGGAACAATTGGTGGAACTTTGAGGCGGGATACCAAACGGCAAAGAGCATTATCACAAGGCAAATGAGCATAACTGTCACGCCGGTGCTCATCATTTTTCTGTATCCAGCCTGGCGAGCGAGACTTGGACCAAGCATTTGGATGGGAACGCTAAGCAGCATTAAGAAATAGATTATCGAGAGTTTGCTGCTTTCCCATCCGAGCTCTCTTGTTATCAGGAGATTAAATAAATCACCTGATAGTCCGCCAGTAAGGCTTGCCAGAAGCAAGGAGCCGCTAGCGGGTAGTACGACACGCCAGTATCGAGAGAAGATTTCAAACATCTCAGTTACCCGCTGCTTTCCTATAGATCCTTCCCAAATGTTTTGTATATCGTGACAACATCTTTTCAAATGCGACGTTGAGGCGTGCATGTTTTCGGAAAAATTTCCGCCAAAGTGAGGATTATGATGTAAGTAGTAATCGAAGATGTGGTCGTATGCTTCATGATATGTATGTGTATCCAGCACATGTGCATGCCACACTATGCAAATAGCAAGGGGGGGGGGAAGCGTCCTTTATATTTGTGCCTTAGCTACAACCACCGTGTGTAATGGAATTTGCATAGTTTTGTGTGCGCAGAATCCGTAGGGGGAGTGCCGGTTGTGACCTGCTCGGCGTCGTTTCTTTTTACACGGCAAATGAAGGAACGTTTATTGCAGCCGTATACCCGAGCTTCTCGACGAACCCTCTGCGTTAGAAGCGCTCGCTACTATTCAGGAATACGACCTGATTACTCAGGTGGCGTTAACGCCACGCTCGCCACAGGGCGATAGTCGCGATGACCAAAATGAGAGCAAGGAACGCCGGCCAGAGTGAGGGCTGTGGCTGAAACAGATTCACTACGGCCTGAACCAGGGCAAGAAACGCGAAAAACCCCACAAAGCCTAGGATGGAGTCGCGTACGAGTTTCTTCCTAGTCTCTTGGGGCTGAGGATCGCGCGGTTTCATGCGGATGATTGTACTGCGCCTAGTACCCGAAAGCGGTAATTATGCTTTCACTCCACCTGCAGTTAGGCCGGAGACGATACGGCGTTGGAAAGCAAGCACCATGATAATAAGGGGGATGGTCACCAGGGATCCCGCCGCCATAATGGCTGCGTAGGGGAACTCAAAGGCGCTTGGCCCAGAGAAACGGGCGATGGCTACGGTGACAGGTTCGGTTGCTGTTGTGGAGAGCTGACGCGCAAGCATGAACTCGTTCCACGTAGCAATAAAAGCCAAGATGGCGGTGGTAAACAACGCAGGTGCCGCAAGGGGCAGCAGTACGTGGCGGAAGGCCTGGCTGCGGGTGGCGCCGTCGACAAGCGCTGCCTCCTCTAATTCCCACGGAAGCTGCCGGAAGAAGGACACGAGCGTGTAAATAGTCAGCGGCAACGCAAAGGAAATGTTGGGGATGATGAGTGCGCGGTAGGTGCCTATCCAGCCGAGGTCGCCAAAGAGCTGGAAAAGTGGGGTCACAAGGGCGATGCCGGGGAACATCGAGGCGGCAAGCACAACGCCCGTGACTATTCCTTTCCCTCGAAACTCGATGCGAGCCAGCGCATATGCGGTGAAGACTCCGACGAGGACTGCGAGGAGGGTGGTGGCAAGGCCTACCAGCAAAGAGTTGACGATTGCGCCGAGGAAATCGTTTCCTTTGTCGGTGGACAACGCGTCGCGGAAATTCTCTAGGGTTACATGCGTTGGCCACGGCGTGGTTTCAAAGGTGTAATCCTTGTTTCGCAGTGCGGTGATCAGCATCCAATAGAACGGCGCCAGACCCCAGATCAGGATAAAGACCACACCGATATAGTTGGCTAGTGCTGCACGAATTTTGTGATTCATGGTGCGGTAGCTGTCCTTTCTTTGGAAGTCGTGGAGTTATCTAGCTTCTGATGCTTTCCACGACGCTGACGACGCTGCCGGTGCGGCTTGGGGGCGTCACCACGGCCCGTGATGTCTGCGCCAAGGACACGGATCATCAGGAAAGCGACGGCGAAAATAAGGAGGAAAATCAGCGTGGAGAGCGCAGAAGCCGAGTTGAAGTGATTCTGACGTACGTCTTCGACCACGAGCTGGGAGATCGTAGCCGTGGGGGAGTTTGACGACGATGAGATCAAGATGACCGGAAGGTCGTACATACGCAGGGCATCGAGCGTTCTGAAAAGAACAGCGACCATGAGAGCGGGTTTGACTAGTGGGAGCGTGATCTGTGTGAATTGCTGCCAGGTGCTGGCGCCGTCGACACGAGCTGCCTCGTATACGTCTTTGGGGATCATCTGTAAGCCCGCGAGAATCAGAAGAGCCATAAAGGGAGTGGTCTTCCATACGTCGGCAATGATGACGGCAAAGCGTGCAGCCCATGGGTCGGTAGTCCATTGGATTGGGGTATGCAGGAGCGAGTTGACGATGCCCTTATCCGCAAAGATAAACTGCCACAATTTTGCAGTCACTGCCGTAGGGATTGCCCACGGAATGAGCACTGCGGCTCGAACTAGCGCCCTACCGCGAAACTCCCTGTTCATGACCAGCGCCATGCCAACACCTAGAACGATTTCTAGGGCTACCGTGACCACGGTGAAAAAGAGCGTATTTCCTACCGCTGGCCAAAAATCAGTGGATATGACTCCGGGTGGGCACGCGATGGCACTTCCGGACGAAGTCCCGCAGCGCTGCGTTAGCCAGTAGGCATAATGCTCTAACCCAGCGAAACCACCTTGGGTGAAAAGCCCAGTGACTGGGTCAAGGCCTTTGTCTTCCTGAAAAGAGAGATAGATGGCCCTGACGATGGGATAGCCAATAACGATCGCTAGGACGATGAGCGTGGGGGCGATCAACAACGCAGCGTTGCGGTGTTGTTTCCGGCGCGCTTCGACGATTCCTTCCCGAGAAGGAACTTTTCGCGCTGGGCGCGTTGTGTCCACGGTACCTCCTTTGTCTGATGCTGGTCCGCTTCAACCTTAAAGCACTAAAGGAAGCCCGCGGTAAGAACATGTTCGTGGAGCATGAGCTTACCGGTGCAGGCTTCCTTGATAAAGATATTGGAGCTTAGTGCGAACCGTATATGCGGTTATGAGCGTATGAACTCAGTGGAGCTGAGACTACTTCTTGGATGCGTTCTGGATTGCAGCACGCATGTCCTTGGTAGCGTCTTCTACGCTCTTGTCTCCCTTGAGAGCAGCGTAGGCGTTGTCTTGAATAGCCTTGGAGATAGCTGGGTAGAAGGGGCTGACTGGGCGAGGTGCCGCATTTTCCAGGGACTTCTTCAGCGCCGGGAGATAGGGGTACTTGGCCACGAGGGACTCATCGTCGTAGATGGATGCGAGTACTGGTGGGAAAGAGTTATCGGCAAAGGACTTTTGGTTGTCCTCGTTCACGATGAACTTCATAAAGTCCAGAGCCGTAGCTTTGTTCTTGGAGTTCACGTTGATGCCATTGTTGTAGCCACCCAGGGTGGAGACGCCCACGCCGTCTTTGCCAACGAGTGGGGAGACCTCAAACTTGCCCTTGACCGCAGAGGTGCTCTCGGCGGCATTGGTGTACATGTACGGCCAGTTGATGGCGTAAGCGGTTTCTCCTGCTACAAAGGATAGGTTGGTTTCTTCTTCTGTAGCGGAGATGGAGTTCTTGGAGATGGACCCGTCCTTGTAACCGTCCACGAGCGCCTGAACGCCGGCCTTGGAGTCTTCGGAATCTACGGCGGGTGCGCCGGAGTCATCTAGGATGTGTCCGCCCCAGCCTTCGATGAAGCCTGCGGTGTTGACCGTGAGGCCCTCGTACTGCTTGAGCTGAGTGGTGAGGCAATCCACGTGCTTGGCTTTTGCGGCTTCACAGCTAGCGGTGAGATCTTTCCACGTGGCTGGTGCTTCTGGCACGATTTCGGTGTTGCGGAACAGCAGCTGACCGTTGGTGTTTTGCGGCAGAGCGTAGAGAGTTCCGTTATAGGTAGCAGACTCAACAGTTGCTTTGAGCAGCCCGGAGGTGTCTACCTTGAGATCGTCTTTGAGGGGGGCCAGCCACTGGTTAGCAGCAAAGTCGGCGGTCCAGACCACATCGAGTGCCATCACGTCATAGTCAGAGTTGCCAGCCTGAAGCGACTGCACCAGGGTCTCACGTTGATCGTCGGCCTCGCCGGCGAGTTCTTTGAGCGTGACCTTTTCATCGGGGTGCGCGCTATTCCATTTTTCAATAATTGGAATAACTTTATCCGTGTCGTTTTTGCCCATGGCAAAGGTGATGGGGCCGCGACCGTCAGTGTTCTGCGGTGCTGGCGCTGAGGAATCGGAGGAGCAGCCTGCGAGGGCTACCGAAGCAAAAAGCGCTGTGGCTGCAAGCGACGCGCCGGTCTTTGAGACGTTCATCGAGGGATCACCTTTCCGTTGAGTTCCCTCACTAAGGTAGTGATCCTCCGACGGAAGTAAAGGACTTATGGCCCTTATCACCCCGTAAAGAGGGTACTAAATATGAATGAACATCGTTGTCGATCTCTGACTATTGACCCCATATGCGCGAGAGGGGGTCAGGACAATCGAACCGTGATCTTTTCTGCACGTCCGATGGCATCAAGTCGCTGATCACTGGCCACTCCCGTAACAACGACAGCCGATCCGCCTGCCGCAAGCGGCGCTAGTACGGTGCGTTCCATTTCTGTCAACGTGGTCCAATCGGTGCTCAGGGCGCGCGCACCAGGGTCGACCTCGGCAAGGGCTTGCGTATCGACGCTCTCCTCAATCTTCGTACCTGGCTCAAAGAACTGGTCACCGTAGAAGCGCACCGTCGGGCCAAAATCGATCATTCCATCGGGAACTGTGCCCCCGCATTCCACAACGCCGCGTCCAAAAGGATCTTGTGTGACAAGTACAACGTCTCCGGTGAAGGCCGGGGAAGCGTCGATACGCTCGGAATCCATAAAAGCCACTGCCCCATGAGCGTGCTCGATGGGGCAGAACTCAACGTCGATTCCTGCTGCCATTGCGCCTAAAACTATGGCTACGCATTGCCAGCTTGCTGGAAGATCCAGACTGATGAGTGAGTCTTGCTCAAGATCTAGTTCCTCGCGCAGCATGTTTGCCACCTTCGCTGCCCAGTTATCCAGCGTTTGGGCCGAGAAATCGAGCCGGGCCCCAGTCGACTCGTTGTATACCGTCAACCGTGGGGTAGCAGAATCTGAGGAGAGTATGGTGCGCAGAAGTTCCATGAGAATCTATCGTAGGGGAAATAAGAATCTACTGTGTACAGCAATGGCTGAGGGGCATCGACAGATAGAGAAAGTCGATGCCCCAGTCAATAGAAACTACAGAGTGAGTACTAGTTGACGCACCGTGGCCCGTTTCCACCGGCATCAATTTCTGGGGAGACGATTGCTTGTCCTTCGTCTGCTCCAGGCTGACCCACCACAGACGTTGCGCTTGACGTGCTCGTCGTCGACTCGGCGCTCTTCGGTCCTGAGTAATCGCCGGCGGCAACTACTACATAGGAATGTGGATCGAGACCGCTATGCTGCACGACTGGGATGCCACCGAGCTCCTGGGAAAGGTGCTTGGCATCATCGGTTTCAGGGTCTGCAGCCAAGATCTGGCTATGAGAGTACAATCCCTCGGGAGCATTGCCGGTTTCTGCGATGGTATACCCCTTGGTCTTCAGATGCCCGGCGACCTCGGCGGCGAGCCCCGACGTGGTGGTGGCATTAAGAACATCCACAGTAGTGTTGGGATGCGCGGTGTGATCGGCGGGTTCAGGAGACGTCTGGCTTGAAGGTCCTTCCTTTGGCCCGCCATTAAGCAGCTGGTCAAAGAACTTATGCACCTGCTGCACATCCACGGTAACAACGGATTCGCCGTAATCTCCGGTGCCGTCGATCGAAGTAACCGGGATGGTATTGAATCGAACATTGCCGCCAGCAAGATTCTGCAGCTGGTTGGCAAAGCTCATCACATCCCAGTTCTGGTCGATAACAACGGAACGCTCCACGGCCTTACCCATGTCTGATAGCTTCTGCGGATTAGTTAGGGTTCCAGAGGACAGCACCTTATTGACCAGTGAGGCCATAAACGCTTGCTGACGAACAATACGATCCAGGTCGCCACGGGGAAGTCCATGCCGCTGGCGGACAAAGGCAAGCGCCTGCCCACCCTTAAGCGTTTGACGTCCGGCTCCGAAATCAGCGCCGGAGTACTCGTCTTTGACGCTGTTGTTCAAACAGACTTCGACGCCGCCCACGGCTTCTGTCAAAAGAACAAAGCCGAGGAGGCCAACCTCTGCGTAGTGATCGACAGTAATTCCGGTGAGATCGGACACCGCACCGATGAGAGCCTGGCGTCCGGCTTGCTTGGAACGCTCGTCGAGAGTCTTCTGATCGCTGATTCCCTCCGATAGGAGTTTGGTGGCTTCCTTATCTTTATAGTTTTTGTACACGCCGTTGATTTTGAGATTCCCCAAGTTGTTGTCGTGCACATACGTATCGCGAGGAATAGAGATAGCGGTTGCCGAGGAACCGTCGTTGGGGATACGAATCACCATGATGGTGTCAGTATTATCGTTTTCCTCATCGCCGGCGTGCAGCAGTTCGATCTCCTGCGGGCTAAGTGGATTGCCCTGGGCGTCGGTACGCGAATCGGAGCCGACGAGCAGGACGTCAGTTGCGCCGTCGGCAGCTTCCTTCATCCCTTTGTCGCCGCCTAGGGAAAGGTTGCCGGCAGAAGCAACTGTGCTACCTAATTTTCCAATGGTGAAGTAACCGGCGCCAGATATGACCAGCACTATCGACGAGATCAACGCGAGGAAGATCTTAACGGGTCGAGGACCCATTTGTTTGGTATCGGGCATCGCTGAAGGCGGCGCCTGAATGTCGCGGTTACGACGGTATTTGTCGGTCATATGTGTTGGATCTCCATGAAGAAAGGAGTAGAAACAGGTAAAAGTCTAGGTGAAGTAGGGCTAAAAGCCGTAGTTTTTCTGCGAAATTGTTTTTATTGTGTGTTCGGATTCCCAACGATGAATAAAAGCGTGGCAGATCTCGATTCCCAGATACGCCCGACTAAGCTCAAGCGGGTGACTACAACAGATGCCAAGCCGATAGCCGTGATTACGGTTACTTTCTCTCCCGGTGATCACCTTGCAGCATTCCTGGATTCTGTACGCGAAGCGACCGTGCGGGGTGCGTATACCGTCCTCGCAGACAACGGATCCACAGATGGAACTCCTCAGGCTGCCGCGAAAGAACGGGACGGCGTGGAGTTTTTTGCTACCGGCGGCAACATTGGCTACGGCTCTGCAATTAATGCAGCGGCTCGCCACCTCAAGGACAAACGGGCAAATGGTGGCATAGAACCGGAGTTCTTCGTCTTAGCCAATCCCGATGTGGTCTTTGATAAAGGCTCGATCGACGTCATGCTCGAATGCGCGCAACGTTGGCCGCATGCTGGCGCAATCGGTCCCTATATTCGGCAAAGCGATGGGTCTGCGTATCCGTCGGCGCGTGCTATTCCTACGCTAAGCAACGGCATCGGACACGCGTTATTTGGTGCGATATGGCCGCATAATCCATGGACAAAGGCGTATAAGGACGATGCTGACATGGGTACTGAGCGCACCGCCGGGTGGGTATCTGGCTCGTGCTTGTTGGTTCGATGGGATGCGTTTGATGCCATAGGTGGTTTTGACGAGCGGTACTTTATGTATATGGAAGACATGGATCTGGGCGACCGGTTTGGCCGCGCAGGCTTTGATAACGTCTTTTGTCCTTCCTCTTTTATTACTCATGCTGTGGGACACGCGGCAGGAAAGCATCCGGAAAAGATGCTGCCCGCGCATCACGAGTCGGCGTATCGCTTCCAGGCGGATCGTCATCCCCATGCGTGGCAGCTGCCCATCCGTATTGTTTTAAAACTGGGACTCCAAGCTCGCGCTTTTGTGGCGGTAGCGTCGGCGAAACTGAAAAAATAACCTCTGGGTCGGGAGGCATGGGCCGAGTTCCTGTGCTTGGAATAGCGGTCCGTGTCGCTGGGTATTCTGCGTGGAAGCATAAACTTCGGGTTCTGTCAGGGTAGTCTGATTGAGTCAATCCGGAGGTGCACGTCTAGGCGTGCGTGACAAGCAAGAAAAGTAAGGACATCAAAAATGACCACAACGACGCTGCGCGGTAACACAGATGCCGTGATCCTGGTTGGTGGCAAAGGCACGCGCCTTCGTCCGCTGACGGTGTCGACTCCGAAGCCGATGCTGCCGACTGCGGGTGTGCCGTTCTTATCGCATCTCCTTGCACGAATCAAAGCTGCCGGTATTAAGCACGTTGTGCTAGGTACATCTTTCAAGGCAGAGGTCTTTGAAGAGTACTTTGGCAATGGTGAAGACCTTGGCTTGGAGATCGAATACGTTGTTGAGGATAAGCCGCTAGGCACTGGCGGCGGTATCCGGAACGTTTATGAGAAACTTCGCGCAGATACCGTCATGGTTTTCAACGGAGACGTGCTTGGTGGTACGGATCTGGGTGGAATTCTTGATGCGCATCACGAGAAGCAGGCCGATTTGACCATGCACCTCGTTCGAGTCCCCGAGCCACGGGCTTTTGGATGCGTTCCTACTGACGCTGATGGGCGCGTTTCGGCGTTCCTGGAGAAGACGGAGGATCCTCCTACCGACCAAATCAACGCTGGCTGTTATGTTTTCCGCCGCGAACTGATTGAGTCGATTCCCGCTGACCGTGTGGTGTCCGTTGAGCGCGAGACTTTCCCCAAGTTGCTGGAAGAGGGGCGTCGTGTCTTCGGATATGTGGATAATGCATACTGGCGCGATATGGGGACACCGGCGGACTTTGTTCGCGGTTCTTCCGATTTGGTTCGTGGCATTGCGCCGTCGCCGCTGCTTGAGGGGCGCACAGGCGAATCGCTTATCGACGAGTCCGCCGGCGTGAAAGATGGCGCGCTCTTACTGGGCGGCACCGTTATCGGCCGGGGTACGGAAGTCGGCGCGGGTTGCCGTCTCGACGACACCGTGGTCTTTGATGGCGTGACCATCGAACCGGGCGCAGTCATCGAAGATTCCATCATTGCTCATGGTGTTCGTATCGGCGCGAATGCTCGAATCAAGGGCTGCGTTATTGGCGAGGGTGCACAGATTGGTGCACGCTGTGAGCTTTTAAACGGGCTACGGGTATGGCCAGGGGTTGAGATCCCCACTGCTGGAATCCGGTTCAGTTCTGACGCCTAAATAAACTGTGTCGACCATCTCAATTTTAGTGGCGTGTGTGTGCGTTCTGGAAGGCATTTTGCTGCTAAAAAATAGAGTGGTTGAATAAAAGTCGGAGGGCTCTCGGGGTATACGTAAAACTTCTTTTGTGTGCGATAGCACGAGGGAATGTGATGGCTGCAGTGACACGCTGGCCATCGAGGCCCCAGTGGCGGCGCTAGATTGGAACTACTAGATGTAGTACCCCTGGCGTCTGCCCCCGTGGCATACGTTGTGTTAAAGATGTGACTCGTGAAGTTTGCGAGCTGGGGAAATTCATTTTTTTCAAGGGGAAATACACTCTCAGGTTGACGGCATCTTGTGTTGGAGTGTTGAATTTCAAGTATGTAATTCGCTGCATAGTCTTCTTATATGGCTTTACATATCCCGCTAATTCTGCGTGAGTGTGCTGTGTATCTATGTGGTGTGTTGTGAGTTGGCGCGGGTTTTCCTCGCGTAAGAACTCGCATATGTGAACATCAACGAGGAGAGGAGAGTGGCGTGGAAGATATGGCCAGTAACGCCGCGCCTCGGACTCGCACGCCCCTAGAGCTGACGCTAGATGACCTGTTTGGTGCAGTTGAGCAGGAGTGGCAAGAGCAGGCCCTATGTGCCCAGACAGATCCAGAAGCCTTCTTCCCGGAGAAGGGCGGATCTACCCGTGAAGCAAAGCGCATCTGTCAGGCGTGTGCTGTGCGCGATGAGTGTCTGGAATACGCGCTAGAACACGATGAACGCTTTGGTATCTGGGGCGGTCTTTCTGAACGTGAGCGCCGGAGACTCAAACGGGATATCGGTTAAGGCTTTGTAGTACGAGGGACCTGCTAGGCGTGACACCTGGGAGGTCCTTTATCTGTGCACACCTGTGTGTTCCTAGCCATGGAATCATGGGCTGGGACTCTAGTGCGAGCTCTGTTCCGTCGCTAGTGATGCCTTATGCCGGTTTTACCACTGAAAATCTGGGTCAATATCCGTGGGGGACACGTTGAGATAATTGGCCACAAGAGAAGTAAGAACCATGGTGAGCAACTCTTGGCGCTCTTGCGCTGAGTTGGTCCGTTGCTCAATCGGCATGCGGAAAAGGACGATTCTGGCGCGGGTGGGATGTCCTAGATGATCTATTCCTGCGGGGATCACACGGCCTAATGGGACGGGCCCATCGGCAGCAACTTCGTCCGGCAACAACGCGGCATTGACGTTGAGTCGCATACGCGGAACCGTATCTACCGCAATGTCTAGATGTGCAAGCTGCTGGGCAAAACTTTGTTGGATGGGCGCATATGCCTCAAGCACTGCGGCGTCGAAAAGCGAACGCCGTGAACGGTAGCGCGGAACGGCGGTGGGGAACGCGGGGCCTCGTAGCCCTCTGCCGTGGCGGTCTCGATTCAGGCGGTAATCCATGCTGATAACACTAAAACTAAGAGCGCTCTAGGTCGGTAGAACGCGCCGAAGTCCCCCTGGGCTACCTAAACCTCAACTAGGAGTCTAGACTTTATGGACGTGAATCAGTTTCGTCGTTGTTCTCGCCCCGGTTGCGGTAAGCCTGCCGTAGCTACGTTGACTTACGCGTACGCACATTCAACCGCTGTGGTTGGCCCTTTGGCACCTAACAGTGATCCGCATAGCTGGGATCTGTGTGAATTCCACGCGTCCAAAATTACAGCTCCGCTGGGATGGGAGTTGCTGCGCGTCGATGCAGTTGACGACGACGACGAGGACCTCACAGCTCTTGCAGAGGCAGTGCGGGAAGCCGGCAGAACCACAAGCGGGTTGATCGATTCCAATCAAGATTTTGGAGTTAATCACCCAGTTCACCGCGCGCAACGTAAACAGGTGTCAAAGAACACTAAACGCGGCCACCTCTCGGTTGTTCCTGACCCGGAGGACGACTACTAAACCGACTCATTGCGGCTCCGCGGCGGCTTACATAACGCATTATCCAACGCCCACACTGCTGGGGATGGGACGAATCAGAGTACAATCTCTTCGGAGTACTTTTGTTCATCCCTGAAAGGTGGGATTTGGTAGATGCGTACCCGTGAATCGGTGACCAAGGTCATCAAGGCTTATGACGTGCGAGGTGTAGTCGGCGTTGACATCGATGCTGACTTCATCCGCGAGGTAGGCTCGGCTTTTGGCCATCTGATGCGTAACGAGGGCGCTACTAAAGTCGCCGTAGGCCACGACATGCGGCCATCGTCACCCGAACTCACTCAAGCTTTCGCAGACGGGGTTACTGCGCAAGGCGTTGACGTGATTGCGTTGGGACTCACCTCAACGGACCAGCTGTACTACGCTTCTGGCGTTATGGACTGCCCTGGTGCGATGTTCACCGCGTCCCACAACCCGGCCGAATATAACGGCATCAAGATGTGCCGCTCTGGTGCGCGTCCCGTGGGGCAAGAAACAGGCTTGGGCACGATCATTGACATGCTGGTGGAAGGCGTTCCTGCTTATGACGGCGAACCCGGCACCATCACGCAGAAAGATACCCTCGCGGATTACGGTTCCTTCCTTCGTGACCTTGTAGACCTCTCCGGCATTCGACCGCTCGTTGTTGCTGTGGACGCGGCAAACGGAATGGGTGGACACACGGTTCCTGAAGTTTTTGCAGGACTCCCACTCGACGTGAAGCCTCTTTACTTTGAACTAGACGGAACGTTCCCTAACCATGAGGCCAACCCGCTCGATCCCAAGAACCTTGTAGATCTGCAAAAGTTCACCCCAGAGGTAAAAGCAGACATCGGTCTAGCCTTTGACGGCGACGCAGACCGCTGTTTTGTGGTTGATGAAAACGGTGATCCTGTGAGCTCCTCTGCTATTTGCGCTATTGTCGCGGAACGATACCTCGCGCAGCGCCCAGGAAGCACGATTATTCATAACCTGATCACCTCCAAGACCGTGCCTGAGGTCATCGCAGAAAATGGCGGTGTCGCAGTGCGTACGCGGGTGGGACACTCCTTTATCAAAGCGCAGATGGCGGAGCACGGTGCGGCATTCGGCGGCGAACACTCCGCTCACTACTATTTCTCTGAATTCTTCAACGCCGATTCTGGCATCCTTGCGGCAATGCACGTGCTGGCGGCGCTGGGTGGACAAGACAAACCGCTGTCAGAGCTGATGGCAGAATATTCGCGATATGAGGCATCAGGCGAGATTAACTCGCGTTTGGCTAGTGCTGAAGCACAGGCCGAGCGCACACAAGCAGTGCTTGATGCTTTTGCGGATCGCACCGAGAGCGTTGATCGTCTCGACGGCGTCACCGTGGAGCTCAAAGACACCAAGGCCTGGTTTAACGTTCGTGCTTCCAACACGGAACCGCTTCTGCGCCTAAACGTTGAAGCTCCTACCTCAGAAGAAGTAGATGCCCTAGTTACAGAAATCCTTGGGGTTATTCGCGCACAATAGAACGCGCAATAGGCTCCAACAAGAGGATTCTAAGCAGCAACGTTTACGTTAGTTTTGTACTGTGAGTGTCTGGCTCCCAGGGAACATGTAGCCATGTATGGCGGTGTCCCTGGGAGCCTTTGCATATTGTGCTAAAGACTAAGCAGAATGGGCCTTCCGGTTTGCGCCTACAATTGGAAGGAAATGAATACACAGGAGATTTTCCGCGAGAGCGGTGCTGCCGCTATGCCTAGTCATTCCTATGCCCCAGAAGTCGTGGCTTTTTACGATATAGCGCATGAAGGCGCGCAGCTACGAGTGGTTGCGGAGTTTGTTCGCTCCGGCGGGCTTGATGTTGTGCAAGGAACACAACCGCGAAGCCTCGTTGTAGTCACCACAGAGGCAATTGCCACGCACTCGGCGCAGGCGGCTATAGCGTTGCATGCTCCGTTGAAGGTTCCCGTTATCGTTACCGCAGAATTGCCGCGCTACGTGGGGCCCTTGGATATCGTGATCATTGCTACTGAGCGTTCTTCCTCGGAACACTTATCTCAAGCTCTCACTACTGCGATACGTCGAGGCTGCACAGTAATCCTTGCTAGTGCTGCAGAGGGGATGCTTCACGACGACGCCGGTCACGACGCAGCAGTTGTGCCAGTTCTTCCTCTGGCACAGGGGCCAAGCCCTCTTCGCGTTATCACCGTAGTGATGGCGGTGCTGGGGCTGCTTGACCAGGATGCAGAAGGAACTGCTCGTGCTTTGGAGGACTACGCCTCTTACGTGGACGTGGAAATTCTGCAGTGCTCGCCGGAGTGCGATGAGGACATCAACAGGGCGCGTCAGCTAGCTCAGATAACCGAGCATGTCATTCATACTGGCGCTACCACCCCTGCTGTGGCAGTGGCCAATCTCATAGCTGTGTTATGGACTAGTTATGGGAAAGAATCGACGAGTCTTCCCTCCGAGGAACTTGGGGCTGCCTTGGGACGTTTCTCGTATGCACCTAAAGACATATTTTTTGATCCTGACTTGGATAAAGCTCCCGCGGGACAAAGCGTAACAACGATTGCGTGGTGTGAACCTGATCAGGGTGTGTGGGAGCGGACAGAGTTTGTCGACGCTGGGTTCATGGGCACTCCACTGCGAATGATTGCTCGTGGCTTCGCGGCGACTGCCTTTCTATCGAGTTAACAAGTATTCTCTTACATCGGTGCCAAGACTGGTACGGAATATCGGGAGGAATGACATGCAGTTGCTGTCCCCAAGTGCGCAGGCCTATGCCTGGGGCTCTAGGACACTCATCCAAAAACTCAGAGGCGAGGAGCAGGGAACCAGCCCAATCGCTGAACTTTGGTATGGTGCCCATCCGGGCGGACCATCGCAGATTGGTGATGAGTCCCTCGCTGAGCATATCGCCGCAGCTCCTGAGCAACAGCTTGGGCATCGTGTGCACAGTGAATTTGGAGAGAGGCTTCCATTCCTCCTGAAAATTCTGGCAGCTGATCAGCCGTTGTCTTTGCAAGCTCATCCTTCGTTGGAACAAGCTCAAGAAGGTTTTGCTCGGGATAGCGAGCAGGGAATTCAGCTTGGAGCTCATAACCGGAACTACAAGGACGATAACCACAAGCCTGAGCTGCTGGTCGCCTTGACCGAGTTCCATGCGATGGCAGGATTCCGTCCATTGGCTAAGACCTTGGAGATGCTGCGGTTCCTCGACTGCGAAGAATTAGAGCGCTACATCGCAATGGTGGTGGATAATCCGCTCAAGGAATCCGATAACCTGCGCGCGCTGTTTACTACGTGGATCACGATTCCTACTGCACATCGACGCGATCTCATTGCCGCGGTAGTGGCTTCTGCGAAAGAAAAAGCAGACACTGCCCCGGAGTGGATGAGCGCTGCGCTGAAGAACATCGTGTTGCTCAATGAGCAGTATCCCGGAGACGTGGGAGTATTGGGCGCAATCCTGCTCAATTACGTTGTTCTCCAGCCGGGGGAGGCTATCTACCTCGACGCAGGTAACCTGCACGCTTATGTTCGGGGCCTTGGTGTTGAGATCATGGCAAACTCCGACAATGTTCTTCGTGGCGGGTTGACGTCCAAACACGTTGATGTTCCGGAGCTCGTGCGCGTGCTGAAGTTTTCCTCTTTAGAAGACCCCATTGTGGAGGCAGAATCTGGAGTTTATCCAGTGCCTATTAACGAGTTTGCTATTAAGCGATTCGACCTTGATAACACCACAGAGAAGATCGCTCACGACGGCCCTGCCATCCTTTTGTGCACGGCCGGAACAGTGGAAGTCGATGGAGTTCCCCTTAGCCCAACTCAGGCATTGTGGCTCTCTGCCGCTGATGCTGAGGTAGAGGCGCGCGGACAGGGCCAGCTCTTTGTAGCTACCGTGTGACCTGATTTTTAGCACGATACAAATAAGAGGGGGCAGCGAGTCGGAGCTGCCCCCTCTTAAACTTATCTGTTTTAAGGCTGCGGAACCGGTGATTTTTCTGTGGGCTGTGCTGGTGCGGCAGGCTTAGGCTCAGTTTCTTGTGGTGCAGTAGCGCGAGGCTGCGCATGCGGGTTAAGAAGAGTTCCAGCGGAACTCAAGGCTTTGCGCACGCTGGAAGGGTCCACCAAAGGAGCGGTGGGCTCTGTGATGATTTCCGTGGGGGCTGGGCTTGGCTCCATAGAGGTGCTGCTCATGCTTTGGTCTGGCTTCTCCGAAGACTGGGCTGGGTTGGCAGAAGCCCCCTCTGTCACCGGAATCGTAGAGGTACTAGGCTGAGAGCTTTGGTTTTGGGGCGTTTCTTCTGCAGGATCATGGATAACAGGCGAGTCCGTCTCCGGAACCACAAGTGTTGTTTTCACTTGTGGTGCTGGGGGAGCAGAGACAGTGGTGACTGGGGGATTCGTTTTTCCGGTTCCCAGATGCGCATTGGGCGGCATGAGGGGGTCGTGACGTACCTGAGGAGTAGCGCGCTGAGGGGCCACTGGATACGGCGTATGAACAGCGTAGGAATCGCCTTGAGGCGATGAAGCTGCTGGGGCCGGGGTGCTGCTCGGCGGCTGAGGCGTGGCGCTAGAGGACGAAGTCACGGCGGCTTCTTCCAATTTTTGTGGCCCAGCGTCGGAGATTGTGCTTGATGCAGTGGTCTGGGGGCTCCCGAGCTTCCAGACCAAGATGCCGATGGCAATAGCTAGCGTGGTGCCGGCAGCAATGAACAATAGAAACCGGCGGGTGTAAGTGTTGTCCACGTCGGCTCCTCTCAACGTCGTAATGGATGTCGTACGTCGGCATCGTGATGCGTGGGTCCTCTTTATCGTTCGGTGCGGAGCGGCTCTTCGCCAGTCGGCTCGAGAACGATGGGAGAAATCCAGTCACGATTTGATAACAAAAACGACCGTAGCATACCTTTTAGTGCTCTGTAACCTGAGCGTGATCTCGACGGCGCTGTTTCTTAATAAAAAGAACACGCTGTTGGGAGCTGCGACAAAAGAAGGTTATGGGAAACGATGAGGACTCTTCTCGCAGATGAAAATAAGTTTTTTGATCGTTGTCTGATGAGCGCAGTAATGATTAGGAGTGTCAGTTATTTCTATAGGGAAAATCATAAAATAAGTTTTTGTAAGGCAGTAGCGGCTGTCTTCGCGGAGGTGTAATAAAAGAGGTACGTACGCGATCGGCGCTGCGGTCGAATCCTTGATTGAGGGGCGCCTTAATGATTGTGGTGTCCCTTGCGAATAGGCGTTAGGCGCCTCCGGCGTATTTTCCTGCGGAGCTGTGCCAAATCTGACAGGAGGGGCGGTTTAAAACCTCGAATGTCCATTGAATAGAGTTAGCTCAGCGATGGCCCGTCGATGCGCCGAATATTTTGGTTAAAATAAAAGTAGTGAAAGGAATAACCCATGATCACCTGGGAGAGTGAGATTTTCTCTGAGGAAGTTAACGTTGATTTCCTCGACGAGCTGAACGATCTAGACGGCGATGACATCGTAGAAGCTGTGCGCGATGCCTGCGTTTTAGCAACGGGAACGGGTCGGGTTTCTGAAGACGAGCAGCTTAACGGCCTGGCCGCAGCGACAATCGCGGCTATTTGGGCGGGAGCGCCTTTTAGCGACGGCGACTTGGTAAGCGCCTATCCCTTTATCCGGGAATATATTGGGGAAGGCGATGAGGCTTTGCACGAGTCTGCGAGCAAGCTGTTAGAAGAAGCCGATACGGAAGAAGACCTTGAGGCTTTCCTAGAGGCTTTGAGCTAATCCAGGGGGCGGCACTTTTTGGCCAGCGTGCGGTTATAGGAAGTGTTGTTGGGGGAGGGGCGTCGTAACGCCCCATCTGCACACGCGTTATGAAAGACTTCTAGGAAGACACCACTGGGATTGTCGTCGGGATACGTTGATAGAGCTTCGATGTATTAGGTGCGCGGCACTTGTGAGAAGGAATACTTAAATGACCTCTTTTGATTTCAAGGTGAAAGATTTAAGCCTCGCGGAAGCAGGCCGCCACCAAATCCGTCTCGCAGAGCACGAGATGCCTGGTTTGATGCAGCTGCGGGAACAATACCGCGAAGAGCAGCCACTCGCCGGGGCTCGGATTACCGGCTCGATCCACATGACGGTTCAGACTGCCGTGTTGATCGAGACGCTCGTGGCACTGGGGGCGGAAGTGCGCTGGGCATCGTGCAACATCTTCTCCACCCAAGATGAGGCGGCAGCTGCGGTTGTCGTTGGACCCGAGGGGACCGTAGATAACCCGCAGGGTGTTCCGGTTTTTGCATGGAAGGGCGAGACTCTCCACGAGTATTGGGATTGCGTTCATAAAATTTTTGCATGGCCGGGTGAACAGCTTCCCAATATGATCCTGGATGATGGTGGGGACGCGACCATGGCAGTTATCCGTGGTCGCCAGTATGAGCAAGCCGGCGTTGTGCCACCGAGCGAGGAAGGGGACTCCGACGAATATCAGGCGTTCTTGGAGATGCTGCGGGCAACGTTGGAATCAGATCCTGGCATGTGGACGGCTATCGCATCATCCGTGAAAGGCGTCACTGAGGAAACCACGACAGGTGTGCATAGGCTGTACCACTTTGCGGAAGAAGGCGTGCTGCCCTTCCCTGCAATGAACGTTAACGACGCCGTGACCAAGTCCAAGTTTGATAACAAGTACGGCACGCGCCATTCGCTTATCGACGGCATCAATCGCGCCACCGACATGCTGATGGGCGGCAAGAACGTCTTGATTTGTGGCTATGGTGATGTGGGCAAAGGCTGCGCAGAAGCAATGGCTGGGCAGGGCGCTCGCGTAAAAGTCACAGAAGCCGACCCAATTAATGCTCTTCAGGCACTAATGGACGGATTCTCTGTGGTCACAGTGGATCAGGCAATCTCTGAAGCGGATATCGTGATCACTGCGACAGGGAATATGGGCATCATTTCCTTCGATCACATGCTGAAGATGAAAGACCATGCGGTCCTTGGCAACATCGGTCACTTTGATAATGAGATAGATATGGCTTCGCTGTTGCACCGCAACGACGTCTCGCGCGTGACAATTAAGCCGCAGGTCGATGAATTCACGCTGCCCAACGGCAACGCAATCATCGTGCTGTCAGAAGGACGCCTCTTGAATCTTGGCAACGCCACCGGACACCCCAGCTTTGTGATGTCCACGTCCTTTGCAGACCAGACCATCGCTCAGATAGAGCTTTTCCGCAACGATGGCCGTTACCGCAATGAGGTCTACCGCCTGCCCAAGATCTTGGACGAAAAGGTAGCCCGGATCCACGTTGAGGCTTTGGGCGGGGAAATCACTGAGCTGACCAAAGAACAAGCGGAATACATAGGCGTGGATGTCGCGGGACCTTATAAGCCGGAGCACTACCGTTACTAATGATTATTGCTATTGAAGGAATCGACGGCGCGGGCAAGAATACGCTGGTCCGCGCCCTTGTCGAAAAGCTTGATGCGCGAGTTTTAGGGTTTCCGCGTTATCACGACTCCATTCACGCCCATCTCGCACAGAAGGCCCTGTACCAGGAAATGGGCGATGTCAGCGATTCTATCTATGCCATGGCGCTGCTCTTTGCGCTGGATCGTAGGGAGATAGCGGAGGAGCTTCAGTCATATAAGGGAAGCAAAGACATTATCTTGCTCGATAGGTATGTCGCCTCCAATGCTGCCTATTCGGCTGCCCGCGCACAAGATTGGAATCTGGTGACGTGGGTTTCTGACCTTGAGTTTGGGGAGTTTGGGCTTCCTACCCCCGATATACAAGTGCTCCTGAACACCTCGCCGGAAGTAGCGGCCCAGCGTGCTGCACAGCGGGAGGAACAGGACGAGGAGCGTTCTCGCGACTGCTATGAAACCAACGACAGCCTGCAGGTTCGTACCTCAGATGCGTACGCCAGATTAGCAGAGGAAGAGCGTTTTTCTCTTTGGATTGTGGCGCAGTTGGGAGACTCTGTCGATGATGTCGCACTCAGGATTATCCAAACCCTGGGTACGATGAAATGAGTTAGTTTTAAAATCATTATGGAAACCCGCTAGGCAAGATGTGACCTTCTTCTGGCGCTCCTGTGTGAGCAAAGCTCGCACATAGGGGCGACGGCGGTGGGTATTCCGCGCTTGTTTGAGGAAGGACTTCAGGCAGATGCCCCAGAAGATTCTCGTCGTTGATGACGATCCAGCGATCTCTGAGATGCTTACGATCGTGCTGGAAGCTGAAGATTTTAATACCGTGGCTGTCACCGATGGTGCCCTAGCAGTAGACACCTTTAACAGGGAAGAACCCGATCTCGTTCTTCTGGATCTCATGCTTCCAGGGATGAACGGCATCGATATTTGCCGCTTGATCCGCCAGAACTCGACGGTGCCCATAGTGATGCTCACGGCCAAAACGGACACAGTTGATGTGGTGTTGGGGCTGGAAACCGGCGCTGATGATTACATCACCAAGCCTTTTAAACCCAAGGAACTTATTGCTCGTCTGCGGGCACGGTTACGCCGTACGGATGACGCACCCGCGGATGTTATCGAGATCAGCGACCTTGCTATCGACGTCCCCGGCCACGTGGTAAGCCGCGGGCGGGAAATTATCCAGCTCACTCCTCTGGAGTTTGATTTGCTTCTTGAGCTGGCAAGTAAGCCTGGCCAAGTGTTTACCCGTGAAGAACTACTGCAAAAAGTGTGGGGATACCGGAACGCGTCGGATACGCGCTTGGTCAACGTCCACGTGCAGCGATTGCGCGCAAAAATTGAGAAGGATCCGGAAAATCCCCAGATTGTGCTCACCGTCCGAGGCGTCGGATATAAGACTGGGCAGGAGTAAGTTCTATTTCTGCGTATGGCCTGAAACGGTTGCGACATCGCTTTGTTGAGCTGTGGCGCACCTCGCTCCAATTCAAGGTTCTCGGATCTATCTTCGCGGCATCGCTGGTAGTCATGATGATCTTGGCCTTTGTATTGGTCAGCTTTGTCACCCAGCGGTTAATCAACACCAAGTTAGACATCGCAAACTCGGAGATCGATCGTGCATGCGTGTCCGTGGAGCAACAAATCAAGGCCACTGGTGCCTCCAGTAGCGTGCAGGTTCGTCTCAATTCTGCCCGGGCTGCGCTGGCCAACAAGGTGGCATCCGCA
This sequence comes from Corynebacterium silvaticum, assembly GCF_004382825.2. Classification (GTDB taxonomy): domain Bacteria; phylum Actinomycetota; class Actinomycetes; order Mycobacteriales; family Mycobacteriaceae; genus Corynebacterium; species Corynebacterium silvaticum. The sequence continues at coordinate 739,564 of NZ_SDQO02000002.1, forward strand.
GAGGACCAGGCGGTCTATGAGCCAGTCATCCTGGTCAACAACCCCGATGGTTCTGTCATCGCCTCTCCGGAGGGATACCGCATCCCAGAGCGGCTTCGGAGCTTTGTGGATCAACGGCAGGTTTCCTATCAATTTGCCACCATCGATCGCGCCAACGGCACAACCTACAAGGCCCTCATCATCGGAACCCCCACCAATTCCGATATTCCTAACACACAAGTCTATCTAGTGATGTCCATGGAATCCGACGAGGCAACCCTGGCGCTCTTGCGCGGTTTGTTCTCGGGTGCGGCCATTGTCTTGGTAGTGCTGCTTGTGGGGATCACCTGGCTGCTCACACAGCAGGTGATCACGCCGGTGCGTTCTGCCAGCCGTATCGCGGAGCGCTTTAGCTCAGGCCATTTACGCGAGCGCATGGTAGTTGATGGGGAAGACGAGATGGCGCGTCTGGCAATGAGTTTTAACTCCATGGCTGAGTCCCTGTCCAAACAAATCGCGCAGCTGGAAGAGTACGGCAATCTACAACGCCAGTTCACCTCGGATGTGTCCCACGAGCTAAGGACCCCGCTTACCACGGTCCGCATGGCCGCAGACATGATCGCAGACGGTTCCGACGACCTCTCGCCCGGTGCGAAGCGCGCCTCCGAACTCATGGTGCGAGAGCTCGATCGCTTTGAAGCACTGTTGGCAGACCTGCTGGAGATTTCTCGCCACGATGCAGGCGTTGCAGACCTCGCAGAGAGCAACCTTGATATTCGCGCGTGCATTAACGCAGCGTGGCAGCAGGTCGAGCACCTTGCACAAGAGTTGGGCATCGACGTGCGTTTTGACGTCCCCGCCGAGTCTGTAAACCTGGTGGGCGATTCACGCAGGATAGAAAGAGTGCTGCGTAATCTTCTGGCCAATGCCGTTGACCATGCGGATGGAAAGCCTGTCGACGTTCACTGCGCCGTCACCGAAGACGCTGTAGCAGTGGCCGTTGTAGACCATGGCGTGGGGCTGAAATCTGGTCAGGAAGAGCTGGTGTTTAACCGGTTCTGGCGCGCCGATCCATCCCGGGTCCGTCATTCCGGCGGTACGGGGCTAGGGCTGGCGATTTCCCGTGAAGATGCGGTCTTGCATGGCGGAACTTTGGCAGCAGCGGGTGTGCCAGGGCAGGGCACCATGTTTTTGCTTACGCTGCCGCTCACCCCACGCTCCGATATCACGACTGCCCCCATCGAACTTGCAGCCCCGGGCTCTTTGACGTCCGAAGAACCGGAAACGTCCGGTGACGTTGAAGCACCCGCAGTAGAAGAGATAGCGGAAGAACCTCTGAGCCAGAATGTGCAGCAAGGCGAAGACACCGAGGAAAGGCTAGGGAAATAGTATGGCTAGAGTGGCTCGCTTAGGGCTATCGGTCGGGCTCGTCGGTGTTCTGGTGAGCGCTTGTACAACTCTGCCCAGCGGTTCGGATCCCCAGGCTATCCGAGGTTTTGACGTGAGTACCTCCACTGAGCAGCAAGCGCCAGTTGCGGGACAAGAGCCGGACTTGTTGTTGCGCGATTTCTACGAGGCAAGCACGAACCCTTCCCAACGCTATAAACGCGCAAGAGGCTATCTCACAGGTGCTGCTTCTGAGCGGTGGTCTCCCAGTACAAGCGTATTGGTGCTGGACGGGATCGATATTAATTCCTCTGCGAGTAGCTCAGCGTCGCGCCGGGTATTTGATGTGCGTGGCAACATTGTGGGTTCGCTTGAAGAAGGCGGATCGTACGTTTCTAAAAATGAGAGTTATAGCACCACCATCACTTTGGAAAGGGTTAATTCTGAGTGGCGGATAGCTGAGCTTCCTGACCAGATTGTGGTGCAGCGCAATGAGCTGTGGAATCACTATGACCCAAAGCAGCTGTATTTCTTTGATACCAGCGGATCAACGCTGGTATCGGATCGGCGCTGGGTATTCAAGGATTCGAGTGCATCGCGCAACAGCGTAGAGAGCGCGCTACTTACCTTGATGATCGGCGGGCCTTCACGCAATCTCACCCCTGGCGTGGTTAATGAGGTGCCTTCTGGGGCAGCTTTTGCGGGTTTGAGTAATGGCTTTTATCAATTCACCGGCATGTCCGGCTTGGGTCAAGACGAGATACGGAGGCTTTCTGCACAATTCGTGTGGACGCTTGCGCTTTCGGGTTCGGCAGGGCCGTTCAAATTTGCCTTTGATGGGGTTCCGATCAAATCTGAGCGTCGTGATAGTGAAGAGCTCACTGTGGATGACTTTGCAGAGTACAACCCGCAAGCAGGTGCGTCGGTGTCCACAGAAACCTATGCTTTGACTAACGGCAGCTTGCGCAGCGTCGTGGGCGGTCAAGCAGCGCCCGTGGCCGGTCCTTATGGGGCGGTGCACGATATTGAGTCAGTGGCGATCTCAAGCAAAGACAAGGTGACTGCTGCGGTGCGAGCCGTGGGGAGTGGAGACACGAAAAAATCTAGTTTGTTGCTGGGCACTGTGGGTGGAAATTATTCCGAAGTTTTGTCGGCTAAGACAATGACCAAACCGACATTTGAGCCAGGTGCATCGTCGCTGTGGACGGTACAAGATGGTCGCAAGATTATTCGTCTTGCGCGTTCTTCCTCAGGTGGAGACATCGTGGAAACCGAGGTGTCTATGGACGGGCTTGCGGAGGCGTCGAGTGGCATATCAATGTTGCAGCTCTCGCGCAGTGGCGTACGCGCTGCGATGATTATCGGCGGGCGCGTGTATATCGGCATTGTGTCGCGTCCCAACGCTGGAGAACGCAAGATCACCAATATCCATGAAGTCATGCCGGCGATCCAAGATACGGCAGTGTCTCTTGACTGGGAGAGCAATGGCTCTTTGATCGTGGGGACGTCTAGTTCTGAAGCCCCGGTGTGGGTAATTGCACAAGATGGTTCTATCGCAACCAAACTTTCTGCTGGAAATATTGTTGCGCCTGTGGTCTCGGTCGCCTCAAATTCCTCTACTCGATACATCACTGATGCCCGCGTGGCCCTAGAACTCCCTAACTCTGATTCAGCTACGGTGTATTGGCGCGAGGTTCAGGGCCTTGAGGGAGGGCGTTCTGTTATCGTGGTGCCGCGTTAAAAACTAAAGCAGGGGGATATGGTGTGGGAATTTCTTTTTCCGCAGGCTTGTGTGGGGTGCGGGAAACCTGGGATACGGATGTGTGGGGAGTGTAAAACTGAGTGGTCACGGGCTCCCCAGCGGGTCACCACTCTGGCTGATCCGCACGTTCCTGTGTGGTCTCTGGGCGAGTTTGGCGGAGTACGGCGTAGAACGATCATTAACCTCAAGGAGCGCGGTCGTACAGACGCGGTGCGTTACCTTGGGTCGGTGGTGGCTGTAGCGGTTGAGTATCTTGCGGCTTTAGGGGAAGTGGAGGAAGACTTTGTGCTGCTTCCTGCCCCGACTCGTATGCGCTCCGCACAACAGCGCGGCGGCGACCCAGTTGAATTAATATGCCGCGCCAGTGGCTTGCGCACTGAGCGTGTCTTATGGCATCGGCCAGCTGTGTCAGATTCGGTCGGATTAGATGTTTCTCAGCGTAGGAGCAACCTTTCTGGAAACGTTTTTCTGACCGGGGTCCCCTCGTCTGCGGTACTCATCGTTGACGATGTGATCACAACGGGTGCTACCCTTGCGGAGTCGGTAGCGGTTTTGACCAGTGCGAACGTAAAAATTAGGGGAGCCTTGGGGCTATCAAATGTGTAGTAGGACAAAACCGGTGGCAAAATGGTTATGACCAGATGTACTCTGGTTCTTGGAAGTTGAAACCCGCCGATATAAGGGAAAGCTGAGTAATCCCACTCATCAAAAACCGGGCGGCTGATACAGGAAGGTACGTGATTATGACCACGCCTGCTGGAAACAACGAGACTCTGAGCCCTGACGTCCAGGTTTCGATCACTGGCCGCAACGTTGAAGTTCCGGAGCACTTTGCGGAACGTGTTAATGCCAAACTCGCTAAGATAGCTCGTCTTGATCCAACACTCACCTTCTTCCACGTCGAGCTGCAGCACGAGCCCAACCCACGTCGCTCTGAGCAGTCTGACCGTATTCAGATCACGGCTACCGGCAAGGGGCACATTGCTCGGGCTGAGGCTAAGGAAGATAGCTTCTACGCCGCGCTGGAGACAGCGCTGGCTCGGATGGAGCGTTCCCTGCGTAAGGTGAAGGCTCGCCGTTCCATCTCCCTGTCGGGGCACCGTGCGCCTAAGGGAGCCGGAGAGGTCGCTGCTGAATTGGTGCAGGAAGCAGAGACAGCTCGCGCTGATTCCCAATATGACCACGATCCTTATGCGGATTCAGTAGAGGAAGTACTGCCAGGACGAGTTGTTCGTCACAAGGAGCACCCATCCACCCCGATGAGCGTCGACGATGCTCTTTCCGAGATGGAACTTGTGGGCCACGACTTCTACATGTTTGTTAATGAGGAGACGGGTCGCCCATCGGTTGTCTATCGTCGTCACGCTTTTGACTACGGCCTTATCTCCTTGGCAAAAGAGAGCTAAACCTTAGCTTTTCCTGTGGAAACGAGATAATGCAGAACCCGGATTCCCTCTAATAAAGGTGATCCGGGTTCTTTAATTTGTTTCGCCTGTGATTACAATGGCGAAGTTACAGCTATAAACCACATATTTAAAACATTTCTAAGGACTTAGTGCACGTGTTTGGACTTTCCAAGATGCTCCGCGTTGGCGAGGGGCGCGCTGTTAAGCGGCTGAAGAAAATCGCTGAAGATGTTATCGATCTCGAGCCTCAGTTTTCTGAGCTTTCCGACGACGAGCTCAAGGCAAAGACTAAAGAGTTCCAGGACCGAATCGCGGCGGGCGAAACTGTCGACGACCTCCTGCTCGAGGCGTTCGCTGTTGCGCGCGAGGCATCGTGGCGTGTCCTGGGACAGAAGCACTATTTAGTTCAGGTTATGGGTGGAGCGGCACTGCACTTTGGCAATGTCGCCGAGATGCGCACTGGTGAGGGCAAGACGCTTACCTGTGTGCTCCCCGCGTACCTTAATGCCCTGGAAGGCAAGGGCGTTCACGTTGTTACCGTGAACGATTACTTGGCCAAGCGCGATGCTGAGTGGATGGGTCGTGTGCACCGGTGGCTAGGCCTTGAGGTCGGCGTCATCCTGGCGAATATGCAGCCTACTGAGCGTCGTGCGGCTTATAACGCAGACATTACGTATGGCACGAACAACGAGCTGGGTTTTGATTACCTTCGCGACAACATGGTGCGCTCGCTTGACGAGTTGGTGCAGCGTGGACATCATTACGCGATCGTGGATGAGGTTGACTCCATTCTTATCGATGAGGCTCGTACCCCCCTCATTATTTCCGGCCCGGTCGATGGTTCTTCGCAGTGGTACAGCGTCTTTGCTCAGATCACCCCGCGTTTGACTCGTGACATTCACTTTGAGGTGGATGCGCGTAAGCGCACCGTGGGTATTAAAGAAGAAGGCGTAGCGTATGTCGAGGATCAGCTGGGAATCGAAAACCTTTACGCGCCTGAGCACTCGCAGCTGGTGAGCTACCTCAACAACGCTATCAAGGCGCAGGAGTTGTTTACCCGCGACAAGGACTACATCGTTCGCAATGGCGAGGTTCTTATCGTGGACGACTTCACCGGCCGCGTCTTGGATGGTCGCCGCTATAACGAGGGCATGCACCAGGCCATTGAGGCCAAAGAAAACGTGGAGATCAAAAACGAGAACCAGACCCTTGCTACGATCACCCTGCAGAATTACTTCCGTCTGTATGAAAAGCTCGCTGGAATGACGGGTACTGCGGAGACAGAAGCCTCTGAGCTGCACCAGATTTATAAGCTGGACGTCATCCCGATCCCGACTAACCGCGACAATCAGCGCGAAGACATGACAGACCTGGTCTATAAGACCCAGGAAGCTAAGTTTGCTGCCGTTGTGGATGACATCGCAGAGCGCGTTGCCAAGGGACAGCCGGTGCTCGTAGGTACCACGTCTGTTGAGCGCTCGGAATACCTCTCCAAGCTGCTGCAGCGCCGTGGCGTGCGACACAGCGTGCTCAACGCCAAGTTCCATGAGCAGGAAGCTCAGATTGTGGCGCAAGCCGGCTTGCCGGGCGCTGTCACGGTTGCTACCAACATGGCCGGACGTGGAACGGACATCGTGCTGGGTGGTAACCCAGACATCATCGCGGATATTAACCTGCGTGAGCGTGGGCTCGACCCCGTGGAGACCCCGGAAGAGTACGAGGCTGCGTGGGATGAAGAACTGGCCAAGGTGAAAAACCGCGGCGAGAAATTGGCTGAAGAGGTGCGCGACGCTGGTGGCCTGTATGTCCTAGGCACTGAGCGCCATGAATCTCGTCGTATCGACAACCAGTTGCGCGGACGCGCGGGCCGTCAGGGCGACCCCGGCACCACCCGTTTCTACCTGTCGATGCGTGATGAACTGATGGTTCGCTTTGTCGGGCAGTCCATGGAAAACATGATGAATCGTCTCAGCGTTCCAGACGATGTGCCCATTGAGGCAAAAATGGTCACCAACTCCATCAAGGGTGCCCAGGCTTCCGTGGAGAACCAGAACTTTGAGATGCGTAAGAACGTCTTGAAGTACGACGAGGTCATGAACGAGCAGCGCAAGGTTATCTACAGCGAGCGTCGTGAGATCCTTGAGTCCGCAGACATCGCTGACAACATCCAAAAGATGATCGATGACACCATTGGTGCTTACGTCGATGGCGCAACCGCGCAGGGCTACGTTGAAGACTGGGATCTTGACGCACTCTGGAACGCACTTGAGTCGCTGTATGGGCCTTCCATGCAGGCACAGGAGCTTATCGACGGCACCGAGTACGGTGCAGCGGGCGAGCTGTCTGAGGCGGACTTGCGCGCTGCTGTCCTTGAGGACGCACACAAGCAGTATGCCGAGCTGGAAGAAAACGTTTCTGCCATCGGTGGAGAGGCCCAGATGCGCAATATCGAGCGCATGGTGATTCTCCCGGTCATTGACCAGAAGTGGCGCGAGCACCTTTATGAGATGGACTACCTCAAAGAAGGTATCGGCTTGCGCGCCATGGCGCAGCGCGATCCTCTGGTGGAATACCAAAAAGAAGGTGGCGATATGTTCAACGCCATGAAGGACGGAATCAAAGAGGAGACTGTGCGCCAGCTCTTCTTGCTGCGCAAGCAGTTCCAGGCGCCAGCCGTAGATGAGACCGTAGAGGCTTAACGAGCCACACTCTAGATAACCCGCAGGCTTCGCATTCGCAGCCTGCGGGTTGTTGCGTCGAGAGGCAAAAACTGGGCGAGGTAGCCGAGTGCTTGTTGTCTATGTTGGCGGAACCGAGGGCGTCGATAAGCTGCCCGCGCGGGCGCAGATGGAGTGCTTCCATGACGAGGCGCCCGCGTACGGCTGGCATCGAGCGTCGACGAGCGGCAATGAGCCGGTGCACTTGATCGTCGAATTGCTCGTGGCACAGTGGGGTGATCGAGCGGATGCCAAAGGCGGCGTTCAAGGCCATAAAAAGCAGGGACTTGGATTCTTTGTGCACGTAATCGGGCAGCTGCAGGCGTTGACAATCCGTTGGCGCGTAGGAAGACTCGCTGGAATGTTGCGATGAATCCACTGTGAAAGTTTTGAGATAGCTGAGTCCAGGAATCGGGACAAGCATGTAGTCTTTCCTTAAGAGAACACGATTCCAAGGCAGGCTCTGTGTGTTTTGCGGCCAAAAAAGACGCGTGGGCGTGCGTTTCCTTTGACTAATGTGAAACAATAGCCAAGGTCAATTCTTTTTTCCAGAAATAATTACGTGAGGTGTAGGCAAGCTGTGCGCGGCTTAATCGTCGATTATGTAGGTGTCCTTGATGGGCCGGTAGAAGACCAGCGACGCTGGCGCAATCTCTTATCCGCTGCGCGGGCGAATGGGATCGGCACTGCGGTGCTGTCGAATGATCCGGGCGGCCCTGGTGCAGACCCTATTCGTGTTCTTCAGACGCAAGGAATCGTCGATGCCGTCATCCTCAGCGGTGAGATCGGCGCAGAGAAGCCTGAAGAGGCTGCGTTCCAGGCCGCTGCTGATGCAATTGGTTTGCCTATGCGCGACTGCGTGATGGTTGATGATTCGATTCTGAACGTCCGTGCAGCAGTAGAGTGCGGCCTTGTGGGAGTCTTCTACCAGCAATTTGACCGTACCGTCGTTGAGCTTTCAGGGCTGTTTGGCCTAAGCGGTGACTTCTGATGCGCGTCTATGTTCCTGCGACTTTCTCTCTGCTCAAAGAACTGAGTGAGCAAGGGGAAATTTCTGCACGCTCGGGGTACGGATTTGCGGTGACTCCTGCGCTTCGGGAATTTTATACGTCGGGCGATGAAGACGAGATAGCTCATTCGGCGTTCGAGGATGCGGCCTTGGCTTCCATCAGGTTGCTCGCGGTCGGGGATGAGGAAAAATTCCCGCACCGTCGTGTCGTGATTTCTGCAGATATTGCGGATAAAAACGTCTCCTTAGAGCCAGAGCTAGGGGAGTCCGTGGTCAAGCTGTCTCCGTCCGCTGTGTCTTTGGATTCGGTAGCTGCGATCCACGTAGACGTTGAATCGTCTGAGGAGGCTACGGCTAAGGCTATCGAGGCCATCGATGAGGCTGATTTAGGCGTAGAGGATGCTGAATTGATCGTGGGGGACGCGCTGGATAATTTCCTTGCGTGGTATGACCCCAGTGAGTTGGGTGCTCTGGTTGAGCTGCTCTAACTTCTGAGAAAACCGTGTTATATCGGAGAATATAGCGGGTTTTAGTTTTTTCAACCGTTGTGTTGGTCCTTAAAAGGGCTGTACACAACGGTTTTTCTTTATTTTTTATGGATCAGTGGACAATGAACCTACGGATACGTAAGCTACTGCAAAGTAACTTTTTCTAGGAAAACAATCTGAGGTTTATCCATGGCACGTGACCGCCTAGCATCTCTTCGGGGAGTGCTCAAAAGATTCACCACACCGCTTTTGCCCGATGACTACTCTGTCCTGGTCAATCCTTTGTGGAGTACCCGCGAACTACGCGGACAAATCCAGGAAGTGCACCGCGATCGCGATGTTGTTCACCTCTCCATCATTCCGGGATGGGGAGTGGAAACAGATTTCCACGCAGGCCAGTACATCGGGATCGGGGTGGAAATTGATGGGCGCTTTGTGTGGCGCAGCTACTCTTTGACCAACGCGCCAGGCCCTCATGCGCACACGCTGAAAATCACTGTTCGCGCTGTAGAAAAGGGAAAGCTTTCCAACCATTTGGTGGGTTCTGTGCGCCCCGGCACCACGATTCGGCTGCTTGCTCCAGCAGGGGACTTTCATCTGAGTGAGCCGGTTCCCAGCAAGATTGCTTTCTTGGCCGCCGGGACTGGAATCACCCCGATTATTTCTATGGTGCGCACGATGGCTGAGCGCAAACAGCTAGAGCGGTGCCATGCAGTCTTGGTGTATTGCGTCCACGACACCGACCAGCTTCTCTTTGACCAGGAGCTCACACGACTGGAACAAGAAAATCCACAGCTTCAGGTCATTCGCCGGATTACGGCTCGCGAGGGACGCCTCACCCCGCAGGATTATGAACACGTTATACCCGACATCACGTCACGCGCGATCTTTGCTTGTGGTCCTTCGCGCATGCTTGACGACGCCCACGCGTGGGCAGAAGAACGCGGCGTCACCATCACCTCGGAGAGGTTTACTATCGACCGCGCCAGTGACGCACAGGGCGGGGTGATCACTTTTGGTGATCGAGGAAATACTCACGCAGATGGCGCGACAACCCTTTTGGAGGCTGGCGAAAAATCAGGGGTTAACCTTCCGTTCGGCTGCCGCATGGGGGTGTGCCATACCTGCGTCAGACCGTTGATTGAGGGGCATGCTCACAACTTAGTCACAGGGGAAACCCATGAGCCGGGCAGCCGCGTACGAACATGCGTATGCGTAGCGGCTGGCGATCTCACCATAGGCGTATAAAAGGAGTCTTGACACAGTGGCGATTGATAACATTCAGGCATACTCGCATCTCAGCGACGAAGACATCGAGGAAATCGGAAAGCGTCTCGACGCGATCAAACTAGAGGTCACCGAATCTTTAGGCGAACGCGACGTCGCCTACATTAGAAGGCTTATTCGGGTACAGCGAGCGCTGGAAGTCGCCGGACGCGTAAGCCTTATCTTTGCCGGCAATAAGAAGTGTTGGTGGGCCGGAACCGCTTTTCTTAGCACCGCAAAGATTTTGGAAAACCTAGAGATAGGCCACAATGTCTTGCACGGACAGTGGGACTGGATGAATGATCCAGAGATCCACTCTATGACGTGGGAATGGGACATTGTGTGTCCTTCCTCGCAGTGGATGCACTCGCACAACTATGTCCATCACACCTACACCAACGTACTAGGGATGGACCATGACGTGGGATACGGCGTTCTTCGCGTTACCCGTGACCGAAAATGGACACCGTTGCACGCCTTCCAGCCCGTGATCAACCCGGTGCTTGCCACGATGTTCCAGTGGGCCGTGGGGTACTACGATGTTGAGCTTGGAAAGTTCTTTTCCAAGCGGGCCGACTGGGATGAAACCAAAGGAAAGTTCTGGGAGACCACCTCTAAAGCTGCCCGACAACTATCGCGAGACTACCTCCTTTACCCCGCACTGGCAGGTCGGAATTACCCACGCGCCGTGGCTGCAAATGCCCTGGCCAACTTCACCAGGTCAGTGTGGGCGTATGCCGTGATTTTCTGCGGACATTTTCCCGATGAGACTGAAACGTTTACCAAGGAACAATTCAAAAACGAAGACCGCAATCAGTGGTATCTACGCCAGATGCTAGGGTCGGCCAACTTCCATGGTGGGAAGCTATTGACCCTCATGTCAGGCAACCTGAACTATCAGATTGAGCACCATCTCTTCCCGGATATGCCGTCGAACCGGCTCGCGGAGGTGGGGAAGAAAGTTCGTGCGATCTGCGAAGAATACGATCTTCCTTACAACATCGACTCTTTCCCCGTGCAATTGTTCAAAGTCCAAAAGACTCTGCTCAAGCTGGCCCTCCCCAATAAATATCTGGTGGCCAGCCCCGACAACGCCCCAGAAGTGAGGTCAAACAGGGCCTTTACGGAAAATCCTAATATCCAGAGACAACTAGGCGTGGACAGTTCGGGCAAGCGAGTGGGACTGAAAACTGGTCTGAAGCTGCTCAAACAGATTCGTCCAGGCATCCGCGATATCATACGGGCATATTCTGGCCGTTCCGCAAGGAAGTAGAAGAAACCGCTAATCCCATTCGGTGTTGGTGCGCAGCGAGGCTAACAGCTTGCGCACCGCGATCACGCGCCGACCCGTGGGGGAATCTGCGTCAAATTGGTCGAGCGCACATTCCGGGTCGGCAGGAGGACCTGCGTGGGTGCATCCGCGCGGGCAGTGTTCAGTGGCTGCGGAAAGATCCTCAAAAACCCTGACCACTGCGTCTGCGTCGACATGCGCGAGGCCGAAGGACCGGATACCTGGGGTGTCTACGATCCAGCCGCCGTCGGGAAGCCGCAAAGCTACTGCCTGGGTTGATGTGTGGCGGCCTTTCCCAACCCCTGATACGCTGCCCGTTTCGCGGAAAGCATCGGGGACGAGTCGATTGACTAGCGTGGATTTGCCCACACCAGAGTGCCCGATGGTTGCGGTGACCGACTGGGTAACAAGCTCGTGAACTGGCGCGATCGGATCGTCGATACCGCAGATGACCACGGGAACATTCAAGTAGCTGAATTCTTCCGCGAACTCGGTGGGGTCTGCAAGATCAGACTTGGTCAAACAGAGAATCGGCTGAAGATTGCCCACAAAAGCAGCGACGAGCGCCCGCTCAACAAAACCGGCGCGCGGTGGCGGGTCGGCAACGGCGCACACTATAAGCAAGCGATGCGCATTAGCGACGACGATGCGCTCATAAGGATCAGTATCGTCTGCCGTGCGCCTCAGAACGCTGGTGCGTTCTTCCAACTTAACAATCCGTGCGAGTGAACCTGCCCTGCCAGAAGTATCGCCCACTACTCCTACGCGGTCGCCCACCTCCACAGCAGTACGGCCCATTTCTCGGGCTCGCATGCAGACAATGGGTTCTGCCGTGGGGTCGGCGGAATCCAACACCACACCCCATCTGCCGCGGTCTTTGGTCACAACCATGCCAAAAAGGGCATCGTCATGACTCGGGCGGTCTTTAGTCCTGGGGCGAGAACCTTTACTTGGCCTGACTCGTACGTCGGATTCATCCCAGCGATGAGCTGACGACCTTCGTGCCATTAGCTGCTCACCATCTCAGACCACATAGTGTCAAAATCCGGCAGTGTTTTTGCCGTCGTTGCGATGTCTTCTACGTGTATGCCCGGTACTGCGAGCCCGATAATCGCTCCTGCTGTGGCCATGCGGTGGTCAGCATATGAGTGCCAGGTTCCACCATGGAGAGGACGGGGAGTGATGCGGAGGCCGTCGGCAAGCTCCTCGCACTGTCCACCGATTCGGTTGATTTCATCGGATAGTGCTTTGAGCCGGTCAGTTTCATGGCCGCGAAGGTGCGCGATGCCCCTGAGCTCGGAAGGAGTCGCAGCTAAAGCGGCAAGTGCTGCGACCGTGGGGGTTAGCTCGCCGATGTCCGCCATATCGAGGCAGAGCCCGTGAAGTGCTCCGGAAGGACCTGTGACCTGAAGAGCCGGTGCACCTTCATAGGAAGTAAAGGCTATGTCGCAGCCCATGCGGCTCAGGATAGAGCGGATTGCATCTCCCGCCTGGGTGGTCTGCTGAGGCCATCCTGGAATGGTGACAGTGCCGCCTGTGACTGCTGCCGCGGCGAGGAATGGAGTGGCGTTGGAGAGATCTGGCTCGATATACCAGGTACGGCCAGCGATACGTCCCGGATGAACCGTCCACTGACTATCCACGGAGTCGTCGACCTGCACACCTGCGCTTCTGAGCATGTCCACGGTCATCTCGATGTGCGGGGCGCTGGGAAGTGTTTCGCCTATGTGCCGGACGGTGAGGCCGTCACGGTAACAAGGCGCGGCAAGGAGCAGCCCTGAGACAAACTGCGAAGAACTAGAGGCGTCGATCTCAACGACACCACCACTGGGCACACCCGTGGAAGAGACGCTAAAGGGGAGCGAGTCTCCATGGACATCCACACCGATTCCGCGCAGTGCATCCAGTATTTGGTTCATGGGACGGGTGCGTGCTTGAGGATCGCCGTCGAATTCCACTGTGCCTTGAGCAAGCGCAGCTAGGGGAGGAACAAAGCGCATGACGGTCCCGGCGAGGCCGCAGTCGATAGCGCCGCCGTGAAGGGGAACTGGGGCGACAATGAACGCGTCGGGGGCGTCGATACGCACATCCGTACCCAAAGCTTGCAGCGCGCGGGCCATTAAATCAGTGTCCCGGCTGCGTAATGCGCCTTTTATCTGCGAGGATGAGTCCGCTAGGGCTGCCAACACGAGGGCACGGTTGGTCATCGACTTAGAACCTGGGACTGTTACCACTGCCGATACCGGCCCCGTAACAGTCGGAGCATCCCACAAAACACACATTCCACCATCATAAGGCCATAATGAGGTATATGTGCGGTCGATTCGTATTGTGTACCACCGATGAACAGCTTTTGCAGGTGCCTGGCTTTGCCGTGGTGCATGCTCCCATGGGGTTGCCAGCACCCAGATACAACACTGCCCCGACTCACAAGATCGCGATCATAAGAACTGGGAACGCGCCGGGGGAGGCCGTGATAGAGCCCGCGCGATGGGGGTTGCTTCCGGGCTGGAAGCAGGACGATTCTGGGACCCCACTCTTTAACGCGCGCGCAGAAACAGTGACAGAAAAACCGAGTTTTCGCGCTGCTTTTGCTTCTCGACGCTGCCTCATCCCCCTGGACGGCTACTACGAGTGGCGCAACAAACAACCCTATTGGATTACCACCGGATCTGTAGTGTGGGCAGCTGGTCTCTGGGACACCGGGGCGCAACAACTATGGCCACGATGATTACTACGGACTCGCTCCCACCGTTAGACCGCGTACACCATCGAATGCCGCGTTTCTTGGCTGCAGATGAACTCATGGTGTGGTTGCAGGGCAGTCCAGACCAAGCTGCTAGCTTGCTGTCCCCGGGAGAGGTCAGCGCGTTTTCTCTTAGCCCCGCGGATAAAGCGGTGGGCAACATTAGAAACGATTATCCGGAGCTAATCGGCTTGGACGTCGACAAGCTGCCCATCGACGAGTGACACGAGCGATTCCGCGCTAAGTTCTACGTCCATACCGCGTCGTCCCGCGGACACAAAGATCGTGTCAAAGAGGATTGCGGTTTCATCGATAACGGTAGGCAACGCAGTTTTTTGTCCGATGGGGGAGATACCTCCGGGGATATACCCGGACGACTTTGAGGCGTCACGAGGATCTGCCATTGTTGCCTTGGATGCATCCAGAGCTGCAGCGACCTTCTTCAGACTTAAGTGGGAGGTAACGGGCACACACGCCACCGCCAACTGGCGCTTGGGTCCTTTCCCGGCGGTGAGATCAACGACCAGTGTCTTAAAGATGCGCTCGGGCTCCACCCCCAGAGCCGCTGCTGCATGATCCCCAAAATGTTCGGTCCCGCCTTCAAAACTGGAGACCTTATAGTCCACGCCGGATGAAGCCAGCACCGCCAGCGCGGGGGTTGCTGCCGAATGCTTCTTCTTACTCACGGGGTACCTCCTACTAGACTTGATAGTGTCCAATTCTAAGGAGATCAGTGGCAACGAAAACAACTGAGCTAGAGAAGCGCTTTGAAGCCGAGGCCCTTCCGCTCCTCGATCAGCTCTATGGCGGTGCGCTGCGGATGACACGGAATCCCGCAGACGCCGAAGATTTGGTGCAAGAGACCTATATCAAGGCCTTTCAAGCGTTTGCTTCTTTTAAAGAGGGAACCAATCTCAAGGCATGGCTCTATCGAATCATGACGAACACCTATATCAACTCCTACCGCAAAAAGAAACGCCAGCCGGTGCAATCCTCTGCGGAAGATGTGACTGACTATCAGCTCCTAGCTACTGCTTCGCATGACTCCACAGGATTGGAATCCGCTGAGGTGGAGGCGCTGAAAAACCTTCCTAACCAGCGCATTGCGCAAGCGATGAATGAATTGAGCGAAGACTACCGGATGGTGGTCTATTACGCAGACGTGGAAGGCCTTGCTTATAAAGAGATCGCCGACATTATGGAGACTCCCCTCGGCACCGTCATGAGCCGATTGCATCGGGGAAGAAAACAACTCAGAGAAGCGTTGAAAGACGTGGCACGTGACCACGGAATTGGCATGAGCGAAACTGCGTCTGCGAATGAAGCCTCGGCGGCTTCTGACAGTTCTGGAACCATGGATAGAGCCGCTGGGAATCATAAAGTTGGAAAGGCGAAGGCATAATGTCGGAAAAGGACTCGCTCGATTGCGGCTGTAACTGTGAGGATCTGCACGTACACATGTATGCGCTTTTAGACCGGGAACTCACCGAGGTTGAATGCGCGCGGCTTAATGCACATATCGCTCAATGTCCGGAATGCGCGGAAATGATTGCGGCGGAGGAAAGCTTAAGGCGGCTGCTCAAGAAGTGCTGCTGCGGACCAGCGCCCGCGAGTTTGCGGGAAAGAATTTCCTATTCCATCCAGATCGAGCGGACTACCATTATTACTCAACGCGAGCAGTAGTTACTGTTTTGATCAAGAGCAAAGGGCGCTCACCTTAAGGTGAGCGCCCTTGACTAGTAAGAGACCGTAACTTTAAGAGTTGGGTCGTTTACCGTGGTTTGCTTTGTTCTTACGGCGATCCTTGCGCTTACGTCCACGCTTGCTCATGTGGTGCTCCTTCGCTAGCTAATTGTGAATAACAGAAGACCACTTTAGTAGGTGGCCGTAGGTCTCAGGAAATCGATGGATTAGAGAGAGATACGAGCGCGTCCACGTCCGCGGTTTTTCCGACGCTTGAGTGCACGACGCTCGTCTTCGCTCATGCCGCCCCAGACACCGGCGTCCTGGCCGGTTTCTAACGCCCATGCGAGGCACTGAGATGTGACAGGACAACGGTTGCACACAACCTTAGCTGCTGCTACCTGAGCTAGCGCTGGGCCGGAATTGCCTACGGGGAAGAAGAGCTCGGGGTCTTCGTCGCGACAAATGGCTTCGTGGCGCCAATCCATGGTGATCTCCTAACGTGCTACAAGTGTAAGAACAACGGGGCGCAAAGAAAACCCACTATAAAGCTGGCGGTAAAAATAGGGACACGTCTTTTATGCAAGCCATGGGGGCGTGGCTGCTCAAGCCTCAATGGGGACGTGTGGTTCCTTCGCGGTAACCCGAAGTATTGGCGAATGCGTTGCTCGCTCGCCTGAGGTACCTGCAAATAATGACATGTCCGCTCACGCTTGGCTAGGGGTTAAGGGCAAAATGTGCACAGGATCACACTTTAATTTCAATTGTGGACGTGTCTCATTTCTGGATTCTTGCAACTTTGCAGACGTCTGACGTGTCTTCTGCCTGCAGTTTTTATGTTTTTTGTGGGAGTGTGGGGGAATGGTCCGCGTCAAATTGGGGTGGTTGACAGTTATTGGGTGTTGACTGGCTAAATCTGAACGAAGGCTAAGTGCAATGCTTTGCGCGGGAATGTTTTCTGTGTGCCAGGAGTGATTTGTTAATTTAGCAAAGTGCTCCTTTGCTAAAAGAGTGAAGTAGTGCAGGCTTCCTATCGGTGCGGGGGATCGGGGTCCCTGGGGAGAAACTGATGATTTGAACACGGTGTTGGGCTACACTCAATCGCCGTGAACATGAACACCCATTTCCCTCCACGTCTAGTTCTCTACGCTGGTTGGGTTGCCGCCATTCAGTCCCTCATCGGAATTGCCTACGCGATCCTTCTTATTGTACGGGAAGCTGCAGGCTACAACGATGCGTCGATCGTCTATGAGTCTGACAATGCGCGTACATGGGCAGGGTATGGGACTGCGGTGTTCTTTATCATCGTCTTTGGGGCTGTTTTGGTCGGGGCGATCATGATGAACCGGGGTAAACGATGGGGGCGGGGTCCTGTGATTATGCTCCAAATTTTACTGCTGCCCATTGCGTATTACATGTTCAACGGTGGCGCGTTTATCTTCTCCGGGGTAACAGGTTTGACCGCGATTGTGGCTTTGGTCATGCTCTTTAGCCCGCGCGCAGTAGATTGGGCTGCACGTAATTATTAAAAAATAAAGATAAGTGTGGTGCCGGCAAGCGGAAAACTTGCCGGCACCACACTTATATGAGACCTGCTACTGCTGTGCGAGGATGTTTGCTACGTACTTGTGCCCGCGGTCGTTGAGATGGAAGGGGAGATTCGTGTGGCCTGCGGTGGCGTCGATAATGCCTGACCACATGCGTTGATTATCGGGAGCGCACATGTGGTTGTGCTTGGTTGGTCCTTTGAGATCGACAAACTCGGCTCCGGAGGCTGCCGCTGCGTCTCGGCCCATGTCCTGGGCGAGCTGCTCAAGATGGGCAATCTCTGGTGCGAATGTGCGGTCATGAAGATTGTTGCCAACGTGGAATAAACATACGGCGCTGTTATCTGTAATTTGCGGGTAGCCGATGAGCTGAATGCGGGCATGAGGCGCTAGCTTGCGGATTCGTGCAACATCATGCCTGATCTTTGCGGCAAACTCATGGCGGATGTGTTCATCGGTGCGACCGCGCACGAGTTGTGAATAAGTATCGTTAAACCCTAGTGAGATGAATACTCGCTTAGTATTTTTGTTGAGTGTTTGTTGGGCCTCAGCCTGGTCGATCTGGAGTGATACTGAACGCCGGCTAGCGGAGAAAAGTGACTTATTGCCAAGTGCTACGGCACCGGGGCAGGAGTAATTATCTGCCCGAAGATTGAGCCGTTCGGCGGCCATAATTCCAAAGCTATGGGGAGACGTGGGGCACTCTCCTCGCTCGGTAGCGGGCGGTGTTGTGGGGATTTTTAACCATGTGGCGCCGTAGCGGATAAGATCCGGGTTGGCTACAACGGAATCCCCAAAAATGACTGCGTTGTGGATGGGGGCACGTGCATACGCTGGAGCGATGGCGGCGGGAAGTGTCGCGATGAGTGAAAGAATCGCCGCCCCGGCTTTGAACAGTCTGTGTCTCATTTCACCAGTATACAAAATTTCTATCAGTATCCTTTTAGGATAAAAGAGGTTTTCTGGTTTTGGATGTGAGGGATGCGAGAAGAGGGAAATCTCTATAAAATCGCCTTAGCTTAACGCTAATCCGACGAGGTGATCGCCTCGCTTTTCCACGATATGGCTGCCCGCGAGCCCGAGGGAAACCGTACCGATGTGTGTCCCTCGATCAACGTCAAAGACAGATTCGGTCTCCCCGGTATCCCAGTTAATTACTGCGATTCCATTGAACACGGGTACGTAAAGCTTGTTGTTAATGGCAACGCCCGTACCAAGAACATTATCGATGACATGCTCAACATGCAGGGATGATGGGTTGAACAGATAAAGGCGTTCACCATCAAACCAGGTGATGTGATGCGGGAGATCTGCCACGGAAGGCCCGTGGTCCCACGCAGAGTCACCGACTGGCGGAACCTCGATAGAGGCAGTGCGCTCTCCGCTGTTGTTAAAGGAATCGATGCGGGGGTGCGGCGAACCTACAAAAACAGCTGCGGACTCTTGGCTGATGGCAATGATGCGTGCATCTTCACCAGAAATACGAATATCGTGGGTAATCTCCGGGACACGAGAGTCTTCCGGAACTGTTTTCTGAAACCGCAGCCACCAGGATTTCTCACATTTTTCGGTTACTCCCAACAAAGATTTTCGGGAAAGCGCTGAGGAGATTTCGCAGTCCTCATGCGGTTGTTGGTTCGCCTCTTGTTTGATGGGGACGTCACCGTATTCCACAGTACGCACAAGGTCGGAACGCCAAAGCTCCACCCGCTCAGAAGACACGGTGCCCACGTTGTCATTGGAGGAAATCGGAACCACAGCATCGCTAGCGCTGGCGCTTCTCGTTGCTTTATACGTTCCAGACGCTGCGTCGAGAGAGACAACATCGCCGCAGCCTCGCCCGGTATGGAAAGTCAAAACGACACTGGACCAGGCTTGACCTAATGAACATAACGGCTCTGTGCGAGCGTATGACCATACTGGAGTGCCCGTCGTGGGATCGATGGCGTTGACACTGTGCCCGTCGTAAGACATGGCTAAGCCTGCCGCGATAATGGGTTTGGTGGTTAATTGATCGGCGGACGTTTCCCATTGCTGGGTTAATGAATGCACAGGAACTGGCGGAACCGCTGGAGTCCTTAGGGGCTGTTCAGCAGGGGAATACGTGACATTGTTAATCGGGGCAGTAGCCCAGACAACACTCACACCGGTAATACTGATCCCCGCAATAATCGTGGCAGCGATCAGGTCCTTCCGCGTCTTGCGCAAACTTTTAGTCATCGTCGGCGGTGCCTTTGGGTTGCTGATGCGGCATCGTTGGAGCGCTGGCTGCCCGAGCGCCTGCTAGGTGCGGTGCTTCGGCTACTTCCTGCGACCTTAAGCGGCTGACCGACTGTTTCCCCGGCGGTTTCGGGGATCGAGAGGGCGTCGAAAAGCTCTGGGGAAGTGGAGAACCATTGTGGCGGGGTGGGGTTGTCCAGCCCCAATTCATCGCTAATGAGCTTCCACTTGGTGAGCTCGTCGTATCCCACGAGGGTAATTGCTGTGCCGGTATGTCCAGCGCGCCCTGTCCTACCAATGCGGTGTACATACGTCATGGGGTCATCAGGGGTCTGATAATTGATCACGTGGGTGACATCGTCGATGTCAAGACCGCGCGCAGCAACATCGGTGGCAACCAAGATGTCTACGCGGCCATCGCGGAACATACCCAACGATAATTCGCGTGCCGCCTGGCCTAAGTCGCCGTGCACACCTGCCACTCGGAAACCTCGACCAGCAAGGTCCTCTGCAAGTTCTGCCGCAGTGCGCTTGGTACGTGTGAAAATAATGGTTTTCCCGCGGTCTTTTGCCTGGAGCGCACGCGCGGTAATCGCGCTCTTATCCATCCTGTGGGCCTGGAAAACCACCTGCTCGATGGACGCATGAGTTTGGGATGCGTTGACTTCCTCCGCCCGAATATGGAGTGGGCGTGACATAAAAGTCCTGGCGAGAGTAAGCACGGGTCCCGGCATTGTCGCAGAAAATAAGAGAGTCTGATGCTGGTGCGTCAGTGCTCCCAGCAGCTTCTCAATATCAGGGAAAAACCCTAAGTCCAGCATCTCGTCGGCCTCATCAAGCACAAGGACGGCCACGTGATCGAGGATTAGGGGGCCTTGCTGGTGTAGATCAATAAGCCGGCCGGGGGTTCCCACTACAACGTCAACGCCATTATCTAGAGCATGAATTTGCTCTTCATAGGGTCGTCCGCCGTATACCGTGGCCACCCTCACTGGGGTGTGGCGTGCTGCCCGTTCTAAGTCTTCGCCTACCTGTTGCGCCAGTTCCCTAGTAGGCACGACGACGAGCGCACGTGGGGTCCCGTCGAGCTCAGCGACGTCCGCTGCGTCGAAGACTCTGTCCAAAAGTGGAACACCAAAACCGAGTGTTTTGCCCATTCCGGTGCGTGCCTGGCCGATGATGTCTCGGCCGTCGAGAGCTATAGGAAGCGTAAGCTCCTGAATTGCAAACGTCTGTGTGATTCCTTGTTCAGAAAGCGCGTCGACGATCTCAGCAGCGACACCTAATTCGGCGAACGTGGGTTTATGAGTAGAAACTGACACCCCTCCGATACTAACGGGAATGCGCAGAAAGAGGCCAAGGAGGTCCTCATACTGGGTGAAGTGTGAGGAGAAGAACGTTCTGCAAGAGACTAAACCGGCAGGATACAGCGATTGCCTCCACATTCACCGTGAAGCAACACTCAACAGGTATGCTTGGGGAGCTATTTAGGCACCGTTGAGATTTTGGTATTTACTAGTGCAAGGAAGCACGGAAATTCGTGTTCCAGGCACAAGAGCCAACGTAAAAACGGCAGGACCATCAGAACAATAATTTTTAGGAGCGAAGATGGACATTAAAATCGGGTTCTCTGATTCGCCACGCGAGCTCGTCGTCTCTAGCCGTGAGACCCAAGACGAGGTTGTGGCACGCGTATCTGAGGCATTAGCTAACGACGCCGGTCTTTTGACGCTTACCGACGAGAACGGCAACCGTTATTTGGTACGTAACTCTCGAATCTCCTATGTAGAGGTCGGGACCTCAAACACCCGCACCGTAGGTTTCTCTGGAGCCTAGAGTTGAGCACCCCACACGAGGAAAGCTTTTTTGTCCGATTCGCTCGCGATTACGGATGGAGAGCATATGCCATTCCCGTACTCGCCGTAATCACCGTGTGGGTACTTGTCGACGTTTTCGTAGTGCACCCCAGCGACGAAAAAACATTCGAAAACCCAGTTTCCGAGGCCACCACCCAGACATCGGAAACAGGACAGCCACCTCTCAAAGGCCCCAATCCAGCAGATCAAGAGCAGCCTAAGATTGCTGCAGTTGAGTTGCCTCCAGGAGCCGAGTTCACGCAAAAGGGCGAGGGAACGTATCGAGTAGTCGGCACCCCAGGCGCGAAAGCTGGGCAAGGAAAAGAAAAAAAGTTCACCTACGTTGTTGAGGTCGAAAACGGCATTAAATCGGAGACCTTTGGCGGTGACGATGCCTTTGCCACGATGGTTGACGCGACGCTGACCAATCCTAAGAGCTGGGCGCACGATGAAAAATTCGCGTTTGAGCACATAGCGAATACCCCGGATGCCCATCCGGATCTCAGAATCCAGCTCTCGTCGGTGGACACCACTCATGGGCTGTGTGGACACAATATTGCTATGGAAACCAGCTGTTTTTATTCCGACGGCAACCGTGTAGTGATTAATGAGTCTCGGTGGATCCGGGGTGCAACTCCTTTCCAGGGAGACCTAGGCGCATACCGGCAGTACCTCATCAACCATGAGGTGGGTCATGGCATCGGGTACGCCTCGCATGAACCATGCGGGGGAAACGGCCAACTGGCCCCCATTATGATGCAGCAGACATTAAGCCTGTCCAACACAGAACTATCCAAGATAGACGCTACGGAAGTGTACAAAGACGACGGCGCAGTGTGTGCCGCAAACCCTTGGCCTTACCCCTTTGGTTAAGAGTTATTCCCTATAACGCCCTCGTCGGCCCGGCATTCTATTAGGCTACAACTCATGGATTTCACGGCTCTTCCCCCTCACGTCCGCAATGTGTTTCACGCGCCGGATGAACCCGCTCGCGCCATAGGCGCAGCGTGGGATTACGGTTGGAAAGTCGGATCAGTGGTTTTTTCACAGGTCGCACACCCCGTGCGCGCGGCCTGGTCCTCTCGGATTAGAGAAAAACTGCAGCCAGAGGGCGTGCGGATTGTTCGCCCGATCAAATCTACCGACGGTAGATTCATCAACGCAGGATGGCGGGCATCGAGTTTTGCGCCGGGGATACTGACCCGACGTGTCGACGAAACCGTGGCAGCCGCATTACGCCTAGACCTGGCACTGAGCACCGTGGATGTGCCTGCTTCCTTCAAAGACGTGGATGCCACAGACATTTTTTCCATTGCAGACCATATAGCGTGGCATGCCTCTCCGACGTCGGCGATTGATCTGAAAGATTCAATCCCGCGCCACCTAACGGCCATCAACATCATGCCCAAAGTCGAACTGTTGTTACGCGACATAGACGCTCCGAACCAGGTTGTTCATGCTGACATGTTTGCCACGACGCTGTACGCCGGCGTGCAGGCACCCACCGTGACAGACGTGATGGGGGTAGCTCGTCCCTATGGTTATACGGCTGCACTCAGCATTATCGACGCCCTCAGCGTCGGCGCAGTAGACGAGGGCATTATTGGACGCTTTTCCCATGTTCCCCACCTTGACCAGCTACTCTTACGCGCGTTGGCGTATCGCACAGCAGTACATGCGCTTCATCCAGATGCCACATCGAATACAGGAACGAACTTAGAGTGGGTAGCCAAGGCCGTGATGTCAAGGGTATCTGTCACACTATGAGGCATGAACCTCTCAGCGACCTCGGAAACACCTTTGGCACCGGAAGCGGCGGCTACCTCGGGTTATCCGAATTCTCAACGAGCAGCTTTTAGGCAGCCACCTGCGCCGCAGGTACGCATCGTTTCTGCGCAGCATCATGTAGAGACACACGACTGGGACAATGATCTCTTTAAGAACCAAACCGGTATATGGCGCTTACTAGGTCCTGCCGGTTCGGGCGTGTCTACGCTGATCATGGATACTGTCGCAGAGCGTCTGCGCCGCGGAGTAGATCCCTCAAGCATTCTTGTCATTGCAGCATCAAAGGAAAGCGCTACTCGGTTGCGCGCCGGGATTGCCGCGCGTCTTTCGGGAGAGTCCTATACAGCGGCTACCACGATGGTGCGCTCTGTGCACTCGCTTGCTTTTGCCTTGCTCCGAAGCCTAAGTGGAGAAGAACTGAGGCTTATTACAGGTGCCGAGCAAGACGCGGTGATTCGGGAGCTATTACAAGGACACAGCGAGGACCCAGAAGCAGCCCACATCTGGCCACAAGAGACGCGTGATGCGCTAGGCCTTGTTGGCTTTGCTCGTGGTCTCCGAGATTTTCTCTTACGCGCAGTCGAACGAGGACTGAGCCCAGAAGACCTGGAAAGACTAGGGAAGACATATCGTCGGCCGATGTGGAGCGCCGCCGGGTCTTTCCTGCGGGAATATGAACAAACGATGGCCCTTGGCGGAGCGAAGAGTCTGAGTGCTTCTGAACTCGTGAGCACTGTGCTTGAGTATCAGATCCCGGATCAAGGGTGGAAGACAATCATCGTTGATGATGCCCAGCACCTTGACCCTAAATCCGCGCAACTTATGAGCGAGCTGTTACGCTACGCAGAATTTGGCATCATCGGTGGAGACCCAGAGCAATCGGTGTTTCATTTTCGTGGTGCAACCCCAGAGTTTCTGACTACGTATCCTGCAGATCATCAGCTGGTCTTGGAAACGACGCGGCGGCTACCTGAGACTACGGCGCGGATTGTTGAAAACCAAGGGCAACACTTTGAATACATTGCAGACACAATCCGTAGGGCTCATCTGATTGATGAGGTTCCGTGGGATGAGATTGCAGTGATCGTGCGTTCTACGGGGCTGGTCGCGCCTGTTCGGCGGGCGCTTCTGGCCGCAGGGGTTCCCGTGCAGGTTGATCCAACGGACATCATCTTGAGCGAGCAGCGCATTGTTTCCTCAATGATTCTTGCCGTGAGAGCGATATACGGGGAGCTCAACAACCGTGACATGGAAGACCTCCTTCTAGGACCCATTGGTGGCGCAGACTCTGTGACTCTGCGTCGGCTTTATCGTGGACTGCGTAAAGTCGAGATGAGACGCGGCGGTAGCCGGCGTGCCATAGAACTGTTAAAAATCCTCATAAGCCCCCGCCCTTCAGAAGAACAGGCTGCCCTAGCCGGGGAAGCTGAGGCGGTTCTTTCTGAAAGAGAACTGCAGATTCTGGAAAGAATCAGAAACGTGCTGTCGCGGGGTGCTCAACCCGGTAGCGTCGAAGAAATCCTGTGGGCGATCTGGCATGAGACCGGTTTGGCCAATCACCTTCAAGCAGTAAGTCTAAGAGGCGGTGCCGCAGGCTCGCAGGCGGATCGTGATCTTGATGCTGCGATGGCACTTTTTGACGCTGCGGGTGACTGGGTGGAACGACGCCCCACGGCAGGCATCGTGTCCTTTATGCGCCACATAGCGGAACAAGAGTTGCCCACAGGTGTGCGCGACCGCCGGCAAGTCCGCACACAGGCGGTACAGCTTCTTACAGCTCATGCGGCGCTCGGGCAGCAATGGCATACGGTGATAGTCGCGGGAGTGCAAGAGGGGAGTTGGCCTTCTCTTGGTGAAACCGGGACGCTCTTTGGTCAGGAAGAGCTGACGGATCTCGTTGATTCAGGCATCGACCCTAATACCATCGTCATGCGTTCTAAAGAGCGTCTGGACGAGGAACGCCGCCTCTTTCACGTGGCTAAGAGTCGGGCCACGCAGCGTCTTTATATCACCGCTGTAGAAGCACCTGAAGCTAACGACGTAGCCGAGCCATCGCGTTTTATGAACGAGCTTGATCCTTCTTGCTTCCAGCAACACGTGCAGGAGAGTGAAGCGTCGTACGCTGATCTTTCTGTACCTTTGGCACCTGAAGACACAGGCTTGGAAGACTATATTCGGCTCTTGAGCGTTCCGGCAATGGTGGCGGAGTTGCGTCGAGAAGTCCGCAACAGTGACTCGCCGCAGCGGCGTCGAGACCAAGCTGCTCGTCAGCTAGCACGGCTGGCAGCGGCAGGAGTTCCGGGGGCCCATCCTGAAGAATGGTGGGGTGAAGGAGGCCCCTCTACGGAGCAACCATTAGACCAACGGTCTATTTCTCCTTCCCTGATAGAGAAGGGCCTGGCGTGCCCTTTGCGTGCCCGACTCGATGCTGTTGTCGAGGAAGAAGAGACGCCATTCCAGATGCTCAAAGGTTCTTTGGCGCATGCATACGCGGAAGCACTAGCCCGGGGAGTGGACTCGGAGACAGCGAAGAAACTCACCACTGAGGCCTTCCTCCAGCTGCTTAATGCCCCTGCGTGGCGGCAAGAATCGGAAGAGACCGCGTGGACACACATAATTGAGCGGCTAGAAAAATGGATAACGGAATCTGCAGCCAAGTATGAGCTGGTGGGGGTGGAAACCTTAGTGAATACGCGGATTGCAGAAGGCATCACTATCAGAGGCCGCATAGACAGATTAGAGCGTACGAGCGACGGCGCTTATCGAATCATCGACTATAAGACGGGATCCAACGTCCCAAGCGCAAAGGACGTCTCAAATCACAAGCAATTGACGGCATACCAGCTCGCATTGAGCAACGGAAAGCTTAGCGATAATGGCGATGTGATCAGCGGAAGCGGTGAAGAATCGCTGAAAGTCGATCAAGCGGTACTGGTGTACCCAGGCTCGAAAACAAAGACGATCAGCACCCGCGAGCAGGCGACAAAAACCGCAGAGGAACTGCAGGAATTTGCAGACTTGTTGCCGCCGCTGGTCCAGAGCCTGACTGGCCCCAGCCTTGTAGCAATTGTTAACGATGGGTGCTCACAGTGCTCGATAAAAAATATATGCCCAGCGCAGCCCGAAGGAAGGATGACCCCGGCATGATAGATCCGATTGAACTATCGCGGTTACTCAAGCAGAAATTCCCTCCTACGCCTCAGCAAGCGGCAGTCATCGGTGCTGAACTCGGACCTATGTTGGTGGTAGCTGGTGCGGGTGCTGGTAAGACGGAAACCATGGCTGCTCGCGTGGTATGGCTGGTGGCCAATAACATGGTGGACCCCGATCGCATTCTGGGGCTGACCTTTACCAGGAAAGCTGCCCAGCAACTCTCTCAACGTATCCGAGGCAGGCTTGAACAACTTGCAGGTATGGATGCGCTGAAAGACATTGATCCAAGCGGGGAGCTGTCTCATAAGTTAGAGGCTATCGCCCCAACGGTCTCCACATACGATTCCTATGCCGGCAGTTTGATCAGCGAATATGGTTTGCTCTTGCCCGTGGAGCCCTCCTCACGGTTAATCACAGAGACTGAGCTTTTCCAGATCGCCTATGACATCGTTATCAACTATTCAGGAGCCCTAGACGCGCAGACCCAACCGGTGAGCGCGACGGAAAAGCTCTTGTCCTTGGTGTCTGACATGGACAACCATATCGTTTCGCCGCAGGACATTGTGGAAGAGACGGACGCATTTTTATCGGTGCTGGATGACGTGGAGGCGGCGTCGAAACGCGGGTTGAACCAGACCCTTGTCGGATGGAAACAACGGCAGATAATCCGCAAGCAAATGTTGCCCATGGTTGCGATGCTCAAGCAACACCTAGCCCAGAATAATCTCATGACCTTCGGGGAGCAGATGTCGCTTGCGGCTAGGCTCGCTGAGGAAAACCCGCAGGTGGGAGCTTCCCAACGAGATCGGTATTCCGTGGTGATGCTGGATGAATACCAGGACACCGGACACGCACAGCGGGTATTGTTGCGCAGTCTCTTCAGCGGCGCTGCAGTCACCGCAGTGGGTGACCCGATGCAGTCGATCTACGGGTGGCGTGGAGCTACTTCTGCCAATCTTGAGCGCTTCAGGGAGGACTTTGCTTTAGGCGATGACCTCGCTCAAAAGCGCGAGCTAACAGTGAGCTTCCGTAATCCTCCCGAGGTTCTTCAGTTGGCCAATGAGGTATCCAGGGAAGTCCTTGGTGCCCCGGATAATCCTCGTCGAACGGTACAGCCGCTCTCTTCCCGTGAAGGGGCTCCGCACGGGGAGGTGACCCTGGGATTTTTCCCTAGTGCGGAAAGAGAGCGAGAATTTATAGCCGACGAGTTGGCGGAGGCTTATAAGAACCGGGGCGAGAACTTTACCGCCGCTGTATTGGTCCGAAAAAAACGGCACTCTGCCCCCATAGCGTTAGAGCTGCAATCGCGGGGTGTTCCCGTGGAAATTGTTGGTTTAGCTGGGCTTATCGACGTCCCCGAGGTGGCCGACATGATCGCAGTTGCGGCGATGCTCATCCGGCCCCAAGACACACAATCTGCGCTGCGCATTTTAGCCGGTCCGCACGTGGGTCTGGGAGCAGCAGATATTCTGGCTCTGGCTAATCGTGCGGCTAACCTCGCGGGACGCGGAAAAGACGATAGAGAAGAGAAAAAGACTGATCCACTTGAGCGTCTGGAACAGATAATCGCCGAAACCCTTCCTAAGGCACCGGAAGCAGTTGTGGGACTGGCAGAGGCCGTCGCTGACCTTGACGCGCCTCGGGAAGAAGGCGGCTCAACTCGTTATAGCGATGAGGGACTGCGGAGGCTGCGCTTGCTGGCATCCGAGCTGAGGTATCTGCGTACCCACAGTTTGGGGCATTCGTTGCCGGATCTTTTTGCAGACATCGAGCGAGTATTCGGAATTCGCACCGAGGTGCTACAACGAGAAGATCCATATGCCGACGGGGCCCCTGGGACTGCGCATCTTGATCGCTTTGCTGAGGTTGTCTCGGATTTTGCTCGGGTTCCCCATGCCACGCTGAGCCAGTTTTTGGATTACCTTGAGCTCAGTAGAAGCCATGAGGATGGCTTAGAACCAGGAGAGGTGCAGGTTCGTTCTGACCGTGTTCAGATTCTTACTGTGCATAAAGCGAAAGGCCTGGAGTGGCAGATCGTGAGCGTTGCGCATGCAGACTCCAGCACCTATAAGACAAGAACGTCGACGTGGCTGAGTAACGAGTCCGCCGTGCCATCGGCGCTTCGCGGGGATGCACGAGAAGACGACTCTTTGGTGGGAGCTCCCGTTTGGTATATCGATTCCCCAGAATCCCCAGCTGACCTGAAAAAGCAGGGAGACGCCCACATAGCAGAATTTCGAGCTATGGAGGAGGAAGAGAATGCGCGCTTATTCTACGTGGCTTTGACCCGCGCGGAGCAGCGCGTTCTGGTTACTGCGTCGACTGATACCACCAAAGCTTCACCTCCGGGGCCTTACACACATCTTGATATGTTGCGCACTAAAGTGCCGGACTCCGTTGTGGAGTGGTTTGACGGTGATACCGATGATGCCCTCGAGCCGCCTCTTCCAGAAACCGGGGTTTTCCCGCAAGAGCTGCGGCCCGAGGGTGCAGATGCGGTTAAGAAAGCCATGGTGGAGCTTCCTGAGTTGATAAAAGACGGCGATCTTTTTGAGCGATGGGAACAAGAGGTCACCGCGCTTATCGAGGAACATCAGCAGCTGAGCACTCCGATTGTGCCTGTGGAATTAGGGCTTGAGCTTACGGCCTCAGACATTGTGAATCTTTCGCAGGATCCCCAAGCTTTTGCTAGACGACGCCGGCGGCCAGTTCCTTTCAAACCCAATAGCTATGCCAAGCGTGGAACCGCTTTCCACCAGTGGCTTGAAGACCGTTTTGGTTCCACGGCTCTGTTGGATGCCGATGAACTTCCTGGTATCGATGATGCCCTGGATGGAACAGAATTGGAGACCCTGAAAAACCGATTTTTGGACAGCGAGTGGGCGGACCGAACTCCTGAATATGTGGAGCATCCGTTTGAAGTGTCTATCGGTGAGCACATAGTCCGAGGTCGGATGGATGCTGTGTTTAAGAACACGGATGGACAATGGATTGTTGTTGACTGGAAGACAGGACAGCCTCCGACAGAAGCCGCGGAGCGTCGTTCTGTATCGCTGCAGCTGGCAGTGTATCGATTAGCGTGGGCTCGATTGCAGGGCGTTGATCCGTCAGAGGTACAAGCGCTGTTCCATTATGTGGGGCGCAATTTTAGCTATCAACCCAGTGAGCTTCCGGATGAGGCGTCGTTAGCTCACATGCTTACGTTGAACATGTAATCTTGATGAGCACTTTGAGAAGAACCTAGGAGCATAATGCCGTTGACCAACCGCGATGCGGGTCGATACCTCGGGGATGAGGAACTCACCGAGTTGCCAGAGCATACCCTGCTCAACGTTATTCGTATCCCCGGAAACCCGTTGATCAGCCCAGTGCGGTTGATTGCTCGGCGTTTTGGCTATGCGTTGGTGCTGATTCTCCTTGTGGCCTTGATTGTTTACTTTGACAAAGGCGGCTACAGCGAGCATCTGACTTTCATTGACGCTCTTTATTATTCGGCGGTTTCCTTGTCCACCACCGGTTATGGCGACATCACGCCGGTGACTCAGGGGGCTCGTCTTCTCAACATCATCATTATCACTCCGCTTCGGTTGACATTCGTTATCCTCTTGGTCGGCACGACGTTGTCGGTGCTCACAGAGGAATCGCGCCGAGCATGGAAAATCCAGCGCTGGAGGAAACGCATGCGAAACCACACCGTGGTCATTGGATATGGAACTAAAGGACGTTCGGCAGTTTCTGCACTGCTGGCGGACGGTGTGTCTCCTAAAGAGATCGTTGTGGTGGATACCGATCCGGTAGCGCTGGAGACTGCGAATACCGCGGGGCTTGTGACGGTTAATGGTTCTGCCACTAAATCAGAGGTGCTCAAACTTGCCGGTGTGCCCAAGGCGAAGGCCGTCGTGGTAGCACCCAATATCGACGATACCGCGGTGCTCGTGACGCTTTCTGTGCGAGAGCTGGCACCAAGCGCATGGGTTGTGGCTAGTGTGCGGGAATCCGAGAATCAGCACCTCTTAGAGCAATCCGGCGCAGACTCAGTGGTGATTTCTTCTGAGACCGCAGGCCGCATGCTTGGTTTGGCCACGGTGACGCCTTCGGTGGTGGAGATGATGGAAGATCTGTTGTCCCCAGATGAGGGTTTTTCCGTTGCGGAACGCCCGGTGGGAGAAGATGAGGTGGGCGCTAATCCTCGGCACTTGGCAGATATTGTCCTTGGCGTTGTGCGCTCTGGTGAGCTCTATCGGATCGATTCTCCAGAGGCGGAGACCGTGGAACCTGGCGATCGTCTGCTCTATATCCGACGAGTTTTTAGTGAGGATGTTTCAGATTAAGAAGTGCCTGCTGGTTGATCTCGCTGGACGGGTTCCTGTCCATAAGGGTAATCCAGTGCTGTCTTCTCCTCGTCCGGATACACCTGCCTTTCACGTGACGGATCAGCTGCTAGTGCAACGAGTCGCCCCTGACGTGGTGGACTCGATAACAGGCACAGCAGCGCGGCTTCATATCCCATGGGTAACAACGGCTCTCGCTGTTCTACGCAACCGCGAATTAATGGTGTATGACCCAGCGTCTGGGAAACGACTGGAATATAGCACGCCCACCATTGGCCGGACGCCCGATGGAAAAGAGGTATTTCCCCGCATTGATCCGGCGGTGATTGGCCTGATTACGTCAGAGTCTGATGAGTATGTGCTTGTAGGGGAGAACGCTCACCGCCGCGGGTATTTCTCCTTGATCGCCGGATACCTGGGAATGGGGGAGACGTTTGAACAAGCGCTGACCCGAGAAGCGTGGGAAGAAACTGGAAGACGTATCTCTCATATTTCCTATGTAAAGAGCCAATCGTGGCCTTATAGTGGGGCCATTATGGTGGGGATGACAGCACGGACAACGGATATGGATGCTGTGGTACAACCCGATGGTGAGCTCACAGAAATTCGCTGGGTAACACGTAAAGATATTGTTCGAGGCACCATCCAGCTTCCAGCTCCGGGCAGTATTGCGCATGACATGATGTGGGATTGGGTAAAGAAAAACGATGATTGATCTCAACGATCTGGACAGCGATCAAAGGGCCGCCGCTAGTGCTCCTCGCGGGCCAGTAGCCATTCTTGCGGGTGCTGGAACGGGTAAGACTCGAACGATTACCTATCGGATCGCCAACCTCATTGATCGCGGCATGGCTAGTCCTAACCGCGTGCTTGCGGTGACGTTTACACGTCGCGCTGCCGGGGAAATGCGGCACCGGCTAGGAGTCATGGGAGTGGGGGGAGTGCAGGCGCAGACGTTTCACTCAGCTGCGATGCGTCAGTTGTCGTATTTTTGGCCGCAAGTGGCAGGGAATCTGCCGTGGAAATTGCTGGATAACAAGTTTCCGCTTGTCGGCAAGGCTGCGCGCTCGGTGGGAATAGAAACGACTACGGAAAACGTGAGAGATCTTCTAGGCGAGATCGAGTGGGCAAAGGCTACGTTGATAACGCCTGATCGTTATGTGGCGCATGTGAAGGATCGTAAGATTCCTGCAGCCGCAGATAAAATCGCTGAGGTATACCGCAGATATGAGCAGGCTAAAACAACAAGTGAGGGCATGCTCCTAGACTTCGATGACCTGTTATTGCACACGGCGGGAGCCATTGAGAACTCGACTGCGATTGCAGAGGAATTTCGGGAGCAATATCGCACTTTTGTAGTCGATGAATACCAGGACGTTACGCCGCTGCAGCAACGAGTGCTTGATGCTTGGCTGGGGGAGCGCGATGACATCACCGTGGTGGGAGACGCTAACCAGACCATTTACTCTTTTACGGGAGCGACTCCTAATTATCTTTTGGGGTTTTCGCGTAAGTACCCTCACGCAACGGTGGTCAAGCTACAGCGAGATTATAGGTCGACCCCCCAGGTAACAGACCTCGCCAATACGGTGATTGGGAAAGCACGGGGCCGAGTGGCTGGTACTCGATTAACGTTGGAGGGAATGCGCCCGCCTGGCCCGGAGCCAGAATTTTGCACTTTCGACGATGAACCCGCTGAGGCACGCGCCGTAGCGAGCAGGATTAAAGAGCTCCTGAGCAAGGGAGTCGCAGCCTCGGAAATCGCGGTGCTTTATCGAATTAACGCGCAGTCGGCGGCTTTTGAACAAGCTCTTGCGGATGCCGGGATTGTTTACCAGGTGCGCGGTGGCGGTGAGTTCTTCCAGCGCGCGGAGATTCGTCAAGCAATGTCTCAGCTGGTTCGTGTCGCACAGCGCGCAGGAACGGAGTCGATCCACGGTTCTGCCCTGGAGACCTTGGTGCGCTCGGCGCTAGCCCCTGTGGGATTAACCCCGGAAGAGCCGGAAGGTACTCAGGCTCGCGAACGGTGGCAGTCCCTAGAAGCGCTTGCGGAGCTCACCGTGGAATTGACGCACGCTACGCCGGATCTGGACATCCAGGGGCTCCTGGAACAACTCAATCAGCGTGCCAGCGCAAAGCATCCTCCGACGATGCAAGGAGTGACATTAGCGTCTTTACATGCGGCTAAGGGCTTGGAGTGGGATGCGGTGTTCCTTGTAGGGCTTGTCGACGGCACCCTCCCGATCACCCACGCCATCAAAGGGGGAGACTCTCACATTGAAGAGGAACGCAGGCTTTTCTACGTCGGCGTCACCCGCGCCCGGGAGCACCTTGTGTGCTCGTGGTCAAGAGCTCGGCAGGAAGGAGGCCGTGCGACTCGGAAGAGAAGCCGATTCTTTGACGGCATCGTGGCAGAGCCTATCGACGTCGCCGTCCCGCCACGTGCCAAGCACTCACAGCGCTGTCGCGTGTGCGGTTCGCCCCTGGGTTCCCCCTCAGAAATTGTGATGAGAAGATGCGCCGATTGCCCGTCGGGCGTTGACGAGGAGGTGTTTGAGACTCTGAAAGCGTGGCGTCTGGACATGGCCAAAGAAGACGGTGTGCCTGCCTACATAGTCTTCACAGACGCGACCCTGCACGCCATTGCCGAGGCCTGCCCAACGACCACAGATGACCTACTAAAAATTTCCGGTATTGGTCAGATGAAAGCGGAGAAGTACGGCAGTAGCTTGCTGGAAACTTTGGCTCAATTTCGCTGATTCTCTTACTCCCAGCAGAACGGGCACTGAGGGCGAGCGGAAAGACGAGGGAGTTTTTCTGTGGCATAAGCAGAAACTTGGAGGCTGTCGCCGGGCATAAGTGATGGCGAGATAACGGCGTAGGCGTTGTCATGCTGTGCGAGAAGGCTTTGAACCACAAAGCTGGTGTGCGCAGCGGTGGCTGCGATGAGGTGCGGGGGTGCGGGAAAAGGGCGACCAGAAAGCATCGATTGGGTGTGAAGCGCCGGCCACTCTGGATCGGAATCAGTGCGGTAGAGATCGCCGCAGGCGAGACAAGGACCGCTTTCTTCTAAACGGACTGGGCCGACGATCCCGTGGGCGTCGATAAGCCTCACAGGGAGGAGAAAACCCGTGCGTGCTCACGTGATCCTCGACGCAGGAGTCTATTCCGCGAGGATTGCACACGATGATGAGGGTTCGGCGTTGGATATGATCCATAAACTCCTCTGTGCTAGGAAAATTGGTTGACCGCACTACGCGCATCCCACTTTTTTCTAGGAGGTCGGAGACAGCGTCTGCCAGTGGGTCGTCGCCGATAACCGCACTAGTGCGGGGTTTGCTCTGTGCCCTGATGACGCCGTGGGCGAGGAGGTCTTCCATGAGTCCTCGCGCGGCGACAGGATGAAGCCCTGCGGACGTAAGTTCAAAAATTATCTGACCTTTTGCCCGCGGCTCGCGTAAGCTGCGAAGTATCGGAACTAGTGCATCGATAAGCTCGCGTGGTGCTGGGAAAATTCCTGCACGCGTTGAGTCGAGCCCAAACTGAATCCCCTGAGCCCGCACCAATACTTGATGACTGGGACTGAGAACTACGTTTCCCCCCCCGTGTTCATGACGGTAATTTCAGCACAGAGAGCCATTTTTGTCATGCCCCGTAAAAACACCCCTGAGCTTCCTGTGGAAGTGATCCGCTCGAAGCGTCGGGTACGCACCGTTTCTGCTCGGCTTATCGACGGGCGCGTGCAAATCCGAATCCCGGAGTCAATGAGCAAAAGCGATGAGCAGCGCGTTATCGCTGAGATGTCTGCAAAAGTGAAACGAAAAACCCAATCCACCGCAGAATCGAATGATGCGCTCTTCCAGCGCGCTCAGTATCTGAACCGACGCTACCTGGATGGGAAAGCCAACCTAAGCTCCATCAAATGGGTTACCAATCAACGGCGGCGCTGGGGGTCGTGCTCACAAAGCACGGGAGAAATACGAATTTCTCATCGCTTGCGAGAAGTCCCCGACTACGTTGTAGATTCTGTGATTATCCATGAGCTCGTGCACACGTTCATCCACAACGGTCACAGCAAAGAGTTTTGGGAATGGGCAGACCGCGCGCCCTATGCGGAGCGGGCCAAGGGATTCCTGGAGGCCATGCAGCGGGTGAGCGGTTAAAACTACAAGAAACCCCCGAGCTAGCGTGGCAGTCTAGGAGGCTAGCTCGGGGGTTTAGTGGTGGTGGTTTAAGGCTTCTTGGGATCTTGATCGTCGGAATCGTCTTCCGGCTTGGGGTTTTCCTTGCTCTCGGGGTTTTCGCCCTCAGAAGCGAGCATTTCCTCCAACTTGGTGATCTCTGCGATGGGATCAAAGTCGGTGCCAGCGGAGTCGTCGAGAAGCGCGTCGATGAACTCAGCGGAAGATTCAAGGTCCTCGGCGGTGGGTAAGAAGTCTGGGTGATCCCACACGTGGTCGCGGCGCTCAGTGCCCACGGCGACTCCCACTCGGCGCCACAGCTCTTGGGCCTCGGCGACCTTGGGGGCAGCGAACTCAATCCCTACGACTTTGGCGAATGCCTGCTCCGCAGAACCACCGGTGGCGCGACGACGACGCCATGCCTCGTTCAGGGCGGCTGTCGACGGGATGCGGTCTCCCATGGCCTCAGTCACCACTATCTCCACCCAGCCCTCGATCAGCGCGAGGAGAGTCTCTAGCCGAGACGCTGCGTGGGAGTTACGCGAGGTAATGCGAGGGCTCATATCCAGTCCCTGGAGCTGCTCCATAGCGTTTTGAATCGCGGTGGGGTCGCCGGACTCTAGGTTCAAATCACGCATGGCTTCTTCGATATGAGACGTGTCGATGACGAGGCCTGCTGCGTATTCCTCAACGGAAGAGACGAGTCGCTCCCGCAGCCACGGCACGTGCTTGAACAACCGTTGACGAACAGCCTCACGTGCGCTGAGATAGACCATGATCTCGCGGTCCTCAATTTTTAGACCAGAGGTTTCTTTGCGCAGGTTAGCGGGTAGTACGGCGGTGACACCTGTCGGGGCGATCGGGAGGCCGAAATCTGTGCCAGCAATAGTCTGAGTGGCAAGATCACCTAGGGCGTGGCCTAGCTGCATGCCAAAATTCATGCCGGACATCTGATTCATGATCTGCATCATGGGGCCCACCATCTCGCGAGCCTCTTCGGGCAGCGAGTCCACCTGAGCCTGAGCCATGTTCTCGGCTACCGGGGTGACGA
This sequence comes from Corynebacterium silvaticum, assembly GCF_004382825.2. GTDB lineage: Bacteria > Actinomycetota > Actinomycetes > Mycobacteriales > Mycobacteriaceae > Corynebacterium > Corynebacterium silvaticum. Next base: position 775,424 of record NZ_SDQO02000002.1, read on the forward strand.
GTCGTTTCCACATAGGAAGAGTCTTCTCTAGCCACAAAGAAGCATCCCATGCAGCCACGGTATTGCCGGATGCGGGCAAAATGGTGGCGTCGTCAAGCCATATTTCCACCAGGCGCACGGCTTCTTCTACCGCAGTGGTGTCGTTGGCCGACACAGCGGTAGAGGAACCGATCTGCTGCTGTGCAATCCGCTCGGCGAGCGCATAGTTCACCGCGCCCTGTCCTTCGGGAGAGTTCATCGTGGAACCCATTCCAGAGAGCATTTGCCCGAATTGGTTCAGCATGTCTCCCAAACCACCGGCGCCAAAGGGGTTGTTGTTGCGGCCGTTGTTATCATCATCGCCATTGCCGCCGAAGTTGAAAGAAAAACCGAATCCATTGGTATTCATGCTTCATAACCGTACCGATTCTTGTGCTATTTGTGCCATGTTGGAGGCAACGCTGTGAGCGAACATGTACCCTAAGGACTCGTGAAACGTCGTCTAAGCACTCTTACACTGGGAGCCCTTCCCATCGTCGTCTTGGGAACTCTTGTCACCATCGATCACGTTCCCGGGACTGATATTGATTTAACCGTGCCATATGCGGCGGAAGGCCCAGGTCCTACGTTCAACACGCTCGGGCAGATCGATGGGCAAGATGTTGTGGAGATTGGTGGTGCAGACGTTGATAAGACTCGCGGCAACCTCAACATGACAACGGTATCTATCCGCAGCGGGATGACCCTGGCTCAGGCGCTTAGCCGATGGCTCTTCACGGATGACACGCTTATTCCTTTGGAACGCATCTATCCCAAGAACAAAACTCCGGATCAGGTTAATCAAGAAAACCAGATTGCTTTCTCATCCTCGGAAGCCTCTGCGACCATCGCTGCGATGAATCATCTAGGTCGCCCGGTGGAAACGGAGGTCGCGGGGATCGTCGAGGAGTCTGCGGCGCATGGGATTCTTCAAGAAGGCGACGTGATAGTAGCCATCGACGGCACGGCTGTTGGTGGCCCCAAACAAGTCCGCGAGACGGTTCGGAAGAAAAAGGTCGACGATAGCGTCACCATCACGTATCAACGCGACGGACAAAAACACGATGCCACGGGGAAACTGGGCAAGAATCCCAGTGACTCCATAATTCCGTTCTTAGGGGTGAGCATGGCGGCTAAACCTGCTGGCGGAATCACGGTCGATTATCACCTTAAAGACATTGGTGGCCCCTCGGCTGGACTCATGTTTTCCCTGGCCGTGGTGGATAAACTCAGTGGGGGTGATCTCAACGGCGGAAAGTTTGTGGCCGGTACTGGAACCATCGACGACGACGGCACCGTGGGCCCTATCGGCGGAATCGCGCATAAAGTTCAAGCGGCTAAAGATGCTGGCGCAGAGCTATTCCTTGCTCCTGCCAAGAACTGCTCGGAGGCCGTAAGCAGAGATCACGACGGCATGACCGTCTTGAGCGTTGATTCTCTGGATGATGCCATCAAGCAAATGGACGCCTATAATACCGGCGGCGAGTACACGGCGTGTAAAAAGTAGCAGCTAGGGCTTAGCTTTTCGCAGGCTCTGTAGCGGCCGGAGTCTCCATAGTGGAGCTCTCTGTCTGAGGGCGCTGCGCTAAGCCCAGCGCATAGATCTGTTCCGCTGGGTCCTTGTCATCGGTAGAGACCATTTGCTGCATAACCAGGCCCTCATTGTTGTCTACCACCGTGATAACTGCGGTGCTACCCAGCGTAGACCAGCCCACAACGCGACGCCCGGTATCTTCTACCACCCGTGAGCTCCTAAGCTCCGTGAGCAGCTGTGTTGTCGATGCGGCTTTGGAATCGGACTTAAAAAATTGGAATTGGCCAATTTTTTCCCCAGAACAAGCCATCGAATTTTGAACCCCGTTTGCATCGCAAGAGTCAAACTGATCAAAAAACTCCTTAGGCGCTAGTGCACCAAATTGCTTGCGGGCCTTCTTCAGATTGGGATTCTTATTGGCCTTTTCCGAGCTTGTCGACGCCACCCCGCTGGTCTCGTGCTCACTAGGCAGAGCAGTCCTCGTAGTCTCTGTCGCAGACTGCGAGGACGCTTCTGATGCCCCAGGAGCCGGAGCCTCCTGATCGCTGCCACACGCCGTCACCCCTAGAAGACCGCACAGCGCGAGGGCACATGCTGGGCGTCGAAAAGCACGAATACTCAGCGGCATGCGGAGAAGAGTGGAGGAAAGCACAGAATCAGCTCCTGAGGCATAAGTCGGGCGGAAACAACTCGATTCTAATCCAATGTCATGCGAAGAGCGGCGATAACGCCAGGTGCGACCCCCGGCCCGCCTCTAAGCTCGATCTCATCGGCGGCGAAAGGACCGCGCGCTTCCAACTCTTCTTCCAAGGGGCGCATCTGCAAAAGGGTCAACTCATGATCGCCCTGGAGAACGCCGGAGAAAAGGCGCGCCGGGCGGGGGCCTGCGGTGGGATCAGAGGAATCTCTAAACATGATCTCTTGAGCCAAAACAGCGCCTATCACTTGGCTTGGCCAAGATATGCGGGAGATATAATCTCCAAGTTCTTCTGAACCCGGTTGTATATGTTCCGGGAGATTGTCTTGGACCACGAGGGCGAGGGGAGAGTCGTCGTCTTCTGGGATTGCTGAACCCACTAATTCCGCTGGGACCAGAGCAAATAGCGTAGGTGAGGCGTCCCATCCTTCGGCGTGAATGAAGTCGACTGCCTCAAGCATTGCCTTATTTAACGCTTGGATGGGGTAGTCAGGAGTGCTCATTAAAAAATCCTTTACATTCACCTGTGAAGAAACTGCCGTAGACTAGGACATTACCTTGTCCATCGTAGAAAACTTTTGCATGGGATCCCCGTTGATTTCCGCGAATGTGTCCCTACAAAGAATGAAATAAAGGAGTTCGAGTTGGCGAACGGCCTTACGCCTCCGTCCCCCTCGATCGGTCGTCCACCTAAGTTGTTCACCCGGATTGTGGTCCTTCTGGTGATTTTGGGTGCGCTGGTCCCCACAGCAATTGGTCTGTATACCAATTGGCTGTGGTTTGGTGAAGTTAATTTTAGGGGGGTGTTTAACAAGGTCATACTGACTCGAATTGTGCTGTTCGTGGTGTTTGCGCTGTTTGCGGGAATCATTACATGGATTGCCGGATGGCTCACTTACCGTGGGCGCCCCGACGAACTCGATGTTCTTGACCTAGAGGGACCCATCCCGCAGTATCGCGCGGTGGTCGAACGCAGTGTTAAACGCTTCTTGACCATTATTCCTATAGTCATTGCTCTTGTTGCAGGCTTCCTGGGGCAACAGAGCTGGCAAACTGTTCAGCTGTTCCTTAACCGCCAAAGTTTTGGTGTGTCGGATCCCCAGTTCGGAATGGACTATGGCTTCTACGCCTTCATGCTTCCGGCGCTGCGTCTGGGATTGGGCACACTATCGATCCTTATTGCAGTAGCGTTCCTTCTCTCTTTGATTGGACATTACCTTCTGGGGAGCATCCGAGTAGGTAACCAAGCGGCTGGGATCCGAGGAAACATTTCCTCCTATGCTCGCGTTCAGCTTTCCGTGACCGCAGGGTTGTGGATGCTTCTCAAGGTGGCCTCTTACTGGTTGGACCGTTATGACTTGCTCAATAACCGCCATGAGACCTTTACCGGCGGTAGCTACACGGACATCAACGCCGTTCTCCCTGCCAAGATCGTGCTGCTGGTTATTGCTGCAGTGGTAGCGCTCTGCTTCTTTTTGGTTGTTGTGCTTAAAGATCTCCGAATCCCGGCTGCGGCCACCGTTCTCATGGTGGTCAGTGCGGTTTCTATCGGAAGTATCTGGCCGCTCATGGTGGAGCGTTTTTCCGTGTCCCCGAACCGCGCGGAGAAAGAGTCGGAATATATCTCCCGCAATATTCAGGCGACTCGATTTGCCTATGGCATCACTGATGACCAGGTAAGTTACTTGAATAACTGGGGTGTCCAAGGACCTAACTCGGAGAAGGTAGCGTCGGATTCCGCGACAGTGAGCAACATCCGACTGCTGGATCCAGAGATTATTTCCCCGACTTTTACCCAGCAGCAGCAGTTGCGAAACTTCTATGGCTTCCCTAAGTCACTTGCGATGGACCGCTACGTTATCGACGGGGAACTACGCGACTTTGTTGTCGCAGCCAGGGAACTTGATCCGAATGCGCTTCAAGAAAACCAGAAGGACTGGATCAACCGGCACACGGTGTACACCCACGGAAACGGCATCGTTGCGGCCCAGGCTAACCAGGTGGACGAGGTAGCTCGCGACGTTGGATCCGCACGTGGTGGCTATCCTGTGTACACAGTGTCAGATTTGCAGTCTACAGATGCTGAAGCAAAAGAACTCGGCATTGTGGTCAAAGAACCTCGCACGTACTACGGGCCGGTGATCGCGTCTGCTCGCGACGGCGCAGATTACGCAGTGGTGGGTTCTGACCAGGGCAACCCTGTGGAATATGACACCGACTCTTCTACCTACACGTATAAGGGTGAAGGTGGAGTTAACATCGGTAATCTCTTTAACCGCTTGGCATTTGCTGTCCGCTACCAGGAACTCAACCTCGTTCTGTCGGATCGCGTTAATAAAAACTCGAAGCTCCTCTTCAACCGTGATCCCCGCGAGCGCGTACATAACGTGGCCCCGTGGCTGACGACGGACTCCGCGACATATCCTGCAGTAATCGACGGACGCATCAAGTGGATCGTGGACGGATACACCACGCTTTCCTCTCTGCCGTATTCGGAGCGAACCTCTATGTCAGAGGCGACCACCGATACCACCGCACAGGTTGGCAACAGCGCACAACGCCTTGTCACCGACAACGTGGGATACATCAGGAACTCTGTGAAAGCCGTCGTAGATGCTTACGACGGCAGCGTGGATCTCTACGAATTCGATGAGCAAGATCCCGTGCTCAAGGCATGGAAAGGAGTATTCCCAGACTCCGTGAAACCAAAGTCGGAGATCTCCGAAGCCCTGATGAACCACCTGCGCTACCCGGAGGACATCTTCAAGGTGCAGCGTAAGATGCTGGCTCGCTATCACGTCGATGACGCTCGCGACTTCTTTACCAACGACCGCTTCTGGTCAGTGCCAAGTGATCCTTCTGCGTCCGAAGGTCAGCAGAACATAGCGCAGCCTCCGTATTACGTGGTGGCCGCAGACCCGCACACCAAGAAGCCAAGCTTCCAGCTGATTACCCCGTTCCGTGGTCTTCAGCGTGAGTATCTAGCTGCACACATGTCTGTGAGCTCAGACCCTGACAACTACGGCAAGATCACCGTGCGCGTCCTGCCCACGGATACCCTGACCCAAGGCCCCAAGCAGGCTCAGGACACGATGATGTCTTCAGATCAGATCGCCTCTGACCGCACACTGTGGCGGGATACAAATGATCTCTTCAACGGCAACCTCCTGACGCTTCCGGTCGGTGACGGCGAGATCCTCTACGTGGAGCCTTTGTACTCCCAGCGTAAAGACCAAGCCTCGGCGTTCCCCAAGCTCCTCCGTGTGCTTGTTTCTTACCAAGGAAAGGTCGGCTACGCCCCAACCATTTCTGAGGCACTATCGCAGGTAGGAATTGACCCCAAAGCTGCGCAGGATCTTGGCGAGGCTCGGAACCTAGGCAAGGTGCCAAAGGCGGACGACGCCAACAAGGATCAATCGAATCAGAAGGAATCGCCTAAGCCATCAGCGCCCGCCTCTGGCGCCGGCGCAACAGGAGATGCGATCCAGAAGATCAATGATGCACTTAAGGGCCTGGAGGCCGCTAAGGGCAAGTCCAATGAGGAGTACGGTCGTGCTCTCGACCAGTTGGATAAAGCTGTCCAGGATTATCGCCACACCACAGGCGGATAGTCCGGGAAGTTAACAAGATCCCCAGTACTCGGTTATATGGCCGCTGTACTGGGGATTTGCCTGTTTGGTCAGTTCTATGTATAGTTACTCCTCGTTGCACAGGACAGCTTGTTCTAAAGCAATCGTCGCGGGGTGGAGCAGCTCGGTAGCTCGCTGGGCTCATAACCCAGAGGTCGTAGGTTCAAATCCTGCCCCCGCTACTAGTATCCCTCCTGTTCTTTAGAAATAAAGAACAGGAGGTTTTTCTTTTGCCCAATGTCTGGACTAAGTGGACCCGCAAAAGAACTATCCCGTACTGAGTCGCTAGCCTAATCTAATAGCTACTTTTCTCACGGCTAACGCCGGCGATAGTGTACGATGAATCCGTTTCCTCTTCAAAGGTGAGCCTCGCTTCAGCATAGACATCAGCCATAGCGTGTCTGCATCTTTGAGCACCAACCACATGAGAACATGATGGGGCTATCAGTTGTTATAAAAGGTGAAGGGGCTTGTTATGGAAACTTCTAAGATCACAGAGTGGATCTTCTTCGAAGAAATCCCAATTCCCGAGGACGTTGTCGGAGTTCTTGTACAAGGGGAACAGGCCTATGCGGCGTACAAAACTCTGCGAGACTCGGCGATTTTCACGTCCAAACGTCTGATCGTTCGCGATGCTCAGGGAATTACCGGCAAGAAAGTGGAAATCTATTCGATCCCGTATTCCTCGATCATGATGTGGTCGACTGAGGACGCGGGGCGCTTCGACTTCAACGCGGAGGTTGAACTATGGACAAGAGCTGGAAATCTCAAAATTAAGCTTGATAAAAAGATTGACGTGCGGCGCCTTGACCATCTCATAGCGACGTGTTTGCTCGCCTCCAATTAACTTTGGAGCTCACGATGACCCCGGATCACGGGATACTGTCTCGGTACCTTGCAGCCCCAATCGCCCTTTCTTGCGAGCACCTCGGGTTAAAACGACCCGCTGCTCCCACAACACTGATTCCGCGCCCTGAGCAATGTGGGCAGGTGGTGTGAGAAGAATACATCGCGTAGTTACATGAATCGCCTGTTGGGAATGAGAACGTGCCAGTACAGCTTCCCCTCAGGTTTGCCTCACGCGAATCGACGAACACGCCATTGTGGACGTTTGATCCAGCCCAGTGCCTCCGGCGTCTTCATTCAATGGAGGGCTACTGATGACGGCCCTGCACTTCTCTCAATCTGGTCAGTATACGAATCTGCAGTAGGACCGGATAAAGGTGGCCGACGACCCCGACCACCAAGAGAATTATAGGGAGCATCCACCCTCTGGCCACACCTGCCCAGAACGCAGTGGCGGTATGAAGTAGGAACGCCCACGCATGACCTGCTGCCGCTGCCCTCATAGGCCGTGAGTCCCAGTCTTTACCTGTCCCGGATGCTCGATCTCCCCGCATGGCGACGATGAGTCTGTTCCACCCGATCCATGAGAGGACGGCGTTGAATAGGTCCACTCCCCATCGATGACTGGACTCACGAGAGAGGGAAATACGATCCCACTGGGAGCATGGGATATGGCGCTCCAGTGATTCGCCGACGAAGAGAGCAAGGCCAAACCCCATGAGAGTTACCGTGATGACGAAGCCTGCAGAGTCAGCGCCAGTCGCATCGGCCACGATGACGAGGCCCTGGATGGCGGCGACCGTTAGTAGCAGAGCGACCATGTAAGGTCACCGCTCCGGAGGGCTCGGAAGCCCTCCGTGCCTGCAGAATTGTTGGGGAATACCAGCGGCTCGGTGGCATCGATCTGATCCATCTGATCCTCACACTCTCTGCAGTGATACTGCCGCTTCGGGTATGAACAAGTTAGCACGGAATGACGACTCATCGTCACGAGGTCGGCCTTCCCCCTCAACGATTTCAGGCGATTTTCTACCCTCAGATGACCATGACGCTAGCAGGTTTGATACTGAAATATAACAGACACAGGCATTAGCGTCTTGAACCACCAATAGGAGAGACCATGGTGGAGAACGACAGGCATCCCACAATCTGAGTGTTTCGAGAGTCGACCGTGCGCGAGTACATGCAGGGGCGTCAGGACTCGGTCCTACTCGTATTCACCGGCAGTGTATTCATCCGAGCCAGGTGTCTCATCAGACGTCCGTAACGATGGTGGACCACTAAGCCGATGTCCTGGTCTCCATACTGTCCGACGGGAGCGGCGGCCGAGGGACAGTTCACGGGGACAATCAACTCCAATAGAGCGATTCACGAGATTTCTCGCCAGACTGATCCCAGTCAAAGCGGACAGACTGCGCTTGCTTGTTGTCCTCCGAGTCTTGATTTTTAGGGAATACTCCGATGCTTCCGCGTGCATAGACATGGTTGACCTTCAGCTGTGACTCCGATGTCGGTATGCGGTTGGACGCGGGGATGCCGCAAGCGTTGTCTGCACCACCGTTGAGATGGAGGGCATTGTCACCCGATCCAGTTGCTGGCATCAGGGTAGGGGCGGTGACGGCCGTGTGCTCGGCGTCGGCAAGCCCGGAGAGTGCGAGAGGATCGTCGGAACCTTTGGGGATTGCTCCTAGGAATTCAACGTCGTAGGCATAGCACATGAAATGTGAAACCTCGTCGGTCTCACTGGCGTTGAGGAGGCTGACCCGCTCTGATGGTAGGCGAACGCCGTCGTGAGCAGTGACAGCCCAGACAAGATAGCGGCCTTCGGTGTCTTCAGTGACTACATGTGCGGGTTCACCGAATTTGAGTTTGGCCCCCAAAGGAGTCATTTTGACTTCTTTACCGTTGGGGTAGAGCAATACCGTTTGCTCAGAAAGCTCTTCGGAAGGCTGCTCAGTGTTTGCCTTGTTAGGTTCTGGAAGGTCCTTCTTGCTTACCATATCGTTATGGCTGTGGGCGGTGACCTTTTTCTCCAACTTTGGCTTATCTTTGTTGGACGGATGGGGATGGAATCCGGCTCGCTCGTCTGCTCCGCATGCTGCGATCAGCATGGTAAGCGTGGCGACAGCAGAGAGCTTAAGAGCTGATGCTCCGAACGAGCGGTGTGTTCTAGCCCAGTGAGACTTTGACATGTTGTTCTCTTTCTCAGTTAGTTTTCTGCAGCACTGACGGTTTTGGGACGAACCGGGATGAGAATCTTGCTCACCCGTTTGGAGATTTTTGACACGATCTCCTCTAGAGGCCCGCGGCCTCTAGCAAGCTGCCATGCCGTGCCAAAGAGCAACGCGCCTAGGACATGAAGAATGAACCACAGCGTGGGTAGCGCCTCAGTAGATTCTTTGAGCGCCGCCATCAGGAGCATGTGAGAGATATACAGCGTCAGCGTCATTGCTCCGGTGGAAATCAGCGGAATGAAGAGGTTCTTAAGCATCCGGGTGATTACTAGGAAAGAACCAAGCGCCAGGGTCGCTGCCCCGAGAGATGTAAGCAAAGAGAATGGTGTGTTGACGTGGGGACCATTAATTGCCAGCCACCACCATGTATCCGTGGGGATATGAATCTCCGGGCCGAAGTCGATAACCCGGAGAATATCCTCTACATCGTAATTATCGGTGTGGTAGTACAGCTGGGTGAACCCACCTGCGTAATCAATAAGGAAAGTCGAGCTAAGGAACCCCGTGATAGCGGCAACCGCACCGAGCGCGATGAGCCTAGTTTGGGTAATTAACCACTGCAGATTCATACGCCCCAGAGCTATACCCACACAGATGTACGCCATCCAGGTGACTACCGGGTAGGTTCCACCGACAAACAGCGTGATGATGGTGTCAACAGGCAGGCTGATCAATGAAGAGAAACTGGGATTAAGCGTGGTGGTATATCCGCCCCAGGAATTGACCGCGAAAATCGCTAGGGGACCGGCCACGATGAACCCCGCTGCGAGGATGAGCAGAGTACGAATCCGCAGGGAAACAAGCCCGACAGCCAACAGAAACAGCAGACCGTAGTAAGGCAAAATGTTGGATACAGGCAGATTGAGTTCGTCGAGGGCTAGCCCCAGGACAAAGACGATAACTGCGCGGACCGCTAGCGACACCCGATCACGTTGAATCACCCTACCAACGTGGGGCATATTTCCACCGGTAAGAAGTGCGATAGTCACTCCTGCGAGTAGCGCAAACAAAGCAGAAGAATGCCCACCGAATAACTGCCAGATCAAGGTAGGCTGGTCGGTGTATTTGTTGTAGGCCGGCAGCACATGGATTGCGATCATTCCTACTAAAGCGAATCCACGGGCTGCATCGATACCAGTGATTCGACGTGGATCGGCCGACGGACCAAAGGCAAGTTCTTTGTTCCATCGTGATGGTCGAATCTCTGGTTCTGGTGGCGGGCTATACGGCTGAGGTACTACCTCGGCTTCGCCATCCCAGATGGGGCGGACACGTGCTGGGCCTGGTTGTGGCCTGGTTGCAGCATCCGATGTTTGAGGCTGCGTAGAGATCTGTGATGTCATTGTCGATTCCTTGGATGTGGTGAAATCAATCCACTAGCTGGTGAGAACGGCTTCTTTAGGGAGAGTGCGTGGAGTGGTGTTATCAAAATCGGTGATAGTTTTGGGGTCCTCGACGTAGGAAACAGGGTTTCCCGACCAGACGCTGTCATTGGGAATGGCATCTTGGCGCAAGATCAAAGATCCCGGGCCGATGGTGGCGCGATCGCCGATCGACGAGCCAGGAAGAATGAAGCTGTTGGGGCCAAGCGTGGCACCTGTACCCAGAGATACTGTCTCCAGAGCCATAACGCGGTCATGGAACAAATGGGTCTGAAGGACAGTGCCTCGGTTAACCGTGGACCTATCTGAAAGGGTGATCAGATCGAATTCCGGAAGCCACCAGGTTTCGCACCATACGTCGCGGCCAATGCGTGTACCCATGAGGCGCAGCCACCAGTTATAGAGTGGCGAGCCGAGCGACATTCTGATTAGCGAAGGCACAGCTAGAAGCTCAGCGATATTATCGATCAGCTCGCCGCGCCAAACAAAGGTGGAAAACAGCGTTCGATGTCCTGCGGTAAAACGACCTATGAGCAGCCATTTCAACACGATTGGTACAACACTGGCGATAATCCCGGCTCCGAGAACGATGGGGAAAGCCCAAAGCACAACTGCTTGGATTCCTCCCCACCCACGTCCGCCCGACATGTATGCCAGTGTGCCTAGCCAGACGATGAGAAGATCCAGATAAGCAGTGACGATGACCGGCAGCAGCCGGAATAATTCGACGAACGCCCGGGCTACTTTGAGACGGGTAGATGGATTAAAGGTGCGTGCGACGTCGGCGTCGATATGCGCGCGCGGGATTTGTCTCGTCGACCTGCCAAGCCATGATGTGCCTTTGCCAGGGCGTTCGGGGGTCGAAGAAAGGACTGCAACCAAAGACTCAGCGGGGAGATCGTGGTCAGGACCGACGATCCCGGAATTGCCCACGAATGAACCATCGCCAAGGACAGTCGTACCGACGTGGACCCAGCCGTTGTTATAGCGTGCCGATGTACACATGGAATGATCTGCAAGGAAGCAACGGTCGCCGATGGCCGTCAAGTGCGGAATCGTCTCGACTGTAGAGATCTCAGTGTCCTTGCCAACGCGAGCTCCTAAAAGCCTAAGGAAAGCAGGGGTGAGCCAACCGGCATACACGAAATACGTGGAAGTGAGCGTTTTCTGTAGCAGAGTGTGCGTCATCCACAGAGCCCAGCCAGTGCTGGAGTGAATCGGGAAATAACCTGGCCGGATTAACAGTGAACACAGACGAACCAAGATGATGACCAACGCTAGCCAACAAACGATGGTGAGAATCGCGAAAACTGGCGTCCATGCCGCCAAGATCAGGAAGACCTCTTGGTACTGGAAGTTATTGATTACCGTGGGCAAGATGAGGAAGGTCGCCGGTAGCACTGCGAGAACAGGCAGTACGTTCAACAATGACAATCCGAGGATATACAGCAGATGGTGGGAGAAGAATCCCAACCCGGTGACCATGCCGTCGGTGATAGCTTCCTTGGGTGTTTGGCTCGGCCAACTGGTTCTGCTTGGCCCATTGTCGCTGAGCGGATTTCCGCTGTAGCACCGGCCTTCGACGACTGCTCCGGTGACGCAGGATCCAGGGATGATTTCTACGTCGTCGCCAATAGTTGATCCCGGGGAAACGAATGTTCGCATACCAACGCGCACCCGGTCACCGATAGTGATAGGCCTGAGATAAAAGGTGTCGCCATCGATCCAGTGTCCGTTGATATCGACTTCGTTTTCTAAAACTGAACCCTCGCCGATTGTTGCCAGTCCGGTGACTGGCGGGAACGTTGCCAGCGTGGTTCCTTTACCTACTGTGCAGCCAAAGAGACGGAACAAGAGCGGAGCTGATGGAGTATCGAGGAGTGGTTCTAGACGCAGATAGGCCAAGAAGCGTTCGGCCGACCAGATTCGCAGGTGAGTCCACCCGCCACGAGGATAGTCGCCAGGCCGGATACGGAAAGTAGCGACGCGAGCCACAAGCGCAGCCTGCAGAATTTTTCCGGGAGTGGAAAAGATCACGATCATACCGATGAAAACCGGCCAGAACGGAACGGTGGGTACCCATGCTGCAGAGAAGAAGAATCCGAGTGCCCAGACAACGAAAATCGTTCCGACGACATAACGAGCAACGTTGACGGTGTAGATACTGCAGACGACCAGGAACTGGACGATACCGGACCACCACGGGATTTTCTGGGGTAACGGTCGCTGTTCGGTGTCGTTATAGAGCGTATCTACATAGGCAGCCATAGTGGATAAGGTGGGATTATCGTATAGGGCTCCGATATCCAGCGCGGGATGGGATTCCCTTAACGCGATGGCTAATTTTGCGATAGCAACGGATGAACCGCCAAGGTCGAAGAAGCTGGAGTCCGCTTCGATTGGAACAGGACCAAGCTGATCGATCCATTTATCGGCAAGCCAACGCAGGTGTTGAGGCAGTGCTTCAACAGAGTCGCGGGAATCCGGTAACGGCCAAGGAAGAGCTTTGCGATCAACTTTGCCGGAGGTCTTCATGGGGAGCTCGTCGACAATGCACAACGTGGGTGCGATTCCACCAGGTAGAACAGTGGACAGATGGGTGCGGGCTTTGTGCAGATCGATAGTGCCGGGCTTGCCGTTGTCTTCTTCGGGGACAACATAGCCAACAATCACATCTGACCCCGCTGTCGTTGTTTGCTTAGCAGCTGCTGCAGCCGCCACTCCAGGCACGGATGCAAGGGCTCGATCGATTTCACCGAGCTCCATGCGACGACCACCGAATTTGATTTGATCGTCGGCACGGCCAGCGAAGATGATTCCCTCCTGATCTGCCACAACAAGGTCGCCGGTTCGGTAGGCGCGTTCCCAGCCTAAAGACTCTAGAGGTGCGTAGGCCTCTGCATCTTTTTCTTGGTCGAGGTATCGCCCCAGGCCAACACCTGTTACAAGAAGTTCGCCAGTTTCTCCCCAACGCACGGGTTCACCGGTTTCTGGATCTACGATGGCTAACTCCCAGCCGGGAACTGGTCGGCCGATTCGGACGGGTTCCTTATCCGTCATTGGTTCCATGAGATGGCCTGAGCAGATGATGGTTGCTTCTGTTGGACCGTAGGTGTTCCATAGCTCGCGCCCTGGGGCTGCGAGTCGGTTGACAAGCTCTACGGGAAGAGCCTCTCCACCAAAGATCAATAGGCGCACTGCGGCCAAAGATTCGGTAGGCCAGAACGAAGCGAGGGTCGGTACCGTGGAGACGGCGGAGATTTTGTTTTTTGTAATCCATTCGCCGAGCGCATCCGCAGAACGGACAATATCGCGAGGCGCAGGAACTAGGGCGGCTCCGTAACGCCAGGCCAGCCACATTTCTTCACAAGAAGCGTCGAAAGCTACGGAGAGACCGGCCATGACGCGATCTTGAGGACCAAGTGGGTCGTTGACTAAGTACATGCGTGCTTCTGCGTCGACAAGCGCTGCTGCAGAGCGGTGGCTCACTGCCACGCCTTTGGGTTTGCCGGTGGAACCGGAGGTGAAGATGATCCATGCATCGCTTGCGACCGTTGGCTCGCAAGGTTCGACCGGTGCAAGATCGTTGCCTCGGAGATCGAGGGAAAGCTCCGCTCCATAGACTGCGGTGACGTTGGCTTCTTCCCAGACTGTGTTTGCACGAGAGTCCGGGTCATCCCAATCAACAGGCACATACGCTGCCCCCGCACAGAGCGTCGCGAGGATCGCTATGTACAGATCGGTGGTACCTGAGGGCACCCGAATACCGATACGCGCTCCGTGGCCGACTCCGAGCTTAGCCAAGCGCTCTACTTGATTGTTGACACGTCCCTCTAGCTGGCTATAAGTCAGAGATTCGTTTGTGCCGACGAGAGCTGTGGCATGGGGATAGCTGGTTACAGTCTCACGGAAAACGTCAACGAGTGTGCGTGGTTCGGGGACTGTCTCGACGCCGTAGATTGCGTAGGTGCGGTCGTCGGATGGGGATGGATTTCCCACCGAAAGAGTTCCTTTCAAATAGTGTGAGAATGCCTCCAAAAACGTTATGGAGACCCTTATGTCAGTGCGTTTTCACCCCAGTTGTAATCTGTATGCTTTGCATGATTACTGGTGCTCAATGGGGTGATAAGAATGATCGGGTCTCAATCTAATAACATCTTCAGCTTAGGTGCAAATTAGTAAAAATTGGGTCTTTTTATTGGTTGCTATAATTAATTTCTTATTTATGTGGGCTGTGCAGGGACTTTTATTTATTGGGACATATGAGCTTTGCGAGATTCTATAATGTGAGTTTGGACACATTTGCGGGGGTCCTGCGAAAAGTGCCGTTGCGACTTTGAAAGGGATACTCGTATTTCAGGTACGGCGGGCATCCGGCTCTGTCGGATTCTTGCAATTTCCGTGAGGAAAGCGGTGGTGTTGGTTTGGGGCACTAATGAATTATTTCTGGGGCTATAGATTCAGTGTGGGGGATTATTTTCGGGTCGCCGTTTTCTGAAAGGAACCCGCGCTTGAGCTAAGGGGTTAGGGGCGCTTTTGGCTTATGGGGATCAATAACCCTGCGCGAAAATATTAGAACTTTTAAATAAATAAGTTTCAGGGCCAGTTTTTGAATACTTTCACACAGTCAAGTTAAAGTTACTTGTTTGTCATTTTAGAAAATAAATTGAGAAAGATCTCAGCTTATTGCTAGTGACCTGGTTTTTTAGCGAAATGAGAATAAGAATGTGTAAGGAAGCCTCGCGTAGCTGGCGAGCACTTTTGAAGCGTTTAATAAAAGCTGCACACATATCACAGGGGATATGTGTAGCTGCAATTGTTGCCCTGGTGTTTTCTGTTGTAAGCGTTGTAGCTGAAACACCAACTGCTCATGCACAGAATGATGAGTGCGCAGGGACTTGGGAAAACCTGAAGTGGGTTGATGGCAATGGTGTAAAGAATGGCAGTTACGATAACGCAAGTACGTTTGCTACAGCTGAGTTCACATGGTCGATTCCTGATAGTGCTCAGCCGGGCGAAACTATTAGCTTTACGCTTCCAAAAGAACTTAAACCTGCTTCTGGAACTCAGCATTCGTTCAAACTCTATGATCCACAAAATCAGGAAGTGGCTGTAGCAACATGGTCAGGAAAAACTCTTAACATTGTATTGTCCGAGTATGTTTCTCGCCATTATGAAGTTTCGGGTGAAGCCAAGATCTCGCTTGAATGGGATCGTAGCAGCATAAACATCCAGAACGGTTACGATAGTTCTCGTGACGGCAAGCTTCAATTTAGGGGATGCGGCACAGGAGACCTTGATGGGAAATATCCAGCAGACGGCCCGGCTGGTAGTACTCACGAGTCCAGTAAAGTCGGAAGCTACATAGGAAAGACCATCGTTGATGGAACCTTTGTATATATAACTCACTGGGCAGCTTATATTGGTAGCGATACTAAAGGAACTGAGACCACAGATGGCGGGTTCCGGATAGAAGATACTGCACCGGCCGGGCATAAATTCGCCTGCGATTCGAAATATAATGGTGGCTATGATGTTGTTGATCTCTTTAGTTACTACAGAGGTCAACGATATCCGGGGGCTATTTACGATGCATATGGGAGATATGGGCAAGGACAGTACAACGGAGTGAACCAGCCTACCTCTGGATTACGGGGATACAATTTTGAAGTATTTTGCACTCCGGAAAAGTTGATAGTTACTTTTCCTTATGGAATTTCACCCCAGTCTGGTCCAGCTGTGAGCTTTTATACATACACAGAAGTGCCTCCAATCCCATTTAGTAGACAGCAAAATACTGTTTATATCAATGGAAAACCGTATGTTGGCGAAGTACAAATTCCTGGTGCTGAGGGGAGCGGTTCAGGAAAATTCGGTGGATTCGCTATCCGCAAGCTTGTTAAAGCAAGCGAAAGCGTTCAAACTCCGCCCTCTTTCACCTTTAGCTATAGGTGTACGAGTGGGACCATTACAAAAAGCGGAACGACGGATGTTCCTGCAAACGGAGATTTTGTCCACGTCAAAGACATCGAAAAAGGTATGCGCTGTGAGGTAACGGAAGTTTCCCCCAGAAGATGCAGCACCGAAGCCACGCTTGACATGGGAAATAGATGGTAAACTCGCAGACAAAGCTGAATTTGAAGCGCGCTCTCCGGAAGAGAAATCCATCGACCTCATCGCAATTAACAACTATGATGCAACTCCTAAAACTGGAACTTTCACTATCACCAAGAAAGTTTCTGGCTGGGATGAGGAAAAAGCGAAAGGCAAAGAGTTCACGTTTAACTACCAATGTGAAGCTGCTGGACAGGCCGAAATTAAGGGAGAAATCCAGGTAAAAGGCAATGGTCAAAAGACGTCCGTCTCACAGCAGATTCCTGTTGGCGCAAAGTGCAAAGTCACTGAACAATCTGACAGCGCGCAGATCGAGGGGTACTCGTTAAAGACGATGGTCACTCCGGCAGAAGTGACTATCACAGACTCTGAGGGCGATAAAGCGGTCGGTTTTGAAGCTGTTAACCAGTACGAAAAGACTGCAGGAACTTTCCGGATTGAGAAGCAGCTGGTGGGTGCGGATGATGTCGTTAAGCAGCTAGAAGACCGTGAATTTACCTTCAAATACACGTGTGGTAACGATGCTGAAGCTACGGCAAAGGTCTCTAAGAATAAGCCGTTTGAATCACAAAAGCAGTATCCCCTGGGTACCGAATGCACGGTGAAGGAAGAAGCTACAGGTACTGAGTTAAAGGGCAAAAGTGGACTCATACGCTTACCCCTGCTGACGGAAAGATCAAGATCGGTGCGGAACACACCGCAAAGGTAGTGGCCTCGAATACGTACACCCCGGTTCCTAAAGGCCGATTCACTGTGAACAAGAAGCTTGAGGGACCAGCTGCTTTGCTTGCAGATGAGGCTGTGCAGAATCGTAAATTCAAGGGACAGTGTCGCTGCGGTACTCAAGACTGGACTCAGTTCGAGTTTTCCGTGAAGGAACCTTTCGTTTCTCCTGAATACCCAGAAGAAACTTCATGTCACATAGAAGAGCACACCAACAGTACGGAAATTTCTGGTTTCACGTGGTCAGGGGCAAATGACAACAATGTAAACATTCAGGTTGACCTGATCAATAAGTACACCCAGAAAGTTGGTGGTTTTAAGCTCATCAAGTTTGTTGATGGCCCCGCGGCTTCGCTAGCAAAAGACTTGAGTACAAGTTCGATTATGTCTGCGGCGAGAAAACAGGCTCGCTCAAGGTCAAGGAAGGCCAGACCGTTGATGGTCCCACCGACATTCCTATTAACACGGAGTGCACTATTACGGAATCGGAAGTTGATGCCCCAGCCGGTGTGACATGGGTAGGTAAGCTTCCTAACGGTGGAAAGTTCACCATTAAAGAATCCGAGACTATTGATATCCACGCCAAGAATACTTTTGAGTATTCAAAGGGCGGGTTCTCAATCCTCAAGACCGTAGGCGGCGATGCTGCTGATCTGAGTACGTTTAAATCGAAACAGTACGAGTTCACCTATGTTTGTGAGCAACCAAATGGTCAGCAAGCTAAAGGCACTATTAGCGCAACTCCTGGAAAGAGCGTTGTTGTTAAAGACATACTCGTTGGTTCCAAGTGTGAGGTAACGGAGACTCAGTCTGTCTACCCGAACGTCGACTGGTTGGTTGAACTTTCGGGTGAAGGCGTGGAAGCCGAGGGAAACAAGGCAAGGTTTAAGATTGCGGATCACAATAAGCCCTCAGTCAATCTGAAAGCAAAGAACACTTTCACCCAATATAAGGGCGGATTCTCTATTGAGAAGACCGTCGCGGCGGAAGAGGGGATCAAGACTCCGCAAGAGTTTGACTTCACATGGACATGCGGCAATGTGAACGGTGAGGTTAAAGTACCCGTTAAAAATGGCAAGGGATCCGTGGATGTTTCTGAAGAGATCCCTGTTGGTACTTCATGTGTAGTGGCGGAAAAAGACGCTAAGGTTGCTGGAACAGAGCTAGTGACTGAGTGGAAGAACCAACGCTTCACGATTGGAAAGCAGTCAGAAATTGTTCAGGTCTCTGCGAAGAACATCTATAAGCATGAGACCGGCGCATTCCTCATCGAGAAACAAATTATCGGTGGTGCTAGGGATAAAGCACTCGATAAGACGTTTACATTCAATTACGTCTGTACCAAGGACGGCAAAGAAATAAGAAAAGCATCCACGCAGATTAAAGGTGAAGGAAGCTCCGAGCTTATCGACGCCCTACCTGTGGGCGCCGAATGTCGCATAGAGGAGCAAGATGCCAAGATCAGTGGAACGCGTTGGAAGCACACTATCTCTGAGCATGGAAAGTTCAAGATTTCTAGTACGAACGTGATCTACCAGATAACGGTGGTCAATGGTTATGAATCACCCAATTTCCTTTCGATTCTCCCATTGATACCGCTCATCCCGTTGATACCTTTTATTGTCGGGCCGCCGCAGCCGCCAGTGATTACGCCTGTTGCGCCGATAATAAAGAACCCTCCAAACGAGAAACCTCGTGAGCAAAAGACCGCTCCTAAGCGTGACAAGCCTTCGTTGGCAAGGACGGGCGCAAATACGTTGGGAATCGCTTTTGCTGCGGTGTTGCTAGTCGGAATAGGGCTGTTGTTGGTGCGCCGTAACCGGAGAAGCTCAATAACGTCACAAGAACGAACCGAGGAGGCTGGAAATTAATCCACCTTTCTAGTAGTCGGAAATAACTGAAGCATGCCACTCATAATGGCATGCTTCAGTTATTTTATGCTGCGTCACCTTGTGGGAAAAGAAGCTCAAATATAGAGCGATTAGCAGGGTTAAACGTGGCCAAAAAATAACTATTTTTGGGTAGAAAACTATAAAAATAATGAACTGTGGTATTTCACACTTAATTAAATGACCCCCATTTCGTACGAAATGGTGAACGGGTGGAATGCGTGTCGAAAATATAGATCTAACTGCGTGGATATTCCCCTTTTTTAAAATTTAATACCCATGACGTTTCAAAGGAACGGTCTAAAAGGTGACAAAAAACTCAGGTTTTTACAGAGTCTTTCTTAGTTTTATTTTAGTTTTGCTAGAAAAAGTGTTAAGTTCCTAAGTACACTGATCGGATGCATTCATTTTAATTTCCACTTCTATCTAAGGAGAGTTTTATCTTGAAGATTCGTAAGATCACCCTCACTATTGCGGGCGCTACCATGCTGGCAGGCGCAGCAGCGGCGATCACTTCGGCACAGGCAAGTGGCAAGTACTCATTCGCCAGAACGGCACCCGCATGCGTGGTGTCATACAACCTTTGGTGATGGTCAGCATGACCTTTGTAACTACTACAACTGGGCTAAGGACGCCGCTCACGAGCTGAGGAAGAGCGGGGAGATTGCGGATGCTGAGGCCTATGAGAGTCAGGCTGCCAAGGCGCTTAGCCGTCTTCTTTATGCTGAGCAGAAAAAGGGTAGCTAAGACCATACTTTCGTAGCTTTGGCTATTGTTTCGTTACTTGTCATCAACACCCTTACGGTTCTTTCACCGCCAACTGGAAGAGCCGTAAGGGTTTTGCCGTCGCGGGAGGCCAAAGAGCGACATCTGCAAGCTCTGCTGCGATCGTATTGTGAGACTGCGAAAAAGTGGCGTATTTTGGTTTCTTTACTGGCTTTTATTGGGCCGATAAAAATTTTAGTTCGATTGTGATCTTCATTGCAGCGTTGCTGCTATGGGGTTTTGGTGAAAGTGGCCTTTAGCTGCGCAATGTGGTGCGGGGTTGCGTGAGGGCGTCGAAAAGCTTTACCGATAACTATTACTTGATAGCTTTCACCGTGTAGTTTCTCTTTATCGCTTAGTGCACAATGTGCTGGGCTTGGTCCGAAAAGGTCGGTCAGATTTTATGACTCATACAGACTCCTCATTTCTTACAGCGGATCAGGAGGGATACAAAACAACACTGAGTTCACGTCATATCCAGATGATGGCGCTTGGTTCCGCGATTGGTACGGGACTCTTTATGGGGGCCGGGGGGCGTTTGGCCACTGCTGGGCCATCATTGGTTTTGGCGTATCTTATCTGTGGTTTTTTTGCTTTCTTTATTCTGCGTGCCGTCGGTGAGCTTGTTTTGTACCGCGCCTCTTCCGGTGCTGTGGTGTCGTGGACCCGCGAATTTATGGGGGAGCGAGCAGGATTTGTAGTGGGATGGGTCTACTTCATGATGTGGGCTTTGACCGGAATTGCGGATACAACGGATATCGCGATCTATCTGAAGTTCTGGAACCTTTTCTCGGATATCCCGCAATGGGTGCTTGCGTTAGCTGCGTTGGTTATTGTTTTTGCTTCTTAATCTCATCTCTGTTCGGGTGTTCGGTGAGATGGAGTTTTGGTTTTTGGTTCGCCATGATCAAAATTGCGGCGATCTGCTTGTTCATGGCCGTTGCAATCTTTTTTGTGGCAACGGGTCGCATCGTGGTGGATCAGCCGGCGGGCTTTGCCAATATTCTGGAACATGGTGGAGTCTTCCCCATGGGATTTTTGCCTTTGATCGTGGTTATCAGCGGTGTGGTCTTTGCTTACTTTGGCATTGAGCTGATTGGTACTGCGGCAGGGGAGACCAAGGACGCTGAGAAAGAGATGCCTAAGGCTGTAAACAGCGTTATTTGGCGCATCATTGTGTTCTACTGTGGCTCGGTCATGCTGCTGGCTTTGGTGCTCCCGTATACCGCATATTCTGCAGGCGTCTCGCCATTTGTGACCTTCTTTGACTCGATAGGCGTTCCTTCTGCTGGCACGATTATGAATCTGGTCGTTATTACTGCGGCTTTGTCTTCATTAAATGCTGGTCTGTACTCCACTGGTCGTACTATGCGCACCATGGCGCGCGCTGGAACAGCTCCGGAAGTGCTGGGTGCCTTTAATAAGCGAGGCGTGCCTTTTGGCGGCATCGCGTTGAACTCTGCAGTGGTACTAGTGGGTGTGGTCATCAATTACCTTGTGCCGGGCAAGGCATTTGATATCGCCCTCAATATGACGGCAATCTGCGTGGTCATTAACTGGGCCTTCACCATCGTCTGCCATATGCGGATGATTAAAACGGTGGAGGAGCGCCCTGCTTTCCGGATGCCGTGGGCTCCCGTGACCAACTGGATAACCTTGGGCTTCTTGGCGTTGATTGTTATCTTGATTGCTGCTGGTTCCTGGGATGGATTCCTCACTGTTGTAGCATCTGTGTGCATGGTCCCGCTGTTTATAGTGGGGTGGTATGCGACCCGCGGCCAGGTAGAAAAGCGCCGCGCGGAGCATGCACAGGAAATTGCGGCATGACGAGAGAGCGTCGTAGAAGTTTAAGCTTGTCGACGCCCACCGGGTCGCGCGGGAGCACCATGCTGCTGTGCGACCCAATCTGTATAAGCATAGTCACTTCAGTGAAATATTGTGACAAGTTTATGATTTTTTCAATTTAGTGAAAAACTTCACAGGTGATTTTCGGGATATTTGATCGGACATTCTCGAGCGCAAAAAGCCGTTTTACCTGAGATAACAACGGAATCCTTCTGTTTTTTATTTGGGTTTTGTTGGTTTTGTGATCTATTCCGTGCGAATCTGCCGTGCAACCGAGCTCAAATCCGCATAGATTGTGAACTATGAGCCCAAGAAAAATTGGAGTGACTGAGGTCGCTTTACGCGATGCGCATCAGAGTTTGTTTGCAACTCGTATGGCCATGGAGGACATGGTCGACGCATGCGAGGACATAGATAAAGCAGGATTCTGGAGCGTCGAGTGCTGGGGTGGTGCAACGTTTGATGCGTGCATCAGATTCCTTAACGAGGATCCCTGGGAGAGACTTCGCACTTTCCGTAAATTAATGCCAAATTCCAAGCTCCAGATGCTGCTCCGTGGGCAGAACCTTCTGGGATACCGCCACTATGAAGACCTGGTGGTGGACAAGTTTGTTGAGAAGTCAAAGGAAAACGGCATGGATGTATTCCGTGTCTTTGACGCCCTCAATGACCCACGCAACCTAGAACACGCTATGCGTGCGGTGAAGAAGGTCGATGGGCACGCTCAGGGAACCATCTGCTACACCGTTTCACCACTGCACACTGTCGAAGGCTATGTTGAGCTTGCAGGTCGGCTTCTAGACATGGGGGCAGATTCCATCGCGCTGAAGGACATGGCAGCGCTTTTGAAGCCTCAGCCGGCGTACGACGTTATCCGAGCGATTAAAGAAACCTATGGCGAAGAGACTCAGATTAACGTCCACTGCCACTCCACAACCGGTGTCACACTCGTGACCTTGATGAAGGCCATTGAAGCCGGCGCAGACGTCGTGGATACCGCCATTTCTTCGCTCTCCCTCGGCCCAGGCCACAACCCCACCGAGTCCCTCGTAGAGATGCTTGAGGGCACTGACTACACCACCGACCTAGACATGGATCGCCTGATCAACGTGCGCGATCACTTCAAGGCAATTCGCCCGAAGTACAAGGAATTTGAGTCCAAGACGCTGGTGGATACTAACATCTTCCTCTCCCAGATTCCTGGCGGCATGCTTTCTAACATGGAAAGCCAGCTCACCGCCCAAGGCGCCGGAGATCGTATTGATGAAGTGATGCGTGAAGTCCCAATCGTCCGTAAGGATGCCGGATATCCGCCGTTGGTCACGCCGTCTTCCCAGATCGTGGGAACCCAGGCTGTCTTCAACGTCCTTATGGGACGCTACAAGGTCATGACTGCAGAGTTTGCGGACCTCATGCTTGGCTACTACGGCGAATGCATTGGTGAGCGTAACCCTGAGATCGTTGAACAGGCAAAGGCTCAGACCAAGAAGGAAGCCATTACTGAGCGTCCGGCTGATCTCCTTGAACCAGAGTGGGATCACCTCGTGGAAGAAGCTAACAAGCTTGAAGGCTGCGATGGCACAGACGAAGACGTGCTTACCAATGCTCTGTTCCCAGGCGTTGCTCCAGGGTTCTTTAAGAACCGCCCCGAAGGGCCAAAGAATGTGGGTAAGGACCCATCAAAGATCAAGACCCGCGAGAATGAGGCCGTTCTCGAACCGATTACCTACAAGGTCACCGTGGGCGGTCGCAGCCAGACCGTCAAGGTCGAGCCCGCCGAGTAAAGGAGAACCGAAGACATGTCTCAAGAACCTACTATGTCTGAGCGCCTAGACCAGCTCGCTAAGGCTCGTCATGAGATCGAGCTAGGCGGCGGCGAAGCCAAAATCGAAAAGCAGCATGAAAAGGGCAAGCTAACGGCTCGTGAGCGCGTCGCAGCGCTTCTCGACGAAGGCACATTCCGCGAAATCGGCATGTTTGCCAAGCATCGCACCACTCACTTCGGCATGGATAAAGCAGTCGCGCCGGCAGACGGCGTTGTCACTGGCTCAGGAGCGATTTTTGGTCGTGCCGTCCACGTAGCATCGCAGGACTTCACCGTGATGGGTGGATCAGCTGGCGAGACGCAGTCCAACAAGGTCGCAGCGATGATGGAAGCTTCTGCTACCACTGGAACTCCTTTCATCTTCATCAACGACTCCGGTGGAGCGCGCGTACAAGAGGGAATCGATTCCCTTTCGGGCTACGGCAAGGTGTTCTACCAGAACGTTCTCCTTTCAGGACTCGTCCCACAGGTTTCGATTATCTCGGGACCATGCGCTGGAGGCGCTGCATATTCGCCTGCTTTGACTGACTTCATCATTCAGACTCGCAAGGCCAACATGTTCATCACTGGCCCTGGCGTGATTAAGTCGGTCACCGGTGAAGAAGTCACCGCAGACGCTCTAGGCGGCGCGGACGCTCATATGTCCAAGGCCGGAAACATCCACTTCATTGCTGATGATGATGAGCAGGCGATCCTCATCGCCCAGAAGCTCCTGAGTTTCTTGCCGCAGAACAATACGGAAGAACCTCCGGTTGTTGAACCAGATCCAATCGTTACTCCCGATGAGGAGTTGCGGGAGATCGTTCCGGTCGACGGGAAACGTGGTTATGACGTTCGCGACATTATTTCGCGTGTTGTGGACCGTGGCGACTTCCTTGAAGTACAGGCTGGGTATGCACAAAACCTCGTCGTGGGATTTGCCCGCATCGTAGGCCGTACCGTGGGCATTGTGGCTAACCAGCCAAACGTTATGTCTGGTGTGCTGGACATCAACTCCTCGGATAAGGGAAGCCAGTTCATCCGCTTCTGCAACGCCTTTAACATCCCGCTGGTGACTTTCGTGGACGTTCCAGGCTTTATGCCGGGTGTTGCTCAGGAGCATGGTGGCATCATTCGACATGGCGCCAAGATGCTGTACGCATACTCGGCAGCCAGCGTGCCAAAGATCACGGTGGAGCTGCGTAAATCTTACGGCGGAGCGCACCTAGCTATGTGCTCAAAGGATCTGGGAGCCGACCGCGTCTTCGCATGGCCCACTGCAGAAATCGCAGTGATGGGCGCAGAAGGTGCAGTTAATGTGGTCTTCCGAAAGGAGATCGAGGCCGCAGAGGATAAGGAAGCCAAGCGCGATGAGCTCATCCGCTTGTACAAGGAGACCTTCTCCACTCCATATATGGCTGCCTCCCGTGGCTTGGTCGATGACATCATCGATCCTGCAGAAACCCGCCTGCATATTGCAGACGCGCTTGAGGTCTTGACCAACAAGCGAGTCGTTCGCCCTGCCAAGAAGCACGGCCTAGGCCCGGTATAAGGAGCAACGGTGAGCGAATTAAACAGCGAGCAACTTGCTCAATTAGTCGCGAAACTCTCAGCGCGGCTTGATGCGGCGGAAGCTGAGCTTAAGGAGCTGCGCAAGCGTTCCGATGCTTCCATCCCAGAGGACGTCATCATTGCTATCTCTGCAGCGGTGTCAGCCTTTATGGGTAATCGCGGCACGATTAAGGCAGTCCACTACTCCCGCGAGAGAACGTGGGCAGCGCAGGGACGTCAGAAGGTCCAGCATCACATTCCGGGTCAGCTGTAGGCATCCGAAGGTAGAAGGTAAAACATGAAACTTAACGTGACAGTCAACGGGATCGCCTATTCTGTCGAGGTCGAGGTGGAAGAGGAGAAGCGTCAGATCGCTCCCATCTACTTTGGTGGCGGCTCAGGCGCAACTCACTCTGAACCAGCCAACGCGAGCGTCTCCGGCGTATCGGCAAACGCTGTCGTCGCTCCGCTCGCCGGATCGGTCTTCAAGATCTTGGTTGAAGAAGGCGAAGAGATTGAGGCCGGCCAGGTGCTCCTGATCCTCGAAGCAATGAAGATGGAGACCGAGATTACGGCTCCTAATGCGGGCACCATCAGCAGCGTTCGCGTTGCCGTCGGTGATTCCGTTCAGGGAGGTCAGGCGCTGATTACCATCGATTAAATTCGCGTCGGTGTGGCGGGCTATGCGTACGCTCAAATACATGGTTATATGAGTGGGAAATGCTCGTCTGAATAGCGAAAAGGAAGCCTCGGTACATGCGAAACCGCAACCACCATACCCGCCGTTTGTTTATCACAGCAGCAATCACAGGGATGGCGGTCTTCGGTTCGCCAGGTGCCGGGGCTTCTGACATTATGCCGCAGCAGGCTCCGGTTTCCACGTGGGTGAATCAGGTGGCTGAGCAGCTGCGCGGAGCGGGCATCGTTGCCCCTCCAGTAGATCCCGCAGCGGTCGCCTCTGCAGACGCAGCGGTCGCTCGTATGCAATCTGACATGGACGCTTTTAACGCGAATGTTCAAGCAGCAGGGGCGCAAGCGCAAGCGGCTCTAGGCCAAGCGTTACAGCCTCATAAGCCACAAGCTATTCATCAGACACCGACCCCGCGTGCAGATACCCAGCCAGTGCACAAAGATGCACAGGGCCGGACGATTCCTGAGGTCGTGCAACGGGAAAAGACCTTTGAACCCATTATCGATGGCCCTAACTATCACTGGCGCACGGATCTTCTTTCGCAGTTCATGGCACAGCACCCCGGGAAAGTTCTCAATCGGGTAGCCGGTAGCTGGTTCAACTCGCCGGATATCCCAGCTGAATCCTTAGCAGCAGAACAACGCGGAATGTCCCTGTATGGCCCAGGAACCCCTGTGTATGTGGGAAAGCATTCTCTGTGCACTGTCGCTGCGACGGGACACGATGCCGCGGGGCGCGCGGTCGCTATTACCGCGGGGCACTGTGGGGCAGTGGGACAAAGCGTGGAATCTGCTGATTCTTGGTGCATCGGTCCAAGCGGAACGGTTGCCGTTCGAGGTGAACATTTGGACTATTCGGTTATTGAGCTTGGTTCTAATGCGCAGGTAACCAATGAGTACAACGGGATTCGCGTTAATTCGGTGGGGGGCCACAACCCTAACACTGGAGAAACAGCCTGTAAGCAGGGCGTAGCCACCGGACACTCCTGTGGCCATATCTGGACTAAAGACGCGCGAACCTCAATGTCGCAGATCTGTGCTCGACAGGGCGACTCTGGCGCACCAGTGATCGTGGGAGATCGCGTCGTGGGAATTATCAAGAGAGGGGCTATCAACAACCAAGCTCTTGCCTGCCATACCCCATGGCAGGGCCCGATGTTCATGCCGACGATTTCCACCAATATGGATGCGGTTCTCGCAGACATAAACGCAAAGAATGGCGTGGGTGCTGGTTTCAAACTAGTAAAATAGAAGCCAAAACATAAGGCAGGTGTCCGCTAGAAAATCAGCGGGCACCTGCCTTTTTAAGATTTAATCCCGGGGGATTACGTGTGTGGCTCTTGCGCCTTTGTGCCCAAAACGTCTAGTGCCGGGGTGTGGAGTAAGCCGTTGGACGCAATCGCACTGCCGCCGTGCGGTCCCCGTTCACCCGCGAGAGAGGTGAAGGTACCACCGGCCTCTTCTACCAATACGGTTAAGGGAGCTAGGTCCCATAGTGAGACCTCCGGTTCTGCAGCGATGTCTACCGCGCCTTCTGCGACGAGACAATAAGACCAAAAATCTCCAAAACCGCGCAGTCGCCACGTGCGCTCGGTTAAATCAATAAAGCGCTGGTCCAAACCTAGGGTTTGCCAACCGCTAAAGGAAGAAAACGAGAGGGAAGCATGGTCTAGATCTGCAACGCGAGAGACCGACATCTTTGTGGGGGTTCCGCCGTTGAAGGTGCGCCATGCGCCTTGACCGGAAGCCGCCCACCAACGGCGCGCTAGAGCCGGCGCGGTGACCACGCCGACTACCGGAGTGCCGTCGACAAGCAAAGCGATAAGCGTTGCCCAGGCAGGAACCCCTCGCACAAAGTTCTTTGTGGCGTCAATGGGGTCAATGATCCACTGCCGTCCCTTCAGCTCCACGTCACCGCCGAATTCTTCCCCGAGGATGGCATCGTCGGGATAGCGTTCGGTGATGAGCGCTCGGAGGGCCTTTTCGCAGGCGAGGTCGGCATCGCTTACGGGAGTCATGTCCGGTTTGGAATTTACAACCAGGTCGCTTGAGTCGAAGCGCTCGAAAGTTATTGCATCGGCGGCGTCGGCAAGTGATAGAGCGAATTCAAGATCAGAATTATAAGAAGTCATACACACCAGCTTTCCTGAGATGCGTTGCAAAAACTAGGGTCGGATTAATTCGCAGGAGGTAAGTTGCGGAGAATCGTTGCGATTTCATCAGCGGCCTGCGGGTTTGCGGCAATACACCAGGTCACACCCGCGGCTTCAACTTTGATGCAGGTGCCGCCTACGCCTTCGACGAGGGCACGGCCGGGGAGCCAATCCCAGTCCTGGACAGTGTGTTGGACGTAAGCGCCTAAAGTGCCGTCAGCGACTCCGCCCAGGTCCACCGAACCTGCCCCGATCATTCTCCAGCTGAGGAAGCCCTGCGCAAGGGAGAGCCATGCGTTAAGCAGCGCCGGTTCAGCGATGAAAGGAGGGTTGAGATACGTGGCCATGCTGATGAGCTCAGTGGATGTATTTTCCAACGTCGGCAGGGCTTTGCCGTCGCGGGTCGTAGGGATGTCTTTGCCGCCAAACCAGGTGTATCCCATCGCAGGCCTGTGTACAGCGCCGAAACAGACCTTATCCGGATCCGCGGGATCGCCTTCTACCAGTGCAAGGGCGGAACACCAGTAGTCTGAACCGCTAATAAAGTTGTAGGTTCCATCAACTGGGTCGATGACCCATGTACGCCCGGAGGTTCCAGGTTTGTGGGTGCCTTCTTCACCGAGGACGCCGTCTTCCGGCCGAAGCGCACTAATCACGCCCGTGACAAATTGCTCGGCTGCACGGTCGGCATCCGTGACTACGTCGGAGAGGGATGTCTTAAAGTCCGTAGATACTCCCTGCTCGCGCATTCGCCACGCCAAGCGGCCCGCATTGAACACCAGCGCTTGCGCTAGGTGCTCATCAGAATCTTGATCGTGGGCGATAACAAAAGTCTTGGTGATCGTTGCGATCATGTCAGCTAACGAGGAATGTAATGCAGTATCCCGAGGTTGATCCATATCCACCATTGTCACCTTTTCCCAGGAGAGTTGCCAACCATGGCGGAGTAACAGCCCCACAAAAACATGGGGAATAGGTTCTTGGATCTGGCTTCCTCGCTGTTCATCGCAGCAAAGTGCCTGCTTGTATGCTAAAAAGTAGCCGGAACAGCGGGTGCAAAGCAGAAGATGGATATGTATCCCGCTAAACTAGTTCTTCATGCGCCCGGAAATTCTCGCTTCTCTCAATGAACTTGATGCAACCTTGACCACGATCGAAAAGGTCATGGACCCCGAGGAATTAGCATCGCGCGTCCGTGAGCTGGAGCAACAAGCCTCCGACCCCACGTTGTGGGATAACCCTGACCATGCTCAGAAGGTGACCACGGAGCTGTCTTCAGTACAAGCGCAGCTGAAGAAACTTACTGGCCTGCGGCAGCGTATCGACGACATCCCGGTGATGTACGAACTCGCCGAAGAAGAGGGCGACGGCACCGAGCTTGCCGACGAAGAGCTGGCCGAGCTCACCGCAGAGATTGAATCTCTAGAAGTGAAAACCATGTTATCTGGCGAGTATGATTCCCGTGAGGCTGTGATCAACATTCGCTCTGGAGCAGGTGGCGTTGACGCTGCAGATTGGGCGGAGATGCTGATGCGCATGTATGTCCGCTGGGCGGAAAAGAACGACCGCAAGGTCGACATTTATGACATCTCTTATGCAGAAGAAGCGGGTATCAAATCAGCGACGTTCGTTGTCCACGGTGAATACATGTATGGACAGCTTTCTGTGGAGCAAGGTGCACACCGGCTAGTAAGAATTTCTCCGTTTGATAACCAAGGACGCCGCCAGACCTCATTCGCTGAGGTAGAGGTTCTCCCCGTGGTTGAGCAGACGGACCACATCGACATTCCAGATTCTGAAATACGCGTGGACGTCTATCGTTCCTCCGGGCCCGGCGGGCAGTCCGTGAATACCACTGACTCGGCTGTGCGTTTGACGCATATTCCTACCGGGATCGTGGTCACCTGCCAAAACGAGAAGTCTCAGATCCAAAACAAGGCCTCTGCTCTGCGAGTTCTCCAAGCTAAACTCCTGGAGAAAAAGCGCCAAGAAGAGCGAGCTGAACTCGATGCCCTTGGTGCTGGTGGCAATGCCTCGTGGGGAAACCAAATGCGTTCCTATGTGTTGCACCCGTATCAGATGGTGAAAGATCTGCGTACTAATTATGAAATCAATGATCCGCAAAAGGTGCTCGATGGAGACATTGATGGTTTGCTAGAAGCTGGCATCCGCTGGCGTATGGCACAGCAGCAGGAACAATAACGGGGGAAGCTTTGGAGAGGGGCGTCGATAAGCTATGTTATCGACGGCGAATCTCAGTTTTTCTCGGATATTTCTTCGCGATCTCCAGGTAGTACTTGCGTTTTGCCCTTGTGCACGAGTCCCACAGCACCCATTTAAGGAAAGCAAAATCAACTTTCTCTGGGCATCCCGCCGCCATGTCTGGTCGCGTTGTGCCGTAATAGCAGGCTAAACGACGCATGATTCGCCACAATCTGATCATGCGCGGCACGAGAATCACGATGATGCGATCAGCCTCAGCTAATCGACGCTCCCCAGATAAAAGCGAGTAATTGCCGTCGATGATCCAATCACTATGCGTGTTGAGAAACGACTCGACGTCTGCGGATTCTTCTGCGAAATCTTGCTCCACCCAGCCTGTTGAAAAGTGAACCGAATCAAGATGCAAAACTGGGATATTCAGCTGGGCACCTAGGCGGCGGGCAAGTGTTGATTTTCCGCCACCCGAATACCCCATAATTGCAATCTTCATCGCTTGAGAATAACTCAGCGCGGCAGCCTAGCTCTCAGAGTTTGGCTTTATCCATAATGAATAGGGGTCCCAGGGCCGATAGGAATTCCCAAGAAGTACCACAAGACAAAGAACAGGAACCATCCCACCAGCATGGATATGGAATAGGGAAGAGCTAAGGACATGAGGGTTCCCACACCTGCAGGCTTGTAATAGCGCTGGAGGAACGTCAGTGCTAGAGCGAAATAAGGGCTCATGGGAGTGATGATGTTTGTCGGGCAATCGCCTATGCGGAAGAGCATCTGCGAGACTTCTGGAGAAACCCCTATGTACATCATCATGGGCACAATCACCGGTGCCATAAGGGCCCACTGGGCCGAGCCCGATGTAATAGCCAAGTTGAGCAAGGCGACCATAGCGACCAGCGCGCCGAATAACACGTAGACCGGTAGGTCCCATTGCTGGAGCAACTCCGCCCCTTTAATCGCAGTCCACATGCCCAGATTCGACCATTGAAACCATGCCAGGAACTGCGCAACCATAAAGAACAAGACGATCATAGGAATGAGAGTCTTGAGTCCACGCCCCATGAACTCGGGAATATCTCCCAGCCTTGTGATCGTTTTAGCGGCAACACCATAAACGATGTCTAACCCTAAGAACATCATCGCGATAGGAACCGCGATGGCTTTAATCAAGGGGCTCGTCAGTGCTCCTGCTTCTGAATACAGCGGTGACGCTGGGATAAACAGCAACGCAAAGTATATGGCGAGCATGAGCACAAAAGCGCCACCAGTAAGCACAAGGGCGCGAGCCTCACTAGGATGCAGCTTGATTTCCGCTGCCAGCTCGTCGTCTGTGACAGCGTTGACGTCTTTGTGAGATTGCGCGCCGGGAGAGCCGTCCGCATTCTTGGAAAAGTGAGCTCGGAATGATCGATGCGGTCATGATCTACTAACTCGCGCGCCTTCTTTTTGATAAAAAGCTCAGTGACCAGTGTGATGATTAGCGCAAGCATGATAGAGGAGGCCACTACAAAGAAATAGTTTGCCAGGGGAGAAACATGGTACTCGGGGTCCACGAGCTGTGCCGCAGATGTGGAAATCCCGCCCAACAGCACGTCAGTGATGTTCAGAATCAGGCTGGCATTGAAACCCGCCGATGATGCAGCGAATGCGACCATGGCGCCCACGATCGGTGATCTTCCCAGCGCCCGAAAGCTCATGGCACCCAAAGGGATAAGGATCACGTAAACGGCATCCGATGCAATAGAGCCGGTGACTCCCGCCAGCGCAACCACAAAGGTCAGTGTGCGTGGGCCTACTTTAGCCACCATGGCCCGAATAAGTGCACTAATAAAACCAGAGTGCTCGGCTACAGCGACTCCGAGCATGACTGTCAGGATCACTCCGAGAGGCGGAAAAGACACAAAGTTATTCACCGCCTCAGTAAGCATTCTGCTTACTCCGTCTTTGGTCAGGAGATTAGTGACGGCAACTGGGGAATTGTCTTGGGGATTAGTGGCGGTCATGCCGACCTTTGAACCCACCCAGCTACTGATCGCTACCAGTCCAGCGAGAATAACAAAAGCCAGAAAGGGTCTGGGAGTAAGTTACCAACGCGCTCCACAAACCCCAGAAATCCTTTCGGCTTGGGAGGCGCGTCGTGCCTGTTGTCTAGCTTCTGCTCTGAAGTCGTGCTCATTTCTGGGCTCCGATCTTTGGGGAAGTGATGGGCGCTAGTCTAATGCGATAAAAGTGACGCGACTCATAGGTTTATGAAAACTTTATCCATTCGGGGTGATTGAGGGGAGGGGCGGCATCTCAATAAGTAGCTGTGATTATGGGTATGGCCAGGGCTGTAGCGGGGCATGCCTCTGGCTAGGTGGGAGTGCGGAAGATGGGGGGGGGCGTCGTTAAGCGCCATGGCTATAACGTCACACATATAAGGAAATTCGATCCCATTTGTCACAAACGTTTCAATTGTCACAGTGGTTTGGCTAAGGTGTTCAAGTGTGATCACGTTTGACAAAGTCACCAAGTCATATAAAACGTCTACCAGGCCGGCGCTAGATAACCTCTCGCTCACTATTGATAAAGGCGAGTTTGTTTTCCTCATCGGCCCTTCCGGCTCGGGAAAATCAACCTTCTTGCAGCTCATGATCAGAGAGGGGAACCTCACGAGCGGTGATCTTTACTTGTCCGATTTTCACGTGAATAAGCTGCATGGCCGGCAAATTAACAAGCTGCGCCAGCACATTGGTTACGTCTTTCAGGATTTCCGCCTTTTGCAGCAGAAGACGGTCTACGACAACGTGGCCTTTGCGCTAGAAGTTATTGGGACACGGAAAAGCCGCATTAACAAACTGGTGCCCGAAACCCTTGAAATGGTGGGTCTTTCTGGAAAAGCGCACCGTATGCCTCATGAGCTTTCCGGCGGTGAGCAGCAGCGTGTGGCCGTAGCCCGCGCCTTTGTCAACCGGCCGTTGCTTTTGCTTGCCGACGAGCCTACCGGCAACCTGGATCCCGAAACTTCCGACGGCATCATGGTTTTGCTTAATCAGATCAACAAGACGGGCACAACCGTTGTTATGTCCACTCACAATGCGAGGGCCGTCAACGACATGCGCCGTCGTGTTATTGAACTGAACCTGGGCAAGCTCGTGCGTGATGATGCCCACGGTGTCTACGGCGAAGCTCAATAGGTGCAATAGGTAAGGAACCTCATGAAACTTGGATTTGTATTCCGAGAGGCCTTCCGCGGGCTCGGACGTAACATAACGATGACCATTGCGCTCATCATTACCACGGCTATTTCTCTAGCGCTTCTGGCTACCGGTTTCCTCGTCACGCACATGACTGAAGCGACAAAAGATATCTATCTTGATCGTGTAGAAGTCATGGTGCAGCTGAACGAGGACATCTCTGCCAATGACAAGGACTGTGCATCGGACGCATGCAAGCAGGTGCGTGAAAAGCTCGATGGCCAAGCAGGGATCGAATCTGTCACCTTCCGCAGTCGGGAGCAGTCGTATCAGCGTTTTGTCGAGGTTTTCAAGGACACAGACCCGCAGCTTGTCGCAGAAACATCTAAAGATGCCCTGCCAGCGGCGCTGCATGTTCGCCTTGTAGACCCGCTAGACACCAAGCCACTTGATGCAGTTCGTGGCATGGAGCAAGTGAGCACCATTGTGGATCAGGTGGATGATCTGCGCGGAGCGACGAATAACCTCGATTCCATTCGTAACGCGACGTTCATTTTCGCGGCGATTCAGGCGATTGCGGCAGTGTTCTTGATTGTGAACATGGTGCAAATTGCTGCATTTAATCGTCGTGAAGAAATTTCGATCATGCGCATGGTGGGTGCCTCTCGCTGGTATACCCAAGCACCCTTTGTGCTTGAAGCCATGATCGCTGCACTCTTTGGCGCTGTGCTCTCCGGAGTGGCGCTGTTTGGTGGCAAGGAATGGGTGGTGGACAAGACCCTCAAGGGCCTCTACGATTCCCAGCTCATTGCAAGGGTGACGAGCACCGACATCTGGGCAGTGGCCCCGGTTGTGGCAGTGATCGGAGTGGTCTTTGCAGCTATCACCGCTCAAATCACGCTCCGCTGGTATGTGCGTAAATAAACACGTATGAGCCGCTGGTTGTGGACTGGCGAAGTAGCGTGAGAACTTTAACCTTCCACATCAAGCTGGTGTGGAAGGTTTTTGCATGCGTAAGGCGGGCACAAGGTACGATCAGTGGCATTATGGCGAAGAAGAAAAAAGCTGCAAACAACAATCCTGTGATCGCGACTAACCGCAAGGCACGCCATGATTACAAGATTCTAGAGACCTACGAATGCGGCATTGTCCTCCTCGGTACAGAAATTAAATCGCTAAGAGAGGGCAAGGCCTCCCTTGTCGATGCCTTCGCCACTATTGATGAGGGCGAGGTCTGGCTCCGCAACCTCAACATACCGATCTATTCCATGGGGTCGTGGACCAACCATAGCCCCAAGAGGACCCGTAAACTGCTGCTGCACCGTCGCGAGATTGACTCGTTGATGGGTAAAGTTCGCGACGGCAACAAGACACTTGTGCCGTTGTCCCTCTATTTTTCTGGTGGACGGCTCAAGGTGGAACTTGGCCTTGCCCAAGGTAAACAGGATTATGACAAGCGCCAAGACATCAAGCGCAGGACCGAAGAGCGCGAAGTGGTTCGAGAACTTGGTCGTCGCGTTAAAAGCATCCACGCATAAAATATTCCTGTCTTTGCAGCTTATCGACGTCCCCTCGGCAGCACGTACTGCAGGAGGACTTGAAGCTGCTCATTGCACGGAGTAGGATGATTCGAACTACGGATATGCTGCACAGCATCCCAATCCGTAGCCGCATGAGGGGCTGATTTTGGTTTCGACTGCGTAGATTGAGCCAGGGGAAGCGTGCCGGTGCAGGCTAGAGACCACCGTAAGCGTCGTAGCAAACTGATAAGCGCCGAGAAGACTCAGCGCGACTACGCCCTCGCTGCCTAATTTGTAGCGAACTGCGTGTCTGTCAGCCTAGGTTTGTCTCTGGCCTAGTGTCTGGCACCGACTAAGAGACTTGCTGATTCCATCGTGTCAACGGGGTGGATCGGGACTTTTACCGATGACTGGGCTCATCATCCGGGTGTGTTCGTCCTAGCCGGAGAGCCAAGTAGAGATCTATGCGCGGACTGCGCACGGAGAAGCCCTGGCGAGGTTGCGTAGGACCCGGGTTCAATTCCCGGCAGCTCCACAACCTAACCCCGCTTACCACCCTGGTAAGCGGGGTTTTTACTCATTTACCTGTAAAACGCAAAATGCAGAAGATCTGTGATGTGCCACAGATAGTCACAAAAATCCTCACTTTTGGCACACATTTGGCATGAATTGCGTACAGAAGGCGAACCTATGGGGCGACATTTTGTTGATTGTGCCTCTCGTCAATGACGACATGTCGGTTCTATAAAATTATGCTTCCGCATCAGTTTTAAGAGAGTTTGCTCACAGATTTTTGCTAGCGGTGGAGCCTCAGGTGACGCGTGGCCGAATGTTGCTGTTTTCTCTGCTCATACGTTGTTTTAACTTTGGTGGCGCAGAGTGCCATGTGCCTATGCGGCCACTGATCCCGCTGCCTATCTCAGCTCGTCGGCTAGAACAAAAATGCTATATTTTTGAATCAAAAGTACGACTAGAGACTGGAGCTTGCGCATGCCTACAAGGAAGTCATACAGTCGTCGCCAGATTTTGCAGGCCTTGGGATTCGGGGCGGGGGCCACAGCCCTTGCCGCCTGCACAACTGAGCCAACTAAAGCAACCAGCGGCACGGGTGACCCCATTGCCGATGGAATCAACAAATTTGAGGACTCTACCTACCCCGACAATAAAAAACTCTATGAGGGCTTGGCGGATTCTCAATCCCCGCACACGCTCGTGGTCACATGCTCGGATTCACGCATCGACGCAGAAACTCTCTTGTCGGCCAAACCCGGTGAGTTGTTCCACCTACGCGATATCGCCAACATTATCCCGCACGCTAGCAAGCCTGAGTTCGGAGTCCTTGCCCCGGTAGAGTACGCGGTGTCTAGCTTGGGTTTTCCACTATCGCTGTTATCGGACACTCCAATTGTGGTGGTATGGCAGCGCTGCAGCATCTCGATGAGTATGCACAGAAGTTGCCGGCTAGTCATGATTGATTGACCCGTTCCGAGGGGGTGCTCGCTAAACTCGACGGCGACCGTAACGCTGAAGATTTCTCACTCCGCCTAGAAAAGGCTAATGCAGCGGCCCAGCTGGATAACTTGATGTCTCATGCTTTTGTGATGGAGCGGGTGAAAGCGGGCGATCTCAAGCTGGAGGCGTATCACTATGACATCGGCAAGGGTGATGTGACCAAGTTTGATCAAGAAAAAGGCATCTTTGTGGGTGCTTAGCTGATGTGTTCAATGTGCATGGTGTGAGAACGAGTGTCGCGGGAACGGGGCGGCTCACACCATGCGCTGAACATGTCGTGTTGTTGTATGCGGCCTGTGCTTTTGAAGATCGCTATGCAAGGCCACTGTGATGAGCATCGCTGCGGCGGCAATCATTAAAAGAACAACGATGACGTTAAAAAGCATGGCGTTTTCTTTTCT
Source organism: Corynebacterium silvaticum (assembly GCF_004382825.2). Classification (GTDB taxonomy): domain Bacteria; phylum Actinomycetota; class Actinomycetes; order Mycobacteriales; family Mycobacteriaceae; genus Corynebacterium; species Corynebacterium silvaticum. Next base: position 812,127 of record NZ_SDQO02000002.1, read on the forward strand.
ACTGTGCGTATATGCGCATTATGGGAAAGGGGCGTGACATCGATGCTTGCTTGTTGGCCTACATGTTCGAAGAAAGCGGCCGATTGCAAAGAAGCTTTACGACGTCCACGGGAAACTCCTCATACGTAGCCCGAACGTCCCCACTCCAAGAAAGTTCATTGAGTCAAACTATTATCTTCATTGCTAACTTCAAATGTGGGGAGGAATGTGAACGCGCTACCTCTTTCGGATGGCTGGGGGTAAGTAAGTTTACCCCCCTTATGGGTTCGGGCTTTTGTTTTATTGGGTTGTGACCTGCATGGATGTGAATTGTGGCGGGGTGGGCGGTTGGGGATGTCTAAAATTCTTGTCTTTTCCTGAGGGTGTCGATAGCTTGGATCGAGTGAAAGCAAGCCTGTGCTTACTGAGGTTTGCCAATCCATATCGATAAGGATAAGGGTCTTATGGTCTCCAGATTTACTAAGTTCGCTGCGGTTTTTACAGCGGCTGGCCTTGCTTTGAGCGCTTGTAGCGATTCCGGTACTAAAGACAGCGCTACCAATGCACAGTCGAGTGCAAATACCGTGACCGTTCAGGACAACTACGGAACAGTCGAGATTAAAACTCCTGTTGAGCGGGTTGTTGCTACGGATAACCGCACGTTCCAAATTTTGGATCAGTGGGGCGTGACCCCTGTGGCTGTGCCTAAGCCGATCGCGCCGTCGACCGTGCCTAACTTCCTCAACAACGATCAGATCGTGGACCTGGGAACTCACCGTGAACCCAACCTTGAGGCAATGGTGGTTACCGACCCAGATCTGATCATCTCTGGCCAGCGCTTTTCCCAGCACTACAAAGAGATGAAAAAGCTTAACCCCGGTGTCCCTATCGTGGACTTTGAACCTCGCGACGGCGAAGCCTTTGATGCGGAGCTTAAGCGCCAGGTGACTGAAATGGGCGTTATCTTTAATAAAGAAGACGAAGCTAAGAAGCTTGTAAAAGACTTTGAGGACGCCGTTGCGCGGGCAAAGAAAGCCTACAACGGATCTGACAAAGTCATGGCCGTGAACGTATCCGGAGGCGCGATCGGCTATATTGCGCCGCACGTCGGCCGTGTTTATGGTTCCGTTTTTGACCTGTTGGGTCTCAAGCCTGCCCTACAGATTGAGGGAGCTTCCTCAAACCACAAGGGCGATGACATTTCTGTCGAGGCAATTGCGGATTCAAACCCTGACTGGATTTTCGTTCTCGACCGTGATGGCGCCATCATGGCTGATGACGCAAAGTACACACCTGCTAAAGACGTGATTGCTAAGAACCAGGCGCTGACAGGAGTTGCTGCGGTAAAGAACCAAAAAGTACTTGTTGCTCCGCAGGATACCTACCGCAATGAGTCGATCATCACGTACACGAAGATCTTCAATTCGATTGCCGACGCTTTCGAGCAAGGTAAATAACATCTGTGCCGTGTGTGGTGGACTTTATTAAAAGACTGGGGATTGCTGACCGAGAGGTTGAGCAATCCCCGTTCTGCCGTTCATCACTGATAGTCGCTCGTAGAGCTCGATTTTTATGAAAACACATACTACGCTGACGCAGCGTTTCAATGTCCGCCTTCTTTTGGCCACGTGTGCCGTCGTCGGATTGCTTATAGTTTCTCTTCTCACCGGCGAATATGACATTTTCTCTGGCGGAGAAGTAGACATTTTTGGAATTACTCGGGTTCCAAGAACCGTAGCCCTTGTTCTGGCGGGAGCTGCGATGGCGATGTCCGGCCTCGTGATGCAAATGATCACTCAGAACAGGTTCGTGGAACCGACTACTACAGGAACCACGGAATGGGCAGGGTTGGGACTGCTATTTTGCATGCTGACGTTCCCGCAAGCCAGCATTCTGGATCGAATGCTTTCCGCGGTGGTCTTTTCTTTCGCTGGAACAATGGTCTTTTTCCTTTTCTTACGCAGAGTCTCCTTGCGCTCTTCGCTGGTAGTTCCGATCATTGGAATCATGTTGGGTGCTGTGGTCAGTTCGGTTTCTACTTTTGTTGCACTAAAAACTGACACCTTGCAGACCTTGGGGGTGTGGTTCCAAGGAAGCTTCACCTCTGTATCTAAGGGGCAATATGAGGTTCTGTGGGCGGTAGCACTAGTGGTTGTCGCGGTCTTTTTCTATGCGGATCGTTTAACCGCCACGGGCTTGGGGGAGGATATAGCAACCAACATCGGTGTCAATTACAACCGCATGGTGCTCATTGGCACGGCGCTGATCACTCTTGCGACTGGCGTTGTCACTGTAGTTATCGGCAATCTGCCGTTCTTGGGTCTTATCGTTCCCAACCTGGTTTCCATCTTTAGGGGAGATGACCTGCGGGGAAATCTACCGTGGGTGTGTCTGAGCGGAATAGGTCTGGTGACTGTCTGCGATCTCCTCTCGCGCACCATCATTTCCCCCTTTGAAGTGCCGGTTTCCGTGGTATTGGGCATGTTTGGGGCAGTTGTTTTTGTGGGGCTCATTGTGAGGCAGGTTCGACGTGGCTAGGGGACTATCTCAAAAAGTAAGAGCGCACGATCCCCAGGATTCGACCAGTAATCGGCGATCCGGGGCGTTTCAGACGCGTGGGGAGCAACGGCGATATTGGATAATTCTTTCCATCGTTGTTTTTGCCGGTTTGTCCTGCGCTTTTGGTCTTTTAGTATACAAAAATCCGATGCCCTTTGGCACGCAGCGTTTTTGGCTTATCGCAGAACGGCGGACAAGCGCCATTATTGCGATGGCCGTGGTGGCTTTTTGCCAGTCGCTGGCCACAGTGGCGTTCCAAACGGTGACAAATAATAGAATTATTACACCGTCAATTATGGGATTTGAGTCGCTGTACCGTGTGATTCATACGTCGACAGTGTTTTTCTTTGGCTCCGTGGGGCTTATGCAGTCGCGCACTGTGCCGATGTTCCTTCTGCAACTTGCGTTGATGATCGGCCTATCGATGGTGCTTTACGCATGGTTGCTCACAGGTAAGAACTCTAATATGCATGCTTTGCTGCTCATCGGAATCATTATCGGCGCTGGTCTAGGCAGTCTTGCTACCTTTATGCAACGGTTGCTTACCCCGAGCGAATTCGACGTGCTAACTGCACGGCTTTTTGGCTCTATCAGCAATGCAGACCCCGTATATTTCCCGATCGCCATACCTTTGGTACTCGTAGCTGGCGGAACGCTTCTTATGCTGGCAAGGCAACTCAATCTGCTGCAGCTGGGGCGTGAAGTAGCAATCAACGCTGGAATGAATTACAAAGTGCTATCAGTGCTCACTTTGGTGCTTGTATCGGTGCTGATGGCCACCTCAACCGCTCTGGTTGGGCCGATGACGTTCCTGGGATTCTTGGTAGCTACGTTGGCGTATCAATGCGCGAATACTTTTGACCACAGGTACGTCTTTCCTATGGCGTGGGCGTTGGGATTTGTGATTCTGACGTCTGCATACTTTGTGATGAACCATATTTTCTACGCCCAAGGTGTGGTCTCCATCATCATCGAGCTCGTGGGCGGAATTATTTTCCTTATCGTCATTCTGAAAAAGGGGCGCCTGTGATTCAGCTAGATCACGTAGCAAAGAACTACAACAGCGAAGTCTCCATTGGTCCTGTTGACCTTGAGATTCCTCAAGGCGGTATCACGGCTTTCATCGGCCCTAACGGGGCAGGGAAGTCCACGCTTTTGACGATGATCGGAAGGCTTCTGCCTATCGACGCCGGCCAGATCGCCGTAGCCGGCTACGACGTTGCGGCTACCAAATCCAAGGACCTTGCAAAGATTGTCTCCATCTTGAGACAAGAAAATCACTTCATCACCCGCCTTACCGTGCGTCAACTTGTCGGCTTCGGGCGCTTTCCCTACTCAAAAGGGAAGCTAACCGCACAGGATGAGGAGATCGTTTCTAAGTACATCGATTTTCTCAACCTGCGTCCATTAGAAAACCGCTACCTTGATCAGCTTTCAGGTGGACAGCGCCAGCGCGCGTATGTGGCTATGGTGCTGGCGCAGGAAACTGACTATGTGCTTCTCGACGAACCCCTCAATAACTTGGACATCGCACATTCCGTGCAAATGATGCGGCACCTGCGCGATATTGCTCGCGACCTAGGGCGAACAGTCATAGTGGTTCTCCACGACATCAACTTTGCAGCGCGTTATGCCGACTACATTTGTGCAGTTAAAGACGGGAACGTGGCTCATTTTGGTCCAGTAGCCACCGCGATGGACAGCGAGATATTGAGCCAGATATTTAATACTCCTGTACACGTCATTGACGGGCCCGATGGTCCACTGGCTTGTTATCACTAGAGATAAAGCGCCGTAGGAACTTCTTTTCCTACGGCGCTTTGATACTTTCTACGGCCCTGCTGATTGAACGTTGCTTAAACAATGCGTGAAAAACATGTTCTGAGCTGGGGATTTGTGTGTTCTGTAAGTGGTGTGTAACTTTATGTGAGTCGCCGCGACCGACAGCGCCCCTCACAGAGGCAAACACCACGAAGGTGATTGTGAATCAGTGAGTG
>NZ_SDQO02000003.1 GCF_004382825.2 Corynebacterium silvaticum
CCTTACACTCACTGATTCACAATCACCTTCGTGGTGTTTGCCTCTGTGAGGGGCGCTGTCGGTCGCGGCGACTCACATAAAGTTACACACCACTTACAGAACACACAAATCCCCAGCTCACAGGCGTGAAGCTGGGGATTGAAAGAGTGTTTAATCGACTACTCGCTCGATGGTGGCGCCTAAACATCGTAAATCCTCAACAAAATTGGGATATCCGCGATCGATATGGAAGACATCGTTAACTTCGGTGACTCCCTCCGCGCACAAGCCGGCAAGAACTAATCCGGCACCGGCCCTAATGTCTGAGCTCCACACGGGAGTAGAAGACAGCTGTTCCACTCCGCGTAAAACAACGTGGTGTCCATCCACAGTGGCGTCTGCACCAAGCCGCATCAGTTCGTCGACAAAGCGGAAGCGTGCTTCAAAGATGTTCTCTGTGATCACAGAGGTTCCTTGAGCCACGGTCGCAATTCCGATGGCCATCGGCTGGAGATCTGTAGGGAAACCCGGGAAAGGCAACGTTTGATAATCAACGGCCTGCGGGCGACGGTTCATACGCACACGGAATCCATGCTCATATGTTTCAACTTCCGCGCCAGCTACCTTGAGCTTCTCCAGTGGCAAGTGGAGGTTCCGCGGCGCAATGCCGCCGACAGTGATGTCACCCTGGGTCATAGCTGCGGCATACGCCCAAGTTCCCGCAACGATGCGGTCGCCAATCACTTCATGCTCCGTAGGATAGAGCTTATCCACACCGGTGATGGTGATCGTTGAGGTTCCCTCGCCGGAGATATCGGCACCCATCTCTTTAAGCATGGTGCATAGGTCGAGGATCTCGGGCTCACGGGCTGCGTTATCAAGGATGGTGGTGCCGTCGGCAAGCACTGCGGCGGTGAGGATATTTTCCGTCGCTCCCACGGAAGGGAAATCGAGCGTAATTTTGGCACCTCTAAGCTGCTCTGCTTCCGCGACAACAGCACCGTGCTGAATACGTGTCTTGGCACCGAGTTTTTCCAGACCGCTCTGATGCATATCCAAAGGTCGGCTACCAATGGCATCGCCGCCGGGCAAGGCCACAACGGCTCGACCGCAACGCGAGGTCAGCGGACCCAGCACGCACACCGACGCACGGAACTGTCGCACGGCATCAAAATCCGCATCGCTAGAGATCTCCGCGGGGGTGCTAATACACACTGTCCCATTATCGGATTCCACTGAGCATCCCAGGCCTTCAAGCACCCGGATCATGTAGGGAACGTCCAAAATCTGCGGACAGTTAGTTAGGGTGGTTGTTCCCTCCGCAAGCAGAGCTGCCGCCATAAGTTTGAGAACGCTGTTTTTTGCGCCACTTACCCGTACGGAGCCTTCGAGTCGGGCCCCACCCGTCACTAGAAATCTTTCTTTCACCCTCCCAACCCTACTGACTTCTCACGTAGGTTGGGCTTATGGCTGTTCATTTAACAAAGATTTACACGCGTACCGGTGACGATGGAACCACCGGACTCTCCGATTTCTCCCGAGTTTCCAAAAACGACCCCAGGCTTGTCGCCTACGCAGATTGCGATGAGCTCAACGCAGTGCTCGGCGTAGTTTTGGCGCTATCCGAGGTACCTGACACAGTCGGCGCATGCTTACGCCGCATCCAAAATGAGCTTTTCGACGCCGGCGCAGACCTGGCTACCCCCATCGCCGAGAATCCCAAATACCCGCCCCTACGCATTGAGCAATCCTATATAGACAACCTGGAAAAAGACTGCGACTTTTTCAACGAGAACCTAGAAAAGCTCAACTCCTTCATCCTCCCAGGTGGCACACCGGCGGCTGCATTGCTGCATTCTGCACGGACTATCGCCCGTCGCGCAGAACGCGCAGCGTGGGGAGCCATAGAGGCTCACCCAGACACCACCTCTGTGTTACCAGCTAAATACCTCAACAGGCTCAGCGATTTATTGTTCATCCTGAGCCGAGTAGCAAACGATAGCAATGACGTGAAATGGGTTCCGGGAGGAAGCCGCTAATCCCTCGATAGACAAACAAGGGTAAGAGAAAATCTCTTACCCTTGTTCCTTCATGCACGCCCTCTATCAGGGCAGCGCGCCGATGCGGCGGGCCGCATTCACGGCCTCGTAGCGGGTGTGAGCACCCAACTTACGCATCACAGAGCGCAAGTAGCTCTTCACTGTTTCTGCGCCGATTCCCATTTCCTCAGCAGCCTCGACATTGGTGTGTCCGAGAGCCACGCAAGAGAGAACATCAAGTTCACGAGCAGAAAGCTTGGTGGTTTGCTTGACGTGTACAGGAGCGACCATCTGATCGCAGAGCTCTTCAAGCTCTTGGCGCAGCTCTTCATGCTCGATGCGGTTAGCAAGCATCCGCAGCTTGGAGTGAGTAGCTCTAATCTGCTCCCACTCGGCGCCGTTCATCATGCGCCCCTGCTTGGCTGCGCCGCGCAGCCCCTCGGAGCGTCGAGAAGCAGCAATAATAGCGAGATCTTGTTCCAGGACGCGCGCGGTCATGGTGACTTCTTCAATCACTTTGTCACCAAGACGCACCGGAGAATGCACGCCAACGTACAGGACACCGCGAACCTCGCGATGCACGATAACAGGGACGGCCACGATCGAATGTAAGCCCTCGTCCTGGATGACAGGATCCAGATCATGTGAGATCACGTTAGCCCGCATGTAATCGCTCACACCTACTGGACGGCGAGTCTTGACCACTCGCCCGCCAACACCCACGCCACTTTCAATCGTGAGATTCTGAAGCGCGGGGGTACGCAAACCCACCCACTGATTAATCAGCAGGCGATTATCCGACTGAACGGTCGCGTACATAGTCACCGGGATACCAGTGGCATTTTTCAGTGATGCCAGCGCAGAGCGGATCGCATCGTCATCATCTTTGACGCGTTGAGCTTCCACTGTAAGCCTCCTGTCAGACGCCCGGTCAGGCAAACACCCAACAGATTCGTTGGTTCGTTTGATCCATTCCTGAGCGAAAATGTGCAACTGGCGAAAGTATATCTACTTTACGGGGGTAGTCAAAAGCCCTCCGGTCCGACGTGTCGTTTTTAATATGTCCGTTTTGTCGGAACGCAGGGGTGCACTTCCAGCTCGAGATGGTTTTCAGTAACGCACGCAGATTTCACATATTTAAAGATTAAAAATCCCATCATGCCGGATAAATTACGCAAATAGTCCTGCATACTCACGCAAAATGTAAATATTATGCACTTTCCACGATAGTGCATTCGGTGAAAATATCCACCTCCACTTTCCCAATTTCTATTCCCCTACAGCCCTTAAATTCCCCAACCCAGAGTCAGGTCAACCATCCCAAATGTCCGTTTTGTCCGAAAAGAAAAACAAAAGCGTCATTATTGTGTGATGTATTTCACCACAATCGCGGGAACTAGCTTAGACCTCATCTATATACACCCCATATAAAACCATGATTTGGATATTATTTACATAAGAATTTACCATATAGAAACCCATTTTCCTGCCATTTCATGGATACATGCCGCCGGGACAAAAAGAGCCACACCTGGACATATATAGACAGATTTGTCCATATATAAAGACTAACCTGTCTGGTCTTTTTCGCTGAGGAAGAGTAAGGTCACGGTAAAGCGCACAATTGTGCTGCTATCTACTGATATCTACGTAGAATTAATCTGACTAAGGAGCCCCAACAGCTATGGCTAAGGTCTATGACAACATTTTGGACACCATTGGCAATACACCAATTGTTCGCATTAACCGTCTAGCACAGGACCTTCCAGGCAACGTGCTGGTAAAAGTAGAGTCCTTTAACCCAGCTAATTCGGTTAAGGACCGGATTGGTAAAGCCATTGTGGATGCTGCAGAGGCATCTGGTGTGCTTAAACCTGGTGGCACCATAGTCGAAGCAACGTCCGGAAACACAGGCATTGCGCTTGCGCTCGTCGGCGCAGCCCGTGGCTATGACGTTGTGCTGACCATGCCGGAAACAATGTCTTTGGAACGCCGCGTCATGCTCCGTGCATATGGGGCAGAAATCATCCTGACTCCTGGTGCCGCAGGCATGCAAGGGGCCGTGGATAAAGCCAATGAGATCGTCCGCGAGCGAGGCAATGCTATTTTGGCCAGCCAGTTTGCCAATGCCGCAAACCCAGAGATCCACCGCAACACCACAGGTGAAGAAATCTGGAACGATACCGAGGGCCAGGTTGATATTTTCGTAGCTGGCATCGGCACAGGCGGAACAATAACAGGTGCAGGTGAGACATTAAAGAAGCACAACCCAGACATTAAGATTTATGCCGTCGAACCAGCAGCCTCTCCCCTACTGACCACCGGTAAAGCCGGCCCCCACAAGATTCAAGGTCTAGGTGCCAACTTTATCCCCGAGGTCCTCAATCAGAAGATCTACGAGGAAGTTCTCACGGTGACCAACGAGGACGCCATTGCGACTTCCCGCCAAATGGCAGCCCAGGAAGGCATCCTCGGAGGTATTTCCGCAGGCGCAAACCTCAAGGCAGCTCTTGAAATAGCTGCCCGCCCAGAAAATGAAGGCAAGACCATCGTCACCGTCGTTCCAGATTACGGCGAGCGCTACGTCTCCACTGCCTTATTCGACGACATCCGCGACTAAAAACTTCTTTTTAGCCCCACGCTAGTCATAAGCGTGGGGAATTTATTTTTCCTGCAGTGGGTTGTACCCCTTAAACAAGCTCATTCCTATAGAAGGTTCACCCAGATAATAGTCACAATCTGAATCGCCTCAGCAGGAAAAGACAGACTGATAGGCTCAACAACCATGTACAACATCGTCAAGGTGATTCGCGAGGACCTAGCAAATGCACGGGATCATGATCCTGCGGCACGCGGTGACGTGGAAAACGCCATTGTTTATTCCGGACTACACGCCATTTGGTCACACCGAGTGGCACACGCGCTCTGGAAGAAAGGCTATAAGGGGCCAGCGCGTCTCCTATCCCAATTCACACGATTCCTCACTGGCATTGAGATCCACCCCGGTGCAACCATCGGCCGTCGGTTCTTTATCGACCACGGCATGGGCATAGTCATCGGAGAGACCGCGGAGATCGGGGAAGGCGTTATGTTGTACCACGGCGTAACCCTCGGCGGACAGGTTCTCACCCAAACAAAGCGCCATCCGACTGTGGAAGATAACGTAACGATTGGCGCAGGCGCTAAAGTCCTAGGTCCCATCACTATCGGCGAAGGAAGTGCCATTGGCGCTAACGCCGTAGTAACAAAAGATGTCCCGACTAACCACATAGCTGTGGGAATCCCCGCGAAAAACCGCCCCCGTGGGGCCGGAGAAAAGATCAAACTCGTGGATCCGGATTACTACATCTAATACAGCCATCAAACGTTTAAGAAGCAGTCGTCTCCGACTGCTTCTTTTTTAAATTTTCGCGCTAAACAACGAAATCCTGGTACTCAGGATTTTTAGCAATAAATCCTTCCACCGCAGAACACGTGGGAACGATAGAAAAACCATCTGCATGGCTGCTCTCAAGGGCCTGCTTAATCAGCGGTTTGGATAGCCCCTGCCCACGGAATGCAGAATCTACCACCGTGTGGTTGAAGTCGCGAGACTGGCCGCGTTCAACGTAACTGGCGAATCCTCCGGGCTTCCCGTCTTTGTAAACAACAAAACGGCTCTGCTCCGGCTCATGTTCTACTGCAATGATGTTATGAGAGTTCTGTGTCATAGCTATCCCCTGATGAGTTGTAGCGTCCAAGTACTCTCTACAACAACGCATCACTGTCCGATGTTCCATTAAGCGTTTCGACGTCCCCAGCAACACAAAAAGAAGCCCCATCCTCAACGAGGATGAGGCTTCGGTGGTGGCACGGACCAGGATCGAACTGGTGACCTTCCACTTTTCAGGCGGACGCTCTACCGACTGAGCTACCGCGCCACTGACCACAAAAGTGATCCGCGACCCTGACGGGACTTGAACCCGCGACCTCCGCCGTGACAGGGCGGCGCGCTAACCAACTGCGCCACAGGGCCATATTTATTTGTATGCAATCCGGTAAGCATCGCTCCCCTTTGCACGAGGTAAAACTTTACACAGTAGTCGTCACCTCGCACAAATCCCCAGCGTGCGGGCAGGAAACTATGATTGAAATCCTGACTAGTCCAAGACCTGAGCTTCAATGATCGCCCGGGCGAATCGATCAAAGTCGTACTCTCCGACTTTCCACTCGGTGGTAGCCGGAATTCTTTCCATAATCGCCGGAACATCAGACTCACTAAGATCCAGATCCGCAAGCGTCAATGGGAAGCCCATGGTTTTATAAAACTCCACGTAACGATCTTTGCGATCAAAATCTTGGTCATACTGCAAGAGCGCCAACACTCCATAGGACACGATCTCGCCATGCAGATGCACACCGACGCAACGAGGTATCGCGGTAGTGGAGTTATAGAAAGCATGCGCCAATGCGGAATTGTAGTAATACGTTTGTCCCGGATCGACTGTCATATTAGATACGTATCCACAGGTCATAATGATCGCCAGGGCCACTTCTTCAATGGCAGTTGAAGGCTTAGCGTTCTTGCAATCCTGAAGGGCCTGGAATCCATACTCCATGAGTGCAGGAGTCACGGCTGAGCTCAAATGACGGCCCATCAGTGGGGCACTGGTCAATTCTTTGCCCCGGGATTGCAATTTGACTTCGCATTCTTTTGACATGCCGTCGGCAATGCCCGCCCAGAAGAGATCTACCGGGGAATGCGCGATCACGGAAGTATTGATAAATACATGCTGACAAGGTCCTGGTTGGTAGTCATAGCCGTCCAGGGCGTCATCTTCCTTGTACATCACGGATAGATTTGTCGCCGCCGCGCAATTAGAGCCCACCGTAGGAAAGTTGAACAGGGGCTTTCCCAACCGCGCTGCAACAACCTTAACGGTGTCAACTGCCCGGCCGCCCCCAACACCGAAGATGACCTCTGCGTCGCGCACCGATTCAAGGCTACATAGCTTATCGACGTTGGCGTACGTGGAATTATGCCCGTAAACAATCCAGTCCTCGATAACAAAATCTTGGCTTGCTTGTGCAATCTCAAAAGCTTCACGGGTTTTCTCTATGGCGGTTTTACCCCCGATAACTACTGCACGGTATCCATAAGCAGCAATGACCTCATCAATTTTCCCATACGCATCTTTGCCAATGCTGTAGCCAGGAAGTTGAAGCGAGTAAGACATAACTAGTACACCTCAGAAAATTCTAGTTCCGTGATTCACCTTAGCGGTGTCGATTACCCAAGGTAGTGCAATCACGCATCATAAGCCCTCCGCTTCACCCCCGTAAGCTACTAAGAACATGCAAAAAGCGGCGAGTAAAAACTCGCCGCTTTTTGCGACCCTGACGGGACTTGAACCCGCGACCTCCGCCGTGACAGGGCGGCGCGCTAACCAACTGCGCCACAGGGCCGTATCACAAAACCACAAAAGTGGTGGTACTCCCAACGGGATTCGAACCCGTGTCGCCGCCGTGAAAGGGCGGTGTCCTAGGCCCCTAGACGATGGGAGCAAGCTTCACCATACTCAGCTAGCTGAGCGGCTCGACTGCAGAGAACTATACTTGATGTTCCAATAATCACAAAACAGCAGGTAAAAGTGCTTCTTTCCTTCCAATATATGAAGCAAGAAGCGTCAAGCCCCAGAAAGGTTCCCACCGACACCGGCCAATGCAGGCAACACGAGGCCTCCCATTACGCACTAAAACAAAAACAGGCCAGGCAGTAAATAGATACTTCCTGGCCTGCATAAAAGTGGGCCCTCCGGGGCTCGAACCCGGGACCTGCGGATTAAAAGTCCGTAGCTCTACCAACTGAGCTAAAGGCCCATCACCGTTTTGCCGGTGCGTTTGGCACTTTACTACTTTCATCCCTCAAGTGCGAAATCCAACCCCCACCGCTCAGGTTTTCCCTGCACCCTCATCACTCCCCCACACAAAAACTCCCGCAAATCGCGCGTCATGTGACACAACAGGCCACACCCCCGTCCCTCGATGAAAGTTGTCACAGTCGGAAACTTTTTAGCCACGTTTAGCGACAGTTAAGTTACCGTAGTATTTCCTTAAGGTTTTATCCCGATTTTCCCTGAAAGCAGTTCCCATGGATCTGGTTGATATTTCACGGTGGCAGTTTGGAATCACAACTGTTTACCACTTTATTTTTGTACCACTCACAATCGGGCTAGCACCGATAGTCGCAGGCTTTCAAACTGCTTGGGTACTCACTAACAAAGACAAGTGGCTACGAGCCACAAAATTTTTTGGCACTCTCTTCCTGGTGAACTTTGCCATGGGCGTGGTCACCGGCATTGTGCAAGAGTTCCAATTCGGAATGGCATGGAGCGAGTACTCCAGGTTTGTCGGTGACGTCTTTGGAGCACCACTCGCGCTAGAAGGCCTCGTCGCATTCTTCGTGGAGTCCACCTTCCTTGGACTGTGGATCTTTGGCTGGGGGCGTTTGCCCCGATGGGCTCACCTGGCGTCCATCTGGCTTGTTGCCATAGCCGTCAATGTTTCCGCTTACTTCATTATCGTCGCCAACTCCTTTATGCAGCACCCGGTGGGAGCTATCTTTAATCCCGATACTGGGCGAGCCGAGCTCGTCTCTCTCACCGAGTTGCTGACAAACCCCACCGCTCTTGCTGCGTGGCCTCACGCGGTAACCGGTTCGTTGCTTACCGCAGGCACCTTTGTCGCGGGAATTGCTGGTTGGTGGATGATTAAAGAAGCCCGAAGTAAGTCCGCAGAAAAGCGCGAAGAAGCAGCTTCTGTATGGCGGCCTCTCTTACGCATCGGGTCGTGGGTCACGCTCTTAAGCGCCGCAGGATTGGGTCTTACTGGAGACATTCAAGGAAAACTCATGTTTGTCCAGCAGCCAATGAAGATGGCTGCTGCAGAGTCCTTGTGCCAAACCGCCAAAGACCCCTATTTCTCAGTTTTATCCGTAGGAACCCATAACGATTGTGGAGCGGTAAAGCATCTCATTGAGTTGCCCGGCATCTTGAGTTTCCTTGCCACCAATAAGTTCAGCGGTGTGACATTGCAGGGTGTAGAACAGCTGCAGAAGCAGTACGAACAGCTCTACGGCCCTGGCAATTACACGCCTAATCTGTTTGTCACGTACTGGTCATTCCGCGCGATGATTGGGTTAATGCTGGCGTCGATAGTGCTTGCTGTCGTGGGCCTCTGGTACACCCGACGGGGTGCAGTCCCGCGTGCTCGTTGGATGGGCATTGGCGCATTAATCGCTGTGCCTTTCCCCTTCCTTGCCAACTCAGCGGGATGGGTCTTCACCGAGATGGGTCGGCAGCCGTGGGTAGTCGCCCCCAACCCAGATGTGGCGCCTGGCTCCCCAGACAACGCAGATCGTATTCATCTCATCGTTGACTTTGGCGTGTCTAACAACCCAGTGTGGGTAGTCTTTACGTCTCTCATCGGTTTCACCCTCGTTTATGGTGCTCTGGCCTGTGTCTGGTTCTGGTTGATGAAGAAGAAAGTTGTGGAGGGAATGCCCACCAATGTGGACTCCGCACCTCTTGTCACTCCGCACGATGAAGACTCGTCCGTGCACGTTCTGCAGTTTGGCAAAGACAAGCCCTCAACCGACCGTGAAAGTAGGAGCTAACAGATGGACCTGCACATCATTTGGTTTATCCTCGTGGGATTCCTGTTTACCGGCTACTTCATCCTTGAGGGGTTCGACTTCGGCGTAGGCATGCTGTTGCCCTTCCTCAAGCACTGCGAACGCGATGCTGCTGTCAAAGCCATCGGCCCGGTGTGGGACGGTAACGAGGTCTGGCTGATCACCGCTGGAGGTGCGCTCTTTGCAGCGTTCCCTGAGTGGTATGCCACCATGTTTTCAGGCTTTTACCTGCCGTTATTCCTCATCCTGATCAGTTTGATCCTGCGCGGAGTCGCATTGGAATGGCGCTCTAAAGCTGACACTGCTGCCTGGCGCCACTGGTGCGACCGTGGCATCGGCATTGGAAGCTGGGTCCCAGCATTATTGTGGGGCGTTGCTTTTGCCAACATCGTGCGTGGTGTCGCAGTAGATGCCAACCGACAGATAGATTCCGGGCTACACGGTTTATTGGCGCTTTTGAATCCCTTTGCGCTGCTAGGAGGTGTTGCATTTGTTGCGGTATTCCTCCTCCATGGGGCCACGTTCTTGGCTCTAAAAACAGACATCCAGCCGGTTCACCGTGCTGCACGCATAATGATTGGGCCAACTATTGCCGTTGGTGCCGCCTTTGCCTTGTGGACGCAACTTTCCTTTGGCAAAACCTGGACGTGGGCAGTGGTCGCGGTCATTGTTGCGGCGTGCGCGGCTGTGGTGGCGTCGTTAAGCTTCCGACGTGCCGGCTGGGCCTTTAGCGCAACGGCTGTTCTCATTTGCGCGGTCTCCGTGTTGCTTTTTGGCTCGCTGTTCCCATCTTTGCTTCCGACTACTCTCACCGATGGCGTTGGGCTCGACATTTACAACGCCGCAAGCTCTGCCTACACGCTCAAGGTCATGACCTGGGCTGCGGTTCTTATTACCCCGTTGGTTTTGCTCTACCAAGGATGGACCTACTGGGTATTCCGCGCCAGAGTCATCGTCCATCGCGATTAGGTGCGCTCTATGAATGGGCCGATCAATATCGACCTCGTACGTAGTACTCCTGCCACACAAAAGTTCCTCATCGGTGCTGGCGTGGCAGAAGGGGTGCGTAGTTGCCTGGTGATTGCGAGGGGCTTCCTCATCGGAACCCTTGTGGCACGCGTGATTACTACTTTTAGTAACCAGACCATCCCGGATATTTCTTCCTGGTATTGGATAAGCACGCTGATAGTCATGGTTGCGCTCGCACTAGTAACAGGTGCAGCGCGCCACTGGGCGCACGTCAGCTGCGGCAACGCAATAGACCAATTAAGATCTCAGGCACTTGACGCTTTGCGACGCAAAGACCCCCGTGAGGTGCAAGAAGAATCTGCGCACTGGCGCACTCTCTTAGGTGAGGGACTTGGCGGCTTGCGCGGATACTTCAGCGATTACCTTCCGGCGCTGCTCGCAATGTGCATCGCTACCCCCTCCGCGATCCTCGTCATTAGTCTGCTCGACCTTCCTTCGGGGATTCTCGCAGCAGTCACGATTCCACTCATACCCCTTTTTATGGTGCTCATCGGTACGCTCACCCGCACCGCTACCCAGCGTCGTCTGCAGGAGACCGGGATTCTCAACGGACAGCTCGTGGATTTATTATCCGGGACACTTACCCTTAAAGCATTGGGAAACACTGCAGGTCCAGCGGAAGAAATACGGCGCAGCGGCACCCGCCATGCTCGCACCACGATGTCTGTTCTCCGGCTAGCCTTCCTCTCTTCCTTTGCTCTGGAATTTATTGCCACGCTCTCTGTCGCGCTAGTAGCAGTGGGCATCGGGCTGCGTTTGGTGCACGGAGAAATATCCTTGGAAGCGGGGCTGATCATCCTTATTGTGGTACCTGAGGTCTATGCACCCTTGCGCAGGGTAGGTGCTGCTTTCCATGCCTCAGCTGACGGGCTCACGGCAGCAAACCAGGTGTTTCAGCTGATCAAAGACGCTCCCCCGTCGCATGTATCGCCGACGCATGAACCCGCTGGGGAACTGTGTGTCCGAGGACTCAGCGTGGCAGGCCGCGACGGCATCTTGCCCCACAACCTCAGCTTTAACGCACCTCGTGGACGCATCACCGTCTTATTGGGTGGCAACGGTTCCGGTAAGTCCACAACATTTCTTGCTGTTCTCGGCGTTCTTCCTTACACCGGGACTATCACGGCCCCGCCATTAGAATCCATTTCTTATCTCGCCGCTCAGCCCTATTTTCTGGAGGGAACGGTGGATGAGAACCTCCATGTGTTTGGCCAGTGCGATCCCGCCGCCGTAGAGGCATATATGGCACAACTTGATGTACAACTGCCGCCTGAACGTCAGATGAGCCCTGGCACGGGTGTTTCCACCGGGCAGGCACAGCGGCTGGCTCTCACCCGCTCGCTCGCCCAGCCCGCTAGCCTCTATCTTCTCGACGAACCCAGTGCTCATCTCAGCCCAGAGCTGATTGCACCGTTGATTGACGCCATTCAACAACGCGCAGCAGCTGGCGCTGCTGTAGTGATAGCCACGCACGATGATCGGCTCCTCACAGCTGCCCACCAGGTGGTGGAACTATGAATGATACGAGAAAATTTCTGCGCCAAAGCGGGGTGCGCAACCGTGACCTGGCCGGCGCTATCGCCGCCGCAAGCGTCACTCTTATAAGCGCGCTTGGGTTGTCTGTTTTGTCCGGTTGGCTTATCACGCGGGCGTGGCAGATGCCTCCGATCTTGGACTTAGCCATCGCCATCACTGCGGTCAGGGCCCTGGGTATTTCCCGGGCTGTGTTCAGATATATTGACCGCCTGATCTCACACCGGCTGGCACTACGCGCACTGAGAAACCTCCGCAGCACTGTCTTCCAGAGTATCGCTGAGACAACAACGCCTCACCCCGATGCTCTTCTCACACAAGGCGATCAGCTCACCCGTCTTTCCAAGGACACCGAGCGGGTGACTGACCTCATCGTCCGCTCGCTCGTTCCGGCTGGTACAGCACTGGTGGTGTCCATTATCGCGGTAGCCTTTGCCGCCCTTTTACTACCCACGGCGGATTTAGTGCTGCTCGCTGGTTTTTGCGTTACGGGTGTGTTCATTCCGTGGCTTTCCCGGCGCGCGTCCGACAAGCGGTTGCAGCGCGCTGCCGTTGAGTCGGAGGACGCGTGGGAGCAGCAGTTGCAGGGGGTGCTCTCTCATCGCGTAGAGTTCCACGCCGCAGGCATCGCACAGCAACGCGCAGAGTCGGCGGCCACTGCTTCTCGACGCGCCTCCCACGACCAGATCCGTGCAACCCGAAACGAGTCTGTTCAGGCATTCTTGCTGTCGTTATCCTGCGACCTCACCGTTCTTGGGATAGCGTGGCTGGGGGTCCAGCATTATGGTGGTTCACCGATGTGGTTGGGGATGCTGGTTATCTTGTCTTTAGCCGCCTTTGAATCCCATGCCGAGCTGGCAAAAGCATCTGTCTATGCAGATGTCGTGTCCACTGCGTCGCAAGCACTAGCCGAGGTAACCGGCGAGGCGTTACCGCGTCACCCAGCCACACAGCTTCCCCACGATACGACGCTCACCGTTTCCCATCTGCAGTGCCTGCATACAGACAAAACGTGGAACTTCACGCTCGCACCCAACGAGCGGCTCCTCATTACCGGGCCTAGCGGACTCGGAAAAACCACGCTGCTCTATACCCTGGCTGGTTTGTTGGAGCCTCGTGCCGGTAGCGCGTCGATAGGCGGCGATACTACCGCCGAGGCCAAGAGAGCGCTTATCCGTATGCATCCCGAAAACGAGTGGCTCTTTTCCACCACTATCCGAGAAAACATCCGCGTTGCCAACCCTGATGCCTCCGATGATCTCATCGACGCCACGCTCAGGGATTTGGGCCTAGGCCAGTGGCTGGATGCAAACCAGGGACTCGATACGGTGCTTCTCGACGGCGCCAGCTCGCTCTCCAGCGGTCAGCGCCGGCGATTATTGCTGGCCCGAGCCTTGTGCTCTACTGCGCCAATTGTGCTTCTCGACGAACCCACCGCCCATATCTCCCACGCCGACGCCTCTCGTATCCTCTATACCCTGCTTCATCAGCAGTTACCCGGCGCGTTGCCCCACCGCAGCCTCATAATCGTCAGCCACGAACAGGGAAAACCCGTCCGCGGATAGCAAAAGACGCGCCCGTGGTGGACGCGTCCTGTGCTGATGACGAATATGTGTGTGTTTACTTAGCCATTGTTCCGGTCTCGTTCATGCGCTGATGGAACGAGAATGCCTGGGTGAGATCATGCGGGGTCTGCATGAAAGGCGTTGCCTTCTTTGCTGCCTCGAAGTACTCCTCCAGCAAGGGGCGGTAATCCGGGTGCGCAACGGAGATGGCCTTCTGGACGCGCTCGCGTGGTGCAAGTCCACGCAAGTCTGCGACACCGTACTCGGTGATAAGAACCATCACGTCGTGCTCCGTGTGGTCAGTGTGAGATGCGAAAGGAACGATAGCGGAGATAGCGCCGTCCTTAGCCACCGATGGGGAGATGAACGTGGAGATCAAAGCGTTACGGGTGAAGTCTCCGGAACCGCCGATGCCGTTCATCATGCGCACACCATTGACGTGCGTTGAGTTCACGTTGCCGTAAATGTCAGCCTCGATCATGCCGTTGGAAGCGATCAGTCCGGTACGACGGATCACCTCAGGGTGGTTGGAGATCTGCTGCGGGCGAAGAACGATGTGCTTGCGGTAGAACTCCGCATTCTCATTCATCTTGTCCGCATACTCCGGAGACAGCGAGAACGAGGTGGCAGAGGCAACGGTCATCTTGCCAGCGTCGATCAGGTCGACCATTCCGTCTTGGATGACCTCGGTGTAAGCCTGGATGTTTTCAAACTTAGAGTCCAGCAGGCCTGCCATCACGGCATTGGGGACGTTGCCCACGCCGGACTGCATGATGTAGCGGTCATAATCGAGGCGACCAGCTTTCACTTCGCCTTCGAGGAAGCCCAGGAAGTTCGAGGCGATCTCACGGGAGATGTCGTCGAGAGGCTTGAAAGGAGCGTTGCGGTCAGGGGCGTCAGTCTCGATAACTGCGACTACCTTATTGGGGTCGATAGAAATCGAGGTATCGCCGATACGGTCACCGGTGTTCTTGATGGGGATTGCAATGCGGTTCGGGGTGCGTGGCATTCTCCAAATGTCGTGCATTCCCTCAAGGTGCTCGGACTGCCAGGAGTTAACCTCGATGATGATCTTTTCTGTGGCATCGAGGTATTCCACAGAGTTGCCGACGGAGGAAGAAGGCACGATCGAGCCATCTTCCTTGATGCGGACAGCCTCAACGATGGCCACGTTGAGCTGGCCAAAGAAGCCCTCCGCAACCATTGCGCCCGAATGCGATAGGTGAATATCGGAGTACAGCATGTCCCCTGAGTTAATAGCCTTACGCATGTTGGGGTCTGACTGATATGGCATTCGGAAACGCAAAGCGCCGGCTTCTGCCAGTACGCCATCGCAGTCCGGTGCAGTGGAAGCGCCGGTGAAGAGGTCAATGGTGTAGCTTTCCCCCTTAGCATGTGCTTCCTTTGCACGTTCGGCGATCGCAGCAGGCATAACCTTTGGGTAGCCGGCACCGGTAAAGCCCGAGACACCGACTTTATCGCCGTTGTCTACGAACTGAGCGGCCTCTTGTGCCGACATAATTTTGCCCCGCAACTGTGCGTTAGCAATGCGATCAGACATTTATTCCTCCTCAAAGAAACCTGCTGGTGGGTTCTTACCCATCCGCAGAAGGCTCGGACATTACGTGCTTTCCACCCGTCGAGTAATAGCGACCGGCATCACAGCCATTCAGTTATGGGCACCACAATAGTCCAATAATGCGAGCACTGTTGCTTAGTTCACTATTTCACCCATAATTCCCCCACAGAGCCGAAACTCAGCAAGAATTCAGGAAAAGTAAAGCATCAGTAAATACGCTTTCCCCGCTTTCATCTGCCACTGAACAGGTTCCCGGGAAGTTCATCATGGTTGACATAAAGAAAGACAATCAGAGGTACTTTCATTCAGAGTACTTGCACGAGAGACACAATTCATAAAATCGATTGTGCGATTGATTACACAGTTCAGAGGTGTGAAGCACTTTTTAAGCCCCGTTCCACCGAGACCGCCGATAAGCCTTGCACCATCCCCCCCAGCCTTGCCCCAAACCGTCATTAGACGCGCCAATCACATGCGGCGGCAACGCCACAGGGACACCCCTTAATAAGAGCCATCCCCCATACTGTGAATAGGTTGCATACAGCACCCCATACAACTACACCCGAAGTGAACAAGTATGGCCACAAAACACAGGATAACGGACTTCTTCTAGCGAATATTTGAGAGCAGGGCTCCCTTAAGGAACAATGACACGGGTGACTTTGAAGATTGGTGCGCTCAGCCTAGACTCCGCCGTGGCCCTTGCCCCGATGGCAGGTGTAACAAACGTAGCTTTCCGCACCCTTTGCAGAGAGCAAGAACTCGAAAGAACCGGAACAGTCTCCGGGCTCTACATCTGCGAGATGATTACCGCCCGCGCGCTGGTACACCGCAACGAGAAGACTCTTCACATGACCACTTTTGGGCCCCACGAAGATGTTCGATCGCTTCAGCTGTACACCGTTGACCCTGAGTACACCTTCAAAGCAGCAAAGATGATCGCTGACGAAGGCATCGCAGATCATATAGACATGAACTTTGGTTGCCCAGTTCCCAAGGTGACCAAACGCGGTGGCGGCTCCGCTCTGCCGTATAAGCGCCGTCTTTTTGGCAATATCGTCGCAGCCGCAGTCAAAGGCGTGGAAGGCACTAACATCCCCGTAACGGTCAAGTTCCGCATGGGCATCGACCAAGATCACCTGACCCATCTTGACGCAGGAAGGATCGCCGCAGAAGAGGGCGCTGCAGCCGTCACTCTCCATGCTCGCACCGCCGCCGAGAGATATTCCGGAGATGCCCACTGGGACGAAATAGGAAAGCTCAAAGAACATCTCGCCCGCACCAATGTCCCGGTGCTGGGCAATGGCGACATCTTCAAGCCCACAGATGCCGTCGATATGATCAAAGCCTCTGGCTGCGACGGCGTGGTAGTGGGCAGGGGCTGCTTGGGCAGGCCGTGGCTCTTTGCCGGACTATCGGCTGTCATGCGTGGCGAGGACATCCCTCCGGAGCCCACCCTGGGAGAAGTTACTCGCATCATCTATCGCCACGCAGAACTCCTCGTCGAGCATGAAGGCGAAACCAAGGGCTGCCGCGATATGCGCAAGCACATGGGCTGGTATCTCCGCGGATTCCCCGTGGGAGGAGAATTCCGAGGAGCGCTGTCCCGCATTAGCACGCTCGCTGAGCTCAAAGAGGCCTTGGCACCGTGGGCAGATTCCGAGGCTTTGGCAGAAGACTCAGATAGCGCACGTGGCAGGCAGGGTTCACCGGCTAAGGTATCGCTTCCCGACGGCTGGCTTGATGATCCGCAGGACGCTACTGTGCCGGAAGGAGCTGACATCATGCACTCGGGGGGATAGGCGCTTCATACCCTGCCGCGCTAGCGTTTTAGGGTTATAGTTTCCCCATGCGGACAGCCTACAGAGAACATCTTGATGCCTTTTCTCATGACCTCATCGTCATGTGCGACACGGTGACAAAGATCCTTCGTAATGCCTCCAAAGGACTGATGGAACAATCGCTGCAAGCGACTCAAGCCGCGCTATCGCTTTCCGACGAGATGGAGGAAATCAAAACTCGTTCGAGCAAGCGCGCTGTTCAGCTCTTGGCCCTTGAGGCTCCCGTTGCCCGCGATCTCAGGCAAATCGTCTCCTCCATCTACATTGTGGAAGACCTGGATCGTATGGCCAAGCTCGCGATGCACATCGCAAGCATCGCGCGGCGTCGTTATCCCGAGTCGGCTATACCTGAACCCATTACGGGTTACTTCCAAGAGATGTGCCGGCTTAGCCTGGAAATGTCGGAAAAAATCCGCAGTGTCCTCATCGATCCCGATGCAGACGTAGCGCTCGTACTCTCCGCGGAGGACGATGCCGTGGACGATCTACACGACCATCTCATGGGTGTGCTCACTAAACGCGACTGGCCACACAGCACCCGCGAGGCAGTGGACGTCACTCTGCTCGCACGCTACTTTGAGCGCTTTGCCGACCACACGGTCAACGTCGCAGCCCAAATCGTCTACCTCACATCAGGCCTCATGCCAGAGGAATACCAGAAAAAGCGTAACGACGGCTACGCGCAGGACGAGCTAGAACGACGCTTCTCCGAGTTAGAAAAGCAGTTCAGCAACTTCGACTGGCCTAAGCCCAAGGAATAGCGGTTATACCGCATGAAAAAGCTTCCCAACTCGCGACCAAAGGGGTTGGGAAGCTTTTTATCTGCGTCTCTCCGTGCGACTACGCGCGGAGAGGACCGGCAGAGCGGAAAGACTCACTGAGGTTTTCTTGAATACGGCGGAAAGATCCAACGAGGAAGTCAGCGACACTGGAGTTGTCTCGCTCTTGTGCTGCATACATGTTGCTAAAAGCTACATCTGCCGCGTTTATCAACTGATCTGCAGTAGGGAGATCGAGCTTAAGTGCGGTGATGGTGCCGGCCATAAATGTTCCTTCTTAGAAGTTCTGAAATCACATTGATGATGTTTTCTTGTGACGCTGACTTAGCCTCACAAGAAACTAATCTAACGCCCAAAGTTAAAAGGAAAGCACCGCGCAGGTAAACAGTTGGTGAACTTCCCCGTCATCTCAGGTAAATAACCTCAGAAAAGGTGATAACCAGCACAAAGGGTCACCTCAGAACCTAGCCGAACCGGCCCGAAATATAATCTTCCGTCTCCTTATTTGTGGGGTTGGAGAAGATTTTCTTGGTCTTTCCCACTTCCACCAGTCGGCCAGGTTTCCCCGTGGCTTCCAAAGAGAAAAACGCTGTCTGATCAGACACCCTGGATGCTTGCTGCATGTTATGGGTAACGATGACGATGGTGTAGTCCTGTTTGAGCTCATGTATCAGTTCCTCCACCGCCAGCGTGGAAATGGGATCGAGTGCAGAACACGGCTCGTCCATCAGTAGCACCTCGGGTTCTACCGCGATGGCCCTGGCAATGCACAAACGCTGTTGCTGCCCACCAGACAATCCACCGCCAGGTTTATTGAGGCGATCTTTGACTTCTTCCCATAAATTTGCCCCACGCAGCGATTTCTCCGCTACCTCTTTGACTTTCTTTTTGTCCTTGACCCCGGCAAGTTTCAAACCCGCCACAACGTTATCCTCGATAGACATAGTGGGGAACGGATTGGCTTTTTGGAAGACCATTCCGATGGTCGTGCGGACCGTAACGGGATCGACATGCGGCGCGTAGATATCGTGGCCGTCGAGAAGCACAGTGCCCGCTACTCGGGCGCCCGGTGTCACCTCATGCATCCGATTAAGAGAGCGCAATACCGTGGATTTTCCGCAACCCGACGGGCCGATAAAAGCAGTCACAGAGCGTTCCGGGACCTCAAGATTGATCTCCTGTACAGCGTGAAAATCGCCGTAAAAAATGTTCAGACCATCAATTTTTAGCTTAGACATACTCGCACATTACTTTCTGTGAAAAGAGAACCGGCTACGCGGAGCGGACGGAAAACTTGGAGGAAATAACCCGTGCAAGAACATTGAGCACGGTAATGATGAGAACAAGCGTGAGCGCAGCGCCCCAGAGCTTGTCCAATACGGCATCCGCTGTGCCTGCTTTGTACATATCCA
Organism: Corynebacterium silvaticum; assembly: GCF_004382825.2. GTDB lineage: Bacteria > Actinomycetota > Actinomycetes > Mycobacteriales > Mycobacteriaceae > Corynebacterium > Corynebacterium silvaticum. The sequence goes on from NZ_SDQO02000003.1 coordinate 19,429, forward strand.
GCATCATCAGCGGCAACGACGACTGCGGCCCCGCTGCTAGGTTCCAGTTGATCACTTGGGTCGAACCCACCAAGATAAGCACGGGCGCGGACTCCCCCATCACTCGCGCGATAGCCAGCATCACGCCGGTGACTATTCCGGATAAAGCGGTGGGCAAAACTATCCTGGTGATCGTCTTCCATCGTGGAATTCCCAGGGCGTAGGAGGCCTCTCGCAAATCCATGGGGACAACCCGCAGCATCTCCTCCGTGTTCCGAATAATCACGGGGATCATGAGAATAACCAGCGCCAGAGACACAGCAAATCCGGAGCGGCCAAAGCCAAACATGACAATCCACATGGAGTACACAAACAGCGCAGCCACGATAGAAGGAACGCCGGTCAGGATGTCCACCATGAAGGTGGTGATACGCCCTAAACGATTACCGTGTGCGTATTCCACAAGGTAGACCGCCGTAAGCACCCCAATCGGAATAGAGATAAGGGAGCAGATCGCAGTCTGAACCAGCGTCCCGACCATCGCGTGTAGCGCACCGCCACCTGGACGAGAATATAAAACACCCCGCTGGGAAGTAGTCCACCACGAGGGGTCGATCAGCGTTCCCAAGCCTTTTGTGATCAGGGTGGCAAGAACCCATAACAACGGGATGAGGGCAAGAGCCATGCACGCATAGACCAGAAGCGTAGCCGTTTTATCTGTAAGCTTTCGACGCCTAGTGGCAGTCTGCATGTGGATCATGACGTCCTCAGATCAAAATCATTCATGTCAGGCCTTAGAATTCACTATCGACCTGGCAAGGGAGTTAACTGCAAAAGTCAGCAGGAATAAGACCAGTCCGGCAGCGATATACGCCCCGGCGCGTAGGTCATCGTTGAATTCCGGCGCGGCATTGGCGATCGCGGTGGCAAAGGTCGTGCCGCCGTCGAAAAGCGAAAAACGGAACTCGGACGAAGGCGAAATGACGAGGTACAGCGCCATCATTTCGCCCAAAGCACGTCCCAACCCCAGCATCGAGCCGGAGATAAAACCCGATTTGCCAAAAGGAAGCACTGTCATGAGCACGACTTCCCATTTGGTAGCACCTAGTGCCAACGCAGCCTCAATGTGCCCGCGCGGTGTTTGTACAAAGACCTCACGAACGGTCGCGGCGATGATCGGAAGAATCATCACCGCCAAAACCACACCACCGGTGAAGATATTGCGACCGGTGGCAAAGGCCGGCGAGTTGCTATAGGTGGCAAGGAGGAAGAAGCCTCCGCCCCAGCTACTCACCCACTCATAAAAGCCTGACAACGCCGGCCCCAAAACCTGCCAACCCCATAGCCCATAAACAATTGATGGGACCGCAGCTAGCATGTCCACCAAAAATCCCAGTGGTTTTACCGCACGCGGACGCGCATAGTGGGACAGGAAGATTCCGATCCCTAACGCAATGGGCATCGCAATGACAAGCGCTATCGCAGAGACAAGGACAGTCGCTGCCAAAAGGTTGGGAATACCAAAGAGCATCTGCGCTGTGTTCTGCAGATTCCATGCTCCCGCGTAGGTAAAGAACCCAACGATGCCCTCTGAGTTATGACGGAGTGCCGGAATGGCACGCCACACAAAAAACAGCCCGATAGCTGCGATAATCACGCTTATGATCACCGTAGATGAGGTGGTAAGAAGACTAAAGATCTTGTCTCCTAGCCGGCGAACCCGAACCGGTTTCTGCTTCGGGCTGTTCTGTGGTGCCGGTGGTGAGGATTCGGGGAGAACCAAATCCTCAATTGTTATGCGTTCCGCGATGCGTTCCACTGAGACTGCGTCCTTACATAGTTATCGCTTGTTGTCGTTGCATTCCCGATTAGGAGATAGCTTTGACTGCTTTTTCTAGGCGATCGCGGTGAGTGCCTTTAACTGGGATATAGCCCAGGTCGGCGAGCTCTTGGTCTTGGGAATTCAGTGCCACGCTCAGGAAGTCTTTGACTTGATCATGGGTGGTCTGGTCATAGCCTGCGGAGCACACGATCTCGTAGGTTGTGAGAACCAACGGGTAGGCGTCTTTTTCTTTCATGGCAAACAGCGCTGAGGAGTCGACAACCATGTCGTTACCCTGGGTTTTAAAGGTCAAGTGATCCAGGGCCACTCCCACGGAGTCGGGGTTGAGCCGGACGGGTCCCTGACCAAAGTCGATTGCAGCTATTCCTAGCTTTTGCTGCTTGGCAAATCCAGCCTCGACATACGTAATGGCGCCATCAATGTTGGATACTTCGGTGGCCACACCATTGGAGCCGTTTGCACCTGAGCCGACGGCCGTGGGGAATGCTTGTCCCTCTGTAGACCAGTTCTCTGGGCTGGCTGCCTTGAGGAATTTTTGGAAATTATCGGAGGTACCGGACTCGTCGGAACGATAGACCACTTTGATGTCTGAGTCTGGAAGCTGCACACCCGTGTTCTCCTGAGCGATTGCCTCATCGTTCCATTTCTTGATCTCGCCTTTGAAGATCTTGGCTACGGTGGCAGCGGAGAGGTTGAGGTGGTCTACGCCGTTGAGGTGATAGGCCACTGCCACTGGTCCGATGACAAACGGAAGGTGCCATGCGTCGTTGCCGTTGCAACGACGCTTTGCTTTGTCCACTTGTTCTGCGCTCAGCGGGGAATCCGAGCCACCGAATGCTACTTGACCAGCGATGAAGTTTTTACGCCCAGAACCAGAGCCCGAGGCTGTGTACGCTAGCGAAGCTCCCGAGACGGCCTCTTGATACTTGATGTTGAAGTAGTCCATCGCGTTTTGTTGTGAGGAGGCTCCCTCGCCAACGAGTTCTCCGCCTACCTTGTTCAGACCGGAGACCTCACTGGTAGAGGCCCCTGCCCCGGAGGAACTTCCCGTCTCGGAACATGCGGAGAGTACGACAGCGCCCATACATACGATGCTGAGGGCGGTAGTTGAGCGCTTGAGATTCAGGTTCACGATCGACCTTCCAAATGATGTTGAGTGAGGATCATGTAAGCGACTGTTCCTTGCACACAAGGAATGCCTCTCGCTCACGTGGAAGAATCTAAAGAACCAAGGTGACGTACAACACCTATTTAGGTTAAATCCTGCAAAACGACCGGTTGACTTTTAGCTTTCCGCAGTTCACTGCAGCTTTGCGACGCCCCCTGCCCACTCATTTTATCCCGATTAGGGGGTGAAAGCCGCCCGCCTTGGGTGCCTAGGTTACGCACCCACCGGCTGATATTAACCTCATGTTCACGCTTGTCCAGCCGCGGAGAACACCACATGCCGTTCAAAAGTGCTAAATCCAAGCCGGTTATAGGCCTCAAGCGCTGGCTTATTATCCGCTTCTACGTACAAGATGATCCGCTGGGCACCCTCATGCACCAGATGTTGTAATCCTGCGGCGACCAAAGGGCCACCGAGTTTTTTGCCTCGGAAGGAGTCCGCCAGGCCAACCACATAGACTTCCCCATCTGCTCCTTTTGCCAGGTCACCGTGTTTTTTAGTCCAATGGAATCCCGCGACTTCTGGGTTCTCAGGATCGGCGGTGATAAGGAAGAGAACCCCCTCAGGTTCAAACCATGGAGTCTGCTGCGCACGGCCTAAGCGCTCAGCGTCCCACCCGCCTTGCTCTGGGTGCCACCAAAAGGCCTCGTTGTTAATGCGGAGCCATTGTGCGTCTATATCGGGAAATAGCTCTCGCGCTTCTAAAAGGTTCATCACGCGGTATCCCTCGGGAGCAGTACCGGCGCCTGGGACAAGATCCTCGCTCCGGGCCGCCATGACCAGCAGCTCACGCGAGACAGTCAGGTCGAGCGCTACCGCTAATCGTTGCGCTGCGGGAAGGTATCCATGGGACCAAAAGTCGGTGAGGCCGGTGTCGAGAAGCTTGCGAGCCAGCGCACGCCCAATCCCTTTATTGCGGTGTTCAGGCGCAACAACAAACTCTGCTTTCCCGCCGTGATAGGCACCTACACCGCTAAGCTGCCCGGAGTTGTCGTGTACGACGATGTGATGGTGGTCTAGCTCGGGGTTTTCAAGGCCCGCAACAAGGTGTTCTGCCAGCGGGGCTACACCATCAACCGCTTGTGCAGACTTGACAAGGGCTACGGCAGCTTGGGAGAGCTGTTTATCTGCGGGGATCTGGGTGGATGTGAAAATCATAGCCACCACACTAGTCAGCGCTGCCAGGTCTAGCTGGTAATAATAGTGAGGTGAGAATTACAACCCGGTCTCGGCTTTCCATCGCTGTGTGGGCAGGCATTGCTCTTATCTCCCTCATCGCTGCCCTGTGGGGTGTCGATTCCGCAATCGCTGCACGAGCGGAGCACCGAATTTCTCACGACGTTCGCAACAACGCGCACCTCGATCAAAACCCCAGCGTCTATCTTGGGGGTTTTCCTTATATTGGTGCTCTGTTTTCAGGAAAAGTCCCCGGGCTGGGTGTGAGCGTTTCTGACGTGGAAGTAAACGATTTTGGGCTTCTTACCACTACCTCCCAAGTCACCGACATGGAACTCAACCGCTCTCAGTTATTCAGCGGCGACGTAGAAGGAACCCACGCTCAATTGCTCACCCGCACCGTGGGATTCGACGCAGTAGCAGTGGGAAAACAACTCGATATTTTAGATTTAGACCTTTCCAACCCCTATGACGTGTCCCCCGCTGGCACCAATTCCAGCGAAGTACAACTGCGCGGAACCCCAGACGGCTTTAGCAAACCCGTCACAGTGATCGCGACCATGCGGCTCGAAGGCCCTACATTTAAGCTCACGCCTATCACTGTGGTGGACCGTGGCGACTCCGATCTAGATGACTCTGCTCTTTTCCGCGCCTTCACCTGGACGCTCAACACCAAGACGCTCCCCATCAACGCCCAAGCCAGTTACGTCTACCTTGCCGGCGGAAGCATTCGCTTTGAGGCACAAGAGCGCAACGTCACCTTGCGGCTGGAAGATCTTGCGCCTGTCCGCTCCGCATCCAACAAAGTGGTAGTGGATTAAAAGCGCTACATACGAGGATCGAAGAAACTAAAAGCGAGCCGGATTTTGGACATCGGGTTCGCTTTCACCGGATGCGTCGGCGCATAGACGTTGAGGGCATCAGCCACAGCACCTAGTCGAATACCATCGAACTTTCCTACAAATTCCCCATCTACTTGGAAACTCTGGTTTTCTGCGCATGAGATTTCCACGTCCATGGCATCGTCGAAACGCACAATGCGACGGTTAAACCAGCGCTTCATCGCCCGGCTGTGCCCAAAACCCACGAGGTGCGCCATGGCAGCCACACCGCCCGGGCCGGATAAGTCTGTCAGCCCGAATAACCCCAGCCCTAGATCAAAAGAATTTCTGGGGTTGGTTACCACGGGGACGGGACCTAAAAAGGTCCAGGGGTTGGTGTTGGAAGCGATGAGCAACGGTAGGTCGGAATGCTCGAAAAGCTCTCCCTTACGGTTTTTCGCTCGGACTCTCATCCGCGGAGGGTGCCGGTGTATGCGTCGCCACGCTACTAATGCCGCGTGGAGGTAGCGCAACGGTGTCGCGGCGGCACCGCGTCTGCGCACGCGCTCGACGCCCACGATCACATCAGCATCAATCCCAAAGCCTGCGTTGACGGCAAACCAGGACGTACCCCACGTTCCTACATCAATACTGCGGATCTTGTGGTGTTTCAGTGCGTCGACCAACACCTCGGTCGCCTGAATAGGATCCGGTGGAAACCCGAGTGCGCGGGCAAACACGTTGGCAGAACCCGTGGGTATTACCGCGAGGATGGGGAGATTCTCTCTGGGTTTCTTTCCCGCCGGGCCCAACAGCCCATTGATGATCTCATTCACCGTTCCATCACCACCGACCGCGATGACTACGTCAACGTCGTCTCGGCTGAGTCCCGCGCAGATGTTCGTGGCATGACCTCGGTAGTGAGTGAACTTTGCATGCAACGACAAGCCTGCCACAGAGCGCAGCAGAGGAATCACCACTCCAAACAAGTCCGAATCTTGGGTGGTGGAATTCGGGTTAGCTATGAGAAGGGCTCGCACGGCCCCCACCTTATCGCCTTGGCGAACAGTTGGGGTTCTTTGCATAATTGCCAGTAGGCTGAGTTGCTATGAGCGACGATAAAAACCACGTAGATGCTCCTGCTCTCAGCGGGAACGACGCCGTCAACCGCGCTGCGGAACAATGGAAAGACTCCGCCCTGCGCAATATTCCGGCGTTCGGTGACCTTCCGATCCCTGATGACACCGCAAACCTGCGCGAAGGACCCAACCTGCACGATGGGCTTCTCGCACTGCTGCCGCTGGTGGGCGTGTGGCGCGGCACCGGCCGTGCGGATACTGCAGAAGACGGCCAGTATTCCTTTGGGCAACAAATTACCTTTGCCCACGATGGAGAAAACTATCTCACCTATGAGTCCCGCATCTGGAAGCTGGACGAGGACGGCAACCACATCGGTCTAGATCAACGCGAGTCCGGTTTCTGGCGTATCAGCCTCAAAGATGAGATCGAGGTTGTGCTTACGCACTCCACCGGAGTCGTCGAGGTTCTCTACGGCGAGCCTATGAACGAGCGCGCCTGGCAGGTCGAGTCAGCCTCGACGATGGTCACTTCTACCGGCCCTGCTTCCCTAGGCCCCGGCAAGCGTTTGTACGGCCTCATGCCCAACAACAATCTGGGATGGGTAGATGAGCGCATGGTTGACGGCGAGCTCCGCCCCCGGATGTCTGCGGAGCTTTCCCGCGTCATTGGCTAGCCCAGGGCTGAATAGATAAGCTCGCGGATCTCATCCTCGTTGTCCGGGCGCGGCAGCTTGACGTCGTTAATGCGCCGTACCCGGGTGGCAACGCGCACTGAGCTCACAAGCCAGACGCTGTCGGCTTTCTCAGTGAGATATTCCAGGTCCAGGCCCTTAGTTTTACAGTTCCACCCGGCTGCGCGGGCTTGTTCAAAAAGCGCTGCTTGAGTTGTCCCCGGCAGGATATCTCCGCCGGGATGGGGCGTGCGTATCTTCTTATCGCGAACCGTAATCACGGTCGATGTCGCGCCTTCCAAGATGCGGTCGCCCTCGGTGAAGATGACATCGTCAAAACCATGTTTACGTGCCCACCGCAGAGCAGCCATGGTGGATGCATAGTTGAGGGTCTTAGCTCCCAGGATCAGCCAGGGAACTGAGGTGGAATCCACGTGGTATCCCCGTGGGCTCGTCATAACGCGTACGCCCTCAGCACGTTGCTTTACGACGCCCTCGTCGACCTTGGTGATCGTCAACCACGCAGAGGGATGTCCTGTGGAAGCGCGCCCGCGGGTGTACGTCCATACGCATTTAGCGTCGCACGCGTTGTGTGCAAACCACTGCTCAATCGCCATGGTGGTGGCGTGCAGCCAATCCTCAATGTTAGGCGCGGGCAAATCCAGCAATTTTGCAGAAGCGATAAAGCGTTGCGCGTGCCTTTCGATGTTGCAGGCCTTCCCTTGTCGTAGAAGAAGCGTCTCAAAAACACCATCCCCACGCGTGACCACAGCATCATCCCAGTAGACCAAGGGCAGCAGCGGGCTATGCGTTCGTACTGACCCACCATAGGGTTCCACCGCAAGGATTATGGGTTCGGGATTCCTCGGTTCGTGTCGATCATCCCGATGATCTTGATCTGATGAGCTGGGCGCCATGATTACTCATTATGCCCTGACAACCACGTGCTCGGTCGCGGTACGATCAAAATGTGACAAACTTTGAGAACTCTCATCCCCACGATTCCGTATATGTGTCTCCGCTTGCCACCTGGCCGGGTGCTGCGCTGCCCCAAGGCGACGACGATCTCCCCGAATATGCAGGTGTTGCCTGGCATTACGGCGCACCGCTTACTGAACAACGAGTCTTTGACACCGGCGTGGGGCTTATTGATCTTTCCCACCGCCGCGTTATCAAAGTCCACGGCCCGGAGGCCGGTGCCTTCCTGCACAACCTCCTTTCCCAAAAGCTTTCCGACGCCCCCCAGTGCCTGGCAGAAAAAAATACTGCAACCTCGGCATTAGACCTGGACATTCAGGGCCACATCCTCCACCAAGTGAACATACTCGCGGCACAGGACTCGGAAGATGTGCTTTACCTACATCTTCCGCAGGACCAATACGAGACGTTTTTCACGTTCCTCACCCGCATGATTTTTTGGTCCAAGGTCGAAGTAGAACCCGCCGACCTTGCTCTCTTGACCCTCATGGGGACTGGAGTCCCTGATTTCCGCTTACCAAGCTCAGACGCGATTGTGGCTGCTGCACAGGTCCCAGGTTTTACTACCCACCGCCTGGATATTCTTGTGCGCCGCCCAGAGCTCGCGGACATCGCGACAACGCTTACGGACGCCGGCGCTGTGCCCACTGGGCTTATGGCTTTTACGGCGGAGCGAGTGCGAAGCCAACAACCTGTTGTATCTCTCGATTTGGACGATAAGTCGATTCCCCACGAAGCCTCTCGTCTGATCGCAGATGCTGTGCACCTGAACAAGGGATGCTATCGCGGGCAAGAAACGGTGGCCCGGGTGGAAAATCTCGGCCGCCCACCCCGTTCGCTGGTGATTGCGCTTCTCGACGGCTCCGCCCCGACCACGCCCAAGCCAGGAGACCCGATTGTGTCTGGTGGCAGGACTGTCGGCAAGCTCGGCACTGTGGTCCAGGACTATGAGCTGGGCCCGATCGCACTAGCAACGATTAAGCGAAGCGCACTGAACGCCATTAACCTCGTGGTCGCAGATGATGTGGCCCTTGCCATAGATCCAGATTCTCTCCCCACAGATGACGATGAAAAAGCTGGGAGAAAGGCTATCAACAGATTAAAAGGACTTTCCACCGATTAAGGTTGAGACTTGCTTACCCCGTGGGGGTAAGCAAGGAGAAAATTCAGCACCACGAACCCACGACTGAGGGGAAATTTTCCGTGGTTACGGCGGCGGTGCGACAAATCGGACTGTTTCGGGCTATTGTGTCTAACAGGAATATATACGTCGAATATTACAGCTTCCGGAGAAGCCCAAATTCCCAAGTCTTCTCCTGCTCACTCCAAGGGGGTCCTGCCATGGGTCGCGGTCGCGCGAAGGCAAAACAGACCAAGGTTGCACGCCAGCTGAAGTACAACACTCCGAATATGGATCTGGATTCGCTTCAACGAGAGTTAGCTGGGAAGTCCCCTAATTCTAGCGATAACTATGAGAACAATTATTCGGATGAGTATGCAGAGGACGACCAGTACGGGGATTACTCCGACTGGGAGAAAAAGTAGCAAGGCACCGCCTCCTGCTTACATAGCTCCGCAACTTAGACAACGCGAAGAGGCTCGGGGAGTAAATTCCCCGAGCCTCTTCGCGTGCCTTCAGGCTTTAGTAACTCGGATGGTTTCCGTTAAGAACTACCGAATCCTCGCCCTCAGCGCTCACACGCACGGTGCCCAATTCCCACGCGTCGATATGCCGCGCGGTCAGCATAGCGAGCGCACGGTCACGGTCGCGTGGCGCGACAACAGCAACCATGCCCACACCCATGTTGAAGGTCTTCTCCATTTCCTCCTGAGGCACCTGTCCTACCGTCTCTATGAGACGGAAGATCGGCGCTGGAGTCCAGGAGGCACGAGTAAGCTCTGCCGTGAGCCCTTCAGGGATAACACGAGCAAGGTTTCCTGCCAGACCGCCACCGGTGACGTGACAGAAGGTGTGCACCTCGCACTCGTCGGCAAGCGCTAAGCAGTCCTTTGTGTAAATCCGGGTTGGCTCAAGCAATTCCTCGCCCAAGGTGCGATCGAGCTCTTCCAGGTGTCCGTCGAGAGGCAAACCGGCCTTTTCTAGCAGCACGTGGCGCGCCAACGAGTACCCGTTGGAGTGAAGACCGGAAGAAGCCATCGCGATAACGATGTCCCCGTTACGCACCCGATCAGGGCCCAATAGCTCATCTGCTTCCACGACGCCCACGGCGGTCGCGGAGACGTCGTAATGCCCCTGCTCCATGACACCGGGATGCTCAGCGGTCTCGCCACCGAGCAAGGCACATCCTGCCTGGATACAGCCTTCGGCAATGCCGGAAACTATCTGCGCGACATGCTCGGGCACCACTTTCCCGATAGCGATGTAGTCTTGCAGGAACAAGGGCTCTGCGCCACACACCACCAGGTCATCAACGCACATTGCCACCAAGTCGATGCCGATAGTGTCGTGCTTATCCATCGCCTGAGCGATCGCAAGCTTAGTGCCTACGCCATCCGAACCAGCAGCAAGCAGTGGCTCGCGGTATTTGCCAAGGGCAAAGAGTCCGGCAAATCCACCAAGCCCGCCTCGCACCTCCGGGCGGGTTGCTTTCTTTGCCAAGGGTGCAAAGAGCTCAACGGCTTTATCGCCGGCTTCAATATCCACGCCAGCGGCAGCGTAAGAGACACTTTCTTTGGGATCCGTCATGGTCCTTATTGTCCTTGTTCTTGGGAGTTTATTTTGTATTCGGCACACTACTCATGCACCGCCGATAATAATTGCTAATCGATGCTAGCGCAGGAGCTTCGCTTCATGGCAGAGACCAATTCCGCGTTCTTATTCCCCTCAGGCATGCCGATGGGATACTCGCCGTCAAAGCATGCACAGCACAGCTCATGACGCGGTTGCTGAGTCGCATCCACCATTTGTTCCGCAGAGACGTACCCCAGCGAATCCGCACCGAGCGCGGAACACACAGATTGAACAATCTCCGATTCGTTATCGCCAGTTACCGCGTTGGCAATAAGCTCACCGGAGCTAGCAAAGTCAATGCCATAGAAACACGGCCATTTCACCGGCGGCGAGGCAATGCGGACGTGAACCTCCGCCGCCCCCGCCTCACGCAGTATCCGGATGAGGGCACGCTGCGTATTACCGCGCACAATCGAATCGTCGACAACGATCAATCGTTTGCCCTGGATGACCTCGCGCAGCGGATTGAGTTTCAACCGGATGCCCAGTTGTCGCAAGGTTTGCGAAGGTTGGATGAAGGTTCGACCCACATAAGCGTTTTTCACCAGGCCCTGGCCAAAAGGAATCCCGGATTCTTGGGCGTACCCCACCGCGGCGGGGTTTCCCGACTCTGGCACCGGGATAACCAAATCGCCCTCGATGGGGGCCTCACGAGCAAGCCTGCGCCCGATTTCCAGGCGAGTGGCATTGACGTTGCGCGCATGGATCGTGGAATCCGGACGCGCTAGGTAAACGTACTCAAACACACACGTCTTGCGCTGCGGCTGAGCAAAGCGTTCACTGTGCACCCCGGAGCCGTCGATAGCAACCAGCTCGCCCGGTTCTATTTCCCGGACAAAGGAAGCTCCGACAATGTCCAACGCGCACGTCTCGGAAGCGATAACCCACCCATTGTTTAACCGCCCGAGAGCCAAGGGGCGAACTCCCCACGGGTCTCGGGCGGCATACATGGTTTTTCCATCGGTGAACGTCAAGCAAAACGCTCCGCGCATTCTAGGCAAGAGCTCACGCGCTGAATCCAGCAGCCCGTGATCCTTAGCAATGCCATGCGCCAAAAGAGCAGTCATGACGTCGGAATCCGACGGAGCTTCTTCCGGCTTTACCAGACCGAGCTCCCCAGCTTCCGCCATGAGCTCAAGGTAGTTCACCAGATTGCCGTTATGGCACAGGGCCACGTCTGTTCCATCGGGGGCGACGCGGAACATGGGCTGCGAGTTCTCCCACATCACGCCACCGGCGGTGGAATAACGCGTGTGTCCGATAGCTATGTCGCCACTGAGGGATTCCAGCGTTTGCTCATCAAAAACTTGCGACACAAGGCCCAAATCTTTGAACACCACCACTTGGTCACCATTGCCTACGGCGATACCAGCGGCTTCTTGACCACGGTGCTGAAGCGCGAAAAGGCCAAAGTACGTGAGTTTGGAAACTTCCTCGCCGGGCGCCCAGACGCCAAAAACGCCGCATTCTTCGCGGGGGGACTGCTCGCCATGATCGTTGAGGTCTAAAATTCGACGCCCTTGATCAGGTTGCGTCGGGTTAGTAGTTGAGTGTGGAAAGTAATCGTTACGATGACGGTCAAATTGTGCCACTCATGTCATTCTAGCTCGTGATCCATACATGCACTAATGGGGTTAACATACTGTCCCTTCTTTTGGTGGTGTTGGCAGGGTCACAAGCGGCAACCACTTTTCCACTTCGTGCACACGCGTTCCCGACGCGTCAACAGAAGCGTTTCCGGTGAGCGTCTCCAGTCCAACCGCCACCCTGAGCCATGTGTGCGGAGACATCTCCACAACGTTAGGAGGTGTGCCCCGAGTATGCCGAGGGCCTTCCACACATTGCACTGCGGCAAATGGCGGCACCCGCACTTCAACTGAGTTCCCCGGCGCGATCTGCCCGAGGGTGCGGACGCTCAGGCGTACGGCCTTGGCTAGGGACTCTCGCGAGGGCTTGGGGGCCTGGTGGGGGTCGATGATCCACTGTGCGACTGCCAGGACTGCTGCGCGGGTTTCCAGGGGATCGATACTGCGTGGTGCCATGGCGTTAAGCATATCTGGTGGCGTCGAGAAGCTACGCGGGCTTACCTCGGAGCTTTTGCAATTTACTCAGCGCGGCGTACATTCTCCATATCCCCTAAAGTTCAATCCATTGAACTTTTATGTTCATTTATAGATTTGGAGGGTTAATCATGTCCCCTGAGGGACCCGCCGTGATCTATTTTTCCTCAGTCTCGGAAAACACAAAGCGGTTCGTTGAAAAAACAAGGCTACCTGCGCAACGCATTGGCCTGAGGGTCAAAGACGGCCCCATCCATGCCTCCTCCCCCTTTGTCCTCATCACCCCAACCTATGGCGGCGGTGACCTAGCCAAAGCGGTGCCCAAACAGGTGATCAAGTTCCTAAACATACCGGAAAATCGGGAGCTCTTAAGAGGCGTTATCACCTCCGGAAACCGCAATTTCGGCCCGGCTTTCTGTTTTGCAGGAACCACCATCGCCCATAAATGCGGCGTGCCCGAGCTCTATCGATTTGAGCTGCTAGGAACAGCGGTCGACGCCGAATACGTGCGCACCGCAGTCCTCAACGCTTTGGATAAAGCGCCCGCACACGTATAAACATCCCCCGACGTTTTATTAAGGAGATCCATTCACCCATGAGTTATATCGATCAGTCCATCACCCCACCGCAATGGCGCACCACCCCGGAAATCCCCATGCGCCCCGTCAACTGGAACCACACAGAAGATCCCAAAGACATGGAAGTCTGGCAGCGTCTCACCTCCAACTTCTGGCTCCCAGAAAAGGTCCCACTTTCCAACGACATCCCCACATGGCGCGGCATGGGAGAAAACTATCGTACCCTGGTCACCCGAACCTTTACGGGCCTCACTCTCCTTGACACCGTCCAGGCCACAGTCGGTGAGATCAGTCAGATTCCCGACGCCCAAACCGAGCACGAGCAAGCCGTGTACACCAACATCGCCTTCATGCAGGCCGTCCACGCGCGCAGCTACAGCTCCGTCTTTAGCACCCTGTGCTCCTCCACCGAGATTGATGAGGCCTACTCGTGGGCAGTGTCTAACCCCCTGCTCCAACAACGAGCGTCCTCAGTGATGAGATACTACTACGGCGACGATCCGCTCAAGCGAAAAGTTGCCTCCACACTGCTATCTTCGCTCCTCCTGTACGCCGGCTTCTATCTCCCCCTATGGCTTTCCACACGCGGCCAGCTCATGAACACGGCCGATATGATCCGGCTCATCCTGCGCGACAAGGCAGTGCATGGATATTATTCCGGCTACAAGTATCAGCGAGGGCTGGACGCAAAGCCACAACGCAAAGACGAGATGGAAGACTTCACGTACAACTTTTGCGACGAGCTCCTCGCCCTGGAAAAAGACTATTCCGCCGACCTTTACGCCAGCGTGGACACTCTCGAAGAACCCCGACCCACCATTGACGGCGTGATGGCCTTTGTCTATTACAACGCCGATAAGGCCCTCATGAACCTCGGCTATGCCCCCGCATACGAGCTGCAAGCCGCCCATGTGAGCCCCGAGATCATCGCCGCGCTCACCCCTGAGTCCAATGAGACCCACGACTTCTTCTCCGGCTCCGGGTCCAGCTACATTATCGGCCGCGCCGAAAACACCACCGAGTCCGATTGGGACTTCTAGCTTTTCGACGCCCCCGCCCGGGCCCTATGCCACCAAGAGCCAGATAGCCACGTGGTGGGCGATAGCAGCAACGATCGTGGCTGTATGGAAGTGCTCGTGGTAGCCATAGATGCGCGCGCTGCGGCCGGGCCAGCGCAGCGCATACACAACAGCACCCAGGGAGTAGATCACTCCGCCTGCGGCTAGGAGCCAAACAATAGCCGGACTAGCGTTGACCCAGAGGTTGGGGATCACCGGTATCACCAGCCATCCAAGGACAAGGTAGACGGATACCGCAAGCCACCTCGGGTGGTCTACCCACACGAGCGCGAGTATCACGCCAAGAACGGCGCCCGCCCAGGCCACTGTCAGGACCCATGCGGCGGTGGCCGGTGGCAAGGCCACAAGGCAGAGCGGCGTGTAGGTGGACGCGATAAAGACCGCAATGGTGGCGTGATCAGCCCGGCGCCAGCGTTTGATCGTACTCATGCTGCGCCAGCGCCCTAGGTGATAGGAGGCCGATACACTGAAGAGAGCCACTGTCCCCAGGACGTAGATCGTCACTCCCAGTGCTTGCCACCACGTGAGCATGAGCCACGCAAAAGTAGCAAGAATAGCGCCCGATACCAGCGCAAACAAAGAAGCCACAGCATGGAACCAACCTCTAGTCTGTGGCCGCTGGCCACGGTCTACTACCACGGCCTTTTTCATTGTCACTGTCATTAACCCTCCACCCTAAGTTACTACTGCGTAGGTTTTTCTAAACCTACCTTCCCGCGGGTGCGTTGCCAAGACCTTGGATACAACAAAAGTGGGTCCCCGGCGTAACCACCGGAAGAACTCACTTGTTAGCTGTATTTTATTCCACTACGGAGTTCGCTCCCACAGCATGTCCAAACAACTCCGGAAGAGTGTTTTCCCATGCTGCACGGAGCTCTTCCACCCCAGCGGAAAACTCAGCGTTAGCGCCCTTCACGCTCAGCATGAGGTCATCGCGAGTGACACCTACCTTGAGAACCGGGATTCCCAATTCCCGAGCACGAGCTTCCACGGCGTCTCCCGCCTGTGTGGCCACGACCACGCGGGACGCAGACTCGGAGAACAGAGCCGTAAACACATCAGTAGCCACCTCGGTGACGTCAATGTCCATGCCCTTGTCCGCCTGCACTGCTAGCTCCACCAGAGTCTGGGCAAGCCCACCCTCTGAGATGTCATGAGCCGCAGTCACGATTCCTGGCTCCGCAAAGAATCGCACGAGCTTTTCCTCATTAGCCAGATCCACGCGCGGAGGCATACCGGAGAGCCCTGCGCCGGAGACCTGCTGCCAGATGGAACCACCGAACTCATCAAAGGTCTCGCCTAGGAGATAAACCTCCTCTGTCCCCTCAACGGTTCCCAGTTTCGCGCCGATGGCCTGATGTACATCGTCAATCACTCCCAAAACGCCGACCACAGGAGTAGGCAAAATCGCCTCATCGCCGGTTTGGTTGTAGAAAGAGATGTTTCCGCCAGAAACCGGGATGCCAAGCTCCTTGGAACCATCCGCCAGGCCATGCACGGCCTCCTTGGACTGCCACATCACCCCGGGGTCCTCTGGAGAACCGAAGTTCAGACAGTTGGTCACAGCAACCGGACGAGCACCCGTAACCGCCACGTTGCGATACGCCTCAGCCAGAGCAAGGCGCGCACCGGTGTTGGGATCCAGCTTGGTGTAGCGACCCGACGCATCCGCGGAGACAGCGACCCCGCGGTTGGTGGTTTCGTCGATACGCAAAACGCCCGCATCCGCATTCTTGGCCTGAACCGTATTTCCGCGCACATAGCGGTCGTACTGCTCCGTGATAAACGCACGAGAGCACAACGCAGGGGAAGCGACCATGTCAAAGAGAGCCTGTTTAATCTCCGCAGCATCCGTGGGCTTATTCACACCAGCGAATTCTTGCAGGCTATTCTGCCACTTCGGGCGCGCCAGCGGGCGATCGTATACCGGCCCCTCGTTAGCAATGGTGTGCGCCGGAGCATCCACCACGAGTTCCCCACGGTGCCGAATAATCAGGTGCTTTCCGTCCGTCACCTCACCGATCTCGGCGCAGGTAACATCCCAATGAGCACAGATCTCTTGGAAACGCTCGACATCCTCAGGGCGCACCACCGCGCACATGCGCTCCTGCGACTCCGAAGACAAAATCTCCGCCGCGGTCATGTTCTCCGCACGCAATGGAACGGCATCCAGGTTGACTTCCATGCCGCCGTCGCCAGACGCAGCAAGCTCCGAAGTCGCACAGGCAAGACCAGCACCGCCGAGATCCTGGATTCCCACAACCACGCCTGCTTTATACAGATCAAGACAGCACTCGATGAGTACTTTCTCCGCAAAGGGATCACCGACCTGCACGGCTGGAAGCTTGCGCTCCGCGCCTTCCACAAAGGTGTCAGATGCCAGTACAGATACTCCGCCAATGCCGTCAAGGCCGGTACGAGAACCAAACAGCATCACCTTGTTGCCCAGGCCCGACGCGAATGCCAACTTGAGGTCCTCCACCTTCAACGTGCCCACGCATAGCGCATTGACCAAAGGATTTCCGGAATAGGACTCGTCAAAGACCGTCTCACCGCCGATATTGGGAAGTCCCAGGCAGTTTCCGTAGTGGGAAATTCCGTCAACCACGCCAGGCAGCACCCGGGCGGTATCCGGGGCATCAGCAGGGCCAAAGCGCAGCTGATCCATCACTGCGATAGGCCTAGCGCCCATGGCCATAATGTCGCGGACGATGCCGCCGACGCCGGTTGCAGCGCCCTGATGCGGCTCAACATAAGACGGGTGGTTGTGCGACTCCACCCGGAAGGTAACAGCGTTGCCGTCTCCGATATCCACAACACCCGCGTTCTCACCGATACCCGCGAGGATCTTCTCCCCCATCTCAGGCGTGGTGGTTTCCCCGAAATAACGCAAGTGCACTTTAGAGGACTTATAGGAACAGTGCTCCGACCACATGACGGAGTACATGGCCAGCTCAGCGTCGGTGGGTCGACGACCCAGGATCTCCTTGATCCGAGCGTATTCGTCGTCCTTAAGTCCCAGGCTCGCATACGGTTGGTCGAGGTGTGGCTCAGCAGTTGCAGCCTCGACCGTGTCATTAAAAGTTGTGCGTTCAGTCATGAAAGTTGCCTCTTCTACGCTGCGATCGTGCCAATTGCGGAAAGGAACAGCTGCAAGCCGTCCACGGACGGGCCCGTTAGCTTTTCGACGGCATGCTCTGGGTGCGGCATCAGCCCCACCACGCGGCCCGTCTCATTGGTAATGCCAGCAATCCCGTTAACCGAGCCGTTGAAGTTATCCGTGTAGCGGAACACCACGCGCCCCTCCCCCTCAAGCATGTCCACGGTCTCTTGAGAAGCCTGGAAGCGCCCCTCACCATGCTTGGCAGGGACCAAGATTTTCTGTCCTGCTTCTAGGGTAGTGGTCCACGCGGTGTGGTTGTTTTCCACTACCAAATGGGTGTCCACGCAGTGGAAATGCAGGCCCTGATTACGCGTCAACGCGCCAGGGAGAAGCTTGGCCTCAGTGAGAATCTGAAATCCATTGCAAATTCCCAATACTGGCATGCCCTTGCCGGCCGCCTCTACGACAGAACGCATCACCGGCGCCAATGCTGAGATTGCGCCAGTGCGCAGGTAGTCGCCATACGAAAAACCGCCGGGAACAACCACAGCGTCCACGCCACGCAGGTCTGCGTCGGCATGCCACAAGCTCACTACCTCCGCGCCTGCGATGCGAGCAGCACGCGCAGCGTCGACGTCGTCAAGAGTTCCAGGGAACGTAATTACGCCAATTTTCGCAGTCATCTAGGCGTCCTCAAAGATCACGTCAAAGTCTTCAATAACCGTGTTAGCCAACAAGGTCTCCGCCACTTTTTCCAGGTCCTCGCGGGACACCGAATCATCGACCTCGATTTCAAAGCGCTTACCCTGCCGGACATCAGCAACACCCGTAACCCCGATACGCCCCAGCGCACGAACGACGGCCTGGCCTTGCGGGTCCAGAATCTCTGCCTTTGGCATCACGTTTACAACTACACGGGCCACGTTGACTTCAGCTCCCTTATTCAGAGGTTGGTATGCAAACCGATTCCCAAGAGAAGGGAATCAATGGCCCCAGCTTACCTAGACATCATCACAAAAAACTAGCCACAAACCCACTAAAAACCACTGGTTATATCCAGAAAAGATCAGGTTATCCCCGCAGGTTAAGACAGGATTTTTAGCACCAACACCGCTTTAGACAGGGAACTGGTACTACCTGCCAGCCTCCAGGCACCCCTCACCTCTACCCAGGAGAACACATGCTTATGACCTGTCAACCACCCCCACCGACCCCATCCCCACATCCCAACTCAGATACATCGCAAAATCGCAGGTCACGACCACAGTAGGAAACATGGAACAGTTTGTCAGCAAACTCCAACACTCCACCCCCGCGATATTCACACAACAACATACCAAGCAAAAACAAGCAGGTCAGGCACCGTTTCCAGAAATTTCCCAGCGCTCACAGAATTTTTTCAGCTAAAGGAATTTATGCAGTTCAGCGGCATGATTATAGATGTTTTTGTCCTATTGCGCCTCTACTTAATCCATGCGAGACTTCATTGCATCAACAGCACACAAGCTGTTGGGAGACCCAAACAGTCACCGGCGAAAGGAGAGAGCATGGCAGCTAACTCTCGGGTAGCAGCTCAACACAGCGGCACATGGTAGCGAACATGTAGCACGATGAGCGGCGAACCCGAGGACCAGAGACTCAAGGGATAGCGTTACTTGTTGAGGGACTAGCTAACGCACCACATTCTAAGAGTCATAGGTAGCTCGATGCATAGGGATTATCCCACCTCCTGGGAAGCGTTGAGGGGCGCGACTCAGAGCAGGCATTAGGCAAAGACAGACCGACTGGTCCCACAGCCGAATCCATTTCGGTTTAACTTTCTGAGGCATCTTTCCTTTTGAGGTTGAGGGATACCGGCCACCGCGCACACGGTGGCCGGTTCTTTTTGTCACCACAGCCTGCATTTCCATAGACATTGGACCGCAAAACGGTACCCAGAGGATGTTTTGTCTATGGAAATGCAGGCTGTTGGGCGCTAAAGCACCACGTGTTCCTCTAGGCATTCGATAATCTTGAGATCATCGGGGTCCATATTCGGGGTGAACCGACCCACAACCTTTCCTTCTGGAGAGACCACAAACTTTTCAAAGTTCCACTCAATATCCGGGCCGTCTCCCTTTAAGAATCGGTACAGCGGATGAGCGTTCTCACCGTTCACGTCTGCCTTTGCAAGAATCGGGAAGGTCACATCGTATTTCCCGCTTGCAGAACTCCGCGATCTGTTTATTGGATCCGGGTTCTTCCTCAGCAAACTGGTTGCACGGCATCGCAATCACAAAGAAGCCTCGTTGAGCATAGTCGCGATACAACTCTTCCAGAGCCTCGTACTGCGGAGTCAGACCGCATTTGGACGCGGTATTCACAATAAGCAGGCAGTGTCCTGCCCAGTCATTCATGGTTGTCTCGGTGGCGTCGTTAAGCGTCACCGGAATATCAAAGAACTGTGTCATTGAAGCACTCCCGTCGCCTGGTTAATGATCCATGCATATTCAAACGCCGTCTGCTTCCACTTTTCATACCGACCGGACACTCCGCCATGGCCCGCTGCCATCTCGGTCTTGAGCAAAAAGTCGCCGCTCTTGGCGGTAGCACGCAGCCTAGCAATCCACT
Source organism: Corynebacterium silvaticum (assembly GCF_004382825.2). Lineage (GTDB taxonomy): Bacteria > Actinomycetota > Actinomycetes > Mycobacteriales > Mycobacteriaceae > Corynebacterium > Corynebacterium silvaticum. The sequence continues at coordinate 39,326 of NZ_SDQO02000003.1, forward strand.
TGGCAGGCTCTACGTACAGCACCCGGGTGTCATTAATCGAGGTCAAAGCCAGGATATTGGGATAGTCTTTGGCCTCCACATTCTCATAAGGGGCATACGACGCCATATAGTCATATACCTCCTTATCGTGCAGCGGATCGCCCCACTCATCCCACTCCGTGACAGTCAGCGGCAGCTCTGGCATCAGCATGGAGGTCAGCGGATCCACGAACGGAACCACAGCCTCAATTGCCTTGAATCGGTCGCCTGCGAGGTTGGCAATTGCTCCCATCAGCATGCCACCGGCGGAGCCGCCCTCGGCCACCATCTGCTCTGGCGTGGTCACGCCCTGAGCGATAAGGAAATCCGCTACGGCGATGAAGTCCGTAAACGTATTCTTTTTGCACAGCATCTTGCCGTTGTCATACCAACCCCGGCCCATCTCGCCGCCACCGCGGACGTGTGCAACGGCAAAAATCATCCCGCGATCCATAAGGGAGAGCCGCGCAATGGAAAATTCGGGATCCATAGATACCTCGTAGGAACCGTAGCCGTAGAGCAGCGTTGGGTTTGCAGTGGTCATGTCGAGATCAGCGCGGTGCACGAGCGACACCGGGATCTGCACCCCATCTGCTGCCGTGGCCCACAGCCTGGTTGCTACGTAGTCCTCACGGTTGTAGCCGCCAACGACCTCTTGTTGCTTGAGCAGGCGCTTGGAACCATCCGCAACCGTATAGTCGAACACCTGGCTGGGAGTGGTAAACGAGGTATAGCAAACGCGCAGCACGGGCGCATCCCACTCGGGGTTTCCGGCAACGCCCACGGTGTAGAGGTCCTCATCAAACTGAAGCTCTTCAAAGGTCCCGAAGCCTTGGTCAGTGAGCTGCATTATTGCGGCACGACCAATGGCCCCGGCGCGGTATCCCACCACGATCTGATCGCGGTAGGTGTCTACGCCTTCAATCCGGACATCATCGTGGTGCGGCATCAGCGTTGTCAGATCGGACAAGGCAAGGGGCTCCGTCGCGGGTGCCCACCCTATTTCAAAATTCGGCCCCGTAGCGTTGTGAGTAACTATCCACACGTCTTCGCCAGCAACAACGCCGTGGTCCACGTCGTATTCCACGCCCGACTTCCGGGGGATAATGCAGCGGAATTCGCCCTCTGGATTATCCATGTCAAGGACCCACACCTCAGAAGTTATCTTCGATGCGGATGCAATCATCAGGTATTTTTCTGAACGCGTCGCACCAATACCGGTGTTAAAATGCTCGTCTGCCTCATGGAACACGCGAACGTCTTCGCTCGAATCCGTGCCGATCTTGTGTCGCCACACGGAGTCCGGACGCCATGCGTCGTCGACTCGCTGATAGAACAGGTAGTCTTCTCCGGCCCATGTTGCGCCGTAGAAAAGATCCTCCAGGACGTCGTCTAGCAGTTCCCCTGTCTCCAGGTCTTTAATCCGCAGGGTAAAACGCTCATCGCCGGCGGTATCCACGGAGTAGGCCAAGTAGCGGCCCGACGTGGTGATCGTGGAGGCTCCCAGGGAGAAAAACTCGTGCCCCTCCGCCAGCTCATTCAAATCGAGAATGACCTGTTCCTGAGCAACCGGCTCCCCTTCTGGAATCACAGGTGGTACCCATGCGTCCTGCCCCTCAACGACGGGGATGCGGCAGGAGTAACCGTAGCTTTTCCCCTCTTCCGAGCGCCCGTAATACCAAAAATCGCCGGAGCGCTGCGGAACCGACATATCGGTCTCTTTTACTCGCGACTTTATCTCTTGATAAATATTGTCCCGCAACTGAGACAACCCTGCGGTCTCTTGCTCCGTGAAGGCATTCTCCGCCTCCAGATACGCAATGGTCTCTGGAGGCTCTTTATCCCGTAGCCATTCGTATTCATCGACAAACGTGGTGTCATGCACCGTTCTGGTGTGCGGATGAATCGGGGCTATCGGCGCTTGAATTCGCGTTGCTTCAGACATGCTCTAAATCGTAGTGGAAACCACTACCAAGCCTATTTTTTAAGCTTTTCGAGCTCTTGACATCCGCCCCTACGTCCCCCACCAAGACATATGCAAAAAATATGGATTTATCACCTTAGTGCTGCGTCTTTTTACTTCAGTGAACCCCGCCACGTGTTGCCTTTTTCTCTTGATTTTTTACAGAGTTCGGCTAGTGTAAATCCGGTCTTAGTGAGAAAAATGAAAGGTACCATAATGAGCAATGCCGTAGACGTATTTAGCCAACTCTCGTCTATCAAAGGTCTCAACCTACTTTCGGAGATGGTCAGCTTTACCAGCAAGATCGTCAGCGTTGTAGAGAAGATCAACAAGCTCACCTAATTAAGAAAATCAAAAAGCGCTGTACCGGTATCAGGTACAGCGCTTCTTTTAGTTTTTACACACAGGTTCCGATCCAATCACTGAACTTTTTTCCAGTAATGCGTTCGAATGCCTCCACATAGCGTTCCCGCGTCGCTTCCACGACGGACCCAGGAAGAGAGGGCGGCGGAGTAAGCGAATCCGTGGACCACCCCGACTTGGGGCCGGTGAGCCAGTTGCGCACGTACTGCTTATCAAAGCTCGGCTGCGCCTTGCCCTCCTCGTAGCCGTCGGCAGGCCAATAGCGGGAGGAATCTGGGGTGAGGGCTTCGTCGGCAAGCACTAAAGTGCCGTCCGCATCGAGTCCGAACTCAAACTTTGTGTCCGCAAGAATAATGCCGCGGGACTCCGCGATGGCTGCTGCCTCGGAGTAGATCTTCAGAGTCACTGCGCGTAGCTCGTTAGCGCGCGCCTCGCCTAGCTTGTCGACGACCGCGTCAAAGGACACGTTCTCATCATGATCGCCAAAGTCAGCTTTGGTTGCAGGCGTAAAGATCGGTTCGGGCAATTTAGATGCCTCTACCAGGCCTTCTGGCAGCTCGATACCGCATACCTTGCCGGCCTGCTGGTATTCCTTGAGGCCAGAGCCGGTGAGGTAACCACGTGCCACGCATTCAAAAGGCAGCATCTTCAGTTTCTTGCACACCAGCGCACGTCCCAAAACTTCTTCTGGAATCGCAGGATCATCGATGGGTCCGGCAAGGTGATTGGGAAAATTGATGTGATCAAAGAAGTACATGCTCATCGCAGTGAGCACTCGGCCTTTGTCGGGGATCTCCGGATCCAGGATGTGATCGTATGCGGAGATGCGGTCAGAGACCACCATGAGCAGGCGTTCGTCGTCGATCTCATAGATCTCACGCACTTTGCCCGCGGACACATGAGTGTACTGGGAGAGTTCAGGACGCATAACGTAGCAGTCTAGCCCTCACGTCTCATGCAAGTCATATCTTATCTGCTTTTGTAGGGTTAACGTTATGCGCAAGCGGCCAAACATATCCCAAACGCGCCCGTTTCCACTGTTCACCACCCTGATCCTAAAACCAGGGTCGTGACGATCACACACTACAGTGACCAAAGCTACAACCGGCTACTTCAGTGGAGTAGCACTTTTCAACGCTAAATTTAAACGCTAAAGAATCTCGCCAGGAGTATAGGCCGCGGCGCTCGGATAGCGGTTGGTGAGGTCCTCCACCCGGTTGAGAACCCGGGAAACCTGCGATTCTGCGGCACCGATAAAGGCATGATGATCCGCAAGGGCCTCGTCCAGCTGCTCCTGAGTCATCGGCAGGCGCTCGTCTGCTGCGAGGCGCTGAATCAGGTCTTGCCCGCCACCGTTTTCTCGCATGTTCAGTGCCACTGCAACGGCGTTTTCCTTGATCACCTCATGGGCAGTCTCACGGCCCACGCCTGCGCGAACCGCCGCCATCAAAATACGGGTGGTGGCAAGGAATGGGAGGTAACGCTCAAGTTCCCGATCAATCATTGCCGGAAATGCCCCGAACTCGTCGAGGACAGTCAGGAAGGTCTCGTACATTCCGTCGAGAGCAAAAAACGCATCTGGCAGAGCCACACGGCGGATCACAGAGCAGAAGACGTCGCCTTCATTCCACTGCTGGCCCGCAAGATCGGCGACCATCGTGAGGTATCCACGCAGGATCACCTGGAGTCCACCGACCCGCTCGCATGAGCGAGCATTCATCTTGTGAGGCATAGCGGAAGAACCGACTTGTCCCTCCTTGAAGCCCTCAGTCACCGTCTCGTTGCCTGCCATGAGGCGGATGGTGGTTGCCAAGCTTGATGGGCCTGCCCCCAACTGAACCAGAGCCGATACAGCGTCAAAGTCGAGGGACCTCGGGTACACCTGCCCCACGGAATCAAAGACCCGTGAAATGCCAAGGTGATCAGCCACCTGCGTTTCCAAGGACGCCAGCTTCTTCTGGTCCCCACCCATCAGGTCAAGCATGTCCTGCGCCGTGCCCATCGGGCCCTTGATTCCTCTGAGAGGATAGCGATCAAGGAGCTCCTCAACGCGGTCGATGGCCACCAGGATTTCCTCGGCGGCAGAAGCGAAACGCTTGCCCAATGTAGTGGCCTGAGCAGCCACGTTATGAGAACGCCCAGCCATAACCAGTGATTGGTATTGAGCGGCATGGTGTGCCACCCGTGCCACCACTGCCACAGACTTGTTGCGGATCAATTCCAAAGAACGGTAGATCTGCAGCTGTTCTACGTTTTCAGTGAGGTCACGCGAGGTCATGCCCTTGTGAATATGCTCAAACCCAGCGAGGGCATTGAACTCCTCAATCCGGGCTTTAACGTCATGGCGGGTGATCTTCTCGCGATCAGCAATGCTCGCGAGATCAATCTGGTCGATGATCCGCTCATAGGCAGCAATAGCCTCCGAAGGAATCTCAACCCCCAATGCTTTTTGAGCCTTCATCACAGCGATCCAGAGCTGGCGCTCTAGCAGGATTTTGGCCTCGGGGCTCCACAGCTCAGTGAGCTCGGCGGAAGCGTATCGGTTGGAAAGGACGTTGGTGATCTTCTTCTTGTCTGCCACGTCACTCATTATCGCATGCGAAGCACCGCTTGTCCCCCCCTAGTCAGTCATCCCAAACTGCTCTAACTCGTCTGGGTGACCAGCCGCCAAAACCAAATCCCCTGCTTGCAGAATCATCTCGGGTTTCGCGGGCCTAAACATACCGTTGCTCGGACGAACGGCAATGATCTGTACCCGATCAACCTCGTGTACCCGCTTACCCAGAATTGAGACAGGCGGCGCAACTTTCACGATGGCGTAATCTCGGTCGAATTCCGCGTATTCCTGCACCCGGCCATTCATCAAATGTGCCACTCGTCGACCAGTATCCTGCTCCGGGCGAATGATGTGATGCACCCCGATTTGACGCAGGATCTTAGCGTGGGAGTTATTCAGAGCCTTCGCCCAGATACTCGGCACGTCCAGATCAATCACGGTAGAGGCGGTGAGCAATGATGCCCCCATGTCCGAGCCGATTCCGATCACCACGCGGGAAGCCTCATCCACAGAGAGCTGGCGGAGAGCTTCCTCGTTGGTCGTATCCGCCATGGCGGCATAGGTGAGAACTTTAGCGGCTGCGTTGACCACGGATTCAGAAGAATCAACTCCTAAAACCTCAATGCCAGAGTGCACCAGCTCTTCGCCCAGAGCCATGCCGAATCGACCTAAGCCAAGAATCACCACGGGTGCTTTAGAGCGGGAACGGAACTTAGCCAATGATCGGCCTTTCTACTGGATAGGAGTACAAACGCTTATTGCTGCGAGCTGCAAGAGCAGCCACAAGCGACACCGGCCCAACACGGCCTGCATACATCAAAAGAACCAGAAGCAGCTTGCCAACGCTAGGCAGATCCGGCGTAATACCCGTGCTCAAGCCTACCGTGGCAAAAGCGCTGACTACTTCAAAGGAAATATCCAAAAACTCAAATTCCGGGGCCACCAATAGCATGGTCATCAGGGAGACAGACACCAACAGCGTGGCCAGCATGGTGACCGCCAACGCCTGGCGCACGGTGCGGGTGGGGATTCGGCGACCTCGGATCAAGATGTTGTCATCTCCGCGGATCTCCGCCACCATGACGGTGAGGAGAACTGCCACCGTCGTGATCTTGATGCCACCAGCCGTGCCACCAGAACCGCCACCAATAAACATGAGGAAATCAGTGAGCAACAGGCTGGAGGGGTGCATCTCACCTATGTTGATCGAGTTAAATCCTGCGGTCCTGCTAGTTACTGACTGAAAAAAGGAGGCGAGGAGTTTCGTCGGCACGCTAAATCCAGACAGAACTCCGCGCCACTCAAATGCAGCAATGCCCACAGTTCCCGTGATGAGCAACGCGAGCGTTCCGACGATCGTGAACACCGCAGTCAAAGAAAATCGCCGCTCAGCGATACCCGCCGCTCTATGCTCGTGCCGACGATGCAGTTCCAAAAGAAGGGGAAACCCTAGTCCACCGAGGATGATGGCGCCGGAAATCGGGAGAATAATCCCAAAATCCCCCACGTAGGGCACGAGGTTGTCTGACCGCAGACCAAAGCCGGCGTTGTTAAAGGCCGACACCGAGTGGAAGACGCCTTCCCATAGACTCGCGCCCCAAGAAAAACCCAGCCCCTTAAAGCGCAGGGTCAAGACCAGCGCTACGGCAGACTCCACCACCACGGTGAACGCAAAGGTGGCTACGAGCAGGCCTTTGACCTCGCCTAATTCTCTACCGCGCCCCTCCGCGGCTGCGTTGAGCCTGTCTCGCACTCCGATCCGCCCCACCAGCACCCACGCGGCAAAAGACGTCAAGGTCATGATGCCCAAGCCGCCGAGCTGGATCAAAAGAAGAATCACTAATTGGCCAAAATGCGACCAATACGTGGCGGTATCCACAACGGTCAGGCCGGTCAAACACACGGCCGAGGTTGCGGTAAACAAAGCCGTGATGACGTCCGCTTGCGCTTGTCCTTCTCGGGATATGGGGAGAAGAAGGACAAGCGTTCCGATGATAACGAGCGTTGCAAAACTACCGGCTACAAGCCGAGCAGGGGTCTTACGCATGAGGCGAAACGTTACTCCTGCCACGGCTCGCAGAGCAAGAACTCAGCGCCCGCTCAGTTAAATCGTGATCTTTCCTTCCACCGCGGGCAACGCGATGTCAGAGCGGTAGTGGGAACCAGGCAGCGTGATCTTGTTCAAGACGTTGTAAGCGTTACGACGGGCGTCGATAAGCGAGTCCCCGGTGCCGATCACGTTCAGAACGCGTCCTCCAGCGGCAACAAGTTTTCCGTCTGCGTCGCGCGCCGTGCCAGCGTGTAGCACTGCGGCATCGTCCGCGCCAGTGATCTCGCCGCCCTTGCGGGGATCCTCCGGGTAGCCTTCAGCAGCCAAAACCACCGTCAAGGCATATCCATCTTCCCACTCCAGCGGCGGCAACTCAACCAGTTTTTCAGTGGCCACAGCCTTCAGAACCTCCGCCAGAGGCGATGTAAGCAGAGCCAACACCGCCTGTGTTTCTGGGTCGCCAAAACGGCAGTTGAACTCCACCACTGCGGGGCCTTCTTCGCCCCACGCTATGCCGGCGTACAGCAACCCGGAATATGAACAACCACGAGCGACCATCTCACGCGCCACGGGCACACAGACCTCGTCCACGATTCGCTGAACCCCGTCTTCTGGTAGCCACGGCAACGGCGTATAAGCTCCCATGCCGCCGGTATTCGGGCCCTCATCATTATCAAACGCGCGCTTATGATCCTGCGCCGGAAGCAACGGCACAACCGTTTCCCCGTCCACCAAGCAAAAGAGTGAAACCTCAGGGCTATCGAGGAAGCTCTCCAAGAGCACCGGATTTCCGGCAGACAAAACAGCATCCACATGAGCACGCGCCTGCGCGCGATCCTTAGTCACCACAACGCCTTTGCCACCAGCAAGGCCGTCATCTTTGACCACGTAATGCGGACCAAAATTATCCAGGGCAGCTTCCCGCTCGGCATCCGAGGCACCCGGCACGATCTGTTCCGCGCGAGCTGTCTTCACACCCGCTTTGGCCATAACGTCCTTGGCAAAGGCCTTTGAGCCTTCAATCCGTGCAGCATTCTTATTGGGACCAAAGACTGCAAACCCATGTGCACGCAAGGTATCGGCTACCCCCGCGACCAGAGGAATTTCAGGTCCTATGACCACAAGATCCGCATGTACCTCCTGCGCGACCTTTAGCATCTCATCTGGATTATCCACCTGCGTTGCTTCCGGGTGAACGGTAGCAATCGACTCCATGCCAACGTTTCCTGGTGCCACGTGGATTTCTGTAACCGCAGGGTCCTTGGACAAGCCGAGTGCAAGGGCGTGCTCACGGGCGCCCGAACCGATAACAAGAATGTGCATGATCCGAATCATACCGGCGAGACTGCGTATAAGCCGACTATCCTCGAAAACATGAGCAGCGTATTTACAAAAATTATTGCAGGTGATTTGCCAGGTCGTTTTGTCTATCGCGACGAAGACGTGGTGGCCTTCCTGACCATCGAGCCGTTGGCCTACGGACACGTATTGGTGGTGCCAGTGGCAGAAGTAGATAAGTGGACCGACCTGGATCCCAGCACGTGGGCAAAGCTCAATGAGCTAGCGCAGCGAGTGGGCAAGGCAATCACCGACGTGTTTGCTACACCTCGCGCGGGCTACGTGATCGCTGGTTTTGATGTTCCCCATACTCATATTCATGTTTTCCCAGCCGCAAAGATGTCCGATTACGTTTTCTCTCAAGCGATGTCCATGGACGCGACCGACCCAGCTCAGATGGATGCTGCAGCAGAAAAGCTACGGCAGGCACTGGGAACTGATGAGAACGGGCTAGTGAAGTAGCCCCATGGCGTTGTTGAGGTGGGTGCCCACACGCGGCCGACTGCCGGTTTCTCCCCGTATCACCAAAGACTCCCATATCCCCGTGCTGTTTTTACACGGAACTTTAGGGTCACCGGGTAACTTTGAGAGGCCCGCCCAGCGGCTTGTAGAGCAAGGGCGCCCATTTTTCGCGCCGGCCTATGGCAACCATGGGACAGCCGATCTTGATTCCTCGCTACAAGAACTACTGAGGTACGTCGATGGGCTCGCTAGCCAGGGGATACATCACGTTGATGTTGTGGGGCATTCCGCCGGGGGACTTCTCGCGCTGCGGATCGCTCATGCCCGCCCGGGTTTTGTGAGGAAACTGGTGGGGCTAGGGGCAGCGTTCCATGGGGTTCCCAAGAATTTACGTTTTAAGCCTGTGGTCAAATGGATTGGCGGACAAGCGCTTTTGCAGCTTACGCAAAAATCCCGGCTGAACTTCCAGAGAACGTGGAATTGATTTCAGTGTTTTCTACCGCGGACCTTGTGGTGCCGGCTCAGTCGAGCAAGCTAGGCGAACTCGTAGAGATTCATGGAGTTCGCCATGAGGACTTGCCGCGCCAGGCCGACATCATCGTAGACGCGTTGGGGGCTTAGCGATCTTCTAGCCGGGGAAGCACTAGATGGAAGGTGGTTCCTTGGCCAAGAGTGCTGCTCACGCTGATGCTTCCGCTGTGGGCAGATACCAGCGACTTCACGATGGCCAGCCCCAGGCCGCTGCCGCCGGTGGAGCGGGCGCGTGACGTGTCGGCTCGGTAGAAGCGCTCGAAAATATGCTCGGCATCCTTTTCCGACATACCTATGCCATCGTCGATGATGTCGATGGCGATATTGTTGCTGGTGGGATCGTCGTAAAGCTTAATCTGCACCTTTGCGTCCTCGCCGCCATGTTTCAAAGCGTTGGTGGTGAGGTTGGTGAGCACTTGGTGCAGCCGGGCCGCGTCGCCCAAGGTGATGGGCACACCGGCGCACTCAGACCGCACGTCGATGCTGCGGTTAGGGTAGGCGGCCTGCAGGGAGGACGCCACCGACAGAGAAACCTCCAAAAGATCAACCTGGGCTGTCTCATGACGAGCACCTTCGGCGCGAGTAAGCGCGAGGAGATCTTCTACTAAGAGACTCATGCGAGAGGCTTCTCCCTCGATTTTGTCGATCACCAGATCCGCATCTTTTGTGGCTCCAGAACGGTACAGCTCCGAGTAGCCGCGAACCGACGTCAGCGGTGTCCGCAGCTCATGGGAGGCATCCCCGACGAATCTGCGCATCTGGGCTTCTTTATCCTGCAGCTCCACGATGAGGGACTGCAGCCTAGAGATCATCGAGTTCAATGAGCGCGATAACGCCCCAACCTCAGTGTTTTCCGAGACTTCCGGCACTCGTCGGTCTAAGTCGCCCTGCGCGATTGCTTTGGCGGTGCATTCGACTTCGCGCAAAGGCCGCAATGCTCTACGGATCAGGAAAAACGCAATGAGCGCCATGAGAAGAAGCACGGCGACTTCAATGATGACCTGCCCCACGGCAAGCCTGCGCAACATGTTGGCTTCTTGGGTAATGTCCTTGGCCACGACCATGGTCACGCCATTACGTGTCTCAGCGGTTACTCGCCACATGCCTTCTTTATGGCTCTTCGGGCTAGATTCCACAGTGTGAGGGCCTTGGCCAGCATAAACTTGGCTCAGATCAGGTTCAGAAACGTCCTCGTTGTATACGTTTGTGGTTCCGTCCTGGTAGATCTTGACCACATAAAATTCTGTCGGCGGCCGCGCGCTGGTAGCCCCGGGGTTAGTTTTAAAAAGCGAATCTTGCTTGGCCCACCCATTGAGGCCCAGTTCTAGTTCCTTGTCAATGCGCGAATAGGTGAGCTCCCGCATCGTTCGGTTAACGGCAACGGCGCTGCCGATCAACCCCACCGCGGAGACCGCGACCACGATTACTAACAGCCCAAAGCGTAATGGCATCCCAGATAACACGTGCATATCTCGGACTCGCGCGACCAAGCTTTTACCCGTTTTTCTGGCACTCCGATACCCCCAGCGTTGTTTCCCGCTGTGGACAGGGCTCCCGCGAACCACCGCGGTGGAATATGGGTTCTGGGTGCTCATCTACTACTTTCTTCTTTGGGTTTTCGCCGCACTGCGGCTATTACGCATTTCGCGGCTTACGCAGCACGTATCCCACGCCTCGCACTGTTTGGATCAGTTGCGGATCATGGGTGTCTACTTTGCGACGCAAATAAGAAATATAGGACTCGACAACATTTCCGTCGCCACCGAAATCGTAATGCCACACGTGATCCAAAATCTTTGCCTTAGACATCACAACCTCAGCGTTAAGTATCAGGCAGCGCAGCAGATTGAACTCGGTGGGCGAGAGATCGACGACCTTTCCGGCTTTTGTCACCTCATGGGTGTCGTCGTTAAGCGTCAGGTCGGCATACACCAAGGTGGAATCGTCTTCGACCATCTCCACGGTGCTGCCTCGGCGCAAAATCACGCGCAACCGAGTAATCACTTCCTCCAAGGAGAAAGGCTTGGTCACGTAATCATCAGCCCCGATGGTCAACCCATGAATCCGGTGCTCCACGGCGTCTTTTGCCGTCAGGTACAAAACGGGACCGTCGAGGCCTTCCGCCCGAAGTTTGGGCAGGAGCTCATAGCCGTCCATGCCCGGCATCATGACGTCAAGAATGAATGCATCGGGCTTAAAATCCTTGGCTATTTCCAGCGCTTCTACGCCGGAATTAGCTACGGCAACATCAAATCCTTGGAATTTTAAGCTGACGTTCAAAAGCTCAACGATGTTCGGCTCGTCGTCGACGACCAGTATTCGCTTAGTTTTTTCGTTCACGCCTTCCATTTTTACCTGTCCTGATCTCCTGGTGAGGACACGACCTCACGGTTAGTTCCTTTAAGTCAACAACACGGCTCTGCTTTTCTTCTGAAGCGTAGCTGGTAACTACCTGTGAATGGATTAGCGCACCCGCACCGAAAATTGAAACTGTAATGACCGTTCGGTACAGTTTTGAGTTATGGAATCTCGACAACGCTGAGTCTTTTTAGGTGTTATCTCGCTAGGACTCTTCATGATCGGCGCAGACAATTCCATCCTCTACACCGCCCTACCGGTACTAAGAAGCGAATTGCACACCACCGAGCTTGAAGGCCTCTGGATTATCAACGCCTACTCGCTGGTCCTTGCCGGCCTTCTCCTAGGAACAGGCACCCTTGGAGACAAGATTGGGCACCGACGAATGTTTGAGATCGGAATTACGATCTTCGGACTGGCGTCCCTGGCCGCATCTTTCGCCCACAATCCGCTGGCACTCATCGCTGCACGCGCCGTCCTGGGCGTGGGCGCCACCACGATGATGCCCGCCACGCTCGCCCTGCTCCGCATCACTTTCCCCAATGTCCGTGAACGCAACATCGCAATCGGCATCTGGGGTTCCGTCGCCACGCTAGGAGCAGCGCTCGGCCCAGTCATCGGGGGTTTCCTTATCGAGCATTATTACTGGGGATCCGTATTCCTGATCAACATCCCAGTAACAATCGTCGCATTCCTAGGAACGTTATTAATCGCGCCGCCCAATATGGCCGATTCTTCCCGCCACTGGGATTTTCTCTCTTCTCTCTGGGCGATGGTGACCATGATGGGCCTTGTGCTACTGATCAAGGAACTTACGCACGCCCATATAGAAATAGCAGTACTCATCGGAGCACTGGCCGCCATCATCATCGGCGCGCTGCTTTTCAGCCAACGCCAGCGCACACTCCCCGAGCCGCTCCTCACCTTCGACGTATTCAAAAACCGAGTTTTCACGGCGCGAACCCTGGCCGCAGCGCTAGCGATGTTCATCCTCTCCGGCGCAGAGCTCATGACCACACAGCGCTTCCAGCTAGCCGAGGGTTTTACCCCCTTGCAAGCCGGCCTACTCACAGGCACCGTAGCTTTGGCAGCGTTTCCTAGTTCAATCTTGGGCGGAGCGTTGCTGCACCTCATCGGCTTTCTCCCGCTCATTTCTGGCGGCTTTCTCTCCATGGCTATTGGAACGTCGATCGCAGTCGGAGGCACGCGTGCCGACGCCTTCCCACTCTTTGTTGTTGGTCTGCTCCTCGTAGGCTTCGGCGCAGGATTGACCATGTCCGTATCCACGACCGCGATCATCGGCTCGGCCCCGGCGCGCCGCTCCGGCATGGCGTCCGCTATGGAGGAAGTCTCCTACGAGTTTGGCACGCTGCTCTCGGTGGCGGTGGTGGGCTCTTTGTTCTCCTTCTTCTACGCACGTTCCGCACCCGAAGCCATCGCCCAAAATTTTGAGCAGGGCCTCTCGCACCCCACGCTTGCCGACGCCGCCCGCGCCGCCATAGACACCTCGTATGTATCCGTGCTCGTCATTATTGCCATAACTGCATGCATCGCATGCGTCATCACCGCTTATCTGTTGCGAAACAACCCCAAGGAGACTCAATTTGCGCACGAATAAAAAAGACTCGCTGCTGGCCACCGCACTCAGCATCGTGGAGCCAGACGGCCTTGCGGCCCTCACATACGATTCCCTCTCCGCAGCCAGCGGCATATCCAAGTCTGGATTGATCTATCACTTCCCCACTCGCCACCAGCTCCTTATAGAGCTGAATGCGTCCGCAGCCCGAACATGGACGCAGGAGCTAGAGGCAGCAGCGGGGGGGACCTGCCTCCGAGGTTTCCCTCAGACAGAGAATGCGCGCCCTGCTGGAGGTGGAATCGCAAAGCGCTACTCGCGCGGATCTTTTATTAAGCATCGACGCCAACCTCAACGAGGAGATCCGTGCCATATGGGACAAAGCCTTAACGCCTTGGACCGATCCCCACAATCCTCATGCAACTATCGTGCAACTTATCGCTGATGGCCTGTGGGTATACGACCACATCAATGCCCGCCCACTCACCCCCCAACAGCGACACGCCGCAGTAGATGCAGCGCAATCGTTGCTGGGTAAACTATCTAATGAAGTGACTGAATAGCCTATCTTTACTCTCAACTTCACGATTAACCTAAATTACTTTAAGATAACTCTCATGTTTGGTGGTTCGCCGCCGTGGATTCCGTAGAAAACCATTTAGAAAGCCTCAATCGACATGAAATTGTCCCGTTCTCTCGGCGTTGCCGCAGTGTGTACTGCGCTCGTCGTAACGCATAGCCCTGCGCACGCATCTACTTCTTCCGCGCCTGTTTCCAGCTCGGCGAGCTCCATCGTCGCATCGCTTACTGCCGCACTCGCCAACTCCCCCAGCTCCAGCGATGCCACCATCGATAATGCCGCGCACTTGGCCCAGTCGATTGGTTTCCCGGCATGGTGGCTTCCTTCAGGCGTGGGCAGCTCCGACTCGGAGTATCCGTTGCCTACCAACCCGCACATCACCAAGGCGGAGGTCCTTAGCCGTACAGCGGAAACGACGATTCCGAACCTGGAGCGCTGGGTTGTGGCTTCCCCAGCGATGCAGCGCAACGTAGAGGTTGTTGTCCGCGTACCCAAGGACACCTCGGTGCCTTCCCCCGCGCTCTATCTCCTTGACGGCATCGGTGGAATGCGTAATCCCGGCTGGGTCCGCGAAGGCGGACTACACCCAGCCCTCGGCGACCAGAACGTGCCTGTGGTTATGCCTACCCAGGCGCTAGCCTCCCTCTATTCGGACTGGCTCACGGATGATCCCGCCCTAGGACACCTCAAGTGGGAAACCTTTATTACAAAGGAACTGACAAAACTCGTCGAGGATCCAGCACAAAAACTCAACTTCAACGGCAAGCGCGCCATCGGCGGCCTGTCCATGGGGGCTATCGGCGCTGTCCACATTGCTAACCAGAACCCCGATCTCTTCAAGGGAGTATTCGGTATCTCGGGATGCTATTCCACGCAAGAGCCCGTGGGCCGAATCACCACCAAGCTCGTTGTGGAGTCCCGCGGCGGCAACGTCCACAATATGTGGGGCCCAGACGGTTCTGAGCTATGGAAGCGTCACGACGTCCCCTCCAATCCTGAGGGCCTGCGCAACATGGCGGTTTATCTTTCTAGCGCCGACGGTGGAGTTCTTCCGGCAGACCTAGAGCGTGCGCACAACCGCCCCTTCTACGAGTTGCCAGCAGCCGTGGCCTTGGAGCAGGGAACCCTGCATTGCACCAAGGCCCTCGACTCCGCGATGCGTTCCCGCGGAATGAACCACCACGTAGTCGATCTGATCAAGGGTGGAGTCCACGACTGGCCGCTCTTTAACCGCCAACTGCGTCCCGCGTGGGATGCCATCAAGGGTGTTCTTTACTAACAAACCTTGGGGTCACGGTGAGTTGCTAAGGTAAACGGGGTCTAGAACCGACCTATCTCAAGGAGCTCTGCTCGTGACCTCAGCGACCCACCCCGTGGACGCACTTCCCTCGTCTCCTAAACTCGTCGCGCTAGGCATCCAGCATGTTTTAGCGTTTTATGCTGGCGCGGTGATTGTGCCGCTGCTCATCGCAGGTTCCCTCAACCTCGACGCAGCAACCACCGTTCATCTCATCAACGCCGACCTACTCACCTGTGGTTTAGCCACACTGATCCAATCAGTCGGCGTAGGAAAATACATAGGCGTACGTCTGCCTATCGTTCAGGGAGTCACCACAACTGCGGTGGCTCCCATTATCGCGATTGGCCTTAGCGTCTCTGACGGACAAGGCGGCGTGGAGTCTTTCCCCACCGTGTACGGCGCGGTTATCGTAGCCGGACTTTTTACGTTTTTTGCCACACCAATCTTCGCACGTTTTCTCAAGTTCTTTCCGCCGGTAGTCACCGGCTCCGTTTTGTTGGTGATGGTCACATCCCTCCTCGCAGTCTCCGCAAATGACTTCATCAACTACGCCGAGGACACTCCGTTAAGTCGCGACCTGTGGTACGCCTTTGTCACTCTCGTGGTCATCATCTTGGCGCAACGATTTTTCCGTGGTTTCTTGGGGGTTTCTTGGGCACCCTCGCTGTGCTCATAGGCCTGGTCAGCGGCACTCTCGTAGCGCTCATGCGGACCTCTCGGAGGTCTCTCATGCTGCGATCGTGGGGATCACAACGCCGTTCTACTTTGGAACACCCGTTTTCAACGCTAGCGCTAGTGCCTGCTTCTCCATAATTATCGTCATGATCATCACCATGGTCGAGACCACCGGCGACGTGTTTGCCACCGGAGAGATCGTGAAAAAGCGTATCCGACGTGATGACATCCAGCGGGCCCTCCGCGCAGACGGTCTTTCCACTTTCCTCGGTGGTGTCATGAACTCTTTCCCGTATACTTGCTTCGCGCAAAACGTAGGACTCGTCCGCATCACCGGAGTGAAGTCACGCTGGGTCGCGGCTTCCGCTGCGGGATTCATGATCCTTCTGGGGCTGCTTCCTAAGGCCGGAGCAATCGTGGCTTCTATCCCCTCGCCAGTATTGGGAGCAGCGTCTCTGGCGCTCTTTGCCAACGTGGCATGGGTCGGCCTGCAGACCATCGCTAAAACCGACCTCACGGATAACCGCAATGCAGCTATCGTCACCACTGCGCTGGGCCTCGCCATGCTGGTCACGTTCAAACCTTCGGTTGCCGAGGCTTTCCCTGAATGGGCCCGCATTTTCGTCTCTTCCGGCATGTCCATCGGAGCTATTGCTGCGATCCTCCTCAACATCCTGTTCTTCCACGTAGGTAAGCAAACCGGTTCTGACGTAGCCCGTGACGCCAGCGGTGAGGGTGTGTCTTTGGAGGAGATCAACGCTATGACCCGCGAAGATTTTGTCGCCGCATTGTGCCCGCTATTCAACCAGGAGACCTGGCCGCTAGAGGAAGCATGGGAATCACGGCCATTCGCCGATGTCAGCGAGCTACGAGCAGCCATCCAGGTTGGGGTTCTCACGGCTTCTGGGGAGCGTCGAGAAGCTTTGATCCACGACTACCCAGATACCTCTGCCATATTATTAGCCACCGACGCCGAGGCTCCCAGCATCAGCGCCGAGCGCGGCTCCCTTGGCTTTGACGACCTCGACGACGTAGAAACCGCGCAGCTCCTCGAGGTCAGCGCCGCCTACCGCGAGCGCTTCAACATGCCATTCGTCTACTGCCTGGGCACCAACGACAGCATCCGAAGCATCGTGGACGCAGCTATACGACGCCTAGCAAATTCCGACGAACAGGAACACCGCGTAGCCTTCTCTGAGATCATCGAGATTGCCAACGACCGCTTTGACATCCTCCTCGCCGATGCCAACCCCGTCCGCTCCGCGTGGGACCGGAAGTTCACCGAAGTGGAATAACGCGCTACAGCATCGGATGCCAATCCCACACTGGCGTCTTCTCAAACTCCAATAAAGGAGCTTGCCGACCAGACAGCCGGGCACTCACCAAGGCAACTATTTGCCCTGCTGTCTGGTCAAGGCATTCAAAGACACACCACGCGGAATACCGCACCAAGGCATAGCCTCGGCGCACGGCGTCATTGCCTTTCCACCGGTCATAGACAAAAGCATGACGATTCCCGTGGTAGGTGTAGCCGTCCACTTCAACGATAACTTTGCTCTTTGTGTGTACCCCGTCCCACCGATAAGCGCCGAGCTGCAGGTTTTGTTCAAAGATACCCCATAGAGCGTAGCTTTCGGAACAAGAGAATCTCTGCAGGACTTTCTGCTCCTACAGCCGCAAGCTCAATTACTCGATGAGCATGCTTAGTCAGCCGGGTTTTGGACATATCGCGGATTAATCGAGCTACCCCGGTCTTTCCCCAATATATGTTCTCAATAAACTCAACGAGTTCAGCAATAGTCATGGCCTCGGCATTATTGAGAACATCAAGCGGAGGAGCTACGCGAACCCCCTGCCTGAACTCTGACGCTGCAGACCTCACTTGTTTGATGCGGATCACATCATTAGAACAGGCAGATCTGCTCTTGATAATTACGGCTTCCACCGGAGTCTCAATCTCTGCAGACATATGCACCTGCATCGCTGTACGCCCGCTAAAGACAATCCCGGGCCGAGACTTTTGCAATGCTTTGAGCAACAAAATTCCCTCCGGTCTTTTGTCGGTGTAAATTCCGCGCTCCACGCGGTAGAGATCGCCGTGTTTTATTTTCGTTGCAATAGCGCTGCGGGAAAGCCCCAATTGATGGAGCTCTTGGGTCTTAAAGATGTGGTTGCCCGTGTGTCCTTAGACGTGGGGACTTAGCGATCGGTTCCCAGTAGTAGGAAGATACGGAAAAACCTGCATTTCCATAGACAAAGACGCCTAAAAATGTGTTTTACAGCCTAATGTCTATGGAAATGCAGGCTCCACGGCCCGTGTATTTAGGGGCGCGGGATGTTCCTCAGATTAGACCATGCCATGTCCACCATGTGCCCCACTCCACCGCCGAAGACCGTGCGAGTCGCTGCCTTGGAGAACCCCATGAGCATCTCCATGGTGATATTAGGTGGGATGGAGAGGGCATTGGGGTCGGTGGTGACGTCGATAAGCACAGGCCCGGGGTGAGAAAAAGCCGCCTCTAGCTGTTCTCTTGCAGTCTTCGGGTCTGTGATCGCGATGTGGTGCAGGCCTACGGCAGCCGCAATCGCCGCAAAATCAACGTGTTCATGGTCTGTTTCATACTCCGGTATCCCCTCCACGAGCATCTCAAGCTTGACCATTCCCAAGGAAGAGTTGTTAAAAACAACGATCTTGATGGGCAGTCGATGAAGTTTCACGGTGAGCAGCTCCCCCATGAGCATGCTGAGGCCGCCGTCGCCGGAGAAACACACGACCTGCCGGTCCCTATCACTGGATTGCGCGCCAATTGCATGCGGCAAAGCATTGGCCATGGTTCCGTGGCGGAAGGAACCCAGCATCTCGCGCTTGCCATTGGGGGTTACGTAGCGAGCGGCCCACACGTTGCACATGCCGGTGTCGATGGTGAAAATAGCGTTGTCATCGGCTATCTCATCAATGATGTTGGCGATGTACTCGGGGTGAATGGGTGTGTGGTTTTCCACGTTGGAGGTGTATGCCTCAATAACATCAGTAAGCTTCCGGTGATGCAGTTCAAGCATCCGGTCAAGGAAACTGCGATCAGTCTTTTCCTCTATGTGCGGCAAAATATTCTCAATCGTTGCAGCTACATCACCCACGACAGGATGCGTGATTCGGGTGCGCTTACCAATATGGGAGGCATCAATGTCTACTTGTGCAACGTTCTTTTTGGGGAGGAACTCGGTATAGGGGAAGTCGGTGCCGAGCAGAATGAGGAGGTCGGCTTCATGGGAAGCATCGTGGCATGCCCCATACCCGAGCAGCCCCGACATGCCCACGTCATAGGGGTTGTCATGCTGGATATACATTTTTCCGCCGAGCGCATGTCCAACGGGAGCTTTGATTTTTTGGGCTAACGCAAGGACTTGTTCACGGGCTTCGCGGGCACCTGATCCGCAGAAAAGCGTGACTGTGGAGGCCTCGTTGATTGCGCGGACCAGGTCGGCTGCCTCCGCAGGATCTGGATAGAGGATCGGCTTTCCCCTCGCAATCACCGAGCCGGCAAAGGTATCGTCCTCCGCGCGCTGCATGGTGACGTCGCCCGGGATCACCAGGACTGATACGCCCTTTCCCGCCATGGTGGACTGGATTGCATGGTGCACAATCGTTTGCCCTTGGGTCGCAGAGTTGGCCATTTCGCAGTAGCCGGAGCATTCTGCAAACAAGGCTTCGGGGTGGGTTTCTTGGAAAAAGTGGGAGCCGATTTGTGTGGAAGGAATGTGAGAGGCAATGGCTAGGACTTTTGCACCGTTGCGGTGGGAGTCGTAAAGCCCCTGTACAAGGTGGGTGTTTCCGGGACCGCACGAGGCTGCGCACACGGCCAGCTCGCCAGTGATCAGTGATTCTGCGCCGGCAGCGAATGCCGCAGCTTCTTCATTGCGAACGTGCACCCATTCGATGCTGGATTTCCGCACGGCGTTGACAATGGGATTGAGGCTATCGCCGACCAATCCAAAGATGCGTTTTACGCCTTGGGCTTCCAGGGTCTCCACAAGTTGTTCTGCAAACGACTGAGCCATGATCGTCCTCCATAACGTTGATGATGGTTCCGATTGTGCTTCCCTGCTGGTTCTTCCCACCATAGTTCGACTGAAATCACACATCTACCCCACAATTATGACATAAATAACTAAATGTTGTGCTTCTGTTCGCTGCGGTATTCTGTGTCTCATCATGCTGAAGCTTTTCGACGCCCCCATCTTCCGAATCCTGCGACGTAGGCAAGCAGCATCAACGGGCACCGCCACCATCGACGTCGCAGCTGCGCCTCCACTCGCACCGCTCGCTCCTGTCGACCTCAGCGACCGCGGGCAAGTCACCGGCGTGCTGGAAATCGCCGCACGTATCGGAGAAATCCTTATCTCAGCAGGATCAACCAATTCCGATGCCAGCGACCAGGTCAAAGCCGTCACAGAATCATTCGGACTGTGGTTTGTTCACGTCGATCTCACCTCCAATCGCATCCGGCTCTTTGCCAATGTTTCTGAAGACCGACGCGATCCGGTAACGGTCGTTCGCGTGGTAGCGCCCGCCCCACAGAATTTTCGCAAACTCATGCACGTAGATCGCTTGATCCGCGATATCCATTCAGGCCATGCCTCGCCTTTGGATGCCGAGACCCGTCTCGACGCCATACACCGCGCGCCCGACCCCATCGGGCTGCCCGGAGTTGTCGCATCTTTTGCAGTCATGAGTGGTGCCGTGGCATTCCTCCTTGGAGGAAATATCCCCGTCGCGCTCATTTCCACCATTGCCGGCGCCGTCATCATCTGGATGAGCGCCTGGCTAGACAAGCACGGCTTGCCGATCTTCTTCCAGAACACCGCGGGCGGAATTTTTGTCGCCTTCCTGGCCGCCATCACCTACGACTGGGGGCAGTACCTGGGACTTTCTATCCGCCCCAGCATGGTGATCGCCACGTCGATCATCGTGATGGTCGCGGGGCTAACCCTGGTGCAGGCGATTCAAAATGGAGTCACTTCCGCACCGATCACGGGCACGGCACGGCTTTTCGACGCCCTCATCATCACCGCTGGCATCGTCGCCGGCATTGCCATAGGTGTATCCCTTGCGGGGTCATTAGGATTCTCACTGCCCCCGGTAGAAACCGTCCCCGTCCCCAACTTCGCATCCAATACCGTCCGCGTTTTGGGCAGTATTTTTGCCACGTCCGGTTTCGCCCGCGCTTGCTACGCCGACTGGCCTTCCGTCTTCATCTCCGCGCTCACCGCGGCCTGTGGTTCAAGCTTGTTTTATTTTGTGCTCCTCCCCCATGGAGTTGGAGACATCACCGGATCTGCACTCACATCTGTCCTCATCGGGCTCATAGGCGGCTTCTTAGGGCGCCGCTACCTGATCCCGCCTCTCATCATCTCCATTGCTGGCATCACTCCGTTGCTCCCGGGTTCTGCAATCTATCGGGGCCTCTACGGACTACTCCATGATCAAATCCTGGTCGGCTTCTCCAACCTCTCTTATGCCATAGCCATCGCCACAGCGCTTTCTTCCGGGGTTGTCTTTGGCGAGTGGATCGCCCGCCGTTTCCGTAGGCCCCCGAGCCTTGATCACTATCGACGCTTCACCCGCAAGCTCGTACGCAACCGCCGCAAAAAGATCTACAAGCAAATCGCGACAGGCAATTAGGGTATGAAAAAAGGCGTGGATCCTTCAATTGGGTCCACGCCTTCTCTTTAATGTTTAGGTCCGTACTCCACGCTTAGCTATTGCGACGACGGATCACTAATATCAGCCCAGCAAGTATGTCAAGCATACCTAGCATGACAACGACACCAATCTCAGCGCCCGTCTTAGCCAGCAGCTTCTTCGGTTTCTTGTCAGCGTCCTTTGGAGCAGGCACATCCTTGGGCGCCGGCTGCGGAGCCGATGTAGCCGGCGTGACTGGCATAGAGCTAGACGAGGAACCCGATGGTAGCAACGGCGGGATAAAGAGCGGCAAAGTAGGCACCAAGATCCACCACCACGGAATATTTGCAGTGTTATGAACTTCAATCAATGCGGCTTCTTTGACCGTCTGGACAGAAACCAACAACGTTGCCGTCCCATCACCATGATCCTTTAGCTCAACACCTGGATTAGTGGTGCTAAAGCCTGGGGTAGACCAGGTAGTAAACGCAGTATTTTTGGGCATGATCTCCTTCAGCAGGAGTTCAGTTCCAACCGGAAGCGGATCTAGATTAGTGATCTTTCCTTCGCTGATCTTTACCTCACGGGTCTGCTTCACTCCCTTTTCATCTGTCCAAGAAACCTCAACATCAAACTCACGAGGATTCTGAGACGAACCGGAAAGCACTGATCCCAAACCACTCACTTTCTTAGTCAAGGAGATACGACCAAGACCGTCATAAGCATTGACGAGTGTAGATTCGCTGGTGCTTCCCTTATCTCCAACGACTACTTCAGTAGCAGTGGTAGAAGCTGAAAGATCAAACTCAAATCCTTCAACTTTGGCAGTATCAGTCTTCTCTGTGAACTTACATGTAGCACCAGAACGCACATCCGTGATTTCTGCAGGCTTCTTAGCAGAAATGGTCACCGTACCATTCTTGGAATATGTGCCCAAGGTGCATACATAATCCACATCGAAAGTCTTATTCAGCAGAGCATCTACCTGTGGCCCCAGAATTTTCTTGTTCAGTTTCAAAGAAGCACGCCACGCGGAGTACTCGTTGGTTGCAACAACTTTTTCTTCTTTGTTGTCAACAATTGTGATGGAGTCAAGCCCAGAAACCTTGAGATCTGCCTTGCCAACCTCAGCATTTTCTCTGTAACCGTACAGATAGAACCAGCCGGGATATTTTCAGCCTTGGCTTCTTCACCCGCACCGATTGGGCCAAGAACACCTTCTTTGACTTCACCGAGTTCTTCGTTCACACACTTGTAATCAAAAGTGAATTTCTTACCGGTAGCAACACCATCAGGATCTACCAATTTCTTAGTGATGCTGAAAGATCCGACTTTCTTAGAGTACGTGTTGTTCACAGTCACGGTCCCGGTAGTACCTGCCGTAATAAGAACTGGAGCACCAGTTTCAACGACCAACGAGTAGCCCTTAACCTGAACGCTTTCCTGATCCTCGGTGACAGCGCAAAATGCACTTTCCGGCAGCTTTTCCACCGTGGCTTCGCCAGCACCAGAAATCTCTTTTACACCTGAAGCGATTTCTTTGCCGTCCTTGGTGCAGGTGTAGTTGAACTTATAGTTCTTCGCTTGTTGTGAGGCAGGAAGTCCATCAACTGTCTTCGCAATTTTGAATCCACCGACCGCAGTGTGATACGTGTTGGTCACAGTAATCTGTGCGGTCTTATCTGCGATAACGCCTACTGGCTGCCCATTATCAATGTCAACAGTTGCATCATCGATTTGGGCGGAGTAATCACGTTCAGCAACTTTGCAGGAATAACCAACCGGGATTTCTGGAGACTCTGTAGAAACACCATTCTTGATTGATAGTGCACCCTTGATTTCTTCTGAACCGTTCTTGGTACAGGTGTAATCCACTGCAAAGGCTTTGTCCTCAGGTACGTTAACTCCGTTTGCTACGACCTTCTTGAGAACCGAGAATTTGCCAAATTCCTTCTTGTAGCTGTTAGTTACTTCTACTACCTCTGTCTTCCCCTCAACGATAAGTACTTCTTTTTTTCTCAGGGATTTCAACAGAATAGCCAGGAACTTTGGCAGAATTTTCTTGTTCAGTTACAAGACAGGATGCACCCACGGGAACATCGTCAACCTGTGCTTCTCCGGCTCCCGTGATAGAAGCTACGCCCGCTTTTACTTCAACATCATCTTTCTTACAACTGTAATCAAATGAATAAGTAGGAAGATTCTCCGTCGCAGGCAGCCCCTTGACAGTTTTTACGATCTTAAAGCTGCTATTCTTAGGCTCGGTTTTCTTGGTGTAAGTATTTACTGCTTCGACGACAACAGCGTCTTCATTTTTCTCACGAACCGGGAACTCGACTTTTCCATCTTCGACTTTATTTCCACTGAGGGTCCAAGTGGGTTTCCCTCTCGAATCCTTCAACATCAGCGTCCTTTTCAGAAACCTTACAAATTAATCCTTTGTCAAGGTCACTGATGTGGAAATTTTCACCACCTTTAATTTTTTGAGTTCCACTCTTCGAGATTTCTTCAAGGTTTTCTAAAGGCGAGCACGACCAATCAAAAGTAAATTCCTTCAAAGGATCATTTTTCACCCCATCTACCTGTTTTTGAACTGCAAATCCACCTTTTTTACCTTCAGCCCAACATCCAGCAGAAGGAATAAAGACTGTTCCGTTAACATCATTTCCGTTTATATTCGCATGATTTATTACAGCACTTCCCGGAACAGGTTTTTTATCTGTATAAGTAATCAACGTAATACGTGGACCAGTACTTGGATCCACCCCATAGGGAAAACGAACAGTAAGTTTCTCTGGAGTACAATTAATCTCATAGCCATAGCCATGCGGAATCGGCGTAGTCAGGTCTGTCATATTATGAATTCCGCCTTCGACCCGACCATAACCATCGACTATATAATGCGGTGTTGGGTCCACAGCAGCACTACGAACTGCATCCAGATGTACCGGCGGTCGACCGAAATCAAAATCGCCAGAGCACGCAATTTTATGCCCTTCAGGAGGTGTATCCGTTACTGTAAAATCTTTCTTTCCGGTATCACTTCCTACAAAAATCGTCCACGCGAAAGGATAAAGAGTCTTACCATCTAATTGAATAGGAGCATCGTATTGAACACCAGTTTTACCATTTCTATGTGTCACCCCAGGTGGACCATCAGGCAGATAAACTCCTTGCAAATTACCGTCACCACATCCCCAAAAGTAAGAGTTCCTGGATTCTCCCTACTCCCAAAACCGTTTACAGACAGTCCGCTATGTTTGTGATCCCATTCCACGGTAAAAAAGGCTGATCCCTTAACCTGGAAATTCGTTTGCACGTAATCCGTTAGCGTGAAGACTACTTCTTTTTGCCCTCCCGATATAGCGGCAGTAGCTACAGTTTTTCCGTTTTCATCTTTCAACGGAAGGAAACCCGTAGCAACAGTCATTAATTCTTGCGGTAATTCAACCTTAAATTGGTCACCGTTCTTCGCGTCTTCATTAACAGACCATTTTAAATTCCACCTCTGCTCGGCCTGACTTTTGGTCATACACATTA
The DNA here is from genome assembly GCF_004382825.2 of Corynebacterium silvaticum. GTDB lineage: Bacteria > Actinomycetota > Actinomycetes > Mycobacteriales > Mycobacteriaceae > Corynebacterium > Corynebacterium silvaticum. The sequence goes on from NZ_SDQO02000003.1 coordinate 64,320, forward strand.
TTGCTAACGCCCGGGCTGCCATCTCTCCATTTGAGATCTGTATACTTCGCGGCGCATTCCTCCCGTACTGCTTCTTGGGCTACAGACTTCGGTATCACCGCACATAATGCAGCAACCAAAACCACAATCACAGTCGTGACTAGAGCTTTGAATGCAGGGATACGGAACAAGGATTTCCGTATAGGAGAGGAAGCAGATAAAGGAACCTCTAAGTTCATTCTTTTCCAATCTAATTGAAATTCTTCGATTTAGCCCACATCCGAGTCCAGACCAGCCGCAAAAATACAGAAAGAGAAAAACACTTGCTTACCAGGTGACTTATCAAGTCCCTCCCCACAGCACGAAAGTTTAAAAAGCGCGCTTCAACGTCGCCCACGAATATGATGGCTATATCAACAAAAATACCAATTTTTAAGAAACGGGCATAATTTTCCCAGGTTTTGCACACCCATTATCCAAGTAACACCACCTATCCCTACCCCTATGATATGCTCGAGGCTGGACGCACTGCGGTGCTCCGCTTCCAAGGCTCGTGTGAAAGCACGAGCTTTTGTGCATTTAAGAGGAAAATGTACATCGGATATTTCGACGAATACAGACAACCCTGCGGCCTGAACCTGCACCCCACCTATATACCAAAAGCTCCCCTGTAGTTAGTATCTGTTTTCTCAGTCCAACTACAGGGGAGCTTTTCATTTTTTGAGCTGGAGATGGGACTTGAACCCGTGACCCCCACACTGCCAGTGTGGTGCACTACCAGCGTTTTTGTAGGTTATCGGGGGTTTTCTTATTTTTTCTTTCCTTGTGTGTCCTTCTCTTTTCCTGCGGTTTTGTATGGCTTGTTGTGGAAATGTCGTGGCATTTACACCACCAATCCAGCACTACACAACACAAAAACCCATCACCCAAAGCCCCCAAAACACAAATCCCCTTCCATAAGTTTCCTAATCGTGTGGAAGGGGGCCATAATCTGCGCCGGAATTAGCGCATTACGCATATAGTCCAGTACCAGTGATAAAAGCACCAGATGTTAAAATTCCATAGAACATTAACATCTGGCGCTTCACACAACATGCGCAATCTCCAGAACATCCCTACTGTGCGGACCGCATACGCACAGACGGCTAATTATTAAGAAGTTGCCTTTGCTAGGTAAATAGTCCGACCGCTAGCGTCCGTTTCCTTACTTACCTTGATATTCTTAATTTTTGTCTTCTCGGTGTCTACATTAAGAATGCCATCATTACTTTCTGTATCTTTAGGCAAAGGAATTTCTAGCTGGCCATTCTCCATAAACACAGCAGCGCCATTCAAAGCGGCTTCTCCGTCAGCTACCGAGTAAGAGCCTGTAAAGCCGATTACCACCTCTTTGCCTTTGTGATTAATAAAGTGCTTACTGTAGAAACTGTTTTTAGCGCCAGTAGTATCAAGTTTTAGCAAAGGGATATTTATATCCTTTTCTGCATCTAACACTGGAGCTATATCTGACGATATCCCCTTGTTCTGGCCCTCAATAATGGATGTCACATCGCGCTCAATCTTTGGATTTATCTTTTCCTCCAAAGGGGTGATATTTGATAGCAGTTTCTCCGCCTGGGTGATGCCCTCTTTTAGATAGGTATCCTTCCACGAAGGCTGACTTTCGTCTAGAAGCAAGCTAGCTACATAACCTATCTCATAGCTTTCTTGATCGGCGCTGTCAAACGTTACATCTTTTTTAATATTTTTCAGCGCACCCGCGTGGATCTCTTCAGGTGTACTTTTCACCGTACGGAAAGTCATAAAATTTTCTATATACCGAGCGTGCCCTTCGGCGATATCGACCCAAGCGATCGACTTATACTCATCAGGGAACTGTTGCTTCCACTGCTCATGCCAATATTTAGCATATCGCAAATACGTTTCGCGCTCTTTCGGATTTTCGTAGGCTTTAACCATGTTGTGGTAAGCCATCTGACGCAAGATACGCGGTTCTGGGTTTATCGGATATTCCTGGGACCTGCTAACTCCGATATCTTGGAGAGCTGCATCTTGCTGGTGATAGAAATGAACAGGCTCATGCGATGCAAACCTATACAACTCATTGGCATCTGGGTCGTCTTTGATGGTGCTGTTATTGACAGACAGGAAAATCGCTGTACGATCCTTGAATGTTGCTTGGCTGTATTGCCCTGGATCTGGCGGAGTAAGATCGTTGAGGTCCGCTTGACTTAGCTTCTTTGAGCCTTGTGTATCGAATGACCAAGCCTCTTCAATTTTCTTTTCGTCGTCCAGCTTAAAGACCACAGCTACATGTTTAGTAAAATCAACTCCGGGCCAGACCAAAGAGGAGGCAGGCCAATGCGCCTGTATCTTTTGGCCAAAAGGCTCAAGATAAGATTTAAAAGAGTTCTGCTCAGCTGAAACTGACGTAGATTGTGTAGTGTCCTGAGATGATTCAGTAGGGCTTCCGCATCCAGCAGCTAACAGTGTTACTGCTGTTAACGTAGCTACTGCGCACATCGGCCTGCTCTTTTTGTTAGGCGTCATCTTGTATACCTTCCAGTTGGGTCCTTTAGCACCTTAGGAAAATACTTTACCAAATAGCTATTAAAATCTTACTATCTGTATAGCTTTGATAGGAAACCCCTGGTAATCACCACAGCATAGACCGGGCCCGGATCAGGTGCGCCACACACAAAGATAGCCCCCTTCAGCCTAGGTGTATCACCTAAACCAAAGGGGACTAAATTTTTTACGCCTTCAACAAGCCTTTAATCTCATCTAAATCAATATCATCAGGCCTAGGTGGCTTCGCACCACCAGCCCACCGGATCAACTGCTCTAAATGCTTCACCGCCGTTACCAATGCCATACGCAGCCGGTGATTATCCACCTCCACACCACGCCGCTTAGCCCGCTCATCGTCTAAATCGGCCTGCATTTTATCAATGCGTGCCTCCAACGCGTCCATGCGTGAGCCTTTCACAGCCTGCGTATCCGACCGGGCTTTTACCACACCGATCCACACACCACCCAGTGCGGTTATAAGGGCGCCGATGCCGCTCAGTATCGCAGCTACAACGCTCACTGCTTCCCCCCTTCTTTAACGAACGGAATATCCCCACGCTTCCCACGCCACACAGCCCACATCAACGACACCGTCAACGCGAAAATAAGCACAGCTACCAGCCACAACACAGCCTCACCAGTCTCAATGGATGCCACCATAAGACTTGATGCCCACGACAAATTCAACGCCGTAGACACCGCTAACACCACCGTATCCAGATGCCATTTCCGTATGATCGCAGCAACCACACCCACGATGATGTGCACCCACGCCCATATCATAAGTGGCATCACCAACTCACTAGGACGCTGCCACTGCAAAGGATCACCCAAAATCCCGGGCACATAATAGGCTCCCACGGCGATTTGCACCACAGCCAAAATCAGCAACGCGGTGGAATCAGTCATCACAAAAGCCCGCACACGGCGGGCTACAGGTCTCATTTTTGCAGGCAGTCGCTCAATCGGCATGGGCTACACCCACCTCAGCGGTACTCTGGCCTGAGTATATCGGCAAACCCGCAGGCTCCCCACTGCTATGGCGTGGCTCATACGATACAGCCTTGCTATACACCTTTGCTGCATCAGCAATACTTAACACCGCAGGCAACAACGCTGCCAGATCAAGACCTGCGGTTTGTTGATCAGGTGCTTTCGGTAGATTCACCACTGCCGTACCACCGGTCACGGCTGCTCCTGCACCAGCAACAACGCCCAAAAGGGACGCTATCTGCTCATAGCCCAAGGTGGTGGCCACAACTGCTGCCACACTCACAAGCGCGGATAAAACATACATCACAAGCCGTACCCAACCAGCAGGATTTAGTGTATTCATGAATTATTTCCCTTCCTTGTCCATAAGGCTCAAAATCTTGGCAACATCGGCACGCAAAGCAGCAATCCCATCAACCGGGGTTAAATTATCGCCGTGGATGTTACGCCCCAGTTGCGGCCATCCCTTCAACTCAGGGCCACGAAGCTGGGTGTGAATATCTTTCACCATGGTTTCTATGCGGAATACCGCATCAACAACCGGGGTTAAAAACCCAGTGATGAAATCCTTAAATACTTTTCCGTTAAAGCCCCCACAGGGGCCTCCTTCCTCTCATGTGTTTTCTGAGCCGCCGTGGAATACGCATAGCCTTTGGGCACAATCAGCGTGCAGAACTGGTCAAACCCAATCCAATAGCCATAAGGGTAGAACCCAGAATCAGCGATCCACAGCTTGCGCATGCCTTCATCCGAGTACCCCATCACTGCGATGTAGTGATACACCACCCCACCGCCATAACGCGGTGACATCGTTGACGGGGCAACAGCACGCGGATAATTGCTTGGCGGGGCCACAATATTGGCCACCACCCCATGACCTGCACGAATGCTATTAGTGATCTCATCCCAGATCACATCTTTCAACCGGTAATCCGGATAAGCCCCAACATCACGGTGCCGGTACTCCCCACCAGGAACATTCGCGTTCAACACCGCCGGGAATTGCCCAATATAATCAGTGCCATTAGTCGTCGTCCGAAGGTCTTTCCCCAAAACGCTTTCTGACACCAAGCCCCCTGTCGCAGACCTAATCACGGTCTGACAGGACGCCGGGCCACAGTTATAAAAAGTGTCTTGGGTTACTTGATCCCGTGGGTAATCAAGAACTTTTTCCATCACTTTCCTTTCTGCCTGGCCTCCACCAAGCAAGCGCTGCCCGATGCCTAGGGCGCGCTCATACCTTTCTTTTCGATCTTGGAACCCATTCAGCCCGCCATTAATCGCACGAGTGACCCCCTCGATATCCTCCGCATCACACAAGTCATTGATCTCGGGGCGGGCCACAGTCCAATACCACGTAGCAGCAAGAAACCCCCAACGGGGGTCTTGACGCACCAACTCCGGGTGCTGCTCAAAATCAAGTGTTGTCAGTCCCCGTGATTGCACCCACCTGGTGAACGCGCGGAAATTATTCCGGCCTGTCAGCTGTATCGGGCCTGAGCCCTTAAAACGCCTGCCGTCACCAGGGTGGATATTCCCCAGGTCCGACCGACCTTCGTAGGCATCACCGCTAGCTATCTCCTCCATATAGCGCAGACCTGCGGATTCATGCCCGATCTGCGCGCAAAACATCGCCGCGCGGCGCACCGTAGTACACCCTGCAGCATCCATCGCTTCTGTGAAAGGGGCTGCAAAGCGGGCGTAATCCGCACTACCGCCCATTACTTCAGCAAGTGTTTGAGCATCCAACGTTCCCTCCTTTTGGGCATAAAAAATGCACCCGATGAGGGTGCCTGCCATCTTGGTTAACTCCTGCGGAAACGTATCCACGCCAGCCCATCCGCGCCGGACTGCCCTGGATTAAACTTCCCCAAAATGCCTCCGGTGCCCCCACCACCACCATCCCCGGGGGTCATGCCAGGGGTATCGACACCAGCAGGAGAGCCAGCAGGTGCATAAAAACCATCAACCTTGACCTGCTCACGTACACCGGCTGCAGCACCTCCAAATCCACTGCCGCCTCCGCCTCCAACAGCAGTTCCGGTAATGCCACCCCCATTGACAGAGCTTTCACCTCCGGCACGCCCATTTCTATCATCCCAGGATAGCCCGCCACCCCCTCCAGCACCGACTGTAACTTTGAATTGAACTCTGCCTAGCAAGGGTTGGGTGCCACTTGTGACCTGCCCAGCGCCTCCGCCATTGCCTAAGCGCCCCCAAGAATTATCACCACACGCCCCACCACCACCGCCGGCGATGAGAACAAAATCCATAAACTTCGCCCACGAGGGAGAGAAAATCACGTAGTGCCCAGGCTGCCTAAACTCGTGAACCTCTGGCTGGCGTGAATTCCTCCACACCAACACCCCACCGCGATACACCTCCTGAACCTGGACCGCACCGACAGTAATGCTTTTGATTGCTTTCCCACCAACAAAAATCACTTTATGACTCCCTGACGAAATACCACACGTTAGGCGCAGGATATTCAGGGGCAGCATCAACAACACGCATATCAGTATTCCTGCCAACGCGCGGCGCGCATAATCCCAGGCTTGCTCAACCTTCCGAGATTTTTCAACAACCCCGACAACGTCATCTCGATCAACCTTTTGGCTCAGGGAGCTTTTAAGCTCATTTATCTCACCACCTAGCCCTGTGATCTCGGAAGTTCTGTGCGTATGGCTCGTGTTCGCCTTACCAGCCAACGCCTGCGACAAACCAGACACACCAGAAATCGCAAGGGACTCAACTTTTTGACGCAGTGCCGAAAGCTCAGTCACAGACGCTTTCTCAGAAAGCTGCTTCATCAATACAGCCGCAGCACTCTTCTGAGACACCAACTCATCCGCTACTTCTTTCAGCGTGTCATAAGCTTGCGACGCACCATCAAGAAGCTTATTAATCGCTGATTCAACAACGCGGTTCGTCACCGACTCCGCGGTATTTGCCGCTGCTTGCGCTTTCAGCGAATGCTGCCCCGCTGTTGCAGCATCCCGCTTCACAGCTTCTGCATCACCTTTGACCTGCGAGATAACCTGCTGTGTGGCTTGGGTGATCTTTTCTTGCACCACCGAAAAAGACCTCTCAGCGTTGTCTTTCAGCCACTCATACTGCGGCTGCCACGCATCTAGCTGCTGGACGCGTGGCTCCCACTGAGCAAGCCGATCCTTCAACTGCTGCCACGCTGACGATGCCGCCGACTCCTTCTGACTGGCCACAGACGCCGACTCTTTAGCGGCGGTGGCGGACTTTTCCGCTTTCTCACGATCAGTAGCAGCAGCCGTAGCAGCCTCGCCAGCAGTCTTCACACCACGAGCCACCTGATCAGCCAGCTCAGCCAGCTTATCTGCCACTTCCGGGGTAAAATCCTTCGCATCCTCCACAGCCTGACGCAGCGTGGCCGTGCCCTCATGCACCAGCATCGGGATAGACTCACGAGCTGTGAAATCAGCCCCGATTAACACCAACACCGCAGCACCCACTGCTACATCAACACTGAACTCACCACGCTCATCCACAGTGATACGCACTGGCTCATCCACAATCAACCCACCACCCCCAGGGCGGGTGGCAGCAGGACGCAGCCACACCTCCCGAATACCAGAAGGCTGCTTGGTGACCGTGGACAATTTTCCCTGAATAACAGGCATACTTTTTATCTCTTTCCTTCGCTAAAAACCGGCAAAACAACAACGGTTGCAGACCTATACGCCTGGTAGGAGCAACCAGCATGCATCTCGTGAACTTGGCCGGCTTGCGTAATCTCCATAGCAGTGATGTCAGTCGCACCGTTCGTCGCAACACAGATCATCAGAATGGACCCCTTCCATCCAGCTTTGGAAATGAAAGCCGCGCCAGAATTTTTTGTGAACGTCGTTCCCCGAAATTCCAGGCTTCCGAATTCATCCCCTGTAGAAAGCTTCCCTGAAGAACTGCCATAAAACCCCGGCTTACCATCATCGATGTGCAAAAACCGTGGGGCACAGGTAAGGGCTATTGAGTTCGCCTCAATCGCGCGTTGCTGGTCGTCATTAGCTTTCGCGTTCGCCTCAATCTGAGCAGATTGCAGCGCGTCAGTTGCGTCTTTTTGCTCACGCCACTTCTCTATCGACAACTCAGCAGTCTTCTGGGCCTCCCCAGCTTTTTCGTCTGCGGCTTCAGCCTTCCCATCAGCAACCCTGGCGTCTGACTTCGCCTCGTGAGCAACACGAGAAACCTGAGACACACGAGAAGACACCTCAGCTACCTTCGCAGCAGCCTCACGACGTTCCTGGGCTAAAACTCCCAAAATCTGCGTGTTCGACGAATTCAAACGCACAGAATCAACAATCGGCTGCCCGCCAGCATGAACGCGCCACCCCCACACCCCATTCTCCGCCACCATGTCGACCGCAGTCACGGGCGCAGGAATACGATGCTGGCACAGCTGCACATCCACGATGGAATCAATATCAAAATTCACACCCGGGACATGTGGCCCTAACCCTATCGCCGTGATATCGGACTCAAAAAACACCTCACCATCAGACCGGGTTTCCGCCGCATCCAAGACCTGTTCTGCATCCGACGAACCACGCACATAATCAACCTCACCATCAGGAGTGACGGCCATCACCTGAGTAATATCGGCCCTCACCCCACGCACATCAAACCTACCCATAGGCATATCAGCGGGCTTATGAACAAAACCCTGCACAAGACGCGGATCATCGGCTTGGGGCAGCTCCCCATCTAAAACCTGGGTATTCCACTTTCCCCACACAAACCCCGCAACCCTGCGCCCCACGGTGCCTCACCGCCATCAGCAACCAACACAACATCACTCATTGCTGCAACACCTCCACAACAATCGACGGCTTCGCCAGATCCAACCCCGCCACAGGCTTATCCCCTGGCAGCCACATATGGGCCTTGACCACACACCCCGACATCTGCGCCGGAGTACTAATCTCGTCCCATAGCGAATTATCCGACGGGCGCAGCAAAAGTCTTTTCGAGGGCTTACCAGTGGAGGTATCGGCCACCACAATCGGATAATCCTCCACCCCGAAAAGCCCATAGGTGGCCTTCAGGCTCTCGCGGATCATTCGGCGGATGACCTGATCGGCTGGACCGTCAAAAGTGAACCCGTCTGCCACGACTGCCATTTTCACAGGCGCATACATGCGAGGCTTTTCATACCTCGCCCCCAGGTCACTATCCTGTAGCGCAAACTCGCCTTTCACCTGCCCGGGGGCTGACCAGCCGGGTAAAAGCATCAACTCGGACAGCATATCCGTGCCCGTGCCATGCACGGTCAAACTATGGGGAAGCCGTGCGTCACACTCGGCTTTCGTGAGCTGTACACGATACACCGCGCGCCACGACTCACGCTCAACCATGACAAACCGCGGCGGCCCCATCACCGGCACCAATCGCAGCCTCTCATCCTGCCTGACCAAACCATCAGCAACAAGCTCATCAACAATCTGGTGGGCCACGCCGCCGATATCCACACGAAACTTTGCTTCAAAAGATTCAGGATTCAGCCGGGTTGTAGGGTCCTTCATCAGCTCATACGGTGGGCACTCGCACACGGGCTCCCCATTTTCATCAAGCAGCCCCACCCACTCCCCACGAGCCTTAATAACGCTTTTACGGCGCTGTGCAAACGCGTCCCAATCCAATTTTTACCCCTTCCACGGATCATAGACACCGATGTTCCACCGCAAAGTGGCGCCATCAGGAAGATGAAAACACCAGATTTCCCACCGGAACTTGCTCTGGAAGAGCCTTACCCCGAACCTTCAGCCACAGGGCACGATCAAGCTCACCCCTCAACGTGGTGACTTTAAGCCCATCAGCCCACGCGAGTGACAAAACCCGCAATTCGAAAGATTCAGGAAGTGTAAAAGTGGCACCGGAGGGGAGTTTTACCTCACCCCCGGCCCCCTCCCATACGATTTGGGGGATACTGGAACATCACCGCTATTCGTCACTGTGACGATATTCGAACCGTGGGACTCAAAAGTATCCGACAGCCAAACACCACCATCACCCACCAACGGAACATCAATCACAATCTCCCCACCCTCAGTAGGATCAGCCACAGGAGTAGACAACGCCCCCGACAACCGAACCGGCAAACTCCACCGACCCAACCTAGGATGCGACACCACCAACACTGATTTCGCCACTGAAGACCACATCCCACGAAACTCAGCCACCAACGCAGCCACATCACACAGCCCCAAAGTCTGTACAAAACACGACAGCGACTCCTCGACCGGCTGAGCAACCGCATCAGTAACAACCTGCCCTGCAACACCAACCGAGGAAGCCGTAGACACCGACGGTGACCCCACTAAACCCGACAACCCGGACTCGGCCAAAACCACCGGCGAAAAAACATCCGTTAAATTCACATGGCGAGCACCAGAGGGCGAAAAGACCTCCACCGAAAAACATCCGGCATAGCCCGAGACAACTCAAACACAAAGAAATCCTTTCACCCTCAAAACCTAGCGACTCCGCAAAGCCGCCCATTGCTGCCCATCAATCCCAGACCGACGATCATTCACCTTGACCTCCAAACCATCAACACGATCCCCAAGCTCACGCAAAAGACGCAAAGCCGGATCATTCCGAGGATAAGAAGAATCCAAAGTCACATTAACCACGGTCTAAGACCCACCATCACGAACCACACGGCCCAAAAGATCACGCTGAGAATTAGCCTCATCAGCTAACTTTTTCAGCACATCAGCCGAATCAGACTGCACCTTCGCAACATCCGCAATCGACTTCCGTGCCCCGGCATCCTTCTCACGCCAATACTCAGCCCAAGACTTTTCAGACCCCTGACGCGATTCCAGCGACTTAATCAGGGTCTCCAATGGCGCTAAATCAAGCTTGTGCAGCGCCTCAGCCTTACCCCGATCAATCAATCTTCGACTTCAACGCCTCACGGTCAGCGGCTAGATCAACCAGCCCGGTATCGAACTTCGCCCGATCAAGCGCACGCGCCGCATCACCAAGAGGCGAAAACCGAATCAATTCCTCAACCCGATCACCACCACCGAAAAATCCAAGAGCACCAGCACTCGCCGTTGCTTTATTGATCTCAGCCAATGACTTCTCATCAAATTTCTTGAATTCCGGCATCTCAGCGAGCTTCCGCATCTCCTCATTAATCTGAGAGATACGGCGGTTCGCCGCCGGGTACCACGTTGCCCACTTAACCGGGTTAATCCAATTCCCGACGCTTGCTTTATCCGCTTCGATCTTCGCTTTCTCAGCCGCAAGCTTCGAATAACGCTCCCCCACAGTCGCCTGTGTGGAATCCAAACCGAACGCAGTCCCCGTCAAAACCACAAGCTTTTGCGACGCAACACCCAAAGACCGCGTCGCATCACGCAAATCAAACACAGCCTTAGTCTGCTCAAAAACCGCATTCAAAGAAGCCACACGAGCCTGCTTCTCAGCAAGCTGCTGCCCAATCAACGCAGCCTGAACCTCCGCATACAGCGCACGGGACTCATCAGACATCTGCTCAAAATCCGCCAGAGCCCCAGCCACATCACGACCAAGCTTCCACCGGAACCGATCAAACGCCAACCCCATATCCGACTGCAACAACAACCGTGCGCGCGCGTCAGCCCGCAACTGAGCCTGATACTTCGCCTGAGCCTGAGCCACAGTCTTTGCAGCCTCAAGCTGAGAGCGCACTCCATCAAGCTGCACAATCCGGAGATTAAGAGCCGCAGCGGCCACCTGGATCTGAGATAAAGCAAACGCAACACGCAACTCCATGACCTGCTCACGCTGCTTTTCCACCATTGTGGAAAACTCGCGCACAGCACCCATCATGGACGCGATAGCATTACTCACCTGCAAGCGGGCCTGGAACACAGCACCCACGATTTTATCCGTGATCTTAACAACCGCGATTGCGACTTCAATCGCCGCCGCTATCTCAGCACGCCCAGCAGCCTTAGCCGCAAGCGTAACAACACCGCGGGCCTTCTCTAGATCACTTTCAGCTTTCATGAGCTGATTCAGCGCTTCCGCCGATGCTTTCGGGTCCTTAGCCTTCAGATGATTTTCGCGGGCCTCATGCAGATTCGACTCAGCTTGACGCACAGCATCCGCAGCATCAACTTGCGCCGCAAAAGCATCCTGCATCGACTCATCCCCGTCGAAAGCACCTTTGAAAAGGCCAGTGAAGCCACCCAAGCCAAGCTTCTCACCAACCCCAAAAACATCTTTGAGGCTAAACCCGCTGGCGAAAGCCCCCAGATTTGAGCTTGCTACCTGCTACCTGCATGGACTCCGCAACCTTCACCAAAGCGTCAGGAAGGCGCTCAAAGGCCACGGTCTGCCCCGGCGATAACACCCGCTCTGGCTTAATCGTTGCCTTAGGCAAAAACCTACGCCATTGGCAACCCCACCGAGATCAAACGCACGATCACGCCAACGCGCGAGCGCCGATTCACGCCCGGCCCGCTTATCCCACTCAGATGCAAGCGACGACGCCGCACCCCAACTAATCTCCTTACCGCTAGTTGTTTTGTAAGCCCACTTGTCGATGTGGACTGCACACCCTCAACCAGCGTGGGGCCAGCAAGAGAACGATGCCAAATATCGGTGTATTGAGGATGATTAGCGGGCGCCGCAGCCCCACCAATCTGGCCATTGCCACGGCCACCACCCATTTCGATATTGACCTTTTTCCCATCACCAAAAGTGATAGTCCCCGACGTGTGCCCACCATAAGGCCCGCCGTTAAAAATCCTATTGAGTAAGTATTAGGCCCGCCCATTCCGCGCCTAAACCCATGCACAGCGGTCCACTGCCCTTGGTTAAGGGTGGCGAATTTACGGCCAGCGACCGGAACCCCAGCAACCAAAGCTGCACCAGCAGACTGAGTGCCAGAGTAATCACCCCAGCTGGAGGCCAATCCACCGCCCCACGCATAGCGGGATCCTTCTAAAGAAGAGGGGCCTTGCTGCCCGCGGATATTCTCGCCTTTGAAGAATCTCAAAAGCTCGCTCGCAGACACTAGCCCACCATCAGCGAACCTCGGCAGCCCCAAATCCCCTACACGTGGGCTGAGGTTTCCGCCGTTGATTGCTCTCAAAAGTGGAAGATTCCGTGAAGTAGCCTCACGATTTACGATGAATTCACCAGGCTCGACCCTGGCTATGGGCACCCCAGCGCGGGTAATCCCCACGATTGGGTCACGGGTGGATCGTGAAACCCCCGGGATATCCGGTAGCACGCCACCACGATTGAACCCGGGTATCTCACCATCATTATGGCGGTGAACGACGTTAATCTGCCGACCCGCAGATTGCGTCGTATCGGAAAAATACTGAAAATACTATTTTTAGCTTCTGACAGCCATCTCTTTACATCTCCAAACTTCCGCTTTATCCCTTCCCACAAGCCGTTCATGATGTTCTTGCCAGCATCAACGAGCCACTCACCGGATTTCGCAAAAATCCCTTGATCTTATCGGGAAGCTCTCTAATCGTGGAGAGGATGCGATCTTTCATCTCTGTGGTTTTTCGCCCCACAGACTCAGCCCCCTCAGACACCTTCGCTTTAACCGATTCAACCATTTCGCGGAAGAAATCTTTGACCGCAGACCCAAAACGCTGAGTCAACCCAACAACGGTGTCCCACGCCACGCTAATACGCTCGCGGGTACCATCAAGCCACTCACCAACTACGGCTTTAATATGCTCAATAGCTTCACCGAAACGATTTTTGATGGATTCCCAACCCGCGGAGAGAATCCCGCCGATCTCATCCCACTTGCCGGTGAAAAGGGCAACGATAACTAGCCAAGCAGTGGCGAAAACATCTTTCACGGCTTCCCAGCCCGTGGTGAATATGGTTTTCACAATCTCAAAGCCAGCCGAGAAACTAGCTTTAAGCTGCTCCCACCACGCAGACGCAATCGCAGTGACCCCATCAAATAAGGCCTTAACACCAGCAACGAAATCACTATTCATGAACGCATCAAAAAGCTCATGGGCACCGGTCACGATGCTATTAAACGCTTCTTTGATCCACTCAGCCCCGCTTTTTACAAGATCAGTGAAACCCTGCCAAACTTTCTGACCAGTCTCGGTTTTTGTGAAGAAACCCCACAACGCTAGCCCAATACCAGTAATCGCAGTAATAGCCCAACCAACAGGACCCATTGCGATCACCCAAGCCGCGGCGATCCGCACAGCGTTAAAAATAGCCTTGCCAGCGGTTTTAGCCCACGCCCAACCAACCTTCCACAAGGCTTTCACATTCGACGCGGATCCTTTAATCGCATCGGCTTTCGCGATCATCCAGGCTTTGCCGTGCTTCCCAGCCCCAATCAAAGCTTTCGCACCCGATTGAACCCACGAAACACCCAGCTCAATAATAAGGGGGGGTAACAAGGGGCGCTACCACAGATGCAAAAATAATAAGCTTTTCCTTATTAGCCTCGATCCATTGCCCAGCCTCCTTAAAAGCCTCCGGCAAAGCCTTCACAGCGGGGACTAGCTTCTCCTTGAAAACGCCTCAGCCACCGGAATAAACTGAATCAAAGCCTCAAGCTTATTCTTAGCGAAATCCTGCACCGCCTGAGCCACAGGCTCCAATGCTTCTTTCGCAGTATCCCGGAACCGCTGCCACTTCTGCCCTGTGGTTTCCAGCTCACCGGCAAGGCCATTAATCGTGTCCTGAGTTACCCCAATATCACCCTGAAGATCATCAATAGACAACGCACCAGTTTTAACAGCCTCAACGAACTTACCGGCGCCCTTCACCCCAAAAAGCTTCTCGGAAAGGGCAATAGCCCCAACCTCATCACCCTTTTTAATAAGATCCCCAACCGCACTAGCAGTCGCGTGAAGCTCCTTCTGAGGATCCTTACCAGCCTTATCCAGCTTACCGACAAGGGCCGCAGATTCACCGATACTAAAACCAAATTGCTTAAGCTGTGGGCCACCCTTAACCACACTCCCCGCAAGGCTATCAATAGACACACCAGTAGCCTGTGACACACGGAAGAGGTCATTCATTGCTTCCGGCATCTGCCCAGCTTCCACACCAAAAGCACTCAACGCAGACGCAGCAGAAGTCACATCAGCATCAAAACCCAAATTCTTCAAATTCTGAAACTGACGGGTCATCTCCTCCAACGGAGCACCAGTAACACCCAACCGGGTATTAAGATCCGCCATTGTGGCGCCAATCTCAGCCAGACCACCCTCCGCGGCAACCGTCCCAGACACATTCCGCAAAGACTGCTTCAAAGCATCAAAAGCCTCACCACTAGCCCCCGTACCAGAGCGGATGATGTTATATGTGGATTCGAATTCCTTCCCCACATCCCACACCGCACCCTTAATCGACGCCACACCAGCAAACGCGGTCGCAGCCCCCAACATGAGCCCCGGCAACCCTTTAAGCTTCTCAGAGACAGCGCCAATAGCATGGCTACCCTTCTCCTTAAACTTCTCCATCCCGCGGCTCATAGACTCCGTGGACTTCGCCGCCGCCTCTTGAGCATCATCCAAACGCCGCGTCGCCGAAAACAAATCCGAACTAACCCCAGTCGCGAACTTCTGATTCTCACCCAGCTTCCGCTCAGAATCCGCAAGCTTATCCGACGCCTTCGACGCCTCCAGACGCGCACGCTCAACCGCCGACTCCTTAGAAGCAACAGCAGCATCCGCACTAGCCCGCGCCTGCTTCAACTTCAGCTCCGCCTGCTCCAACTGCTCAACCGAGGCCTTCCCGAAGCACGCAGCTTCGCTAAAGACTCCTCAGCAGCACGCACCTTCGCGTCACCGCCAGCCCGCGCAGCCTCCAAAGACTTCTCAGCAGCCTCAACCTGCTTCACCTTCACAGCAACATCAGCCTTAGCGTCAGCAATCTTCTTCTGCTGAGCAACAACCGTCTCAGTGGCCTTCTTCTCCAAAGCCTCAAGACGCTTCACCTCAGCCCCAGCAACATCAACGCCAGACTTAAAGCCCTGTGCGATGCCTTGGCCCGCCTTTTTCGTCGCGGCTTCCATCGGGGCCTGCACCTGAGACCGAATGTTCTTCTGAATGCCTCGCAAATCAACCGAAATCGGCAAAGACGCAAAACCTACACCAGACACATCGAATCCCCTTTTTTTTGTTATTCCATACCGAGCGCCCTTGTGCGCATCCGCTCGGCGGCCAAAATTTGTTGCTTTCTCGCCTCGAAATCCGCCTGCTTCTTCTGATCCTCACGCGCAGTCATAAACGGATGAGCCTTCTCAGAGAAAAGATTAAAAATCGTCATCGTGATCAATTCCAGCTTCGTGAACCGCTCCGTGTCGTTCACGTCAGCCCAGAATCGGGAAGAATCACGATCCAACCCATCCACAAGCAGCAAAAGCCGCCGCAGTGTCAGCCGGGATTCCCCACCGTTGGGGAGGAAAAAGTACCGGTAATCCCAGCCTTTATCTGCGAAATCCTGCTCTACAAGGTCTTCGCGCTCGCGGATCAGGCGAAAAAGCCCTAGCCTTCCCCAGCCCGGTGGCCTCTGTGTATGCAGGAATGATGATTTCAGTGAAGTCACGGACTGAAGCACCTACGTTTTCGAGTTTTTGCATCTGGCGTGGCCCGAGGATCAGTGAGAATGCTTTCACGAATTTTTCTTCTTCCCATGCGATTGCGGTAGCGACAGGTGCATCGTCTAAGGATGAAGGCGCGGTGAGTGTAATAGTTTTCCCATTGACCTCAACCTCGAAACTGATGCTTTCTTTGTTGGCTTCTGCTTGCGCGGGGGTTTTCTTAGAGTTAGTCATGGCAGACCTTTCTATTTAGATGTGTGCAAAAAGTTTGTGCAGACCTTTAGGGATGGCCCCACGCCGGTCTGCCATGAGCGTGGGGCCATGAGGATTACCCCTCAGAAACGGTGACCTTCGCACTGTCACCGAGCTTCGCACCATTAGCAGTAACGCTGGCTGCGCCCTTGACCGTGTAGCCAGAGGTTGCGCTAGAACCGGTTACGGTGACGCCAGTGGTGACCTTCAGGATCTCTTCCTGAATCTTCGAAGCAGCAGCGTTGTAATCAATCGCTTCGGTCTGCTTGCCGTTCACCGTCAGCGTGAAGGAGCCGGAAGAAGCAGCCTTATCGAACTTCACTGTGAAGTTCTTAACAGACTCAGCAGCAACCTTCTCGCCGTTAGATTTTTCAGAGAAACGCAGCAGATCAACCTTGCGCGCAGCCTTAGCAGCACTGCCAACCTTGATACGGTCGAAAGCGTCCTTCATCTGACCAATCTTGAAATCGAACTCGATTTCCTTGCCCTCAGGGTCCTCACCATAGCCAATGTTCTGCATGGTGGCGATCGCCGGATAACGAGAAGCAATGATCTCAAGATCGCCCTTCTGATCAGTCACGACCATCGCAACATAAGGCAGAGCGACAGCAGAACCACCGAAAGGAACCTCAGCGCTCTTGACACCGTCGAACTTCTCCTTAGCCTCGGTGGTCTTATCCTCGCGGTCAGGCCACGCGTTCCGGTCAACGGTGGCGTTGCGCTCAATAACAGAGGCCTTAGCGGTCAGCTCACCGGGCTTAACAGTGGTGGAAACCACGCCGTAGCCCCAGCCCTTCTTCTTGGACTTCTCGACCGTCTTCTGAATGTCGATCTTGGTGCCATCGTCCAAAATTCCGATGGTCTCCCACTGCTCATTGAAAGACCCATCAAAACCAATCAGCGGATTCTCGTGAAAAGACACCAAAACCTGACCGTCAATCAGCGGAGAAACGTTTTCTGGGGAGCGCTGAGAAGCGCCCTTCGTTGCAGCCATATCTAGGCCACCTTTCTGTTCAACGCGACGTTAAACGCAGCCGACGCCACAAACCCACCAATGCGGGAATCAGGGCGGGCAATGCGATTAGTCGCAGGCTTAATAGAAAAAGCCCACCCCGTTGAGGTGGGCTTAGTAAGATGCCCGTCAATCATGTCGAGCATCCTGTTAGTGGTTCGCAGGTCACCGCAATGCACTGTGATCCTCACAACCTCACGCGTCCAACCACGCGAGGAATAAGGAACACCATCGGAGACCACAACCACACGAGGGCCATCACGGGGAGTCCACTTAGGCGGCAGCGTGTCGGAGATAATGTCAACGGGGTCAAACACACGACGCAGACGATTAAGCAACAGCTCCGCGGCGTCTCTTTTCATCCACATCAACCGTCACCACCATAAGGGCTGACGGTCAGACCAAGCGCCGAGGCCGCTTTCGTCAGATAACCGTGCTTCGCCTGCAGCAGCATGCCGTGAGGCTCCGCAATGGTCACAAGACCATAGGGGCGACCGTTGTCATTAACACCTGTCTGGGTGAGAACCTCAACATCTTCAGGAATCTCACCAGCAACCTTCTCAGTCACCTCAGCAATCGTCGCAGCATGAGCATTACGCACAGCCTCCATGATCACAGCATCATCAAACTCAATCTTGAAACTCATGCCTCACCCCTCTCAGCGATGACCTGCATGCGGGGGGCGATGAGAAGCAAGCGCAGGGGTTCGCCCCGTCGCCCAATCCCACGGGATATGAATCACGCGATAGGACAGGCCACGGATCACAAGCTCATCGCCCTCATTGATTGGGGTGCCAGCAGCAGCCAGCACCTGCACCTGCACCTGCACCTGCCGAGTGTTTCCCCCGTTAACCCCATCACCTTGATCATCGAACGTTGTTGCCCCCATGGGGAACACATCGGCAAAGAATATCTCCTCAACCACCCCAGCTTGGAACCCATTCACAAACACTGGGTCAGGACGACGAATCACCTGTTCCATACACAGACCACCCTTTCAAACCAGCAGTTGATGATGATCAATCGCCAAGATTTTCCATCAACGACTTTCCGCCAAATCGACCTCACTACTCAAAGGCACCAAGGCCACAGCGGCGCATACAGAGTCAGAAATAATGACGACAGTCTCGCTCGTCGCTCACCTCCGGCCAACGACCAGGCGGCGGGAAATTAAACCGCGAGCTACCCAGCAAACCAAGCAACTCGCATTGAGAATCAGACAAGACAAGACCACCCAGTGCAACGGACTCGACACCGACCGCATCCCACGAGACGCACCAACAAGGATTGCGGATGTCACCATCTCTTTAATGACCCGCTTGACGGTGAACAATCCCCACTCGTCTCCCTCGGTTGGGAAGTCCTTATGGACCACGGGCGAAGTCCGCTCTGACGATCATCTCTGCTTCCTTCAGGAGTCGTGGTGCGAGGAGCTCCTCAAAATCCGAGAGTTCCCTAGGCAGGATCAGATCGTTGATAGTAACGAGTGACATGCGCACCTCCTTATGGAAGAGCAGCGATCAGCTCGTCCTTGCTCTTGTACTGTGATGGGTCAACGCCACGGGCACGGGCGTAAGCGTCCCACGTTGCACGGTTCGCAGCATTCAACGGTCGGACTGGAAGCCTCTGGTTCTGCCTCGCGCTCGTCGTCCGATTCGCTAGCCTCACGCTCCTCGGGTACATGATCTTCAGTGTGAGCCTCTGCTGGTTCGTCGCCCATGGCGCGCTTGGCGATACCGTCTTCTTCAAGCCACGCGATTAGTTCGTCGTCCACGCTCACGCGCTCGCCCTTCTGGCGAAGCACGATACAGTCGGACAGCTGCTGATACCAGCGTGTAACAAGGATGATGACTACTGTCATTACTCGACCTCCTTAGATGCCGGTGATCTTGATTGCAGCCTGTGGGTTGTCCACAGCCAGAACACGCTCACGGAATGCATCCATGCGCCAAGACTGGTTGGAACCGCCGTATCCGTTCTCGCCATGCTCGGAATACAGCGGAGTGATTGTCAGCGGATCCACAACGGATTCAAAACCGACGACACCGGATTGCAGAACATAAATCTCGTTGTCTGGAAGCCATGCGGAGACGAAGACGCGCAGACCAGCGAGCACACCTGGCGTGACACCGGAGTACACAGGGTTATCAACTGGGGAGCTGCCGTTGTAGTAGCGCTGCGCTTCCTCGTTGAACAGGATCAGGTCCAAGGACGCCTCGTTCAAAAGAAGAGTGTCAGGACGATACCCCATGAGCGCATCGTCTCGGTTAGGTGCCTTAGCAGTGCTGATCATGCGCTTAGCGTTGCGGATGTCGCGCAGTGGCTTCGCCGCGGTCTGATCCCACTTGGTTGTTGCACCGAGGGTCTGAATGTCTGCTGCTTTGAATGCTCGCAGAGCACCCTCGACACCATTCTTAACCATCGTGTTCTGCAGAGCAGTGACCTGCAAACCAACCTGATCAATCTTGTTCTTGCGGACCATGTCCCGAGAGATGCGAGCACCGATGGCGGTGCGCTCAGAAACGATCTTCTTGACCTTGCCAAGATTGACGTCAGAAGTAGGGATCTCCGCGAACTCAGCGACGATCTCAGCGTCATCGTTCAAATATGGTGCTGCTGCCTCACGGTAGGCGACGACACCATCGTTAGTGCCACCGTCACGGAAGATAGCCTTGACAAGGTCAGCACCATCAAGGTTCTCGTAGGTGCGCTCCTGCCGCCACGTTGGGTCCTTGATGATGGAGTCAACGGTGATTGCTTCGCCGGAGTACGCGCTATTAAGCAAAGTCGGCATTTTCCCTCCTAGGAAAGTAGTTGAGTTAGGTTAGGCACCGAGTCCAGCTGGGTGAAACAGGGAAACCTTGACGAGGCCGTTCTTCACATCAGAAACGGCGATACCGACACCTACGGTGCCGGACTTTGCGACCTTTCCATCAGCTGCTGCATACACCTTGGTATCAACGGTCAGGTTCTTTTCCGCGGTCTCAATCGGAACGACAACACGGCCCGTGTGAACGCGGACGTGCTTTGGTAGTCCGTGGGTCAGGTCGTTGTCTCGATCACTGGGTGCTGGTGCTGCTGCTTCGGTGACGGCGCCGAATGGAAGCGCGTTGGCTCCGGCGTGCTCGATCTTTCCTTCGACGGACTTGACCAAGCGGAACTTACTGGCCGCCTTGCCTGCTTCGCGGGTGAGGTAGCCGGTTTCAAAAGTTGGGTTAGACATTGCGAAAGTCTCCTTTTAGATAGTTGGGCGCTGGAAGATTCGGCCTCGATCTGCCTGCTGGTTCTTCTCCGAGTGGGCAGCGGACGCACCGATTCCAATTCCGCGTGCTTCATCAGATCCACCTCGACCCTTTTCCACTGTTGGGATTAGACCCGGCGCGAGATGCGCGAAGTACGCCTTCATACCGTCGTAGTCTTCGACGGTTGCGGCTACGAGCTGGTCGTGTTTTACAGCTAGAACCTTGCCGGCTTTGATTGCTGCGGCGACGAGCTCTTCTGCTTCTCGGTGCTTGTTGTCTTCACTGGCTTGGTCGCCGATGGCAGCGCGTCGGAGCAGGTCATCGTAGACGTCCTTGTCAAGGCTGATAACACCGTCTGCTGGTTCTTCAGAGGTTTGTTCTTTCGTCTCCGTGTTTTCAGCTACTGGGCTGCTGACAGACGGAGTGTCTACGGCATCGGCGAGATCCTTGAGCATCTGCTCCACATTCACTTTGGTGAGTGCAGAAAGATCCGGCTCGATCTTCACTGTTGCTGTCCCGACTGGTTCTGGCTGTTCCTCGTTGCTAGCTTGCTCTGCCAGCGCCTCATCGAGGGCTGCTAGAACGGTCGCTTCATCGGATTTACCGTCAACGCCCAATCGCTGGGCAATCGAAGCCAAGAAATCCATATTCTTCTTTCCTCCCCGCCCTCTCTGGGCGTTGTTGATAACGGGGTCTGGTGCGGATCGACGCCCCGAGTATTTGCACTTCGCAAACACCCGAGACTGCACACCAGCGACCACTGGGTCGACTGTCTTCGGTGTTACTGCTGTCACCTCATCGGCTAGGCCGACGTTCACCGCTTCGGAAGCCGAGTACCACGTTTCATCCGTGAGCACCCCGAGCCATTCGTCAGCAGAGATCCCCGACTTTGCTGCATAGATTCGCGCGTAATTCACTGCAACCTGATCCAATCGATCCGCAGCTTTTCGCAGATCCGTGGAATCGCCGTCTGTGAATACCCACGGGCTGTGGATCATGAGCTCTGCTGATTCAGCCATCGATAGGCGTTCCGCGCCGCCTATCGCGATGACTGTGGCCGCCGATGCGCAAACCCCGTCTACAACTGCGTGGATAGTGGCTGGGTGTTCACGAAGAATGTTCATGATTGCCAGGCCCTCGAGTGTGTCACCGCCGTAGGAGTGGATGCGCAGTGTGATGGACGAGGCGTTGGCCTCGTCGAGGAGGCTACGGATATTCGCGGCGGTGAAGCCATCCCAACCTCCGATATCTCCATACAAAATAACCTCGAAGTGGGATTCTCCGAGGTTCTTGATTTCTAGCTTCTTTCTCATGCTTCTCCTTCTTTCACCGTCACTGGCAAAAGCCCGGTATGTTTGATCGGATCAAGCCCGACGGCTTCAAGCGCAGCTGCCGGATCAAAGCCGGATCTGATCAGCGTTCCGGCTGCGGAAGTGAGCTTTTGCAGATCATCAGAGCTATGTTGCTGCTGTTGCATTACCCCCCCCATCGTCTGAGCGTCTGGTGTCGTATTAGCTGGTTCTACTGGGGTGGATGACAGTGTGACCCCGAGTTCCTGTTCTAATTGACGGCGCTCCGCCTTCTTCTCCAACGCCTCCTTAAACGGCGTCAACGGAGGGAGCTCACCACGACGACGCACGTACTCTTCCAGAGTCCCGTCGCCGGTGACCAGACCGGCGTTCTTCAACGCCACAAGATCCTGCGGGCTGTAGCCAGTCTTGGATCCGATCGTGTCGAACGCGATACGCGGGAACGAGCCGACGCCCTCACCCGTGTACTTTTCGACCATGTCGACAACCAAATACTTATTTGCAATCGTCGCGATGTATTCGGCGATTGACTGCAGCGACTGGATGAACATCGACATCTGAACATCAGCCAAGGCATACGATCCGCCCTTGCCTTCGAGGTTCAGCGCATGGGCCAACGCCGTACGGGCGATCTGCGCATCGTGGTACTCGATCGCTGCACGCGGAGAGACCAGCTGCCCAGACACGCCTTGGATCGTCAGCTTCGACCCGCGCTTAATCGACGCACCCGCTTGTGCGCCACTGCGCAGCCCCTCGACGAGATCCTGACCACGGTCAATATCCTGCTGATCCGTCTCCGAGTACGACTCAAATACTGGAACTCCCATGCCGTTACGCTCAAGCACCAGACGCTCAAGCTTCAAAAACTCATCTTTAAGCTTCCAATACTTATACGCGGGCCGGAACATCGACGTCCCCAAGCCGTCTTTCTGCTCTTCGCCGTAGATGAAAAACAACAGCCTTGAGACTTCAAGCTCGACCCTGTCCAAGCGCTTACCGCTCGCATCGACGGCTGCGCGTTGCACGATCGACTCGATGCCACCGTCGAGAGCGATATTGATCTTCTCGATAGTGTCAGGAAGACGCGGGGCAAGCTTTACCAGACGCTGTGGTCCGCGTATCTCATCCGAGTACACCTTCTCGAAGTACGCATGGCCATAGCGCAGATACTTCAAAATCCACGGAAGCGTCTCCTGCCACGACACCCTGCCCACGGACTGCGCCAGCGGATCAGCACCAGAATCACCTTTAACCGGAAGATTCAAATCCTCCGCGATCATCTGCACGATCTCATCAGAAGCGCCGTTCGGCTCGATGTACCAAGGCGTTCGGAGAATAGGCAAAGTTACCGCCCGCTCCACAGATTTAGCCTGTGAATCCTCACGCAGCATCTTCGAGAACTCGCGCACCGACTGAGGCCACTTCAACGCCCAATTATCCTCCGCCAGCGGGGACAAACGACGAGCCTGCGCATGCCCTAGCTCTCCAGCCATACGGCCACCTCCTCACCATGCCTAGAATGCAAACGATTCATGACTGGACTTCACCACCCGCATCTTCACCCCACTGCTGTCCGGTGCGACAGCCTTCGGTAGCGGCGCGTATTCATGGACACCCCACATAGCGAAGTCCAACGCCACCAGCGGAGAAATCACACCAGAAGACCTCGTCAACCTGACCCCGCCTTACTTGTCCTCCTGCAGCTCAGCAACAGCGAACGACTCACGCAGCTCTTTCGATTCACCGAAAGTCCACGTGCGTTCATCGACGCCGTGCAGTAGTTTCGATGCAGCCGCTTTCACGTGCGAGAACTTCATCTCCGCGACATCAAAACCCGCATCACGGATAGCATCCGCGATCACCCACGCCGCAGACTTCGGGTCAATGATGATCGCCACAGGATCAGCGTCGCGCACAGCCTGCAGCACAGCGGCAGTTGCTGCCTGAATATTCAACGGACCGTGATAACCCACGACCCCGTGAACCCCACCGGAGTTCGTTCGACCACCCGCAGCGATAGAGCACCACTCACGGTCAGGGGTAGCGTCAACCGCCAACACAGTGTGCAACAAAGCAACATGATCAGTTGTGAACGCGGCATCAAGTTGCTCATCCGTGAAGATCGGTTTGAACTCATCCACGACCTCATCGTCGAACCACAAACCCCAGCCCAGCGCTTCAACACCAAAGTTGATCCTGCCGGACTCGGTGTTCATGCGTCGCATGATGTTCTTCATCTTCTTAGCGTTAGCGATTACACCCTACAGGGAATGCAGTACAGGTGACGAAAGAATCAGACCACTACGAACATCTGCTCGACTATGTCCCAGTAAGTGGCGAGGGGCTCATATTCGTCACTCTACATATAGACACCGTTGGTGTACGGACAAAGCTGGAAGCGATCATTGTTGAGCTTGACGGGGCACCAATTGGAGAACTAACAAAAGGCTCCTCAGAGAAATTCATTACAGCCGTCAAACATCTAGAAGGGCTGGGGCTTACCTGTGGGTGTATGGCGAAGATCAAAGGATCATCGGTAGCTGCAGAAGTCACTCTATACGCGAAAAAAGCCCATGAGCTGACAGAAGAAGAACTAAACCCTACGGGCTTTTCTTCCTACCCAAGTTCAGTCCCCTTTGAAGTCAACCCGTTAGAGTACGACGCCCCAGCTAGATACGCTGGAGAACCGCTCCCAGCGTCATCTAAAAAACCGGAAACAAAAACGGAGACGGACAGCCCCCGTACCCCCACAGCCACTCCTCCTACGGCTTGGGCTGCGCCGGCACCCCTAGTTGAGACTGCCCCCGCAGTTCCATCGATCCTTGACCCTATCCCTTGGGGGGAGCTTTTAGTCCAAGACGGAACCCGTCGGGCAACGCCATTCCAACGTGGTTACGTTCGAGGAATCGCCAACAAGTACATCACTGATGGCAAAGCTCCACGCATTGATTACATCACAGTTGGCCAGTGTGAAATGGTGCTAAGATATTTGGGCGAATCAATCACACCACTTACCACCCAAGGACGTAACTCCATGACGCTGTGGTGGGTGCTAGTAATGGCGATAACACTTTTAGTCCTCCTATTTTCATTTATCCCCACAGTAGGACCTCTAGTGTTTCTCGCTTCATTAGGTTTCTTGGTGTTCTACTTCTGGACCCGGAGTAAACTGCAACCGCCTTTTAACAAGAAAAGATAAATAAATACCCTCCACCTGCAGTCGCCAAACGAAAGGTGGAGGGGGCCGCCAATTCAGCAAATTAACCGACCTGAGGAGAAGTCTACCCAATGGCATCCATCAAAAAAATACAACACAGCCAAAGGCACCGCCTGGCGTGTCCAATACCGTAGCCCTGATGGGCGATCACGCACCAAACAAGGGTTCCGCACAAAGGCGGAAGCGCAGCACTGGGCCGACAAAACGCCACCACAATCGCAGAAGGGGCGTGGATCGACCCGAATGCTGGAAAGACTCTCATCCGCGACCTGACAGAAACGTGGTGGGAGGGTCGGCAGCACCTCAAAGCGTCGACGCTTAAAGCCGACGGCTACAGAAAGGTTCAAGTTCTAGAGTATTGGGGCGCCCGGCCGGTCGGGAGCATAAAAAAATCAGCAGTGCAGGCGTGGGTATCAGGAATGGGGAAATCTGGGTCCACGGTCCGGCACGCCCATAGCGTTCTTTTGCAAATTCTTGAGGTTGCGGTGACCGATGGACTTATAGTGTCGAATCCTGCCCGTGGGGTGCGCCTTCCCCGCAGGAACGCGCCGGTGAAGGTTTTTCTTACCCCTGCACAGCTGGCTGCTCTGGCAAAAGCCACCGGTGATGAGACGGGTGATCATGCCATCATTGTGTGGGTATTGGGCACTGTGGGGCTGCGTTGGGGTGAGCTGGCGGGGCTGAAGGTAGAGGATATTGATTTTGAGCGGGCGCGGATTATGGTCAGGCGGTCGGTGACGTATGTGGGGGGGGCGGAGCCTGTGGAGTCTGCACCGAAGACACATGAGCGGCGTGAGGTATCAATGTCTCTTCCTGTGTGTCGGATGCTCAGGCGGCAGTGTGAGGGGAAGGCTCAGGGGGCGTGGGTTTTTGAGCGCGACAATGGACTCCCGCTGAGGTCTGTGAATTCGTCTGATGGGTTGTTTCAGGCTGCTGTGGAGGCTGCTAAGGCTGATGATTCAAAGTTTCCTACAGTTACCCCGCATGGGCTTCGGCATGTGGCTGCGGGTCTTCTGGTGTCGGATGGTGCGAATGTGAAGGTGGTTCAGAAGCAGTTGACGCATGCGTCGGCGGCTATGACTTTGGATACGTACGCTGCTCTTTTTGATGATGATTTGGATTCTGTGGGTAGTGCGCTTGGTGAGATTTTGTCGGGTGTCGTGGGATTGTCGTGGAATGAGGGAAAGTTGCACGTGGTTTAGGTATGAAAAATGCCCCTGACCTTTATCTTTAGTCAGGGGCTTGTTGAGCTGGAGATGGGACTTGAACCCACAACCTACGGTTTACAAGACCGTTGCGCTACCAATTGCGCCACTCCAGCACACGCTCAAGACAGCTCACTGAGTTTAGTGAGCACCCTTTCGCACGATAATGAATCGTACAACACGAGTGGGCTTTCAGCCAAGCAGGACCGTGAGCATGAGCTATACCCCTCCCCCACGTAAAAGCTAATGTTTGAGTAACTTCCTAAACTGTAGGATGCAAAGACAACCCAAGGATCAGGGGGCTCGTGGTGAGTTTGCTGGATAAGCTTCGGAGCTGGAATAGCAGTTCCGGCCGTCTGGCCACGATCGATACGGTCAAAGCTGCGCCGCCTCCCTCACCCCTTGCGCCAATTGATCTCACCGATCCCGCTCAGGTTGCTGCGGTTATGGATCTCGCTGCTCGGATCGGCGACATTCTGCTCTCTGCTGGCACGTCCAATCGCGATACGCGTGCGCAGGTTCACGCGGTGACCGCTGCTTATGGTTTGCTCTTCTGTCATGTTGACATCACGCTGAACACAATCACGGTGTTTACTACGATCGGCATCACAAAGAAGACTCCGGTCAGTGTGTTTCGTGTCGTTCGCTCTCTCACTACGGATTTTTCCAAGTTGACTGAGGTGGACCGCTTGATTCGTTCGATTCAGGCAGGTGCTACGCCACCGGATGTGGCGGAGAAAATCCTCAACGAGCTATCGCAGACGCGTGCTAAGTACCGTTTCCGTACCGCGGTTTTCGGTTGGGGCTTTCTGGGTGCCGCTGTGTCGATGCTGCTTGGTGGCACTTTTTTGGTCGCAGCGATCTCTTTCGTCGTGTCGCTAGTCATCATGGGCGGAAGCGTGTGGCTTGATCGCAACTCCCTGCCATTATTCTTCCAATATATATTTGGCGGTTTTATGGCGACGGTTCCCGCTGCTGTCGCTTATTCGGTGGCCAGCCATTATGGGATGCACGTATCGCCAAGCCATATTGTCGCGGCGGGGATTGTCGTCATGATGTCCAATCTTGCAATGGTCCAGTCGTTGCAGGATGGCATTACAGGCGCTCCGGTCACTGCTAGTGCTCGCTTCTTTGAGACCCTGCTGCTCACTGGTGCGATTGTGGCAGGCGTGGGCGCCGGGATTCAGGCCGCGCAGTTGATGGGCATTACGCTTCCGCCGTTAGAGGCAGCAGTCTCGTTGGCGGCTAAGTCTTCCGCTTCTAAAGTGATCGCCGGGGCCGTGGCGTCGGCAGCTTTTGCAGTGGGATGTTTTGCCGAGCTCTCTGCCGTTGCGGTGTCGGGTCTTACTGCGGCAGCGGGTTCTTTTGTCTTCTATTACGTGCTTATCCCGTTGGGTATCGGCCCCGTGGTGTCCATTGCTATTGCCGCAACTTTTATTGGTCTTGCCGGTGGTTTACTTGCCCGCAGGTTCTTGATTCCGCCGCTTATTACGGCCATTGCGGGCATCACGCCTATGCTCCCGGGCCTTTCCATTTACCGAGGAATGTACGCGGCCCTCAACGAGCAGGTGTTGTTGGGATTCACCAACGTCGCCCTTGCGCTTTCTATTTGTTGTGGTTTGGCAGCCGGAGTGGTGTTGGGAGAATGGGTTGCACGCCGAGTACGCCGGCCGCAGCGCTTCAATCCTTACAAAGCTTTTCGACGCACGCGCCGTTATTCCTTCCGCCAAGCTCAGGCCGCTGCGGAGAAACGTGCGGAGCAGGAAGAGCAGGAAAAACTGGCGCTGCGTAGGCGCATGTCTAAGGGACATACGCCTAAGTACACGGCGACCAAGCGACGCCGCGGTTTATAGAGTAGAATGTTGGTTTTGCATTGCTTTTCATGAGCCGCGCTTCCGTCGTCTTCACTATTTTGAGGAGGATCCTTGCCACCCAAGGTCACTGACACCCGTACTAATTCGGCCGAGTCTCTTCACGCCGTCGAAGCGGAGACAGCCGCTGCCGCACGCCGCATCGTAGCTGGTTATGCCAAAGATTTCTTTGATGGCGTGACCTTGATGTGCATGCTGGGTGTAGAGCCAGAGGGCTTGTCGCATCGCAAGGTTGCTGCCGAGCACGAGGAAGCTAACGCTTCAAAGAAGACTCGCGCTAAGAAGACCACCAAAAAAGCTGCCAAGAAGACCACTAAGAAGGCCGCGAAAAAGGCTACTAAGAAAACCACTAAGAAAGCCTGAGGCTAACTGTGAGTGATGAGTTCGGCGACAACGACTTTGTCGTAGTAGCTAATCGCCTGCCTGTTGATTTAACCGTTAATTCTGATGGTACCTCCCAATGGGTAGCTAGCCCCGGCGGACTTGTCACAGCACTCAGCCCCATTTTGTCCCAGCACAGCGGTTGCTGGGTGGGGTGGCCCGGCACCACGGACGGGCACGCGCCTGAGCCTTTTAAGACTGAAGACGGCATTCTTCTTCACCCCGTAGCCCTCACTGATTATGACTTTGAGGGATTTTATGAGGGATTTTCCAATGCCACCTTGTGGCCGCTTTATCACGACCTCATTGTCCATCCCATCTACAACCGGGACTGGTGGTCGGCGTATCGGGAAGTAAACCTCAAGTTTGCTAACGCGGTGGCAGAGGTGGCCGCACAAGATGCCATAGTGTGGGTGCAGGATTATCAGTTGCAGCTGGTCCCTGGCATTTTGCGGCAGACGCGCCCCGATTTAACTATTGGGTTCTTCCTTCATATCCCGTTCCCCAGCCCGGATCTCTTCCGCCAACTCCCATGGCGGGAGGAAGTGGTACGCGGACTTCTGGGAGCAGACCTCATCGGCTTCCATTTGCCAGCCAGCGCAAACAACTTCCTGGAATTGGCGCGGCAGGTAACCGGCACTACTGGCTCTCACACCGGCCAGCCAGATACTTTAGTGGTTCAGGGAACCGCTGCTGTGCGCTCTGTGGAGGCCTCCCTGCAGGCAAGCGATGGCAGAGAAGTTGGCGTGGCAGCCTATCCCATTTCTATCGATGTCACTCAGTTGACGGATATGGAGACAGACGCCGAGGCCACCCGCGCCGAGTTTGGGAATCCTAAAACCATTATCCTGGGCGTCGATAGGCTTGATTACACCAAGGGGATTCTCCAGCGGCTGCTGGCCTTTGAAGAGCTGCTAGAAAGCGGCGCTTTGGATGCCGACGATACTGTCCTGGTTCAGGTCGCCACCCCCTCCCGCGAGCGCATCGAACACTATAAGCAAACTCGCTCCGAGGTTGAGGAAGCCGTGGGCCGTATCAATGGCCGTTTTGGTTCCATTGGGCATTCGGCAGTCCATTATCACCACCGTTCTTTAGCCAAGACCGAACTTGCCTCGCTCTATGCTGCGGCCGACATCATGCTGGTCACCCCCTTTAAAGATGGGATGAATCTGGTGGCCAAGGAGTACGTGGCGTGCCATGGGGATGGAACGGGCGCCTTGGTACTCAGCGAGTTCGCGGGTGCAGCCTATGAGCTTGAGCAGGCCTTCCTGTGCAACCCCTTTGATACGGAGTCAATTAAGAAGCAGGTCGTTGCAGCAGTTACCTCGTTAAAGTTCACACCAGATGCCGCCAAGGAGCGGATGATGGCGTTGCACCGACAGGTTGTGAAGCATGACGTGAACCTCTGGGCCGCGTCGTTCCTGGAGGATCTCCACCGGCTTCATGAAAACGGAGTGGAAGAGTGAAAGCCAAGGCCACCGCAGTATTATGCCTGCTCGCCATCTCTTTGGCCGGGTGTGGGCAGCAAAAACAGCAGGTCGCAGGCTCGCAGTGGCAAGTGACCGACGTCTACACCACACCGGAGTTTCCCCATGAGGTCCCCGATGCTATAGCAGGGGCCGCGGTGATGAGCTTCGGTGGTTCTTCCATGACCGGCTTCACCGGTTGCGCCCCATTCCAAGGCAAGATTTCCTTTAGCGCACAGGAAAAGCAAAACGTTGCCCCGCAGGATGCGGATCGGCTTACTGTGAAAGCCGTAAAGTTCCAGCCTATCGACGACGCAACCTGCGAAGGGCGCACGCGTTATATCCATGGTTCTCTCGTCGACATCATCGTTGGTGCATCCTTTGACGTACGGCACGACGGCCCCGGAGTGATAACGCTTCTGCGCAGCGGAGAATCAGTCGACTCGCCAGCGATAAGGCTTGTAGTAAAGCAGTAAGGTAGAAAAATGACCCCCGAGTTGTCGCACCTCGCTCGCGCACCACGTCTGCTTATCGTCTCTGATTTCGACGGCACTCTCGCTGGTTTTAGCACTAACGCACAAGTCGTCCCCATCGAGCACCGATCGTTGGACGCGCTGCGTCGTCTAGCTGCGCTCCCCCACACGGACGTGGCGGTTCTCTCTGGCCGCGGCCTTGCGGAGCTTCGTCAAGTCAGCGGTCTCACAGACCCCATCGCGCTCATCGGATCGCATGGAACCGAATCCTCTACCGGCGCCCCACCACTCACCGAAGAACAACGCACTGCTCTGACGGCTGTCACCGCCGCCTACGAGGCCATCGCGCAGCGCGTTGAGGGGGCTTTTGTGGAATACAAGCCATTCCATCGCGTACTGCACGTTATCCGAGTAGCTGATCACGATATCGCGCGTAATGCCCTCGATGAGGCCCTTGCCATCAACATACCTGGGGTAACGCCCAAAGAGGGCAAGTGGATCGCTGAAGCCGGCGTGATCGATACCAACAAGGGGACATGGCTCGCCCACCAGCGCACGCGTGCCGACGTCACCATCTTCCTCGGCGACGACACCACGGATGAAGACGCTTTCCGAGTCCTAGGACCTGCAGACCTCGGGGTGAAAGTCGGCCCCGGGGAAACCGCCGCTACGCATCGTGTGGCAGACCTCAAAGGCGTGGCAGATCTGCTCACGCAGCTTGCAGACCTCCGCGCCTAATCTCTAGGAGCCACCACAGTCTTTCCTGGGTGCAAGGTAGTCGTGAGAATCTCACGTTCTGTCCCGGTCGTATCTTGTTCAATGAGCCGGTACAGCATCCGCCCTGCGCACTCGCCTTTGATCTTGTTAGGTTGCAGGACTGTCGTTAACTCACTGTTCAGTGCCGGTGCGATGCCGTCAAAACCGGTCACCGACATGTCCTCAGGAACAACCAGCCCTACTCGCTTGGCATATTCGATAACGCCAAAAGCCATCGTATCCGTGGTGCACAGCACCGCAGTGAGATCGGGGTGCTCCGTAAGCAGCTCGCGCGCCGCGTCGATGTTGTTGGCGGGGTCATTGATGTGCCGTTCCACAATCGGAACTGCACCTTGCGGAATCCCCGCAGCGTCGAACACTTCTAGCGCCCCCTGAACCCGCGCTCTTTGCACGTGATGACGCGCCGAGCTGAGCCTTTCCGCCGTCACCGGCCCATTGTTAGGAACCGAATCCAGGCGAATGCACAGTATCCCGATGCGGCGGTGGCCGGCGTCGATAAGCGCCTGCGCGGCCGGGGCAATCGCAGCATGATCATCTATCCCGACAAAGGACATGCGAGTGTCGTCGGCGGGTTGGTCGCACACCACCGTGGGGAGGCCGCGGGTATGCACTGCCTCCAGGAACGGGTCGCCTTGCGCCACCGAATACACCACAAACCCGTCTACCACAGCGGAGTTCACCAACTGCCGCGTGGCAACCGGGTCCAAAGAGTGCGGCCCCACCGGCACCAACGTCATCGAGGTCTGCGACCCAGCCGATGCCTCGGCCATCCCCGCCAGAAAATCCACGGAAGCTAAGTCCTCAAAGGCATAGCTCAAGTGATCAGTGAACAGCACCCCCACAGAACCCACGCGTCGGGTGCGCAACGACCTTGCCGTTGGGTCCGGCCCCGGATAGCCCAGGCGCTCTGCCGTAGCCAGAATTTGTTCACGCAATTGAGTGGATAGCTGCTCCGGATGATTGTAGGCATTGGACACCGTGGTCCGGGAAACACCTAACTCCTGTGCCAAGGACGCCAAACTCGTTCGCTGCTTCTGACGGGAAACCATAGGCACCAACCTACCGCATGCGGTAAATATACTGGGCCACTATGAGGCACAAACTCGGCGAAAGAACTTATATTCGGATCGATCCCGCTGTTCCCAACGGCTCGCTTCTCATGTACCTGCATGGATCTAGACAAACAGCAAGCGTGTCCCGAAACTTCACCGATCGAACTTTCGACCGCTTCGCAGAGCACGGCACCACGGTCATCTACCCGGAAGGCATCTCGCACCACTGGAACGACGCACGTCGCAACTTCACAGAACAGACTCGGCTGCTAGGCACCGATGACGTCGCCTTCCCCACCGCCCTCGCAGCCCCGTATTCCCAGTTCTTTGGCGTGGGATTCTCCAACGGCGCCCATATGTTGATTCGGTTGCTTCACGATTCACCCGGCACCCTCGCCGGCGCAGCCCTCATCGCGGCAAATCAGCCCGCCCCTCCAACTTCCTCAGCACCTCGGAGCACTGGCGCCCGACCAAGGTTCTCACCATGCACGGCACTGAAGACCCCATTTCCCCCTATCACGGGGGCCTTATCGACGCCGCCCGCGGGGAAGTCCTCTCTTTCCACGACACCGCCGCCTACTATGCCCAGCTCAATGTCCTAGACCATTCAACAGAAAGCACGGCCCAGGGCTTTAGGGTGGCATCGTGGCCTGGCGAGCACCCCGTCGAAGCATGGTCGCTCACGGGCATCGGTCACGTGGTCCCCACTCGGCACCCCGTGACCTCCGCATTCTTGGGTCCCACGTCAACCGATTTTGTGGCGGCTACGGCAATCGCGAGGTTCTTCGAGTTGCCGTACTCAGAAGCTACTGAGTTCTGCGCTGGCGAGCGAACTCGCTCAGCACTACGCCCGCAGCCACCGACGCGTTGAGGGATTCCACCCATCGTGCCATCGGAATAGACATGATGGAGTCACATGTCTCCCGCACCAGGCGGGAAATACCTTTGCCTTCGGAACCAACAACGATAACAACGGGGCCCTTACCGTCGTACGTGTCCAACGTTGCATCGCCGCCAGCATCGAGGCCAACGATCTGGTAACCGTTTTGTTGGAACTCTTTGAGCGCACGCGTGATATTTGTTGCCTTGGCCACTGGGAGTCGCGCCGCGGTGCCAGCCGAGGTGCGCCAAGCCACAGCGGTCACCGAAGCAGAACGACGCTCCGGGATCACCACGCCGTGTCCGCCAAAGGCAGCCACCGAACGAATAACAGCGCCCAAGTTGCGTGGGTCGGTGATGTTGTCCAGCACCACGATCATGCCGGGTTCACCGGAGTCCTTGGCCTGAGTAATCAGGTCATAGACCTCAACGTACTTGTATGGCGGGATCTGTAGGCCAATGCCTTGGTGCATGCCATTGCCCGTCATACGATCAAGCTCACGCCGCGCGACCTCAATCAGGGGGATGCCACGGCCATGAGCCATCTGTACGGCTTCGCTGAGTCGGGCATCATTTTTTGTGCCTTCCGCGATGTAGAGACTCGTGGCAGGCACCTTGGCGTGCAGGCATTCCACTACTGGGTTACGGCCAACAACGAGCTCAGCTGTCTCTTCTTTCTTGTGGCGCCCCTGATCACGACGCTGCTTTTCCAGCTTGCGCTTATGCGCCGCATGGTACACGCGGTCTTCGGCCTTTGGCGTAGGGCCTTTGCCTTTTAATCCGCGCCGCCGAACGGCACCGGATCCTTTGGTAGCGCCCTTTTTGTTGGTCTTGCGGACGCCGGGGCGATTGGTCTCTTTTCCTGACATTGACTGTCTTTCTTGGTCTATTTATTGATTGTCGTTGAGCGCCCAGGTGGGGCCATCGGCGGTGTCTGTGACTGTGATGCCGGCAGCAGCGAGGCGGTCGCGGACCTGATCTGCTGTTGCCCAGTCTTTGGCTTCTCGTGCTGTGGTGCGTCGTTCCAGCTCTGCGCGTACGAGGACGTCGAGGGCGGCCATCGCGTCCTCAGAAGTATCGGACTCTGTACTCCAATGCTCTGATTGTGGGTCGACTCCCAGCACCGCAGTCATGGCTCGTATCGAGGAAGCAAGACGCTGCGCCTCTGCGATATCGCCCGAAGACAACGCGGTATTACCAGCGCGAACTAGGCCATGAATCTCTGCAAGCGCCTTGGGAACGGCAAGGTCATCGTCCAAAGCCGCTGCAAATTCTGGTGTCCAGGTTCCGCTACCCACCGGGCCGACTTTTGCCAGGAATGCCTCAATACGACGATAGCCAGCGGCTGCCTCTAAGAGAGCATTATCGGAATATTCGAGCATGGAACGATAGTGGGCTGAGCCAAGGTAATAACGAAGCTCTACCGGGCGTACTTTCTCCAAAATATTGGGAACAGAAAGAACGTTGCCCAGTGATTTTGACATCTTTTCCCCGCTCATGGTCACCCAGTGATTGTGCATCCAATACTGAGCAAACCCATCACCTGCGGCATGCGATTGCGCAATTTCGTTCTCGTGATGCGGGAATTGTAAGTCAAGGCCGCCGCAGTGAATATCGAATTCACCGCCGAGATACCACGTGGCCATCGCGGAGCACTCAAGATGCCAGCCGGGGCGACCGTCTCCCCAAGGAGTGGGCCAGGATGGTTCGCCTGGTTTGGCGGCCTTCCACAGCGCAAAATCGTGCGCGCCACGCTTGCCGTGATTTTCTGTCTCGCCTTGTTCCATCTCTTCGACTTTATTGCCAGAGAGGCTTCCGTAGTCTGAGCCCTGCGCCGCAGTCCAGGCAGAAACATCAAAGTAGACGGAGCCTTCGGCTTCATAGGCATAACCGTTATCTATGAGGCGCTGCATATAGTCGATCATTTGAGTGACGTGACCGGTGGCACGAGGCTCAACGGAGGGCGGGAGAACCCCGAGCTGATCGTATGCCCACGTGAACTCTCGTTCATAGGTGGATACCCATTCCCACCAGGGGCGGCCATGCTCTTCTGCTTTGCGAAGAATCTTGTCATCAATATCCGTGACGTTACGAACAAACGCAACATCGAGGCCTTTAGCAAGCAGCCATCGGCGCAGGATATCAAAAGCGACTCCCGAGCGAACATGCCCAATATGCGGCTGTGCTTGAGGAGTTGCCCCACACAGGTAGATCGATGCGTGTCCTTCACGCAAAGGCGTGAAATCTCGAAGCGAGCGTGTTCCTGTGTCAAAGATGCGTAGAGTCACAAAAACTAGTCTATCGGACGTGGAAGCATTTGCTTCATTTGCTTAATCCACGCCCAGCGGTTACTTCCATACCACCGCCGTGGCCACGGCGGCCCGCCCCTCGCTGCGCCCCGTAAAACCGAGATGATCAGTCGTGGTGGCCGATACGGAAACGGGTGCACCAAGGATCTCGCTCATCACACGTTCGGCTTCTTCACGGCGTGGTCCCATCTTAGGGCTTTGCCCCACCAGTTGCACGGCACCGTTTCCGATGGTGAATCCATGCTCTTCCAGCAAAGCTCGGCATCCTTGCAGTAAGCGGGCACCGGAAACCCCGTCGTATTC
The DNA here is from genome assembly GCF_004382825.2 of Corynebacterium silvaticum. Taxonomy (GTDB): domain Bacteria; phylum Actinomycetota; class Actinomycetes; order Mycobacteriales; family Mycobacteriaceae; genus Corynebacterium; species Corynebacterium silvaticum. Next base: position 100,189 of record NZ_SDQO02000003.1, read on the forward strand.
TTTTCTTCCCACTCCCACAAAGGAACCTAGATCGCCGAGGTTTGCTGCGGACAGGAGGGCGTCGACAAGCGAATGCGCGACCACGTCTCCATCGGAGTGTCCCTCGCAGCCATCTTGGCCGGGAAAGAGCAGGCAGGCGATCCAGCAGGGCTTGCCTGCCTCGATTTGGTGGGCGTCGGTGGCAATCCCCACGCGTGGGATGATCGGGTTAGTCACTGGGCACCTCAAAGATCGTAGGTTCGGCTTCGTCGGTCACTGCCTTGGCCAGCGCATAATCCAATGGTGTGGTTACTTTGAAGGCCATAGGGTCCCCCTGCACGCACTGAACGTTCGCGCCGAACCATTCCATAAGGCTGGCATCATCAGTAGCGATAAATTCAGGTTGTTGCTCGAAATAAGCAAGATTCGCGGCACGCAATTGAGCCAGGTCGAAGCCCTGCGGGGTCTGAACCGCGCGTAACGACGAGCGCGCGGGGGTACGCAGCACCGTCGTGTCGTCGACTTCTTTGATTGTGTCTGCCACGGGCAGGACCGGAATAACGGCCTCCGTCCCTTCCAAAACCGCACGGGCGACTCGCGCAATCATCCCCGGCGGGGTCAAAGCACGGGCAGAATCGTGGATCAGTACTACCGCGTCTTCATCAGGTAAAGACTGCAAACCACACCAGACCGAATCAGCCCTTTCTACCCCGCCGTGTACTAGCCGCACGGGAATTTCTGGGGAGGAAAGCAGCCCTGCCTGGTCTAAAATGCGCTCAGCGTAGTCCTGCATCTCTGGGCTAATGATCACGATCACCTCATCAACGATGCCGGAGGTGATCATGGCCTGGACAGATCTAACCAAGAGCGCTGTGCCCCGAAGCGGCACATAGGCTTTAGGTAACTCAGCCCCCAGGCGCTTACCTTTGCCCGCTGCCGCAACGATGGCTACGACGCGCCTAGACATCGTAGTTCTAGTCCTCGTCATCAAAGCTGAGGTCATCCAGATCGATGTCTGACTCCTCAACTTTGTTGACCTCAGGGAGGTCAATGCCGGCAGCGCGATGACGCTCAACGGTCGCGTCTACCTGTGCAAGCAGCTCATCTGCCTTCTTTTCATCGATGTTCTCTGCCAGTGCCAGCTCACCGACGAGCACCTGACGTGCCTTGGCGAGCATGCGCTTTTCGCCAGCGGACAGGCCTCGGCCCTGATCGCGACGCCACAGGTCACGAACTACCTCAGCGACCTTGTTCACGTCACCGGAAGCAAGACGCTCCTGGTTTGCTTTGAAACGACGAGACCAGTTACCGGCTTCCTCCACGTCGATTTCCCTCAAGAACCCAAAGACCTTTTGCAGGCCTTCATCATCGACGACGTCACGCACGCCCACCAGCTCCGCGTTCTTGGAGGGAACGCGAACCACGAGATCCGATTGGTTGATTTGGAGGACCAAGAATTCCAAGGTCTCACCGTTCATTTCACGCTGTTCGATCGCCTCGATGACTGCGGCACCATGATGCGGATAGACGACGGTATCGCCGACCTTGAATTCCATCTAAACTCCTTGAGCGTTCGGGTTTAACCGCCGTATTCTACCACGACTCCAACCAGCACTTTTAGCCGAGTGCACTATTCCCACACTATTCACATCTGAACCGGACGATAAAAGATTTTTGTTCCAGAAAAATGCATGGCGAGATATGCAAAATACTCGACTGATCCCCACCGCAAGGCAAAAAGTTCCCATGGTTCTAAAGTTTCCCCCCGTTTGGCTTCACTGCTACACAAATAACTGTGTGAACAGCAGCACTAGATACTAGAGTGAAGAACGAAAAATGTGACGAAACTCTGCTCACACTCGTCACGCCCCTACAGTCTCACCCCTATGGAGGACCAACAAGTGAAGTCCATGAAGTCTGTCGCCCGTCGTGGCGCTTTGATCTCCGTCGCTGCAGTGTCCACAATTGCTCTGGCAGCCTGCAGCGCAGGACAGATCACTCAGACCTCTTCACAGGTCGCAGCTGTGGACGGAACCCAGGCCGACACCGAGAACGGCACCATCGCAATCCGCGACGTCACCGTTCACCTCACCGACAAGGGCGAAGCAGGCGTAAAATTCACTGCTATCAACCAGCACAACAGCAACGCGCGCCACACGCTGAAGTCCATCACCGTTCGCGGAGAAAAAGCAGTGATCACCGGGGAGACCACAATCAACTCGGACTGTTCCCTCGTTGGCGATGTCCCTTCTGAGCTGGCCAAGCTCACCAAGCCAAAGAACATCTGCATCGAGCATGTTTCCACCACGATTGCTAACACCGGCCTAGCTGTTGGCGGTAACAAGGAGGTTGTCTTCTCCTTCGATTCCGGCACCATCACCACCACCGCAACAATCTCCACTCCGGTTGTTGAATCCGGCACCCAGGATCGCGAGGTCGGCGGCCACGCCGCCCATTAATCATTAGCCATAAGCTTCAAAGGCTCCTCCATAAATACTTACAGAGGAGCCTTTAGTCGTTTTTATTTAACTTTGCGCAGTACCGCGATACCGCCAGCGATAGCCAAGAAACCAATCGCATTGAATGCTAAAGCCGTAGGAAGCATTCCTCCCATAAATTCACCTTGAGCCTCGTGCATACTGTGCATTTCACCGGGGAAAACCCACGGGCCTTTGGCCATCGGCTGGGGCTCAGCCATAGCGGTATGCTGTGGTTCTTTATCCACAACTTTGACCTCTTTAGTCGGCTTCCCGCTCTTATCTCTGCCCGCGTTCACCTGCACGCTCACGTCGCTATGCCGCGGCTGTCCCCCTGTTTCCTCTTGAGGCGCAGGAACCGCATGCGGCTCTTGGGCAGGGGCTTCTCGACGCTCCTGCGTCTCCGGGTGCTGCCCGCGCTCGCTGTCGTGCCTCCGCACCCTAGGAATAGTCGGAACAAGCACACGCTCCGCACGCGTTTCCTCTGCGACTCCTTCCCCCAGAAGATCCAGCAAGGAGGCTAAGCCCGACACGTCAACATCGGATTTTGTGGGCTTCTTTTCTGCTTTCAGCTCAGCAGGTACCTGCGGCTCTTTCTTCTGCGGGGCCATAGGCAATGGCTTGCCCTCGTTAGCCACAAAGCGGGGAGGATTCTCGAAATCTTCAAATCCCCACGGCTCACTGACAACCATCGGCGGAGCATCTAGATCCAGCACGTCCAACGGAGCATCCACAAAATCTTGCGGCGCTTCTGACTGTTCCTCATGAGGACCAGTCACGTCTTTAAAAGGCTCGTCTGAAAAGCTGTCGGCCATGGGTGGGCCGTCACTAGGCTTCTCAGCGCTCGGAAACCAATTCTCTTCCATGTCTGAGAAATAAGACTTTTGAAGCGATAAATCAGACATCTCTTGAGACTTAGGATCCACGTGTATCACTGCCCGACCAAAACGATCCAAATCAAAGGTGACCGGACCGGGGCCTGTCTGAAGCACTGTGGCATTCACAGTGACGCTCCCCGAGGAAGTCTGGCCTGCTATTTCTTTATTAAAAGTGACGCTTAACTGGTTGTTTACATCAATAACACCGTGCGCGATCACCCTCTTTAACGCGCGATCAGGAATCTCAAAAGTAAGCGGTCCCCCAATATCCAGTTGCTTGGGCAGTTGGTACCGAATCGTGTCCCCCGCACCAATTCCCACCGCATCTTTCCACGCGATAGCGACGCTAACGCGCTGCCCCTCCTCTATGTGAAATTCCCGGCCAGCGTGCCCACCCACCGGAGAAACTTTCACATCCACGATCGAAGCGCTTAAGTCCCGAGGCGCCCCCGCAACAGGTCGTCCCAATGTCTGAGAAGGTCCGATTGTAGCCGAAGAGACACTTACAATCTCAGAGGCACCATGTGCCATAGCTGGGGCAGAAAATGCGACCGCCATGCAAGTAAACGAGCTGGCAAAGCCCACCCTTGCAACATCTCGCACTTTTCTTGCACCCATGTATACCTACCTAAATTCAGCTTCGCGGAGCACCCACGCCGAGCCGAATGAAATCTAAGCTTTTCCCTAAGCCTATTTTTAATTTACTCCTGTCATAGTAGTTGAATTTCCCAAACAGCAACAACTTTTCCCACATTTTTCCGCAAACCAATAACCCCCTTACTCAGGACACATAACCCCCAAGGACCAGCCGGTAGTGCAACCTTTCATCAATTAAGACTTTAGGTAATTATAATTTTTACTTCAGGAAAATAGGCACCTTTATTTTTTAATATCTGCACCGGTGCAACTACCAGTAATTATGCATTTTTACCCATTATTTCAAGACATTTTCATGTAGTCCGCAGCATTCGAACATCCGGGGGGCACCGATGTCATGGGCGTGTCCTATGGTGTTCTCATGGCAAAGAAAGCGCGCAGCATTCACACGTGCAAAGAATGCGGATATTCCTCCCCCAAATGGTTGGGACGCTGCCCCGAATGCGGGTCTTGGGGAACCATGGAGGAACAGCGCGTGAGCGCTCCGACAAGTGCCCCAAGCGTCTCATCGAGGCCCCTAGGTCTCACACCAACGTCACCCGCTGTGTCGATCACTAGCATTAATGCACATACATCGGTTACACGCTCAACAGGCATCAGCGAACTTGATCGGGTTCTGGGCACAGGCATCGTTCCAGGCTCAGTAGTACTGCTTGCAGGCGAGCCGGGTGTGGGTAAATCAACTCTCCTCTTAGAAGTGGCAAGTAAGTGGGCACAACAGCCCGACGGCGATTCCACCCGAATCGCACTCTATGTCACGGCGGAAGAATCTGCTGGACAGGTGCGCATGCGAGCCGAACGCACCGGAGCGCTGCAGGACACCCTATACCTTGCCGCAGAGTCACACCTGGATATTGTCTTTGGCCATGTAGAGCAGTTAAAACCAAGTCTGCTTATCGTGGATTCCGTACAAACTATGCAAGCCGCAGGCGTAGAAGGCGTCGCAGGAGGTGTGGCGCAGTCACGCGCGGTGACTGCCGCGTTAACAAGTCTCGCAAAGACCACCGGCATCCCTATCCTCCTGGTGGGACACGTAACCAAAGACGGAAATGTAGCGGGTCCCCGCGTCTTGGAGCATCTTGTGGACGTAGTCCTTAACTTTGAAGGCGACAGACACTCCAGCCTCCGAATGCTGCGTGGCATCAAAAACCGTTTTGGGGCTACTGATGAAGTCGGCTGTTTTGAGCAACAGTCCGACGGCATCCATGCGGTCCCCGATCCCTCTGGGCTCTTTCTTTCACATCACGGCGCCACGCCCGACGGCACAGCCGTCACAGTGGCTATGGATGGAGTGCGCCCCATTGTTGCTGAGGTGCAGTCACTCGTAGTGCCCACTGAAGCTAAAAACCCGCGCCGCGCAGTCACCGGCCTTGATCCTACGAGAGTCCCCATGGTTCTTGCAGTCCTTGCCGCCAGAGCTGGCAAAAGAACACATAGCAGTGAGGTCTATGTGGCCACCGTAGGTGGCATGAAAGTGGGAGAACCTGCTACGGATCTTGCTATCGCGCTTGCCACCGCTAGCGCGCTGATGCGTACCCCCTTGCCGCCTAAAACAATTGTCTTAGGGGAAGTAGGGCTTGCCGGGGAAATCAGGCGGGTGCCCAACATTGATCGCCGGCTTGCAGAGGCACAACGACTCGGATACACCGCCGCCATCATCCCGGATGGCACCACCACGGCAAAGGGGATAGCCGTTAAAAAAGTACGCGACATCCAAGAAGCCCTGGATGCCGCGTTTTAAAGATCGACGCTATTGAAGGTTAAAGGTGTAGGCCGGCGAGGGGTTGCCACCGATAACAGTGTGGAGATAGTAGCTTCCGGCAGGCACTGGTTGGCGACCCGAACATTGCTTTGGTGCGCTGCCGGTCCTAGACCAGATGGCCTCAAAGTAGCGTTCTTCGCCAGCTTTGAACACGGTCTTTCCTTTAGCGACAGCCTGGTTGCAGTCTATGTCCGACCAGATTCGCTGGTTTGTTGCAAGGTTATAAACCTCAAACCGCAGCGGATTCTCGTCAGCGTTAATCTCGCAGTCCGCTTTGGTGGGGTTCTTTACCGTCATAAAGAACTTTGGCTGTGCTTTGGCGTCGTAATTCGCCTGGTCACTCGCGGCAGAAACAACAAGGTCTTCCACCGCACACGTCGTCTTCGCATCAGCGGCAACGCTGGAAGTCGGCTCGGAAGATGATTTTTGTGAGTCAGACGCCTTCTCAGACTCGGTGCTCTTTTCTGTGCTACGCCCAGAAGTTTCAGAAGCCCGTGCAGAGCTCGTTGTCGTCTCCGCGGCCGATGCCCCGGAGTCGGCCACGTTAGTGCTCTCGGCGTCTCCCCCACCAATGGTTGAAAGAACCCACACAATGAGGAGAACCACAACCACGAGCGCCACCACGGCGGCTGCTCGGCGCCGCTGGTAGTAGACCTCGGGCAGCCGCCGGTTCTCATGTTGTTCGCTTCGTCGATCCACGTACTCAGACTAAGTGTTTTCCATGGTCGTCTGGGGGAACATCGTGGCGTGTCTTCACGAGTCTTTCTTAAAACCCGATCGTGTGGAGGGTTTCCACCTTGCCGTCGGATAACCGATACCGGGCGGAAACCAAGGCCGTGCGGTGTTCTTCCACCGCTTTGCAAATAGCCGGAGAAGTCTGCAAAATCCGTGTGACCGTGGCTGTGGCGTGGTGGCGCTCAAAGTCCGCATGATCACTGCTACCTGCGTTTTTAGACTCTAGAATGCTGGGTGCGATCTGCTCGACCAGCGTGCGCTGGAAGCCAGCCGGTGCACCGTCGCCCTCGATAACTTTTGCAGTAGCAGCCACCGCACCGCACGATTCATGGCCTAAGACCACGACTACTTCCACCCCCAGGCCGGCGACGGCAAATTCAAGCGAGGCTAATACGCCGGTATCTATCACTTCTCCTGCTGTGCGGATAACGAAGATGTCACCAAAGCCGGCGTCGAAAAGCATTTCCGCTGGAACACGCGAGTCACAGCACGTAAAAACGCACGTCCGCGGGGCCTGGCCTTTTTTTAATTCATCACGACGCGCCACGTCCTGGTTGGGACGCTGGGGATTTCCCGAGGCAAATCGCGCATTGCCCTCAAGAAGCAGTGCCCACGCTTGTTCAGGATCACGAGGGGAATGAGAGTTATATCCGTACGACATGCCATATATTCTTGCACCCCTAGCCTCATAAATGTGACATTGCACTCAGGTAGGGGGTTACACTGGGTACCCACGAATATGAATGCATCAGAGAAAAACAACATCATCACGGCCCTTTTACGCTGGTATCGTGCTAACGCCCGTGCAATCATTTGGCGTACCCCCGAAACCTCCCCGTGGGGGATCCTTCTCAGCGAAGTCATGAGTCAGCAGACTCCCGTGGCACGCGTTGAGCCGATATGGACGCAGTGGATGGAAAGATGGCCTACCCCTCGGGACTTTGCGCAAGCACCCAAAGATGAGTTTCTTCGGGCATGGGGCAGCCTCGGGTATCCGCGCCGCGCGCTGCGGCTGCACCAATGCGCCCAGCAGATAGTCGCGCTCCACGGCGGAGAAGTCCCAGCAGACGTAGAGAAACTCCTCGCGCTGCCGGGTATTGGCGACTACACCGCCCGCGCGGTAGCAGCGTTTTCCTTTGGCCAGCGAGTAGCGGTGGTAGACACCAATGTCAGGCGCGTTTACCACCGGCTTTACCTTGGACGTTACCTCGCGGGAAACCCTTCCAAAAAGGAGATCGCGGAGGTACAGGACCTGTTGCCGGAACACGATGCGCCTGAGTTTTCTGTGGCGCTTATGGAACTCGGTGCGCTCGTCTGCACCACCACGCCTGCATGCGAAGCATGCCCCGTGCGCTCCCACTGTGCGTGGATCGCTGCCGGCGAGCCCCGCCCCAGCGAGGAAGAACTGGTAGCTAAAAAGAAGCGCGTACAAAAGTTTGTGGGTACGGATCGGCAGGTTCGTGGCCTTATCATGGCGCTCTTGCGCTCCGCTGACGCCCCGGTCCCCCTCAGCAGTATCGACATCCTATGGCCGGACGCGTCGCAACGCTCCCGCGCACTTTTTTCGTTGCTTGACGACGGCCTCGCTGAGCAGAACGCAGACGGGCTCTTCCACCTCCCCAGGTAAGCGCTAGTCGTGCCCCAGCTTGTCGAACTCAATGAGCTTGCCGTATGTCCATGACTTATCCGTAAGAAGCCGCGCCAACACCAGCCCCGCCGAGATCGAGAACACCACCATCATGGCGGTGGCAGCGTTCACCAGAGCCTGATCCATATCTCCCCTGTTGAGGTAATACACAGCCCTGAACATCGCGGTACCTGGCATCAAGATCACAGCAGCCGGCACGGTGGTTGTGATGCGGGGCAAGTTCACGCTTTTCGACGCCACCGCCCCGAACAGCCCGATAATCAGTCCCCCAATAAACACCGCGAAATAGCCGGTAGAGCCATGAGCCTCCAGGAGCAGCCTTATCACGTTTGCTGTCGTTCCCACCGTGGCCGCCACCAGAGCCATGCGTCGTGAGCTATTAAAGAGAAAAGCAAAGCCACCAATGCCCACGAAGCTAGCCAGACCTGCTATCACATACCAGCCGCCACCTGGTTCAACGAGCACTGGTTCCGGGTTAAGCCCGGTGGCCCAGCTGATCATGGCCACTGAAAAAGTCGCGGTTAAGATGACCGTCACCGCATAGACCAGCCGGGAAACACCCGCGTCAAAGTCAAAGCGACCAAGGTCAATCATCGCAGAGAACAGCGGGAATCCCGGGACCAAAAAGAGCACCGCGGCCACATAGCCGGCAGTAAAATTCTGGGTTTCTCCCACATCTAAGCGGATGAGGATGTGCGCAAGAGCAAAAAATGTCAGGCATGCGACTGTCCCTGCCGCGACAACGCACCCAAGCTGATGCATGTGCTTGTGATGAAGATGCGTCCGAACCGCCTGTCCTAGACCTGCAGACACCGCCACGAGAGCGATCTCCACGATGGCAAAGTGATTCAAGACCGCAAAACTGGCGCACGCTAGCGCAGCGGCCGCAGAGACCACCAACAGACTCCAGCGCTCGCGCACGTGATAAACAATTTTGTCCAGCGCTGCATTGAGGTCTTCTGCAGTAATCTCATGGTGCAAGCTATGCGACAAAGTCTCTAATGCCTCAATCCGCGAGGCGTCCACAGCCGGGCTCTGCGAGCGCGCGACGATCGTCCGGAAGCTATCGCCCCGGTGAAAAGTCGACGTAATCTGCGTGACCCCCACCACCGCATCAATCCGATCAAATCCCAAGGCCCGAGCGGCCCGCTTCATCGCTCGGATTACCCGATAGCCACTCGTGCCCGCCCCCATCAGCAACATGCCTAAGCGGATGACAGCATCCGCCTCCACTCCCATTCGGTACTGATCGCGATTATCCACATAACGATAGTAGCGCCAGCCCCACCAGGCTGACGCTACATCTTCTTCTACTTCCAGCGACCTCTAAAGCTAAGCCCGCCTGGCAACTTCACATACACGCCACCACGGCTATTCAGCGTTACCGGACCGATCTTGGTGCTCGCTGATGCTCCCGAGCCCGAGAGATTCAGCCAGCTGTTCTTGCCGATCTTTTTGCGCTTGCGGTAAGTGATACTCATGATTACTGTTCCTTAGCTTCTTCTACATCAAAATCAGCTTCGGGAACCGTCTCAGGATCATCTGCTGCATCGACCACAGCTTGCTGTGCCTCGACGACCTCAGGAGATTCCGTGGCAAAATCCATCAGTGGCTTCGGGCGCGGTGCGAAGGTAAATGAGGCCTTGTCCGTCTCCTTGGACTCGCCATCCCATCCCTCAACATCTACCGTGACGATCTCGCCAGCGCCGACCTCACCAAAGAGAATCTTCTCGGAGAGCGCGTCCTCGATCTCGCGCTGAATCGTACGGCGCAATGGACGTGCGCCCAGCACTGGATCGAATCCCCTGCGTGCCAAGAGGCTCTTTGCCTTCTCGGTGAGCTCGATGCCCATGTCCTTCTGTGCCAAAGCCTTTGCCACACGACCAACCAGCAGGTCCACCATCTGAACGATCTGGTCTTGAGTGAGCTGATGGAAGACCACGACCTCGTCGATGCGGTTAAGGAACTCAGGGCGGAAGTGCTTCTTCAGCTCATCGTTAACCTTCTGCTTCATCCGGGTGTACTGGCCATCCGCGTCATGCTCGCCGACAGAGCTAAAGCCCATGCCCACGGCCTTAGAGATGTCCTGCGTGCCGAGGTTTGACGTGAAGATCAAAACGGTGTTCTTGAAGTCCACCACGCGCCCTTGGCCGTCGGTAAGCCGTCCGTCTTCCAGCACCTGCAGCAGCGTGTTGTAGATCTCTTTGTGTGCCTTCTCGATTTCGTCGAAAAGCACAACGCTGAAAGGCTTGCGGCGTACCTTCTCCGTGAGCTGGCCACCTTCCTCGTAACCAACGTATCCGGGAGGAGCACCGAACAGGCGTGAAGCAGTGAAACGATCATGGAACTCGCCCATATCGATCTGAATCAACGCGTCATCATCACCGAAGAGGAAGTTAGCCAGTGCCTTGGAAAGCTCGGTCTTACCCACACCGGATGGCCCCGCGAAGATGAAGGAACCGGAAGGACGGCGTGGGTCCTTCAGCCCGGCGCGGGTACGGCGAATCGCACGGGATACAGCCTTGACTGCGTCCTCTTGGCCGATGATGCGCTTGTGCAGCTCATCTTCCATGCGCAACAGACGAGAGGACTCCTCTTCCGTCAGCTTGAACACTGGGATGCCCGTCCAGTTGCCCAGGACCTCCGCGATCTGCTCCTCGCCGACCTCAGCGATTTCTTCCAGATCGCCGGAACGCCATTGCTTTTCTTTCTCTGCGCGTTCCTCGTTCAGCTTCCGCTCGGTATCGCGCAAGCCAGCGGCCTTTTCAAAGTCCTGCGCATCAATCGCGGCTTCCTTTTCCCGGCGTACCTCTGCGATGCGATCATCGACCTTGCGGATCGACTCGGGAGCGGTCATGCGCTGAATGCGCATGCGTGCTCCGGCTTCGTCGATAAGGTCGACTGCTTTATCTGGCAAGAAGCGGTCGTTGATGTAGCGATCCGACAACTGTGCCGCGGCTGCTAGCGCGCCGTCCGTGATGGACACGCGGTGGTGTGCCTCGTAGCGGTCGCGCAGGCCCTTGAGGATCTCAATGGTCATCTCCACGCTTGGTTCCGGCACGTTGACTGGCTGGAAGCGGCGCTCAAGAGCGGCGTCCTTTTCAATGTGCTTACGGTACTCGTCGAGAGTCGTTGCGCCTATGGTCTGCAGCTCGCCGCGGGCAAGCTTTGGCTTCAGCAGGCTGGCGGCGTCGATAGCACCTTCAGCTGCGCCGGCACCCACCAGGGTGTGGATCTCGTCGATAAACAAGATGATGTCGCCGCGCTGATTGATCTCTTTGAGGACCTTCTTCAGGCGTTCCTCAAAGTCGCCGCGATAACGCGATCCTGCGACCAAGGAACCCAGATCTAAGGAGTACAGCTGCTTGTCTTTAAGGGTCTCGGGCACCTTGCCGTTGACGATGTCTAGAGCCAAGCCCTCAACCACGGCGGTCTTACCCACACCGGGCTCGCCGATCAACACAGGGTTGTTCTTGGTACGACGAGAAAGAACCTGCATAATGCGCTCGATTTCTTTCTCACGCCCCACAACCGGGTCCAGCTTGCCATCTTTGGCTGCCTGCGTCAGGTTTCGGCCGAATTGATCCAGCACCAAGGAGTTGGAACGCTCACCCGCGCCGCTGCCGCGACCTGCGCGTGCTGCGCCTGTGCCCGCACCCACGGCTTCACCGCCGGATTCGTTATTCTCTGGGCTCTCTCCGCCTTCATAACCGGAAAGCAGCTGGATAACCTGCTGACGCACACGAGGCAGGTCTGCCCCGAGTTTGACCAGCACCTGAGCTGCAATACCTTCGCCTTCGCGGATTAGGCCCAGCAGCAGGAACTCGGTACCGATGTACTTGTGTCCCATCTGCAGCCCCTCGCGGAGGGAAAGCTCAAGCACCTTCTTGGCGCGCGGGGTAAAAGGAATATGCCCGACTGGCGGCTCGGAGCCGTGTCCGATAATTTCTTCTACTTCTTGGCGAACCGCTTCCAGGGAGATGCCCATGGATTCGAGGGCCTTTGCAGCAACGCCCTCACCCTCATGGATAAGTCCGAGCAGGATGTGCTCAGTGCCGATGTAATTGTGGTTAAGGCCGCGCGCCTCTTCCTGGGCCAGGACGATCACGCGACGTGCACGATCGGTAAACCGCTCGAACATGGTTGCACCTCTTTTTCACTAGTTTGCCCCGCTAATGTCACCCACTGTAACGCTGTGCTTTGACATTTCCTTGCACTAGCGAGCAAGACAGCTCACCATACCCCCGTGATAAGCCGTATAACCTGCACTTTTATAGGTGTACGCCGGTAGCGAACAAACACAGTCATGGCATTTAACGCCTTGCCCAACGTGTTCACTTGAATTAGCACTTACAAAGCGTATAGTTTCGCCAGTGAACATACTCGGACGTCTTCTCGGTCTCGTTGGCCTTATCGGTATCATCCTTGCGGCTTATCAAACTGCAACAGAACCTTTTACCGACTGGCCTGCGTTTGATACCCCAGCCAAAGCCCTCCTCGCTGAGTTCTCTTTCTTCACAATGTGGTCCAACATCGTGGGCACCATATACCTCTTGCGTGCGGGCCGCACTCCCCGCTGGTTCACTGTCGACGCAGTAGCCATGCTGGTGGTCACCGGAGTCGTTTACAACACGCTTCTCGGCGGCGAGCTGCACGGGCTCTGGACAATTAGCAGCCCAATCCAGCACACCTTTATGCCCATAGCGGTTCCCCTCTACTGGCTACTGACCATCCGTGGCCGCCCCACATTCCAGCTCAGCTCCATCATTGGTGCTCTGAGAATCCCGGTGGTCTGGTCGGCACTGACCCTCTATCGCGGCGCTACCACCGGCTGGTACCCATACTTCTTTATCAATGTCACCGATTTGGGACTCCCTATTGCGCTGCGCAACATGGCCGGCGTTTATCTCGGATTCTTTATCCTCGCCCTAGTCCTGGGCCTGCTTGAGCGTTTGATTCTGTGGTTAAAGCGCAGTTCCAAAACTGCCGCCACCATCGCAGCCTCCTCGCTCTAGTACACCCCTAATTCTCTACTCACTGCATAAAAATGTGCCCCAGCATCGCATGACGCTGGGGCACACAGTGTTTTTACACCTCGACGTGCTTCGGAATAAAGAAGCTCGTGGCCACGGACAAGCCAAGAATTATGGCTCCCACGATAAACGCCGTCGTGTATCCGGCCGCCGAGTCCGATCCTGCCGGTGAGCCCGCAACCATGAAGACCGGGAGTACCGCGAAGGAGATTCCGGCGCCAAGGTTAAAGGCAGCAGAGTTCATGCCTGGGAGGAATCCCTCGTTATCTGCAGGTGAGTTCACCACGCCCAGGTTGTTCAGCACGATATTGCCAATTCCGGCGTACGTAATACCTAGGAGGACTACCGAGGCAATGAGGACCACCTTGGATGTACTTCCGGCCAGTACCAAGACGAGAAGGAGCGCTGCGGAGGAGGCATTACCGATCCGGAGCAACCGGCTGTAGCCGATGCGTGGCGCCCAACGTCCTGCGAAAGGCCCTACCAGCCAGCTGATGAGAGCGTAAGGGGTAAGCAGCATCAGGCTGGCAAGGTCAGCCGGAAGCCCAAAACCAGCATCAGGATTCTGCGCGAGTGAAATAGCTACGCCGTTCACTGCGGCGAACACACCCGTCATGGTGAGCACAGTGGTCAGCAGCAAGCCCCAGGTTTGCCGACGCGCCAGGTATTTGGGCGCAACCATAGGTTGGTCGTGCTTGTTCTCCCATTTCCAGAACCCTGCAAACACAACAAGTCCGAAAAGAATGAGGCCAGCAACGAGTGCCCAGTTGGCAGCCGCAGCTTTGCCTGCCTCATTGGCGGCCATGGTGATGCTGAAGACAGAAATCACCAGGATTGCCGCTCCCACCCAGTCCATCTTCACGTTGTCAGATGGCTTAGATTCCGGCGCCCAAAGAGCAACGACCACGGTGGCGATGACACCGACGATGGCGATAAACCAAAAGACCGAGCGGAAGCCGAGGTGCTCTGCCATCCATCCCGAGGCGATAACGTCGATACCTGCGATACCACCATTGACGGCTGCAATGATGCCCATGAGTGTTCACAGACGCACCTGGTCACGCACTTGGCTGCGCAGGATGATCAGGGTCATGGGGATGGTGGGTCCAGAGCTACCCTGCAACGCACGAGCGATAGCCAGCACCGTGATATTGGGGGCGAGTGCCGCCATGAGGCCACCAATCGACATAACGGCAAGCATGATCACAAGAATTTTGCGGCGCCCCACGATATCCGAGAGCCTGGGGAGGAAGAGACCGCACATAGCCCCGCCGGTAAAGAAGGCCGTTTGAGTGAGGCCAACAGTTGCCTCGTCAGTCCCTAGTTCCCGTGCCATGGTGGCAAGCACTGGGGAGAGCATTGAGGCGTTGAGTTGGAAGGCTATTGCTGCGGTAAGCAGAACCGTCATAAGAAGGGCGATGCCGCCCTTGCGGGTGTCTACTGGGTCATGAAGAGTCATAAAGTTACCTGTGTAATAAGGAACGGATTAGTCCGCTTAATCCGCAAAATTCGTGTTTCCGATGTTGGCAAGTGCCTGCGTCAGCATTGTCCAGAACAGGTCGCAGTCAGCGTCGACTGCAACGTGATGCTGTGGGGTTTCCTCAAAATCATCACGCTGGGCCAGCGTGGATGGGTCTGAGTTTGTCCATGTTCTACGCAGGTCCACGATGGTTTGCCCACGGGCGTAGTCGCCTTGGGTTTCCACGTAGATTGGGGCTGCAACAGTACGGATAACTGAGGGATTGGCCACCGCAGCAACGGCAAGAGGGTCGTGCATCGGCGGGCCAGGGTAGCGACGCTCACGTTTGTAGGAAGCACCAAAGAAGTCGATCAATTCCGCGACAAAAGCAGAGACGTCGGTATTGACGTCGACAAGCTGTTGCAACCGCTCGGGCACTGCCAGCACTTTGTGCGTAACGTCCAGGCCCACCATGGTTACTTTCCAGCCAGCTTCAAAAACAATCCGTGCTGCTTCTGGATCCGCAAGAATGTTGAATTCAGCTGCCGGAGTCATGTTTCCGGTGTGGTGTCCACCACCCATGAGGGTTACTCCAGCTACCCGTTCAACTAGCTCCGGATACATGCGAGCAAACAAAGCAATGTTGGTGAGTGCTCCCGTGGGAACCAGAGTGATACTGCCTGGCTCGTGTTCTTTGACAACGTCCGCAATCAGGTTCACAGCGTGGCGCGAGTCGAGTTCCACGCCGGGAACCGGAAGCTGCGGGCCGTCGAGCCCCGAATCACCATGGATTTCTTCGGGGATGAGCTGCGGTCCCAGCAGTGGCCTAGCTGCGCCGGCAGCAAAGGGCACCCCTGTGATTCCCGCAACTCGCGCCATCGCACGAGCGTTTGTGGTTACCTTTTCCAGCGTTTGGTTTCCAGCCACGGTAGTAACCGCAAGTAGGTCAATATCGGGACTTCCCCAAGCAAGCAGGATCGCAATGGCATCATCATGCCCCGGATCGCAGTCAAGGATGATCTTTTTCAAGGTGACTCCCTAGTACGTGATCTAGCAATGTTCGCTGCACCACACACTAGCGTGTCACTGGTTATATCCATAAGACGACACCTGTGAAGGTTGCCACTCCACCACCCCCTTTAACGTGGAGGAAATCGTTTGCGCTTTTATTGCACAAGCGGATGATATGCGTCACCCCGCGCGCTAAGCTGCCATACTTTTACTTATGAACATCCACTACCAGCACACATCCCTCTCGCCACGAATGACCGTCCTGCTCACGCACGGCTATGCTGAGCATTCTGGCAGGTACCAACCGCTCATTCAAGCTTTTCTCGACGCAGGCTACGATGTCGCTTCCTACGACCTACGGCAGCACGGCACAGCCTACGACCCGACACGCCCGCAAGCATGCGTCGACGTTGCACAGCTTATCGACGATCACCTCGCCGTCCGCGCAACCGTCACCCAGAACATGCGCACTCATAGCCTCGCGTTTTTCGGCCACTCCATGGGCGGAGTAATCACAGCAGGTTCTTTACAGAAGAATCCCGCAGGAGTTTCTGCGGTCATGCTTTCTGCCCCGGCACTGCGCCAATTCCCCGCTGTCCCCTTACCCCTAGCAAAGGCACTGCGCGTACTCGCCACGGCTATTCCTAACCTCCCCACGGTCAAGCTTTCCAGTGCCGACATCTCCCACGATCCCGCCGTTATCTCTGACTATGATTCCGACCCTCTTAATTATCGCGGGCCAGTCCCGCTACTAACCGCCATTTCGATGGCTCTCGCAGGGGCACGCGTGCTCAATTTCCCCTGGCCGGCACACGTGCCACTTTTTATCGCACATGGAACTGCAGACAAACTCGCAGACATTCGCGGATCAGAAGCTTTAGCAGCCTTAGCCCGCACACGGCTCATCACAGTTGATGGTGCTTTCCATGAAATATTCAACGAACCCGAGGCTCCAGAACTTAGAACAACAATGATTAATTGGCTGGAGCAACAGCAGGAAACTAAAGCAACATAGCTTCAGGTTTGTACGTTGCAGAGTTTATCGAAATAAAAGAGCAACAATACAAAATTCCCTCCCGTAAAATTCTGTTCACTAAACAGTTTCACGAGAGGGAATTATTCTTTTTAGCGTTCTGGCTTCACCATCGGGAAGAGAACGGTCTCGCGAATACCCAAACCAGTGAGCGCCATCAGGAGACGGTCGATGCCCATTCCGGTGCCGGAGGTCGGCGGCATGCCCTGCTCCATTGCAGCAAGGAAGTCTTCATCCAAGACCATAGCCTCGTCGTCGCCACCGGCGGCCAGGCGTGCCTGATCTTCAAAGCGCTCGCGCTGAATAACCGGATCGACAAGCTCGGAGTAGCCGGTAGCCAACTCAAAGCCACGAACGTAGAGGTCCCACTTTTCGGTCACACCTTCTTTGGAGCGGTGATCGCGGGTGAGCGGGGAGGTCTCTACGGGGAAGTCACGCACAAAGATCGGCCCGGTCAGCTGATCCTCGCACAGGAATTCCCAGATTTCCTCCACAAACTTTCCGTGGCCCCAGCCCTTGCCAGGTTCTACCCCAATGGCTTTGGCAATCGCCTTCAGCTCGTCCACGGTGGAGTGGATGGTAACCTCTGACTGCCCTGGGAACTTGCGCGCAAGTGCCTCGTTAAGGGACGGATACATCTCGATGGAAGGCCATTCGCCGCCGAGGTCATACTCCGTGCCGTCTGCAAGTGTGACGGTGGTGGAACCGAATACATCTTTGGTGATGTACTGGATCATGTCCTGGTGCAGCTTTGCGCCATCATCGTACGTTCCATACGCCTGGTAGGTCTCCAGCATGGAGAACTCCGGGCTGTGGGAGGAGTCCACGCCCTCGTTGCGGAAATTGCGGTTCACTTCAAAGACCCTCTCAATTCCGCCTACTACGCAACGCTTGAGGTAGAGCTCGGGAGCGATGCGCAGGTAAAGGTCAATGTCCAGGGCATTGGAGTGGGTCTCAAACGGACGCGCTGCAGCGCCACCGTGCAGGGTCTGGAGCATAGGGGTCTCCACCTCCAGGAAGTCGCGCGATTCCAGGAAGTTACGCAGAGAGCGCATCACCTTAATACGGGTCAGGGCGTTGGTGCGGGCCTGTTCCCGCATGATCAGATCGGTGTAGCGGTGACGGATGCGGGTGTCCTCGCTCATGTCGGCAAAAGCGACAGGCAGCGGCCTCAGCGATTTGGACGCCATCTGCCAGCTCTTGGCCATCACCGAAAGCTCGCCGCGCTTAGAGGCGATAACGCATCCGCGGATAGAGACGATGTCGCCTAGGTCTACGTCACTCTTCCATGCAGCCAGGGCCTCTGCACCGACTTCAGCCAGAGAGAGCATTGCCTGAATATGCTCGCCGTTGCCCTCTTGCAGAGCCGCAAAGCACAGTTTGCCGGTATTGCGAACAAAAAGGACACGACCTGCAATAGCAACCTCATCGTGGGTTTCATCGCCGGCGGTGAGGTAGGTAACGCCCTCTTCCCCGCCAGCATCGCCTTCCCCAAGGACCTGGTATTTCTTGCGCAGATCGGTGATTGAGGTGGTCCTATCAACAATCACCGGGTAGGCGTCTACGCCGGCGTCGATAAGCTTCTGGCGCTTATCGCGACGAATACGTAGCTGTTCTGGCACGTCTGGGGAATTTTTCTGCTCGCTCACGGGGTATGAGGGTAGTCCACGTGCAGTAACCTGACCAACCCCTCCTCCCCTTTGACAAAGTGATATCACATTATTTAATCTGATATCACTTTTCCCTCGATGAAAGGAAGTACTATGACAACAGTCACCGATCGCCCCGTGGGTCATGAAGGCGCCCAAGTTGACGTCACAGAAAAGACCCCGTGGATTGGAGGTAGCGGCCTCGCTGGCATCGCCGCCCTTGCGGTGATTATTGGACTTCCCGGCGCGATCGCACTCGCGGCCTTTGGCATCTACCTCTTGGATAAAGGCAGCAACACTGGCGCGCTACCAACTCATATGCGGCATCGTGCTCCTCGTCGCCTTCTCCATCCTCGCCGGAATGATCAAGGTCATCTCCCCCGGCCACACCCTGGTGGTGCAATTCTTTGGCCGCTACCTCGGCACAAACCGAACAACCGGCCTCTCCCTTAACCCGCCACTGAGCAACTCCGCCAAAGTTTCGGTTCGCGTGCGCAACTTTGAGACCAACGAGATCAAGGTCAACGACCTCAACGGCAATCCCGTGAACATTGGCGCAATCATCGTGTGGCAGGTAGCCGATACCGCCAAGGCGACTTTTGCCGTGGAAGATATGGACGAGTTCATCCATTCCCAGGCGGAGTCCGCGTTGCGTCACGTAGCTACCACCCATCCCTACGACGGTGGAACCGCAAATCTCCCGTCACTGTCCGGCTCCACCGAGCTCGTGTCCAAAGAGCTTGCCGACGAAGTCGCCGCACGGGTCGCCGTCGCCGGATTAGAGATCGTCGAAGCACGAATTTCCAACCTGTCGTACGCACCGGAGATCGCCCAGGCCATGTTGCAACGCCAGCAGGCAAACGCGATTGTCGATGCTCGCGAGACCATCGTCGAGGGCGCCGTCTCCATGGTAGAAAGTGCGCTTGCTCAGCTAGAATCACGCGATATTGTGGAACTCGACCCGGAGCGTCGCGCAGCTATGGTCTCCAACCTGCTCGTCGTCCTCTGTTCCGACAACAACGCACAACCCATGATCAATACAGGCAGTTTGTACACCTAAATGCCCAGAAAAAGCATCCCCCTTCGCATTGACCCGGCGGTCGCCGAGGCCATCGCCCGCTGGGCGCACGACGAGGCGCGCAGCGTCAACGCACAGATCGAGGTGATGCTGCGCGACCAGCTCCGCAAAGCAGGGCGATTGCCTAAAAATGTCGGGGAAATCCCCAAACCCGGCAGGCCGCAAAAAATTAACCCCGATCTAACCCCAGACTGATCTGTACAGAATCGCGTTATACCAGCGCAAAGATCAATTTCTGGGGTTTTCCCTTTAATTTTATAGACCAACCTGTCTTTTGGGAATAGACATTCCTGTACTAGCGTTGTGCCAGACGAAACAAACACAACCCAAAGGGGAATCATGAAGTGGAATAGCTTTGGAGCTCAGGTGATCTACGGCCTTATCGCCGGAATTATCCTCGGCCTTATCGCCAGCTCAATGCCAGACGGGAACTGGCTTACCACCGCGCTCACCACCGTGGGCAGCGATTATGTCACGCTCCTGAAGGTCTTGATCCCACCTCTGATGATGACAGCCGTTATTACGTCCATTGCCAACCTGCGTCAGGTTACCAATGCCGCACGACTGGCTGTAAAAACCCTCATCTGGTTTGCCATTACCGCGTTCTTCTCAGTACTTGCAGGCATAGGCGTTGGCCTGATTTTTAAGCCCGGCGAGACCTCGGGGCTGCAGGACACCTCCGCAGCGCCGTCGTCCGTTGGATCGTGGTGGGCGTTCCTTGAAGGAATCGTCCCCACCAATATCGTGGGTCTAGAGGCACGCACCAAGGTCGTCGATGGTGTGGCCTCCACCGGGCTGAGCTTCAACGTGCTTCAGCTGCTGGTAGTAGCCATCGCCCTAGGAATCGCGGCAGTGAAGGTCGGCGAGAAAGCCGAGCCTTTTATCAACTTCAACCGCTCACTGCTGGAGATCATCCAGAAGGTGCTGTGGTGGATTATTAGGCTCGCCCCCATCGGCACCGCCGCTCTTATCGGCAAGGCTGTGGCTACCTACGGCTTTGATGCCATGGGCGCCCTGGGCAAGTTTGTTCTTACCGTCTATGTCGGCCTCGCCATCGTCCTACTCGTGATCTACCCAGTGACCTTGAAGCTGCATGGCCTTAATGTCACCCAGTTCTACCGCCGCGTCTGGCCGGTAACCTCCTTGGGCTTTGTCACCCGTTCCTCCATGGGCGTTATGCCCGTCACCGAGCAGACTGCTGAGGCAATCGGCGTTCCCAAGCACTACGCTTCCTTCGCCGTACCGCTGGGCGCAACCACCAAGATGGACGGCTGCGCTGCGGTCTACCCGGCAGTAGCTGCGATATTTGTGTCCCAGTTCTACGGCGTACCGTTCAACTTCACCGATTACGTTTTGATCGTTATCGTTTCCGTCCTCGGCTCCGCAGCCACTGCCGGAACCACAGGCGCTACCGTGATGCTCACACTCACGCTGTCCACCTTGGGGCTCCCACTGGAAGGCATTGGCCTACTGCTCGCCATCGAGCCGATCATCGACATGGGCCGCACCGCAGTGAACGTGACGGGCCAGGTACTCGTCCCGGCTATCGTCGCAAAGCAAGAAAAGCTTCTCGACTCCGTCCAGTTCAACGCAAAGCGCACCATCGCCGAAGAAAAAGTCTCCGTCTAACCGGCAAACCAGCCGGTGACACCCGGCGCGATGTTGTGATACACGTGCTTGAGCTCTTGGTACTCGGCCAAGCCCGTAGGACCAAGCTCCCGGCCATTTCCTGATTGTTTCATTCCACCCCACTCCGCTTGCGGCAGGTAGGGGTGGAAATCGTTTATCCAGATAGTCCCATGCCGCATCGCACGAGCCATGCGCTCCGCTTTACCCGCGTCGCGAGTCCACACGGCACCGGCCAAGCCGTACGTTGTATCGTTGGCTATTTCTACGGCTTCCTCTTCCGTCTGGAAGGTCTCCACGGTCACGGTGGGGCCAAATGCCTCATCGTGCACGCAATCCATCTCGCGGGTGCAGCCGTCGATAACGGTGGGGAGATAAAACTCCCCTCCCATCTCTTCTGGAAGCCCACCGGTAAGCACCTGCGCGCCCTGTTCCTTGGCACGTTCGACGTACGCGTGCACCTTGTCACGGTGTTCCGCAGAGATGAGCGGTCCGGTCTCTGCGTTTTCATCTAGCGGCCCGCCTAGACGAATCTTTTCCGCACGTTTGACCAGCTCCGCAACAAATGCATCGTGAATCGACTCTTCCACAACAAGCCGCGAGCCCGCGGAGCACACTTGTCCCGAGTGAACAAAGGCCGCGTTGAGAGCGTTATCCACTGCGGCATCAAAATCAGCGTCGGCAAAGATCACGTTAGGGTTCTTACCACCGAGTTCTAACGCCACTCGTTTGACCCTCTCAGCGGCATTGCGCGCGATAATTTTTCCGGTCTCAAGACCGCCCGTAAAGGAAAAACCATATCCACGTCTGGGCTCACGGATAAAGGATTTCCGCAGCGTCCACCAGCACCAGTGATCAGGTTGGCCACGCCCGCAGGAACGCCCGCCTGGCTCAGGATAGTCATGAGCATCATGGCGGTGTGAGGGGTGAGCTCGGCCTGTTTTAACACAAAAGTGTTGCCGGCTGCCAGCGCAGGGGCAACCTTCCACGCAACCTGAAGCAGCGGATAGTTCCACGGGGTAATAAGACCGCATACGCCTATGGGCTCGGCGTCGATACGCGAGCGCACGTTGGGGTCTCCGGGGTCGACCACTCGCCCCGCCGAATGCTGCGCCAGGGTGCCAAAGTACTCAAAGGCATTCGCAATGTCGTCTATGTCGAGCTCAGACTCAACGAGTCGCTTGCCGGTGTCCGCGGACTCCGCGCGCGCAAGCTGATCCTTGTTCTCCCGGATAGCGTCTGCCACTTTCAGCAGAATCTTGCCGCGCTCTACTGCCGGTGCCCATTCCCCAGCATCAAAGGCCCGTCGCGCGGCTTTAATCGCCTTTTCCATATCCGCTTCGGATGCCTCAGAGACGGTGCCCACAACGCTGCGATCCGCCGGATTAGTAATCACGCGGGTCTCGCCATCGAGAGCTGGGACCCACTGGCCGTCGATAAACAGCGTCGCGGGGCCGTGAGCGCATGCGTCTGCGAGCAAGGGGGATGTGGTTGGATCAAAAAGCATAAATTCTCCTTAGTGGTCTTCGCGCCAGAAGCGTACCGGCTGAGCGCCGTCGCTGAGATCAGAGCTGCCTGGCAAGTCTTTTTGCATGTGGAGGAACTCCAGGTGACGCTCGTAGAGATCGAGCACATTATCAATGAGTTGTTCACCTGTGTACCCAAAAACGTCATATCCAAGAGAGCCTGTGAGGTCGAAAACCTCAATGCGGTAGTAGTGTTCTTTTCCTGGGTTCTTGGTAAAAGATGGCACGGGATTAGACACCGCAAATAGCTGGTAGCGGAAGTTTTGCTCGTCGCCCAGATCAACTGTGAGATCGAGGCTTCCCACCGGTGATTCCGGCACGTCGGTAGCAACAAGCGAGGCATCAAGGCCACGATCGCACAGCTCCTGAGCCACCTGCTTGAGCGCGGGAGTGGCCATCTCCTCCAGGAACCGTTGCGTCTTTGCAGTGCTAGGCCAGGTGTTAGCGCGGCTCAGCCTACGACGCCACGTGCTGCCGTCCGAGCTGCGGCCAGACATCGCCCCGTGCATGGAGATTGTCCGTGCATCCACTTGGGCACGCTCCAACCTAAAGGACCGCACCAACCCCAGCATGATCAGATACATCACCACCGTGAACGGCAGTCCCATCACCACTGTCGCAGACTGCACGGTGCTCACGCCGTCGATTTGCAGCAACACCACGGTAAGCGCGCCCACTAGTACCGCCCAGAAGATGCGCGACCACACTGGCCCGTACTGGCTTGAATGCGTTGTGGTGGAGGTGAAGTTACTCATCACCAATGCACCCGAGTCCGCGGAGGTGATATACAGCAGCAGACCGATCAAGGTGGCCAGGGCGATAATCGCGGTCGCCCCAGGATACGTGGCCAGCAGGTCATAGAATCCGCGCTGAGGTTCCTCGGCTGCGGCATGGCCAAACTCGTCATTACCACCCCGGACAATATCGAGCGCGGAATTACCAAAGAAGCTCATCCACAGCAGGATGAAGAGGAAGGGCACGCTCAACGTTCCAAAAACAAACTGACGCAAGGTGCGGCCCCGAGAGATGCGGGCAAGGAACAAACCAACAAAAGGTGCCCAGGCCACCCACCACGCCCAGAAGAACAGCGTCCAAGCCCCGAGCCAGGCTTTTGTATGCTCGGGATCATCCGTGAAGGCATAGGTGTCCATCGTCATCCCGGGCAGCGAAGCCACGTAGTCGCCGATGTTCATCACGAGCCCGTCGAGGAGGAAAGCCGTCTTTCCTGCCACCACAACGTACACCATCAGCGCAATGGCCAGAAGCACGTTGATCTCACTGAGCATTTTGATGCCCTTATCCACACCAGATACCGCAGACAACGTCGCGATAGCCACGGAGACAACCACCAGGATGATCTGCCACGTCGCGCCCTCTTCCACCCCAAAGAGCACTTTGATGCCGTAGTTCAGCTGCACCACGCCAATACCCAACGACGCCGCAATACCGAACACGGTTCCCAGCATGGCTGACACGTCGACGGAGTCCCCGATCGGGCCGTGGATACGCTTGCCGACGAGCGGATACAGCGCCGAGCGAATAGCAACCGGCATGTTCAATCGGTACGCGTAATAGCCAAATGCCATTCCCATGAGCGAGTACATGGCCCACCCGGTAAAGCCGTAGTGGAAGAGCGCCCAGACGACTGCTTCCTTCGCAGCCTCACGACTTTCCCCGCTCCCCACGGGCGGCCCGTAGTACTGGGCCACCGGTTCCGCCACAGAGAAGAACATGAGGTCCACGCCGATGCCGGCGGCAAAGAGCATCGCCGACCATGAGAACAATTTGAACTGAGGGCGGGAGTGATCCGGGCCTAGTCGGATCTTCCCGGCACCCGAGAAGGCCACCCCCAAAATAAACACGATCACTACTGTGGCGGTCAGGATATAGAACCATCCAAAATTGGTGGCGATCCACGTGGTAATGCTCCCAAGTGCCTTTTCCGCGGATTCTCGTCCAATAAATGCCCACAGCGTCACGGCGAGGATGCCCGCCGCCGAGGCGAGAAAGACGGGCCAATTAGTCCGGTCGGGAGGCACCCCGCTCGTTCCTACGTTGTAAGAACCAACAAGGACTTTACCCCCATTTACGGGTGGAGAGTCGTTTCCGCTCTCATCCCCCAATGCTGTGTTCGGCATTACTGGATAACTCCTCAATAATTTCTTCCGATCGACAGGAACCACACCGCATGACCTGCCACTATCCGATAGTTTCCCCACCCGAAATATTGCGTTGAACTGCACATTCTCCGAAGGGGGAACCTGACCCGAGAATACACAGACCCGTGGCCGGGACATCGGGACGCTGGCACACTGGACGGAAACGATTCAGAAAGGACATCACTTGTTTTCTTATGACTCTTATGACACGGTTGGAGAAACAGTTGAGGATCGACACCGCGATGTGGTGATCGTGGGTGGCGGCTCCGCAGGCTCTGTCTTGGCTAACCGCCTCAGCGAAGATGGTTCCTCGGTCATGGTGTTAGAAGCCGGGCGCTCCGACTCCCTCTGGGATCTTTTCATTCACATGCCCGCGGCATTCTCGTTCCCGATTGGCAACAAGTACTACGACTGGGCCTACGAATCCGAGCCAGAGCCGGAAATGAACGGGCGCCGCATCTACCACGCACGCGGCAAAGTGCTCGGCGGCTCCAGTTCCGTCAACGGCATGATCTTCCAACGCGGAAATCCCATGGACTATGAGAAATGGGGAAAGCTGCCCGGCATGCAGAACTGGGACTACGCCCACGTGCTGCCCTACTTCAACAAGATGGAAACCGCACTGGCAGCCGACCCCGACGACCCTCGTCGCGGCCATGATGGGCCTCTCAAGCTCACCCGTGGTCCCGCCACGAATCCGCTCTTCCAAGCGTTTTTCCGCTCCGTGCAGGAAGCTGGATACAAGCTAACTAACGACGTCAACGGATACCGCCAAGAGGGCTTTGCCCCCTTTGACCGCAACATCTTCAAGGGCAAGCGTCTCTCTGCAGCCCGCGCGTATCTCCACCCAGTCAAATCCCGCAAGAACCTTGACGTGCGCACCCGCGCATTCACCACCCGCATCCTTTTCACCGGCGACAAAGCCACCGGTGTGGAATACGAGTGGAAGGGGAAGACTCGTCGAGTCCACGCGGACAAGGTGATTCTCTGTGGTGGCGCATTCAATACTCCGCAGCTGCTGCAGGTGAGCGGAATCGGCGACCGCGAGGTCCTGGAAAAGGCTGGCGTGGAAGTCCGTAAGCACCTTCCCGGAGTCGGTGCCAACCTCCAGGACCACCTTGAGGTCTATGTGCAGTACAACTGCACCCAACCGGTGAGCTCGCAGCCCTATTACAAGATGATCAATCGTCCCAAGATTGGTCTACAGTGGTTGCTCACCAAGAAGGGGCCCGTGGCGTCCTCCCACTTTGAGGCAGGCGGATTTGCTCGTTCCAACGACAACGAGGACTACCCCAACCTCATGTTCCACTTCCTGCCGATGGCGATCCGCTACGACGGCTCCCAGCCAGAGGGCGAGCACGGCTTCCAATTCCACGTCGGTCCGATGTATTCCGATACCCTCGGCCACGTTCACATCACCTCGCCAGATCCCAAGGAAAAGCCAGAAATTATCTTCAATTACCTGGCTACCGACCAAGATCGACGCGAGTGGGTTGAAGCCGTCCGAACCTCCCGCAAGCTGCTGGACACCCCTGCGATGAAGGAGTTCACAGACGGAGAAATCTCCCCCGGCCCGCAGGTGCAGACCGACGAGGAGATTCTGGAATGGGTGCGTAACGACGCAGAAACAGCCCTGCACCCATCATGTACTGCAAAAATGGGTTCTGCTGACGACGAATACGCGGTGGTAGACCCCGACACGATGCAGGTTCACGGCGTTGAAGGACTCTACGTTTGCGATGCTTCCGTCATGCCGATTATCACTAACGGAAATATCTACGCCCCCGTGGTCATGATGGCAGAAAAAGCCGCTGACCTGATCAAGGGTGTGGAACCGCTGGCCCTCATCAACGAGCCTTTCTACCAGGCTAAGAAGGACATGCCGCTCTACGTCGAGGAACCCCGCGACCACACCACTGTTATTCCTGGTTCAGATCACTAGCACTATCGATCAATTGAACTCCGCCGAAGGTAGCCGCCACATACACGCGGTTATCTTCACAGCGGACGTAGTCCGGTTCTACCCCAGCTGCAACAAGTACTTGTTTCGCAGCGTCAACGCCTCTCAGCGCCCCCGCGGTGACAGCAGCAGAAAGCGCCAATGCTTTCTCTCGATCCTCCGCGGGGATCAGGGCATTATGGGAGGAAATGGCTATTCCGTCTGGCATCCGCACCGTGGGCACCGAATGCACCTTTACCGGTATATGTAGGTCGGTAATCGCACGCTGCGTATGCAGCAAGAATGCATAATCGTCCTCGCCGTAGATGACGTCCGTAGGACCGACCAGATTCAGCAGTGCTATCCGACGCGTCAGCCGAGGGGAGGCGTCGATAAGCGTGCGTTCTGGCTCGCTGTGATCAATATAGACGGCATCGACTCGCTCCTCGGCAAAAACCGGCTGGTTCTCACGCGCTGCCACAACAACCACGGCCCCCGGGAATCGCTTTGCCGTGCGGATCAACGCCACGTGTCCCGCGTGCACCTGTGTGCCAATAGAGACCAGCACAACGGGCTTGCCTTGCTTTCTAAAAGCACGACTTACCATCGCAATATCGTCAAAAACCTGCGCCTGGCCAAAGTGAAACATAATTCCCTTACAACAATTCCTCAGTAATATCGCCCAGCATGGGCTGAAGCAGTGCACGCGCCGAATCACGCATCTGTTCTAGCTGCTGTATCTGTACTAGCCCAGCGAGTAGCTCTGGCCACTTATCTTGCGATACATGAATAGCATATGCCCCGATCTCCGCGAGCAAAAGCTCAGCGATGGTCGCAGCGACGTCGTTTGTGGCGCTCACAGCATAAATATCCGGTTTTAATTCTTTAAGGACAAAGGACATACCGGATAAGCGCCCCACGAGGCCATCCCAAGCGGGCTCATCAAATGCTAGTTCCGCGTGCTTAAACGCACAGCGGTGCCCCACTGCGACCAGCCGAGTAACAAGCTCGTTGTTCCCACTGATCGAAAGAACCGGCCTCACCGGTTGCGCTTTAACAAGTCAGCGACGGAGACCGAATCTGAGCGCTCTTCACGTCGACGCCGGCCATGCGGTTCAGGCTCGGTGGGAACCCAATCCACCTTGGCAAAACTATTGGTCTCAGCAGCGACAGCGTTCCTAAACGCTGCCGCACGCAGCTCTTCGGCTTTTTCCTGATCGCTAGCCTGCTCGATTTCGGGGATCCGGGTGGCCTGTGCCTGGATCATCGTCGGCTCAACGAATACCTGTCCCGTGAGGGTTTCCAGTTGAGTCCGTACTTGCGCCACTTGCTCCCTAATCTGTGCCAAGGTTTCCTGCTCTTCCACCCGCTGCTCCAGGGCTTCTGCCTGTGCCCGGTAGCGGCCCACCAGAAAGAATCCGAGCACGGCTGCCCAGAGCGCCGCAAGCAACGCCAGCTTGAGTACTCCCTCGTTACCAGTGAACAGCATGATTATGCTTGCCACCAAAGACAGCACGACAAGCGCAATGAGTAACTTCTGCCCGTTGTCCTTCATGCCATCCAAACTACCGCACTGCATCCACGGGCGGCACCGTACACGATTTTTCTAACCAATATCCTGCCGCAGACATCGCCACCCCGCCGAGCGCAGAGGCAATCACGATGGGCAGATCTTGCGCAGAAATATGCGATGTGAGCACAAAGATTCCCAGGCCCACATAGCCCCCGCCAAAAATAGCCCCTGTCCATGCAGAGGCTTTGCCTATCACAAGGAACTGCGCAGCTGTCACCGGGTTCAATTGTGAGCGATCTTGTCCGATCTGGTCATCTTTAATGCGTGCCCGCACCCGAACGGCTAAGAGCACGCACAACACCGCCATCCCCCACAGGCATATCGCCACCCCCAAAGGGACCGAGGGCATCACGCCATAAAATCGCATCACCAAAATAAAGGACGCAAGAGCGCAGAAGAGGAAAACCCCTAGCAGCCCAAGGATGGAGGTTTGTTTCATAGAGTCCCCACAATCGGGAAGGTTCCGGTGATCAGCTCCGATAACGGATGCCCGTTCAGGGTTGCGTGAGGGTCCGCCTCAAGCCACGGGACCAGGACGAAATTGCGCTCGTGCGCATAGGGGTGCGGCAGTGTTAGCTCGGGATCATCCGAGGTCACGCCCTCAATGCACACAATATCTACGTCGAGGGTGCGGGGGCCCCAATGCCGAATCCGCTTGCGCTCCGCGGCTTGTTCTAAAGCCTGACCGCGTTTGAGCAGTTCCATCGGTGTCTCATCCACATCCACGATGAGCACAGCGTTAAGGAACTCATCCTGGTCTTCTACGCCCCACGGCGGGGTGGCATAAATACTCGATGAGGCAACGAGATCAGGTAGGAACTCCTCGTACGCCGACCTTAAGAGGGCATAGCGATCGTCCATGTTAGACCCGATGGATAGAACTGCTCTCATGTTATCTCCTTGCCACCACGGCTACGTCGGCAAATTCGAGAGGGATGGGCGCATGCGGTTTATGCACCGTTACTTCAATGCTCGAAAGCGGGAAAGTCTTCATTGCGGTATCGGCGATTTCCGATGCGACTGTCTCAATCAGGTCGCGTGGCTCGCCGGTAAGAATTCCATACGCCAGCTGCGCCAGCTCGCCATAATGCACCGTCTGGGTCAGATCATCCTGGGTGGGAAAGGTGAGCCAACAGGTGATGTCGACGAGGAACTCCTGCCCCTCGCGTTTCTCGTGTTCAAAGACGCCGTGATAGGCGTAGCCCTTGAGGCCTTTAAGTTCAATGCGATCCATGCTTCCTCCATTTCGCCGCAACGTCCACAGCGGCACGGGATAGCGCCACGTTGTGCACCCGGACACACCACACGCCCTGATGGGCCGCGATTGCTGTGACTGCGGCGGTCGCCGCGTCCACGTCTGAGCCTAGGCTAGCTAAAAAGCGCTTTCTCGACGCCCCCACGAGCACCGGATACTCGCTCATAAATTCTGGAAGAGCGTTCAATAAAGCCCAGTTGTCCTCTGCGGTTTTAGCAAACCCGAGTCCTGGGTCGAGGACAATAGCTTTCTCGTCGATACCCGCGGCAAGGGCATTATCCACGAGTTTGTCCAGGCCCTCATGAACATCGCGCACCACATCGGTGTGGTGCGCGCCTGCGGCATCCCCAAAGGTCGCCGTTTTCCAATGCATTAGGCACACGGGAAGCTGTGTATCGGCCATCACCGAGTACATGTTCTTGTCTGCGAGGCCGCCGGAGACGTCGTTAAGCACATCTACCCCGGCTGCTGCGGCGGCGGCCGCGACCGAGGCGCGCATGGTGTCCACTGACGTCTTGATACCCTCAGCATGCAGGGCTTTAATCACGGGGACGACGTGGGCGAGCTCAACCTGCTTGCTCACGCGAGTGGCGCCTGGGCGAGTGGACTCTCCGCCCACGTCGATGATGTCCGCTCCTTCTGCCACGAGTTGCTTGGCGTGCGCCACCGCGGAATCGAGATCGAGGTATTTTCCGCCGTCAGAAAAGGAATCGGTGGTCACGTTGACGATTCCCATTACTTGCGTCATGTCAGCTCCGAATAAGGCTCAAAACCTCCGCACGGGAGGCCGCGTTGGTTTGGAAACCGCCTCGAACCGCAGACGTGGTGGTGGTGGCTCCTGGCTTACGTATGCCGCGCATTGCCATGCACAGGTGCTCACATTCGATCACCACAATCACGGCCTGAGCTTCCAGCTTTTCTACCAGGGCATCGGCTACCTGGGAGGTTAACCGCTCCTGCACCTGGGGACGCTTGGCATACAGATCCACCAAACGCGCCAGCTTGGACAAGCCCGTCACTTTCCCGGACTGCCCCGGAATGTATCCGATGTGCGCCGTGCCAAAAAACGGCACCAGGTGATGCTCGCACGTTGAGTAGATCGGAATGTCTCGAACCAGTACTAGCTCACGGTGCTCCTCGCTGAAGGTCTTGTTCAAGACCTCCGTGGGGTCCGTGTGCAGGCCAGCAAAGACCTCTGCATATGCCTTTGCCACGCGCGCCGGCGTTTCCTTGAGTCCTTCACGATCCGGGTCCTCGCCCACCGCAATGAGGAGTTCCCGGACTGCTGTTTCCGCGCGATCGCGATCAAACACGATCTGCCCTTTCGCTTTGACGACGCGCACGCTCTGCCTTGGAGGCGTCGAGAAGCGTGAACGGCTTCGGGGGTTCTTCGCCGCGCTCGATGGCCAACTCTGTGGGGGTCTTTACTGGCTCGCTGCCGGCTTGGCGTGGGAAACGGGCGTCTTCATCCGGGAAGACATCCCCCACCTCACGCGGAACGATGCCGTTGAAGAGCTCCTCCAGCTCGGGGCGACGCAGGGTCTCCTTCTCCAAGAGCTTTTCTGCCAAACGATCCAGATAGTCGCGGTACTCGGCGAGGATCATATACGCCTCGGTATGCGCGCGATCGAGCAGATACTGCATCTCGCGGTCAATCTGCGCCGCGACCTCTGGCGAGTACTCCAGCACTCCACCACTGCCGCCACGGGCAAAGGGATCGCCTTGCTCTTCGCCGTATTTGACCATGCCGAGGGTCGGCGACATGCCGTACTCGGTGATCATAGCCTTGGCAATCTTGGTTGCCTGCTCAATATCGGCGGAGGCACCGGTGGTGGGCTCGCCAAACACCAGTTCCTCAGCTGCGCGTCCACCCATGGCAAAGACGAGGCGTGCGTACAGCTCATCGCGGTTGTACATGCCCTTGTCGTCTTCTTGCGCGGTCATGGCGTGCCCGCCGGTACGACCGCGCGCCAGGATGGTGACCTTGTAGACCCGCTCAATGTTTTTCAGCGCCCAGGCAGCCAGCGTGTGGCCACCCTCGTGATACGCGGTGACCTTCTTTTCCTTCTCAGAAATCACCTTGGAACGGCGCGGTCCGCCGACTACTCGGTCTGTGGCTTCTTCCAGCGCATCAGCGGTGATCACGGTCTTGCCAATGCGCGCTGTGAGCAACGCGGCCTCGTTGAGCACGTTGGCTAGGTCTGCGCCGGACATGCCGGCAGTACGACGAGCCAGCGACTCTATGTCTGCATCTGGGGCAAAGGGCTTGCCTTTGGCATGGACGCGGAGAATTTGTTCGCGCCCCTTGAGGTCGGGGTTGCTCACCGGGATCTGGCGGTCAAACCGGCCAGGGCGCAGCAACGCTGGATCCAGAATGTCTGGTCGGTTCGTGGCAGCCATGATGATCACGCCTTCACGGTCGCCAAAGCCGTCCATTTCCACCAGCATCTGGTTAAGGGTCTGCTCGCGCTCGTCGTGTCCGCCGCCCATGCCGGAGCCACGCTGCCGGCCCACGGCGTCGATCTCGTCGATGAAGATGATGCAGGGGCTGTTCTCGCGGGCTTGTTTGAAGAGATCGCGCACGCGGGAAGCACCCACACCAACAAACATCTCTACGAAGTCAGAACCAGAGATTGAGTAGAACGGCACACCGGCTTCTCCAGCGACGGCCCTAGCCAAGAGGGTCTTACCCGTGCCGGGAGGTCCGTACAGCAGAACGCCACGTGGGATCTTTGCGCCCAGTTGTTCATACCTGGATGGGTCTTCAAGGAAGTCTTTGATTTCGTGGAGCTCGTCCACGGCCTCTTCTGCACCAGCCACGTCTGCAAACGTGTTGGTAGGCATGTCCTTGTTCAGTTCCTTAGCGCGAGAACCACCAAAGCCGAACCTGCTGTTCCCCTGCATCCGGGAGAACATCCACATGATGAGGCCAAAAACGATCAGCATCGGCAGGATGTATCCGAGCATGGAAACAAGGAAGTTCTCCTTGTTCACGTTCGTGGTGTACTTCTCTGCCTCGGACTTCTCTACCTTGCTAAAGATCTCCGGGGACGTGCGCGCGGGATACCTGGCCAGGATCTCCGAAACCTCACGACCCTCGTGGTCGAGGGCGTTCTTGAGCTTGATGCGGATGCGTTGTTCGCGATCGTCGATTTGGACTTCTTTGGCGTTTTTCTTGTCCAACTGGGCGATAGCAACCGACGTGTCTACTTGCTTATAGCCACGGGCGTCGTTGCCTAGCAAAGTAAAAACGTAGATGGCCATCAAGACGATGGCGGCAATCACCGAATACTGCAGGATTTTTTTGTTCACTTGTAAACCTTAGGGTGCAGCGAAGCGACAAACGGCAAGTCGCGGTACTTCTCTGCGAAGTCTAGACCGTAACCGATCACAAATTCATTGGGAATATCAAAACCGATGTCAAGGCAGTCTATATCCGTCTTCACTGCCTCAGGTTTACGCAGCAACGCAACGATTTCCAAGGACTTTGGCTTGCGCCCATTGAGGTTACGAATCAGCCACTTGAGAGTGAGGCCGGAGTCAATGATGTCCTCGATAATCACTACGTTGCAGCCCTGGATGTTGCGATCCAGGTCCTTCAGAATCCGCACCATGCCAGAAGACGTGGCGGAGTTGCCGTAGGAGCTCACCGCCATGAATTCCATCTGGCAGGGGATGTCGAGAGCCCGCGCAAAGTCGGTAAGGAAGAATACCGCGCCCTTGAGCACACAGATCAAGACGAGATCGTCCTCTTCGTCGCGGTACTTATCCGACACCAGCGCCGCCATCTCCTTGATGCGGGTCTGGAGCTCTTCTTCGCTCACGAGGACGGCCTCAACGTCATCTCCGTAGGAGTTGACGGGCACTTGATAATCCTTCTTGTCGTGCATCTGTCACCTTTCTTTCGACAAAAGTTTGCCATCTTTGCGGATTACTTCCAACCTGTTGCCAACCGCTACGCCGCCTTGGCCATGCCAATCGGTGACCAGGCGTTCTACTGCGTCGATGTTAGCGCCTGTGACAGGGGCACCGTTTTCCCGGAGGAAAGCGGCGAGGTAGCGACGTCGAAAAGCTGGATGCGCTACCCGTAACTCGTCCAGAGTTGCATCGCTGACCTGCAAGGCTTCATCGTCGTGCGCAATGTTCGTGGCTGCCCGCGCCAATGCTGGGACGGGGTCGCCGCCGATGATGTCAGAGAGCAGCGGGAGCACCTGTTGGCGGATAGCCACGCGCCGAAACTCCCGTTGGTCATTATGCGGATCGTACCACGGCTCTAACCCCAATTCCGCACATGCACCCACGGTATCTGCGCGGCGCACCGTCAAGAAAGGCCGCCACACGGTTCCCTGAACCAGCATGCCAGCGGCCTTTCCCCGCAGCGCTCCCAGCAACAGCGTCTCAGCCTGATCGTCCGCGGTATGACCCACCACGACAGGTTTTCCAAATCCTCGCAGCGCCTCGTAGCGCGCCCGGCGCGCATTCGCCTCCAGGCTTCCGGTTTTCTCCACGTCTACCCGAACCACAGCTGCCTCAGCGCCCAGTGCCCGCACGGCCTCCGTGGCTCGTTTCGCCACGCGATCCGATCCCTGCTGCAAGCCATGATCCACGCACACGGCTAGCACCCGGTAGTTCTCGGCGACCAGCGCGGCGACCAGCGCTAGAGAATCCGGGCCGCCCGAAAGCCCTACCACCACGTCGCGGTCGGTTACCGCCCGGACCGCGACTCGGCAGGCCATGAAGCGTGGGCTTTTTCGTGGCCAGAACATCTACGCCTCACGCACCGCATTTGCAATAGCGTCGAGGGCTGCGCGGGCCTGTTTGATCTCGGAGCCATTAGAAATCATGGCAAAGCTATACACGTGCCCGCTCTTCGACGGCACAACCCCAGCCAGGGCAGAAACCCCGGTCAGCGTGCCGGTTTTGGCGCGAACCCACCCAGCGCCTGGTGTGTTGTTAAACCGGTTCTCCAGCGTTCCCGTTCCGCCGGCTACTGGTAGCGCCAATACTGAGGCAGCGGCCACCTGGTTCAGCAGCTTCGGGGTGATCTGGTTGCCCAAGCTCAGTCCAGAGTTGTCCACGACCGTTGAACCGCCCACGTCTACGCCGTTTTTCCGAAGCACGTCGAGGGTTGCCTCCACGGGGTGTTCTGCAGAGAGCTCCCTGCCAATGGCCTCAGCCATCACGTTGTCTGAGTCTTCCATCATCATGGAGATGCGTTTTTGCAGCGTCGGCGACTCAGTGTGAGCCACGACCTCGCCCTCTGCGGAATCTGTATAGCCGACGGTTCCCGCACCCAAGCGCTTGGCCAGGGCTTCTGCTACGTCAAAGGCCGGTCGATGGCTCCTAGGAACATCGCCCGAGGTTGCTCCCAGCCGTCCTCCATAGAGCATCACGGGTTCCAAGGGAGCTACGAATCCGGCGTCCACGTCGGCGGGGTCCCATCCGGGGAGGAGCTTGTCTTTCCACGCGGTGACGTCGACAAGCACGGTATCTACCCCCGTGCCGATCTGTGCCGCTAAGGAGTCCATCTGCTCGTGGGTCAGCCACACGTCCCCGGAGCCTTTGATTACTACCGTCCGGTCTTTCTTCCGCACCTCTGTGACTATGCGGTCCTCCGGGCCGAGCTCGTAGAGGGCGGCTGCCGCCGTGAGTAGTTTTGTCGCCGAGGCCGGAGTTAAGGCGGTCTCAGCGTTCTGGGAAAGGACAACTTCACCTGTGGTGATGTCTGTGATCATCGCCCCAAAGTTGCCTAAGCGTTTATCTTGCGCCATCGCGCTCAAGGTGGCCTTCAACCCAGTATTATCCACACCTCTAGGTTCCAGGGCGGTGATACCGCGTTCGGGTTTATCCACCTGTACCGGATCATGGACCAGCACATTAGCAACAGCGAACACCACCGTCGCTATGACTGCGGCCATTACTACCACTGTTGACATCCACCACTTCTTCATTGCCGCTATCCTAGTACGGTAGTATTCCGATTCTATTAAGGAGCATCGCATGACCATGGAAGTCACCATCGAGATCCCTAAGGGTTCCCGTAACAAGTACGAGGTCGATCATGAAACCGGCAAGGTTTACCTCGACCGCTACCTGTTCACCCCCATGGCGTATCCGCTGGACTACGGCTTCATCGACCACACCCTTGGCGAGGACGGCGATCCTTTGGATGCTCTAGTCATCCTTCCTGAGCCAGTCTTCCCCGGTGTGATCGTTAAGGCACGCCCGGTTGGCGTGTTCAAGATGACCGATGAGGCAGGCGGCGACGACAAGTTGCTCTGCGTCATCGACGACGTTCGCTGGGATCACATTCAGGACATCACCGACGTCTCTGAGTTCCTGCGCAACGAGATCGAGCACTTCTTTGTACACTACAAGGATCTTGAGCCAAACAAGGAAGTCACCGGCTCCGGCTGGGGCGACAAGGCTGAGGCAGAAAAGATCCATGCCGAAGCTATCGAGCGATTCAAGGCTTAACATGGAAGTATCTGTACGCGATATCCCACAAGGCGCCCAGCTTATCGACGTCCGCGAGGCTGACGAGTACGCCGAGGTTCATGCGCTAGGCGCGGTCAACATTCCGATGAGCGAATTCACCGTGCGCCTCAACGAGGTAGACACAGAACAAGACGTGTACGTGCTTTGCAAGTCCGGTGGACG
This sequence comes from Corynebacterium silvaticum, assembly GCF_004382825.2. GTDB lineage: Bacteria > Actinomycetota > Actinomycetes > Mycobacteriales > Mycobacteriaceae > Corynebacterium > Corynebacterium silvaticum. Next base: position 136,326 of record NZ_SDQO02000003.1, read on the forward strand.
TAGCTCTCGCGTGGTGGAATACCTCGCGGCCCGCGACATCAAAGCCATCAACGTTGCCGGAGGCACCGACGGCTGGGTGGACGCAGGACTGCCCACCGAATAACACCAAAGGCTAGGCCCTAGGGCCTAGCCTTTATTTATTTCTGGTAATGCGTGAGGTCTACCTGCGGGGTAGGTTGTAGCGTCGCATGCGCTGGGTTAGTCACCGTGGGGTTGCTCAAGTGCACGTCGCTATCGTCGGCGGATTCCACATATGGGATCTTGCCGTTGAGCACGTCGTGCGCACGTTGTACGTCGAGAGTGCTAGTCCAGCGTCCCACCAGAATCGTGGCCACAGCGTTGCCACTGAAGTTGGTCAGAGCGCGGGCCTCGGACATGAAGCGATCGATGCCTACGATGACGCCGACGCCGTCGAGAAGCTCCGGGCGATGCGAGTGCAACCCTGCGGCGAGCGTGGCGATACCAGCGCCGGACACTCCGGCTGCTCCTTTAGACGCAATAATCATGAAGACCAAGAGGCCGATCTGTTCCCCAAGAGTCAGCGGCTTGTTCATTGCATCCGAGATAAAGATGGCGGACATGGTGAGATAAATAGCCGTGCCGTCGAGGTTAAAGGAATAGCCGGTGGGGACCACGATTCCTACCGTGGATTTGTCCACACCCACGTGCTCCATCTTGCGCATCAGGTTTGGCAGCGCAGACTCCGACGATGATGTGGCCACGATGAGCAGTAATTCTCGGCCCAGATACTTCAAGAGCTTCCATATGTTGAACCCGGCGCCGATGCGCAGGATGGCCCCCAGCACCACAAAGATGAACAGCAGGCATGTGATGTAGAAAGCTAGCATCAAGATCGCGAGCTGTTTGACGGCTTCGAACCCTGTTGCACCCACCACGCCGGCGATAGCGCCGAATGCGCCGATCGGCGCCACCCACAGAATCATGGTAAGCATCTTGAACACCAGTTTTTGCAGGTGGGCGATGCCGCGCAAGATGGGCTCACCAGCTTTACCCATTCCCTGGACAGCAAAGCCTGCAAGCAAGGCAACAAAGAGCGTTTGCAGCACAGACCCTGAGGTCAAAGAAGAAAAGGCTGTTTCCGGGATGATCGACTGGATAAAGCCAACCAGTCCTGTTCCGTGTTCGGCTTTATCGGCAAAGGCGGCACCTTCGCCCGCGGTAGCTTCAATATCCAAACCGCTACCAGGCTCAATGAGGTTGCCCACCAGCAGTCCTACGGCAAGAGCAAACGTGGACATGATGATGAAGTACGTCAAGGCCAATCCGCCTGCTTTGCCCACTGAGGCAGCGGCGCGCACAGAGCCGATGCCCAACACGATTGTGCAGAAAATCACCGGCGAGATCATCATCTTGATCAAGAACACAAACATCGTGCCAATAACTTTGAAGCTCTTGGCAATATCTGGGGCGATAAGGCCAAAAGCGATACCTGCGACAACCGCAATAATCACTGCGATATAGAGCCAGTGCGTCCTGTCCTTGGGCGTCTTCGATTCAGCAATTTGTGGCTCCCTCGCTGGCAGGAGGGGGCTGCTTTCCCCTAAATGTGGTTCAGCCACGATGACCTCGATTCGATTATGCGACAGTAACGGAAATACGCACTTCTACGAATTAAGCAACGTTGCCTATCGATGCGATTCGTCTCACGTATCCCTATAGGCTAGAACATACGCCCGACAACCGCGATAGAAGAACATTGCTTTTCACTCAAACAATCCGATACCCCCACATTTGCCGCGTGTCTCTCCAAAGCGAGCCTTTGCTAGCGCCTAGGATTCAAAGATCCATTACTTTTACTAGCAAAACTATCTAGAAGTGGTCGTGTCTATGCTCTTTTCCTCTCGCTTTCAGGGCGCATTTCGCAAAACCCTAGTAACAATCGTTATGGCAACCCTCTGTACAGGTTTTACTCCAGCCACCGCACAGGTCATTCCTTACACCGATCCAGACGGTTTTTACGCGTCCATCCCACCGGCGGAGAACACCGCACCGGGCACCGTCTTAAGCCAACGCGACGTCTCCCCGCCGGTCTTGGACATGTTGGTACGGATGAAGCGCATCGCCTACACGTCCACTCACCCCAATGGCTTTTCCACCCCCGTAACCGGAGCCGTGCTCACGCCTACTGCGCCATGGCATGGCCCCGGCCCCCGTCCGGTGGCACTCCTAGCACCGGGGACTCAAGGAGCTGGGGACTCCTGTGCCCCTTCCAAGCTGCTCACCATGGGCGGGGAATATGAGATGTTTTCCGCCGCTGCACTGTTGAGCCGCGGCTGGACCGTGGCCTTAACCGACTATCAGGGGCTGGGCACCCCGGGCAACCACTCCTATATGAATAGGAAAGCCCAAGGCGCTGCGCTGCTGGATTTGGGGCGAGCCATCACCGCCCTGGGATTGCCGGATGTCCATAGCCACACCCCCCTTATTCCATGGGGCTACTCCCAAGGCGGCGGGGCATCAGCAGCCGCAGCCGAAATGCATCGTTCCTACGCCCCTGACGTGAACGTCGCTTTAGCCTATGCCGGCGGAGTTCCCGCCAACCTCCTCTCCGTCTCTAGCTCTTTGGAGGGCACCGCCCTTACCGGGGCGCTGGGGTATGTGATCACCGGAATGTACGAGATTTACCCCGAGGTGCGCGAGCCCATCAACAACCTGCTCAACGCACGAGGCCAGCTCTGGCTCGACCAGACAAGCCGCGATTGCCTCCCCGAGAGCATTCTTACTATGCCTCTTCCAGATACCAGCATCCTCACCGTATCTGGACAGCGCTTGACCAGCCTCATCTCCGACGAGGTCTTTCAGCGCGCCATTTCTGAACAACAAATCGGGCTCATAGCCCCCGACGTCCCCGTCTTTGTTGCACAGGGGCTTCACGACGGCATCATCCCGGCGGAACAAGCCCGCGACATGGTCAACGGCTGGCGCACCCGCGGCGCCGACGTGACATATTGGGAGGATCCAGCGCCCGCACTGGATAAGCTTTTAGGCCACGCGCACGTGTTGGGATCGTCGTTCCTCCCCGCAGTTGAGTGGGCCGAGCAACGTTTAGCCACGTTAGGGCAGCCAACTCCCTAAGAATGTGATAGACCTAACTATATGGTTGCCGATATTCCCGCTGCACTTCTCCAATCGCCATCCTTCCAACTAGAGCATCTGCGCCGCCGCACACGCGACTGCGTAGAGGAAGCACTGTCGCATGAAGGAATAACCCTGCGGGAATATTGGGTACTCACGTGCCTTGTTTCTGGCGATGTACCCACCCAAGCTACACTGTGCGATGCCCTTGGGATAGATGCCTCCGACATGGTTCGACTTATCGACTCCCTAGAGGCCAAATCCTGGACCACGAGAGAACGCGACCCCCAGGATCGTCGTCGCCAGATCGTCAAAGCCACTAAGGCTGGCAAATCCGCGCATCCACACCTCGCGGAAGTTGTCACCCAAGCAGAGGATGCCGCACTCGACGATTCGACGGCAAAACAACTCAGACACCTACGTAAACTAGCGGCAGCAATCATCACTGCAAACGAGGATTAGTTGATCTCTTCTGCTTACCTCCGCTCTAGCGAGGCCCCTTCTCCACGAACGCTTTACGACATCTTCACCCACACGGCAACCGCGTTCCCCGAGGCTGCAGCTATCGACGACGGCAGCATCATCACATATCGCGAGCTCCTGGAACGCGTTCAGGCAAGTGCCCACCAACTCCATGCTGCGGGAGTGAGGCCCGGAAGCCGCATTGGTGTCCGAATGGCATCAGGGCACAGCGACCTCTACATCGCCATTTTGTCCATCCTGGCAGCCGGCGCGGCCTATGTCCCTGTGGACGCCGATGACCCCGACGAACGCGCAGAACTTGTCTTTAGCGAGGCTGCCATCCAGGGCTTCTACGACGACAACGGCTTTCACCCCCACCAAGACAGCACCCCGGTTGCGCCAGCCGTCCCCGCATTAGAGGACACGGCATGGATCATCTTCACGTCTGGTTCTACCGGAAAACCAAAAGGCGTGGCAGTCTCACACCGCAGCGCCGCCGCCTTTGTTGACGCAGAATCGCAGCTCTTCTTGCAGGATGCCCCCATCGGCCCCGACGGATCGGGTGCTGGCGGGGCTTTCTGTTGCATTCGATGCTTCCTGCGAAGAGATGTGGCTGGCATGGGCACACGGCGCCTGTTTGGTTCCGGCCCCGCGTTCTCTGGTGCGCTCCGGGATGGATCTTGGCCCGTGGCTCATTCGCCGAGACATCACCGTCGTTTCTACCGTGCCCACGTTGGCGGGGCTCTGGCCTACGGAGGCGCTCGACAACATCAGGCTTCTCCTCTTGGGAGGAGAAGCCTGTTCGGCGGAGCTCGTCGAGAAGCTATCGGCTCCGGAACGGGAAGTATGGAATACCTACGGCCCCACCGAGGCCACCGTGGTCGCTTGTGCGGCGCTGTTGCGGCCGAATCACCCGGTATCGATCGGATTTCCACTAGCTGGCTGGGACTTAGCCGTGGTGGATGAGCAGGGAGAACCGGTAGAAATCGGCGAGGTCGGCGAACTAATTATCGGAGGGGTGGGCCTGGCGTGGTATCTGGATCCCCAGAAGGACGCGGAAAAATACGCCCCGGAGCTAGGGTGGTCGCGCGCTTATCGTTCCGGCGATCACGTCAAGCTCACGGAAGACGGCCTACTTTTTGTTGGGCGTGTCGACGACCAGGTGAAGATCGGGGGACGCCGCATTGAACTCGGCGAAGTCGATGCACACCTAGCTGCCCTTCCCAACGTGCGCCAATCCACGGTGGTTGTACAAAAGACCGGCGCAGGAGACAGCGTTTTGGTCGGCTATCTTTCGCTCACCGATGAGTCCCTAGAATTCGATCACGACCAGGCCCGGACCATTCTCAGCAACTCAATGCCGGCGGCACTTGTCCCGCGACTCTGTGTACTTGCGGAGCTTCCCACCACGACCTCCGGAAAAGTAGATAAACGCGCACTGCCCTGGCCAATCCATACCGACGTCACAGCAGTGGACCTCAGCGACACCGAACAGTGGTTGGCCGAACTCTGGGTGGACGTGCTGGGAATGGATATTTCCGACGCTGACGCAGATTTTTCTCCCTGGGAGGAACCTCCCTGGCCGCCGCCACACTGATAGGACGCATCCGCGAACGGGTTCCCACCATCGCCGTACGCGACCTTTATGACCACCCACGCCTCGGCGCACTTGCCGAGCACGTAGAGAGCATCCACGTCGCTCCTTCTGCTCAAGAAGCCCCCGCGCAGCCAGTCTCCGCTCAAGCCCGCGTTATCCAGGGGTTCGTTCAATTAGTGGCAGTAACACTGAGCTCCCTGCAATGGGTAGCTGCCCTAGCACTCATCAACAACATAGCGGCCAGCGCCGGCATCAGCTGGGCACGACATACCCCATGGTTGATAGTCACTGCTCTCCTTATCTTTGTCACTCCCCTGGGCAGATTGGTGGTTGGCGGTTATGCCGCGCGACTTCTGACTAAGGGCATCGCGCCGGGATCCTATCCACGCGCCGGGCGAATATACCTACGAGTCTGGGCAGCAGAACGCATTGCTAACGCCTCCGGGTACCGATCTATTGCGGATGCCACCTGGGTGAATTACTATGCGCGTGCGCTCGGCGCACGAGTAGGAGACGGCGTGAATCTGCACACAATCCCGCCGGTCACGGGGCTTCTTAACTTGGAAGATCACTGCTCAGTGGAGCCGGAAGTAGATTTATCAGGCTATTGGGTAGATGCCCGACATATTCATATAGGCACAATCCATGTGGGGAAGAACGCCCGCATCGGTGCCCGCTCAGTACTCATGCCGGGGACAGTCATAGGCGATAACGCACATGTGGAAGCCGGCTCCACAGTCACCGGAAGCACACCTGTCAAAGCCAACGCCCGGTGGTCTGGGTCGCCGGCACAAAAAGTGGGGCGTTCCAAGCACCGCTTCCCGGATACGCCTCCACCTCGACGCCCCCAGTGGGTTCTTGGGTACGGCCTCTCCTCACTGTTCCTCGCGCTTCTCCCTTTGTGCGCAGTGGCTATGGGCGGCGCCAGTATGATCGCTTTTGTCCAGGCCATCGACATTCATCCTTTCCTGGGCATGCTAGCTGCCGCCCCCGCAGGGACTCTCATAGCTTTTGCTGCTTACGGCGTGTGTATTTGGGCGCTCATCCGACTACTGAGCCTGCGGCTCACCCCAGGTGTTGCTCCAGTGCGCTCTGCTACGGGTTGGCGGGTGTGGTTTATCCAACGCCTCATGGACGATGCTCGCACATATCTTTTCCCGCTCTATGCCGCACAGCTCACCCCTTTGTGGTTCCGCAGCCTCGGCGCAACGGTAGGCAAAGACGTAGAAATCTCCACCTCTGTGATGGTGCCAGCATTTGTCACTATTCGCGACGGCTCTTTCCTTGCCGACGACACCCTCGTCGGCGGCTACGAACTCGGCGGAGGTTGGATGCTCGCCGGGGCAACCAAGATCGGCAAGCGCTCTTTTGTGGGAAACTCTGGCATCGCTGGACCACAACGCAAACTGGCCAAAAATTCTCTCGTAGCGGTGCTCTCCTCCACCCCAAAGAAGTCCAAAGCCGGGTCTAATTGGTGGGGCTCGCCGCCAGAACGCATGCGCCGCGTCACCGTGACCACCGATGCGTCGGAAAGCAGCACCTATAGGCCACGTCTCCGGATGCGGATTCTCCGCGGTGCTATAGAAACCCTCCGATTGCTCGCCCCCATCACTAGCGGTGTTCTTGCCACCGCGGTGCTAGCCACTCTGCAGGTGTTGCTGCTCAATCTAGGGCTTGGGGTGACGATCCTGCTCGGCGGCGTGGTTCTTATAGCCGCCGGTGCCCTTGCGCTACTGATCACGGTCACCATGAAGTGGCTGTGTGTTGGACGCCACCGCGCAGGAGACCACCCCTTGTGGAGTTGGTTTGTATGGCTCAACGAGCTGCAAGACACCTTTGTGGAGGTGGTCGCCGCCCCCTGGTTCTTTAACCACACGCTCGGCACTGGATCCCTCAATATCGGGTTACGCCTTCTTGGCGCGAAAATAGGCAAAGGCGCGTGGATTGAGACGTACTGGCTGCCTGAAACAGACCTCTGCCAGATCGGCACTGGGGCTACGGTCGGCCCTGGTGTGGTGGTACAGACCCACCTCTTCCAAGATCGCGTGATGAGCCTAGGCGACGTCACCATCGCACCGGGGGCGACCCTAGCGGCACATTCTGTCGCGCTTCCGGCTTCCAAGCTTGCCGACGCCACCACCATCGGCCCTGGCTCACTCGTCATGCGCGGTGACCAAGTTCCATCTCACACCCGTTGGCAGGGAAATCCAATTGAACCATGGAACCCCAGCTAAACCGGGTTTTGTTCACACGTCACCAAATTTTTTGCAACTTTGCGTAACGGTGCCAACGAGCCATCCGATACTCACCATGTAAGGCCTAAAGCGCCACATCCAGTGACGTTTCAAACGGGTTAGGGGTACCCATTTCCCTGCCTATACCTTCACCCAACAGGGCAAATGTAATAACCCTCATTATAATTGCCTTAAAAAGGGTGCAGAATTCCCCTCTTTCGGGTGGAAATTGCACCTTTTATTATTAGAGTGACTTTACTCCTTTATGGTTGCCACCCGCGATATTTTCAGCATAGGATAGAGGTTTTTCCTAAACTTTTGCCAAAAAATTCCAGGAGCGGCCACCAGCACCAAAAAGATCGGTAAAGTTGCCTGTTGAACAGGGAAAAGTCCATGACTCTTCCTTGTAGCCCCTCGACTGAAAGGAATGCTTTATGTTCAGCGCCATCCATGAATTCCTGGCCAACGTCTTCGACCTCGACTTCCTCTCCTCCGAACCCGGGTACTACTTCTCAGACGCCTGGGGAGCTTTCAAGCAGATCTTCTCGGTAATGGAAGACTATTTCCTCGATTTCAAGGACACCCTCTCCTCCAAGTAGAGGTGAGCTAAATAAAGTGATAGGAAGCTATCACTTTATTTAATTTTAGAAGCCCCCCTCACCGCGCCTGCCCGCGAGACTTCGGCCTTAATAAAGGTTTCCTTTCCAGCCGATTCGGTAAGCACCCATTAGACAATGGGAAAGTTCACAGCTTTCCTGCAGAATCCTCAACCGAAAGGAACAACTCATGTTCACCGCTATTTACAACTTCTTCTCTGACATCCTCGATCTCGACTTCCTCTCCTCGCAGCCAAAGGACTACTTCCTCGGTGCTTGGGACTCCTTCGTAGACATCTTTGACGCAGTCAAGGACGGCATCTCTTCCTAATAGGAATAGACAATATTAAGAGGATGTGCCCTGCAGATTAATCTGCAGGGCACATCCTCTTTTATACATATTCATCGCTATACAGCCGCCATCGCAATCCTTCTACCCAATAAAAAATTCTTAAAATGTGCATTTACTAAATTTTTATCAGTATAATGATCAGATAAGTCACTAAAGCCAGAGCTTTCCCAGGCTTCCCAACAAAAAGGAATATCTATGCCTAATGTCATCTACGATTTTTTCTTCAACATATTAAATTTCGAAGCTCTTTCCTCTGCCCCAAAGGCTTACTTTCACAACGGATGGATAGCGATCAAAGGAATCTTTAACGCTTTTAGCCGCTTCCTCGCTTCATCATAGAGGTTCAGGCTAAAGTGTGACCTTGCATGCTAATGCGCAAGGTCACACTTTCTTTTAGAATTTTTATCGCTGTATATCTTCAACCGCAGCATCCCCTAGCCTTCCTCTTAATTTTCTAAATCGGGTTACGGATCTAAAAATTAAAATCCACTAATCCCCTATTCGGTCCCTCCCTCGCATGACAATATTCGGGTCAGGAAGCCCCACAACGCTGTGGTCTTTGTTTGTATATTCAAACTTGCTCAAGATGTATCTCATCGCGTTGATGCGAGCACGTTTCTTATCATTTGAACGAATCGCAATCCAAGGGGATTCATCTGTATCCGTGTACCGGAACTGTTCTTCTTTAGCTCGCGTATAGTCATCCCATTTATCCAAAGAAGCAAGATCCATAGGAGAAAGCTTCCACTGCCGCACAGGATCAACCTGCCTAATCGCGAACCGTGTCCTCTGTTCTTTCTGAGTTACCGAGAACCAAAATTTTGTAAGCGCTATACCGGAACCCAAAATCATATTTTCTAGCATCGGCACTTCTCTAAGAAACTCCGCATGCTGCGATTCGGTACAAAAACCCATAACACGTTCTACGCCTGAGCGGTTGTACCATGAGCGATCAAAGAAAACGATTTCACCGGCACACGGGAAATGCTCAATATAACGTTGGAAGTACCATGAAGTGGATTCTCGTGGCGAGGGTTTTTCTAACGCTACTGTCCTCGCCCCGCGAGGGTTAAGGTGCTCATTAAAACGCTTAATAGTGCCACCCTTACCTGCGGCATCACGGCCTTCAAACAAGATAATATGGCGCTGCCCAGTATCCTTTGTCCAATTCTGCCACTTCAATAGCTCAATCTGCAGGGCACGCTTCGTATGCTCGTATTCTTCCCGCGACATACGTTCAGGGTAAGGATAAGATTCTTTCCATGTGTCCACTGGACTGCCATCCGGGGCCAAAAGAATGGGATCATCTTCATCAGAGTCATCAACTATATAGCCCTCGATTGCCGCAAGGTCTATGGTTGGCAGCTCTTTCTCTGATGCATTCATACTCATCATGATACCGCTCCTCCATCTCAGAAACCCGGCTATAGGGATAAATAATCATTCAGATTCTTGAATAATTAGCAGTTGAAACAACACACCATCAGCTTCAAGGAAACAAACAAGAACGACCAACACACATAAAAATCCCGCCAGTCAGACCTTTCCAGGCCAACCAACGGGATTTTTATTAGCGTAGAAGCTTTAATTAGCTCTGGCTAGAAGAAGAGAATGCACCGGAAAGCTGGCCGGTCCATACATCGAGTTTATCTGCGAATTGGCCATTAACAACAAACTTGCCAAGGTTCACAAGTGCATCATAGCCCTTGAAGAAATCACCGAGACGCTGCAGGCCGAGTACGAAATCGTTAGCCATTTGAACAATATCCATTATTAGCTCCTACCAGGATAAGAAGAATTTAGTACTTTAACGATCTGCTGTTTACTTGAAAACTTTGTCGATTGGGTTCAGGCGAGCCCACTCAAGAGCGGTCTCTACAACAGCCTTCACTGCCTTAGCGACATTTTCAAAGTCGGAGCCCTTGAAAGTTTTAAAAATATCCGAAGAGAGAGAAATCAATTCAGAAGACATATGTACTCCTAGAAGTAATCCCGGAGGGAATCCGGGGTGGAAAACTTTCCCACCGAGACTTGGCTGCAACACTAGCCTCTGATGGCTCATTATGAACGATAACACCGAAGTATGGGTGGCGCTAGCAAAGTCACAAACCCTTAGAAAGTTTTTAATCGCAGCTCAAGCGGCAATTTCGCTTATGTAACACTTCCATCAAACCAGCAAAGATAACGTTTGCCTAGGTGAAGATAGGGGAAGTCCTATAAGGCTATAGCCCAGACAATCCAAACCAGCCCCACATAGGGGTAAATCAAACCTAAGTAAACTTCTTCAAGAAATACCCCTATCTAGGGGCTTTTTCCATAAACTGCCTAGACACTGAACTGGCACTTGAGCGTTTTACATGCAAAACACCCATTCCCCCTCTGACTTTTGCGTACATTTTTCACCAATTGCCAGCAAGTATTGACTTTCAATCCCCCCATGCTTTATGAAAAGCTAAAAGTGAATCAATCTAAAAGCCGCCCCGAATTCAAGCCCTGTTTTCCCACGCCTCTCGCCCCAGCACATAGTAATTTTGTAACTGCCGACGACACCTAGCCACACAATAAACTTGCAGCTTTGTTTTCCACTAACCCGTTCTCCATTGCCGCAATCGAAGCATCGGAAATTTTCAGCTATGTAGATTTACTCCCCGCTAGTCGGTTTTCAGTCCAACTAACGGGGAGTAAATCGTATTTATAAAATGTCAAGTATTATTTGAAGATCTTGATCATCGATGCAACGTTGCCACCAAGCTTGGCAAGCGACACCATGAAGTCCAAGATTTCTTTAACAACGCCGGTGGTGGAAAGCTGAACCCAGTCGTTCATGTGCTCCATTATTTTCCTCTTTCAGATTTGTGTACGTGTCTTAAGCGTTAAGGAAGATACCCTTAGGGTGCAGGCTTAACGATCTGGTCTTCCGTAAAGATCTTCTTGGTGGTTTCCGCAGCGCTGGACATTCCACCGTCTATCCATGTAGCCAGCTTCATCAGAATTGTTGGGATACCCTGGAACAGGCCGGAAATTGCTTCCATGCCATCCTTGAATTTGCCCAGGTGCTCTGCCATAACCGTCATATCCATGAAATATCTCCTCTGAGAGAGGTCGGTACTCGTACCGACAGGAATTAGTAAGTAACGTCATCAGACGTCTCGGATAGCAATTATGTCACAAAGTTGCGCACATTCAAGCTGGGCCACCAATGCCTTTTGCGGCATACAACACAGAATTAGCTAACAGTTCCATCGAACTGTGCAAAAAGTTAGAAAAAATAGTCTTAAAGTCCGCTAATTTCATTTTTAAAAAAGGTTTCCGGTAAATATTTCCCTATTGGTGTGCGCTAGGTGACAAATCGACTTTCGTACCCAATACAAAAACTTGATCTACGCAACATTGCAAAAATGAAACACTAGGCCTTTTTTACCCCAAAAATGGGGGAACCCGAGCCCTCCATTGAGGACCCGGGTTCTAAAAACGTTCAGGCTATATTAGAAGCCCATCCCACCCATCTCGTCAGCGCCAGGCATTGCAGGAGCAGCAGGCTCCGGCTTGTCGGCAACAACAGCCTCGGTGGTGAGGAACAGAGCTGCGATGGACGCAGCGTTCTGCAGTGCAGAGCGGGTGACCTTCACCGGGTCATTGATGCCAGCAGCCATCAGGTCAACGTACTCTCCGGTAGCTGCGTTGAGGCCTTCGCCTGCAGGGAGGTTGGAAACGTTGTTAGCTACAACGCCGGGCTCTAGGCCAGCGTTGAGAGCGATCTGCTTCAGCGGCGCAGACAGTGCCTCGCGGACGATCTTCACGCCGGTAGCCTCGTCACCGGTGAGGTCCAGATCGCCGTCGAGAACGTGTGCAGCCTGCAGCAAAGCAACGCCGCCGCCGGCAACGATGCCTTCTTCAACAGCTGCCTTAGCATTGCGCACTGCGTCTTCAATGCGGTGCTTACGCTCGGTGAGCTCAACCTCGGTAGCTGCGCCAACCTTGATCACGGCAACGCCGCCGGCGAGCTTTGCAAGGCGCTCCTGCAGCTTCTCGCTGTCGTACTCAGAATCCGAGTTTTCAATCTCAGCGCGGATCTGGTTTACGCGCCCCTCGATCTGCTCAGGCGATCCTGCGCCCTCAACGATGGTGGTCTCGTCCTTTGTCACCACGACCTTGCGTGCGCGGCCCAGCAGCGGAATGTCAGCGGTCTCCAGGGAAAGGCCGACTTCTTCAGAGATGACCTGTCCGCCGGTAAGGATCGCCATATCCTGCAGCTGTGCTTTACGACGATCACCAAAGCCCGGTGCTTTCACAGCAACAGACTTGAAGGTGCCACGGATCTTGTTCACAACCAGAGTGGAGAGTGCTTCGCCCTCAACGTCTTCGGCGATAATCAGCAGCGGCTTGCCGGCCTGCATGACCTTTTCCAGCAGCGGCAAAAGATCCTTGATGTTGGAGATCTTGCCGGAAACCAGGAGGATGTAGGGGTCTTCCAGGACTGCCTCAAGGCGCTCCATGTCGGTAGCAAAGTAGCCCGAGATGTAGCCCTTATCAAAGCGCATACCCTCAGTGACCTCAAGGTCAACACCAAAGGTGTTGGATTCCTCGACGGTGATGACGGATTCCTTGTTCAGGGTTCCGTTGCCCACTGCGTACATGGCCTTGGCGATCTGAGCGCCGATTGCCGGATCAGCAGCAGAGATACCAGCGGTCGCAGCGATCTGCTCCTCGGTCTCTACTTCTTTAGCGTTCTGCAGAAGGTTTTCGGTCACCTTAGCCACAGCCTGCTCGATGCCGCGCTTGATGCCCATTGGGTTGGAGCCCGCAGCGACGTTGCGCAGGCCCTCGCGGACAAGTGCCTGAGCCAGAACGGTAGCGGTGGTGGTGCCGTCGCCAGCGACGTCGTCAGTCTTCTTAGCGACTTCCTTGACCAGCTCAGCGCCGATCTTCTCGTACGGGTCCTCAAGCTCAATTTCGCGAGCGATAGAGACGCCGTCGTTGGTGATGGTCGGGGCGCCCCAGCTCTTCTCTAGAACAACGTTACGACCCTTAGGTCCGAGCGTGACCTTAACTGCATCAGTCAAGGTATTCAGGCCCTTTTCAAGGCCCCGGCGTGCTTCCTCATCAAAGGCAATGATCTTTGCCATGAAAGTCTGTGCTCCTTATATATAGGACGACACTCACGTCTCGACGTTCCAGCAGGCGCCCGCGACGGCACGGTGGGCCGAGTGTAAACCAACCTCACCCGCTGATATGTCTCGAAAGTTTCGATTTATCTAGCACTCTAATGATCAAAGTGCTAACAACCGTTTTAGCAGTCTCCCCATGCGAGTGCAAGATCGTTCTACACTAGGCACCATGATTGCAGACATCGTTAATAAGGTACGTCCGCTCGTCGAGAAGCAAAGGGACGCCATATTCAAGGATCTCAGCGAGATCACGTCCTACAACTCTGTACACTCCACCCCAGAATGCGCCGACGACCATGCCGCCGCATGTGCATGGGTCGTGAATGCGCTGACCAAAGCCGGGCTAGAGGTAACCGAATACCCCTACGACGGCGGAGCCACCACCGTGTTGGGCACCAAGAAAGCCGTCGGAGACGCCCCGACCGTGCTGCTGTATTCGCACTATGACGTCGTGCCCGCCGGCGACCCCGCCGACTGGATCAGCGACGCCTTTACGCTTACCGAACGCAACGGACGCTGGTACGCCCGCGGCGCCGCCGACTGCAAAGGCAACCTCGTGATGCACCTCGCCGTGCTGCGCGCGATACAAGAACTCGGTGGCACCGACCTAGGCATCACATTCCTCGTAGAAGGCTCAGAGGAACAAGGCGGCGCGGAACTCAGCTCGCTTATCCACTCCCAACCCGAGCTCTTCCAATCCGATGTCATTCTCATCGCAGATTCCGGCAACCAGGAAGTAGGCGTGCCGACGCTCACTACCACCCTTCGTGGCGGCGCACAAATCACGGTTACGCTCAAAACCTTGAACGCAGCAGTCCATTCCGGCAGTTTCGGAGGTGCCGCCCCCGACGCAGCCGCAGCACTTATCCGACTGCTGGACTCCCTCAAGGACGAGCATGGACGCACCATCATAGACGGCGTAGATTGCTCCACACGATGGCCAGGAGGAACCTACGACCGCGAAAGTTTCCGCGCTGATTCCACCATGCTTGACGGCACCCAGATCATGGGAACCGACGAAGATAACCCTGCAGACATGGTCTGGGCACGCCCGGCAATCTCCATCACAGGCTTCACCTCCACCCCGGTAGACAAAGCAGTCAACGCGGTCCCACCCGTGGCCAGCGCACGACTCAACCTCCGCGTACCACCAGGACTCAAAGCCACCGACGTTGCAGAAGCCCTTATCGCACACCTCAAAGCCCATGTTCCGTGGGGCGCACATATTGAAGCCAGCTACGACGACGCGAATGAACCATTTGAAGCCAAAATCGACGGCCCGGCAATGTCCCACTTCAACGCTTGCCTAGCCAACGCCTACGGCAAAGAAGACACCGTGCATATCGGCTCGGGTGGCTCCATCCCACTATGCTCTGAGCTCCTAGGGATCATGCCGCACGCAGAGCTGGCACTTTTTGGCGTAGAAGAGCCACAATCCACGATCCACTCCCCCAATGAATCCGTAGACCCCAACGAAATCCGCGATATTGCAGTCGCGGAAGCCTCTTTCCTACTGACATACGGGAAATAGCCTTAACGAGGTAACCCGCAGGAAATATCGGTCATTGCCTGCGGGTTTTCTGCGTGAAGGACAACGCCTCCCGATGTTTTTTGTCGTTTTTGAGAACGCTAGCAACCGCGCGGCATAAAAACCCCAGGTGGCGTTTTTTAGCGTTCTCAAAAACGACATTTTCAGTGCGATGTACGCGGTGTTCCGCTAATTCCAGAGAGTAAGGGATCTCCAATTTTTGGGAAATTTCATATCTTTCTCCGGAGACACATAATCAGATGTGGGAAATTGATCCATCAATTCAACCACTTTGTGGTGCCAACCAATGCTCGGCCGTATCTGCTTCATTAAATATGCAATAACGGCTAAATATGCACACGTGGACGTGAGGTTATTTTTCTCGTATTGCAAATGGACCAAATCATCATTCACTTCATTAAGTTTTGGAGCCTGCAATCCATACGTCATAGTACGGTTCCATAACCGATTATGATGAGCTACTTTATTTCTAAGATAGTTCAACCCAACAATCCATTTACTAAATGTCGCCCCAGAACTTACCCCAAACTCTTTAGCTATCTGACTCTGTATCTTCGATGGCAAAAGGTAGAAAAAGCGGGTTAATCCACCAAAATCGATAAACTCGATAGCCACCCAAATAGGCATATGGCCATCGTATTTTTCTTTAAAATGTTTACAAAAGTCTTCGCTCCCGGCCTGACGACAGAGTTTCTCAAATTTCGTCTGCCATGCTTCTCAACGGGTATTTTGCTTCTTTCTTCCAGGAATCTTTGAATCACACCGTTGCAGATCAAGAGATTTTTTATTCAGATGTATAAACGGATCCACCCGACCTGCCCTGTAGGCGACCCGCGTACATAGTACGACTTCTATTTGCTCAATAGCTTCAAAAATAAGCCGACGTAATTCAGAGTCAAAATCTGCAAGTTGGACCACTGTATCAAAGCTTGTACCACTCAGAAATTCTTCGGCTCGATAATTAGTCGGACTTTCACGTTTTTCTTTGGTCAAGAATACGCGGAAAGGATAAGAATATGCAGAAAGCCTGTAGTAACCGATCCTTTTTAGTTCCCCCACGTGTATATCCCTGTTACTGATTTCCATTCCGCGACTTACAAGCGTGTCTAGCTGCTTCATATAAGACAGATGCGGTTTGTTATACATATTTTATTCCTTGTATAAAAGAAAACAGCCCCGTCATGCATGATCTTGCTGATGCATGAGGCGGAGGCTGTGTTTATGGGATTAAGACTACACCAAAACAGCCTCGTTTATTAATCCTTGCCACCCCCGGATACAGAAAACCCTTGCGGCTCAACCACATCCCCGTTAGCATCGCAGGTGTGATCCACATCATTGATTTCTCTCAGCGCGCACAGCTAGTGCTCGTGGCCCCGGTAGCGGCCCGAGTGCTCAAGGCTGCTACAGCCATGTGCCCGTCTGTGGGATAGGAGGACTGACTCCCACATTCGGGGAGCAGCCGTTAAACCCACAACATCCAGAGTCGGTCCATACCCTTTATCCGTTTTCACACAAGGACCGAAATCAATGTCTTCTTTCACCTCATCGCTTACTTTCCTTTCTCGCCGTTCACTGCCGACGAAAACCTACACCCCACATTCTCCGATACCCAGCACGACACGGGTGTTTGCCGATGACCCTTTCCGGGCACGCTTCGGACACAAATTACCCAGCGGTTTAAGGGAAGAAGCACGCGGTATGCAATGGCGAACGTTCATCGCTATCTACGCACCAACTTCCGCAATCCGCGTCCACATCACCGGCACGCACAAACTGCGTGGCAATCACAACTCCTATGACATCGAACTCCAGCGGAACACAACTGGCGGAAGAATCACTGAAACCCATTCAATCGTGGCCTCGGGTCCCATCGCTGCGTGCACCCAAGTCTTGGCTAATGCAGGGCGTCGTGTAGAAATTCTTTCTTTCCACCAATTCGAGATATTCGAATCCACCGTGACGTTTCTGCTCGCTTCACACAATCGTCGCCAACACTGGGCAGTAGGTTTCGGTGGTAGTCGTGAACACTCGGCAGCTACTGCAATGAGCTCTGCGTCTGAGCTGCTGTTTGGGACTTTGCGCTAAGATAACGAGAGTGAGCTGCGCCGATGCATGACGCAAAAACTACACCTCAATACCAGTCCGGCTGCGTTACTACATTGCGCGCACTTTCACTTCGCCTTGTACGTCCACGACAGCCAAAGGATTATTTCGCCCTGTGCTCGTATTGCTGTTAGCTCTCGCGGTGACTGCCACCGTCGCCCCAATTGCAGTTAAGACTTGCGGAAGACCGGCGTTCGGTCTTCTTTCCATTACGCCCTTCGCCGGGTTTGTGTGGATTCTTGGCAAGTTGGTCAACGGTGATTTTTCTTCGGGCAAAGCCCTCACCGCGCATTACGGGTGGATGAGCAGCGCGCATTTAGATCTGACATTCCGGCTCGATTCGCTTTCCGCACTGTTTAGCTTGGTCATCTTGGGCATCGGTGGCTTGGTCTTGCTGTATTGCTGGAATTACTTTGATTCCGTTCCTCGCCGGTTACGGCCCTTTGCGGGGCAGCTATCTGGCTTTGCGATGGCCATGTACGGGCTCGTGATCTCCGATAACATGCTGCTGCTCTATGTTTTCTGGGAGATTACCTCGGTGCTCAGCTTCTTGTTGGTGGGCTACTACGGCGAGCGAGCGTCGTCACGCCATGCTGCGATACAGGCGCTGATGATCACCACTTTGGGCGGATTGTCAATGCTCGTGGGCATTATCTTGCTGGGTCGGCAGACGGGCATATGGGAGTTGTCCGGCCTTGCCAACGCCAGTTTGGAGGGAACCCATCATATTTCTTATGCCGTAGTGCTCATCCTGGCAGGCGCGTTATCCAAGTCAGCCATCGCCCCAACGCACTTTTGGTTGCCTGGGGCGATGGCTGCGCCGACCCCGGTGTCTGCCTATCTGCATTCTGCGGCGATGGTCAAAGCGGGAATTTATCTTGTTGCTCGGTTGGCTCCTGACTTTGCGTTCTCGCGTGTCTGGTATTTGGTGGTGATCGCTCTAGGGATTTTCACTATGCTTTTGGGCGGCTGGATGTCCTTACGGCAAACAGATCTTAAGTTGATTTTGGCGTATGGCACCGTCAGTCAGCTGGGCTTTATCACTGTGCTCGTGGGGATTGGTTCGCATGCGGCTATGGTGGCGGGCCTTGCGTTAACGTTTGCGCACTCCATGTTTAAAGCGACGCTTTTTATGGTCGTAGGGGCGATTGACCATACGACGGGGACCCGAGATATACGCAAGCTCTACGGGTTGGGGCGCAAGCAACCGATCTTGATGGGCGTCGCCACGCTCGCTGCTGCGTCGATGGCGGGCATTCCTCCGTTGTTTGGTTTTGTGGCTAAAGAGGCGGCCCTTGAGGCTGTGCTGCATGAGCATGCTCTTGTGGGGTTGCCAGGGCAGGTAACGCTCGTGGGGATAGTGGCAGGTTCGATTCTCACTATGGCGTACAGCCTGCGGTTTCTCTTCGGGGCGTTCTCCACTAAGGGCGGTCAGGTCTCCGAACCTGTGCTCACGATGCACCCTATCGGCCCGCTGCTATGGATTCCCCCAACAATATTAATGGTGCTGACGGTACTCACTGGAGCAAGCCCCCAGCTGTTGGGCACTCTTCTCAGCGCCCACACAACCTCGGTTTTCGGTGAGGAAGCACACCTGGCGCTGTGGCACGGGTTTAATCTTCCGCTCGCGTTGAGCGCCGCAATCGTGGGAATCGGAGCGATTATGCACTGGCAGCGTGCGTCGATAGCCAAGTTGCATTTCACCGAGCCGGCCCTGGGCAACGCTAGCGCGGCATATGACCGCGTCTTGGATCTTCTCCGGACGTCCTCGCTGCGTTTAACTGCCTCCACCCAGCGAGGTTCGCTCGTTATTAACTCGGGTTCTATCTTTGCGGTCCTTGTCCTTGTCCCGCTCATCGCGCTGCTGGGCGGGGAGCGTAGCGACGTCCACATGATCCTCTGGGATACGCCGCTACAAGCGATCATCGCCGGAATCATGATCGTGATGGCTATTGGCGCAGCTGTCCAATCCAATCGGCTCTCTGCTCTGATTATGGTGGGGATGACTGGGTACGGCGCGGCCATGATTTTTGCGCTGCACGGCGCACCCGATCTTGCTCTTACTCAGATGCTGGTGGAAACCATCACGGTGGTGGTGTTCATGCTGGTTCTTCGCCGTTTCCCGGCGCGCACCCAGTGGCAGCCTTCCCATCGCGCTAATCGGCTACGCGCGTGGCTTGCTGCAGCAGTAGGTTTCACCGCCGTCATCCTCACTGTGTTTGCCATCAACGCTCGCACGGAAGCCCCCGTAAGCGCTGTTATCCCCGATTTGGCCAAGGACATCGGCCATGGGGCGAATGCCGTCAACGTGTTGCTGGTGGACATTCGTGCCTGGGATACCTTCGGCGAAAGTACTGTCCTTATCATCGCGGCGATTGGTGTTTCCTCCCTGATCTATCGCACCAAAAGCTTCCAGCGAGATTCGCGCCGTCCCACGTTGCATGATTCTGGCGGCTGGCTTTCCTCAGAGGCAGCGCGTAACCGCTCTTTGATGGTCGATGTGTCCACCCGACTGTTGTTCCCCATCATGATGGTGCTTTCCGTCTATTTCTTCTTCGCAGGCCATAATGCTCCTGGCGGCGGATTCGCGGGCGGGCTTGTCGCAGCCCTCGCGCTTGCTTTGCGTTACCTTGCGGGCGGCCGCGAGGAATTGGAGCAGACTTTCCCCATCGACCCTTCCCGCGTCTTGGGAGTCGGCGTGTTGCTTACCGCTGCTGCCGTTATCTGGCCAGTCTTCCTCGGCGCGCCACCGCTGACGTCCTATGCGTGGGATCTGCATATTCCAGGCATCGGGGACATACATGTGGTCAGCGCTTTGCTTTTCGACACCGGCGTCTACCTAATAGTTATCGGATTGGTGTTGCACATCCTCACATCTTTGGGCAGCCAACTCGATCTGGATGAGGAATTGCGTAAACAGCGCGCACGGGAACGAGTGAAAAAGCTCAAGGCTCGCGTAGGAAAGGAGAAGTAAATGCTGGTCAATCTCTCATTACTCCTTGCCGCAGGCGTGCTTGTGTCAGCCGGTGCGTATCTGGTGTTGGACAGGGCTATGACCAAGATGATGATGGGGCTGTTGCTTATGGGCAACGGCGTTAACATCCTCGTGCTCATGGCTGGTGGCGCGCCGGGTTCGCCGCCGATCAAGGGACGAGAATCTGTCCTCTATGGTGATACGGTCGCGGATCCGTTGGCCCAGGCCATGATTCTTACAGCAATCGTGATCTCCATGGCGCTTACTGCGTTCATCCTTACGCTTGCGTATCGGCAGTATCGTTACCGTACTCAGGACGTGGTGGAAGACGACGTGGAGGATGCAGCAGTGGCGGCTCGTCCACCGCTTCCTTCAGCGGCACCCGACCATGATCTTTCCGACGACCCCGCGACCGGGCGCATCACCAAGCTTGGCGACGAATTCGGCCCCCGTTGTTTCGAGGCACCATTGACCGATTCCCAGGAGGACCAGTGATTCCTTTCCAAAGCCTCCTTGACGCGATGCCAGTTCTTCTCCCGCTTCCCATCGTGATTCCTGCTGTGGGTGCAGGCATAGCATTAGCAGCAGCGAAGCATCTGCGTGTCCAGCGTATAGTCGCGGCTCTTACCCTCTTTGCACTCATCTCTTTGGCTGTCACCATGCTGTTTGTGGTGGACCAGGAAGGGATTCAGACCATTCAGATCGGTGGTTGGGATGGGCCCGTGGGCATTACCCTCGTGGCGGATCGTCTTTCTACCCTGATGCTGATGGTTTCTTCCATCGTGTTGTTCTGCGTGATGTGGTACGCGATTGGCCAGGGAGTTCGCGACGGGGAGGAAGACGAGCCAGTGGCGGTCTTCTTGCCCACGTATCTTCTGCTCAGCATGGGCGTAAACATGTCGTTTCTCGCCGGAGACCTCTTTAACCTCTACGTCGGCTTCGAGGTCTTCCTCGTCGCGTCTTATGTGCTTCTGACCTTGGGGGCTTCTCCTGCACGCGTGCGCGCAGGCGTGGGTTATGTCATGGTCTCCATGCTGAGTTCGCTTGTGTTCCTTATCGGGCTTGCGTTGGTGTATGCGTCCGTCGGCACGCTTAATATGGCGCATATTTCGGAGCGCATGGAGTCGGTGCCCAGCGGCACCCAAACCGCGATCTTTGCGGTGCTCCTCATCGCCTTTGGCATCAAGGCCGCAGTATTCCCGCTTGATTCTTGGTTGCCGGACTCCTATCCCACCGCGCCCTCGCTGGTCACGGCCGTCTTCGCGGGTCTGCTTACCAAGGTCGGCGTGTATTCGATCATCCGAATGCGTTCTGCGGTTTTCACGTCGGGGTCTTTGGATACGTTATTGATGTGGGTCGGGTTGGCCACCATGCTGGTGGGCATCTTGGGCGCGATGGCGCAGAATGACATCAAACGACTCCTCAGTTTCACCCTGGTCAGCCATATCGGCTACATGATCATGGGCGTGGGATTAGGAACAGAGCAGGGCCTTTCTGGGGCAATCTTCTATGCTGTGCACCATATTTTGGTTCAGACCGCACTCTTCTTGGTGGTCGGACTAATCGAGCGCCAAGCCGGTTCCTCCTCATTGCGCCAACTGGGCTCCCTGGCCAAAGCCACGCCCATCCTTGCCGTCCTCTACATCATCCCGGCACTCAACCTGGGCGGAATACCACCTTTTTCCGGATTCCTGGGCAAGGTAATCCTCGTGGAGGCAGGCGCTAACGAGGGCGGCCCACTCCCCTGGCTGCTCATCGGCGGCGCAATTGTGACCAGCCTGCTCACCCTTTACACCATGGTTTTGGTGTGGTCTAAAGCGTTCTGGCGCGATCGCAAAGATGCACCCGACGGGGGAACTGCCTATGCCCGACCGGCTTTGCTCTCTGATGTCACAGACAAGATCGATTTTTCTGAGCGAAACGACGTCGGCCGGATTCCAGCAGGAATGCTCATGTCCACTGCCACGTTGGTGTCTGTGTCCCTGGGACTGAGCCTCGTCGCCGGCCCGGTGAGCAACGTGACCTCCCGTGCCGCTGAGTCTGCGCAAGATACCAGTATCTACCGCACAGCAGTGCTCGGTACCGCACGGAAAGAGCCGGGGAGAACCCTAGAGCAAGAGCGTCTCGACGAAGGCAAGGACACGAGAGGAGCACAACAATGATCGCAGGCGCCCGACGTCGATTCCGGCCCCTCTTTGTCTTGGTAGCCACAGTGATGTGGGTGATGCTCATGGGAGAGCTATCCGTGGGGAACCTCGTCGCAGGTCTCCTCGTGGGCCTCATCGTGAGTATCGCGTTGCCGCTTCCCTCGCTGCCCGTGGAGGGACTCACCATCAACATTCTTCCCTTTCTCGAACTTATTTCCCGCTGGACTTTATATCTGTTTAGCGGTTCCGTTCGCGTAGCCTGGCTTTCCATAAGGAGGGCCGAGCCGCCGAGGTCTGCGATTGTGACGGTTCCGATGCGCGTCGATAGTGAGCTCGTACTCAACCTTGCTACCACCCTGTATAACCTGCAACCGGGTGGAACAGTCACGGATATTGATGTGGCAAACCGCCTCTGGACTGTTCATATCTTGGACGCAAGTTCTACGGACAAGGTCGATGCGGAAATCGCAGCCATCGAACAATACGAGCAGCGACTCAAGCGGGCGTTTGAAAGGAACAACGCATGAACCAAGACGTCTACAACCTCGTGCTGTTCTTCGTAGCGTGCATTTTCGCCCTATCGTTCATCCTTACGTCCTACCGGATCATCGCCGGCCCCAACTCCATTGACCGCCTGTTGGGTCTCGACGGCGTGGTCGCCATGCTGCAATGCGCGCTGGCTGCTTATATCTGCTGGAGCTTAGACACCACCGTGTCTAATGCGATGCTCGTGATCGCACTTTTGGGATTCATCTCCACGGTGGCTATCACTCGTTTTAGAAAGAAGGATGACTAATGCCGTCCCATATCGTCGCAGATGTCGCCTCCTTGGTGTTCCTTCTCGCGGGCGCTTTCTTTGTTCTCTCCGCATCCATCGGGCTCATCAGGTTCCGATCCCCCCTGGCGCGGGTACACGCGATTACTAAACCGCAGGCTGTGGGCCTGATTCTTACCATCATTGGTGCGATTATTCGGGTGATGGGAACGGACTCTTCCACTGGTGACCTCGGCGTTCTGGTCCTTCTCGTGCTCTTTGCGCTCATTACGTCCCCGGTTACGGGACAAAGGGTGGGCCGCATTGCGCGCAGGGAAGGCCTTTACGACGACACCTGCACCGTACACCGTGATAAAGTTCGCGATGGAAAGTAGCCGCTGAGCAGGAGGACAGCATGAAGGCACGCAACCTCAGAGGAGCCCCCACAATCCTTGTGATTTTGGCCTTCTTCATCCCCTGGGATCTGTTGCAAGAGGATTCAATCCTCAAAAAACACAAGCTCACCCAATGGATGCCTGTGGACCTGCACGTGTACACCCTTGCGGGGAGACACCTGCAATCCGGCGGGAAGCTCTACAGTGACTCTTTTGTATGGGATCTGCCGTTTACTTATCCACCATTTTCCGGTGCCCTTTTTAAATACCTTGCGCTTTTTAGCGACGACTGGCTCACCGTAATCTGGCAAAGCGCCAATTTTCTGGCGCTCATCGGGGTGATTCTGCTTATCTTGGCTCGCGGCGAGCGCCGCGTCACCGTGACCACCGCATTCGTGGCTGTGGGATTGGCCGTCGCTTCGCTGGGGCTCGAGGCCATCCGCGGTGGCTTCTTCTACGGGCAGATCAACCTGATTCTGATGCTGCTCGTCGCGTTGGACTTCCTCCCTAATAACCGTCGCTTTGCCGGCATCGGAGTAGGACTAGCAGCAGGGCTAAAGCTGACTCCTGCGTTCTTTGGCTTTGTGTTCCTTCTAGAACGCCACTGGGGTGCTGTGTTTCTTTCTGCCGCGACGTTCGGGGCCACCGTACTCGTCGGTCAGATCGTAGTCCCAGACGCCACTAAGTTCTGGGCCTCTGCCATCTCAGATTCTTCCCGCGTTGGAGTCCATACCAACGCTGGTGCCCAATCGCTGCGCTCCGTCATGGATCGTGTCCTTGGTATTCAGGGAGGACTGCTATGGATACTGGCAATTATCGTGGTGATTGCGCTGGCTGCCTACTCGATCAGGCTGGCCATTAAGCGCGATAACATGCCCATGGCGATGGCGATGGGCGGCATCACGGCATGCCTGGTGTCCCCCTTTAGCTGGTACCACCACTGGGTCTGGATGGTTCCTGTTGTGGTCTGCATCTACCTCGCTGTTGATGATGCAATCAACGAGTTCAATGCCAAACGCTCACTAGGGTGGGCCGGATGGTTGCTCAACCAGGCCGGCGCACTCGTAGCTACTGGCATCGTCGTGCTGGTCACGGCCCCGCAGGTCAGCTCGATCATCTGGAGCGACATGGCGTTTTTCAAGCGTAACGAGCACCCCCAGGACCTGGGCAACCTACTCTTCTGCGGGGCGGGGATCCTGGTCATCGTGGGCTATGGAATCATAGCGTCCATCTCTGCGATGGTGGAATCCACAACCGATTCCCATGAGCCAGTAGCCTCATAGATCGCTCGCTGACGCTGATAGCCTGCGCCGCGATGACAAACGCTGAAAACGCGGTGCAGCTCTTTCTCACACCCTAGCTCTTGGGCTATGGGGGTGAGCACTCCAACCCACCGGCGCAGTTCATCGGTCACAAGCCGTTCCTCTGTGTCCCGTGACGTAATGATGATCGCATCCATGCCGTAGCGGGCAGCGCGCCATTTGTTCTCCGCGATATGCCAATCCTGCAGAATTGGCAGTTCCTCTCCCCGGTCCAGCATCCGATCAAAATAGACCACCAGGCAGTGGGTAAGGGCTACGGCGGCGGAAAGCTCGGTGAGGTTACTGGTGGCGTCGCAAATGCGCACTTCGATCGTGCCCCACTTGCCTGCCGGCCGGATGTCAAAGTGCATCGAGCCGGTGTGGTTGATCACCCCAGACTTACCCTGGTCTTCCATATAGGATTCCCATTCCGCCCAATCGCGGAATTGATAAGGCAGACCGGCGGTAGGAAGCTGCTGGTACAGCATCGTCCGATTAGAGGCATAGCCGGTGTCTAATCCGTCCCACCCGGGCGAAGAGGCCGTTAACGCCAGCAGATGCGGATACATGGTGAGCATTGCGTTGATGATCGGCCAGACACGATCTTTGCTCGATATACCCACATGCACATGGATACCCCAGATCAGCATCTGGTTTCCCCAGTACTGGGTGCGCGCGATGATCTCGTTGTAGTGGCCTTTTTCGCTCACCGGCTGTTGACGGAAGTCGGAAAACGGATGTGAACCGGAACCCCAGATTTTAAGGCCGAGTTCCTCCGCTACCTCGCGCACTGCCGAAAGCGCAACGCCCAATTCCTCCACGGCCTGCGGGGTGGTCTCGCACACGGAGGTAACCAGCTCAACCGTGTTGGCCAAGAACTCCTTCGCCAGATGCACCTCGGGATATCTGGAAGCCACAAGGTCAATCACCTCGGCTGCGCGGGGAACCAGATCTCTCGTCTGCGGGTCAGCGAGGGCCACTTCCCATTCAACTCCTAGAGTCGGACGAGGTGAGGCATTGAAGTTTTCGGCCATGGTAGGCCACCTTTCAAAGCTAGTTGACTTCCTCGGCCAGCACGAGGACCACAGTATTGGGATCCTCAGTTCCGCCAGGCAGATTCTCTGCCCGCGGCACTGCTACTCCGCCGACGCGTTCTGCTAGTTTACGCGCAGCATGCTCCGCAGCAGCATTTTCTGGGGTGAAGTAAACAGTATTTTGGGGCACCGCACCATCCGGGAAGTTACCTACCTCGCCTAAATCCCACCCCTCGTGCTTCAGCTTGTCCGCTACCCCAGCAGCAAGACCCTGAATAGTGGAGTTGTTAAGAACGTGAACCTTCTTCACTTCAGCATGTGGGGCCGGAGCCGCTGTTGTTTGTTGCACTGTCTGCGGTGGCTGTGCCGCTGTGGTGGTGGTTGGCTGTTGCGGCCGTGGCATCTGAGTCGTGGTGCTCTCAGCGGTGACGGTGGTGTCTGATGCCTTTTCGCGGGTCATCGAGTACACGCCCCACGCCGCGAGGAGCACAGCGACGGCAATAAGGATCATGGCCATACCGCGCAGCGGAAGGCGTTGTTCGTTGTTTGGGGAGGGTTCTGTAGTCACCTGAGCTATTCTATCGTTTTTGTGCTTGCGCCCGACGATCGGCTCTTTGATCCCGGATCCTGCGCAGACGCGCCGTGAGCACCGGATACTCGGACATCACTTCGGGAACATCAATGGCTCGGTTGAGGGATTGGAAGTATCTCACGGGAGATATTCCCAGTTCTTCCCGAATTGCCTCTTCCTTTGCCCCCAGGCTGCGAGGCGCGCGATCTTCAAAAGCTAACAATGCCAACTGTTTTTCCAGTCGAGTAAGGTTATTGGCATCAGACATGCCTACACTGTAGGGCATGACAGTTCGACCCATCGTGATCCACGGCGATCCCGTTTTACATAATCCCACGGCCGAGGTCACCGAGCCGATTAGTTCCCCCGAGTTACAAGAGCTCATCGCAGACATGTACGAGACCATGGCGGTCGCCCATGGCGTCGGTTTAGCCGCGAACCAAATCGGCGTGGGCAAGCGCCTTTTCGTCTTCGATTGCCCCGATGATGAGGGCCATATGCATCGCGGATGCGTGATCAATCCGGTTCTGGAAACCACGGAGATCCCGCAGACGATGCCTTCCGACGACGGCACCGACGATGAAGGCTGCCTCTCTGTCCCCGGCGAGGGCTTCCCCACAGGCCGCGCCACCTGGGCCAAGGTCACAGGACTGGACGAGCACGGCAACCCCGTGTCTTATGAGGGAACAGGCTTCCTTGCTCGATGCTTCCAGCACGAGGTCGGTCACCTAGACGGGTTCCTCTATACAGATACCCTGGTCGGTCGTTATAAGCGCCAGGCCAAGAAGGCCATTAAGCGCAATGGCTGGACGGAAGCTGGGCTTACCTGGATGCCGGGTGAAGATGAAGATCCCTTCGGCTGGGACACCGAGGAATAAGCCGGGATGTCACGGATTTTCCGTTCTGACGCAGTGGCCCCAGGTGATCGCATCGTGGTGCGTCGTAAAGCTAACGACATTATTGGTCACGTGCTCAGCATCGACGAGGAAACCCTCGTGGTGCGGCCACAAAAAGTAGGCGGTTTTCCGTCTGAGGTTCCGGCGTTGTCTATCCCGCGCGCGGACATCATCATCATGAAAAAGCTGAGCCCGCGCACTGTCCGGAATTCGGATATTCGCGCAATCGAGACCGCCACGGCCAAAGCCTTCCCCGGTATCGAGCACACGTGGTGTGGTCAGTGGCTCATGCGCTCTGGCGACGGCATCACCGAGCGTTCTAACAGCGCGGCCCCGCTAGGGCACACCGCCATGTTTACCCCTATCCCACTGGAAGAAATCCATGCGTTTTATAGGCGGCATAATCTGCCCACGCGTGTCCTTATCCCTGAGCGCATCGGCGCGATGGCGGAAAAGCTCGTGGCGCAGCCCGGGTGGACTTTAGGCCCCGAGATCATCGTGATGACGCGCGACCTGGATAATCTCCCCGCTACCACGTCTGACTGGGAGTTTCGCGTCGACGACCAGCCGGATCAGGATTGGTTGTCGCTCTATAATTTCCGTGGCGAACCGCTCCCTGAGCACGCGCTCGATCTGCTCCGTGGGGAAATCGACGGGACGATGGGTTTTGGCCGGTTGATTACCCCCGAAGGAGAAACCGTCGCTATTACCCGTGGCACCATCACCGATGATTACCTCGGATACTCAGCCGTCGAGGTGGCGCAAGCGTATCGACGCCGCGGCCTAGGCACCGAGCTGGGCAAGCATATGCTGCACTGGGGTGCCCGGGAGGGCGCTACACGGGCCTACCTCCAAGTGATCGCCGCCAATGCTGCTGGCATTGGGCTCTACGAGAAACTCGGTTTTGTTGAGCATCACCGGCATCGATACGCGGAAGCGGCTAATCTTTAATCCATGCGCATTGTCAACTGGAACGTGAATTCCGCTCGCACCCGAGTAGACCGGATGGTCGATTTTTTGCAGCGCCATAACGTGGATGTCCTCGCGGTTCAGGAGACCAAATGCAAGGATGACCAGTTCCCCTATGAGCGCTTCCATGACATCGGCTACCAGGTAGCCCACTATGGGCTCAACCAGTGGAACGGCGTTGCCATTATTTCTCGAGTGGGTCTTGAGGATGTTCAGACCCACTTCCCAGGTCAGCCGGGCTTTCATAAAGACCCGCAGAAAGACCAGGCGCTGGAAGCTCGCGCGATCGGCGCCCTCTGCGGAGGCGTTCGCGTGTGGAGTCTCTATGTCCCTAACGGCCGCGAGATTGCGGATCCGCATTATGACTACAAGCTGCGGTGGCTCTTTGCGTTGCAGATCCACGCGCAGGACGTCACAGAGCCCACGGTGTTTCTGGGCGACTTCAATATTGCGCCCCGTGACCAGGATGTCTGGGACATGTCCTTCTTTGAGGGCAAAACCCATGTCACTGAACCAGAGCGCCAGGCCTTTGAGTCTTTGACCTCCTCCGGCCTGTACATCGCCTCCCCGTTGGAAGGCTTTAGTTATTGGGATTATCAGGCGGGCAGATTCCTAAAAAACCAGGGAATGCTTATCGACTTCCAGCTCGCCACACCGGATCTGATCGTAGAGAAAAGCTTTATCGACGTCGACGAGCGTTCGGGTAAAGGTGCCTCCGATCACGCTCCGGTTATCGTGGATTATTCGATATGAGCTGGCAGATCGACCTGAGCACGTGGCAGACCGTAGGCCTGATTATTGATTACTCCATCAAGCTCATTGCCATTGGCTTTGTGCCAGAAGGTCGCCGCCCGAGCTCCTCTACCGCATGGCTCCTCGCCATTTTGTTGATTCCTTTCCTGGGCCTGCCCTTGTTTTTGACCATGGGCAGCCCCTACATCAACAAGAGGCGACACGACCTGCAGCGTAAGGCGAACAAGGACATTGAGAATGTTCAGGCCAAGGTGCCTGATTACCCCGAGGGTTCAGCAATCGGGGACGAGCTCGTCTCCATGATTAAGATGAACCGGCGACTCACATCGCTGCCTGCCACTACGGGCTATAACCTCGGTGTGCATTCCGACTATGAGGCATCCATTCAGACCATGGCTGATGCCG
The DNA here is from genome assembly GCF_004382825.2 of Corynebacterium silvaticum. Taxonomy (GTDB): domain Bacteria; phylum Actinomycetota; class Actinomycetes; order Mycobacteriales; family Mycobacteriaceae; genus Corynebacterium; species Corynebacterium silvaticum. The sequence goes on from NZ_SDQO02000003.1 coordinate 165,685, forward strand.
TGGATCAAGCACAAAAATATGTTCATGTGCAGATCTACATCATGGCATGGGATAACACCACCGATGTTTTCTTCCAGTCGCTCGCCCGCGCAGTGCAGCGCGGGGTGAAAGTGCGTCTCCTGTTTGACCAGGTGGGAAGCTGGAAGTACCCAGGGTATTTGAAGCTGGGAAAGCGCCTCTCGGAGATAGGTGTGCAGTGGCGAATCATGTTGCCGCTGCAGCCTTTCCGCTGGCGTTTCCGCCGCCCGGACCTGCGCAATCACCGCAAGATGCTCATTATCGACGGCGAGCATGGCTTCATCGGCTCACAAAACATGATCGAAGCGGGCTACTTAAACAAGAAAAACCACGCCAGCGGACGGCGCTGGGTAGACGTTATGGTCGAGCTCTCGGGCCCAGTCGTCGCGTCTATGAACATGGTTTTTGCAGTGGACTGGTTCCAGGAAGCCGACGATCTCCCGCCCATCGACGACCACATGGTGAACCCAGAAATCCCTGACCAGGATGAAACTGATGTGAGCCTTCTGCAGCTGGTGCCTTCTGGCCCCGGGTATAGCACCGAGCCCAACTTGCGTCTGTTCAATCAGATCATTCACCACGCCAAGCATCGCCTGGTCATGTGTAGCCCCTATTTTATTCCCGATGAGTCCATGCTTGAAGCGGTGACGTCGGCATGCTATCGCGGGGTCACGGTTGAGTTGCTGGTCAGCGAGCAAGCCGACCAGTTTATGGTCGACCATGCGCAATCCAGCTACTATCAAGCGCTCTTGGAAGCCGGGGTTCACATCTACCGCTACCGCAAGCCGGCAGTGCTGCATTCCAAGTTCTTGATTGCTGATCCCCAGCTCGATGACACCCTCTCGGTGGGAGTCATCGGCTCTTCCAACATGGATATGCGCAGCTTTGGCTTAAATTACGAGGTCTCTTTGATGATGGCCCGTGGAAACATGATTCGCCAGCTAGATCAGCTGGCGAATGACTATAAGAAAAATTCCGTAGAACTCACGCTTGAGGAATGGAACAAGCGCGGATTAATCCGCAGATATGTGGATAACATCATGCGTTTAACCTCGGCGCTGCAATAAGTGCGGGTTAGGCATCACGCTTGTTGAGCACGATGATGCCCACCACCAGAAGCGCACAGGCCCACGCGGCAAAGTATGCGCCGCTTCCCTCATAACCCCACGGGACATCTTTGATCGCTGCTTTTCCTAGGAACGCGTTCATGTTATTCATCGGGCCATACTTAACGATCCACGTTCCGACCTTGGGGAGGAAGCCAAGCAGGGTCTCCAGCGCGAGCACCCAGATCAGCATCAACGTGGTGGCACCCGCAGTCTGCCTGAGCAGATACGCCACGCCATGGGAGAAGGTGACCAAGAGGGCCGAGATCAGGGGAAAGACCCACATGATGCGTAGAGCGTTCTCGTTGTTCCACACGTTAAGGGTCTTGCTAGCCTCAGAGCCCGCAACAAATTTAGCCGTGTAGAAGCACAGCACAACCACGATAAAGGTCAGAGCTGCGGCGATAACGGCATAGAGCAGCCATTTGCTCACCGCGACTAGTGTGCGGTTCGGAGTGGCAAGGAAAGTCACCGACTGATAATTGTGTCGGTATTCCGCGGTGACCACCATGATCGCTTGAATTGTCACGATGAGGAAGCCCAGTGCCTGTATCGCAAGCACGGTGCTCGCGGGGCTAAGGATAGGAATAGCCAGCGGACCTGGCGCTACCTCACGGGAGTTAAGGGCCGCAAAGCCAATGCCAAAGAAAGCAAAGAGGGCCGTGGTCCACCAAAACGCCTTGGTGGTGCGCAGTTTGGTCCACTCAGCGCGGATTGAGTTGAGGAACATTTAGTGATTCTCCTTTATCTGCGCGTGATACTGAACGGCGTCGTTGGTCATTTCCATAAAAGCGTCTTCCAGCGATGCTCGTTTGAGGGAAAGCTGCGACAATGGAACGCCACCAGAGTGGGCCATGGCGCCGATCTCATCGGTGCTGCGTCCAGCGATGCTGAGGTAGTCACGGTCTTCTTCATCGGTACCCCACTCAGGGACAATGTCGTATTCTCCAAGCAGCTCGGCCAGCTCCTTGAGATACGGCGACCTCACTATCACGCTGGACGCGGAGTTATCACGAATGAACTCATACGTGGATGTGTCCGCCACGAGCTTTCCCTTGCCAATGACCACAAGGTGATCGGCGGTCTGGGACATCTCGGACAGCAGGTGCGAGCTCACCAAGATGGTGCGGCCTTGGTTAGCCAGCGAGCGCAAAAACTCGCGGACCCACCGGATACCCTCGGGGTCGAGGCCGTTGACCGGCTCATCGAGAATAAGAATCTCGGGATCTCCCAGCAAAGCGCCGGCAAGTCCCAGGCGTTGGCTCATGCCTAATGAGAAGCTTCCAGCTTTTTTGGATGCGACGTTGCTAAGGCCAACGAGCCCCAGGACTTCGTCGACACGCTTAGTAGAGAGGCCGTTGGACTGGGCCACCCACTTGAGGTGGTTTGCGGCAGACCTGTTGGGGTGGATGGCCTTGGCGTCGAGAAGCGCGCCGACCTTGGTCAACGGCTTTTTTAGCTTGGAATAAGCGATGCCGTCGATGGTCGCAGTCCCCGAGGTAGGGGAATCGAGGCCGAGGATCATACGCATCGTCGTGGATTTGCCAGCGCCATTGGGGCCGAGGAATCCAGTAACGATGCCGGGTTTAACGGTGAAGGTCAGATCATCGACCGCCCGCACCTGCCCGTATTGCTTGGTTAAGCCGCGCACTTCAATCATGCGCTCTAGTCTGTCACATTTCTCTTAGCATCTTCTCAACGCGAGGTTTAAGGCTTGTCCACGTAGCTGCAAAAGCAGGCAATAAATCGAGCTTATCCACCTCAGATATAGGCACCCAGCGCAGCTCTTCCGACTCCGCATTAGCCACCGTATCCAGCTCCTCTTGTGCCAAGGCCAGCACCGTAGTGTATGTCCAACCTGAATGATATGGCCCGGCAGTCACCATCGACTGGACAAAAACATAGTGGTCAAAAGAGATTCCGGTCTCTTCATATGCCTCGCGCGCGGCGGCTTCCTCCGCGGTTTCAATGAGGTCGCGCGCCCCGCCGGGTAGCGCCCAGGTGCCACCTTGGTTAGTCCACGTCGCCCTGTGTTGCATCAATACTGATTCAGTGCGTGCAGCAGTAAGAAGGAGGCCTGCGGCGCCGTATTTTCCCCACAGCTGCGTACCATTGGGCCCCTCGACCCAACCGTCTCCGGATGTTGTAGGCATGTGCTCCACTCTAGCCGCCGGTATAATTCTAGGGTAGATTACAACTTCTGCAACATCTGTATCGTCAGTAACGGAGATGAGGTTTACCGTGGGGGACATCGCGCATACCTCACTGTCACCCGACGTTGAAGATTCTTGGCTCGACCGAATCAGCGAACGCCGCGAACGACAGCGCTCCCGTTTCCACGCCTTCTGGCACGAATCCATCACGTACCCCATCCTGTGGACCAAGAAACTACTGCAATTCCTCTCCACCACACCCGGGCGTATGACCACACTAGTGATCGTCCTGAGCGTCACTCTCCTATCCGCCGGCGTCTCCATGTCTCAGACGGCCGCCGACAGGCGCGCCGACCTCAAAACGCTGATAGACAACACGGAACCCGTCTCTTACCTCGCGCAGAATCTTTATTCTTCACTGTCCCTGGCCAACACCACGGCGTCGGTAAGCTTTGTGCGCGCTGGGGTGGATACCAGCGAAAACCGGCAGCGATACGAGCAAGCAATCCAAAATGCATCGCGCGCCGCCGCACAGACAGCCGGGGGCCTCAGCGATAATTCCGGCCGGCACCTAGAACTGCTCACCCATATCTCTCAGCAGATTCCCGTCTACACCGGCCTCGTGGAAACCGCGTGGGCCAACAATAGGCAGGGCAACCCCGTGGGCGTGGCTTATATGTCTCAGGCCTCCACGCTGATGCGCGAGGAGATCCTGCCTGCCGCCGCCGAGCTCTACACACTGACCAGCAATAACGTGAGCAACGAGCAGCAGCAGCTTGCCCGCCCCCTCTGGGTTCCGCTCGGGGGTCTCTTTGTCGCTCTTGTTATGTTGCTGCTCGGACAGCTGTGGCTCGCGCACGTCACTCGCCGCCGACTCAACGGGTGGTTTGTGCTGGCTACTCTCCTAATGGTGATCGCCACTTCCTGGGTATCCACCGCCAATTTCCTCACGTGGAGCGCCAGCTCGACTGCATACCAAACAGCATCAGCTCCACTACAGTCGCTCACAGACGCCCGCATCCGCGCCCAACAGGCCCGCACCAGCGAAACGCTTGCCTTGGTGTGGCGCCAGTCCCTGGAAAACTCCAACACCAACTTCAGCGCCACCATGACCACCGTAGACAAGGCACTAGAGAACTACGAAAACTCTAAGCTGGTGGAGAATTCCAACAACCGCGACCACCTGAACCAAGCCGTCAAGGCGGCAAAGGCCTGGCGCACTTCCCACGAGAAACTCGCCAAGGCGCTCAACTCCGGCGATTACGAGGAAGCCCTGGCCCTAACCCTTTACAACGACGCTTCCGCTGCAACGCCTTCCGCCTTCAACGGTTTGGATTCTTCCCTAGCCAAGCTTATCGACGACGCCCGCCAAACCGCACGCGGCTATATCGCTCGCGGGGCTAACGCATCCGATTTGGTGAGCATCATGGTTCTCGCGCTCACTCTTGTCTCTGTGCTCTCCCTCTGGCTCGGCATCCGCCCTCGGCTCCAGGAGTACCTCTGATGTCGCGCCGCTCTCTTCTTGCTTTCCTGTCCACGCTTGTGTTCTTCACCGCGGCCTGCTCAGAACCCGAGACCCCGGTGATTACTTCGCCCAGCCGCACCCAGTCCTCGGTTGCAAAGCCTCACGCCGATTCCGCATTACCCGATGTAGATACCACTAACTTGTTGGGTTCACTGCGTCCCAACAACGACCCCGAGGGCGTCCGAAGAATCCGCGAACGCGGCCGTCTGGTCGTGGGCATCGACCAATCGCAAAACCTCCTGAGCTTCCGCAACACCGCCACCGGCGAGTTGCAGGGCTTTGAGGTTGACCTGGCTAAGGAAATATCCCGCGATATTTTTGGCGACCCCACCAAGATCGACTTCCGCTACGTCGACGCAGGCACATGGATCAAGGCGTTAGAAAATAACGACGTTGACCTAGTCATCCGATCAATCTCAATCACCCGAGGCCGTCAACATCAGGTCTTCTTTTCCACCCCCTATTTCTCTGGCAAGACAAAGCTCCTCACCCAAAAGAACTCCGGCATTAGCTCCGTGGACGATCTCCCCGGAAAAACTGTGTGCGCCACCGCGGAATCCACCGGCGCTCAAAGAACCAGGTACGTAGCCCCCCGCGCCAAGCTGCTTGTGGTGAGTAGCTCGGCGGACTGCTTGCTTGCGTTGCAGCAGGGGCATACCGACGCCGTGATCTCGGACGATACGATTCTCTCAGGCATGCTCGCACAGGATCCTTTCACGGAAATAGTGGGTAATGCGTTGGCGGAGGAACACTATGGCATCGCTTTTGCCAAGCCCGGTCCAAGACACGATTCTGAAGGGATTATCCGTCAGGTTAACGCCACCATCGAACGCATCTTTAGGGACGGAACCTGGCAAAGGTCTTATGCCAAGTGGTTCGGCGCGTATCTTCCACCTCAGAATCCCCCTGCGCTGAACTATCGTGAGGAGAAACCATGAATGACCCGCTGAGTCGTGGCACCGAGGCCGTCCCCTTTGATCCCTTCGCGGACGATGATGAGGACGAGGACCTAGCCGGGCTTCTCAACGATCTCACCACTATCCAGCAGGACACCGATGCTGGCACGCGTTGCCGAGAAAAAGCGATTTCCACATTCCGCTCCCGGCGCGGCACCAACCGCGATGACCGCACCGTGGCCAACGGCATGGTCGCTTTGCCGTTCATCCGCGTCTCCGCTGTGGAAGACGTGCTCAAAGACGATGAGTACATTGCACAGAAGGGGCTGGAAAAGCCGATTCTGCATCGCGGCGATATCCTAGCTAATCAGTATGAGGTCCAGGGGGTAATCGCTCATGGCGGTATGGGCTGGATCTACCTGGCTAGTGACCGCAATGTTTCTGAGCGCGTCGTCGTGCTCAAGGACATGCGGGACAAGGCTAATCCGCATGATTACGGCGCTGCGGTGGCGGAACGCGAATTCCTCGCAGACATTACGCATCCGGGGATCGTGAAATCTTATAACTTTATTGACGATCCTCGCGTTGAGGGCGGCTTTATTGTCATGGAGTACGTCCCGGGGCCGTCGTTAGCGGATCGACGTAAAGAGCAGCCCGGGGGGTTGTTCTCCATAGATATTGCTATCGCCTACATCCTGGAGATTCTTCCCGCGCTCGATTATCTGCACTCACGCGGCGTGGTCTATAACGATCTCAAACCCGATAACATCATTGTCGCCGAGGACCAGGTCAAACTGATTGATCTGGGTGCGGTGTCCGGCATCGGGGCCTTTGGATATATCTATGGCACAAAAGGCTTCCAGGCCCCCGAGGTGGCCACCGACGGCCCCTCGATTGCAAGCGACATTTACACAATTGGCCGGACCCTTGCCGCCTTGACGGTGGATCTCCCCTCCGCCGATGGGGTTTATCTGCCTGGTATCCCCTCCCCCGACGAGGAAAACCTCTTTGCACAGAACCTCTCTTTTTATCGTCTGCTGCGCCGTTGTATCAGTAGCGATCCTGCTAAGCGCTTTGCCTCTATACGCGAGCTAGAGACCCAGCTTTTTGGAATTCTGCGCGAGTATCTTGCGCTCACCGAGGGCCGGCAATTCCCTGCCCAGCATTCGCTCTACTCTCCTCAGCGTTCCACCTTTGGCACCAAGCACATGGTGTTTCGCACAGATCAGCTTATCGACGGCATCGAGCGCAACGTGCGCATCACGTCCGAGGAAGTCAACGCTGCGCTGCCCGTCCCGCTTTTAGACCGCACCGATCCCGGAGCAATTCTGATTTCCGGGGCGTCCTATGCCGAGCCTTCACAAACGCTGCAGACGCTACGCGACGCAATGGCTCAAGAAGAATTCGCCGATTCCAAGGAGATTCCCCTCGGTGTGGTGCGTACCCTCCTTGACCTGGGATTTACCGATGAGGCTCGCTCGTGGTTGGATACCCTGGATGCCAAGCTAGGCGACGATTGGCGCCACCAGTGGTATTCCGGGGTGACCTCACTGTTCCTGGACGATTACGTGACTGCTCAGCGTCATTTCAACGAGGTCTACAGCATTCTTCCTGGTGAGGCTGCCCCCAAACTGGCGCGTGCTGCTGTTTGTGAGATGTTGCTCCAGGACATGGGGATGGACTCGTCACAGCTCTTGTCTCCGGCCACCGCTGTCTCGGCTGCCGAGCTCAAGGGCAACACCATTGGTATGTGGAGTGAACTGACTAAGGACCCTGAAACTCTACGTTTCAAGGCCCTGTATCTCTATGCTTTGGTGTGGCAGACAAATCCCACCACAGTGTCCTCGGCATTTGGGTTAGCTCGGCAATTGGTGGCCGAGAATCAGGTCGATCTAGCAGTCTCCACGTTGGATCAAGTCCCGCAGAACTCTACGCACAGGCGCATGGCTGAACTTACCGCCATTTTGCATCTGATCAACGGTGACCTTAGCGAGTCGCGTATCAGGCGTGCCGCGCGCAGGCTCGAAGGAATTCCTACTAATGAGCCGCGCTTCTTGCAGATCAAGATCGCGATCATGAACGCTGCTTTAACGTGGCTGCGCGAAGCACATCTAGAGGCTGCCGCATCGGACAACGATCTCTTTGACTATCACTTCACGCAAGAGGGGCTGCGCACCGGCCTTTATGATTCTCTCCGGCTTTTAGCGCGCAGCGCCCCCAACGCCCACCACCGATATACGCTGGTGGATATGGCCAATCAGGTCCGGCCGATGACCTGGTTTTAGACGGATTCCGCGATGGTCTTTGCGTAGCGAGCGATAGCAAGTTCCTCGTTGGTAGGAACCACAAAGACCTTCACCGTGGAATCAGGGGTGGAGATTTCGCGGGCGCCGTCGGCACGCACTGCGTTGATCCCTCGATCGATCTTGATACCAAAGTTCTCAAGGTCTGCGAGAGCGTCGGCACGCACGGCGTCATCATTTTCGCCTACGCCTGCGGTGAAGGTGATGGCGTCGATGCGTCCCAGAGCCACCATGTAGGAGCCGATGAAGCGGCGCAGCTGGTGGATGTAGACGTTGTAGGCAAGGCGAGCGTCTTCATTGCCCTCGGCGATCAGCTGGTGCAGCTCGCGGAAGTCATTAACGCCCGAGATGCCCTTCACACCGGAACGCTTGTTCAGCAGATCATCGATCTCGTCGATGCTCATGCCTGCGGTGCGGTACAGGTGGAAGATGATGCCTGGATCGATGTCGCCGGAGCGGGTGCCCATTGCCAAACCAGCCAGCGGGGTCATACCCATGGAGGTGTCAATCGGCTTACCGTGGCGGATGGCAGCGGCAGAAGCGCCGTTGCCCAGGTGCAGGGTGATCTGGTTAACGCTCTCAGGGTCCTTGCCCAGGAGATCAGGAACCTGCTGCGAGATGTACTCGTGGCTGGTGCCGTGGAAGCCGTATCGACGCACACCGTTTTTCGCAGCGGTCTCATTTTCGATTGCGTACAGCGCAGCAGCCGGGGGCATTGCGTGGAAGAAGCCGGTGTCAAACACAGCAACGTGTGGGATCTCAGGCAGCAGCTCGCGAGCGACCTCGATGCCGGAGATATTCGCTGGGTTGTGCAAAGGAGCCAGCGGAATGAGTCCGCGGATCCAGTCCACGACCTCATCAGTGATCAGCTCAGGCTGGGAGAAGACCTGACCGCCGTGCACGACGCGGTGACCGACGGCTTCCAGCTCAACGTCCTTGGGGCCGCAGCCATGCTCGCCCATGAGTTTGAAGGCCAGGTCGAGGCCTGCGGTATGGTCGGCAATTGGGGCCTCCACGACGTACTTCTCTCCGCCGTGCTTCAGCGTGATTTTGCCGTTTGGCTCACCGATTTGTTCGACGAGACCAGAGGCAAAGGGTGCGTCAGTTGCTTGCTGAGTGGGATCGACAAGTTGGAACTTGATCGATGAAGAGCCCGAATTGAGAACTAGGACCAGCGCCATGTGCTATTTTCCTCCTGCTTGGATAGCGGTGATGGCAACGGTGTTCACAATATCGGCAACCGTCGCACCGCGAGACAAATCATTAACCGGCTTATTCAGGCCCTGTAGGATCGGGCCTACGGCCAGCGCGTGGCCGGTGCGCTGTGCAGTCTTGTATCCGATGTTTCCGGCCTCAAGGTCCGGGAAGATAAAGACGTTTGCATGGCCTGCAACCTCAGAGTTGGGCATCTTCTTAGCCGCAACACCTGGGTCACAAGCAGCGTCGAACTGCAATGGGCCATCGAGCTTGAGCTCGGGATCTAGCTCATGAGCCTTGGCCACTGCCGCAACAGAACGGTCCACATCGGGGCCAGCTCCGGAGCTACCGGTGGAGTAAGACAACAGGGCGACGCGTGGATCAATACCAAACTGCGCTGCTGTGCGAGCAGAAACCACTGCGATTTCTGCCAGCTGCTCAGCGGTGGGGTTGGGATTCACAGCGCAGTCGCCGAATGCCCAGAGGCGACCTCGCATCACCATCAGGAAGATCGACGAGACAACGGAGGTGCCCGGCGCGGTCTTGATGATCTGGAAGCTTGGCTTGATGGTGTGCGCGGTGGTGTGTGCAGCACCGGACACCATGCCGTCGGCAAGCCCCTCGTGGATCATCATGGTGGCGTAGTAGGAGATGTCCTTCATGGTCTCCCGAGCCTCTTCGATGGTCACGCCCTTCTTTTTGCGCAACTCAGCAAAGTCAGCGGCGAACTTCTCCGCATTAGGGTCGGTGGCCGGATCCTGGAGGTGAGCCTTAGAGAGGTCAAAACCCAGCTCTGCCGCGCGAGCGGTGATGGTCTCCGGGTTACCCAGAATGGTCAGCTCACAGATGTCTTGAGCAAGCAACTGGTGTGCTGCCTCAAGAATGCGGTCATCGTCGCTTTCCGGCAGAACGATGTGGGATTGCTGTGCTTTAGCCTGGTCGAGCAGCCATGATTCAAAAACAGGAGCGCTCATAATAACGGGGGACTCAACGTTCAAGCCCGCGCGAATCTTCTCCATGCCGGCTTCGGTCTCTGCTTCTTCGGCGGTGAACGTAGCGGCTAGGACGGCACCTAGCTCGGCGCATTCCTCTGCGGCGAGGTCGATGTGCAGGCCGGGGGCGTCGATAAGCAGAAGGAGGGGAATGCCCAAAGCGGAGGCTGCTCGGGCATCAAAGTTGACGTTTCCAGAGCCGATGAACAATCCGGGGCGGTTTTCTAGCGGCTTAGACGCCAGAATTGCTGCGAGGTCAGCCTGCTTTTCGACGAGCTGCTGAACCGGAAGTCCGAGGCGATCTGCAAAAGTGTCGACGGCAAACCCGTCAAAGTTGCGTCCTGCGCGGGTGAGCAGGACTGATGCGTGCTGAATTTCAGTCACTTACGCGATCCTTTCATGGCCAAAAGAATGCGTTGACACCATGATTGAAGGGCTCAACGCATACTCGGTATGCTTCGCAAGCGAGTTTACCGTGAAACTGCTCTCGTTTTATACAAACCTGAAGGTTGCTTACACTGGCAGCCCGCAGCGTAAACTAGAACAATCACCCCTAAATAGGCCCCCTAACCGGCTTGTTTTAAAATTTTTAACATTCAAAACTCTCGCTCAGTATAGGAATTGTGACATTAATGACTGAACCAATGCGTGTAGCCATCATAGGCGCGGGCCCAGCCGGGATTTATGCTTCTGACCTACTAGTAAAATCAGAGGTAGACGTAAAGATCGATCTCTTTGAGCGCATGCCCGCACCCTTCGGATTGATCCGTTATGGAGTAGCACCGGACCATCCGCGCATCAAGGGCATCATCAAATCCCTTCACAATGTCCTAGATAAACCTGAGATTCGTCTGCTGGGAAACATTGACGTAGGCAAGGACATCACCATCGATGAGCTACGCCAGTATTATGACGCCATCATTTTCTCCACCGGCGCTGTAGCCGACCGTTACCTTGAGATCCCCGGCTCGGATCTCAAGGGCTCTTATGGCGCAGGCGAGTTCGTGGGCTTCTACGACGGCAACCCCGACTTCGAGCGCAGCTGGGATCTCTCAGCCAAGCAGGTCGCAGTTATCGGCGTGGGCAACGTGGGCCTCGACGTGTCGCGCATCCTCGCCAAGACCGGCGACGAGCTCCTGGTCACCGAGATCCCCGACAACGTCTACGAGGCCCTGAAGAACAATCAGGCCGAGGAAGTCCACGTCTTTGGACGCCGGGGACCTGCACAGGTTAAGTTCTCCCCGATGGAGTTGAAAGAGCTCGACCACTCTCCCACCATCGAGGTTGTGGTTAATCCCGAGGACATCGATTACGACGAGGCCTCCATCGAGGCTCGCCACGCGTCCAAGTCCCAGGATCTGGTCTGCCAAACCCTGGAGAACTACGCGATGCGCGACCCCAAGGGCGCACCTCACAAGCTTTTCATCCACCTCTTTGAGTCTCCCGTCGAGATCCTCGGCGAGGATGGACAAGTGGTGGGCCTGCGCACCGAGCGCACCGAATACGACGGCCAGGGCGGGGTCCGCAACACCGGCACGTTCACCGATTGGCCAGTTCAGGCTGTCTACCGCGCCGTAGGTTACCGCTCAGAGGCCATCAGCGACGTGCCTTTTGACCCCACCAACCACGTCATCCCCAATGACGGCGGACATGTCCTCCATGAGGGCGCCATCGTTCCCGGCCTCTACACCACCGGATGGATCAAGCGCGGCCCCGTGGGACTCATCGGCAACACCAAGTCCGACGCCAAGGAGACCACAGAAATGCTGGTCACGGACTGGAAAGATGGAAAGCTCACCGCAGCTGCAGAGCGTGACGACGCCGCCATCGTCGACTTCCTCAAAACCCGAGGCATCGCCGTAACCACCTGGGACGGCTGGCACATTCTCGACGCCGCAGAGCGCAAACTCGGCGAGGCCGAAGGCCGGGAACGCAAGAAGATCGTGGAGTGGGATGAGATGGTCTCTCATGCAGCATCCGAATGAGATGAACGCCATCTTTGCGGTGTCCGCGCTGAAAGATCTTTCACCTCTTGAGGTTCATAAGATCTACAAGCTCCGAGTGGATGTCTTTGTCCATGAGCAGCGAGCACCCTACAAAGAAATCGACGAGATCGACGCCCAAGACACCACGCTGCACGTCCAAGCCTGGTCGCCGCAGCGAGAGATCCTGGGCGTAGCTCGGGTCTTCCCCGAAGGCTCCGTGGTTCGCCTGGGCAGGTTCGTAGTGGCCAAGGAACAGCGCGGGACTGGCCTGGGGCGCGAGTTGTTGTTCCAAACGTTGCGCCTTATCCATGAGCAATATCCCGGGCGAGAAACCTTTATACATACCCAATCAGCATTGGAAGGCTACTACGCAGCCTATGGTTTTATCCGATCAGGCTCGCAGTTTGAGGAAGACGGAATACCGCACCTTCCCATGACCCTCAGCGCAGAAAAACTCGCTCATTTATTCTAGATCGACCAGAAACCCACAGTATATAAGCTGTGGGTTTTCTTTTTGAGGTCTTTACGGGTTAGAACGTTTGTGCTAGGGTTGGTTTTGCTATTAGGACTGCGGGGACCTCATAGGGGGAATCATGAAAACTTGGGGGACGTATCGTGGATGCGACATGGAAGACCCTCTCTGCGTAAGCGAGCGGCTGGCGCTGCAATTTGAATACCACAGGTGGTCACAGCTCATCCCGAGCAAAGACACCGATATAGAGGAATACTGCGTTTCCATCGGAGAAAGAATCAACAAGGGTCCACGCTATGTGGAACTCCGCATTGATGCCGTGCAGACGCTCAAGGCCTTACCGCTACTGCACCAGCTGGAGCTCAGCCTGTGGCATCTTGATTTCTCGCGGCTCATCGCCATTGCCCAATCTTTATACGGAGTTGAGCCCGATTTCTTTGACGTCATCGACCAGACACTCGCCCACCACCTGCATCCCAAGCGCCCGAACCAGAAGGTGCCAGGAACCCAAGCCATTCGGCGTTTCCTGCACAAACTCCTGGAGTCCCTCCATGAAGCTATTGAAGAACCCGAGCAGAAACTTGAACCGCGCGTTAGCTTCTTTGAGACCTACCGAGGGAAAACGGTGATCGAGGCTGTGGTGGATAATGGCACAGCACATGTGCTGAAAGAACGCCTGTCCCAGCTTTCGCGTGAACATGAGTGCACCGATGCGGAGGCTCTTTTCTTCTTAGCCGCAAGGCAAGCTCCGACGGTGCACCTCTATTCAGCAAAAGGCAGCAACGTAATCGAGACCATTGACGGCTCCTCCTTTGATGCCTCCACCAGCGAGGCAATCACGGCTGCCGCAACATGGCGAGACATTGATCCCTATAAAGACACCACGCTCGCCCAATACAAATTTACTGGCGACCTACGCCGCTGGATCCAAGCTCGCGACGGAACCTGCCAGTTCCCGGGCTGCAATGTTGCCGCCTGGCGCTGCGACATTGACCATATTCAAGAGTATGACCTCAACGGCCCTACTAAAGCCGACAACGCCCAATGTCTATGCCGCAAGCACCACAATCTCAAGACCTCTAAAGCAGTGGATTGCGTTGCCGGAGAAGACGGCGAGGTGACCTGGTTACTGGATAATGATCTTCGCGTCACCACAGTGCCCGAGGTCATTATCAGCGGACAACGTATGTTTGGTCAGTCATTTATCCAACGTGCGGCCAAGCGGATTAAGAAGCGCCGTCAAAGGACTCGTGAGTATGTGGTTGATGCCCCGCCATTCTAGAGATGGCCAGCATTGCTCGGTCAACTGCTTCGACCGTGGTATCCGCCGTAGATAGTGCCACGGCCCCGCGCTGCGTAATCGCCACATGGATTTCCGGCATGTTCAGCGCTTGGACAACAGACGCACGGGTAACTGGCCTGACGTCATTAGAAAAGGCGATTGCTCCTGGGGTGACCAAGGTTGCGTCAATGGGCAGACCCAGCACAGCGCGGGCATGGAGCGTGAATTGGTCAAAGCGCTGTGTTGCGCAGGTGACGGCACCGCTGCGGAATGGGTAGGGCGAGAGTTCGGAGAAGTAGACGTCCTCGCCGATCACAAAGAGCTTCACACCGAAAATCCCGCGGCCTCCTACGGCGTTAGTGATACGCGCTGCCACGCTGCGAGCGTTGTCCAAAGCGATAGAGTTCAATTCGACTGGCTGCGCTGCCCCGATAAGGACTCCGTCTTGGCGTATGTGGACGATCGGCTCACAGAACCATGTGGCGAGCTTCCCGGTCTCGGGGTCTAAAGAGCGTACGGCTAGCAGGGTGATCTCATAGTCAAACTCGACGTATCGTTCGACAACCATGCGGCCACCTTCCCATGCCGTCGCGCAATCCTCGGCGGAGGTCAGAAGGTGGAGCGAGTTGGCGGACTTGGCCACGCAGGGGTATCCGAGTTCGTTGGCGACGTCGAGAAGCTCGTGCTCAGAGGAGGCAAACAGAAATTTGCTCATGGGCAGGCCAAGTTTCTCGGTGGCGATTCGGCGGATTCCCTCGCGGTCATACGCGCAGGGCGAGGGCACGAGGAGGTCGCCGATGCCGGCAGGAATGTTTTTGGTCACAGGGACCACATAGTCCGGCTGGTGTTGTTCAATATCCGCGAGCGTTGCATCCGCTAGCACCGTGACCTCGGCGCCAAGATCGGCAAAAGCCAAGGCGAGCCTTTTCCCCAGGTCGGTGTTGCCAAGAACCAGAACTCGGGTTGGGTCGGGTGAAACAATGTACTCGGGGATAAACATGTCATTTATGCTACAAGGCGGCTACCACGAAGAGCGCCTAACGCGCTAAAGTTCGCTTATGGCATACCACGCAGACTCAGCAGATCTTGAGAACAAAGAAGTCCTGACTTGGGATGGGTTCGGCAACGCGAATCGTGAACTCGCCCAGCAGATCGTCGATGACGGCTACGACCCAGAAATCATTGTGGCTGTCGCACGTGGCGGACTCGTCCCCGCCGGCGCGCTGTCCTACTCCATGGGAGTAAAGCTTTCCGACGCCATCAACGTCGAGTTTTACACCGACGTCAACGAGACCCTGCCGGATCCTGTGCTGCTTGAGCCGCTCCTGGACACCAACTCGATCAAAGGCCATAGGGTCCTCGTGGTCGATGATGTCGCCGATTCTGGACGCACACTCCAGCTCGTACTCAAACTCCTTGAGTCGCATGGCGCTGAGGTCCGCTCCGCGGTGATCTACGCGAAGAGTCGCTCTGTCGTATCCCCCACGTATGTGTGGAAGCACACCGACGAGTGGATCGTCTTCCCATGGTCAGCTGAGCCACCGGTAACCAAGCAGGCATAAGAAAAAGCGCCCCGGGGGGCGCTTTTTTCATAGGTCTTTAGGAAAGCTTGAGCTCGTGCACTACGTCACGGTCACCGTCGTGGGCGAGCACAAAGGCGCTCTTTCCGGCAATGGCGACGTCGCGGACGTCGTTAAGCTCAGGGAGGTTACGGGTCTCCTTGACGCTGAAGTCCTTCATGTCGATGGTCAGCAGGCTGTTGTGTTCCTTGGATAGGACATACAGGGTGCCGTCGTGAAGGTCTGCGCCGACTGGGTAAACGCCCTCGGCATCGAGCACGCCCTCGCGAACCAGCTTGTTGTCTTCCTTGGAGAACTCAGAAATAACAACCTGCTTGGAGCGCTTATGAGGAACGCTGAGGGTGACAAAGGTATCGGCTTTGCTTTCCGACGCCACGGTCAGCGTGTAAGCCATGCGAGCACGAATAGTACGTAGCTCAGGGCGTCCCTTGGAGTCAAAGATCGGCATGATGTCACCGGAGGTTTCGGTGAAATCCTTCCAAGCGATCTTCTCGTCGACCTCGTCCTGGATCACAGCACCATAGACGGTCTTGTTCTGGGCGATGGCCACCAGACCACCAGGCTTGAAGAAGGCCGCATCCACGGTGCTGTGGATATCGGAGCCGTTGGGGACGTCGACACGCGCGAAGGAGGAGTGCTCCTTGAAGTTCTTGTCGGTGTAGTAGAAGCCGCCCTTGGTAGAAACCAGGCCGAACTTCTGGTTCTCGGAATCATAAGCGATACCTGCGGCACGGCCCTTTCCGCGGAAGCCCGTGACGTCGAAGCCGATCTCATGGGTACCAGCAAGCTCAAGGGTCTTCTTGCCTGCTACCGGAGTGGTGTCAAACTCCACGCCCTTGTAAGGATCGGGAGCATTGAACTTGTGCAAACGGATGTCGCTGAGGGACTCATACTGGTGCTCTTTATCCCAGTACTTTGCAGTCTGAGCGATGTTGAAGGTGAAGCGAGCTGGGTCGCCGGCGCCTGCGTAAGGGGGGATGCCGTTACCGATAAGGAACTGGACGCAGTTAGCGCAGGTGATAACGATGGCTACGATCGCAACAAACTTGGTAGCAGGTGAGAATTTCTTCACCTCTACCTCGGAAGAAATGAACTCCTGCTGGAGCATTTTGTCCTTGCCGATGAAGATCAAGCCAACGGCGAGAACACCAATAACAACCCAGTACACCAGAATGCCCCAGGTGTACGTGTGCACGCCGAGCACGGCGTCGCCAAAGCCCTGTCCTAGGTCAGCATTCGCGCGGCCACCCCAGTGTCGCACCGTTGTGTACAGGTAGTAGAAAGCGACCAAAAGGAGCGTAACCACATAGCGCATGCGAGCGCCGTAGCGCAGGATAAAGACGCCCAAGGCACCGATCAAAACCATGCCAAAACGCTCGTTACCACAGAGAATGCACGGGGATTCGCCGTTGATAAAGCCGAGGTAGATGTTGGCCACGCCCACCGGGAACGCCATGATAATAAAGACTGCTGCGGCCAGAATGAAACGGAAAACTTTTGCGTTAAACATTTAGAGGTTCACCGCCGGGACAATCGAGGTGGCGGAAGCCATGAAGAACATCAGCACAGAAAATGCGAATGATCCGACTAACAATCCAAACGCCAGCTTTTCTTTTTCTGGTTTGAGGAATACCAGAATGAGTGCCGCGGCACACAAACTGTAGAAAACAAACTCCACGAGAGAGCCTTTCCTAGTTGAGGGAAAACTATGACTTACAAATGATAAAGCTAAACGTATGGTGCACCGAATTTAGGAAAGAGTTTTGTTAGAAAGAACACATTTAAGAAAAGTCACCGCTATGTCTCATCACAGCAGCTTTTTCATTCCTGCACAGCCATCTAGCCAGCACGAAAAAGACGGCTATCGCGATAAGCAACTTGATCACTGGCGCAATAATGTCGTCCACACCAAAATTGATCGGAGAATTCCACAAGCCGTGCAGGCTTAAAGACAGGAAGAAGAACCAGCACGCAGTAAGAATGCGGGCAGAACGCTTTTCCGGAACCTTGCCGATCCCCAGCAGATAGCACAGCCCTATGGCAGCGATACCGGTATATGTCCAGTGTGATATCACGCCAAGCAGCACCCGAAAAGTAGATAGCGTAATGCCACCCGAAAGATCGCTGTTCACATCCTCAAAAGCTGCCCCCACCGCGAACCAGAAGTCCTCAGTTAGCTGGAACCCCAGGCCCACAAAAGCCCCAACAAAAAAAGGCATGCGCCGGGCGCACAATCCATTTTCTATAAAGCAAAACGACGGCCAACGTAACAGCCAGTTTGATCCATTCTTCGGATACAGGGCCAAAGGTGGCTTCACCCCATCGCTTATAAAAGTCGAGGTCAATCACAGCCGGGAAGACCTTACCGATCTCCCCGTTTGCCTTCACAGTAACCAAAGGGCCGACCAATCCGCCAAACACCAGGGAATTGAGCCAGATGATTCGGTTGTTTTCATCACCCCTCAACCGTGTTCTATCCACGACCACAAGTACGCCGAACACAATGACGCCACCAGCAGCACAGATCAAAAAAATATAGAGGGATGTTAACGGCATGGCTTTTAGTTCCCGTGAGAGAGCTTTTGCCAGATAGATCAGAGAGAGAAGGCTCAACCCGCACAAGAGCCACCATAAGGCAGAGGTACGCCTAGCGCTTTTAATTTCTCGTGTTGTCACTTCTGCTGCGCTCCATCACCTAAATCAAATTTTCCGTCCTTAGAGATAGCGCCGCGCGCCGTCTTGACCAGATCAACGGCATCGATCTGAGTGTCAGAGGAAACAACCGTGAGAATGAATTTTCCTGCGCCTACGACGGCACACTTCTGCGGAGTGTCCTATTCAATCTCGCAGCTCTTCCCCACGAGGTCATGCCGGGTCCCCGAATCATTCACGACACCGGCAACTCTGATGTCTTCGCGCCACTTCGCGGGGCCATACTGCCGCTTCACGAGCACTAGAGCACGTTCAATGGATCGCTCTTGATTCTCGGCGCCAGAAGCCAGATGAAAAGACAGACGGCTATCGCCCTTGACCAAAGAAGCTCGCGAGTCCCTCGACGAAATGACTTGATTAAATCCATCAGAAACCCTGAGCTCCACCCTAGACTCCCCGGCCTCCAGCGTGACCTTTCCCCCTTGGACTGGTGCGAAGTACTCCGGCTCCGCGAGCTTTTCCACCGCAACGGGAACTATCCACATGGCGGCGAACAGTACAATAATCACAATTGATTGGCGCAGATCCCTAATTTTCACCAGAACCCACCCGCGAATAACACAGCATATTTGAGCCATTCCGCCGCCTTGTTTCAAACGGCCTATGTAGTTGTTGCAATTTCTTTGAAAATTCTATCTGAGAGCTAAATTTTAACCACATTAAGGCTGTCACAATTTCAGTAAAGTGCGCCAAATCCAGGAAAAATGGCTTGCTGAGAATAAAAATGGCCAAATGTGTATCATTTTCCACCCGAAAACATATTAGTGAGATAGGGTGTTCAGGCATCTCTAGAACATCTGTAGGAATTGACTCAGAAAGAGCAGAAAGGTCCCCTCTTGGGCTCTATCGAATATTTATTGCAGCAAGCTGGTTGGTTTGACAAGGCCATTGAGCAGCCAGGTAGTGGCTGGATCAGCTGGTTGGTAACCCCGGTTAAGCACTCCCTGGTTGATATTTTCAACGGAACTACTGGCGGAGTCATTGGTGGCGGTCGCGACCTCGCTATCGGCACCCACATCCCCAAGTTCTTCCAGGCGCTACTGAACCTCGATGGAGCTTCGTCGGAGGGACTCGGCTCTTCTAACCCGGATTGGTCCTCATCCGGATCATCTGCCAGCACCCCTACCCCCGTCAAGGAGGCAAACTAATGGGTTCCGTTGAAAGCTTCTTGACCAACGTTGGGGTCAGCCAGACCGTTGTTGATTACTTGCATGACCGTAAAGGCAGTGGCCTCATCGGTAGCTTCCTAAACCTCATCACCCCTTTCTTCGGCAAGGGCTTTGAGTCTGTGCGAGAGTTCTTCGGAGCGATCCTAAACCTGGATTCCGCCTCTACTGAGGGCCTGGGCTCTAGCGGAATTAATCTCTCCTCAGATAAAAGTCAGACCCCTCCAGCAAAAAACTAGTTCTTAAATAAGGAAGTAATCATGCACAACGCAATCCTAGCTGCAGCAGAAACCGCTACCCAGGACCAGGGCTTCTACAAGTTCTTCGATATCGTCTTCAAGAACCTCGCTACCGTCAATGACTTTATTGCACGTGGCATGGGCTCCTCGATGGCCGGCGATAAAGATGTAGAAAAAGGCAAGGGCTTCCAGTCCATCTTCCACCTTTTCCATGAGTGGCTAACCCAGGGTTCCTCCGCTCCCACCAAGCCAGCGGAAACCCCCAAGGCCGCTTAATTTTTAAGCATCCGCCAAAGGCACCCCCTCGGGGTGCCTTTTTAGTTCTCCAACACCACCCCACTGTGAGAAAAAATTCAATCGTAGAATTTCCTTAAAATACTGTTATAGTTTTAACGCTAAAACAAAAAAGTGCCCGATTATTATTATTGCGACACTCTCTCTCGTTTTAAGGACACATATGGGATCTATTGACTTTTTATTGCACCAAGCGGGCTGGTTCAAGGAATTTTCAGTCTCCTTCCTCACCAAAACCAACCTGGTAGAACTCCTCACGGGTAAGACCAACGACTGGTTTGTGGGCCCCACAGTTAAAAAGGCCCTGGGGCACATCCCTGAGTTTTTCAAGGCAGTCCTGGCTTTGGACGCTGCCTCATCACAAGGCTTAGGTTCTACAACCCCTGATTGGGGCTCAAGCAGCTCGTCGGCACCAAAGGTAAAGGGATAACCGTGGGCTCTCTTGAAACTTTCCTGCTCAACGTGGGTGCAGACCAAGAGCTGATCAATTTTCTCCACGGCAAGGGCACGGGATTGCTCAGCCGTGCGATCAATCTGCTGGCAAGTTTTTTCGGCGAGGGATTCACCCGCGCCAGGGCTTTCTTCCAGGCCGTATTTAACTTAGATTCCGCGTCGACAGAGGGGCTCGGCTCCGGGAGTCCACGGCCTTTCCTACACCAAGCAAGCAGACACGAAACAATAAAGGAATTCTTTTTATGAGTAACACAGCTATCGTCGCCGCCGAAGCCGCCGCCAGCGCAGCAACAGAAGTAAAACAGGGCTTTTATAAGTTCTTTGAGATTGTCTTTAAGAACCTCGCGGTGGTTAATGAATTCATCGCCCGTGGTTTTGGGTCTTCCATTGCGGATGAAAAGAATGCCAAGGGCTTCTCCTCGGTTTTCCGCACTTTCCACACCTGGCTCACCACTGGATCTTCTGCTCCAGCACCCAAGCCAAAGGTGTAATGACATATGGGGCGGCTTCAGTCAGAAGCTCGCCCCATATCTTTATGCCATAACGTCGTGGCAAACAATCGTCTGGTCGCGTCCTGGCCCGACTCCGATGTAGGAAATACGGCAGCCAGATAGCTCTTCCAGCCGGCGCACATATGACTGCGCCTTTTCTGGCAGCTCCTCGAACGTGGTGCAGCCGGTGATGTCTTCGTCCCACGCCGGCATGGTCTCATAAATCGGTACTGCGTGGTGGAACTTGGATTGCGTCATCGGCATTTCATCGTGGCGCTCCCCGTCAACGTCGTAAGCAACGCAAATAGGAATTTCTCCGATGCCGGTTAGCACGTCCAGCTTGGTCAGGAAGAGATCGGTGAAACCGTTCACGCGAGATGCATAGCGTGCAATCACGGAATCGTACCAGCCACAACGGCGCTTCCGGCCGGTGTTCACTCCGACTTCGCCGCCTGTGGTCTGCAGGAACTCGCCCCATTTATCAAACAGCTCTGTGGGGAATGGTCCGGCACCCACACGGGTGGTGTACGCCTTGATGATGCCCAGGGAGCTGGTGATCTTGGTGGGCCCGATGCCTGCACCTACACATGCGCCACCCGCGGTGGGGTTGGAAGAGGTAACAAACGGATACGTGCCGTGGTCGACGTCCAGCATGGTGGCCTGGCCACCCTCCATGAGGACGTTCTTGCCTGCGTCGAGAGCCTCGTTGAGTACGAGTTCAGACTCGATGACCATGGGGCGCAGTCTTTCTGCGTAGCCCAGGAAGTACTGAACTATTTCTTCTGCGACGATGGCCTTGCGGTTGTACATCTTGACCAGGGTCTGGTTCTTTACGTCGAGTGCGGACTCGATCTTCTGGCGCAAGATGGACTCGTCAAAGACATCTTGCACGCGGATGCCTATGCGTGAGACTTTATCCGCATAGGCCGGCCCGATACCGCGACCAGTGGTGCCGATGGCACGCTTGCCCAGGAATCGCTCCTGAACCCGGTCGAGAACCTGGTGGTAGGGGGCCACAAGGTGAGCATTGGCGGAAACTTTGAGTCGTGATGCGTTGGCACCGCGAGATTCAAGCCCGTCGATTTCGTCGAAAAGCGCTTCAAGATTGATCACCACGCCGTTTCCCAGAATGGGGGTGGCGTTTTCCGAGAGAACACCAGCGGGCAGGAGCTTAAGCTCGTACTTTTCTCCACCGACTACCACTGTGTGACCTGCGTTGTTGCCGCCGTTGGGCTTGACCACGTAGTCAACCTGGCCGCCCAGGATGTCGGTTGCTTTGCCTTTGCCTTCGTCGCCCCATTGGGCACCGACGATCACGATTGCTGCCATGATTTACACGTCCTTGACTTTAGAATGCTCACAGACGTTTCATCATTGTACATACAAGCTCGTTTTCTGCCCTCCTCACCATGACAGATCACACACTTCCCAGAATTATTATCGCCTGCTGCGGCACTCCGCCCCCGAGCATTTCCGCCGACCGAATAGAACAGCTTTCGGCTATCCCTACCCGTAAGGAGCTGCGCTTTCTCGACCAAGAAGCCGCTGCGATCCTGCCGGAAGACCCCACGCCTTCCCTCGCTGAGATAGCGGCCATGCCCGATGTCCCGCATTTGGGGTCTCCTCAGTATGCGCCGCAACAGGTGGATCGCCCGTTACGCGTGGTGGTGATGGGTTCCGACGCCGCCCTCTCCGCCGTCATCACGCGCCTGATGCGCGCCGACACCCTGTGGGTCGAGGTCGCCTTTGTCCCCACCGAACAGGACTCGCGTGTGGCGCACCTCTGGCAGCTCCCCTCTGATCCCTTGGCCTTCGCGCTTTCGGGCGCAGTTCGCCCCAAGCCACTCTTGCGTGACGACGCCGGCATCGTCGTCGCAGGCATCGCCACGGTCACTGCGTGGGACGCGGGAGAGATTACCGGGGAGATCATCGTGGATGACCACGTGCTGATTCACCACCAAGGCAAGCGAAAAGCACCCCGCCGAGGCGTCTTCGGGGCACAACTCACCTCTACGTTGGATGCTCCCGGCGCGCAAGGGAACGTGATCGTGACTCCGCTGCGAGAGCCGGAGGTCAGTAGTTTCGTCGCAAAGCTAGGAAAGCGCGAGTTCGGGCTTATCGACGAAGACACCTGGCTGGGACGAGCCTTGCAGGGCGGCGGCATCGATTTCCGGGTTGAGGTCGATGGGGTTTCGCGGAAGCGGCCGGTAGATCGGGTGACGTTTTATCGACATCTGCGGGATCTGCAGTCGGTGCGCCCCTAATCATTCTTCCCACAGCTCGGGCGGGTATGCCGGGGTGGATGATGTCGGGGCGAGGACGGCGACGGCAGATTCACGGGACAACCCGCAGACCTGCAGCAAATCCACGATGATAGAACGCGATTGCGCGAGGACCACCTGGGCGGAGAGCACCCCGGAGTCGGCTATGTCGGGAGTGCAGCGGCCGCCGAGAAAGCGCAAGCGTCGGACGAGCTCGGGAATCTCGGCTAGGTTGTCGTTGGAGCTGGCTATGCCCTCCACAATGTCCGCCAGTTCTTCGATGATCGTAAGCTGTTCTGCGGTGACAGTGTCGTGGTCTTCCACCAGGATCTGCGCACGGCGCGCGAGCACTCGGGTGTTACGGATGGCGTTATCCACCGGTGCAAGGATGCGGACAAAGGATCGGACACGATGCCGCGAGGCCCAGAGCAGCGGAGACACGGTGCTTTCCTCCTGACCAGACTTGGCGGCTTCGAGCATCGCGTTGATAGAGACTTGCGATCCCCTAGCCCGCTCCAGCTCTTCCCGGATGATGTCGGGGTCTGCGGTCTTAAGGCCCACGGCGACATGCTTGAGGACCGTGCTGGCGAGCCGGAGCACCGCGGAGACTTCACGACGTCCCTCCGCGAGCGGGGAGTGCGGCAGCAGCGCCATAACGACGATGCCCGTGATACAGCCGAGGAAAGCGTCGATCATGCGATCCGGCCCCGCAGAGGTCCCCGGAGGCATGATTGTGGCGATCAGAATCGAGCCAATGGCTACCTGATTGATCAAGAGTTGGCTCTTGGACAGGAAGGTGGCCACAAACAGCGAGACAAAGATCTCGAGCGGCATCTGCCAGTGTCCCACGCCAATTCCCATGATGAGGAGATCGCCAAGCCCCACGCCGATGGAACAGCCAATGGAGAGTTCTATCGCCTTTTTAATTCTGTTTCCGCTGGTCAGGCCAAGGATGATGATAGCTGCCATCGGTGCGAAGAAAGGTTTGTCATGCCCAATAAGGTTGCGGGCGATCCAAAAAGCGATGCCTGCCGCGAGCGACATCTGAACAATAGATAGGAAACTTCGTCTGAGCCTTAGCACCCTCTCCTTGATATCCAGCATGTTTGCCAGCTTAGTTGATTCTCATTGCATAAGTATTTATTATTTTCCGCCCCCACCTGAGGGAAAAAACTCATCTACCTTCCAACCCAAAATAAATTCATAATGCAATTTGCAATCAACCGGAAGGAAACCGATGCACCTCAAACGCAAATTAGCGACGGTGCTTGTAGTCGCAGCCCTCTTGCCTCTCCCCGTGGCAAGCGCCCAAGACTCTCCCTCAGTTCCCGCAGCTGTTGATCAGGGAGACCGGCTACTGATTCAAAAAACCGCCAACATGCTTGGCGTATGCACTGTGGGCTACGTAGACACCGAGAACAATCGCGTGTGGACCGATGCTCACTGCGGCAACGATGGCGCCGAGGTATATGACGAATACCAGCAGACCATCGGCACCCTGCGCCATGTCTACCCAAACGAGTGGGCAACACTGAGCAACAACACAGACATGCAGTGGAGCGTCAATAGCCGCGCATCTGACCTGGCTTACGTGGAGATTTCCGATCCTAACGTCCTCGGAAAGAACTACTTCTCCCAGGACGCAGTTGCTGAGCCAGAGGTCGGCGACGTCCTTTGCGCCTACGGCAGCCGCACCCAGCGCATTGCGTGCTCCCCCATCACCAATATCAGCGGACCGGTGGTCATCACCGGTAACATCGGATCCGACCACGGCGATTCGGGCGGACCTGCATGGGTAGAGGGCAAGGGCTACATCGGCCAGCTTCTCGGAGCAGACCACGTCTGGCGCTCGGACAAGGGTGAAGTAACCACCACCGTTTTCCGCAAGATCGGCACCAATGACCTGCGCAATCCCCTCGACTTGCGCCAGCAGCTGCCGTACTACGACCTAGACTTTGACCGCCTCCGCCACCCAGAGGTAACCACCACGGGGAACAGCGATCAGATCCTCCGCGAAAAGGCAGAGCGCGACCGCGCCGAGCGCGACCGCGTTGCACGTGCGATGATGGGCGATCTGGATTCGCGTCTAGGCCGTGCACGTGAAGACGAGCGCACGCTTGAGCACCGCACCAACGAGTTGGAGAATGAGGTAAACGGCGAGTCCAACCGTGAGCGCCGCGAGGAGCTAGAGCGTGACCTGGAGAATGCTAAGGCTACGCGCGACGTGCTGAAGGAGCAGAAGGAAGCGCTAGAGCGCACCGAGAAGCAGCGTTCCACCAACAACGCAGATTCTCAGGGCTCTTCCGGCGGATTCTTCAAGTTCTTCCGTCGCTAGAAGCAGCCGAGAATCATTCACCATCGTTCCAGATTTTCCTCACTGTGGCTGGGTGTTCCGAGGTAGGGGCGAGAACTTCTACCGCGGAGCGCCTGGACTGGCCACATATTTGGAGCAGATCCACGGTCAATGATCGGGTCTGTGCCAACACGGCCTGAGCGGAGAGCACTCTCCCCTCGGCCACATCTAAGCCCGAGCGTGCGCCGGCGTCCTTGAGGATGCCGACCAGCTTGGGCACTTCTGCGTTTTCAGAGACTTCCGTGTTTCCAAAGTAGAGATTCGAGAGCCGTTCAGACACACAAGCCAGGGTCTCTATCAGATCGATCTGTTGCGCGGACACCTCATCTTGGTCTTCGCAGATCACCAGCGCCCGGCGCGCGAGCACACGCGTATTGCGCATCGCGTTGTCCACGGGGTTGAGAATCCTCATCATCGAACGGATCCGGCGGCGTTGCGCCCAGAGCAGTGGCGACGCCTGGATTGTCTCCTTGCCCATGTTGGCAGCGGCGATCATCTGGTTGATCTGCCCTTGGGTGCCACGCGCTAGGATAAGGGCATCAGCGATAGCGTCAGCGTCGCCCATGCGCAGCGCACTGGCAACCTTGCGCTGGACAACAGCCACCACGCCAAGAATATTTGCGATTTCCCGCCTGCCCGAGCGTAAGGGAGAGTCCGGAATGAGCGCTATAACCGCGATCCCCACCAGGCCGCCCACCAGCGCGTCGAGCATGCGGTCAGTGCCTCCCGAGGTACCCGGCGGGAGAATCGTTGCAATCAGGACTGCTGCGAACGACGCCTGATTAGCCACCAGCACCCCCTTGTCCGCGACAGTGCCCAGCACAATGGAAAGAGCCACTGCGACCGAGATCTGCCAGACCCCAGAACCGACAAGGGCGATGAGGACGTCGCCAAGCCCCACGCCGATGCTCACCCCCAGGACGAGTTCAAAGGAACGGCGGAATCGTTCTCCGCCTGTTGTGCTCAGCACAATCACCGTGGCCATCGGAGCGAAAAAGGGCTGTTCATGGCCAAAAAGGTGCAGACCCACCCAGTAGGATAACCCCGCCGCAAGCCCCGCCTGGATCACATAAATCCAATTAGAGCGCAGCCGCATCAGCCCCTGATGGAATCTGTTCATCCGTTGTGTCTGTGACCACGTAGGTGCCATAAGTTCCTCAATCTACTCTGTTACCTGAGTAAATCTTAGTCGCCCTGAATTTCTATGCGGTCGTACAGCCGCATCGCCGCATAAAGAACCACACACGCAAGGGGCACGCTGACCCATGCTGGCGGTGCAGATTCCCAGATTGCGGTGAGCTGTATCAAGAGAAAAACTGCGCATCCTACACCGGCTGCAGCAACCATTCGCTGCCAGATCACAGCCGCACCGGTAATCACCGCAAGCACAAGCGTCATCTGCATAAACCATTCGCTGCTTCTGCTTGCAGACAATGCGGCTTCCCCAAAAATCAGGTTGGTTGCGACCCACACTATCAACGTTCCTAGCGTTACGACGCCCACCGAAAGCGCATAATAACTGAATACCTTGGAGCTAATGTATGCACGACGCGACACATTCCGGCTCAGCACAAGGACGGCTTCCCCACCGCTAAGGCCTCCGCTTATTCCGTGAGCGGACACGATAATAATAGTGATGCTGATGACTTGGTGTAAGTTTTTCTCCCATTGCGCATACGAGTCCCGCCACGTGGGCTCAGGCATCGACAAGCTCTGAATTATGTCGGGCATAAACCATGCAGTGACTGGAGAAGCTACAGCAAGAAAGAGTCCCAGCCCTAACACAATGTGGCTGCTAGGAATCGACATTATTCTTCGCAGTTCGTAGGCCCATAAGACTTTATTGCCGTTCAAGGCACACCGCCTCATAAACATCCTGCAAGGTAGATGTTTCGATTGTCACTGGTACTCCCCATTGGGCTTGCAAGGCAGCACGCAAGGCCTCGTCTCCGGGGAGTCGGAGGTATGTGTTGGCAGACCGGTGTGCTGCTAACACATCTTGTATCTCCCCCTCAAGCACAAGTTTTCCCTTATGCAGCAGGCCTACGTGGTCGCACACGTTTTGGACGTCGGCAAGCAAGTGCGAAGTAAAAAGGACTGTGGTCTGCCCGCGCAGTTGCTTGATGATAGCTAAAACATCAGCACGCCCTAGTGGGTCGAGCGCGCTCGTGGGCTCGTCCAACACGAGTAATCGCGGTGCGCCTATCAGGCTGGCAGCGATGCCCAGACGCTGCACCATTCCTCGCGAAAAACCTCCCACGGTGCTTCTGGCCCCTGCCAGCCCAACAAGGTCTAACAGATCGTGTGCTCGATCAGCCACCTGATCTGATTCCACTCCAGACACCCGGCCTAAATATATGAGCGCATCTATGGGTTTCATCCACGCGGCAAAGCGGGGAACATCTGGCAAATAAGCTATCTGATTACTGGGCTCTGGTGGCAATGTCCCTCGAGGCAGTCCGAGTACTGTTGCACTTCCCGAGGTAGCAGCAGCAAAGCCCAGCAGAATCCTGATAGTTGTGGTCTTTCCCGCACCATTCGAGCCGATAAACCCATATATAGAGCCTTCAGGAACGTTCATGGAAAGATTATCCACAACGACTACATCGCCATAACGCTTGCTCAGATTCTGCGTTTGCACAGCTAACACGGTCATAGAGCATCCCCATAAAGCTGTTCAATCGTTTTTGCGCCTTTAGTGGGCTGCGTTCGTTCCGGTTGATCGCGATGCTTCCGGTCCCGGAAATACACGACCAAAAACACAATGCTTCCCACCGTTTGTCCCACCAAGATCGCTACTATCCATACCCACCGGGGCTGTTCAGCTAATCGCCGATCCCCGAGCCGCACAACATATAAAAGCGCCGTTACTGTCAGAGCTCCTTGCAGCGCGATCAACCACCACAAAGGTGCGAACTCACTCATTGTCCTTTGCCCTCAACGTTGCATCCAGGTTGAGCAGCGCGGATTTGACGGTGGTCACTACCACGGCGGTAGTGACCACGGGAAAGCTCAGAACAGCGATCGTGGAAAGCGGCCGCGAATCAGCTTTGATCGCACATATGTCTAGGAACGCCATAGTTTGCACCCCCAGGGTTTGCGCTTTTACGGTCACGTCTTTATCGGCGCTCCACAACGCCATTGCCCCACTCAGCGCGGTATAAGGCACAAGTTTTTGTTTACTGGCGACGCAAGCCGTCAGCGCCACAACGCCGGTGCCGATAAAGGGCATGTACTTCAGGGCTTTGAGCGTTTGCGACGGCACATACTCCTGCAAATCCGGCAGCGAATCATCCGGTCGCACTAGCCCCAACTTGACGGCAAGCGCCCCTACATTGAGATCCCATCCAATTCCCAATGATCGCGGCACAAAAAGAGCCGGGTTCTCTGGCTCGAAGATTTTAAATTGCGTCTGCGGAGAATGCACTGCGACGCCAAAAATCTTTATGGTTCCGTCTTGTTTTCGTTCATAAAAGCTGGTCATTTCCCAATCCCTTCCAGGTGTTCGTTGACAAATACGGACAGTGCGCGCCATTCCTGCGCCAGTTCTGTTATGCGCTGGCTCCCCTTCTCTGTGACCGAATAGATCTTGCGAGGTGGCCCCGAAGGCGATTCCTCCCAATGGCTACCGATCCACGCGTGCTTTTTCATTCGGGTTAGCAGTGGGTAAAGAGTTCCCGAAGAGACCTCCATCCCCAGATGCTCAATGAGCGCACCACCATAGGTGGGTTCCTTTTCCAAGGCCGCCAAAACGATCAGTTCCAGTACGCCTTTTCTTAATTGTGATTCCGCCATCTCACCTTCTATGTGTCGCCTATTACTATGCAATACATAGTAGACAGGTTGTGCAGACATGCACAAGGGCGGTACACCTCGCAATGAGATGTACCGCCCTTAGTTCTATGGATTATTACTTATTCTTACGACGCGCAACGAGTGCAGCGCCTGCAAGGACAAGCACTAGTGCCGCTACGAGCAGCCCCATAACACTTGCACCAGTGGTAGCCAGCATCGGAGACTTCTTTGCCTCTGCCTTTGGTGTCACCTTTGTCGGCTCGACCTTCGACTCAGCCTTCGGCTCAGCTGGTTTAGGTGCGGTGGTAGGAGCGGGCGCAGGAGCGTTGCTACTTCCATTGCTGCTTCCGCTTACCAAAGCAGCTAGCAAACCAACACCGCCTAACGCCACCAGCGATGAGCAGGTTACGAATCAGATCGCTGTTGCCTTCAGGAACCGGGTACGTGATGGTGACGGTTCCGTTGTTTGTTCCGGGGTTTCCGTCCGCATCTTCACCGTTGTACTTCACGGTATCCGGACTTCCTACAAAGTCCGGCTCAGGCGTGAATGTGAAGTTTCCGTTCTCGTCGATAGTCCAGACACCCTGGCCAGGAACGGTCATCTTCTTGCCATCTTCCGAGATCTCAGCGCCTTCAGGCTGGCCGTCTTCGACAAACTTCACGGTTTCTGGAAGCAAATCTGCAGGATAATCGGGGTGGTTTCCCTTACCTGGGGTAACGGTAACCGGCTCACCGGTCTCGCCCTTATCCACAAAGTGCGGCAGCGGGAACTCGCCATCGCTTTCTTTCGGAATAACAATCGGCGTGTAGTGAGCAACGTGAGTTACTTCGCCCTGGGTGGCGGTAACCACCACGGTCTTTGCTACACCAACAAAGTCAGGATGGGGCTCAAAGGTAACCACGCCATCGCTATCGATGGTGAACGTACCCTGACCTGGCACCTCTACCTTGTCGGTGGGGTTGTCGGAGGCGTCGACAAGCTTATACTCAACCAGAAGGGTCGGATCGACCCCTGGGAACATTTCTGCAGGAGTGATGCCCGCGTCCGTGATGTTTCCAAATTTCTCCGAGTCATTGTCGGTTGACTTCTGGGTCTCACCTTGGTGGGCCACGGTCACCGAGTTCTTGGTCTCCGGCTCAAAGATGTAGCCATCGTCCAGGTTCGGGGTATCCTCCCCAACCTTGACCTCAGCGGTGGCAGTCTCACCAGTGATCGGATCAGCGTTGGAGTCCTTCTCCTTGGTAACGTCCGCATCCGAGGACTTCTTGGTCAGATTTTCCGTCTCACCGAAGCACACGGAATAATCGGTACCAGGGGCAAGGTTCTCGAACTTATACGTGCCGTCTTCCCCGGTTTCCACGGGGTTAACGCTCTCGACGGGATTGCCGTCCCTGAGCAAGGTAACGGTCACGCCAGCGCGCGGCTTCTCGTTATCGTCGCGGATACCATCCCTATCGGCATCGAACCAGGTCATACCGGACAGTGAACCCAACTTAACGAAGCTGAAGTCCAAGGTCAGATCCTGAGCGCCGTCCTTGGTCAGCGCGCCCGGCGCGGTTTCCTCGCTCTTGGTGGAGGAGTCTTCCGCCGTGTTAGTTGCGTCGGACTTAGCAGGAACAAAGCCTTCAGGATCTTTTACAACCTCAACGGTGTAGCTTTGATCATCTTTCAGAACCGGAAGGTTCTCAAAGAGGTACTTGCCCTTGTCATCGGTGAGAGCATTGGCGACTAGCTTGCCGTCGATGTCCTTAGCCGGGTTGCCTTCCGGATCAAGAATCCTTAGCTCAACGCCAGGGATGCCGCTGTCGTCGCCATCATTCTGGATGCCGTCATTGTTCTTGTCATGCCAGACAAAATCACCAACGGAAACCGTAGGCGCAAAGGAAACAACAACTAGACCTGCGTCTACGTCGAGACGATCAGACTGCAGATCAATAACATCGGTGAGACCGATGCTGTTGAGCTTAGATTCTTTCGCATCAGAATCTTGCTCAGTCTTACCGTCTACGTCAGGGCCAGGAACCGTAAAAGCAGTGAAAGGTTTGTCGTCTGAGGTACGCGCAGCAGAGTAGTCGAACTGTACCTTGTACTTGCCCTTGGGCAGGTTTTCAAAGAGGTACTCGCCATTATCGCCGGTGATTATCTCATAAGGCTTATCTGTTCCGGGTTGTTTAACAGGATTACCCTGCTCATCCAGCAGCGATACCTTGACGTTTTTAACGCCTGGCTCGCCATCCGTTTGCAGGCCATCAGAGTCCTGGTCAAACCAAACCTTGTCGCCCAAGGAGACCAAGGGTTCTGGCTTCTTCTCGACCGTGAACTTGAGGTCTTCTACCTCGCCACCCTGCACAACGCCGGTGGGTTGCAGCATATCATCAGCCTTGACACCTTCGCCGCCTACACGGATGCGGGCGTAGTAGTCCTTACCGGGCTCAGGCTTGTTGGCAGCGTCACTCCAGTCGAAGGCGACGTTGCCATCCTTTACTACGCCAACGCGACGCTCAGAGTCGTCGAATGTACCGTTGTTGTCCAGGTCCACCCATGCCACAACGTCGCTATCTTTAGCGGTTGCGGGGAAAGTGACCTTGCCGTTCGACTTCTCAAAGCCGTCTTTGAAAGCGTTCGGTGAGACGTCTTCCTCGGAGTCCTTCTTAGCGTCATCGCTCCAGTTTCGGCCGCCGTCGCGAGTTGAGATGTCATTATCGACGCGGTTCTTGGCCTCAAAAGCAACGTCCGGGTTCTGCTTTGGCTGACCCGTCACATTCCAGTTATCCAGGATGTGGCTGGCTTCCCCATAAGACTTCGGCGCATCGCCTTGATCCGTAGGGATGAAGATACCTGCGACAACACCTTGGCGAGAGCCAGTCTTGCCACGCGGGTGATTGTCCAGGGTGACGGAAACCGTCTTAGCACCACGGCTGACCAGGAGCGGCTGAGACTGCGGA
Organism: Corynebacterium silvaticum; assembly: GCF_004382825.2. Lineage (GTDB taxonomy): Bacteria > Actinomycetota > Actinomycetes > Mycobacteriales > Mycobacteriaceae > Corynebacterium > Corynebacterium silvaticum. The sequence continues at coordinate 197,904 of NZ_SDQO02000003.1, forward strand.
ATGGATTTCCATTCTCCGCCTTCCTCGTTCAGCTCTGTGTCCACCCAGCCATAGCTCTTGTCACCGTTTTGCAAAGACCACTCATCGCCGGGCTTTACGACGATCGGATCATAAGGTTTCGCACCATCCGGAACTTCTTTGGGTACGGAAGGATCTTTATCTACAAAGTAGTAACGCTTCTCTTTGCCGACAAGGTCCTGAATAACCTGCCAACCACCGTTAGCATCTGTCACTAGCCCAAGGTTCTCTGGAACTCCGCCACGACGCTGTGCTTGGACACCATCAATTTTAAAGGTCGTACCGTAAGGATTGTTGTGGTCTTCCACCTTGATTCCGGTGGACTCACCGTCAGAAGCAATCACGTCGAGAGAGATCGGCTTGCCATTCAGGGTGCCTTGAATGGCAAGGTCAAAGTGTAGCCCTGGTTTCCTACAGCATCAGCATTACCATCAAACAGGTCAGGGTTAAGGTACTGGCTGATCTGCCACTTTGCACCGGAATCACTGGGATATAAAACATCCCTGTCAAACCATTTATCGCGCTCCGAGTTACGTCCGGCAAGCGCAGCAAAATCGATCGGCCGGAAAAAATCATTCCACGTCACGTTACGTGCCCAGATGCCGCCGTTGTCCACAGTGAGCGGTGTTCCGTTGCTGCTCTGAGCATCGGAATACATAGCCTTAATGCTCTTGATGGTTACGGTGACTTCCATCCCTTTAGGCACACCATCAGCCTCTTTGTAGGTATAGGTGTCGTCCTCTTTGATGCGTTTGCCGCCAAAGCCGCCTTCATTGTTTTCCGCACTATTGGCGTACCACTTATTTTGAAGTTCGTCGCCACTGGCTACCTTGGAGAAATCAAAGAAGAAAATCTCATTGGCAAATTTCGCATCTGGATTGCTGCTAGTAAATGCATTAGTTGTTCCGTCATCGACGGCCGCAAAGGCTGAGGGTGCCGTTACGGTTAAGCCTGAGATGGCAAGGGTTGCGGCTGTAGTGATTGCCACAATCCGAGGACCAGGTCTATTACCCATTGGGGTCTCCTAGAGAAGGAATGATTAAGTTAACCAGCCCAGCTAAGCAGCATATTTGCTACAGGTCAAAGAACCAATGAGTAATATGTTTTGGTTAAAAGCCAATCCACAGTTTTGTATAAAAAATGCCCGGTCAGCACTAAGCGACCGGGCATTAAAATATATACAGCTCTAAGTTTACTTGGTTACGGAGGTACCCACTGAGTGCAGGTCGTGGCAAGCCTCGATGATGCGCTCGGACATGCTCTGCTCAGCCTTCTTCATGTAAGAGCGAGGGTCGTAGACCTTCTTGTTTCCAACTTCGCCGTCGACCTTGAGCACGCCGTCGTAGTTAGAGAACATGTGAGCAGCAATTGGGCGAGAGAATGCGTACTGGGTGTCAGTGTCCACATTCATCTTGATCACGCCGTAGGTCAATGCCTCCTCGATCTTCTCCTTCTCGGAGCCGGAGCCACCGTGGAAGACGAAGTCGAATGGCAAAGCGGAGTCGTCGAGGCCGAGTAGCTTGCGGGCAACCTTCTGTCCCTCAAGAAGAACCTCTGGGCGCAACTTAACGTTGCCTGGCTTGTACACACCGTGGACGTTGCCAAAGGTGGCAGCCAGCAGGTAGCGGCCATTCTCGCCGGTACCGAGGGCGTTGATGGTCTTCTCAAAATCCTCTGGAGTGGTGTAGAGGTTGGCGCCAGCCTTGGCTTCCACGCCGTCTTCTTCGCCACCGACAACACCGATCTCAGCCTCAAGGATGATGTGAGCGTTTCGTGCCTTCTGGAGCAGCTCTTGAGCAATCGCAAGGTTCTCATCGATAGGAACAGCGGAACCATCCCACATGTGCGACTGGAACAGTGGAAGCTCGCCGCGATCTACGCGCTCCTGAGAAATAGCGATCAGGGGGCGAACGTACTCGTCCAGAACTTCCTTCTGGCAGTGGTCGGTATGCAGAGCAACGTTAATGCCGTAGCTCTTTGCTGCCTCGTGAGCGAATGCGGCGAGAGCCACGGCACCCTTGACCTTGTTCTTTACCGCAAGGCCGGAACCGAACTCCGCGCCACCGGTAGAGAACTGAATAATGCCGTCGGACTCAGCTTCAGCGAAACCCTTCAGAGCTGCGTTGATGGTTTCAGAAGAGGTGCAGTTGATGGCTGGGAAGGCGAATCCGCCTGCCTTAGCCCGATCCAGCATCTCGTTGTAGACCTCGGGAGTTGCGATAGGCATGAAAAATCCTCCAGTTGGATTAGCTTATTCGTTTCATCTGTGAGCACGATTGCTCGTAGCCTGTATCCCAGTATGCCAGCAACCCCAGCAGAATGCTTCCCTTCAATCTGAAAAGTTAGGAGAGAAATCACACAGATTCGGACATAACCGAAACTATTCAGACTCAACTATGTGTGCGGCGGCCTCTAGCAGCATCCACCCAGAGAGTTGCACGGACAGGTCACGTTCGTCGATACGCACTACATTCACTATGTCGCTCAGCGCCGAGCCTCCCACGCCAAAGTTGTGGGGAAGTTTCGCGTCATCGGTCCAGTCGGTGGCAAATACTGGAAGGCCATCGACCTCTAGGCGGTGATTCCACACACTTTCCGCCGAGGACATCACCAAACGCTTAGCGATGTTGCGGGCAGAGCGATTAGCCTCGCCGTCTTCGGGCAGCCGCACCGCCGCATCCGCGAGGTAGCGCGCCAAAATCCCTTTGAACAGCCCACCGTCGCCGTCGCCGGTTACCCAGTCGATCACTCCCGATGGCGTTGCCATTTCCTTGGCCACCGCATGGATTACGGCACGCGCATGAGCTAGGTATGTGATCGATTCTTCATACGTTGCTTCGTCGGCACGCAACGCCTCAGCGATTTCCACGCATGCCCCGATAACCACGCCTTGGCAATAAGGATGCGTGTATTTAACCAGCTCGGGACCCCGCATACTCATGCGGAGGCCATCCATCACCAGGCCTTTTTCATCAATAAGATTATCAAAAATCCAGTCGATGATCTCGCGAGCTTTGGCAATGTCACCATTGCGCGCAAGCATGATAGCTGCGGGGCCATTTGTCGGAACGTTAAAGAAGTGCTCCCCTACCCGCCACGGCAACACGCCCACCAGGGAATCCGCACCACCGACAATATTGGCTTCCAGTGCACGCAGGTGTTTACGTTTACCGCGTCCACGCATACGACGTTCCCGGTCCAGGGCAAGTGCCAGCCAGGATTTATCGTCGTAATAGTTATTGCGAGTCAGCTTGCCCAGGTTGCGGATCTGGATGCCTGCGATGGTCTCCCGGATTCGTTGCTTGCGGGCCTTACTGGGGCGGCGAATGGCGGCGTCGACAAGGCAATCTAGATAGTGCGCTTGCCACCAGTAATGCCACCGATAAAAAAGCTTTTCTTTAATATTCGGTGGCCACGCTACGACGGCTAAATTCGTGCGAGGCAGGCCCCACAACGACGACGCATGCCTCTCGTTAATCGCAGATTCAGCGAGATCGGCACGATGCAGCCATATTTCGTTCAACGTGATACCTACTCTTCTCGTAGAAAAGCCCGCCACCAGCTGGTGCGGCCGAACGGAACATTTCCCCAATACTAGACAAAAGCCTTAGCCAGCTACCATGCTTTCCCCAGATCGGCGTGTTGCCTTATCCATGCGTGCATGGCTATTCCGGCGGCAACACCAGCGTTGATCGAACGTGTCGAGCCAAACTGCGCAATAGAACACGTCATCAACGCCCCCTCTTGCGCCGCTTGGGTCACCCCCGGCCCTTCCTGACCAAAGAGCAGAAGGCATTTTTCCGGCAGCTCGGCAGTCTCTAAGGGAACGCACCCCGGCGTGTTGTCTATAGCCACGATTGTAAGGCCTTCCGCCAACGCCCAGTCGACCAGGGGCTGCGTGTCTGGGTGGTGCATAAGGTGCTGGTAGCGGTCGGTGACCATTGCGCCACGACGATTCCACCTGCGCCGCCCCACAATGTGCACCGTGTCTACGGCAAACGCATTGGCGGTGCGTACGACAGTGCCAATGTTCGCGTCGTTTTCAAAGTTCTCAATCGCGATGTGCAGGGCGTGGCGCCGGGTATCAATGTCCTTGATAATTGCGGGCCGTGACCAATAGCGGTAGGCGTCGACAACGTTGCGACGATCCCCCGCTTCCAGTAGCTCGGGATCATAGTGGGGCTCGGCGGGCAGGGGTACACCGGGGTGTTCTTCTGCCCACGGCCCAACCCCATGCAGGCCCTCGCCCCACTCTGTGGGACCCGGCGTGGAGGTTGCGTTAGACAAGCCCTAGATCCTCAAGCCCGATGAGGTAGCGGTACTCCAGCCCCTCGGCAGCAATAACGTCGGCCGCACCAGTGGCGCGATCCACGACGGTGGCCACGCCTACTACCTCGGCACCGATTTCCCGCAGCGCAGCAACTGCAGTAAGCGGCGAGTTTCCGGTGGTTGTGGTGTCTTCCACCACCAGGACTTTCTTACCCACCACATCGGGGCCTTCGACGCGACGCTGCATGCCGTGCTTTTTAGCTTCCTTGCGCACAACAAAGGCGTCGATTGCGCGACCTTCAGCGTGCATGACGGAGGTGGCCACGGGGTCAGCACCCAGGGTGAGTCCGCCGACGCACACATAATCCCAGTCTGCGGTGAGTTCGCGCAGCAGCTCTCCGATCAGGCGTGATGCACGGTGGTGCAAGGTAGCCCGACGCAGGTCAACATAGTAATCGGCCTCTTTGCCGGAAGACAGCGTGACTTTTCCGTGAACAACGGCGAGCTCTTTGACCAGTTCCGCTAGTTCTTTTTTCTTTGCTGCATTGATAGACATGGGTGCGGGAGTTCTCCTTAGTTTCAACTGCCGTTGGGCTTTAGCTACTTAGTTTAGAGGGTCGGTTCCGAGTTCCTCGGTGAGGTCCTCAAAGATCGTGGAACCTTGGCTGAGATCGCGCAGAGCGCGGGTTCCGTTATAGCGTTGCGTCTTTGGTTTATCGCCCTTGGCTATGGCTGCGACATCGTCACCGCCGACAGGCCGCGGTTCAACCACCCCTCGTGCTTGGGCTGTGGCGCGAGTTGGCAGCGGAACAGGATCTTCTTTGCGCGCAACCATGGGCAGAACCGGCACCGGATCTTCCGAGTCGTCCTCCTCCGTCTCCGGGGCATCCGGCATGGGCCGGGTGGGGTCGCAGTCCGTGAAATCCACTGGCTGGGTAGCGCCGCTTCGTGGCGGCAGGACCCGTGCTGCGTCGGCAAAGAGCGCGAGAGGCTGGATGAGCGCGTCCCAGTCCTCGTGGGTGGAGCCGCGTTCGAGCTGGGCTAATACCCAATCAGATTCCTCCCACACCACTGACACTGCGCTGGGCATATCGGCGAATGCTTTATCCACTCGCTCGTCCAGCATTCTTTCGGTAGCGCCTTGGTCGTTGCTGTACAGGATGAATCCCTCAATGCGGCTAACCTGCATTAAGTCTTCCGCATCTTCTTGTGCTTCTCGACGCGCCATCACAACCACATCCGAGGTAGCAGCGCGGCGCAGCGCCATCACGCTCACCTCGCCCAATTCCATGAGGTGCATCTCATATCCCCCGGCGATGCCGCTTACTACGTCGCGGGCAACCGCACCTTCCGCGGCCACTCCCCTGCTCCATTCGTCGGCAAGAAAAGCGTCCTCTTTGGTGTAATCAAATCCATGGGATTCAGCCCACGTCTTCTTTTCCTTCCGGCTCCCCCTAGGTATAGCCGCAAGCTTTTTCGACGGCCCACCTTTCTCCTCCGCGTCTGCGTTCTGTTGAACGGTGGTTGTCCGACGACGTGAAAGGTCAAACAACCACAGCCCGACTCCAAGGAGTCCCACAATTCCGGCGAAAAGAAATAGCATGGCTTAAAGCCTAGCGCGCATCTCCATGTTCAACAGGGTTCTTGGGATCTGCCGCCCATTGCGACCATCCACCCACATAATGTCGAGGCGTTCCCAGACCCGCAATATTCATAGCAATGATTGCTTGCGCCGAATGGTTGCCAGAACCCGAGTAAACGATCACATCATCCGCGCTGGTAATCCCCACAGCAGCAAACGCCGCACGGATTTCCTCCGGGGTTTTAAACAGACCCTCCTGGGTAAGCAGATCTCGGGAAGGAATATTGACTGCTCCGGGGATATGACCTGCTTTAAGATCAAGCCGTTCTTTGCGTCCAGCAAAACGATTAGCCTCGCGGGTATCCAGCAGGATCCCGGTGTGGTTCTTCACGTCCTCAATGGTTGCGGTGGGCATGCTGCCCAGCTCCGGCTCGATGGTGGAATACATCCGCGGGTTACCGGGACCGCCCAACGTCTCATATCCTGCAGCCTCCCACGCTTTCTGACCGCCGTCCAGGATGACCACGTCGGGAACGCCCGCCCACTTGAGCACCCACCAGGCGCGCGCGGCAAAAAGGCCACGGTGGTTGTCATACACCACAACCTGACGGTCATCTGTGAGACCCCAGCGGATAAACCAACGGTCCAGAATGTTCTTGGTGGGAAGCGGATTGCGACCCAGCTTGGAGCTTGGCGCAGAAGCCAAGGCAAATGCTGTGTCGCAGTAACGCGCGGTGGAAATGTGCTCTGAATTGAACTGCGCGTAGCCTCCGCCTTCGTGGGGCGACCATAGGCTGGCAAGAATGATGTTATTACTGCCGGTGTTGATTCGCTGCGCAAGCTCCTCAACGCTAATTGTGATACCCATACCCAAAAGTCTAAGGGCCGTCGCAGTTTTTCGCTTGTTTGATACCCCAAACGCGTTCCTACGGCGCTGAACAAAATCTACCTATACAGCGGAAACGCTCAGTGTGTGTTTTTGAACTAGGTTCCGCAGCTCGGCCATAGCTTGCCTATAGCGCACTCAAAATTAGCCCGCTTCACCTATTTACACTTTTAGCACCTTTAGCTTAGTATTTACTTAGGTTTGTAAGTGAACTCCGACACTTACAAACCGCCATACTTTCACCGGCGGTGTTGCGCTCATGTCCCCCACAGACCCCAGAAAAAGGAAAGACGCGGCACTATGAAACTGAAACCAGTTTCATAGTGCCGCGCGCTGGGATAGTAGCCCACAGCAAGGATTACTATACCCCACTTCCGCCAATTTATCCCTCAACGTCCAAATTTACTTTGGAACGAGTTTGCGTAGCGGTGGTCATAATCGTGTTCGCTTCAACATCCGTTAATGCTTTTTCTGCAGCTAGTTCAGCATTTACACGATCAACGAATCCCGAAATCTCTTCTTCAACGCGCGCGTCGTCCCACCCTAAATATGGGGCAATGCGTCGCGCCACGCCATCCACAGCACCCACGCCTCGGTCCGCGTATTCCATGCCCACACGCAACCGACGCAGCAGCACATCTTCCACATGCAAGGCCCCCTCGTCGGTGACTGCGTACAGCACCTCAGCCCAGCAATAGCCCTCGGCCCCCTCCACAGGAGTGAGCAACTGCGGGTCTTCCAACCCTGGGGCTAGCACGCGTTCGCACAACGAGCCATATCGGCCCAGGAGGTGGGTTATTAGCTGCTCGTCCACACCATACTTAGCCGCCAGCATCGGCGCCTGATTAACCAACGCATGGTATCCGTCCGCGCCCACGATAGGAGTGCGTTCAGTCACTGAATCCGGAGCCTTGATCTTGGATTCCTTGAGAGCCACGTCTACCGCATCTTTACCGATCACCCGGTACGTGGTGTACTTTCCGCCAGCCACGGAAACCAATCCCGGGGTCACCACAGCCACGGCGTGGTTACGCGAGAGATTCGTCGTAGCGTCAGACTTACCGCTGAGCAGCGGGCGCAATCCGGAGAAGACACCCACGATGTCGTCATACCCCAGCTGCCTGCTTACGCGCTGATTAACCTGAGACAGCACATAATCAATATCGGCACGCGTGGGAGCTGGGTCCGGCTTGGATAGATGCTGATCCCAGTCAGTGTCTGTGGTACCGATGATCCAATAGTTGCCCCACGGAATCACAAACAGCACTGACTTCTCGGTAACAAAGCACAGCGCTGCGTCAGCGTCGAGCTTGTCCTTCTCCACCACGATATGAATACCCTTGGAGGCATGCACAGAGAACTTGCCCTGCGCACCGGCAAGTTTTTCTACCTCGTCATTCCACACGCCCGTGGCGTTGATGAACACCTTGCCGCGGACTGTCGTCACCGCACCGGTATCGGTATCGCGCACCTGCGCTGCAACTATCCGGCCGGAAGCGTCTTTATCAAAGCCCACCACCTGGGTCGATGGACGAACCACCGCGCCATAGTGCGCCGCCGTACGCAGCACCATCATGGTGTGGCGAGCATCGTCAACAAGGGTGTCGTAATAACGGACACCACCAACGATGGCATCGTTACGCAGCCCCGGTGCGACTTTTAACACACCTCCGCGCGTGAGGTGTTTTTGCATGGGCACGCTCTTCGCCCCACCCATAAGGTCATAGAGGGTGAATCCGCCGAACATCATCACGCGCTCCCAGAGGCGGTGCGTCAGCGGGAAGATGAATTTTAGAGGCTTGACCAGGTGCGGCGCCAGGACAGACATATTGAGTTCGCGCTCGTGGAGGGACTCTGCGACGAGTTTGAAGTCCAGCATCGCAAGGTATCGCAAGCCTCCGTGGAACATTTTCGACGATCGCGAGGATGTGCCGGCAGCAAAGTCGCGGGTTTCCACCACGGCAGTACGCAGTCCTCGTGTTGCAGCATCGAGCGCCGCGCCAGCACCCACGGAGCCGCCACCAATGATGACAACGTCGAAGTCTTCTGATCCGAAACGATCCCAGGCCTGATCAAAAACCTGAGGATTAAATGACATGCTCATACCGATCAATGCTCCTTCTCTGGCTTGCCTTGAGAACAAACCACTAGCGCACCGCGATGGAAAGTAGCTCTTAACACACGCCGCGTTCCCCCCGCTGGTGCTTGTAGTTAATGCCTTATGGTCCCCATACTAGGTATGTCTCCGTATCACTGTTTTGAAAATAACGTGATTGCGAACACCAAATTTTTTTCCAACGCTTCTACCAGCATTTATACAAAAAATAAAATATACGCTAGCGTAGGTTTTTTGTTTTAAATCACGCTGAGCAAAGAAAAATAGGGCCCCATCCTGGGCCTCAAAAGTCAAAAAGCAAAAAATAGAAGGTAGCCATAATGACCACCTTCTATCCCCTGCAGAGCAGATACGCACCGCCTTGTTCCCAACCTCTTATGCAAATGCCGAAGACGCCCCTCGCGCCGACCCCTCAAGAGGTGTGACCTGCCCTTACGAGTGCACATAGGAAACACCCATTAGGTAAGGACAGGCCAAACCATAGGTCAGGCAGGTTGCATAGTGCGGTTAGGCCGGCACTTTTGATCTGCCCAAGAAGAACTATAGCTACAGTGTCAGAGATGCACAAGACACTTTCCAAAGTTTAATTAAAACTTTTCACCTGGAAATAAAATTATCCCTTTGAACAGCGCTTTCATGACATAACCGCCCAGGTACCCCCCACCCCCATAATGGTCTTTTTCGCCATAATTCCGGCGGTCAGTACAACCCCCGCCCACCGATCAGAGCCATTCCCACAGAAAAAATCCCGAGTAGTACTGCATGGAATTTCCAGTTAAACACCATGGATGCCACAAACTCGCGCAAAAAGGCCGTAGGAACGTAGTACAGAGCCGTAGGAGCGCCGTAGGACTCCCAGTCAACGCCCAGGCGTCGGGCAAGCGCCCCGGCCCGCATGGAGTGGTAGTTACTGGTCACTATTGCCACCTCAGCATCCGCGCCGAGCTCATCATCCATAAGGGCTTTACTAAAACGAATGTTTTCTTCTGTCGTCGTAGAACGATCCTCTGAGTAAATCGTGAACTCACCAGACGCATGTTTTTCAACATAACGCCGCATGGCCTCGGCTTCCGGGATCGGTTCATCCGGCCCCTGCCCGCCCGAGCACACAAATGTTTTTGCCCCTACCTCGCGGGCCAAATGAATCCCTCGATCAAGCCGCGACGCTAGCAGCGGCGTGACTATTTCGCCCCTGATTCCGCTTCCAAGCACAACCACCGCGTCATAGTGGGGAGCGCGCGGCCAGCGCCCATAGATCACCGCCTGAAGCGTATAAGCCGCAAGGTTGAAGCCCACGTACCCCACGACCCCGATGTACCAGACCGCCAATAAGAAGAAGACCTGAAAAATAGGCTTATTACCGAATACCTGACCACTGCTAAAAAACAGGCTGTTGCCAAAAACAAAGAAATAGACGAGCAGTGTTCCCAATCCAGCAAGCAGTGGTAGCGAATGCACCAGCGAGATCCCCTCGCGCTTCATCAAAAAGTAGCTATTCACCAGCATCGCAAACGCCATGCCGAACACTAATCCGATAACAAGCACGATCACGCCCAAACCAGCTAGAAGCCCCAAAGCTTGGTCGAACTCAAAAAGCACGTTGGTCAAAACGATCCAGAAAAAAGATGCTGACCAAAAGGATCATCCCACTATGCTGCCGCCTCCGGTCCTTTAACAACCGGTATACCGCCCACCCCAGCAACAATGCCCCCAGAACAAGGTACGTGATATTCAGAACCATGATGCCTCTCTGCATAAGCTTCTCGATGCCCACATAAACCCATGCAACGCATAGCAGGGCTTGCACACCACTATGACACAGACCATCCCCACCGTAGTTTTCCCCCACCACAGGCTTCCCCAGAAACCAAGCACTATTACTTGCTGCCACCACTACCGCAAAAAGAAAAAAGTGCTGGTCAGCTTTTAAAAAACTGACCAGCACTCTCCCAGCTAGTATATTGAGGGGGAATACTAGCTTTATATCAACTGGTTGCGATACCTCTACAGCATAACCCATAGTCCAACGGAGCGGTACTCGAATCGTTTTTACTAAGCCTAAGTACCCCCGAACCAATATCAAGGTTTTATAAACACAGGAAACTTGACGATTTTCCTCAAAATCATCAAGGCTCAAGAGTGCTTAAAATACCCCCACTACCTTGCCATGTATCGTCAAAATTGCATTATCCGAGACGGTAAACAGTTGATTCCTTTTACAAAAAGCCTGGCGTGTTTGCACAACACACCAGGCTTTAAAGCAATACTCTCCGCTATCGCTTTGTTTTAAATCGAGTCCTCATCGCACCAAATATTACTAGCGTTGCGCCTAAAAGAACGATAGGTACAACTCCATTACCACCAGTTCTCGGAAGATCTCCCACCATAACGTCAGCTACGGGGATTGTGATAACACCATCTTGATAGACAATTTTTTCCTGCAGCACTGGGAACGTATCTTTTTGCTCGGGGAAAACCAACTTGACCTTTCCGTCCTTATCGGATTCCACCCTTAATAAGATAGGTCGTGACAAAAGGCTGTATCCCTTAGGAGATTGGGTCTCCACCAAGAAGTATGACTTGCCCGGAGTAACCGTAGCTTCGCCCAAAACTCCTTTATCCGTAGTTACAATCTCTTTCCCCTCAGAAGACGGGGACAAAGAACCATCCGGACCAGCAACTGCTTCAAAAAGCTTAAAAGCAGCGTTTAGAGGCACATCTTGGCTCGATTCATTAAAATCAACTTTTTTAATCCGAATAGTGACGTCCTTGTTCTCACATTCCGCTGTGGAACTATTATTTCCAGAATTCGGATCATTCTCGTTACCAATAATTGACGCAGTATTTTCTACACAACCTGGAATTGATCCTGTAGGAACTTTAGCGCTGATTTCGACCCATGTAGATTGACCTGCGGGGAGGGGACCAAAAGTCGCCTGCAAATAGATCCGCTTCGGATCTATTTGGCTAGGACCTTGGTTAACAGATACCTGTACGTTCGGAGGCGTTTTTATCTTAAGATCTGTAAACCCTGCAGGGATCTCATCATTAACCAAGAAACCGGAGCTTCCGTTGGAAGCGCTCTTGTTAAAGACATCAATCCGCCAAGTCATTCTTCCAGCGGCTTGATCCTCACCAAGATAAGTTTTATTAACTTCTAGATCAACATCGATTGGGACTAACCCGTTACTCGTGCCATTAGTATTATAAGCAGCAGGAGTTGTGTTATCCAATGATACAAGTTCAAATGTGGGATTAGCTGAATCAGGATTTGTGACTTTGAGCTGTAAGACCGTACTTGAAGAACGGCTACTCGAAGTACCAAACCCTAAGTTTCCATTTCCATAGGTCCACGCTTTACCCCATTGATGCCCCGTAGGAATCGACTGACCAGAAGCTGTCTTATATCCAGTGATATCCCAGGTTTTAATGAAGCCAGTGCTCATATCAATTCGTTCTAGAACAACTCGGCCGCTGGCTGCCCATCCATTTTTTATGCCCCAGGCATAATTTCCCTGTGAAAGAGCAGACGAAAGTATGGCGTAATCCTCAGACCTAGCACAATAATTTTGCTCGTCTTTTCCACAGGTTGTTGCTGTATTTCCTGTGGAAGTTGCGACTCGTTTAGCAATATCAACTTTGTACAGATGTCCACTTCCGGACAAAGAACCATTGGTAACCCAATACTCATTGTTACGGTCAAAGAAACCTACGTTCACTCCGCCCCACAGGTCATTTGGCCATGGGCGATTGTATCCGCCGGAGATACCATAAGCAGGAGAATTCGGTGCTGTAATCTTCCCGAGGTTATGCACTGCACCGGTTAACGGATCAATCTGAAGAAGATGCCCCGCCGGGAAGCATGGGTCTTCAAGAGTCACTATTTGCAGGCGTTTCTTCCCCGTAGCAGTTGTTCCAGCCTCTACAAAGTGGTATCCCACTCGGCCTTGAGAAACAGCATATAACCAATTGTCACTTGTATTGTACGCAAGTGCGTTAATTACCCAGTCGGTTTGTTCTCCGATTTTTTAAACGACGTGCCCGCGCTCTCCTGATAATAAAGTTGGGAGAAGTTACGAGACTGACTATTAGGAGTACTTGCGGTTACATAAACGGTATTACCACGAGCTTTTTCTTCTTCAGTCAAAACGCGTGCAGGTTTCCGAGCAACCGAACGCGATTCGTTTCCGTTCCAAGGCATTGCCAAACCGCGATCATCAATTGGGCGATCTATCTCGCTACATACAGTAGGCATAGGTGCTTCTTTGCCCACGCCGAGGAAGGTGATATTATAATCAGTATAAGTAGTGCCGTATCTTGCGGTATCCGGAATAACAACACTAACTCCTTCAAGCTTACGTAACGGTGCTTCAGGAGTGAGAGTTAGTGTAAGCGTCCGCTCGTTGATTTCAGTGGTAAAGCCAGTTCCATTAGTGCGGCTTCCAAAAGAAGCTTGCAACAATATCTTTGGATCCGAAGGATCCGGAAGCGGAACTCCGTCTGGAATACGTACAACGACTTTAGAAAGAGATCCTTGCTCCGATGGGTTTGCGCTAATACGCAGCTGATTTCTAGCTGTCACTTTGCAAAGCAAGTATGGCTCTTTGGCCAAAGGATACAACCCAGAGTTGCCCTCTTTTTGGTCTGGCTCTGTGTTCGTATTTTTTGGTGTCCACAAGGTTAGAGAACCAGTAGCTTGCTGGTTTCCAACCCAGCGGCCCGCTGCTTCCACACGGCTGCCCACAGGAATATCTCGAAGAGTTTTGAATGTAAAGAAGACGGTATCGCTGTCTACTCTTAAATCATATTGCGAGGGATCTACAAGCTGGCCTGCATTTTTTAGAGACCAACCTTCGGTGCCTGTAAAACCAGGAACTTCTACCTGTACTTTTATCTCTTTGGTTAGCTCAGCTCCTTGCTTTTCTGTAGAGATAGTTAGTATCTCTGAGTTCAAAGAAGCTACAGAGTTACCGCTACCTATTGTTTGAAGATCTGGTGTAGGCGATACCTCAGGCAAAGAAGAACTGCCTGCATTAGTAACTGTTCCATAAAGTTGAACTCCACCAGGATTTCCACTGATGTACCCGGTACTACCAGGAATTTGAGAATAAATACCGCTTGAGCCCTTCAAACGCATAGTTATTTTTTGACCTTGAACTACGCTCTGTGGGATAGAGAGTTGTGCTGTAAGCGTATACGCGCCGTTCCCCGCATTCACCGGAAACGTCTCAATGGATTTCCCATCTACTAATATTTCGAGAGTAGTAATTCCATTCGGGATCGGCCCATCAAGCGCTAGACCTACTTTTTCAAGCCGAGCTTGAGGCTCTCCCACAAATACATCAAAATCCGCATAGCTCTGCCCACTGCTAGCAGGCACTTTAGTGGTAGCTTGTGTCCCCTTCAGATTACCCGGCGCCATAGGGGTCTCTGTAGTTTGAGAAGGGGCCTGTAAGGCAAGTGGGGCGACACTCCGTGGCTGAATGGTTGGTACGAGGGTCGACGTCGCGTCCCCGACAGTCCCTAGTATTTACGCACTCCAACCAGAATCTTTCACAGAGCCGATTACTTGAACTTCAACACTGGTTTCTGCGGAGACAGAAATTTCTGCGAATGTGGCAGTAAGAGAATATGGTGCAGTTGCGCCAGCGCTCCAATCGACGTTAGGTACTTTTACGCCATTTATAAACAGAGCTAATTGTGTGGCATCCGTACTAAATGCTGTTTCTTGCTCGGCTGCTGAGACTGTTACCGATTCAATTACTGCGTCCTCCAGTATGGGAACCTGTATCTTTCTTGAATAATTCAAATTATCCACAGAAGAAACCGATACAGAACCTGTGGAGATACTTTCTTGAGCTCGCGCCAATGGTGCAAAGTTAATTACCGTTATTCCTGCTAATAAACCAAGCATTATAGAAACAGTCACCATGAAACGTAAACGCAAAAATGCATTCTTGCTCACCAGTTTTTCTCCTAAGGCTTTATTATGTGATGAGGGCATACGACCGTTGGTCCCAATCCAATGCATTATTTCCCCTCCGTCTTTTTACGACGCGCCAAGATCAACAATGTGAATCCACCTAGAATCAGCACTGAAGCAGCCATAACCAGTCCTAAAACTGCGGCTCCAGTCATAGCCAAAGGCTCTGCAAGCTTCCCTGGAGCAGGCGAAGGCGAACTTGGCGAAAAGGTAGGGGCAGGCGGCGATGGTGGTGTATTCGTTGGGATGTTAGGAACTGGTGGGAGAATATGAGGCTCAAACTTAGCTATAAGCAAAACATCATAATTCCACTTATCATTTTGTCCTGAAGTCGGGATAACAACTACCATCTCTTGCGGCTTTGGATAGTAAAAAGAAGAGTCAGTGGGAGGCTGCGCAACCACCAGACATGCACCAGGCTTGAGTCCCGGAAAAGCAGCAATACCTTCGTTATCTGTTGTCGCAGTATATTTTTCTACAACAGCTAACTTTTTCGCATTTTTTACAGAAAGTTCTGCTGCTTTTTTATATCCCTCAATAGTATTAATCGGATCAGTATCTAATAAGCTGATCTCAATTTTATAGTTGGAGACTGAACAGTGAGGTTTATGACTCCGTAAGTCAGTGTCATATTTATCTACTAGCGGGATCTTAATTTTCAGGTTAACCAATCTATCTAGCTCGATTGTTGTTGGATCCTGACTATCATTAAAGCCAGTAATGGCAGCAGCAGCTTTCGGAACGTAACTTGAAGCAATTGGGGAAAAGCCAGTGTGCTCAGTGACATAAGTGAAACAGCAACATAGACAACTGAACTGCGTAGGATATGCGATTTCAAAATATTTAGTCTTTCTTATTTTCCAGCGCTTCAGCGTCGTGATTTCGCTGCTTCAACAGCCACCAAGCCAAACCAATAGAACAAATAATGAATGCGGCGATTAATACATACATCCACCATTGCCAGATCATTCCTTGACTTTTTCCAGTTGTAGAGTCTCAGAATTCGTAATGGGTACTTGATATCCTCGGACAAGAAGACGGTGAGTATTGATCCCATAGGGAGTGCAAGTAATCAATGTGACATAGTCTTTTCCCGCAACAGGGACAAGATGCTCAGTCTTATTCGGTAAAACAATTTCAATCTGATCAACTATGTATTTAATTTTGTGACCAGCGATTTGGATGAAGAAAGCATCCCCTTGCTTTACGTTTTTAAGATTGTCAAACAAAGTCGCATTCGGAAGGCCTGTATGCCCTGTTAACACCGAATGCGTTCCTGATCCTCCAACAGGAAGATCCGAACCAAAAAGATGACCTACCCCTTTTTGTAGAGTTTCGTCAGACGTTCCATGGTAAATCGGGAGGTCCGCTTTCATGCTAGGAATGACGAGACGCCCCATAGCATCTTGCGAATTGATCTGTTTTAGATAAGCATTAAAATCTTTATTGTCGGCAGTAATTCTGCCAATCCATGGGTCGAAAATAGGACCAGTAGTCCGCCCCTCATTATATTTATGAGCGCGCTCCCACTCTTCGTCTTTAATTTCTTGCGGTACCGATTTTTGAAGCTGGGAATACTCCTGCGCAGCCTTAAGTTGTCCCCAGTTGTTCATTTGCGTAGAAACAACTGGATATATCATGACGATAAGCCCCACGATCATCAATGCCACAGGTATGAAGACATTTTTCTTTCGAATGCGGGGTTGCTTTGAACCTAACGGTACCGTGTCTACATTAACCACGTTTGTTCCCAATCGTTTAGCAGACTCATGTTCAAGGCTGCGCAGGAAAACTACCGTAGAAACCCAGAATATCTATCTGGGAAAATACGGAATCAACACTTATACTTTTAGAAACCACTGATCGACATAACAAGCACTGCGACCAGCGAAAATCTAGCCGACCTTAGTTCCCTAAGGTCGGCGTCACAACCAAAAATTAGTTATTTTGGCTGGAGTTACGGCGTGCAAACCATGCACCAGCTGCGACAATCGCTGCACCTATTGCAGCCAAAATGCCAACACCAGCACCACCAGTTAGAGGAAGCTGCGGAGTGGTGTCATCGATGTTTACGACTTCACCATCAACATCTCCAACCTTGACAGAAGCAAGCTTGTACTCACGATTTTCGGGGGTTGCACCTGATTCCGCTTTAAGCTGGAATGGGATGGCTTTCGACAGGAGCTCTTTCCCCTTGGGCGCTTTTGTTTCTACTATGCAGTAAGTGCTTGGCGGGATCGACCACAGCATTATCTGCAAAATCGTTTACATGTAGTCCAGTGATCAGAACTTTTCCGTCTTCCCCAGAAGTGAAAAATTGAGAAACTTTTCCGTTCTGAAGTCCTTTCACAGAGGAAGCTTCAATACTCTTGGTATCTTTTACATTCACATCTTCACAAGTTTCGCTAGCCGAACGAATAAGCCTAAACTCAGCTCCGGATAGCCCCCGTGTTCCTTATCCACTTTCTTGAACTGCACGCCACCCCAATAAGTGCGAACTGTAGGCGTTGGAGTTCCTGTCGTATCCTGCTGGCCTCCTGGCTTATTCTGATATACGGTAGCTGAGTTTTCTACTTTCAAGTCCTCGATAGAACTTAGAACTTTAGTCGTAATTGTTACAGAAACCTTCGCACCTGTAACAAGCTGAGACAATCCCTTAGCAGTCAACTTAACGTGGACATTATTCTCCGTAAAAGTTGGGTTTTCATAGCTGTCTTTGTCAAGCTCAACGTCTCCCAAGAAAACTTTTACATCCGTGACTTGAAGCTTTTTATCAACCTGGTCAGCAATCTCAAATTGAGTTAACTTTTCGCCTTCTGCCAACCGACGTACGGTTCCAGAAACTGTATAAACTACTGTGTCATCAGCGTTTTGGTCTTTATCTTCTACTGCTTTACTTGGCTTTTCTTCTTTGAAGTTTTTAGGGAAAGCATGTACGTCATAATTCCACTTAACGCCTTGATTGTCTCCTGAATTTCCTTCAGTCATTGGAACATACGCAACAAAAGGAATCGCAGGAGTAGGAGTATATCCTTGCAGTGGGCCTGTCTCTACTACAAGGTAAGCCCCCAGCGGAAGGTCTGATAGAACTATTTTTCCATCGCGTGTTGTTTCTTTTTTGATCTGGGTTACTTTGCCAGAATCAACAACGCCTGCGGTTACATAATCAGCGGCTGTCTTTTTAGCTGCCGCTGCAATTCCACCATTTGTTGTCAAATCAATATCTTTTATTTTATAGATAGTAAACTCCACGCCATCGAGCTTTTCTCCACTAATACTTTCCGCATCTTTGATGGTTCCAGTGGGTGTTCCAAGGCGTTCCAGGTCGGCATACTTATGAATGGTTAGCATACCCTTTAAATTCGGGTTCACTAGAGGGGAATCCGAAGCTGTGGCAGCAGCAGCCACAGGCTCTTCCGCAAAAGCAGCCGGCATAGAGAGGGAAAGTGAGAGGCCGGCAATCGCAGCAACAGCCGCAGTACGCGTGGTACGAGAGAACTTATTCAAGACGATGTCTTCCTTAGATTGAGAGCGAACACTTTTGCTCGCAGACACTGCGAATTTGAGCAAATTGTCGAGACCATACCTTTCTATTTTTTAATAGATAAGTTCTGCTCACAGCGTTTTTCATCAAGAAACGCACATTTGCTAATCGCGTAATGGCATCTTAAGCACTCATCCAGAGACAAAAGAAGCGCATTACCCAATTCGCATGTGCCACAGTCGCAGATAGGTGACATCGCAACAAATCGGAAAAATTTTCCCGATTTGAGCACCACCAAGCAGATATGCAAAAAATTAGAGAGAGTCAGAAAATCCCTGAAAGATAGCTGTCCAAAAGAATGTTCCACACCCGAAAGGTTAGGTTTTTTCCGAATTGGGATACAGCAAAAGCATGCTCCCCCCCCCGCCAAAGCAAAGCTTTTTAGGGTAAAACTTCTCAAATTGGCAAAATTTTGACATTTTAGTGACTTTAAACACTGGTAAAGGGGGCGTTTTCCAAAAGGAATCCACCCCCCTAGGTATAAAAAATTCCTAACAATATCCTCCCGCCCAGACCCTAAAGCTTCGCATTTTCCGAGATCAGATGCGAAAAATTTCACTAAATGTGCCGTTTTTAAAAATGTTTATTTTTCAATACGACATGTTTAGCCGCATGGCAACCACACTTCTGAAACAACCACACCAGCAACTCATATTATCCACCCCCTAAATTAAGCATTAAAATACATTTCATATAGATAATCTATATATTGAGGGTTTTGTTTAGTTCGTTGTTGCACAAGCACGCCTTCCCCATATTGTCCGGTTTCTTTATTTCATCGTTTAGCCCTAAGTTGAGTAGAAACATTGCTGCCACGATTATTTCGAATTGGCTTCAGCCCCAAGAGAGCTACTTCATGAACCAAAAGCTGGACACAACTTCCACTAACACCCCACCTCGAAAAAGAGGAAATGCAGCACTAGCTGTACTTATCATTCTTGTTGGACTGGGAGTGCTCCTTTATCCTGTCATCGCGACGCAATGGAATAACATCATCCAGCAGCAAGCTGCAGACGCTTATTCCAAGTTAGAAAAGAGTGTTCCGGCAGAAGTTCTTGATACTGCTTGGGAAGAAGCCCACCGTTATAACGCTGAGCGATCCCAAGGCCCAATCCTGGATGCGTGGGCCTCGCGTAGGGCAAAGGATAACGAGCCCTACCAGGAATACCTTCATAAACTCCATGAAACCGACGCCATGGGACGCATCATTATCCCTTCCATTAAGTCGGATTTACCTATTTACCACGGAACTTCTGAGGAGTCGTTGCAGCGTGGCGTTGGCCATCTGTTCGGAACCGACTTACCGGTGGGAGGCGCTGATCGGTACTCTGTGCTTTCTGCACATACCGGACTGCAGAACGCTACTTTGTGGGACAACCTCAACAAGGTCAAAGAGGGCGACGCCTTTTATATCGCTGTTGCTGGACACAAACTTAAGTATCAAGTTGACCGCATAAGTGTAGTTCTGCCTGAGGAGACAGACGCGCTCCAAAGGGCTGAGGGACAAGACATCATCACTTTGGTCACGTGTACGCCGTACGGGATCAACACGCATCGTCTTCTAGTTCATGGGCATCAAGTACCCATGGATCCGCAGGAAGAAAAGGTTTTTGAAGACGGTTCAGGAATGAACATGCAGTGGTAGATGTGGGCAATTCTTGCAGCTGCCGTGCTCATCATTCTCTTGCTCATCGTTTGGTGGCGCAAAAACTTTAGCAAGTAGATAGAAATGACATTTGTCATGCTCTTTTATGCATCAAATAATAAGTTCGATGACAAAACATATGGTGTGAAATTTAGAGCTTTGGCAATGTTCACTGCATGAGCGAACTGCAGAATACACCTGTCGTGAGTGTCGAGAAGCTTACGCGCTGTTATGGAAAAAACAACACTAAGTACCAGGCCGTACGGGGTGTAGACTTCCACGTTTATAGTGGTGAAGTTTATGGGCTCCTCGGCACTAACGGCGCAGGAAAAACCTCTACTTTGGAAGTCGTCGAAGGATTGGCCCCAGCGACTTCCGGGACCGTGCGCGTGTTTGGAAAAGATCCTTACATAAACCGAGCTGAAGTGTGTCCGCACATGGGTATTATGCTCCAATCAGGTGGCTTACCCGCTCAGCTCACAGTTGGAGAAACCATCAAAATGTGGGCAGGTACTTGCTCTCAGCCTCAAGATCCCAACAGTGTCTTATCCGATGTGGAGTTATCTCACCGCAAAGAGATCAAAGTTGGAGTTCTCTCAGGAGGTGAACAGCGCAGGCTTGATCTAGCATGTGCTTTATTAGGCAATCCATCTTTGCTCTTCCTAGATGAGCCGACTTCGTGCCTCGATCCAGAATCACGCCATAATGTGTGGAATTTGTTGCTCAAACTGAAAGAGCGCGGCGTAACGATGATATTAACTACGCATTATCTAATAGAAGCTGAGACATTATGTGACCGCATCGGGATCATGAATGTTGGGAAAATAGCGTGCGAAGGCACACTACCGCAGCTCACCAACACCGTATCTGCAGAAATTTCTTTCAGGACTCAGCAACAACCACCCGAGATCCCAGACACCACCCTTTTGTCGAAGCTAAATCATCACACTATCTTCACCAATTATCTTCAGAAGGATACCCATAAGATTCTCCAATGGGTTAGTAAAAATCGTATCGAGTTACAAGATTTTTCTGCTTATCCTGCCTCTTTAGAGAAGGTATTCCTCAACATTGCGGGTACTGGCAGCCCTGATTAGTCAAAACTAGCCCATTCCATACAAAGGAAAACAATGAGCAATAACATACCTTTATCAGTGAACCCTGCCCATCTTATTCCACCACGTGGCAGCTCAAGATGGAGACGATACAAAGCCCTCGCACAAGCAGAAATACGTCAGTATTTACGAAATAAAACCCTGCTGTTCATGGCAGTGGTCTTCCCTATAGGCGTCGGATTTTTGATGCAGTTTTTAGGGAGTGGTGATACCCCAACGCGCATTAAAACAGCAATTTCTATGGAAGTTTTCTTTCTCATCACTCTAATGTTCGTGCAATTTTACGCAGTTCTATCAATGACTACCACCCGCAGAGACGAACGTGTTCTCAAGCGATTACGTACAGGCGAGACACAAACTCCTGAAATTTTAGCCGCGCTAGCTACTCCCGGCGCGATTATATCTCTATCGCTTACGGGACTAATGCTAATAATGTTGATTTGGTATACCAATGCCGTTCCCTACACAGTATTTATATTATTCATTGCTATAAATCTTGGCATCGTCATTTCCACAGCTTTTGCGCTATTAACCAGCGCGATCACATCTACCGCAGAAGCAGCTCAGCTGACGTCACTACCTGTCATGGTCCTCGCGATGTTATCGCAATCGTCACTTCGTGCAGCTATGCCCAACGAGTTCAAGATGTTCTAGGACAAACCCCCTTCGCATTGATTAGTGATATAGCTTTTACAGAGTGGACTGGCACCCCTTTCAAAACCATATCCGAGCTCTCGGGCAAAGAAAGTCTTTCTTTACTCGACGCATTCAATACGTCTCTATCCTCAATCGGCGCACTCCTGATATGGGCGTTGTTCCTTACGTGGGCTGCATTCCGGTATATGAGCTGGGAAACGAACCGCTAAATAACGCGCGGCCAGTTTGAAAATATGTGTAGGTTATTCAAAATGAGTGAAAGCGATAAGTTTTCAATTTATGTGCGGGGCTCTATGCACATATGTCTCGTTATCCTTGCAGTGTTCTGTATGAAAACTGCAATTTGGTGGAACTCGCTCAACCAATATTTAAGCTCCTTTGATTTAGGTTCACTACCACCCGCACTCTTCTTTATCGCAAACGTGTCTTGCGCTGCAGTCGTAATCGAACGGACCCCTGCGCTTCGTACCAGTGTTGCTCGGCCACTTTCGCAAGTGCTTCCACTTTCTCTAGCAATAAACATAATCACGTTATGTATCAGCACTGCTGCAATAAGAATTACCGCAATATCACAATCGCTGTCTGATGATTCTTTACGCACATACGCAGGAGTTTCATTAGTCGCTTTATCGTGTTTCTCATTCGCTATTGCCATTAATTTAGCTCAACCAATGCGGTACACGCTAGTGTTTGGGGTGCTCACGGCAGTGTACATCAAACACCCCACTTTTGAGCATCAGAGCTATATTGTTGTTTTTGCTCTGGTGCTTGTTGCTGGGAGCAAAGCCACAGCATGGTCTACTCAAATCGTGAAGCAGCTCAATCGGACACGTGAGCTTGAGTCGCAACTCCGAGTCCATGAAGAGCG
The DNA here is from genome assembly GCF_004382825.2 of Corynebacterium silvaticum. Lineage (GTDB taxonomy): Bacteria > Actinomycetota > Actinomycetes > Mycobacteriales > Mycobacteriaceae > Corynebacterium > Corynebacterium silvaticum. Next base: position 220,587 of record NZ_SDQO02000003.1, read on the forward strand.
CCTACGCTTTGCACAGGAGCTTCACGATAGTTTAGGGCAGCGCATTGCTGCGTTGTCTCTTAAAACTCAAATTGCTCTAGCTTTGTATAAGAAAGATGAGCATAAAGTATCCGCTGAACTACACGAATTAGAAAAATTGATTCAGTTAATGCGGGAAGATTTACATCAGGTAGTTACTGGGTACCGAACCTTATGCCCTGAGGAGGAACTAAATTCAGCACTCTCTTTGTTTAAATCCACAAAAGCTCTCGTTCATGTTAGAGGAAAATGCAGTCTCATTCCCCCGCACTGCAGGCAAATAGCTGCATGATTTATCAAGGAATCCACTACCAATATCATGAAGCACTCTGTTGCTACGAAGATTCAATTTGAAATCTCACCGATGTCGATCACCATAACTAACAATGGAGTCTCAAAACACATGGGTGCATTTGGCGGCATAGAGTCGTTGCAAGAACGCGCAAGCAAAATCCACGGTCAGATTCGTCTCAGCCACCAAGGTTCCGTTTTCACTGCAGCCCTCTTTTGGAAGGATACAAAAGCATGATCACACTGGTCATTGTGGATGATGAACAACTTATTGCTTCATCATTAGCAACGCTTCTCAGCCTCGAAGAAGACCTTGATGTCATCCATACTTTTTCTTCTGCAGAAGACGTACTCAGTTGGTGGAAGAAAACTCAAGCGATGCATGCGCCACTTCCAGATGTATTAGTCACTGATTTACAGCTCGGAGGCATCGATGGCGTGGAACTCGCCAAAAACATCAATAAGCTTTCACCCCAAACGGCTCTAGTCATCGTGACAAGCCACTCACGCCCTTACCAACTTAAAAGAGCCCTCGCTTCTGGAGTGCAAGGGTTTTTACCTAAGACTGCGACCGCAAAAGAATTTGCTGATACGGTTCGCTCCGTCTACTCAGGAAAACGGTATATCAACCCTGAATTAGCTGCAATGACTATTACCGCAGCAGATAGTCCGCTAACAGAACGTGAAACCGAAGTTATCGAAGCCGCAGGAAAAGGCGGATCTATAGAAAGCATCGCCGAGGAAGTCTTCCTTGCCCCTGGAACAACAAGAAATTACTTATCCTCGGCGATGTCTAAACTGGGTGCCCACAATAGATTTGAGGCACACCTTAGGGCTCGCGAAGCCGGTTGGATTTAGCCCTTCGCCAGCTCCAAAGCCCCGCCGCCATCGGCCACATCCACGTGCACGGTGTCGCCGTCGCGGATCTCACCTGCCAGCAGCTTCTTGGCCAGCTGGTCGCCAATCGCCTGTTGGATCAGGCGGCGTAGTGGCCGCGCGCCATAGGCCGGCTCGTAACCGCGTTCAGCCAGCCACAGTTTGGCAGCATCCGAGACGTCCAGAGTGAGGCGACGCGCAGAAAGGCGGTGTGCCAGCTGAGCGATCTGGATGTACACGATGTGGGTCAGCTGCTCTTCTGAGAGTGGATCAAAAATCACCACGTCGTCCAAGCGGTTAACAAATTCTGGTTTAAAGGCCCGCTTCACCGCATCCATCATCTGCTCGCGGGTGCCACCGGCGCCCAGGTTAGAGGTGAGGATGAGGACGGTGTTTCGGAAATCGACGGTGCGACCTTGGCCGTCGGTAAGCCTGCCCTCGTCGAGTACCTGCAGCAGGATGTCAAAGACGTCGGGATGAGCCTTCTCCACCTCGTCGAAAAGCACTACCGTGTAGGGACGCCGGCGCACGGCCTCGGTGAGCTGGCCGCCCTGATCGTAACCAACATATCCGGGAGGGGCACCAACCAGCCGAGCCACGGAGTGCTTCTCCCCGTACTCAGACATATCGATGCGCACCATCGCACGTTCATCATCAAACATGAACTCAGCCAAAGCCTTGGCCAGCTCCGTCTTACCCACACCTGTAGGGCCGAGGAAGAGGAACGAACCAGTCGGACGATTCGGATCAGCCACACCAGTGCGCGCACGACGCACCGCGTCAGATACCGCCTCCACGGCCTCCAGCTGACCCACCACTCGGCTGCCCAGCTCGGATTCCATGCGCAAAAGCTTCTCAGTCTCGCCTTGGAGCATCTTGCCCGCGGGGATACCAGTCCAGGCAGACACGACGTCCGCAATGGTGTCCGGGGTGACTTCCTCCGAGAGCATAGTGGTGTCAGTGGTATGAGACTCAGCCTCAGCCACCTGCTTTTCCAGCTCCGGGATTCGGCCATAGCGCAGCTCAGCTACCTTGCCATAGTCGCCCTCGCGCTCGGCGATCTCGGACTCAGAACGCAGGTGTTCCAATTCCTCCTTGGCCTCGCGCACCTTATCTATTGCAGACTTCTCATTATTCCAGCGGGCTTTGAGTTCACCGAGCTTCTCGCGCTCGTCGGCAAGCTCCTGGCGCAACTTCTCCAAGCGCTGCTGCGAAGCTGCGTCCGTCTCCTTGCCCAGCGCGACCTCTTCAATCTCCAAACGCCGCACGATACGCTCTAGCTCGTCGATCTCCTGCGGGGAAGAATCGATCTCCATGCGCAGCCGGCTAGCGGCCTCATCGACCAGGTCGATCGCCTTATCCGGCAAGAAACGCGACGTGATATAGCGATCCGAGAGGGTAGCCGCAGCAACCAATGCAGAATCCTGAATGCGCACGCCATGATGCACCTCATAGCGCTCTTTGAGTCCGCGCAAGATACCGATAGCGTCCTCCACGGACGGCTCACCGACAAAGACCTGCTGGAAACGACGCTCCAAAGCGGCATCCTTCTCGATGTACTTGCGATACTCATCGAGGGTCGTGGCACCCACCAAGCGCAGCTCGCCACGAGCCAACAGCGGCTTGATCATATTGCCGGCATCCATAGCGGAGTCGCCGGTAGCGCCCGCGCCAACAATGGTGTGAAGCTCATCAATAAAGGTAATGACTTCGCCCTCTGCTGCCTTGATCTCATCAAGCACAGCCTTGAGGCGCTCCTCAAACTCGCCACGGTACTTAGCACCAGCGACCATCGAACCAAGGTCAAGGCTAATTAGGGTCTTCCCCTTCAAAGATTCTGGCACATCGCCGGCGACGATACGGCGAGCCAAGCCTTCTACAATCGCGGTCTTACCCACGCCCGGCTCACCAATAAGAACCGGATTATTCTTGGTGCGGCGGCTCAGCACCTGGACCACACGACGAATCTCCGAGTCACGCCCAATAACAGGGTCGATCTTCCCCTCACGAGCGCGAGCCGTAAGGTCAGTGGAATACTTCTCCAAAGCCTGGAACTGCCCCTCAGGGTCTTGGCTAGTCACCTTCTTGCTTCCTCTCACAGATGGAAACACACCTTTAATAACGTCATAGGTAGCGCCTCGCTTAGTCAGCAGTTCCGCAGCGTCGGACTTACCCCGAGCAATCGCAGCGAGCAGCACCTCAGTGGACACATACTCATCGCCTAATTCGCCAGCCAGCTCCTGCGCAGCGGTCAGCGCGTTCAAAGCCTCGCGGTTAAAGTTGGGATTTGCCATCCCGGAGCCCTCAGCCTTGGGATACCCTGCCACAAGCGCATTGGCCTCCTGAGCCGCCACCTGCGGATCCACGCCTGTAGCGCGCAGGACCGGCACTGCAATGCCGTCCTCCTGGCCTAAGATCGCCGCGAGTAAATGCGCTGGGCGAATATCCGGGTTGCCCAGGGACGAGGCCTGCTGCAGCGCGACCTGCAAGGCCTCCTGCGTTTTAGTTGTTGGATTGAATGAACTCATATTTTTCCTTTCATGGACCTTATGTTCTGTAACCACCGCCTATCGCCCACATCGGAGCTTTGTCGGTGCGTTGTGAATCTCTAGTCATTTACTCCAACGTACACAAAGTTGAGTTTGTTCCACTCAAGTCAAAATTTTTTGAGCCGGGGCGACTCAACTTTCCATGGATGGATATCCCCCACCCACGCCTCTTCCCATAAAACCTCAACTATCTTTGTATTCATGACCTCTCACACGCCTCATCTCCCGCCACTCAACGCCGACCCCACGAGCCAAGCCTTTGCTGTTCGTGGAATGTTTAAGCAATTCGGCCCAAAAGTTGCAGTGGATAATCTCAGCCTGGACGTTCCTTACGGCAGCATCTTCGGCCTGGTTGGCCCCAATGGTGCCGGCAAGACAACGTTGATTAGCCTCGCCACAGGCCTCCTACGCCCCGACGCCGGCCAAGCATGGATAGCCGGCAGCGATATGTGGGCCAATGACATCGCGGCTAAGCAAAAATGGGGCTGCTTGCCGACGGCATCCCCGTCTTCGACCGCCTCAGCGGCCCGGAGTATCTCGAATTCCTCGGCGGCCTGCGTAACATGGATCCCGAGGTGATCGCAACCCGATCTGCGGAATTGCTCCAGACTCTAGGCCTTAAAGACGCCGGCGATACCCCAATCACGGATTACTCCGCCGGCATGACCAAGAAAATCCTGCTGGCAGGTGCGCTGCTCCACGCGCCAAAGCTGCTCATCCTAGACGAGCCACTAGAAGCCGTAGACCCCGCTTCTGGACGCACAATCCAGCGAATCCTGCGAAACTTTGCCGCCAACGGCGGAACCGTCATCTTGTCCTCACACGTGATGGAGCTTGTAGAAGGCCTCTGCGATCACCTAGCAATTATTGACCACGGCCGTGTGCTCACCATGGGCAGCGTCGACGAGGTTCGGCAAGGAACCAGCCTGGTGGACGCGTTCATCGATTTCGTGGGTGGGGATGCTGTATCTTCCGACTCACTCGACTGGCTCAAGAGTGGGGAGTAAGCCCCATGACATCGACATTAGTGCGGCTACACCGCAAACTACACTCGCGCCTTTTTAAGAAAAATCCCACGGCCATCATGATGCTCATCCTGGTCAGCATCTACGCTCTCGGCGGATTGGCAGGCACCTCCCTCCTCCTAGTCGTAGCAATCGAAGCCCAAAGCTGGAGCGCCCTACCGCTCATCCTCGGGATAGGATGCCTAGGCTATTTAGTGATCGAATCGGCCATCCCGAGCGGCGAAAACCAGATCGACGTGCGCACGCTAGCCTCTCCCCTCGAGGCAAAGCAGATCCTGCCGGCGCTCGCCATTATCCCCTTGCTCACCTCCCGAGGTGTCCTCGCATTAATCTGCGCTGTGGTGACGGCGGTCGTCGGCACGCTTATGCTTCCGGGAGCATGGGGACTGCTATGGAGCGTCGCGACGCTCATCAATACCGCCGCAGCCATCCTCCTCCTAGCCGAACTACTCAAGGCGGCAATCAGCGGAGCCAGTCGCGCCAATAACGATAAGAAAAACATGATAGGCGTGGTTGTGGTATTGCTCATTATCCTGGGGTTCAACCAAATACGCTGGGACAATGTCTCCCCGGAGACTCTATCCCCTGCCGGAGAAGTTCTCGGCTGGCTTCCCATCGCATCCGCCGGAGGCGCTGTTGCCTCACTGCTTGCTGGATCTGCGTGGTGGATCGTCGCAGCAAAAATTCTGATCACCGTGGCAACATTTGCGGTAGGAATACTGAGTTGGAAGGCACTGGTTTCCGGACATCTCAAGAACCCCAACGGCACCTCACAGGCCTCAGCAAAACCCGCCAAGGCCAAAAAGGATAAGGGGCAGCAGACCCTGCTTGTGCCCGGCGCGCCCCACACCGCCGGCGGATACATCTACTCCCGCGCAATTCGGTACTACCGACGCGACAGCCGACTCCTCGGGACGCTCATCATACTTCCGGTCATGATCGCTTTCTTCCTCTTCAAGGCCCTGACCGGCCAGCCTGAGTTGCTCTACATATCCATTTTTATCCTCGCTTTACTGTGCGGCATGTCCGCAGCCAATGATTTTGGTTACGACGGCTCCGGCATTTGGTCGATTATTGTCTCCGGAACACCCGTCAAAACATGGATACGCGCACGCCACCTCGCAGCCATTACCCCACCAATGATTTTCTACATCTTTACTGCGGTTTTGAGCCTTATCCTCGCCCCGGATACACCACTCGCATTACTTGCTTTCATTGCCAGCCTGGGCGCATTCCTTAGCTCGGCAGCGATCGGACTGCTTTTCACCTCTTTCAACGCATTCCCCACAGCCCCTCCCGGCACCAACCCATGGACCGATAAATCCGGCTACTCAGGTGCCGCCATGCTCAGCAGCTTCGGCTCCCTGATAGGCGTGTGGTTCCCGCTAGCACCTGGCGCGATTCCGCTGTTCATCGGATACCTCAACTCCTCCCAGACACTCATGATTATCGGGGCGATTCTCGTCATTGCCGTCCCGGCAGCCGTCTACTATGCAGTGCAGGTGCTGTGCATTAGACGCGTAGAGAAGAACATTCCAGAGCTATTTAACAAAGTCGTACACTGGGTGAGCTAAACACCCAATCCCCCCAAGGCTGTTGCTCATTGCGAGTAGCAGCCTTTCTTCATGCTCGCACAAACATGAAATTGTCCTTTGTCCCACAAAGCTATATATTTACTCCGTTCACAGCGAACGCTAAGTTAACCATTCCCTGTGGCACTGTATAGCGCTCGCGTGTTTTTTATTCACATCCCCATAATTTCTCGGAAGGCCCTCGTGAAAAAACTCATCGCCCCCATGCTGACCTGTGCAATCATCAGCTCCGTCTTTGTTCCTCCTGTCGCTCAAGCACAGGAGGAACATCTGGAAGACATTCTACTCTCCGGGGAAGAGCTGGACACCGAACGCAAAGAGCTGCAGGAAAAGATCGAAGAGCTACTTAAGAAAGAATCCACAGATAAGAGCGAATCTAATGAGCTCCTTTCCAAACTTTCAAAACTCGTTGACAGGTACCAGAAATTTGGAAGCACCTACGAGGCGTACACCGAAACACTTTCAAAAGACATCGAAGACTACCGCACCGAGGTAGAGGCCCAGCAAAGCCGACTCGACGGGTATCACCGGGTAATTCCTAGCTTTGAAGCTGATTACAAGGAGGTCGCCGACGAGCGCGATCTGGCACAAAAGCCCGCTAATGAACTTGAGGTCGCACTACTAGAGGCCGAGGAAAAGCTAGAGGCAGCAGAAACCAAAAACCAAGCCCTCCAAACTCAACGCCAAGAGATTTCTGACCTCATCGACAAGGTTCAAAGCTTAGGAACCACCCCAGATGAGGCGCTAAAGGAAATCAAGGCCAAGTTCCAGGAGACCAACTATCTCCAGGAAGGCTTTGCCAACAAACTGTAAAAGCTCACAGGAGAGAAAGATCAACTAGCCAAAGAAGCTAAGCGACTTCAGGGCCGCACCGAAACCCTCACCACCGAGAATAATTCCCTCCGCACCAATTTGGGGATTTTCAAGGCACTCACAGGACTCTTCGGAGCACTTTCCGCAATCGCAGCAACCGTTGGACTAGGAGCATTCCTCAAACCATTCATCGATCGTTTCGTTCGATAGAGCACTTCACACAAGCCCGCTAGCTAAGAGGCACACCCTCACAGCTAGCGGGCTTCATTGCTTTTTATAAGAAAAATCCCTCTGGACGGGACATATCAAAGAAATACCTAATACCTATCTCCCCTAGCTAAGAGATATATTTTCAATTATCACAGCTAAAACTTAACAAAGTTTTTCATATTTTGAATATAAATATACTGTGCAGCACTTTTGATATATTAGAAATGCTAATTTAATCTCTACAAAGTCGCCGTCGAAACACAGCATTTTCACATATTTACGTAAGGTCACGGCGGAAATCCCCACCGAAAGGCTATACCCTCATCATGAAGAAGCTGCTGTCTTCTGCCCTCACCTGCGCTATCGCGGGTTCCCTCCTGGTTGCACCTGCTGCGCATGCAGATGACCAAAAAGATAGTACCCAGGTGCTACTTCGCATCGCCGAATCCACCAAAGGCAGTTTCAATCCCGAGACAAATAAATGGAGCTGTGTAAGCGAAGGGGAATATATTCCCCTCACCGAACCAAACTCTCGGGTAACTCTTACCGGATCAGGTCCGTGCACCCGCGAGGAGTACGAGACCTTACTTGATACAGCCCTCGATCACCTACAGGAAACAATCGATCAGATCGGCGATTTTGCCCAGCAAATTAACAATTTGGAAAAGAAGTTACAGGGCAGTGAGCAGGAAGTAGATCACCTCCACAAAAACCTGACAAACTCCCGCAACGAGCTGGACGCCACAAAATGGGAAAACCGCAAGCTATTAAACGCACTTGAGGGCAGCGAACAAGAGGTTGAGCATCTCCACAAGAACCTAAAGATTTCTCGTGATGATCTTAATGCCACAAAGCAGAAGAATCGCGAGCTTACTGCCGAAGTGAAAAAAGCCGAAGAAGCTATTGAAGAACTCGAAGCAAAGAACGTACTCACCGAAGCCAACCTAAAGAAGGTCAAAGCCGAGTTTGAGCAGGCAAAAACTAAACTAGCTGAGACAGAAGCTAAGGCAAAGGCCCTCTCCGATCGAGTAAACCAGCTCGAAGAAGAGGTCAAAAACCTCAAGGCCCGCAACGCCGAGCTTCAGCAGAAGAACGACGATCTTACTTCTAAAATCGATTCCCTCAACGATGAGAATGATTCCCTGAACAATGATCTCAGCACCTCTCTCGGTCTGAACATCTTCTTTGGAGTTCTCTCTGCTATCGCTGCGATTATCGGTATCGGCAGCTTCCTCAAGCCAGTCTTTGAGAAGTTCTTCCACCGTCGCTAAATCTTTCAAAGATTCGCACACGTAAAGGGTGGTCTTCACGTTCATGAGCGTGAAGACCACCCTTTGAGTTTTCTTCAGCAACAGGCACCAAAGAATCAAGCCATATAAAGCAACTAACTAGTCCCTCCCAAACACGGAAAGCCCGGTCACATCCACTGACCGGGCTTTCCCTTACCCTTTACGTATTACGCCAAAGGGTGGGCGTCGAGAAGCTAGGAATCCTAGCTCACAGGCGCGGGGTTAGGTTCCTCGGTGCGCTTGGGCAGCCAGCCGGAAAAGACCGGGATAGCCAGGATCGCCACGGCGAGCACCAGCGCAAATCCGCCCAGGCCAAACGCGAACCCGGAGAGGATCGCAATCGGCGCGAGGATGGTCATGCCGATCTCAAACGGCGCAAATCCCACATAAGCCACACCGTATTCATTGAGTGTTCCCGATTTCAGGTCAGGATCGACGATCTTGAGCAGCGCGATGCCGGTAGCCACAGCAGCGGTTGCCCAACCCCAGCTGAACACGCCGCGCTCAAGCCAAGACTCGCCGAAGAAGACCGGGGACATAACAAAGAAGAAGAAAACGCAGTAAACAATGCCAGCGATAAAGAGAATGATGAGCGGCACAAGGTAGCTTGCCACTGCCGACGGCACGATGGATGCGATACCAAAGGCGATCAGGAAGTCAGTCGCACCGCCCGAGACCGTCTTGACCGTCTGCTGATCCAGGTAACGCGGACGACGAATGACCTTGAGGAAGACCACGCCACAGATACCGGCAACAAAGGACAATGCGAACAGCGGGATGGAGATATTAGGGAAGAAGCTCTTAACGCCCTGCTGCGCAAGGTAAGCAAAGAGCACCGTCACAGAGATAAAGCCGATGTGCAGGGTCAGTGGCTCGATAGAGGAAGGGTTGGTTGTCGCGCGTCCGATGGAAGGCTGCTTTTCCACGTCCTCAATGTGACCACTGCGCAATTCCCACGGCAGTTCTTTAGGCAGTGTGTTGGTGCGACCAGTACGGATGCCCCAGTTGGCAAAGATGATTCCGCCGATGATCGCAGCAAGGGTGCCCACCGTTGCGGAGGTGAAGCCTAACGACGACGCAGCCTCCGCGCCGATGCTGTCCAGAGAGCCGCCCACTGCAGCCGCGGTGCCAAAGCCGCCGACAAAGCCGACCGGAAGCATCATGCCAAACCAGTCTTCAGTGCCAAAGAATGGCTTGAATACAAACAGGCCAAGAAGAATGAACAGACCCCACTGGCCCAGGAACATGCCGGTGGAGTACGACCACATGTTGCGGGCTTTCGAGGCATCGCGCGCGTCAAAGGTCATGGAATACGGCATCGCGGCGAAGACGATAGCGATCAGCAGAGTGGAGTAATCGCCCAAGCGATCCGAAAACTTCAGTATGCCTAGAACCTCAGGGCCAAGAAGCAAGCCAAGCAGACCAGCGGTGATAGGGGCCGGGATGAGAAGGTGACGGAACCATGCAAAATGCCTTCGCATAAACGTGCCAACGATCATCAAGATCGAGATAAACCCGACGTCTGTAAGCAAGCTATATGGCGTGTAGTCCATGGTTGTCCTTTTCTGTCTTTCCGCTTGTGATGCAGGCTTTTAGAGGGAGCCTCTCTTCGGCGCAGGTCATAGAAGTTACGTATTGAGTTCTCCATTCCCTTAGCACAAAGATCCAACAGAGGGCACACGGGACCTACAAACTTGGCAGGATTAACCATGAGACCGCTACTCAACCATGCTTCATGCAAAGGGTGTGGCGATGATTTTACTTTCCAAACTCTAGTAAGAAGGGTCACAAGAAAGAAAACGTGGCCTTGAACACTATGTTTTCTTTCACATCGCCGGGCTCTCACATCACGGAAGGGCTCCATAATTCTCCCCTATCCGAGCCTAAAACCATGCATACAAGGCATATTTCCCCATATCCCATGCCGTGAAAACTCTAAGAAATATCCAGGTTGCTCCCGGCGATAGGGTGCCCCCTCCTTCAACCCACGTGGCCCGAAAATCCCACATATAACACAACATCGGCCCAATCTCCGCCAAGCACGGACAGGTCCACAACTACCCAACATCACCACTGCAAAAGTTGCCCAAAATAACAGCTCGCCAGCATTCTTCCCTCCCCAGCGTTCGACGTTCAACTAGGAAACAAGTCACAAAAAAGTTTGCACTAGTGTCAAAAAATGCCTAAGAACTGCAATTACTCTAAATGCACTATATTTTCAATATTTTGACAGGTAGAAAATGCCAAAAAGCCCTTGACCTGGGGAACTCTTATGTATATTTTTCTTTGATGTTACTTAGTCAACATTAGTAAGCAACTCAACTTTTATATTTTCGGCTGCTGATCATCCGATCACGGCTTAAGGAGAATCTCTAAGTTGAATATCGATTCAATACATCCGAATATTTCCCACAGGGTGGCTATCCCCAAGATCTACCGTCTTGTCATCTCAGCTGCCATCGGCGTCCTCAGCGGACTCATCATCCCGGAAGAAGCAACGGCGCGCCCCACCGCAGAACATCCGTCGCAAAGCGATGGTCTTAACGACCTCAAGGATTCCTCCCACTATTTACCCAAATTAACGCGACCGCCAGTCACTACAGAACAACAACTTCATCGGAAAGACCTGCAAGCAGCCACCTGGTCAAAAGTCATGGTCGCTCCAGGAAAATCCAAGACCATCCCGATTAAAGAAGTCTTCTTTGACTCCCCGATCTGCACCATGATCACGGACGCCGACAACACCGAACCCATTTGGGTCACCCACGAACCCAGCACGGCACGATTTTCTGAAATATTCCGGGTCCACGTGCCCACCACCGCACATCTAGGAGACACGCACTCCGTTCTGGTGTATCAATGCGGCACAGAAACGTACGACAATACTTTTACCTTTGAGATCACCGTCGCCGAATTCGACCAAGACGTCACCGACATGACGCACCAGGCAAGTTCATTCTCTACTCGGCCGGAAACTTCCACGTATTACGACAACAGCAACCTACTATGGTTGTCCCTCGCCGTCGTTCCACTGATAGCTATCCTGTGTGCAATCGCATTCTGGTCGCTTACCATGCCTTCTTAACGCATCGGTCTGTTGTACCTTATGCTTTAGCATCTGCCGATTGCTCTATCCGGAGCCAGAGGAAACAGCTCCTAAAGCATAGTGCGACGGAGAAACACGCCCCCGCTTCCAAGCAACTTTTTAGCTGACACATACCAAATAGCGTTCGCTTAGTTTAAGCTGGGTCCATGCTAGATCACAGATCTATCACGGAGCTTCTCCTTGAAAATAAAGACGCGTTCCATGCGCAGGTATTTGCCAACTTCTATCACAGCAATCCCTACGCGCGCGCCACAATTGCCCCCAGTGAGCAGCTTACCCCTGCGGTCATCTCGCTCATCAGCGGATTAGAAAGCGACGGAAAAATATCCGACGCAGTCAAGCAGAAGTTCCTTGAACACACGAAGCTACTCGACGCCCGCGGCTTCCATCACTACACAGCCCTGGCTAGTGCGGTTCGGAGTGCGCTGCAAACCATCTGCGCCGACTCCCACTTTGACAAGGTCCTCGCAGCTGAACAAGCCATCACGTCGCTCGCAGCCGACCTCAACAAGGCAAGCAACCCCCGCGAGCCCATCGGGGCCTCAGTGGTGGAGGTGGAGCGTCGCAGCCGCAGAATCTCCGTGGTACGACTCGTCGCAGAAGAGTACATCGACTACCGCCATGGCGATTTTCTACAGGTCACCACAGAGCTGCTCAACGGACACTGGCGCTACCTCTACCCCTCCATCCCTGCCAACAAGTCCGGGCATATTGAGTTCCACATACTGCGCGATGAGCTCACTACTCCCACGGGAGCGCTCACCACAGCGCGTGAAGGCGACCACTGGATGCTGGGATTGGGAGAAGGGCATCTGCACATCCCCGAGGACACAGACCTACTCCTCATCACACACAGCACCGGACTTGCCAGCCTGCGGCCTATCATCCTCGATCTCATGACGCAGTCCGATCCCCCACGAGTCCATCTCTTCTTCGGCGCTGACTACCCGGGAGAGCTTTATGAACTCGCCGGCCTATGGCAGCTAGCGGCCACCGCGCCCTGGTTATCCGTATCCCCCATCGTCAAAAACAACGCCGACGCATGGTGGGTCCAGCCCAGCAAATACTGCACTGCGCCACGAGGCCTCCACATTTTCCGTAGCGGCCAAGCAGGCGAGGTCGCAGCCAGCTACGGCACCTGGCGTGACAGATCCATCATCATTTCCGGCCCAGAAGAGGACGTGCAAGCCAGCCGCACCGCACTCATCCTGGCGGGAACGCCTTCCTACAACATCCAGACACTCAGCTTTTCCCCCAAGCCCTGGTATCTTCCCTAACACAGAAAAGAACGTGGGCACCACCTATTTCGGTGATGCCCACGTTGCGCTGTCTATCCCGTAGCGCTCAGGGGGTGAAAGCACACGCCGGGCTTAATAGAGCAGATAAAGTACTGCTAGCCCTACTACGTCGCAAATGGCATGCGCCAAGAAGAAGGTATATAGGTTTTTGTCTTTACTCCTTGTGTACAAAAAGTAAAAGATAATTCCCAGAATCAAACCAATGCCCAGAGCAGAGGCAAGGCCTTGGTAGGTATGGAAAATTGTCCGGACTACCAGTGAGAAGATAAACGCCGCGACTCGATATTTGGGTGCAACGCTCAGGAAAATCCCCAAGAAAAATATCTCTTCATAAAAACCATTTTGGAGAGAGAAAAGCACCAGGGATGCATCAATTTTTTTTCCAGCAAAGCCGCAAGGTTACTTTGCTGCACCACATCCACCGTTTGAGAAGCATCAAGAGCGTCAAGAGCAGAATCAAGAGGCTGGATAAACATCCCGATTATCGCATGATATGCATCAAAAACTAGGGCTACTCCGATAAAGAGAAGCACCGCAGCCAGGGTCGACTTGAGCGTTATACGAATAGTCCACTGCTTAAAATTAAATCTACGCAAAACCAGGTAAATCGCCGCTATTACAAGGAAAAACAGCTGGTCAAAAAGCGCTTGATAATTGTCGCCAGTGCTAAAATCCGACGGATTAGTCTCGCCCAATACGGGGTCTTCAAGAGCAAGGAACCCTACCGTGGAAATGTAGGTGGAATAACCAAAAAAATTACGGCTAGGATCACCAGATCCCACCATTTTAAGTGGTCTATTCGATTTCCCCCGAAGAGAAATTCTTTTATTTTCGTCTGCGCCCCTGAAGCACGCTCCTTGAAGTTTCTGGGCATTAAGCTTTGCATTGGAAACAAATTCTATAGCAGCCAACTCGCTGAGAAAAATTCAGGATAGGTGCGCCAAAGACCCCTGCGAAGAGTAGGGGAAATGCCGGAAGCTATCGCAAGCGGCCGAATTATGTAATAGTTCTTTAACAGCTTTGGGGAGAAAATTTTTAAAAGAAATCTAGCCTGCGCTAGCGTATCGACGCTACGACTGATTGCTATTTCTATAGATAAAATTGCGCACCTTGGTCGTGGAATTGATAAAAGGCTTACACGACACGATCACATCGCCTTTCTTGGCCTTTAGCGCGCCCCACCCTCTGCTAAAGACCTCATAAAGAGGCACTGTCACGGTCAACGTCACGGCCCATTTCACCGGGCCAATAGAGAATGTGACCTCAAATAATTCTTCCAAAGCATTTTTCCCGCGCAGCGAAAACCCGCTCAAAACAACCAAGACGGCAAAAATAATGGTCAGCCCTAAAAGGAACAATCTTTCGGGCGCAAAAGACTCACTAGCAGGCACTATGCGGTGCCCTCCCCTATACATCTCCCTGCCCCCCCAGGCCACGAGAAACAAAAATGGAAAGATTTAACAACAAAATAATTTCTATGACCACGCTGCCGGCTGCATGACTATTGTCGTTCTCGCTTATCGCAGCGACAATATCCCAGGAAAAGAACACCATGGCGATAATGAGAGAAGAGAAAATAATGTAATACCGTCGCCGGAAACCAATCTTTTTCTCCAGTTGATCATTCACGTTGTTTTCCCGATCTCGCATTAATTGAGGCTCTAATTACCACGGAACCTACGTTTTTAGAGACTTTAGCCTAGAAGCCTCAGCGGAAGTTAGCAAAATTGGGCGGCTGCCGCCCCAACAGCCCAAACCACAAACGCCTGTTTTAGCCCGCGCAACACCCTATCGGTCTGCATGGGCTAAAACAGGCTTATTGTCTTACTCGTATAGAAAGCCTACCGCTTGGCGCGTTAGCTCTTAGCGCCCTGCTTCTTGTTGGAAAGTCGCGAATACGCCGCGATGATTGCCAAGAGGACTACCGCCCCGGCCCCGTACCAAGGTGCACGACCGCCATGCTGCTTTGGAGCAATATCTTCTGGAAGATCTGCGGCCTCGGTCTGCAGAACGCCTTCGCCTTCTCCCTTGATGGTGTCTTCAATCCACTTCTTCTGTTCTATAACCGTGGTGTAAAAGCCACCCGGAGCAGGCTTATCTGGGTTTTCGCTCACTGCACCCGCAGTGGCTACGCCGGCAAGTTTTCCGTCAACAAACAACGGGCCGCCGGAGTCTCCCGGCTGGATGCCGCCGCCGTCGACGATGGACACATGCGCCAACTTAGTCTGCTTTGACTTCGCATCTCCGAAAATCTCCACGACCGATATCTTGGAGGAGGGTAGCTTGCCCTCCGCAGCCAGTTTAGAAGAGCTACTCCAACCATACAGTCGGCCTTCTGCTCCCACGGTTATCTCTTTTTCCGGCAGCTTTGCTGCAGAAACGTCCTCGACCTGCTGCGCCAAATGCGCCAAAGCGATGTCGCCGGAAGGCGCAAAGACCCAGCCATCAATATCGTATTCAGCGGTATCAGGAGCCTGGCCTACGCGGGCTTTGCCGCCACTCGGATCTTCTAGCGCAAAACAGTGCCTTGCGGAAATCACCCAACGCTCGTTAAGCAAGGTTCCCGTGCAGTCGCCAAACTGGCCGGCTTTTCCTAAGCTCAGCGCCACCACAGAGCGGCTTTCCTCATTAACAGGTGCCGCCTCAGCGCCTTCCAATGCGTGAGAGGCCGGAGCGCTCAGCATTACAAGACCTGCACTTGCGATCACACTAGCTACGCAACGGTTAAATCGTTTCATCTTATTTTTCTTACCTTTCATACTCTGTAAAAAATCCCTGACTACCTCAATTGACAGACTTTTGTTTCTTTTCCTCAGAGCTGTCCGGCATAGCTGCGTCCGTGGACGTGCGAGCAGGTGTTGGAACAATCGTGTGGATCAGAATCCGGATAAGGCTTTCTAGCGGACCGCGCTTGAAGAACTTGGCCCAGATAATTGCAAAAATTATTCCGACGACGACAGAGAGAAGAGCAAAGATGTTCGACGTTTGAACGATGTTCTTATAAAGGTATTCGGCGCTTACCACGTGAGCCACGTACATAGTCAAAGACATCATTCCAAAAACGGTGAGCGGACGCAGAACGCTTGCGTTGGCCTTTTCCCCTAGGAAGAAGCACGAAGCCAAAACAGCGGTGCTGGCGCCCAGGCATAGGATCATATTTCCGACGCCGCCAGTGTGACCCACAAAGGAGAAGAAGCTCGGGGGCTCTACGTTAAGCCTTGCGTACAGACCAACGATCGTTATAACGAGTCCGGAGACACCCCAAATAACCCTATTTTTATTATTCTGCAAAACCTGAAACAGGATCATGCCGCCGACCATAAAGGCGAGCCACCCCAGCATCGAGTACGGCTCATAAACAGTCGTCCATTGATTCTTAGCAGCGGCAGCCAGAATAAGCAGGACGAGCAATATCGCCTGGTACTGGATGCGAATTTTAGGAACCCAGAAGAGCAGCACCATGGAAGCACCCATGATGACCAAAATGATTTGGATGCTCACGGCAAAAGAAACCAGCGCCACGCCAATCAGCAGGACGAGCAAGCCCCTAGTGATAAGACGCAGATAGGTAATCTTTCCCGGTCTCTCCGAGATAATCACCATGGTGATACCGGCGACCACAGCAAACAGAGAAGACGCGATACCCGAGCTTAAAATTTTACCCACCCATGAGAGTTCTGCGGTGTGCGTAACTATCATTCCGATAATTGCGATCGCACGGGCTAGGTCGAGGCCTATTATTCTATTCTTCGTTTCCAAAGGTACTTATCCTTCTCCGAGTTTTTTAACTATGCCGAGCTGCTTCATATCAGCTGAGCCGCCAGAATTTTTATCCTAAAATCGAATTATGTGAATTTGATGGGGTTTAAGTGGCAATAACATCATTAGGAAGTTCCAAATAAATGAAGAAAATTCACCAAAGAGATGCAAGTCATAAAGCGCAGCTATACGACGCAGAAATCAGATCGCCCATAGCCATATATTTCCATAAAAATGCACCTCAGGCGTTTTTTATGCCTGAGGTGTATCGTCAATCTGAGCCGTGACTTCCGCTGGCTACTCGTAGCGTAATGCTTCAATCGGGTTCAGCTTAGCGGCCTTATTTGCCGGGTAGTAACCGAAGAATAGGCCAATTGCCAAAGAGAAACCTAAGGAAAGCAGGATGCCGCCGATTGGTGGAAGCACAAACTCCTTGAGCAGATACGAGCCAATCATGCCCGTAGAGCCGCCCAGGAATACTCCGAGGGCACCGCCGATGGAACAAATAATCATCGATTCGACGATAAACTGCAGTTTGATGTCGCGTCGTCGAGCTCCCAGAGCCTTTCGGACACCGATCTCCCTGGTTCGCTCCGTGACTGTGACCAACATAATGTTCATCACGCCGATGCCGCCCACCAAGAGGGAGATACCAGCGATAGCAGAAACCACCGCGCTGATGTTCTTCAGCGTAGAGTTAAACGACTTCACCGTAGACTTATTGTCCTGCAGCTTTGCGTGGTACTCAGAATTATCTGCGTAGTGAGCATCCAACACGCGTTGCAGGATCTGCCGCACGTGAGCCTCGTCAGCACCTTGTGCGATACGCACAGATACGGAATCCCACGCAATGGGCTTATCGTTAAAGCGCGACTGAATGGTGTAAGGAACATACAGGTTGGACTGTGCGCTACCGCCAAACAGGCCACCGCTCGACTTCTCTTGGTTGATATACACCTACGACGATCAAAGACGTGATGGTTCCATTAGGAAGGCTCGCTTCAATTTCTGCGCCAATGGCCTTCTTTGGATCATTACCAAACAACTGCTCCAAGGTCATCGGAGAAATAACCGCTACCGAGCGCTCACCAGTGGTGTCTTCCTCAGTAAAGACGCGGCCATAATCTGCAGTTATCTTCTTTATCTTAAGAAAATCGCTGTTGACCGGCAGGACCGTAGACTGCTCTTCACGTATTCCGTATCCCAAGTTCACAGACTGATGATTGAACTCACCAACACTTATTCCCTCAATGCTGTTGCCCGCTGCGTTTTTTAGCTGGGCAATCAGATCCGGGGTCAGCTTGGCAGAATCCTCAACTGTACCGACACCCTGGAAGCCACCTTCCGCCGGCGCGGCCGTCTTGCTGCGCTCCGATACCTGAATGGTCAGGTCGTTAATTCCGGCTTCTGCCAAGGACTTACTCGTCTGCGTCTGCAACGATTTACCCAAGGTCAAAATCGCAATCACAGAAGCGATACCGACGATAATTCCCAGCAGGGTGAGCAGCGAACGCATCTTGTTCACGCGGAGGCTGCCCAACGCTAGGGAAATTGATTCGCCAAAGGTCATTAGTGCCCCTCCCCTAAGGTGTTACCGTCCACAATTACACCGTCGGTCATCGTAACAACGCGAGTGGTCTTAGCGGCCAGCTCGGGGTTGTGGGTAATAAAGAGTATTGTCTTGCCAAAGTCCTGGTTAAGGCTATGGAAAAGATCCATGACCATGCGCCCGGTGTGGGAGTCAAGGGCGCCGGTTGGCTCGTCGGCAAGCAAAAGCGGAGGCTCATTCGCCAGGGCACGCGCAATAGCCACGCGCTGCTTCTGACCACCGGAAAGCTCAGCAGGATTATGCTGCATGCGCTCGTCCATGCCGACCATAGCCAGCAGCTCTTCTGCCCGCTCAATCCGCTCTTTTTTGGGAACGCCGGCCGGCGTACATCATGGGCATCTCGACGTTCTTCAGCGCCGAAATACGGCCAATAAGGTTGAAGCTCTGGAACACAAAGCCAATGTTGCGGCTACGGTGATGCGCTAGCTCATCTTCGTCGAGAGTTAAAACGTCTGTTCCGTTAAAGAGATACTCGCCCTCGGTCGGCTGATCGAGCAAGCCGATGATATTCATCAGCGTCGATTTACCAGAGCCAGACGCACCGACGACAGAGACGAACTCATTGCGGAAGACATCAAAATTAACGCCAGGCAGGATCGTCAATTCACTTTCATGTCCAATATTGAAAGTTTTGACGATATCCCGCATCGAGATAAGTGAATCTTGATTATGCGAAGTTTCTGAAGCGGTAATGCTCATCACTTAGTTGCCTTCAACAATCGCATTTTGCTGCATACTGACAGAAGTACCAATCATGTCCTTGTACTTGGAAGCCTGGTTAAGGACCTTGTCTCCTGGCTTGAGCTCGCCACCAGTGATTTCTGCGATGATGTCGTTGGTGCTTCCAACAGTCACGGTACGAGCCTCAACCACAGAAGCGCCATCTTTATCTGCAAGAACGAGCACCTTCTTGGTGTTACCGTCCTGGTACACAGCCTCAGCGGGCAGCTTGATGGTTTCACGATTCTTATCAATGTTGACCCGTGCCTTGACGGTACCGCCGATGAGCAAGCCGTCCCGGTTTCCGGTCAGCTCAATTTCAACAGGATACAAAGGCTTTGCCTTGCTTGCGTTTTCTGCGTTAGCAGCTGGGAGCTTAGCCACGTTGACGATCTTCTTGATGCGTCCCTCGAAGGTCTTGGTGCCGCTCGACGTGGAGGTCAGGCTCACTTTGTCATTAACGCGCAGCTTAGCGACGTCCGCCTCTTTCACGTTTGCGTTAACAATCAAGGAAGAATCATCACCGATAGTAACCAGGCCTTCACCGGCGGCAGGCTTACCCTGCTGAGCAGGAACAGCCATGACAACACCAGAGAAAGGCACACGCACGTCAGAGGAATTGATGTCTAGCTGCAGCTTGTTCAAGGTCAGTGCGGATGAATCCTGAGCAGTGTTAGCGCCACGCCATGCTTGGTTGATGGCCAACTCATGCTGCGCAAGCTGCTGCTGCACTGCGAACTCAGCGGCTGCAGCGTTGGTAGCTGCCTCTTTGTGAGATTCAAAAGCATTTGCGACGCCGCGCTGAGAGTCACTCAACTCGCGATCCACCGTGGCGAGGGTAGCGATGTAGTTACGCTCAGCTTCTGTAAGCTGACGCTGTGCGCCGTTGAGTTTGACCAGAGAGTCAGCGCTACCGATCACGGACTCAACAACAGACTGCCCCGTTCCAGAAGGAGACTGGTTGCGGTTCTGCATCTGCGACTCAAGTGCAGAAATCTGGGAATCGAGCTCGCTCTTCTTATCGTCCTGAGCCTTGTCACGCTCTGCCTTAAGCTCTTCCAGGCGTGCCTTATCCTGAGAAGAGTCGTCGTTATCCTGCGAGCTACGGGCGATACCAAAAGCCGTTACTGCGCCGGTCCTCGCGGCGTCGAGAGCAGCGGAGAACAGCTGGTCGCGGGCCTGCTTCACTGCAGCGTCCTGGCTACGCAGCTCTGGGGTGTTCGCATGCTGACGGTCCCAAGCCTTGCGCTCAAAAGCCTGCTGGGCCTTGATATATTCCTCGTTCGCCTGGCGCTTCTGGGCGTTGGCACTGTTAATCTCAGTGTTCAACCCCTGATCCAGGCGGCTCTTTAGCTGGTCATACTGCTGCTGAGCAGTCTCCGCCTGGGCCATCGCCTGGTTCAGACTCTGGGCTGCCGTGGCACGCTGGGTGGCCAGCTCAGTTTTAGCGGTCAACGTATCAATCTTGGCCAACAGCTGGTCGGTGGACACCTTATCGCCCACCTTGGTGGAGATGCTGGCAACAGGACCGGTGAGGTGCGTGTACAAGGTTGCAGTACGGATGGGCTCTACAGTGCCTTCCACCAAAACGCGGTTAGCAACCTCCGCAGACTCCAGCTGCGTGTACTCCGTGACAGGGATGACCTCGCCCTGCTCCTTGGGTGCAACAAAATATGCGCCTACTCCGACCAATGCCAACACCGACAGAAGCGGTATGAAAACTTTTTTCTTCTTTAACGTCGTCCAAGCTCGAGACGCGACTGCGGCTGGCATACCTGTCCTTTCGGTCAACTCAAGCGCGAGTTGTTTTCAGTTTCAATTACACGCAACGGTTGAGAATATTAGTAGAAGACGTGCTTAAAATGAAGCTCAGACTATAACTTTCACATCATTCTTCTCCTCTGATTACTAGTCAATGCAATGCCGGTCACAGACCCGAATATGTCCGGCGTCACATGACAAAAAGGGGAAGATAGGGCGTGATCAAGTAGCAAAATCAATGCGCATAGGCTTTTTACCCCCTCGACCGACCTTGCCACGGCTCCTCACACGCCATCAAGAAATTTTCCCTAACGCTAACTAAATGAAAACAAACGATAGCCTTAAATATTGTCAGCATTGGAGGTGGCGCCTCAGTATTCATCCACACCCGATAAAACGGGTAGAGCGGAGCGAACTTCAGAAAGATTCTCCGTGGATATATCTGCAATTAACAGCTCGACACCACCCCCAGCTTCCACCTTGCATGCACCATCTGGACCGACAATCCGAGAAAACCCAATGCCCGTCGGCCCCTTCACCCCAGAGTCCGCCTGATCTACCGCCACCACAAAGCATGTTGAATCCAACGCCCGCGCAGAGGTAAGCAGCTGCCACTGCTCTTTCTTCCCTTCACCATTAGCCCAGCTGGCAGGTAAGAGGATGACCTCCGCCCCGCGCTGCGCAAGAGCCCGGAATTGGCCAGGAAATCGCACGTCATAGCAGGTGGCCAGGCCAAAGGTGATTCCCCCATAGGAGAAAGTAACCAGCTCTTCCCCAGGCTTAACGGTATGAGATTCCCGATAGCCGAAGGCATCGTACGTATGGATTTTGTTATAAACAACAGGATTTTTCACTCCCGGAAGAACAACAACCAACGTGTTATAGACCCTGTTGACGCTCTTCCCCTCAACCTCCACGGTATCCGCCGGAGTAAAGATCCCTACGACGATGCCGATACCAAGTTCATCGGATAGCTCCTTGAGCCTCCTCACAAAAGCACCTAATATATCCTCAGAATTTACGTCCAGCCGACCGGTATCAAATGCTTGCATCGACGCCTCCGGGAAAACCGCCAGCCGCGCCCCCTGTCGTGCTGCTTGCCGTGACTGATCTTCAATCCGGCGCAAGTTCTCTTGTTTGTCGCCCGTAGCAGAAATTTGTGCCAACGCAATTCGCATACCTCTATAGCCTAGGCCTCTTGTGGATAGTTTTCACTTAACTCACACATCTTTCCCGAGTCGAGCTGTTTGCTTGCACAGATCTCTCAGCGCGCGCACGCTACCCAGTATGACCATGATTATCCAGCCCGCGGCCCTCTCCCACTTCTTTTCTATCCCTCATGCCCACTCCCCTGTTCCGCGCATGGGACCAAGTGCCACAGCCTCTGCATTGGACGGTTTTCTTAGATCAGCAACACTCACTACCAGCAGGGATGAAGAAGCCATCACCGATCTACTCTCCCAGTTGCGCGAAACAATCGCTTTCTCCATAGAGATAGACTCAGCCACCTCTCGCACACTCCAGGCGATGTGATGTTCACATTAGAATCCCGGCAACTTCTAGATTCCGCCCACGCACTTTCAGCGTTTTCCCGCTCCGGACGCTCCGCTGCTCAAGATCTACGTTCCACGTGGAACCAAGGATTAGAGCAACTTTATGGAAGCGCCTTTGAGATCGCAGCTGTCACGCTCGCGCGCCGTTTAACTCGCTGGGTCGAGCCCCACAGGACGGCCTCATACATCGCACGCATCCTCTCCATCACCGCCAGACTCCAAAAAGAATTGGAACGTCATCACGAGTACGTACGCCTACTTCCACAACGCACCGTCGACGAATCCACCCTGCTCACCAGGGCAATCATGCACTTAGAAGAATTAGGAAAGCTTCTCGACGCCACCTGCGCCCACTCCATCACGCAGCTCGCATCTTTATGCACCGACGAAACCGACTATCCCCCAACTTCGCTCACTACCGCGCAGCTGCGCACCGATTTCCCAGATGCCGAGATACTCCACTTAGACCCCCACCATGCCGTAGTTGCTTTTGGCGATGTGTCCACCGCCAGCTCCATCACCACCCTCGTAGCTGGAGTCGCCTCTTCCGACCCCACTACGTGGACAGAGAGCTTTCGACGTGCCCAACACGTATCCCACGTAACAGGCGGCGCGGCCGTCGCGTGGCTGGGGTACTCTGCACCCGCCCACGTCCCCGCCGCAATTGCTGCAGCCCCCACCGCCCGCGGAGCACAAGCATTAAAAGATTTTCAGTCCTCCTTACGCCGACGGAACCCGCAGGCCAAGCTGCTGGTGCTCGGACACAGCTACGGGTCTGTTGTCGCAGGCAAAGCAGCAGCAACCGGGTTAGACGCAGACACCCTTATCTTCGCTGGCAGCCCGGGTGTCTCCCCGACGATCAAACTCAATTCCAATTCCCCTCGCGTCATCTCAGCCCTCGGCTCCCTAGATCCCATCGGATTAACCGGGACGCAGGACGCAGTACACAGCGCTACACGGAAAAGACCCCACTGCCGCTGGTTTCCCAGCCGAACAGTGGGGGATTCCCGGAGGCCATTCGAGTTATTTCACCAGCCCGCTTTTCCTCAAACGTCTTGCCCCGGAAGCACAGCGCTAATACCTAATGGCCATACGTCCATCAACCTTGCCCTTATGCATATCAGCGAAGACGCTATTGACGTCGTCAAGCTTGCATTCCGTAACGGTCGGCTTGATCATGCCGCGTGCATAGAAGTCGAGGGCTTCTTCCAGGTCCTGACGTGTTCCCACCAACGATCCACGGATGGTTAGCCCCTTGAACACAATCTCAAAAATCGGTGCCGGGAACTCTCCTGGAGGAAGACCATTGAATACGATGGTTCCGCCCTTTCGAGTCATGCCAATGGCCTGGCCAAACGCCTGTGGGTGCACAGCGGTGACCAAAATGCCATGGGCCCCACCCTTGGTAAAGGCATTGATCGCCTCCACCGGATCTTCCTTCAGCGCATTGACTGCAAATTCAGCGCCATGCTTGCGCGCTAGCTCTAACTTCTCATCTGCAATATCCACAGCGATCACACGCATGCCCATGGCTACCGCATACTGCACAGCAATATGGCCCAAACCACCGATACCGGAAATCACCATGTACTGGCCCGGCTTACACTCGGTTTCTTTGAGCCCCTTGTACACGGTCACACCGGCACACAGGATTGGCGCGACCTCAAGCGGGTCGGAGCCCTCTGGGATACGAGCGCAGTAACGGGTATCCACCAGCATGTACTCGCCAAAGGAACCGTCGACCGTATAGCCGCCGTATTCTGCGTCATTACACAGGGTTTCACGTCCGGTACGGCAATACTCGCACTCTCCGCAGGCAGACCAGAGCCAGACGTTGCCCACCATGTCTCCAAGCTTGACCCCATGGTGTCCTGGACCCAATTGAACAACTTCACCCACGCCTTCATGACCAGGAACGAAAGGTGGCTCCGGCTTTACCGGCCAGTCTCCCTCCGCAGCGTGAAGATCCGTATGGCAAATGCCGGAGGCCACCAGTTTTACCAGCGCTTGGTTGGGTCCCGGCTCGGGCAAATCTACATCGTGAATATTGAGTTCAGGGCCAAAGTCGTCAACTACAGCGGCTGTGAAGGCCTCAGGGAAATCGGTTTTCACGTCGATCTTTCCTTTCTCGTAGGCATTTTCAACACCTACACCTTGTTGGGAACTATATTCATTAATTCCCCTAAACGACTGAACCCCAACCGGCATAACGCCGGCTGGGGACAAAACCATATTCAGTTAAAAGCAACTAAAATAAGCCCGTGGGGTTCTCATCATAAGAAACGAGCAGGTTCTTGGTCTGCTGGTAATGATCGAGCATCATCAAGTGATTCTCGCGACCAATTCCCGACTCCTTATACCCACCAAAAGCAGCGTGAGCTGGGTAATTGTGATACTGGTTCACCCACACGCGACCCGCCTGAATGGCACGGCCCGCGCGATACGCCGTGTTCTGATGCCTGGTCCACACGCCAGCGCCAAGGCCATAGTTGGTGTCATTGGCAATTCGGATGGCCTCGTCGAAATCGCTAAACGTGGCAACCGATAGCACCGGGCCGAAGATCTCCTCCTGGAAAATACGCATATCGTTCGTTCCCTTGAAGATGGTCGGCTCAATGTAATAGCCGTTTTCCAGCCCATCAATCCGGTTAACGTGCCCACCGGTGAGCACCTCAGCACCCTCCTTTGGACCGATCTCCAAGTAGCCGGAAATCTTATCCATCTGCTCCATGGAGGCCTGCGCACCCATCATGGTCTCAGTGTCCAGAGGGTTACCCAGCTTGATCTTGCGCACCCGCTCCACGCCTAGCGCAAGGAATTCTTCCGCAATCGACTCATGGACAAGCGCACGCGAGGGGCACGTACACACTTCACCCTGATTAAGGGCGAACATTGCAAGGCCCTCGATGCATTTATCCCGGAAGGGATCCTCATAATCCATAACATCGCCGAAGAAGATCGATGGCGACTTTCCACCCAACTCCAGCGTGACCGGAATGATCTTGTCCGCAGCAGCTTTGTTAATAAGCTTGCCCACCTGCGTCGAACCGGTGAAAGCAATCTTGCCGATGCGCTTAGAGCTCGAAAGCGCCACGCCAGCCTCATCTCCCAGGCCGTTGACGATGTTGAGCACGCCGTCCGGAATCAAGTCGCCCACAATATCGATCCAATACAGAATCGAAGCCGGGGTCTGCTCGGCAGGCTTGAGAACAATCGCATTTCCAGCAGCCAAAGCAGGGGCGATCTTCCAGGCCGCCATCAGTAGCGGGAAGTTCCACGGAATGATCTGCCCCACCACGCCGATGGGCTCATGGAAGTGATAGGCGACCGTGTTGTGATCAATCTGCGAGGTCCGCGACTCCTGAGCGCGGATAGCACCGGCGAAGTAGCGGAAATGATCGATAGCCAAGGGAATGTCGGCAGCTAGCGTCTCGCGCACAGCCTTGCCGTTCTCCCAGGTTTCCGCGACAGCGATCTCTTCCAGATGCTCTTCCATACGGTCCGCAATTCGGTGTAGCACGAGGGCGCGTTCCGCCGGCGAGGTCTTCCCCCATGCCTCCGCCGCAGCATGCGCAGCGTCGAGAGCCTTCTCAATGTCCGCGGCTTTACCCCGAGCGACCTGACAGAACACCTCATCGGTAACCGGAGTGACATTGTCTAGATATTCGCCGTCTACAGGCGGTACCCACTGACCGCCAATGTAGTTGTCATAGCGCTTCTTGTAGTTAGCAACTGCGCCTTCAGTACCCGGATTAGCGTAAATCGTCATGGTCAATCACTCCTTAGGTAAGCCTAGCTGACAGTGAGGTGGCCAACAAGAAGCAACCATATACGCCTTGCGTCACCATAGAAACCTCTAACAGTCAACCTATAGCTTTTTAGGGCGTTTGGCATCCCCAATTTTGGCAATTAAAAGCTGCTAACCCTCAATATCCCGCACATCCGCTGACAGCCAACCCCCTTTGTGAATTTTGCAATTTTTACCCCCTTTTTAAACTTAATGAAACTGCAACCTTTTACACGCGAAAACACATTCAAAACTCAGTTAAAATTGAGGATGCACCCTAAAGAATCTTCAACCACTTTCCCACGAAACGACCCGACCCCATCACCCGAAGGCTTGCACACACGTTCATTCCGCACAACACGTAAAAGAGGAGTTTTCCCATGCGTCATCTACGCAAAACTAGCATCCGCTCTGGAATTATTGCCACCTCACTACTCATCGGAACACTTCCCCACGTCGCCTACGCCGCGCCCGTAGCGGCACCACTGCACTGCACTATAGATGCGGGAAGGTTTGGAAAGACCGTTCAAGACACGCACACCACATTCGACGTTTCCCTCCCGGAAAAAGTCACAGCAGTAGAGACTTTTGTAGCAAAATTTAAGCTTTCCGACGTCACAATCCACAATGACACCCTGAAGAAAATCGGCAGCATCAAGATGGAGAAAAGCGCGATCAATCTGCACGTGGGAGACAATGTCCAACTCGCAGAACCCCAGCCCGGACTCACAATATCCAACGGCATCCTAACGATTTCCGACAAGCTGACCGCCGCCCTTCACCGAGACACCCTCACCGCCTCAGCCCCTGAGCTCAATATCAAGCTTCGGGCCACCGGCGGCAATTCCGTCGTCTTCGCAACAACCAAAGAAGTCACCACGGGCACCGTCCGGGCGCGCGTCTTTATCTTCAGCGCAACGGCCCACTCCAGCTGCACCACCACACCGGATGTGCAGCTTGCCTCGGCAACCGTAGTGCCAGGCAAGACGACCGCCAACAACGAGACAACACTCCCCGAGGAATAAATTTTGACAATCTTTCACCACCCCCGGTCCGGGCAGGACATACTCCTGTCCGGCCCATCTTTATAACCCACCCTCAACATAAATACTTATGTTTTTCTAACTTTCTACTTGCCTATAGCTAATAGCTCCCTTAATATGAAGCTCGCTTCTTAGCAATCTCTTATTGAAGGATCACGATGCGAAACTTTCCTCGTTCAGTTTCACGCATTGTTACGGCAGGGCTCGCCTCTGCGGTACTCGCGGCAAGCCTCAGTGCTCCGGCCTCGGCAGCACCCGATACTCTATCCAATAAGCCGCTCACGGCAAGTCCCGGCCAGGCAGACACAGTAGGCGAGCAAGCAACATGCGCCGCAAAACCGATTTTCTTCGGCTACTACCGCACCTGGCGCGATCAGGCCATTGAACTTAACGACGACGATAAATGGAAAGACAAGCTCCACATCAAGCTGACCGATATTCCTGAACAGGTCAATATGGTCTCGCTGTTCCATGTGGAAGACAACCAGAAGAGCGATCACAGATTCTGGGAGACCTTTGATGAGGACTATCATCCCACGCTCAAAGAACGCGGCACCAAGGTTGTTCGGACAATCGGCGCGCAGCTGTTGCTCAATAAGATCAAGGAGAAAGGCCTCTACGGCCAGGCTAAAGAAGATGACTCCAAATACCGGGAGATAGCGCGCGATGTATATGAGGAGTACGTCGACAAGCATAATCTCGACGGGCTAGATGTAGACATGGAGCTACATCACCTAGAGAAACGACTGAACCTCAAGTGGCAGCTACGCAAAATCATGGGAGCGTTCTCCGAGCTCATGGGCCCAAAAGCACCTGCAAATGCGGGGAAAAAGCCGGGCGATGACAGATATAAATACCTCATCTATGACACCTTTGATGATGCACACCGGTCTCAGGTAGAGCTGGTTGCAGACTTGGTGGATTATGTCCTCGCGCAGACCTATGACAAGGGGACAAAAGAGAGCATCGACCAGGTATGGAATGGCTTCCGCGACAAGATCAACTCGTGCCAGTTCATGGCGGGTTACGCCCACCCGGAGGAAAATGACACCAATCGCTTCCTCACGGCAATCGGCGACGTCAACACGTCTGGCGCGATGCAAGTTGCAGAATGGAAGCCGAAGCTCGAAGCAGAAAAGGGCGGGACTTTCGCCTACGCCCTCGACAGGAACGGGCGCACCTACGACGGAGATGATTTCACCACTCTCAAACCCACCGATTTTGCCTTTACCAAGCGAGCCATCGAGCTGACCACAGGCACATCACTAACAGACTTAGGAACATCTGCCGCCCATTTTACAAGAGCAGCACGCTCCCAGTCCGGGACCAGCAGTTTCCTTTCACAGTCCTTATTGTTTCCAACACTTAAAGGAGGACGGTATAGCAAATAACACTACTAATCTCGTGGGCCTTTTTGTTGTCTGCTAGTGGGAACGCCTTCCTCTGCGCGGTTCCCACATCACAACCGCTGTAGAACGAGGAACGTGCACGATCTCCCCACGGGGGCGAGTGCCATTTTGTTTTAACTGCTCCAGCTCTTCACGCGCGGCCGCGAGTTCGTCGTGAAGCCTCTTATTTTCCTTTTTAAGCTCGATGATCGCTTTAATGCCCGCCAGGTTCACGCCTTCTTCTTGACTCAAGCGCTGAACGGTACGCAATAGTTCCACGTCCGAGCGGGAGTATCTGCGCCCGCCGCCACGGGTACGCTGCGGGGTGACCAGGCCGAGCCGGTCATAAGTCCGCAGCGTCTGAGCGTGCATGCCAGATAGTTCAGCGGCCACGGAGATGACAAAGACCTCGCCAAATTCAGGGTTGCTCCTGCTTGCCATCTTTTACACCTCCTCCGTGTTATTTTCCGGCCCAACCCGCACGCGGATCGAATCCGGAATTTTTCTCTGCCTGAGCATAGGACCTCAAAGCACTAGCCTGAGCGGCGTCGAGATTCTTGGGAACCTGCACCTGGACTTTGACCAACAGGTCACCGGCGCTACCGTCACGCTTAGGCACGCCTTTACCGCGAACGCGCAGGACGCGACCATCGGGAGTGCCCGAAGGGATACGAACTCGAACCGGCACGTCTAGCGTGGGCACGGAGACCGTATCACCCAACGCGAGTTCCGCGAAAGACACCGGAACAGTTACTTCCAGATCGTCTCCGGAACGGGTGAACACTTTGTCATTACGTACGTGCACGGTAACAAAAAGGTCGCCGGCAGGCGTGCCATTCGGCCCTGCCTCACCCTGCCCAGCAAGCCGGACTTTCTGGCCGTCGATCACACCCACGGGGATACGCACGGTGATGGAGCGAGTCCGGCGTACCGTGCCCGTGCCGTTGCAATCAGGACATGGGTCTGTGATCTCCTTGCCCGTGCCACCGCAGTGCTTACACGGCGCGGAGAACCCAAACGCGCCTTTGTTTTCTGAAGTAAATCCCGTGCCGTTGCAATGCCTACACGTGGTAGGGGCACCGCTCTTAGCCCCCGAGCCATGGCAGGTAGAGCACGGCGCATCGCCCGTGAGCTGCACCGGGATTGTGGTTCCCTTTGCTGCTTCACGGAAATCCAGGGTTATTTGCGTTTCGACGTCCGCCCCCCGCGTCGGCCTAACTGTGCTGTGAGCACCACCGCCGCGGTTGAAAAGGCCACCGAAGATATCCCCAAGACCACCTTCTTGAGAGAAGCCTCCACCCGATCCAGATCGATTCCCGAAAATGTCTCCGAAGTCGAAGTTTTCCTGCGTCCGAAACCCGCCGGGGAATCCGGCGCCTCCGTTCTGCCCAAAACCACGCATACCGCCACTGGCGATCATGGCCTTAAACTCGTCGTATTCCTTGCGCTTGGATTCATCGCCAACCACGTCATAGGCCTCTGCGACCTGCTTAAAGCGGTCTTCAGCGGCTTTGTTACCGGGGTTGGAATCGGGGTGATTCTCGCGCGCCAGCTTGCGGTATGCCTTTTTAATCTCAGACTCTGTTGCCTTCGAAGAGACCCCTAGGTCAGCGTAATAGTCTTTTTCAGCCCATTCGTTTTTCACAGCCATTGGGCATCTCCTCCTTTCGGGAACATCGTCTGAGACTGCGCTCTTCCGAGTCCGTGGGTTTAACGGGTTTCTTGTTTTCGTGCACAAAGGGCGCGGAAGGATTCTCGTGTGGAAAAGCCCCGCGCCCTTGTGTGTACTTTCATCGTTCTGCGGGTGATGATACTACTCAGCAGACTCCGCAGGGTCAGCGATGATCACCATCGCAGTACGGAGCAGCCGGTCGCCCATCTGGTAGCCGCGGCGTAGAACCGTCCCCAGAACTTTCTCATCGCCAGATGAGAGGTCCTGAACTGCCTCGTGGCGCTCAGCGTCAAAGGCATCGCCTTCCTCGCCAAACGGGGTGACCTTCAGGCCTTCGACCACACCGACAAACTTGTCACGGAAAGCTTTCAGTGGGCCTTCTTCAAGGTCACCGTGCTTCTCAGCAAGGTCAAGATCGTCGAGGATCGGAAGCAGCTGAGTCATCACCTGTGCCTTAGCCGCCTCTACTCCAACCTGACGCTCGCGCTCGGTACGACGACGGTAGTTCGCGTACTCTGCGCTCACGCGCTGTAGGTCCTCGGTCCTCTCGGCGAGTTGCTCTTCCAGGGTAGGCTCAGCAGCCTGCTCGGCTACCTCAGCGTCAATAGCAGCAAGGGCTTCTTCGAGCTCGGCTTCCACCGTAGGGTCGATGTCCGACTCAACGTTCCCCTGATCCGCACGCTCCGCTTCCTCGGCAGCAGCCTCTGCACGCTCTGCCGACGTTGTCTCTGGATCTGTGTGTTCGGGATCGCCCGGGTTATCGGGCATACCGTGGGATTGGGTCACTTCTTCTCTTCCTCCTCGTCAACGACCTCAGCGTCGACGACATTCGGATCAGCCTTGGAAGCAGCGTCAGCAGCACCTGCATTAGCAGCCTCTGCCTCGTAGATTGCCTTGCCCATCTCCTGAGACTCGGTGGACAGCTTCTCCACGGCGGTCTTGATAGCCTCGATGTCGTCACCCTTGAGTGCCTCATCGACAGCATCAGCAGCTGCGATGACCTTGGCCTTCAGCTCCTCAGAAACCTTCTCGCCGTTCTCTTCCAAGAACTTGCGGGTCTGGTATGCCATGGTCTCAGCGGAGTTGCGGGTCTCCTGCTCCTCGCGACGCTTCTTGTCCTCTTCTGCGTGCTGTTCGGCATCTTTGACCATGCGATCGATCTCTTCCTGAGACAGACCGGAGCCATCCTGAATCTTGATGGTGTTTTCCTTGCCGGTTCCCTTGTCCTTAGCGGACACGGAGACAATGCCGTTAGCGTCGATGTCAAAGGTGACCTCGATCTGCGGGATGCCACGCGGTGCCGGAGCAATGCCACCAAGTTCAAAGGAGCCAAGCAGCTTGTTGTGAGCAGCGATCTCTCGCTCGCCCTGGAACACCTGAATCTGGACGGAAGGCTGGTTGTCTTCAGCCGTGGTAAAGGTCTCAGAACGCTTGGTAGGGATGGTGGTGTTGCGCTCGATCAGCTTGGTCATCACGCCACCCTTGGTTTCGATGCCCAGGGAGAGCGGGGTGACGTCGAGAAGCAAAACGTCTTTCACCTCGCCGCGCAAAACGCCAGCCTGGAGTGCAGCGCCTACGGCTACGACCTCGTCTGGGTTAACGCCCTTGTTAGGCTCGCGGCCACCGGTGAGTTCCTTCACCAGCTCAGAAACAGCAGGCATACGCGTGGAGCCACCGACCAACACAACGTGGTCAATCTCGGAAACAGAAACGCCTGCGTCCTTGATCACCTGGTTGAACGGCGCCTTGGTGCGATCAAGCAGATCCTGGGTGATGCGCTGGAACTCGGTACGAGAAAGGGTCTCGTCCAGGAACAGTGGGTTCTTGTCAGCATCGACGGTGATGTACGGGAGGTTGATGGTTGCAGACTGAGAGGAAGACAGCTCGATCTTTGCCTTCTCAGCAGCCTCGCGGAGGCGCTGCATAGCCATCTTGTCCTTGGACAGGTCCATGCCATTGCTGCTCTTGAACTTGTCTACGAGCCACTCGACCACGCGGTTGTCCCAGTCGTCGCCACCCAACTCGTTGTCACCGGCGGTTGCGC
Organism: Corynebacterium silvaticum; assembly: GCF_004382825.2. Classification (GTDB taxonomy): domain Bacteria; phylum Actinomycetota; class Actinomycetes; order Mycobacteriales; family Mycobacteriaceae; genus Corynebacterium; species Corynebacterium silvaticum. The sequence goes on from NZ_SDQO02000003.1 coordinate 252,990, forward strand.
GAACCTCAACGACTCCATCGCCGATCTCCAGGAGGGAGACGTCGAAGGTGCCGCCACCAAGGTCGAAGACGAGGATGGTTTGCTCTTTCTCGCCCTTTTCCAGGCCATAAGCCAAAGCGGCAGCAGTAGGCTCGTTGACAATACGCAGAACGTTCAGACCTGCGATCTGGCCGGCCTCCTTGGTGGCCTGACGCTGAGCGTCGGAGAAGTACGCCGGAACCGTAATCACGGCATCGGTAACCTCATCGCCCAGGTAGGACTCTGCATCCCTCTTCAGCTTCATCAACGTACGAGCAGAAATCTCCTGCGGGGTGTACTTCTTGTCGTCGATGCCAACGGTCCAATTGGTGCCGACGTGGCGCTTGACGGAGCGAATGGTGCGGTCAACGTTAGTCACGGCCTGGTTCTTGGCGGACTGTCCGACCAAGACCTCACCGTTTTTAGCAAATGCGACCACCGAAGGGGTGGTGCGGGAGCCTTCAGAGTTAGCGATAACCTGAGCCTCGCCACCCTCCAGCACGGAGACCACCGAGTTGGTGGTACCGAGGTCAATTCCTACTGCGCGTCCCATGTGATGTCCTCCTGAGTGTTTGGTTTTATCTTTAACGTTTTTACTTAAAGTTGACTGACTCTGACTCAATCTTACTGGACCGTCCAACTATAAGTGAAGAACTTACCAGATACCTTGAGCGCCTGTCACTCAACCTGACACTATGCATAACGGCGCTATCCCCAAAGTTGTTCCCACAAGACTCAACTTTTTTAAAAATTCCCCATTCCCGCAGTTCACCCCCTCATGACAAAAGCCACGAAAAGCCCGCGGCGAGCGCCTTCTCCTACAAAGCACTCACCACGGGCCGCTCTCAATGCGCTAGCTCAAGCTATTCGTTGCGACGTCGCCAAGCATAAATACCGCCGGCGAGAAGCAGAAGAACAACCGGAATGATCGTAAAGAGCTTGCGACCGCCACGACCAGTCAGCGGCAACTCACCCGTTTTCACGTTGGCCACCTGAATCACCCACGCGCTCGTCTGATCACTGTCATCCTTACGGCTCACACTGATCAGACCCGAGTCGCTGGCCTGTGGATCAAGAGTAAACCGCAGATCGCCCGCCTGATCTCCCGTGGGTACCACGTTGAAGCGCCAGGCCTGCGGAAGCAGCTGCGAATCCTCACCAGGAGTAGTCTCTACGAGGTAATAGCTGCCAGGGGCAAGAGAGAGGACGCTGTGCCTCGGGGACAATGTCAGTGAACAACGGCTCGCCGGTAGGATGGTCGCCTTCCGCACGGAAAATCGAGAACCTCGACCCATTCAGCGGAGCTCCCTGCGCGTCCACCTTTTCAATGAAAATCGAACCCTCGGTGCGATACAGGCTGTTGATATAGATTAATGTCTCCACCCTGTTGCTCATTGAGCTCAACTTCTTTACCAGAACTAATCGGCGTGCGCTTCGCCTTAGCGATCTGCTCCTCAAGAGACTCAGGTGCTTGCTCCGTCGGAGTAGCCTCAAACAACTGGGTGGTGCTCTGCTCCAGGCGCAGTCCCTTGCTGGCCAACAAAGCCTGTTGCTCTTCGGTCAACTGCTCCGAGATCCAGCAGCGCGTACCAATAGGGACACCTGGGGCAACCCAACTCTGGCCATGCCGAATATCAAAGGTTCCACGGACAGTCTGCGAACCAGTAGGCGACGAGGCCCCGGCGCGGAAGGCTTCCGGCACCGGCTGCGTGGGCAGCAGCGGCAGATCACAGCGATAGGTGAAGCGGAATTGAGGGTTCTCACCCAAGACGTCTTGCGGTCCCTCAAGGTGCTTCTGCACCGCAAAGACCATGGTGTCCATCCAATAGCTATTTTCAAACACCACGTCTGTGACGTTATCCGTTTGCAGATCCACCGGCTTGATAGTGATCGACTCCGGCTTGTCCAAGAAGACCTGCCCGTTTCGGGATGCATAGGCACGATGCACCGACTGCACACTATCCGCGAACTCGGCGGGAACCTTGTCAGAGGTGTCCTCTGTAAGTTCACACTCCACGGAGACCGGAAGTTGTTTGCCGTCTGTGCCCAGGATCTCTACCGGTTTTCCGTCAGCCGGAACCCTGAGGGAGCCTTGATGTATCTGCTTTGTCAGCGGATCCTCACACCGCCAGGACACACCAAAGGTCTCTTTGTTGGTGAGGTACTGGTTAACGTTGCCCTCCTGGTTGCCCACGTACTTTGTGGCCACGCGCAGCTGCGCACGCTTGCGCGCGTAGTCATTGACCACCGTCACATTTTGGGTGGAATCGGGTTCGCCGGCGATCTTGAACGTACCGGTGGCCCCGGCTTTGTCCGTAAGAGGGGACTCCAGCGTTGCGCCGTCAAAGGAAACATTCACGTCTGCGTCATAGCGGTTGATCTGTTCCTCGGTAATCAGGCAGGTCCATCCCACCGGAACCTCCACAGCCGATTGCTCCGGCGCATTTGGCGTAGTAAACAGCCCGTTTCCGGCTCCTCGGATAGTTCGCTGTGCCGTGATTGTGCGCTCGCCACGCGGATCTTTGCAGGCCAGGTTAAACACAAAGTCCTCGTCGGAGGCCAAACTTGGCCCGTCTCCCGTGAGCTGCTTAGTCAACTGCACTTTAAGCCGGTCTGCGGTATAGGAATTCCACAGAACAAGCGTTCCTTGGAAGTTCGGATCTGTGGCGCTGGCGTTCTCAGACTCGCGGATCTTCATCACCGCGGAGTCCTGTCCTTGGGTATTCTCGCAGTTTTCCGCCAAGGTGCACGAGGTCTCGGTTCCGTTGCCGTCTTGGTCTGCGGTCACCGCCCAGGTTAGAGCTAGCTTGTGGTTAGCCAGCTGCGCGGTGTCCAGGTTCTCCGATACCCGGCACTCGGTGCCGACGGGGAGGTTATCTATCTTGTGTTCGCCTCCCAGCTCAAAGCGGGCGATGTTCATGGTTCCCGTGCGGATCACCTGACCGTGATAGGTACAGGTGTAGGAGAGATCGAATTTCCGATCTTTACTGACCACGTTGATGCCGTCTCCGCCTACCTTTTTGCGCAGGTTGAAACTTCCGGTCTTGACCTTGTAGTTATTGGTCACGGTGCCTGTGGTGCTACCTGCGACGTTATCCACAACGATGGTGTCCGTCTTTGCGCCATCCATGCGCCCGGCCCCCTCAATACTGAGGGTAGGACCTTCCAATCCGTCAATCTCTACCGTGTTCTCGGTAAAAGTACATGAGGCATTCACGGGGACTTCCGCTTCTATGGGTTCTCCCCTGCCCACTTGCGCCGTGCTTTGAAGCAGCTCCTTGCCACCGCGACTACAGGTGTAGGTGAATTGGAACTTAGTATCCGCAAAAAGCCCCTGAATGATGTCCTCGGGAACGGGCTGACCATTGCCTTGATACGTCGCGCTGACCTTCTTATTCAGGGTCAACTTTGCCATGGCGGGCTTGTACTCATTGCGGACATCGATAGTGGCTGCTTGCCCCACCTCCGGCATAGTAAACGTCATTACTTTGCCGGTCACGCTCTTCTCGACGCCCTCCATGGACGTCGTCTCAACGACCTCTTGCGAGTGCTGCATGTTGTTCTCCGTCAACGTACATTCAGCGCCGACTTTGATCCCGCTGATCACTTCTTCTGCCTCGGCGCCGAGGGAGAAGTTCTTGGTGGTGCCATCAGTACACGTCAGCCCAAAGCTAAAGGTCTTGGGGACGTAGTTGTCTAGATCGTCCACTCCCTCCTTCAGCACAGCGACCTTCTTGGATACGGTGAGATCACCGTTCCGGGTAGAAAATACGTTCTTGATGTCTACCGACGTTCCCGCTTGCGACTCCACAGCGGCCACGTTGGTGCTAAATTTCTTATCCAGTTCCACACCGTCTGGGACGTCATAATCCTCCGTGAGGGAACATTGCGTTCCCACGGGGAAGGTCCCCAGGGTTTTCGTTTCTCCATCAGCCAACGTGACTTCGACAGAACGCGGGGAGTCCTCAGCAGGGACAACGCACTGCGCTTTGACGGTGAAGGAAGCAAGCATAAGCTCCGCGCGCTTTGTTACGTCCAACACCTCTGTCGCATCGACGGATTTTTTAATCGTGATGGGTCCTTGGTCCCTCACAAACTCGTTGGTCATCAACGCCTTACGCGGCGTTTGGCTAGCCGGCCCGACCACAACATTCGTATCAGCGGCCTTGTTCACCGTCGCGTTTTCCACCGCAACGTCGCGCTCGCTCACGGTGCAGGTAGAGGCTACCGGCGCGCCGTCGATACGCACAGCCTGACCGCCCACGATCTTGATGCCCTCTTTTCGGAAGACTTCCACACCTTCCCTACGGCAGACCGCGTCAAAGATGAACTCGCGTTCGCGCCCCAGTTCAGCGTCTTTTCCGCTTACTTTCTTCTCGATGAGGATCGCGCCAAGCTTTGGCTCGTAGTTATTGACAGCTTTGGTCTGCGGATCAACAGCGGTATCGGGGTTCAGCCAGAAGTAGTTGCCCTGGCAATTCTTCAGGTCAGAGGTGCCGTCTCCTGCATTGACGCAGACATTTGATTGCCAAGAAGGCTTGAGGTCATACCCCTCAATGGCGATGGGGTTCGTCGAGGTGCCTTCCTCGATGAAGGCACACTCGGTGCCAACGGGCAGCGGACCAATAGTGGCCTCGCCGTCGAGCGGGATAGTGGTCACGCCATTTGCCACGTACAACGGCTGTGCGCTGCCACCGGTTTCTGGGCGTTGATCACGATCAGGAATATAACGGCATGTGTATTTCACCGGATAGTTCTTTGGTAGCAGCGAAGCCGGGATCTTCTCACGATTAACTATCTGCTTAGAGAGCTTGAACGTCCGTGTGACCGGCTCGTACGTATTTGTGGCTACCGCCGAAACCCGGCCGTTGTCGTCGTAAGCTTTCTTTCCCACAACGAATTCAACCTTGCGGTCGTTTGCGCTTGTCGACGCCACGTTATCGGTCGCCCACGTCGTCTTTAACGTATACAGCCTCTCATCGACCTGCGGCTGTGCTTCTTCCACCACGCACTTAGTGCCAAGTGGCAGGTTACCAATTTGCCGGCGGTCGCCAGAGAACAGGCCTTTCTCCTCTTTCTTTGCCACTTCCTTGCCCTGATACGTACAGGTGTAGCTGAGGTCGAAGGTCCGCCCGTTGACCGTGGGCGACAACACCGAATTAGGAGTGACCACGTCCTTACCTATCTCCACCGGCACCTTGGGCACGTTGGAGAAGGTACAGGAGATGATTTTCGCCGGGTCGAGGGTTAGTTCCACACCATTTGTGATGGCAGACGTTTGTACTTTCTGAGGTTGGCCGCCTGCTTGGAAGGCTTGGCAGGTGACGGCCTTGTCGCCTTCTGTAAGTAACTGGAATTTTTCCTGTTGCTTCTCAATGACCTTTACCTTTGGGTTACCGTGACTGAAATCTGACACGGCAACAGCAGCCACGCCCCTGGCGTTGGTAACAAGGTCTTTCTTCTCCGCGGATCCGCTTTCTAAATCAAAATGCCAATCCGCTCCTGGTTCGATGAACATGCCATCCCCGTCCACAATTTCTTTGTTCACCAAAAGACATCCGGTGACAAAATTCTTTTGAAGCTCAGATGGAAGAGTCGCGTAATCAGGAGAGATGATCACTTTGTTAGGATCTGGTGCGATCATCTTCAGCATCTGTTGCGAGGTGTAGTACCCAACAACTTCCCAATATGTTGCATACCCATCGTAGTAACGCGGAGCACGAATCTCTTGCGGAGTCTGATCCTGAATAGCAGCGCCCACTCCAATGGGAATGAACTGCGTTTTATTCTTTATAAACCTCTCTTTTTGTTTTACCGCGTTGTCGATTTCTGAAACCTCAGTGGTGTTGCCCTGATAGTTCTTACCGTTGCTATCAAAAGTTGGCTTTCCGTCGGTGATGAAGTAAACGGTGTCGTAATGAGTACCAGCTTCAATGTCGTCTGCGACCTGCTTCATGCCCTGTTCCCAGTTGGTGGCGCCAAACGTGTTACCGGGAAGGAAAAGTGAGTCGATCCGTTCTCTAAATTTCTTCACCTGCTCGGGATCGCGCAAGGACATCGACTTCAGGTTCTGATTGCCCTCACCATAGGCAGGAGCTGCGGTGGCAAAGGTATAGAGGCTAAACGTGTACGGTGCCCCTTCCAGGGACTTCACCATTTCCCGCAGCGTCTTCTTCTGATTCTCAAGGTCTGCTGGGCTCAAAGAGTTGGAAAGGTCCACGACAAAAGCAACAGAGGCCCCGCACTTATTAAGGTCCAGATCGGGCTGGGGTTGCACCGGTGCTGGCTGAGCTTGCGCCGTAGGCTCCGAGCTCAGCGGAAAGGTCAGGGCTGCAACCGTGATCGCTAATACGGCTGCGGCTGCCAGCATGTGGCGAGTCAACCACCGGAGCTGGTTTTTCACGCTAACGATCATGATTACTCATCGTCTCCTCGGTTGTTCTTCTTATTCCACATCACGGCACCAAATCCCAGGGCGGCTAGGATAAGGCCCACGAGTGCAACACCTAGGACTGATGCACCCGTCCTCGCCAGAAATGAGCCTTTTGGCTTTTGTTTCTCCTGTTTGTCCGGCTGCGGGTTTGGTGTAGACGGAGTAGGAGTAGCTGGCTGCGGCGTCTTCGGAGGAAGCGGCGGAAGTGTTGAGTCCCACCACGGCACCGTCGGATCGCTAGGTTCTTTGTGTTTGGGTTTGGGATGAACCAGGAGATCGTAGTTCCATGCGCCGGTCTCGGCTGAGGATGGCAGTGGAACAATAAAAGGCTCAAACCCTCGGTCGGACCCTGCGACGGGTTGGACCTTATATAAGCCGATGGGCAGGGCGTCGAATCGCACTCGGCCCGCGTTATCGGTCTTCGCCTGCCACGACTGAGACTCCGGCTGCTGGAGAGCCTCTACGACGGACAGCTTGGATGCTGCCAGCCAACCTTCTTGAGTGGTCAGGTCGATTCCGCTTATACGAGCAATACGCACGGGTATGCCGGATAGCGTGCCACTCGCGGCCGGAGAATTTTTAAATTCAATGCTCAGGCTTGCGCTACGACCCGGATCGATGGTTGCTGCTTGGACAGAGTCCACAGACACGGCGGGGCGAGCAAAAGCTATCGGCGAGGGGCATACGATTGCTATGCCCATCGCAGCAACCACGGCCAGCCGTATGCGCACCAGTTTATTTTGTTTCACCATTAGCTTAAGCTTTCTCGTTTTCTTTATTTCCAGATCGTCTGCGCAGGTAAATCCCTACAACCACAGCCAGGATCGCCAGCGCGGCAAGGATTCTCCACAGCATCCAGGTTTCCCATCTGCTAGCCGTCTGCGGCAGGCTGTGTTCCTCTGTCTCCACGCGTTCCGCGTGCACAAGTAACCGATGGGTGTTAATCGCGTAGGGGGTGCACGTAATCAGGGTGAGGAGATCTTTTTCGTTTTGTGCTCTTAAACTCTCTATCTCCTGCGGAAGCACAACTTCTGTGTTGGTCACTTTGTAGGTGAGGACTTTGCCCACGGTGTCCACGTACACCATGTCCCCCACCTGCACTTTTTCCAGGTGATCAAACATCGTGGCTTCTGCCAGCCCTGAGTGTCCTGTGATCACCGCATGGGTGTTGGGGCCGCCCACAGGCAACGATGATCCGTAGATATGCCCCAACCCCTTGTCCAGAATTTCATCGTCTGTCCCGTGAAAGACCGGAAGAGTGGTTGCGATTGAGGGAATAGAAACCACCGACATAACTGCGTCGTCTGTGCCCGGCGCGTTGAGCTGAGCTAGATACTCGCGATACAACCCGCTGTCTTTAGAGACTCGGGACAGCCACGGGTCCAATATCGGAATATGGGCTAGGCGTTCGTTATAACTCTGATCTTGGGCAATCCAGCGTTCCCTATCCGCATCAGACATGTCTTTATGCGAATCGACATATTTTTGAGCCTCCCGTGCATGGAATGCGTTGTATATGTACGCTGCGGCTACTGGGTAGAGGAGAGTGATCACACCTACGATCACCAGGACTAGAGAAATCATGACAGGTTTGTTTGACGTTCTGCTTAGGCTTGCCCTCATAGAAGGCACCTTCTTCCTCACTTGTTTTGATTGTCACGCCCACAGCCCCACAATCAATCTCTATGAGCTTCAAACATGTTCTGTAGTCTTTAAGGTCATGAGCAGAAGAGGAACTGTTGTATGTTTCACAAGTCCTGAGACTTATAACAGTGGTACGCTACTTCTTTTAATTAAAATTATTTATAATAAATACTTTTAATTAGCTAAACCCTTATCTATGTGGTGAGCATTCGGGTAATATTCATAAGGTTTACCCACCTCCGACTCCCCCTATAAAGAGGCATCCTTCACCTCAGGATTTAATTTTCGCTCCAATGATTCTTAAATCTCCACAGCTGTGGCATTCTTATTTCTGATGGATACGCATAAGAACCCCCACTCCCCGACCCCTGGTACCACATCAGATCGAGACATCTCCGATCTTTTAAACTCCGCAGTCGAGGAATCAGAACCGCTCATTGTCCCCGCTAACGAGGCACCTCGCAAAGACCGCGCGATCATCCTTGGCGCCGACGCACGATGGGCTTCCGGCTGGGCGCTTCGCTTTATTATCGTGGTCATCGCCAGCGTTATGGCATGGCGCGGACTAGCCACCGTATGGCAAGGCGTCCTCCCCGTCATCCTGGCGCTCTTATTGTGCACTGTCCTCTGGCCGCCAGTGAGATGGCTGCGGGCGAGGAAAGTTCCGCCAGCGGCCGCTGTCATTATTGTTGCTATCGGATTCTTTGGCTCTATTGGCGGTATCTTTGCCGCAATGGCGCCAAGCGTAAGTTCTCAGTCGAAAGACCTCGTCGATCGCGCTACCGAAGGCATTAACCGCGCGCTGCAGTGGGCAGAGCACGGCCCGCTCAACCTGGATACGTCGAAAGTCGATGGCTACATCCAAAAACTAACGCAGGCGCTCCAAGAGCACTCGCGCAATATCGCCAACGGCGTGTTCTCTGGACTTACCACGGCATCATCGATTCTTATCACGATTATCCTGATGCTCATTCTGTCCTTCTTCTTTCTCAAGGACGGCACGCGATTTCTGCCTATGGTGCGCAGGGTCACCGGCCCTAACGTGGGCTGGCACCTCACCGAGGTACTGACTCGTATTTGGAACGCCCTGGCAGGATTCATCAGGGCGCAGGCCATCGTCTCCTTGGTCGATGCCGTCCTCATCGGAATCGGCTTGCTCATCCTCAAGGTTCCGCTTGCCTTGGTCCTGGCAGTGCTGACCTTCTTTGGTGGTTTTATCCCTATCGTGGGTGCTTTCACCGCAGGCGCGCTTGCTGTGGTGATCGCGTTGGTCAGCAACGGTGTTTCTAACGCTATCTTCGCTTTCATCCTGATCATTGCCGTCCAGCAAATTGAAGGTCACATCTTGCAGCCGGTGCTCCAGTCTCGCGCCATGAACCTGCACGCCGCAGTGGTCTTGCTCGCTGTGACTATCGGCTCTGCCCTCTTCAGCGTGGTGGGCGCGTTCCTGGCAGTACCGGTAGCAGCTGCTTTGGCAGTGCTCATCCGTTACCACTCCGAGCTCGTCGCGCTACGAGCAGGTGAAATAACGCTTGACGAGATCGAGCTGGCTACCGCCGAAGAAGCCAGCCCACCGATCAATGGCGAACAGGCTTGGGGCAACCTCAAGGAACAGCTAACCAAGCTAAGTTTGAGAAAAACATCGAATGTGGTGATTAAGAAGGAAGAAGCTCCTTCGCACCCCACAGACGACTAAAAAACTACAAAAAGTGTGGCCCTGGTTCTTCGCCAGGGCCACACTTTTCTTTACTTGGACTTCAAGTGATCCATCTCAAGCACGGTATCCACGCATGCCGCGAGGAGGCGGTGATCATGGGATATGAGCAGAACTCCCACTCCGTTATCAGCTTGTCGACGCAACAAGGACACCACGGCAGCGGTAGCTAGTGGGTCCAGCATGGACGTCGGCTCGTCGCAGATAAGGAATCGCGGTGCCTGCGCTAACGCGCGAGCGATACAGGCACGCTGTAGCTGACCATCACTGACTTGATGGGGCAGCCGGTCTAGCAGCATGGCGTCGACAAGCGCCTCATCAGCGCATTCGTTCACGCGCGCGGCGATGGCATCGTCGTCAAGCTTGCCTGCGATGCGCAATGGTTCCGCGATGATGTCTCTCAGCTTCCACCGGGGAGAACACGCATCCCGAGGCGACTGATTGATGGTGGCGATGTCCGGATTACGGTGGCCTCGTTGTGTAGAAACCTCCTGAGAATCGATGAGGACCTTGCCCAGGGTAGGGGCCATTTTCCCGGCGAGCAGTCGAGCCAGTGTTGTCTTGCCGGAGCCGGAAAGACCCACCAAACCAATCATCTGGCCTGGGATGATCTCAATGCTGAGGTTCTCTAGAACAGGTGCGTTCTTAGTAAATTCAACGGTCACCGCAGATGCGCGAAGGTTCTGTGTGTTATCCACGCTCAAGTCCTTCCGTAACTTTTAATCCGCCACTAGGCAGCGCTGCCAACAATGCGCGCGTGTACGCATGATCTGGCGTGTGCAACACCTTGTGGGCAGGACCGGTTTCCATGATCTCGCCGTCCCGCATCACGGATACGGTGTCGCAGATCTCGGATTCTCGCAGGTCCTCAATATCGTGGCTGATCACCAAAATTCCTACGCCCTTAGAATCTGCGATCTCTTTGAACAGGGCCAAAATATCGGAGGTGAGCTGTGGGTCTAATGCACTGGTCGGCTCGTCGGCAATCAAATACGTCGGGTTGCCGGCCAACGCTGCTGCGATAGCCGCTCGCTGCGCCATGCCGCCAGAAAGCTGATGCGGGAAGAACTCCGAGGTCTCCTCCGGAAGATGGACGGTGTGCAACAAATCAGACACGGTGTAGGTGCCCTGGTGCCGGTCAATAATCTCTTGCAGCTGGGTGCCCAACCTGCGCACAGGTGTGAAAGACTGCGCTGCAGATTGCGGAACAAAACCAACGACGGTGCCCCGGATCTTAGAGAAGTCTTTCTCTCCCCACGCCAGCGGTTTCCCGGCGACGCTCACGCGCCCTACGAGCTTGGAATACTGTGGAGCAATTCCCACGATCGACTTACCCAAGGTGGTCTTGCCCGAACCTGAGGCACCAATCAAACCGTGGACGGAACCGGGTTCCACATGCAGCGACGCATCTTTGAGAATCCGCTGCTGGGTGTCATTTTTTCCGTGCACGACAACGCTCACATTGTGAACTTCCATACCCGTGCTCGGGGACACCACGTCGGTCTCTATCTGTTCCTCGGCTTCAGTGACATCAATATCGGTGACCACCTCAGGAACTTTCCGCGCCAGCGACACGGTAGAAAGCGTGGTGGTGAGCAATACGGCTGCAGGGAATACCAGCGCCCACCATGCGCCCCGCATGATGTCCTCGCGAGCGAGGTCCATAAGGGTGCCTAACGACGGCTCATCTGCCTGGATACCCAATCCCAAGAATGACAGCGCAGACTCATGCCACACAGCATGGGGCATCAGCATGATCATGGCTACCACGGTCTGACCAGCGGCTGCAGGAGCTAGGTGCTTGATAAGCACCCATTTAAAGGGGCCACCGGCGGCATAAGACGCATCCACATAATCCGAGGTGCGCACGGCAAGCACAGAAGAACGAACAATGCGGGCAACCGGCGACCAGTGTGTCAACGCGATGGACAGCACAATCGCAACAAGCGAGCCTCGGAACAGCGCAACGATAACCACGGAAAGAATCAGGTGCGGGATGGAGTTCACTGCATCGTTAAGACGCATGATGATGCGGTCTGTGCGTCCACCCACTGCGGCGGCAATCAATCCGACGATCACTCCAAGCGCCGTTGCCACGAGCGCAGACAAAGAACCAATGACAAGCGAGACCCGCAAGCTCTCCGCTGTGCGGACAAAGAGGTCAAAGCCAAAGTGGTCAGTGCCAAAAGGATTAGTGGAGCTCGGGGGATGAAGAGCCCGAGAGAAACTGGGGTTTCCAGCATCAAAAAAGACTGGGACTAGCAACCCGTACAGCACAACTCCGATAAAGACGGAAATGCTGATGCGATGATACTTAGCCCATTTCTGTACGTGCATTGCCACGGGAGATTTAGTTTGTTTAAACATCGCTCACCCTCGGATCAATAATCATGTAAGAAACGTCGCTGGCCAGCGAACCTAGCATCACGACGACCGTAGTGGCAGCGGTAGTGAAAGCCAACAACGGGAAGTCCACCGCAATCGCAGATTCCACGGTCGCTTGAGCCAGTCCTGGCCACGAGAACACGGTCTCTACAATCACAGCGCCCACAACGAGCTCGCCCAAACGCGCGCCAATCAACGTAATCAATGGCATCAGCGACAGCGGAAGCACGTGGCGCACGAGGATGGTTTTTTCACTCAATCCGCGTAGCCGCGCATTAGCCACCGCCGGGGATTGCGAGGCCTCAAGCGTGGACTGCTGCATAGTCAGCAAAGGCCAGGACAACTGGGAGACCGCCAGCACTATAGCGGGCGCAACCAGGTACGGCCCCACCGTCAGCAGTGATGGAACGTCGCCAACACGCGAAGCCCCACCCACCGGAATGACGTGCAAATACACACCAAAAAAGAGGACGGCACCGAGTGCATAAACGTACGACGGAGTGGCCGCTACAAAAACGCCGATTGCGTTAACAGAACGGTCTACCAAGCCTCCGGGGCGACGAGCAGCCCATACGCCCAAGATCGCGGCGATTACGAGCATGAGGAACAAACCGACCGAGGACAGCACGATCGTCCACGGGAGTCGCTCCCAAATCACATCCGCGACCGACTTATTGTAAACGCGTGACCAGCCAAGATCACCTCGCAGCACGTCGACCCACCATTGCAGCCACTGCTGCCACCAAGGCCTATCCACGCCCAACGACGCTGCGATTCGAGCGCGCTCATCATCGGTGTAATCGCCGTATTCGGCACCGAGATAATGAGCAAGGGGATCAAACGGCGACAACGCCGCCAAAGCAAACATAATGAACGTCACTACGACCGTAGTACATGCGATAACAAGCAGGCGCAGCCCCACCATCACACCTATACCGTCGAGGTTGTCTCTTCTTCCAGGCAACAACACTGAAAAAGATCCTTCCGTAGAGAATGCGTATAGCTCCAGTGCCAAAACGCACGGAGCTATACGTCAAAAGATGGGGTGGCTTACTTGGTCCACTCGGCAACACGCCACCATGGTCCCCAGGTGACACCATGAATGTGAGGCTCAAGTAGGTTCTCTGGCTTCTTCCACTCGTTGTGCTTGCTTGCATACACATGCTCAAGGTTGAGCAGGCACAGAGCTGACGGATCATCCATGTACATTGCCTGGGCCTTCTGCCACAGCTTGTTGCGCTTAGCGGTGTCTACCTCGCTGCGGGCTTCGTCGAGAAGCTTATTCAGCTCCTCAGATCCGTAGTCGCCGGGGTTAGCCCACTTGCTGGTAGAAGGTGTACGGGTGTGCAGGTACTCGTACGCCATGATGGTGACGTCATAAGGAGCCGAACCGCCGCCCAGCACTGCTGCTGCTTTGCCCAAAACAGGTCCGATTTCATCCCAGGTTCCAGCCTTGGTCTCAAAATCCAGACCAAGCTTCTTCATCTGGGAAGCAAACTCAATAGCGATGTCGCGACGCGTGGTATCGCTAGATGCGTAGTAGAGGGTGACGTGGAAGGGCTTGCCGTCCTTCTCGCGCATACCTGCGGCGTTCTTCTTCCAGCCGGCTTCGTCGAGAAGCTTCTCTGCCTTAGCTACGTCGTAGCCGAAAGTCTTCGACGAGTCGTGTGCGTCACCGTACAGCGGGGAGATCAGGGTCTCCAGGGTTGTGCCGTAGCCACCCAGTGGCCCGTCCACGAATGCCTGACGATCCACAGCAAAGTTGAGAGCCTGGCGCACCTTAGGATCTTGCAGCTCAGGAACCTTGGGGAAGGAAATTCCGCGCCAGTCAGCCGTCTTGGTAGAGACAACGTCAATGCCGTCTTTGCCCTTCACAGACTTGACCTGTGCCGGAGGAATGGCAGCGCCGTCGACTTCCCCGGCAGCAACGCGCTGTGCACGCGCCGTGTCGTCAGAAGCAGTGGTCACAACGATCTCTTTAACCTGAGGAGCCCCAGCCCAGTAATCCTCATTAGCCTTAAATACAACCTCGTCGCCACGGTTTTCCACCAGCTTATAAGCGCCGGTGCCCACGGGCTTAGTATTCAGCTCCGCCTTGGTGATAGGCCCGTCCGCCTTCAACTTCTCAGAAGGAGCGATGGCGTAGAGCAGCCGTGAATTCATCTCCGCGAGTGGGTGGTTCAACTTGAACACCACGGTGTGCGGATCCTTGACCTCTACCTCTTTGATGACCTCATAGCGAGCAACGATCTGCGAACCTGCATCAATGTTGCGGGCCATGTCGTAGGAGGCCTTCACGTCTTGAGCATCAAAGTCCGAGCCATCACTGAACTTCACGCCCTCGCGCAGCTTGACCGTCCACTCAGTGGCATCCGCGTTGTGCTCAGGCATTGCAGAAGCCAAAGCAGGAACAAAGTTCGGGATTCGATCTGGACCTGCTGATTCTGGGCGCAGCAAGCCGTCATATACCGGGCTCACACCTGTTTGACCATAGCCTGTCGCAGGATGGAAACCATCGCCTGCTTCCCGGTCAGCTAGCACAATGCGAGACGGGTACCCTTCCTCGCCGCTCGCTTCTTTGTGGCTAGGGTCGCCGCAAGCAACAAGAACGCTTCCAGCAAGGGCCATGGACAAGAGTGCTGCTCCACTGCGCTTAGAGCACAGCGCAAGGAACGAGGGGGAACGTCGCATAGAAAGATCTTTCCTAAGAATGAAGGGTTAGGTATTATTTAGAAAAAACTATCAAGAAGTCAATTGAATTTCAATATCAGAAACTTAGTCTTGGCATGCCTGAGCCTCGATATACAGCCTTACCACCAACTTTAGTTTTAGTGAGAAGAGACACAATGTGTTTTACATCCTACATATCTCACTCATTGCGTTGTCTACAGGCCAGTCGGAGCCTTTATTTTTACGCATGTTTCAGGGGCATACGATCAGCATTTACCCAATCCCAGCCTCGCGTCCACAAGCTTTCTTAACACAAAACTTAAAGCCCCGAAGCTGGTTGCTCCGAGGCTAGAGTTGATCAATGGTGGAAAGCTATCGTCACTATCCCCAAATAGCATTCAAAACAAGCACGGCCATACCGGATACAAAAGCCGCAGCCGGAAGCGTAATCACCCAGGCCATCGCGATGGGCTTCATCAGGCGCCAGTTGGCAGCTTTATTCACAATGCCGATACCCAGAATTGCGCCAATCAGGATGTGAGTAGAAGACACCGGAAGGCCCAGAACCGAGGAACCCATCACAACCGCAGCCGCAGCCAACTCAGCAGAGAACCCGGACGCCGGATGCATCTCCGTAAGCCCCGATCCCACCGTATGAATCACATAGCGCCCGATAAACCACAGGCCTGCGATCAACGCGACACCGCAGGTAACCATCAGTGCGGTAGGAACAGCAGCCTTGCCGTTAATACTGTCAGTCCGCAAGACATCTAGCACTGCAGAGAACGGGCCAATCGCATTCGCGATGTCATTAGAACCATGGGAAAAGGCGAATGCCGATGCCGTAAAGACCTGCATCCAGGAGAAGATGACAAACGTGGCCCGGGAGAGCTCTTGCTGCTTGAGAGTCCGAGAAAAAATCAGCACCGCCATCCACACAACGGCAGAGATCATTCCCAGGATCAGGACATTCCCCAGCGTACTGATGTGCAGGTTAAGGTTCTTTAGTCCCTTGAAGAGCATCATGGCGCCGATGAGGGCTGCGCCACCCGCGGCAAGCAAGGGAACCCAGTTTTCCAGGGCCTGATGGGTGTTGAGGTTATCGCGACGGTGATTAATGCGATAAAGATCGCGGTAGTACTCGGACTCTAGCTCGCTAGGGTCAAAATCGCGCTCCTGAATCAAAGCGGCGTCGCGCGTCATGGCATTGGTGTATGCGAGCTGTTGAATCTCATTCAAACGCTCGAAAGAGGCCTTGAAAGACTTGTGCAGCTCAATACGGTCGGTTTTAATTTGCCGCAATTGCTCGTCTGCATCCTGGTTATAAACCAGAATGTGCTTTTTAATAAAGCCGAAGAGAAGCCACGCAGCCAGCCCACCTAACACAGGTGAGAGAACCCACGACAATGCGATCTGGCCAATTTCACCCCATTGCACCATCTCCCAGCCGCCAAGGCTTTGGGTGAAGCCCAGCACAAGGGAGGCTCCGACGATACCGCCGATGATCGAGTGAGTCGTGGATACCGGCCAGCCCATGCGGGTAGCCGCCAGCAACCACACCGCAGCCCCCAAGAGGGAGGCCATCATAATGAAGGCAAAATGGTGCGGACTAAGGTCAATGGCATTAAGGTCAACGATCCCGGATTTCACCGTATCGGTAACCTCACCACCTGCAAGAACCGCACCAGAAACCTCAAAGATAGCCGCGATAACCAGGGCCTGTTTCATCGTGAGGGTTCCAGCACCCACCGAGGTGCCAAAGGAATTGGCTACGTCATTACCGCCGATATTGAAGGCCATGAAAACGCCGAACAAAATCGTGGTAATCAAAATGCCTTTGTTAGCGGTATCACCCACGTAGCCGAATGACCACAGGATGAAAACGATCAGCGTAATCGCTAAAAGTCCACCAAAAGTAAGGTGCCACCATCGATCTGAACCGGCATCCTCAGTGGATGGTGTGGTCAGCATAGTGCTGTCCGCCATTGTCGCTCTACTTTCTCGAGTCAGTCATTCCTCCGATAGCCAACATGATCAAGGTAAACAGAAAGTTAACCCCAGCAGCGTTTACCACGATAAACCTCCCCCGTTTCACACCTGAACACTCCCCAGACAGACAATCTGGTGTTAAAATTCAATACTAATCTGTCTATCTATGGTTTACCCAGGATAATGGCGGGTTTTTACGTCGTAAAGCACAGCACGAGCAGAAAGGTAACCAGCAATGTCCGCTACATTTCGCATCGCCGTCATCGGCGCTAACGCAACTGGTCTCTATGCCTCCGATCTGCTCCTGCAGTGTCCGCAAGCAATCCGGGTCGACCTTATTAACGATTCCCCCGTCCCCGCCGGGATCAGTCCTTTTGCGCAAACCCCACAGCAACCTCGCGGCTCAGGCGTGCGCTCTTCCATCCGCGTCATCGGGAATATCCACCCCGACGTCCTAGCGGAGACCCGTTTGGAGGACTATTACGATTCGGTCATTATCGCCGATTTTGCCGATGCCGTTGACGTCCGTCATGCAGTCTTAGAAGCGTTATCCTCACGCAGCGACTATGCACAGGAGAGGAAGCGACTAGGAAGAAAAGACTTGGTCGAGGCCCTCAAAGAACGTGGAATTGTGCACACCATCTGGGCCGATGCCTCATTGCTGCTCACCGGCCGCGACTTGGACGCATGGCAGCGTGCAGTCCATACTGCTCAAGGAGCCCCCGTCTGCTTCTGACTTAACTAATGCAAGCCACCGCTTGCTAGTTATCGGCCTGCGCCAACGATTACCTTAAGGTAGAAAGCAGTACTCATCCCGTTTTAGCTGTTTCCCTCAAGGATCGTGATTTACCGTATGCCGCTTGCAGTAGCCAGCGCAGTCACGCCCACTACTGTTGTGCTGGGCGTCTTCGGCATCGTCTTATCGCTCCCCGCGTGGTTTTTCTTCCTCCGCGCGACATGGCGTCTTTACTCTTTCATTGCTTCTGGGCAACCGTCCCCAGGGCGCACGCATAACCCCGTGCGCAGAGCTTGGCAAACGTTTAAGGAAGTCTTCTTCCACACCGAACTCATGCGCAAACCAGCGGTAGCTGTCGCCCACTGGTTTGTCATGCTGGGATTCCTCTTCGGCGCTATCGTGTGGTTCGAGGCATATATCCAAACCTTTAACCCGGCAGGCGGCTGGCCTTTCCTCTCTCATTGGCGCGTGTACCATCTTGCGGAAGAAATCCTGGCCCTGGGCACCGTTTTCGGGATTCTTTTCCTCATTCTTGTTCGCCTCAATGCAGGCGTACACAGCCGTTTTTCCCGTTTCTATGGCTCCAATGCCAAGGCGGCCTACTTTGTGGAGGCTGTTGTCTTTGTCGAGGGCCTCGGCATGGTTCTGGTGAAAGCTGCCAAAATCGCTACGTTTGGGGATGGCTCCGCCTGGGCGGATTTTTCCACGATATACCTGGCCAAGCTGCTCCCCAGCAGTCCAGTTCTGGTCAGTGCCTTTGCCCTGGTGAAACTGCTCAGCGGCATGGTGTGGCTCATCGTCGTTGCCCACAACCTGACCTGGGGTGTGGCGTGGCATAGGTTCCTGGCATTCTTCAACATCTTCTTCCAACGCAACCCCGACGGCAGCCCGGCACTAGGCAAACTGCAGCCGATGTATTCGGGTACCAAGCAGCTCACGATGGACAACGTGGAAGAAGAGGACAGCCTCGGCGTAGGCAGCCTTATAGATGCGCCGTGGAAGATGCTTCTCGACGCCACCACCTGCACCGAATGCGGCCGATGCCAAGAGCAGTGCCCCGCATGGCATACAGAAAAGCCCCTCAGTCCGAAGCTCTTTATCACTGATATTCGTGACGCTGCGGTCGCACAGTCCTCTTATTTACAAGACCCCACCACCTTTGCCGCGGATGATTCCCACGCTAACGTCGACGTGCTCAAGTTAGTAGGAGAAGCACAGGTCATCTCCCCCGATGTTTTGTGGTCCTGCACCAACTGCGGAGCCTGTGTCGAGCAATGCCCCGTAGACATAGAACACATCGATCACATCGCTAATCTTCGACGCTTCCAGGTCCTCGCGGAATCCGAGTTCCCCTCCGAGCTGACGGGGATGTTTAAGAACCTTGAGACTAAAGGCAACCCGTGGGGAAGAAACTCCGTCGAACGGAAGACCTGGATCGACGAAGCCCGCCGCGATGGCATCGAGGTACCCGTACTGGGCGAGGATATTACGGACTTCTCCGACACTGAGTATCTCTTCTGGGTGGGCTGCGCAGGCGCCTTTGACGAGGACGGCAAGAAAACGACGCGCGCCGTCGTTGAGCTGCTACACGTCGCTGGCGTTAAATTCGCGGTGCTTTCCAAAGGGGAAACCTGCACCGGTGACCCCGCGCGCCGCGCCGGAAACGAGTTCCTCTTCCAGATGCTCGCCGCAGAAAATGTGGATACCCTCAACGACGTTTTCGATGGCGTTCCACGAGGCAGCCGTAAAATTATCACCACGTGCCCGCACTGTTTTAACACGCTGCGCAACGAGTACCCGGATTTTGATGGACACTTTGACGTTTTCCACCACACCCAGCTGCTCAATCGCCTGGTGCGGGAAAAGCTCCTCACTCCTATTCCGCGCCGGCCTGAAGACCGCAAGCCCATCGCGTATCACGACCCGTGCTTCCTGGGCCGCCACAATAAGATCTTCGACCCACCCCGCGAGCTTCTTAACGCAACGGGGATGGAGCTCACCGAGATGGAGAGAACCAAAAACGAGGGATTCTGCTGCGGTGCTGGCGGCGCCCGGATGTTTATGGAGGAAAAGCTCGGCACCCGCATCAATGAAAACCGTGCGGCTGAAGCCATCAAGACTGGTGCTCAAGAAATCGCCGTGGGCTGCCCCTTCTGTAACTCCATGCTCAGCACTGGCGTTAAATCCGTTGCCGACACACAAGAAGCCCCCAAGGTCCACGACGTAGCGCTGATGCTCCGTGATTCCGTGCTTATCGACGGCCAACTACCCGAACCCAAGGAACGGGTATTCCTGGATCCACCTGTCCGCCAGCCAAAGAAGAAGCCCGCAACTACACCTGAGCCGCCCAAGACTCAACCCGCTGCAGCACCTCCGGCCGCGCCACAGCCGCCATCAATTCCGGCTCCGACGATCCCCACCCCGCCAGGTGGCACCCCACCAGTCCCGCAGCCCCCACAGGTGCCGACTCCGGGAGTTCCGCCCATGCCAGTACCACCAGTGGCGGTTCCCCCAGCTGTGATTCCACCGGCAGGCCCGCCCGCGGCGGCAATACCTCCTGTGGCAGCGCCTCCCGCGGCAATGCCTCCCATCGCTGGGCCGCCCACGGCTATACCGCCGGGAAAACAATCGGCGTATCCTGAGGATGCTTCCGAGGAACAGTAGTTCTCCGCAGGTGTCGGAACTTTTTGGCAGTGTTATACGTTTGTCTTACGTGGTCGGGGTAAGCGCTTTTACTTCGACCAGCAACATAGTCTACAAGCGCAGATAGGTGGCCCGATTGCGATGACGAACCCGTATCAACCCGATTACCGCATCGGCGATGCCGAACGCACCCAAGCGATGGACGACCTGGGAGTACATTTTGCTGCCGGCCGACTCTCGTTTGAAGAATACGATGAACGTCTTAATCAGGTCACACAAGCGGTTACCCGATCCGACATTTCTTTGCTTTTCGACGATCTCCCCGCCGCACACGCTCCTAAAGCAAACGATCCTTCCGCCTTCCTGCCAGCACCAAGCGCGCAGGAACCCCATTTCCCCGATACATATTCGCCTAACGAGATCGATAATGCTTATTCCAGAGGTCGCAATATCCGTGGCGGAATCCTCGGTCTTACCGGAGTAGCAGCAATCACGCTTACCGGGCTCACGGCTTCCCCTGTATGGGTCATGCTCGTTCCCATGGTCTTCATCATGCTTTACGTGTTAAAGCTCGGCCCTGAATCTTGGCATGCGCCCAGCCGCCTCAAACTTGACCGCCAGCGGATGAAACAAGCCCGGTTGCTTCAGCAACAACAGGTCTTTGCCATTGAGAACCAGAATGCACAGCAGCGAGCGCTCGCCCGTGCAGAGCGCAAGCGCAAGCAAGAGGAGCTCAACAGCATCGCCACAGAACTAGCAACCGACGCTCTTAAACGGTTCCGAGGCAAAAAGAACAGTTAGTGTTGGTGTTTGTCCTTGCCGTGACGCATTCCAATGTCATGCAGTATCCCGTGGATGCGCTCGTCGACAAGCGAATACGACCTCACGGCCAAAGTGTTCTTCCTTGATCGCGCCCATATGCTCCATGGCGCGCAGCGCGCCTGACGCGGTAGGGACCCGAACCCCCGCGGCCTCGGCTATCTCAGTGACCGTGGTGGCCCGCGGCCCTGCATAGTGCAAAACTACGAGAATGCGCAGCCGGGTCCGGTCCCCCATGAGTTTAAAATAACCAGACCAGTCGTCGGCTTGTTCCAAAAGGTCATACATGCGGCGTACCTCATTTATCTCGGGGCGGCCGCCAACAAGGCAGCGGCGCCTTCGGGAGAACGGAGAATCTTTGCTTCTACGTTGAAAACTCAGCAATATTGCTTGACGATAAAGACGATAAAACAGTGTCTACCGGCCCCTCTGCGACACAACGTCCAGAGTGCAGGATAAGGGCAGTATCAGCATATCGCGCCACCAGTCCCAAGTCATGCATAACCGCCACTACAGTCAGCCCCTCGTGAGTGACCAACCGGTGCAGGACCTGGAGCAAAGTCAACTGGTGCTCGATGTCCAGGTGGTTGGTGGGTTCGTCGAGAAGCAACACACGTGCGCCCTGCGCCAGGCCGCGCGCAATAGAGACGCGCTGCTGCTGACCACCGGAAAGCTCGCTCCACTGGCGCTCAGCTAGGTTTTCCATCCCAAGCAGCTCTAACGCGTGAGCAACCCGGTCGTGATCCCGTTTAGTCCTACGGTGGAAGATTCCTCGGCCGGCAACAGCACCCAGCCCCACAAAATCGACCACCGTCATATCCCCATTGAGCGTAGCTACCTGGGGAACATAGGCCACGGTCTCAACTCGTTGCCGAGCCGGCATGCGAGCGAGAGGCTTATCATCAAAAACGACGTCACCAGTGAAAGGGACGACTCCCGCCACCGCATTTAACAACGTGGATTTTCCACTACCGTTAGGCCCAACCAACGCCGTGATCGTGCCTGGTTGCAGCGTCGCGGTCACACGATGCACTGCGGCGGTATCGTCGTAACTAACACCGACATTTCTGAGATGTATCAAGGTTATTTCTTTCCTTTCTTCCATAAAAGGAAGAAGATCGGAACACCAATGAGAGCAGTAATAATTCCTACCGGGAGTTCCTGCCCTTTAAACAAAGAACGAGCAATCGCATCTGCGACCACCAGCAGAATTGCCCCTACCAGGGCGCTTATGGGGATTATCCGCACGTGCGCGCTGCCTACTACCAGCCGAACCGCATGAGGAACGATAAGTCCCACGAACCCGATAGCACCCACCGAGGCAACCGTAACGGACGTCATAAGGGCAACGATCACCAGGACCGCGCCCCGCGTCAGCACTACGGGGACGCCCATGGTGTGCGCGGTGGCGTCGCCAAGCCGCAGCGTATCTAGATGACGCGACAACGCCCACAAAGCGACGATCGCCGTCGTACACACTATGTCTGTCACCAACAGTCCGTCTTGACGCGAAGAACCCAACGCACCCATGAGCCAGGCCATCACGGCCTGGCTAGAATCCGCGTCGCCCTTGCCCATCATGATCAGGAACGTCACGGCCTGAGCAAACTGACCGACCAGCACACCTGCAAGAACCACCTGTTGGGACTGGAAGCCCGAGCCCCGCAACAGCATCAACAGCACCAAAAAGGATCCCAGGCCACCCAGTGCGGCGCCAGCCGTAAGGCCCAGCACTCCTTGGGTTCCGATAACCAGAACAACAACTGCGCCCACAGAAGCGCCGCCGCTGATGCCCAGAAGATAAGGTTCCGCTAGCGGATTATGCGTGACAGTTTGCAAGCACGCGCCCGCCAAAAACAAACCTTTTCGCCCAAAACCACACTTTCCTTAGCGCAGGGAGAGTAAATGCGACCTTAATCACCCTTGAGACCAGTCAAGTTCCAGCATTGAGTATCAAATTTTTGCGATAGCGTGACAGCCTCAGTTTCCACTTCGGCCATCTGCGCCAAAGATTATCAATGAGTTGATTGACAGTGCAAGTCGTACGCCCCTCACATACAAGTTTGGCGGGTAGCTCATGCGCTACCCGCCAAACATCCTCTGTATTTAAGCATCAGAACTCAAGTACAGTGTTCTCGCCTGTCTGCGTCTCTTAGTATTGACGCAAGTTAATAGGACCTTGTCCTCGTGTCCTACTGCGAACAACGTGCGCAACGTCAAGAATCAATTCCATCAATTCCTCCGTGCGATTGCCCAAAGCCCTAAGCACAAATCCCGGCCTATCGCATTCGGAAATCGCCGCAACCATATCTGGGTTCCCTGCAGAATGCGCTGAAACACGCTCTCGCACTGCCTCAATGAACTCAGTATCGATACTCGGATCAAAGCAAATTGCAGTCGCGACGTGGGTTTTTCCGCCCATCATCAGGTCGGCGTCTTGAGCAAACTCCGCTTCCAATGGGTTAATCCGCAGGTTGTCCACCAAAACAACCTCGCCGTCCATCCGCACAACAGAACGAATATGCACCTGACGATACAAGAACTTCTCACCCTCGGGCGACCAACCAGGGGTGATCACGTCAGAGATGAACAGCGCTCCTTCTGGATGAACGTCCGCAGTAATCTGCTGACGGAAATCCGCATCCCGATACAAGATCAACTGATCGGGGACGTATTCCAGAACGGCGCCAGCAGCCACTTTTATCTCAATATTCTGGACTACAAAGTCACCAGGCGTGCGGTAAACCTTGGCGGCCGACTGATCAGTCAACAGCATCGAGGCACCAGAGTCCACCTCAAGCTTGAGTCGATACGCATCGCCGCCCACGTATCCGCCACCCGGGTTAACAATGATGTAGTACACCTGTCCCGAGTCATCAAGATAGTGCGGGCGAGCGATCTTTAGCGCCCGAGTGTGATACTGGGTCTTTGCGATCGACTTTCCGCCACTGAGCCCAACGCCCAGTTCAAGCACGCCCATCTCCTCATGAGGCGGATCGTGCTCAAAAATTCCTTTAGCTACGTCCCACATTTAATCCGCCAGGTCAAGCATTAACACGTCATGGCGGATCCAATCGATGACCTTGTCCAGGCCCTCGTCCGTCTTGAGGTTTGTGAGCACAAAAGGCTTATTGCCGCGGAAGACCTTGGAGTCATCTTCCATCACCTTCAAGTCTGCACCCACGTGTGGAGCAAGGTCAGTCTTGTTAATCACAAACAAATCAGACTTGATCATGCCCTGACCTGCCTTGCGCGGAATCTTCTCGCCTTGAGCAACGTCAATGATGTAGATAGAGAAATCCACGAGCTCAGGGCTGAAGGTTGCAGACAAGTTGTCTCCACCCGACTCCATGAAGACCAACTCAAGATTAGGGTGACGCTTCACGAGCTCTTCAAAAGCTGCATCATTCATCGACGTATCCTCACGGATAGCCGTATGTGGGCAACCACCGGTTTCCACACCAATAATGCGATCCTCTGGCAGAAGGCCTTCGCGCGCGAGGATCTTTGCGTCCTCGGTGGTGTAGATATCATTAGTAATGGCAGCCATGGAGATCTCGCCATCCAGCGCGCGGGTGATTCGCTCAATTAATGCAGTCTTACCCGACCCGACTGGACCGCCAACACCAATTTTAATAACACTCATCGTAGAACTTTCCTTCAATCTTCTTTTTAAGACATAAACATGCGACTACGCAGCATCTCGTGCTGCATCTGCGCAACTTCTAGCCGTGGGGCGACTACACACAAATCCGCTACTCCGTGAGACATAGTCATCTCTGCCGCCTGCATGACAGCGTTGTAAGCGCTTACTAGCACCCGCTGTCCAGCGTCCTGGCCTAGAGGAATCGCACGGATAGCATTCTGCGTCATGGAATTAGCCATCTGCATGAGATACGCCATGACGGCTCGCTCCGGAGAAACTCCTTCAGAACCAAGAACCAAGCCAGCAGCGATAGCGGGATTTCCGCGCATCTCTCCTGCGGCTACGGCACGACAGTACTCCGCCACCATGGGTTGATCGGGAGAAATGGTAGCTGCGACCTTGGACATGCGCTTTCCCATGGAATTCATGGAAGTACGCACCTGCTTAGGAGTTTGGCAAGAGTGAACCAACTGATCCAGCTCTTTCAAAGAAGCCTGTGCCTCCGCAAAGTCCAGCTCAGACTGTACGAGTTCGACGGCAAAACGCACCGCTAGAGCCTCGGCAAAGCTGGCCTGCCGCAAATAACCATGCAACCAGTGTTTATAGGAATCCGGGTCGTGGACTTCATCGGACTGGATGAATGTCTCTAGACCTGCAGAATGCGCGAATCCGCCAGTGGGTAGAGCCGAGTCAGTAAGGTGCCAAATAACCAACTCGGTCCGGGCACTAGTGGCTATGCTCTGCATGACGGAATGCCTCAGGCATAACATAGTCGCCGCGCGTGTATTCCACGCCCACGTGCTCCAGGTAGTGCTCTACTGTGTGGTCAAAACGCACTACCATAGCAGGCTTACCAAAGGCGCTGTCCTGGTCAAAGAACTGAGCCTGCAGGTGTCGATTGCCCAGAGTATGAGCGACAGCCAAAGCTTCTCGAATATCGCGGGGGGTGATAACCAAGACATCGGTGGCGGCGATTCGAGCCACAATCACCTTGTTGTCTTCCTTGGCCAGGATATCACCATCCTTGATCTCACGGAGCTCATTGCCCAAACGCAATGCATGCTCTGCGCCACTTTCCGTGGTCACACGCTGCACGCGCTTTAGCCGTGTCTCGTTATCAAAGACGACTGCATCCGATTCCAATGCATCACGCTCTGCTGATTCCAGGTCATTCAGATTGCCCTGTATCTCAGTAATAATCATTTTAAAATGCTTTCTGCGAAGTTCGTTAAAAAAGGCGGAACCAGTGTTACTCACACCGGCTCCGCCTCATTCCCTAATCCCAGCGAATTGTCCACATATGTGAGGACATTCCGGTGACTATCCGGATCAATACTAGAACAGGAAGTAACGCTGAGTCATCGGCAGCTCTGTAGCAGCCTCAGAAGTGATCTTCTCACCGTCAACCGTCAGCTCATAGGTCTCTGGATCAACCTTGATATCTGGGTTTGCATTGTTGTGCTTCAGATCAGCCTTGGAGATCTCTCGCATGTTCTTTGCTTCAACGAACTTACGATCAATACCAAGCTTCTCCGGTACGCCAGCTTCGAAAGCTGCCGTGGAGAGGAAGGTAACCGAGGTACGACCAGCAGCTGCACCGCGAGCACCATAGGAGTAACGCATGGTACGTGGCTGCGGGGTCGGGATCGAAGCGTTAGCGTCGCCCATGATGGAGCGAGCGATGATGCCGGACTTGATCACGATGCTTGGCTTCACACCGAAGTAAGCAGGATCCCAAACAACCAGGTCAGCTAGCTTGCCTTCTTCAACAGAACCGATGGTATCTGCAACGCCAGACGCAATAGCTGGGTTAATGGTGTACTTAGCGATGTAACGCTTGATGCGCTCGTTATCGTTGGTAGCGGTATCGCCCTCAAGCGGTCCACGCTGCTGCTTCATGCGGTGAGCAACCTGCCACGTGCGCAGGACAACCTCGCCGACGCGGCCCATTGCCTGGGAGTCAGAAGAGGTGATTGCCAAAACGCCCATATCGTGCAAGACGTCTTCTGCTGCAATGGTTTCCTTACGGATACGTGAATCAGCGAATGCAATGTCCTCAGGGAGGTCAGAGTTGAGGTGGTGGCACACCATGATCATGTCAAGGTGCTCATCCATCGTGTTCACGGTGAACGGAAGGGTTGGGTTGGTGGATGCCGGGAGAACGTTAGGAAGACCAGCTACCTTCAGGATGTCCGGAGCGTGTCCGCCGCCAGCACCTTCGGTGTGGAAGGTGTGGATAACGCGGTCTTTAAAAGCCGCAATGGTGTTGTCGGCAAAGCCGCCCTCGTTCAGGGTATCGGTGTGGATAGCAACCTGAATGTCCATCTCATCGGCAACAGTCAGTGCGTTGTCGATGGTGTTAGCGGTAGCGCCCCAGTCCTCGTGAATCTTCAGACCAATAGCACCTGCACGGATCTGCTCGCGCAGACGCTCGGTGTTGGAGGCGTGGCCCTTGCCCAAGAAACCGACGTTCACGGAGAAGTCACGAGAAGCCTCGATCATCTTGGTGATGTTGCCGGCACCTGCGGTAACGGTCGTAGCGTTGGTGGAGTCCACTGGACCCGTTCCGCCACCGATGAGGGTGGTCGTACCGTTGTCTAGTGCTGCTTCCACCTGTTCTGGGGAAATGAAGTGGATGTGCGTATCAATAGCACCAGCGGTGACAATCTTGCCTTCGCCGCCGATAACTTCGGTTCCTACACCGACGATGATGTCGATGTTGTCCATAATATCGGGGTTGCCAGCTTTACCGATCTTCATGATCTTGCCGTCTTTCACAGCAATATCAGCAGAGTAAATGCCGGTGTAGTCCACGATAATGGTGTTCGTGATAACCAGGTCTGGGACCTGATCTGCCTCGACGCGCGAGTTTTGGCCCATGCCGTCGCGGATAACTTTTCCGCCGCCGAAGGAAACCTCGTCGCCGTACTGAGTAAGATCTTTTTCGACAACGGCAATGAGCTCTGTATCAGCCAAACGGATTCCGTCGCCGGTGGTCGGACCATTCAGTTCTGCGTACTGGCGCCGACTCATTTCAAAAGACATTGTGCTTTGCTCCTCTAAACCTTAATGTGCGCTGTTTGTGGGGTTGTATTTTGAATGCCTGCGCAGGTTAGTCAAGTTTTCCGTTGACTTTGTTGTTGAACCCATAGACTTCACGTGTACCAGCGAAATCGATGAGGTTAACGGTGCGCGAGTCACCCGGTTCGAGGCGCACTGCGGTACCAGCCGGGATGTCGAGGCGCTTGCCCATAGCTGCTTCGCGGTCGAATTCCAGCTCGGAGTTCGCCTCAGCGAAGTGGAAGTGCGAACCAACCTGTACTGGACGGTCGCCTTTGTTAGTCACCACGATTGTGATGGCTTCGCGGCCTTCGTTCATGATGATGGGGGCAGCATCAGAGATGAAGTACTCACCAGGGATCATGTTGTTGTGTCTCCTTAAAGCTTCAGCGCTGTTAGCGAATCGGTTTGTGGACGGTAACCAGCTTGGTTCCATCGGGGAAGGTGGCTTCTACCTGAACATCGGAGATCATCTCCGGTACGCCTTCCATGACTTCATCGCGAGTCAAGATAGTCACGCCCTCGCACATAAGCTGAGCCACGGTTTTACCATCGCGGGCCCCTTCCAAGAGCTCAGCGGTGATAAGCGCAACTGCTTCTGGGTGGTTGAGCTTGAGGCCGCGCTCTTTACGACGTCGAGCCACGTCAGCAGCCACAACGATCATGAGCTTATCTTGTTCACGTTGGGTGAGGTGCATGAGAATCCTCCATAGGAAAGTTGGATTATGAAAAGTTCCTTTACCTTACAGTGATACTGGAACTTCTTCTTTTCGGGTGCTGCACGCTCGCGTGAAAACACCCTTATCTCAAGGGAAGCCGGCACGTGAGGCAACCTCATGTGCCGGCTCGAGGGTTTTTAATTAGGGACGATCATCTGGCAGGGGTTTGCCTCATCAGGACTGCGTCCTGGGGCTAACCCTTCTCTTACGAGTTGCTCTTCTATGTTGTCCCCTGGCGCCGCTGTTTTCTTCTTATTCCCAAAGAACTTGTCAAACAGCCCATTCTGATACATCACTGTTCCCAGAATCATCAGGATACCGACGAACTGGAGGATGGATGGGATCTCACCGAATAGAGGCCATGCAATAACAACGGAGCTCACTGGGGAGAGCAGGAGGATACCTGCAGACAGGGTCGGGTCTAGCCAAACGGTGCCCCACTGAACGAAGGTCCATGCGATAGCCTGGCCCAAGATTGCAAGGGAGATCAGGGAGACCCAGTTCATCATGGTGAGCGGATCGCCAACAGTGTTCTCAGGATCAACCATTGGGAGCTGTCCGTCGATCAAAACGCCGTGGGTGAAGTCCAGGCCGCCACGTGGGGAGCCGATGTGTGCCCAGGTGAACGGAGCAACCATCTGTGCTGCCATGGTGTACATCATTGGCTGGACGTAGAGGTCCTTACGAGGAGCCGTGGTCCTGCTTTACGAGAGAAGTAAAGGTAGAAGGAGTAGCAGATACCGGAGGTAAGGCCGAGCATGGTGCCCAGAGTGGAGGTCTTGATGCCATAGATGGTGGCAGGACCCGTAGCTTCTGCAGACTCAAGAACACCACCGGTGAGCAAAACGCCCACGAACATGATGGGAACGAGAATGAGGAATACCGGCGGAATCTTGTACTTGTCAAAGATCGCGGTAAGCATCGGCACAACGATAACCTGAAGGTTCAGAAGAATCGCAGCGATACCGGCGCCAACGTAGAAGATGGAGTAGTTCCAAGCGGTGAAGTCAACACCGAGGAACAAACCAGCGGCGATAGACATCGCCACGCCCTTCTTAGGAAGGGCTTGCTTGTTTTTGATTTCCCACAGGCCGATCGGCAACAGAACGAGGAAGCCAATCAAAACGCGTAGGAATGCCTGAGTTGCCGGATCCATGTTCGAAGCCTTGACCCAGATCGGGGTAAAGGCTAGGCACGCGGTGCCCAGGGCAATAATCAGGACTGCTTTGCCGTGTCCAACTTTTTTGACCGGCAGGGCCTGATTTAGTGATTTGGTCGCATTCACGTTTTCGGATGCTACCGATAAATTCACAGTTCGCACTAATCTAAATTAGATCTCAGAAAACACCCCCGTCATGCAACTAGCGCAACGCCCTTTAACTGCGGAAATGAATTTTTTCACATAAAAATAACCCCGCAAATCGCCCCTTTCAGGGGGTATTGCGTAGATAACAGAAAAAACGGATTGTGAAGCAAGTCACTATAAATGGGGCGGGGTGCAAGAACGCCCCCGTACCAACCTGAATCGGACTAAAATCAGGGAAAAAGCAACCATTAGCCCCGACCCGAGCCCAAATCAGACCTGCTACATGCATTTTTAGAAAGTTCAAACACGTGTTCCATTTGATAAAAATTTCATCTAGCTTTTTATCCATCAAACGGTTGATTCACTATTTTTTCTAATATTTCCTGGCAGGGACGAGAAATCAGGTTTTTTCACTGTTACCTATCGCACAAAATTTAAACGATTTAGGTTAGTGTTCTTGACCACTTTTCAAAGAAAATCCCGTAAACAGGGCACATAACGCCCCTATGTTTCCCGTAATTATCCATAAGATTTTAAAGAGACAATGCGACCACTCATCGTCTGGAGTACCGGCGAACAACGGCATTGTGGGTTTAACGGCGCGACCGCTCACTTTGTTCCCAAACCTCGCACAACCAATCCCCGGGCCATGTCTCCGCGAAATATGTGATTCGCAGACACACTATATTCTGCGTTTGAACTGCCCCAGCACTACTCCTTGTTTTGTCCTTAATTTCTAGGACTTACCTGCACCTCACCAATGGCCTGTTAATTGCCTCAAAAAAGTGGCAACATTGGGCGGGTGACTAAAAAAGACACCGCTCCCGAATCAGCACTTCTGAGCTCCGTAGGTAACCCGCTGCGACGTAAGCGCCGCACCTTTGATCAGTCGGACAAGCTCAAAAACGTTCTGTATGAAATTCGTGGGCCGGTGACTGCGTTAGCCGAAAAAATGGAACTCGATGGGCACACCATCTTGAAGCTCAACACGGGCAATCCAGCAATCTTTGGTTTTGAAGCCCCCGATGTCATCATGCGCGACATGATCGCGGCGCTTTCGACGTCGCAAGGCTACTCCACGTCGAAAGGCATCATTCCTGCCCGGCGCGCCATCGTTACGCGCTACGAGGTCATCCCAGGCTTCCCAGCATTCGACGTGGACGATGTCTATCTGGGCAATGGTGTCTCTGAGCTCATCATGATGACCATGCAGGCTTTGCTGGATAACGGCGACGAGGTCCTCATCCCTATGCCGGATTACCCGCTGTGGACTGCCGCGACCTCACTATCTGGCGGCACGCCAGTGCATTATCTTTGCGACGAAGACGACGATTGGAACCCTTCCATCGAAGATATTCGTTCAAAGATCACCGACAAGACTAAAGCCATCGTGGTGATCAACCCCAATAACCCCACGGGCGCTGTCTACTCCCCCGAAGTCCTCCGAAATATCGTCCAGGTAGCTAGAGAGCACGACCTGCTGATTCTGGCCGATGAGATCTACGATCGCATCCTTTATGACGGTGCCGTCCACATCAGCATCGCTGCGCTCGCTCCCGACTTACTGTGCATCACGTATAACGGCTTGTCCAAGGCCTATCGCGTCGCAGGATACCGCGTCGGCTGGATGGTCATCACAGGACCCAAGCATTATGCGCGTGGTTTTATCGAGGGAATCGATCTGCTCTCGGGGACCCGTCTGTGTTCCAACGTTCCGGCGCAGCATGCAATTCAGGTGGCGCTGGGCGGACGACAGTCTATCTACGATCTCACCTCTGAAGGCGGTCGTTTATTGGAGCAGCGCAACGTCGCGTGGGAGAAGCTCAATCAGATACCAGGCGTCAGCTGCGTCAAACCCATGGGTGCACTCTATGCGTTCCCTAAAATTGATCTGGAATATTACGACATCCACGATGACGCGCAGCTCATGCTCGACCTGCTTCGCGCGGAAAAGATCCTCATGGTTCAAGGCACGGGCTTCAATTGGCCCAAGCCCGACCATTTCCGCGTGGTCACACTCCCCTGGGCAGCTGACCTTGCCGTAGCGATGGATCGTTTAGGCAACTTCCTCTCTAGTTATAAGCAGTAAAGGGATTAGCGACAGTGGGAAGACATAGCATGGCCCGAGGAACGAACTCATCACGTTCGCAGCGCACGCCACCGCAGCGCCAAATCGCTCGACAGGGCGGCCACAGCGCTCGCAGTGCTCAGCCTGCGCCACGTCGTCGTTCACAGGCAAGCATCCCTTCCCACAACGGCGAGCGTCCGCAGTCACGCAAACGTCCTCAGTCAGGAGCCCGACCCTCGACTGGAAACCGACCCCAGGCAGGTAAGCGGCCCCCATCGCGTAGTCATTCCCTCACAGATAATCGTTCCGGCAACAGCTATATCAGCAAGATAACTAAGGTAGCGGCTCTGTATGCAGAGACCTCGCGCATCGAATTGTGGCGGCGCCTCCTTCTTATCTTCCTTATCGCCTGGGCAATCGCTACTGCGATTGGAGTGGCCAAGCTCTGGCCTAACGGTGAGCCCACTATCGCTCCTGAGTTTTACAAGACGTTCAGCATTGGGCAGAGCCAAGTAAACGGTGAAGTGGTTGCGGAGTCAAAAGGAAGTTGCACGGCCCCAGAATCCGGCACAGTATTTACTACGTCACCGCGTATTATCCCCGGCTCGGATACCTCCTGTACCTGGTATATCGTTGAAATAACTGAGGGCGATGACGCCGGCAAGCGCACTCTCATTGTCAATTCGGGGCAACCGGGTGAAGCAACGCTGGCTTCTGGCGACCAGATTCGTTTACTCCAAGCCCAATCCAAGGATGGTTCCGTCCATTACTCTTTCAGCGACTATCAGCGTGCGCTTCCGCTAACGCTCTGGGGCGTCCTTATCGCAGGCGCGATCATTCTTTTTGCGGCATTGCGTGGGCTGCGCTCTCTGATCGGTTTAGTTATCACCATGGTGGTGGTGACTATATTCACGCTCCCTGCACTGCTTTTGGGCACGTCCCCCACCGGAATAGCCATATTCAGCGGTGCTGTTATTTTGTTCCTCGTTGTGTTCCTGGTCCACGGGTTTAACTGGAAGTCTGCGTCTGCCTTAGGCGGGACTCTCCTTGCGCTACTGCTTGCAGCAGTGTTGGCCAATGTGGCGATAGACAATAACCAGCTCCGCGGTCTAGGGGATGAAGGCAACCTACAGATTCTGTTGTACTTGCCGGATGTGTCTGTCACCGGTTTGATGCTGTGCGGCTTTATCATCGGTGCGCTAGGCGTTCTCAATGACGTGACCATCGCGCAGTCTTCCACTGTCAACGAACTAGCAGAGCTTGATCGTGATGCTTCCTGGTGGCGGCTCTTCTTGGGAGCGATGAAGGTGGGACGCGATCATATCTCGTCTATGGTCTACACCTTGGTCTTGTCCTATACAGGTGCATCCTTGCCGTTGTTGCTCCTGTTGTTTGCGGCTCATCGACCGTTCCTGCAGACCTTAACCAGCGACATCATGGCCACAGAGCTGTTGCGCTCCGGAATTGGCGCCCTCACATTGACACTCGCTGTGCCTTTAACTACCGCGATAGCGGCGCTCACTGTTCCTGAGAAACGGGCGGCTCAACAGTAGATTCAATAGTATTCGTATTCTCCCCCACGCTGGGTGGGCATTCTGCTCTATGTTGCATATTATCGATTGCATGCAGAAACGCTGGGAAACCCGAGTAATCCTCTTTACAACGCAGTTAGCCACCATCTGGCTGCTCATTGGACTGATAGTAAAACACGCAAATTTTAACCTCGTTGACGATATTGGTTTTGGTTTTTCCTTAATCGGACTCCCCAGCTTCCCTACGCTATTCATCACTATTTTGATGGTGCTGCTTACGTCGGGAATGCTGCGTGGGCACCGAGGAGCACTACTGTTTTATCTCTTGGGATTCCAGGTACCAGATCTCATTTCTGGTCTCCTGTTTTTCGCCTTCGGGTTCTTCAACGACCCCGACTTCACCGGCGATAATCCCAAGTACATGATTCTTCTCTTCGCCGTTTCCACGCTGTTTTCTCTGTTCTATCTTATTTGCGGATACCGGGCACTCAAGGACTTCCCCGCCCGCGTCTCAGGTTCCTGGGTACGCGCTCTGAGCACGCTCATCGTCGGCCTTATGATCTCGTTCGCCGTGATGTGGGGTGTCCTGGTACTGCAGGAGCACCAAAACAGCGGTGTGTCTGCGGCGTGGTCGTTCTTTACTGCAATCGGCCTGAGCCCTTCAGAGACTCCTTTCCCAACCGAACTGCACAGCCCGCACTTTATTCGCGTTATCGGCGGCATTCTGTCCTCCATGGCGCTCTTTGCTGCCATCGCTATTCTCTTTGGCTCACGCAAGCACGACGCTGCGACTGCTGAGGAGCAGCTCCTTGCGCGTAAGTTGCTACTCAATCCTCCATCGCCAGACTCCCTGGCATATTTCTCCACTCGCTACGACCGCAGCTTGATCACATCCCCGGATGAAAAAGCTGCTGTGTCCTTCCGCGTTATCGACGGCGTATGCCTTGCCGCTGGAGATCCCATCGGCGACCCCGAATCCTGGCCTGCGGCGGTGGCTAAATGGCGCGAACATAGCCGCAAGAACGGCTGGGTTATGGGTGCCGCCTCTGTTTCGGAGGCTGGAGCAAAAGCTTATGCAGCCGCAGGTATGAACGTTATCGCACTTGGCGATGAGGCAGTGGTGGACGCCGATAACTTCCATCTCAAGAACATGCCAGAGGTGCGTAAAGAGATAGCGGGACCGCGTAAGGCGGGCTACACCGTCCGGGTACAGCGTCAAGCACAGATCCCCGCTGAAGAATTGCAACGCCTGTCTCAGCTCGCTGAGGATTGGCGACGCGGAGACGAACGCGGGTTCACGATGGCGTCTGGCCGCATCGGCGACCCCCGCGACTCACGCACCGTCCTGGTAACCGCTCACGACGCTGACGACAACGTCATGGGATTGCTGTCCTTCGTACCATGGGGTCGCCGGGGCCTCTCCCTTGACGTTATGCGTCGCAATCCTGACGCAATCGGCGGCGTTACCGAGTTCATGGTGGTTGGCCTTGCGCAAGAGGCCGGCAGTCTTGGAGTGTCTAAGTTCTCACTGAACTTTGTTACCTTCCGCGAAGCACTCGATCGTGGTGCTTACGTGGCGGCCTCTTTGAGGGAACGACTGCTGCTCAAGCTGCTTCTGCTTTCCTCACGCTGGTGGCAGATCCAATCGCTCTACCAGTCCAACGTCAAGTACCACCCGCAGTGGCAATCGCGTTTCCTATGCATCGATAATGGCTTCCACACTGCCCGCGTCCTCATTGCTTTTGCTAGCGGCGAGGGATTCCTGCCGTGGATGAAGGAATATGGATCTCCCGTGGGAGACCCCGAAGAAATCGTCGCTCTTGAAGCCGCTGCCCTCATGCCCGCCATCGAGCCACCAGCACTGTCTACTCAGGAGCGCATGCGCAAGACAAAGCTGGAGGAGCTTACAGCCCTCAACATGCACCCCTATCCACCAGCGGTTCCTCGGACTACGTCTATCAAGGAGCTGCTTGCATCAGGTGGTTCGGAGGCCCAGGTCTCTATCACCGGTAGGGTCGCGTTCATCCGCGACCACGGCGGGGTCGTCTTTGCAGATCTGGTTGAGGAGCACACAAAGCTCCAGCTGGTGATCGAGCGCGGCACAGAGCAGACGATGCGCTTGTTTAAGCGGTTGGTCAGCCGTGGTGATCTGATTTCCGCGACAGGTCAGCTGGGTGCTTCTCGCAATGGAACGCGCTCCCTGATCGTTTCCTCCTGGGCCATGGCGGCTAAGTCTCTTACCCCTATGCCGCGCGTCCCGCTCAGCAATCCTCACTTGCGGGCAAAGTTCCGCCACATGGATTTTGCGCTTAATCAAAAAGCCACGGACATTTTCATGGCTCGTTCCAAGGCCGTGAGCGCAGTGCGTTCTGTTCTGCAGGAACAGGGCTACATGGAAGCCGAAACCCCCATTCTGCAGACGATCCACGGTGGTGCAAACGCCCGCCCCTTCAGGACTCATATCCGCGCATACGACCAAAACCTCACGCTTAGGATCGCGCCCGAGCTGTATCTCAAGCGCCTCGTGGTCGGCGGTATCCCGCGTGTCTTTGAGATAGGGCGAAACTTCCGCAACGAGGGCGTGGATGCCACCCACAATCCCGAGTTCACCTCGCTGGAGGCCTACCAGTCGTATGGAAACTGGGACACCATGCGGATTCTCACGGAAGATCTCATTCGTTCCGCAGCAATCGCCGTTTATGGAAAACCAGAGGTGACTACAGCGGACGGTCAGGTTCTTGACCTGAGCGGATCCTGGCCCGTCGTACCTGTTTATGATGCGGTGTCCGAGGCCGTCGGCAAGCATATTTCCCCGGACGCAGACGTCTCCGAGTACGCGGACATCGCTGAGAAATACGACATCACCGCCGCCACCGTGGGCGATCTAGTCAACGAGCTTTACGACGAACTCATCGAACCAAACACCGTCTTCCCCACCTTCTACGCGGGCTTCCCAGTGGAAACCTCCCCGCTCACGATGGCAGATCCAGATCAGCCGCGTATCGCCCAGCGTTGGGACCTTGTTGCCTGCGGCATGGAGCTAGGCACCGCCTACACAGAACTCGCAGATCCGCTGGAGCAGCACGCTCGACTTTCCGACCAGTCCCTGCGCGCCGCCGGTGGCGATGCCGAAGCCATGGAGCTAGACGAGAACTTCCTCAAAGCGCTGCAGTTTGGCATGCCGCCCACAGGCGGACTCGGAATCGGAATCGACCGCCTAGTCATGTTCCTCACCGGCCAAAACATCCGTGAGGTGCTCTCGTTTCCCTTTGTTAAACCAGATACGGACGGATCAGCTCGGGGCTGTTAACCGGGAACATATGATTCTCGCCGCGTAGGAACACAGTTTCTGCGCGGAGCTGTTCCCCTAGCTTTCGTTGCGACTCCAAAAAGCCACGCTGCCAACCCAGGCCCGCGCCAACTAGCAGCGTGGTTTTTGCCATCGGTGCAGGGTTTTTCCCTTCAAAAGCGGTAGCTAAACGACGCTGCCGGGCCTCCACTTTGAGGAATTCATCAAAGAGAAAACGGGCGTTATCCTTCCCACCAAAGCGACGATACAACTCCGAGAATCTGCCATTGGACTCACCGCTCGCCACTTGGGTGAGTTTATGTCCCAGGGGGAAAAGTTCGCCCAACGCGGCACTCGTTCCTTCCTTGAGCCATTCTGGGACCAGCCTTCTGCGTACGTGCACAGGCTCGGAGGGATCGGCAAGGACTAGCCGATCGACTTCCTTGGGATACAGCCACGCCCACTCCATGGCGACCAGACCGCCGACGGAGTGTCCAAAGATGTTGATCTTTTCGCCGGGCTGTAAATGCTCGCGCAGATCAGCGATGGAAGAGCTCAACGGTTTCTCCCAGCTATCAAGGATTTTGGCATCCAACCCCGAAACGAGCTCTTCGTAATTATCTGTTGGGCATGCCCACCCTGGCAGAACGATCCACATGCTTAAGCAGAATAATCGAAGATGTGACAATGAGTATGCAGGCAAAAATTGCTTGGCCTCGTTGCTCGTATCCCGTAGGCGCCTGGATTGCTGTCGCAAAAAGCAAAGCCGCAGTTGAGGCTATAAAACCAACCCCGGCGACCGCAGGGATAAGGGCCCACTTCCTAGGAGAGGAAAGTTCCCTCCATACGAAAATGATTGCCGCTATGCCGATTGCCCCGTGTCCCGAAACCGCCAAGCTTGAGGCAAAAACATGGGCGTTAAGATGCGACTGCACGGGACAGGTTGGAAGCGACTCCGCACAAGGAAGCGGAAACAAAACATCCAAGATCGTTGCCGCGCTGGCTACAAGCAGACTCCCCAGGATCACTTTCTGATGCCACGTCCACCGATCGCGCAGTGCGCCGACAGAAATAAAACAAAGCACACCCGCGGTGATAAGCAGGGCGGAAAGCACATCGCTACCAGCAAAAAGCCAGCGCAGTGGGCTATCTGCTGCTGCATATTCTGAAAGGTATGCGTACTTGGGATTCAGCGGATAACCATAGATAGCTTCCGTGATAAAAGAGGCGTATGCCAACCCACCGAGAGCCAACATTATCTTTCCGAGGTTCACCATGCGCATTGAGCGATTCTAACGCACTTGCGCTTCAGCACGCCCCCTGGTACGCCCGAAGGCCTGCCATCCATCACGGCGGCAGGCCTTCTTGTTTTTCTCTTTACGCTTGTCAGGGATTGTTCGCGCCCGGTTTTTCAACTGCAGATGTTGTTCCAGCCTCTCTGGACTCATCTTCCACCTCCGTCTATCGGGTTTCGCCATGATGCACCTCCTTCACGTGCACCTAGTGAGCCTAGATCCTCCGACCCCGTTGGTACAGCGACCAGCCAGACCAACGCTGCCTATCCAGAACATTCCTGGCGTCAAGGATATTCTTCTTCCGAACCAGCCCCTCGGCAAAGCACGGATCCAGGGAGACAAACTCCGGCCATTCTGTGGCTAGGACGATCGCATCGGCGTCGATAAGCGCCTGCGCAACAGATTCCACGTAGTCGAGTTCTGGTGCCACGCTGCGGGCGGTAGTCATCGCCTGCGGATCATAGACGCACACCCGCGCGCCTTTACGAGCAAGTTGCTGAACCAAAGTCACCGCCGGCGACTCCCTCACGTCATCCGACCCCGGTTTGAAAGCACAGCCCAAAAACGCCACCCGAGCATCACGCAGACCCCCAACCATACGATTAAGCGCATCAGCATAGGAGTCGGGCAACTGCCGATTGAGTTTCTCCACACCCCACAGCAACTCCGCCGCCCCCGCAGCACCGATGTCGCTTGCCGTGGCAGCAAATCCCCTTATGTCCTTGGGCAGACAACCGCCACCAAACCCAAGGCCAGAACCCAAAAATTCCGCGCCAATACGGGCATCACAGCCCATTGTCTGCGCAACCGCAACCACGTCCCCGCCCTGCGCCTCACACACCTCTGCGATCGCGTTAATAAAACTCACCTTGGTAGCCAAAAAAGCATTAGCCGCCAACTTGGACAGCTCCGCCGACGCAAAATCCGTGACGATCAAAGGAGCGCCTCCGCATACACGTCCCGCAGAATCGCAACAGCCCGCCCCTCAGGGCAACATCCCAGCACGATACGATCCGGCCGCAGCGTATCCCCAACCGCGTGGCCCTCCCGCAGAAACTCGGGATTCCACGCGAGTTCCACATCAGCATCCGGGCGGCTCAGCTGCGTGCACAGCCGCTCCAGTCGTGCGGCCGTGCCCACCGGCACTGTCGATTTCCCCACAATGAGGTGAGTTCCACGCAGTAGCGGCACCAAAGACCGCAGCACCGACTCAACAAACCCCGTATCAATGCTTGCCGACGCCAGCGAGCCAGGCGTTCCCACCGTAATAAAATGCACGCTCGCGCTCTGAGCGGCTTGGGAAATATCGGTCGTAAAATCCAGGCCTCGTCCGTTATGGCGAGCCAATAGCTCGGCGAGGCCTGGCTCAAAAAAGGGCGGGTTTCCGGCACACAACGCGGCCACTTTTGCCGCATCGATATCAACCCCTACGACCTCATGTCCCAGTTCGGCCATACAGGCAGCATGAGTCGCACCAAGATAACCCGTCCCGATGACGGAAAGCTGCATCTGACTAATTACGGAAGTTCAAATACGCCTTCGAGGGAGTAGGACCACGCTGCCCCTGGTACTTAGATCCCAAAGCACCCGTGCCATAAGGCATTTCTGCTGGAGAAGTCATCTTAAACAGCGCCAGCTGGCCCACCTTCATCCCCGGCCACAGGGTGATAGGAAGATTAGCCACATTGGACAGCTCCAATGTGATGTGTCCCGAGAATCCCGGATCAATGAATCCCGCAGTCGAGTGCGTCAACAGACCTAGGCGCCCCAGCGATGACTTCCCCTCCAAACGACCCGCGATATGAGCAGGAAGCGTGAACTTTTCCAAAGTCGCACCCAGGACAAATTCCCCAGGATGCAGAACAAACGGCTCCCCCTCCGGCACTTCCACCAGACTAGTCAACTCGTCCTGCTGCAACATTGGATCAATGTGGGTGTACTTGGAATTGTTAAAGACCCGGAAGAAACGGTCCATGCGGACGTCAATGGACGATGGTTGGATCAACTCTGGGTCAAAAGGCTCAATGCTGAGCTCACCAGCGTCAATTGTGGCTCGAATATCGTGGTCTGAATAAAGCACGGCACTAGTCTACGTGCTTCGACGCCCCTTTTGGTAACACCCCCGACTATTCGTGCTAAACTAACTCTCGTTGCTTAAGCAGCATTGCCGATGTAGTTCAATGGTAGAACATCAGCTTCCCAAGCTGAATACGCGGGTTCGATTCCCGTCATCGGCTCCATTTTTTGAGCCGGAGCATGGTATACACCACGCTCCGACTCTTTTTGTATCTACTAGCAATCATCCCCCCACTAAAGCCTGCATTTCCATGGACAAAAGTCCCGAATCAGACAACAAAGGGCCGCTTTGTCTATGGAAATGCAGGTTCGGGTTTAAGATCCTCAAGGTTTTGTCGTTTTTGAGAACGCTAGAAAACCTCACTTGGGCTTTTACACAGCACACATCCGCTAGCGTTCTCAAACGACAATAAACACACGGAAGCCATCGGCTGCGAACG
Source organism: Corynebacterium silvaticum (assembly GCF_004382825.2). Classification (GTDB taxonomy): domain Bacteria; phylum Actinomycetota; class Actinomycetes; order Mycobacteriales; family Mycobacteriaceae; genus Corynebacterium; species Corynebacterium silvaticum. Next base: position 293,472 of record NZ_SDQO02000003.1, read on the forward strand.
CCGCTTTCCATTCTGCGCACAAAAAATGCCGTAAGAAGCTCCCTCAATAAGCCTCTTACGACATTTCTAGTTTAATACAACCACTAAAGCCTTACATTTTAAAAATCGCCATCAATATCGGTGACCACCACCACTTTCTGATTCACAAATTCGTGCAAACCTAAGTCGGTGAGCTCACGTCCAAAGCCGGAGCGTTTGGTTCCGCCAAAGGGGATGTCTGCTTTCACTCCAGTGGGTTGGTTGATGTAAACCATGCCGGTATCTAGGCGACGCGCAACCGCCTGAGCTTTATCTTTATCCTCCGTGAACACAGATCCGCCAAGACCAAAGGGGGAAGAATTGGCGATCTCAACAGCGTGATCCACATCCCGAGCGCGATAGATCTGTGACACTGGTCCAAAGAATTCAGCATGCGCAGTGTCGGATTCGAGGGGGATATCGGTGAGGATCATCGGGGGGAAGAACGAACCATGCTCGGGTATTGCTACGCCTAGTTCTTCCACTGTTGCACCTTCGCTGCGCGCCTTTTCCACTAGCTTTCCAAGGTCGTCGGCTTCCTGCTGGGAAGATAGAGGTGCCAGCTGAGTCTCTGGATCCATAGGGTCGCCGGCTTTTAGTTCCGCAACTTTGGATTTGTACTGGTTGAGGAAGGCGTCGTAAAGCCCCTCTTCAACGATGATGCGCTTAGAGGAGCAGCACACCTGCCCAGCATTCCAGTGCCGACCAAAGACAGCCCATTCGACAGCTTTGTCCAGCTGGGCATCGTTGAGCACGATGAACGCATCCGCACCGCCTAGCTCTAGAGTGGACTTTTTCACGTGCTTCGCGGCGATAGCGGAAACCGCTGCTCCTGCAGCTTCTGAGCCAGTGAGCGCTACTCCACGGACGCGGGGGTCAGAAATGATCGTCTCTGTAGCGTCGTGACCTGCAAATACGTTTACCAAAAGCCCTTCGGGAGCGCCTGCCTCACGGAACAGCTCAACCATCTTCAACGCCGACTGGGGCACGTTAGATGCGTGCTTGAGGATGATGGTGTTACCCGCGGTGAACTGCGGCGCACCAATGCGAATGACCTGGTAGTAAGGGAAATTCCAGGGTTCCACAGCATACAGAACACCCAAAGGCTCGTTCACCACCTGCACGTCTTGCGCACCAAACCCCTGTGCGGGCAGATAGCGCGGGGCTAGCTGCGATTCACCGTTCTCCACGTAATAGCGCAGCATGCTTATGCAGATGTCTACTTCTGCCTCGGCTTCGGCAAGGAGCTTGCCCATTTCCAATGTCAGGATTTCCGCATACTCGCGCTTCTTGGATTCCAGAATCTCTGCGGCTTTGGCCAACACCGGCACCCGCTCCGAGACAGGCTTGAGACTCCACTCTTTAAAAGTTTCATCCGCACAAGCAATGCCGTGTTGAATTTCCTCTGGGGTAGCCGTAGGGAACTCTTTAAGCACTTCACCGGTGTAGGGATTTGTGGTCTTATAAGCCATGTACTTCCTCCTAGGATCTCGCGTGAGCCTCGAACTTTGAGCCCACACTACGCTCGCGTAAGAACGCGTGCGACGCTTCCTGACCGTGATGTTCGTCCCCTTTTGAGGCCATCAGGTACAAGCAGAAACACTCAGACACACTCAAAAGTGGCCATTCCATACAAAAATGCACGCGGCCTACACACCGCGCGCATTTTCACATTGTTTAGGAGCAGGTCACGATCGGCGATGGATCGTAGACAGTGGTCGTGGTTACCCGCGAGAGTTGGTTACCGCTGAGATCGCGCACAATGCGGGTATCAGATGTGGTGAAACCTTGGGCACCGCCGGAAGGCGTGCAGTCCGGGCCAGATAGTCGGATCGGCCTCGGCGGGGTGTAATTCCAGCGCCCTCCGTTGATGGATTCCACGTTGACAGTCTTTACTCCCGTGAGCTTGACGGTCACGTTGCCGCCACCTGCAGACGTCACGATCCTAACGGGATACGGTGAGGTGTTCTTAAATTGCAGGTCGATGGCACCTTCATAGACCGTGGCCTCGCGTCCCGCGGGGTAACGCGAGATGTAGAAGCTGTGATTGGTGTGGGCTACGTCTTGCATACCGGCAAAGTAGGAGGCGTTGTACAAGGTAGTGGCAAATTGGCTAATGCCGCCGCCTACTGCTTTATCTGCCCGACCGTTGAGAATAACGCCGGATTCCACAAAACCTTGTGCGCGCCCACGTGGACCCGTGTAGCCGTTCAAGGAGAATGTATCTCCCGGCGCGACGATTGCCCCGTTGACCATCTCTGCAACGCGAGCGATGTTCACGCCCGAGGCTTGCGAGTAACCGCCCGTGGTGAATTCACCTACGACCTCGTCAAAGGTGGCGCGTTCCGCCTGCTCGGTGGTAAAGGTCGCGGGTTGGTCGATGTAGACGGCATCGAAGGTTCGTTTGTCCTTGGAGGTCACACGCTCCTGAAAATTTTCTAGCGTCTTCTCCCAGTCAATGGTGATTCCGTCCGCGCTAGGGGTGATTGTCTTGGTTCCACCGTTGAAGATGATGTTGGCGTTTTGCCTTTTCACCTCTGTGACACCAAGGTTTTCCAGGAAAATGCCTTTAGCTGCTTCTACGTTGATGTCCGGTCGCAGCGAATCGTGATCCGGGACAAAGGTGAGCACCTCAGCTAGCCGTTCCACGGGGATGAAGCCGTCGATGTTATCGCGTCCATGCAGCACAAGTGGGCCTTGGAGTGCAGCGTTGGCTGTCTCCTCCGCCTTTTTGAGTGCGGATTCCCCGATCGCGGGCTTGGTGGTGTTCACCTTCACGTTCACACCATTAGGTTTTAGCCAATCGGAGACGACCGCGCTGTTGAGCTCCTGCCGGCTCAAGCTCTGCCCATTCACGGATGCGTGAGAGTTAACCCTGCCGCCGTGGATATCCAGGCTGGCGTCCTGAGGCGCAGGAGTTAGCTCTTTTTCCACCCGGTCCAGTTGCGGGGTCAACTTAGCCTCATCGACAGTGGAGACGATGTTGATCTCATGAGTGGTGAAGAAGCTAGCCAAGCGGGTAAACGGGTTGGCAGATTGTGCGCCCGCTCCGTCGATTGTTTTCTCCCAATCCACCCCAAGTCCTGAGGCTTCAGGCGAGAGGCTGGAGTGTTGCTCTCCCGCGGTGATCTGTACTTGGGCGCTCAGCGCCAGGCCCTTTTTTAGCGTCGAGATGGCTTCATCTTTCCCCATCCCGCCGATGTTGATGCCGCCAACACTTGTCCCTCGGGGGACAGATCCTTGGTTGATCACATAGTCCGTGCCGTACCCGACGCCGCCGAGCAACGCGATCCCTAGGACCACTCCTGCACCGAACTTAGCTGCCTTCTTTGAACTCACTCACACCAACTTAGTGGACACAGGGTGTTGCCCACTATTCCAAGAACTCTAAAGTTTTGCTGTGTAATTTTTTCGTGCGGCTATTTTCGTGACAAAGAACCCCTTATAACCTTTATCAATCCTGTTTTTATGGATTTACATCACACAATCATCGCACCATAATAATTTTTTACTTAAGTCTTCCCAAAGGGATTAAAGAACACCTACCCGGCGCACCGAGTCTTCAAATTGACCTCTGGGATACGCGCCCGTTTCCACGGCAGCAACGGTGGCGTCGATAGCCTCTTTGAGCCCGGCGGTGGTCACCCACAGCGCCTGGTCTGCACCTGCTTGCAACGAGGCCACCACAGCCTGGGGAACAGGCATAGCCCCCGTGATCGCACCCATCGCAAGATCATCGGTGTAGACAACACCATCAAAAGGATGTCCACCACGATAAGAACCCGTGCGCAACAGCTGATACGCGGCTGGGTTGAGGGTGGAGGGAAGACCATTCTTGGGCGAGCCTAGGTCGGGGACCACCATGTGACCGAGCATCACGCCAGCACCAGGGACATTAATCCGGCTATAGGGCACCAAGTCGATGTTCTCTAGGTCTCCCAAGGGCGGGGTAAACACCTGACCAGTGTGAGAGTCGCCACTGGCACGTCCATGTCCAGGGAAATGCTTAAACACTGGTCGAATCCCCGCGTCCAGCATTCCTTGGGCAAAAGCTGCCGCATATTCCGCATCAATAGTGGGATCCGCGCTAAAAGCGCGATCGCCCACGACATCCAATCCAGCGTCTATGTCTGCAACTGGCGCAAAGTTCACGGTCACCCCGTGCGCCGACAAGGAATCACCCATCGTTTTAGCCATGCCTCGAACCTGCTCGGGGTTCATGGTCTGTGCCATCACTTGGGGTGAGGGGAAGGTCCCCAGGATTCCTTGGTGCCGGAGAACACGTCCGCCTTCAAAGTCGATAGAGACGGAGAAATCACGTCCCACGGCCTTACGCAATGCCTCGATGTTTCTGCCCGGCGCGGTGAGGAGGTTGGGGTCTGTGCCTGATCCTATGAAGATGCCTCCAACACCTTGGTGTAAGGCAGAGAGAGCGTCGTCGTAGTTGCTTACTCCCACCATCATGAGGCTCGCGGCTTGAGCGCGGACGTCGTTAGGTTGTGCTTTTGCGCTTGGCGGCGCACTGGTTTCCTGCGTTGTAGACGCAGTAGCAGACGCAGTGGTGACCTCGGTGCTGGCGGGATCCGTATCGGTTCCGGCGTCACTGCATGCGGCGAGCGCACCGAGGAGGGCGGCGGCGAGAAGTCGTTTTATGTGCATTGCCCATCCAGTAAACCACGGTATTGTTATATGTATGGCTTTTGAATCCGATTCCCTTAACCGCCGCACCCTCGGCCCCACCATAGCCAGCGCCGTTATCGGTATCGCGGTGGGCATTGTGGCCGTGATTGGTGTGTCGCTCGTCGATTCTGGGCCAGCCAACGGTGCCGCAAACGCCGATTCTTCGGTCCTCGGTGACCCGGAGTATGGCTCACGTCAGTAGATCCGGCTTTGGCATCCCCTTCACTCATAAAGGCGACAAAGGCTAGGACCTTAGCCGACTTCTTCGTGGCGCGCGTGACGCTGCTCTTGTTGTTCTGTGCTCGCCGGCCTCATCTTTCCGGCTGGTTCTGCACTGCCCTGGTGAGTTTTTCGCAGCCGTGGGGGTTAACTGCTGCAGACACAAAGCACGACCTTGTTGCCAACCCTGCGCGCTTTCTTAGCGCAGCTCTCCATCCGTGGACGGATATTTTTCCCATGGGTCAGCTGCAAAATCAGGCCTACGGTTATCTCTTCCCGCAGGGGGCTTTTTTTCTTCTTGCCTCCCCACTTCCGGATTGGGTGGCTCAACGCCTGTGGTGGACGTTGCTTCTGGGCTTGGCTTTTTCGGGTTTTTTGTTGCTTACCCGCAGGCTGGGGGTTGGTTCCACCGGTTCGCGTGTGCTCGCCGCTGCGTTGTATGCGCTGTCTCCTAGGATTTTGACCACCCTGACGGCCATTTCCTCAGAGGCTTGGCCGGTGGCGCTAGCCCCCTGGGTGCTGTGGCCGTTGCTCCCGGTAGCGGGCACGGTGGCTGATACTCCCCACGCTAGCCGACGGCCTCCCGTGCAGGGTTTCCCAGGGGTGGCAGCATCGTTGCTGGCCGTGATAGGTATGGGCGCGGTGAATGCGACGGCTACGGTGGCCGCGTGTGTTCCCGCCGCATTGTTGCTGCTGTGGTTGCGGCGCTGGCGGTTCTTTGTTGTTTGGACTGTTGGTTGCGTTGCGGTGAGCGTGTGGTGGTTGGTGCCGCTGGCCGTCCTCGGTACGTATTCCACTCCTTTTACTGATTTTATCGAGAGCTCCTTTGTCACCACGCGCTGGCTCAACGCCGCCGAAGCCTTACGCGGCACCACGTCGTGGACGCCTTTCGTAGAGACCGAGCGAGAAGCCGGCCATGCGCTTGCCACCAGCCCCTATTTTGTCGTGGTGACGCTCGCCATCGCGGCCATCGGACTGATCGGCCTATGCCGCCCCGGCCTGAGGTTTCGTTCCTTTTGGATTGCGTTGCTCTTTGTGGGCGTGATTGTTGTGTGTGGGGCACATTTAGTGCCTGAGCTTCTCGACGGCCCCGGCGCCGCACTGCGCAACGTGCATAAGTTTGACCCGCTTGTGCGGATCCCACTGCTTATAGGCGCTGCCCACGCTATCCAGATCCGCTGGATTCCGGAAGCTCCCCGTCGCACAGCAGTCTATGCCCTCGTGGTGCTTGTTGCGGCGGCAGCGGTTTCTCCTGTGTGGTCGGGGCGCTTGCTTCCCTCGGGTGCCTATAGTCAGGTCCCCTCTTATTGGTCGGAAGCTGCTGATTTTCTCAGTGAGAAGGCCTCGGGCACCCGCACCTTGATACTGCCTGCGGCCAGCTTTGCCCGCCAAGATTGGGGATGGACCAGAGATGAGCCGCTGCAGCCGTTGTTGTCTGTTCCGTGGCTTGTTCGCGATGCTGTGCCGCTTGTGCCCCCGGAAGCAATCCGCACGCTTGATGGGACGCTTGCGGCTATCGACGAAGGCGAGTTAAGCGAGCTACCAGCCCAGCTCGAACGTCTCGGCGTCGGCGCGCTGGTACTCCGACATGATCTCGACGACTCCGTCGTGGGGACAACCGGGACAGCGCTCACCTTGAGCAAAGTCCAGCGCTTGTTTCCTGCTGCAGAGGTCCGCACCTTTGGCGAGGTCGATGTGGTCGTGTTTGCCCCCCAGCGCAACATGCTGCTTGCCGACGCAGAAAAGGCCGCCCCAACACCCACAAAGCTCGCAGGCGGCGGCGAAGTCCTCCCGCTGCTTCCCCGCGGCCTCTACGAGCTCACGCATGAAGGCGCAGAGATCGTCACCGATACGCCCATGTTGACGGCTCGCAACTTTGGCACCATAGAGTCTGCGGTCTCCGCCCCGCTCGCCTCCGCCGATGAAGCCCGCGACGCTAAGGGCGCAGCGCTCGATTATCCGTCGCAAGGTTTATACACTCGCGTCGTAGAAACCGGCGGCAGCGTGGCGGCCTCCTCGTCTGCCTCGGATGCCACTGCTTTCGGTGGCGCGCACCCCGAGCGTTCCTTGACCGCCGCCGTCGATGGCGATCCAGACACCGCATGGTTTCCCGCCCCCGGAACTCAAGAAGGGCAATGGCTAGAACTACGAGCGCACTCCGATAACCCGACGCTGAGCCTCACCACCACTGGCGCTCCCGCAGAGGTCACCATAAGCAGCGCGGGAGCACACACAAAGGTCAAACTCAAACCTGGAATTCCCACCACCATCAAGGTGCCCGGCGGCCCGACCGACGCCGTGCGCATCACCCTGGGGCCACAACAGCCAACCGCAACTCAATCCGGAAAAGTAGGTATTGCCGAAGCCACCATCGAAGACGCACCGATCCGGCGGGTGGTCACAGTGCCGGAAGCCCCCGCGAGCGTCCGAGAATTCCTGTTCCAAAAGGTTGCGGTGGATACCGGCGTGATCATCAGGAGTTTTAGCCTCCCCAAAGACCTCACCGTTCAACTATTCCAATCCGACTGCCGCCAGCCCACGCATATCGACGACACCCCCTACACCTGCGGCGACGACCTCGTCCTCACCGCCGGTCACCATGAGATCCTTACCCGCGCCAACTGGGTCCGCCTCAGCGAACCAGACTACTCGCCCCGGAATAATCTGCGCGATATAGCCCGCGGAGAAAGCATCCCTCCCGCTGACTATGACAGAATCCTCGTGACCACCCGCGCCGCCAACAAAGGACTCACGGCAACGTTAGACGATGGCACGGAACTACGTCCGGCGGAGTTTAACGCGGCGTCGCAAAGCTTTATCGTCCCGCCAGGCGCCCACGGCGCCGTAACACTCAGCATGCGTGCCGACTCCACCTACCGCCGCGGGCTGCTCGGCGGCGGAGTGCTTGCGGTGACGATCGCGGCGGGATGCGTCCTAGCCATCAGCCGGCGACGACGCGCCACCGAGCCTCCCGTCAAGCCCTGGCCTGCGTTCATACTTCCCATTATTGGCACGGCGGCGGCCTGCTGCGTCGTGGGATGGTGGGGGCTGCTGATGCTCCCGAGCCTCTGGGCTATCCGGCGTTTTACCACCATCACCCCCACCATCATCATCGGCGCAATGATGGCGATCACCGCCCTCTGGCTCGCGCGCACCCCGTGGCCCAGCGCCCACTACTTTGACCTTGTGCCTTTCACCGACATTCTGTGTTGTCTGGCGTTGCTGTGCCTGCTGCTAGGCAAAGATTGTCGTTTTTGGGAACGCTAGCGCTTGTGGCTCGCGTAAAACCCCAGGATGCCTTTTCTAGCGTTCTCAAAAACGACACTATCGCGCCCAACGGGCGTTCTTTTCCACCAACGTAAAGCTCGCCGCCGCCACAATGACACTTCCCACAAAGCAGACCACTGTGACAAGCATGAAGTGCCCGGAAAACGGTGCGATCCCCAGCAGCGGGAAGACCATCGACAACACCGGAAGGTGCCAAAGAAACAGCGAGTAGCTCCACCGCCCCAGAATAAGCAGGGGCCGACTACTGAGAAACGATGTCCACGCGCCCCCTGTCCCCCAGGCATAAGGCAGCACTATCAGCGCCCCAAAAAGTGCCCCTGCCAGGATTTTTCGCACAAACTCTCCGGGGGTGGGATGCGTCAATCCCTGTGGCCCAAACCATGGCTGCCCCGCCACCCACGCCACGCCAAGGGCCAGCGCCCACCACAGCCATGTGAGATTAAAGCCTCTCCACCTGGTTATTCGTGTCCCCTCCAGCTCAGCTGCGATAAGGCCAACGGCAAACCAGGGCGCATAGGAAGGCGGGAAAATCTGAAAGTTGATTCCACCGGCTAGATCGAGGGGCCATGGCACCGCAGCCCAACCGATCCCTGCCGCAAACATCCCGAAGAAGCACAGCAGGCGCTTGCTTTTCGACGCCCCCCGCAGCGCCCACACCAACACCGGAAGAAAAAGGTAAAACGCTACTTCCACACTCAGCGACCAGAGGTGTGTCAAACCACCGGCAAGGCTGTGGGCTGGGTAAACCTGGGTGAGGGTCAGGGTGGCTAAGATTGTGCGCCACCCCGTGCCAAAGGAATCCGGCAAGAACGCAAAAACAAGCAGGACGCACACCCAATAGGCCGGGAGGATGCGTAGAGCGCGGCGGCGAAAATACGAGAGTGAAGAGCCCGAGTGATCACCGCGCCAGAGCAGGAACGCTGAGAGGCCAAAAAATACTGAAACAAAGAAGTCAAAGCGCGCGAGTATCGCCCCTGGGATCCCCGATTGGCTCATCCCGGTTTGAAAAGCCGTGTGTGTGAGGAGTACCCCGGTGGCAGCCACACCTCGTAGCCCCTCAAGCTGGGGGAGGAAGTTTCGCGTGCGCGGTGGGTACGATGGAGACACTTTAAGGGATCCTAGCGGAAAGTAGAGAGTCGTCAGGGTGATGGACAGCAAAGACACCGGTGTGGATGCTGCTGGCATGGGCACACGAAAAGCCCTGTTTGCGCGTTCCGAAAAGCATGCACGGCGTGCCCCTATCATTGCCTTTGTGGCGGCAGCCGTGCTCTTTATCATTGCAGCGGCTGGGCCGGCTCTCATGATCAGCCGAATCAAGCCTATCCCGGTGGACACCACCCGACAGATCACCACTACTCCTGCGGATACCATTCTCTACGATCCTGAGGCCCCCTGCCCCGCTGATGCTCCACAAAGCTGCTTTGTGGTTAGCACCACCACGCAGCTGCATCGGGAGATCAAAACGGTAAAAACCGATGTCCGCGACGAGGTCGACCTCCACGTGACAGAAAATCTCGTGCGCACAGACACTAAAAAATCCATCATCGATGTCGATGACAAACTGCGCCTTATCCGACATTCCACCTATCCGGTCTTGGATTTTGCGTCGCATATGAAGGTCACCGCACCCAGTCTCAATTTGAGCTTTGATACCGGCGATTTTGCTCGCGACGGCCTCCAATACTTCTATCCGTTTAATACGGAACGCCGCTCGTATCAGTTCTTTGATCCCATCGCGCAAAAACCCTGGCCGCTGGATTATGTGGAAGAAAATAACGGGATCTACAGGTTTACCCAAGACATTCCCGCCACGGACTTGGTTAAAGCTGCGACGCGCTCTTTCACCCAGCCCGAGGACATCTCCGATGAGCCCTCGATGGAAGCCACCACGAGCGACCTCAGCCAGGAGCAGCAAGACCAGATACGCAAGATGCAGATCACGGCCCCGGCATCCAAGTTCTATGGCGAGGGGCGCCCCGGCACGGTCAAGCTCACCCCTTATTACACCGTCAAGCGCACACTGTGGGTAGAGCCTAAGAGTGGTGTGGTGGTTAATCAGAGTGAAGACGTGTTCATGTTCTACGCCACCGATCAGCAGGACGCAGACGCAACTGCTCAGCGAGGCCACGACCCCATGCGCGCGATCTTAAAGACCACACTTCAGTGGGATGCCACAACACAGAAGCATGCCCACGATGAAGCCCAGCCGACAGTGGATACTTTGCACCGGCTGCGCATAGGCGGGTTCGTCGCAAAAATGCTTGGCTTTGCGCTGCTCGCGGTAGGTCTTTGGCTTGCTGTACGACGCCCCCACGACGTCCCACCGAAGCCTTAGAGCATGTCTGCCCCCGGCGCGCGTTCTTCGTCGTATCTGCTCGTCGCATGGACCGCGATGCTGCTCACCCTACTCATGTGGGCTTTGTGGCTACCTTCTGGGTGGTCTGGGATGTTGGGGCTGCGTGACATGGTGGTGCTCAATCACCCGGCACTGACCGCAGGTGCCGTAGGTTTTGGTGATCTGCCGGCACGCAATGCGCCCCAAGACGGAGTGCTGGCGCTGTTGGGTCACGTGGTTCCAGCTACGTGGGTAGTGCGGATGTTGTTACTGGTAGCGGCTGTCGCTGGAGCTCTGGGGGCTGCCCGGCTGGGTAGCACCGCGTGGTCACGAGCTGCCGCGATAACGCTTACCCTGTGGAATCCGTTTGTGGTGGAGCGGTTGTTGCAAGGGCAGTGGTCTTTGGTGATCGCTGCGTGGTTGTTGCCGGTGGTGATCACTGCTTCGACTCGGGGTCGAATTGCGGCACTGTGGCTGAGTTCTTTGACTCCGACGGGGGCGGTCGTGGCAACAATCACGGGCCTGGTTGCCGCTCGTTCTAAGCTTCCCGTCTTGTTAGCTGGTGTGGCCGCTAGCCTTCCGTGGCTCATTCCTAGCCTTGTCACTGTGCCAACGTCTTCCACGACGGCGTTTCTCGCCCGTGCGGAAACCTGGACTGGCACGCTAGGTGCGCTTATGGGGTTGGGCGGCATATGGAACGCTGAGGCAGTTCCCCCCTCACGGGCTGCGGGCTTTGCGGTGTTTGGGATAGCGCTATGCCTGCTCACATTCTGGAAAGCCCCCCGGCGGTGGCAGCTGCTCGGGGCCGCTGCCCTGGCGACGTGCTTGGTGTTGAGCACTCCGGTTGGCGGATGGTTGCTCGCTCATGTGCCCGGCGCGAGCCTTTTCCGTGATTCTCAAAAACTCATCATGCTGCTTATCCCAGCTCTGGTGACGGGCGCGGGCAGAATGCGGTGCCGACCGCTTGCTCTTATCACTCTCTTCCTTGTGATTCTCCAGGTTCCTGATGCCCCGGTGGCCCTCAAACAGCTCACCCCGGTGGCCGAGCGCCCCTGGCCGAGCTCCGAGGGAGACCTACTTTTCCCGGATTCGCGGGGGTTGGTGACCTACCACGGGCGCACCATGGTGGATCCTCGGATCAAGGCTCAGTCAAGTGTGGAGGCAGGGGGCCTTGTGGTGGATGGCACGCTGGTAGACGAGCTTTCTCCCCGGTATTCGGCCGCTGTGAAGGAGTGGCGTCGCGGCTGCACCGAGTGCCTGAAGGAACGCGGTATTGGGACGGTGGTGACGTCGACAAGCTCAGGCGCAGAAACCATCACGGAGATCGGCGGCATCACCCACCGCGGGCGCAGTTACTGGGTGGGCGTATCGCTTGCCTCGTTGTGGCTGGTGGAAGGCGTGGGCGTTGCCGGGGCATGGGCGACGCGTTCCATGAGGTCGAGGAAGCGGCGGCCGGTGTCGTCCCAGGAATAATCCTGCACTGCTTCATAGGCCAAGGCCCCTAAAGCTTCTCGACGATCCGAGTCCGCCAACAACCGGCGGGTCTCCGCAACAAACTCATCCCGATCCCCGACCAGCACACCGCCTTCCCGGACAGAGTCCACAAGCCCGCCCGAGGAGCGGTAACCGATCGTTGGCACCCGATGCTGAGCTGCCTCAATCACCGCTAGACCCCAGCCCTCCTTTCGGGAGGGCATGAGGTGTATCGCTGCGCGGTCCAAGAGGGCATGCTTGTACTCCTCGGACACCTGACCGTGGAACACAACCCGATCTGCAATATCCGCCGCTTTATCCCGTAATTGCTGGCCCCACCAGCCAGAGCCGATGATGTCTAGAACTACGCCGTCAAGCGAGCGCACCACCTCGATGGCGTCTTCAATCCGTTTGTGGGGCACCAGGCGCGAAAGCGTGACCAGGTGTAGTCGGCCATCGTCTTCCAAGCGCATATGCGTGGGTGGATGATCCACTCCATTGCGGATAATGTCCACGCGATCGGGATCTACCCCCAGGCCCACCAACTCATCCTTGCTGGGTTGGGAGACCGTGACATAGCGCAGCGACTGGTGCAACCACGGCGATACCTGAGATTCCAAAAACCAGCCGAGCTTAGCCAGGATCTTCCCGGCTACCGGCCACTGCTCGCGATGGCAGTGATGCGTGAGCAAGATGGTGGGCTTGCCGGAAAACAACGCAGCAAAGAAAGGGATTCCGTTTTGAGTGTCCACCACAACGTCGACTCCACGCATGGTGCCAAACCCCACGCGCCCAGCCAACATCCCCAAGGCAGCTTTAGGATAAACCCCAAACTTGCCGCCGCTGCGAGAAAACCGAACGCCGTCACGCATACTGCGCCGGGGAGCATCCGTGTAGGAAGACGTGCGGAAGACTACCTCGTGTCCGTGGCGTGCACAATATTCCGCAACGCGTTCAAGGTAGCGTTCACTCCCGCCACCTTGAGGATGCGTCGTATCACGCCAACATAATAAGAGAATCTTCATATCACAACCCACCCTAGAGCATGAAAAGATAATCTCCATGGCGAAACCACTACAGCGTACTGCAAAGCTTGCAACCCTGCGTCGATCCCTCACGCTTCTGAGGAGTTTTCGTCATGAACAAACCGCGCCTGACAAATTCTACGCCCCGCTGGCAGCTGACACAGCGGAGCTCATAACAAGCCTGTGCAAAGACAGTCGCTCACCGCTGGATAGCGTCTTAGACGTCGGAGGCGGGCCTGGATATTTTGCTGATGAGTTCGAGCGTCGCGGGATTTATTATGTCAGCGTTGAACCCGATGCCGGGGAAATGTCCGCTGCGGGGATTAGCGTCGCGAATGCTGTCCGCGCTAGCGGAACCGCCCTGCCCTTTAGCGCAGACGCTTTTGACGTTGTGTATTCCTCTAACGTGGCGGAACACATCGCTGACCCTTGGCTCATGGGAGAAGAAATGCTGCGTGTAACGCGACCGGGCGGCCTCGCAATTCTGAGCTATACCGTATGGCTCGGCCCCTTTGGCGGACATGAGACCGGCCTATGGCAGCACTATCTTGGTGGCGACTTTGCCCGGGATTACTACACTCGCCGCCACGGGCATCTGCCCAAAAATGTTTTTGGAACATCCTTGTTCAATGTCTCATGCGCTGCGGGATTGCGCTGGGCGCGTAGCCTATCCGACGCACAACTGCTCTTGGCTTTTCCGCGTTATCACCCGCGCTGGGCATGGTGGATGGTACGAGTACCGATTCTCCGCGAATTCCTTGTGAGCAACCTCGTGGTGGTCATGAAAAAGCCGGAGCTCCCTTAAAGGTTAAAGGGGAGCTCCGGCCTCAACAGCACGTAGTATTCTGCTTATTCTGCAGCAGCCACGCGCTGCTTGAGAGCCTCAAACTGCTCAAGCACCTCTGCGGGCACTGCCGAGCCCTTGGATCCAAGGAACTCAAGGTACTGCTCGTTATCCTCAAGGTCGCCCTTCCATTGAGCGGCAGGAGCAGAGAGTGCCTCCTTGACGTCTTCAATCGGGGTGTCTAGACCAGTGAGGTCGAGATCCTCTACGCGTGCGGTGTAACCAGCGATAGTCTCATCAGCTTCTACGCGGCCCTCAATACGGTCCACAATCCACTTGAGAACGCGGCTGTTGTCGCCGAAGCCAGGCCATAGGAAGCGCCCGTCGTCGCCACGGCGGAACCAGTTGACAAGGAAGACAGCCGGCATCTTGTCGCCGCCCTTCTTGCCCATGTCGATCCAGTGCTGCAAGTAATCAGCAGCGTTGTATCCGATGAACGGCAGCATGGCCATGGGGTCGTGGCGCAAAGCACCCACGGTGCCCTCGGCGGCGGCCGTCTGGCCGGAGGACAGCAGCGCACCAATCATGGTGGCGTGGTTCCAATCGTGAGCCTGAGACACTAGCGGAACGGTGTCTGGGCGACGTCCGCCGAAGAGGATCGCGGAGATCGGAACGCCTTCTGGGTTGTTGAACTCTGCGGCGGCAACAGGGCACTGCTCTAGCGGCACGCAATAACGGGAGTTCGGGTGGCTGGAAGGCTGATCGCTCTCCGGAGTCCAGTCGTTGCCCTTCCAGTCGATAAGGTGCTCCGGCTGGTTTTCCAGCTCCTCCCACCAGATGTCACCGTCGTCGGTAAGCGCAACGTTGGTGAACAAGGTGTTGCCCTGCTCCATGGTCTTCATGGCGTTGGGGTTAGAGGAGTAGTTGGTTCCCGGTGCCACACCAAAGAATCCGTTCTCCGGGTTGATGGCGTAAAGACGTCCGTCCTCGCCAAAACGCAGCCATGCGATGTCATCACCAACGACCTCGGCCTTCCAGCCCTCGATGGTCGGCTGCAGCATCGCTAGGTTGGTCTTGCCGCATGCCGATGGGAATGCCGCAGCGATGTAGTAGACCTTGTCTTCTGGGGAGGTGAGCTTGAGGATGAGCATGTGCTCGGCCATCCAGCCCTCTTCCTTAGCCATAACAGAAGCGATGCGCAGCGCGTAGCACTTCTTGGCCAGGATGGCGTTTCCGCCGTAACCGGATCCAAAGGACCAGATCTCCTTGGTCTCTGGGAACTGGGTGATGTACTTGGTCTCATTGCAAGGCCACGCAACATCTTCCTGACCCGGCTCCAATGGCGCGCCCACGGAGTGGAGGCACGGCACGAAAGATCCGTTGTCGCCAATCTTGGCCAGTGCCTCAGCACCCATGCGGGTCATCACACGCATGGAAAGCACCACATAAGCGGAGTCTGTGAGCTGGACGCCGAGCTTGGGCGCGGGGTCGTCGATAGGCCCCATGCAGAACGGAACTACGTACATGGTGCGCCCCTTCATGGCACCACGGTATTGCTCCGTCATCTCGGCTTTCATCTCTACCGGGTCGGCCCAGTTGTTGGTTGGGCCGGCGCCCTCCGGAGTGGAGGTACAGATAAAGGTACGAGACTCAACGCGTGCGACGTCCGCAGGGTTGGAACGCGCAAGGAAGCTATTTGGGCGCTTCTCGTCGTTGAGGCGAATAAGCGTGCCTGCTTCAATGAGCTCCGAGGTAAGTCGATCCCACTCTTCTTGAGAGCCATCTGCAAAGACGACTTGCTCCGGCTGGAAAAGCTCTACATTCTCCGCAATCCAATTCAGCAATACTTCATTCTTTGTAGGGACTTCACCCTTAAGGCCCTTAATGGACACGGTGGACATCACTTCTCCTGACATAGTTGCGCGTGTCAATTGACTGTTCTTCCTCACCACACAGTAGCCATTAAGACGCGGGGAAAGGAACACTAACTCAGAGACGCGCATCACAAAAAGCCCCCATTCGCAGCTCCACCCCCGATATTCGCGCCAGACCGGGGAAAATCTTTGAAATTTCCCCCTCACACACCCACCCCTTTTGGGGGCAAAATCATGCAAAATATTCATAGGAAGCCGCAAATACCCGCACGCGCTGCAGTTTTATCGGCCAGCATCAGGCAACAATGTACGCAACACCACACACGCAACAGAGGCCGCTATCGAACTCCCAGCACTCACCACCGGCCCCCACTACACACTCCCCTCCCCCGAAAGAATTCTCCCACCTTATAACTGAGCCGACCCAAAGAGGTCTGACGTCTAGGCAATACATAGAGAAATATCAGCTTAAAAGCGCCTCCCGACAATCACTTCAGTCACATTTTTCACTTTAATTCACTATTTTTTTACCCTGCGCTGGGCCTCACACATTGAACAAATCCCAGCGGGGGGGCAAAATAGCAGGGATGTCTAATTCTGATAATTCTCAAAATTCGCTCGGAGAGCTCCCCGCCGGGCGCCCTTTGCAAACCGATTTCAATAGCCAGTTCAACAACGACCTTGACTATCCCCGCCTCGGGTCGGTAAGTTTCCGCCGCGGAACGCTCACCGATAATCAAGAGAGTATGTGGGAGGAATACTGGCCCAATCTGGGCACAGTCCTGTCCGACGAGCGCATAAACGTCACGGAATGGTTCGGGCGTGACGATGCCCACACGATCTTAGAAATCGGATCTGGAACCGGAACCTCTACCGCCGCGATGGCGCCGCTTGAGACCGACACCAACGTTATTGCCGTCGAGCTCTATAAGCCCGGTCTTGCCAAACTTCTCGGCGCGATCGTTCGCAATGACATCAATAACATCCGCATGGTTCGAGGCGACGGGGTGGAAGTTCTCACCCGCATGTTCGGCGAATCCTCCCTCGACGGTGTCCGTATCTACTTCCCGGATCCTTGGCCCAAAGCGCGTCACCATAAACGACGCATCATCCAGTCGGGCGTTCTCAACCTGATCGCCACCCGCCTTAAGCCTGGCGGAGTCCTCCACGTGGCCACCGATCACGCCGACTATGCCGAGTGGATTACCGAGCTCGTCGATGTAGAACCCATGCTGGAGTATATGGGCTGGCCGTGGCCGGAGTGCCCGCAGCTTACTGATCGTCAGGTCATCACCAAATTTGAAGGTAAGGGCCTGGATAAGGATCACACCATCACGGAATTCCTGTGGAGGAAGAAATAAATGAATTCCTTTGATATTCCCCTCCACATTCCCGTAGCGCCCGATAACGAGCTCTTGTTGGTGTGGGATGCCCCCAACCTAGACATGGGGCTGGGTGCCATCCTTGGTGGGCGCCCTAATGCAGCTCACCGTCCGCGTTTCGACGCCGTAGGCAAGTGGCTGCTGGCCAAAGCAGGCGAACTCAGCCATACCACTGGCATCAAGATTGAGGCTGAGGCGACCGTCTTTGCCAACATCACCCCCGGTGGCGCGGATAATGTTCGCCCTTGGGTCGAGGCATTGCGCAACATCGGATTCGCGGTATTTGCCAAGCCCAAGCTGTCCGAGGAAACCGACGTGGATCCGGACATGCTCGCCCACATTCGCCTACGTCACCAGGCCGGCAAGCTCAAAGGCCTAGTGGTAGCCAGCGCAGACGGACAGAATTTCAAGGACACCCTCGATGAGCTAGCCGCCGAGGAAGTCGCCGTCACCGTCCTAGGATTCCACGAACACGCAGCTTGGGCAGTAGCCGATGAGGCATTGACGTTCGTAGACTTAGAGGAAGTGCCCGGAGTATTCCGCGACCCGCTACCTCGCGTCAGCCTGGATAAGCTTCCCGACGAAGGCGCATGGCTACAGCCATTCCGTCCACTTACTGCCTTATTGTCTAATCGCTAGGATCGATACACATGTTCTCACGCTGGGGAGACTTCGCTTACCGCCACCGTCGTGTGGTGCCCGTAGCAATCGTCGTGTTTATCGTGGCGATCTACGGCATCTTTGGCATCCGCCTTGCCGACCGCATGAGCCAAGAAGGCTGGGACGATCCCGGTTCTTCCTCGACTCAGGCTGCCAACATTGAGCAAGAAGTCTTTGGCCGCGACAACTCCGGCGACGTTGTTCTCCTCTTCTCTTCCGAAGACGGAATAGCTAAGAACAAGAACTTCGATGAGATCAAGCGCTATCTGAGCGACCTCAAAGCTTTACATCCCAACCAGATCGCAGACGTCACATCCTACTTTGATAATCGCAATGCTCAGTTGCTATCCAAGGACGGAAAAACGGCCTTTGCCGCAGTCTCTCTCAGGGGAGACCACGAGCAGACACTGAAAGATTTCCGAGCGATCAAAGGAAATCTGAAGCCGAAATTTGATGGAGTAACCGTCCAAGTCGCCGGAGCCACTGCGGTCGCCGACGCCCTAGATTCCGGCATGGCGGGAGACATTAAACGTGCGGAAGTCGTAGCGCTTCCGCTCGTGGCAATTTTGCTGTTGTTCGTTTTCGGCTCGGTGGTAGCCGCTTTCATGCCACTTATCGTGGGCATTCTCTCCATTTTGGGTTCTCTCGGCGTGCTGTCCATTCTCGCTGGCTTCGCGCAAGTGAATGTGTTCGCGCAGTCCGTGGTCACGCTGCTTGGTTTGGGCCTAGCCATCGACTACGGCCTTTTCATGGTGTCCCGATTCCGTGAGGAAATGGACCAGGGCCGGGATATTCGCGATGCCGTGCGCATAACCACATCCACAGCCGGAAAGACCGTAGTTTTCTCTGCTGCCATGGTGGCCGTGGCCCTTTCTGGTTTGTTGGTCTTCCCGCAGGCATTCCTCAAGTCGGTGGCCTACGGTGCCATCAGTGCCGTCGGCCTCGCCGCTTTGCTGTCCATCACGGTGCTGCCCTCGATCTTCGCGATGCTGGGAACAAGGATCGACAAGTGGACGCTACGCCGGACTAAGCGCAGCGCTCGCACACTCGCCGATACCTGGTGGTACAAGCTACCCGCGTGGGCCATGAAGCGTTCCAAGACCGTCGTTGTATCTGTGGTCTTCCTTCTGATCGCGTTGACGGTGCCACTCGCTGGAATCACATTCGGTGGAATCAACGAGACCTATCTGCCGCCCAACAGCGACGTCCGCAAGGCTCAGTCCACCTTTGATCAGGAATTCCCTGCTTTCCGCACAGAACCCATCAAACTGGTGGTCTCCAACGCCACTAACGATCAACTGATCAAGGTGTATCAGCAAGCAAACACGGTCACGGGCCTCACAGATAGGTTCAAGCCGTCGACCGCCACAAAAGACGGCACCACCGTTCTTTCTGCCGGCATCGCCGAGCGCAAAGACAACGAGTCCGTGGTGAAGCAGCTCCGGGCCATCGAGGTCCCCGAAGGGGTCAGCGTGCACATCGGAGGCACCCCGGCAATGGAAGTTGAATCCATCGAGGCGCTCTTCGAGAAGCTGCCGTGGATGGCAATCTACATCGTGCTAGCCACGTTCATTTTGATGTCTCTGGTGTTCGGTTCCATGATCCTGCCGGCCAAGGCCATCATCATGACCATCCTGGGAATGGGCGCCACCCTGGGCATCCTCACCGCGATGTTTGTGGACGGCATCGGCTCCAGCCTCTTCAACTTCTCCGCCGGCCCGTTGATGAGTCCCGTCCTGGTTCTCATCATGGCGATTGTCTACGGCCTATCCACCGACTACGAGGTATTCCTGGTCTCCCGCATGGTGGAGGCGCGCGATAACGGCGAATCCACCGACGAGGCCATCAAGTACGGCACCGCCCACACTGGTGGCATCATTACGGCTGCTGCGCTGATCATGATCGTGGTCTGTGGCGCGTTTGGATTCTCTGAGATCGTGATGATGAAGTACATCGCGTTTGGCATGGTCGTAGCATTGCTTTTCGACGCCACCATCATCCGCATGCTTCTGGTCCCAGCGGTCATGCATCTGCTGCGTGAAGACAACTGGTGGGCTCCCCGATGGGTCAAACGAGCCTCCGAAGCCATGGGCCATAACTCCGCCCCTGAGCCACTGCCTGTTGCTTCTCGGCCGGTGGAGAGCGGCGATAAGCCTGCTAGGCGCGTCGAACCCGCACAGCCTCGCGTGCCAGTATCCGCCTACATGGACGA
The DNA here is from genome assembly GCF_004382825.2 of Corynebacterium silvaticum. Classification (GTDB taxonomy): domain Bacteria; phylum Actinomycetota; class Actinomycetes; order Mycobacteriales; family Mycobacteriaceae; genus Corynebacterium; species Corynebacterium silvaticum. Next base: position 313,422 of record NZ_SDQO02000003.1, read on the forward strand.
CACGAGCACTATGGCCCCAGTGAAGGAACCCCCCGCTCCCCAGCGACCGGCTGCGCCACGGCCTACGCCTCCACGGCCCATGCCTCCGCGCACTCCGCCTCGCACTGACGCACCCGCTTTTAATCCAAAGCGCACATGGGGCAGCACACCTGCTACATCGCACAATGCGGGAGGCGCCGATACAGTAGAGGGGCAAGGCTCACATACCCCGAAGCGCAAACTCCATCATTCGCGACGCGAGACCCTAGTCTCCGACACAACAGTGGTGGACCCCCGGACCGCAGGCAGATCCGGGCGCATCGCCTCCGAGGATAACGAGCTCGTCCCCTTCTCTGAGCTGGTGAAGCGTCTGCGTGAAGAACATTAGAGCCCGATGGTGGCATAACAAGTGGGTACGGTTTTTAGGACCGCTGGTGATCCTTGCGATCGCCGCCTTCTTGCTACGCGACAAAATGCCATTCCTCGCCGAGGGATACCACGAGGTACTAGAGGCAAACAACACTGGGCTCGTTCTGTCCGTCGTCGCGGTTCTCATCTCATTGATCGCGATGGCCGAAGTCATGCGACAGCTCCTCCGGGCCGGCGGGTCCAAAGTCAGCCTGCTGCACACCACTCAGCTGGTGTTCATCGCCAACTCTTGGTCAGGCACGTTCCCCGGGGGCGCAGCAATTTCCACGGTGTACCAATTCAAAACCATGTGCACCTGGGGTATAAGCATCCTCGTGAGCTCGTGGTTTATCGTGGTTTCCGGCGCCCTGTCTACGCTCTGGCTAGTGGCCTTGGGGATTGTCGGCGTCTTATTCATGGGCGCCCAGTTCAGCATATGGCCCCTATTGGGCACCGCTGGCGTTATGATCAGCGTCTCCGTTTTGCTCTATGCAGCAACTAATAACCCGCGCACCACCAGCCGCTACGCCACCGGCGTCGTCCGCGCCTTTAACCGCCTCATGCGCAAGGACCCCGAGCGCTGGATTCCCACCATCAAGGGGCAGATCTCCCAGCTCGACGCCGTGCATCTCACCCCCAGCCGTTTTCGCGTGGTCTCGCTGCTCTCGCTCTCCAACTGGCTTTTCGACGTCGCCAGCCTCTGGCTGTGTATCTGGGCCGTTACGGGCAACCTCCCTGGGCTGGAACGCGTCGGTGAGATTCCCTCATTCCTAGGCGTGACTCTCGCCTTTGTCACCGCAAAAATTGTGGGCACTGCACAGATCACCCCGGCTGGCGTGGGCCCCGTCGAGGCCGCTATGACAGCGAGCCTCGTGGCGGTGGGCATGACTGTATCGACGGCCTTTGGAGCGGTCTTTGTCTACCGCATTTTGTCTTTTGCTCTCATCACGGTCATCGGCTGGATCATTTACTTCATCACCGTTGCCCGCGGCGGGATACGCGCAAGCTATGGTGATCAAGACAACGAACCTTATAAGGAGACCGCAACCCCATGAAGTACTTCTGGTACGACGTTATCGCCGTCCTAGCATTCGCCATCTTCGCCCGTGCTGCACACGGCGGCCTGGGCATAATCCAGATCCTCGATACCTGGTGGCCATTCCTCATCGGAACAGCCCTGGGATGGCTTCTCATACGCGCCCGCAACCCGCTGGCCTTGGGTAATGGCGCTATTGTTTGGGGCGCCACTGCGGCAGCCGGCCTCACCGTATGGGGTATCCGTCACGGTCAGGTTCCCCACTGGTCCTTCATGATCGTCGCCACAGTAATGAGTGGAATCTTGCTCCTAGGTTGGCGTGTTGTGTCAGGTAAGATGCGCCGCACCACGGAAAATGCTTAACAAAACGCCCCAAAAATAAGCATTCCCTTAACGTATACTTTTTGCTATGTTAATTTCTGCAAGTAATCGCATACTTTAGGTTCCTTTTCCGAGGGCTCTTTGCGGCCTTTGGGAATGGATCTCGATTCAGAACACCATCCAGAACAACACAGCAAAGAGGTTTCTATGTCTAGGTCTTCACGCCGTATCCCCTTTATCGTCAGCGGCATTCTCGCCGCTGCCATCATATCCCCCGCCGCTCCTGCGCTAGCAGCAGATACAGGTCTTGTGGACGCAGTGACCGCAACGCAGGACGCCGAATAGGCCCCCAAGACTCACGAAGAGAAGCTCCAAGAAGCGACAGAGCTGCTTACCAAGACCACTTCTCAGGGCCCCGTCGCCTATATCCAGCATGAAGGACAGGGAGTACTCAACAACTACGTCCCGGAAGAGGGCGAGATTGAGTCCTTCATCCAAAGCGCTCCAGACAAAGAGCATGCGGCAAAGGAACTACAGACAGCAATCGATTTTGCTCGCAATGACGCCACCACAGTCAAAGAGCGCATCATGGAGATGCTAGATGCGCTGACTGAGCAGTATTTCGACGCACAAACGTCCAAGGAAGAAGCCTTTATCCAGGCCGTACAGAAGGTCCAGAGCGCCGTCAAAAATATGAAGGTCTCCGCGGAATGGCTCGCCATTATGCAGAAAGTTGCCGAGCATTACAGCGTGCCAACAGACGGCATTAAAGACGCTTTCACGCCAAACAAGTAGGACTCTTGATAACCCTGCGAGCATATTCACACGACTTTCGTACCCCGCCCCCAGGGTTTAAGAGGGAACTCATCATTAACACAGCTCTCTCTTCCCAGCATATTCGACTAACCTAAACACAATGACAGTGGAGACTTTTCTTACGGGGCTTAGCCCAGCAATTGTGTATGCAGTCGTAGGATTCGGAGTGTTGATTGAGAGCATCGGAATCCCTATTCCCGGTGAAACCGCAGTAATCGCGGCGTCGCTCCTATCCACGACCCACGCTGCCAACATTCATTTGCACTGGGTCTTCGCCGCAGCGTGCATCGGTGCGATTATCGGCGATAACATAGGTTATTCCCTGGGACACCGCTACGGACATCACCTTACTGCTTGGTTGGAAAAACGCTTCCCCCGCCATTTGTCTCCCAACAGGATGCGTTATGTGGAACACCTCATGCGCACTAAAGGGGTTCCTGTAGTCCTCGGTGGCCGCTTCATCGCGTTGCTCCGCATTCTCGCCGGACCGCTCTCGGGCGTGACCCGCATGTCTTATCCCCACTTCTTTTTTGCCAACGTTGTAGGCGCTATAGCGTGGGCAGGAACTGTCACCCTCATGGTCGGTCTTTTAGGAAAAGCCGCTCATACCTGGATTAACGATATTTCCTGGGTGCTCGGCGGAGCCGTCCTGGTCATGGCGATCGCTGCCATCGTCTTTGGCAAAGTAACAGGACGCTGGCTGGACAAAAAAGCAGCCGAATACGCAGAACAATATAGCTAATACAAGAGTATCCCTCCTGGTTTAAACCAGGAGGGATACTCATATGCGCCATATAAGTGCTCAACAGCACTACATAGGCGCGATGGTGTGCTTCTTAGGCAGGTCGTGCAGATCTTTGGTTTCTAGCTGGCGCATGGCGCGTCGCAAAGCAATGCGCGTCTCATGAGGCTGGATCATCGCATCGACATAGCCACGCTCGGCAGCAACATAAGGGCTGGTCATGTTCTCATCGTAGAAATCCATGAAGACCTTCTTCATGTACGCCCGCTGCGTCTCATCCTCGATCATGGCCAGCTGCTTGCCCTGGATCATCACGGAAGCTGCCGCAGCGCCCATCACGGCGATCTGCGCGGTTGGCCATGCCAGGTTGATGTCACCAGTGAGGTTCTTGGATCCCATCACCGCATACGCTCCGCCATAGGCCTTGCGCACGATCAACGAGATCTTAGGAACCGTAGCTTCCACCAGCGCAAAGGCCAGCTTGGCACCACGGTGAATCAGTCCGGCCTTCTCCTGGTCCACGCCCGGCAGGTAGCCGGGGGTGTCTACCACGAACAAAACGGGGATGTTGTAGGCGTCGCAGATGCGGATAAACCGAGCGCCTTTGTCAGCAGCATCAGCATCGATACAGCCGGCGAACTCCAGTGGTTGGTTGGCCACTACGCCCACAGATTTGCCGTCGATACGCGCAAACCCCGTGATCAGGTTAGGGGCGAAGTTCGGCTGCACCTCAAGGAAATCATCGGAGTCAAAAAGACGCTTGAGCAGGTCATGCATGTCATAGCCGGCGTTGGTGTCATCCGGCATGAAGGTATCCAAGACCTCGTCGCCGGTGAGGTCCTCGTCCGCAGGCGCCCAATACCCAGGGTTGGGATCCTGACAGGTCAGCGGAAGGTGCTGCAAAAGATCATGGACATAATTGAATGCGTCCTCCTCATCGGCAGCCACATAGGAGACGTTGCCGTTGAGTTCCTGCTGACGAGCCGAACCCAGATCATGAGAGCTAATGTCCTCGCCAGTGACCTCCTTGATCACGGCGGGGCCAGTAACGTACATCTCTGCACGCCCATCGACGGCCACCACAAAGTCAGTGGTCACCGGCGCATAGACAGCACCGCCGGCGGACTTACCCATCATGATGGAGATCTGCGGGCTACGACCAGACAACGGAAGCTGCCTGCGGGAGATCTCCGAATACATGGCCAGCGAGGTCACAGCATCCTGGATGCGGGCACCGCCAGAATCCTGGATGCCGATCACCGGGCAACCAATTTTGATGGCCATATCCATGACCTCACAGACCTTACGACCAAAGGTCACGCCCACGGAACCGCCATACACCGTCTTGTCGTGGGCGTAAATGGCCACGGGGCGGCCGTCGATACGCCCGTATCCGGTGACCACGCCGTCACCGTAAGGGGCATCTTTTTCGTCGGGAGTACGGCCAAGTGCGCCGATTTCTACGAAAGAGCCGTCGTCAAGGAGTCGCTGAATACGCTGACGAGGGGTCGTAAAACCTGCCTCGTCGCGCTTCGCGCGGGCACGCTCGCTGCCCGGATCCTGGGCCTTTTCAAGGCGCGCGCGTAGGTCAGCTAGCTTTTCCGCAGTTGTCTTCATGCTCACTTAGTCAGTCACCTGCTTGGGGGATTATTTGCTGTGCAGTTCTGCAATTCGCTTGGTCAGCTCAAGGCCCACCGTAGCGATTTCCGGCTCATCGACCACCGCAAGGTGATCACCGCGCAGTTGCACAATGTCCAACTGCTCCACGATAGCCGACCAACCACCGTCCTGATTAATCTCAGCGTACGCCGGCTCAAGTTCAATCGCCCCATCGTGCATGCGTTCCGCACGGAACAGGATCACCGGAGCCTTCACACCGGCCCAACGCTGCAGATCCATCTTGTCCAAGATTCGGTTATCTACAAAGGAGGCGCGCTGGTGCTCCAACACACCAGCAGAAAGACCGTGCTCGGAGGCATCCATATTGGCCAAGAACTCACTCATCATGGTCAGAAGAGCGTCTTCACCAGCGGTTTCCAAGAGCTCATAAGGCACGGGGAAGTCAAGACCATAGGTCTTCTTGACAAACGCCGAGTACCGTTCCCACCGCTTCTTGGTCTCTTCCATCGTGTCTGGCGCGGGGTTCTTTGGCTGAACAGTATCCAGCAGAGCAATTGTGGCGATCTCTACGCCACTACCCTGCAGCTGATGCGCTACCTCATAGGCCAACGCGCCGCCAAAGCTCCAGCCACCCAAAATAACAGGAAGCCCATCGGAGTAGTGCTTAATCTCATCCAGGTACTGAGCCGCACGGTCATCCAAAGCACCCTCAAGGCGCTCCACACCGTAAACGGGAACCTCCGCCGGCAGTCGTCGCATCAGCGGTTGATACACAACCGAAGATCCGCCGGCTGGGTGGAACATGAACACAGCCGGGGCGGTCGAGCCTTCCGGACGCGCGCGCAGCACGCGGATATTGCCTTCCACGTCGGTTTCCAGTCCTTCGCGAACAATGTTGGCCAGCGGCTCTAGAGTCTCAGCTGCAAAAACCTGCTCTGTGGTCACTTCAATGCCGCCGCGCTCGGTGAGCCGCTCAGCAATGTCCTTGGCTTGTTCCTCGGTGATTGACGGAAGCTCGCTGGTCACGCCCGCTGCGGCAGCGCCCGTGATTCCCGCCCAGGTAGCAAAGACTAGGCGTTCCGACGCATCACGCGGAGCCACTCCCACGCCTTTAGCACCGTCGCGGGGTGCTTCGCTCTTCTCCACCACAGTGGGTACCGGTGACGGGGTGCTCTCCGCGTCCGTGGTGGCGGCGGAAGCGGTGTCGTCGCCAGCAGGCTTGGCAGCAACCAATCCTTCTACCAGGGTGACTACCTCGGCCGCGGAAGCGTCGCGAAGCGCCTGCACCTGCAGCGGCGGAATCTGGAAGTCATACTCAATGCGGTTCTTGATGCGCATACCCATCAGGGAATCCAGTCCCAAGTCAATAAGAGGCAGTTCCAGCGGAAGATCTTCCACGTCATAGCCCATCGCCTCGGAGACGATAGCGCGCATCCGCTGCTCCACGGTTTCCCCGCTGGCGGGATCCCAGCGCAGGGACTCTCCCACAAAATCAGAAGGCTGTTCCGGCTGGTTTACCGGAATATCCTGAGTCAGCGGCGCAGGAGTCTCAAAAGAATCAGCTGCCAGTGCCACAGCGGTGGCAAAGCCCTCTGCGACAGCAACGGTGGTGTCGCCCATAACGCGGTGAATCTCTACGCTCACACCACCGATGTTGCGAGTGACCACAGTGGTCAGGTCGCCGGACGGCGGCAACGTACCCGTCTCCTCGACTGCGATAAGCGTAGCTCCCGGAAGAACAGCCTCAACGGCTGCTTCCAAGAGCGCTGCTGCAGAAGGAACCAGGTCAGCCGTGGTGGAGAAGGCCACCGCACCCTTAGGCAAAGTCACCTTTGTGCCAGGCAATGCTGCGTGGTTGCCCGATGACGGGCGTGCAGCGGTCCAATACCGTTGGCGCTTCCACGGGATATGGGGAGCGTGAATGGTGTCGCCTTCTCCGTAGAGACGGCTGAAATCTATCGGAGCACCCTGGACATACATCTTGCCCAGGAGGTCTCGAATCGACTCGGCCTCGCTCACCTTGCGCTTGAGCGCGAACAGAAGCTGTGCATCGCCCCTACCGACGCTGAACGCCGTATTCATCATGCCCATCAAGGCAACCGGGTTCGGCGAAATTTCCACCAACATCGTGTGCCCTGCCGCAAACGCCTGCTCGGTGGCGTCCTGGAACCACACCGCCTGACGGGTACACCGCAGCCAATAGTCCGAACCGTGCACCACGGAACCCACAGGATATGTGACTCCCCGATCCACAGAGCTAAACAGTGGAATGGTGATCGGCAGCGGGGTGATGTCCGAGGTCTCCGCGGCGAGTTCGCCAAGGAGCGGCTCGACAGCACTCGTGTGCCCGGCGCCCTTAACGTTAAGAAGTCGAGCGAATTTCTCTTCCGACTCTAACTTCTCCACAAGACGCACCACTGCCTCTCGTGGGCCTCCCACTGTGGTCATGCCCGGTCCTGCATAAACGGCAGGCTCAATGCCTGCGAAGTCTGGGTGGGTGGCAATAAACTCGTCGAGCGCCTCCACGGAGAACTCCACCACGGCCATTGCGCCGAGCTCATCCTCCGGAAGAGACTTCTCGCCCTCACCCATGAGCCTGGAACGGTGGCAAGCAATACGCATAGCGTCCTCAGCGCTAAGACCACCGGCTGCATATGCCGCTGCGATCTCGCCCATGGACATACCCATCACTGCCGCTGGGTGCGCCCCGTAGGAAGCCAGAAGATCAGTCAGCGCGATCTGGATTGCGGTGATAGCCACCTGTGCGGTTTCAGTGTCATACGTCTGTTCGTCGTCAGCGACGATGTCCAGGATGGACCAGCCCGATTCAAAAGCTACCAGCTGATCAAGCTCTTCCAGACGTGCCCGGAACTCGGAGGACATAGCCACCAGGTTCTTCACCATCTTGCGATGCTGGGAACCAAAACCGGAGTACACAAAGACGGGGCCGACGGTAGCCGGCGAATCTGCGGCAGCGATGCCGGCGCTGATCTTGCCTTCCGCGACCTGGCGCAGACGCTTCACCGCGTCCTCGGTGGTGTCTGCGTGAACCACGGCACGAGAGCGCCCATGATTACGCTTAGCGACGCTACGCGCAACCTTAATCAGGTCCTCATCTGCACGACCTTCCAAGAAATCTGCAAGCTGTGCAGCGACTTCCCTGCGTCGCGACGGCAGCAAGCCCGATACCTCAAGAGTGACCGCATTCGGGTTCTCGGGATCTATGAGCTGCGGGGTGGGCTGCTGCTGAGCAGTGTATTCTTCGGGAACAAAGGAGGACACGACCACGTGCGCGTTGGTTCCGCCAAAGCCGAATCCAGACACACCTGCGATCTTGTGGCCCGAGTACTGTGGCCATTCGCGTGGGTCCTCGATGACCTCAAGGTGCTCCGCGTCAAAGTCAACGTAGCGGTTCGGTGCCGTGTAGTTGAGTGACGGCGGCAGCACGTCGTTAGTCATAGAGAGCACAACCTTGATCAGGCCTGCAGCGCCTGCAGCAGACTCGGTGTGCCCAAAGTTTGTCTTAGCTGAGCCAAGCAGCGTGGGAGTGGCAAAATTGCGTCCGGGGCCCAGGACTTTGCCCAGGGAGGTGGCCTCAATGGGATCACCGAGGATCGTGCCGGTGCCGTGCGCCTCCACGTAATCCACAGTCGCAGGGTCCACGCCAGCGTCGCTATACGCACGATGCAGGACATCCACCTGTGCGTCAGGGTTTGGCGCAGTCAGGCCGTTAGAGTGTCCATCGGAGTTGACTGCGGAGCCCTTGATCACGGCGAGGATCGTGTCGCCGTCCGTAATGGCATCCTGGACGCGCTTCAAAATGAGTACGCCGGCGCCGTCGGAACGCACAAAGCCGTCTGCGTCATTGGAGAAAGCATGGATCTTTCCGGTGGGGCTAAAAACGCCCAACTCGCCAAAGCCTGTAGACACAAAAGGCGCAGCGAGGATGTTCACGCCACCTGCCACAGCCACGGAGGCTTCTCCCTCGCGCAGCGCTCGAACAGCTTGGTGCACAGACACCAACGAGGAGGAACAAGCGGTGTCCACGTTGACCGATGGGCCGCGGAAGTCAAACGCATAGGAGATGCGGTTAGGAATAATCGAGCTGGCGGTTCCCGTGAGCGCATAAGGATGAGACTCAGAAGGGTCGGCACTGATCAGCATGCCGTAGTCGTTGCTGGAAGAACCAACGAACACGCCTACCGGTTCCCCGCGCAAGCTGGAGGGCGCAATGTGTGCGTGCTCCAATGCCTCCCACGTCAGCTCAAGCATGATGCGCTGCTGCGGGTCGATGTTCACGGTCTCTAGTGGTGACAGCCCGAAAAACTCGGCGTCAAAGCTGGAAATATCGTCCAGGTAACCGCCCCGGAAATCGATGTCGGCCATCTTTTTGGTCGTGACCTCATCGGCGGCATATTCCGACCAACGTCCAATGGGAAGATCGGTGATGCCGTCACGCCCCTCAACGAGCATGGACCACATCTCATCGATGTTGTGTGCACCTGGGTAACGGGCCGCCATGCCCACGATCGCAATGTCGTGGCTACCTGGGGTATTCGAGGTGCGGGTGAGTGTCTGCAAACGCGCAGCCTGCTCGCGGGGAGCACCCTCTACCAGGCGCTTAGACAGCGCCGTGATAGTCGGATATTCATAGGCAATTGTTGCGTCAAGCTGAACACCGAGGAGGTTCTCCAACTCGCCGGATAGCAGCACAACATCACGGGACGACAGGCCGAAAGACTGCATCGGCTTGTCATCTGTGATCTCTTCAGCCGGTAGCCCAGTAGTAGCGATAACCCAGTTCCGCAACCACACCCGCAGCTGCTCGGTGGTCATCGCGTTTTTGGCACCCTGGCGAGAATCCATACGTATAAAACCTTCTCAGTGATCGGCGAAATATCGGCACCTCTAAAGAAAAGGGGCACCGATAAGATTTACCTACGACAGTCGTTCTATTCTATATCGTCACCGAGGAACTAAGTGTTTCATTCAATGCGGTTTCTCAAAACCTCACTACAGAAGCACAAGAAGGGGCCGCCGCGCACTAAGCTTTTCGACGACCCCTCCTATATTCAATCTCTCTACTGCTCTAGGTATGCCTTCTTGTTCACGCGTCGCGCGATCTTTCCGGAAGAGGAGCGGAGAATCTCGCCAGGAGCGACCACCCGAATATCGGTAGGCACCACACCATGGGATTCGGTCACTGCTGCACGGATTGCCTCGATAGCTTCAGCGTCACCGCTAGCGTCGCGCTCAAGATCGCGCTCGGCCAGGATGATCAGCTTCTCTACGTCGTTGCCTTCAATAGCAAACGCGGCGACGGCTGCCGGGCGGATGTGCTCAGAAGCGTGATCCACGGTGTACTCAATATCCTGCGGGTAGTGGTTACGACCAGCAATAATGACCAGGTCCTTGAGACGGCCCGTAATAAACAGGTCGCCATCAACCATTGCGCCAAGGTCGCCGGTAGCCATCCAACGGTCATCCTCAGGAGCACCCTCTGCACGGGAGTTCTCAGCCAAACGGCCCTCCAACGTGTTGCGGAAGGTCTCCGCCGTGTCCTCGGCACGATCCAGGTAACCGGCGGCCACGTTATCTCCATAAACCCAGATCTCACCGATGGAACCGTCGGCAAGCTCTTGCTTGGTCTCAGGATCCACGATCACGAGCTTCTGCGGGGCAACTGCCTGGCCACAGCCCATCATGGACACTGCAGCAGGAGAGTCGGAATCAATCTGCACAGCCTTGTTTTCAGCGAGCTGATCGCGGTCAAAGTATGCAATGTGCGGGCGTTCCGGAGTTTGCGGCGTGGTCACCAGCAAGGAAGCCTCTGCCAGGCCGTAGGAAGGACGGATAGCGGAGCGGTTGAGACCGAAAGGACCAAATGCAGCCAAGAAGGCATTCACTGCCTTTTCCGTCACAGGCTCGGAACCGACGATAAGACCGTCGACCTTGGAGAAATCTGCATCCGAGCCAGCCTCAGGAGCAGCGTAACGGGATGCCAGCTCTAGTGCGAAGTTCGGGACAACGGTGTAGACCGCGTTGTCGCCCTCACGACGCTTAAGCTGATCTATCCAGCGCGACGGCTGCTGGATGAAGTCGCGCGGAGCCATGAGCTCAAACTCCAGACCCAGCAAGGTAACAAATGCTGCCAGGATGATGCCCATGTCGTGGTGCAGCGGGAGCCAGGAAACGAGGCGCAGTGGCGTCTTGAGCTGAACTGCCGTGAAAATCTGCAGCACGTTGGTCAAGATCGAACGGTTAGTCAGCACAACACCCGCAGGGGTACGGGTAGAACCCGAGGTGTACTGCAAGAATGCCGGGAGATCAACCGGTGCAACCTGTGCAGCGGCAGCGAAAGCCTGCCCCTCCTCGGTGAGCAATGGGTTAACAAAGCTCTGTGCGCCGGAATCAGGCAAGGAGCCGATAGAAATGATGCGTGGGCGTTCTGCGCCTGGGATGTCCGCGAAGAAGCGACGAACAGCCGTAGCGGACGTGTTGTTGGTCAACACGATGGTCGGCTTGGCGTCGCCCATCACTGCAGTGAGGTGGTCTGCGTGTCCCGGCTCTGTGGGGTCATACAGCGGGACGGGGACCATGTCGGCATAAAGCGAACCTAGGAAGCCAAAGAGATACTCTGGGCTGTTATTAGCCAAGATAGCTACGCGATCACCAATGCTGCCGACCTGCTGCAGGCGCGCTGCAACCACCTTGATCCGAGTGTTCACCTCGGTCCGGTTAAAGTCGCGGGTCTCACCTTCACGGGAGGAGGTGAAGTCCCAGAAGCGGATGCAGTGGCGGTCAGCTCCACCTGTTGCCGCATCAGCCTGGAAGAGAACCTCGCCAAGGCCAGCGAGGGTCAGCTCGGGCCGGAGAGTAATCTCGCCCTTCTCGTTGAAGAACTGGCGCATAGCCTGATTCAGATCCATAAATCTCCTTGAGGGTTTCCTGGCACGGGGCTACTGCAGAGCCAACCGCACGCACCGAAAGTGCTTAACGTTCCATCTACTTTATTAGTTTTGATTGCGAAAGTGTTACACAGTGATCAAAAATCTAAATATTGAGGGCAAATCTTCAGGTATAGGCTACCAATCCCCCCTACCCGGCGGCAGCACGACGCACTCAGCAAGCATCACAAAGCTTATCGACGCTCCACCCCCTCCGATACACAAAAGCTGGAAACCTCTGTCGAGATTTCCAGCTTTCTCATCATGACCGTTTAGCCGATCAAGCCCTTTGCCCATTCCACTGTCCATTGGTTGGCAGTGGTTCCGGGAATCACGTGCGGGTTGGTGGCATAGAGCGCGTGAACGCCATTCGCCTCAACCAGCGCCTGGGCCCGTAGCAGCGCGTTTCCTACATCTGCCGGAGCATCGCAGATCGTGTCATCCGGCGCACAGATCTCAAAAGTTTTTGCATCCAGCTCGCCGAAACCATTGACGCGCGGACCGCGCATGGTAGCTCCCGGGACAATGGGCTGAACCACAAGATTGAGTGGTTGGAGAGCGACTTCCGCACCAACCCCACCTACAGGATTTCCCACAGCCTGGCCCACACCTGGCTGCCTCCTGCCATCCGCAATGAGGGCGACACCCCTCACTCGCTCGGCGGGGATGACTCCCTGACCGGTACCAATCTTGTTAGCAATATCTCCAGCGATCACTGCTCCCTGGGAGAAACCAGCGAGAATGAAGTCTGTCAGCGGGCACTCTTGGTGGGTGCGAATCAGCTCACCTTCAAGCGTGGATGTTCCCTCTTGCCGTGACTCGTCGTAGCTCAGCTCATGCTGCGCATTGATGTTCCGGAACTGCGCCGTGTAAGGCAGCGTCCATACTTTTACATGGCCGGCAGAATACTGCTCTTGCAGCGGCCGAGAAATCGACAGCATAAACGACGCAGGATTGGCCATTGGGTTGATCGGATCATCATTCTTTGCCGATTCCCACGTACCCGGCGCAGAAATAAACTCCACAGCAGGGCAATGAGCGGGTTGGACGGGCTCGGAAGTCTCCCCCGGCTTGGGTGCAGCACCCTTGTCGCCGGGATCGAGCGGATTGTTATCCGTGTTGTTCATCCACCGAACGATGCCCATGAGAATCAGCATCAGCACCACGATGGTCACTATGACCGTGAGCAGTTTTTTCATAAGCTCTAGCAGTACGCGGATCGGGCCGAAGAATCAATGAGCTTGGTCAGCTCGTCAAAAGAGAGCTTTGATCGTTGTTGCTCCAAGAGCTGCCCTGCAACCGCTTGAACGGTGGCCGGGCTCAACGATTGGCTGTTTCCCTGACACACAACGCCCGCAGCGCCAATCATCTGGTTTTCTACTCCAGCGATGTTCACGCCACCCTTGGTCAAGGTGTCCAAAAACGCCTTTTCCTTTGCGGAGAAGGATTCCCCGGGTGTTGGTTTAGCCGTAATTTCCTGGCCCGCGCCATCCTTGAAGGACTCGTCGACACGCCCACCGCCGTTCGGGGCGGAGCCCGAATCCTGTGCGGATGTTGTCTCAGAAGCTGAGCTCTTAGCCGACGTCGACTCAGAGGATTTAGCCTCCCGCGTCAGCGGGGCGATACTCGTGTTCGTGCCGGAATCCTCAACGGTGGCTCCCCCGCCGCAGGCGGCAAGGGTCACCCCGACGGTAGTCAGAAGAGCTCCCACAAGGAGGCGGTTGCTGCGCATTATCGACGATCCTCCACTACGCGTCCGTTTATTTCGCTGATCTTGCCGTGCTGGAAGGAGATTTCTTCACCACCTGCAGGGATTGAAGTCTGGTCGGAGGTTGGCCAACCATACTCTCCCTGCTCCCACCTCTTGGCGCCCCAAGCGTCAAAGATGGCACCCTTGTAGATCACGTGCGCACCAGTCGTTGCAGACCAGTAGATGTTGCCGTGCTCGAACTGCTGGAAAGCGCCACCTGGGATGAGCTGTTCGTCCGAGGTCGGGAAGCCCAGCTTGGACTTAGCGGTGTCCATCTCGCCGTATTTCTTAGCGATCTCGCCACGGACCCAGTGGTTCTTGTGATCCTTGTCGCGGGTGACGTAGCCGCCCTGGAACTTCTGCACCAGGCCGCCATTGATTTCTTTCGCGTCCTCTACCGGGTAGCCCAGGGTGCCGTCCTCCCATTGCAGTTCGCCCCACTTGTCCACGAGGTCCTTAGGAACCTCAAAAGCGCCGCGTTCTGGGGACCAGTATATGTTACCGCGCTCAAACTGAGCAGCAACGACGTTGTCCTTGAGCTTAAAGTCGTTGGATACTGGGAAGCCCAACCAGGAGTTAGGTCCACCGATCTCGGAGTAACGAGCCCCGACGCGCCCGCTGAGCGTATGCGCACCGGTTGCTGGCGACCAGTAGGCGCGGCCGTCGACAAAGTCTTCAGCCTTGCCACCAGCGATGTCGTACTCGTTGTTTACGCAGGTTCCTACCTGTCCGCCCTTGGTTGCCTCAGCGATAGCGCCGATGGCTGCGCAGGATGCGCCGCGGTCCTCAGAAGACAGACCAAGTGCATCGGCCATGTACGGCCATGCCTGAGTCATTTCAAACTGCCAGTATGGCCAGTCGTGCACGCCGGAAGGACGGAAGTGCGACACCACGTCCACACCTGCGCGCTTGGCGTAGTCCACAAAGGTTTGAGTGGTCATGCGTGAGATAACTTCAAGGCCGATGCCGGCATAGGTGCCCTGGTTCTTGGCCACGGATCCGGGCTGGCCGTAGTCGTCACGCCCAGAGCCTGCAGAAACATAGGTCTTGATGCCCTTGAGAGCCTCGATGCCCAGCTTAGGATCGTGGTCGATCCAATCCTGGGAGCCGTCCGGGCCCCACATTGCAGTGGTGTCATATCCACCAGCGTCCTGCTGTGCTGCGCGGATGGCGGTAGGCATACCGATAGAGGTGGTGTCGAGGTAACCCGAGAATGAGCCAACGAACTTGAATAGGTCGGGGCGACGCTCAGCCAGGTTGACTGCGGCGGTTCCTCCCATGGAAAGCCCGACGATGGCACGGGAATCATTGGTGCGGTAGCCGTGAGCCAGCACTGGCACGAGTTCCTGAGTAAGGAAGGTCTCCCACTTGTAGTGCTTGCCCTTGTTCTCGCGTTGCCAATCTGAGTAGAAGGACGACTCTCCACCCACCGGCATAACTACGTTGACGTTCTTGTCTGCGTAGAACTGCTCGATATTGGTGTTGATGGTCCAGCCGCTCTCTGTTTCCACAGCGCGCAGGCCATCCAGGGTCCACACGGATGGGAAGGTGCGGTTCGGATCCTGGTGCCAATCACGCGCGAGGAGGACCTGAACCTGGATGGGGTTACCGGGCATTGCAGCCGACTTGATAAACAGCGCTATGCGGCGGTTGGTGATCCACTCAACGCGGTCGATAGACACGCCCGCTGGCAGGCCTTCGATCTTCGGATGATCGGTGCGGATCGGAGTGCGGTGTACTCCCTCGTTTTTGAGGTAGCCGGTTTGGTCGTCGATAAGCCCACCAATGTGGGAGCTCTGAGCCGTCGTCGTGGCTGGAACGATGACTGCAGCACCTACTGCCAAAGCAGCAGGTACAGCGGCCGCAGCGATCCAGAGGGAACCACGTTTGCTGAGACGGGATGCGGTGTCGCGCATAGAGTCTTTGTCCTTCTAGTAGTTACGGTTGGCTTTAATCCAGCGCTGACCACGACATACCAAAGGTAAGCATGGTGCAGACGGGGCGCCTCCGGAGGTTCCCCGCCTCCGGAAATTCCCTTTTTCTATCTGCGCTCACCTTGTTCGTCGTTACAGACGCCTCGATGTAGCCGAGTTATTGACTTGTTCTCGCCGCAGTGGCCCGGATCGTGTGTGGGCACGAAGACAGTGGGACCACAAGGTCGTTTCTCAAGTTTAAGTTCAACTTGAGACTTTGGCCAGTGACACACCGACACTTTCTGCTCTTCCTTAGCTCTAATACTCTATTTTCACACCAATATCAGGGTGCCCGAGCCGTTGCTTATCGACGCCCACCCGTCGTTTCCGCCACCGCTTCCACCAGAGAACTCCATCGAAGCCGCCTATCAGCGCGAATCTCTGGGCGTGCCCCCAGTCCCATCCCAGCCAACGCGATCATCGGGATGACCAGCGACAGGAACCCTGCCCACATGAGGGAATTGGGCGTCCTTTCCGCAGAAACAAACGCCTCTCCAAACGGCGGGAAGAGCAACACTGCCGGAAGAAGCCCCACGGCTGCCCACCACGAAGACCTCTCAGCTAGCGCCACCAGACCAGTCACGGCTACAAAGGCCACCATTGTGTAGTGAGTCCACACGATTCCCGACAATGCTGTAACCCCAACAAATGCGACAACCGCACAAATCTCAAATCGAAAATCCTTCAATTTGATCAGGGTCACCAGGAACAAAGCAACGGTAACCAGTACTATCCCCATGCTCCACCACATCACGGCTGCGGGGGCCTCGTCGATAACGGCAACGATACTCCCCTCAGGCTGTTGTCCCCTCGCCAACAGCGACGCCAACGACTGATTGATCGCAGAAACCAACGTCTTTGAACCCAGCCACCCCAAAGCCTGCCACCATGCGCTAATAACAGACCACGGCGCCACCACTAGGGTAAGAACACCCCAGAACAGGCTTAAACCTGCAGCCCATACGCCAGCGCGCCTATGCCCCGCAAACATCAGCATTATCAGCACGATGAGCACGGGAGTGAGCTTGATTAGCACTGCTATCGACACAAGGAGCCCTGAGAGCCACGGGCGGCGCACGCTCATGGCAAGCCCCACGGCAATCAGCATCATGATGATCGGCGTGGTCTGCCCAATCCAGAAGCTAAGCTGCGTCGCCGCAGACACCCACACCGCCACCGACAGAACCACAAGAGGGACTATCTGAGGAGTCCGACGCGTCCATAAATTAATGCAACCGGCGCTGAATAAGACCACCGATATGCCACTGAGAACCAACAACACAGAAGCACTCGTGGCAAAGCTCATCAACCGAGTCACCGGCGCCAGCGCATAGGCCACCAGAGGGTTATGAACAAAAGGATGCACAAAAGGAGCGAGATCGCTCACCTGTTCCGCATACGACGCCCACACTGGGCCTGTGGGGTTGCCAAAATCCGTCGGATCAATGGAATAAAGGCTATCCGAATGTCCATCCGCGACGATCTGCCCGCCGATCCACAAGCTTCCCCAGTCGTCCGGCTGAGAATTCCGCGACCCCTGCCACCATGGGGCCGACCCAGCACAGAGCGCCAGCAGCCACCCCAGCGGAGTCAGGAATGACTGAGACTTCTCAGACCTATGGGACATTCGATCACCTTGGAAGCAAAACAGTAGCGGACAATAAAACAGCCGTAGACCAATGTAATGGCCAAAGGCAACAAGAGCATAAAAATCCCCAGAGGTACGAGCCCTCTGGGGAGATAGTAAGCAGGAAGCCTTACCAGGCGTTCATCACGTTCAGGATGCGATCCTTGGTGATAGCCAACTGGTAGTTCCACTGCAGCCAGTTGTGGATACCAACAGCCGGGTAATCCGCAGTGTAATTCAGGCCATAACCCTTTGCCTTGGTCTCCCAAATCTTGGTGGAGAGGCGGGATGCGACCTCAAGAATGGAACCGTTGACGCGGTCCTTGAACGAATACTTTTCGATGTCCGGGCCGCCCCATGCGCCGCTAGCAGCAGAGACATACACGTCCTTGCCGTCGAGGCCGCGCATGTTGAACAGCGGATCGAGCTGAATACGACGTGGGCTGAAGAAGCTACCGTACATGGAGTTAATGTTCAGGCCACCGACTTCGAGGAGAGCGAGGCCCAGCAGGCTGTACATGCCAGGAGCGGTCATGGCGAGGTAACCGGAGTAGCTCAGCACCTGGCGGAACTGCTCTGGGTGAAGAGCAGCAAGGTTCATCGCAGCGGTAGCGCCCATGGAGAGGCCACCGATGGAGTTGTTATTGCGAGCAACACCAAAATGCGCTTCGAGGTACGCAGGAAGCTCTTGAGTAAGGAAGGTCTCCCACTTGAAGACCTGTCCAACGGAACCAATTCCCGCTGGTGCCGCCCAGTCGGTGTAGAAGCTGCCGGCACCGCCAACAGGCATGACCAAGGTGATGTTGTTATCCACAAACATGGTCTGTGCGGAAGCATCAAAGGTCCAAGCGTTGGCCGCATCGGAAGCGCGCGCTCCGTCGAGCAGGTAGAGGGCAGCGTTACCACCACGACCTGCAGGCTGGATCTGCACTGTCACGTTGTGGCCCATAGCCGGGGAGGCAACGTCGCAACGCTGTACCCAGTAGTTTGCACCATCCCACTCAC
This sequence comes from Corynebacterium silvaticum, assembly GCF_004382825.2. Taxonomy (GTDB): domain Bacteria; phylum Actinomycetota; class Actinomycetes; order Mycobacteriales; family Mycobacteriaceae; genus Corynebacterium; species Corynebacterium silvaticum. The sequence continues at coordinate 331,646 of NZ_SDQO02000003.1, forward strand.
AGTGGCCGGTAGCATCTGGCCGCAACCAGTCGCGAGGGCCTGCGGAAGCAACGCCTGTGCCGGCAACGGTCAGCGCTGCTGCCGTAACCACAGCAGTAAGTGTGGCGGTAGCTTTCTTGCCTACCTTTTTCAATCGGGACGCGATCGTCATAAATCTCCTCGAACTAAGTATGCGGCGTCGCAGTTATTATGTGCACGCAAACGCCCCGTCTCATTCCTGCTTAAGTATCGCGCAGGACGTCCGGGCCGTTACAGAACCGATATAATCCAAGCTAGATTAACTCGCTTATGCTCTTTTTCATAGTTGGAACTTAGTTTTTAGAAAGTTCCCCACCCCACCAGCGCTCTTTATTACCCACTTTTGCGGGGGATATATGCAATCAAAGCAAAGCGCAACTAGTCAGTACGGGCGCTCACCGGCCAAGAAATACGAGCTGCCGGGTCCACAGTAGCCCCATAGTGGGCAGGATCTGGGTTAAGTTCCAGCGAACGTCCTTGGCCTAGTGCAAAAGCAATATTTTTAAAGAATCGTGAAACGCTCATCGGCTCCCGATACGTAGCGATGAACTCGGCTATCTCTTCTGTGTAGAGAGCCTTCCGCACGCTCGTCGCCTCAGGTCCATCAACCCACACAGGCAGGTGGTTAAGATTCGCTGCGGAATCCGCAGCCTGCCAGGACAACGGAAGATGCTTATTGTGGCCGACACGTGAACCCTCGATGCGCGGTTGGCGTGCGCCCAATGGGTTGGATAGGCCCACCGAATCCACAACCCTCACATCCAAAGGAGCATTCATCGACGTCATGCCCAGGTTAATGCGAGTAATAGTCAGCGGAATGTCTTTTTCTTTGGTGGAGTCATCCCTAGGAATCGGCTGCCAGTCGTAGAGTTCTTGCTTGTCATCAACCACAAAGTCGAGCATGAGTGCGTCGTTGTTTGCTTGAGCCTGCGCTAATCGTTCCTTGAACGTTCGCATTACCGGAACCTCAAGGAAATCCTCTGCTGTCTTTGGCGCATTATCAGACGCGCGCCCCATTGACTGCGTCCAATACTCCCGCTCATCCACGATGCCGATTTCCTTCTGAGCATCCCCGCTTCCGGGTCGTTCATAGCTATGGCCGCCAGCGACAACCAAGAACGCCCAGGTTACTGCACCACAGAAAATTCCAAAGCTAGCCAGCTCGTGCAGCTTGCCCTCGCTCGTGGGACGAATCGGGATCACAGCGACGGGAAGCAGCAACACAAAGAGCGGCAACAGCAGCATTCTGCCGTGCATAAAGTCGCCACCAACACGGGTCACATAGAGAATATGCAAGAAGGCACAGCACAGCAGCACCACGATGATGACGCGAGATGTCCGCAGCTCCGAACGCATGGCAGCAAACCTCTGTGCCGATTCAGCGTCAGACTGCGCACCTATCCCCCATGGGCCCCGGAAGAACCCACCATGAACAAACACCGTGTATCCCACGGCGAGCACAAGCAGGGCTGCGATGATCATTCCGTAGGGATCATTAAAGTCCCTCAGATACATCCAGCCGCTTGTCCAGTCACTGAGCTTTGCGGACTTGGCCACTGCGGTCTGCGGAACAATCAGCCCGTAATATCCCATCCGGAAAATCTGGTATCCCAGCGGCAATGGAAGAGCGACCAAAAGAATGAGCCCGCGGCGGCGCCAGGTCTCCGCATTCACAAAAATAACCAGCCCGATCACGCCACCATAAAGTGCCATCTCCGGGCGGATGAACCAGCTCAGGCTACACCAAAAGGCCAAGAAGAGCGTCGCCTGGAATGCCCGATCTGTTCGCTGAGAAGCGTGCGTCTCCGCAGCCGGCGGATGCACAGCGTTGACCCACGCAACGATCAGCCACCACAGCACCGCAAGCCAGAAAAGCGACAGGCCCCATTCCAGACCAGACGTAGCAAAATCTCGTGCCGGGGGCAGCGCGATATAGATGAGAGCGCCAAAAGGAAGAATCAGTGCGTTGCGCTCCGGATGAAGGCGCACAGTAGCAAGAGCAGCAATAGTCAGCGCGGCTGTGGTCAGGAGCAGCGCAAGCCACAACGCGATTGCGCTCAGCTCCCCGCCGGTAACTTTGGCAACCGCAAAGATGAGGTACTGCCACAGAGTGGAGGTATTGGCCTCTACCCGCTCGCCGGCGTTGAACACCGGACCATTACCCGCGAGGAGATTTCGTACGGTCCGCAAAACTATCAGACCGTCATCGCTAATCCACCGGCGTTGCCAGCCTCCAACAAATGCAATCACCGCGATAGCCGTGGTAGACACAAACGCGGTGGTCACTGACAACGACCGACCCTTATTCATGAGTGCTCATGCTAACACTGAAGACGGGGCTATTGTGAATCCGAGTGATAAATGTTGCGTGATTAGTTTTTGTTCTCACACTTATTCATATCGCTCTACACCTGCCTTTCCATAACAAAACCGCCACCGAACAGTTCTGCGAAGAAACTGCTCTGTGGCGGTTGCACTCCTAGTGGCGTGAGCCTAAAACGCAGGAACCAAATACACAGCGATGCCGATGCACACGACCCATGCGATCGCTAGGACCTGCAACGCGCGGTCTGACAGCGCGAGCTCATCAGGAGCGCCGCCGTCGCCACGGTCAACGTCGGCTGCATAGCGCAAGATAGCCACGGTAAAGGGAACCATGGAGACCTGGTACCACACTGAAGCCGTTCCGGAAGATGACGCAGCCATCTCAAAGCCCCATAGCGAGTACGCAATAACCACAGCGGTTGCAGAGAGCGTCCACACAAAGCGCAGATACGTGGGCGTATACCCTTCAAGTGACTTGCGGATCTTCGCGCCCGACTTCTTGGCCAGCAAGATTTCCGCATAACGCTTACCCGATGCCATGAACAACGAACCAAACGCCGCAACCAGCAGGAACCACTGCGAAAGGTTGATACCTGCGGCCACACCGCCGGCCATAGCACGCAGCATGAATCCGGAGGAGACCAAAGCAATATCGATCACCGGCTGGTGCTTCCAGCCAAAGCAGTAACCCAGCTGCAGGGCGATATAAACCACGACAACAATGCCGAGCCCGTGACCCGAGGAAGCAAAGTAGCTGATGAACACAGCCGCGAGCATCAGGGATACTGCCATGCCGTAGGCCAGGTTGATGGGCAGAACACCAGCGGCAATCGGCCGGAAACGCTTGGTGGGGTGCTGCCTGTCCGCCTCAACGTCGCGGGCATCATTGATCAGATAAATCGCAGATGCCGACATGCAAAAAGCGACAAAGGCGATAAGAATGTCCACGAGTGTGCGCGGCGCGAAGAGAGCCTCTGTGCCGGCGGCAGCGGGTGCAGCAAGAACCAGAACGTTCTTCACCCACTGCTTGGGGCGCAGTGCTTTAATCATCGCGTCAGGGAGGTTCTTCGGCGGACGACGCTTCTTGTTGTCCTCCACGCCACGTGTGTGGGGTTCGGGCTCAAGGAAGCTCTTGTTTTGCTCGGTCACTTACTTTTCCTTCTTATCCATTCGCGATACTGCTTGCGCGGTAGCGGCGCCGAGAAGCGCACCGACGGTCACGTCGGTTGGGTAATGCACTCCGAGCACCATACGCGATGTCATCATCACAGGGATACCGAGCAGCGGGAGAGGACTGCGCGTGAGCTTAGCAAGACTCACCAAGGCAGCGCTTGTCGACGTCGCGTGTGAACTAGGAAAGCTCAGCTTAGAGGGCGTTCCCACCCCAATAGCGATCCGATCATCATGTGGACGCTTCCGCCGCACAATACGCTTGATCACAACGCTAGCAGCATGGCTGAGAAAAGCCGATACACCAACGTGTATCCACTGGCGGCGTCTCCCCTTATCCACGCAAGCGCCCAGAGCGGCCAATCCCATCCACCCCAGAGCGTGCTCACCGAAATGGCTGAGCGCGCGTGCGGTAGGCAGCACGCCACGTCGAGAAGCTAAAAGCGATTGAATCCCAACAAGAACGTCTGATTCCACTTTACTCATCCACACCACCTGCAAAAATCTCAGACCATGCCTCGCGGCTGGTCAGACGCGTGTGGGCGGCGCGGTACTCGCCACGCAGTCGATCAAAGTTCTCTGCGACTTCCTTTTGCAAACAACGCGACTCCTTGAGCAGCTCCTTTGCCTGTTCCAGGTCACGCTTGCGGTACACCACTCCGCGACCATCAGCGGTGGTCACCGTAGCGCCGTCGAGACGGGAGAGGCTAAACCAACGCGCCTCGATGGGAGAGAGATTTGCCTGGGGAACCTCGTGATGATCTTTGTTTTCCTTGGACAACGAGTGCTTGAGACCCTTAGCCAGCCATACGGCCTTCTTGATCGGTGCCAAACGTCCTCCGATGTCGCGGATCGGCACACCGGGGATACCAGTGGGCTTAGGCAAGTCCGCGGCGGTGGGCAGCACGACAGCATCCGAATAGGTCTTACGAATCGCCGCGATACGAGGCAACGAAGACTCCAGGATGTCAAAGAGCTGATCAGGGCCAGCGAGGAAGTCCTTCATGGCCTCATTTTGGATAGCCACGGTCGAGTACTCCAGGCACATCAGGTGCTTAATCGTGGCCTTCTGCATCGACTTGATGATGCCCTCAACAGGGCCATCATGGTAGTTAGCAGCCACGACGAGGCGGTTGCGCAGGTGGAAATACGCCTGCCAGTCAATCGCGTCGTCCTTGTCCGACCATGCCATGTGCCAGATCGCGATACCCGGCCAGGTGGCCGTCGGGTAGCCATGACGCCCGGCGCGAAGACCGAATTCAGCGTCATCCCACTTGATAAACAGCGGCAGTGGCTGTCCGATTTCTTCTGCGACAACGCGTGGAATCATGCACATCCACCAGCCGTTGAACTCTGCGTCAATACGACGGTGCAGGTCAACGGAGTTGGGCATATCTGGTTTGTCGCCTGGTTTTCCGCGATCTGCGAGCGGGTGCTTGGCAAAGTCATGGTCGTAGTGCACATGGGGCGCGGAGGTCCACATAAAGTCATGGCGTCCGATGACCTCGCCCATGGTGTGCAGGTGGCTGCGCTCCTGGAGGTTGAGCATCTGGCCACCAACCAGCATCGGGGACTTAGCGTAACGAGCCACCTGAAGAGCACGCAGCACTGAGTCAGGTTCAATGGCGATGTCATCATCCATGTACAGGATGTAAGGGCTCTTCTTGGCGCCGGCCTCACCTGTGCCGTCTACTCCACCAAGTGCCTCATACATGATGCGGGAATAGCCGCCCGATCCGCCGAGGTTGCCCTGGCGGAATTCAAAGAAACGCTCCCCGAAGTGCTCGGTTGCTGCTTGATAGCCTGGTTCATCAGCGGGGTGCTTGGTGCCCTGATCCGGCATGATCATCGTGTCGATGACCGCATCCACCTCTGGGTCAGAGGCCAGCGCTTCGAGCGCAGCCACTGCGTCTGCCGGGCGGTTGAAGGTGGGGATACCCACGGTCACTCGCGGCTCGAAAGGTCCTACCTGGGTGCCGTCGGGAAGCGTCTGGGGGCCGGGCGCCTGCGCTGCGTACCAACCAGCTTCTAGAACGGTGGTGTCGGTCTCTGCGGTGAGATCGAACCACAGCCAGCCGCCGTCCTCGAAAGGCTGCAAGGAAAGCTCAAATTCAGCGGTTCCGTCGGTGACCACTTGGCCTTCCACAGCGATGCGGGCGCCGTCAATCTTGGAGCGGTACACGTCTACGCGTGCGGTTCCAGCGACCTCAACCTTGAGGATCACAGAGTCCAGCTGAGACCAGCGGCGCCAATAGCTTGCGGGGAACGCGTTGAAATACGTCAAGAAGCTCAGCTCGTTGCCGGCAGCAAGCGAGACCGAGCCACGGTCCTCCCACGTCGCACGTGCAGTTTTGTGTTCTGCCTCGATGAGGTACAACATCCGCACGTCATAAGGCTCGCCTGCTCGCGGTAGCAGGAATCGCTGCAGCTTTTCCACTGCCTTAGTAGCCGTGCTCTTATCAGCGCTCATTGACGCCAAACCTTTCTAAAAGTTTTGATGTTGCCCCGCTCTCGAAGGGCACAGTTCACCCGGTCTAGCATAATGCTACTGAGTACGTCGTTCCTTAAATAACGCGCACACCACCCGGATTTCTCAGTCGGTTCCTTCTCACGTTTGTGAACCCGTTGTACTGTAGTCTTCTTATGCTTCTCGGGGGAACTCCATGGTCTAGCAAGCATGCAGAAAGTCTTTATACTCGGCGGTATCGTCGTCAACGTTTGCTGAGAGGTGCGCACATGCGTGTTTTCATGAAGTTTTCGAGCTTGATTACGGCAGTAATGTTATCGCTGCTCCTGCTTCCTTCCAGAGTGCTCACAACCGCGCGTGCCGACGCTCCCCTAAACGTGACGATTTATGACCAAGACAACGTCTTGTCCCCTGAGGAAGAGGCCGAGCTTACTGAGAAAACTCGGGCATTGAATTTTCCTACCCAGGTGCCCAATGTCGACTACGTCATCAGCGCTACCGCCACCACGCCTTATGACGATTGGGTGAAAGACTTTGGCGTGCACCAGCACAGAGAGCTCATCAATCAAGAAGGAAACAAGTGGGCCGACGGGCACGTTTTGTTCACCGTGGATGTTAATCTCCGAAAAATGGGCACCTACGTGAGCGAAGACCTCAAGGGGCCGCTCGGGTATACCAAGCATTCCACGCGTTATTCCGATTCCATGCAGAAGTCCTTTAAAAACGGCGACTGGGTGGGTGGTTTGCTCACCGGTGCCACGACTGTAGCTAAGTATGATCCGAACGCTACCGATAACGGTAGCCGGATATTCGGCGGCCTCTTTGCCGCTGCTGGCGCGGTTTTTGCTGCGGTAGTGGGGTTCTTTTCCTTCTATTACCGCAAGCAACGCCGGAAGCTCGCAATGCAGGATTACCAGACGGTAGCCGATAACTACACGCATCTTGCTAACAACTTAGACAGCATCGACATTCGTGCACATTATTCCCTTACCTCCCCCATCGCTGACGCCACTCTGCGCCGTGAGTGGGAGGACATTAAGAATGGTTTCCTGGCTCAGCACGACACCATGATGCAGCTTCCGGAAAACGCCGATGCGAAAGCTATTTATGCGCGTCGTAAAGAATTGGCCACGGCCGCCGCTAGCGTCACCCAGCTCCGCAACGCTGAGAACAACATCGATACCCTCTTCCGCATGGAGAAAGGCAACACCGATGTGCGATTAAAGGAGCTCACGGCCTTGCATGAGGACATAGTCAAAGCTCAGGTCGAGGCTAACGACGCCGCCATCCAAGCCCGTATCGGCGAGCTCAGTGCCCGCTGCCAAGCACTCATCACGAATCCTTCCGCAGCGAACTTTATGGATGAATACGCGCTCATCATCTCCGAGTACGGCGCTGTAACCCAAGCCCTGGCCCACAAGCAATTCTCTCAAGCCGACCTTGAGCACAACCGCCCCCCAAGCCTCGGCGCTAGCGACTGGCACCCCGGCTACGGCAATTACGTGCCTTTCTTCCTCATGAACTCCTGGCATAACGACGCAGTCAGCGCCGCCAACGCCTCTAGTTCCTCGTCCACCGCCACATACTCCGGCGGCTTCTCCGGCGCGGGCTCGTCGGGAAGCTTCTAGCTCGCGCCCTCTGCCGCCACTTTTCGCATCACTGCAAAGGTGGCGGCTGCAATCGCGGCGCCAAGCAGCGCACCGGCTAGCACGTCGCTAGGCCAATGCACTCCCACATACAACCTGCTCAGCCCCACTGCCGCCGCCACGATCCACACGGTGAGCACCCACCAGCGGCGACACAGAAGCGCGAGGACCATAGCCGCAGCAAAGGCCGTCGTGGCATGGCCCGAGGGGAATGACGGGTTGTATTCATAAAGAAGCTGCAATTCCCTGCTGGGACGCTCCCGGCCGCACACGTACTTCAACGCGGTACTGCTCACCCACGAAAGCCCCACGGCTGCCGCAGGAAACAACGGCATCGCACGATGCGTGACCATAAGCAGTGCCGACGCCACCAGCGCCCCAACCATCACAAACGCCGGGCGCGTCGCCGTGGTCAACGCAACCACCCACGGCGTCACAGCCTCCTCGCGGTGCTGAATTACAAAATCTAAAAGATACGCATCCACCCCAGCGAGCCTACGGCACCACCAAGAAAAGCAAGGGTGCGGACGCTCTCGCCCTCACCCTTACTTTATAAACTCAGAATGTTCCTTAATCTCTACGGTGACGCATCACAAAGAACGCCAAACCAGCGAGCGAAAGAATCGCGCCAAGGATCAGCACCATGTACACACTTGCACCAGTAACAGCAAGAGTCTTCTTAGGCTTTTCCTTAACCGGTGCCGGCTTCTGAGTAGTCGGTGCCGCAGGCCTCTGAGGTGCATTTGTCGGTGTGGAAGAACTAGAACTTCCGCTATCCGATGGCACCAAGTGCGGCGCGACAAACGGCACCAGGATCAGCAGCGACCACCACCACGGAATATTGGCGGTGTTGCGCACCTTAACCAAGGCTGGCTTGTCAAAGGAATCAGACGGAACGATGATCGTCGCAGATCCATCGCCATTGTCCCGGACAACAGCAGACCCATCCGCAGAGGAATAACCGGGGGTAGACCACGTGGTCAAAGCAGAGTTACGAGGCATAACCTCTCGAACCTTGATCTCGGTACCGACTGGCAGCGCAGGCAACTCGGTGTTCTTGCCCTCGGAAATCTTCAGTGTCTGTGTCTTGTTAACTCCGCTTGTGTCCTTGTACGTCACCTCCACGTCAAACTCCCGCGGATTCTGCCCGCTAGAGCCCCACGCATCCACAGACAATCCACCGAGCACCTTGGTCAAAGAGACTTTACCCAGTTCCTTATAATCATTGACCAGTTTGGCAGAAGTGTTCGTTCCCTTGTCTCCGACCTTAACGGTGACGTTTGTCGTGGAACCTGCCAAGTTAAAGCGAGCACCACCCGCATCAAGGCCTTCGGTGTTCTCGGTGAACACGCACTCAGCGCCAGAACGTAGATCCTCGATCACAGTTGGTGTCTTGGCAGTGACGGTCACTGTGCCGTCTTTCTTCCAGCTACCTAGTTCGCAGACATAGTTCACCTTAAAAGGCTTCTCCATCAAGGCCTTGGAAGTTGAACCAGTGATCTCCTTGGAAAGGGTAATCTTTGCGCGCCATGCGGAGTAGGCATTGGTCACCTTGACGTTCTTCTCACCGTTACCCACGATAATGGACTCATCCAGGCCGGAAACCTTGAGGTCAGAGCCGCCTACCTGAGCGTCTTGCTCTTTAATGGTGCAGATAGAACCTTCGGGAATATCCTTGACTGTTGCTTTCTCACCAGCGCCGATTGGGCCTAAGAAGCCTTCCTGATGGAAGCCAAGTTCTTTATGTTCGCAGGAATAGCCGAAGGAAAACTTCTTGTCAGTCGCAACATTATCGGGATCTTGAAGTTCTTTAGTAATGGTGAAAGAACCCTTGTTTAAGGAGTACACGTTATTCACATATCTCTTGTTCCTGAACAGCGATAATAGTTACTGGACCAGAAACATTAGTTACCAAAGAATATCCCTTGACGGCTGCTTTCTCTTTATCCTCAGTTACTGAGCAAGAGTAGCCAGCGGGAATCTTATCGATGGTCTCTTCACCTGCGCCTGTGATGGTGAATTTTCCGGTCTTAACATCCGAATCCTTGACGCAGGTGTAGGTGAAGTCGTAAGCGACATCCTTGTGTTTTTTCGGAAGACCATCAACCTTCTTGGTAACTTTGAACTTACCCAAAGAAGTCGTGTACTTATTAGTGACTTCTAGGTCGACAGTCTTGTCTGCTTCGATGGTGACAGTGTTCTTGTCATTAATCTCAACGGTGTAATCAGCTACCTGAGCAGATTCTTTATTCTCAGTGACCGAGCAGGTCGCACCGGCTGGAATACCGTCCACTTTGTAGGTTCCGGCACCTGTGATCTCAATAGATTTTTCGGATTTTATTTCTTTTTCACCGAGTACGCACTTGTACTCAAAAAGGTAGGTGTTTACTTTCGCATCTCTGTCAAGGCCTTCAACTTTCTTGACAAGATTGAAGGAGCCGTCTTTTGGCTCATCTTTCGTGTAAGTGTTCGTAACCTCAACAATGGCGGCCTGCTCATTGTTTGCACTTGCCTCAACTTCTACGGATTCACCTTCTTGAGACTTGCCATTCACAATCCACTTAGTTATTCGTTTGTACCCTTCGACATCAGCATTCTTTTCCTTCAGCTCACAGATAGTGCCTTTGTCTTGGTCTGAGACGTGGTGAGACTCACCAGGTTTAAGGTTCGTACTTCCTTTTGTTGTTTCTACTTCAGAAGCATTTTTATGATGACAGGACCACTCAAACTCAAAACTTTTTTCTATCCCATCCTCAAGTCCGAGAACCTGTTTCTGGAATGCAAAGCCGCCAACTTTACCTTCTGCCCAACCACCAGCAGCTGGAATAACAACGCTTCCTTCAACTTCTTTTTCTTTTACCGAAGCTTTGTTAGTAATTCGACTACCTGGTGCCGGTTTAGCTTCCGTATAAGTGGTCAAAGAAATACGTGGACCAGTTCGTGGATCGACGCCGTAGGGGAAGAAAACTTTCAAAGAATTTTCCTGGCAATCAATCTCAAAACCATGCGATCCTAGAGCATATACCGGGTCCCATTGTTCTTCTTGAGCACGCTTACTAAGAATAAGGTTGTGCTTACCTGTATGTTGTACTCCTGTGCCAATTTGAATAGCATTTGTTGGCGTATTGCCGTTTTCGGTAGTGGCATCCAAAATAATTGGAGACCAATTCCCATCTATATATTTAGAATCACACGCGAATTTATGCCCCTCTGGTGGAGCATCGGTTACAGAAAATGCAGAAGTACCAGTATCGCTACCGACAAATACCGTCCATCCAAATAGATAATATGTTTTCCCGTCTACATCCTTAGACCCAAAGTATTGACCATTTTTTCCACTCTCATGGGTGATCCCAGCAGGGCCATCCGGGCTATAAACTCCATCTAAAGATCTTGCCCCACAACCACCAAATTGAAGTTTTCCAGGATTTTCGATTGCGCCAAAGCCGTTTTCTGGAAGATTGCTTTTACTATATCTATCCCACTGCACAGTAAAGTAAGCTTTACCTTTAACCCCGAATTTCTTATCAGCAAAATCCGTTAAAGTAAACTCTACTTTTTTGGAGTTACTCGAAATATTCGCTTCTGCAACTACAACACCATCGCTATCTTTTAGCTGCAGCATTCCTGTATTAACAGTAATTAGTTCTTCAGGCAACTGTACATAAAATTTGTCGCCCTTTTTTGCCCCATCAGACACTTGCCAATCAAATTCCACCTGCGCTTGATCGGAACGTCCACTATAAACTCCATCCTCCACACCAGGACTTCTGTCTTTCCAATGCAAATTGGAGTAACTGCCACCAGCACAATTATCCTGCGCTACCGCCGGTTGAGTAACCACACACATGGCAGCCACCAAAGAAATAACAATAATAATCCAAAAGGCTTTATATAACCTTAAGGACCCCCTACTCCCCATATTTAAAAATTGAGGGATACTCAAAGCCCTACTCCATTTCCTAAAAAATTTACTCTCTCTATCGGAAAGAAAATTTACTTAACGATAAAGTAGCACATTCTCTAGATATGATGGGTTTGCATCCCCGAATGACAGCCCACGTTCCCTGCGCCCAATCCTTCTCTATAAGCCCAAGAAACGCATACAAAACTTTTACCTATATCCGCCCGACTTTGTCGTTTTTGAGAACGCTAGCGAGCATTCCCTTGATAAACCCCCAGGTCGCGATTTCTAGCGTTCTCAAAAACGACAATAACCACTCACCCAACACATAAAATAAGGCGCGCTCCGACTTAGAGCGCGCCTTATTTTATAAAAGCTACAGAATAGTTTTCAGTCCCTAACCTCTCACCTATTTCGCCGGATACTTTGGCGGAAGATCGAGTTTCATTTCTTCAGCAAGCTCACGCAGGATTGTTGGGTAGTCGGTGATGATGCCGTCGATGCCAGCTTCAATCTGGGATTTCATCGTAGCTTTATCATTAACTGTCCACGGGACCACTTTGAGTCCCAGGTCATGAGCCTTTTTCACATACTCAGGCGTGGTTACGGGCTTATAATCTGCGTCTGCGACAGTCTTGCCGTATGGAACTGTGTAGCCGGGGCTTACGATGTCTGCGCCGAGTTTCTTTACCGCTTCGAGTGCGTCGCCATTGACGGACTTGTAGTCGATGTCTCCGAGCCAGGGGGAACCTTCGAGCCAGGTGGTTTCGTCGTAAAGCGCTACGGTGCGGATCTTGGGGTTATGCTTCTTTGCTAGCGGAAGCGAGCGCCAGTCAAAGCTTTGGAGCATTACTTTGTCTGTCACACCGGCTTTATCTGAGGCGTTGAGGATGGCGTCGACAAATTCTTGCGGGCTAGCAGACTTCTCTGGGTGGTCCGCCTCGATTTTGGTTTCGATGTTGTACATCACGTCTGCGCCACGCTCTTGGGTGAGTTGGAAGACCCTTTCCAGACGAATCATCTGGTTATCTTTAGCGGGTTCCGCGTTGGGGAATTTATCCAACTTTTTGTCGCAGCGCAGAGTACTCAGCTGCTCCCAGGTGAGGTCATGGAGCAGCTTGCCCACGTACGGGAACTGCGGGTCGTTTGGGGTGGCGGCGGGCTCAGTGTCGCGGCATTTTTCTTCCTGAACATCCGGGTCATGCCACACCACGGGAACCCCGTCTTTGGACATCACGATGTCAAATTCCAGAGTGCTTACGCCAAGCGAAAGCGCATGTTCAAAAGCGGTGAGCGACTCCTCGGTGTGCTCCCCGCGCCCACCTCGGTGAGCTTGCATGTCCAGGTGCTTAACCACGGGGTTTACTACGGCCGATTCCTTTGTCACCGCAGCAGAGCTACTCGACGCCCCTTTGCCAGATTCCTGCGACGTACCACACGCTGTGAGAACTAGAGCCCCTGAAAGCACGAGCGCACTTGCGGACTTTGTGTATTTTCCAGCCAAACGCATTGTTACGGTTCCTCCAAATACATAGCGACAAATGGGTAGTGAAAAAGCGGGCCCGGTGGGACCCGCTTTAGTGGTTTAAGCACGCGACTGTGCTTTTTCATTGTGGCTGCGCATAAGCTCACGCTCATCGCGTCCAACCACGGCGAAGAGAATCACGGTAATAACGGAGAACGCGACGAATACTATGAAGGTAACATCCCAACCGTAGTGCTGCACAAGGAAGCCCACACCGCTTGATGCCAGGGTGGCTCCCAGCAGGTAGCCGAACAAACCGGTGAAGCCTGCAGCGGTGCCCGCGACGTTGTGCGGGGAAAGGTCAATGGCCTGCAAACCGATCAGCATCACCGGGCCGTAGATCAAGCCGCCGATAAGGCCAACCAGCAGAATCAGCATCCACATCGGCGATCCCACAGGAAGCTGCCAGTACACGAATATGCACACGGCTACGAGAACGGTAAACAGCATGCCGACGCCCGAGCGATACCCCTTGAAAATCTTGTCGGACATCCAGCCACAGAGGATTGTTCCTAGGATGCCGGCAAGCTCAAAGGCGGCAAAGCCGGTAAGCCCCGCACCGATTTCCGCATGGTGCTTCTCATGGAGAAACACAGTGATCCAGCTGAGAACGCCGTAGCGCAAGGCATACACAAAGACGTTTGCGACTGCGAGCATCACGATGGTGCGGTTGGTCAGCACGTGCTTGCGGATGCGCTGGAAGGTGGTCAGCCCGTCCTGAAGATCAACTTCCACCTTCGCTGGATCATCGCGATATTCCTCGATAGGCGGCAGACCCTGCGACTGCGGCGTATCCCGAATCAGGACAAAGCCAAGAGCCGCAACCAGCAGTGCCACCAGCGCCGGAAGCCAGAACGCTACCTGCCAAGAATTGCTCATGTGCGCCAGACCGATACCAACGAGGAACGGCAATGCGGCACCGCCAACGTTGTGCGCCGTATTCCACAACGAGGTCTTCCAGCCGCGCTCGTTGGTGGAGTACCAATAAACGAGCACGCGACCTGCCGGTGGCCACCCCATGCCCTGCACCCAGCCATTGATAAACATCGCGATGGCAAACACCGCAACGGAAGCCGAGAGCCACGGCACAAAAGCAATGCCCAGGTTGACCAGAGCAGACAGCGCAAGACCCAAGGGCATAAAGTACCGGGCATTGGATTGATCCGAGATCATCGCAGAGAAGAACTTGGACAGACCATAGGCAAAAAGAACGGCATTGGCGATAAGACCAATGCCTACTTTGTCAATACCAGTGTCGCTGATCAGCAACGGCGCGATAAGCGAGATGTTGTTGCGGATCAGATAAAAGCCTGCGTATCCGATGAAGATACCCATGAATACCTGCAGGCGCAGGCGCGGGTAGAGCCGCGCAACCTCCTCCTCACTACGACGAGGTGCCGCAGGAGGTGCAGCTAGCCATCCAAGGTTCATTTCTGTTCCTTTCATGCGAGGTTGGTAGCGCATGACAATGCTTGAGCTACTCGACGCCCGCCAGTACATGAGGGAATGCAAAGCATAGGATTACCATCCATATTAGCTAGCGACGGGGGTGTTAATCCTGGAAAAATCCCACAATATCCACAAACCTTTTGCCTAGTTAGTGAGATTTTCCCAGGCCTACAATCATTTCCTACTGCACCGTAGGTGGCTGCGTACGGCAGGAATGTGAAAAATTTCTCATCCAGATTGGAGCGCCTCGTGGCGCAATCCCCCCACGGTTGTGCCACGTGCGTGTTGTGGACGTCGAAAAGCATAAAAAGGGCCGTAAAGATGCAGAATTCACTGCGTCTTTACGGCCCTGATTTTTACGGTCGTTTAGTGTCCACGCTCTTGCTCGATCGGCTGCCCCTCGTTGAAGTAAGGAACGAGTTTGTTATCAAACATGCTCAGCGCAGCACCGATAGCCATGTGCATATCCAGGTACTGATAGGTTCCCAGGCGTCCACCAAAGAGAACCTTGTTATCCCGCGCTTCCGCCGCAGCTAGTTTGCGGTATGCCTCAAGCTTTGCCCGGTCCTCGGGGGTGTTGATCGGGTAATAAGGCTCGTCGCCTTCCTCTGCAAAGCGAGAGAATTCCTTCATAATCACAGTCTTGTCTGAAGGGTACTGCTTGGCGCGCTCTGGGTGGAAGTGACGGAACTCGTGGATGCGGGTGTAAGGGAACTCAGCATCGTTGTAGTTCATCACCGGTGTACCTTGGAAGTCGCCAGTTTCTAGCACTTCGGTCTCAAAGTCGAGGGTGCGCCAACCCAGATCGCCTTCTGCGAAATCAAAGTAGCGATCCAGTGGTCCTGTGTAGACGACGGGCGCGTCAGGGCTTGCAGCACGAATCTCATCGCGTACTTCAAACCAATCTGTGTCCAGAAGGATTTCGATGTTCTCGCTGTCAGCCATCCGCTCTAGCCATGCGGCGTAACCGTCAACGGGCAGTCCCTCGTAATCGTCGTTGAAGTAGCGGTTGTCAAAGGTGTAGCGGACGGGCAAGCGAGTGATGTTTCCAGCGGGAAGTTCCTTGGGATCCGTCTGCCACTGTTTAGCCGTGTAATCGCGGATAAACGCCTCATAGAGCGGGCGACCGATGAGGGAGATCGCCTTCTCTTCCAGGTTGGTTGCTTTATCGGAATCAATCTCAGAAGCCTGCTCAGCAATCAACGCGCGAGCTTCATCTGGCGAGTAATACTTGCCAAAGAACTGGTTGATCAGACCCAAGCCCATGGGGAATTGGTAAGCAGTGCCCTTGTGCATGGCAAACACGCGGTGCTGGTAGCCGGTGAAATCCGTGAATTGATTTACGTACTCCCACACGCGCTTGTTAGAAGTGTGGAAGAGGTGTGCACCGTATTTGTGGATCTCGATGCCAGTCTCAGGTTCTGCTTCAGAATAGGCGTTTCCGCCCATGTGACTACGGCGTTCAACAATGAGCACCTTTTTGTTGAGCTGGCTAGCGGCGCGCTCTGCAATGGTGAGGCCAAAGAGACCTGAGCCTACGACAATGAGATCAAATTCCTTCATGATGCAAAAGCCTATCGGAGTTTTGCACATTATGAACATCCGGGATGCATCTTTAATCGCACATGAATCTCATAACAGCTAACTCCGAATATAAAGCCGCAGCTTAGGGCGATTCTTCAGAGAGAACACACTTCCGCCGTGGGATCACTGCCGGCGCATCGCCGATAAAAGTCACATCTACAGTGGCCTCATAGATATTTTCTATAGTTTCCTCGGTCAGCACTTCCGCCGGGGTTCCGTGTGCGACTATTCGCCCTTGATCCAGCAACGCCACCTCGTCGCTGTACTCCGCTGCCAATGTCAGATCGTGCATGGCCGCAACGACGGTAAGTTGTCGGGTGACGCGGAGCGCGTCGACAAGCTCAAGCACTTCTTGGGCGTGCCCGATGTCCAGGGCTGACGTGGGCTCGTCGAGAAGCAAGACAGCAGGCTCTTGCACCAAAGCGCGCGCTAAGGCCACCCGCTGCAGCTCCCCTCCCGATAGCTGAGTCACAGACGCGCCAACAAAAGGCTCCAGATCAAGGTCGCGGATAGTGTGCTCTATCAGCTCATTGTTGCTGGTGCGATGAGGATAACGACCAAGCTTGATGTAGTCGATCACACCCATCCCTTCAGGAAGCGTAGGGTGCTGCGGCATAAGAGCCACCGTGCGCGCCCATTCTTTCCGGTTCCGCCCCCGCACAGACACACCATCCATGTACACATCGCCCGATGCTTGTCGACGCACCCCCGCAATCACGCTCAGCAACGTCGATTTTCCACACCCGTTAGGCCCGACAAGAGACAACCATCGTCCCGTTGGACACAACACGCTCACGTGTTCCAAGGCCATCTGCTGCGTCCTGGCATAAGAAAAACTGAGGTTGCGTACGTCAAGCATGCTACATCCTTCCGCGACGGTGGCGGTGGAGTACAAAAAGGAAGAAAGGCGCACCCACGAAAGCCGTGACCACACCCACTGGCAGTTCCGCCGGGGCCATCGCGGTTCGCCCCGCGGTATCCGCAGCGAGAAGAAAAATACCTCCCCAGATCACAGTAAGCGGGATAAGTCGCCGGTGAGCTGGCCCCACCACCAGTCGAACCGCATGCGGAACGATAATCCCCACAAACCCGATGAGGCCGGATACCGCAACGACCACCGAGGTTCCCAGCGTGGCCACTCCCACCAGCATGAGCCGTGCGCGTTGCGGGTGCACGCCCAATGCTGCGGCTTCCTCATCACCCAAAGTCATCACGTCAAGCAGACGAACACTTAGGCACAGCAACACGACGCACAACGCCACGGGCAATATCACCAATCCCACCGTTGACCAGCCGGCCGTATTAAGGCTTCCCAGCATCCACGCGTAGATACGTTGAATGGTGTCTATGTTGCGCTGCTGCACAAAGGTCTGCGCCGCAGACGCACACGCCGCCACTGCCACACCTGCGAGAACCACGGTCGTAGCGTCACTCGACGTTGCCTGACCGCCCATCACGCCGGCGCAGACGCATGTCACAGCAACCGCAGCTACGCCGCCCACAAAAGCCGCGCTGATGATTCCCGCGCCGCCAAGGCTAAATCCTATGGTGGCCCCAAAGACCACCGCCAGAGTGACACCAAGCCCCGCACCAGCACTTACTCCCAACAGATAGGGATCTGCGAGGGGATTATGAAACACTGCCTGATATGCGGCACCCGCCGCAGAAAGCATGGCCCCCACGATCACGGCCAGCACGATCCTGGGCAACCGAACGTTGAACAATATCGCATGATGACGTTCGCTCAACACGTGTCCGCCGAGAAGCTCGCGGAGAACGTCGCCAGGGCCGATGCCGACCGCACCCACAAGAGCCGCGGCGATAACCACGCATCCCAGCACGATCATGCTCAACACCATGACCACTGGAAATACCGTTAAAGGGTTTCGTTCTCGCATGGACTAGGACGCAGATTAGTGGGCCACTGGCGCTGCAGAGCCATGGGCAATCACCTCATGAGGAAGCGCCACGAGTTGTTCCGCAACCTGTTTAACCAGCAACGGCAACCGAGTACCCCAACGAGCGGCCAGATCCTGGTCGAGCTGCACTATCGCACCGTTCTTTATGGCCTTGATTGTGCTCCAACCAGGGCGAGCAGCCAGATCCTGCGGGGTGATCTTTTCCGAGCCTTGGTTGGCTTGGAAAATGACGTCCGGGTTGGCGTCGATAACGGCCTCGTTTGTGAGCTGCGGGTAGTCCTTTGTGCCCGACGCTATGGACTTCATACCAAAAAGCGCATAGACCTGACCGATAAACGAGCTATCGGCCGCCGCGTATAACTTGCTACTGATTTCGTGATAGTAGGAGAGATGAGCACCTGTAATGGACTCTGGCACGGTCTTCACCGCTGCCTCAATATCGGACTGCATCTCCGAAACCCGCAAGGTAGCGTCTGCGATATGGCCAGTCGCTACTCCTAGCCTTTCAATTTGCGAGTACACATCGTCGAGTTTCTTTGCGGCAGGCAACACCAACACGGGGATCTTTGCCGCATTTAACCCAGCTACAAAGGTGTCGTCTTCCCGCGAAACCACGACAAGATCTGGGTCGTGGGATACCACTGCCTCAAGGTTGGGCTTAAATCCTGATAGCCCATCGACGATGGGGGTTCCCGCCGGGTAATTGGAGTGTTTGTCTACCGCCACCACGCGTTCTCCTGCGCCGATCGCATAGAGAACTTCAGTGGCACTCGGCGATAAGCTCACGATCCTTGTGGGTTCTTGTTCCAGGGTGACGCTCTCGCCTTCGCCGGAAACTCCTGATTTCACGGTGACGGGAAAGTTCTGTGACGCGTCCGCATTTTTTGTGTTGTTCGATGCTGTTCCGCCGTCGCTAGAGCTGCAGCCAACTAGTGCTGCTGCAGCGATAGCAATGCCGCAGAGGGCACTTCCTACAGCGCGAGCTAACGAGTTCTTGCGTGACATCATTATGGTGCGTGCTGCCTTCTTTTTCTTTGGGGGTACGTGAGGTCTTATCCGCACCCGAGGGAATTCCTTTTTATGAGGTATGGACTTGATTACCGTGCCCTATCTGGCAGGCCCAGCGCGGGCAATGTGCTGGGGTTCACGATACGGTCCACACACGCAAGAAAAACCATTTTTACCCACATCTAGCTGCTGTTTTATCGCTTTAGTTGAGAGCTATTTTTTGAGTTCCCGTGAAGTTTTCCACAATAAAGCTTCGGAATACGGCGCACATCATCCGGATTTTTCCCAGCCTTTTATGCGATCGCGGCAGCGCATACGACTCCCCTATGTGCACAATTCCCTATAAAAATTCCGCCACACCTATCACAAGTGTTCCAACTTTCACATAAATGCACTAGAGTGAACAGGGATTTTGCATTTTCTCAACAGTTCGCAATATTCCCAGACGCACCTCATTAGGGAGTTCACTATCGTGCAGCAACGACGTCGCCTAGTCCCCACACCGACTCGGCCAGTCACTGCCATCGTCTCCGCAGTGGCACTTTTGGCCTCCGCAGCCGTTGGCATTGGCGCCAACCAGATCTTGCATACCGATAACACCGGTATCGACCCCATCGAAACCAGCGTGAGCACAGACAGCCTCGCCTCTGGCCAGAGCGTCACCGTTAACGACGCAGCCATTTCCGCCCAAGGCGAGACAGGTGCTCGCACCGTCAAGCAGTTCCACCGCGACCAGCCATTCTCGCAGTTCGCGATCACGTGGAACGGCGAAAAGGACATCGCAGCTTTCGTCCGCGCTCAGCGTGCCGACGGAACCTGGTCCGAGTGGTACGACACCGAGCCTCTCGATTACGGCGCAGGCGATACAGAAAAACGTGGCACCGACCTGATCTACATCGAGCCAACCAACACAATCCAAGTGTCTATGTCCGGCGTGGATATCACCGGCGGCGCTCCGGCAACACCACCCAATGCTGAGGCAGCACCCCAGCCGGCAGCTGAGCAACCAGCAGCAGATGCCCAGCCAGCAGGCCCCGTGGAAAACCCGGCAGTACATGGCATGGCTCCTTTGCCTTCCAACTTTGGTGACATCAAGCCTGTAGCAGAGGCAACCAATATCACCGCTACCAATGATGTCTCAGAATTCGATGTCGTCTTTATTGAGGGCGGCGAATCTCAGCTACCGGAAAATGGCATACAGATGACCGCCGATTCCGATGGCATGCCCCGGGTTATCTCCCGCAAGGGTTGGGGCGCTAATGAGTCCATCCGATGCCAGCAGCCAAGCTACTTTGACGGCGTCAAGGGCATCACGATTCACCACACCGCAGGCTCCAACAACTACTCCGAGGCACAGGCCCCCGGAATTGTCCGAGGCATCTACCAGTACCACGCACAAACTCTGGGCTGGTGCGACGTGGGATACCAATCGCTAGCGGACAAGTACGGCAACCTGTACGAGGGACGCTACGGCGGATTGAACCGCAACGTATGGGGCGCTCACGCTGGTGGATTCAACGAAAACACCTGGGCTATCTCCATGCTGGGTAACTACGACACTGCTCCTACCACACCGGCGATGATCAAATCTGTCGGCGAGCTTGCCGGATGGCGCTCAGCTGTCGCAGGCATCGATCCCACTGGCTCTGAAACCCATTACTCTGAGGGAACCAGCTACACCCCTTACCCCAAGGGACAAGCAGTGAATCTGCCTAATATCTTTGCCCACCGCGACGTCGGCAACACCGCATGCCCGGGCCAGCACGCCTATGCGCAAATGGGTAATATCCGAACAACCGCCAAGCAGAAGTACGACTCCATCAAGAGAGGCACCGCTCAGTCTGGCGGAATACAGAACACCCCACCGCGCGGTGATACCCCGGCACCGTATCACCCGGCACCCGCTCAGCCGAATGCTCAAGTAGCAAATATCGCCGAGTTGATAAACAAGATGGCTGGATCGTCGATGCCCAAAGATCTTAATTCTGCAGTGGCTGCGGGCGGATCCTTGCTGCTCCTCGCTGCAACCATTGCTTCTACCCAGGGGCTTATCCCTGGCAACCTGGGCACCGTGGGCAATGTGCAGGTGATTAACGGCCTGAAGCTTTCACAGATCCCACCGATTATCACTCGCGTGGTTGATCTGCTCAGCAACTCCCAGATCACGCGCGCATGGAATGACATTAAAACCGTCTTTGGCCCGGTACTAGGCAATCCCCGCTCCGGCGTAGCCACCTATGCGTCCAAGACCGGTGAAGAGGTCGAATACGCTCTCTTTGACAACGGCATCATTGTCTCCACCCCGTCTACCGGCACAAACGCGCTGTGGGGCGCAATCGGTGACGCCTGGGCACAACAGGGCTTCGACGCAGGCCCACTGGGGCTGCCCACCGGAACGCAGTACCAGTCCGGCGAGGAATACCGCGTAGATTTCCAGCACGGTTACATCACGTTCAACCCAGCTACTGGAGCAATAGATATTCACACAAACTAGTGCTCCAGGTGCGTCTTAAAGAAAATGCTTAACGACGAGGACAAGCTACTCACGGCTTGTTCCCGTCGTTTTCTTCTAGAACCAACGATGAAGGACCCTCGCCACACCGGCATCATTGTTGCTCGTGGTTATCTCATCTGCGACCTGCTTAAGCGCCTCATGAGCGTTGCCCATAGCCACGCCGCGCCCTGCCCACTGCAACATTTCTATGTCGTTAGGCATATCGCCAAAGGCTATTGCATCGGAAGGATCCACACCCAGCAACTCACCCAGGTCTTGCAGCCCCGCTGCTTTGTTCACGCCCGGAGCGGAAACTTCTAAAAGCCCGTGGTCAATGGAGAAGGTAACGTGAGCTAGATCTTCGGGGATAGCCGGCGCAGCCAGTGCGTACATCTCGTTGGCAGAGAGGGCGTCGTTACGCAAAAGAAGCTTCATAGCTGGGCGCGACAAGAGTTCATTCTCTGTCTCCATGCCGTGTTCGTCGCTTTCCCACGCATGAACATAGCCCGGCGTCACAGCAAAAAGCTCCGCAGGGTGGTCAAAGGCAGAAGCCCCCGAACGCTCAACGGCAATTCCACAATCAAGATTTTCCCTCACTGCGCTGACCACAGTGCGCAGAACCTCGGGGCTGAGCCTGTGTGCACGCAGGACGCGGTCGCTTTCCGAATCATAAAGAACAGCACCATTGGCGCACACGCAGATAGAGCGAATACTCAACTGATCCAACACATGGTAAATCCACCGCGGAGGACGGCCAGTGGCCAAAGCAAAAAAGACTCCCTGAGCCCCGGCGCGCTCAACAACCTCGCGCAGCTCCGGTAACACCCGCTCCCGAGAATCGAGGAACGTTCCGTCTACGTCGCTCACAATGAGCTTGGGTTCCCACGTCACAATGCGGTCCTCCGGTTCCAAGGGAATGTGAATACGTCACCCATCATTGTCCCGCCCTGACGTGACAATTGTCTAGGGCGGAGACAGCCACGGGGGCAGCAACATAAAGATGACGCCCAGGGCGGTAGCGTGGATAAGCTACTACCCTGGGCGTCAAACGCTAAAAACTCTTATTTCTGTTTCTTAGCCTTTTTCTCTGCGCGAATACGCCGCTGTTCTGCATCAATGCGTTCAGCTTCTTCCACGGTGGGCGCAGAGCCGCCCATGGATGCAGGGCGCCACGGCTCACCACCGGCAAACGGGCCGTAGGCCTTTTCGTACTCCGCGCGTACTCCGTCGAGTAGCTCGATCATCGCTTCGCGGAGGCGTTGCGTGGCTTCTTCCACGGTGCCGTCGAGTGACACGGGTGCGCCGATCCGAATCCACACGGGAATGTGGCTGCGTCCGATATCACGCTTCAGACCTTTAGTCCATACTCGTTGACTACCCCAGACCGCGACGGGAATGAGGGGGGCATTCGCTTGCTGAGCGATGCGCACGGCACCGCTCTTGAGCTCTTTGATCTCAAGACTCCGGGAAATTGTGGCCTCCGGGAAGATACCCACAAGTTGCCCTTGCTGGAGATGCTTAATTGCCTCATCGAGAGCACCTGCGCCGGCAGCCCGGTTGACAGGGATGTGCTTCATAATCCGCACAAGTTTGCCCACTACAGGCACATCGAAGATTTCCTTCTTAGCCATGAATCGGGTCAGTCGCCCACCACGAAGGTTGGCCGCAGCGCCGCTGAAAATAAAGTCGTAATAGCCTGTGTGATTGATCGCCAGCAGCGCCGATCCCTGCGCAGGGACATTTTCCGAGCCCTCTACCGTAAGTTCGATAGCTTGAGCGCGGAGAAGACCTTTTACCAGCCGTGCCACGATTCGGCCGTAAAACCACTCTCGACTTTCTGGATGCCTCGGGACTTTATGCAAGCCCTTTGGCACCCAGCAAATGCCCCGCTTTTCCCATCCACTGTTCATGGTTACCCAAATACCTCTTACTTGATTGGCTCCAAGACGTCCTTACCCACGAATGGGCGCAGAGCTTCAGGAACGATGACTGAGCCATCTGCTTGCTGGTTGTTCTCAAGGATCGCAACCAACCAGCGCGTGGTGGCAAGGGTTCCGTTGAGGGTGGCACAGGTTTGGGCTTTTCCGGACTCATCGCGGTAACGGGTCTGGAGACGACGTGCCTGGAAGGTGGTGCAGTTAGAGGTAGAGGTCAGCTCACGGTAGGTGTTCTGGGTGGGGATCCATGCCTCAGTATCAAATTTACGAGCTGCAGAGGACCCTAGGTCGCCGCCGGCAACGTCGATAACGCGGTACGGAACCTCCACGGCTGCAAGCATGTCGCGTTCCATCTTCAGGAGCGCTTGGTGCTGCTCGACGGCGTCTTCTGGCTTACAGAAAACAAACATCTCAAGCTTGTCAAACTGGTGAACGCGCAGGATACCGCGGGTATCTTTGCCATAAGAGCCGGCTTCACGACGGAAGCAGGAAGACCAACCAGCGTACTTAATCGGCCCTTTGTTGAGGTCAATGATTTCGTCCTTGTGGTAGCCAGCCAAGGCCACCTCGGAGGTTCCCACTAGGTAAAGGTCATCGCGCTCAAGGTAATAAATCTCATCAGAGTGAGCGCCCAAGAAGCCGGTTCCCTGCATGATCTCTGGACGCACCAGCACTGGTGGGATCATCAGCTGGAAGCCATTGTCGCGTGCCTTCTGTGCAGCAAGATTGAGCATTCCCAACTGCAAGAATGCGCCGTCGCCGGTGAGATAGTAGAAACGTGCGCCGCCTACTTTTGTGCCGCGCTTGGTGTCGATCAGTCCCAGAGACTCGCCAAGTTCCAGGTGATCCTTGGGCTCAAAGTCAAAGGTGCGCGGCTCACCAACGTGCTCCAAAACAATGAAGTCATCTTCGCCACCAGCAGGGGCATCGGTAACAACATTGCTAAAGAGCATTTGAAGCTCGTCTACCTTTGCCTCTGCGGCAGACTGAGCATCCTCCGCTTCTTTGACCTTTGTCTTCAACTCATTCGAGCCTTCAAGCAGGGCTGCACGCTCTTCCCGAGCGGCCTGGCCAATCTTCTTGCCAAAGGCCTTGTGCTCGGAGCGGAGCTCGTCTGCAACCTGGATTGCAGCACGTCGTTCTTCATCGGCGACCAGGAGTTTATCTACCAACTCAGGGTCTTCGCCACGAATACGCTGGGATTCGCGGACAATATCGGGGTTCTCGCGGAGGAATTTCAGATCAATCACACATCCGACCTTACCGCCTTCCACTAACTAGTAGGTCACAACATGACCAAAATCATGGCTGGTTATGACCAGCACGGCTACACTGATACCTATGGTCGACACTCGATTGGGGTTGCCCGCCAGAACCCTAACTGACGGAACCAGCACGCCAAAGCACCAACAGCTCAGGGAAATACTGGAAGAACTCTGCCGTACAGAGCTCAAGCCTGGCGACATGTTGCCTGGTGAGCGCGTTTTAGAAGAGGCCTATGGAGTAAGCCGAATTACTGTAAGACGCGCCATCGGCGACCTCGTAGCCACCGGTCAACTCCGCCGCAGCCGCGGCAAGGGCACCTTTGTGGCGCAATCTCCGATGGTCACCCGCCTCCAACTCGCTTCCTTTACGGACGAGATGTCTGCGCGTCGTATCGAGCCCTCCAGCAAGATTTTGGCGTCCGCATGGTCGGCCCCCAATTCCGTGGTCCAAGAATTCTTCCGCACGGACGCCGCCACACCGCATACTCATCTCGTGCGCCTCCGCCTAGGAAATGGCAAGCCTTTCTGCCTCAACGACGCGTGGTACAACTCGACCTTTGCCCCAGATCTCCTAGAAAACGACGTGTATAAGTCCGTTTATCAGATTCTGGAAAATTCCTACAACATTTCCATCACTGGCGCGGAACAAATCACCACAGCAGTCGCTGCGACGGCAGAAACCGCCCGGATTCTCGACGTTGAAGTGGGAGAACCCCTCCTCAAAGTTGAGCGTCACGCCAGCGCGGGCAACCACCCCATCGAGTGGTGTTCCTCTCTTTATCGCACAGATAGATTTGCGTTGCGGACCTTTATTTCAAAGTAAGTAAGTAGACTGAGGTCACTATGACTCAATCTTGGCGCAGTGCTACAGCAGTTCGTATCCTGCTTGTCGGAGCTTTAATCTCCACAGCGGGAGTCGGCGCGTACTCTTTTTCTTCCCAGAGCGAGGGTTCGTCCAAGCAGTCTCAGTCACGCCCTTCCTCAGACAGCAAAACGTCTGCAGCGTCCTTTACCACCGCTGACTCGGGGTCATGTCTCACGTGGAAGGACAACGAGGGAAAAATTACCAATTTTGAGCAAGCCGACTGCGCAGGTGAGCACCGATTCGAGGTCTCTTCCCGCGAAGATCTGCGGGCTTATCCCGCATCCGAGTTTGGCAGCGAGGCTCCGATGCCCGACCTCACCCGCCAAGCCCAACTGCGTGAGGAGTTATGTCTTAACCCCACGATTCAGTACATGAAAGGCACCTTCGACCAGATGGGCAAGTATTCGGTTGCCTCGATTTTGCCGCCGCAAGATGCCTGGTCGAAGGGGGATCGCACCTTGCTCTGTGGTGTACAGGCAACCGATGACCAAGGCACCCTCATCCCCACGTCCGGACGCGCCGCTGAACAAGATCAGTCCCGCATCTTCCGTCCCGGCGAATGCGTGCTTGTCGACGCCGCCAGCGCCACCCGTGTCGTCGATTGCGGTGCCGAGCACCAGCTAGAAATCACCGCCATCGTAGATTTGCAGCCGGTCTTCCCCGAGGGAACCCCCTCCCTTGAGCAGCAAGACAAACATCTCCAGCAGGTGTGCACGCAAGCAGCCCAGGACTATTTGGGAGGCGACGACCCCCTCTACTTCTCCACGCTGCAGCCCTTCTGGACTACCCTCCCCGAAAACTCGTGGGCAGGTGGCTCTCGCAGCGTTAACTGCGCGCTGGTCTTTGGGCAGGATCGTAAATTCGCCACGCTCGCCGGCAGCGCCAAGACCGGATTCACCATCAACGGTCAGCCCCCGGCTTCTCGCCCGGTGCGCGCCCCTATTGTGAACCCCGAAGCGCTCATCGGCCCGCACCCAGAACCAGCACGCTAATGATTCAGATCAGCGATGAGCACTTTGAAGAACTCGTAGACCAGGCGTTATCCGCTATCCCCGAGTCCATCACTGAGCACATCACCAACCTTGCCATCCTCATCGAGGATTATGCCGAGGACTCCCCTTATATCCTGGGCCTCTACCATGGCGTTGCGCTCACCGAGCGCAGCTTTGATCACGCCGGTTTTCTCCCCGACACCATCACTATTTATAGAGAAGCCCTCAAAAAGTACTGTTCTTCCGAGGAAGAACTCGTAGAACAGGTTCGTATCACCGTTATGCACGAGATCGGCCACTACTTTGGGCTCGAAGAAGAAGATCTGCACCGATTGGGCTATGCCTAACCTGGACTAACCTAGCCCAGCCTGCATTTCCATAGACATAGACACGGTTGTGAGGGCTTTGAGGAGCTAACGTCTATGGAAATGCAGGTTCATCCTTGTGTCACGGCAGATTCAGAGGCCTGCTACCCCACATCTCGCAATGCCAGTGGCCGAATTCCCCTTGAGGTTCAATGACCATAAGAGAGGCATTCCCCACGTAAGTATTCCGAGCCACGCTTTCAGGCACGTCGGAAGAATATCGAGTGGCAATGCGGATCGCAGCCCCGTGACTCACCGCGAGATAGTCTTTTCCGGTCTCCCGGCATAGCGTCGCAAGGCTTTCCAAGGGCGCCCGCATCCGAGCAATCACCTCATGCGCGGTTTCGCCTCCCGGCATTGCGGCGTGCAAGTCCCCGCTCATCCAGGCGTCGAGAGCGCGGATATATGCCTCATGGGCCTCAGGTGCCGAGCTTCCTTCTAACTCCCCGGAAAAGACTTCCCGCAGGTGAGGGTCCACGTCGATGGGATAGGTATCCGCCGGAAGCCCCAAGGTTTTTTCATACGCCTTGACCACGGCAACAGCCGTCTGCTGAGTGCGGATTGCGACAGAAGACACCACCCCACCAAGGTTCTGGGTGATATGAGCCAAATCCGCGCCTGCTTCTGTGGCTTGGAGCCGGCCCAGAACAGTCAGTTCCGCCCCAGGTGGCCGCGTATCAAAGATACGAGCAGCGTTAGAAAAAGTGCGCGCATGGCGCATCAGAATAATTCGACCCATGGTTCCCATCCTCTAAAGACGCCCTTCCTTGATGCTACTTACCCACCGGGCGGCTTGATCTATGAGATCAGTATCCGCGGTCAGGGCGGCTTCCCTCGAGTTGGCCTGGTGCGCGGGCCAGGAGCCTAGGAATTGAAGTACGGAACAGCGCAGGTACAGGGCGCGCAGTGCTTCTGCGACGGGGGCGTCGTCGATATGCCCATTAACGTCCACATGGAAGCGGTAATAGCCAAGCCCGCTTTCAATAGGGCGAGATTCAATGCGCGATAAATCGACTCCTCGCAGGGCAAATTCGGAGAGCGCTGCGACCAGGCTCCCTGGCTCGTTTTTCAGAATAAACATGATCGCCGTGCGGTCTGTGCCGGTGCGTGGTGTGGAGCGTGCAGGTTGACCAATCAGAACAAAGCGAGTGCGAGCACCGGCCACGTCGGCTACGTTGTCACTGATCAAGGAAAGGCCATATACCTCGGCTGCGCGTAGTGGGGCGGCCGCAAGGTCTGCTTTCCCCTCGGATACCAGCTGTGCTGCGGCAGCGTTGGAGGTGGCAGCTACGAATTCTGCTTGCGGGGCATGCCGCGCGAGCCAGCCTTTGACTTGCTGGTAGGCCACGGGGTGTGTGGATATGGTCTGTGCGGTAGCGGGGTCTGGGCCCTCAAGGCTCATGATGGCAAAAGCGATGGGGAGATCAATTTCTTCAAAGATCTGCACGTCGTCGGCTGCTGCCAGCGCATCAAAGGTGGGGGTCACGGCACCATCGACGGAGTTCTCTATGGCTACACATGCGTATTCGGCTGCCCCGGAGCGAACCGCATCCACGGCCTCGCGCGGGCTGCGCATAGGAATCGCCCGAACATCCACAAAGCCCTGTCGCTCTGCGAGTTTCCATAGTGCGGCCTCGGTGAATGTGCCCTCAGGGCCTAAATAGGCGATCTTCATGAGCGCTAGTTTATCTGCCTAGTAGTGTGTTCGTCATGGCACTTCATGAGCGAATCGACGCACTCGCAACGCAGGTCGCCGGCTTGTCCGCGCAAGAGCATGGCTTCGCTCATTTCGACGCTGATGCAGCACACCGCCAGGCGGATATGCAGGCAGGCTTAGCACCGCAGCGGCTCTCCGGGTGGATAATCCCAGCCAAGGATCTCTCCGATGTGGCAGGCATGCCTACCAGTTATGGCTCAATCCATCGCAGAGTTATGGCGACGGAAACAGACCCTTTTATAGCCAGATACATGGCGCAGGGTGCGATAGTCCCTGGTAAATCGCTCGTTCCAGAGCTGGGACTCACTGCGTACACAGAGCCTGTGGGGTTGGTGGCCCCGGTTTTTCACGGTCATACGCCCGGTGGTTCTTCGGGAGGTGCCGCGGTGATGGTGGCTCGTGGGTTGGTGCGCGCCGCCCACGCTTCTGATGGCGGTGGTTCGATCCGCGTTCCGGCGGCATGCACGGGAATCGTGGGCTTCAAACCACCCCACGATGCGTCGCGAGCCAACCCCGTAACCCAAGGGTTCCTCACCCGCACGCTTGCCGACGCCGCCTACCTCCACAACATCCGCCCGCTACAGCGCCCGTTGCGCATTGGTGTGCTCACGCAGCCTGTCCACGCAGAGATAGACGTTGCGCCTCATATTCTTGCCGCAGTAGAGGACGCAGCCGCGCGGCTGTCCGCTGCTGGCCACACGGTGAGCGCAGTGAGCAGGCCTTATGGCGACGAGCCCTTTGCGGCTTTTCATGACATTCTGGCGCTAAAATCTACCAAAATTCATGGCTCGGCCTCGCCGCTCGTGGAGTGGCTACGCGACTGCGGGCACCGTGTGTCTCCATCCCGGAAAGCGGAGGCCATGCGGATTTTCGTGGGCGTCGATAAGCTACTGCGCGCTGCCTGGGACATCGACGTCGTGCTCACTCCCACCCTGGCGTTTGATCCGCCACCCGTGGGGCATTTCTCCGCGATGGCACCGGAGGAAGATTTTGCAGCTCAGACCCGCTGGACCCCGTGGGGAACCATGTTCAACATGTCTGGGGACGCCGCGTTATCGATGCCGCACCGTGGGGTGGGAATTCAGCTCGGCGCCGTCCGCGCGACCGTGCCTGAGCTCTTTGGCGTGGCGGAGGCATTATGACTCGCCGCATTCACGTAGAGATCTGGCTGGTTCTTGCTATCACGTTCGGCATGTCCGGACTGCGTTCGCTTTTAAGGCTTATCGACGCCACCCTCTCCCCCATAGCTCTCAACGAACAGAGCACCACTCTTAATTCCTCCCGGGCAGATTCCCCTTGGCTCGACCTTGCGCTGCAGCTGTGCGGCGCAGGAACACTCATCGCGTGGGGGTTGCTCTCCTTATTCCTCCTGGCCACCAATGTCCCTGAGCGCCGCATTTCTGGCCCGTTGCTTCGGCTCGCGTCTGCAAAGGCGTGGCTCACAGAGATCGGCTGGGGCGCTGTGCTCGCGCTTGTTATCGGAGTGCCAGGCCTTGCCTTCTACGCCACCGCGGTGCATCTAGGACTGTCCAAGCAGGTTATTCCAAGCTCGCTCGACATATGGTGGGCGATTCCTATTCTGCTGCTGTATTCGTTTGCCAACGCCTTTGCAGAGGAAATTGTGGTGGTCGGGTGGCTTAGCACGCGCCTTCGACAGCTCGGTATGTCCACCGGCCTCATCCTCCTAGCATCCTCGCTACTACGCGGCTCCTACCACCTCTACCAGGGGTTTTCCGCAGGAATCGGCAATATGATTATGGGGCTTCTCTTTACGTGGTTCTACCTCAGATGGCGCCCGCAGCACGTCTGGCCGCTCATCGTCGGGCACTTCCTTATCGATGCCGTCGCCTTTGTCGGTTACTCCCTCATCGGCGGGAATCTGCAGTTCTTGGGTCTTTAAATGTGAGATAAGTTAGCCGCAAACGGCCTTAACTTACTACGCTTATTCTCATGAACCCACAGGAGCCACAGGCAGGACGCGGATCGCGTGACGAGTTCATGCGCGACTCCCAAGGAAATCCCCTGCTCGATCGCTACGGTCGACCCGTACGTCGCCGAGGTAGGACCGCACCGCAACGACGGCCGCGTCGTAACGCTCAGGTTCCCCAACCGGAGGCAACGCGTTTCGACGCCCCCGCGCAACCGCAACGCCCCCAGCAATACTTCCCGTCGGAGCACGAGCAGCAACAGCTGTCCCAGGGTTACGCCGACCCCCGTGGGTACCAATCCCAGAATTTCCAACCCAATCGCAACTTTGAACGCCACCAGGCTGCCATCCAGCAGCCCAGTGCACCCCGACGCCGCCGGCGGATTCTGCGCCCGCGCGGTTGTCTGTCCAGCTTAACGTGGCTGGTTGTTATTGTCTTGGTCATCGGCATCGCCGGCACGCTCTGGATGGACACCAAACTCAACCGAACCAACGCGCGCCCTGCCAACCGCATCGCCAACACCGCCGGGACAAACTGGCTACTCGTCGGCTCAGATTCCCGCACAGGCCTCAGCGAAGCCGACGCCCAGCGCCTAGGAACCGGTGGCGACCTCGGCTCCATGCGAACCGACACCATCATGCTGCTCCACATACCCACCAGTGGCAAAGCAACCCTGCTGTCTCTCCCCCGCGACTCCTACGTCAGCATTCCCGGGTACGGGATGGATAAAATCAACGCGGCCTTCACCTACGGTGGCGCACCGCTGCTTACCCAAACCGTGGAAGGAGCCACCGGCCTGCGCGTAGACCACTACGCAGAAATCGGCATGGGTGGGCTGGCCAACGTCGTTGACGCAGTTGGCGGCATCGAGGTCTGCCCCGCAGAACCCATCACCGACCCTCTGGCGGCACTGTCCATCAGCGCCGGATGCCAGAAAGTCAACGGACCAACAGCCCTCGGATACGTCCGCACACGAGCCACCCCCCTAGGTGATCTTGACCGTGTGCAGCGCCAACGAGAATTTTTCGCGGCGCTGGTTAATAAACTCACATCCACCAGCACCTTTGCCAACCCATTCCGATTCTTCCCCACCGTAAACAGCGTGGCAGGAAGCTTCACTGTTGGCAGCGAAGACCACGTCTGGCACCTCTTCCGCGTCGCCCTAGCAATACGCGAAGGCGTAGACACCGTCACCGTCCCTTACTCAGGATTTGCCAACTACGACGTAGGAAGCGTGGTCCTCTGGGACAAGGCAGTGGCTGAACAACTATTCGCCTCCTTGCGATAACCATCGCCCTATGAGTGATGCCGTTGTGACTAGAGCAGTCACAACGGCATCACTGTATT
This sequence comes from Corynebacterium silvaticum, assembly GCF_004382825.2. Classification (GTDB taxonomy): domain Bacteria; phylum Actinomycetota; class Actinomycetes; order Mycobacteriales; family Mycobacteriaceae; genus Corynebacterium; species Corynebacterium silvaticum. Next base: position 363,571 of record NZ_SDQO02000003.1, read on the forward strand.
TACAGCATCCTAGTGAGCCTTTGGCTCAGGCTTTTGGTGTGCCTTTAACGAGGCAAGAACGGCAGCAACACATGCACCAAACCTGCAAGCAAGCCCACGCCGCCCAAAGACACAATTGCCTTCAACCATGACGGCCACGTGGTGGGAGACCAAGAAATCTGCGGCTTCTGCGGTGATTTAGCAGGCGGAACCTGATCCTTCGTCTCAGGAGTCTTGTTCTCTGTGTCTACCTTGGGCTTTTCTGCATCCGTTTTAGGCTTCTCGGGGGCCGGCTTCTCTGTATCAGCCTTGGGTTTTTCTGGTTTTTCCTGAGGCTTTGGCGCTGGTGAAGTACCATTGAGCGCAACTAATTTTGTCTTGTTCTCCAGAGCTGCCTTGAGAATTTCATCTTTATCGATTTTTTTAGGATCAATAACTTTAGAAGGCGTTAATTGGTTTTCTTCATCTCCTAAATGATGTTCGCCTTTAATCTTTTCGATAAAGCGATCTTGAACATTCCAGTCGAGGATGGAATACGCACTGTACTCATAGGTTTCTTCACCTGACTCCAACTTAGAAATGACCCGTTGTAAGCCATCTGCACCGTTATTCGCGATCTTATGAGTGTTGTTTATCTGAGCTCTATTGGGCGTTCCAGCATCAGCATTCAACGCTAAAATACGATATTTTTCCTCCATAGTCTTCACAAGAGGGAGCGCCTTTTTCGATTCCGCTAAGTCAATACCAACTTGTGAAATATCAATCTCTCGCGCTTGCTGGTTACCTTCTACTTTAAGTATTGCTAGCGATACACGAGCTTTTGCTAGATAACAGGCATTTTCGGATTCTTCATGCGCCTTTCTAATCTCTGGTGACGCTCCAACATAGTTTTCAAACTTTTGTTCCCCTGATGCCGCATGGTACAAATGCCGCATTTTAGCCACCGATACCAAGGATTTTAATTCCGAGACGTACTCACCACCATCCTCAGCCTTATTAATCATCATGTAGTTCCCCGGCATCGCATCGTGAGTCTGCGCGCTAGCCACCGCAGTGACTAATGGCGACGTCGCCGCCAGCGAGGACGCAGTGAACACAGAAGCTGTAGCCAAAGCGCTGATGGTGAGAGAAAGTATGCGGTTGTTTTTCATGTTTATATCCTTTAGAGACCCAAGAAGCTACGAATATGGTTTTGAAAGAAGAAGGAAAGAACGGAAAGCCCGCCCAAGACCCCCAAGACAATGCCGATGATTTTTCCACTGGGTGAGGGCTTTGTTTTCTCGGCTTCACGTCGTTCGATTTCCTTGAGACGGTTTTCGTTGTCAGACTTAGCCACAGGCGGTTTAGACATGTCTGTCATGCGAGTGAGTACGTAGTATTCCTTGAGGTCACCGGTCGATTCATCCAAGGTCTGCACATAAACGTCGCCGTTTTTATTGATTAAAAAGTCACCGTGTCGCCGGTTGGAAGTCTCTCTGCCGTTGGTGATGGGAAGTGACTTCTCCACCTTCAAATCTGCAGGGTTAAGCCAGTTCAGGTTGCCCTTTCTGCCGTCTAGCTGAACGATTTTTCCGTCATGGAAAACTGATCCTGCCCATAGTTCTCCGCCAGAAAGCTGTATGGATTCCGTCATCGGAGAAACATCGCGGTCGGCGTACTTCAGCATTTGTGCCCCGCCCCGACCAAAATGGGTAGACCGCAAAATGGTTTCCCCATCCGTAGATACCCCAGAAAGAGCTGTGCGCTCTAGGTACTGAGACCCCTTCATGTACTTGAAAGCATCATCGGAGGCATTCAAGTCAATGGAGAAAAGGAAACCCTTGGTGGCGATGTCGTTATCTTCCAGCGTGACGGCAGCGCCTGGGTGGAAGATAAAGGTTCCGTCGTTCATCTTCGCGACTTCAGCAAAGTCATCATTATTAAAGATCTTGGCGTACACCGATTCGCCATCGATAACCTTCGCCCCCAGAACTTCTGCAGTCTTTGGAAGAGCTATCGATCGCTTGTCCTGAGACTTATCAAAAATGGTGAGATGCCCACCGCTCTCCCTGGCCGAGTCGTCGCCTGATTCAGCACTAATTGCAAAGAACTTGCCGGAATCTGGATCCACGCCGATTCCCCGGATAGTCTCAGGCACAGTTCCCACGCTGGTAGGCTCACCGATTCCATCTCCAGAGACGGCAACTTTCATGAGCGTCTTCGCATCAGAGGACCCCTCCGATGCTGCGTAAAAGAGCTCACCTGTTGAAGCATTGAAAGCGACCGTGGCCAGCTTATCTATGGGTAATTCTTTTTTAGCTATCAGTCGCAATTCTGCGTCGAGAAGCGTCACTCCGTATTCGGCGGTCGCAATCACAATTTTCTCGCCGTAGAGGAACGGGCGGGAGATGCGATCGTAGTCCTTTGGAGCCGTCCATTTTTGGGCCGCGGTTCGCAGGCCTCCTTGATCGCCGGCAGGGCGCACACCCTTGCCTTTGTATGTGAAACCAAGGGGATCAAGGCCTTCATTCTCGTTATAAAAATCAGAGAACATTTTCACGCCGTCGGGGGTTAGCGCGGTGGCAATATCGGACCAGCTGATCTTGCCTTCACTATCCGTAAATTGCGCTCCCGACGTATATAGGTTTGCAATTCGGACAGGCTTTTCAGGAGAGAAGTACTGCCCCATGGTGTATTGCTTCGAGCGCACAGTGGCTTCCATATAGGAGCCCTCTGGAGCAATGACGACCTTGGGGTTCTTCATGGAGAGGTCAAGCGAGCAATCGTCTTCAACAGGGTCTTTTGTCCCCGCGTTTTTGCAGTACTTCTTGTATAGGACCTCACCTTTGAATTGGGCTTCAAGCTTTGAGGTGGATTCATCGAAAGCCTGGGAGACCAGCGGGAAGGTAAAGGATGTATCGGAGCGGGTGGCACCGTCGGAAAGCTTTGTAGCACCACCGGTGTAATTGTTAAAGCTAGAACGTATTCCCCAAGACAGGGAGCCTTCAGCTGAGGCATCCTGCGAATATGCAACTGGTGTGAGGGAAACGAGGGAGGATGCCATAAACGTTGCCACGATAGTGGCCGTATGGCGTCGCATTCGGTTCAACGCAGTTCCTTTCGAGTTATGCAGTTCACCCGGCCCTAGCCGAGCGCACACAACCATATACCCGTTTTATTAGGCATGCCTAACATTAATTAAAGACGGGGGTACGTGAGCCACGTCGCTTCTTCTTTACCGGCCCAATAAGCTCGGAAAATTAACCCTTAAGGAAAACCTTTTTTATTTTGCATAACACAATGGTTGACCCTGTTACCTGGCACACAAAAACGGGCACCCACAGTGGAGTGCCCGTTAAAGGTTAAGGTTTAAGGTTCGTAGGGTGCGTCGCCAAGCCGGGGATCGATGTGAGCGCCACGCTCCGCGCCAACCGCCTCACGACGCTTCTTACGCTCAACCCAGAAATCGGCATTCTTAATGCCCACGGCATCCGGATCAAAGTCCGGTTCCAACCCGGCTTTCTTTTGCCGGTAATAATCGCGCAAGCACTTAAGTGCAGGCACCTGCAAAATGAGTATTCCGATAACGTTAAGCCACGCAGTAGTACCCACTCCAATATCGCCCAGCGTCCACGCCGCGCCAGGAGTGGAGGTCGCGCCAATAATCACAGACACAATCATGAGTGACCGAAGCGCCCAGATAATAACCCTACGCAGACCCTTGCTGTGCACCCAACGATTTAGATACGCAAAATTGGTCTCCGACAGGTAGTAATACGCAACCACCGTGGTAAAAGCGAAGAACATAATAGCGACCGCAATAAACGACGGCCCCAGACCCGAAGCAACCGAATCAAGACCCGACTGCACAAACCCCGGCCCCACCGGAACACCATCAGGCAGCGAACCCTGGTAAATAACCGCGCCCTCTTCACTCTCGCCGGAAAATACCTTGTACATATCGGTCGAGATGATGATGAATGCCGTTGCAGAACACACAAAAAGCGTATCGACGTACACGGCGAACGCTTGCGCGAAGCCCTGCTTTGCCGGATGCGAGACTTCCGCAGCGGCGGCAGCCTGCGGACCGGTACCCTGACCAGCCTCATTGGAGTAAATGCCACGACGGACACCCCACATGATCGCCGATCCAAAGAGTCCCGAGAATGTGGCTTCAGCATTAAAAGCAGACTTAAAAATCAGCCCAAAGACGTGAGGAATCTGATCAAAGTTCATGAACAAGATGACGATGGCAACCGCGATATAAACAACAGCCATGGCCGGCACCACCATCGTGGCAAAGTTCGCGATACGCTTCACACCGCCGATAATGATCAGAGCAAGCACCACCGCAAGTACCACAGCAGTAATCTTTACATCCACTCCCCATGCATTATTGACCGCCGCAGCCACGCCGTTCGCCTGGATTCCAGGGAGAAAGTAGCTGGTGGAAAAAATCATCGCAACGGCAAAGACAATGCCGTAGACCAGCATGAAAGGAGCAGCCTTGGTGTGGCGATACGCCTTTTCCAGATAAAACGCCGGACCACCGCGGTACTCGCCAGTGTCGCGGTCTTGCTCTTTATAGATCTGGGCGAGGGTACATTCCACAAAAGATGTTGAGGCACCCAAAAAGGCAACCATCCACATCCAGAACACTGCGCCGGGGCCACCGAATGCGATAGCTGTAGCCACACCAGCAATATTGCCCACACCCACGCGACCAGCAAGGGACATCATCAACGATTGAAAAGAGGAGACACCGTTTTCCGATTTTTCACCGCGCCGCAGCTGACGGAGCATGTCTGGAAGACCCCGAAGCTGCACAAAACGGGTGGCGATGGTGAAGTAGATGCCGGCAGCCAAGCACAAAAACACAAGCGCTGGAGACCAGATTATTGAGTTCAGAGTATTCAGTGCATCAGCCATATAAACTCCCTAGATGTGATTGGCATCTCTTTTTGAGGATTTATACATCATGCACCACGATGGCCCGGAATGCACTGATTCCGAGAAAAACGCCACCATGTGGGGGCACGAATACTCTGAAAACGTGCCCCCAGTCAACCACTGTCTAACGTTGCCTAACGCCGTCTAGCGAATAGTCACCTGGCGAGACTTGATGTTCTCCAGCTGGCGACGCTCATCGGGGTTCAGCTGAGAGTCATTGCCCAGCTCAGCCTCAATCTTCTCGTTCAAAGCCACAAGATCGGCGGCATAATCCTCGTGAGAGCGCTCAGGATCCAGATCCCATACCGGAACGGCGAGTCCGTGGGTACGGAAAACGCCGGCAAACTTGGTTTCGTCGCCAAGCTTTAGCTCCCCACGAGCAGCGATGCGGGCAAGTGCACGCAACAACGTGTCTTCTTCCTCGCCGCGCACCCACCGGATGTGAGCCTTCTGGCCTGGGTTAATCCACCATACGGTTCCTGGAACGTCTGCCTCCACACGGTGCGAAGGCAAAACGGAGTCGTTAGCCGCCTGGATTGCCTGAGCATGCATGGGGCTCACGGCGGTACCCTCTGGAATCCACCAGTTGAAATCGCTGAACTCGGTGATCTCGATCTCCTGATCAGCACTAAGCAGCTCGTTCAGTCTTGGCTCCGTGCCATCTGCCACAGCACGAGCCAAGGTCTCCCCTGGCTTAGCGCTCTTCGCCCAGTTCAGGGCATAGGCCAGGTCACGATTCGGATTATTGGAACGGGCCTGGGTCTGCAGAGCGACGAGGACGTCTCCCCCTACTGACTCTTCGCGCACCAATGCCGCGCTGCCACCTGGCAAAACCGTGCACAGCGATACTTCGCCGAGGCCCTCAACCGTAACCTTAGCCACTGCGGAAGGCACGAATTCCTGCATAGCCACCAGATCCGTCTCAAAAGCGAATCCGCCGTACGGACGCGGGTCGCGCTCAAATGCCGCATGTTCTGCAGCGCGAGCAGCAAGCTTAGCCTGACGACGGCTCATGCCCTCAGGAAGCTGTTCCTTCTTTTTGTTCTTCTTAGCCATGCCACACAACTTACCGGTAGTAAGTCCTCAACACCGCCTCAGGGTTTCTTCACCTTGAGACGCTTATCCGCCACGCACTACCTCAAGAGCAATATCGGGGTAATCGGTAGCGATCATATCGACGCCATGCTCAAGCGCCCATCGCATATCCTCACGCTCATTCACAGTCCATATATATGTCCTCTGGCCTTTCCTCCCGACCAATCCCGGACGCAACTTCGCATGAGCGATGGAGAGTCCCCGAGCTGTCGGGTGCGACGGCGCAACATCCAAAGGGTTGTAGCGAGCCTCCCATTCCCTCCGCAGATAAATCGCGTCAATGCCCGGAACCAGCCGACGTATCCTGCTTATCGACGCATGTGAGAAGGAAATAAGGTGAATCCGCGGGTCTGCGAGCAGCCCCCGGTAGCGCAAGCGCATGGCGATGCTTTCCTCTAGCATCGCGCCGTAGCGCAGCGGGTGTTTAGTCTCCACATAAAGGTGTTTGTCTGGGTAGGCGAGCACAATGTCCAGAAGCTCATCAAGAGTAAGAATGCGCTGCGGATTCTCACTGGTCCCGATGTTGGCATGACGCAACTGTTGCAGGGTGGCAGTAGATACCTGCGTCTTCTCACCGGCGGTGCGCAACAAAGTTCGATCATGGTGGCAGACCACGTGTCCGTCGCTCGTTAAACGGACATCGCATTCAACTCCATGAATGGGAAGCTCCAGCGCCTTTTCAAAGGCCTGGGCAGTCATCTCAGGATACGCCGATCTAAAGCCTCGATGGGCGATAATCTGCACGTCACACCCCTATTCTCATACCTTGTTCTGTGGTACTTCCTTTCTTTCCTTAGACTACCTTGCACAAAGCCGGGCCCTTCCTAAGAAGAGACCCGGCTCACGTGCCTACTCAAACCCACAGCACCTTATTTACATAGCGACCACACCAACAATTGCCGCGTTGAGCATGTTGGTAGCAAAACCAGTGATGAGGGCTAGTGGAGCAAGCTTGGCGACTTCACCACGACGCTCCGGAACAAGACCTCCGAGTGCACCGATCTGAATTGCGATGGAGCCGATATTGGCAAAGCCTGCGAGGGCGAAAGTACTGACCATGATGGACTTCGGCGACAGGTTCTCCAGGTTGGCACCAAAGCTGGTGTAGCCCACAAACTCGTTAATAATGGTCTTCTCGCCGATGAAGGATCCCACGAGATGGGCTTCGCTCCAAGGTGCACCGATAAGCCACGCAACAGGAGAGAACAGCACGCCAAAGAGCCCTTCCAAGGACCATCCCTCTTGATCAAAGAGACTGCCGATGCCACCCAAGATCGCAGAAAGCATAGAAATCATCGCGATGAAGGCAATGAGCAAGCAGCCCACAGCAACGGCGATCTGGCCACCACTCATGGCACCACGACCGATGGCGTCGACAACGTTTTTGCTCTCAGTATCGCGTACATCGCGGACACTAGTATCAAGAGTCGATTTCTCTGTTTCCGGCATGAAGGCCTTAGCCACAAGAATAGAACCCGGCGCGTTCATCACACTGGCTGCGAGGAGGTACTCCAGCGGGGCACCAAGCAAGGAATAACCGATGAGGGTCGAACCCGCTACGGAGGCGAAACCACCCGTCATACAGGTAAACATCTCGGAGCGAGTGAGCTTTTTCAGGTACGGCTGAATCACCAAAGGCGCCTCGGATTGGCCCAAGAAAATCACCGTCGCCGCCCATACCGATTCCACCTTGGACGTTCCCAACAGCCACTTTAATGCGCCGCCGACGATGTCCACGAAGAATTGGATCACTCGGAAGTAGTACAAAGCGCCGATGATAGCACCAAGGAAGATGATCACCGGCAGCACGTTGAGAGCAAAAACAAAGGAGTTCTCAGTACTAAAGAGCGATCCGAAGACAAAGGATGTGCCCTCGTTGGTAAAGTCGGTGAGCTTCTGCAGCCCTTTGGATACCGACTTCATTGCATTAAAGCCCACACTCCACTTGAGAACGAGCAGTGACAGCAGAACTTGCAATGCCAGGCCTACCCCGAGGGTCCGCCAGTTGATCTGTTTGCGTGCGCGGGAAAAGAGAATGAGCAATCCTAGGATCGCTACGATTCCTAAAAGTCCCTGAAGCCTTTCCATTATGTGTCCCCTTATAGAGATTCTGGGCCGAAGGAATGCGGAAGAATTGTGGCAAAGTCAACGCTGAGGGAATTGTCACCGTCTTCCACGATGACGCGCTGACAATTGAACTCGCGGAGAACCTGGCGGCACGCGCCACAGGGCCAGCACGGCTCCCCGGCTTTACCGACGATGGCCACCGCCTCAATGCGGAATGGAACTTCATCGCCCGAGCGCGGCTGTCCCCCTACAATTGCGCCACCAATTCCGTTACGCTCAGCACAAATGGTTAATCCATAGGATGCGTTTTCAAAGTTGCATCCGTGGATGAGGCGGCCGTCGTCAAGCAAAAGTGCCGCGCCGACCGGAAAATGTGAATACGGCGAGTAGGAACGTTGGGCAGCAATTCGGGCTTCCGCAAGGAGCTTGTCGTCGGTCCACGTTGCACCGGTTCCCGAGGTCGCGCAGGCGGTCTGACCAGTGGTTGTAGCCTCGGTGGTCATGTCACCACATCCTTTTACATTTGTGCTTTTAACCCTTGACATTCGTGCTACCAGTGATGATAATCAAGAATGTCAAATCGCACAATAGGTTAAGAGAAGTGTTCCACAGCATAATGTGAGTACTCTGGGGGTACTCTAGCCGAGTTGCCATCTAACACTTCCTAAGCCTTAACAGCTCCAATGGAAGGTGATTACCGTGGCCGAGAAGTTCGACGCCGTAGACGTCATCCGCACAAAGCGGGATAAAGGAAAGCTGAGCAAGGGGCAAATCGACTGGATCATCGATGCCTACACTCGCGGTATCGTCGGCGACGACCAAATGGCCGCCCTCAACATGGCAATATTCCTCAACGGTATGGATCGAGAAGAAATCGTCCAGTGGACCCAAGCCATGATCGACTCCGGCGAGACCATGAGCTTTGCCAGCCTTTCCCGCCCCACCACAGACAAGCACTCCACCGGCGGCGTTGGCGATAAAATCACCCTCCCCCTCGCGCCACTCGTTGCCAGCTACGGCGTTGCCGTGCCGCAGCTCTCGGGCAGAGGACTAGGGCACACCGGCGGAACCCTAGACAAGCTAGAAACCATCCCCGGCTGGGAAGCCGACATAGATAACGCCCGCATGATGAAGATCCTGGAAGACCCCGGCTGCGTCGTATGCGCCGCGGGAGCAGGCTTAGCACCTGCAGACAAGAAGATCTATGCACTGCGCGACATCACCGCTACCGTCGACTGCATCCCACTGATCGCCAGCTCCATCATGAGTAAAAAGATCGCCGAAGGAACCGCAAACCTTGTCCTCGACGTCAAAGTCGGTTCCGGTGCCTTTATGAAGGAACTTGACCAGGCCCGCGAGCTCGCCCGAACCATGGTTGACCTCGGACGCGACGCCGGAACCAACATGGTCGCACTCCTCACCGACATGTCCGTCCCGCTAGGCCGCACCATCGGCAACGCCCTGGAAGTTCGCGAGTCCGTAGAAGTCCTCGCAGGTGGCGGACCTTCCGACGTCATAGAGCTCACCTGCGCCCTTGCAACAGAAATGCTTGAGCTCGCCGGTATCCACGACCCCGACGTGCATGAAGCGCTTGCCGACGGCCGCGCGATGGATTCCTGGAAGAAGATGATCCGTGCACAGGGCGGCGACCCCGACGCTGCCCTCCCCACCGCACGCCACACCCACGAGATCACCGCCGACCGCAACGGCTACCTCACGGAAATGGATGCCCTCGCACTAGGTGTAGCCAGCTGGCGACTTGGTGCAGGACGCGCCCGCAAGGAAGACCCAGTCCAGCTCGGCGCTGGCATCGAGATTCATGCAGGACTCGGCGAGAAGGTAACAAAGGGCCAAAAACTCTTCACCCTCCACACCGATGATGAAGATCGCTTCGACCGCGCCCTAGAATCTCTCGAACCCGGCGTAAAGATCGGCGACGAGGCCCCGGCCCCACGCACCTCGGTCATTCTCGACCGAATCAGCTAGCCTGTTCGGCGCGGCGAAAGCTGCGGCGAACTCAGCCAAACACGCACTAAACCTGCATTTCCATAGACATTGCGCCCGCAATCATGCCCACACCGCATGATTGTCTATGGAAATGCAGGTTTTTAGCTCCCAAAGCTGATCAGCTTAAGCCGGGAAGAACTGCCCCTGAATGTCACGCAAGGTATCTGCTGAGTGAGTGAATCGCTCCATCTCATGGTCAGTGAGCTCAAGCTCCACCACTCGGTTGATACCACCACGATTAATCACAGCCGGCGTGCCAATATAGATATTCTCCTGCCCATATTCGCCCTGTAGGAGAGCCGACACAGGCAACGCAACCTCCTGGTTATGGATTACTGCGCGCGTAATACGGGCGAGCCCCATGCCAATGCCATAAGAGGTGGAGCCTTTGGCGTCGATAATGGCGTAAGCGGCGTCGCGGGTTTCCTCGAAGATCTTCTCTAGTTCGGCATCCAAACCGGGGTTTTTCTCCAGCTGGCGGCGCATGGATACACCCGCAACGGTGGCCGAAGAAAGAACCGGAAGCTCTGTATCGCCGTGCTCGCCGATGATATACGCGTGGATCGAGCTGGGTGCGACTTCATAGCGCTCACCAAGCATGTAGCGGAAGCGTGCGGAGTCGAGGACCGTGCCCGAGCCGATCACGCGATGCCAATCCAGCCCCGAATACTTCCACGCAGCATAAGCAAGGATGTCCACGGGGTTAGATGCCACAAGAAGGATGCCATCGAAGTTATTGGCCATGATCTCGTCGACGATGGACTTCATGATCTTCATGTTCTTGTCCACGAGCTGCAGGCGGGTTTCACCGGGCTTCTGCGCAGCCCCCGCGCAGATCACGACCATGGCCGCATCTTCGCAGTCCGCATAGGTGCCCTTGGTAACCCTGGTGCGAGAGGAAGCCCACACAACACCATGGTTGAGGTCCATGACGTTGCCTTCGAGCTTCTTTTCATCAATATCAATAATGGCCAGATGATCGACGGTTCCCTGGTTAACCAACGCATACGCATAGGCGACTCCCACATCACCTGCACCGATGAGCACGACCTTGTTTCCGACGATATCCTTCATGGCTACCTTCCTTAGCGCCCCCGCCAGAGGCGAATCTTGTGAGTTTCTCTAGCCTTCCATTGCCAATTATGCCCGATATTGTGGGATCATGCCCGATGTGATACTTATTTCACACTATTGAATTCCGTTCGGGTTCCGTTTTCACCCATTTTCATCGAGCTTTGCAGCCCCTACCCTAACAAGCTTCTCGACGCCCCTCCAGATCCAACGCCTCCACAGCAAAAGCCACCCCGACGTCATTCATTATCGGGGTGGCGGCAAAGCGAAACTCAGGATTTAAGCGCCGGGAATCCCACAGGCAAGACCCGTGGAATGATGCGGGCAATAGCCTGCCGGATTTTTGTACAGATACTGCTGATGCTCGTCTTCAGCCCTGTAGTACGTGCCGGCGGGAGTGTCTGCAAGCGGGAGAATCTCTGTGGTGATGCGCCCGTGTCCGGCGTCGGCAAGCTTGCGGGCGTAATGCTCTGCAATCTCCCGGGCACGCGCGGCCTGTGCGGTAGCGTTGGGCCCAGCTGTATAGATAGCAGACCGATACTGCGTTCCCACGTCATTCCCCTGGCGATAACCCTGCGTGGGGTCGTGTGCTTCCATTGCTTTGACCACGAGCTCGTCAAAGCTCACTACGGCTGGATCATAAACAATTTCCACGATCTCGGTGTGGTTGGTGCGCCCGCTGCACACCTCACGGTAGGTGGGGTTCGGGGTAATGCCGCCGGCAAAGCCTACAGACGTGGACTCAACCCCTGCGGTCTCCCAGAACATTTTCTCCGCGCCCCAGTAGCAGCCAATGCCCACATAAAGTACTTCTTGCCCCTCTTTCCACGGGCCAGTAATGGGGGTGCGCAATACCGCATGCGGGCGCGGGTGCGACAGCACTGGCTGCGATCCACCCTTGAGCGCCTCGTTATCAGCAACCATCTTCGGTGCGGAACCAAACAACCAACCCATCTTCTTCTCCATTCCTTCTGTATGTACGCCGTTACATGCATGCACACCGCGCAGACCATGCCGCCTTGAACGGCATCCTTCCTGACTGTGCGGTTATTTATTTATACGGTGCACAACCCCGAGTCGGATTGTTTTATTTCCCACCATGAAGTTTTTGGCCAGGCTTCCACGCCTCCTAGCCACACCCCACTCGCACCCTATCCGCACACCCGCGGTGTTCACCCGTGGCAAACTTATTGGAATTTCAATAGATTAACGTTGCGATAATCCAGGTTTGTCCTATCATGGGGTCAAGTCGTCTCACGCGCATGACCAAGTTTCTTTGGTCCGATCACACCTCGAAGTGCGCGTGGCGCTCACCTCAACGAAAGGACCACGGCAATGGCTAAGTATGAACTGCCCGAACTTGATTACGCTTACGATGCTCTCGAGCCTCACATCGCTGCCGAGATCATGGAGCTACATCACTCCAAGCACCACGCAAACTACGTAAACGGTGCTAACACAGCCCTGGAGAAGCTTGCCGACGCCCGCGGTAACGGCTACATCGGCGTCGCCGTTACCGCCCTTACCAAGGACCTCGCCTTTAACCTCGGCGGCCACACCAACCACTCCATCTTCTGGAAGAACCTCTCCCCGAATGGTGGCGGCGAGCCAACCGGCGCACTCGCAGAGGCAATCAGCGCTGAATTCGGTTCCTTTGACAAGTTCAAGGAGCACTTCTCCGCAGCAGCTCTCGGCCTGCAGGGCTCCGGCTGGGCAGTGCTTGGCTACGACCACGTTGGCGAGCGCCTAGTCATCGAGCAGCTTACCGACCAGCAGGGCAACATCTCCGCTAACCTCACCCCACTGCTCATGCTCGACATGTGGGAGCACGCTTTCTATCTGCAGTACAAGAACGTCAAGGCTGACTACGTTAAGGCAGTATGGAACGTCTTCAACTGGGAGGATGTTGCAGCACGTTACGAGGCCGCAACTAAGTAACCCACCAGTGCAGCAATGCACAGGCAACCGTCTTCACGCTTCTGCCAGCACAAAAACGTGAAGACGGTATACAACATCGCCGTCGCGATGCCTAGCCCCTAGGCATGAGCCACACCGCTCGCCTAGGGGCTAGGCATATCTCAACTAAGGAATAGACCAGACAACTTTGAGCGCTACGAGCCTCCTCAATCTGCTTGGCGGAACATGAAAAGAGTGGAAAGAACTAAGTCAATGGAACACTATTATTCAATGGCTTGAACTTGAAGATACTACGCGCATAGACTCGCTGCAAGTATTATTTTTAGTTTTTCTATCCGGGAGATTTTATACCAACATGTCTACCGCATCAACCAAGGTCAGCGTCCTCGTCGGCAGCCTCCGCGAAGGCTCTTTTGCCCGCAAGATCGCACTCAACGCCATCGAGATGCTCCCCAGCGACTGGGATTCCAGCATCCTAGAAATCCGTGATCTACCGCTCTATGATGCCGACTACGACGACCCAGCCATGGCTTCCAAGCCCCTGCCAGAGACCTACACAATCTTCCGGGAAGAGCTCAAAGCCTCCGACGCAGTCCTCTTTGTCACCGCAGAAAACAATCGCACGATCCCCGCCTGCCTCAAAAACGCCATTGACGTCGGATCCAAGCCCAATAGCGACGTTGCCTGGACGGGCCTACCAGGTGGAATCATTAGCCATTCGGTCGGACGCATGGGCGGCTACAGCTCTCACAAGAACCTCCGCCTCGCGCTTTCATACTTTGCAATGCCGCTCACCGGCCAGCCAGAGGCATTCATCGGCCAGTCCAATACGCTTATCGACGACAACGGCGCCATCTCCAACGAAGACACCCGCGCGTTCATCCAGCGCTACCTTGACACCTTTGTGGAACTAGTTAAGACAAACCCGCGTAAGCGCTAGCCACAAGCGCGGGACTGCGGTCGAGGATAAACGTGCGGAATTGCTCGACCGCAGGCGCTGGCTGCGATTCTTTCCGCCACACCATGCCAAGCTCCCGCTTGGCCACCGGAGTGAGGGGACGCAACACCACATTCTTGGGCACCAGGTAGGGGTCGTCTAGAGGCACCAGACCAACTCCCAATCCCGCCCCAACCAGGCCTATCACCGTAGTAAGCTCCATCGACTCAAAAACTAACCGTGGCGTAAAACCGGCACGGTGGGCGAGGTCGTCGAGAAGCATACGAGTACCAAATCCCGGCAGCATTCCCACAAAGGGAACATCGCGAGCTTCCTCCAGCCTGATGGGTGAGTTCTTCCTTGCGAGTGGATGGTCGAGCGGGATTGCGAGAGCCAAGCGCTGCGAAAAGAGAGGTGCCCAACCAGAGGGAGCGTCGAAAAGCTTAGGGCGTGGGGCTATAAGGGCAAGATCAGATTCTCCGGAAAGTACGCGGCTCGTGAGGTCCTGCGCTGCACCTTGGTGCAGCTGAAAGTCCACGTGCGGGTGTTCCGCCCGGTAGGCGCGAAGAAAATCTGGCACCATCCAGGTACCCAAGGAATGCATGAAATCGAGGCGCACCGTACCATGCTCCGGATCCAGCAATCTCTGCACCTCTTTACGCGCATTCACAAGTTCTTGATCCGCCCGGCGCGCGTGCAGCAAAACCACGCGGCCTCGCATATTGAGTTCAATACCCCTGCCATTGCGTTCAAAAAGCGTGCCACCAAAAGCTCGTTCTACGCGGGCGATCCTGCGTGAAAGGGTGGGTTGCGACATCCCAAGCGAATCAGCCACCGCGCTCACATGACCCATGTCTGCAACGGCAATGAAGCTGCGAAGATCCTCACTATTTATGTTCACAGAGACCTCACCGTTCAAATCATGTACATAATGCATGAATTCTGCTTATTTTTTCATTTTACACATATTCAGAGGTGAGCAACCATAGATGTATGCCTTTGTCAGAGCCATCGCAAGCATCCGGACCGGAAGGGCTGCGTCAAGGTAGCACTGATTACCGACGCGCCGTAGTCGCCTCCCTAGCTGCAGGCCTTGCTACCTTCAATGCCTTGTATTGCACACAAGCTATCCTCCCCAGGCTTGTGACAAGCTTTGATGTCAATCCCACAACAGCAGCACTCACCATCTCTGCAACAACAGGGGCCCTAGCGATCTGTATAGTTCCTGCTTCCATCCTCTCGGAACGGTTCGGGCGTAGCCGGGTTCTCGTCATCTCTGCACTTTTAGCCACCACGCTGGGCTTGTGTCTTCCACTAGCGTCCTCTATGTGGGTTCTTATTGTCCTCCGCGCGCTCCAGGGCGTTTTCATTGCCGGAGTCCCAGCAGTGGCAATGACTTGGCTCAGCGAAGAGATTCATCCCGAAGACCTAGCCAAGGCCATGGGAATTTATATCGCAGGCAACACAGTAGGAGGCCTCTCAGGCAGGCTGATCCCCGCACTTTTCCTTGAAGTCACCACATGGCAATGGGCCTTGTTTGCTACAACCCTATGCGCTTTCACCATGGCGATAACCATGGCAATCATGCTGCCCAAACAGCGCCGATTCCAACCACGAACGTTGAGCATTAAAAACGAAAGCTCAGCGATGCTCATCCACTGGGCCACGCCATCCCTGGCGCTTTTATTCGCCACTGCTTTTATCAGCCTCGGCGTTTCCGTGTCGGTGTATAACTACATCGGATTCCGCATGATCCACACATTCAGGTTTTCCGAGGCCTTGGTGGGCGTTGTATTCCTCATGTATCTGGCGGGGACGTGGAGTTCCGCTCGCGCAGGAGCATGGACCAGACGTATAGGACGCGGTCAGGGAATGATGTACGGTGCCCTTGCCATGCTTCTGGGTCTGATCCTCATGCTCTGGGATTTCCTCGCGCTCACGCTTATAGGATTGTTCGTCTTCACAGCAGCGTTCTTCCTCATCCATTCCATCGCATCCGGCTGGGTGGGATTAATAGCCACATCGCACCGAGCTGCGGGTGCAAGCATGTATCTACTCAGCTATTACGTTGGATCGTCCGTCGTGGGATGGATGTCCGGATACGCTTTTGATTCACTGAGTTGGCATGGGTTTATCGGTTGGCTCAGCCTGTGGACCTTAGCACTTTTAGGCATAGCAGTTGCTTTACGACGCTTCGCGGTCTGAAGCATCCCCGCCGCTGAGGAGAAGGGCAGGTGGGAGAATTGTTACGATAGATAAATATTCCCGTGCACTAAAAGCACTAACTGTTGCATCAGTGGCTAAGGAGACCTAGGTGAGAATGCAAAAACCTGAGATCGCAAAGGTCCCTTACGCCGAGGACGAACTGACGCTTTTTATTAATAACCTCCGGAATCAAGACACCCCTGCAGGTGCTGCACGCGCGACTTTTCTCTTGGATTACCCAACTGTCTACATAATTCACGACAAATCTACGAATTCTAGTGCTAAACCAAGCTCCTACAGCGTTTATGTTGGGGAAACCACCGATATTCATCGCCGTACACTCCAACATGTCAAAAAAGGACTTCAAAAACGTCCCGATTGGCAGCATTTCGCTGATTCAAACACCGCAGAAATGTACGTAGTTGGTCATCCTTTATTTAATAAGTCTTTAACCTTAGATATTGAACATCGACTAATTCACTACATGTTGTCAATGGACACTGTAAGTACAGTGCTTAACAGCCGAGGCAACCAACAAAATAAGTACTACACCCAGGAACACTTTGATCAGGTCTTCACCAAAATATGGAAAGGCCTTCGGACGCATGATAGTGTCTTTTTCCCCACAGAAAAGGTCATCAAAGATTCTGCACTGTTTAAAGCTTCACCATTTCATAAACTAACTCGCGAGCAGATTGAGGCGAAAAAAGAAGTTCTCCACGTTATCGAAGATGCTCTACGTTCTGATGCCACCGGACAACTTATTAGAATTCACGGCGAAGCTGGATCGGGGAAAACTGTACTTCTCAGCAGCCTTTTCTATGAACTAACGCAGGGAAAGACCTCTGCTTCAGACCCTGGTGATGCTTTTATCGACCCCATGGACTACCAACCTTGGAATGCCTTTTTATTGGTTAACCACATCGAACAGCTCACTGTTTACCAGCAAATTGCACAAAAACTAATGATTGTCCCACGTGGGGATAAACGTATTAGTCGGCCTACAACGTTCATCAACAACAATTCACCGGAAAAAGCTAGCGACATCGACGTCGTCTTGATCGACGAAGCTCACCTTTTGTGGACTCAGGGAAAACAATCTTACCGAGGAAAAAATCAACTACTCGACATCCTCGAAAGAGCCCGGGTGGTTGTGGCAATCTTTGACGAAAAACAAATTCTACAAACCAATCAGTATTGGGAAAACCATGCTATCGAAGAATTAGAGAAACGCACGACTAAAAACCATCCATCTCAAAAACCAAATGCGCATCGATGCGGATGCAGGAACAGTATCTTGGATCCGCAGCATCATCGACGACGGTATCATCGGCGATATTTCACTAAATGAAAACAACCGCGATTCTAAAAATTACGAGATCAAGATTTTTGATTCTCCTACCGCCTTGCACACTGAGGTCAAGGCTAAAGCGTCTTCAGTAGAACAAGGACTATCACGTCTTATCGCGACTTTTGACTGGAAATACTCCAGTACCGCACCCACCGATGGCTCCCCTACGTGGAATGTAACCATCGGTGATTTCTCCATCCCTTGGAACTTAGAGACGAATCGAAGCCTTACGCCTTCGCAGAAACGTAGATACTCGCATCAGGCATGGGCTGAACGTGACTACACAGTCGATGAAATAGGCTCACGTTCACTATTCAAGGATTCGACCTCAACTACGCTGGGGTTATCCTTGGTCCTTCTGTGATTTACAGAGATGGAAAGATTCGTTTTGGTCCTTCTAAGAGCGCAAATAAAAATGCCACTAACAAACGCACCACGTTGAACAAAGAAAAAATTGATTTAGGCGCCCAACTAATCCGTAACGAGTTGAATGTTTTACTCACACGCGGGATTCATGGTCTCTATGTTTCTGCAAAAGTCAACAGCTCATATGGCACCTCTCATGCGCTACCTAAGCGATAATTGATTCATGTCTACTCAGGATGAAACATTACGAGCCTTATTGTCTTTCCGTGAGGAACGAAACTGGGCGCAGTTCCACCGTCCAGCCAACCTGGCTAAATCAGTAGCTATTGAGGCTGGTGAACTCTTGGAATGTTTCCAGTGGGATGATGAGGTCACAGACATCAATGCTGTGCGCGATGAATTAGCCGATGTTCTCTCTTATGCGTATCTTCTCGCGCACGAACTTGGGTCGAACCCGCATGACCTCATAATCAATAAGATGAAACAAACAGCAATCAAATATCCTGCAGCCCAAACACACCCCGCTAAAAAGAATACGACGTAAAAAGCACGTAGGAGTCACCGAATAGGTGTTGGGCAAGGTTCCAGCGCATAGGTGCACCGTCGTAGCGCGGTGCAGCAAGACCCACATCAACCATGCGAGTACCGCAAAAACGAGGAGGCTTGCTAAAGCCCACAAGGCGGTGTGAATCTCCAGCTGTGTGAACGATACGGGCCACCCCCACATACATGAGCCCATCGAAATGACTGCTATCGTGGCACAAACTACGACTACCGAGTCGTTCATTGCGATCCGAATTTCAGACACGTATGTATCCCCAGGTATTACGCATGCGATAACTAGAAAAGCATGCCTAGGGTACGCAGATTTCGTATACGAAGCAGGCAGAAAAGTGGAAAATAACTAACTTTCCATAAACTCACGCTTTGAGTTCACTACCGCCGAAAGAGACTCATGAACACGACCTCCCGCAGTACTCGCGTATCCCTAGCATTACTGTGCATTGGAAACCTCCCAGTGCTGACCGCGTGTGGGAACCTCATAAACATCAAACAGGTAGGCTCCGCCGCTATAGTTCAAGAACCTGACGGGGAGGTCTCTCTTGCTGTACAAACCTGCGGCTCTTCCGTGCTAAGCATACAATCATCAGATTTGAATGCAGCTGAAGAATCCCAGTCCCTAGACGAGGTGATCTTTGAGGAACCCAAAAGCGGAAGATTTAACGTCCCACTCCCCCAACTTCGCGATGCATTAAATAGTGCCCAGTCTCGCGATGTCTATCTCCTCATCGACGTCTGCGTTAAGCGCAGCTGGAAAGATTCCCTCCCGTTTACTGCCGATCCTTACGTCCCTCCAGTACAACTTCATTCTGCAGATTTTGGCAGTTTCACCCCCAGGAACGCTGGTCAAATCCTCCGTAAACCCCGATAGCACCGACTACCTAAGAGTTGCTACGACGGCGCAGGAGCTTCGCAAGGCTTGCCAAAAATAGCGTAGTGACAAGACGCGTACGCACACACCCTCACTAAAAAGGATACGACGTAAAAAGCACGTACGCGCTCACCACAGCCCATCCCACAGCCACCGCATATGTGACGTTCCCTAGCGCTTTTCCGGCGGTCATTCCCCATGGCTTGATAAACCAAACGCTCATAGCCACGAGCACGAGGATCGCCATAAGCACGTAGGAATCACCGAATAGGTGTTGGGCGAGGTTCCAGCGCATAGGTGCGCCGTCGTAACGCGGCAGCAGCCAGTGTCCACTGCAGACGGTGATAACAACAGCCCAAACACTGCCAGCCATCAATGGGTAAGCAGCGGCAGACGCTCCCCAGCTGCGGGCGGCCACCACAATAGCCACGGCAACAGCTACGACAACCCACACCCAGTGATGCGACCATGATACTGGGGAGCACAGAAGCGCCAATAGGGAATTGACACAGAGCGCTGCGGCCGTATGATCGCGGCGCAACAAGGCCCACATCAACCATGCGAGTACCGCAAAAACGAGGAGGCTTGCTAAAGCCCACAAGCCGGTGTGCGATTCCTGGCCAAAGAAGCGGGCGATCACGCCCCGGAAGGATTGGTTACTTGGCCAGGTGAGGTCTCCGATCCGGCCTGGGTCGCTCAGGGTCTCAAACCAGTAGGTTGTGGAGGTCTGCGGTGCGATCAGCCACGTGAGGAGGGTGACACCGATACCAGAGGCAACACTCCAAGCTGCGGCTTTGTAGTCCTTTTTCACCAGGAAGTACAGGCCAAAGACCGCAGGTGTCAGTTTGATAGCAGCCGCGATTCCTACCAGGCTGCCGCGTGGGAGTACCGTGCGACGGGCAAGAACATCGATGATAACGAGCAGCATAAGAAGCACATTGAACTGCGCAAACCCAATGGTGTCTCTGACGGGTTCCATGAGAAGTGCGATGCTCAGAATCACTGCGGCAAAGCCGTACACTGATGCCTTGCCCCACTCGGGCATAACGCTGCGCGTTGCCAGAACCACGCACCACCACAGCGCAAGTGCAGACGTTAAGCATAAAATCGTGGCACCAAAATTGACGCTGAGCAGCGTAAAGGGCACGAATACGAGTGCCGCAAAGGGCGGATATGTGAATGGCAGGGAGACGCCACCAACTGAGTAACCGCGGGTGTAGAGGTTATCGCCAGCGAGGAAGGCCTTGGCGCCTTCGCGATATACGTCGAAGTCGATGTGGTACCGGAAGTACGCATCAAAGTTTTGAGGGATGGCTCGGAAAAACAGGATGTCTTTACTGATCAGCCACAGGCCTAGGATAATAACGCTAAGCACTATCGACGTCGCCCAGGTCGAGCGCCGCGCCGGCACTCTGGCGAGGGTTGCCGCTAATTGTGGGCCGGAACTGGGCGTTTGTTTACTCACAGCAGCAACAGTATTCAGGGCACCAAATTCAAGGCAAATTCTATTAGCAATCTTCCAGTGCAGGAACACCCGGTGCGCCCTCAGCCAACCAGCGGCGTACGGCAGCTGTGGCACGGCAATCGTCGCCGTTGTAGCTCAGGAGGGTAGCCTGAGCGGCCTCAAGATCGACCCCGGCAACGTCTCCCGTGGCTTCCCGATAAAGATGCACGCTTGTCTCGCCATCGACGTCGTCGGCATCCCAATGGAACCCCGCTGCTGGGGCGACCACTTTGAGTCCTAGCCCTTTGGGGCCAGCCAACTGCTTCTTGACCGCGACAAAAACATCCTGCCATTCGCCGGAAGCAATAAACGCAGAGACCTCGGCTTCGCTAGGAACTCCCTCATAGCGCCCGTGGAAGCGACGCGCGGAGAACCTGAGCCAGTGATTTTCCCCGTGCGAGGAATAGCAAAACACGCCTACGGTTTTACCAGCTGCAATTGCAGCTTCACGACGCTGCTTGAGCCACGTCCACATCCGTGCAAAGGCCTGCGCCTCAGCCTCTCCGCCAAGCCCTTCCCACGTAACAAAGGGTCGATACTCTTCGCCATCGTATGTACCCCACAGGTAGGCCCCTGGTCCAGGTACGCCTCCACATCAATGTCGATCTCTACATCAAAACGCGGGAAAGTTACCTCGGGCGACTTCCGGACTATGTCCACCCCATCCCGCCATGCCCGCGCGAGCTGCGAGGGTGCCCCTAGGTTGGCGTCGGCAAGCCCATTCACAGTAGTAATTCCGCGTTCCCGATAGGAATCACCGCGATCACCAGAAAGGAAAAGGCTGAGGTCATCGGAAGCTTTAAGCTCTTGCTCGCAGAACTCCCAATACCTACAGCTCGCGCATTCTTTCACGCGACGAGCGTGATCCGGGTTCGGAACAACGAGAGCAACATCAAGGCCCTGCTGAAAGAAGTCCGTGTTCAAAAGGAAAACCAGTTCACGGTCCTGCCCAATCAGCCCGGCGCGACTGCTCTCCACTCCGAGGCGATCAAGCGCGCGTGCCGCCAAACCCAAAGCATAGGAATAGGAATCTGAGGCATGGTGTTTGAGCTTAAAGTGGGCGGAGTAGGGAGTTCCCAAGCCCAGACGCGCCGTGGCCATGACCTTGATTGTTTTCTGAGGATGCGGCCTGGCCATCCGGTGGTTAGAGACAAGAACAGGCATATAGGTTCCCTCGGGCCTACGCACGAGCGCATCCAGGCGCACTCGCCACGCCCGCCCGTTGTCTTTCCCCAGGAGGACGGGATTAGTAATGATGGTGGCCTGCGCAGCAAGAGCCTCCAATGTGGCAAACCACGGCGCGTCTGGATCCGCATCGACGGCATCCGCGTCGTCCCTCCCTTGCGGGGGGGATATCAATACGCAGGAAATTCCGGGGATCCCCCATGCTCGGGGCCGTGGGGAAAAAGGCGCGCGCCTCTTCCTTTGCTTGCACACGACGCTCGTACCTGAGCTGGGAATTGTGCGTTGGCGATACACCTGGGTGCCGGCTAGCTTGCACGAGCCGGTAGCGGCAGCCCACCAAGTCAGAAGGCTGCAGGCATATATCGGTGTTCACAAGTACACCAGCCTATTGCACGAGTACGGGTACTGTGGAATTTGACTGGGTTCTGGTGCGGATCACCGGACATGCCGCTACGTAAGCGAGGTATCGTCTCCCGCCTCCCACCGATCCCCTTAGAATCGAGAGACGAGCATACGCACGAGTGAAGGAAACAACCATGGGATTGTTTGAATCTATCCGTAAGGCACGCGCCAAAACCAAGGCAGAGATCAAGGCCGCTAAGGTTCGCGCACGCCAGGAAGCCAAGGAAGCCGCCAAACTCGAGTACAAACGCGATAAGTTCCTTGCCCGGCAGGAAAAGAAACTGCTGAAGGAAGAGAAGAAAGGCCTCAAGGCCAAGCGTAAGCACGACGAGAAAATGGCTAAGAACACTCTCGAGCAGCTCAAGGCCGGTAAATTTAACAAGAACAACGTGCTGCGTTATGCGGGAGCAGCCCGAGCAGTCATCCCAGTTGCGCTCCCCCTCATTTACCGAGGCATCACAATGGCAAAAGAAGAGGCCGCCAAGCGTCGTGCGATGAAGCTGGGAGTCAGCGCAGACGATCTAGGCCGTTTCAGCGGACACGGTGCAGAAATTAAGGCACGTATCGCGGGAATGCGTAGCTCCGTCAAACTCTCTTCCCTGCCCAAGGGCTTTGTTACCGACGTTGAACAGCGTCTTCAGGACCTCGACTTTGCCGTCGATAACGCAGAGTTCATGACTCCAGAGCTGCGTCAGCGTAGTCACCGCAGCATCCATAAGGATCTGGACCAACTCGGACGCCAAATTCAAAACAAGATTGAGGGCTAAAATCCCTCACTAACTCCTCGTTACTTTGCATCGACGCGGGGAGTCTCAATGAGCCAAATCAGTGATTTGGCTCATTTTTTCATCGCTCTATCGCCCGAATCTCCTAGGAAAGACGCTAAATTCCATAATTTTTATATTGCCACTTCCCACTATATGAAGTAAGTAAATTAAAACTCTCACTGTGGAAAATTTTAAATATTACGCAAAGCCCCACAAAGACTATTGCATTCACATGCACACCACAGTGCATTAATAATGAAAATAACTAGCAGAATTCCAAAGGATTAAATAAATAGAAATCAAACTCAACCGGGAAGCTCTAACAAAAATAAGCTTTTATTAGAAAAGTGCAGATAGTAATTACGGCTTTTGGGATATACCATATTGAATTAGTTCATCCCAAAGTACATTCTTTGTTACTTGTATGCCTTTGAGTTTGAATTTAGCAATGATGGCAACTGTCTCTTTGTTACAAACGCTTACCTGCAGATGGTTAAGCACACTTAGCGATTAATAGTAAAGGGGCACTAACGTGGCACGCCGAGAAATCACCCAGTTCTTTGATGACCTAGATAACCGTCCACTCGATGAGTCCGAGGTTCACGTCATTTCTTTCAGCTTTGATGGGGAAGACTTCATCATCGATCTCTCAGAGGAAAACGCAGAAAAATTCCGCGAGGCAATCCGCCCGTACATGGACAAGGCCACCAAAGCTATAGGCCAACGCACCCCCGTGGGACACGACCCCAAGGATGTGCGTCAATGGGCTAAGTCTAAAAAACTAGATGTTGCGGCACGCGGCAAGATCCCACAAGAGATCATCGACGCATTCGTGCAGGCACACAAGCGATAAGCGACTACAACACGCGCCTTACCTCTAAGCAGGGAAGGCGCGTGTTACTCTTTGGCGCTATAAAACGCCCTGTTCACGGGCGATAGCAACAGCCGAGGTACGCGAGCGAACACCCAACTTGTCATAGATATGAACAAGGTGGCTCTTGACTGTCGCCTCAGAGAGCAATAGGACACGACCAATATCTCGATTGGAAGAACCCCCAGCAACCAATTTCAAGACCTCTAGCTCACGCGGAGTCAGTGAGGTACGCGGGGTGCGCACGCGGGTCATCAGCCGGTTGGCCACCGTGGGGGAAAGCGTGGAGTCTCCTTCTGCCGCAGAACGAACAGCAGCAAGCAGCTCTTCCGGCGGAGCATCCTTCAGCAAATAACCGAGTGCTCCTGCTTCGATAGCCCCCAAGATGTCTGCATCGGTGTCATAGTTGGTCACAACCAACACGTGAGGGGATTTTTCCATGGTGCGCTTAATCTCAGCGGTCGCATCAGCACCATTGGTCAGGCGTGTGCCTTCCACCCCTGGCCCAAAGCGTAGGTCCATGAGGATCACATCGATTCCCCCCGCTTGGGCTGCTGCTATAGCGCCTTCTGCGGTGGCTACCTCCCCGATAACCTCGATATCGTCCGCGCTTTCCAGGACTGCGCGCAGGCCAAGTCGAACGATCTCGTGGTCGTCGGCAAGCAAAACTCGAATCATGTGATGATCACGCCTTTCTTTTTCCTGCTACGCCACGCGCTGGCGGGGCAGACACACAACTAACTTAGCCCACCCTTGTAGCTAATTCTATATCGTGTCACCTGCCGCTTTACCCCATCTATAAGCAAGCCGCAGTACTTTACGGGTTATGAGTCCGCGCGTATGGGAAGTGCCACAGATACGGCGGTGCCATCGCCCGGCGCAGATTCCACTTCCAGAGTTCCACCCTGTTCCTCTGCGCGCTGCCTCATCGCATTAATTCCAATGTGCCCTAGCCCGGCCGGGCGGTTAGCCACGTGTTCGGGATCGAATCCTTGCCCGTTGTCCACAACGTCCAGGCGTACTTCATCATCCGCGTACGTGAGCGTCACTTGGCATCTCTCCGCCTGAGAATGCTTTGCGACGTTACCCAACGCCCCCTGACCAATACGCAACAACGCGGCCTCTGTGCGCATGGGCAACTGCCGTTCTACCCCTTCCACCAGAATAGAAATCTCCGGCGAAACAATCTGCTCAGCGACGCGATGCAAAGCGCCTTCCAAGGAGGTTTTACTCAACGCCGCCGGTTGCAGTGCAGCGATCATCGCGCGTGCCTCACTCAGATTATCTGCCGCGGTGGTGCGAGCTAGCTCCATCCGCTTCAAGGGAACAGCTTGTTCCTCCTCGCTCATACTGGAGTTTTTAATATCTTGCTCTGACACCCGCAGCAGCATCTGAATGCTCGATAGTCCTTGCGCCAACGTATCGTGAATTTCATGGGCAATGCGCTGTCGCTCGGCAGCCACGCCTGCCGCGCGCTCCGTCTCCGCCAGCTGCGAACGCGTAGAAATAAGCTCTCGGATCAATAAATCACGCTCCCGCGCACCTTTCCAGATCGCCTCAAAAGCAAAGTGAATCGCAATCACCACAAGAGCGGACACCAGCGGCCCCATAACCGCACCTAAAGTCAGGTCTGGCATCTGGCTAAAGATCGCTATGAGGGTTGCTCCCACAACCGCAATAATCCCCCGTATGTCCGGCAATACGCGCAGGTATAAGAAAAACAACGGAAACACCATGTACACAGACACCGGCACGATGGGAAGCATGAGCACCCACACCAGGGTCAACGCCCCAAGAAAAATCAGGATCTGCCATAACTTGGTGTACTGGCGAAGCACAATGAGCGAGTAAATAAGCGCAAAAAAGGCGCTGAGCACGACCGCAATCATCGCTGATCGAATGTCTAATCGTACAACCCCGCCCACGGAGACGATCAACAAAACCGTAGTCAAAATGTTCATCGCCCGGTAGTACAGCGCTGCACCAGGCTGCCCCACGTGATCTTCTAAGCGAACGTCCATGTGATCCCCGCCTGCGACGTCGAAAAGCTTCGATAGTGCGTCCCCCGCAAATTTTTCATCGCCATGGTGCCCTCTCTCGCGGCGGAGACGTGCACTCTTAGGGTCGTGAGGATCTAGGCTTAGTCGCATGAGACGTACCTTACTGCCTGTAGCTCTTATTGCAGTGGCACTGACGGCAGCCGGATGTGGAAACAGCACAACTTCGTCATCTGGCGCCGCTTCCGCCTCTGCAACCGGGGGAGCTAACGAGGCCCCTGTCCCCGATTCGGGACTCCCAGCAGAGGCCCTCCCGGAAATCCCCGAGGGAAAAAATGGCTGGACAGAGTGCCCTTATCTCGATTCCAATTGGGTTGCAGACACCAACGGACAGCGCATGGTTGCCCAAGGCGTGGATTCTCGCTTTGATACCCCCGCCTGCGTTTTCTGGTCTTATCCTGAGGACCCCCAAGCCACAGTGATCGTGCGGCACATGGCCACCGAACAAGACGCTATCAAAGTCGTCGATTGGGCCGCCCCGATCGACACCACCGAGCCTGCCGAAGAACCCGCGGGTTGGTCAGGCGGACGCATCGGCAATGAGAAAGGCGCCACCTACGCGGTGCAAAAGGGCAACGTGGCGGTAGTGGTCTTTAGCAATCAGCCGCAGTCTCTCAAAGCAGAATTGATTGCCAAGGAAGCCATCTCCAGATTGGCGCTTTAGAAACACCGAGGAGAAAAAAGAGGCTACCGATTAACTCGGTAGCCTCTCGCGCTATGCAGCGTTCACTCACATGTTTAAACTGCCACGTCGTTATAAGGCATGAGGGTGGATACCCAGGGGAAAACAACCTCCATGAGGAAAAAGAAAACCGCCACAGCAACGGCGAGGGCAAGAAGAACTTTTACCGGCCAAGGCCCAGGTAAGCAGCGCCAAAATAATCCGTACATTTACTTCTCCTCCAGTGCAGCGGGTTTCTCCCCGGAGCCGTTCTTAGGGATCGTCTCAGTAAGCATTGCGTGAACGATCATGCGTTCTGCGTTAGAGAACTGTGGGTGGCAGGTGGTCATCGTCATCACACTCTCCATCTCGTCTCCAGCTGTGGTGATGTCTGTCCCAGGAAGAGAGCTAATCGTATTCACGTCACCGGGGGTGGTGATGTATCGACCACTGATGCTGGAATAATCACCGTGAGCAACGCGCTCGATCTGCTCTGGAGTCAAACAGCGCTCAGCCTCAGCACGACGCTGTTCGCCGAAGGAATCGATGGGGAGAACCCGATACACATTCCATGCGTTCTGGGTTTCCACGACTACTGCGTCGCATGCGCGTAAGTTCCCTAAGTCATTAAAGGGAGCGCCCTTGCCCACCCGGTGGCCCGCGACAGCAAAATTGCCTTTCTCTCCCGGCAACTGCGTGTCGTGGTAATGGCCAGGGCCGGCCTCTAGATCGGTGTCCGAGGTTCCCTCAACGATCGCAAATTGGAAGTCCGAGCCAAAGGCCGGTATGTACATCCGGGCAAACGCCGTACCAAGCTCGGGGGTGATCTTCTTACGCGGGTTCACTCGCTCGTTGTCCCACTGGTTCTGCAGCTGGTTATTAGCCTCATTCTGGGCCTTCCCAGACGCAATATTGGTCCAATAGGACTCATAGAACGCGAAGAGGAAGAAAAGGATGCCAGCGGTCAGCAAAATCTCACCCAGGATTTGGGTGAAGGTCACGCGTGAACGCTTCTTATGGCTTCCGGCTGTTGACCCAGGCGCGCTGTGTCGACCGACTCCATGTCTATGTTGCGGTTCTTCCCCAGCGGGAGTACCTGGGGCTGTAGGACTGGTCATTGCTTCCTTAACTTCTTTAATCCAGATAAATACTAGATAGGTAGAAGTAGTGTAGCCCGCTTTTTCCCGTCTTCCACTACTACGCGTACTCTTTTTATTGTTCTTTTACTACGCTGAGCTTGTAACCAGAGCTACCGCACCGGTGTATTCATAGCTCGTCGATGCGCATTATGCGCACGCAGGTTGGAATGGAGACAGTACCGATCGTGATAGGGATATTTATCTACCCAGTATCTGGGGTGATGAAGCTTTGGCACCTCTTCTTGGCCAACATGCTCGGCGTGTCAGCTTCACTGGCATGGGCTTTGTCCTTGTTTGCCCTCGTTATCACGGTGCGCGGCATCGTAGCGCCGTTTACGTGGATGCAGCTCAAATCCGGTCGTGCCAGTATTCTCATGCGTCCCAAACTCAAGCGGCTGCAGGAAGAATACGAGGAAAAGACGGATAAGGAGTCAATTCTCGAATTCCAGCAGAAACAAAAGGATCTACGCAAGGAGTATGGGTACAGCGTTAAAGCGGGCTGTGTCCCTGCACTGATCCAAATTCCGGTCTTCCTTGGCCTCTACCAGGTGTTGCTGCGTATGGCACGGCCCGTTGAGGGGTTGGATGCGAACAAGCACGCCCCCATCGGTCTGCTTTCCTCGGATGATGTCAGTGCTTTCCTGGACTCACGAGTCTCTGATGTGCCGCTTCCGGCATATAACGCTATGTCTGCCGAGCAATTTACCCGGCTTAACACCACATACGATGCCGTCCATGCTTTTGTTACTCCGCTCATCATCGCGGCATGCGTGTTTACCGTGATCAATCTGATCATTTCTGTCGTGCGCAATAACTACGCGGTAGATCACGACTCGGGTCTGTCGGTGCAGCTCAACCGCTTCTTAATCATCATGATCTTTTTCACCCCGCTGACGCTAATCAGTTTGGGGCTGAGGTCCCCTATTCCCGCAGCTATTTGCATGTATTGGGTGGCTAACAACCTGTGGACGCTGATACAAAACGCGCTGATGTATCTGGTGCTGCGCATCAAATATCCTTTCGACGAGGAGCACCAGGCTTTTCAAGCTCATCGACGCCACCAGCGCCGCCAACGCATCCGGGAGAAAAAAGCCCGCACCCGTGCTTTACGACGCAAGCGCCTTGCCGCGATCATCATGCCCTGGCGTTTCTCTCTCTATCGGGCAGAGATCGCGGAGATTAAAGAGGAGCGTCGTGTAGCTAAGGCGGAAGAAAAAGCCCGTAGAAAGGCCCTCGCACAAGAGCGAAAAGTGGCTCGCGAGGAGATTGACAAGGAGCGAGCCGAGGAGCGGAAGCAAGCAGCGGAGAAAAGACGCGCTGAGCGGGCCGCCGCACGCGCCAAGAAGTCAGCTGAAAAATCTGCTGAGGAAACTGAGGAAACCGCCTAGATTGAGTAATCGGCGGGGGGCGCAGACAAGAGCTGCACAGCTAGGTCACGGGCGGTTTTGAGTGATTCCAGTGAATGATTCAAACGCCCGCCAGCGAGACCGCCGTCAAGGAAAATCATCAGCTGCTGTGCCTGGGTGGTTCCGGGATAACCGTTCTTCTCTGTCAGTAGATCGGTGAGCGTTGTCAGACACCAGTCGCGATGCTCTTTGACCGCCAGCACGATCCCTTTTTCCATATCCGTTTCTGGGCGAGGATACTCATTAGCAGCGTTTTGGAAATGGGATCCCCTGTAATGCTTCTGAGGTTCTTCTTCGATGCACTGATCAAAAAAGGCCAGAATTTTATCTTCGGGCTGGACCATGTTTTTTGTGCGTTCGTAGTAGGACGCACGCCATTGTTCATCCAGGTTCTCTATATATGCGATGACCAGCGCGTCTTTAGAACCAAAAAGTGAGTACAGGCTAGCTTTGGCCACGTCCGCTTCTCTGAGGATCCGGTCGATGCCGATGACCCGGATTCCCTCGGTGGTAAAAAGACGTGTAGCGCTTTCTAAGAGGCGTTGTCTCGGACTCGGACGGTTACGGCGACGCCCCGCAGTTTTCGCACTCTTCGCCTCGGCCAAAAGAGCCACTTCCTTCCCATGGGAGCTAGTAACAACGAATGTAAAGGGTACTACGTGCAACTACTGTCAGCCCATTCCAGTAGACACGTACAGACTAGTCTACCCACTTAGCTCAGGGAAACTGACTACAAGGAATAGCCGGCTATAATTTCCCGCCTCTGTTATGGCACGATACGATCCATGACTATTTCGGATCCCCTCAACCCTGGGCAGGGCGCAGCCGATCAATCCGCTGCGTCCGTCACCAACCCAGACCCTTCCAAACCGGCACGCTTCATCGCCGTGCAACGCAGCTATTATCCGTTGCTGCTCACGCTATTCGTTGCTATCTTCCTCATCTCTAACATCAACGCCACCAAAGGCGTAGCCCTCGGCCCCATCATCACCGACGGCGCATTCTTCCTTTTCCCTGCCGCCTATGTCATCGGCGACGTCCTTTCCGAGTGCTACGGTTTCCGCGCTACTCGACGCGCCATCTGGACCGGTTTCTTTGTCATGCTCGTGGCCGTCATCTCCTTCTACGTGGCGATCTGGCTCCCCTCGGCTGACTTCTACACCGGCCAAGAAGCCTTCGCTGCCACTCTAGGATTGGTGCCACGCATCGTCTTAGCCTCGCTTGCAGGTTATCTCGTCGGACAGCTCCTCAACTCATACGTGCTCGTGGCTATCAAAAAGCGCACTGGAGAACGATCTCTATGGGTCCGCCTTATAGGCTCAACCATCGTTGGAGAATTCGGCGATACGCTGATTTTCTGCCTCATCGCAGCGCCAGTCATCGGCATCACTACCTTTGCAGACACCGCGAACTACACTCTCGTGGGATTCTTCTGGAAAACGGCAGTAGAAATCCTTGTTCTACCCATCACATATGCGGCTATTGCATGGGTGAAAAAGAAAGAAAATTACTAATTCCATAGCAAAAGGACGGACGAGAAACCTCGTCCGTCCTTATTTTGTTGATCCGCTACTTGCGGACCATCTGAACAATACTGAGCAAAATCACCGCACCAAGCAAGCAGGTAAGGAAGCTAAAGATGAGGCCACCGCCGGCAACATCTACACCAAAGAGCTTCAGGAGCCAGCCACCAAGAAGACCGCCGACAACACCGACGAGAATATTGAGGCCAATACCTTGCTGAGCATCAGTGCCCTTGATCTTGGAGGCAATCCAGCCAGCAAGACCACCAATAATGATCCAACCGATAATTCCTAGACCTAGCATGTTGACTCCTTCAATGATGTCTATTCGAGCTCCGTCTTCGGACTTTACGTCCTAAAAGTCCAGTGCTCACTTGCTACCTACCACGCTAGGCCGAAAACTACGTTTGTGTTGACCTTCTCCGCCCCAAAAGCCTTGTACACACCCGCAGTTTGCCGATTTGTAACCCAAAAACTGCCACACCGAGCCGCATATATTCATTAAAGATAACAATTGAACAAAGAATAGTTAATCTGAGGGATTTTCCAGGCTTTTCTCGGAGCAGCCCCCAATCACGGTCGTTTTTTGGTGAACAAGAACACAAAAAGAACGCAAAAACCGGCCCCGCGTCACGGAGGCCGGTTTTATGTCAGACGCTTATTAGCCGTTATCAGTCGGGCGTACTACCACCATCGGGCACGGAGCCGACTGGAGTAGCGCACGAGAAGTGGATCCCAACAGCATGCCGCGGAAACCACCGCGCCCGTGAGAACCAACCACCAGCAACTGCGCATCCTTCGCAGAATCTTCCAATGCACGAATCGGACGGTCCCTGGTAATCACCATGTCCACATCCACGTCTGGGAAGCGTTCCAACAACGGTTGAATGCGGTCGTGGAGAAGCTGCGTCTGCTCATCCTCAATCACATTCCATTCCTGCTGCGCTGCTGCCAAGCCTGCCAGAGAAGCCTGCACCTGCATGTCCATCCACGTGTGGATAGCAACAAGCTTTGCGCCTCGGGCCTGGGCCTCTTCAAACGCGAATTCGGTTGCACGCTGGGAAACCTCTGAACCGTCAACACCGACCACGACAGGGCCGTACTTGTTGGTGTCAGTTACCTGGTTATCCTCACGAACCACCACCACCGGGCACTTGGCGTGGCTCACCACAGCGGCGGAAACGGATCCCATCACCATGCCAGACAGGCCGCCCAAGCCACGAGAGCCCATCACGATCATGGTGACGTCACTAGACATCTCCAGGAGCATGTCGATGGGGCTTCCCTCTGCAATGGTGTAACCAATCTTGATGTCTGGCGCCACCTCATGAGCGATGGTTCGAGCAGCCTCGACGGTCTCCATGGTCTCCGTCTGGAGCTCGTCGAAAAGCTCCTGTGGCGGAACCATTCCCTCGGCGTAGAGGAACTGGGGCATGGTGTAGCTGGCGGCCAAGCGCAGTGGAACACCACGCTTGTTTGCGGTGTTTGCCGCCCAGCGAACCGCATTATTTGATGCTTCAGAGCCGTCAACTGCGACGACGATGTTCTCGGCAGTCATTTTCCTGAGCCTTTCTTCACGGGGGCGACACGGAATCTCCGCATCCACGGTGGCCTCACAACCAAGGCCGATTCAACCATCATAGGTGGCCAATCACACTTTCCATGTTAGCGCTCGACGGCGCCACATACCACTGGTTGTAACTAGTCTGAGGGTAGCTGCGGAATAACGCAATAGAAAACGGCGCTCAATAGCGATCAATCGCTAGGAAATACCTACTTCCCTTCAGGAAGCGTTGCTGCAGGTGCGTTCGCAGGGTAGAAGAAGGAATAGATCGCCTGAAGAATGTTCGCAATAACTCGGCCAATACCTTGGCTAAAGAAGTCCATGACTGGAAGCAAGATAGCATTAATGTCCATGGAAGATAGGGTAGTACACGTTCCCCGCGGTCAAGCACCTTTACCGGTAAAAGATGGCCTCAACCCCACCAGAGTGAGGGTACCCGAAGAATACGCCGGAATAAGCGCCTACGAGTTCGCATGGAACCTTATAGCGTCGCAACGCCGTCGCCACCCCGAGGACACCCCTGAAGCGCTTCTCACGCGCTTTCAGCAGGATCAGGTCATCATTGGACCTAAGTTCCGCATCGCCAGCCCAGATACGGTGCTCAAAGCCAACGAGGATATCTGGTTCTACCGCACCCCCGCCCCAGAAACGCCAGTCCCCTACAGCTGTGAAACCATCTACGAGGACGAGAACCTCCTCGTGGTGAATAAGCCCCCCTTCCTGGCTACCATGCCGCGGGGGAAGCACATCACGCAAACCGCCACCGTGCAGATGCGTCGTGCGACTGGCAACGGCGAGCTCTCACCCGTGCACCGTCTGGACCGACTCACCTCTGGCATTTTGGTTTTCACCAAGAATCGTAAAGTTCGCGGCGCTTATCAAAGCCTCTTTGCCGAGCAAAAAGTAACCAAAACCTACCACGCAATCGCCCCCTTCAGGAACGATCTACCCGGCAACACTCTCTGGCGCGACCACATGATCAAGACACCAGGAGACATGCAAGGACACATCGTCCCAGGCCCCCCAAACGCCGAGAGTTTGCTTGTCGACGTCACCGAGCTAGGCGCACAAGAAACAGCACAGTTACAACAGCTTCACGACGTCACCACGCCCCTGGCACGCTATACGCTTCAACCACACACAGGACGCACCCACCAGCTACGCCTCCACATGTGGGCAGCCGGCGTTCCCATCCTAGGCGATCCGGCCTACCCCACTATCCTCCCAGAAGAGGAGGAAGACTTCCGCGTGCCCATGCATCTTACGGCTTATCAGTTAACCTTCTGCGACCCTATCAGTGATATCCTCCGGTGTTTTACCCTGGAATAACACCACCACATCCCACCCCTTCATCAAGGAGGTGGGTACGAAAAAAAAAAGGGAAGAGAGTCTAGGCACCACACCCACCCCCAAGGGGGTAAGGCATCATACCTAGACTCTCTTCCTACATATCAAATTTTTTGGTTGGCGGCGACCTACTCTCCCACACCCTCCCAGGT
>NZ_SDQO02000004.1 GCF_004382825.2 Corynebacterium silvaticum
GCAGAAGGCGGCACAACCGACGCGGGTACACATAATTCGCGCGTAATAACTCCTTAAAAACTGCGGCAGACAACCCCGTTCATCCCCTGTCCGTTAGGATGTCTTCCCATGAGCGAAAAACCTTCAGCCGGCTCTCCTGCCGATCCCACTAAGTCCCCCGGTGTGCAATCGCCGAAAACAAAAGTTGTTTTCTCCCAGGAGCGCACCCATATCTTGGCGGCTGGCATTATGGCTGCGATGCTTCTCCTTATCATCGGTGCAGCACCGCTCTATCTGTTTTGGCTGTTAGCTTTCCCCGTGCTCTTTATTATCTGGGTGCTCAGAACTAAGACCGTCGTCGACGATTCGGGCATTACGGCTATGTATTTTCTCCAGGCTCCCGCACATGCGGATTGGGAAGACATCCAAGGGATCGAATTCAAGGGATCCCGGGCTATGCTCAAAACCACGCATAAGACCTTTCCGTTACCTGCGGTTACCTTCAACTCACTCCCCCGGCTAGAGGAAGCATCTGCCGGGCGTATTCCCGATGTCTTGTCCCAAGGTAAGAAGGCCGCAGACGATAAAGTTGTCATCGTGCATCGTGACGGCTACCAAGAAATGCTCACAAAAGAAGAGTTTGAACGACGCGAGGCTGCAAAAAATCGCAACGAGTCCTAGCCACAGAGCTTTATGAGATGAGCTATCCTACATAGTAGGAATATTCGATGCAGTCTCATCCACCCATAATGAGACTGCACGAGTCACCTACTTTCCTTGGGTTCCCCGCTAGGAGAGCAGCAGTTGAAACAAGCCTTCACTGCTCTACGCTGCCACGATCTCATCTGGCGCAGCACTACATCTATAGAATCAGCCCACACGTTAGGAACAGCATGTTTCCACTCCGTTCACGCGTCACTACTGTCGGTCGAAATGCCTCGGGCGCTCGCGCTCTCTGGCGGGCCACGGGAACTAAAGAGCACGAGTTTGGGAAGCCAATTGTAACGATTGTTAACTCCTACACGCAGTTTGTTCCAGGCCACGTGCATCTTAAAAATGTTGGCGATATTGTTGCTGACGCAGTTCGGGCAGCAGGTGGAGTTCCCAAAGAGTTCAATACCATCGCGGTAGATGATGGTATCGCCATGGGACACGGGGGCATGCTCTATTCCCTTCCCAGTAGGGAGATTATTGCGGACTCGGTGGAATACATGGTCAATGCGCATACTGCCGATGCCATGGTCTGCATTTCCAACTGCGACAAAATTACTCCTGGGATGCTCAATGCTGCAATGCGCTTAAATATCCCCGCTATTTTTGTCTCTGGCGGCCCTATGGAAGCTGGCAAAGCCGTAGTTGTTGACGGGATAGCGCATGCCCCAACCGATCTAATCACCGCTATCACTGCGTCAGCCAATGAAGCCGTAGACGATGACTCTTTACAGACTATTGAGGAATCTGCCTGCCCTACCTGCGGATCCTGTTCCGGAATGTTTACCGCTAACTCAATGAACTGTTTAACGGAAGCACTCGGGCTTTCTTTGCCAGGCAACGGAACTACGCTGGCTACGCATACTGCACGTAAACGGCTGTTTGAACAAGCAGGCACCATGATCGTGGACATGTGTCAGCGATACTACGGACAAGAAGACAAGTCGGTGCTTCCCCGTAACGTGGCCACAAAAGAAGCATTCCTCAATGCCATGGCCCTTGATATGGCGATGGGCGGCTCAACTAATACGGTTCTCCACACTCTGGCTGCAGCGCAGGAGGGTGAAGTCGATTTCTCACTCTCCGATATTGATGAGCTCTCACACCGGATCCCTTGTTTGTCCAAAGTTGCCCCGAATGGCAATTACCACATCGAGGATGTCCACAGGGCCGGAGGAATCCCCGCCATACTTGGGGAGCTCCACAGGAACGGCCTATTAGAAAAAACTGTCCATTCTGTCCTCTACTCATCGTTGGATGAGTGGCTTGGCGATTGGGATATACGCAGCGATAATCCTTCACAAGAAGCCATCGAGTTATTCCATGCAGCTCCTGGAGGCGTGCGCACCACTGAGGCGTTCTCTCAATCCAACCGTTGGGATTCGCTCGATCTGGACGCCGCCAATGGATGTATCCACGATATTGACCATGCATATTCCGCCGACGGGGGTCTAGCCATTTTGCGTGGCAACCTTGCCCCCGACGGCGCGGTAGTAAAATCTGCCGGAGTCGATAAATCCGTATGGACGTTCTCTGGTCCCGCTCGCGTGGTTGAAAGCCAAGAAGAAGCCGTCTCCATCATTCTGAATAAAGAGGTCCAACCCGGCGACGTGGTGGTGATCCGCTATGAGGGTCCCTCTGGTGGTCCCGGCATGCAAGAGATGCTTCACCCAACCTCATTCCTTAAAGGTGCTGGCCTGGGCAAAGCATGCGCACTGATTACCGATGGTCGCTTCTCAGGAGGCACATCAGGCCTATCAATCGGCCATATCTCTCCTGAAGCCGCTCATGGCGGGCTCATCGGTCTGATCGAAAATGGTGATCAGATCACGATTGATATTCAGAAGAGGCTGTTGCGCCTGGATGTGACTGAAGATGACATCGAGCGGCGTCGTAAAGCTATGAATTCACGAGAAAAACCGTGGGAGCCGCAAGACCGTCAGCGCCCCGTGTCCAAGGCGCTGCGTGCATACGCCAAAATGGCGACGTCCGCAGACAAAGGCGCAGTGCGTCACGTAGATTAGCAAGTACACAAGCAAAGACCCTGACCTCCGAAAACCTGGAGATCAGGGTCTTTAGTGCTTTTCTTGGTTTAGACCAGCGGGTTTACGGCGGCGCCGAACCACCACAATGCCACGGCTCCAGCGATGCCTAAGACGGCAAAGACCCACGAGCTAGCGAGTGGCCGTTTAGCCCAACTCCGACTTACGTCAAAGGAAATAAGACCAGGGCCGGTGAATTGCAGCACCAGCGAGATAGTGGTGAGGAAGAACGCAAACCAGATGGAGTTATTAAGACCAATCAGATTCAGCGAATCCGCGCTCGCAATATGGTGCACGGTGAGGAATGACGTCACAACAGTAGCCACAGCAGCAGCGACTGGTGTGAGCAGACCAAAGACGAGGAAAACGCCCGCCGCCAATTCCATAGCCGGGACGGCAACAGCCAACGTGCTGGCGTAAGCGTAGGAAGAGAACTGATCCTGCAGGCCGTTTATTCCTCCAGAATTCCCCATCGCAAAGAACACTTGAACGGCATCCAAAATCAGCCAAGCGCCAAAGACTACGCGCAGCACAAGCAAACCAAAATCGATTGTTCCGCGTTTGGCCGCAACGGCAACAGCGTGTGCGTCTACCGGTTCCGGCTGCGGTGCCGCTGGTGCAACCGCAGGTGCTTGCTCAACCGGGGATTCAGCAAAGGCGGTAGTAGCCGGTGCTGATACCGGCGCCGGCGTTACTACTGGGCTTGTCGACGGCGCAGGCTGCGCAGGTGGTACCGGAGGCACAGCGGGTGCGAAATCCTCATCCCTATAAGCCGCCCGCTCAGTAGGAGCAGGATCGCGGTATATCGAGGTGGGAGCGTCTGAAGCAAGCGGTTGGCTATGACGTTGAGTGTCTCGCCCCAGGGTTGTTGTCTTCTCTTCTCCTGGAGTTTTAGGAGTGACAGGCCTAGCGACGGAGGCAGCCGCGGCCGCTGGAGCTGCCGGCGCAGCACTAAACACAGTGGTTTTGTCTTCCGCAGGTGCAGGCTGCTTTGCCACGGTCTCTGTGCTAAAAGAATCCGTGGGCGGATGCTGCACCTTTGCTTGAGAAACCACCTCTGGTGCCACGGCGGGCTTAACGTCTGTGGCATCAGTCTTAGAAGCTAAAGGCTTCTGCGACACAGTAGTAGGCTCATCGGCTACTACCTTTTCTGTAACACGAGTCGGCTCCACGCGAGGAGAATCCGACACTGCTTCCGGTATGGATTCTTTGTGAGAGGTAGCGTCGACACGCTCTTTCTTCTCCGCAGGGCTCTCTACGTGCGGAGGCTGCACACTCGCAGGCTCAGGGGCAGCATTGCTTCGCGCTGAGGGTTGAATCGACTGGGGTGCCACGCGTCCCGCACGTTCATAAAGGCTC
Organism: Corynebacterium silvaticum; assembly: GCF_004382825.2. GTDB lineage: Bacteria > Actinomycetota > Actinomycetes > Mycobacteriales > Mycobacteriaceae > Corynebacterium > Corynebacterium silvaticum. The sequence goes on from NZ_SDQO02000004.1 coordinate 4,092, forward strand.
TTGGCGGGATCTACAGTTTTTTGTGAAGGTTCTTGAGGCGCTTCTGGAGACTCTTCACGTGGCGATGACGCGGAGGGGGCTTGGTACGTGGGAATCTCGTCGTCAAGATCGCTGGCGCGGTCGGGCTTGGCATTGTCGTTCATGCGCCCCAGAATATGCGAAAATGTTGAAGAAGATGGGAAGTCCTCGGCGCGCCCGGACGCTAAATTTTAGAAGCATCCGGGCGGATAGTCTAGGAACAGGACTTCAATGCTCCCGCTAAGGCAGCTTTTTCTCGGGTTGTTACGGTGAGCGCATATGTGGACTTTACTCGGATCTGGCGCTGTGCGTACTCGCATGTGAATGCTTTATTTGATGGCATCCATTGGTCTGCAGTTTTTGCTTTCTTAATGCGGTTTGCTTCTAGCGACGTAGCCACCAAGTTGATCGGATCGTTGGCAAAGTTGCGGCGCTTTTGTTCATCCCATGTGTATCCTCCGGCGTACCAAGCGTTGGCCAGCGGAACGATGTGGTCGATGTCTACGCCGTGCGTTTTCTTTCCGCCGCGGACAAAGTCAATGGTGCTACCGGTATAAGGATCGACCAGTTTTCCTTTTTCTATGATGCAATCCCTGGTCTTATTCCGAACAACTATGTCGGTGAGGTCTCGACGCAGGATGTCGTTTCTAGTGTCACATCCGTTATGTCCCCCTTCAACGTCCACGTCATCGCTCCACGCTTGACCAAATTGGTCCCGGCTGTATACCGGCTTACCTCCGAGAGCATCGTCGATGGGGAGCGATTCCAACGTTGCAGCGTCGGCAGTTGCCGCAAAAGTTTCCGGGACGATCCCTTCTTGAGGCACCTCTTGAGCAGGGAGTGGCTGTGCATCAATGAGAGGTAGGGGCGCATCCTGCGAGTCTGCTGCCCCGGCGTTGGATACCCACTGGCTAAAAGCGCCTGTGAGGTTTCCAGAGAACAGGCCAAGGCTGGTTACTATCGCGAGGGAAAGGATCGTCGCACGCATAAACGCTCGTTTTATTGCGCGGGGCAGGTTATTGGGCTTCATATTCATAATGATTTAAACGTAACAGTCCATGCTAACGATTGCATGTAAAAAATCTCACACCTTTAGGCAAACCTTATCACGAATTTAATATTAAAAAATCTATACTTGATGACATGTCACCAGCACCCTTGCAGCCCAGTTCCGCAGCAGACAACCCAGAAAACACCGCCATGCACAAGAAAGACTTCGACGGCTACGAAAGCTACACGTCCAAAGACGACAACGGAGAATTCCAACGCGACACCCACTATATCGACGATCGCATCCTCGCCACCGTTGACCACCCCACGCCACAAAAAGACGGTCGAACGTTCTGGCCTGTTGAGCCGGGATGTTACCGTCTCATCGCAGCCCGAGCCTGCCCGTGGGCGCACAGGGCAGTAATCACGCGCCGCCTAAAAGGTCTTGAAAATGTCATTTCCCTTGGGCTAACAGGACCAACCCACGATTGGCGCTCGTGGACGTTTGATCTCGACCCAGGAAAAGTTGACCCCGTCCTAGCCATACCGAGGCTTCGCGACACCTACCTCAAACGATTCCCCAATTACCCACGTGGGATCACCGTTCCGGCGATCGTCGAGATTGCTTCAGGAAAAGTCATCACCAACGATTATCCCAGCATGGTGCCCGATCTTAACGACCAATGGTCTGCCTATGAGCGTCCCGGCGCGCCAGACCTCTACCCAATAGAGCTGCGCAAAGACATCGACGCCATAACAAAGTTTATGTTTACCGAGATCAACAACGGGGTCTATAGGTGTGGATTTGCGGGGAGTCAAAAAGCTTATGATGCGGCCTACGATCGCCTTTTCTCGGCCCTCGACACCATCGAAAAGCGACTCTCTTCTCAGAGATACCTCATAGGACGTCACATTACGCTCGCAGATATCTACCTTTACACCACCCTCATCAGATTCGACGCGGTGTACCATGGGCATTTTAAGTGCAATCGCAATAAAATTACGGAAATGCCCATGATCTGGGGATATCTACGGGATCTCTTTCAAACCCCCGGGTTCGGCGACACCACGGACTTCCACGAGATCAAGCAGCACTACTACATCACTCACGCCGACATAAACCCCAATCAGATCGTGCCTAAGGGCCCCGACTTTGCCCAGTTTTTCACAGAGCATCATCGGGAAGCTTTCGACGGCACACCTTTCCGTGAAGGTGTTTCACTCCCCACTCCACTCTCCTACTCAGAGCGTCTAAAAAATCCCGTACCAGGACAGGCACACATTCTTTAAGAGACTTCCGCTATAGACACAGCACTTTCCGATAGTGTCGTGCCGTTCCCGCTAACCAGTCTTTCTCATGTGCGCGGATATTCCTATCGCTTTCGCCAACTCGTCATACCCATTACGCCGTGCGACTCATAGGACGCAATACCTGCGACGCTGCAGAAATGACCGATTCCGTAAGTCGGTCAAGGGACGGCGACTCTAGCCGCCACCTCTGCCAATACAGCGGCACTTCAAAAACAGTGGAATCTAGCATGACCACTTCACCGCTTTCCAGCAAAGGCGTAGCCTGCGATTCCGGTAGTAGCGCCCACCCCAACCCCACTCGAGCCGCCTCAAAGAAAGCTTCTGCCGAAGGTATTTCAGACACCCGACGCCGACGCGGTACTTGGCATAACCTGCGTTCAAGATCTTTATCTTGCAATGCATCCCGTGGGCCGAAACGCAGCACCGGCATCGTATTCCAGTCCACTGTCCCATCTTGATGTGTGTAACGGTCTAGAAGCCATGGGTTTGCCACGGATACGTAATGGAATGCCCCCAGAGCAATCGATTCACAACCCGATGCAGCTTTAGCCTCACCGGTAACTGCACCGAGCACATCTCCACGTTTGAGAAGGTCGAGCGAATAAGCCTCGTCATCGACCCGAACATGCAAGGTAGCCGAGTCCCACCGTGCGACGTCGGCAAGCACTGGTTTGAACCACTCTGAAAGCGAATCCGCGTTAACTGCCACGGTCAGCGGAACACGGTCAATACGCTCGTGGAGCTGTGCGTTTGCCTCGGCCTGTAGTAGTTCCATTCTGCGCGCAGTTTGGAGCAGAATCTCGCCAGCATCGGTGGGAGTAGGAGGCGATGTTCTACGAATGACCACCCGGCCGATGTCCTTCTCTAGCGCCTTGATTCTCTGACTTACCGCGGACGGCGAGACCCCCAAAATGGAGGCTGCATCTTCAAAGCTTCCCTCGTCTATGATCGCGGACAATGTTTGCAGGTGAAGTGGGTTCATGAAGCTATTCTAAACCAAGTGTAAAATCATTCATTTTACTTAACCTTACTGCACGGTGCATTCTTGAGATATGAGTATTGCAATCGCTGGATTCCTGATGGGATTGTCCCTTATCGTTGCCATCGGCCCGCAAAATGCTCTCATTATTAGACAGGGCGTCAAACGTGAGGGCGTCCTGGCCGTGCTTCTGGTCTGCATCATTTCCGATGTCATTTTGATCTTTGGCGGCACAGCAGGCGTTGGTGCGCTGGTAGAACGCGCACCTATAGCCCTCGTGGCGTTGAAGTGGCTCGGCGCCGCTTATCTCTTGTACTTCGGCATTAGCTGTTGGAGAGATGCTCTTAAACGGCGTGGCGACGCCCTCACGGTGGAAGAATCTGAACCCGAGTACGCCGAGAGCTCCGAAATGCATTCCCGGCAGCACGGCAACTCTAGCCTGATCACTGCGCCTAAAACGCGCCTAGGAAAGCCTTCACGACGATCCACGGAACAGCAGAACACGGCACACGACGCCCACCGCCCCTGGGTTAAACCCGCCTTAGCAGCGCTTGCTTTTACGTGGCTTAACCCTGCCGCCTACATCGACGTTTTAGTAATGCTCGGAGGCATCGCCAATCAGCACGGTGAGACTGGGCGTTGGGTCTTCGCTGCCGGAGCTCTAGCGGCTAGCTTTGTGTGGTTCCCATTCATCGGGTTTACTTCACTCCGCTTTGCGCATGTGCTTGCCCGTCCAACGGTCTGGCGCTACATCAACGTTGCCATCGGCGTGATCATGTTCATCATGTGCTTCCGCCTGCTGATGCACTAACAACCGTATAAGGGAAGAAGGCAGGCACCTTCTTCCCTTCACATTATTTTGCTAAGAGTCAGACTCCGAACCGTGAGTTTTCGATTTCGTTGCCCCAGCCCAGATGTTGATTCCGCCGTCGTTAGCAATCGTATCGATTTCATTGAGCTCTTCAGTGGTAAAGCTCAGATTATTAAGCGCATCAATGTTCTGATCTAGCTGTTCAACCGAGGAAGCTCCGATCAATGCACTAGTAACGGTCTCTATTCCGTAATCTCCTTGCTCCCTCAGAACCCATGCGATCGCCATTTGTGCAAGGGTCTGTCCGCGTCGCTTTGCAATCTCATTGAGCTTGGACACCATCTCTAGGTTGCTAGGAGAAAGCATGTCCGTTCCCAAAGACTTCCCAGCCGCGGCACGCGAGTTTTCCGGAATTCCATCCAGGTAACGGTCAGTCAGCAGCCCCTGAGCCAGAGGGGAAAACGCGATAACCCCGAGGCCAGAATCAGCAGCAGATTCCAGGAGAGAGTCCCCGTCTTCACCAGGTTCTTCCACCCAACGATTCAAAATGGAATAACTCGGCTGATGGATAAGCAGCGGGCATCCCTCTTCTGCCATCATCGCCGCAGCCTCACTAGTCAGCTCTGCACCGTACGATGAGATCCCCACATAGCGAGCCTTACCCGAAGCCACAATATCGCGCAGCGCATATACGGTTTCCTCCAACGGGGTGTCCGGGTCCGGGCGATGGTGATAGAAAATATCCACGTGTTCTAGGCCCAGTCGAGATAAAGAAGCATCCAAAGAATCCATCAGATACTTCCGTGATCCTCCGAAGCTATAAGGGCCTGCCCCCATATTCCAGCCGGCTTTGCTTGAGATCACTATCTCATCGCGATACGCCTTGAGGGCCTCCGAAAAAATCCGACCAAAATTTTTCTCCGCAGATCCTGCAGGAGGGCCGTAGTTGTTGGCCAGATCAAAGTGAGTAATTCCCCGATCAAACGCACGATGAACAATCGCACGCTGTGTTGCTAGCGGCTTGTCATCTCCAAAGTTATGCCAGAAACCGAGACTGATAGCAGGAAGCCGCAGACCCGACTGCCCGACAATCCGGTATTCCATATCCTTGTAGCGATCCGCAGCAGGAACGTATACAGGTTCTGTTTCTCTTGAATATGTCATGCCTACCAGTGTGCGCTCACACACCGCTCGTTGTCGAGGAAAAATACAACACCCTAATTTAAGCCACTGACCAAGCACAATGAGGCGTGCCACGATGTGCTAGCAAAAATCTACTAGCTACTGTGGTACGCCTCTTTGTGTTTTAGCAGCGCGGAAGCATTGCTCCTTTAGCTCAATTAGGCAAGCTTCTCCGCGATGAGCTTATTTACTTGAGCCGGGTCAGCTTTGCCTCGGGTAGCCTTCATCACTGCTCCGACGATTGCACCTGTAACCTTGGTGTTTCCAGCCCGGTACTTTTCTACGATATCGGGATTAGCAGCCAATGCTTCTTCGACAGCCTTTTCAATCGCACCATCGTCACGCACAACTTCCAAACCACGAGAAACAACAACCTGGTCAACGTCGCCTTCGCCGGCAAGAACGCCGTCGACAGCCTGGCGAGCCAACTTATTTGTCAGCTTTCCTTCTTTAACCAAAGCAGCTACGCGAGCAACCTGCGCGGCGCTAATAGGCAAAGCGTCAAGGTCTATTCCTTGCTCATTTGCTTTCTGCGACAAGTAAGCAACCCACCAGGAACGCGCCTCTGCAGGCGTTGCCCCTGCATCTACAGTTTCTACGATCAGATCAAGCGCGCCTGCGTTGACCAGATCACGCATCTCCTCGTCTTTAAGATTCCACTCCTGCTGGATACGCGAACGACGCACCCAAGGAAGTTCAGGAAGCGTCGAGCGGATTTCCTCCACCCACTCACGCGGTGCGATAACCGGTGGGAGGTCGGGATCGTTGAAGTAGCGGTAGTCTTCAGCTGTTTCTTTAGGACGACCCTTGGACGTAGTTCCGTCGGTTTCTTGATAGTGGCGCGTCTCCTGATCAATCGTCCCGCCATCTTCCAACACCTGAGCCTGACGCTGCATCTCAAAGCGCACTGCCTGCTCAACGGACTTCAAGGAGTTAATGTTCTTGGTCTCGGTGCGCGTACCAAATTCGACGGTTCCAACGGGACGCAGCGACACGTTAGCATCACATCGCATCGAGCCCTGATCCATGCGAGCATCAGAAACGCCCAAGGCTTTCACCAAATCCCGAAGCGCCCCTACGTACGCACGCGCAACTTCTGGAGCTCGCTCTCCGGCGCCTTCAATTGGCTTGGTAACGATCTCGATGAGTGGGATACCTGCACGGTTGCAGTCGACGAGCGAAGCTGTAGCTCCGTGAATACGTCCGTCGGCACCGCCTAGGTGAGTCAGCTTTCCGGTGTCCTCTTCCATGTGCGCGCGCTCAATCTCCACGCGCCACGGGGTGCCATCGTCCAGCACAACATCCAGGTAGCCGTCGTAAGCGATGGGCTCGTCGTATTGCGAAATCTGGTAGTTCTTTGGCTGGTCTGGGTAAAAATAGTTCTTACGAGCAAACCGTGAGGATTCTGCAATCTGGCAGTTCAGTGCAAGACCGATCTTGATAGCCCACTCAACGCCCTTGGCATTAACCACAGGCAATGCACCTGGCAGTCCTAGGGAAACTGGATCAACGTTCGAGTTAGGCTCGGCACCAAAATGCGCCGAGGGGGCAGAAAACATTTTAGTTTCAGTGGCCAACTCCACGTGAACTTCAAGGCCCATGACAGGGTCGAATTTCTCCAGGACCTCATCAAAGTCCATCAGGTCATACATTGCAGCGGTCATGACTCGAAATTCTAGTTCATCGCTACCGTTAATGGTTCATTGAGGTTGCCAGAACGAGGCTCTCCATGCTCGCGCTTGGAATCTGCGCAACGTTCACAGCCCAACAGGGTAAAACAATGGCCCTTCCTACTCGAAAAACAGGAAGGGCCACCACGAATGTTTTATCCAAAGAGTGCTCTAGCAGTCCGATACCGGGCCTCAGGAACTACCTTCAAAGTTCCTACGGCTTCTTCCAAAGGAATCAGATCAATATGCTCACCGTGGAGTGCCACCATCTTGCCAAAATCCTGTGTATGGCATGCACGAGCAGCGTGTACACCATATCGAGTTGCCAAGACGCGATCATAGGCAGTTGGGGTGCCACCACGTTGGATGTGCCCAAGCACAGTGGTGCGCACATCGTGTCCCAGACGCCTCTTGATCTCTTCTCCGATCACCTGACCGATGCCATTAAAGGTTTGATGTCCAAACTGATCCACGCACCCTTGGTCAAAGCTCATCGTCCCTTCCTTAGGCAGGGCACCCTCAGCAACGACAATAATTCCGTACTTCTCCCCCATTTGGAAACGACGTTCCATTGCCTTACAGACTTCATTGATGTCAAAAGGCTGTTCTGGAATCACTGTGTAGTGAGCTCCACCTGCCATTCCGGCGTGCAGCGCAATCCACCCGACATGGCGTCCCATCACTTCCACGATCATCACGCGATTGTGGGATTCTGCTGTGGTATGGAGTCGATCAATGGCATCGGTTGCTACCGACACTGCTGTGTCAAAACCAAAGGTGTAATCGGTACCGTTGACGTCATTGTCAATGGTTTTTGGCACACCCACCACAGGAATTCCGTTATCGGAGAGCCATTGGGCTCCTTTTAGTGTGCCTTCGCCGCCTATGGGAATCAATGCGTCAATTTCGGCGTCTGCCAGATTCTCTTTGATTTGTTCAAGCCCCGCTTTGAACTTATCTGGGTGAAGACGACCAGTTCCCAAGATCGTTCCGCCGCGCAAAAGAATACGATCAATATTTTCATCATCGTAAAGTTGAATGCGCTTGTCTTCCATGAGACCAACCCAACCGTCCTCATATCCCACAACGGTAGAACCGTATTCGGAACACGTGCGGACGATACCGCGGATAACAGCGTTGAGTCCAGGGCAATCGCCACCGGAGGTTAAAGTCGCAATTCGCATAGGCTTCAGTCTAGTCCTTCCCTGCCACTTTTGTGTTTGTTTATGCCCGCACGGAAACCCTTGATCCTCTTTTTGTTGCGAATACCCTTGAGCCTGTGGGATTTATCACCTGCTAAGAGTCCCCCATGAAGTCCTGAAGTCCGCACAAGATTTTAAGAGCTGCCACAGCCAGATTGCAATAGCTGCTTCAGCGCGTCCACATATTCCTCGTATTTCAGCGTCCCCTTATTCTGTAAGAGACACCCACACAACGTCTTTAGAACGACTGGACCCATAATCGCGAAACCTACGTACATATCCCACAGACTCAAGAAAGTTTAATTGCTTGGATAGCGATGATTCGCTCAAGCAGGTAAGCTTCTGAAGCTTAGAAAACTTCATCTCATTACGATCAGGAATCGCTTTTGCTGCCCACAAAGTGGCACAGATTTTTGTCCGCGGCACAGTATGTAAATACCGATCCAGCGACACAGGGCTCACAGCTTCCGACGACTCATTGTCACAACATCGCTTCCGAGTACTTGGCAAACCAGAATATGGCCACACCACTCAACAGCGTCGCTAGGGTAGCGCCCGCAACAATGCTGAAATCTCGTGCCGCAGAGACAAGAAGAGGGCTCAACACAAGCACCATGTACCCTGCCTGCATCCGCTTCCTCTGCCCAGGTGGAACGTCGTAAAACCAATTTTGTTGCATTGGCTTTCCGCTACCCCGCACGGCATGCCGGACTCCTCGAGTCCGATAACTGTACACGGATGAGGCACGGAAGATGGCCAAAAAGAAGAAAAGCACAGCGATGCTCAACCAAGGAGTACCAATGAGTCGAGAATAAAGAATGGCTAAGAACGACGCCCCTACTAGACTCTTCCTCCACCGGGGAGAGCTTGCTGAGACTTTGTGTTGAGCATCTTCAGCAGTAGTAAGAAGTTCGTGCAGGTCCACTTCTGGTTGCTGGAGCTCTTTATGTACACCTCCAGCTCGCGAGACTTGTTTGTCGCTCATAGCATCTTCCCTCTGCGTAGATTGTGGGTATGTAGCTCCTTGCCGCGCATTGGGTCAGCTACACAGCACTATTCCTCGCAACACATAAAAGGGCGAGGAATCCTCGCCTAAAACGTTACTTTCCCTGATGGAAAACGTACAGAGTTTCCATCAGGGAAAGTAATCAAAAGCAATCAGGAGGCGTTCAGATGCTTTAAGAAACAAACTCCTGGCCAGCTACAGAGCTAGGAAGTGTCAGCTTTGGAGTCATCTCAGACTGTGGAGCAAGGTTGAACTTTTCTAGGCCCTTACGCACATGCTCGGCGGCATCGATGTTGAGGTAACCTGAGGTCCACATTGTGTACGGCAAGTTGATAAAGCGATTCTCTTTTACCGCGGGAAGGTTCTTGGTCGCAGGATTTGCGCGGAGCTCTTCTACTTTTTCGTTGAACTCCTGACCTGGATAATCCACAAAGACAAAAGCATCCGGGGTAGCAGAAGCGATCTTTTCCCAGCCCACGCTGGTCCAGGTGTCCTCGATATCACCTGAAGCATTCTGGGCGCCTGCGGAGCACCAAACTTTCCAGAGGTGTAAACAGCATCGCCTCTTCCGGAGTCAAAGACGAAAACATTCGGCTTCTTATCCGCTGTCTTGAGCTTCTTCAAGGACTCAAGTCGATCAGTAAGGTCTTTCACCGAGGATTCTGCTGTTTCCTTGTTATTATTGGTGATGGCTCCGATGTTGGAGATGTCCATCTGGACAGCTTCCCATGGGTCATAGACCCCACGCTTATCTGATCCACTCTGCTTGCAGGACTCGCTCAGAATATAGGAAGAGATCCCCTGTGCTTTCAGGGATTCAGGAGTGAGATTCTTTTCCTCAGAAAAGCCATAATTCCAGCCTGCCATAAAGACGTCCGGATGCTTTGCCACCACGGCCTCCAGGGAGGGGTAATCCTTGGAAGTTTCGTTCAGAGAGTCAACGTGCTCGCCAAACTTTGCGCGCAGAATCTCCTTGTCACGCTGCAGTGAGCTGACATATTTGATCTTGTCGCTGGCGCCTGCGGCAAGCGCAATAGAGATGATGTTGCCATCATTGACAAAGAGCTCATTAGCCTTGTCAAAGGTCACTTCCTCACCACAGTTGGTGACGGTCACACCACTAGTTTTTGCGGCAGTCGACTCTTTAGCAGAATCGGAGGTAGCGCCTCCACATGCGCTAAGAACAAGGGAAACCCCAAGAATTGGGATAATGGCTTTCTTCATGGTCATGCTCCTTAAAAAAAATAGGAATTTTTAGAGTGAATCAATGATGACGTGGGAGCGGCTGGCACCAGGGTGCCGGGTGACAAATGCTTCCACTTCAAAGACTTTGCGCAAGTTCTCCGGGATCAGCACACTTTCCGGAGGCCCTGAAGCAACCACACCACCGTGATCAAGAACCACCACGTGATCAAAATGGCTCATCGCTAGATCAAGGTCATGAACCGTTGCAATAATCGTGCGCCCAGAGTCTCGTAGCACTTTGAGCAGGTGCAGCTGGTGGTGCACATCAAGGTGGTTGGTCGGCTCATCAAGAAAAATGAGATCCGTGCCTTGCGCAAATCCACGAGCAAAAAGCACTCGACGGCGCTGCCCACCAGAAAGCGACGCGCATTCCATCGCCGCACGGTCCTGCAAGCCAACAAGTTGCAATGCATCGTTGACCAAGCGCGTCTCTTCCTTGGAATCGAACTGCCACACTTTAGTGTGCGGGAGCCTACCCAGGCAGACTGCTTCTTTTACGGTCAAATCTCCAGGAGGTGTTTCCTCCTGTCCCACAAAAGTGAGCGTCTTTGCTCGCTGTTTTGACCGCATGGAATACACGTCAACATCGTCTATGAAAACCTTGCCGGCATGTGGTTTCCGGATTCCGGCAAGGACGCGCAAAAGAGTTGACTTTCCCACTCCATTGACGCCAACTATTGCGGTCATGGTGCCGCTGTCCACTGCAAAGTAAACGTCTCGGAGCAATAATACTGTCCGGTCAAATCCACACGCAACGCCTGCTGCTTGAAAACGTGTCATTTTAGTCCTGGCCCCCAAAATGATAGTTCTTTCTTCCCATAAGAATCAGGAAGAGCGGTGCGCCGACAACCCCTGTTACCACGCCCAACGGGATCTCCTGTGGCGGAGCAGCAATCCGGGCAAGTACGTCAACCCAGACCATAAAAAGCGCACCGAACACTGCAGCGATAGGCAAAAGACGACGATGAAGTGAGCCAACCAGTATCCGCGCCAGATGCGGAATTACTAGGCCCACAAATCCGATGCCTCCAGCCACAGCGACCATGCCGCCTACGAGGAGAGCTTGGACAAAAAACAGGCCTTGGCGCAGCAGCCCTACCCGAACACCCAAAGCGGCGGCGGTGTCGGGGCCTGCGGCAAGAGCGTCCATCTGGCGGTTACATAGCATCAAAATAATAAAAGCCACAAGCACCACGACTGCCGGTATGAGGAGCTTGTTCCATTGTGCTCCGGCTACTGATCCGAGCATCCAAAACATCACGCCTTGCGCAGCACGAGCATCAGGCCCCTTGAACACCAAAAAGCTAGCAAGCGCGGAGAAAGCGGAAGACAGAACCACACCGGAGAGGATGAGGCGCAGTGGCGTCAGCCCTCCTTGAGCGATAGTCACCGCATACACAGTTAACGTGGCCACAAGTGCACCAATCAAAGCCCCAGCTGAGAGTGAATAAAGGCCAAAGCCACTCAAGACGCCAAAGACGAGCACTGCGGTTGCACCTACGCTCGCGCCGGAAGAAATACCAAGCAGATACGGGTCAGCCAACGGATTTCGGACAAGCGTTTGCATTGTTACACCGGCAAGAGCCAAGCCTGCTCCCACAATAAGTGCAAGCAAACCACGAGGTGCACGAAGCTCCCAAACCACTGCGTCTACCGCTTGATCGGAGTAGGTCTCCCCTGCAAGGTGCTGACGTACTACTTCCCATATTTCCGAGCGCGAATAATCAACCGACCCAAAAGATAAAGACACCACAAAGCTCAGTGCCGCTAGTCCTACAATGATGAGGAAAAGCGCTGGAGTGGCAGGCAATTTTACGCACTACAAGACCCACTTGAGTCGGTCTGCCCGCCTAAATCGCGAGGCGGCAGAACAAGTCTGCTGACTAAGCCGGTCTTCGGACTTAGATACTCAAACCCACAATTACCGCCCTTCCCAGGAATCCAAACCCCAGTGGTATTTCAAGGTAATTGCAGTTGTATCCTCACCGCTGCGCGCCAGTTCTGGTTTTGCACCAGATTCCCGATGTGGCGCTGCCGCCACTCACTCAGTCACTGAAAATCTTCTTCAGTATAAATAGCAAGATACTAAGAAACCGAATCTCTCACTGGGACACCCCGACGCAAAAGCTTCTCGACGCCCCTCTCCTACCAATCGCTCACGTCGCACGAATATCTCAGCCTGTAGCATGAGCACCATGGCACAATTTATGGGTTTTGACATCAAGCCTCCTGCGGAGGTCACTACGTCTGCGGTCGTTGCTAGTGGTCTGATAGGAGGTTGGCTTACTGCCCGCGAGACCGGCATACGGCCACTCGGTGGCGCGGTCCTTGCGGCTGCAGGTGTGTGGGCTGGGCGCTCGTGGTGGGCAAAAGGCGGAGTCCTCCTGACGTCCGCTCTTGCGGCAACCTACATTGGAGCATTCGGACTTAGCCATCCGCTTGCGAAAAAGATCGGCGCATGGCCAGCGGTTCTCACGGTTACTGCTGCAACCGCAACCGCTTCCTACGCGCTATCAGACACCCGTTAACCACATTCCGGCTGCCTCCCCAAGGTTGACTAGCTATTATCCTTGGCCAAAAGGGCAGAAATAATACCGATGATAAGGAATCCCGCTCCCAACAGCACGGCTTCACCGTAGGCCACGCTTGGGCTCGCTACCATGATTCGCCATTGCAATACTGCCCCGATAGCCGCTGATCCCATGACCGATCCGATCTGGCGTGTGGTGTTGTACACGCCAGATCCCACTCCCATGTGATTCAACGGGAGGTCTCGCATCGTCGATGTAGAGTTGGGCGACCATACAAACGCGTTGCCAAATCCATAGATGATAAACGCAAGAAGAACCCAATAAACGGAAACCTCAAGAATCATCACGAGTGCAACGCTTCCAAGCCCGATGGCCATCGTCGTAAAGCCAAAAGCAGCGATATTATGCGGCGAACGTTTATCTGAAAGCTTGCCGATGAACGGGGAAAATAGCGCAGAAATAAGTGCTTGGGGGACTAAAAATAGGCCCGCCTGAAAGGCCGATAACCCGTGTACCTGTTGCAAGAACAACATGATTGGCAAAGGGGTGCCCGCAATAGCAAAGCCCATAGCGATGATGCCGATGTTTCCCAGTGAAAAATTGCGGATCGAGAAGAGAGACAACGGCATCAAAGCGTCTTTGCCTGCTTTTTCCGCACGTTCCTGCTGATAAACAAACAGCACGGCAACCACAAGTCCTACTACGATAAGGACCCAAATCCACCAGCTCCAACCAGCGTTTTCGCCTTCTTGGAGAGCAAACACAAGAGAAAACACGGCGACAACAGAGAGCACCATGCTCATGCCGTCAATGCTGCGATTGGTCGGACGCAACCGTGGGACAAGACGGATAACAGACCATACTGACACGATCCCGAGTGGAACGTTAATAAAAAAGATCCATTGCCAGCCAAACGAGGCCGTAATAAAGCCGCCGAGGATAGGACCAGTGAGAGTGGCCAAACCGGCTACGCTTCCCCATGCTCCCAACGCCGTACCACGGCGTTCACGAGCAAACATCCGGTTAATGAGGCTCATAGTCTGCGGAGTTAGAAGAGAAGCTCCAAAGCCTTGCACCGCGCGGGCGATGATCAACGTGATCATATTCGGAGCAAAACCGCACGCCAGAGAGCTGAGCGTGAACACGACCATTCCAGCAACATAGACATTTCGTGGACCAAAGCGATCGCCAAGACGCCCCGTGATAAGGAGAGGGACAGCGAAGGTGAGGAGATACGCTGACGTAACCCAAATGACCTCGTTATACGATGCCCCTAGCTCTTTTTGCAGCACTGGGGTAGCAACCACCACGATGGTTTGATCAAGCAGAATCATAAAAAAGCCAACGCACAATGCAATCAGTGCCGGCCACGCTTCTTTTTCTGGAAGCGGCATGGTCGGATACTGATTCGATCCTTGTGCACTGCGCATCCCGGCATCAGGATCAGCGTATGTGTCACGAGATTCGACGCTCATAGGACGTTCCTTCTTTCTATGAACCTGGGCTATTTTTCTGGCTCCGTATAGCGAGCACCCGGTGATGATAGAAGAAGAAAACCCCCAGCTCTGCGCCGTTAACCACCTTTTTCCTGCGGATACAGCATTCACAACAGAACCTGAAGGCTATCTGAGCGTCTTCTATGTTGATGCTCATTGCTTGTCCCACAATACACCGCGACGCTACGTATAGACTGTGCTGTCATGACCGAACAAAATATTGTTCTCGTCCCGACTCGTGAGGCTGACCGCACCTATATTGCGCGGCTCAACTTTCTCACGGACGTTTACGGTGATGAAGGCTCCGAGCTAAGCCAAAACTTTATCAACGACACATATTTTTATCTCGATCACTGGGACCCCACAGATGGCGGCTTTATCGCCTGGGACGATAACAGGATCCCTGCTGGTGGAGCTTGGCTGCTGTGGGGAACCTCAGACAACCACGGCTACGGTTACGTCAGCGAGGAGATCCCCGAAGTTGCTATTGCCATCGAACCGAGGTTTCGTGGCACAGGCGTAGCCTCTCTCCTACTCAAGGCCGCCATAGCGTTAGCCCAAAGCCTAGGCGCACCAGGAATTTCACTCTCCGTGGATAAAGCAAACACCAGGGCTCACCAGGTGTATTCGCACCTCGGATTCTCAGAGGTGACCTTTGATCAGGCATCAGGATTTTATGTGATGCAGATCTTGTTCTAATGCATCCATCGCGCAACACCTTAGGCATTAGATAAGAAAGACCCCTTTCCGCACTCAGCGCATTACGCTGAGCAAAGAAAGGGGTTGTGGCGCAAAAGCAGTTACTTGCGACCTGCTTCAAACGCGGCGCCTACCTTGTACAGGCGGTCATCGCAGAATGCCGGTGCCATGATCTGCAAGCCCACGGGCAACCCTGTGTCTTTTGCCAATCCCGCAGGAACAGACATTCCGCACAGGCCGGCAAGGTTCAACGGCAGGGTGCACAAATCAAAGTTGTACATAGCCAAGGGATCGGAGATTTTCTCGCCGAGCTTAAAGGCAGTGGTCGGTGTAGTTGGGGAAACCAAGACGTCGCACTTTTCATAGGCCGCAGCAAAATCTTGAGCGATGAGGGTACGTACGCGCTGTGCTTGCAGGTAATACGCATCGTAGTAGCCCACAGAAAGTGCATAGGTTCCCAGAATAATGCGGCGCTTTACCTCGGGGCCGAATCCAGCCGCACGAGACAGCGACATGACTTCATCCGCCGAATGCGATCCGTCGTCGCCTTCGCGCAGACCGTAACGCATGCCGTCGAAACGCGCCAGGTTGGAAGAAACCTCGCATGGCAGGATCAGGTAGTACGCTGCCAGGGCATCATCAAAGTGCGGGCAATCGACTTCCACGATCTCTGCGCCCTGGGAGGTGAGCTGTTCCACTGCGGCGTGGAATTGCTCCAGCACTCCCGGCTGATAACCGTCGCGGTCGAATTGCTTAACCACGCCAATTTTCACGCCGCTTAGATCTCCGTTTGCGCCTTCTCGTGCTGCTGCTACCACAGGAGCAACTGGGAGGTCTACGCTGGTAGCGTCGTATTTATCATGGCCTGCAATAACTTCGTGGAGCAGAGCTGTATCTAGAACGGTTCTCGCGGTTGGGCCGCTTTGGTCTAGCGACGATGCGCAGGCTACCAAGCCGTAGCGAGAGACAGTGCCGTAGGTTGGCTTCACTCCCACCGTGTTGGTTAGGGCTGCCGGCTGGCGGATCGAACCGCCCGTGTCGGTGCCTATACCGAGTGGCGCCTCACCGGATGCAAGAGCTGCGGATGTACCGCCACCGGAGCCGCCTGGTGTGCGGTCGATATCCCATGGGTTGCGGGTCGGGCCATAAGCGGAGTTCTCCGTGGAGGAACCCATCGCAAACTCATCCATGTTGGTCTTGCCCAAAATCGGGATACCTGCGGCACGGAGTTTCTGGGTAACGGTTGCGTCATAAGGCGCAACGTAGCCTTCCAGCATCTTTGAGGCGCACGTGGTGGGTGCATCCGTGGTAACAAAGACATCTTTGAGGGCAATGGGAACACCGGCGAGTGCGGATGCCGGAGCTTCTCCACGGTCCAACGCAGCGTCTACCTCGTCGGCAGCAGCAAGGGCTTCCGCAGCACCCACATGCAAGAACGAATTAAGGGTGAGGTCGACCTCAGCAATGCGGTCAAGATGAGCTTGGGTGACTTCACGGGAGGTGACCTCACGGGAATGAATCTTCTGGGCGAGTTCCGCAGCAGAAAGTGATGTGAGTCCGGACTCCGGTACTAGATAATTGGTCATCGGACTACTCCCCTAGAATCTGTGGAACGACGAAGCGCTGTTGGTCAACAGCCGGAGCCTGATCAAGAGCCTGCTCTGGAGTCATAATCTGTTCAATTACGTCTTCACGCATGGTGGTCTTAATCGAGTGCGGGTGGCTCATCGGCTCTACACCCTCTGCAGCGACTTTTTGAACAGCGCTCACGTTACCGATGATGCCGTCAATTTGCGCTGCAAAGCGGTCGAGTTCTTCGTCAGTCAACGCCAAGCGCGACAACTTGGCCAGGTGTGCGACTTCATCGCGCGAAATCTCAGGCACTTTTCGTCGATCCTTCTCACATTGGGTGCTAATTAAAACGTGTAAATCTCCATGCCATGCTCTGTCAGCACGAGGTCATTGTCATTCTTAAACATACTACTGCACAGCTCCTCTACTTCAGCATCTGCACCGTACTATCCCCAGGAAACCGCTTGTGGCTTTCCCCATGCGCCTTAAGACATTTCATTCACCGGTTTTCCATAGCGCAGGATTAATAGGAATTTCCCTCATAGAATCGATAAACATTGTGAATAGTGTCCCCTAGAAGGCCATCGCATAACATAGACAACGTATTATTATCGGCGCCTAGTATTTGATAGGTATTTTCCGAATCCTCCCTGTCCGCAGTGTCGGACTTATGTTGTTAACGGAGCTGCGCCCTAGAAAGGCGATGATTGTTCATGTCCTACCTCATTCGTGTTCATATCCCCGATGCACCAGGTAGCCTCGGACGTTTAGCAGAGGCCATTGGGCTTGTCGATGGCAATATTTCCTCCGTAGACGTCGTCGAGTCTTTTCCCGACGGCACCGTCATGGACGACATGGTGGTCGAGCTTCCTGCAGGCACGATGGCGGATGCTTTGATCACTGCCGCGCACGAGGTAGAGGGCGTAGACGTCGATTCCATTCGCCCGTTTTCCGGCCGCGTTGATCGTCGTGGGCAAATCGCAATGCTGGCATCAGTTGCCGGAGCTAATACACATTCTGATTCTCTGGCAAAACTCGTTAACAATATGCCGCAGGCGCTTACTTCAACGTGGGCAGTGCTTCTCGACGTCCACGGCGGAGTCACGCGCGTCACCGCTTCTATTGCCGCCCCTGAAGACGACGGTTCCAGCCCTGACATAGTCCCCATTGAACAAGCGCGCACACTCATTCCCGAGTCCGAGCCGTGGATCCCACAGTCGTGGGGGCTCCTGGATTCCTCGCTTGCTGCAGCCCCGCTCATCGGGACCAACCTTGTGCTTGTCATCGGGCGCGTGGGCGGCCCAGATTACCTCAGCAGCGAGGTAGAACACCTAGGAAACCTGGGAACGCTCCTCGGCAGAATTCTGAATAAATAAAACAGGTGTAGAGAGCACCTCCCTCGCTGCTCTCTACACCTAGCGGTTATACCGATCCGTTTTCTAGTAGTCGGATAAACCCAGCTTCATCGAGAATGATGAGTCCGAGTTCTCGTGCTTTGGTTTCCTTAGAACCAGCGTTTTCTCCGACAACAACATAGTCGGTTTTTTTAGATACCGATGTCGATGCCTTACCGCCACGGCTAATAATGGCTTCTTTGGCAGAATCGCGACTAAAGCCTTCCAAAGAACCAGTAACAACAACGGTCATGCCCGCCAGCGTCTGCTCCGGTAGTTGAGAGGTCTCTTCGGCCATAGTCACGCCGGCTCGTGCCCACTGTTCTACGATGTGAACGTGCCAATCGACCTCAAACCAATCCTTGAAGCTTTGTGCGATGATGGCACCCACGCCTTCGGTATCAGCAATTTCTTCCGCGCTGGCTGCGCGCAATGCGTCCATAGAGTGATAACGGGCGGCTAGGGCTCGGGCAGCGGTGGGGCCAACGTGCCTAATAGATAATGCAACAAGCACCCGCCAGAGGTCAGCTTTTTTCGATTGCTCTAAGTTGGCCAGAAGCTTGGAACCAGTCGCGTTCAACGTCTTCTTCTCAGTCGTGTACACACGAGTCTTCAGCAGATCTTCTTCTGTGAGGTCGAACAACCCGGCTTCGTCGATAAGCACGCCCGTCCGGATAAGATCCTCTGCCGCTTTTTCCCCCAAAGCCTCAATGTCAAAGGCGCCGCGTCCTGCAAGATAGGTTAAACGTGCGCTGAGCTGGGCCGGACATGACTGCGAATTGGGACAGCGCCAGTCCGCATCGTCTTCTTTTTGTGGGGCGAGTCGGGTGCCGCAGGTAGGGCACAACGTGGGGAAAATGAACTCGCGTTCAGTCCCATCTCGCTTTTCTGCTACCGGTCCAAGGACCTCTGGGATCACCTCGCCTGCCTTGCGGATCACCACGGTGTCTCCTATGAGGACACCTTTACGCTTTACTTCCGTTTGGTTGTGCAGCGTTGCCATGGACACAGTAGATCCGGCAACAAAGACGGGGCGCATAACAGCGAAGGGAGTAACTCGTCCGGTCCTTCCTACTCCCACCTGAATGTCTAAAAGTTCCGTGGTGACTTCTTCTGGCGGATATTTGTAGGCGATAGCCCAGCGAGGGGCTCTGGCTGTAGCACCCAATGCCCGCTGCTCTGAGATGCTGTCCACCTTGACCACAACACCGTCCATCTCATGGGCTGCGTCGTGACGATGTTCCGCCCAATAAAGAACCTTTTCCTGTACCTCTGCTGCCGAGTGAACCAGTTCGGTATAGGGAGACACAGGCAATCCCCACGCCGCCAACGCCTCGTATGCGTGATACTGCGACGCTGGGGTAAAGCCCTGCGTTGCACCAAGCCCATGACAGATCATCCGAAGCCGGCGTTTTTTCACGGCCTCAACGTCTTTTTGCCTCAATGAGCCGGCAGCGGCGTTGCGCGGATTGGCAAAGGGCTTTCCCCCCTCTAATTGACGTTGCTCGTTAACCGCAGCAAAGTCTTCTACAGCGATGAACACTTCGCCTCGAACTTCCAAGAGTTCGGGAACAGGGAACTCTGCGTTTTCGCTAAGCTGATGCGGCACATCCGCAATCACTTTTGCGTTTTCCGTGACGTCTTCGCCTATCCGACCGTCGCCCCGGGTAGCCGCACGCCATAATTTCCCCTCACGGTAGATGAGATCCAGTGAGAGTCCGTCGATCTTTAGCTCGGTAAGATAAGACTGCGCCGGAGTTCTTTGGAGCCAGTCGGAAAGCTCCGCAGCGTCAAACACGTTATCCAAGCTCATGAGACGTTCCAGGTGCTCTACGTTATTAAAACTAGAGCCTAAAGCCACAGGGGCTCCGACTTCTAGCGTAGGGCTGTCTGGGACTGCGAGCTCGGGGTGTTCCTCTTCAAGCCTTTGGAGTGTCCGAAACAGTGCATCAAAGTCTTGGTCACTGATCTCAGGTGTGCCGTTGTAATACGCATCACGGTGATACCGTACTTGCTCGGCGAGTTCGTCCCATTGTCTGCGGAGTTCGATATTGGAATCAGTCACGCTAGCTAGTTTATCGTTGGTACTTAACTTCAGCGGCTTCTGACCCATATACAGCCCTTCATCGCTCATGAGCCACCGGGTTACACCGCGCGTTGAAGGGATTGTCTAGGGTGTGAGTCATGAACTCTCTTGACCCCAATGTTGCTGTCTTTGATCCCATGAAAGTCTTAAGCTTTGATCTTGAGACCACCTCTGCGAATCCCCATGAAGCTCGCATCGTGTCCTCTGCACTCGTCAAGATCGACAGCAATGGTGCCCACCCACAGGAACTTCTGGCAGACCCTGGAATAGAAATCCCCGAGGAAGCCGCAAAGGTTCACGGCATCACCACGGAATATGCACGCGAACACGGACGCCCGCATGAAGAAGTGCTACAGGAAACCGTAGCCGCCATCCAACAGGCGTGGGCTGACGGGCTTACGCTCATTGTTTATAACGCTGCGTATGACCTCACGGTGCTAAGAAAGCTCACTGGTGATTTTGTTGTTACCGGCCCAGTGTTTGACCCTTACGTCATGGATAAGGCCCTCGACCGGTTCCGTCGAGGCAAGCGCACGCTCACAGATCTCTGCCAGCACTACAACGTGCGTTTAGATAATGCCCATGAGGCTACCTCCGATGCACTAGCAGCGGCACGCATAGCGTGGGTCCAAGCAAATCGAAACTTCAAAGAGGAGATTTCGCAAAAATCCCTCAACGAGCTCATGGAATTCCAAGCCGTCGAATACTATGAGTTTCAGGCAAACCTCAAAAACTTTTTTGAGGGCAAAGGCAAAGACGCATCCTCTGTCAATACGTCCTGGCCGATGCAGGGCTGAACGCCTCCGCTAGCCCGCTAAGACTAAAGATCGCCTGCGTCGCGCTGCAGAATCTCCTCGACCTCCCGCAACGTGGCCAAATCATGGGCCACATCCACGAGAGTTGTGTCAATCCTAGGAGCAGATTGGGTTATGTCGGCGTGTGCCAAGGCATGACGCTCTATACCGAGTTCGTCGTAGAATCTGGCCACAGCGATAGCAAGATCGCGGGCGTGAGCGCCATAAAGCCCTAAGCCAGCGCGCATTCCCGACGCAAGTGCTTCCCCGAAGGCGTCGAGAAGCCTCGTTCCTTTAACGCGAGTAGGAGAGATGAGGATTTGATCTACCGCTGCAAGAACAGCAACGTCCACATTGGGTTCCCTGCCGGTCTCGTTGAGTAACACCAGGTCTACGTTCTCGCCACGCACCGCTTCTGCAATGCCGGCAAGCCGTTCCCCTAGATCTTTGGGGTGAACGGCTGGGATCGTATCAAAATCACTCGTGCCCTGGATCTCCCCACGGCGTAATGCAGAAAGCACTGGTTCATCGATCTGTATGCGGATGCGAGCGTCGAAACGCTTATGTAAGTCGGATACGTGTTCCCTCACTCCATGTGTCAGAGCCTCTGTGATGTCTCTCAGTGCACCCGAATCAGTGACAGCTCGATGCCCATTGGGCAATTCCATATGAGTCGCCAAGGTCCAAGGGCCCAGCACTTGCGCTTTGAGCGCAGGGGCGCTTCCCCACTGTTCCTGCATGTGGTCCAGGTCTTCTTCCATGCGATCCCAGATCCGGTGAGTAAGCAGTTGCGGTCGCGCGCTCAGACGCCAGGACCTCGGCCCTTTTTCTACCGGAAGATCGGGCATCAACGTACATGTCCGGCCGACCGCATCGGATCCCAACCCGCGACTGGGAAGCTGCGGGAGCGCTCTCATGTCCCCCGTTTCGCCCGCAATAACATCTGCAGCATCGATAATGCTCGTACCAGGCATAGGACCTAAAGCGAATGTTGCCATAGAAAATCTCTCCGCAGTTAGGCACTGTTGAGGCACGTGCCGGTGGACTTCTGGGTGCTGTAAATTGTCCCGGACCCAAGCACGATGTCTCCGCCGGCATCCGGCAAGTAGATCACCGCGGCTTGACCACGAGCCACGCCAGACAACGGCTTGTGCAGGGTGATCGTCATCGTATCGTTGTGCGAATCGACGCTCACCTGACAGGGCACCACGGAGCCATGCGCCCGAACTTGAACCTCTGCGGAGAACTCTCCGCTAAGGGCTGGATGGAGATACTTCAAGCGATCAGCATAAATCCGGCTCACCGAAAGGTCCTCACGCGATCCCACGGTTACTGTCCCCGTGGCAGCATCAATATCAGTGACATAGCGTGGTTTTCCGTCCACTGCAGGTTGCTTAATATCAAGTCCTTTGCGTTGACCGATGGTGTAGTTCCAGGCGCCGTCGTGCTCTTTCAGAGGCTGCCCCTCTGTATCCACGATCATGCCCGGCCTAAGGCCAATGTGCCGGCCCAGGAACGCCTGCGTATTGCCGTCAGGAATGAAGCAAATATCATAGGAATCCGGCTTTTTTGCCACAGAAAAGCCCTGAGCTGCTGCTTCTTCGCGAATCTTGGGCTTAACGGTATCGCCCACGGGGAACATGCAATGAGCGATTTCTTTCTCGCTGAGCACGCCAAGCACATACGACTGATCTTTTTCCGGGTCAATAGCACGGCGTAAATAGCCGTCACCGCCATCTGCGGGCTGGGTGAGCTGGGCATAATGACCAGTTACTACGGCATCAAAGCCCAAAGCGATCCCGCGTTCAAGCAACGCAGCAAACTTGATCTTTTCATTACATCTAAGGCACGGATTTGGTGTTTCTCCCGCTTCGTAGGCGGAGATGAAGTCATCAATCACGTCTTCTTTAAAGCGATCCGAAAAATCCCACACATAAAAAGGGATTCCCAGTTTGTCGCATACCCTGCGGGCATCCGCAGAATCCTCCAATGAGCAGCACCCCCGAGAAGATTCCCGTACCGTTTGCGGATCCTGCGAGAGCGCAAGGTGAACGCCTACTACCTCGTGGCCTGCTGCGACAGCTCGCGCTGCTGCCACCGCTGAATCCACTCCGCCACTCATCGCTGCAAGAACTCGCATGTGATTCCCTGTACTCCTTATATTGTCCTCAGCGCCGAACATGCCCGCTACTTGTTCAACGGAGCTATCTTAGTCTTATTCCCGTCCGCTCAGCATAGGCACTGTAACCTTATCGCTCATAGGTAGGAAAAAGGCGGTCGGGTCTCACCCGGATAGCAACGCTAGCAATGGTCCCGTAGCAGGGGTTTATCCCACGTCTACGGGAACCATGGAACTTCGACCAGATTCTTTCATGTCTCGTGCTTGGGAGGTCTACGTCAACGGAGTACCGTCGAGCCATATATGCGAAGACCCAAGCAGGCTTGAGTACGAGTACATGCGGTGGATTGCCGCAGCAGTGGAGTGGTTTGTCACCGCACATGCGTCGCCGACTGCGCTCAGAGTCACCCATTTAGGCGGCGGGGCCTGCACGATGGCTCGCTATTTAGCTCACCAATACCCTAAGTCGCGGAATACCGTAGTGGAATTGGATGGCGAGCTAGCTCGATTGGCTCGCGTATGGTTCGATCTTCCCCGCGCACCGTTGTTAAAGATCCGCGTGGGTGAGGCCAGAGAGGTGACCAATTCTTTTGCCGATGCAAGCCGAGATGTGATTATCAGAGATGTCTTCGCTGGCGATTCCACTCCGCTCCCGCTGACAACCGTCGAGTTTTTCCGCCAGTGCCACCGCAGCCTTGCACCAGGAGGGCTTTACGTAGCCAACTGCGGAGATCACTCCGATCTCCGGGGCGCTCAGGCCGAGCTCAAAGGCATGGCAGAGGTCTTTACGCACGTCGCTTGCATCTCAGATCCCGCAATGCTCAAAGGTCGCAGGTACGGAAACCTCATACTGATTGGCACGGACTCTCCGCTCCCAGATCTTACAGCGACGCAACACATAACGCGTTCCTTGCTAGGAGGTGGAGTGCCTGCCCACTACAAGGACGATGCCTGGACTCGTAGTTTCATGGCCGCAGGAACACCTCGCTTCGACCCGCCAGCCGCCTAAGCCATACCTGCTAAACGCGCACGCCTGACGACGTCGGGTAGCTGTTGTACAAGCTTCTCGACGTCCGCCTCCTCCGTTGTCCGGCCAAGAGTAAAGCGAATGGTGCTGCGTGCAATTTTTTCTTCCACCCCTGCGGCCAAAAGAACATGGCTGGCCCTGTTCACCCCGTTTGAACATGCTGAGCCAGTGGATGCTTCCAAACCAAACGAATCCAGAAGCATAATGAGGCTGTCGCCTTCTGCTCCAGGGAAAGACATGTGAAGGTGCCCTGGCAATGCATCGTGGGGGGTGTGCACCACAACGTTATCGATCGTTTCTAGGATGCGACTGCGAAGCTCGTTGCGCAATGCTGTCACTCTGCGTTGTTCCTGCTCCATCTCGGCTACTGCTTCAGACAAAGCCGCAGCTGTAGCCGCAGCCCCAGCCACATCCACGGTTCCAGATCTGATACCGCGTTCTTGCCCACCACCATGGAAAATAGGACGAGGAGCAGGCGAGCGTCGCGCCAACAACACACCAACGCCCCGAGGCCCACCAAATTTGTGGGCACTCGCCGCAAGTGTGGTCGCCCCAAGCTCATGAAAATTCACGGGAAGATGCCCAACCACTTGCACTGCATCAACATGGAGAGGCGTGCCGGCAGCGGCAGCAGATGAAGCCACGTTGTGGATCGGCTGTATCGCCCCAGTCTCGTTATTCGCCCACATCACCGCGGCCACAGCAGCGGGTTCTTCCAACGCCGAAAGATCCGAGATAATCCCGTCTGTTCCGATAGGAAGCATGTCTACGTTGGCTCCACGCGCCTCAAGATATTTCAGCGTCTCAAGAACCGCCGGGTGTTCTATTCCCGTACTAACGATCCTGCGAAGAGAACTGGCCTGCCATAGCCCTGCAACACCGATGTTGTCCGACTCTGTACCGGAACCAGTGAATAGGACCTCAATGGGCTCGCACCCGAGCAACTCAGCGATTTCCTCACGCGCGGTGTCAAGGACGCTCCGCGCCGCACGCCCCGAACCATATTGGCTTGCTGGATTAACCAGATGAGCATTGTCTAGCCAAGCGTCTCGCGCAACCTTGCGGATTGGCGTGGTTGCGGCATGATCAAAATAACTCGACTGCATGGGGGCTGATTCTACTCGGCGCTGCACTCCGGGTAGAAAGCCGGTTCCCTGTTGACACAAAAATATGCCGAGTCCCTGTGGTACAAGACTCGGCATACTGTGAATCACAGCCGTATTTCTAGGCTTTCCGCTGAGCAATCTCCTGGACAAGCAGCGGGGTGATTTCATGAATATCTCCCACCACACCTAGGTCTGCGATGGAGAAGAACGGAGCATCCTCATCATTGTTGATGACGATAATCTTCTTAGAAGTCTGCATTCCAGACGTGTGCTGAATAGCGCCAGAGATGCCGAGGCCAATGTAAACATCGGGAGAGACGGTAACGCCTGTTTGCCCGATCTGGTACTGCGCCGAGTAATACCCCAGGTCAACAGCATCGCGGGTAGCACCCACAGCCCCGCCGAGAGCGTCGGCAAGCGGCTCGACGATAGAACCAAAGTTCTCCGCAGATTCCACTCCGCGGCCGCCTGCCACGACGACCTTCGCGCTGGTCAGATCCGGGCGGTCACCCTTAACCGCTGGAGTAAAGGAGGTTACTTTTACGTCTTTCACAGCTGCCGTGGGGATCTCCATGACAGATACGGTTCCAGCTGCCGGAGCAGGCACAGCCTCCACGCTTCCGGGACGCAATGTGTAAATCGGGCTTGCTCCCCCGACTGCAGCGGACACGTCGACAGTATCGCCAAACACAGAAAGATGCGCGGTCCTATCGGGGTTAATTCCGACCACATCGCACAACACGCCAGAGGCAAGGCGCGCAGCAAGGCGTCCCGCGATTTCATTACCGTGGACCCCTGCGTCCAAAAGAATCGGACCCGGCGCGGCTGCTGCAAGCATCGACAGCGCATCTGCCTGCGGGATCACGATGCGAGAATCCACGTCGGCGGCCTGCGCCGCAACGATGGAGCTGGCGCCAAGCTCGGCCAGCTTAGACACGAGCGGTTCATGAGTCCCCGGGGTGCCTACGACGACGGCCGTGACGTCGCCAAGCACTCGTGCAGCGGTGAAAAGCTCTCCTGTTGCGGGAAGAACCTGTCCATCGGCGTGTTCGACAAGTACGTAAACAGTTGACATTGTCTGTTCTTCTCCTTTGTTTAGATGAGCTTCTCAGCGGCTAGGAAGTCTGCGATAGCAGCGGCTGCTGTGCGTGGGTCGGTGTTGATCACGTCGCCACCTTGGCGGGCCGAGCGCTCCGTGGCTGCGGTAACAGCGGTGGCGGCATGTGCAAGCCCCACGTGTTCTGGGGCGACTCCTATGGACACCAAGTTAAACTGCTGAATTTCGGCCTTTTTAGCAGCCATGATGCCCTTGAAGTTAGGGAATCGAGGCTTATCCGCTTTTTCTGTGACAGCCACGATCGCAGGAAGCGTTGTTTCAAGAGCGAAGTCACCGTCATAGGTCTCCCTGATACCGCTGATGGTGTTCCCCGACAGGGTAATCTCACGCATGCTGGTGAGAGCGGGCTGCTGACGATATTCGCTGAGTATTCCGGGAACTGCTCCCATAGCGCCGTCGGAAGAGGCGGAGCCTGCAACGATGAGCGCGACATCTGGGATCTGGTTAATTGCGTTATTTAGTGCCCATGCGGTTCCCAAAACATCAGAGCCCGCGAGCGCGTCATCCGAGAGAAGAATCGCCTGATCGGCTCCCATAGCGAGCGCCTTGCGCAATGCTTCCTCGGAGCCTGCCGGGCCGGCGGAAAGGGCGACTACCGTATAACCAGCATCTGGATTGGACTCTTTAAGCCGCAGCGCTTGTTCCACCGCGTACTCGTTAATCTCATCGATCACAGAATCAACGTTGACGCGATCAAGGGTGAAATCACTCTCAAGCTTCTTTGTTGACCACGTATCGGGAACATTTTTGACCAGAGCCACGATTGCGGGCATCGGTGTCATCCCTTCTTTTCTTCTCTCAGGGCAGGAGTCGAGGTGACGTCCCTACCGAAAATCGAAACAGTCTCTTGTTTTATCTCGCGTCTCGACGACGCACACCTTGGGCAAGTCTAGTGCACAAAAGTACGGGGTGGTTCATCTGCGCACTCACGGGCCTCACAAATAAGCCCAACTCCTTGAGAACCGATGCGAGTACACAACACCGCCATGGGCCGCTTGCCTTTAAGTCCGAGCTTCTTTCTTAGTACATCCGGGTCCACGTCTACTCCGCGTACAAGGATCTCTAGGCTTCCACAATCGTGCTTTTTTAATGCAGCTTTGAGCTTTTTCAACGGTACGGATTCCACAAAAGCAAAACCACTGCGTCCCTCTGGAATCACATCACCCGTCAGGTATGCGATCCGCTCATCTAGCATCCACAGTCCCTCGCGCCGGGCATAATGGCGTACCAGCCCTGATCTCACCACCGCACCGTCGGGGTCGATGAGATATTTCCCTGGGGCGTCCGCGCCGACATCGGAAGGCATAAGATCAGTAATTTTGTCTACGCGATGACTATCGGTGAGGTCTTCTGTTTTCGATGTGGTTATGAGAAGCGCCTCGCGAGTTTCTCCATCGCTCAATCCTGCTGTGTATAAGCAGGCCTCTTTTACTCCCCCCCGTTCACGCTTGCCACGCTCACGAGTCCGTCCCACTCTGAGAAGTCAAGGCCCGGGGCGCATTTGATAGACAGCTCATGCCCCTGCCAGGTCTCTACGAGACTGGGAAGTGGCGGAATGAGTTGCGTCGGAGAAGTGATTCTTCGGCCACCGGCCCGGCGCGCGGGATCGGCCACAATGAAGCTTTCGCTTGTCGACGCCGGCCTGAGGGCGTCTGCTCGCGAGTAGAGAGCACGCGGCTCGTTAGACTGGGCCATCAACAAGCGGGCCTGATCGAGATCGCTGCCGTGATAGCCCACCCCGGCGTCGATAAGCGCGGCCCCCTCGGCGCCAATCGAACACGTGACATCGTGGACCAGCCCCTGGGGACAATGCGCAGCAATCCTTTCAGCCCTGCGTTGGGCTACCACGAGTGGAGTTGCTTGCTGTGCTGATTCGTGGCACATAAGCCACTGGCTAGGAAGTTTTCCTTTAGCCGCAGATCGGGAACTCACCAGTTCCATCACTGCACGTCCGTAGTCGCCAAATTCGGAACGGAAGAAAGCGCTGTCTTTGATGGCGCTTTCTTTGGTCATGGGGTGGTCTGCCGTCAGGCGTCGTTCTGCATCGGCGATTTTTTCCTCGTGGGCAACGAGGAAGCGCACCTCAGCGGGATGAAAACTCACGTGTAGGGCTATCTTTCTTAAAAACGTTTGGGAGGAACATACGTGAAAAACTCTTCGTAGAGAGGATCGTACTCAGGGATGCCCTTATAAGGCTTCATATCCGCTTTTCTCAAATGAGTGAGCAGGTCGGTCACGCAGTCGAACTGGTTCAGGGTCCATAGTTGCGCCCATGTGGGAAAGACTAGGCGTAAGAGCCCTGCCCTCCAGCCGTCCAAGATGAGCTCGGGGGAAAACCATCCGGTGGATGCCGCCTCACTGGTGTTTCCGTCCGGTTCTTGTCCTGGGGGTTGGACAGCGACGAAGGAAAACATGTCAAACCGGCGTTCGTCCTCATCGGGGCTCACCCACCTGGTCGAGGGGCGTAGCAACTCTGATCGCAGCATCAATCCGTTGCGTTCTAGCACCTGGGAGAGGGAAAGTCGGTGGCTTTCTAAAGCCAAGCGCTGCGAATGATAGGGAGTGGCATCCAAAATCGGGCGGCCATCTGCGTGCGAGGCAAGAAGGGTGCCGGTTTCCTCAAAAAGTTCGCGTACCGCAGCAAATAGTAGCGCTCGGGCTCTATTGCGATTAGTTCCTAACACTCGGGCCCAATGCATCAGGCTTGGGCCACCAAAAGTGTCATAAGGGGCATCTTCATGGCTCAGCTCAAAATCGCGAGCGTCAACGCCACCGCCAGGGAAAACGGTGGTGTTGGGGAACGTGGGCATAGAAGACACGCGCTCTTGCACGTACACTTCCATGCCTAGCGGCGAGTCGCGAACCATCAATACGGTGACAGCAAGCTTGGCGCCGCCAAGGCCCAACATCTCCTCAGGTTCGTGCATGATCACCCCCACGATGCGCTCTGCAATCGTTCTCGTAGCCTGTGAACAAACAACGCATTACTGCTGTTTACCGCCAGTTGTTGAATGGTCTAGCAACAAGTCTACTTGCGATGCCTCGTTGCGCGTCTTTGCCGTCGGGCAAAATACCGACCATCTATCTTATCCACAGCGATCGGCTGGTGGAACGCCCTCGTCAGGTTTTCACTAGTGATCACATCGTCAATGAGGCCTTGTGCCACCACGGCACCTTCGTCGAGAAGCAAAGCATGCGTAAACCCAGGAGGAACTTCTTCCACATGGTGAGTAATCATGACGATTGCCGGTGCATCGGCGTCCATCGCGAGCTCGCCAAGATAAGCCACCAGGTCTTCCCTGCCGCCGAGATCCATGCCAACCGTTGGTTCGTCGAGAAGCAAAAGCTCCGGGTTGGTCATCAGCGCGCGAGCTACCAAGACCCGCTTGCGCTCGCCCTCGCTCAGCGTGCCCCAGGTTTGATCTGCAAGGTGATAGGCGCCGACTTGCTCTAAAATTTCCGTAGCTCGCCCCAGGTCCCACTCTTCATATTCTTCTCGCCAGCGACCCAAAATCGCATAGCCTGCGGAGATAACCAGGTCAGACACTTTTTCATCCGCTGGGATTCGATTGCCCAGAGCGGACGAGGAGACACCAATCATTGCACGCAGATCGCGCATGTCAGTCCGACCGAGTTGTTCCCCCATAATCCAAAGCTTTCCTTTGGAGGGAAATTCCTCGGCGGCAGCCATGCGAATCAACGTGGTTTTTCCGGCGCCATTCGGCCCCAAAATCACCCATCGCTCATCGAGCTCAACCTGCCATTCAACAGGACCAACCAATGTTTTACCGCCACGTTTGAATTCCACCTCGGAAAAGTCGAGGAGTAGATCAGGGTTACGGGGCTCGATCTCAGCGTTTGTCATGCCTTCCATCATGACGGATTTCTCACTGTCCATGTGGAAGTGACACAGGTGAACTACGCTTTAAAGATAGGTAACCCATCGACACCAGGAAGCGAGCACTGCTGAAGTGACAGGAAGACTTGCCATCGAAGACGTACGCCCACGCATATCGGGAGGATCGCAGCCTTCCAAAGCTGTAGTCGGAGAGATGATTCCCGTGAGTGCCCTCGTATGGTGTGAAGGCCACGACGCGGTGTCGGCAACGCTCAACGTCACCTCCCCGAGCGGCCAGGTGACTCGTACGATCATGACCCCCGCTCCCTTCGACCAAGACAAGCTGTTTTCCAGCTTTGTCCCCGATGCGATGGGAACGTGGAGCTTTCAGGTCGATGCGTGGTCCGATCCTATGCGCACCTGGCGCCATGCGGTGATAGCAAAAATTGAGGTAGGACAAGACGAAGACGATCTTTTTAATGATTTAGAACACGGAGCTCAGCTCTTTGAAAAAGCCGCTGCGCAGGCACCGAAGTCCGCTGCACACAAGCTTTTTGCTGTGGCTGATTCTCTGCGTTCCAGCCAACCACTGTGGGCTCGCGTGGCACCAGCGCTGAGCAAGGAGATTCATTCCATTCTCCGCGAGCATCCCGTACGGGAGCTGCTTACCCGAGGACAAAGCCATACCGTGCTGGTAGAACGCCGCGATGCGCAGTTCAGCTCATGGTATGAGCTCTTCCCTAGATCTACTGGGGGCTGGGATGCTGATGGGACCCCCGTGCACGGCACGTTTTCTACCACGGCCCAAGCTCTTAAGCGAGTAGCGGCCATGGGCTTTGATACCGTCTATTTCCCTCCTATTCATCCCATTGGTTACATCCACCGAAAAGGGAAAAACAACACCCTGATCGCTGAGTCTGATGACGTCGGCTCGCCATGGGCAATCGGTTCCGCTGACGGCGGACACGACGCAGTACACCCACAGCTAGGAACGCTCAAAGACTTTCAAGACTTAGTGTCCACAGCCGAGAAACTCGGTCTTAACATTGCGCTTGATCTCGCGTTGCAGGCAGCCCCCGACCACCCCTGGGCGCGTACCCACCAGGACTTTTTTACGGTGCTTGCCGACGGCACAATCGCATATGCAGAAAATCCTCCCAAAAAATATCAGGATATTTACCCGCTGAATTTTGATAACAATAAGTCGGCTATCTACGCAGAACTCAAGCGCATCGTTCTGTTCTGGATTGCACAAGGCGTGACGGTATTCCGCGTTGATAATCCGCATACAAAACCTGCCAACTTCTGGGAATGGCTCATCAGTACCATCCATGACACGCATCCTGAGGTCATCTTCCTAGCGGAAGCCTTTACCCGCCCGGCGCGGCTTTATGGGCTTGGCAAGCTTGGCTTCACCCAGTCTTATACGTATTTTACGTGGCGTACCACCAAGACTGAGCTGGAAGAGTTTGGTACTGAGATAGCCGCGATGGCGGATTCCTCTCGCCCCAATCTTTTTGTTAACACTCCAGACATCTTGCATGAGAGCCTGCAGCATGGCGGGCGTGCCATGTTTGCGATCCGGGCAGCCCTTGCCTCCACATTGTCTCCGCTGTGGGGAGTGTACTCCGGGTTTGAGCTCTATGAGCACGAGGCAGTTTCAGCTGGCAGCGAAGAATACCTGGACTCTGAGAAGTATGAACTTCGTCCACGCGACTTCGCCGCAGCCCTCGAACAGGGAAATTCCCTCGAGCCCTACCTTGGCACGCTCAATGCAATCCGGCGCGCACACCCTGCCTTACAACAGCTTCGGGTTATTGACTTCCACAACACCGATAATGACAACATCATTGCTTATAGCAAAGTCGATCCCGTGTCTGGCGACGCCATCCTCGTGGTGATCAATCTGGATCCTGAACACGCCCATGCAGCCACCGTGGACCTCACCATGAGCGCTATCGGACGTGATGACACCGATCACTTCACTGTCACAGATTTAGTTACAGGTGCTCAATTCCCTTGGAACAAACGCACCTATGTCCGGCTAGATCCCTGCGCAGACGTCGCCCACATCCTGCAGCTTCCCGTTGTGGATGAAAACAAACGTGAAGCACTCTCCTGGCGCACGCCCACCGACTATTCCAACTAATTCTCATCGTTGAAAGGATCCCACCATCCCCATGATTTCTTCTTCCGATCCCGTCCGTATCGACGATGATGTTCTCGGTCGGCTGCGGTATTGCCAATTCCACGACCCTCACGCGGTCTACGGCTGCCACCCTATCGACGACTCCCACGCCGTCATTCGCACCCGCCAACTTGGGGCAGAGGCCGTCACAGTCACGCTGACAGACGGGTCAACACACGTACTATCTCCCATCGGCGACGATATCTTCGCAGCAAGTGTAGACGCATCGTTGGCCACTGATTATCGCCTCAACGTCTCGTGGGCCGGAGACAAGACGTTGACCACCGCCGACCCTTATCATTTCCTTCCTACTCTGGGGGAACTAGATATCCACCTCATCCGAGAAGGAAGGCACGAACGTCTCTGGGATGTCCTAGGCGCGCACGTTCGTACTTTTAGCACGGAACTAGGCAACGTCACAGGCACCTCCTTTGCCGTATGGGCCCCCAATGCCACGGGCGTTGCCGTCGTTGGCAATTTCTGTGGCTGGAACCCTAATCAGTACCCCATGCGCTCTCTGGGAGACTCGGGTGTCTGGGAACTGTTCGTCCCTGGCATTCAGGCTGGAGAAGTGTACAAGTATGCAATTCATACTCGGGAGGGGCACCGGATCGACAAAGCCGACCCGCTAGCGCGCCACGCAGAGGTAGCCCCTGCTACGGGTTCCATCGTCGCGGATTCCGGTTATGAGTGGCAAGACGCCGACTGGATATCCAAGCGTGCTACTCGCGACCATGCCGCTCAACCGATGAGTATCTACGAATGCCACTTGGGTTCGTGGCGAGAAAATCGAACCTATAAGGACCTCGCATCGGAGCTCGTCGACTATGTTTCTTCTCTCGGATACACCCACGTAGAGTTCCTCCCAGTCGCCGAGCATCCCTTTGGCGGATCCTGGGGATACCAAGTCTCCGGCTATTATGCTCCCACGTCGCGATGGGGAACCCCCGATGAGCTTCGCATGCTTATCGACGCTTTCCACCGCGCTGGTATCGGAGTCATCATGGACTGGGTCCCCGCGCATTTCCCCAAAGACTCCTTTGCTCTCGGGCGCTTCGACGGCCAGCCTCTCTATGAACACCCCGACTGGCGTCGAGGAGAACAAAAGGATTGGGGCACCTATGTCTTTGATTTTGGGCGCAATGAAGTCCGCAACTTCCTTGTAGCTAATGCCCTGTATTGGATAGATGAATTCCATGTCGACGGCCTGCGCGTGGATGCTGTTGCCTCCATGCTCTATCTTGATTACTCCCGCGAGGCCGGCGAATGGCTGCCCAATATCTATGGGGGCCGAGAGAATCTAGAAGCAGTGCAATTCTTGCAAGAAATGAACGCCACTGTGCATAAGACGTTCCCCGGTGTTCTTACCATCGCAGAAGAGTCCACCTCATGGCCCGGAGTCACCACTCCTACTGACCACAATGGCCTTGGTTTTAGCATGAAGTGGAACATGGGCTGGATGAACGACACCCTCGAATACTTCTCCCTAGACCCCATACACCGGGCTTATCACCACAACGAGATCACGTTCTCCATGGTCTATGCCTATTCAGAACGCTTTGTGCTTCCCTTTAGCCACGATGAAGTAGTCCACGGCAAGGGATCACTGTGGACGCGGATGCCTGGCGACGCATGGAATAAAGCCAGCGGGCTACGCACCCTCTACGCCTACATGTATGCCCATCCAGGCAAAAAACTGTTGTTCCAGGGTCAAGAGTTCGGTCAAGTGATGGAATGGTCCGAAGGTCGTTCTCTTGACTGGGACAACCTCGTCGGTTGGGAAGGCGCGTACCACGAGGGACTCATCAAACTCATCCGCGATCTCAACTTTGTGTACCAAGATAATCCTGCGCTCTATACCCAGGACAATGGTCCTGAGGGCTTTAGCTGGTCTAAGTCCAATGATGCAGACAACAACGTCTTGTCTTTCATCCGATATGGATCTACCGGAGAAAAGATTCTTGCAGTATTTAACTTTGGCGGTAGCTCCCAGCCGCATTACAAGTTGGGGGTGCCAGAAGGCGGACGTTGGGAATGCATACTCAACACCGACGCCGGCGTATATGAAGGCGCTAACAACCTTCTGGAACACACCATCACCGCATGGGATACCGAGTGGGACGGATACGAGCACTCCCTCACGGTTCATATTCCTGCGATGAGTGGGCAGTTTTATCGCTGGATAGGCTAAAAACACGAAGCCGCCGCATATGCGGCGGCAGACTGACTTTTAACGTCCCATATCGTGTACCTAGAACAACGCGCTGGCCATCTTTCCCCGCGCTGCAATCACCCGCGCGTCTGTGGGATCAAAGAGCGCGAACAGTTCCAATAACCTAGCCCGGACTTCATCGCGTCCTTTGACCATGGAGATGAGCCGGTCGAATGCCGCCTCAGGAACGCCCGCAGCGATTTCTGCATCCGCAGCGGCAAAAGCCAAATCAACGTCGTGTGGGTCTGCGTCTGCGGCTGCAATCGGATCCACATCGCCACGAGCTGTGTTCAATCGCGCAAGCAAGCGTGCATTATCGCGGGCCTGCAGAGCCATCTGATTTTTGGGTTCTTGAGCAAGAATCGACTCATACACAGCAATCGCGGATTCAAAGTCGCCGTTATTCAATGCGTCAGTCGCTGCATCAAACCGAGGATCGGACGCATCCTCTTCTTGGTCATGGGCTAATCCCTCTAGCTGGCCTGCTACGGCTTTGACCACAGCGTCGGTCCACTGCTTGAGAGCGTCGAGAGGCTGTCCGCCTTCAAAGTTTGCTAGCGGGCGACCGGCAGCAAGCGCGACAACCGTCGGCAAGCCTTGAATCCCAAACATCTGCGCGATGTCTGGAGTCGAGTCTGCATCTACGTAAGCAAAGATGAAGCTCTTCTGCGAGGCCTTTGCAAGCTGTGAAAAATCAGCTTTGAGTTGTTCGGATTCCGGGCTGCGCGCAGTCCCTAGGAGAACGATGACCGGTACCTGTTGAGAGCGCAGCAGCACTTCTGCCTCAACGTTGTCCCGGGTAACCACGACTACTGCCGGGATGCCGTTCGGTGATTGGGCTGCTTGTTGCCGTGCCTCCGCGCGCGACTTCACCTCACCCAAATCTATCGCGCCAGCCACAAAACGATGCGGTGTGGAGTTCGGATTAGTCACTTACGTATCCTCCTAATAGTTTCTTTCTGCAGCAGCTTTTCTAGAATGCCACGAAGCCAGATGTGGCGCATGACGGTGTTGTGTTTGTGCCCGTCCAGCGCAAATGTTGCAGCTTTCTAGGCCCCTTCTAGGCCTTCTGCAAGGTGATGCTCCACAGATTCCACTTTGGAACGAATCTGCCCGGTGTAGCCAGGCCTAATATCGGCTTTGATGACTAATCCAACGCGAGGCGAGACTGCCAGGACCGCGTCGGTAGCCTTTTTCACCACCTCCATAACCTCGTCCCATTCCCCCTCAATCAGAGTGAACATAGCGTTTGTTTCATTGGGCAGGCCAGAGTCTCGGACGACTTTTACGGCTCGCGAGACTGCCAGGGACATCTCAGCTTCAGAATTAGGAACTTCGGTGGGGACAACGGAAAACGCAAGAATCATGCCCCTAAGACTACTCGGATCGCTGCGCTCTGCGGTTAAGGTGGTGCAGACGCAGGGCATTCCCTAACTTTGAGTGCTGTGAGCGGGTCTGTGGTGCTACCAGTTTCTAGGAGGTAGTTCATGGCATATGTCATAGCGCATGGAGGACGTCACATTTTAAACCTAAACATGGCATCTCCCACGTCACTATGATGAGGAAGTATGAGTACTGATATCAACTCCATCGACATTCCTCATGAGCTCGTCACGTGCCTCGACCACGTCGGAATCGCGGTCCCGGATCTGGATGTCGCAGTCGAGTTCTACCGCTCTGCATTTGGTTGGGTCAATCATCACCAGGAGACCAATGAAGAGCAAGGCGTTATTGAAGCTATGGTGGGTCCCAAGAACCCCAAAGAAACTGATGGCATGATTCAGCTGTTGGCTCCGTTGAATGAAGAATCCACTATTGCTAAATTCATCGACAAAAAGGGCCCTGGTCTCCAGCAAATGTGTCTGCGCACCAGTGACATCGACGCACTATGCTCGTACCTCCGCGAGCAAGGTGTGCGGCTACTCTACCCCGAGCCAAAGACCGGTACCGCCGGCGCTCGCATCAACTTTGTTCACCCCAAGGATGCAGGCGGAGTCCTCCTTGAGCTGACCCAGCCTCAGAAGTAAATACATCCGCTTCCATACGTTGAAGAGCTAGGTTAACGCCTAGCTCTTTTTGCTTATCGACGTTCCCAGCACGCCCTGTGCCAATGGCGCCGATCCTCGGCCCCGCGCCCGGAATCTTTAGGCCACGCAACAATGTGGGCTATTCCTGGCGGGATATTCTGGTTACATCCCGGGCAAACATAAAATTTCGTGGCCGCGTGCGAACCCATATGGCGCATCATGTACATCTCACCATGTGTCCATGATGGCCCCTCAACAGCCTGGGTTCCATAGAAGCTAGCGCCGTCCCTGGGTAACGCACGGACCTCGGAGACAACGCGTCGATTCCGTCGGCCCATCAGAACAACCTGAGCTCGGGGGATTCAATACCGCGCAAGTTGTCATAGTCTAGGACAACGCATCGGATTCCACGATCTTCAGCCAAAGTCCGTGCCTGTGGCTTGATTTGCTGTGCGGCAAAGACTCCGGTGACTGGAGCGAGCAGTTCATCGCGATTGAGCAACTCCAAATAGCGCGTAAGTTGCTCCACACCGTCGATTCCCCCACGACGTTTAATCTCTACGGCAACGTTCAGCCCATCAGAGTCCCGGCACAAAATATCC
Source organism: Corynebacterium silvaticum (assembly GCF_004382825.2). Classification (GTDB taxonomy): domain Bacteria; phylum Actinomycetota; class Actinomycetes; order Mycobacteriales; family Mycobacteriaceae; genus Corynebacterium; species Corynebacterium silvaticum. The sequence goes on from NZ_SDQO02000004.1 coordinate 41,314, forward strand.
ACCGGTCCGATCGAGGTAGGATACTCCCGACGCACAAGAGAATAGCCTTCCCCTAGGGTCTCAATGTGCTCAGCTAAAAGTTCCTGCAAATGAGCCTCTACGCCGTCTTTTTGCAAGCCGGGGTCCTCACCCAGCTCATAGTACAAATCTGAGTGAACAGCCTCGACGGTAATGCGAAGCTGCTCCCCTTTCTTGTTTTCTACGATCCACAGCGCAACATTCGCACCGTCCTCTTCGACAGTGGTTTCCGTCAAAGTACACGGGGGCGTCATCCAGTTGAGCGGTTTATACGCCCTATCATCCGCGTGAATAGACACAGACCCATCGGCCTTTACCATTAAAAGACGGTCGGCTAGAGGCAAATGTGCTTCTAATCGACCAATATAATCAACCGAACAACGGGCTATGACTAAACGCATGTTCCATAGACTAGCGTGTCACCGATCGCGACGCTTACTCCGGTCAATCTTATTCTGGAGAATCGTATGATCCATGCGCTCTAACCTGCGACTAGGGGCAGATTCCAACCACGAGACAAGTCCCATAGAGTACGCATTATCCAGTGCGATCTCATAGCGAACCCCTCGGACCTTCAAAGAGTGAACAGTCGCACCATCGGCCAATAGCCGGATCTCACTGGGGTCCAGCTCCCGCGACCCCATGTAATCCACATCCTGACGATTAATAATCAGATCTGCCTTGGGAACCAGGGAACGCAGTTTAAAGTACTCAAGGGTCTCGCCCCTGTAGCGCATTGAACCGTGCCGCCAACGGCGCCCGGTGTCGGCTGGAAGCCTTCTAATCACAACCGCCGAGCCTTCACTCCGGACAACCAAAAAACGCCATGCGGCGAGCAGCATGACGAGAACGATGACCACCAAGATAATCCACAGGACGACCGACATCATACGCTCCACATCTGTCACTACCACACAGCGCTACGCCTGAGTTTTGTTTAATATCCTACAACGGTTCAAATCCTGTACAAACTGAGTATCTTGTTAAACCAAAAACTTTAAGCTATTACCAGCTCAAGAGACTTATAAGAAAGTTACTATACAAAGCATTATGGCCTCTCCGATCAATCGGAGAGGCCATAAAACTTAAGTGAGGAGGGCTACTGCCCTAATCCTAGGACTGCTTCATGCGACGAAGTGCCTTGAGCTCGGCCTGAGCGCGAGCCTTCTCGATGGCATCGTCGTCCTGCAGGTGGGACTCAGACTCTGAGGCGTTAACCTCGTCAGCCCATACTGCATACTCCGCGAGGATGGTGACCTTTTCCTTGGAGATGGAGAGGAAACCACCCTGCACGGCGGCAATGAGCTTGTCGCCGTTTACAGGACGGATGGTCACAACACCATTGTCGACCAACTGGCCGAGCATGGGCTCATGACCTGGCAGCACGCCGATCTCACCCTCGATGGTCTGCGCGGTGACGATGCTGGCCTGACCAGACCACAACATGCGCTCCACGGAAACCAATTCCACGGTGATGTCAGCCATGTGCTTGCCTCCCCTACTTCTCGGTCATCTTCTTGTACGCAGCCTCGACGTCGTCCAAGCCACCCAAGCCGTTGAAGGCCTGCTCTGGGTAGTGGTCAAAGTCGCCGTTGCAGATACGTTCGAATGCCTCGATGGTGTGAGCCAGCGGAACATAAGAACCTGGGATACCGGTGAACTTCTCTGCCACGAAGAAGTTCTGGCCCAAGAAACGCTCAAGGCGACGTGCGCGCTGAACGGTGATCTTGTCCTCTTCAGACAGCTCGTCCATACCAAGGATGGCGATGATGTCCTGGAGTTCCTTGTTCTTCTGCAGGATGTGGATAACGCGCTGAGCTACCTCGTAGTGACGCTCGCCGACAACACCTGGCTCGAGAATACGAGACGTAGATGTCAGTGGGTTCACGGCAGGGTAAATACCCTTGGAAGCAATAGCGCGGTCGAGCTCCGTCGTCGCGTCGAGGTGAGCGAAGGTGGTAGCCGGAGCTGGGTCGGTGTAGTCGTCGGCAGGCACGTAAACGGCCTGGAGAGACGTAATCGACTTACCCTTTGTGGAGGTAATACGCTCCTGCAGAACACCCATCTCGTCTGCCAGCGTTGGCTGGTAACCCACGGCAGAAGGCATGCGGCCTAGGAGGGTAGAAACCTCGGAACCTGCCTGGGTGAAACGGAAGATGTTGTCGATGAACAGAAGCACGTCCTGGTGCTGCACATCGCGGAAGTACTCCGCCATGGTCAGACCGGACAGCGCCACGCGCATACGAACTCCTGGAGGCTCGTCCATCTGGCCGAACACAAGAGCGGTGTCCTGAAGAACGCCCATCTCTTCCATTTCGAGGAAGAGATCAGTGCCCTCACGGGTACGCTCGCCCACGCCTGCGAACACCGAGGTACCGGAGAACTCGCGAGCGATACGGGTGATCATTTCCTGGATAAGAACGGTCTTACCCACGCCAGCGCCACCGAACAGGCCGATCTTTCCGCCCTTAACGTACGGGGTCAGCAGGTCGATGACCTTAATGCCGGTTTCCAGAATCTCGGTCTTACCTTCAAGCTGGTCAAAAGGTGGCGGGTCGCGGTGGATGCCCCACTGCTCACCATCACGGCCAAGACCTGGCTCGTCAAGGCAGTCACCCAGCGCGTTGAAGACGTGGCCCTTGACTACGTCACCAACGGGAACTGAGATCGGCTTACCGCTGTCGATCACAGCAGCGCCACGGACGAGACCGTCGGTCGGTGCCATGGACACGGCACGAACCAAGTTATCGCCGAGGTGCTGTGCAACCTCAAGGGTAATGGTTTTAGCGACTGCTTCGAGGGTGACCTCGACAGTCAGCGCGTTGAACAGTGCCGGCAACTCGCCACGCGGGAATTCCACGTCGACAACCGGACCGATGACGCGCACGACGCGGCCGGCGATAGCCGCCTGCTGCGTGTTCTGCTCTTCAAGAGCTGTGGTCATAATCTAGTCACTTTCTCCGCTATCGCCGAGCGCGCTAGCGCCGCCGACGATCTCTGTGATTTCCTGGGTGATTTGTGCCTGACGCGCCTGGTTAGCAACACGCGATAGGTCCTTAACAAGGGCCGTTGCGTTGTCAGTTGCAGACTTCATTGCGTTTCGACGGGACGCCGACTCAGCAGCTGCTGCTTCGAGGAACATAGCAAACAGGCTACGAGAAACGTACTGCGGAAGCATCGCCTCAAACAGCGTGTCTGCGTCTGGCTCAAATTCAACGTCTGGAGTAGGTTCTCCTGCATTCTGCAAGATGCCCTCATCGCTGATCTGAATTTCTTCGGTCTCAATGGCCGGTTCGATCGGGAGCAGCTGATGAGCACGAGCGGTCTGAACCAGCATGGATTCAAACTCGGTGTACACCACGTGAACTTGGTCGAAACCTTGAATAGGATCGCCCTCGCCTGTGTTCAAGCCCTCGCGGTACTTTGCAGTACCCTTCGATCCGGCAATAAAGCCATCGATGAGGTGACGACGCACGCTGTGGGTTTCTTCCCAGGACGGATCCTGAGAGAAACCGGTCCATGCGCCTGCGACGTCCTCGCCACGGAACTTGTAGTAACCGACAGCTTTGTTACCAGTAACGTAGCGAACTACTTCGTAGCCGTTGTCTTCAAGCAGCTTGATAAGCTCGGCTGCCTTCTTGAACACGTTGTAGTTATAGCCACCAGCCATGCCGCGGTCACTCGAAATCACGAGCACAGCGGCGCGCTTGCCGTCTTCATGCTCGTGCAGCATCGGGTGATCCAAAGAGCTAGCTGCGGCCAGACGTTCCATCACCTTGTGGATCTCGGTGGCGTAAGGCTGCGAAGCCTCGACCCGTGCTTGGGCTTTGGTGATGCGCGAAGTTGCGATCAGCTCCTGGGCCTTGGTGATCTTCTTAGTAGAGTTGACGGACCGAATTCGGTCGCGTAGCTCACGAAGATTAGCCATGGGTCTTTCGCCTCCCTTCTTTTCCTTGTGTGGTCATGGTTCAGGCCTTTACGCCTTACTTCTTGACCGACAGCGTGTTCTTCTTAACCTGGTCTGCAGGCAGAGCCTCAACCTCAGGTTCGTTGATCACGACCGTGCCGGCGGTGGTCTGGAACGTACGCTTGAACGTCTCTGTTGCGGAAACCAAGGTTGCCTGAGATTCCTCTGACAGCTGAGTACCGCCCGCAATCTGCTCAAAGACCTGCGGAGTGGTGCTGTGGAAGTACTCAATCAACTCGGACTCGAAGCGACGGACATCCTCGACGGGAACGTTATCGAAGTGGCCATTGCCTGCAAGCCAGATGGAGACGATCTGGTGTTCAACCGGCTGCGGAGCATTTTCAGCCTGCTTGAGCAGCTCAACAAGGCGGGCACCGCGATCCAGCTGTGCCTTGGAGGCAGCATCAAGATCAGATGCGAAGGTAGCGAATGCCTCGAGGTCGCGGTATGCGGCGAGATCAAGACGAAGAGAGCCAGAAACCTTCTTCATACCCTTGGTCTGCGCTGCGCCACCAACACGAGAAACGGACACACCGACGTTAATAGCGGGGCGAACACCCTGGTTGAACAGGTCGGACTCAAGGAATACCTGACCATCGGTAATCGAAATCACGTTGGTAGGAATGAAGGCGGAGACGTCGTTAGCCTTGGTCTCGATGATCGGAAGTGCGGTCATCGAACCTGCGCCCATTTCGTCGGAAAGCTTTGCAGCACGCTCCAAGAGACGGGAGTGGAGGTAGAAGACGTCGCCTGGGTAAGCTTCACGTCCCGGAGGGCGGCGAAGCAGCAACGAAATTGCGCGGTATGCCTCAGCCTGCTTGGTCAGATCATCATAGATCACCAAGACGTGGTTGCCCTGGTACATCCAGTGCTGGCCTAGAGCGGCACCTGCGAATGGAGCGAGCCATTTGAAGCCCGCAGAATCAGAAGCCGGAGCAGCCACGATAGTGGTGTACTCCAAAGCGCTCTGCTCTTCAAGAGTCTTACGGACGGCTGCAATGGTGGAGCCCTTCTGACCAATAGCGACGTAAATACAACGGACCTGCTTGGTCTTGTCGCCGGACTCCCAGTTTGCCTTCTGGTTCAGGATTGTGTCGATGCACACGGCAGTCTTGCCGGTTTTGCGGTCGCCAATGACGAGCTGACGCTGGCCACGGCCGATCGGGGTCATCGCATCGATAGCCTTGATGCCAGTCTGCATCGGCTCCTCAACTGGCTGACGCTGCAGCACAGAAGGTGCCTGAAGCTCAAGAACGCGCTGCTCTTCTGCTTCAATGGCGCCGAGTCCATCAATTGGCTGGCCAAGGGGGTTGATAACGCGACCAAGGAAGTTGTCGCCGACAGGGATCGAGAGAACCTCGCCCGTCCGCTTTACTTCGTCGCCTTCTTTAAGGGATTCATAGTTACCCAAAACCACAACACCGATGTGATCAGTATCAAGGTTCTGCGCGACGCCAATGACGCCGCCGGGGAACTCAAGGAGCTCATTTGCCATGACTGAAGGCAGACCAGATACCTGGGCAATACCATCAGCTGCGGAAATGACCACGCCGACCTCCTCACGGGAGGCCTCCGCGGAGTAGCTCGAGGTGTAGTTCGCAATCGCGCTACGGATCTCATCGGAGGAGATCGTAAGCTCCGCCATGTTCTTCCTGCTCTCGGTTGTTTCTTCCAGCATTATTAATTAATTGTTTCGTCGTGTCTGGCTATACGAGGCTCGCACGGAGACGCTCGAGCTTGCCCGAGGTAGATCCATCGATGACTTCGTTGCCGACTCGGATGACCAGTCCACCGAGGAGGCTGGGATCAACCTCAGAGTGGATGCTCATCGCACGACCATAAATGCGCTCTAGCTTCTGTACCAGTGCCTGGTTTTGCTCGTCGCTCAACGGGCCAGCAGAGACAACATGTGCAACGGAACGGCCTTGCAATGCAGCCGCTTCCTTGGACAATGCATTGATGTCATCGATGGCGTTGGACTCACGGCGACCAATAACCTGAAGTGCAAGGGCCTCAGTCACAGCGGTGACCTTGCCATACAGCACCTTCGCCAGCAGTTCGCGCTTCCTCGTGCGGTCGATGCTGCGGTCATCAAGAAGCAGCGTCAACTCGGATTCCTTTTCCAGGATCCGAGACAGGCGGAAGAGCTCGTCTTCGACCTGTGCTATCTGTCCTTGTCCCTCAGCGGACCTCAGGAGTGCCCGGCGACCCAAGGTAATCAAGCCTGCGCGGAATTCGCGGGAGTTAGACCACGACTCGCGTGCTGCAGAAATCAGCACTTCGAGGGTGGCAGGCGAAACCTTTCCGGCGAACACAGCAGAAACCAAACCGGTACGCTGGTCGGCAGTCGTGGATGCATCTGCGACAGCGATGCGCAATCCGCGCTCGTTGTCCAAGGCATCTACGACGTCGAAAAGCTCAGCGCCAGTCTGCGCTGCAGTAGCGATTGCGTTTTCTTTGGCCTCCCACAGAGCTACGTCTAGGTGAGAGATCACGCGTGCTAGTGCGTCGCGGCTCGCTGCGTGCATGGTGCTCACTTCCCTGCCGGAGACACGGTGTCGAGTTCAGCCAGGAACTTGTCGATCGTGCCAGAACGCTTCACATCGTCGGAGAGTTGGTCTCCGAGAAGGCGCTCTGCAAGGCTGATCGAGTTCTGGCCCATCTCGCGGCGAAGCTCTTCGACGACCTGCTCACGCTGAGCGGCCAGCTGCTTCTCACCGGACTCGATGATGCGGTTGCTCTCCTCGGTGGCCTTTGCCTTCATGTCAGCTTCGATCTGCTTACCCTTTGCGCGGGCATCTTCGCGGATTTCTGCTGCTTCGGCGCGTGCCTCTGCGAGTTGAGCATTGTACTTCTCAAGAGCTGCCTTAGCTTCAGCCTGTGCAGCCTCTGCACGCTGAATGCCACCCTTAATCCGGTCCTCACGCTCGGTCAGGACTTCTCGATACTTAGGAAGCACAAGCTTCTTAAATAGGATCGAGACAATTACGAGCACGACGAGCGACCAGACGATGTCGTAGCTGGCAGGCAAAAGAACGCTGGGGGATTCCTCCAGCGGCAATCCTTGCGCCTCAGCGAGGTAATTAATGACGTTCGTCATAATCTCGGCTTTCGTGTCGGGTGGTTGGAGGAATTAAAGGATGAAGCCTGCAACCAGACCGATGAGGGCAAGAGCCTCAACGAAAGCGATACCGAGGAACATGGTGGTGCGGAGCTGGCCGGCCATCTCGGGCTGGCGAGCCATGCCCTCGAGTGCCTTACCAACGAGGATGCCGATGCCGAGGCCCGGGCCGATGGTAGCAAGGCCGTAACCAACGGTTGCGATGGAGCCGGAAACTGCGGTGTCAGATGCAGCGAGTATGGCTTCGTTCATGAGAGGTTCGTTCCCTTTCTAAGTGCCCCATGGAAATCACGGGGCGGAGTGTCAATATTTCGAGAATGATGATCCGCGGTTCTGCGGGGTCAGTGTTCGTCGGCGTGCAGCGACAGTTCGAGGTACACGGCGGACAACAGGGCAAAGATGTAAGCCTGAAGGAAAATCACCAAAAGCTCGAACAGCGTGAACGCAATCCCCGCGACGAGTGTCACGGCGGACAGCGCGGTCCAGCCATTCAACTGCCAGAAGAAGAAGTTCGTAGCAGAGAACAACAGAACCAAAATGATGTGTCCTGCGAGCATGTTGGCCATAAGACGCAGGGTCAGCGTGGCCGGGCGCAGAACGAAGGTCGAGAAAAACTCGAGAGGCACGACAAGTAGGTGCAAGACCGGAGGAAGGTTAGGAATAACCACCGATGACTTGATGTACTTGAAGAAGCCATAGCGCTTCGCACCTGCATAAATAAACGCAACGTAGCCAAACAGTCCCAAGACAAGCGGCATACCAATGCGCGCGTTTGGCGAAATGTTTAGGAACGGGATGACCGAAGGAAGGTTGCAGAACAAGACGATGAAGAAGATGGTGGCAATAACCGGCAGGAACCGGTTGCCTTCCTTCTTGCCCAAAATGTCTTCTGCAATATGGATTCGGACAAAGTCCAAAAGATATTCAGCGCAGTTCTGGAGACCAGAAGGAACCAGCTTCGGGTTACGCATAGCGACTGCAAAGAATAGTACGAGGACAAGCGCCATAAGCAGGCGGACGAACATCAGACGGTCGATTGTGAACCAGCCGTTCGCCACGTCGGCGAACCAGATGGGATCCGGGAAAAATTCGTGATCCAAGGAGGGTGCATGGAATTCACCCTTCATGGCCAATGTTGTAACGCTCAGCGTTCTCTCCCGCGTTCGGGCCGCATATTTTACCCGCTTAAGCGGGTGTGCGGTGCGATGGACGTCTGAAAACTCTCTGCGACCACCACGGACTCCGTCGCACATCAGCATGGCGATCGCAGGGGATCTCGCTTAAAAGCTTACAACTGCAAACTTAAGCAACCCGCGGATTACCCTATCAGGCAGTTCACCGAATTTCCCATATAGCCCAGCCCTATGAACACCCCCTTGATGCCAGAAACCTTAATTAAGGCAATAAGCGGGGAAAACGCGGAATTGTGACGTCACTCACTGTACATACTTAGGGGTACTACCCCTGTCCCCCACCCGCACGCCTTTACGACGTTCCGCGCCGTCAAGTTCAGATAAAAACGGATAACTTTAAGGCCACTTCCTCGCCTTTTCCCCTTCCTAGCGAGTCAGCCCAAAAGCGCCCCTCCGGAGCTCCGCGACGAGGAGAAGCCACAAAAATCTGCACACCAAACACGGCACTGTTTGGTTACAGAGAAAAACGGGGCTATTCCGTGATAGAAATTTCTCTCCACGGCATAGCTCCGAATCCACAAATAAACGCGCAAAGGTTCTATGGGAGTACCCCAAGGAGGGGCGCAGCCTTTAGCTCACGTAAGTCACCTTTGAGGTAATGACGCCCCAGACTTCGCAAGCAAGCACTACGACCAAGGCAAGAACGAGCGTGATAAGAAACGCATACTTGTCATAAAACTCCAGATTGCGGATGCCTACAAGCACAATGATAAGGACAACAATCTTCAGCAACCATCCGCCCAGCACTATGGCACCAGTAGTCGCAGCCGAGGTATTTGACGTTGCTAACACACTCAAAGCCGTGAGTAGCACAAAACCGCCGCCAATGGCTGCACCGAGCAGTACTCCCCACATACCGGGAAGATCTCGCGCCCAGCCCCACGCGGCTAGCGAAACCAAAGTTATGAGTACTAATGCACCGGAACCGTATTTCAGGGCTCGCAGTAATGGGCGCCGGTGATCGTCGTAAGGCGAAGTGCTTTGGCTGGGATTCAGGTTAGTCACGAGTTGAAATCCTATCGAGATCACTAACTATTAGGAAAACTACAGTCCATTGTGGGGCCACCTTGCCGAAACAAAACCCGCTTGGCCTCAGCCGAGAACCCTACAATAAACCTGATCTGCTAGCCATTAAGACTTATTTCTGTGTAGTTTTTCCCAGCTCGTTAGCGCGGCGCACTGGCCCTCGCGTGGCTAGGAAAGCTACGAACATAGCGATCACAATTCCAATGACCGAGGCAATCGGTGGCACCACAGAAAATGAAACAGCACCAAATGCTACGACGGAGACCCATAAGTAGAGAACCAACACTACGCGGCGATGAGTGTGCCCAAGCGACAACAGCCGATGGTGCAGATGCATCTTGTCCGCCGAAAAAGGAGACTGTCCTTTGTGTACCCGTCGAACGACAGCCATAACCAGATCGAGCATAGGGACAAAAACAGCGGCAGCCACCACGATGATCGGAGACATAAGAGCAATAACGTCCACAGTCCCATACAGGCTCATATCAATCTTTCCACTCGCCGAGGTGGACGCCGCCGCAAGTAAAAGTCCAATCAACATAGAGCCCGAGTCCCCCATAAAAATCCTCGCCGGCTCAAAGTTATGAGGAAGAAAGCCAGCGCACATTCCCACAAGTGCTGCCGCGATGATGGCCGGCGGGTACGCCGACACCATGCCCCCTTGATCATGAAGCACCGTCATAGAGAAAACCAGGATGGAAAGCCCAGCTATCATGCCAAGCCCCGCCGCTAGACCGTCGAGTCCATCCACAAAGTTTATGGCGTTGATCAGAGTAACCGTAAACAGCACCGTAACGATGGTTGACGCAACTTGGTCAAGGATGACGGTGGTACCGCCACCGAAAGGGACATAAAGCAATGACCAGGTCAGACCGAGGATGCTCATCACGATCGATCCGAGGATCTGCCCAAATAGTTTGGTTATGGCGTCAAGCTCGTAGAGGTCGTCGATAATACCCACGGTGACAATGACCACTCCCGCCCAAATCACTGCGCTCATCTCCGGAGTGATCGGCTGAAATCCTCTAGTCAAGGCGGGAAACTGGTCTGCAAGGAATACTGCCCCTAGAAATCCCGTAAACATTGCCACGCCGCCCAACCGAGGCTTCGGTTGGGTGTGAACATCGCGCTCGCGTATTTCTCCCATGCGACCTGAGCGGACCATGGAATAACGAACGATGCCTGTCGTGAGGTACGTCAGCGCGGCAGCCACCAAAATGACAAGCGCCAATTCCCTCATCGGCACACCAGCAACACCAGCGCCCATTTAGCGTAGCGTCTCCACATCGAGGTTCAGCACTTCTGCAATGCGTTCAGCGCTGATCGCGCCTTCGCGCAAAATTCGAGGCGTAGGACCAGAAAGATCAATAATCGTTGAGGCGGTCCCTACCGGTGTAGCACCGCCATCAAGATACGCACTCACGGCATCGCCAAGCTGCTCCTGAGCGGCTAATGCTGTAGCCGGTGGCTTCTGCCCCGAAATATTTGCCGAGGATACAGCCATCGGACCGGTTTCTCGCAGTAGCTCAATAGCAACAGGATGAAGTGGCATGCGCAGCATTACTGTGCCACGGGTGTCCCCCAGGTTCCATTGCAGGCTCGGTGCTTGAGCAACCACAATGCTCAAGGCACCTGGCCAGAACGCCTCTATGAGTGTTCGCATCTGCTCTGAGTAGGAGTGGACAAGCCCACGAGCTGTGTCCCAACTTCCCACGAGCACCGGCACGGGCATATCGGGACCACGATGCTTAGTAGCAAGAAGCTTTGCCACCGCATTATTGTCAAACGCATCGCAACCGATGCCGTAAAGAGTGTCCGTTGGCATGACAACAAGGCGACCGTCTTTGACGGCATCACTTGCTACTTTGAGTGCAGCGTTACGAATACTTGCGTCACTGCAGTCATAAATTCTGCTCACGATATATTTTTCTTTCGTCTTACGGCGTAGAGATAAATAATCTCTTCCGCAGTTTCGGGCACAACCGTTCTTTTAAGGAAGCTTACTCGCCGTAACAAATCGTTTTCGACCCGTCAGGTCCTCCAAAACGGCAATCTCGCAAAATCCTCCGTGTTTATGGAATTCTTGGAGCACGGCTAGAGACGTTGCATCATCATGCTCTATCCCCACTCGTCCCTTAGGAGCCAAGAGCTCATGGATGACAGGAATCAACAGTTTGATCGTGTCCATCCCATCCGCGCCGGAGAACACAGCCATTGCAGGATCGTGATAAACCTCGGGAGCAAGGTCAGGAGTTTCCGGCACATACGGAGGGTTGCTCACCACTACATCCACTGTCCCGGCCAACGACCTCAGCAGATCAGAATCCGTTGCATCGCCGATGACCAGATTCACGTTAGTAGGAAGGTTTTCCTGTGCGTAGCGGGTCGCAGCAGGAGAAAGTTCCACTGCAGTAACCTTCGCCGTAGGAACAAGCGTTGCGACGTAAGCCGCTAGGGCTCCCGACCCCGTACACAGGTCCACGACGGTTTCCCCACCGCCGAGTTGCTGCACCGCCCAGTCGGCAAGAACTTCTGTTTCTGGACGTGGGATAAAAACCCCCGGCCCCACTTTCAAAGTAAGAGGACCGAACCATGCTTCTCCTACGATGTGCTGCAAGGGTTCGCGCTGTGCGCGCCGTGCGACAAGAGCCTCGAACTGATCCGGGGTCGGTTCGCGCATGCGTAGCCCCAGTTCCATGGGAGTGCATCGTAGAAGATGCGCGGCTAGGATCTGAGCGTCGTTACGCGGGGAGGCCACCCCGGCTGCTTCCAGGGTGGCCTCGGCGTCTCTCAGAGAAGTAAATAACACGAAATTATTTTACTCAACTTCTAGGCGTTCCGCGCGTTCTGCTGCACGTAGCGCAGTAAACAGGTCATCCAACTCACCGTTGAGAACCGAATCAAGGTTATTTGCTTTAAATCCGATACGGTGATCGGAAATCCGGTTCTCTGGCCAGTTATACGTGCGGATGCGCTCGGAGCGATCCATGGTGCGAATCTGTGCAGCGCGTCCCTCAGCAGCTTCTGCCTCTGCTTGCTCTTCAGCCATAGACTGAAGACGCGCAGCTAGAACCTGCATGGCTCGTGCCTTGTTCTGAATCTGCGAGCGCTCCTTCTGACAGGTAACAACCAAGCCAGTAGGAAGGTGGGTAATACGCACAGCAGAGTCAGTCGTGTTCACACCCTGACCGCCTTTACCGGAGGAACGGTAGACGTCGATACGCAAATCTTTATCGTCGATCTCAATCTCCGCGACCTCATCAGGCTCTGGATACACCAGCACACCTGCGGCAGATGTTTGGATGCGGCCTTGAGACTCAGTGACCGGAACGCGCTGCACGCGATGGACTCCGCCTTCAAACTTGAACACGCTCCAGGCACCATCACGAGAAGGCGTCTTTGATCGGATAGACAGAGTCATATCCTTGACACCTCCTAAATCAGATTCAGAGGAGTCCAAAATCTCCACGGCAAAGCCATGCTTATCAGCATAACGCTGATACATGCGCACAATCTCGCCGGCAAACAAGGCAGCTTCTTCTCCGCCTGCGCCTGCCTTCACTTCCATGACGATGTCATCTCCATCATGGGGATCGCGAGGTGCCAGAAGGTCAGCGAGCTGTTCTTCAAGGACCACAACCTCAGATTCCAAGCGAGCTGCCTCTTCTTGGAATTCGTGGTCCTCGTGAGCCATCTCTTTGGCTACTTCCAGATCATCCCTGGCCTGCACCAGCTTGTTATTCACGTTGATGATCGGCTGCAGCTCGGAATAGCGCTTGGATAATTTCCGGAACAACATCTGGTCGCCCATGGTTTCTGGGTCGGCCATCTGAGCTTCAATACCCTGGTACTCCGAGACGATGTCATCGACTGCTGATACCTGGGCCATTACTCCTCCTCGGCGTCTGCAGCCATCGGAGCACTCGATGCAATCTGCATCAAGAACTCACCGTTGGATTTGGTCTTCTTGAGCTGCTTGATAAGCAGATCAATGGCCTGCTGGTTGTCCAAGGCCGCGAGAATCCTGCGCAGTTTGTGCATGATGCGAGCTTCCTCAGGCACCAGAAGAAGTTCATCTTTACGAGTTCCTGACGGGTTAACGTCCACTGCTGGGAATACGCGATGCTCGGAGATCTTGCGATCCAGCTTGAGCTCTGCGTTACCGGTTCCCTTGAATTCCTCGAAGATCACGGTATCGCCTGCGGAGCCAGTTTCTACCATCGCAGTGGCGATGATAGTCAAAGAGCCACCATTTTCGATGTTACGAGCTGCGCCTAGGAAACGCTTTGGCGGATAGAGGGCATTCGAGTCCACACCACCAGACAGGATACGGCCTGAAGCAGGAGAAGAGTTGTTGTAAGCACGGCCAAGGCGTGTGATGGAGTCGAGAAGCACCACAACGTCTTGTCCTTGTTCTACGAGTCGCTTAGCGCGCTCAATTGCCAGCTCAGCCACAGCGGTGTGTTCGCTTGGCGGGCGATCGAAGGTGGAGGCAATAACCTCACCCTTGACGGAGCGCTGCATATCGGTGACTTCCTCGGGGCGCTCGTCGACAAGCACCACCATCAAGTAGCACTCAGGGTTATTTGTGGCAATAGCGTTGGCGATGTTCTGCAAAATCGTAGTCTTACCGGCTTTCGGCGGGGACACGATAAGTGCACGCTGGCCTTTACCAATAGGCATGATCAAGTCGATCACACGAGTGGTAAGGATCTTTGGTTCGGTTTCCAAGCGCAGTCGCTGGTTCGGGTACAGCGGAGTGAGCTTAGAGAAGTCCGGACGAGCCTTAGCTTCCTCTATAGACATGCCGTTGACGGATTCAACGCGAACCAACGGATTGTACTTTTGACGATTGCGCCCGCGGTTGTGTCCATGATGTCCACCATGGCTGTTATCGCCATTCATCCGAACCTGGCCAATGATGGCATCGCCGGCGCGTAGGCCCAAGCGACGAATCATCTGGTTGTTTACGTAGACGTCTGCGGGACCAGCATGGTAGCCCGACGTACGAACGAAAGCGACATTGCTGTCCACGATGTCGAGAATGCCGGCGATGTTCTGCAAAACTTCGTCTTCACGAGGCTCGACGCTGGTGTTCTCCCGGTTATCATCGCGGTCACGACCACGTCGGTTACGGCGATTCCGACGGTTACGATCATTGCGATCACCTCGGTCGCCGCGCTCATGATGGCGACCGTTACGCTGACGAGGATGCTCGTTTTCAGAGCCCTCACGAGATTCCCGAGTCTGCTGCTGATCTGCAGCCTGATGCTCAGAAGCTTCTCGACGCTCCTCTGTCTTCACGTTATCCGCGGGTGCTTCTTTACGTTGTTCCCCGTCGTGGGAAGCCTGATCGTTCTCAGCACGATTGTCTTCTCGCTGAGAAACCTGTCGATCCTCGCGGTGTTCCCGACGAGCACGGTTACGACGAGCACGTCGAGCAGCCGAGCGCGATTCATAGCGATTCTCATCATCGGCATCGCCATGTCCAACAGCTTCCGCTGCCCCATCGTTAGATTCAACGGGCGTATCCGCTTTGTCACGTGAGGAGCTTTCTGCAGAGCCGTGCTTCTCTGAAGGAGTTTCTACACGACGAGTCGCGCGACGACGACGCGGCTTCTCTTCTTCCACGGGCGCAGATTCCTGTGTACTGGACTCGTGGGAGACCGCATCATTTGTTGCCTCGGCGGTTCCCGCGGTCTTCAGCACCCGACGACGGCGTGACTTTGACTCCTTGGCGGGAGCCTGATCAGCCTTTTCCTGTTGGGTCTTAGCGGCCTCTGGGGCTGAACTTTCTACAGGTGCAGAATCCTTCTCCACCTTGGGCGTAGCCTTTGCTTGGGTATTGTGCTTTGCTGCAGGAGCGGCGCTACGTCCACCCTGTGCAGCCTTTCCCCCCTGCGCACCGCTAATCGCGGCAATAAGGTCGCCTTTGCGCAGTGCAGAGGTGCCTTTTAGACCCATTTCAGCGGCAATCTTGCGCAGCTCGGGCAGACGCAATGCAGCAAGATTACGCTGTGCGCCGTTATCTGTTGTTGTCACAGATGTCCTTTCATCGCCTTTACCAGAGGGAAAAGAGGTCACCGGGAAAATATTCAACCAAGTAACCACCACTGGAAAGCATGCTGTGGAATTAACTGGATTCAGGTACTGATGGCGTAGGTGCCCGAGAATCCCTACCAAATGCGTTAAGAACGCACACATGCGAGGATGTATCGTCCCGCGCCGGCGCGGCCTTGACAGCAATTCGGTGGTGAACTTCTAAAGCGGGAACTGAACACTGCGTCTCGGGTTATTACTCGGCGAAACGCGGTCAGTACAAAAATTATTGTGAAGCTCGTAACGCAGTCTAACGCATAAATGCGTGTGAGGTGAACTTGAGGCAATTTTCGCAACTATGGTGTAAGTCATGCTCAGTACGATGCAGCCTATTCCGCTCAACCTTGCACAGATCCTCACCTATGGGTCACAGATCCATGCCGAAACTAAAGTGTCCACTTTTGAGGGCGACGCTATGCAAGAGACCACCTTTGCTGAGATTGCAGCCCGCGCCGCGGCCCTCGCCCATGCCCTCCGCGATGAGCTGGGCATCACCGCTGACCAACGCGTAGCATCAATGATGTATAACTGCTCGGAGCATCTAGAAACACTCTTTGCCGTGGGCTGCATGGGAGCCGTGTTTAATCCGTTAAACAAGCAATTGATGAACGATCAAATCCGTCACATCATCAACCACGCGGAAGATCACGTGATTGTCGCAGATCAGCGGTTAGCAAAGCAGCTGGGCACTATTTTGGATGAAGGCTGCCCCTCAGTCCGATCCGTAATTTTTATCGGCCGCGATGACATTGCCGCTGCAGCACGCTTTATTCCCGATACCATCACGTGCTACTCCTACGAGGCCCTCCTAGACGGCCGAAGCACAATTTATGATTGGCCCGTCATCGAAGAAAATAATGCGGTTGCCATCTGCTATTCCACCGGAACCACCGGAGCCCCCAAGGGCGTTGTCTATTCCCACCGCGCCCTCTACCTGCAGTGTATGAACCTGCGAACTACAGATTCTTTAGCAGTTACTCACGGACAATCGTTTCTCTGCTGCGTACCGCTCTATCACATTTTAAGCTGGTGTGTTCCCGTCGCCGCCTTCATGTCTGGAACACCATTGGTCTTCCCTGGCGCAGATGTATCTGGACCCTCCCTGGCAAAGATTATTGCCACAGCACTTCCCCGGGTCGCCCACGGAGTACCAACCCTGTGGATTCAACTCATGGTGCACTACATGCGCCATTCCCCCGAGCGCATGAGCCTACAAGAGATCTACGTTGGAGGTTCTGCGGTGCCTCCTATCCTGATCAAACTCTGGGAAGAGCGCTACGGCGTTGACGTCGTTCATGTCTGGGGCATGACAGAGACGCTCGCCATAGGCACAGTCGCACGTCCACCGTCGGGTGTTTCCGGTGAAACTCGACGGAGTTATCGAATCAGCCAGGGTCGTTTCCCCACATCCTTGGAATACCGCGTTGTCAACGATGGCGAGGTTATGAGCGCCACCGACCGAAATCAGGGAGAAATCCAGGTGCGTGGAAACTGGGTCACAACCCGCTACTACCATTCACATTCGGAAGAGGGCACGGGTCCCGCTTCGATGTTTCGGGACCATCACGTTGAAGACGCTCCCGGGCAATTTACCTCCGATGGTTGGTTGCGCACCGGCGATGTGGGCTCCGTAACCCGAGACGGCTTCCTCACCATCCACGATAGAGCCAGGGATGTCATTCGATCAGGCGGCGAATGGATCTATTCCGCAATGCTCGAAAATGAGATCATGGCGGCAACAGTCGTGGTCGAAGCCGCCGTAATCGGCTATCCGGATCCCAAGTGGGGCGAACGCCCCCTCGCAGTTACCGTGGTCTCCCCAGATATTCCCCGCAATCACAAAACAGCCGAGCGCCTCCGATCACGGCTTCGCGATACCTTCCCCAATTGGATGATCCCGGAGTACTGGGCTTTTGTCGATTCCATCGATAAAACCTCTGTGGGCAAGTTTGACAAGATCGACCTGAGAAAGCATGTTGCCGACGGAGATTATGAGATCATCTCGCTGCTCGGCCCCGGCCATTCCGGTGATGATTCCCCGCAGTAACCTAACCAAAGGCCGCATTACGTCGCTGCATCGCGGCCAGGGGGCGTAACACCCAGCCGCGCCAATTGTTGCTCTTCAACCCTAATAGTCAAGCGATATAAATCATAGTGGGAGACTGAAGTGATACAAGACGTCTTTTATGCTAGAAATAGACGTTACAAACCACGCACCAAGAGCATTCTCAGTTAGGATGCGTTATTTCCATTTGTGTCAAGGTTTGTTAGATGAGGACAATCCATGAGCCAGCGAGCGCCCCGCCCTACTACGGAACTCTTTCCCGAGGCCCTAAGCCTTAGTCAAAGACAACGTGAAGTGTTAGACACCGTCGCAAGTTTTGAAGACGGCGCAAAAATCTAAGAACTCGCCGCAACCCTTGGCATGCATATCAATACTGCCCGTGGTCACTTAGATGAGCTTTTAGAGCGCAAGGCGATACAAACCGTCCCCGCTCCTAGTAAGGGCAGGGGCCGCCCCTCGCTGGTATACCGATCCAGGATTCCAGACAATAGGGCCGTGGCCTCGGAATACGTGACGCTCATTAGAATTCTCGCGCAGCGTCTCGCAGACGACAACGCATCCTTGGAAACAGCCAGGGAAATAGGTCTTGAATGGGGGCAGGTCATGCACAAGACCTGCCATCCGCGAAAAACCCCTGCGATCCTCGCTCGACGTCTCCGCCTCATGGGTTTTGACCCTATTGAACATGAAGACGAGCTACGCCTTTACTCATGCCCCTTTATCACGGGCAATGAAAAACCCATCAGCTTTCTCTGCGCCGTTCACGACGGAATGCTCCAAGCTTTAGTCCTCAATACGGACCTCGACGTCAGCCTCGAACCAGACCAGGATCCCACCTACTGTGCCGTTAAGATCAATAACGGCACCAAGCACCGCGCCGCTAGGAAACAGTGACAGACACCGGCGGAGCAACCTCTAGCGGGAGCACCCGCAAGCCGGCCTCGCGGGCGTTGTTAAGCACTGACTCATCGATCGGTTCTGTAGATAGCACCATCACGGTCGGGCCCGCGCCCGAAAGGTACGCAGCGTATCCCCTATTACGCAACCGATTCACCCACTCTGCGGTTACGGGCAATACGTCGGCGCGATATGGCTGATGCAACCGGTCGCGTGTTCCCTCCCACAGGAGTTCCGGGTGATGCTGCAGAGCAACGGTCATCACCGCGCACCTGGACACGTTGAATCGTGCGTCCACGTGAGTCACGTCCGTAGGAAGGACGCGACGGACAGCCTCTGTGGATGCATGAAAGTTTGGCACTAGCGCAGTCGCCATAATCGACTCGGCAACGGGAATAGTAACCGCCCTATATTGCGGCTCTGTCCTGCCATCCACCGGAATCTCAGTCCATGAGACTACAGCCTGCCCCAGAACAGACGCCGCTGCGTTATCTGGGTGCCCTTCAAAAGCAGACGACAGCTGTACCACTTGCTCATTACTTAAAGGAAAACCGGCTAAACCATTAGCAGCGCATACACCAGCTACTGCAGCGGCTGCGGAAGATCCCAAACCACGAGACTGCGGTATGGAATTATGGCACACCACTTTCAACCCTGGGGCGTGCGCATCCGCCGCTTTAAGCCCAGCACGCAGTGCTTTCACTACGAGGTGAGAACCGTCTAATGGCAGGTCTCCCTGGCCCTCGCCAAAGACTTCCACGCTAAGGCCTGAGGCAACAACTTCTACCTCGACTGTGTCATACAACGACACCGCAAGACCTAGTGTGTCAAAGCCGGGGCCTAGGTTGGCCGAGGATGCTGGGACGGTGACTGAGACCTTTTTACCTACTTCAAGCTCAATACTCATGAGTGATGATTACTCCCCCACCAAACGAATCACGCTGCTGATCTGCTTAACAGCATCGGAATTCTTGATATTGTCAACGGTTTTTTCCAGGTCCGCCTCAAGGGCCGTGTGAGTGACCACAATAAGCCGTGCGTGTCCGTCTTTTTCTTCCTGCCGGATCGTACTAAGTGAGATCCCATTGCTTGCAAAAATCTGCGCGAGGTCCGCAAGGACGCCAACGCGGTCTTCGACTTCCATATCGATATGGAAGCGCGTGAGGACTTCGCCAAAGCTTGCAATCGGAAGGTTTGCATACGTTGACTCGCCTGGAGCGCGTCCCCCGAACACCTTGTTACGAGCAGCGCCTACAATATCGCCGAGCACTGCCGACGCAGTGGGGTTACCGCCTGCACCATTTCCATAGAGCATCAAACGCCCTGCTGCCTCAGCTTCAACGAATACGGCGTTGAAGGACTTGCTCACGCTTGCCAACGGGTGGCTTCGAGGAACCAAGGTTGGGTGGACACGGGCAGACACTTTTTCTTCGCCGTTTTCTCCTTGGAGTCGCTCACAGATAGCCAAGAGTTTGATAGTGTGACCGGCCTGTTTCGCCGCCTCTATGTCTTTCGCAGTGATCTTAGAGATGCCCTCGCAGTGCACGTCATCCGAGGTAACCCGGGTGTGGAATGCTAGGGAAGCCAGAATTGCTGCTTTACTTGCAGCGTCATGGCCTTCAACATCGGCAGTTGGGTCGGCTTCTGCGTACCCCAGACGCGTGGCTTCAGCGAGCATATCGTCATAGGAGGCGCCGGTAGAATCCATCGCATCCAGGATAAAGTTAGTCGTGCCATTAACGATTCCGGCAACGGATTGCACCTGATCGCCGGCCAGAGAACGACGCAGAGGCCCGACTACCGGGATCGCTGCAGCTACGGCGGCCTCAAAGTAGAGGTCAACGCCTGCCTCATCAGCAGCTTGTGCAAGTTCAGCGGAATGTGCAGCTACCAGCGCTTTGTTGGCGGTGACGACCGATTTTCCAGAGCGCAAGGCTTTGAGGATCAGCTCACGCGGGTAATCAATGCCACCGATGACTTCTACAACGATGTCTACGTCGTCACGCTCGATGAGTGAGCGAGCATCATCCGTGAGGACCCCCAGCTCATCGGCCAGGGAGCCCTTGTGTTTTTCTTTGCTGGATGCAGCCACACCCTTGATTTCAAGTGGTCCCCCAGAACGGCTCTTGAAGTCGCTAGCGTTCTCAGTGAGAAGTCGCAGCACTTGGCTGCCAACTGTTCCGTAGCCCAAAATGGCAATACCTACCGGGACCCCCTCCCCTTTTCCAGGGTTGAACGTGGCGCTGATGTGCTGTTCAGTCGACATGAGACTCCTTTAGGGCAAAAAGTAGGAACACTAGCTTTCGAAGCATTGTAGCAGCGCCCTTACCGGTGAGTTCCCGTTCAGGGGACCCACGCGCTGTTTCCTCCCGACATCAGGACCCCACATTGAGGAAACGAACGCTATGAGTGTTTTAGCGCAATCGAGACGGTTAAAAGGATAGAAAACAGCTGGACATTCTCGTCAACGTCTTCACCATAAAAGTCTGTAACGTAAAAGCATGTCCAGCTGTTTTTCTTGCATTGCTACCACCATGTAGCGACGGTGATCTCCTATCAGCCCTCGTCCAAAGCAAGTAGATCCTCGATGGTCTCACGGCGAACCATTAGGCGAGATTCACCTGCTCTAACGCTCACTACTGCCGGCCGCCCCATCATGTTGTACCTGCTGCTCATTGCAAAACAATAAGCTCCAGTAGCCGCCAAAGCTATGAGATCCCCCTCAGCAATTCCGCTTGGAAGTTCCCGATCGTTGATCAGAATGTCCCCCGCCTCACAATGCGAGCCTACAACCCGACTGGGGACAAGGTTCCCTGCAACGTTGCGGTTGATCACCCGCACGTCGTACTCAGCTTCATACAGCGCAGGGCGAATATTATCGCTCATGCCACCGTCCACGGCGATATATCTCCGCAGCTGTTCATCCGTCACGTGGACGTCCTTCACAGTTCCCACGGAATACACCGTCACGGTGGACGACCCTGCGATGGCCCGCCCAGGCTCCACGAGCACTTCGGGGGCATCAATGCCTAAGGTGCGAGCTACCTCATCCACTGCCCCCAACAAATCTTGGGCCACAGAGGTAACGTCCAGAGGGGTCTCATCTTCGGTGTAAGCAATGCCGTAGCCGCCGCCTAGATCTAGTTGTTCTAAGTCGATACCGAGTTCTGAATGAATCTTTGAATACAGCGTCAGCACACGCTGGGCTGCCAAGCTGAAACCTTGGGCATCAAAAACTTGCGAACCCACATGACAATGCAGGCCAATCAGGTACAAGGGGTCAGATTCAATAACACGCTTTGCCGCCGCATACGCCGATCCGGAAGCCAAAGAGAATCCAAACTTCTGATCCTCATGACTCGTAGCAATAAACTCATGTGTATGAGCCTCAATGCCGGGCTTCACGCGAACCATCACCGGCTGAGTAACGCCTGCCTCAGCCGCGACTTTTTCCAAACGCTCTAGCTCAGTCATCGAGTCAATCACGATGTGCCCGACCCGGTTAGCTACCAAGAGGCGAAGAAATTCCTCGCTCTTATTGTTGCCATGAGCTGTTATGCGTTCAGGAGGAAAATGAGCGCTTAGCGCAACCTGAAATTCCCCTAGAGACGCAATGTCAAGGTTGAGGCCTTCTTCTTCCACCCACTTAGCAATCCGACGAGTCAAAAACGCCTTAGATGCATAGTGGACTTTCTCGGCCCCACCAAAGGCCGCGGCCATGTCCCGGCAGCGGTTGCGGAAATCGTCTTCGCCTACAACAAAAACCGGAGTCCCGTACTGCTCAGCTACGTCGGAGAGAGACACTCCTGCAACTGAGACTTCTCCATTAGCTTCTCGACGCGCGCCTTTAGGCCATACATGCGATGGCAGTGCGTTAAAGCTCTCCACGGCTACATACGCTCCGGCGCTGTAACACCGACCAATCCCAAGGCATTAGCAAGAACCTGGCGGGTGGCATTAGCCAAGGCAAGACGCGCGGTGTGAATAGGCTGCGCACTTTCGCCAGCCTTAGGCAGAATCTGGCATGAGTCGTAGAAGCGGTGGAAGGTCCCAGCCAATTCCTCTGCATAGCGCGCGACGCGGTGTGGCTCGCGCAGTTCAGCCGCAGCCTTGACCACTGCAGGGAATTCTCCCAGCGTGCGTATCAGATCGCCTTCGCGATCATGGGTTAGCAATGCAAGGTCAGGGTCAAGGGCGGTTATCCCCAGATCGCCAGCCTTCCTAGCGATCGAGCACAGACGCGCATGCCCGTATTGGACATAGTAAACGGGGTTGTCGCTGCTCTGTGATTCCCACAGAGCAAGGTCGATATCAAGGCTAGAGTCCACCGATGACCGAATCATGGAGTAGCGGGCACCATCAATGCCGATGGCCTCCACCAAATCGTCCAAGGTGATTACGGTGCCAGCACGCTTGGACATACGCACTGCTTGCCCATCGCGGACCAAGTTCACCATTTGACCGATAAGGACCTCTACGCTGCTGGGCTCATAGCCCAGCGCTGCGGCAGCAGCACGTAACCGAGAGATATACCCATGATGATCCGCGCCAAGCATGTAGATGCACAGGTCATGCCCGCGCTCGATTTTGTCGGCCACGTATGCAATGTCACCAGCGATATAGGCTGCGTCGCCGTCTGACTTAATCACAACGCGATCTTTGTCGTCGCCGTAATCAGAAGACTTCAGCCACCATGCTCCGTCTTGGAAATAGAGATTTCCGTTTTCCTTAAGACGTTCGATCGCTTTATCCACGGCACCCGACTCGAACAATGAGTTTTCATGGAAAAAGACATCAAAGTCCGTGCCAAATTCATGGAGTGATTCCTTGATATGACCAAACATCATTTCTACGCCAGCAGCACGGAACGTCTCCGCCATCTCTGCTGGTTCCTGAGAAAGAACATCGGGATGCGCTGCAACCACAGCTTTTGCTATGTCATGGATGTAGTCTCCGCCATAGCCGTCTTCTGGTGTAGGCTCCCCCTTTGCCGCAGCGACGAGCGAATTGGTGAATCGGTCGATCTGGCGCCCATGATCGTTGAAGTAATACTCCCGCGTGACGTCAGCACCTGAAGCCTCCAAGACACGGCCTAGGGAATCTCCAACGGCTGCCCAGCGGGTACCGCCTAGATGAATTGGGCCCGTCGGATTTGCGGAAACGAATTCTAGGTTTACGCGAGTCCCCGCATAGAGGTCTGAATGACCAAATGCCTCACCTGCGGCGAGAATCTTAGCAACGATCTCCCCCTGGGCCGCAGCAGCAAGGCGAATATTGATAAAGCCAGGGCCGGCAATACCGGCCACATCGACGGCTTCATCAAGAGCTAGGACGTCGGCAAGCAACTGCCCAAGCTCGCGCGGATTCATTCCCACCTTTTTAGCCACCTGAAGGGCGACATTTGTGGCATAGTCCCCATGTTCGGGGTTACGCGGGCGCTCCACAACCACCGTCTCAGGCAGAACCGAGGCATCGAGGCCACGTGATTCAAGGATGGTGGTAGCAGTGCGCTTAATGAGGTGTGAAAGATCCGCTGGTGTCATGGGTTAGCAGTTTAGCCCACAACCATCCATCCGAGAACTGGGGTGGACTGCAAGTAAATGATGATGCACAAGTACACCAGCAAACCAAGGGAATACTTCCATGCCTGAGCCATAATCTTGCGCTCGCCGTTTTCCATCTGAACAGCGCCAGCGGCAATGGTCAGGGTCTGCGGGCTCATCATCTTACCCAGCGTTGCACCAGCGGTATTGGCACCCACCAAGAGCGTCGGGCTCACGCCCACCTGGGAGGCCGTGGTGGCCTGCATCTGAGCGAACAGAGCGTTTGCAGAAGTAGCGGAACCAGTAACCCACGTTCCGATCCAACCCAACAACGGAGATAGCAGCGGGAATACCGATCCGGTTGCTGCCAAGAAAGCGCCGATGGAAGCAGTCTGACCGGACATATTCATGGTGTATGCCAAGCCCATCACCGCTGCGATGGTCAGCGCAGAGTAACGCATCTTGTATGCGCCCTTGCCAAGCTGAGCCAGACCTGTAGCAAAGTTCATTGGGTACTTTCCACCACGCGAGAATGCGGTGTAAACGCCGACTGTGATCAGGCCACAGAAGAACATGATCGTGCCCGGGGTGGACAGCCAGTTGAAGTTGAAGATGGTGTTATTAACTGGCTCGCCTGCAGCATTAACGATGTGACCGTGCAGCGCTGGCCACTGGATCTTCATATCCGTGGACTTCAAAGCTGCAGGAATGTTGACGCCGATCTTCCAGAGGCTGGTGAAGGAGAAGACAAAGACGATGAGAAGGTACGGGAACAGTGCCAAAACGGTCCGCTCCGTTGTCAGGTGGAGCTCATCAGCGTTGATGGACGATGCCTGATCTTCGGGGGTAGTTGGCTTCCACACACGGAGGAACAGAACGCCACATGTGAGGGAAAGAAGGCAAGCAACGACGTCGGTGAGCACATAAGAGAAGTAATTGGACCCGAGGAACTGTCCACCACCGAAAGCCACGCCCAGCAAAAGTGCCATTGGCCATGTCTGGCGCACGCCTCGTGTGCCGTCCATGATCAGTGCCAAAATAAACGGCACAACCAGGGCAATCAAAGAAACCTGGCGGCCAGCCATCGCAGCCACCTGCTCACCTGGGATCTGAGTAAGAAGACCACCCGTGGTCACCGGAATAGCCATAGCACCGAAGGCGACGGGGGCACAGTTTGCCACGAACGTAACCAGAACGGCTTTGATCGGCTTAAGGCCAATAGCCAGAAGCATTGCCGCAACGATAGCAATGGGGGCACCGAATCCGGCGAGGGCCTCTAGGAGACCGCCGAAGGCGAAGCCAATCAACATTGCCTGAACGCGCATGTCGCCTCGGCCGATCTTGGCAAAGATCGTACGAAGATCGTCGAAACGTCCTGAAATAACCGTGAGGTCATAGACCCATACGGCCATCCAAATGATGTATACGATCGGGAAAATACCAAACGCTACGCCTTGTGAAAAGGCGAGTACCGCAAGGTTGGCTGGCATATGAAAAAAGATGATGCCAACCAGAAGGGCTACTACCACGCTCGCAAGCGCAGACCAGTGAGCCTTCCATTTGAGCACCATCAGGAACACAAAGAAGCCAATGAGCGGCAATATGGCGCAGAGCGCCGAGAGGCCAAGGCTTCCGCCTACAGCATCCGTTACAGGTGAAAACACTAGTTGCTTCTCCCATCTCGAGGGACTTGGGTCACTACTATTCTGCGATGAAATAGCTATCAACTCATAATTTAAGTTCTTTTTGCAGTAGGTCACACATTTGGTTGATTTTCAACCACCGCTTCTGTGTATTTATCACCACACTTTTTCTGCTGTATTTTTCACCACATTTTGTGACAAAACGCCCCTCAGTGCGCATATATGCACCACACCCCAATTCATCCCCCATTTCCCCGCATTTTAATAACACTAACGTTTCGTTAATAAGCGCTGGTAGTCCGGGGTTATTCAGATGTTATTTCAGCGATACACCCGCTAGTATTTATTATGTCCAGTGGCGCGTAACGCTTCCGATTATTTGGAACGCCACAACAAACTGCCACGTTTCCCTCGAAGCAAGGAGCAATTACCGTGAGAGTAGCGCTCTTTTCCACTTGTATCGGCGACGCCATGTTCCCCGACGCATCCAAAGCAACTGCACTCGTATTGTCCCGACTTGGCTATGAGGTCGTCTTTCCTAAGGATCAGACCTGCTGCGGCCAGATGCACGTCAACACCGGCTATCAAAAAGAAGCCATCCCACTGATCCGCAATTATGTGGATGCGTTCACCGATCCCTCCATTGACTACGTCGTCGCACCTTCAGGTTCATGCGTCGGCGCAGTCCGCGAGCAGCATGAGCACATCGCGGATAGGTACGGCGATAAAACTTTGGCAGCTGGCGCACGTGACGCAGCTAAGAAGTCCCTCGACCTTCCAGAATTCCTCATCGATGTTGCCGGCGTGGAAGACGTCGGAGCATTCTTCCCCCACAAGGTCACGTACCACCCTTCTTGCCACGGCCTACGCTTTATCAAGCTCGGCGACCGCCCCTACCGCCTACTTTCCAAGGTGGCAGGTATGGAGCTTGTGGAGCTTCCTAACAAGGAAGAATGCTGTGGATTCGGTGGCACCTTCTCCCTGAAGAATGCCGAGACTTCGGCTGCAATGGTCTCCGACAAGACCCGCAACATCGAGATCACTGGTGCTGAGTACATCACCGGTGGCGACTCTTCCTGCTTGATGAACATCGCCGGAAACCTGTCCCGCAAGCACGTGGGTATCCGTGCCATCCATATCGCAGAGATCCTAGCCTCCACCAAGGAGCACCCTTGGACTCCCGATTCCGCCGCCTACTCCCGAGAGGTAATGCTGTGAGCGTCTCACTTGGAACCCCCACGATGCCACCTCGCGCATCGGAAATTAGCCAACTTCGTGGCGACGAGAACTTTGTTCATGCCGCGCACCATGAGCTTTACAACGCAACCCAGCGTCGCAATCTAACCAAGGCAACCACCACAATTCGTGGTAAGCGCCTCAACGTCACCGCAGAAATGCCCGATTGGGAAGCTGTTCGTGAAGCAGGTTCCGGAATCAAGCGCGACGTGGGACAGCGTCTCGACGAGCTCCTGGTTCAGTTTGAAGAGGCTGTCACTGCACGCGGTGGACACGTCCACTGGGCGCGCGACGCTGAAGAGGCCGGAAACATCGTAACCAAGCTGGTCCAGGAGACCGGCGAGAATAACGTGGTCAAGATCAAGTCCATGGCAACCATGGAAATTGGCCTCAACTCTCGTCTCCGCGAGGCCGGCATCTCCGCACGCGAGACCGACCTTGCAGAGCTCATCGTTCAGCTGGGTAAGGACAAGCCATCTCACATCCTGGTTCCGGCTATTCACCGTAACCGTGCGGAGATTCGCGACATCTTCATCCGCGAGATGCCCAACACTGACGATTCGCTTTCTTCTGAGCCTGCTGAGCTCGCAGAGGCATCGCGCTCCTTCCTGCGCGAGCAGTTCATGAAGGCAAAGGTTGCTATTTCTGGCGCCAACTTTGGCATTGCAGAAACCGGAACCGTCACCATCATGGAGTCCGAGGGCAATGGCCGTATGTGCTTGACCCTCCCGGAGACCCTGATCTCGGTCATGGGCATCGAGAAGATCCTCCCCGCTTTCCAGGATCTTGAGGTCTTCTTGCAGCTTCTCCCCCGTTCCTCCACCGGCGAGCGCCAGGCACCTTATGTCTCCACGTGGTCCGGCGTCACCGAAGGCGACGGCCCGAAGAACTTCCACATCGTCCTTGTCGATAACGGACGAACCGCAGTTCTTGCTGACGAACTCGGCCGCGAAGCCCTCAAGTGCATCCGTTGTTCTGCATGTCTCAACGTTTGCCCGGTCTACGAACGTGCCGGTGGCCATGCCTATGGTTCGACCTACCCAGGCCCCATCGGAGCAATCCTGTCGCCTCAGATGACCGGCATGAAAGATAAGCACGATCCAAACGCCTATCTCCCTTACGCATCTTCCCTTTGCGGTCGATGCAACGAGGTCTGCCCCGTCAAGATTCCATTCACGGATATCCTGCTGGAGCTTCGCCACAAGAAGGTCGAAACCGATGCTCCAAAGATCGAGAAGGCCCTCATGGGCAGCATGCAGCTCGCATGGGGCAATGCAAAGGTCTGGAACATGATCACCCGCATGGTCTTTATGGGCCGCATCCTTGGTGGTTCCAAAGGCAAGATTACCCACCTGCCAAGCTTCTTGGCCGGTTGGACTGATGTTCGCGACACCGCTGTTCCACCAAAGAAGTCCTTCCGCCAGTGGTTCGATTCCGAGGAAGCACAACAGTTGCTTGCCGACGCCCGCAACGAAGGCATCCGCCCCAACGATCCTGCTGCTAACCAGAAGAAGGAGAACTAACCATGGATGCCAAAACTGAGATCCTCGAGCGCATCCGCAACGCCAACAAACTTGCTGGTGTTCCCGAGGGTGCCTATCCAGTAGTCCGTGAATACATCACTAAGACCGAGCTCCCCCGCGAAGAGCTCAAAGAGCTGCTTATTGATCGCCTCCTGGACTACAAGGCACAGGTTGTTCAGACCACTGACGCTGAGCTAGCTGACAGCATCGCAGAGGTCCTGAATTCCCGTGGAGCCAAAGAGATCCGTTACGCAGAGGGCCTCGATGCTGCACTGTTCGCAGACTTTGAGGGCAAAGCTGTAGCCGACGATCATGCAAGCGATCCCCGCCTGCTTAACGACGTCGACGCTGTGGTCACTGACTCCCACGTGAGCTCCGCTCAAACCGGTACCATTTGTCTGGTCTCCAACGAGGTTTGTGGTCGCCGCGCGCTGACTCTCGTGCCTGATTGCCACGTCTGCATCGTCCGCATGGACAACGTAGTCTATGGCGTTCCAGAGATGGTTGCACAGCTTGATCACACACGCCCCAACACGATGATCTCCGGCCCTTCCGCCACATCAGACATCGAGTTGAACCGTGTTGAAGGTGTGCACGGTCCTCGTACCCTCATTTGCGTGGTTGTGGATTAGTCTCCATAACCCCCCACGTCACGCCCCCTTTGACTCCGTTCATAGGGGGCGTCTTCGTATTTTTGAGCATTATGGGTTAGAATTACATCCGTTGTATTCAGCGCGTCTCCGTAGCTCAGTGGATAGAGCATTGGTTTCCGGTACCAAAGGTCGCAGGTTCGAATCCTGTCGGGGACACTTTTAAAAACCTCCTCCTACCAGCAAAATTCTTGGTGGGAGGAGGTTTTAGTTTTGCCACTCAAGCCGTTTAACCGACTGCAGCCTATCCGCAACACCCGAACCTGCATTTCCATAGACAAAAGGCCCCTTTGCTTCACAGTATGAGGACTTTGTCTATGGAAATGCAGGATTGAGCGCCAATCTCATTGCAATAATCGAGGATCACGTACCAAACATTGCCCGTTTGTCCTTTTTGAGAACGCTAGAGAATTCCACCTGGCGTTTTACGTATAGATTCCCTCTAGCGTTCTCAAAAACGACAATCACCCCTCTACCGAAAGGAATTCTCTTGAAGATCAACAAAGTAGCCACGAAACTGGCAGTAGTAGCAATTGCAGTCGGACTCGCCTCGGGGGTGGGCGTAGCTAACGCTGCATCCTACGGTAAATCCAACATCGAATGGTGTGGTGTAAGCAGCAGTTCCCCAAGGAGATCAGCCTCTGCGAATACATGGACAGCATCCATACTCAATCAGAAGAAGCACTGCGCAAAGGCGACCTTAAATTATTTGAGGCATTACAAGCAGACATCAGGGACATCCTGCTCCTACTGCGCGATGGCGGCAAGAATCCCATCCCACTCCCGCATCAAGCGCAGTAATCTCCCGGAAAAGTTCACTCATCAAAAGCGGGAACCATCACCACATTTGTCCCCAACTCGGTGAGACGCTCAGCGATTTCCATGTCAAGATCGTTTGTCGTGATCACCGTGTCTACCTGTTCAAAAGTGGCGACCCGGTGCGATGAGGCTCGGGAAAATTTTTCCGGAGTAGCAAGAACAACGACCCGTCGCGACGCTTGAAAGACCGCACGTTTAAGCGTCGCTTCGTTAAGATTTGGAGACATAACCCCAACCGACGGATCACAGGCACAAACGCCTATAAAAGCAAGATCAAAGCGCATAGAGAGCACAGTTTCCACAGCTGCCGCACCCCAGATCGCTAAATCTTCATTATTCACGTCACCACCGGGTATCAAAACAGATGTTTCCGGCCCACGCGCTAGCGCAGCTCCCGCATAAAGGGATAGCGCTAGCGCGTGTATGTCTTTTCCAGCCAAGAGCTTCGCAGCTTCCAACGGAGTAGTTCCAGAATCCACAAGCACGCTAAATCCCGAATCAACCATTCCCACTGCTTCCTTTGCTATCGCTCGTTTAGCGATTGGCTGTTCATGCTTGCGAACTTCCAGAGGATAGTGCGCCCCACGACGATGTGCAGGCCGCGCTCCGCCGCGAATCCTATCTATCGCCCCTAACGCATCCAATTCAGACAAATCGCGCCTGATAGTCACCGCAGAGGCCCCCGTGATCTCACATAACTGCGCGATCGTTTTACCCCCAGAGTCCACTGCGCGAATAATAACCCTGTGCCGTTCATGTTGCTCCATCCCCTTATCCTAGACCCCAATTCCGATCATAAACAATCATCGACAACGATCGATATGATTCCTATCCTTTTACATAAGAATCAAAAGAGCCCACCTCAGGAACCTTTTCAGGAGACGAATCGCCATGATCAGCACCACAGGAATTTATGCCAGCACCGACCTCGCCCACGACATCCTGCGCAATCTTCCACCAAAATTAGCCGCAGTGACGGTGCCATGGGAAGAGAATGCCACGTCGCAAGCTGCAAAGCTAGAAACTGTCGAATGTGCCATTATCGACGTCAGCAAGGGGATCGAGCGCGAAGCCATCGCTGCCCCACACGCAAAACCGGTGCTTATCATCGGTGACACAGACAGCTTCCACGCCGACAACTTGCGCGGCCACGGAGTTAAAGTCATGGAATCTTCCCCACGTGCGCTTGCCGACGTCCTAGCCAAGTTCTCCGCCCATGTGGATACCGAATTAGGAAGGTTAGCTGCTTAATACACAAAAGTGGCCGTGATCGATATTAATCACGGCCACTTTTTGACAAGTCCTAGTACTTGGGCATGATAAACCAAGCAACAATATAAAGAAGAACCTGCGGGCCGGGTAGGAGAATGCTCGCAACAAAGAGAATCCGAAGAAGAGTGACGTTGATTCCATAGGTCCCTCCAATACCGCTCAGGACTCCACCCACCCAGTTCTGGGTAGTGCTCCGGACGAGGCGTCGTCCATAAAAATGTGTATCCATGGTGAAAGTCCTTCTCTATCGAATATCTGATTGCCTTACCACTTCATAATGGCGCAATCAGCAGGACCCTCATATCAGGGAAACCCCTGAAAAATTCCCGATTTATCCGCTCACATAGTCATCCGGGTCAAAATCCACAGCCGCGATCTTTTCAAAATAATCACGTAAGACCACTGCATGCTCTGGGGTCATCGCATCAAAGACCAATTTCCTGACGACTTCTACATGACCAGGCGCCGCAGAACGTAACCGCTCTTCACCTTCGCGAGTCAGCTGTACATAAACGCCCCGAGCATCGTCCGGACATCGTTTCTTAGCCACTAGACCACGCTTTTCCATCCTTGTGATCTGATGAGACGTGCGGCTTCGATCCCAGTTAAGAGAGATGCACAGGTCCCGAAGCCGGATAATATGGTCAGGACTTTCGGAAAGATTCACCAAAACTGCAAACTCCGGAGAAGTTAGCCCCGGCCCTGCCTGCAATGTGTCGTCGATCCCCCTACTAACTTTTCGATTCGCAGCAAGCATCAGACGCCACAGGGATTGTTCTTCATCATTGAGCCATCTCGGAGTTGTCATGAGTGTAAAGACTAGCCCTATTCCCAACCAAATGAAAATAGAGAAAGTGCGACAGGCACTAGCATTTAATCCCAACTACCTGCAATAATAAAATCCAAAAATTTCTTTAGACCTTTAGTTGACATATCACCAAAAGGGTGTATAGTTGCAATTGTTGATACGACAACAAAAAATAAACTTATTTGATAGGAGAGCCACATGAGCCACCTTAACGGAACCTATGTCCTAGATCCCGCACACACAACTATCGGTTTTATTGCCCGTCACGCCATGGTCACAAAAGTTCGTGGTCGCTTTACTGATTTCAACTCCACGGTCACCGTTGACGAGTCAGCAGCTACTGTTAATGCAACAATCCAAACCGAGTCGATTACCACAGGCAATGACGATCGCGACAACCACGTACGGGGCATCGACTTCTTTAACACTGCAGAGTTTCCCGAGATGACTTTTACCTCTACCAGCGTTTCCATATCTGGCGACAAAGCCACGGTCACAGGCGATCTCACGATTAAGGGTGTGACCAAGCAAGTAGATCTTGATGTATCCATCGACGGAATCGCAGAAGATCCTTTTGGTAACACGCGACTGGGTTTTGAGGCCAGCACCAAGATCAACCGAACTGATTTCGGAGTAGACTTCAACGCTCCCCTTAAAACCGGTGGTGTTTTACTTTCTGAAGAAATAAAGATTGAGATCGAAGGCTCTGCAATCAAGCAAGCCTAGGCTCATACGTATTAAGGCGGCAGCTGTTTACCAGCTGCCGCCTTTGCTTTATGCCAACAGTTCCGCCATATTGTACTGGTGTTTTCCTACGACATAAGAGTATCGATCAGGCACACATGTTAAAACGAAGATCTGGGTACTTTTCCCTAGCTCGCTAAACAACATGGCCATAAGCCGTTGTCGTGTCGTATCTGTGGAACCTAGAGCATCGTCAACAAACACCGGCACTGATTCTTCGCTTACCAACCCAGCCACTGCAAACCGAGTCAGAATTGCCAGTTGTTCTTGTGCTCCCCCTGAAAGGTCTTTGACCGCAACAGTTTTATTTCCGGACGTACGGGCAACCACCGATAAGTTTTCATCAAGGTTAAAACTCACATCAGCACCGAACACCGGTGTGGCCAGTCGCGCTAGCTGCTCAACAAAAGGCTGCGCATATCGCCGCCGTGCTTCGTCTCGGTTACGAACCAACGTCTCAAAAAGCAGCTTCGCTGCCTCAGCTCGGCGTTTCACTGAAATTAACCGACGCTCGGCCACCTCGACCGCGGCAGTAGCCACATCTACTTTTTCTGCTACGCCTGTAGATAAAGAAATCATCTCCGCCAGAGCCCTAAGGTCGGCATCGCTGGTAAGGATGGTTCGCTCCAAGTCAGCTACTTTCGCTTGTGCCCCTTCAAAAAGTCCCTTGGCTAGCGATGAGTCCACATCAGTAGATAGCGCTTCAAGCTTTACAAGCGCTTCTTCATGTCTCTTCTGCACATCAGCAAGATCTTTTTCAAGGTTCTCAAGCGGAGCTTGCTTTTCTTCCTGCTGCAGAACTTCACGATTCGCAGAAATTCTCTTCTCTGATTCTTCTACCACAGCACGCTTCACCGCCGCGTTTTTCCTCGCGTTGCCGTCGATCCACGGCGCCAATGAGATTTCTATGTGCGCGATGTTGTGCCCGAGTTCTTCAATTCGGGCTTGGGTTGACTCTATAAGTTCTTCGAACTGAGCTACAGTCTTGTCCGGCTTGTGCACTTCTTCTAGGTCATCTTCGAGTGCCGTGCTCTGCCGTTGAAGGGTTTCTGCCTCCGCTATTTTTCGTTGTTTCTCTAGCAGAAGCTGTTGTGTCTTGCTTTCTTCAATCCGGCCTTGCCTGTGCCAATTCCGAAGTTCTTCTACATCGGCTGCGTTACCAAGTGCCACCTTTAATGCTGCTTCTGACTCTTCAACTGCAGCATTGCCTACACGCGCCGCGGATCCTGGAGAAAAAGTTGCTTCCACGGAACCGACTTTGAGCACGGTTTCTGTACCAATAGCAAAACTTTGAGCTACATCATCGGTATCAATCGAGGCACCATCCAGCGTTACAGAGGCAGGCTCATCTGATCGAATCAGAATAGAAGCAGCGCTTGCGTCTCGTAACTCCACCGCAACTCGATACTCCGCATAAGCACGTTCAGCTTCCTCTAGTTGGGCATCTGTCACACGAGGAAAACTCGTGATTACATCGAGTTTTTTATCCAGAGCCGCTAGTTCTTCCTTAACCGCGGCCAGCTCTTTTTGACGCTGAAAAGCTTTTGCTAAGGTGCTCTCCTTCCGAAGAGAAGACAGCTGCTCTCGTTCCTCTTTTAGCCGCTGCTGTACCTCTTGTTTTTCCTTATTCAACTCAGAAATATGTTTTTCTTCTGACTCAGCCCTGGCTTGTTCCTCCGCCAAACTTTGCTTCGACGCAGCCAACTCAGCTTCCTCAGTTGCCTGGTGCTCAATCTTCGCTTTCCGCTGAAGAAGTAAGCGATCACTATATTCAACCTGCTCAAGTAGTCGATCGACTTCTGATTGCGCCAATGCAACCTGTTGTATGTGCTTTTGTACCGCTTCCCACTTTTCTTGGGCTTCTGCGCATTCTTTTTTGGCCTGGGGAAGCTGTTCCTCTGCTATAGCTTTCCGCTGAGTGGTAGCACTAATACGGCTGACTCTTCCTTCGAGCTCACTGCTCCTACGAGTCGCCTCGTCAAGATCGTGCTGTGCTTTATCCAGCTCATTGAGAGTTTTATCTAACTCACCGTTTTTCTTGATTTTCTGTCCCGAATAATAGCGCTTGAACTCCTTTTCAGCGGCAGAAATTAGTTCATTATCTTCGGCTTTGCTGATTGACTCTCCATCTCCTAGAGAAGCGCTTAATGAGGGGATTCCGGCAGCAGCAAATGTAACGTCGTATTTTCCCTGCTCCATGAACAAAGCCTCACGCAGATGCGTATCTAAGTGTTCATCGAGAATCGCAGAAAGTTTATTTTCAGCCTCTCTACCTGAGTAGTTCCCAGGAGTGGGAGCATGGATCACAAGTTCAGCGGCCCGAGAGTTATTCCATGTCTTAGAAATCGTAAAAGTGTATGGGCCAATGGTTGCAGTCAAAGAAGTTTTAGTAGGAACATCCTTATCCACAGGTTTAATGTCACGAACATTCTTTTTGCCCGTAGAGTATTGCTCTCCCAAAGTTATCGAGATCGCCTCCATAATGGTGGACTTACCCAACTCATTATCACCGGCGATCACAATAACGCCTTTTTCTGGGAGATCACGCAATTCCAGATGACCAATGGAACGCATATCCTGGATTTGTATGTCATGAATACGCATCGTGAGTTATTGCTCCTTGCTCAGCCGGAATAGGAGATTGACAGCATCGCGAGCAGGCTGGCTATCCGTTGCCGCGAGTTCTTCTAACGTAGTTTTGGCAAAACCATAAAGGCCTAGATCGGAGAGTTCTTCCTCGGATGGATCGACGTGAAAATCCATGAGCCTAGGCCTCTCATACAACGCTGCAAAAATAGGTTGAAGCCGTGATACCTCTTGCTCTACGTACTTCATTGTGGCCAGAGAAACGGTTCCTTGCAGTGCATACTTAACTACAGTCGTGGACTTATCTGGATATGCCTCAAGCATTGAGATAAAAGCTTCCGCTTCCTCTTGAGAGTTGATAGGAACAGTAAGCGCCTCAAAAACCCACGACCCACAGGGAATTTTTGTAACCTCAGCGGTACCTTTCCCTACCGTTACCACTAATACATTTCCGGAATCAGCTTCACCGCCACCAGTTGCCACTTCATAAAAATCAGTCGTTTCTGGTGCTCCCGAGTACCACATTCGACCGGTCTCCCCCACTGCTTGGGTTGAATGTGTGTCACCCAGCGCAATATAGTCCACGGATGCATCTGCGAGTTTTCTTTCCGCTAAATCTAGGTTGATGAGATCCGGAATAATCTCATGTGTTCTCGCTTCAGTTTGTCCGTGTCCCACTGCGATTCGGATGGCATCACTAGGGTCGAGCGCTTCCAAAGCAGCCCCCAAGACGTCATATGTAGCACGCTTGGTTTTTAGCGGTGCCCCCACAATCTCAACGCCTCTGCGCACCTCAATAGGGCTGGAGTCAGATAAAACATGGACGTTTTCCATATTTTCTGCCTGATAGAACAAGGAATCTGCGACAAGCGGGTCATGGTTTCCTGATAAAAGATATACGGGCACCGGAAGCTTCTTTAATGCTTCTAAGGCTCTACCTGATGTTTTCTTCTCTAAAGAATTGTGTTCAAAGACGTCACCTGACATCACGATGAACTCGCAGTTCGTGTCTTCCGCAATGGCACCTAGACGAGCGATGGCGTTGATACGGGCGTCGTCGAAACGCGCCTGAGCATCGGAATCAAGAAACCACCTGATCATTCCGATCTGAAGATCCGATGTGTGTAAAAAGGTGACGGTCATGAACTTTGTCTACCATGAGCATTCAACGCCAGAGGCACCGAGGTACCCCTACTCTCGGGTGAGGTGGTAGTACAGGTCTTCGATATCCGCAACGGCCTTGAGCTCGTCAATAGAGGTCAAAGACACGAGTCGCATGGCTTTACGCAACAAAGACTCATCCGAATCTTCTAAAGCTGGCGCTTTCTTAGGAGAAGGAAGATCTGGCAAGGTTTTGCCGTCCCAAAAATGGCTTTTAACATTGCGCTCGCTGATGGAACGCGCTTGCATCGTGAGCGACTGCTCTAGTTTGAGCAAGTCCAAACCACGCAGTTCAAAAGCTAAAAGCGGTTCTGCTTCAAGCCGGTCCGCCGCAGCATAGGCAACTGCCACAGCATGCTTGCAACACACCACATGATCGGGGCAATCACACCAAAACTGTGCGCTTGATCCGATCAAGGTCTCGGCCACATCCTCGCTGAGTTTTCCTGCTTTTGCTCGCTTGATTCCGTTAGGTAATTCAGCCAGCTCAGCAGTAACAGCAGCTAAGTCATCCGTATCGCGATACGGCAAAGAAATGGTCACACGAAACGGCTCGTTCTGGGATCCGACAACATTAGCAGAAATCGTCGAGCCATCAAGTTTCAAGTTAAGAACGTTGTTGTTTCTAGCGTAATCGCGCCCCCGTTTCAGACGCCCCTGATCTGTATGGTGATGCACAAGATCGCGCACTTTGCGTGCCACAGCGTTAAATTGCGTGGTTTCCCGCAAATCCGGTAGCTCCTCGGGAGAAGATACTCGCTTCTTTGCCCCGAAGTTTGCGTAGATGACGTTGTCTTTGGAAGGACGCTGAGGCATATTATGTGTCCCTTCCTCTATAGCTCATGAGCATGGCGAGTTCTTCAGGAGAAAGCTCTGTCAGCCAGCCTTCTCCCTCACCGACAACGGCGGAGGCCAGCTCAGTTTTTCCGTCGAGAATATCCTGAATCGATTCTTCCAACGTGCCTGCGGTAATCATTTTATAAACGGTGACGTCTTTGCGCTGCCCGATCCTAAAGGCACGGTCGGTTGCCTGATTTTCTACTGCAGGATTCCACCAACGGTCCATGTGGACAACTATGGACGCAGCCGTAAGGTTCAAACCGGTTCCTCCTGCTTTAAGAGACAAAATCATAGCGGGAGGCCCCTCCGGACTCTGGAAAGTCTCCACCATGCGGTCACGCCCAACCTTGCTTACACCACCGTGTAGGAAAGGGATCTGTGTGCCAAAGTAACCCGAAAGATAAGGGGCAAGAATCTCTCCAAAAACCCGATACTGCGTGAATATGAGGAGCTTCTGTTCCGATTCCACAGCGTCTGCAACCAGACGCATAAGTTCTTCCACTTTCCCTGACCGATGCTTACCTTTTACAGTGACGTCGGAACCATCGGCCAAAAAATGCGCCGGATGGTTACAGATCTGCTTAATTTTGGTCAAAGCAGACAGCACTAAACCGCGTTTAGAGATTCCTTCTGCCTGGTCAATCTGTTTCTGTATGTCTTCCACATAAGCCCGGTACAAGGCAGCTTGCTCGGGTTTCATGTCCACAGTCAGGATAATTTCGGTCTTCTCTGGCAAATCATCGACGATACTAGGATCTGTTTTCAATCTCCGCAGGACAAAGGGAGCGGTCAAGGCACGAAGCCGCTCCGTCATGGCCTCATCCTGTTCACGCTCAATGGCCCTGGCAAAGTGGTTTCGGAAAAAGGACGCAGAGCCTAGGACACCCGGATTACAAAAATCAAGAATTGATCGCATCTCAGAAAGACGATTCTCCACCGGGGTTCCGGTTAATGCGATTCTGTGTTTTGACGGCATCGCTCGTACAGCTTTGGAAACTTTAGTCGCCGAGTTTTTAATCTGCTGTGCCTCGTCTAGGGCTACGCGCTCCCACTGTATTTGGGAGAGAAGCTGATGATCCCGTGCGATCGTTCCGTAACTGGTCACCACGATGTCGCTTGCCTGCACTTTTTCTAGGAAAGCCGCGTCGCGCAAGCGGGACGAGCCGTGATGGACAAGAACCCGCAGACTAGGAACGAACTTGTGAGCTTCCCGAGCCCAGTTCCCTACTACCGATGTGGGAGCTACGACGAGTGTAGGACCACGCTGTACTTCTGACTGTTCTGATCGCTCCGCTGCCTCCAGGGACAGCAACTGTAGTGTTTTGCCCAACCCCATGTCGTCGGCAAGCACAGCGCCAAGGCCGTTATTAGACATCCACGCTAGCCAATCGACGCCCCTGCGTTGGTATTCGCGCAAGGTCGCATGCACGGTGTCTGGTAGCTCAATACGCTGAGGCGCTGGGATGTCTTGAGAAACAAGTCCGCCAACCAGAGCTGTATGCCACGTTGATCCCTGAAATTCGACGGGTTCTTTTTCCGCAGCTTTTATAGCGATTTCGCGTAGCTCAGCGAGAGTCACCTGCCCGAAATCGGCGAATTCGTTGTTAAAGCGTTCAGCAAGGGTTTCAGCATGAGCCTCCAATTGCTGCCACCCAGGTTGATCATTCGCTTTAGCTAGCTGAGCCACCATCATTGCG
Organism: Corynebacterium silvaticum; assembly: GCF_004382825.2. GTDB lineage: Bacteria > Actinomycetota > Actinomycetes > Mycobacteriales > Mycobacteriaceae > Corynebacterium > Corynebacterium silvaticum. The sequence continues at coordinate 80,222 of NZ_SDQO02000004.1, forward strand.
TGATCCAACTCTGCGCGTTTGCGTTTCCGAGACTGCGCAGCCAGCTCAGACGTGTACTCGCTGATTCGTTTCACTGCTGCGGTGTCTGCCATGACCCATTCACCGCGAAGACGAATAAGCCCGGATTTAGAACGCACCAGCTCATTCATTTCTTCATCGCTGAGCTCAACGCTTCCCACAGAAATGCGCCAGTTATAGTCAACGATTTTATCTAAGCCGATCTTGGCCTGCGTCGATGATTCTGCCGGATCTCCGATGTCGATATGAGCTTTTGTCTCCTGCTGGCTCCATGCCCTGGGCAACATAACGGCAAAGCCCCGAGACTTCAGCGTAGTAACAGCGGAACCGATGAACTCGACTAGCTCATCCGTAGAGAGGTAACAATCCCAGTCCCCTGCGTTGTCTGCCCGTTGCAGCGCATACCGTTGAAGGGAGTTTGTGTGTTCCCTCGCCGGATCTAGTAGAGGCGTAACCACAATCGCTTCCCGCAAAAGCGCCTGGAGCCTTTCCACCGTAGTCCGATCGAACTTACTGACCGCGATGGGTTGCGGAGAATCTACGCCAGACCGCACCTGGACACGCACTGGCCAGAGGATGTCTATGGGATCCATGACAGAGTCGTCTTCTTTAGGCGGCTCCTCAACGAGGAAAACGATCTGTAGATTTACAGAGGCAATAGAGTCTTTCCAGGAATTAAGCGCAGAAACCAACTGGGCAGTCCCTTTACGCAGCGCCGTGCTGTGGAGCAAAGCGCTGGAGAAATTGTGCCACTCTGTGGGTCGCGGCTCAGCAGCTAGTCCTTGCAGCAGCGAATGCGCAATCCAATGAGGAAGGTCATCCGCAATGTCCTCGGCAACGGCAGTCCCGCCGTTTGCCACTAGTACGCCGGGCGCCGCAGCCGTCATCTGTGCTATCCACCCGCGTTCCGAAAGCCCGGAAGAAAGCTGCCACATGGGCCACCACTGATGGTCGGCAAAACTCATCTTGATGGTGACGCGCCCAGCTCTGACAAACTGCGTCAGTCCTTCATACATACGGACCAACCACAAAAGGTCGGGCGCAATACTTGAGCGCTGATCCACAGTAGCCGTCATGGGGGTAACTGCAGCGATGGTGGCTAAAACGCTCACCGCTTGTTCGGGAGTAAACGCCACAGTAGGAAGAGGCAGAGTAACCTCTCGGCCCTTAGGAGTGAGCAAGGTAGTACGCACTCTATGGTTAAAGCGTTTTCCTGCAAGAATCCCCATAATTTGCGGGGGAAATGTCCCCTCCGGCACGGAGTCAGCCGTCACAATTTTGTGGCCCTCCACCTGTTCTATCCACAAATGCAGACCAGAGGCCTTGAGCCAAAGTCCATGGAGCAGGTGGGTAGTCATCTACTTAGTCTTACCAGCTTGTGAAGATATTCCGTAACGGTCAGGTAGTGTTTGAGAGAATAATTTTTGGAGGTTGTGGTGTCTGAACATACGTGGTTCATCGTTGCCATCATGATATATATGGGCGCGATGCTCGCGATTGGCTATTGGAGCTATAGAAAGACTGACCAGTACGACGACTTTGTGTTAGCCGGACGCGATCTGAACCCCTTTGTAGCTGCTCTATCAGCCGGCGCTTCAGATATGTCTGGATGGCTGCTCATGGGTTTGCCAGGAGCTTTGTTTGTTACAGGTATGTCTGAGCTATGGATCGCGGTGGGGCTACTCATCGGTTCTTGGGCTAACTGGAGATGGGTTGCACCACGGCTACGGGCGTATTCCGAGGTAGCTAACAATTCCATCACGTTGCCTTCGTTCTTTGAGAACCGTCTGATGGATCAATCCCGCGTCCTACGCATTGTCAGTTCCATCGTCATCATCGTATTTTTTACCTTCTACGTATCCTCGGGAATGGTATCGGGTGGCCGTTACTTCGAGTCCACCTTTGGAAGCGCCTATATCGACGGCATGATGATCGTTGCTTGCATCACGGTTGTTTATACTTTCGTCGGTGGTTTCCTTGCGGTCTCTTATACAGACGCGGTTCAAGGAACCATCATGTTTGTCTCGCTGGTCATCGTCCCGGTTATGGCGCTTATTTACCTAGACGACCCCTCCTCAATCTGGTCATGGGCATCCCATAATGATTACGGTCCGCATACAGACGGCATCGGCAACCCCCACTACTTTTCCATGATCTCTGGCGTGTCAGCGGCCGCCTTAATCGGCAACCTGGCCTGGGGCTTGGGATACTTCGGGCAGCCGCACATCATCGTCCGTTTTATGGCGCTGCGAGCCCCGTCCGATGCACGGCGCGCCCGCTGGATCGGCGTGGGCTGGATGGTGCTCTCCATCGCCGGAGCCACGTTCACGGCGATAATCGGCACAGCGTTCTTTGGTCAGAACAAGAACTTCTCCATCGTGGATCAGAAGTCCTACGAGACAATCTTCCTCGACATGGGTCGCGTGCTCTTCCACCCTCTCATCGGCGGTCTCATCCTCACAGCCGTCCTCGCTGCCATCATGTCCACAATTGCTTCGCAGCTTTTGGTTACGTCCACATCTTTGATCGAAGACCTCTTCAAGGCGTTCAAGAAAACCCTTCCTAGTGAGTCAGTGATGATCAATCTGTCTCGCACTGCAGTGGTTGGGGTTGCCATCGTTGCCGGAGTCCTCGCTATTAATCCTTCCGACTCCATCCTCGGCCTCGTAGGCTTTGCGTGGGCAGGCTTTGGCTCGGCCTTTGGCCCCCTCGTCTTGTGCATGCTTTATTGGCGACGCCTCAACGTTCCAGGCGCAATCGCCGGTATGGTGACAGGCGCTGTCGTGTGCTTCGCATGGGGAATGTCGTCGCTAGGAGATGTCCTCTACGAAATCGTCCCCGGCTTCTTTGGCGGAGGAATCGTCATGATTGTGGTATCCCTTGCAACACCTCCACCACAGGCCAAGGTGCTGTCCACGTTTGATAAGGCCAGAGACCTCACAACCCATACTGAAGAAAGCCCCACCCCGGCAGCTTCCCACGCCACATCTGCGTAGGAACCGAACGAGCGCCGCGTTCCGTCTAAAGGGAATGCGGCGCCTTCTTTTCTTTCTCCTAGTGACAGCCACATTATTGCTGATCGCTTTTACGATTCCTCATTCGCGGAAATTCGCGGACCTCCCCACCGTCAAGCAAAGAACGACGGTCCTAGGTTACAAGCGAGAGTATTTCGGAGCGTCATGGGGACCCGCGCCTCATTCACGATGCAATACGAAAGTCGCGGTTTTGGCTGCCACGCTTAACGACGTCCACCTCACGGCTTCCTGCTCATTAAGCTCGGGGTGGATTCTCGATCCTTATTCTGGAAGAAAAATCTCTGTCGACGGCACCGCAGAGCCTATCGAGCTCGATCACGTTTTCCCACTATCCGCAGCATGGGACATGGGAGCCCATGCGTGGAGTGCAGAGCAGCGCCTTGCGTTTGCCAATGATCCGCTGAATCTTGTGGTTGCTTCTAAAGAACAGAACCAGCAGAAATCAGACAAATTACCCTCAGAATGGCTTCCTGCTCAACGAGCTCATCGGTGCTGGTATGCACGTCGATTAGCGGAGGTTGCGCAGAAATACCAGTTGCCGCTTAGCCGGTCGGATGTCTCGGTCATGCGCAGACAATGTTAGTGTGGTATTTCTCACCCAATTTTTTGCGAAAGGCTTCCTGTGGGAACTCTGCTTATTATTCTCCACGTACTCACGGCTATTCTCTTCCTCGGCCCCGTTACTGTCGCGGTTTCTTCTTTCCAGTCTCGCGCTGTAGAAGCTCACAATGGAAACGCTACCGCTCAAGGCTCTGCGTTGACGCTCTATAAGATCACGCAAACCTACGGCATGCTCTCACTGTTGGTTCCGCTGATCGGTTTCGCCGTGATGTTCACCAATGATAGTTACTGGTCCGATGGCCGTTTCCATGCATCGATTGCTCTAGCAGTCGTCGCGTGGGCCGTCTTGATCTTCCTCATCATGCCCCGTCAAAAGAAACTCGCTGGCGCACTTGGTCTGCTTGAGGCCGACGAGCTTGAGGCCGGAAATTTTGAGGTCGCAGACTGGAATAAGGCTAAAAGCCAGCTCTCCATGTTCGGCGGAATCTTCTCCCTACTCTGGGTTATTATCGCCGTCTTGATGGTTCTTTAAGCGCAAAGCGCAAGAAAGTGGGTCTCACATCAGCTGATGTGAGACCCACTTTCTTATTTTTATCCTTCGATATTGAACATCCACAACGTGCCAAAGCGATCGCGCAGCTGTCCAAAGGATGCGCCCCACGGAGCAGTTTCTAGCGGCATATGAATCTCAGCGCCCTGTGAGAGAGCCTCCCATTGGCCCTCAATCTCCGCGCGAGCATCAGCACCTCCGGTAAGTGCGACGACGGTATCGTCGCCGGCGATGAGCTCACGCTCTGGGAGAACGTCTGCGCCGAAAAGCACTTTCCTGCCGGCGTCGCGAAGCTCACCGTGAATGATCCATTCGCTGGACCATTCGCTGCCTCCTGCCTGATCTGCAAAACCCGATTCCCCGTAGGTCATCAGTGTCAGGTCAAGGCCAAAAACATCTCGGTAAAACTCGAGAGCTTCTTTCGCTTGTCCGCGGAAATGTCGGTATGGTGTCACGTCAGCAATCATACGCCTTATGGCGTTGAGAGGGGCATGGTTAGTGGGAAGCCGTTAGCGCCCACCCATCCCCCTTCCTAGCAAAGGTCGCGTGAGGAGAAGGTTCGGCTTTTCGATTGCACAAATCGATGGCGTCGCGGTGATACTTTTTGGACTCGTATGCGCCCTTGCCGTCGAGCAACACGAGGTAATTGTCACCGGGTTCGGGGCCGTCTTTCGGGGTATCTAGAGAGGAAAAGACCGAGTCTTTTCTCCGCGGCCTCCCGAGTATCGCCAGGGCAAACAGCAGCAAGATACTGCCACTCGTCACCAAAGGTGTCATGCACATCGATGGTCACAGGCGATTCTTGGTTTTTCAGCGCTTGTTCCAGCAAATCATTTTTCACAAGCCACACCATAAAAACGCCAAGGGTGACCAAAGCAGCCACGACAAAAAGCACGGCTAGGAAGTTTCTGTTCATAGCGGAAGCTCCGATATGTAAGGCAATAGGAGGGTACGGAACCACATTCCGTACCCTCCTATTTGTACTAGACCTTAGGTGTCTATCCTAGCCGCGGTAGCGATCACGACGCTCACCGCGATCGCCACGACGATCATCACGGCGGTCGTCCCTGCGATCGCGACGGTCGTCCCTGCGATCTCCGCCGCGACGGTCGTCGCCACGGTAGTCATCGCGACGGCCTGGACGTCCGTTATCCTTCTCGATGTTAATCAACTGGCCCGAGATACGGGTGTCGCGCAGATTATCAAAGACGGATTGTGGAAGTCCCTTAGGAAGCTCCACCAACGTGTGATCCACAGCAATGGTGATACGACCGAAGTCCTTGTTGCTGAGTCCACCTTCGTTTGCCAGTGCGCCAACAATAGCGCCTGGACGAACGTGCTGACGCTTGCCCACCGCAAGGCGGTACACAGCCATATCACCGGAACGCTCGAAGCGAGAGCCACGGTCACCACGGTCACCGCGGTCACGACGCTCACCGCGATCCCGGCGGTCGCCACGACGATCATCACGCTCAAAGCGGTCACGACGCTCACGACGCTTCTCTGGTGGCGGTTCCTTCATCAAGAACTCGCTACCAGCACGGGCCTGGGTAGCCAAGGCAGCAGCAATGTCTTCAAGCGGAGTGTCATGCTCTTCTGCGTAGGCCTTGATCAGGTTCCGGAAAATCGCAACCTGGGAATCTTCCAGCGATTCCGTGATAGAGTCCGCAAACTTTGCCTTACGGGACTCGTTGACCTCATCAACCGTAGGAAGATCCATCTCGATGAGCTCTGCGTTAGTAGCACGCTCGATGGAGCGCAGCATACGGCGCTCACGTGGAGTAACAAAGAGAATCGCCTCACCGCTACGTCCGGCACGGCCGGTACGTCCAATGCGGTGGACATAAGACTCGGTGTCGTTAGGAATGTCGTAGTTGAACACGTGAGTAATGCGCTCAACGTCTAGACCACGAGCTGCCACGTCTGTAGCCACAAGAATATCTAGGCGACCATCTTTGAGCTGGTCCACAGTACGCTCACGCTGTGCCTGTGCGATGTCACCATTGATAGCAGCAGCCGAGAAACCACGAGCGCGCAACTTCTCTGCGACCTCTTCGGTTTCATGCTTCGTGCGCACGAACATGATCATCGCTTCAAACTCTGTAACCTCAAGGATACGAGTCAAAGCATCGAGCTTGTTACGGTGAGCAACATTCAGGAATCGCTGCGTGATGTTGGTGTTGGTCCGGGTCTCGGACTTCACCTGAATCTCACGAGGATCCTTCATGTACTGCTTGCTCAAACGGCGGATGCCATTAGGCATCGTTGCAGAGAACAGCGCAACCTGCTTGTCAGCTGGGGTGTCCTCAAGAATGCGCTCAATATCTTCCTGGAAGCCCATGCTGAGCATCTCATCTGCCTCGTCAAGGACGAGATAGTTCAGGTTGGAAATATCGAGTGAACCCTTTTCTAGGTGGTCGATAACACGACCCGGGGTACCCACGATGATCTGCGCGCCACGACGGAGGCCCGACAGCTGAATACCATATGCTTGTCCACCATAAATCGGTAGGACATGAATGTCACCGAGGTGGTCTGCAAAAGACTGGAAAGAGTCAGCAACCTGAAGTGCAAGCTCACGAGTAGGAGCAAGAACCAGCGCCTGTGGGTGGCGCTTCTTCACGTTGATACGGGAAAGGATCGGGAGGGCAAACGCAGCGGTCTTACCTGTACCCGTCTGTGCCAGACCCATCACATCATGGCCCTCCATGAGGACTGGGATGGTCTGCGCTTGAATAGGCGACGGCGTTTCAAAGCCAACCTTGGCGACTGCCTTAAGGATTGCGTCTGGGAGGCCCAAAGCCTCGAAGCTATCGTTACTGTCACTGTCCGCTTCTTGTGCGGAGCCGGTGTCCTCAGAAGTGTTCGCAACCCTGGAGTCGTCTACATCGGCAATAACATCATCAAGTGCGATGTTGCCTTCGTCTACCTGCGAATTGTCCTGAGATTCCGACAAAATCTTCTCATCCGGCTCGTTAGCGCCGCCGGTGGCGTCATCGGTAATGCTCATTGCTCAGTTAAACTTACGCTACGCAGCACGATTTTCCTAGTCACACACTCAAAGGTGATAACTATAGCCGATTCCGCCAGATGCGACCACTGTCACTTAAGTTCTTAATTAGATAAATACCTCCCACAATCTTTGTATTTTTTAAAAGTTTTCCTAGCTTAAGAAAGTCCTAGCTAGCCTCGGGTGCCACTTTTCCCTGCCTTATAGCAGCCTCCTAGCACCTTCCCCTGACCGCGCGATAAGGAAAGTAGGAGAGGGAAAACCCTGCTGACAAGCAGCTTTTGCTATTCGTTCCGCAGCCTCAGTGACGCTATCCGAATCCACAAGGGTAATGACACTGCCGCCGAATCCCCCACCAGTCATACGTGATCCGTAACACCCAGCTGCCTGAAACGCAGATTCCAGCTCCGCAGTGACTACCTCATACTGGTCTCGGAGGGATTCATGAGACTCCTGCATCAAGCGACGGAAGGTGTCCATATCGTCTCTTTCAAGAGCAGCAGCCTGCTGTGCCCTCAGAGTTTCCTCCACGACATGATTGACACGCCGATATGCTTCCTCGCCATGTACACCGTTGTCCTCTGCCCACTGACGTGCCCGAGTAGGAGCTTCATCAATATCTCGCAGTGTCTCACCGTCACCGCCCAACGCGGCAGTTACGGCGTCGATAAGGCCGCGTCTCGACGCATACTGCCCATCGTTAAGCGTGTGCGGTGCGTTAGTATCTGCAATCAAAAGGGCTAGCCCCTTGGATGCCAAATCAAAGGGCACTAGTGTAGTTTTTCCTGAACGGAAATCAATCACGAGCGCCTTACCCTGTTGACCAAACAAACTAGAGCGCTGATCCAGGCCCCCAGTCGATGCCCCAACGACATCGTTCTCGGCCCTCACGCAGGCGTCGACAAGCTGCGACAACTCCTCATGGCTAGGAGGCCTGCCGTTAGCGAGTTCAAACGCACCTACTGCCGTGGAGCATTCCAAAGCTGCTGAGGAGGAAAGCCCTGAGCCCAAGGGGACGTCAGAAACGATAGCGATGTCATATCCCTGAGTTTTTTCGATAACACCAGACTCGGTGCCAGCCCATATGGCGCCCACAACGTAGCCGGCCCAGTTGTTAGGGCTGAGTGGGCCTACCGAGTCAACGTTGATATTTTTGGTTAATGCTTCTCCGTTTGGTGCCAAAGACACCAGGTTAAACATTCCGCTGGTATTCGGAGACATCGCAACAGCGGTAAGCTGTTCCAGCGCGAAGGGGATGGAAATACCTCCCGCGTAATCCACATGGTCGCCAATCACGTTGACGCGCCCTGGCGCTCCCCATACTCCCGCGGGATCATAGTGGTAATGCTCCCGAAACAGTTGCGTTGCATCCTGAGCGATATGTTCCGGGTTCCGAGTGCGGACCCAACGTAGCTCTGACATTTAATCCCAAACCTCTCTGAATCTTTCGGCGATCCGTTCTGGTGTGGTGTCGTTAATCCACACGCCTTGACTCGACTCGCTACCAGCTAAAAATTTCATGCGGTGTGGGGACCGCATCAAAGAGAATATTTGTAGATGCAAGCGGACAAGGCTGCGTTGCTCAGGATCTACCGGCGCTTGATTCCAACCAGCAATATATGGGGTTTTTTCTACGCCATCGAAAAACCTGTCAATAGACATGTACAGCCGCTTGAGCAGCACAGCTAGATCGTCGCGTTCTGTACTCGTCAGCTCCGTAAAATCAGCTATGTGTCGGTTAGGCCACACCATAACCTCCACAGGCCATCGAGCTGCTGCGGGGACAAAGGCCGTGAAATACTCCGTTTCCGCGATAATCCGAGTCCGTACTGCTTTTTCAGCGGAAAGAATTTCTGAAAAAAGCTCTTTGCCGGGATTTTTTCTGGCAAAATCACGTGCTTGTTCTGTTATTGCTGCAATACGCGGGCTCAAAAATGGATATGAGTAAATTTGCCCATGGGGATGCTGCAGCGTCACTCCTATCTCTTCTCCCCTATTTTCAAAGGGGAAAACCTGCTTGACTGTAGGCAAGGCAGATAAAGCCGCTGTTCGATGTGCCCACACATCTATGACCGTTCGGATCCTATTAACCGGCAAATCTTTGAATGATGTGTCTGCGTTCTCGGTAAAACAAACAACCTCGCAACGCGCAAGCGCTGGCTTTCGCGGGAAAAGATCAATCCCGTCCACGGAATGCTCCCAGTCCTCCCCCACGTCGATATTCATATAGAAAGAAGGAAACCTATTCTCAAAGACAACGACATCGTATGTAGGGGAAGGAATTTCTGTGGGATTTTCTCCCGGCAACGAGGGTGCCAGCGGATTCTCATGAGCCGGAGGCATGAAAGTGCGATTCATCCGATGGGCTGCATATGCCACCCATTTTCCGGTCAAAGGATCTCGACGTATCTCAGACAATGGCTGTGCCACGGGGAGGTCACGGGGATCGTGCAGAACCCGTTCACCGACGCGTACCTCGTGGTCATCGTAGTAAATGATGTCGCGGCCGTCGGCAAGCTTGGACTCGATGATATTCATTAATGACCACAGGGAAGAACCGACTCATCTATTTTTGTTTCATCGATAACAATCGGACGCAGCTTCGCCCATAGGAAGAAAATAGCGCCGACCAGAAGCATGGCGAGACCCGACCATAGGTTGTCTTGGGAACTCTTTGCTACGCCAGTATCCGGGTTAACGCCCGGGTCAAGAGCAAAGCTACATATAACGAGGATAAGTCCATAAAGACCGATAAGAGCACCAATAACGTTACGGATATCAAAAGCTCCGGCGAGGTGTTGACTCGTTGCCTTCGGCGTACGCGGAGTCGAAGTATTCTGTGACATTGAATTCTCCTTAAGTTATTTTGTTCGCAGCACTACGCGAAGACGACGTTGAGGGCAACAACAAGGACTAAGCACACCATTCCCAAAGGAACGGTACGGCGATACCATGGTTGGTTTTGTTCCGAATCATCCTGGAAGTGGTCCTTTGGAGTGACCGATTTTACAAATCCCACGAGCTCAGCGTCCGGTTTAGGCTGGGTGAAGGATGTGACGATAACGGATACGAGTATGTCCATCACAAAGGCGATGCCTGCTGCAACAAAGGCTGTTCCTTGGCCTGGGAGATTGAAAAGCGTGGCGGTGGAATCAGTAAACGTAGCCAGATACCAATAGATGATGGCAGATGCCGTTCCCACCACTAATCCCGACCAACCAGCGTGAGGCGTCATGCGTTTCCAGAACATTCCCAAGATGAAGGTGGCAAACAATGGGGCATTAAAGAAGCCGAAGAGAGTTTGCAGGTAGTCCATGATGTTGCCAAAGTTCTGTGCAAGAAGCGCAGTAAACACAGCAATCAATGTTGCTGCCACCGTGGCAAGCCGACCGAATTTGAGGTAGTAATCGTCTTCTTTATCTTTAATCACATAGGTCTGCCATATGTCATACGAGATGACAGTATTAAATGCAGAAATATTTGCTGCCATTCCCGCCATAAATGAGGCCAACAAACCTGCGATTGCAACGCCAAGGAGGCCGTTGGGCAAGAGATCGCGCATCAGGTACAAGATGGCGTCGTTAGGCTTTCCCGCAGGAGCATCTCCCATCAGTTCGGCGACTGTCACGGAAGCAACCATTCCGGGCAAGACCACCAAGAACGGAATAAACATCTTGGGGAAGGCTCCGATAATCGGAGTCTTACGAGACGCAGAAAGGGATTCTGATGCCATCGCGCGTTGCACTTCTACGAAGTTGGTTGTCCAATAGCCAAAGGAAAGAACAAAACCAAGACCAAATGTAATACCTAAAACTGAAATAATCGGATTCTGGAATCCCGAGATTTCTACACCAGGCCATGTATGGAAATGCGTTTCCGCAGTAATCAGCCTCTTAAGGCCCTGCCAGCCACCAACGCGATTCATCCCGATGATCGTGATCGGAAGAAGCATAGCCAATATAACAAAGAACTGAAGAACCTCGTTATAAATTGCCGCAGATAGGCCTCCCAGAGTGATATAGGACAGCACAATCACAGCTGCAAGCACAAGCGCCACCCATAGCGGCCAGCCCAATAATGCATTGACGACCTTAGCCAGTAAGAAGAGGTTTACGCCAGCGATCAGCAGCTGGGCAAGAGCAAACGACACGCATTGACAAGGTGCGCAGCATCGCCAAAACGACGCCTCATAAACTCAGGGACAGAACGAACTTTTGAGCCGTAGTAGAACGGCATCATCACAATGCCTAGGAACACCATCGCGGGAACAGCACCGATCCAGAAGTAGTGCATGGTCTGGAAACCGTACTGGACACCATTGGCAGACATACCAATAATCTCAACCGCTCCCAGGTTGGCAGAGACAAAGGCAAGGCCTGTCACCCATGCGGGAAGCCCCCGGCCAGAAAGGAAGAAGTCGATGGAAGAGGAAACTCGGGCCTTTGCGGCCCAACCAATGCCTAGGACGAAGACGAAGTACATCGCTACGAGGGAGTAGTCGACCCAACTTGCGTTTAGTCTCAATGCGGATTCCATAATGGGCATCCTTTGTTCGTAGTAAATGAGGGAAGAATTTTATAAAGCTGAGATTCGCACCGAGCACTCAAAAGGCTCATGCACATCGATGGAGGTAATACCTGTATTCAAAGCATTAGGCGGAACGGTCATTGGCTCAATGGCTATTGCGCGATCTCGTCCGGGATATGGCATGCCCCAGGCCAAATCGGGAGTAAACACTTGAAACCAGCGCACATTATCGCTGCACTCCATGGCCACACCACGTCCATCAACCACCATAGTTGCGCGAACCGGACCGCTGGATGCGTAATAGCAGTTATCCTATCCAGAAGGTGGCCGGCAATGGGCAACCCGGTGTCTAGAGGAAGTGATAGCGATGTACGTTCTCCGACAGGAAGATTGCGTTCTCCAAGCGGAAGTTCTTGGTCCACGCCTAGGGTGAGTACTGCACGATCTACTTCCTCTCCTAACGGAGAAAGATACGTTTGCCATCCCCACCCAAATGGACCAGTTCCGAGCGCTCTAAAATGCGCATGTAATCCATCGTCTTTTAACAGATACTTTGCTTCTATCTCCACGGCCCAAGGCCATCCTTGGTCTATTCCAAGCGAAATTTTTAGTACTGCGCTGTCGTGCGAATGTTTCGTTACAGCCCATAACCGATTATGAACAAGCCCATGTATGGCGTTATTGCGAGCTGGCTCAGTGATCTCTAATTGGTATCGCTGCTCCGAATAAACGAAAGCCCCGTCAGCTGTTCTGTTTGGCCACGGCGCCAAGACGACTCCGGAAGATAGCGGAGGGTTATCACTGTCAGGATAGGTCTCAGTAAGGGGCTTATCGTCAAAAGACAAAGACTTAATCCCACCACCAAAGGTGTTTATCTCTGCTTTATAACGACCCTGTGAGATAGCAAGGACCTCGCAGCGGCCAGAACTGTCTCCTGACATGAGGATCCCCCCCTTTCGCTAAGCGACTGTTCTATCTCCAGAGTTACCGCCGGTGCAATCACCCGTCAATCACTTTTTTAGTTTTCCCCCGAATAGGTTTTCCCGTGTGGACCGTATGTCTTTTCCTTCATTCGTTTAAGCCTTGAGCCTTTATCAAGCCTCTGTATTTGTGTTATCTAACACCCTTGAGCGTCCCAAAAGACGCTGTTATTGCTCGATTACTTACCGGCCGCCGCGATTCCCAATACAGAAGACAGCGCACAATAGCGCCTCCTCCCCCCACAAGGAAAATAAAAACGAACACCCTATTCAAAATTAGAACAAGTGTGCTATTTTGTGAGTTATGATGTTCCCGCAGCTTAATAATGTTGTCCACATGAAACTCCCCCGCCTTCGTATGATTCCAGCACCGATCTCAGCGCCTCGCTACTCCGCAGAACAACGAGCAGGTCATATAAGACGCTCCCACCCCGAAACGCTAGCCGCCATCCACAGCACTATTCGACATCCGCGGTCTTTAGCCCGATCATTGCCTTCCTGGAGGCCACCTTCAATCAATGTCGTCAGTACCCTGGGAGAAAATGAGCTTAATGTGACAGTCACACGCCACCGCGTAGGACCACGAGCACGCAACCTTCTACAGAGCTACGGCGTACAAAAGTCCCCTGCATACTTGGTTCAAATACGCATTACCAACCCGCAAGGTTTTCTTGTCCCGACCGAGGTTGCCGAGGGGTGGATTCGAGCCATTATCCCACCCGAGTGCATTGCGTGTGCTCATGAACTCACCGACAAAACAGCTCCCACTTTCTTATGGATCGTTGACGGTGACTTTCAGCCGCTACCTTCTCCCGCCTCCATATTTCAAGACGAGTTGAAAGCAGCGTAGATAGTTATTCCCCTTTGCCACTATGTGCTCAGAAAGGAAACGCGATCCTGATTAGTCGTCGGCAGCATCGGAGTCGTCGAGATCAAATTCTTCATCGTCTTCTTCCGTAAAAATGTCATACACATCTACGCTGTCTGCTTCTTCGTCATCGAGTGGCACCAATTGTTCTTCCCAATCATCGGCTTGATCAGCAGCCAGGCTAAGAACGTCGAAAAGCTTGTCAAAGTCGGTGAACGTGCCCAACTCGAGTATTTCGCTAGCTTCTTCAGTTAGTTCAGCAGCAACGTCGAAAAAGAGACGCTCGTGGTCTTCCTCAGACAAAGCATCTTCGCCATTCGGGCTCCACAGTTCTTCGATGGCTTGATCCACGAGCTCATCAAAGCTTTCACCAAAAGCAACGAACGTCACCATGGCTGTCGGCTCACCGTCAACGACTTCAACGACCACCTGAAGCTCAGAATTTGCAGCAACTTCCGCATGAACCATATGGGGGTTTTGGGGATTTTGGAAGAAGTCAAGATCCTCAATACGCTCATCTGTTGCATCGAGCAGATCACGCAAAACAGTGACGATCTGGTCAGTAGCAACATGCTCAGCCACAGTCTTTACGGCATCTTTCACGGAAAAGACAACCGAGACAAGAGCCGCCTCAAAGTTCTCATCGTCCTCATCAACATCCGCTGCAGCAATATATACATTGGCTGCTGGCATTAGCGGATCAATCTCAACGAACTGAATCTCCAGATCAGAGGTAATCGGTACGAACATGACGTCGTCATGTACTCGAGACTCCAAACCCTCTTTGTCTAGGGCCGCAGCAATATCCTCGAAAAAGCTCATGTATTGGTCCACCTTTCTGAACTTGCTCCAAGCCTAGCTAAAGAATTCGGCTGCAGCGACTAGAGCAGCTTCTCGCTCCTTTTTGTCGTGGTGCGGACACGAGGTGCACATGCCGGCGATGGGCGAATGAAAGATCATGCAGCAGGAACTTCTGTGGGCTACCAGATAATCTGGCTCTTCCTCTCCTAGCGAGCAGATCTGGCTATCCACGATGTGCTCTATTCGCGCAGCGGGAACAGCAACTCCTGCTCCCTCACTGAGTCCCGTGACTAATTCTGTGGCTATCTTCACCGCACGACGTGTTTCCAGTTCATCGTTTCCCGCGGCCATGGCCGGCTGTACCAGGCCGTCCGCAATCACCGCCCACAACGGCGCCGGGCGTAGATCGGCTTGCTTGCACAGCGTATCGACGAGCGGACCTAACGCCTTTCCTAGCGCCGCACTCGCTGCACGGTAGCTTTCCGTACATGACTGCGGGCGCCACCCGTACCAATACCCCGGCGCGAACTCCGGATCATCACGGCGAAAAAGAATGCCACTATCTGGTTCCAAGTTCACTGCCATGCCTGTAGACACCATCATCATCACTGAAGGCGCCACTATGTCCCCCATCAACGTATAGAGCCATAGCTGCCCACAATGCTTGGGTGTTGTAAGCGTAAAAATGTCTTTCGCTGCAGTTAAGGCATCACACACAGTGGACGGCGAACATAATTCAGAAAACGTGATCTGGTGGTGCGTCGGGGTCACGGCAGGAATGAGTCTAGGGTGTTCGGCGCAGATTCGGTCGAGTGCCCCCTCCACCTTCCTACTCATCGATGGCGTCACAACGTTCCTTCTTCTAGCTCCAACGGGTCAAACCGCGTAGGACCGGTGTCTAAGCCCAACGCTTGCAAGAGATCAGGTCGGCCAGTCCCCCACTCGGTCATATCGTATCCGGACCATGCTTGCCGATAGTTCTGTTCCGGGTCATAGACCAACCGATTTTCTCGGTCAAAAACCATCGTCGCGCGCCCTGGTAAGTAATCTCCAGCAAGACGATATTGCGGCCAGGTGGCTCCGGGATCGCCTTGGTGCATAAAGTTTCCCCACATCGTTTGCATGTGTTCCCGCAGCGCGTCCATTTCTGCGCGCGGAGTAAATACAGTGAGCCCTGACATTCTTGAAGCACTGGTATCTCCAAAAATAGATGTGAGCTCGCTCGAGTGCATGGCCCCCAAACCGAGCCAGCGTAAAAGCGCCGGAGCGAAATCAAAACGATACATCCACGTAGCGGCCACCTGTTGATGTGTCTCTGCCACCCGCAGGCTGGGCGCCCAGAAGACGCCGTCGGCAAGCAAACGCGCAAAATCGCTTCGACGTGCCCCGTAATCGTATGCAGCAAGTACTGCGTCAGCACCCTGAGGATCGAAGACGCGTAGGAAGCGATCAGCTGCCCGCGCGCGTGCTGTTGACCGCAGATAAAAGCCTTTAGCAAAAGAGGTTTCGTCCACATTCGTTCCGACAATCAAAGGAACTTTATGTTGTTGTCCAGAAGCAAAAACGTCCAGGGGGTGCGCAAACAACGTGGTTCCGTCGACGGTGGGCGCGTAACAGGAATTGAGATAAAAAAGCTCGCGAGTTCGCCACATCATGGATTGCCCGGCGCGCACGATGTCGGCGACTGGGCGCTGTCGCAGGCTAGCGAGGGTCTTTTCCCCTCCTAGTCGCGAAGCTAGTTCGTTCGCCCATAGGACGGACTGGGCGCGTGAATGTATGGCGGCGATAGGAGGGGATTGTGCGATTACTCGGTGAAAGAGTCCTGCTGCCGACGGCACGCACATGAGGGTCAGCGCTGCTGCCCCGCCTGCTGATTCTCCCATCAAGGTGATGTTGTTGGGGTCGCCGCCAAAACGTTCGATGTTGTGGCGGATCCATTTCAGGGCCAGGAGTTGGTCGAGTATCGCAGGGTTGGCAACGCAGTCATCTCCTAGCGACCGCATATCGAGGTATCCCAAAGCTCCTAAGCGGAAATTGATGGATACGTAGACGACGTTCATGGATTGAACAAGAACGTGTCCTCTTAAAAGTTGCTCGTGAGAGGAACCTACGATGAACGATCCGCCGTGCAGGTATACGACTACGGGAAGCACCTGTGGTGTGTCGGGACGAACTATATCGAGGTTGAGGCAATCCTCGTCGCCCCGGATTTTATCCGAGGGTCCATATGTTGCTTGCGGGGCGACGTTGCCATAAGCCACGCATTCGCGTTCCCCTGTCCACGAGTCCATTGGCCGAGGTGCACGGAATCTTTCGGCTTTCCCGTAGGGCACGCCACGCCACGTAAGCACGCCTGTTCCTTCTTCCACACCGATGGTTGTTGTTCCCATAATCGTTCCGGAGGAAACATCGACTCGGAGACGCTGGGCGCTGGCTGCACTCATGTGTTCTACAGTAGGGGACATGGTTAATCACGTCGACCGCGATACAAAACTGTGTATTTCCCTCGCTGCCCGTCCGTCTCATCACGGTGTGCGATTCCACAACTGGCTCTATGAGCGATTGGGGCTGAACTTTGTGTACAAGGCGATAGCCCCTTTGGATATTACTGCTGCCGTGGCTGGTATCCGAGGTCTTGATATTCGTGGGGCTGGTGTTTCTATGCCTTATAAGCAAGATGTCATTCCGCTCATTGATTCCCTCCACCCGTCCGCTGAGCGCATCAATGCGGTTAATACCATTGTCAACGACAACGGAGTGCTTACCGGCTATAACACCGACTATGTGGCGGTCGCGTCCTTGCTGCGTTCGCATGACGTCTCTCCTACTTTGTCTGTGGCTGTCCGAGGCTCTGGCGGTATGGCTAATGCTGTTGTTGCCGCTCTTGCCGACCACGGATTGGTGGGCACTGTAGTCGCGCGTAACTCCGTCACCGGCGAGGCCCTCGCGCAGCAATACGGGTGGAGCTATGCAGAAAGCGTTCCGTACGATAGCGAGATGCTGGTGAATGTGACGCCGCTGGGGATGACAGGCGACGACCACGATGTGCAAGCTTTCACTGATGAGGAGATCAGTGCTGCCTCCCTTATTTTGATGTCGTTGCTTATCCCGTGGAGACCCCTCTGGTGCTCGCTGCACAGCGACTAGGAAAGCGGGTTATCAACGGCAGCGAAGTAGTCGCGCTTCAGGCTGCCGAACAGTTCGCTCTATACACAGGAATCCAGCCGAGTTTGGCAGATGTTGAAGAGGCCGAACGATACGCGCAATCGCCCGCGTGAGTCGGCTTGCACGCGTCATAATTTTTCGGCTTGCATGCAGCTCTTGCACGCAAGATCCCGCAAGCAGATAACGATTGCTGTTCCAATTGTGGCTATATCGTGATCTAGTTTTTGGAACATCTCGCCACACGAGCCGTTAAAAACAATGGATACTTAATCCATATTTCGCCCATATACCGTAAGGATTGGAATCAATGAGAATTGTGAACAAAGCCATTACCTCTGTCACCGACAAGGTGCTGTTTAGAGGTAAAGATAGCGACCAGCCGATCACTGATACTTATGGCTCCGATCCCCAAGCCTTGGCCAACGAAACTGGCCCAGCAGGACGCGTCCTTATCAAGGCCCTCGACAAAGCGGTGCATTTACAGTCCTCAGCTATTACGGGCTATGTGGATTGGTTGCGTTCTCGTAATCCTGAGGCCAGCCCTCAAGAGATTCAGCGTCTCATGGACAAGCACTTCATGAGGCTTGCGACTGGCACCGGCGCCGGGGCTGGAATCGCAGCCGCTGTTCCGGGTATTGGTTTTATCACCGGAGCGGTGGCAGTAAGCGCGGAATCGCTTGTCTTCCTCGACGCGGCCGCCTTCTACACTGTGGCGTCCGCGTACTTGCGCGGCGGCGATATCCGCGACCCTGAACGTCGAAAAGCTCTTATCCTCGTAGCGATCCTGGGTTCCGCGGGCTCTGCCCTTGCCGACGCCTCCATCAATGCCGGTAACTCCGTCGCCGCGATCTCACGCTTATCGGTTCGCAACCTGGGAGAAGTGAACAACCAGCTTCTGCGAATGGCCCTTAACCAGGTGTCCAAGCGGCTCAGGACAGCATGGATCGGAAAGATCATGCCCATGGGTGTGGGAGCGGTACTTGGTACCGTGGCCAATCGCAAACTTGCTTCCAAAGTGGTAAATAACACCAATGAGTCTCTGGGGCCACTCCCCGCGGCTTTTAGTTCCCCTGCTCCGAACAAAGATTCCGTTCCAGAACCCACAGAGATTGCAGCTGCGGCGTTGAAGGACTAACGCACAAAGGACCCACGCTACTATGACGCCCAACGTTGGCCGCACTCTCCTAGCCACGTTGTGGCGTCAACCCGTCGTTGTGATCGCGGCGATCCTTTCGACGGTGTTTACTACGCTTTTCGACGCCACCATCCCCCTCCTAGCCGGCTCCGCAGTCGATGCAGCTACGGGCTCCGCAAAGCACTCAGTATCCGCGGTCGTGTGGGCTCTGATCGCTGTGGCGTTATCTCGGTACGTGTTCCAGTTCGGCCGTCGTTATTTTGCGGGTGTTCTATCCAACTCTTTCCAGCACGGCCTCCGCATTGATGTTCTGCGATCGCTTCAGCTTCTCGACGGCCCCCGCCAAGACCAACTCATCACCGGACAAGTAGTTTCTCGATCCATTTCGGATCTCAACCTCGTGCAAGCCATGGTGGCCATGTTTCCGATTCTCCTTGGCCACTTCCTCAAGATCGCTATTACATTAATCATCCTGGCGTGGATTAACCCGTGGCTGATGCTTATCGCTGTGGTGTCCATTCCGCCACTGGTCTGGTTATCGCTTCGCTCCCGCTCCACGCTTTTTGCCGCGACATGGTCGGCGCAACAATCGGTGGCAAACTTGGCCACGCACATAGAAGAAACCATCACGGGTGTTCGCGTAGTCAAAGCCTTTGCACAAGAAGACCGCGAAGTCGCCACCTTAGATGCGCTGAGTAGGAGGGTTTATTCCGAGCAAATGCGCTCTGCCCGCTTAACTGCTCGCTTTAAACCTTTCGTCCAACAACTCCCCAACATTGCGCTAGTGCTGGGCATTGGTCTCGGCGGTTTCCTCGCGTTGCGCGGCCACATTACTATCGGGTCTTTTCTTGCGTTCAGCGCTTATCTGACTTCTATGACCGCAGTCGTGTCCATGCTTGCAGGGATGGTGATCCAGGTCCAGCTTGGACTGAGCTCTTTTGACAGAGTGATGGACGTTATTAATTTAAAGCCGGAAGCCCCAGAACCGGATCACCCCGTTGCCATCCCCGAGGGCCCCTTAGGGATAGAGTGCGACTCCGTCAGCTTTGACGGAATACTCAAAGACTTTTCCTTATCTGTGTCCGCTGGCGAAACAGTGTCTCTGGTTGGTCCGCCGGGGTCCGGCAAAACAATGCTTGTCCAGCTGCTCACGGGCTTTTATAGGCCCGCCGCCGGATCCCTGCGAGTAGGAGGGGTGGATTATTCCGACATCTCCCGCCCAGACCTCCGCGCCGCCATAGGCTGCGTTTTTGATGAACCTTTCCTCTATTCTGCGACTATCCGCGACAACATCGACATGGGGCGAGGGCTAAGCGATGCAGACATAATCCAGGCGATTCGGTGGGCCCAGGCGGAAGATTTTATTTCCGCGCTGCCCCAAGGCATTGATCAGATCGTCGGCGAGCGCGGCCTGACGCTATCAGGCGGTCAACGCCAACGCATCGCGATAGCCCGCGCCTTGGTCACGCGCCCGCGCGTGCTCATTCTCGACGACGCAACCTCTGCCATCGACGCTTCTACAGAGCGTGCGATCTTCCGTGCCATCCACTCAGAGCTGCCAGGCACCACCATCCTTACAGTGGCGCATCGCCATTCCACTCTGGTCTTTTCTGATCGCATCGCACTCGTGGAGGACGGCCGAGTGACGCGAGTAGGAGATGGGGAGGAAATGCGCGGGGATGCACAGTTCGCCCATTTGATGGACCTCTCCTCTCCTACGGACAAAAGCAACGAGGAGGGAGTCAGTGTTCCCTTTGATTCTGGTGCTGAGCCCGACTGGGATGCGCTGTGGCCCACACCAGTGGCGGAGACGGATGAGCGTTTGACGATGAGCTCCTCGGCCATTCGTGCCGCTGCTTCTTCGGCGGGGGCTAAACCGGGAGGCCGAGGAGGCCGCTCTGCTGCGGCAGCTATGCCGGCGACCCCGGAGCTGCTTGCGCGCGTTGATGCGTTGCCGCGGGCGTCGGAAAGCCCTGGCCCACCTCCTACGGACGAGCTGAGTCGGGTGTCCGCGCATCAGCTTTTCGGGTCGGTGCGGCTGCTTATTCTTCTTGTTGTTGGCCTTTATATTGTTGGGGTTGCCGCTGGTCTTGCTATTCCCACGCTGGTGCGCCGGGCTATCGACGATGGCGTGACCATGGGTAATGCGAGCGTGCTCTGGGAAGTCATCGCCATCGGCCTCACGGTCGTCGTTATTGCATGGTGTGCAGACATAGCCACCACGATTCTTACCGCGCGTACGGGAGAACGTCTTCTGTATCACCTCAGGGTCCGCTCCTACGCGCACCTGCAAAAACTGGGGATGGATTATTACGAGACCACGATGTCGGGAACCATCATGACGAGGATGACCACCGACATCGACGCGCTCAACTCCTTCCTACAGACTAGTTTGGCGCAGACCGTGGTCTCGCTGACCACGCTGATAGGGATCCTCGTGCTACTGGGGTTCACCAACGTCACACTCTTTCTTATCGCGTTAGTAGGAGTGCCGGTGGTTGCCGTCGCCACGTTCTTCTTCCGGCGCATCTCGTCACAGCTCTACACCAAAGCGCGCGAGGAAATCAGCAGTGTCAACGCCATGTTCCAGGAATCCATGAACGGCCTCAAAGCTTCCCAGATGGCAGGCATGGAGGAGTACACCATTGCGCGCTTCGCCCGTCGTGCAGCAGCGTATCGACGCACTCGCATCCAGTCGCAAACTGCCGTCGCCGTCTATTTTCCTGGTATCAATGCGGTCAGCGAGCTCTTACAGGCAGCCGTGCTTGCGGTAGGTACACAGCTTGTTATTAGTGGACAGATCAAGGCCGGAGTACTTGTTGCCTTCCTGCTCTACCTCGACAGGCTTTATACTCCCATCCAGCACTTGTCGCAGGTCTTTGATTCTTATCAGCAGGCCCAAGTTGGTTTTTGTCGCATCTCCTCTCTCCTAGCGACACAACCATCCGTGTCGCTAGGAGGGGATCAGCGCGTCGAGGCGGCAGGGCCGATTGAATTCTCCGATGTCTCTTTCTCCTACTCGCCAGATGCTGAAGTCATACGTAATTTTCATGCTCGATTTGAGTCAGGAAGCACGGTGGCTGTGGTCGGCCCGACTGGCGCGGGAAAATCCACGGCCATCAAATTAGTGGAACGGTTTTACGACCCCACCCGGGGATCTGTCTCTTCCTCGGGGACGGATCTGCGGGAACTTCCGCTTATCCGATGGCGGCAGCGCGTGGGTTTTGTCCCCCAAGAGGCGCATCTCTTTGCAGGAACAGTGGCCGATAACATCGCGTATGGACGTCCCGACGCATCGCAACAAGAAATCACCGACGCGGCGCGGCGGGTCGGAGCGCTCACCGCAATTGCTGCCATCACGGGAGGTTTCCACGCGCGCGTAGGAGAACGGGGGCGTGGATTATCCTCCGGGCAGCGTCAGCTCATTGCGCTTGCCCGCGCAGAGATGATCGAGCCTGATGTCTTGCTTCTCGACGAAGCAACCGCAACGTTAGATCCGGCAACGGAGGCGACGATCCTGAAAGCGTCGGAACGCCTTACCCGCAACCGAACGTCCATCATCATCGCGCATCGCCTTGCCACAGCGGCGAAGGCCGACCGGATACTAGTTGTTGACAAGGGCACAATTGTGGAGGAAGGAACCCACGACCAGCTCCGCACTTTTGGGGGTATTTACTCCAGAATGTGGGCGCATGGAGAAGGAGGATTACGCAGTTAGACGCCTTTATGCGGTGATGTTTCCAGCTGTTTCCTCCCAAGAACGAAAAACTTTCCTGTGGATTTCGTCGTTGAGGGGAGAAACTGGTTAGCCTATATAAAAGCTATTACAGTGTGAATAGACGTAAGTAATCTCACAAAGAAATGAGGCGAGCACCTGCAGTGAGCAGCGCTAGTACTTTCGGCCAGAATGATTGGCTGGTAGACGAGATGTTCCAGCAGTTCCAGAAGGATCCGCAGTCCGTAGATAAGGAATGGCGCGAACTTTTCGAAGAGCAGGGTGCACCCAAGAAATCGGGCACTCCCACAGAGAACACGTCCACTCAGCCCACCCCTTCGGCGAAGAAATCCGCTGAAGTCGCAGCTAAGAGCGAGAATAAACCAGCTCAGGCGGCTGCCAAAGACCCTAAGCCCGAGAAAAAAGTGAAGAAAACTCAACCTTCCCCGCTAGAGCGCACAGGCGAGATGCCCCAAGCCGGCGAACAAACGCTAAAAGGCATCTACAAGGCTATCGCCAAAAACATGGATGAGTCGCTCGAGGTTCCCACGGCAACCTCGGTTCGCGATATGCCTGTCAAGCTCATGTTTGAAAACCGGGCAATTATTAATGAGCATCTCAAGCGCACCAAGGGCGAAAAGGTCTCATTCACACACATCATCAGTTATGCAGTGGTCAAGGCGACCATGGCACATCCCGATATGAACAACTATTACTCAGTTGTTGACGGCAAGCCCACACTTCATACGCCTGAGCACATCAATATGGGTCTAGCCATCGATGTGCAGCAAAAAAATGGCATGCGTGCGCTCGTCGTAGCAGCCATCAAGGAGGCGGAGAAGCTCTCCTTCTCCGAGTTCGTCGCCAAATATGAGGACATCGTCGCACGCTCTCGCGTGGGCAAGCTCACCATGGATGATTACTCCGGTGTGACGATCTCCCTGACCAACCCCGGTGGAATTGGTACCCGCCACTCTGTGCCTCGCCTTACCCAAGGCCAGGGCGCGATCATCGGCGTTGGATCAATGGACTACCCAGCAGAGTTCGCGGGGGCTTCCCAGGATCGCCTCGCCGAGCTTGGTGTGGGCAAGCTGGTGACTATTACGTCCACTTACGATCACCGCATCATCCAGGGCGCTGAGTCCGGTGAATTCCTCCGCACATTGAGCCAGCTATTCATCGACGATGCATTCTGGGACAGCATTTTTGAGTCCGTAGGCATCCCCTACTCTCCTATGCGCTGGGCTCAGGATCTTCCTAACACCGGCGTGGACAAGAACACCCGCGTTATGCAGCTCATTGAGGCATACCGTTCCCGCGGTCACCTCATCGCAGACACGAACCCCCTGCGTTGGCACCAGCCGGGTATGCCAGTACCAGATCACCGCGATCTCGATATTGCTACCCACGGCCTCACATTGTGGGATCTTGACCGCACCTTCAACGTCGGCGGTTTCGGCGGCAAGGAAAGCATGACGCTGCGTGAGGTGCTCAGCAAGCTACACGCCGCATACACGCTCAAAGTTGGGTCCGAGTACACCCATATCCTCGACCGCGACGAGCGCCTCTGGCTCCAAGATCGCATCGAAGCCGGCATGCCTAAGTTCACGCAGCCGGAGCAGAAATACATCTTGCAGCAGCTCAACGCCGCACAGGCCTTTGAGGATTTCCTGCAAACCAAGTACGTCGGACAAAAGCGCTTCTCCCTCGAAGGTGCAGAAGCCCTTATCCCGCTCATGGACTCCTCTATCGATACCGCTGCAGGCCAGGGACTGGACGAAGTCGTTATCGGTATGCCTCACCGTGGCCGCCTCAACGTCCTCGTCAACGTAGTTGGAAAGCCGCTCGCGACTGTCTTCACCGAATTCGAAGGGCACATCGAGCCTAAGGCTGCCGGTGGTTCCGGTGACGTCAAATACCACCTTGGAGCAGAGGGTAACCACATCCAGATGTTTGGCGACAACGAGATCAAGGTCTCACTTGCCGCTAACCCTTCACACCTCGAAGCCGTCGATCCGGTTTTGGAAGGAATCGCCCGCGCCAAGCAAGACATCCTAGACAAGGGCAAGGATGGATACTCCGTCATGCCCATGATGCTCCACGGCGATGCAGCTTTTGCAGGTCTTGGCATTGTTCAGGAAACCTTGAACCTCGCACAACTGCGCGGTTACACCGTCGGCGGCACCGTTCACATCGTTGTGAACAACCAAATCGGTTTCACCACCACACCAGATTCTGCACGTTCTAGCCACTACGCCACTGACTTGGCTAAGGCTTATGGCTGCCCCGTCTTCCACGTTAACGGCGACGACCCCGAGGCAGTCGTATGGGTGGGCAAGCTGGCTACCGAATACCGTCGCGAGTTTGGCAAAGACGTCTTCATCGACATGATCTCCTACCGCCGGCGCGGACACAACGAAGCCGACGACCCATCGATGACGCAGCCAGAGATGTACAAGCTTATCGACGCTCGCAAGACCGTCCGTGAGCAGTACAAGGAAAACCTCCTGGGCCGCGGCGAACTCACCGCCGAGGACGCAGAAAAGGTCCAGCGCGACTTCCACGACCAGATGGAATCCATCTTCAACGATGTCAAAGAATCCGAGAAGAAGCCCTTTGAAGCACAGGCGGGTATTACCGCTTCTCAGCAGGTTCCTCACGGCTTGGAAACCAACATCTCGCGCGAAGACCTCGTGGAGATTGCGCAGGCCTACGCCACCGCGCCAGAGGGCTTCGAGTTCCACCCACGCGTGGCACCAGTAGCACAAAAGCGCCTGGACTCTGCGCACAACGGTGGAATCGACTGGGGTTGGGCCGAGCTTATCGCTTTCGGTTCCCTCGCTGCCGGCGGCAAATTTGTGAGGTTGACGGGTGAAGACTCCCGACGCGGCACCTTCACCCAGCGCCACGCAGTGGTCTCCGATCCTCGCAACGGCACAGAGTTCAACGGGCTCAATGAGCTCGCTGAGCGTAAGGGCAACGGCGGCAAGTTCCTCGTCTATAACTCCGCCCTCACCGAATTCGCAGGTATGGGCTTTGAGTACGGCTACTCCGTAGGAAACGGCGAAGCAGTAGTCGCCTGGGAAGCGCAATTCGGCGATTTTGCTAACGGCGCACAAACCATCATCGATGAGTATGTCTCCTCGGGTGAGGCGAAGTGGGGACAAACATCCTCATTGATCCTCCTACTCCCGCACGGTTACGAGGGCCAAGGCCCCGATCACTCTTCTGCACGAATCGAACGCTATCTGCAACTCAGCGCCGAAGGAACCATGACCGTAGCTCAGCCGACTACCCCGGCTAACTACTTCCACCTCCTGCGTCGCCACGCACTTGGCGGACTCAAGCGTCCGTTGATCGTGTTCAGCCCCAAGTCCATGCTGCGCATGAAGGCCGCTACCTCCGATGTCTCCGACTTCACCGAGGTAAAGAAATTCCAGTCAGTGATCAACGACCCACGGTTTACCGACGGCAACCTTGATCCATCCAAGGTCAAGAAGATCATGCTGGTGTCCGGCAAGCTCTACTACGACCTTGCCAAGCGCGTTGAAAAGGACAAGCGCGAAGACGTGGCAATAGTTCGCATCGAAATGCTGCACCCGATTCCGTTCAACCGTCTGCGCGACGCATTCAACTACTACCCGAATGTCGACGAGATCCGCTTCTGCCAGGACGAGCCCGCTAACCAGGGACCGTGGCCATTCCTCCACGAGCACCTTCCTGAGCTCATCCCGGATATGCCACCGATGAAGCGCGTTTCCCGTCGTGCTCAGGCATCAACGGCAACCGGATTGAACAAGATCCACGCAGTTGAGCAAAGCCAGCTTCTCGACGAAGCATTCGCCGACTAGCCGCAAAGCACAATAAGGTGTGAGGTACGGATTCGTACCTCACACCTTATTTTTGTGATATTGATCTAAAGCTTGGCGTCTTTGAGGAACTTCTCCACCGGTGCGGAGGCGCTCATGCCTTGTTCCGCTTCCTCCACGAGCTTTTCCAATTTCTCTGTGGACAGCGAGCCTGACACGAGATTCAAGATATTGCGGTTTTCCCTGGTAAACACTGGTTCGCGATACACCGGCACAAGATTCTCAGGTAGCTCCGGAGTCTCATCCTCGCAGCCAATGGTGTTACTAGGATCGGTGGCATTCACATTATTTCCTAGCGACGCCATCATTTCCGAGTACACAGTTTCTCGCCACTGATCGGTGGTGGAGGCCCCTTTGTTTTTGACGTAGTCGTCGGAAAGCTCCCGCGCTCGATGCGAATTAGCCAAGGTAAGAATCTTTCCGGTACAGCTGATATACAAATCAGCTTCCCCCTGGGAGATCAACCGCAGCGGATCCGTCTGAGATGTCGTCGCCGATACTCTAATCACAGCTTCTCGCCCGGCATGCTGAAGCGCCTGGCTATAAGCTTCTCCCAAAACGACTTGCTCCCAAGAGCCGGGGTCGACCGCAATCACTATCACTTTATGCTGGTCCGGTATGGGATCTGCGTTTGGTTCAAAGCGGGAGCATCCGGTTAATGCGACAACACCCACAAGTAGCGATCCAATTAATTCTGCTCGACGGCTCATATGTGTTCAGGGGGCCTTTCATCCACGTGACTAGGAAAGGGGGCTTTGGGAGAGTTTAGCTTGCTTTAGTAAATATCCCAGCCCTCTCCCCTCTCCTAGTCGCGGGAACCCTAGAGCACCCTTGAAGTTGTCGACTTCGTTTAAGCACGTACGTAGACTGGTAAACCATGAGTCAAGTGACACGAGTGTACGCCGGCCGCCTCGCCGGAATGGTAGTGCGCGGACCAGACACAGATGTTATTGGTCGAGTCCGTGACGTGGTCGTTAACGTTCGCCCTAGCGGCCACATGTCACGGGTCCTGGGGCTTGTGGTGGAAATGATGAATAATCGAAGAATCTTTCTGCCCATGCTGCGCGTCGCGGCTATCGAACCACAGGAGATCAACCTCGTTTCTGGTTCGGTTTCATTGCGTGGTTATAAACCTCGGCATGGTGAAGTCGCTGTGGTCGGCGACATCATCGGCTCCAAAGTTCATGTTGATGACCCCGAACTTGATCAATTACATGGCCGTCCGGTCGAGGTCGCGGACGTAGAACTAGAGCGCACCCGAACTCGCGACTGGGCTATCTCTCGTGTCGCAGTGATCGGCGAGCGACCCAAATTTGGCCGTCGTCCCGATCTCTTTACCGTTCCGTGGTCCCACGTGCACGGCATTTCTGCTGCTGGCGTAGGCCTTTCCGATGCCGCGGCCGAGCTTATAGCGGGCTTTGAGGATATGCGGCCTGCGGACGTCGCCACGGTGCTTTATAAGCTTCCAGAGCGCCAGCGTGTCACTGTGGCCAGCGAGCTTGACGACGATCGCCTCGCCGACGTGCTCCAAGAAATGTCAGAGGATCGGCAGGCCGAACTCCTTGAGACCCTCGACATCGAGCGTGCTGCAGATGTTCTTGAGGAGATGGATCCTGACGACGCCGCCGACCTCCTAGGCGAACTCCCCGACGACAAAGCAGACGTTCTCCTAGAGCTCATGGATCCAGAAGAATCCGCTCCGGTTCGCCGACTCATGAGCTTCAGCCCCGACACCGTGGGCGCACTCATGACCCCCGAACCGCTCATTCTTGCGCCCCAAACGACGGTCGCTGAGGCTCTCGCCCTTGCGCGGAACCCCGATCTTCCAACGTCCTTGGCGTCCTTGGTGTTCGTCGTCCGCCCTCCTACTGCCACGCCCACCGGAAAATATCTCGGATGCGTGCACTTGCAAAAACTTTTGCGAGAACCCCCCAGCGCCCTGATCTCCGGCATCCTCGACCCCGATCTCCCGCCGCTCTACGCCAGCGATTCTCAGGAAACCGCCGCGCGGTACTTCGCCACCTACAATTTGGTGTGCGGTCCGGTGGTTGACGACGAAAACCACCTCCTAGGCGCGGTGGCCGTCGATGACCTTCTCGACCACCTCCTACCGGATGACTGGCGAGAAACCGGGATCCGCCCCGTAACACCCATCTCTAAAGAGGGCTAGCCCATGGCAGAATACAATCGCTCTGACCTTGACACGCCCTTTTTAAAGAAGCGCCGCAGATTCCTTAAGCTTGACGACGACACCGTCGGCGCCTACGCCGAAAAAGTGGCACGGTTCTTTGGAACCGGCACCTACCTCATGTGGCAAACCATCTTCGTTGCCGTCTGGGTGGTGCTCAACTGTGGAGTCTTTGTCTGGCAATGGGACCCCTATCCCTTCATCTTGCTCAACCTCGCGTTTTCTACGCAGGCTGCGTACGCGGCCCCTCTCATCCTCCTAGCGCAAAATCGGCAAGAGGATCGGGACCGTGTGTCCTTGAACGAGGATCGTCGTCGAGCTTTTGAGACAAAGGCCGACACCGAGTTCATCACGCGAGAGCTTGCCGGCTTGCGTCTGGCAGTTGGCGACATGGTCTCCCGCGATTATTTACGGCACGAGCTTGAAGATCTTCACAACATGCTCGAACGCCTTGAGGCAAAGCTTGACGACGAAGCAGCGTCGCGAATCGCCCTCATCCACGAGCTCAACGACACCGGCCACGAGGAAATATCCGATCCTACTCAAGGCGATCTCTACGACGACGAGAAGAACGACTACAAATAAAAACAATGACTACTCAACATAATCTTTCTGAATCCGCCGTGCGCGCAGCCCTCGCACGCGTCGAAGACCCCGAGATTGGCCGTCCCATCACTGAGATCGGAATGGTGAAATCCATTGTGATCAGCGGAAACGACGTGCACGTCGAGATTTATCTGACCATTGCCGCTTGCCCGATGAAGAGCACCCTCACAGAAAATACTCGCGCAGTTCTTGAAGAGCTTCCGGGAGTAGGAGAGGTGAGTGTGAGCACCGACGTCATGTCCGATGACCAACGTCGAGAACTCCGCCAAACACTGCGCGGCAGCACTGAAGAACCCGTCATCCCCTTCGCACAACCTGATTCGACTACCCGAGTCTTCGCGGTGGCGTCAGGCAAAGGCGGCGTAGGAAAGTCGTCTATGACGGTGAACCTCGCCACGGCTTTGGCGTCGAAAGGCTTAAAAGTAGGTGTTCTCGACGCAGACATCTACGGCCACTCGGTCCCCGGCATGTTGGGCTCCGAGGACCGGCCGCATGCTGTAGACGACATGATCATGCCGCCGCAGGCTCACGGGGTGAAGCTGATTTCGATTGCTCACTTCGTGGAAGGAAACGCCCCTGTTGTTTGGCGTGGCCCTATGCTGCATCGTGCGATACAGCAGTTCCTAGCAGATGTTTTCTGGGGCGACCTAGACATCCTCCTACTCGATCTCCCGCCAGGAACAGGTGATATCGCCATCTCGGTGGCCCAACTCGTTCCTAACGCCGAGCTTCTCGTTGTCACCACACCGCAGGCGGCTGCGGCGGAGGTGGCTGAGCGTGCTGGGTCGATAAGCATTCAAACGCATCAGCGCATCGCCGGGGTCATCGAAAACATGTCTGCCATGGTGCTTCCCGACGGCACCGTCATGGACGTGTTCGGGAGCGGCGGCGGCGAAGCGATGGCTGAGCGGCTGCGGACGCTCACTGGAGCAAACGTCCCTCTCCTAGGCAGCGTGCCCCTCGATCCCCGACTGCGCGAAGGCGGGGACGCCGGCGTGCCCCTTGCGCTAGGAGCTCCGGACTCCCCCGCTGGACAAGCGATTCATGCGATTGCAGACAAGCTCGTGGTCCGAAGAGAATCCCTTGCAGGTAAATCCCTTGGTTTGGGAGTCACTAGGAAGGGTTAAGTAATATCGTCCCAGCTAAAGCCCTGCTTTGGCTGGGGTTTTTGTATTTCTGGGGCCGGCGGAGTGTGAGGCTTTTCGACGCCCGCCTGCTGTTCACGATACGCCTGCCCTGCGGTGTCATCTTCCATGATTTTTTTCGGGTCAAAGGTATCCATGAATTCCTGGTCGCCGTCGAAAAGCGCTTTTGTCAACGCTGCTTTTGGCCCCATGCGTTGGATAGAAGCCAATTTGTTGATTGGCTCCCGAAGCTCCTCAAAGTCAGCGCCAAAATCTCCGTTGAGCTCGGCTTTGGCATTGTGGATCGCTTTCTTTGCCGCATACGCGGCGGCGCGGACGTCTTCGATGACTTTGGGAAGACGCTCGGGCCCGATGATGATGAGGCCCAGCACTAGGAGAGTGATGATCTCGGGCCAACCGATGGAAGAAAACACACTTATACCTTAGCGGGAGTTCGGCTCATCAAGGTGTTTCAGCGCCGCCATTCGAGCATTGCGCAGGTTTTGGCTTGTTTTCCTAATGTTCCGGGCCATGCCATCGATCTTGTCTAGGAGGGTTTGCGGGGCAACAACCATGTCCTCCGCGTTGGGGCCCTCGGGGCAGGAGTGCGCTATCCCCTGCAGCTTGGCTAGGAGATCGGAGGAGGCCTTCATTTCTGAGTGCGTAGACCCACGGAGTCGGTCAGCGGCACGACGCTGCCTGTCGACCTCATCGCGGCATTCTTTGCAATGCACCAGATGTATTTTTGCGCGATGTGCTGCGGAGCTGCTGAGTTCGTCGTCGACAAGCGCGGCTACGGCTTCCGGGTTAAGATGCTCAACCGAGGCAAAGTGCCGAATTTTTTCGGCTCTACTGTTGCGGTGTCCATGGGTCACTCTTTCCACCTCCGCCTCGTACTTTACCGTTGTTTTTAGTGAGACATCGGTAGGAGGAGTTGGGCCTCTTCATTAGTCGCCGCCGCAGCCTCTAAACTCGCACGCAGTTGGGAGCGCCCGCGGTGAATTCGTGAGCGAACCGTGCCCATTTTCACGCCTAAGGTATCTGCGATCTCGTCGTAGCTCATGCCCACAACATCACACAAAACCACTGCAACGCGGAAGTCTGGGCCAAGATCATCAAGGGCCTTTTGCAACGCCGGGTCTAAGTTGGAGATGTTATAAGCCTGCTCCGGAGTCATGTCGGTGCCGGGCACTCGCTCATAGTCCTCGGGCAGTGCCTCCATCCGAATCTTGGAGCGGTGCCGAACCATGTCTAGGAACAAGTTGGTGGTGATCCGGTGCAGCCATCCTTCAAAGGTGCCTGGTTGGTAGTTCTTCAGCGAGCGGAAGACGCGCATAAAGGTTTCTTGAGTCAGGTCTTCTGCGTCATGCTGGTTACCGGATAGCCGAAATGCTAGGCGATAAACGCTGTCCGCGTGCTCTGCTACGAGCTCTCCCCACGTGGGCATTGCCCCGGTGCCGGCATCAAATACAGCAGTTCCATTCAGCTCAGCCGTCTCGTGTGTCTGATCCAGGCGTGAAGTGAGTGAAAGGGAACCGCTGTTCGATGTCATGAAACGTATTGTGCCCGACTCTTCTGGGGAAAACCAGCGAGAAGTCTGGAAAAGCCCTGTCAAAGCCCAATCTTTCCCAAAACGTGATCAAACACGACTTTTGGTAACAATTCCCATACGCCACAGACGTCACAACCTGCGCGTTGTGCACTATTTCTCTCGTGTTTTACCTAAACTTAGCCACTGTGAATGCTTCTAACGATTACCTCCGCGACTACATTGAGTCGACCACCACCGTGGGCGATGTCCTCGCCGCTGCGTGTGAGGATGCGCAAGAGTTCGGACTTGCGCTCCCCGACACAATGACGGGCGCCCTCCTCACCACGCTAGCCGCTACCGCACGTGCACAGGGGGCTATCGCGGTCACCCCTGCCGCAGGCGTCGTTGGGCTTCATCTTCTTGCTGGGTTGAGCGACTCCGGGATTTTAACGTGCATCGACCCCGAGCCGGAGCATCAAAAACGAGCTAAGCAAACGTTCCGCGACGCCGGATACTCACCATCGCGTATCCGTTTCCTCCCCTCTCGTCCGCTCGACGTCATGGGACGACTGGCCGCAGATTCTTACAACATTGTGTATGGCGAGGTCTCTCCTGTGGACCTCAAGGCCTTCACCGACGCCGCCCTCCCCCTCCTAGCCACTGGCGGCGTACTAGTCCTCGCGGATTCGCTTCTCGACGGCACGCTTGCCGACGCGACTAGGAAGGATCGGGACACCGTCGCAGCAAGGGAAGCAGACGAGTACATTTCTTCCCTCGATAACGTGATCGTTGCGCGCCTCCCACTAGGAGCCGGAATCACTCTGGTCACCAAAAAGTAACTGGGTGCGCGACTTTGTATAGTCGCACACCCAGCCGTGTGTCCTTTTAGACCACTTGGTTTTTACCTACAACGACCACGCCACCGGGGCTGATTTGGAAGCGTTGCGAGTCCCGGTCACGGTCTACGCCGATAAGCGTGCCGTCACAGACCACAACGTTCTTGTCCAGGATGCAGTGGCGCACCACCGCGCCTTTTCCGATCCTTACGCCAGGCATGAGGACTGAGCCCTCGACTGTGGCGACTTCCTCAATAACAACGTCTGTGGAGAGCACCGAATTTCTCACTGTTGCTGCAGAAATGATCGATCCCTGTGCCACCATCGACGACTGTGCTATTCCTCCCTGCACGAACTTCGCTGGCGGGAGATCGCCAAGGTCGGTGGAGCGAATAGGCCACTGCTGGTTATAGAGATTAAAAATAGGATGCACGGAGATAAGGTCCATGTGGGCCTCGTAGAAAGCATCGATCGTGCCGACGTCGCGCCAATAGCCGCGGTCGCGTTCCGTTGACCCCGGGACTACGTTTTTGTTGAAGTCGTAGACGTTGGCTTCTCCCAAAGACACAAAGTACGGGATGATGTCCCCACCCATGTCATGATCGGAGTCGGCGTTGGATTCGTCCACTTTGAGGGCGTCGATAAGCGCTTTGGTGCTAAAGACATAGTTGCCCATGGAGGCATAGGTCATCTCTGGGTCGTCGGGGATCCCCGGCGGGTCCTGAGGCTTTTCTAGGAACTCCGTGATGTTGTTATTTTCGTCTGCTTGTATGCAGCCGAAAGCGCTTGCCTCGTTGCGCGGGATCCGAATGCCGGCCACTGTCGCAGACTTACCCGACGCAATGTGATCGGCCACCATCTGCTCAGGGTCCATCCGGTAGACGTGATCTGCACCAAAAACGATCACGTAATCCGGCATCTCGTCATACACCAAGTTCAGCGACTGCAAAATAGCGTCCGCCGAACCCTGGTACCAGCGCTTTCCTAGGCGCTGCTGGGCTGGGACGGACGCAATATACTGGCTGGTCGGACCGCTGAACTGCCATGACTGGGAAATATGGCGGTCAAGGGAGTGCGATTTGTACTGCGTGAGCACACAAATCTTCAAATACCCCGCGTTAACCAGATTAGACAGGACAAAGTCGATCAGTCGGTAGGTGCCGCCGAATGGGACTGCGGGCTTTGCCCGGTCCTCGGTAAGCGGATAGAGGCGTTTACCTTCTCCTCCGGCGAGCACGATTGCTAAGACGTTCTGTTGGCTCCTCACACTGCCCAATGTAACGGTAAATGATGAGTTCCGCAGGAAATCTTCAGCACTGGGATACACAACACTCAACAAAATGTCGGCGACATAGTTACTCTCAAGAGTATGAGAGTTGCGATGTTATCTAAGGAATACCCACCAGAGATCTACGGAGGCGCCGGCGTTCACGTCGCCGAGCTGACCCGCTTTATGCGGCAAATCGTTCCCGTCCAGGTGCACTGCATGGGGGCACTCCGAACGGAACCTGATGTTTACGTCCACGACGTCGACGAGGCTCTAGCTGATTCCAACGCAGCTATTGCCACGCTATCCACTGGGCTTCGCATGGCCAGCGCACTACGCGACGTAGATGTTGTCCACTCTCATACGTGGTACGCGGGACTAGGAGGGCATCTCGCGGGTCTTTTGAACGGCATCCCGCATGTGGTCACCGCACACTCGCTCGAACCAGACCGCCCGTGGAAACGCGAACAGCTAGGAGGCGGCTACGACATCTCTTCCTGGTCTGAGCGCAACGCCATGGAAAATGCTGACGCCATCATCGCGGTTTCCGCGAAAATGAAAGAATCAGTGCTCGCGGCGTACCCGCGTATCGACGCCGACAAGATCAAAGTTGTACTTAACGGCATAGACACCGATCTGTGGCGCCCCCGCCCCACGTTCAGCCAGGCAGAAGACTCTGTGCTGATGGAGCTTGGGGTAGCTCCCCATCGTCCGATCGTGGCCTTTGTAGGAAGGATCACGCGGCAAAAAGGCGTCGAACATCTCATCAAAGCCGCGCGTCATTTTGACCCGGAGATCCAACTGGTCCTCTGCGCCGGAGCCCCCGATACTCCGGAGATTGCCGCAAGGATCCGTGGGCTCGTCGAGAAGCTACAAAGCGAACGCGACGGCATCATATGGGTCCAGGACATGCTGCCCAGAGAAAAGATCCAAGAAATCCTTAGCGCCGCGGACATCTTCGTGTGCCCCTCGATCTACGAGCCCTTAGGAATCGTCAACCTAGAAGCCATGGCCTGTGGCACAGCCGTCATCGCCTCAGACGTCGGGGGCATACCCGAGGTTGTTGTAGACGGACACACCGGAAACCTAGTCCACTACGACGAGACCGACACCGAAGGATTCGAACGCGACCTAGCGCACGCAGTCAACGAACTCATCGCGCGTCCCCACCTGGTCAAGGCATATGGAAGCATTGGGCGGACTCGAGCAGTCAATGATTTCTCGTGGGCGTCGATTGCGCAGCAGACCATTGATGTTTACCGCTCCCTCTCCTAGTCGCGCACCGCTGCAAGATCTAGGAAGCACGACTACTCTAGGCGAGCATGAGTGACCATAAGGCTCTGTTAACTGAGCGCCACACTATTTTTCAGAGTTCGTTGATGACCGCGCTTCTCGACGGCATCTACGACGGCGAAATCTCCATCAGCGAGCTTCTCGGCCACGGGAACTTTGGCATCGGCACCTTCGACGCACTCGATGGAGAAATGGTCATTCTAGACGGGGTCTGCTACCAGCTACGCGGAGATGGCTCGGCACGCGTAGCTACTCTTGACCAACGCAGCTCTTTCGCCATAGCAACCAACTTTGTGCCGCGAATCAGCGCGGATGCACCACACGGGATGAAACGGGAAGAGCTCAGCAGGTTTATCTCTTCCCTCCTTCCTAGCGAGAACTACATGTACGCCGTTCGCATCACGGGAACGTTCAGCCATGTGTCGGTAAGAACTGTCACCAAGCAAGAACGACCGTACCGACCCATGACAGAAGCAACCTGCGATGACGCCGAACTCGTATTCCACGACACAACCGGAACTATCGCGGGATTTAGGACTCCTGTTTATGAAAAAGGCATCGGTGTCCCTGTTTGCCATGTCCACTATATCGACGACGCCCGTACTGCCGGTGGTCACGTCCTCGACTTCACCATGACCCACGGAACCATAGAGGTATGCCCCGGGACTGACCTACAGCTCAGGCTCCCTCTCACCCAAGATTTCAGCACGGCGTCTTTGGCACCAGATGACTTAGACCAACAAATCCACGCCACGGAAGTAAAGAGCTAGGAGAATAATTCATGGCACACCGCCCCGAACTACACGTCACTCCGGAAACCGGCGTCCTTGATGCCCCAGCGGGGGCCCTTTTCGACGGCCAAACGTGGCATGTCTTCCACCAGTTCCGCCCCAAATTGGAGTCCGGTGCCCGATGGGCTCACACCGTGGCCGACGAAACTCCTTTTGACTGGGATATCTGCGACGACGTCCTAGCCCCCGACAACGACGAAATCCGAGTGCGTGCCGGGTCAGTGACGTATACGGATAACACTGCCCACCTCTATTTCACCTCCGTCTCTCCTAGCGGCGACTCCGTTCATTTGGCAGAAATCGCAGAAATCGACAGCACAGCCGCTGACATCAGCGACGATCCTTCCATGATCGACCCGCATGTGCGCCGCGTAGGAAGGGTGGTCGACGACCGCGAAGGACTCAACAACTTCCGCTCCCCCTGCGTGGTCCCCAACTGGACCACCGAAGACGATCGCGAGGAGGGGCATAAAGGTTGGATCATGCTTGCCGTGACAGGCGACGTAGCCTCTCCTACTCTTGCGGTCCTTGATTCACGCGACGGCGTCGATTGGTCCTTGCGTGGCCCGCTAAAAATCGTTGGGGACTCGGGAGTTGAGGGCGAAAGACTCGTAGCTCCACGCATTATCCGGCTTCGCGACGAAGTCGACAACAACATTTACGACATCCTCATCGTTACCGTAGAAACCGGCGGCATCGACCGCTCAGGATACCTCGTCGGAACGCTCAGCGGCCGTATTTTTACCGTCGACGCCCCCTTCGAACGACTCGACTACGGGCACGACTTCACTAGGCCGCGCAACACCAACTACACCGCCGAGGCACTCAGCGACCTCGATGAGCACCGCTACGACACTGCTTATGTGTTCGGGCTCATGAACGGAATCGGGCGTCTCGACGACCCCAGCAAGCACTTAAGCTTCATCGAAGAAAAATGGGCCAACTGCTTGTCCTTCCCTAGGAAGATGACGTTGCAGGGTGGAAAGATTTACCACACGCCCGTAACCGGCCTTCCTAGCGCCGTTAAGAGCTCCGACTACGCCTCCATGTGGACGTCCATCATGGATGTTCCTGAAGGAGAAGAAATTACCATCGAGTTGCACGACTCCACGGGCCAAGTCGCAGCCACGATCACCCACCGCGGCGATTTGCTCGAATTAGATAGATCCATGAATCCGCAGCATCTCGGCGATGACATCGCTATCGCCCCGCTAACTGAGAGCGATACAGACTCGATGACGATCATCGTGGACGGCTCCACCGTCGAGGTCTTCGCTGACGGCGGGCAGGTGGCCATGGCCAGCCGCGTGTACTTCAACGGACACTGCGAGGAATTCGCGGTTGTTGCTAGCGAAGGCGCAAGTATCTCCCACACCGACGAGATCCGCCCGATGAAGAGCGTCCTTTTCACAGACGAAGACGAGGAAGGACCCGTGCGTTAGTCTCACGGCACAACAAAAGCCGGCTCCGGGAATTCTTCATTCCCGGAGCCGGCTTTTTCGTCCTTAAGAAAGGGAGTTAGACCTTTGTAAAACGAGTAATCATAGCCCTCGCCGTTACTTCCATCACTGGCGGCAGCGTTGCGATTCTCTCAGCCAGGACATCCGGGTGGATGTGTCGAGCCGAGGGGCTCATCCCGATTTGGGTGGCTATCGAGTCCTGGTCTAAGCGCATAGTGAATTGGACAGGCTCCGGCTCTCCTACTGGTGTAAGGTGCCCGGCAGCCTGATCGATCATCCTTTGCACTTTTCCTTGTTCCACATCGATGATGCCGAGTGGCTCGCGTAGCTCGCCGAGGTGTCCGGTATCAGCGGTGAGCACGATGACTTGGCCGCCTGGTTTAAGCACACGAGCAAATTCGGAAGCGTTCCTGGGCGCAAAGATGACGGTGATGGCATCGATAGAGGCGTCTTGGATAGGAAGGCGGGACCAAGCGTCGGCGACTACAGCTCCTACGCGCGGGTGGCATTTTGCCAAAAGTTTGGCGGCGGGAACGGATACGTCGATGCCGAGCCCGACGGAGTTGTCGACGTCATCAAGCGTGTGCGCTAGATAGTATCCAGTATCCCGTTCCGGCGCCGATCTCGCAGATCGTGGGGTGGGCGTCGTCGGCAACGCCGGCTTCGTCGAGGACGGTATGAACCGCAGCGCTCACAGCTTCTACGAATGGTGCAAAGTGCCCACTGGATAGGAAGGTTTCGCGGGCGCGGATCATCGACGTGTCATCGCCGGAATAGCGCAGACCAGCGCCTCCGGCGAGGGTCACATAGCCCTGACGTGCAACATCAAAGCTGTGTCCGGATTCGGACATTAGCCGCGTGGAGTCGTCGACCAAGCTCAGTGGTGTTCCGTCAGTAGGATCGGCAAGAACATCAATGACATGTGAAAGCACGCTGCATGGGCTCCTTGATCAAATAATTTTTATTGAGATACTTCGGTCAGTAAAGCACCAAGCTCGGCGGCTTCTTCCTTGTTAAGCTCGATGACCAAACGGCCACCACCGTCGGTAGGAATCCGCATCACAATCTTGCGGCTCTCGAAAACAACTTCCATCGGCCCATTACCTGTACGAGGTTTCATGGCTGCCATGCAATCACCGATTCCTTACACTCTATTGCATTGAAAAACTTTGTCGATAAAAACTATCGACCATCACACTCAACCAGTCTACTCGCTTCCATTAGGAAGTGTTTGACTCCGCAGCTCCCGCACCTGCTGCTCAAGTTCCCCGATCACCGCATCCACCTGGTCCTGGCGATACCCACGCAGCACCGTATCAAATCGCACCGATTCCAGGTCACCACGACGCACAACCTCCACGTTCTGCTTCGTCAAGCCTATCGACGCACCCAGCGGCTCCGCGGCTTCCCCACGCCCAAACAACATCCCCAGAAGCCACGACAGCACAGCGACGAAGATCACTAATAAAACTATGAGCACAATCCACGACACCATAGCAGCACGAGTCCTTTCTACTTGCTCCCTAGGATAAGGACTTTAGCGCAGGCCTCTCTCCTACTCGCGGCTCCACCACACCAGCGCGGCTTAGGATGGTCCTCGCCACGACGTCAGCCATCGGGGCAAGCTCCTCCAGCGGCCGATTGCGATGGGCACGCCTGCCGACGTTCACCTCTGCTATCGCAGCCGAGCCGTGGAGGCGGGCGACGTCGATAAGCAATCCAACCTCCACCCCGTAGCCGTCAACGAAAGGCAGGCTGCGAGCGTTGTCAGCGCGAATCGCATATTCCCCTCCTAGCGGCTGAGTGATTCTTGTGAGTTCCGGGAACACGGCGCGCAGCAGTGGCTTTGCCGTCAGTTCAGTGACGCGCCCACCGCCACTAGGAGAGGAAGCAAAGGCCCGCTGGTACGCGGCCTTGACTAGGTGGATGTTCGGGTCACGTAGAGGTGCCGCCAGATCGGTCACAATCGTTGGCGCGATCTCCGTTAAATCAGCGTCTAGGAATACGATGATGTCGCCGGTGGCGGCGGCCACTCCTCGCCAGAGGGCCTCCCCTTTTCCTCGTCGCGGTGGCAGCGCCACGGGTTCTTTCCAGTTCAGGACGCGAGCGCCCGCCCGGCGCGCTTCGGCCGCAGTTGCGTCGGTGGAATCAGAATCGATGACGAGGATCTCCCACGGGTGTGCCGCAGCCGCCACGCGCACAACATTTCCTACCGTCGCTTCCTCGTTAAGCACGGGGATCACCACAGAGATTTTCACGCCAAACCTCTGGTTGTTTTCAGTGGAGGGGTCGTTCCTTGAATCGCCGCCGTCATCCTAATCACGTCGATTGTTTCTTCTACTTGATGCGAACGGAACGCCGCCACGCCCCGCTCCGCAGACCATGCCGTTGCAGCCAGGGTGCCAGGCACCCGCTTATCGACGCTCCGAGCAAGCGTTTCCCCAATAAAATCCTTATTGGACAACGCCATGAGGACTGGCCAGCCGGTCGTCACGATGTCGTCGATTCGGCGCAGGAGTTCAAGCCCATGAAAAGTGTTTTTACCGAAATCATGAGTGGGGTAAATGAAGATCTTGTCCTCGGGCACTCCTAGGGACACCGCGTGTTCCGCTTGCCGCGTGGTTTCGTCGATGACTGCGGACACAACGTCGTCGTAATGCACGCGATACGGCCTTGTCCTAGGGACGACCCCGCCGGTGTGCGAGCAGACATAGCCGACCCGGCGGTCACCAGCGACCTCCACGAGTTCTGGATCGTGGCCTGCCCATGTGTCGTTGATGAGCGCTGCCCCGGCGTCGACCGCTAATTCGGCGATCTCCGCGCGCCACGTGTCCACCGAAATGGTCGTCTCGGGGAAGGCCTCGTGCACCGCAGCGATCACCGGAACCACACGGTCTATCTCTTCAGAGATTGACACGAATTCACCTGGCCCAGCTTTGACCCCACCGATGTCCACGATCCCGGCGCCGGCTGCAATTACCGCGCCCGCGCGCTCGACTGCGGCATCGAAAGCATGAGTTGCGCCGTGGTCGTAAAAGGAATCGGGCGTCCTATTCACGATCGCCATGACCGTGGCTAAGCCTTCAGTGCCTAGGAAGGCTCCTAGGCATCTTGAGTTTTATCCTTCACAGGCTCAAATAGCGTTGTGTGCGTGCCAACAATATGAGCGACAGCTTCTTCCACCGAGTCCGTGACTAGGAAGAGGTCTAAGTCTTTCTCCGCGATCATTCCCTCTGCGACGAGGCGATCTTTGAGCCATTCGACCATGCCGCCCCAGAATCCCTCTCCTAGTAACACGATGGGAAAGTTGGTCACTTTGCCGGTTTGGACCATGCACAGAACCTCGAATAGCTCGTCGAGTGTCCCTAGACCGCCGGGGAGGCAGACAAAAGCTTGCGAGTATTTGAGGAACATCGTCTTGCGCGCAAAGAAGTACCTGAAGTGGAGCCCTAAGTCGACGTATTTGTTGATGCCTTGCTCATGCGGGAGTTCGATGCCCAAGCCGACGGAAAGGCCGTCTGCTTCACAGGCCCCTTTATTAGCAGCCTCCATAAGTCCGGGGCCGCCGCCGGTGATGACGGCGTAGTTGGCGTCGACAAGTTCTTTTCCTAGGCGCACGCCCATGTCGTAGTAGGGGTGATCGGCGCCGATTCGTGCAGAGCCGAACACCGTCACGGCGGGAGGCAGCTGGGAAAGCGCATCGAAGCCAGTGACGAACTCGCTTTGGATGCGTAGGACGCGCCATGGGTCGTCGTGAAGCCAGCCATTGTCGGCGGGGAACTCTAGGAGACGTTGATCGTAGGTCCCGGCTTGCTCGTCTTTGGATTCACGGATCAAAACGGGACCGCGCAATAGGCGTCGTTTTTCTGCTGAGGGTAGCTTTTCTGCGTTCATTCTCTCTCCTAGGCGCGAAGGTAAGCCAACAAGGTGTTGGAGACATCTGTGATCATGTGGACCGGGCACTGCTCGTCCTTCTTATGGCAGTAGGAAGGGTCGCCAGGGCCAAAGTTAACTGCAGGGATTCTCATTTCGGAAAAACGCGACACGTCAGTCCAACCATATTTAGCACGGAATTTTCCACCCGTTGCGCGTAGGAGAGAGGCAGCGGCCGGACGATCCAACCCAGGGCGCGCCCCGGGCACCGCATCATCCACCTCATAACTGACGCCGCTAGGAAGGGAGAGAGTTTCCAGCATGTGCGCCATCGCCTCATCGAGGCTGCGATCCGGGGCAAAGCGGAAGTTCACAAACATCCAGGCTTCGTCGGGGATGGTGTTGGTGGCCACGCCGGATTCGCAGTGCACGATGTTGAGGCCTTCGTGGTAGAGGCAGGCGTCGACAAGCTTTTCCTGCGC
Source organism: Corynebacterium silvaticum (assembly GCF_004382825.2). Lineage (GTDB taxonomy): Bacteria > Actinomycetota > Actinomycetes > Mycobacteriales > Mycobacteriaceae > Corynebacterium > Corynebacterium silvaticum. The sequence goes on from NZ_SDQO02000004.1 coordinate 121,907, forward strand.
TTCGTAGTCAGCGATTCGGGAAATAACAGGCGCTAGGAGATGCATGGCGTTCGTTCCTAGCCACGAACGTGCCGAATGCGCCCGCACGCCGCGCGCTGTGATCCGGAGGCGGATAGAGCCTTGGCAGCCGGCTTCGATGACGGCACCTGACGGCTCTCCTAGTAACGCGATGTCGCCGTGGAGCCATTCGGGGTGAGCTTGCTGCAGATGGCCTAATCCGTTGAATTCGCTGGAGACTTCCTCGCCTTCGTAGCAGACGATCGTCAGGTCCTGCGTTAAGTCTTCAGCGTTGGCGAGTGTGGCAAAAGCGTGCAGGTATACGGCCATGCCGGATTTCATGTCGACGGTTCCGCAGCCAAAAAGGACGTCGTCAATGAGGGTGGAGGGAACGTTATCCGCTGTGGGGACGGTGTCGATGTGCCCGGCGAGGATAACTCTGCTTCCTAGTCCCCGATGCGTGCGAGCGACCACGGTGTTCCCGTGGCGAAGCACCTCGACGTGAGGAATGGACTTCAAGGCCTGTTCGATCAGGTCCGCAATGTGCTCCTCGTGGTGGGAAGGGCTTTCAATATCCACGAGCGCACGGGTGAGTTCAATGGGGTTAGCAGTCAAGTCCAACATGACTACACAGAATACAGCCCGCCTTGGCAAGGAGGCTCAATGAAGTTAGTGAAACGTTGACGTGGCTACTAATCTTTTCACCATGATTCACCACGGCGCCGATGCCACAGGGATAGCAAATATCGCAATGGACGGAACAGTCCTCGACACTTGGTACCCTGCTCCCAGGCTCACCAGCTCCCCCATGCATCCCACAGGCACCACCCGCCTAGGAGCGCACCACATATCGCCCAAGCTCCTCAATCTCGTGCGTATCGACGAAGACCGCCACGTCGAACAAGTCGCCGTCCACACCACCATCGCGGATCTTTCCTCCCCTCCTATCGACGCTCACGACGTCTACCTCCGGCTCCACCTGCTCTCCCACCGCATCGTGCGACCTCATGACATCAACATGGACAACGCCACCGATCTCCTAGCGATCGTCGCTTGGACTAACAAAGGCCCGTGTTTACCCGATGACTTTGAAAACGTCCGCACATCCTTGCGCTCACGTGGGCTCATTCATGTCTACGGGATCGATAAGCTTCCCCGCATGGTGGACTACGTCGTTCCTAGCGGCGTAGAAATCACCGAAGCCGAGCGCGTGCGACTAGGAGCGCATCTTGCCCCGGGAACCAAAGTCCTACGCGAAGGCTACGTCTCCTACAACACCGGAACCCTTGGACAAGGACGCGTCGAAGGCCGCCTCTACGCTGGGACTGTCGTGGGCAATGACCTCGACCTAGGAATCTCTGCTTCCTTAGTCCCCGACAAAAACACCAAACGCCTGCGAGTAGGAAACAACTGCAAACTTGGACTTGGCGCTGCTGTCATTGGAATCGACCTTGGCGACAACGTAACCATCTGCAACAACATCGTGCTTGACCCGGCAACACAAATCTACGACGCCTCATCGCAACAGCGCTGCACAGCCGAATCACTGCGTGGAAAATCCAACTTTTGTGTCCGCATGGAGTTCGGGCATCCGGAGCCTGTAGTCCACTCCTTCTCCTAGTCAGCGCACCTGCACGAGGGTAGGGACATAAAATTAACTAGTGATTGATTATATTCCGAGCGCATGTGGGGTTAAGGTCTTCTCATGACTGAAGCAACCTCCGAGACCGGGCTCGGAAGCGGACTTAAGACCCGGCACCTCACGATGATGGGACTAGGATCGGCAATCGGCGCCGGCCTCTTCCTAGGGACGGGAGTAGGAATTGCGGCTGCCGGCCCTGCTGTTCTTATCGCCTATATCATCTCCGGTATCTTCGTCGTCTTTGTGATGCAGATGCTAGGAGAGCTGGCGGCGGCTCGCCCTGCCTCCGGTTCCTTTTCCGTCTACGCAGAACAGGCCTTCGGCCACTGGGCAGGTTTCAGCCTAGGTTGGCTGTATTGGTTCATGCTCACCATGGTCCTCGGCGCAGAAATGACCGGCGCGGCAGCGATCATGGGTCAATGGTTTGGAATCGACCCATGGATACCAGCACTGGTGTGCGTTGTATTTTTTGCAGTGATTAACTTTGCCAAAGTCGGCGGCTTCGGCGAGTTCGAGTTTTGGTTCGCGTTTATCAAAGTTGCGGTCATCATTGTCTTCCTCATTGTTGGCGTTTTGCTCATCTTCGGTCTTCTACCGGGACACGACTACGTAGGAACGCAACACTTCCTCGGCGACGGATTCATGCCCAACGGAATCACAGGAGTTGCCACTGGTCTCCTAGCCGTCGCCTTCGCATTTGGTGGCACTGAAATCGTCACGATCGCCGCAGCGGAATCAGAAGACCCCAAGACCGCCATTGCCACGGCAGTGCGCTCAGTAATTTGGCGAATTTCGACGTTCTATCTGGGCTCAGTGCTCGTCATCAGCTTCCTACTCCCGTACAACCAAATCGGCGGGGCAAAGACTGCGGCGCAGTCTCCTTTCACCATCATCCTAGGAATGGCCAATATCCCAGGTGTGGTTGGTTTCATGGAAGCCATCATCGTTGTTGCTTTGCTCTCCGCTTTCAACGCGCAGATCTACGCAACCTCTCGTTTTGTACATTCCATGGCGCAACGAGGAAACGCCCCTAGGATGTTTGCGTCAACGAACCGTGAAGGCGTTCCGATCGCAGCGGTACTCCTGAGTATGTTTTTTGCGTTCGCTTCCGTTGGGTTTCAGTATTGGAACCCCGCGGGCCTCCTCAGCTTCCTACTCAACGCAGTAGGAGGGTGTCTCATCGTCATCTGGGTCATGATTTCACTGTCCTACATCAAGCTGCACCCTGAGCTCGTGGAAAAGGGGGAGATCACCACGGTCCGCATGTGGTGCTATCCATGGCTCGGCTGGTTTACCGTTGTCGGTTTTATTGGGCTCACCGCGCTTATGCTTTCCGACGATTCATCTCGCAGCCAAATCACCTCCGTAGCCGTTGTCTTTACGGCCCTGATTATCTTGTCATTCCTCACTAGGAAGAAGAGTAAGTAGACTCCCACACATGACTTCTGCACTAGCTATTGGACTTGCAACCATCACCGAAGATGGAACCGTTCTAGACGCGTGGTTCCCGGCTCCGCGTCTCGACACCCCCACCGATACCGAAACCGTCACACTCCAGGGCGACGATATTCCTGCTGAGTTCCGCAGTCTCGTTGGTGAGGATGCGGATCGAGGTGTGCGTCGTGAAGCAATCCGCACCGGAATCTCGGACCTCTCCTCCCCTCCTAGCGACGCCTACGACGCATATCTGCGCCTGCATTTGCTTTCGCACCGATTGGTCAAACCTCACGGCCAAAACCTCGATGGGATTTTTGGCCTCCTGACCAATGTTGTGTGGACTAACTACGGCCCCTGCCAGATCAGTGACTTCGAGATGACCCGCGCAAAGCTCCAGGCACGCGGCCCAGTTACTGTCCATCTTGTGGATAAGTTCCCCCGCATGGTCGACTACGTCCTTCCTAGCGGCGTTCGCATCGGCGATGCCGACCGGGTCCGCCTCGGCGCACACCTTGCCGAAGGCACCACAGTCATGCATGAAGGATTCGTTAACTTCAATGCCGGAACCCTGGGGGCGTCGATGGTGGAAGGCCGAATCTCTGCCGGCGTCGTAGTAGGAGACGGCTCGGATGTCGGTGGCGGCGCGTCCATCATGGGAACGCTCTCCGGCGGAGGGAAGCACGTTATTTCGCTCGGCGAACGCTGCCTCCTAGGCGCTAACTCTGGCTGCGGCATTCCGCTCGGCAACGACTGCGTCATCGAAGCAGGCCTTTACGTCACCGCAGGCTCCAAAGTCATCATCCGTGGTGCCGTCGCTGAGGCATTGAAGCTTAACGACGGCGACAGCACCAAAGCCCTCCTACTCGCAGGAGCCAACAACGTTTTGTTCCGCCGCAACTCCATCAGCGGTGCGATTGAAGCGACTGCGTGGAAAACTGAAGCGGTTGAGCTCAACACCGACTTGCACTCGAACTAGCCCTCACTCATACACCTAACGAATATCCAGAAGGGGAAAAGAACGGCGGCGTCGCTGTTCTTCTCCCCTCTTGCCTCGGAAAGACCCCCTGTCATGACAAGCGAAAACACCACGCGACTAGGAAGTGGACTGAAAGTCCGACATCTCACAATGATGGGATTGGGATCAACAATCGGCGCCGGCCTCTTCCTAGGGACAGGCGTTGGCATTAAAGCCGCGGGCCCCGCTGTCATTGTTGCTTATATCATCGCAGGATTTATCGCAGTCATGATTATGCGCATGCTCGGCGAGATGGGATCCGTAGTACCAGCTTCCGGTTCTTTTTCTGAATATGCAGACGCCGGGATTGGACACTGGGCAGGTTTTATCCAGGGATGGGTTTATTGGCTCGCCACCGTCGCTGTCCTAGGCGCTGAAATAACCGGGGCCGCGGGATTTGTTGCATCGTGGCTAGGAGTGTCGCCTTGGGTTCCTGCACTTTTCTTTGTTGTAGTTTTTGGCACCATCAATCTCCTACGCGTGCGAGTTTTCGGCGAATTCGAGTTCTGGTTCGCGTTCATCAAAGTTGCGGTCTTGGTTCTTTTTTTGGTCGTCGGCTTCCTCCTAGTCACGGGTCTCCTGCCCGGCCATGACTTCGTGGGACTCAATCAGATCGAAAACGAAGGGTTTATGCCCAATGGACTCAGTGGTATCGCTGCGGCTCTCCTAGCGGTTGCTTTCGGCTTTGGTGGCATCGAGGTCGTAGCCATTGCTTCCGCTGAATCTGAGGACCCGCAACGATCTTTGGTCAACGCCGTACGAACCACGATTACTCGCATCAGTATTTTCTATCTTGGATCCGTCGCCGTGATCGTCCTCCTCCTACCGTATTCATCGCTAGGAAAGGCGCAGAGTGCCGCTGAGAGTCCATTTTCCCAAGTTTTAGCGATCGCCGGCATACCCGGTGTCGTAGGTACAATGGAAGTTGTCATTGTTTTGGCTTTGTTGTCCGCATTTAACGCTCAGATTTATGCCAGCTCTAGGATGATGATGTCGTTGGCGGAGCGTCGACAAGCGCCTCGAGTGTTTGCTCGGGTGAACAAACGAGGCGTGCCGACGACCGCGATCTTCCTATCGGTGATTCTCAGTGTTGTCATGGTGGTGCTTAACTACCTCGATACCGGTTGGTTGCTCTCTTTCCTACTCAATGCCGCGGGCGCGTCGTTGCTCACGGTCTGGACGTTTGTTGCGGTTTCCCAGCTGAAGCTGCGTCGTAGGCTTGAGGCTTTGGTTCCGTCCCTAGGAGTGAGGATGTGGGCCTACCCGTGGCTGACGAGCTTCACTCTCATCGTCCTCGCCGGCCTCGCAGCACTTATGCTCAGTGACGCACATGCGCGAATTGAGTTGTTGTCTGCGCTAACGATGGTCGCAATCCTTTTCCTAGTGAGCTTGGTTGTTGTTAGACGACCTTTTGAAAAAGCGCAACTACCTGGCGAGAATTCCACAGGTATCGGGACGAATTAAGCCATATTCCACAGGTTTGTGGCGCTCAGTCCCTAGGAGAAAGAGGGAGGCCCCTTCCATGTCTTAGCCTCATCGCTATGAACATCGAAGGGGCTTTCTCCGTCTATTCCACCAGCGGCATTCAGATTGCCAGGTTTAGGTTTCTATTTGAGTTGAGCGCGACGACCTCCAGGGAGGATATCGCAGCGCAGTTTGGTTTCCATCCTCAGTGGCTAGGGTCGGTGCTGAAGTTGGGCCGCGATCTGTTTGGAGCGAAGAGGGAGTCGCGGCAGCGTCAGGAAGCTATTGCTATAGCTGAGGCCAATCACTTGGGCATAGAGATTCTGCGAGTTACTAATGCTACGTTGAGCAAGCTGTCCAGGGAGGCGTCGATAAGCAGGGAGGCCCTCCGCAAGCGGTTGTATCAGTGGGCTCGGGGCAAGACCGTGCTCGAAGCGAAAGCGGAGGCAGCGGCGCAAGTCGTCGCGCTCAATAGTGAATGCGGGAAGCCACAGCAAACGCCGGCTGCTCGCATATCGCGCAACACCGATGCGGATGGGATGCGCCATGTGCACGCTTCGCTTCACGACGACGATGCCAGCGCCATCAGCGAAAAGCTCAACTCCCTGGCACGGCACTTACGACGCCACAACCCCACACTCACTTATTCGCACGCCTTGGCGCTGGCGCTGAAGCAGAGCATATTGCGTCATGATGCTGCGGACATTCCGCGTCGTGAAGGCCTCATCCTCCTACCCGCTGATGGTCTCACGCATATTGGCGACGGCATGCTAGCCACCACGGACGGCGCGCTCATCCCCGCCAAAGACCTTGCAGAACACCTCCTAGCGGATCTCGGCTACGCGATCATCTACGCCCTTAATCAGGACGGTGTCCCTGAGCCTGTCGACCTTTTCCGCACCAAACGATACGCCAACAAAAAGCAGCGCCTCATCCTCACCGCCGATCAACTCACCTGCGCCGACCCCCACTGCCACAGGCTCGCCAACAACTGCGAAATTCACCACCTCCAAGCATGGCAATTCGGCGGCGAAACAAACCTCAAAAACCTCGTCGCTTGCTGCTCAACGCACAACAAGCTTAACGACGACAACCCCCTCCTACCCAGCAACGGCCACTACATCCGCATGCCACATACCGGCCGCGCCGGTTTACAACCCCCATCCCCCACTGCACAACCACGTGCCAGCATCCTCCCCCTTGCCAGAAAATCTGGCCGATACTGGGCCTGCCAGCATTTCGGGGTAGCCGTCTAGCCCTCCCCGCGCCTGGCCTTATACCGGCTCGGCCACCTGAACGACCACCGTCTTTGGCTTCCTAAACGTCCACACCTTATTGATAATAAAGTTCACCGGCATTGCCACCACAATCGAAATAGCGCTGGCCCAATAGAACTTTGTGCGCAATCCCGAAGAATCATCGAAAATCACCGGCGACAACGTAATCGGCGACGTCGGGTTCATCAGCAACGTTGCCACCACCTGGCTCACGAAAAACGCTCCTACTCCCGTGAGTAGGAAGGGGAAGAAACCTCGCCACCACGACGTCATATGGGCGGCTTTAAACGTCCACATCCTATTCAACTGATAATTCCACGTATTGGCGACAACAAAAGCAATCGTCATAAAAACGTGGTACCAACGAACATGGAAAGAAGAGCCTAAAAGATTGTAAAAGGCGTCATGCTCAGACACCTCTCCTACCCACCAAGCAATTTTCTTGGCTAGGACTGTAACCGCTAGGTTCACTACGGTGCCGGATCCACCAACGATTCCGAATTGGATGAACTGTCGCAGGCTCCTAGTCATCCGTATTTTAGAATTCTCGGACACCGAGTCTCTCCTCCTAGTGGGCAATTAACCTTGTTGATTGTAGCGGTAATCGAAACTTCTCAAAACTCCCGACACAGGATTCATAAACTCTAATCTTGTCACGTAACGCTCTAGCAGCGGCAGATAACGACAACTTCCACTCTCCTAGTGACAGATAAGAAACCTTTCCGCACGATATCGAAACCCCAATTTGAGGCATATCCATAAAATTTAACGCTCTTATTTATAGGACCTACCGTGTGTAGAAACAGTCGGTAGAATTTTCCGCATAAGTCCGATCTGCTAAATCAAGTCCGCAGTGAAAGTAACTCCGTTGATCTTTAGTTTTGCAAGCGTGCTGCAAAAGCTGTCACTCGCTCATCAGTGGATGTAAGAGCAATGCGAACATGTTTTTCCGCGCTAGGACCATAGAAATCTCCGGGTGCAACGAGGATGCCTCGGTCAGCAAACCATTCCACTGTGGAACGGCAGTTTTCTCCTCGTGTCGCCCACAAATAAAGACCAGCCTCTGAGTCTTCGACGGTAAAGCCCGCGTCGACAAGCGCGCGTAGGAGAGTTGCGCGGCGACGTGCGTAGCGTAGCTTCTGGAAAGTCTCCTGGTCGTCATCGTTGAGCGCGGCAGTCATTGCAGCTTGGATTGGTCCAGGAATCATAAGGCCTGCATGCTTGCGCACTTCGGTGAGCTCGGCGATCAGCTCCGCATCGCCGGCTAAGAAACCTGCTCGGTAGGAGGCGAGGTTGGAAGTCTTTGAGAGCGAATGGATCGCTAGGAGACTTGTTTGGTCCTCATCGTTGACGCGCGGATCTAGGATAGACACCGCTTCGCCTTCCCAGGTCAGCCCCAAATAGCACTCATCGGAAGCAATGATGACATTGTTTTCGCGCGCCCACGCCACGATCTCGCGCAGTGTCTCGATGCTGAGAACTTTGCCTGTGGGGTTCGATGGGGAGTTGAGATAAACGAGGTCGATGTCTTCGGGACTAGGAAGGGTGTGGGGGGCGTCGCTGCGCTTGGGGGTGGCACCTGCGATAAGAGCGGAGACCTCATAAGTTGGGTATGCCACCTCAGGGATTACTACGGTGGAGTTGATCCCTAGGAGAGAAGGTAGGAGCGCAATAGCTTCTTTTGTCCCGACAACCGGCAGCACCCCTCCTACGCAGGGGATGTTGTAGCGCCTGGCCAGGGATGCGATTATGGCGTCGCGAAGTTCGGGCGTCCCGATGGTCTGAGGGTAGCCAGGAGCTGCAGCGGCTTCCGCTAGTGCGAGGCAAATGCCTGGGGATACTTCGTCGACAGGCGACCCCACGGAGAGGTTAATTATTCCGTCTGGGTGCGACTGTGCCTTGGCTTTTGCTTCTGCGAGGGAGTTCCAGGGGAAATCGGGAAGCTTTGTTCCTAGCGGGCTGCGGCTCATGGTCCGTCCTTTGAAGATGTTTTTACGCCTGTGGAGGGAGGTCGGCTACGAGTTTGGCGTCGAAGTCCTGCGGGCCGAGTTTGGCCGCGCCGCCCGGGGAGCCGAGGTCGTCGAAAAATGCGGCGTTGGCATCGTTGTAATCCAGCCACTCGTCTGGAACGTCGTCTTCATAAAAAATTGCTTCGACCGGGCACGCAGGTTCGCAGGCTCCGCAGTCGACGCACTCATCGGGGTGGATGTACAGGGAACGCTTTCCCTCGTAGATGCAATCGACTGGGCATTCCTCAACGCATGCTCGATCCATGACATCAACGCAGGGCTGTGCGATTGTGTACGTCATTGCTTATAGATCTCCACTTCACGTATTCGGATGATTCGATTCATTATGTCACTTTCCGCGCAGCAGAGGCCAACCGCCTCCTACAAAACCTGCGATCATGAGTAGGAGGGGGCGGAGGCTTGCCCCAAGCAACTGGTCGCCCGTCACGCCTCCCGCTACCATGAGCCCAAAGAATCCCAACGCCCACGCATACATTGGGATAAGCGCAATGGCTGAATTTTTAGTCCACAACATCGCTGTTTTTGTCAGAACCATGTTGAATAAGAACGCGATTGCGACGGTATAAGGCACAGGCACTGGTCCGACCCAGGTGTTGAGATAGACGATTTCTAGGAGGACGGAGATAACCCCTCCTAGGGAGAGCCAGAAGAGCCCCCATGCGGCTTCTCCCCTACTGAATTCTTGGTATACGTAGGAACGGTTGTCATCGCTTGTTATGTGTTCAGCCACTCTTTTATCTCACTAGTTCTGCGACAATGTCGACGCCGCTAGGAAGGGGGCCTTGGCCCATCTGGTAGCACTCCGTGCGTAGGAGAGGTTGGGCGATCAAGTTGCTCAACGCAAAAACAGCCGGCGCCGCATTCGGATCGCTAATGCCAGCGATGGCGGCGTGGGGATTGGTCGCAGTTGTGGATCCGTCTGCAATCCAGAGTTGGGTTGCATGGGCTTTCATCGCTTCCTTTTTCCTAGCGAAGGCCTCGTCGCTCAGTAGGAGACGGATGTCGACGTTCTCGACGCACGCTATTTCATTTTGGCGCGGGCGTCGCCAAGCTTCGGGAACGGCGCTGATGGCATCGAGCCCTGTGTCAAGGTCTATCTTATCAGTGACGGCCCAGATGATGCGGGCGACGGGCACGCGTCGAACGGCTTCGTGAGTAATTGTGTGCGCTTGGATGTGGTCTGGGTGCCCGTATCCTCCGTCGGGGCCGTAGGTGATCACGAGGTCGGGATTAATCTGCGCCAGAATCTCGGCGAGTTGCTCCACCGCTTCCTCACCGGAGGAGATGAATGCGCGAGGATGTTCATTTGCTTTATCGCCGATCATTCCCGAGTCGCGCCAATATCCCGCCCCGCCAAGGTGCTCCCCTCTCGCACCTAGGAGAGAGAGGGAGCGCGACAGCTCCCCAATCCGGAATCCCCCCAGCTGATCGGCCGCGTCCGCGACGAGCCCTTGATAAGGTTCGCCGATGACCTCCCCCTGCTCTCCTAGCGTGCACGTCACCACGGTGACGTCAGCGCCACGGAGTGAGAGTTCTGCGATGAGTCCGCCGGTCCAGATGGCTTCATCGTCGGGGTGGGCATGGACGGCTATTACTTTTTTGCCGATAAGGTCGCGCATTAGTCCTCTTTGGGTGTCCACGTGGCCAGGGCTGCAAGGTCTTCTGGCCATTGATCTAGCTGTTGGTCCGGTCCTACGATACCGCTACCGCGCACTTGTAGGCGCAGGTCTTTGGTGATCTCGGTAGTAAAATGTTGACTTGTTTCGATGTTGGCGGCGATGCCATTGAAGTCCTCTGACGTGCGGGTTCCAGCGAGCACTTCGCTAATTTCGGCATCGGTCTGTTTGTTGCACCAGTTAGTGAAATTGGTGGCCGGCTTGGGTCGTGAGCATTGGTAGCGATCAAGATTGTTCGCAGAATTCCACGTTACGATGGCATCCACGCTGCCGTCGATAAGCTTCGTGCCTAGGAGAGAGGTGGTGTCCGTGGTCACGAGCTTCGCCCCCACCCCATGGCGAGCAAGAAGGTCGACAAGCGCACGGGCGGCGTTTTCTGCGTGTGGGTCTGCGGGATCTACGCCGATCCTCACATCCCTTCCTAGCGACGTAAGCAGCTCCGCATGGGGCTCATAGCTTTCCGACGCCACCACCAAATCACTAGAACGCCCCATAGCCAGCTTGGCAATCAATCGGCGGTCCACCAGCGACTGCAACTCGGCCCGTTGGGCCTCGCTCAGGTTAAGGTTAGCGATCAGTTGGAGCGTCAGCGGGCTTTCCTGCGTGCGTACCTGGGTGTTTGGCATGAGCTCGAACGCCTCGCGGGCGACCTCCGTAGGAGTGATGTCAAGGTAATGGATTTGCCCCGTCCGCAGCATCTCCGCACCCTGGGTTACGTCGCGAACCTCGGAGAAGGTGATTGTCTCATTCTTCGCAGGGTTTTTGCCCCAGAATCGATCGTTGCGATTAAGCGTAAGAATTCCCCGCTGCTTATCGACGCTCACCAGTGAGTACTTCCACCCCGAAGCCGGAATACTGTGGGCCATGACCGAAGTGAAGCTGGCGTCGCTATCGCGCAATAGGTGGCTGGGTAGGAGGGAGGAAAAGAGGGTGTGCCAATCGGCTACCTTCGCAGCAAAATCCACGTCCACTGTGCGGCCACCATTAGAGGAACGAATGCCGGCTATTGCTCGATACTTCGACGCATCCAGGACACCCGGGTTTGTCGACTTCGCATCCCAGAGATACTGGAAGTCAGACACCGTGATGGGGGTTCCATCGCTCCACTGAGCTTCCGATCGAATGGTATACCGCACTGTCTGAACGGCACCCGTGCCAGCGGCTGGCTCTATCTCCTGCGCGGAGGTAAGAAGATCGGCATTGATCTCCCCTCCCACGAAGGCGCTAGGAAGGACGAGGGAGGCCAGCGCACGAACAAACACAGAGTCATCCGATAACACGTGCGGATTCAATCCCCCGGTAATCGGGTCTATGCCTATCGACACCGACTTTTTGGTTTTCTTTTCCGACTTCGGCGCAGCCGAAGTGCTACTGGCCGCACTACTAGCGGGCGTAGCTTCCGGTTCCTTTTCCACAGGTGCGGGACCGGGGTTTGCCGAACATGACACAAGCACCGCGGCCGAGACTGTTGCTAGGAAAACGCGGTGCTTGTTCATCATGCGAGCTATCTTACTTGTTGCGTGCTTTCTCACGTGCACGGGCACGGCCACGCTCGGTGGCATTGAGAACAACCTTGCGTACGCGTAGGACGTCTGGGGTTACCTCCACGCACTCGTCCTGCCCACAGAACTCCATAGCCTCGTCCAAGGACAGCACATGTGCCTTGGCCAGGGTGACGGTTGCGTCGGCAGTAGCTGAACGCATGTTGGTCAGCTTCTTTTCCTTGGTGATGTTCACATCCATGTCTTCATCACGGTTGTTGGCACCAACGACCATACCCTCATAAGCTTCCATGCCCGGCTCGACAAAGAAGTTGCCACGGTCGGAAAGCTGGGTGAGAGCATAAGCGGTGATCTGACCGGAACGGTCTGCCACGAGGGATCCGGATGCGCGGCCCTTGATTTCGCCCGCCCACACGTCGGTGCCTTCTGAGTAGGAGTTGGCGATACCGGTACCACGGGTCTCGGTGAGGAAGATGGTACGGAAGCTGATCAGGCCTCGCGCGGGAACCTTGTATTCCATGCGTACCCAGTCATCAGAGATGTTGTCCATGGACAGCATCTGACCTTTACGAGCAGCCATCAGCTGGGTGACGTTGCCCTGGTACTCCGATGGAATATCGATAACCATGTGCTCATAAGGCTCGTAGAGCTTGCCGTCGATGGTCTGCGTAACCACCTGAGGCTTGCCGACGGTCAGCTCAAAGCCTTCACGACGCATCGTTTCCACGAGAATCGACAGCGACATTTCACCACGGCCCTGAACTTCCCACGCGTCTGGACGCTCAGTAGGAAGGACGCGGAGAGACACGTTACCGATCAGTTCCTGATCCAAGCGTGCTTTCACCACACGTGCAGTCAGCTTGTCGCCGCCGCCACGGCCGGCCATTGGCGACGTGTTCACGCCAATGGTCATGGAGATTGCAGGCTCATCAACGGTGATGCGAGGAAGAGCGACAGGGTTTTCCGGGTCAGCGAGGGTATCGCCGATCATCACAGAATCAATGCCGGAGATAGCGGCAATGTCTCCCGCCACAACCTCGTCTGCGGGCACGCGGGTCACACCAACGGTGCGCAGCAGCTCGGCGATTTTAGCACTCTTGACGTGCTGGTTACCGTCCTCATCGTAGTGGATCCAGGCAACCTGCTGTCCCTTCTTCAATGTTCCGGAGTGCACGCGGATCAAGCCGATGCGGCCTAGGAAGGAGGAAGAGTCCAAGTTGGTCACGTGTGCCTGCAAAGCTCCGTCGACGTTGACGGTGGGCTCTGGCATAACGTCGTAGATGACGTCGAAAAGCGCTTGCAGGTCTTCAGCCTCAGGTACGTTGCCGTTGCCGGGATTTTCCACAGATGCCTTGCCTTCGCGGCCAGAAGCGTAGAGAACCGGCAGGTCGAGCAGCTGCTCGGCGGCTTCTGCAGCCTCCGGATCATCCAAGGCTGAGGCCAGCTCTAGGAGGAGGTCCTGGGACTCCTCGACGACCTCGTCGATACGCGCGTCGGGACGGTCAGTCTTGTTGACCAAGATGATCACTGGCATTTTGGCTGCGAGGGCCTTGCCCAGAACGAATCGGGTCTGTGGCAGCGGGCCTTCGGAGGCGTCGACAAGCAAAACGACGCCGTCCACCATGCTCAAGGCGCGCTCAACCTCGCCGCCGAAGTCAGCGTGGCCAGGCGTATCGATCACGTTAATGACAAGATCGTTACCATCTTTGCCGGCACCTTTACGACGAATGGCCGTGTTCTTGGCCAAAATGGTGATGCCCCTTTCCTTTTCTAGGTCTCCAGAGTCCATCACGCGGTCGACGAGCTCTGCGTGTTCATCGAAGGCGCCTGACTGACACAGCATGGCGTCTACAAGGGTGGTCTTTCCGTGGTCAACGTGCGCAACGATGGCTACATTGCGAAACTCTGGACGGGTCAAAAGTGTCTCCTGAAAAATTGGATGCGCCTGGTGAAATCGTGCCGCACAATCGTGCGAAGAGTGCGGGCGCATAGTACAGCGCTGTTACATTACTCCACTTACCCATAACTGTGCACGTTAGAAACGTGAATACAGCAACATGTAACAAAAAGATCACGATGAGCGACGTGTATCAAGAGAGGAATTTTCTAGTTCCCCCACATTGAGAATATTAGTTAGTAACCCTTGACACCTTTAAAGCAGTGACTACTGTTATTCGAGTAAACTCTTGTGATTATTGTGACTTGCTATTGTGCTTATCGACGCCCTTCACCCGCTCAACGCATCTCTCTATAAGGCAATAACAAATCCAATAGCTAGGAAGGCTGTACGTGCGCCGAATTACCCACGCCATCACCGCAACGCTTCTCGCGGCTACTGGCACCCTCACCTCCGTTGGTGGTGCGACTGCTATGCCTGCGCAACCGCTGCCGGCAGCGCCCCTTTTGTCGTCCTCCTCGACGATCAACCTTTCCTCCTGGCTTCCCCTGGACCAATTCGGACGCCCCAACGCCGAGACACTAAGCAAAGCGAAAGACTTTGCCAACACCCTGCCTGAGCCGATCCGCGACCAGCTACTCGCAGCCGTGGCCTTCATCGAGGGAACCGGACAGGGTGACATCAAGGTCCCCGACAACGGCCCCCAGTTCAACCAGTTCCTCTGGCCAAGCATCGCAGGGCGCTGCATCAGCGGCCAGCTCACTGCTACCGGATCAGCAATCGCGGTCCCCGGACCCGCAGAGATTCCAGCACCGGGAGCGAAAGAAGGCGAAACTGCCTTTGTGTTTACCGCGCTAGGAACTGGGAAGCTCGGTCCCAACGAGCATCAAGCAATGAACGTCCACTGGTTTAACCTTTCCACGCTGCAAGGCGGAAGCACTCGCCTTGCCGGCCACGGGATCAACCCGGATGGGCCTAGCACCGTATCTGGAACCGCTGATACGGGGAAGGGGCGCGTCATTGCACTCATCGAGGGGACTATTGCCACCGAAGCAAGCCCCTGCACCTTCCTACCCACGGCTGCACTCTTCGAGGTGAAATAATGGTTGAACTGCATCCAGTGAAAAAGGAAACCTTCGACCCATTGTCGATGACCAATATCGACCCCAAAGGTTTTCAGCGACGCGTAGATGACTTTCACTCCACTGATTTCGGTCTATACATGGCACGGGGCGCCGACCATCCCAAATTTGGATACCTAGAGTCCTGGCTCCTCCCCAACTTGGGATTGCGCGCCAACATCTTCCATTTCCGCGAAGGCGTTGACGAACGTCAAGATTTCTACTTTGATGTCGCCGACATTTCCCGCGAAGACAACATGTGGGTCACCCGCGACTTGTATGTCGACCTCATCTCCGTGACAGGCGAACCCGTCAAAGTTGTAGACATCGACGAACTCGCAGCAGCAACCTCTGCCGGCATCATCACCGCTGAAGAAGCCGAGCGCGCGATTGACGCGACCCTTCTCGCCGTCGAAGGAATAACCCGCTACAACGACGACCCCATGAGCTGGCTTGCATCCCTAGGCTACGACTTAGAATGGGCCGACGCCGTCGAGCTGGAACCTGCACCATGATCACCATCTACCACAACTCCCAATGTTCTAAGTCGCGCGCTGCACTGGAGTTCGTGCAGGATCGGGGGCACGACGATGTGCAGGTCATTAATTATCTCTCTTCCCCTCCTAGCGAGGACACTCTCCGCAACCTCCTACACAAAGCAGGGCTGAGCCCCCACGAGGCGATACGAACAAACGAACAGCTCTACCAAGACCTGGGCCTCTCGCCAGAAACTTCCGACGACGATCTCATTGCTACGATGGTAAAACACCCCCGGCTTATTCAACGGCCGATCGTATCAACGGATAAAGGCGTACGCCTTGCACGTCCCACGGAAGTAATAGAGGAGATTCTCTAAATGCGGCTTTTTCGCCGATTATCCGCTGTCACCACCGCCGTCGCTCTCTCGCTAGGAATAGTTGCTCCTAGCCACGCAGTCGTCGGAGGCACCGCAACCAACCTAGTCTCGCCTACGTGGGACTAGGAGAGCAGCAATGCACAGGAGCTCTCATCTCTCCCGAATGGGTACTGAGCGCTCGCCACTGCCTTGGCGCAGGCCCATCAACTATCGGCGTCGGCGGCCAGGTCTTCCGAGCTGTCGAACAAATTCCCCATCCCGCCGCAGATATTGCGTTGATCAAACTCGATCGACCCTCCGGCACAGCCCAGATGACGCTTTCCAGCAACAACCTGTCTTTTGGTGAAAAAACTATCGCCGCAGGCCGGGGCGGGATCGGCCACGGCCACGCGCAGTGGGCAGAAGCTACAACACAGCGCCGTGTCACCAACGTTCCTGGCCCCGACCGTCAGGCCGTCTTAATTGAGCAATGGATCAGCCAAGGAATTCTCCGCCAAGGCGATTCCGGCGGCCCACTGATGGAGGGCAACGCTGTGGTCGGAGTTCTCAGCATGACCAGCCATACCGGAACGGTCGGCTGGTACACGCCTGTCGCAGAGCACGCCGAGTGGATTTCAGCCGTAAGCGGGGCGCCTATACCACACGCTTCGGATGCTCCTAGCCCGCTTATCGACGCCACTGCCTTCCCCACCGTCATCCCGCTGCCGAGTTTCCCGCTCCCCTTCGGCAGCCACTAACAATCCCATGCGGATTGGATTCTTCACTCACGCTTAATACACATATAACGAGGCCCTCACCTGTTTCTTGGTGAGGGCCTCGCTCCCTTCTATCGCCTAGGGACTAAGGAGTCATAGTCGCGACCCCGCTTTACCCCGTAGAGGTATCCTGTCAGCCAGCCGACAAAGACAACCCCCACTGCATGAACACCAACCACTATCCAAGGAATATCAAACACCCTGAACGGAATGTAGTCACCGTGTAGACGAATGGATTCGGCAAACTCTAGCGCAAGCAGCCACGCTATAGCTCCCACTGCGCCTACCAGTGCGACGAAGAGCCCTTGCATCGCGCTGAATCGTCGAATCAGTCTCTTCTCCCCTCCTAGGGAGAACATCGTGATGACTTCACGACGAGTCTCAAAGCTCGCCAACGCCACTAGGAGGAGGATGAGGCCAAAGCACAGCACCCACGATAGGAACATCGCAATTGTCACTCCAAAGCGATCTTGCGATGCCGACTGCTTGGACACCGTGACGCTAGCAAAGCCTTCGCCGGAATAATCTGGGTTGAGAGTCTCCCACCAGCTAAGCTTTGATCCTCCTACCAAGTGCGACGCCTGGAATACTGCTGCTGAGCCCAAGGACCGCGCAGTCTCCGGGGAGATCACTATGGCGTTGGTGTGAGCGCCTGGCACGGCCATCGCCAGAAGTTCGTGGCGGCTATCTTCCTCATCAGTCATTTTCTTTGTGATATCCACGCTGATTTTTCCCGATTTCACGAGGCTAGGATTAAAGGCCACTGCCCCGCCATGAGCGATCGTCTCTTCCAACCGGTTGAGGTCTTTTTTGTTAAGGCTCTTCAACTCGTTGTCGGCCAGCATGCCTATTACTGATGGCGTCACCACATGAACAGCGATTCCATTATCCCAATTGTTGAAGGTGCTAAAGGAATCCAACACTGAAGGCCTTGACCCCGCCCCGCTCACGTACTTAGTAGGAGGGTTGACGTTGATTTCGACGGGGCCTCCCCTCTGCGAGGAGTAATAAGGAGAGTATTCGTCGACACGCAATGGTGCGGAATGCTTTGTTTGCTTTTCCTTAATAATTGCCGCATAAGGGCTGGCGTCCGAAGCCACCGCTTTGTTCGCTGTGATCCGGATAGCGTTGACATGCGATTGCGGCGTTAGATTGACGGGGCCACCGGTGATGCTGAGGAATACAACGGCACATATCATCATTGTTCCAGTGATCGCGCCAACCGCAGGACCTGTCCGGGGCATGTTCCGGAGTGCATCGCGCAGCCCCAGCCTCATGCTCAGCGGCGTGCGGCGACCGAACCTCGCTAGGAAGAGGATTGTGGCCGGCGCCGATGCAATCGCACCGATAACAACTATCACAGACCACGCCCCCACCGGCTTCTCAGGATCCGAAAGCATAATGCTTATCAACCCCAAAGCACCAAGTGCTGGTCCTACGAGGTAGAGCGGTCGTAAGCGAACAATGCGTGTCGACGCCCCCTCCGCCAGCGCTTGAACAGGCTCCATTGAGGCACTGCGTATCGCGGGCATCAGAGCTGCACAAAGACCTGCAATGACTGCGACCGCAACAGACAGAAGCGAAATATCCCAAGCGAAACCGAAGACATGAGCCTCCGTAAAGATCCATGGGAGGACTGCGCCGAGGACTAGACCAGCCACCGTTCCTACTAAGGAACCCAGGAATCCTACGATTGCACCCTGCCACAACATAATCTGCCTCAGTTGCTGTGGATCTGCACCGATTGCGGCCAGCAATCCAGTCGAACGGATTGACCGCCGCGCAGCAACTGCGAAAACCGTGCCAACGATACTCGCGATCAAAATAACCGCAAGCGCCCCCATCGACACAAACATAAAGAATTTCTCTGTAGAAGCCGTAACATTTACGTAGGAGAAGAGGAAGGACGCGTACCTCGATGGGACCTCATACTGATCCACACTACGAACCGAGACTCCATTGTCCTCTTGGCCAGTGTCCTCGTCTAACACTTGCGACGAAACCCACGCAAGGGAAACCTCTTGAGGAAGCCGTGCGCTTACCAATTCTGCGTCACTGCCGAACTGTGCGACATTAATGTCTTCTTTGTTGACAATGCCAACCACGTTGGAGGACCTGTCATCGGTTCCCTCAGCGATGGTGAGGGTTAAAGGTTGTGCACCTGCCCAAGGGACAAACCTCACCTTCTCTCCTACTCCCTTGCCTAGGAGGGAGAGAGCGCTGTCGCTCAGCGCTATCTCACCGCGCGCTGGCACGTGCGGTTCGCCTTTCTCCTGCGGAGCAGTCCTCAGTGCAAGACGGATATCCGCACCATAGGAGCTAGCGACCGACGTGTCGAGCTGCCACACCGGGCTAAATGTATCGGCTATGCCGGAGGCAAGGTTCTTAAAACGCTCAACATCTGGTTTATCCAGCACCTCACGGTCTCGCACACACCAGGTTGCGTCTTTTTCCTCTTCTCCTGAGCAGACGGTGTTATTGATGTTCACATAGGTGCTAGGAAGGCGATCTTTCTCGTAGGAATAGGCCGAGAATCCCAATAGCGCATTGGTAAAAGCACAAATCACTACGATGGGCAGTGCGAAAAGAGAAATCGCTACACCTGATCGAATTTTGTGTGTAGTTAGCTCGCGCCCTGCCAGGCGCCTAGAAAGCGAAGTCACTATTGAGCCCCCTGCAATTTTCCGTCACGTAAATACACCGTGCGATCTGCATATGCGGCAAACCTTGGCTCATGCGTTACTAGGAGGCCGGCTGCGCCTTGGTCGATGCGCGACCGCAGCACAGCCATGATCGCCTCGCCGGTGGTGGTGTCGAGGGCGCCGGTGGGTTCGTCGGCAAGCAATAATCGACGATTGCCGATAAGAGCACGCGCGATGGCAACGCGCTGCCGCTCACCGCCAGAAAGCTCCGCGGGGAAGGAATCGCCCACGTTAGGAAGGCCGATGGATTCCAACGCTGCGAGGGCTTGTTCCTCACACTCCTTCCTAGTCATGGCGCCGAGCTCAAGTGGAAGAGCCACGTTTTCGGAGGCAGTGAGAGTAGGAATGAGGTTGAAGTCTTGGAAGACGAAGCCGACGGATTCGCGTCGCACGCGGGCGCGTTCTTTGGCGCTGAATCCGCTGGTGTCGCAGCCGTCGATAAGCACGCGCCCACGAGTAGGAGTGTCCAGGGTTCCCGCAATATTTAAGGAGCGTTGTTTTTCCAGCCCCTGATGGTCCCATAACTGCGACGAGTTCGCCGGGCTCTACGGTAAGCGACACAGAATCGAGAGTCACCGTTGTGTGAGAACCATCATCATGAATTTTGCCGATATTATCCAAGATCAATGCTGCTGGTTGGGTCATCATTATTGTTTTCCTTCTGCGGGGATCTCTAGAGTTTCTATGTAATCAAGCCATCTCGACTCTGCTTCAAGATTGAATATTCGTCTCTCCAGTAGGAGGCGGGCCGCGGTGCGTTGCGGTGCGAGTGCCATTTTTTGCTTCACGACGTCGCGAAGTTCCAGCATCACCGCTTCCCACTGCCGCTGCACCATCTCTCCTACTCCCGAAGCATTGGTGGCTTGAGCCATCGCAATTTTGATGACGAGCTCATCGCGCTGATTTTTAGAAAGCAGCGTGGGAGTACTCCACCATGTCTCCAGTTCGTCCCGCCCGTGAGAGGTAATGCCATACACCTGCGCGGTATGTCCTGTGCTGCCCTCTACTTCTCCTAGGGACTCGACAAAGTCGTCGCGCTCTAGTCTTTGGATTGTCTGAAATACCTGACCGATGTTGAGGGGCCAGGTGTGTTGCGTGAGTTCATGAAATTGCGTCCGCAACTCTCCTACTGGCCGTGGCTTAGCCGCTAGGAGGCTGAGTAGCGAGTGCCGAATGGTCATACGGTTGCCTTCTTTGCAAAGTTTCTTGTTACCAAAGAGATGGTTACTCGGTAACCATGAGTAAAAGTTACCGAGTAACCATCGAGATTGCAAGCTTTAAATGAAAAAGAGAGGAGATTCGCAAGGAATCCCCTCTCCTAGTGACAGCAGAGCCAACGGCGGTAACTACATCCCGGTGCCGAGCTCCACACCCAGACCAGGAACAGAATCAATGAGGTTACGCGTATATTCTTCCTTCGCCGCTAGGAAGAGGTCGTCGGTCGTCCCCTGCTCCACCACGCGTCCTTTTTGCATCACCACAACTTCATCCGCGGTTTGGCGCACCACGGCTAGGTCATGGGTGATAAACAGATAGCTCAAATTGAGTTCGGACTGCAGGTTGGCCAGCAGCTGCAGGATCTGGTTCTGAACCAGAACGTCCAGGGCGGAGACCGCCTCATCCAAAACGATGATCTCAGGGTTTAGTGCCAGCGCACGAGCTACGGCGATGCGTTGGCGCTGCCCGCCGGAGAGTTCGTTGGGATAGCGTCGCATGGCCGAACGCGGCATAGCCACCATGTCTAGGAGGTCGGCCACGCGTTTCTCTCGCTCTTTGCGATTTCCTACCTGATGCACCACAAGCGGTTCTTCGATGCATCGGAAAATTGAATACGTTGGATCCAATGAGCCGTAGGGATTTTGGAACACTACTTGCAGCTTGCGCCGCATCGCAAAGAGTTCCTTCTTTCCTAGCGTGGATAGGTCCGTGCCCTTGTAGTAGACCTTGCCTGAGGTTGGGTCGATAAGGTTGAGGACCATATTGGCCACGGTTGATTTACCGGACCCCGACTCTCCTACTAACGCGAGGGTCGTTCCTTGTTTGAGGGAGAAGCTGACGTCGTCGACAGCGCGCAGCTCAGCTTTTTCCCACGCTGACCGCGAACATCGAAAATCTTGGTGAGATTTTCTACCCGGATGATCTCTTTGCTGTCCGTCTTTTCAGAAGCGAGGATCTCGGAGCTTTCCACTCCATGTTCTTGCGCCGATTGAATGCGGGCAGAAGCCAAGGAAGGCGCCGCTTTAACCAACCACTTGGTGTATGGATGCTGCGGGTCGCGGAGAATCTGGAGGCTGGGGCCAGACTCAACGACGCGACCGCGGTGCATCACCACGAGGTGTTCGGCACGCTCAGCCGCCAATCCGAGGTCATGAGTAATAAAGAGAACTGCGGTTCCCAAATCCTGAGTGAGTCCACCCAGGTGATCCAGGATGCGCTTTTGTACCGTCACATCCAGGGCGGAGGTGGGCTCGTCGGCAATGAGCAGCTTGGGACGCGCAGCCAAACCGATACCGATAAAGGCTCGCTGGCGCATGCCTCCGGAAAATTCGTGCGGATATTGCTTCGCGCGGCGGTGGGCGTCGGGAAGCCCTGCTTCCTCCAAAAGCTCTGCGACGCGCAGTATCCATGTCAGAACCCGGGACCACATTGTTTGCTTTGAGCGACTCTTTTACCTGCGTGCCAATGCGCCACACAGGATTGAGGCTGCTCATAGGGTCTTGAGGGACAAGGCCGATCTACGAGCCTCGGTAGGATTGCATCTGCTTGTCGGAAAGTTTTGTGATGTCTTTTCCGTCAAACAAGATCTGGCCGCCCGTTACTTTTCCAGTTCCAGGGAGCAGTCCGATGATCGCCATTGCGGTGGTGGATTTACCCGAGCCAGATTCGCCCACGATGGCCACCGACTGGACGGGATAGATGGTCAAGTTGACGCCACGGACGGCGTCGACAGTGCCAGTTGAGGAGGTAAAGGAGATTTGTAGATCCTTCACCTCTAGAAGCGGCGCATTATTATTTTCACTCATGGCTCTTATCGCTTCCTAGCCTTCGGATCAAGGGCGTCACGGACTACGTCGCCCATCATGATAAAACTCAAGACTGTCGCACCGAGCGCTACCGCCGGATAAAACAGCACCGTGGGCTGAGTACGCAACGACACTTGGGCCTTAGCAATGTCTCCGCCCCACGAGACGATATTCGGTGGAAGGCCAATGCCTAGGAAGGACAGAGTGGCCTCTGCCACGATAAACGTTCTAGCGCCACCGTCGCGTACACGATAATCGGGGCCGCAGCATTAGGCAGAATATGGCTGCTGAGGATCTTCCACTTAGATGCCCCTACCGCACGAGCGGCAGTAACGAATTCCTCGTTTTTGACCGACAGCACGGCGCCTCGGGTGATGCGGGCAATGTTGGTCCAGCCAAACATAGCGAGTACCACCACAACCGTTATGACTGTGCGCTCCTGCTTAAACATCTGCATGACCACAATCGCCGCGAGGACGAGGGGGACGGCAAAGAAATGTCAGTAAGTCGAGACAGCAAGGTGTCCAGGATGCCACCAAAGAAACCAGCTGCAGCTCCGATAACGGTTCCTATGATCACTACCGCAAGAGTGGTAAACACACCTACCGCGACAGATGCCCGCGCGCCGTAAATCATGCGTGCATAGATGTCGCAACCTTGGCGATCAAAGCCAAAGGGGTGTCCTTCTGTCGGGTCTGCCAAGGATTTGGATAGCTCGCAAAAACCGGGATCCGTAGACGTGAACAGCTGCGGAATTACGGCGAGAAGCACTGCGGTAAGAATCAACGCGGCGGAGAACCAGAACAGTGGGCGGCGGCGCAGATACTTCCATGCTTCGCCCCACGTGGAGGTGGGGGCAGACTCGTCGGCGACTGCGTCGACAGCACCCAAGCCTGTCTCGTCTGTATCTGCGATGAAGTGCTCCTGCCCAGGATGAGGCTGGAAAATATTGTGATTATGCATAGCGGATCCTCGGGTCGAGCAAGGCGTAGATCAAGTCCACGACGAGGTTAGCGATGATATAGACGATCACGAGGACCGTGGTAAAGGACACGACTGTGGTGGGCTCGCCTTTGAGGATTGCCTGATACATCGTGCCCGTGCCGCCAACACCATTGATGCCAAAGATTCCCTCGGTCACAATAGCTCCGCCCATAAGTGCGCCAAGATCAGCGCCTAGGAAGGTGGCTACGGGGATCAGCGAGTTACGCAAGACGTGCCGCATGGTCACGTTTCTGCCACTTAGGCCTTTCGCCCGCGCGGTGCGCACATAATCTGCCCGCAGGTTTTCTGAGACTGACTGTCTAGTAAGGCGAACCACATAAGCAAAGGAGAGCGCCCCTAGGACGATCGCTGGCATGAGGAGCGACGTGATCGATGTGTTCGATCCGACGGTTACCGGCAGAATCCCCCCACTTCACGCCAACAAAGAACTGGAAAACAAAACCAATCACAAACGATGGAACTGCAATGACGATGAGGGACATGACGAGCACGGTGGAGTCGAAGATTCCGCCGCGACGCATTCCTGCGATCACGCCAAAGCAGATGCCAAAGACAGCTTCAAAGATAAGCGCCATGACGGCAAGTTTTATGGTCACGGGGAAGGCATGTGCCATGGCTTCCGCAACAGGGCGACCGGAGAAGGTGGTACCAAAGTCAAGGGAGAAAATGCCCTTGTATACAGCAGATATTGGATGATAAATGGCTTATCTAGATTGTATTCCGCCTCGATTCGTGCCCGGGCAGCTTCCGTCAGACCACGGTCTCCGCCGAGGGCTGCGACGGGGTCGCCAGGCATGAGGAATACGAGTGCGTAGAGCAGGAGTGTCGCACCAAAGAACACTGGGATCATTTGGAGCAAGCGGCGCCCAACATAGCGCAACATATGCAATTTCCTTAAAGCTTATTAACGATGGCTGAGCCCCGCGCAGAGTCCACGCGGGGCCAAGCAACAAACGTCTCTATGACGGTGGGTTTTAGCCCTTGGTGATTTGTTCGTACACAGGAACGGACTTCCAGCTGAATACCACGTTGTCTACGTTTTGCGAGTAGCCACCGGTCACATTCGAGTACCACAGAGGAATAGCAGGAAGTTCCTTGAAGAGGATCTCTTCTGCTTCCTGGTAAAGCTTGATTCCTTCTTCCACGGAGGAAGCTGCGGCAGCGTCGTTAAGCTTCTTGTCAAACTCAGGGTTGGAGTAGTCGCCATCGTTGGAGCTAGCGTTGGTGGCGTAAAGCGGGCTGAGGAAGTTGCCGAGAAGCGGGTAGTCGCCTTGCCAGCCGGTGCGGTATGCGCCCTTGATAGTGCGGTGAGTGACCTCGTCACGCAAAGACTTGAAGTCTGGGTATGGCTTGCCTGATGCGGAAATTCCCAGGTTGTTCTTGATCTGGTTAGCTACCGCATCGACCCACGACTGATGTCCGCCATCAGAGTTGTAGGCGATGGTGAACTCGCCGGTAAATGGCGAGATAGCGTCGGCCTTGGCCCACAGCTCCTTTGCCTTGGCAGCGTCGAACTTGGCTACGTCGCTTCCGGACAGCCCTTCCTTGTAGCCATCGACGACTGGGGAGGAGAAGTCCTTAGCTGGGGTACGGATTTCCTGGAAGATAGCCTTGGTTACTTCTTCGCGGTTAATCGCCAGGGAGATAGCTTGGCGACGCAACACGCCTTCCTCACCCGAGAAGTGCTCAAGCTTCTGCGGGATAGTAAAGGACTGGAAAACCGCAGCCGGTTGGTTAACAGCGCGCTCGCCGAGTTCACTCTTAAAGGTGCCAAACGCGGAGTCCGGAACGACATCGAGAACGTCGAGGTTACCGGCCAGGAGATCGGAATACGCAGCATCCTGAGAAGAATAGAACGTGAACTTCACGCCGTCGTTCTTAGCCTTGCGATCCCCGGTGTACTCCTCATTGGGCACAAGGGTGATGGACTCGTTGTGGTTCCACTCTGCAACCTTGTAAGGACCGGAGCTGATGGGCTTTTCACCAAAGGCCGCGATGTCATCAAACGCCACATCTGGAAGCGCAAAGTACGCGCTATATCCCAGGCGAGCGGGAAATCCGACACGGGCTGGGAAAGCTCAATGCTGAAGGTCTTATCATCGATGACCTTCAGCCCCTCAAGCTCCTTTACGCCGGAGCCGAATCCTTTCACAAGCTCAAAGAAAGAGGCATTGCGCTGATCATTAGCCACAGCGTAATTCCACGTCTTGACGTAATTCTCTGCCTTGATGGGAGTTCCGTCCGAGAACTTCAGTCCGTCTTTCAAGGTGACTTTGTATGTTCGATCACCTTCAAGGGTGATCGACTCGGCCTGCTCATTATGTGCCTTGCCATCCGAGTCATAGCGAACCAACCCCGAGTAAATAACATCCACGATGCGCCCGCCACCAGTTTCATTGGTGTTGGCAGGAATCAACGGGTTCTGCGGCTCCGAGCCGTTAGCCAGAACATAGTTTTTACCGGACTTGCTACCAGAGGAGTCCGAGGAGCAAGCAGCTAGGCTCACAGCAAGGGCCGCGGACATACCAACGGCGAGAGTCTTCTTAAGCGTCATTTACGACCTCCCAGGGGATGACGAACATCTTTCGCAATAGTCTCCAACCGGAAACGGGTCATTGCTTGCACGAACTCCTAGTCCGTGACGCATATCACACATAAGGGTTACGGACGTGCCCAGGTCACTAAAACTGTCCGCTTATAGTTTCTGCAAAAATTTCTCACCCTCTACCTGCACGTCAGACGAATGGTGAGTTTCCCCATATGATTTTAAAGTTATTATCTTGTTACCAAATGGGGGTAGAATTTTTACCCCCTCAGGGCAGGAAAAACCACATCTCGGGACAGTGGGGCTAACCTCTCAGAACCGCTGTCGAGTCCGAACCACGCGATTTCTGCAATTTCTTCGTACACGGTGTGCGGTTTTTCCTCCTCGCTATAGAGAAACACGTCACAGTCAACGGTCGCCCCCGGCTCGTTGGCAGCTGGTGCCTGATAGCGTCCGATTGCTTCTAGTTCATCAGCACGCATCCGGATATGTAGTTCTTCAGCGATCTCCCGAATCGCCGCCGCCACAGGTTCCTCCCCCTTCTCCAATTTTCCGCCAGGCAGCATAAAAAGTCGGTTTTTCTTTTACGTACACTCGCTACTTTTCCCTCGTTAAAAAACACAACTGCCGCGATTCTGATAATCATGCCTCTCCTAGCCATAACCGCACATCCGCATCCGGGATCTTTGCAAAATGAGCCTGCTCCTGCTCCGCCCATATGTCCCACCACGGTCCATACTCAGGGTCGCGCGCCAAGGCCCGCGTTTTCCGCCACGATTCCGGGCCGTCAAGGACAACGCTAAAAACATAGCCTTTGCTTTTCGACGCCGCCACCGTCTCCCTCGTGATCGCCCCAACCCCCTCGATCACCAGGTTCTTAGCCTGCACAGGCACCCACTCGCCCCGCCGGTGATGCTGCCAATCCCACCGCCAATACCCAGCGGCCTCGCCCAACACCTCCTCGGCCACAATCCGCGACCCCTCAGCAAGGCCATGCCAGCCTGGGTAAATATCATCAAGGTGCACCAGCTCAAACCCCAAAATCCCCGCCAGCTTCCTAGCGAGTGTGGTTTTTCCGGAACCAGAGGGGCCGTCGATAAGCACAATCATGCGCCCAAGAACCTAAAACTGCCCGTGTACACCGAAACCGCAATCGCCACTGTCGACATCGCACCGCATGCCGCGACTAGGAGGGCGTCACGACGCCCAAAAGTTGAGGTTCTCGCCCATGTCCTATCCGGATACCGGCCAAAACCCCGAGCCTCCATCGCCGTCGCCAGCTTCGCGCCGCGTCGCAACGCTAAAACAAGCAGGCCAAACGTCACAGAAAAAGCGGTCTTCATGCGGCCTTTGTCATCCAACCCCCTCGCCCGGCGCGCCCGGCGCAGCGACTGCCAATCCCGACGAAACAGCGAGATAAGCCTGGTGCTGGCCACTGCCCCAATGACAAATCGAGACGGTAGCTTGAGCACCTGAGCAAGCCCATCTCCTAGTTCCGTGGGATCGATGGCTGTCAGCAACACAATGACCGGCAGCCCTACAGCTAACACACGCACCATGATCGCCGCGGCAAGACTCAAAGAATTATCCGTCACATGTGCAAAAAGAAAAGACGCATACTCGTGGCCTTCGGGCCTGCCGTATAGGGCCATCGAGAGCCCAGCTATTGGCGTAGCAATGAAAATAGAAAGACCGCGCCGCGCCAGCACTCGCCAGCTCACCCCAACGCAGGGCGCACACACCACTGTAAACATCACCGCAATAGCTGCGGACACAATATCCACGCTGATCAAAAGAGGCGTGGTAAACAAGG
This sequence comes from Corynebacterium silvaticum, assembly GCF_004382825.2. Taxonomy (GTDB): domain Bacteria; phylum Actinomycetota; class Actinomycetes; order Mycobacteriales; family Mycobacteriaceae; genus Corynebacterium; species Corynebacterium silvaticum. Next base: position 149,664 of record NZ_SDQO02000004.1, read on the forward strand.
CAAGGCCGAGGACGCGAGAGACCGGGTTGACGTCCTTGATGAGGTTCATAGCTGAATCTCCTTGTCTCCTAGCGCCGCGCGGTACAGCGGGTCGTGGGTAATGGATACCACCGTGGTTCCGTCCGCCGTGAGTTGGCGCAAGAGCAGAACGAGTTCGGTAAAAGTGCGGCGATCCTGGCCAAAAGTCGGTTCGTCTAAAAACACCACGTGAGGTGTGTTCACCAGAATGGTAGCCACAGAAAGCCGTCGTTTTTGTCCCCCAGACAACGTAAAAGGATTCGCTTCCGCCAAGTGATCCAGGCGGAGCGTCGCTAGGAGAGAGTCAGCGCGACGACGCGCCTCGTCTTGGGACGTTTTCGACCCTCGGGCACCGACAAGAAGTTCCTCGCGCACCGTTTTAGCCACAAACTGGTGCTCAGGATCTTGGAAGACATATCCCATACGGGTAGCAAGCGCTGTCGAGGACCATGTATAAGGGTGGGGGCCGAGCTTTCCGGCGATTGCCGGGTCTACCCGTACTTCCCCTCCTAGGGACGGAAGTAGTCCTGCGAGGGTGAGCAAGGTCGTTGTTTTTCCAGCGCCGTTGGCCCCGGTGAGCACAGTCGAATAGCCCCTAGGTATGGCAAGGTCCAGCGAGTGGCGTAGCGGAGAATCCCAGCCCACGGCTAAATCATGCGTGGTCAGTGCGTGTTCTTCCGATGAGCTCACCGGTTGTGCCGCGGGTAGGAGGGGGTCGTTGCCCGGCACCCACACGCCTCCTTGCGCGAGTTCTTCCCCGTGCTGAGAAATCACAGTATCCGCAGGGCCATCGGCGATGATGCTTCCGTCATCGCCTAGCACGACGATGCGATCAACAAATGCGAGCCACGTATCCACGCGGTGCTCAATAATTATTACAGTGGCGTTCGTGGCATCCGCGTCGGTTTCCACTGCTGCCACCACGTCGCGCACCCCCTGTGGGTCCAGGTTGGCGGTGGGTTCGTCGAGAAGCAATAAATCGGCGCCCATAGCAAGCACTCCGGCAAGTGCGAGCCGCTGTTTTTGGCCTCCCGACAGCAACGCGGTGGGGTGGTCCAGAGGCAGCTGCAATCCAACGTGGTCCAAGGCAACAGGCACGCGACGCCATATCTCGCCCCTAGGAAGGCGGAGGTTTTCGCAGCCAAACGCCACATCATCTCCTACTCGCGAGGAAATAACCTGCGAATCCGGGTCCTGCAGCACCATCCCAGGCGTCGCATTGACTTCTAGTAGGCCTTCGCTTTCCCCCTCATCGGCACCTAGCACTCCTGCCAGAGCAGAAAGTAACGTGGATTTTCCCGCGCCCGACGCCCCGAGTAGGAGGATGCGTTCCCCACGCTCCACCTCAAAATTGATGCCCTGCAAAGCATGCTTGATACGACTTGAGTGGCGGTACCCAAAATCCCGGGCATAAATCTGAGGAGGCATTCCTATCTTCCTAATCAACAAGGCGGTGCTGGGAACAGTGCTTTTAGTCCAACCGCATATGGCCCAGCCCAGCCAACGCGGCAACCGCCCTCATCGTTGGGACGCGCGGAGAGATGATGACGCGAAAAGGCCATCATTGTCGTTTTTGAGAACGGTAGAGCGTACGTCACGCATAAAAGCGCAGGACAGCTTTTCTTGTGTTCTCAAAAACGACATTCCCTTTCCTAGTCGCGTAACCAGCTATGTGCCACGCGCGGAAAACTCATGGCACGAGCTGAGTGCGAGCCGAGCGAGAGCGTTACACCCGCGCGCGAGCTTCCCGACCTGCGGCGAAGCGATCTAAAGCACCAGTTGAGGCAAGCGCTTTGACCAAGAGGTAGCTCACGAGTCCCGCTAAAATCGCACCGGAGACTGCCATCGCCCCTAAATACGTCAGATTAAACGCAAGTGTCTTGGCGTAATTTGCGCTAAGGAAGAGCTCGAGGATGAATGCGCCGACTCCAGCGCCCACGCCCGCAAGCATCGCGACGACCACGCCAAAACGCTTATACAAAAAGACAGCCAGAATCAGTTCTGCCCCCAAGCCCTGCGCTAGACCCGAATACAGCGTTTCAATCCCCCATTGATTTCCGATTCCTGCGGAGACTGCAGCCGCCAGAACTTCCACGAATACCGCAGCGCCAGGCTTACGAATAACAAGCCCACCGATCACGCCACCCATCAGCCAGATGCCGGTGGCAATACCTCCTAGTCCAGGAGTAAGTGCGTTGGCCGCCTGATACCACGCGTATCCAACGGAGTTCCAAGCCCAGAAGATCAATCCGCAGGCAATGCCCAGGACTGAAGCAATAACAATATCCACAACGCGCCAGGACGCGCGCGCGGAAGCAGATGAAGATACAGATGTACTCATGTTTTTCTCCCTATCGCCGGCATTATCCGGATCAGGTTCCTACGGTTTGGGCTTTACGACGCAACATATAGCGGCCCATCTCAGCTCAAGGCGTATCGCCCCTTAAGCACCCGTTTCCTCTGTGCGCTTATGCGCGCGGGACAGTTTACCTCTATCGGTGGGAAAGAACATCAAGGATCAGGCGATGCATTCGTGCTTCCCTACCCCCGCGCTCCGCCATCCGCACCACAGCTCCCACTTGAGCATCCAACTCGCTAGGAAGGCCCTCAAGAATATCTCTTTGCATGGAGCTGGTCACGTGAGCCGCCTGAGGATCTGCGAACGCAAGCGTGGTCTCCACAACATCCGAGGGAAGATCAATTCCTAATGCATGTCCGGCCTCTTCAACCTCCCGCATTAAGTTTCTTAAATCCGCACGGTATGTTGTGCGAACGTCGCCCAAAGGCTTCTCCACAAGGGCACCTAGCGCACCAAAACACGTGACAAACATAGCTTTGCCCAAATGTCCTCCATCACCGCGGGGTGAACAATCGGTTCGATGCCCGCCTTAGCTAAAGCCTGCTGCAATTCATTGACAGTGTCCTGTGTTGCCGGGTCTACCGAGCCAAAGGTAAAGCTCAGGACGCCTCCAGTGAATTCGACTTCCGCAGGCCCCCTCCTAGTAAGGAAACTGCGCACCACGCCTGGGATCACTGAAGCCGGGCCAAAGGCGTCGATAGCTATCTGTGGCATTTCCACAGAATTTTGTGTGGTCACCAGCACGGCACCGCGAGGCAGTGCTTCTGGCAGCTCGGGAGCAGAAAGCGTCTTCGTGGCTAGGAGAAGGATGTCTGCCGACTCTATTTCTGAAAGAGAAGACACCGCCTGTACGGGAACGTCTCGAAGTCCCTCGGGAGTATGAATGCGCAGTCCCCTGCTTCTTAGTGCTCGCAAGCTCTCATTTCGAGCCACAAAAGTAACGTCTGTTCCAGTTTCATGAAGCAAAGCGCCGAAGTATCCGCCAACCACCCCGGCGCCGATAATAACGATGTGCATGATCTAGACCTTATGCCACTTCACAGCACCACAAGACGGTTATCCCCCTTTGTTTTTCTGTTGGGTAGATGGCGGGGTTCCCCGCTACGATGGAATTTCTATATTTCCCTCTCTTGTTAGGATTCTCTCATGGCTGGTGGCCTCGCTGCCCTTCTCGACGACGTAGCCCTTATCGCCCGAGCCGCTGCCGCCAACGTTGATGATGTTGCAGCAGCAGCCGCAAAAACGAGTGCCAAAGCCGCAGGCGTGGTGGTCGATGACACCGCGGTGACCCCGCAATATGTCAAAGGAGTAGCGCCCGCTCGGGAACTTCCTATCATCTGGCGTATTGCCAAAGGGTCCATCGTTAACAAGCTGTTCATCATCTTGCCCATAGCGTTGTTGCTCAACGCCATAGCTCCGAGTCTGCTCACTCCTATCCTTATGCTCGGAGGTGCCTACCTGTGCTTTGAGGTCGCAGAAAAAGTCTGGGAAATGATCTCCGGCAAGCAGCACGCGAGTGAGGAAGAAGCAGGCAATAAAGACGAGAACACTCTCGTCCGAGGCGCGATTACCACTGACCTCATCCTTTCTGCAGAGATCATGGTTATCTCGCTGAATGAAGTAGCCGACAAGAGCATCTGGATGGAAGCCGCAGTTCTTATCACTGTCGGAATTTTTATCACTGCAATTGTCTACGGAGCGGTTGCCCTCCTAGTCAAGATGGATGACTTTGGGCTAAAACTTGGCACGCGCGACTCGGCTGGTGCCAAGCGACTCGGCAGAGGACTCGTCACGGCGATGCCCAAGGTGCTCAATGCGATTTCGATTATCGGAATGCTGGCCATGTTGTGGGTGGGCGGGCATATCGTGGTCGCCGGCCTTGCAGAACTTGGGTGGTGGCACCTTCCGCATAATGTGATCCATGATGTTGTTCACCACGTGGAGCACTTAGGTAAGTTTGTCCGCTGGATTGCAGAAACAACATGCTCGTTGATCTTCGGCCTTCTACTAGGCGGCATCATCGTAGCTCTCGTTGAGCCAATTCACCGTGCGTTGCATAAGAAGAAGCATTAAACGCTTCTAGACGCGCGCCCCGATCACACTCCACCCCGATGAGTATTCTTATCGGGGTCAATTTTTGTGATGCATCAACATAATCCGCTGCGTATGCTGATTCTTCGTATTTTCACCCCAGATTCATTAGCCCCTCTTGCCGATCTGGCTCCTCCCACTCAGCGTCTTAACCCTAGGAGCAACTGCCTCATGTCCCAAGAATTCATCCGAGTCATCGGTGCACATGAAAATAACCTTCGCGGCGTTACCGTAGACATCCCCAAACGCAAGCTCACCGTTTTTACAGGTGTCTCGGGATCTGGAAAGTCGTCGTTAGTGTTTGGCACGATCGCCGCGGAGTCGCAACGACTCATTAACGAGACCTACTCCACCTTCGTCCAAGGCTTTATGCCCACATTGGCACGGCCGGACGTAGACGGCCTAGAGGGCATCACCACGGCCATCGTGGTGGATTAAGACCCCATGGGCACCAACTCACGCTCCACAGTAGGGACGGCAACAGACGCCACCGCGATGCTTCGCATTCTGTTCTCCCGAATCGCACAACCGTCCGTAGGAGGGCCTGGGGCGTACTCGTTCAATGTTCCTAGCGTCCAGGCCTCCGGCGCGATCTCCGAAGGAGAGGGGAAGAAAGAACACGTCAACTTCAAGCGCACCGGCGGACAATGCCCCACGTGCGAGGGCATGGGCCGGGTGAGCGACATTGATATGTCTGAGTTGGTGGATACGTCGTTATCGCTTAACGACGGCGCCCTCCTCGTCCCCGGCTACAAAGTGGGCTCCTGGGTGTGGAAGACTTTCGCGGAAACAGGGCTGTATCCGGCAGACAAGCCCATCGATGCATTCACCGAAAAACAAAAACACTCGCTGCTCTATCAGGAGGCGACAAAGGCCAAGTTCAGCGGCTTCAACTACACCTACGAGGGCCTTGTCCCCAGGGTGAAAAAGTCTATTTTGAGCAAAGATCGCGAGTCGATGCAAAAAGCTATAGGCGAGTTTGTCGACCGCGCCGTGACCTTCATCGCGTGTCCCGAATGCGGCGGCACACGACTGGCTCGCCATGCTTTGGAATCCAAGATCAATGGAAAAACATTGCTGAGCTATGCCAGATGGAGATCCACGATCTTGCGAAGTGGATGCACGGTGTCACTGATAAATCAGTTGCCCCATTGTTGGAAGCGATTCAGCACAACTTGGAAAGTTTCGTCGAGATCGGCCTGGGCTATCTCACCTTAGATCGTCCCGCAAACAGCCTTTCTGGCGGCGAGGCACAACGAACAAAGATGGTGCGCCATCTGGGGTCCGCGCTCACCGATGTCACGTATATCTTTGATGAGCCCACCGCCGGCCTGCACCCGCACGACATCGAGCGGATGAATCGCCTGCTCCTGGAACTTCGCGACAAAGGCAACACCGTACTTGTTGTGGAGCACAAGCCTGAAACCATCGCGATCGCCGACCACATTATTGATCTAGGCCCGGGCGCAGGTAGCGAGGGCGGCATACTGCAATATGAGGGTTCCTTGGCAGGACTTACAACATCGGGAACGATCACTGGCAAGCATCTCGACGACCGCACCACCACCAAAGCCAGCGTCCGCGCTTCTCGCGGAGTCATCGAGGTCCGCGATTCCACTCTGAACAACCTCGACCATGTTGATGCAGATATTCCGTTGGGAGTGCTTACCGTGGTTACTGGTGTGTCTGGGTCGGGAAAGTATTCCTTAATCGCATCGCTGCCCAAAAACGATAACATCGTCATGGTCGATCAGTCTCCTATCCGCGGGTCTCGCCGCTCAAACCCCGCCACGTACACGGGCACCCTGGAGCCCATTAGGAAGGCTTTTGCAAAAGCCAACGGTGTGAAACCCGCGCTGTTCTCTCCTAATTCCGAAGGCGCGTGCGCCAATTGCAAGGGTGCGGGCGTGGTGTACCTCGACCTGGGGATTATGTCTGGTGTTGACCTTCCTTGCGAGGTCTGCGAGGGGCGGCGTTTCGACGACTCCGTCCTCGATTACCACTTTGGCGGCAAGGATATTGCCACTGTTTTGACCATGCCCGCCAAGGAGGCATTGGAATTCTTCTCCTCAGCGGAAGCCAAAGTCCCAGCCGCAGCAAAGATTCTCAAGCGAATTGTCGACGTCGGACTCGGCTACATCACTCTTGGCCAGCCGCTGACCACTTTGTCAGGCGGCGAGCGCCAACGCCTCAAGCTCGCATCGCATTTGGCCGAGAAAGCCACCACTTTCATCTTGGACGAACCGACCACAGGGTTGCATCTGGCGGACGTCGATAAGCTCCTTGCCCTATTGGATAGCCTCGTCGACGCGAACAAAACCGTGATCTGTGTGGAGCATCATCTCGGAGTAATCGCCCACGCCGACCATGTGATAGACATGGGCCCCGAGGCAGGCTCTGCTGGCGGGCGCGTTGCTTTTTCCGGGATGCCACAGGAGATGATCGACAAGGCCGATACTGTGACTGCGCAGTATTTGAAGTCTTATGTGAGCTAACCTCTCCTACTCACCGCACCCATCGCGCGAGTAGGAGAGGTGACAGACAGACACCAACATTAGGCAATGCTATCATTACTAATTATGTCGTCTGTTCCCCATATCGACTCATCCCCCACCAGCAGCCACCGTGAGATGAGTCCGCTTTCCGCCTGGCTTGTGCCGTTATATGCGGTATTAAGCTACTTCGCCGCGGGCATTGCTCTTGTGATTATGGCTGCTGCGCTTGCTCGGTATATTCACCAGGAGCAACCCCCCTCCCTCTCCTACGCGGCAGCCGGAGCGGCCATCCTCGCCGCGGGAGTGTTTACTGCCCTGGATATTCGCACCGGAGCACGCACTGCACGCGACCACGAACGCCACATACGGCATCGTCTTTTAGCGACGCTGTACTCTGCGCCAACCATGTCGAATCGGGATCGAAAAGAATTTCACCCCGGAAAACTCGTCGCACTCTTGACTGACAATGTTGAACGGGCTGCGGAATTTCGCCATGCATATCTGGGTTCGGCGCTGGCAGCCATGGCGTTTCCCATCGCTGTCGTCATCTACATTGCCGTTGCTTACGACTGGCTTTTGGGGCTTAGTATGCTCGGCCAATTCATCCTTGTCCCCCTCCTCCTACGCGACTTCATGCGATTGTTCAGGGGCCGTTCTGCTGATTCACGGCGCAAGCGGACCGGACTTTCAGAAAAATATCTCGACGCCATCAGAAATCTCACCACAATCAGCCTCATCGATGCAGGCAGTCGGGTGGAACGCCAACTACGCGCAGAAGGAGAACGCAACCGTGGCGCCACCATGAAGTTGCTGGCAGGCAATCAGGTGGTGATCATCGTTATGGATCTTGCGGTTTCGCTTGTTCTTATCTGCACCACCGTTGCGATTATCGCTGCGCGGGTTTCCAGCGGATCCCTCTCTCCTAGTCACGGTTTAGCGTCCGTCTTCCTATTAGTTCTCCTACTCGCACCGCTAGCCAAGGTCGCCGGCTTTTTCTACGTCGGCATGGGAGGCATTGCCGCGCAGCGAGCCATCAAGAAGTACCTTCACACGCACGAACGCACAGAGACCGCAGATAACGGCGACGCCAATTCGATAGAACATGGCGCGTGTTCCGAGGCTATCGTCGTCGATTCGCTGAACTTTTCCTACGGAGAGACTCCGGTGCTCACCAACGTCAGTTTCACAGTTCCCAGTGGCGCGAAAATAGCTATCGTCGGGCGTTCCGGATCAGGCAAATCCACGCTGCTCCATCTCCTTCGCGGTCTCCTCCCCACGACTCCCGGCGCGATTGCTATCCGAGGCCTAGACGTAGCAACAACGCCTCTCAACACCATCCGCACTGCCACCGCAACCGTAGCGCAGCACACCTGGCTCTTTAGCGGTTCGATCGCCGATAATCTGCGCATCGCACGCATCGATGCCTCAGAAGCCGACATGTGGGAAGCGCTTTCGCGCGCCAACCTAGCCGATGAGGTACGCAGTATGCCCCACGGCTTAGACACCGACGTCGGCGAGCGCGGGGCCTTCCTCTCCGGAGGACAAGCGCAACGATTATCCCTTGCCCGTGCCTTACTATCCGGCCGCGACATTGTGCTTTTCGACGAACCCACCAGCCACATCGACCTCGAATCCGAGGCGCTCATCGTCTCTTCGATCCAACAGCTTCCGGAGAACATCACAGCCATCATGGTCACTCACCGCCCCGCCCTCCTAGCCGCAGCCGATACCGTCTACACAATGGAAGCAGGTGAGCTGCGATGACCACGACGACTACGATGCCACCGTCACTAGGAGAGGTGGTGCGTTGGGTACTGTCGATCACTCGACCCGTTCACGCCCCGCTCTATTGCTCTATCGTCATGCGCATCATCCAGCTCAGCTTAGGAATTATGATCTTTGAGCTGGCTGCGCAGAACGTAGTAGGAATCGTTATGGGCGCTGGCCAGATAACCCCTATCCTCGTCACGTTGGTGGTGCTGGCTGGCATCAAGGCGCTCACCCACTATGTAGAGCAGTTTTCTGGTCATTATGTCGCGTTTAAGGCCCTTGAGTTGCTTCGTAGTGCCGCTTTTTCCCGGCTTTGGCCCAAGGCTCCCGGGGTGTTGCGCTCCATTAAATCTGGCGACCTCGTCACCTCGCTTACCAGGGACATCGACCGGATTGAGGTGCTTTATGCCCACACTATCGCCCCAGCGATTGCGGGAGTCACCGTCCCCCTAGGATTCGGTGTTGCGTGGGGCTTGCTCTACGGCTGGCAGCTGTCTGCGGTTCCTCTTGTTTTTGGCTTGTTTTCTGCGCTTGTGGTTCCGCTGATTGGGGCGAAGCAGTCCTTCGATTCCACGCAAAAAGTGTTGAGCAGGCGCCGTGAGCTGTCGCAACACGTCACGGATTCGGTGTTTGGTGCGGAGGAAATCGTCTCCTACGGACGGCAGCAGGAACGGCTTGAGCAGAATTGGGGAATTGCGGGGGACGTCGCAAAGCTAGCTATGCCAGCCGCGCACTATCGTGCGCTTCGGTGCGGAATCAACCTCGGACTCACCTACGCGTGTGTGCTCGGCGTGCTCATCATCGGAATCGCAAGCAACGCGAACCCCGCCGACATAGCTTTTATTATGGGCGGCTGCCTGCTGCTTTTCGACGCCCCACGCGGCCTAGAAGACGCCGCCGGTGCGCTCGATCACTCGCTTGCTGCCGCACGCAGACTCCATCACATCTGCCATCTCCCAGCAGTAGTAAGAGACGGCACCCTTAGCGTTGATCGCACACAGCCCATCACGATCACCTGGGACAACGTTAGCTATGCATATCCCGATGCCCCGGGAAAACCGGTGCTGCAGGGGTTTACGCAGACCATCACAAACGGTGAGCATGCGGTCTTTGTTGCACCATCAGGAAGTGGAAAATCCACGGCAGTCCATCTCCTACTCAGGTTTGATAACCCTAGCAGCGGCAACATCCTGCTCAACGGAATTTCCGTATCTCAGTATCAGCTGACAGAACTGCGCAAAGCCATTGCGCTTGTGCCGCAGCGCAGCGAGCTACTGACTGCAAGCATCAAATCCAACCTCCTACTCGCGCGCCCCGACGCCACAGAAGAAGCCATGTGGCATGTGCTTAGTGTGGTGCACTTAGATCAAGAGATTCGTCGCCTACCGCAAGGCCTAGATTCGCTCACCGGCACCGAGGTTGCGGGGCTATCGGGCGGGCAAATGCAGCGCTTATGCTTAGCTCGAGCCCTGCTTACTCAACCTTCGGTGCTGGTTCTCGACGAATTCACCGCCAACGTCAACGCGGAGCTGGACCAGGCAATAAGAAGCTCGCTCGCGGAGCATTATCCGGAGCTTACGATCATCGAAATCTCGCATCGCGCACATGAGCACGGTGATGACCAGCGGATTATCCCTTTACTCTCCTAGAGAGGGATACACAGAACGGCAAAAGGAGGGACCAGATTGTTCTGATCCCTCCACAGCGCCTCGGCTTAAGCCTTTTTGACCACCGAGGATTTCAGGTAAATCCGCCCGAGGCTGGGCACAGAGGCGTCAATGTCGTGGCCATTGACAGGCTGATCGAGCAGTCGGATGCTCTTGACTTTAGTCCCGACCTTGATGGTTCCGCCGCCGCTGCCAGCGATTTTCAGGCCTTTGACCACGGTTACGGAATCGCCGTCAGCAAGCAGATTGCCCACTGCATCACGGATGCCTTCGCCTCCTGTGGACAGCGATTCGTCATCGTTATCCGCGGCGAGGGTCCATTCATAAGCGCACATCGGGTACACGAGAAGCGCACCCTGTTCATAGGTGTACGGCTCCGAGCATTCAGGCCACGGAGGAAGTTGATCTAGCATTGAACTTAAATTACACGACATTCCGCTGGAATTTAACTTCTACGAGGGCCGCTGTGACATCGCCTTACAACCGATGCCCTAAGACCCATATGGCGCGGATCCCACACAAAGACCATTGCTGACAACCATTGCCATTAGTGGTAGCCTCACCGAGTGTATTCAAACTCGTTCTCCCCCTCCGCACGCGACCTGCATACCCTGCTCAAAGGCCACACAGACGGCGGTATTCAGCGGCTCGCCGACCGTCTCATCTCACCGAATCCCACACCCCACCTGGTGCACCTATCCACCGGGACCAGCGCGTACACCTGGTGTGTTCTGGACACCTTCATCTTGGCCGGGCTCTTCGCCTGCGACGCCCAGATTGAAAGCCGACCCCCTTCAGCAGCAACACCTCTGAGCATCTCGCTTATCGACGGCACACTCACCGCCAACCCAGACTTCGTCGTTTCTTTCCCTCTTACCTGCGACGAAAACGGTACCCACTTCACGGAGGTGTTCTGCCCCTACGCAAACCTCTTTCCGACGATAGAGCATTAGCATTATCACCATTAGGCTCCCCGACAGCCACGCCCCACCGTCCCCATCAGCGTCGGTCGTGCACACTCCATTGCAGCCGATTTCGCCATGGATATACGGGCGCACAAAAATAGCTGCGAAAGAGCTGACGCACTTCCTCTAGCAATCGTCTCGCACTAGTGCAGGCACAAGGATAGCGCCGTGAGGAACGCCCCCGGCATCGAATCTCCCGAAGGAAAACGATGCCGGGGGCGAGAATCCAGAAGCCGTTGTGACACGGAGCAGCCCGACTAGATGTTGAACTTAAACTCTACGAGGCACATGTCGCCCAACTTCTTACCCCTGATCAGGACGGAGTTTCACGTATTTCGCTAATCTTCTCGTTATGCCTCCCCGCAAGAAATCTGTCCCAATCCTCGGCGGCCGGGCCCGACTCTACCGGCCGTCGACGCCCGGGGGCCGGTGGCAGGTGGTCTGGCGCGACCCCGTCACCGGCAAGCCGAAGAACCGGACCGGCGCTACCAAGGACATCGTCGTCCAGAAAGCCGCTGAGGCCCTCGGCGACTGGGTTGACGACCCCACCGATGTCGCACCGCCCACTGTCGGAGAGGCCGTCGAGGCGTGGATCGCCGACAATGAGCATCGATGGGTGTCACGGACGACGACCGCGTACCGGTACCGCGCCCGCGCCCTCCATGACCTCTGGGACCTCCCCGTCACCGCTGTACGGCCTGACGACCTCCGGGGGCTCGCCGACGGCCTCAGCCGTGGCCAGGCCAAGCGGGTCCGGACCATCGTCCGGTCCGCGTTTGACGCGGCGAGGCGCTGGACCGGCCGTCCAGGCGACCGCTACGCCGACGCCATCCGCCTCCCCGGCACCGCCTCAGAGGACGCGCCACGGGAGGTCGAGCGCACCCAAATCCCGACGTCCGAGTGGGTCTCCGGCGTCATCGATACCTGCTACTCGACATGCCAGCTGCACCCCGCGCTCGCATGCCCCGGCGAAGCCGTCGACGCCCTCACCGGGGAGCACACCGGCAGGGTTCTTACGGACGACCCCGGATCAATGTGGTTCGTCCGCGAAAAGCTCCAGCTTGGGGCGCCGCTCCCCCTCATCAGCAGCATGCGACGCGGCATCCCGGACCACTACAAGGACCCGATCGGCCGCCGCGCAGCGGAGACGGCAGAGCTCGCGTCCCGATTCCGCCAAATCGCCCTACTGACTGCCCTCGGCGCTGCGGGCGGCCTGCGCATCGGGGAGGCCCTGGCGCTGCGCACGCGGCACCTATTCGGCCTACACCTGGACCAAAACACCGCACGCAACCTGGAGGAGACCATGCACGGGGTGCTCCTGCGAGAGGTCAATGACGGATACACGCCCACACCTCTCGAAGGCCTCAATCCCCTGCTCATGCGCGGATACCGCGGCGCTGTCGATGTCGTCGAGCAGGTCTCCCCGGACGGCGGGCGCATGGCCGTCACTGCCCCGAAGATGGGTAAAGCACGACGGATTTATCTTTCCCCCCTCCTCTACCCAGCCTGGGATCGAGACGCTCAACGCCCGCTGCGGGATCTCCTCGCAGATCCGCATAATGGCATCCTCCGCTCGGCTGAATTCGATGTCTTCGACGCAACCGCTCGCGAAGGGATCCTCTGGGACATGACCGAGGTCGACGCACTTCTCCTCTGGCGGGCGGGATTCACTCCAATCGCCTACCTACTGCACGACCGCCTGCGCGAAATGTGGATCGAATGCGACCGCGACGTGCGGGTTTTCTGGGACGCACTGCTGTTCCCGACGCGCAACCCGCCCCGTAATCGCGGCCCCGGAGTTGCTTTCCCAGCCCGCTGGCCATTCGCGACCCAGATCCCCCACGGCACATACCAGTCCCCTACCAACCTCACAGGAAGGTACGTTTCGCCGCTCTACGACTACGTTTCGGACGTCCTCCACGTGTGGCCCGGGTACAAAGGCACCACCCGCCGCGGCTGGTCCCACCATCACCTGAGGCATTACGCGGTTTCCCAGTGGCTCTCCCGCGGCGTACCAGTACCACTCGTGACCCAGCAGGCCGGCCATGCCCACGAAGCTTTTACCCTCAGTCGATACGGCTGGGCCGTTACCGACGCTCTGCCGGAGAAGGGCTTCGAGCCTTGACGTGCCGCGTCTGTCAGCCCAGCTGATGCAGTGCCGGAATAGGATTGAAAAAGAAGTTAAGAAACTCGAATCACGAGCGGAGAAAGACGATGATGACCTGCGCAGCTGATGGCTGTGAAAGAACCGGGGCATTTAGGACACGCACTCGGCCGACTTGGTGTGACGAGCACCTGCGCGCTCTGTATAAGGAAGGCGGGCTTACTCTTCTCGACAGGTTTACCAAACCCGCAGAATACCTCCTCACGCGCTGCAATCACTGTGGGTTTGAGGGCCACTACCGGTTCGAGTACGTTCTCGAGCGCCGCAAGCACTCGGAACAGGTCTGTCGTGCCTGCTACTGGACCAAGTGGGCGAAGGGTGCCCGTAAGCACTCAGGGAATCGTCCAGTCGATCTCCACCACATTCAGCAAATGGCAGAGGCCAATGGATTCACGTACCTTGGTCCACTGACGGAACCCAGCCTCGACGAAGATCCACATGGAACACGCTGCAACCGGTGCGGACGCGTCGAGGCCCAACGGCCAGGGGACCTCGGTTGGGGCTGCACCTGCAGCCGGAACACAAAAACGGCATCCGCCGGGACTAAGAAGACAGCCGGAGCGAACCTCCTAAAGAACTCCGACAGTCGGTACGCAGACTGGTGGGACCACGACCGCAACCCGCCAGAGTTGTGGGAAACCGCGAAGCTCAAAAGTCGAAAAGAAGCCTGGTGGCGCTGCCCCGCAGATCACTCCTTCCAACGGCGAATCTCGGACGTAACTGGCAGCCATTCCTCTCCATGTCCCACGTGCCGAGAGGCCGCGGCGGAAACGCGAAAGCGGCGTGCTGATGAAGCTGCGGAAGACCCTTTGTCCACGCGTCTGACACCAGAGATCGCCAGCCAATGGCACCCAACCAAGAATGAAAAGTTTAAATTGTCGACCATCTCGCCCAATTCACGTCGAGTTGTGTGGTGGTGCGGCCATGAGTTTCAGGCAACGCCCCGGGAGCGAGATAAGTACGAGCGACTACGGTGCCCCGAGTGCAGGACAATTCTCGACTCGCTGGCTTTCCACTACCCCGAAATCGCGGATGAGTGGTCCTCCGAAAACTCGCTTTCACCATGGCATGTTCGACCTAATACCAGCCAGCTGGTAGAGCCTCCCCTGTGGGTTTGCCGACGAAACCCAGCGCACACGTGGTCGGCGATGCCGGCAGTTCGCGTCAACGGCTCCCAGTGTCCCAAATGCCGGACAGCAGGCAAGTCGATGATTGAGCGGCTGTACGTCGAGGCCGCTCGTGCGTACTGGGGCGAAGCCCAGTCGGGGCCGCGGATCCACTCACCTGCGTTCACCAACCACTCCTCGTGGTCGGTAGACATCCGTGTTTCGCTGGCCGACGGGAGATCCCTGGTGATCGAATACGACGGCGCATACTGGCACAAGGACAAAGGACCCGTCGACCGCATCAAGAGCATTGACCTGCTCCGAGATGGTCACATTGTGGTCAGGCTCCGAGAAGCACCTCTACACTCTCTTGAAATTGATGACCCCGACTACCACGAACTAACCGTGTACTCAGGTGCCAAAGACCCATCCCGCGATGTCCAAATGATCGCCCAGCTGACGCAAGGGTGACCTCCCCGGTGTGAACGAATGGCTCATTTCCGGCGCGTAGTGAGAGTGCTACGCCTTCTACATCGGCCTCAGACGCCCTCAGCCAGCGGGATACGGCTGGACCGGGGGCCACGCGACAAGTTGGTCGCGTGGCTGGCCGCGGCTCGTGGCGTGCGTCTGAGAGCGCCGGGGGCGGGGTACGGTCGGGGCATGCCCGATACCCCGACCACGTCCACCGGCCGCACGCTGCTCGACGCCCTCGTCGAGGTCAACGGCGCCGAGGAGCCGACGGCCGGGCAGCTGGACCGCATGGCCGCCGCTTACCACGCGCATCCGGGCGCCCCGCGCCAGTCCGAGTACCCGGCCCGCCGCCCGCGGGGTGGGGGTAGCTTTCCTCGCTGACGCGAGCAGGCACGGTAGGCAGCATGACCACATCTGCCCCGGTTGACCCCAGCGCCATTGACATCGAGCCCCGCCTCGGCGCCCTCCTCGTGGATCCGGTGAGCCGGGAGGAGGTCCACGTCGTTGGCCTTCCCGAATGGACGCAGTACACGGTGTCCGTGCTCGGTGCCCTGGAGTGGGAGAATCCCCTTCAGGCGTGGGTCGAGGACCACGGCGAGCGGCAGATCGTGACAGTCCGTGTCTCGGAAGCGCGGCCGGAGGGCCCCGGCGCTTCTGGGCCTGCTGCTGTGAGGCCTGCTGTGCCCGGCGGGCGCGAGCTCGCTGGACCGCCTCTACGCTGCTCTCCTGAGCCACCCGAGCTCGGCCCTCTGCTGCTCCCGCTTAGCTGCCTCCACCGCCTGGAGCTGCGACGCCATCGTGGCCACCGCTTCCGGGGTGGCCACCTGTCCCCGCGCCTCCAGGTGGTGGGCAGCCGCCGCCCGCTGGGCCGGGGTCGGGTGGGTTCGCGCGACCTGCAGTGCCGATGCCTCGGCACCCGTTGTGAGCATCGCGTCTCGGATCTCCTCCGGAGCGCGGTCGGGAGCATCCGTCACCCAGTGGAGGTCCGTCCCCGACTTCGCCCGGGTCATCGCGGGGTACAGCCACTCCCGATCCGCCCCGGCGTCCGCGAGCACCCATGCCTGCTCGACCGTGCGCCCCTGGGCCCCGTGGCCGGTAGTGGCGCACCCAAGTGCCGCGTATCCCCTCGTCAGATGTTCGGCCCGGATGGTCTCTGTCTTCATGGCGCCACCGACGCCAGTGGGGAGGCTGACACGGATTGACCCGTCCGGATTTACGGCTCGCACGACACCGACCTGGCCGTTTCGGATTGCAGACTTTGCCACGTTCTTCGTGATGCGGATGCTTTCCCCCTGGCGGATGGTCTGGGTGAGGCCGCGCTTCTGGTCCACGAGGGACGCCGCTGGCAGCTGCTCGTCGATGAGCCCGCGCCGGATCTGCTCGCGCTGGATGGCCTCCGCCAGCTGCCCGACGCCGCGGTTCGTGCGGGCCAGTGCGAGGCGATCGACGTCCGGCTGGGCCTCCTGGTGGTCGACGTACCTCCGCGCAATCTCCTCGATGACCTCCTCTTCTGCGGGGTTCTTGGCGTCCGGTCGCTCGCGGGCAGCTTCCTCGAGCTGCCCCACCGTCTGGATGTGGACGCGGCCCCTCTCCTGCCAGTACTCGAGCATCGCCTCTGCTGCCTCGGCACCCTCGGGGACGCGGCCCTCCACAAGCGATTCAGCGTCGTGCCATGCGACCTGGAGCTGCCGCTCGACTGCGTCCCGTGCGCGGTAGGTCTCGGAGATTTCGACGCGGCCTGCCGCGTCGGCGATAAGGCCGAATCCGGTGGATCGGCCGATGCCCTGCAGCTGCCGCGAGTCGCCTGCCATGACGGTGGTCCAGCCTCGCTGTCCAGCCAGTCGGAGGACCTTCTCCAGCTGGTCGTTCGAGGACATCGCTGCCTCATCGAGGACGAGGAGCACCCGGTTCCGGGCCTCTTCCATCGTCTTTGGGGCGCGCTCCTGCAAATCCGCGCCCCGGGCCCTCAGCGATTCGTACGCCTGCTGGCGCTCACTGGAGTCGTGAGGAGGTGATGCCTTGAAAGCAGCCCATTCCCGCTGGAGCTCCTCCTTCTCTGCCTGCAGCCGGTGTGGGAGCTCAGCAGCCTGCTCCTCCCACGCATCCAGGCCGGCCTGGGCCGCCGCTCGCTCCTCGGGGGTGGAAGCCTGACGCACAGCCGTCCGCCAGGCCTCGCCCTGCAGTGCCATCTCGGGGCTGATCCCGTCATCCCACCGCCCCTTCTCCGCCCACATCTCCAGTCGAGCCAACGAGGCGGTACGGACCACACCTGCCTCAGCGAGCGCGGCCGCCGTCTGGGCCTTCGTCGAGACTCCGATCGTCTCGTATCCGAGCTGCTGGTACTGCGCTACGAGGGGGCTCAGGGTGTGGGTCTTGCCCGCGCCAGCCGGCGCTTCGGCTACCACGAGGCGGGTGCCCCGGGTCGCAGCCGCGAGAAGCGCGGCCTGATCGTCGGTGAGCGTGTAGCGCTCGGCCCACTGGGCCGTGACACGCGGATCGAAGCACTCGCCGCCGTCGTGGGCGAGTGCCGTCGCCATCGCCTCAATGCGAGACTCCTGGGCTACGGCCGTGCGGGTGGTGAACTCGACCCCCTGGCCACGGGTCCAGGCGCCCGGCTGGAGCAGCGTGTGCTCGGTGAGCTGGAGGAGCTCCTCGGACTGCATGAGGGCTTGCTGCACCGTGGGGAGATTCTCCATCGGCCACGCGGCGGGCCACACCTCGTGGAGGCTGGCCACGAGATCCTTCTGACGGATGACCGATGCGTCCGAGGTCGCACGGGCCAGCGCTGCGGCGACCACGCTCTCGACGGTAGCGGCCTGCCGCTGCCCCTGGGTCACGCGGCGGACGTCGCCCAGGAGGCGCGCCACGTCCGGCCGATCTGCCGCTGTAGCCCACACCCGCAGCTGCTCCTGCTCCGACAGCTCGCCCTTCGTCGAGCGGCTCTCCAGGGACGCCTTCTGGCGCGTGGACGTCGCCACCCGCCCCGATGCCCACTCACGGAGGACCTGCTCGTAGCGATCCCAATCGTCCGCCATCTGGGCCTGCTCTGCATCGAGAGGAACCCCCGCGTCTCGGCGCTCCGCGGCCTCCTCGTACCCCAGCCGGTCGCTCTCTACTCGTGTCACCAGGAGCCTGTCCGCGCGCTGCAGCTCCGCGAGCTTCTCGGCCACCTCGGCGGACCGCTTCGAGTACTGCTCCAATACCCCCTCATCGAAGCCGACGACCTCGCGGACCCCCGCTTCGTTGAGTGCGATGGTGATTCCCATCTCCTCTTGGACGAGGGTGGCCAGCGTGGCCTCGTAGCGCGAGCGGATCACCCGGGATGCGTGGTAAACGCTCCGGCCATCGAGAGTCGTACGCCGGCCATCGTCGCCCACGGCAGCTGCCGACATGAGTACGTGGCTGATGAGGGGGTCGCCGGCCCGCGACGACAACTCGGTCTTGCGCATGGTCTGGAGGGGCGTGGCCCCGAGGGCGATCTCCCGCGCGTGTCCGCGGCTCACCGCGAAGATGTCCGCCGTCTCGGCCCACTCCATCGCCGCGTCGGCCGCCTGCTCGTGGAGCCCAATGATCCGCTCCCGGAGTTTCTCGTCCCCAAACCCCGCCAAGACCGACAGGCCCTTGGGCGCCGAGAACGTCAGATCGTATGTCGTGACCTGAGTGTCGGAGTGATCCTTGGCGGCCCACGCCGCGCGAGCCATCTTCGCGGCGCGTCCCTCCAGCGGAGCGCCTGTCTCGGGGTGGAGTCCCTCCCGGACAGCCGCCAGAGCAGGGCCCTCCATCACCGCATCGTCGGCCATTCCCAGCTCTCGGGCGATGGCCTGCAGGCGCTTGGGGTGGGCATCCAGCAGCCGTCGGCTGCCATCCGCAGTGAACCCCTGGAGGTGCGCGAGGAGCTGCTCGTCGGTGACCCGGGCCCCCTTGGGGCCGCCACCCTTGATCCAGACAAGGCGGGGCTTTTCCTCGGCGCTCTTGTAGTAGGCTCCAGCGCCTTGGGTCGCAGCGAGGCCTGACTTCATGAGCTGCTCGCGCTTAGCGAGGGCCATCGCGTCCTCGTCTGAGAGGCCTCGGCCCTCCGCGATTTCAGCCGCGCGGTCGGCGACCTGGCGCTCGATGGCCTGCTCGGGGGTCAGCTCGCCGGCACTGACCTTGGCGCTGTAGTAGTCGCTGAGCGCGGCCGCCTGGCCGGCCTTGATGGTGCTGATCGAAAGCAAGTGTAGGTCTCCTCGGGTCGGTGGATGCGTGGTCACCGTGCCGGTTTTTGTCCACGCACTACCCACCCGTCGGGGCGGCCGCGGCGACCCCAAGACGAGGCGACGCCGGGCGGGCACCCAAGGTGCAAACGCCTAAATGTTGTGTTGTGTGGTTATGGGTAGTTAGAGGTGGTGAAGGAGAGTGAGGAGTAGAGGAGGAGAAAAGGATGGAAGTAGAAGTAAGAGGAAGAGGGGTGTGAAGGGAGAAAAGAGGAAGGGTGAGTAGTGCTCGTGTAGGTGCTTGAGGTGCTGAGAGGTTTGTGCTCGTGTCGGAGTTGAGCACGTGACTGTGACTCGCCGCGGATGAAGCTCGACTACAGGGGCATGACCTCGCGCGCGTCCATCAGGCTGGCAACCCCGCGCCCGGCACGGTGGGTGTGCCGGGCCGTCGCGCCGACGGTCATCGGTGACCGAGACCCACCACCCCACTGAGATGGAGCCGTGATGATGCCCAGCACCCCCGCCCCGCGATGGAGCGCCCGCGTCGACCGCAGCGACTGGGAGTCGCTTACCGCGTCAGCCACCGCCCGCGGAGTCCGCGTCGAGGACCTGATCGCTGACATGCTCGTCGAGCTCTCCCCCGCCGACCTCACCACCCCTGTACCGCAGGGGCTGGTGTCCGTGCGCGCGGCGCTACCTGAACATGTGCGCGTGGAGATTCGAGAGAGGGCCTACCTCGCGCGCGTGCGCGTCGCCGACGTCATCCACGCCCCCGCTGTGCGAGTGCGGTCGGCGGGGTGCGTGCCCGTGTGACCTGCCCGCCCCTGATGCCCGCGAGTAGCGGACGCCCAACCCCCACCGGAGAGCCCCGGTGGGGTTTTTCTTGTGCCTCCGAACCCCGCCCCCACGGTGGGGGCGTGTGGACAAAAAGTCGGCACGGTGACCACGAACCCATCCCATCAGAGGAGCGATCCATGCACCCCTACCGCATCGACGTGAGGGCCTCCGCCGCCGACTGGCGGCGAATCGCCACCGCCGCGATCCACGCGCGCGAGCCAATCGGGCAGCACGCAGCAGGGCTGCTCACCGCAGCCGCCGATACCGGCGTAACCGGGACCCCTGGCGCCGGCCCACTTCCTGACGTCGCCAAGCGGCTGCTGGTCTTCCCCGACCGTGCGGCCTTCGACTCCGTCCAGACCTGGCGCCAGCACGCCGGCCTGACCTGGTCGCAGGCCATCCGCGCCGCAGCCCACCTCACCCCTACCCCGTAACCCCCTCTGACTTAGGAGCCATCTACACCATGCCCATCACTGCCTATATCCCCGAGCGAGTACGGCGCCACTGGGCGGGCCTGCTGCTCGCGCTGGTGTCCCTCATCGCGCTGCTGCTCGACCACACCGCAGTGTCTACTGTCACCGCGGTCGCCGCTGTCTGGATCGTCAAGCGTCGGGGGCGGCGCAGGACGCCGCCGACGCCGAGGCCCGCCAGCTACGCCGCGACAGCTCCACAGCAGAGGAGCAGGACCTCGGCACGCGTGTCGCCGCCACGGACGAGGCCTACTACGCAGGCCGAGGGCTACCCCTGGGCCGGCACATCCCCCCGGCGGGGTCCATCGGCCAGCGGGTCATCGCCGACGGCGATACCTCCGTCATGGTGGTCGGGCCGCCGGGGTCCGGCAAGACCACCCGGGTGCTCGCCCCCGCAATCCTCACCGCCCCCGGACCCGTGCTCTCTACGTCGGTCAAGTCCGACCTCGCGCAGATGACCACAGCTCCCAGGGCGCTCATCGGGCGGGTGAGCGTCATCGACCCCGCCGGAGTCTCCACTGCCGTCGCCCAGACCACGACTGCGCGGAAGCACGGGGAGGCCAAGGCCGCCCGCGCGCGTGCCGTATCAGACTGCCGCGCTGCCTGGACCCCGCTGCAGGCAGCGCGCACGGCCGAGGCCGCCGAGGTTACAGCTCACCTGCTCGTGACAGCATCTGCTGAGGTCGTGCAGGAGGGTGGTGGTGGCGCTCGGTTCTGGGACAGCAGCGCTGAATCCCTGCTCACCGTGCTGCTCTGGCTCGCCACGCGCGTGCCCGGGAGCACGATGCAGACCGTGGGCGAGCTGCTCGCAGCAGTCCAGAGGGTCGCTGACACGAGCCCTGAGCCAGAGCTGGACGGCGTCTTCGGCGCTCCAGACGACCCCTCCCACCAGCCTGGAGCTCCCAGAAACCCCCGACGGCCTCGTAGACCTCGTACGCACGCAGGCAGGTGGCGGGTGGCGGACCGTGGCAGCAGTGCTGCAGGGGCTGGCTGGGCGATACGCCCAGGATGACGCGCGCGCCCAGTGGGACGTCGCCACGATGAGGGGCGTCTTCGACACGATCGCGGGGGTGGCCCAGGCCGCGGGCGAGACCGCAGCCGGCATCGTCGGCAATCTCCACACGGTCCTGAAGCCGCTGCTGGCATCTCCAGCCATCGCAGAAGTGGCGTGGGACGACCCCGCCGCGCTGAACCTCGGTGCGTGGGCGCGGTCGCAGGCAGACACCCTGCACTTGATCGCACCGATCCGCGCGTCCGTCTACCGCGGGTACTTCTCCGCCCTCGTGACCGCAGCGGTCACTGAGATCCTCGACCACGCCGGCCGGTGCCCCGGGCAAGCGCTGCCCGAGAGCGCCCTCGTCGTCCTCGATGAGCTCGCGTCGGTGGCGAGCCTGCCGGGCCTGACCGAGTGGCTGTCCACCGCACGGTCGTACCGGGTCCGCCTCGCGCTTGGCATCCAGTCCCCCGCCCAGCTGCGGCGCCGGTACACCCGCGACGGGTGGTACGAGATCGTCAGCTCCTGCGCGGGTGGTGTAATCGTGCTGCCCGGCCTCGCAGACGTCGAGGGCCTTCGGGACTTCCAGACCCTGGCTGGACAGCGAAATCTCCGGGAGGTCACGACCTCTACTGCCGAGACGGAAGGGACCTCGACCTCGACCGGCGAGCAGCGCTCCAAGTCGACGTCGAAGTCGACGACGGTCACGAAGACCGAGTCCATCCAGCGCCAGGACCTGGCATCCCCGGCGGCCCTCCGAGAACAGCCGGCCGATCAGGCCTTTGTGCTGATGGGAGCGGTCGCCCCGCTGCAGATCCAGACCGCAGGAGTTTGGGAGGACGATGTGCTGGCCCCGCTCGCCCACGCAGCAGGGCCGGAGCTGGAGGCGGCAGTAGCCCGCCTCCAGCGGTTGCGGGAAAGCGCTCCGCCGGCACGGTGAGGAGTGTCGGTGGCTCCGACATCACCCCGGCCAGTACGGCCGGGGGTTTCTTTACGCCCATGAGCCCTTGGGACGCCGCTAAGCGCCCCGACGGTGGGACACAGCGGAGCAATCCAGCCCGTGACCTGCAAGACCCCCATTCCCTGTCTTAGGAGCCACCCCATGCCCTCAGCCCTCCACCGCGTGACCGTGTACGGCGCCCCCGCCGCCTTTGACGTCCTGACCGGCGACGCGTCGCGTCCCCACCGCGAGCAGCACCTCGCCGATGCGCTGCTGGCCGCAGCCCGCGCCGACGCATCCCCTGCTCGCGTCGTCCAGCGCCGATGTGCCCCCGCCGACCGGCGGCCTGGGCCCGGGAGATCGGCGCCTGGCGGCAGCGCCACCGGCTGACCTGGCCGGATGCCGTCGCCGCCGCCGCACAGCACGCTCTCGCGGGGGTAGCGCCGTGATGCGCGCGCTCCTCCGCTGGCCCCGGGCCACGACCCTCATCGTCGACCTCCCCGTGATGGTGCTGCTCCTGGCCGCTGCCGCGGGAGGCCCCGGTGCCTGAGGAGGAGGTGCAGGTCGATGGCTGATCTCCTCTCCCGCGCCGGCGTCATCGCCGACCTCGCGCTCGATCGGGCCGAGCGGGCGGGCATCCTCAGCGCCCTGCTCACCGTCGCGGCCATCGCCACCGCGCTCTTCTGGGTAGCCGGGGACGCCGCACCCTGGTGGCTGCTCATCCTGGCCTCGGTCTGGCCGGGCCGGACCGTGGCGCGCGCGGCCGGTCAGGTGGCGGAGTGGCGTCAGGCCAGGGAGGCCGCCCCTCCGGCGGAGCGGCGGTCCCTGGAGGCGATCACGCTCGCTCCGCTGCCCGATCCCCCGCCGTCTCCACCCTCATTCGCCCCGCGTAGGCCGTGATCAGAGCCCCCAGCCATGTGGCTGGGGGCTCCTCCTTTGGACGCTCGGATGCGCGCCCACGGTAGGGGGCGTGTGGACAGAAGGTCGGCACAGTAACCGAGAAGCCCCCATCCCCTACCCATTAGGAGCCACCATGCTGAAGCCCCTCAAGCGGCTCGGCGCATCCCACCCCATCGCCATCATCATGGCCGTCGTCTGGGCCAACGCAGCCCTGGCCCTCGCTGGGTGGCTGCAGGCCTACGACTACTCGACCCCGTGGTGGGTCATCGTCCTCGCGGCGATGACCCCGAGCTACTGGCTGTCGAGGGCGGTCCGCTACGGCTTCTACCGCCGGCCGGCCCCGATGGCGGCGAAGAAGCCCTGACCCTGACCTTGGGACGCCGATTCGCGCCCCGACGGTAGGACACAACGGAGCACCCCAGCCCCGTGACCTGCACGAATCCCATCCCCTGTCTTAGGAGCCACCCACCATGTCCACCAAGGATACCTACGCCCCCTTCCCCGCCGCCGCACTCGAATCGGAGGTGATGGTGATCTCTCCGGTCTCGCTCGAACCCCGATTCCGCGTCGTCCTCCAGTCCGAAAGCTGCCGCCGCGCGGCCTGCGCGGAAGCGTCGGCCGCATGGAACCGCCGCCACCTCGCCAACCTCGCGGCAGGGATGGCCGAGGGCAACGTCTGCGACTTCCCCGGCGCGGACCGCTACGACCCCGAAGTATTTGAAGCCCATGAGGAGGACTTCTTCTGGGCGTACGTCGGCTTCCACTACAAGCGCGAGGATGCCCGCCTCGAAGCGCTGGTCGCCGCGCAGCCCGCCGGCACCTTCGAGTGCGGCCACGGCCAGGACGAAGACGACGAGTTCGAGGATGACGACCATCACGAGCTGACGTTCGAAGAGGATTACATCTGCACGTACTGGCCGCGCTGGGACGAGGAGTGGCTGAAGCACCTCGACGACCTCGAAGCCGAAGTCACGCGGTAACCCGACGCCAGGGCCCCCGACCGGTAACGGTCGGGGGCCCTGTTCTGCTAAAGATCCGCTAAAGCACCCCCATCATCGCAGGTCACGGTTAGCGGGAGAAAACTCTCTGACCTGCACGATCAGACGTTGAACTTGAACTCCACCACGTCGCCGTCGAGCATGACGTAGTCTTTGCCTTCTTGGCGCACCTTGCCCTGAGCCTTGGCCTCAGCCATGGAACCAGCAGCATCGAGGTCTGCGAAAGAAACGATCTCCGCTTTAATAAAGCCGCGTTCAAAGTCAGTGTGGATCACGCCGGCTGCCTGAGGAGCAGTGTCACCTTGGTGAATGGTCCAGGCGCGGGATTCCTTGGGACCTGCGGTGAGGTAGGTCTGCAGTCCGAGGGTGGCAAACCCGGCTTTGGCCAAGGAATGCAGTCCGGGCTCGGTCTGTCCTACGGATTCGAGAAGTTCCATGGCCTCGTCCTCTTCGAGCTCAAGCAACTCGGTTTCGGTCTTTGCGTCTAGGAAGACGCAGTCCGCTGGGGCCACGAGGGCGGCGAGTTCTTGTTTGCGGGCGTCGTCGGTAAGCACTGCCTCGTCGGAGTTGAAGACGTAGAGGAAAGGCTTTGCCGTCATCAGGTGAAGCTCGCGCACCTTGGCCAGGTCCAGCTCGCCGTTCTTTGCGGCGCTGAACAGCGTGCGATCATCTTCCAACACGGCCTGTGCCTTCTTGGTCTCTTCGACGACCTCGGCCAAGTCTTTGTTCTTGCGTGCATCCTTTTCCAGACGAGGCAGAGCCTTTTCGATGGTCTGCAGGTCTGCAAGGATCAGCTCGGTGTTGATCACGGCGATGTCCGACATGGGATCGACCTTGCCGTCGACGTGGATCACGTTGTCATCGGCGAATGCTCGCACCACCTGGCAGATCGCGTCGGCTTCGCGAATGTTGGCTAGGAAGGCGTTGCCCATTCCCTCACCCTCAGATGCGCCTTTCACAATGCCGGCGATGTCCACAAAGGAGACAGTCGCGGGCAGGATGCGCTCGGAGCCGAAAATCTCGGCCAGGCGGGTCAGGCGGACGTCGGGAAGCTCGACGAGGCCGACGTTCGGCTCGATGGTGGCAAACGGGTAGTTTGCGGCGAGGACGTCGTTACGGGTCAGGGCGTTAAAAAGGGTGGACTTGCCAACGTTAGGCAGGCCGACGATTCCAAGTGTTAGGCTCACAGGCTCACATCCTAACAACCTCGCTCCTAAGCCCAAATGCACACGCCCCGGAAACCCCTATGCCTTATACACGGGAGTTCCTGATCAATAGCGCTATGAGTTCATTCAGGCGGGGTGGCTGCGACAGTCGCTACCGATGCATACCGTGCGTATAAGGCACAATGTTGTTGTGACTTCGAATACTTCGCCCCACGACCACTCGGCCACAAATCCCCTGCGAGAAGAGCTCGGGGCACTATTCGACGCTGAGGATAACCGGATGAACCAGCACGCCGCCGGCTCCGCGTCCTCACAGCCCACGGCGACTCCGGGGAACACCGAGCCTGTAAAGCCGCGCACGGAACCGTCGACACGCTCCTTGCCTGACGAGGAAGCAACAGCCATCTTCGAGGAACTCGAACCAAGCTCCGAGCGCGCGCATATTGACCGCTCTGAAATCATTGCCGACGGAGTCAAAGTCCTAGCCCAATGGTGCATCCGCATCCTGATCATCGCGGCCACGGGCTTTGCCGGGTGGTACGTGATCAAACAATTCTGGCGTGGCCTTCTCCCCGTCGTTTTGGCGTTGATTGTCTGCACAGTGTTGTGGGGTCCCACGGCATGGATGCGCAAGCGAGGAGTCCCCAGCGGTCTTGCTGCACTCGTGAGCATCCTTGCCAGTTTTAGTTTTTTCGGCGGTCTCATCTGGTCTATCTCCCCCGATATAGCCCGCCAATCGCAGACTTTGTACTTCCAAGCATTTGAGGGGATTCAAAAGGTACAGCTGTGGCTTCAGGGCCCACCGTTTAATCTCGACTCAGATGAGCTCAGCAATCGCATTAATACTGCGGTGCAATGGTTCCAACGCCAAAGCGGGACCATCGCAGGCGAAATCTTCTCCGGCATCGGCATAGCCACCTCCGCTTTAGTCACCATCGGTGTGGTCCTGGTGCTTACGTTCTTCTTCCTCAAAGACGGGGAAGGCTTTTTACCTTGGCTGCGCAGCATCGTGGGCAAG
The DNA here is from genome assembly GCF_004382825.2 of Corynebacterium silvaticum. Taxonomy (GTDB): domain Bacteria; phylum Actinomycetota; class Actinomycetes; order Mycobacteriales; family Mycobacteriaceae; genus Corynebacterium; species Corynebacterium silvaticum. The sequence continues at coordinate 176,286 of NZ_SDQO02000004.1, forward strand.
CGCGCAGGCTGGCACCTCACGGAGTTGCTTACTCGATCCTGGATCACGCTCGGGGGCTTCGTCCGCGCGCAGGCTCTGGTTTCGCTTGTCGACGCCATCTTCATCGGAGCAGGCCTCATCCTGCTCGGCGTTCCTATGGCTTTAGCCCTTGCCGTGCTCACCTTTATCGCTGGCTTCATCCCCATCATCGGAGCGTTTGTGGCCGGCGCCCTCGCCGTTTTAGTGGCGCTCGTGTCCCTGGGGCTTACCAAGGCCATCATCACATTGCTCATCGTTCTTGCGGTGCAACAGCTAGAGGGCAACGTGCTTTCCCCACTGCTTCAATCCCGAGCGATGAATCTGCACCCGGTGGTCGTCCTGGTGTCGGTAACTGTGGGCGGCGGACTGTTTGGAATCATGGGCGCCTTCCTAGCCGTGCCCGCCGCCGCAATGATCGCCGTCCTCTTCCGGTATCTCCAAGACATGACGGCGCTGCGGGCTGGGGAAAAATCAGCCGATGAGATCACTTTTGTCACCACAGCCGGTTCCATCACCGGAAAATTTGGCGAACGTCGCGGAAAAGAACTCTTAGAAAAACGACGCCGTGAGCAACAAGATCAAAAAACCGACGACCCTCATCATGTCTCCCCAGAGGAGACCGATACCAGGACAGGGGCTATTTCTCCGTTGGATAAGTTAAACGATCTTGTTCACTTCTTTGACAAACATAAGTAAAAATGCCTCTCGACGCTCCCGCGACACAACCTTATTAAATTCCTAAGATCGCGCTCGTTGCGTAAGATAACAAACGTGTTACAAACGTCCGAAACTCGCCATCAAGCCCAGACGCAGCAAGCGTCGGGGAAGTTTTTCGGCATCTCTGTGTGGTCATCGATGTCGATCCTCGCGGCAGCGTTGATCACGGGACTATTGATCACGCTATCTACGGGTGTCATTGGCTGGCCTTTCCTAACGCTTTTTGCCATCTTTGCTATCGTCTTTACGCTGCTTACAGAACCACGAGGTCTCTTCCTCATGGTCGCGAGCATTCCGTTGCTCTATGCCATCGCGGTCCTAGCTACCGGATGGTTCCTTGTACAAGCCAATACAGCAGATGGTGTTCCTATCCGCAGATCTCAGGTCATCACAGCGGCTTACCCGTTGACGCAGCATTTTCCGTTGCTTATCTCGGTCACTGTGGGAGCGGCGCTCATCGCTGTTGCGCGCATCGTGATCTTCCGCCGTGGGGAAAAGCGCATCACCAACGTTAAGACGAGCAACAGGATACGCCAGACCGAAGCCAACAACCGCAGCGCAGCAAGAAAAGCACGCGCTCAGGCCCAACGCAACCGCAGCGAGGCTACGGGGTCGCAAGTCACTGTCGACGAGCTCATGCGTCGTAACCGCGAACAATCCCACAAGCCACGTGCACCGCGCCCATCACTGCACGACCCGGAACAGCGCGTGCCTCGCACGTATGCGCCGCGTCCCCGATCAGCGCCTGCACAAGGCCCGATTCCCCACGCAGACCCCCGCCACCCAGGTTCCGAGCGCATGCCACAGAGAACTCAGGCACCGCAGCCCCAGCCCCGGAGGGTGGCCCCCGAGCGCCCCATGCCGGAACGCAAGCTCATCGATCCTGAGCTATCGCGTCGCAAGACCCGGCGTTTTGACGACGATCTTTATAGCTGACAATAAAAATCTCTCCTCCTAGTCGCAAACAAACCTGCGACTAGGAGGAGAGATTTTTATACCCTTTAGTCTTTGATGCGAGGCGGGCGCAGCTCGCGGGGTAGCGCGAACGTGATCTTTTCTGCCGCGGTAGTAATTTCACTGACATCGGTGAAACCGAATGATTCGAGGTACTCCAAGACTCCCTGGACCAGAACTTCCGGCACGGATGCCCCGGAGGTCAATCCCACGGTGGTCACACCATTGAGCCACTCGGGATCAATCTGATGAGCATAGTCCACCAAGTGTGATGCCTTGGCCCCTGCCTGTAGCGCTACCTCGACCAATCGCTTTGAATTGGACGAGTTCTGCGAGCCAACCACGATCACTAGGTCAGATTCCTCAGCAATAGCCTTGACCGCTACCTGGCGATTCTGGGTGGCGTAGCAGATGTCGTCGCTAGGAGGGTTCTGGAGGTGGCTAAACCGCTCGTGCAGCTTATTCACAATCGTCATGGTCTCATCAACAGACAACGTGGTTTGCGATAGCCAGATCAGTTTCTCATTATCCAAAAAATCTGGAAGGGCAGCCACGCCCTCGACCCCGTCGACGAGGTGGGTGACGTCGGGAGCCTCGCCTGCAGTGCCTTCTACTTCCTCGTGGCCTTCATGCCCAACAAGGAGGATGTGGTAGCCGTCACGAGCAAAACGCTTCACTTCATTGTGAACTTTGGTCACAAGCGGGCATGTTGCGTCGAGAGTTTTCAGGCTGAGCTGGCGCGCCTCCTCGTGAACAGCAGGGCTTACGCCGTGCGCCGAGAAGACGAGGTGAGCCCCCTCGGGGGTTTCGTCGGTCTCGTCGACAAAGATGGCGCCTTTATCAGAAAGCATGTCAACCACGTAGCGGTTGTGGACGATTTCTTTACGCACGTACACGGGCGCACCGTATTTTTCCAGAGCGCGTTCAACGGTTTCTACGGCTCGGTCTACTCCGGCGCAATATCCGCGAGGAGCCGCTACTAGGACGCGCTTGTCTTCGGTTGTACCGTCGCTGTGGCTGTGACTCGCGCTGGAAGTAGTGACGTCATGTGGGCGTTGGTCGGGTGAGGTCATGACGACTAGCTTAAACTACTGCGCGATGTACCAAGGCACTGTGCCGTATGCTTTACGAGAACATATTTTTTGCAGTGAAACGAGGACGGAGGCCGTACGTGGCTAGTTCGCCGAGTGCACCGGAACAAGCATGGCCGGTTCGCGAGCTCAACGCCAAGGTAAAAGGCTGGATTGAAAAGCTCGGCCACGTGTGGGTTGAAGGCCAGATCACGCAGCTCAACGTGAAGCCAAGCTGGAAATTCTCCTATATCACGCTGCGTGACCCTGAGGCCGAGGCCAGTGTCCAGCTCACCTGCCCGACTCAACTTATCCGCTCGCTTACCACTCCTTTGTCTGACGGCGACAGAGTTGTGGTTTACGGGAAGCCCGCGTTTTATACAGGTCGCGGCTCTTTTTCCCTGTGGGTCACCGACATTCGCCCCGTAGGCATAGGAGAACTGCTTGCCCGCATCGAGCGGCTACGGCAGCAGCTCGCGCAGGAAGGGCTTTTCGACGCCGCCCTCAAACGCCCCCTCCCCTTCCTACCCAGGAACATCGGTTTGATCACTGGCCGAGGTTCCGCAGCCGAGCGAGACGTCCTTGCGGTTGCCCAATCTCGTTGGCCCGAAGTCACCTTCACGGTCAAGAACACTGCGGTTCAAGGAGCTCGCGCAGTAAGCGAAATTATCTCAGCGCTAGAGCAGCTCGACGCTGACCCCACTGTGGACGTCATCATCATTGCGCGCGGAGGCGGTTCGGTGGAGGACCTTCTGCCTTTTTCTGAGGAATCCCTCCAACGCGCGGTTGCTGCTGCCACCACTCCTGTGGTCTCTGCCATTGGGCATGAACCCGATAACCCAGTCTTAGATAACGTTGCGGATCTTCGTGCTGCAACGCCTACCGACGCCGCCAAGCGGGTGGTTCCCGATGTGATCGCAGAGCGAGAATTGATCGCAGAACTGCGCTCCCGCAGTGCTGCGGCACTGCGTAGTTGGGTGCAACGCGAGCAGCATATGATTCAAGCTTTGCGTTCCCGTCCTGTTCTCGCTGATCCTTTGTCTATGGTTCGTGTGCACACCGATGACGTGAGCAGGATGCTCACCTCTATTCGCCGTGAGATCACCTACCAGCTCAATAATGAGCGAGCTACCGTCAGCGCTTTGCGCAACCAGGTCTCCGCGCTTGGCCCCTCTGCCACGTTGGCCCGTGGTTACGCGGTAGTCCAAGTTATTCCACGGGATGGGACACCACCAGAGGTGGTCACAACGATCAACCAATCCCCACCCGGCAGCCAGCTGCGCATTAGGGTTGCAGATGGCTCGATCACTGCCGCAAGCATGCAGACCTCACCTGCCGATTAGCTTTACGCACAACGCTCTTATCCCAATCAACAACTAGCAAGGACAACTTTGATGAATAGCGACGTGATTGGTCACGGAACCGGCGAAAACTCCTTCACTGCCGTTGAACAACTCAGCTATGAGCAAGCTCGCAACGAACTAGCTGAAATTGTTCGCATCCTGGAACTCGGTCAAATGAACCTAGACGAATCCCTCGCATACTGGGAACGTGGCGAGGCTCTTGCCAAACGATGCGAGGAACATCTCGCCGGGGCAGCACACCGCGTAGAGCAAGCTTTGGCACAAGGAACAGAAAAATCCGCCGCCGAACACACTGCCGACGACGGAGAAGACGCCTTCTGAGGGGGCGTCGTAAAGCTTTTCGTTCCTACTGCGTAGAAATCGGCTCTGCTTTTATAACCCGAGAGATTAACTCATCAAAGTTTTCCTTGGGCGCAGCGCCGCTGACTAGGATGCGGGAGTCTCCCAGGTCTGCGATCCACAGCGCGCGCACTCCTTTTTCCTCGGAGGTGTACTCCGAAACGGTGACGCCCTCTACGGTGTGAGAACCAGTTTTTTCGCGAACATGTGAGTCAAATGCTGCAGCAGCTTCCTTCTCCCCCAACCCAGTTTGTTCCAGTTGGATAAAGGAAGCCCCATTAATCACCCAACCCACAACCGGCGCAGGAGTTCCTCCCAAATCATCCCGGCGCGCGGAATTAGCCACCCACCCGGGTATCTCTCCTGGGTAACGCACTGGAAACCCCATGCTGCGGGCTTCGAGGTGAAGATACGTTTTCGCGTCGACGGCATGGATGGGGCCATTTTCCGGCGCCCCCTTGTTAAAGCTGCACATTCCGGTAAAACCAATGATAAGAGCAGCAACAAGAAGGATCACGCCAAGAGACAACACGATGTCTCTGCCGTTCTGATAAATACGAGGTTTCTCCACAGCCACGCACAACAGTATGGCACGACTAAGCCACGACCGTGCGAAGAAGTCCTCTCCTAGCCGTTTCTTTTCCTCCTCCCTCCCTAGGATGGCTCCCCCTACAGCCGTAGTGCGATGTCCTTCTCACTAGTTTAATTTTGCGCGAGAGGTCACATTTCCGCACTTTCGGGTGTGCTGGTCAACCACCGCGGGGCAAGAGGGTGCAAGAATGTATGGATATCAATAATCCCCCGCTGGGAAAACAACCGGCGAGAGACCTCGTTAAATTTCTGCAGAATATACAGGCGCCACAGGAGGCCACCCTCATGACCAACCTTCATCCAGAAATTCCAGACCGTAACCTAGCGCTTGAACTCGTGCGCGTCACCGAGGCCGCAGCTTTGGCTTCAGGGCGCTGGGTCGGTCGCGGAATGAAGAACGAAGGTGACGGCGCGGCCGTCGATGCAATGCGCAAACTCATTAATTCGGTCCAGATGCGTGGCGTCGTGGTTATCGGAGAAGGCGAAAAAGACGAGGCCCCCATGCTGTTCAACGGCGAAAACGTGGGAACTGGCGAAGGCGCTGAGGTGGATATCGCCGTAGATCCTATCGACGGCACCACGCTGATGGCAGAGGGCCGCCCTAATTCAATCTCCGTGCTCGCAGCTGCAGAACGCGGTTCTATGTACGACCCATCCGCAGTGTTCTACATGAAGAAAATCGCCGTGGGGCCTGAGGCTGCCGGTTCCATCGACATCGAGGCTCCAGTCGCGCACAACATCAACGCCGTAGCAAAAGCAAAGAACATCGCACCCGATCAAGTGACTGTTGTGGTTCTTGACCGCCCTCGCCACGCGGACCTTATTAAGGACATCCGTGAGGCAGGCGCAAAGGTCCGGCTCATTCGCGATGGCGACGTCGCCGGTGCCGTAGCAGCAGCCCAGGAAACCAACTCCGTGGACATCATGATGGGCACGGGTGGAACTCCCGAGGGCATCATTACTGCATGTGCAATGAAATGTATGGGCGGAGAGATCCAAGGCATGCTCGCTCCCCGCGATGACGCCGAGGCCGACCGCGCACGTAGCGCGGGTCATGACCTCAGCCAAGTCCTCCTCACCAATGACCTAGTCAGCTCAGACAACTGCTTCTTTGTGGCAACCGGCGTGACCAATGGAGATATGCTCCGCGGCGTGAGCTACCGCGCGAACGGCGCTACCACGCGCTCCCTTGTTATGCGTTCCAAGTCTGGAACAATCCGCTACATTGAGTCTTCCCATAAATTGCAGAAGCTACAGGAATATTCGATCGTCGATTACTCCAAAGTAACCAAGTAAGTCCCCTGAATTCCAAGGTGGTCTAGCCCAATGTGAGGTTAGACCACCTTGAGTTTTACCCCCGCGCTGCAGCGTTCCCGCATTGAAGTACGTCACATTACCCGCGGGCTCCATATCCTAGCCACATACGCCAGATTTTTTCGGCATACTTGTACTCGTGTGAGTACATCGTCTTACCCTTTAGTTCCATATATCGGAGCTTATATACCGGGGCGATGTCCACGACCAAGAGAAACTTCGTATCACAAAGGTGGATCATTCATGACTGAGCAGCAGTACCGCATTGAGCACGACACCATGGGTGAAGTAAAGGTTCCGATTGATGCTCTATGGCGAGCACAGACTCAGCGCGCTGTGGAGAACTTCCCCATCTCAGGTCATGGGCTGGAATCCGCACAGATCCGCGCAATGGGATTGCTCAAAGCAGCTTGTGCACAGGTAAATAAGGATCGTGGCCTCCTCGACGCAGCACAGGCCGACGCCATCATCGCTGCGGCTAAAGAAGTTGCAGAAGGCAAACACGACGAGCAGTTCCCCATTGATGTGTTCCAGACGGGCTCTGGCACCTCCTCCAACATGAACGCCAATGAGGTCATCGCCTCTATTGCTCACGCAGCTGGCGTTGAGGTACACCCCAACGACCATGTCAACATGGGCCAGTCATCCAACGACACGTTCCCTACGGCTACCCACGTTGCAGCCACTGAGGCTGCCGTTACTGACCTGATCCCAGGCTTGAAAGTTCTCCAGGAGTCCCTAGAGAAGAAAGCCAAGGAATGGGAAAACGTGGTTAAGTCCGGCCGCACGCACCTTATGGATGCTGTCCCCGTCACCTTGGGCCAGGAGTTCGCCGGCTATGCACACCAGATTGAAGCTGGTGTCGAGCGAGTCGAGGCTACGCTTCCGCGACTAGGAGAGCTGCCTATCGGCGGAACCGCCGTTGGCACAGGACTTAATACTCCCGCAGACTTCGGCGACAAGGTCACTGCAGAGCTCGTAAGCCTGACCGGTGTTAAAGAGCTGCGTCCTTGCGCTAACCATTTTGAGGCACAGGCAGCCCGCGATGGCCTGGTGGAATTCTCCGGCGCAATGCGCACCATCGCTGTGTCGCTGACAAAGATCGCCAACGACATCCGCTGGATGGGTTCCGGCCCACTCACCGGCCTCGGCGAGATTCACCTTCCTGACCTGCAGCCCGGCTCGTCCATCATGCCAGGCAAGGTCAACCCGGTTCTTTGCGAAACCGCTACCCAGGTGGCAGCTCAGGTTATAGGCAACGATGCCGCCGTTGCGTTCGGCGGCGCTCAGGGCGCATTCGAGCTCAACGTTTTCATCCCGATGATGGCGCGTAACGTGCTTGAGTCTTCTCGCCTCCTAGCCAACACGGCCCGTATCTTTGCTACCCGCCTGGTGGACGGAATTCAGCCGAATGAAGAGCGCATGAAGACCCTCGCAGAGTCCTCCCCCTCCATCGTGACCCCGCTCAACTCCGCCATCGGCTATGAAAACGCCGCTAAGGTCGCCAAGACCGCTTTGAAGGAAGGCAAGACCATCCGCCAGACGGTCATTGATCTTGGCTTTGTAGATGGTGACAGCCTCACGGAAGAAGAGATGGATAAGCGTCTCGACGTCCTCGCGATGTGCAATACAGATCGTGATAAGTAGGTAACTAGTAGCCACGCTTAAGAGCTGGGAAGGCATGCGGATGTCTTCCCAGCTCTTCGTCTTTTCTGGGAGAAACCTCTCCTAACGAAATTTTGCACAGAGTAAATTGTTGCACTAAGTTTATTTTTATGGCGAATTATTCCGAACTCCCCCTGCGCGAGCGGAAACGCCGACAAACTTATGCAGCTATCGAGGACCACGCCACCAGGCTCGTCCTTGATCGAGGATTAGACATCGTCACAGTAGAAGACATCTGCACTGCAGTCGGCATTTCTAGACGCACCTTCTTCAACTATGTTGATTCAAAAGACATCGCAGTATTTGGCAATACCCCTCGATCTCCCCAGCAAGAAGAGATCGCAGAGTTTCTACGCACAAAGCATGACAAACTCACCCATGCGTTAATGTCGCTAGCTCTTAATAATGCTTTTTCCGGAGAACACACAGACGCAGTGCTGCGAGCCGAACTTCTTCGACGCAGAAAAGCGATCAGCCAAAGTAATCCAGAACATGTCAGCTGGTCAAAGCAAAAGATCACTAATTTCCAAAGAGAGCTCTCTGCGATCGTCGTAGATTATTTCACCCGCTACTCCGATGAGCGCGTGCTAGAAACACCGGCAAGCGTTGAGGCAGAAGCCATGGTTCGGATCGTTATCTCCGCGATTCTCATGGGGTACCACCAATGGGCCTCCGACGAAGCCGGAAGCTACGACGACCTAGCCCGCGCCTGTTTCCATGCCCTCGACATCCTCGTCACCTTTGCAAAGAAAAGCTCATGACTCTTTCAACGACGCCCCTCGAACACAAGCCGCAACAAGATCGCCCCATAGGGTGGATCATTGGCGCGCTCATGCTCAGCATGCTCATGGGTTCGCTCGGCCAAATGATTTTTTCCACCGCCCTACCCACAATCGTTGGCAGCCTCGGCGGCGTCAATCATATGTCATGGGTCATCACAGCTTTCCTCCTAGGGCAGACCATCGCGATGCCGCTTTTTGGAAAACTCGGCGACCTTGTGAACAGAAAGCCGCTCTTCCTTTTTGCCAACGCCCTCTTCATGGCAGGCTCGTTACTAGGAGGGTTGGCAAACTCCATGTCCGTTCTTATCGCAGCACGAGCAATCCAGGGAGTAGCCGGCGGCGCCTCAATGGTGCTATCCCAAGCCATTACCGCGGAAGTGACCTCCGCACGAGAACGCGGAAAGTATATGGGACTCATGGGGATGGTCTTCGGAGTTTCCCCCGTCCTAGGCCCAGTCATCGGAGGGTGGATTACAGACGGTCCCGGCTGGCGCTGGGGTTTATGGTTCAACCTCCCCATCGGAGCATTATCCATGACGGCGATTGCCCTATTGCACAAACTCCCCTCTAAGAAACGAGAGTTTCGTTTTGACTGGTGGGGAGCCCTCACTATGGCTTTAGCTACGACGTCTTTGGTCCTTTCCGTGACATGGGGCGGACACGACTACGCATGGACCGACCCGGTCATCATTGGGTTGCTCCTCGGGATACTCGTATTCGTCGTGTTGCTTATCTTCATAGAATTACGCGCTGCCGACCCGATCATTCCTCTTACGCTTTTTAAAAATCGGAATTTTGTTCTCACCACGGGGGCAGGATTATCAGTTGGCATTATTATGTTCGGCTCCATGGCATATCTACCCACCTATCTTCAGATGGTTCACCATATGAGTCCCACGAGGGCCGGCCTTACTATGATTTCTATGATGGGTGGGCTCATCGCAGCATCGATCACCGTGGGGAATCTGGTGGCAAAGACCGGCCGGTATAAGGTCTTTCCTCTCGCTGGACAGATCATTACCTCTATAGCGCTTGTTCTTATGGGTTCCCTTGCTGTCGACGATTCCCTGGTGCGAGTGTGCTGTTATCTTTTTGCCTTTGGCATCGGGATAGGAAGCACTATGCAAATTTTGGTGCTCATCGTCCAAAACTCCTTCCCGCTATCCGTAGTAGGAACGGCCACCGGCGCCAAAAACTTCTTCCGGCAGGTGGGAGGAGCAGTGGGGGCAGCACTCATTGGTTCCATATTCCTAGGAAACCTCAGCCACCAAATGTCGATGCACCTTCCGCCAGCGGTCGAACGCGTAATGCGACTAGGAGGGGATCCAGACCAATTCCATGTTGTAGAAAGCAGCGGCAAACTCACCCCGGCAGCAGTCTCTTCCCTACCAGACATCATTAAAAATGCCATTGCAGTGTCCTACAATGACGCTCTGACTCCTGTTTTCCTTCTCATCGCACCGATCTCACTGATCGCGGTGGTTCTTCTTTCCCTGGTAAAAGAGAAGAAACTAGCCGAGACAATCGAAACAACGGTGTCCAAGCCCTAGCCCCAGCTGCTTTTATAGCCCATAACAAAAGGCTGCACCCACAACGAAGTGCAGCCTTTTTATCGTCTTAGCTGAGGTCTAATGCAGCGGCAGTGTGATCATCTATTTCCGGCTTGGGAAGCAGTTTCTCCCAAATATCGGTGTCACGCCATTGCCCCGCCATTTCGCCGTACGTCATCTTTGCCAAATGTCCTAAGGTCCCCACTTTTTCAAATCCTCGGGATTCATGTAACCGAGCAGAACCTTCATTTTCTGGGAAAATCCATGAATGAATGGACCACATTCCTAGTCCTTGGCACACGTCGATAAGCTTATCTAGGAGCGCTCCGGCAACCCCGCGTCCCCTGGCATCCGGATGAATGTAGATCGAATCTTCCACGACCCCGCGGAATACGGAGCGTGAGGAGATGGGAGCCGCGGATACCCAACCTAGGATCTTCGAGTCGTCTTCCGCGTCTACGGCAACAAAAAGTGTCTCGGGAATCTTAGTGCCCGAGAACTTTTCCCAACTGGGTGCCTCAATTTCATAGGAGGCATGTCCAGTGTTCAACCCGAGGAGATAGATTTGTTGAACCTGCCCAAAGTCTGTCCGACGCAATGGCCGGATATAGAAATCCTTTGTGTGCATGTGTTCAATTCTGTCTAATCGGGCCCTCGTTAGCCACTCGGTATGTCAGCTTCCTTAGGGATCGTGGTGCTTGGGACTCTTATTTCTTCCGTATTTCTGCTGAATATTTCCCTTTTTCATCCCGGATCCATGAGATGATGCCTTTTTCAAATGTTTGACTCCAGCCCCGGGAAATAGCTTCCTCGTCGTCGAGCGGTGCCCCGAGATCAGAGTTCACGCCGCCGCGTGCGATCCACGTTTCCGCAATTTTCCCGATCACGGGCTCAACGTCACCGTTTTTATAGACGAGGTATTTTCCGCCCTCGAATGAGGCCATATATGCACCCCCGCCAACGTGTTCTACACCCGTGAGTGGCCCAAAGTTCCGGGCTTTACCTATTTTTTCCACCAACTCTGAGGGAATCTGTATGGCGGTTCCGTTGGGTAGGAAGAATTGGGTTAAGGCGCTGTCATCGTCGCCTTGAGGAAAATCTGCAAGCTGAGAAAGCGATTTAGAGGCGCCGGCTGTGCTTTCCACTGAGTTTCCCGATTCCGAGGGCGCATCAGCGGAAACCGTATCGTGAGGCTGCGCGTCGGTAGGAAGTAAAGAGCTTGACGCTGGCCCCGCATTACTAGCCTTATTCGTTGCGGATGAGCATGCAGAGAGCCCCATAGCAAGGACTAGGCCAGCTGCTAAGGCTTTTGCCCCTTTCCTCGCTAGCAGACTGTCTTGAGACATAGAATCACCCTCTGTGTGTTAGGCCGTCATGCGAACATACTGCGTCGCCGATTGTGAATGCGAGTCACCCTTTTTAGCAACCACTCACGCCAATCGTTAACAGATCGAGACCCGATGGTTATCTCTTTGTGGCGCCTTATCGACGCCCACGTGGCTTCGTTTTTCGCCCCATCTTCGGTCGTTGCACCTTTGATTTCTTGTCGGCTTCTCTGCGTTGTTGTTTGGCCAATCTCTTCTCCCGGGCACTAAGCTTCTTTTCGCCTGATTGGCGGGAGGAGTTGAGCTTTCTGCCTTTGGCAATTCCCACAAAATCTTGAATGTCCTCGGCATCGCGGTCTTTCTTCCATGTCAAAGCTATGCACGTCTGTCCCACGTGAGTAGGAGAGGTGAAGTCCCGGTGCTCTATGAGTTTTCCGCTCATAGCCTTGATAAGCGGGCGAGGCGCGATGACGTAGCCAACGTTTGCAGCCACCACTTGCAAGGCAGAGCGCAGTTCATCGATGTCCAGTTCCAAGGCATTACCGATGCGGTAATTACAGATCTCGCCTTCCAGGTCTGCGTCGGAAAGCTTATCCAGAAGCGTGAGCGTGTGCTCTTTGGGCAGAGCTATCCCCATGCTTTCTTGATATAACCGCACCACGTGGAGATCCGGGCTGCCGTCGATGCGAGAATCAGGCAGCCTTACCAGGGCTATATCCGCGGAGTCTTCGAGCAGTTGTGTCACGGGATCAGGCGAGGCAGCGCTATGGATTCCGCCGTACTGTGTGCGATCGTCGAATCGGCGCAGCCACTTGTCTGGCTCGGTACCAATGACAAAACTTAAGCTCATCATGGAAAACAATGCTACCGTTGAATGCGTGAATGAAGAATCTGTACGCAAGCCGTCTGGCATAGCAATGAAGCCACAGACCGCTGCGAAGAAGTTGGGCATCTATTTCCCCGCCACTCCAGAGGAGTTCCAAGCTAACGCTCTCACTCATGATGAGTTCGTGGCACTTCAGAGCAATCCCCCTGAGTGGCTGCAAGAATTGCGCCGCACGGGGCCACACCCACGTCCAGTTGTCGCGCAAAAACTCGGTGTCACCATCACCGCGCTTAAGCGCAATGATATGGATAAGGCTTTGACCACCGCGGACATCAAGGAACTCTTGGAAAATCAACCGGAGTGGTTGCGTGCTGCACGCACTGCCCTGGCTGACTCGCGCAATGAGTCCAACAACAATGCAACCTCAAACGATGAGGATAACAACAACCGGGACTAGCCTCCACGGTTTCCCTGCTCGTACCGACGGCTGAAAATGGGTAACCTTACCCGGTTTTCAGCCGTTTTTAATTTTCCAACAGCGCCCCTACCTGCCTTTATTCAGCATTTCGACATTAAATACCAACAAGAAGTGTGACATGTCACCAAAGCTGCTTTTCTTCGACAAATTCACTTAATGAATTTTTGCACGTTGTGCAGTTTCGGGCGTATTCTCACATTCTGTGGCGAGAATCAATAGAAACGCCTGCGGGAACCGTGCCGTACCGATGGAATCCCACAGAAAAGTAAAAAAATACGTACTCATCAAGCTATCGAAGACATCGCAACGCGCCTTGTACTAGAACGTGGTTTTTCCAACGTCACTGTCGAGGAAATGTGCGAGCCGGTCGGAGTGTCCAAGCGGACATTTTTCAACTACTTCGCAACAAAAGACGATGCTGTCCTAGGCACAGGTCCACGAAAACCTACGCCGCAGGAAAAGGAAGCGTTCCTCTCAACTGAACACGAGAACCTCCCCAACGCAGTCCTCAATATGTTGGTGAAGCTCATCTTTGATCCCACTCGTGATGAATATTTTTCTGCTTCCATACAAAAGCGTCGCAGGGAGATCTGGGAGAAAGACCCCGCGCTCATGCAACAGCACTTTGGGCGATTCCACCAGATAAATTCCGAGTTGGAAAAACTCATTACCAAGTATCCTCGCACCCACCCGGCTGCGAGGAAAACAAAGCTCGAAGAAAAACGCGAGGCCACAGTGCTCTGCGGAATCGCCTTCACCACCATCAAACTCGGATTCCAGTCTTTTAATAACGACTATCCCTCACCGCAGCAGCTCCGCGAGGCCTGCGAAGGAATGTTCTCCGCATTCCACGATGTTTTCCGAGCGACCCCCTAACTCCCCTCATTGTACGTCTTGCCAGCCCGCATCAAGACGCCCCTCTTCAATACTTTATTAGGACTTCCCCATGAACACCGTTGACACCGAATCGGTGGACGTCGAAAAGCAAGAAAAACGCAAAGGTTCACGACGCCGCGCCACACCCAAAGCAAAGCGGAAATCGAGCATGACTCCCGAGGAACAAAAGCGCGCCTGGTGGGTGCTCTCTGCACTCATGGTCTCCATGCTGCTTTCCAGCCTGGACCAAATGATCTTCTCCACCGCACTTCCTACCATCGTCGGTGAAATAGGCGGCGTAGACCACATGATGTGGGTTATTACTGCCTACATGGTCTGAGAGACCGTCATGTTGCCGATCTACGGCGAACTTGGAGACATCATCGGCCGTAAAGGGCTCTTCATCGGAGCCCTCATCATCTTCCTCATCGGCTCTATCTTTGGTGGCATGGCCAATACCATGACCATGCTGATCACCGGACGCGCAATCCAAGGTATCGGCGGCGGCGGACTCATGATCCTTTCTCAAGCGATCATCGCCGACATCATCCCCGCCCGTGAACGCGGCCGTTATATGGGATGGATGGGTGGAATCTTCGGCCTCTCCGCTGTCCTCGGCCCCCTCCTAGGCGGCTGGTTTACTGAAGGCATCGGTTGGCGCTGGGCCTTCTGGATGAATCTCCCCCTCGGTGCAATCGCAGTTGCTATTGCGATCTACTTCCTCCGCATCCCAACCCATGAAAAGAAGCCTTTTACGTGGGATTACCTGGGAACCATCTTAATGATCATCGCTACGGTTTCCCTGATACTGGTGACCACCTGGGGCGGCTCTCAATATGAGTGGTCCGATCCACTGATCATCGGCCTGATTATCACTACGGTGGTTTCTGCGGGGCTGCTCGTTCTCGTCGATCTCAAGGCAACTGATCCGCTCATCCCGCTCTCGTTCTTCACCAACCGTAACTTCGCGCTGACCACAGCTGCCGGCTTGGTCCTAGGAATCACCATGTTTGGTGTTCTAGGCTACCTTCCTACGTACATGCAGATGGTCTCCGGCATCTCTGCAACCGAGGCTGGATACATGATGATCCCCATGATGGGACTTTCTATTTGGTCTGGTACACGCATCGCCAAAACTGGAAAGTACCGCCACTTCCCCATCATCGGCATGCTGGTCACGCTCGGCGCACTCGCGCTGTTCCACACGCTTCACACCGATATCTCCCTCTGGCAGATCGGCCTTTACCTCTTCATCCTCGGCGTTGGCTTGGGATTCTCCATGCAAGTCCTGGTTCTCATCGTGCAGAATACGCTCCCGATGGAGGTCGTTGGCTCCGTAACCGCCGTGAACAATTTCTTCCGACAAATCGGCGCTTCCTTGGGTTCTGCCCTTGTCGGCGGCATCTTTGTAGGAAACCTTTCCTCGCTCATGGCTGAGCGTCTTCCGGGAGCTATCCAGCAGCTTCCTCCTGAGCAGCAACAAGCTATGGCTGCGCAAGGCGGACTGGACTCCAATGAAATCACCCCCGCGCTTGTGCACCAATTGCCTGGGCCTGTGCACGATGCTTTCGTTTCTTCTTACAACGATGCGCTTACTCCGGTCTTTGTGATTCTCATGCCGATCGTGATTCTGGCGCTCATCCTAGTATCACTCATCAAACATGAAAAGCTTCGCGACACCACCATCTCGCAGCAGCCTCATAATCCCGATGCAGTGACCGAACCAGAAGAGCCTGCATCCGATTCGCCGGCCACCACGGCCTAAAATCTCAACGTTTAAGCCCCCGACACCAGCGTCACAAAGACGCGCGGTGCCGGGGGCTTTCTCGTATTACCTCGGGCGGATTACAGCAGCTTCCAGTCCTCGAGGCCCTCATAAAGTGGGTACTGCTCGGCGAGCTTGGTCACCCGCGCCCGCAGCTCAGCGACGTTGGCGTTTGCGCCCTGAGCCAGCGCCGTACCGATGATATCCGCAACCTCGCTAAAGCCAGCGGTATCAAAGCCACGGGTCGCCAGTGCCGGAGTACCAATGCGCAAACCGGAAGTGACCATTGGTGGACGAGGGTCAAACGGGACAGCATTGCGGTTCACCGTAATGCCCACCTCGTGCAGAAGATCCTCTGCTTGTTGTCCGTCCATCTGGGAGTTACGCAGATCCACCAGGACCAAGTGAACGTCGGTACCACCGGTCAAAACGTCCACGCCTGCGGCCTTGCAGTCGGCGGAAACAAGGCGCTCAGCGATGAGCTTTGCGCCCTCAAGAGTGCGCTCTTGACGGTTCTTGAATTCCTCGGTAGCAGCAATCTTCATGGCCACAGCCTTGGCAGCAATAGCATGCATGAGAGGGCCACCCTGCTGGCCTGGGAAAACTGCAGAGTTGAGTTTCTTCGCATACTCCTGCTTAGCCAGGATCATGCCCGAACGCGGGCCACCTAGGGTCTTATGCACCGTAGTAGAAACAACGTCTGCATAAGGAACCGGGCTTGGGTGCAGGTCAGCTGCAACAAGTCCAGCAAAGTGAGCCATATCCACCCACAGCTTGGCACCGACCTCATCCGCGATCGAACGAAATGCCTCGAAATCCTGCTGACGTGGGTACGCGGACCAACCAGCGATCAACACCTGTGGCTTCTCCGCCAGTGCTTGTTCCCGCACCTTATCCATATCAACCCGGAATGTCTCGGGGTCAACCTCATATGCGGCAACCTCATAAAGCTTGCCGGAGAAGTTCAGGTGCATACCGTGGGTCAGGTGCCCACCGTGTGCCAGCGACAGCCCCATAATTTTGTCGCCTGGGTTAGCCAACGCCATGAGCACAGCGGCATTTGCCTGTGCACCTGCGTGCGGCTGAACATTTGCAAATTCCGCACCAAAGACCTCTTTTGCACGATTGCGTGCCAGGTCTTCTACGATATCCGCGTTCTCACAGCCGCCGTAGTAGCGGCGGCCGGGGTAGCCTTCTGCGTATTTATTAGTAAATACGGAGCCTTGTGCCTGCAAAACCACACGCGGCACAAAATTCTCAGAAGCGATCATCTCAAGGGTGGATCGCTGGCGATCAAGCTCGCCTGCGATAGCACCTGCAACTTCGGGATCCAATTCGCTCAGCGACTGGTTGCGGATGTCATCTGTCATTGCTGGACCACTTCACCTTTCTCATTATGTAGCCGACCAACAGCGCATAGTGTGGCCGGTAGGGGCACTACGCGAGTAATTCTAACTAATCACTAGACGCACAACAGATTTCGGCTAGAAAAGCAGCCGCGGCCTTGGCTTTATCGCACCCCCGCAGTCATAGACTCTGCTATGTGCAAATGAACACACTTTGAGATTCCGCCCCCACCAATTTCGGGGAGGCACGCACCGCCATGCACAATAGATCTCATGGCTCGCCCGAAAGATTCCAGCCCATACCTTGACTTCGACCGCGATTCCTGGCGACACCTCCGTATGTCTATGCCCCAGGTTCTCACCGAGGAAGAGGTCGTTGAGCTACGAGGAATCGGTGAAAACATTGATCTGGAAGAAGTGGCAGAAGTTTATCTGCCGCTGAGCCGTCTTATCCATCTACAGGTTCAAGCGCGCCAAGAGCTGACTGCGGCAACTGAAACCTTCCTAGGGGAAGAGGCCGCCCATGTCCCCTTCATTATCGGGGTTGCGGGTTCTGTTGCTGTAGGAAAATCCACCACGGCACGCCTGCTCCAGGTGCTTCTGCAACGATGGGAAGAGCATCCGCGAGTCGATCTGGTCACCACAGATGGTTTTCTTTATCCCACGGATGAGCTGAAAAAACGCGGGATCTTGGGTAGGAAGGGGTATCCGGAAAGCTACGATCAACGCGCGCTGCTGCGCTTTGTCACCGACGTAAAATCCGGAAAGCACCACGTTACGGCCCCCGTTTACTCCCACACGCTGTATAACAGAGTGGAAAACCAGGTGGCCACGATCTGCCAGCCAGATATTTTAATTTTGGAGGGGCTCAACGTACTCCAAACTGGCCCAACGCTATCGGTCAGCGATCTTTTCGACTTTAGTGTGTACGTAGATGCCGCCATCGAAGACATCGAGAGATGGTACATCGATCGATTCCTTCACCTGCGCCAATCAGCATTCCGCGCCCCCAACGCGCACTTCTCCCATTACGCAGACATGTCGGACACTGCGGCGGTCAACGAGGCTCGCATGATCTGGCAGACCATCAACCTCCCCAACTTGGTCGAGCACATCCTTCCTACGCGGGTGCGCGCCTCCTTGGTGCTTGGGAAAGACTCCAACCACAAGGTGCGCCGCGTAAGAATGCGGAAAATCTAGGAAGCTGCGTTACGCGCCCATTGGATGACGGGTTGTAGCTTATCGACGTCCACCCGATCCACAACCTTGTTATACCCAGCAATGATGTTCTTATCATTCGCGTTCTTCAGTGGCTTAGCCTTGAGCAATGCCACAAGCGATGCCATTGCTGCCCTATGAGCAGAACTGAGCTGTGAATAGTCCAACCTACCCGGGAGATAAAAACGCGCGCAGTCTTCAGGGGCAGAGCTTCGCATTTGATCGCGTTTCTGGGCTGCGTCGAGAAGCGTCATCCCTACCGCTACGAGCGCGACCGGGTGGGTTTCATGGTATTGCTGCGCGACTTTGATACCGGCGATGCTCGGGCCATGAACCGGGCTGAGAATCACCACAGGGCGTCCGTCGCTAGGAATGGGGACGTCGAGCACAGCGATGCTCAGGGCATCCACCGACTGGGCTAGTGATTCCGCATAGTATTTGGTTGAGCCATACACGGAATGGAACCTGACGTGGATCATTTGCCAAACCTGCGGCTTCGCTTGGAGTATTCCCTGAGCGCACGGAGAAAATCAAGACGTCGAAACGCCGGCCAGTACGTGTCTGTAAACCAAATCTCCGAATACGCAGCTTGCCACAGGAGGAATCCAGACAATCGCTGCTCCCCGGAGGTGCGAATAACTAAATCGGGATCGGGCTGTCCCGAGGTATAGAGGTGCTTAGAGATAGACTCCACGGTGACTTTGTCGGCTATTTTTTCCGCCGTGGTGCCGGACTCGAACTCGCCGGAAATCAGCTCGCGTACTGCGTCTACGATCTCTTGGCGACCGCCATAACCTACCGCGACATTGACGGCCACGCCTGTGTTGTGGGCGGTCTTTTCCTGTGCGTAGTTCATGCGTTCCGCGACTTCCGGCGGAAGTAGGTCTAGGTGCCCCACCAGGCGGAGCCTACAGTTGGTTTCTGGGTCTGCAAGCTCGTCCACCACGTCCCCGATGATGTCAAAGAGCATGTCGAGCTCATCGCTGGCCCGGCCCAAATTCTCCGTGGAAAGCAGATAGACCGTCACCAGCTCCACATCGGTGTCTTTACACCATCGGACCATTTCACCGACTTTTTTAGCGCCTACACGATGCCCATGGGTCACGTCGGCGAACCCAGCCTCGCGTGCCCACCTGCGGTTACCATCGCACATGATGGCAACGTGCGAGGGCTGCTTAGCACCTGCGATCTCTCCTAGTAAGCGCTTCTCATAAAATGGGTAGAGCACCACCTGTAGCGCCGACTTAAGTGGCGATGTGAGGGTCTCTTTCATCTTGTTGCTCCACCTTCGTATACAAGGGCGCCATCTAAGCCAGTAGCGCACCACCGACAGTGTGCCGGCTTAGAACCAGTACTTCTTCCCACGATCAAGAACTCCGGCATCGGCCATAGCCTTATCCAGCGTCTCGGTATCAAAAAGGTCGATTCCCTGCGCTTCTGCGAATAAGCGGCGCCGATGAAGGCGCGTATAGCGGCGTCGAAACGCCCAGCCGATGTAGAGCACAGCAATGAGCAACGCAATCAGCACAAACCATCCAATTGGGGAGGCTTTTCCAAACTCAGAACCCACCGGACCGATGGTTTGAGCGAGGTAGGTGATCGCATTGGCTGGATCAACCGTATTCATCTAAGAGTTCTCCTCATAGTCACTGTCAGTCACTGTCACGTCACCCTCACCAAGTACATCCGATGAGGATCTTTCTGCATTACTTCAACATACGCGTTCCCATATGCCGGCAATGCTGCGCTACAGGGGAACTGATAAATTCTAGCGCGGACTCACTTTCATGGAAAACGCACTTTGAGTAAACAAGGCCCCGCGCTTGCTCTGATCATTCAAGCCGTGTCAGCGCAGGTCACATGAGCTAGCTAAACATGCAGGCCACGGCGAAAACTTAAACGATCAGCCCCAGCCACTCACGGCGGATGTGCCCGGCTGTGAGTTAACCAACAATCCGTTTACACGCTACGCGCACTCTGCGGTCCCGCTATTATCGACCAATTCCAGCGAAAAGGTCATTCTCTGGGATAGCGGTGGTCACTCGTGTTTTTGCCAGCTCAAATTCCTCTGTAGGCCATAACCGCTGCTGATCCGCCACCGGGGTACCAAAGAAAGCCCCTGCGGGATCAATCTGCGTGGCATGCGCGCGCAGGGCGGCGTCGCGATGCTCAAAGTAATCCTCGCATCGGATTTGGGTGGTCACTCGCACCATAATGTCCGCGCGATGAACCTGCCACCGCTCCAGCATGTCCACGTAAGGGCTCTCTTTCCCTTTCTCAATGAGCACGTTGTGGAACATTTGCATCCGTTGGCGGATAAACCCATGCGTGTAATACAACTTGAGCGGTTCCCACGCAGCCCCAAGCTCTGGCTTATAAGACGCCTGCCCCGATCGGTCCCACGCAAGCAGCGATACTTCATGGACTTTAAGGTGATCTGGGTGCGGGTAACCGCCATTTTCATCGTAGGTAATGATCACGTGTGGCTGGAACTCTCGGATCACGGCGACGACCTTATCCGTCACTTCCTCGGTGTCAGCGAGCGCAAAGCATCCTGGTGGCAGCGCAGGCAGCGGATCTCCTTCAGGTAAACCTGAGTCCACGTAACCCAGCCAAAGGTGTTGCGCCCCTATGGCGCGAATCGACTCCGCCATCTCCTGCCTGCGTACCTGAGCCATATTTTCTAGGATTCCTGGCTTATCCATAGCCGGATTAAGGATGTCTCCCCGCTCGCCACCCGTGCAGGTTAAAACGAGTACGTCACAACCTTCAGCGGCGTACTTAGCCATCGTGGCAGCACCTTTGCTGGCCTCATCGTCGGGATGGGCGTGTATGGCGAGAAGACGCAATCCGCGCATGGGAGTGGTCCTTTCCTAGCTAGTCTTTTGTCCTTCAACTATAAAGCCGCAGTTTAGTCGGAGTTGCTGGTACAGGAGGCGGTTGCTGATCGGATACTATGATCTGTGCACAGGAGGCGTCGACAAGGCGCCGACGCTACCCTCACTTCGCCGCAGGTGTTAAGGCAATAAGCGAGATGACGGGTACATGATCTCACCGAGGAGCGTAAGAGATGGCACCGCAAGAGTCTTCGTCGTCAAGCAAGAGCACTACCGCACGCACTCGTTACTCGGGTCCGCACAAACCACAAAAAACATCTACGTTAAGCGGGAAGCTCCTTGTCGTCCTGATCCTGGTCATCGCCGCTGCCATCGCTGTTGCGCTGATCAAGTTTGTGCAGAAAGATCGCCAGACAAAAATTTCCGGGCAGATCGCCAATGTTATGCAGGTCGACGACAATAATTTTGCGCTCACTGTCGACGTAACCAGGGACGATACTTCCGTCGATCATTACTGCATTGTCACGGCTCTGGACTACGAGATGGCCGAGGTCGGGCGCCGCGAGTTCTTCTTGCCCAGCGGAGGCGATAAAACTCAGCGCATCGACGTCCCCATCAAGACTTCCAAGGGCGCTGTATCCGGCAATCTCTATGGCTGTAGCTCTTCCATCCCTTTCTACCTGCACCGTAGCTAACCACATCAAGGGCTACGCACAGCCCCTGAGTGTGCTCTCTCAGCTAAAGCATCTGTGGTAGAATCCCTGCAAAAGCACGCTATCCGCGTGATTCGGCCCCGAAACGTAAGTGTTGCCGTGCCAAGCCGCACGTAAATTCTTTTATTCGGGGCCATCATCATGGCAATAGAAGAGTATCTTGATGCGTATTTTCGCCTCTTAAGCTTTTCATCGCCATTGATTTGCACTGCGGATTGCCTCGATTACCAACGTGTAGAGGGATACGGATTATGGCCGAAAACCAAAAGCAGTACATCACCCCGGAAACCAAGGCTAAGCTCGAAGAAGAGCTCAATGCACTTATTGCACACCGCCCCGAGGTCGCAGCTGAGATCAACGAGCGTCGCGAGGAAGGCGACCTCAAGGAAAACGCCGGCTACGACGCTGCGCGCGAAATGCAGGATCAGGAAGAAGCTCGCATTAAGCAGATTTCTGAGATCCTCGCCAACTCCACCACCGAGCGCGTAGGAATCGTCGAGGGTGTCGCTCACATTGGTTCCGTGGTACATGTCTACTACAACGGCGATAAGGACGACAAAGAGACCTTCCTCATCGGTACCCGTGCAGCAGCCTCTGACAACAAGGACCTGGAGACCTTCTCCGAGCAGTCCCCTCTCGGTGCTGCAGTGATCGGCGCCAAGGAGGGTGAGACTCGCGAGTACACTGCTCCCAATGGCAAGACCATCACGGTGACCGTGGTTACCGCAGAGCCTTATGATTCCACCAAGGCCGCTACCATGCGCAAAAACTAATGCGCCGTATCGCCCGCTGCTTTTATTCCTTTATCGCAGCGGGCTTTTGCCTTTCTGCGCTAGCGTGCACGCCTGCGTCTCACGTGGACTCAACTAAAAAGGTTGCTACCGCCACAAGCGCACGCTTAGCTGCGAGCGTGACGACGCCACCAGCCGCCCAACCGTCACCCACCCGTAGCTCCTCGGATTCTGGGGAGGCAGTGACCAGCGCCCCCTTCCTCTCGCCCACCCCTCCTCTCCTAGCGCCTGGCGAGGTTCCGTCGTTCATCGACTGTGTCGGCTCGCCGACCACTAAGCCTCGCAAAGTCTCCTTATCGTGCACCGATAAAAATGACCGTGTCGTTGACATCACGTGGTCTTCATGGAACGCTTCCGGGGCCGTGGGCACTGGATTCAGAGAAAAGAAAGCAGAAAATACGCGCTCCCCCGTAACAGTGGTTCTTAACAACCCACTGCAAAGCGCTGAAGCTATTGTTTTCGCCTATGTGTATATCGATGGCAGAATGGTCCTTTTGTAGCACGAAAAAAGGTGGTTGCTTCCCTAGGGAAACAACCACCTTGTAAAATTTGTACCTTATTACCTCTGGTTGAAGTAGCTCAAGAGGCGAAGAATCTCTGTGTACAACCAAACCAACGTCACAGCCAGGCCGAGTGCCACACCCCATGCGTTCTTGGAGGGAGCCCCCTGGCGGATAAGGCGATCAGCGATATCGAAATCCTGCAAGAAGCTCATTGCCGCTAGCCCGATGCACACGAGCGAGAAGATAATGGCGATAGGGCCACCGCTATAAAGCCCGAGGCTCACCCCAAAGAGGCTCAACACTAGGTTGCCCACTACAAGGACTAGAACACCGATGATGCAGGAGGTGAGGATTCGGTTGAACTTAGGCGTAACTTTCACTGCGCCTGTCTTGTACACGTACAGCATTCCAAGGAAAACGCCAACGGTGCCCAGCACTGCCTGACCGATCAAGGTTCCAGCGTTTTGTCCGCCAACAAGCCAGCCGGACAAGACAAGGGAGATACCGCCTACGAACAACCCTTCAAATGCCGCATAGGTCAAGGTGATGGGTGCAGAGCCGAACTTACGGCCAAAGGAAGAGATCAGAACGGTGATCAGGCCGCCGATGGCGCCGACACCCGTCAGCATCAGCGCGATGCCAGGGTTCACCTGTGCGATTCCGAAGTTAATGATCGCAAAAGCGATGATCACTCCGAGAGTGATTCCAGTCTTGGAAACCACATCATCCACCGTCATAGGACGGTCATTGACCTGTGGCTCAAGCTGGTTGTAACCATATCCTCCGTAGGGGTTATCAATCTGCTGCTGGTAGCCCGCCGGGGTCTGTCGTTGGCGGGAACCCGTCAGAGAATTTAAGACCGGATTGCTGCTGCGCATGGGGCGACACTTTTCCTTTCGCACCGATTCGTTTTCTGTGTACTACCTAGAAACGATACAGGTAACACTTTTGTTCCCGTAATTAAAAAAATGCCTCACACATATCTTCCCGCGAAGCTTCCCAATAGGAACAACTACGAGCTGGGAATCAAAAGCTTTTCTGCAGCAACCCTCTCGCTTGCTGCAAGTGGACGCAATTCCGCCGTGGTCGCCGGATTTGAGCAATACTGTAATGCATCCATGAGCGTGAGTCCGTCATGTGCGTGTGCCAACGGAATCGGAAGAGCTATCGAGCCTGCTGCAACATCAACTCGGGTATGCGTATCGGACGGAATAGTTACGGTTTCGCCCATGCCTACAAAGCGGCAATATCCAGGAGTAGTCACGGTGGCGGTTCCTTTATAGATCCACAATGCTAGATCCTGCTCAGCACGAGCAAAGGTCGTTGTAGCAGGAATGTGTGGCGGCTCCCCTACGCTTCCCATCCCTGTTGCACTGCCGGTAAAAGCAGACGGGGTTAACCCGGTATGTCTTCTAAAAGCCCGCGTCAACGACGAGGTTGCACTGAATCCCACCAAGTTTGCGACCACGGAAATCGTAAAATCGTGAGGAAGAAGGGTGGCTGCAACAGAAACCCGATGAGCCGCGCGCCACTCGCTAAAAGTAAAGCCGGTTCCCTGCAGGAATTGGCGCTGTAATGTTCGCGAGCTCACGTGGAAGCGCTGAGCAAATGAGACAAGCGAAGTTTGATCAGCCGGGTTAGCAACAAGCAGTTGAGCAACCATTTTTGCAGCACCGGCCTGCGGAGCAGGGGGCGGGCATGCGCGTTCGCTAAAAAGGCTTGCAATCTCCGGAGACAAGTTCTCCTCGCCCATCAAACTCCGAGCAAACTCGTACACCATACGATGAGACCAACGGGACCCTAAGTGCACTCGCCTCGTATTTCCTTGGAAATGGAAGCCCGGGAAGGTGATAGGCAGTACCACGCCGTGCCCCGAGACAAAAGCGCCTACTGGGGCTACCACGAGGTCTCCTGCCATCACTGTAACTACCCGATCCGGCGCGTTGACAGTCGCAGTGCCCTGATCGCACCAAAGTAATACGGTGCTACCGAACTTAGAAGTATGGGAAGTCACGCCAACCCTTTCTGCCGCATGTGACATAAAGTGCAATGCTTTTCGCACGTCATCAATTACCAAGAAAAATAAAAACTACACGCGATACGTGATGTTTTTCCTCGATATTTTCCATCTTTTCCATAGCCCCATAAAGACGCCTTTATGCCACATCGTACAACATAGGTTTCCCTAAGCATACTTCCATGGGTTGATAGAGAAACATACTTCACACAAAAATAAAACCACCGAACACATCACAGTGCCGGTGGCAAGAGAGAACATCAAGCCAGTTTCCTAGGCGGTAAGTCGAGACTTCCTATGTGAACTTTCATACGAAAGAGGTCTCAACGAAGTAACTCCCGTATGTCGCTCACCACGATTTTCCAGGATGTACGTCCACGAGGAATCAGCATAAGGGTCGATCACGCCGAGATGATATACAGCGCTATCAAAAGACTCCTTTTTCGCCGCAACTGAAGGTTGGAATCGCACGTTGTCGTAAGTCATAGCTCTGCCTTTCAAGGATGGTAAGTACCGATTTTTTTATGTAGACCCAAAGTTGATGGCCCTACTCCTTTTCGATGACTTCATGCTAAAACCGATCCCTTGCAAACCCCTCGGGTACAGCTGCCAATCCGCTGTGTATTTCCTTGCAATCGATTTCCCAACCTTTTTGCGCTCCCGCCCCCACCCCACAACGCAAAAAAGAGCATCCCAGCAAAATAGTTCGCGACTGGGATGCTCCTGCTGTGCCCCCACTGGGACTCGAACCCAGACTGCATCGATTTTAAGTCGACTGCCTCTGCCGATTGGGCTATGGGGGCAACGCACCTGCTTAGTTTAGACCGAATGTGGCACGTACTCAAAACCTAGGTTCTCAAGCCGGGGGCGCCTGTTCATACGTCTCTGCTAATCCAGCGATGATGCCATCCAGAATATCTTTTTCAGAAATAACAATTCGGTCAGAATCAGTCTTGCAACGGATCATGTCCAAAATGCCATCCACGACTACAGCGCCGCCCGCGATCACATCCGCACGCCCAGGGTGCATCACAGGATGTGCTGCCCGTTGAGCAGATGTTTCCGCAATTAGCTGCGCCGTTATCACCTGAAGCGCGTCCAAACGCAGTCGAGCGTCATGGATCGCCGCAGGATCATAAGACTCTAGCCCCAGTGCCATTGCCGCAAGGGTGGTGAAGGTCCCCGCACACCCCACAAATGTAGAGGCTTTCTCAACAGGGACGATTTTCTCTACCTGCGCAATACGTTCAGCCACGTAATCACGAGCTATTTCGATCTCTGTATCCGTAGGAGGGTCTGCTCGCATAATGCGCTCCGTAAGCCGTACGCACCCCATTTGAGCAGAATGGGAACCATAAATCTCGCCGTCCGACTCCCCGACAATAAATTCGGTAGATCCCCCACCCAGGTCGATCACACACAATGGCCCAGATTCACCATCAAGATCGGCAACCGCCCCACGGAAAGACAAGGAAGCTTCTTCTTCCCCAGTAATCACTTCAGCCCGTGCGCCAGGAGTAATCCTGCCTAGGAGGCTACCGGTCATGGCAAAGAATTCATCCTTGTTTCGCGCATCCCGAGTTGCAGAAGTAGCCACCATACGCACGGCTTGCACACCGTGTTCTTGCATGAGTTCTACGTACTGAGTAAGCGCCAGCCGAGCGCGTTCTATTGCATCTGGAGCTAATTCACCAGTGCCATCGACGCCTTGTCCTAGGCGCACAATGTTCATCAATCGGCATACCTCGGTGGCAACACCATTGTGTACCTCGCTGATCAGCAGCCTGATTGAGTTTGTACCGCAATCAACAGCGGCAAACTTGGTCACTGAGCCCCTCCAGGAACGTCTGCATGGCTGAAGTCAAAGTCTGAAAGATCGATTCCCAGCTCAGCGCAAGTTGGCCAATCTTCTGGAATCGCGCTTCCCCGCAGGCCTGCATGCTCAGCAGCCATAGCTACGGCCTCAGTGCCTAGCCTGAAGTGTTCTGGCCCCTCTGCTAGTGCATATGCGATAAGAACATGCAGGCATTTCACCCGATCAGGCATGCCGCCACCAGAGAAATCTGTCCCCAAATCCCCAATCGCATTTCTTTTAGCCAAGAAATGCTCATGCGCCTTGAGGTAATCAGCACGCAATTCCTCATCGTTTTCTAAACGATCGGTCATCCACTTCATCACGTGAGCAACCTCTAGGCGAGATGCTTCTGCAGTAAGACGCGGCTCGGTGAGGTAGTAGAGAGTAGGAAATGGGGTGCCGTCGTCAAGCTTAGGCGTAGTCATCACGACCCCAGGAACCCCATCGGGTGTGTGATAGGAAATTTCTATCACCCCGCGCGGCATGCGGCCCAGTTGTTCTGCTACTACGGAAAGATCGGCTTGGGAAACACTCATAAGGTGTATTGTCTCACGCCAGACGTGAAACCCCGATTTTGGATCACCTAATGCGGCATAGCTTTAAGGCGCTGCAGGTGGCGCAGGAGCCTCCGTAGGAATGATGGGAAGATGCATTTCTGGACCATGCGCTTCCCCGGTTTCCTCAGCAGGCGTTTCCGGAATGCTCACAGAATCCCAGAGCTTTTCAAACCATGGGCGCGAATCGTTGTGGTTCGTGTGTTCCCCACCGCCCATGGGTTCCTTGGATTCCAGTTCCGGGGTCAGCACTCGGTAGGCGCGTTCTCCGCGGGCAATCACACCGAGTCGCGTACGAGCCTGTTCCCTGACATAAGCATCGGACTTGTATTTGTCCAATTCCGAGAGCAGATCGTTTTTCTTTTGCTGTTTCTGTTCGATCGAAGACGTAAGGCGCGCAATGTCTGCCCGTTGCACCATGTAGGTGTGAAGAGGCCGAAAAATCATGACGACAAGGATTACTACCACTATCCCCACAATGATCAGGCCTCTGGCGTGCAGGCGAATACGCTTGCGTGGCAGCTTGAACCCACGCGTTCGCTCAGGACGATTCACTACCGGAACCACACGCTTTTTCTTGATCACCATAGGAGCAACATTCTAGCGCTATCTAGCCATCCACTGTTTAACGCCACACAAAAAACATCTTTAACAATAGAATCAGCGCCGCAGGCTTCCTATCGTCGAGAAAACCTACGGCGCCAACCGTGGGTATTGCATAACCTTATATACCCACGAGTGCCGACCTAGCCTATGCTTTAGCCCTGGAAACGTGGGAAAGCAGAGCGACCTGCATACACAGCAGCGTCTCCCAGCTCCTGCTCGATGCGCAGCAGCTGGTTGTACTTTGCCACGCGCTCGGAGCGAGCGGGTGCGCCGGTCTTAATTTGACCGCATCCAAGTGCGACCGAAAGATCGGCAATCGTGGTGTCTTCAGTTTCGCCGGAGCGGTGAGACATCATCGTGCGGTAACCGTTGCGGTGAGCAAGGTCAACGGCATCGAAAGTCTCAGTCAAGGTACCGATCTGGTTGACCTTTACCAAAAGCGCGTTGGCGGCCTTCTTATCGATGCCTTCCTGCAGACGGGCAGGGTTGGTGACAAAGAAGTCATCGCCGACGATCTGGACCTTATCTCCAATAGCTGCGGTGAGGTTGCTGTAGCCCTCCCAATCGTCCTCCTGCAGTGGATCCTCGATGGAGACAATTGGGTACTGCTCGATAAGGTCGGCGTACACCTTTGCCATCTCTGCAGCGGTATGCTCGCCACCTTCAAAGTGGTACTTGCCATCTTTGAAGAACTCGGAGGAAGCAACATCCAGGGCCAAAGCAATATCAGTACCTGGCTTCATGCCAGCCTTCTCGATTGCCTCGACGATAAGGTCAAGAGCAGCCTTGGTGGACTCTACGGAAGGTGCGAAGCCGCCTTCGTCGCCAAGCCCGGTAGACAGACCCTTGGACTTGATCACGGATTTCAGTGAGTGATAAACCTCAGCACCCATGCGCAGGGCATCGGAGAAGCTCTCAGCACCGATAGGAGCAATCATGAATTCCTGAACGTCGACACCGGAATCAGCATGTGCACCACCGTTGACGATGTTCATCATTGGAACAGGAAGAAGGTGCGCGTTTGGGCCACCGACGTAACGGTACAGCGGAAGGCCTGCGGACTCTGCGGCAGCCTTGGCCACAGCCATGGAAACACCCAGGATGGCATTAGCGCCCAGACGCGACTTGTTCTCAGTTCCGTCGAGAGCGATCATGGCCTGGTCGATAAGGCGCTGATCGTCAGCCTCTGCACCTGCAACAGCGTCAGCGATTTCCTCGTTGATGTTATTGACGGCATTGAGAACGCCTTTACCCAGGTAACGATCGCCGCCATCGCGAAGCTCGTGTGCCTCATGAATGCCGGTGGAGGCACCTGAAGGGACACCAGCGATGCCATGAGCACCGTCATCAAGGAAAACCTCTGCCTCGACGGTGGGGTTACCGCGGGAATCGAGAATCTCACGTGCGAAAACGTGCATAATGTCAGCCACTGTTTAGCTCCTAATGCGTTATGGATGCAAGTTGTTCTTGCTTTGCAAGTTAATCACGTGATTCCGGTCCCAGCACATCATAAGAATGATCTTTTCCTCAAAGAGGTTCTCCTATGGGAAAACATTCTTTGCAAAAATGTTGACCAATCAAACATCAACTGTCCGAATCACGCGTCCGTATCCAATTATGCCAACAATTCGGAAATTTTGGCGGGCAGTAGACGTGAGTTATTACACAGCCGGCTGGCGCAGCGCGTAGGAAGCGGCCGCATTCCGCACCTTAATTAAATAGTCATTAGACATATTGTATGCATGCAGCGCCGAGGTCCACCCCTCTTTAGTGGCCAAATCTCGGCCGTCGCATAGCATATTCGCAGCACTCAGAGCCGCGTCGTCGATCTGGTTGGGATCTGCCACGCCATCCCCATTGGCATCGCGCCCGTACTTTTTCCATGTTTCGGGGATAAACTGCATGGGGCCGACAGCTCGGTCATAGACGGTGTCTCCGTCAAGAACGCCATTATCGGTGTCCAGGACCTTGGCAAAACCGGGTGAACCATCAAGCGGAACCCCGATAATCGGAGGCAGAACAAAACCGTTGGCGTCTATTTCACGGCTTTCAAACAGATGCCCGGAATATGTCCCGTGTCGAGTTTCCACGTATCCCAGCCCAGCAAGCGTCCCCCAACTCAAATGACACCCCGGCCACGATTCCGCAGCAATAAGTTCCGCATTGCCGTACGCCCGTATCGCTGCAGAGCTTATCGACGTATCCGCCGCGATAGGATCCACCCAAAACGCAAGTTTGTCAGACGTTCGCCCCGGCGCATGAACGTCTATCCGGGGAACTTCCGCTGCTCTAGCCGGGGGCACCGAAGTCGGGACATCTTGCAACTGGCGCACAGGAGACTCGCCGTCAAGGAAAGAAATCGCCCATCCCACAAGAGAAATAACAAGAATCACCGACAACACAACACCCATCCCGCATCCTGCTGCGCGGCGAACTCCTGAACTCATGGCGAACCAGTCTACAGAAAAAAAATAAAGAACCCTGACCATAAGATAAGACGGTTCTATGGCTAGGGCAGCCCACGCGCGGGGCGTCGACAAGCTAACAACGCCCCCTCATCCCTGTAGTTTCCCCGCAACCCACAGCCGCTCCTGTTCAGCCACAGGCACTACACCCGTAGAGCCGTCAAATAGATAGGGCTGACGTTTTTTCATCTTTTTTACAAAGCTCGCGGCCACGTCTTCAAAGTTAAAGGCTCCCCTTCTAGTCGCTATCTCCGCATGGAACAACACTTGCAGCAACACATCACCCAGCTCCCCGATCAATTCCTCATCCGAGGCCCCCTCGCGGATAGCACGGATTACCTCCGCGCTTTCCTCCTCAAGATAGGGAATGAGGGAATGGTGGGTCTGATCCTGTTCCCACTCTCCGCGACATAACGCTTGGGACATCACAGCCCTCGCCTGCCCTATAGCTTCCCGCCTGGAATCAACCTCATACACGTGCGCACCGCGATCGATTGCCTTAACAATCACAGAATCCAACTCATTAGTGTCCACAATGAGATTTTCCGACCCTACCTGCACATACTTAGAAAGGGTCCCGCGCACCGACGCCGGAACTTCATCTGTAAATATGATTTTTCCTGAGAGTTTCTTTAGTATTCCTACAGGAACCATTGTGGGCCAGCGCGGGTTTAGGAGGAGAACCATCATGTTCAACGATCTTAAGCCCTCCTCTTTGCCTGCCACTCGTTGACGGTTAAGGACCAACAATCGGCTGCGACTGGAATCTAATTCAGTTGCGTCAGTATTGACTAGTTCACACAGAGTGTAAGATTCGTAGGACTGAAAAGCCTTACTTTTCTACTGAGTGAATACATGTGTTTTGTTTTCAGCCTTGGCCTCCTAGTTGATTGAGTGCAGTGTGTTCCCCCAAGTCCCTAGTTATTTTGTTTCATATGTAATGAGGTATCCATGAACCTTGCAGCTTCCAGCGCTGACAAGAAATCACAGCACACGGTTCGCATCTGGACACTCATCGGCCTGATCATCGGATCCACTGTCGGCTCGGGAATCTTTTCTTTGCCGCAAAATATCGCTTCAGTGGCTGCGCCGGGAGCAATGTTCATCGGCTGGGTCATCGCGGGTGTGGGCATGTTGGCAGTGGCCTTTGTATTCCAGATACTTGCGCATCGTAAACCGCATCTTGATTCCGGCGTTTACTCCTATGTACGCGCAGGATTAGGCGATTTCATCGGTTTTTCCTCGGGTTGGGGTTATTGGCTGGGCAGCGTGATCGCGCAAGTTGGTTACGCCACTTTGTTCTTCTCCACGCTAGGACACTACATCCCACTCTTTAATACAGAGCATCGCCTGGCGTCTGCAATCGCAGTGTCCCTGATGACGTGGCTCATCTTTGCTGTTCTCTCTCTAGGAATTAAGCAGGCCGCCTTTATGAATGCAGTCACCACGGTAGCCAAGTTGCTCCCTATCCTGGCGTTCATCGTCTTGGTCATGTTCCTAGGCTTCAGCTGGGATAAATTCACCTTTGATTTCTGGGGTGATTCCACCGGCGCCTCTGTTTTTGACCAGTTACAAGGCATCATGCTTTTCACCGTATGGGTATTCATCGGCGTTGAAGGCGCCTCGGTGTATTCCAAGCAAGCCCGTACGCGTGCCGACGTCGGACGCGCCACCGTATTCGGTTTCTTCACGGTGCTACTTTTGCTCGTCACCGTCGCAACGCTGTCTTATGGCGTCTTAACACGCGAGGAACTCGCAGCCCTTCCTAACAACTCAATGGCCTATGTTCTAGAGGCCGTCGTCGGACCCTGGGGCGCAGGACTCGTCTCCGTTGGTCTGTGTCTGAGCGTTCTCGGCGCCTATGTCTCCTGGCAAATGCTCTGCGCAGAGCCAGTGGCCATGATGGCCTTCGACGGTCTGCTCCCCCGACAGCTAGGGAAAATTAACGCTTCCGGTGCCCCCTGGGTGGCCCAGTTAATTTCTACAGTATTGATCCAAATCTGGGTGGTCGTTTTCTTTATCAACCAGACCACGTATGTGTCCATGGTTCAGCTCGCCACTGTGCTGTACCTCGTGCCTTATGTTTTCTCCGCGTTCTACCTCATCTTGCTAGCGACCCGAGGCAAAGGGATCTCGCACCCGGCGGCAGGCACTCGTTTCGATGATTCTGGCCCAGAGGTCAGTGACAAAGAAAATCGCCGCCATCTCGCGGTGGCACTCCTTGCCTTTGTGTACTCGCTGTGGTTGTTCTACGCAGCAGACCTTAAGTATGTGCTCTTCGGGGCTTTGGCGGTTCTACCCGGACTTATCCCCTATGTGGGAACCCGCCTCTACAAAAAAGAGCAGGTTTTCAACGCATTCGAGTGGGTAGTGGTCGCACTCATCGCGGGCGCAGGATGTTATGGAATCTACGGCATTATCACCGGGACTATGTCGCTCTAAACATCGAAATCCATAAAAGCGCACTGTTCTCTGGAGCAGTGCGCTTTTATGTGTTTTCGGTTCCTTGCGGCCTCATCGGGTGAGAACCAAAACGGGATTATCGTGAGGCGCTTTGAAAAACCCGGTCAGCGCATCCGATACTTCCTCCTACGCGCTTCACGTTTGTCCTCGTAGTCCTCGTCATCATTGCGCTCGCTCCGCCTGATGACAGTACGTTGAGTAGTACGTGCCCGACCCTGAGAGCTGGGCGATTCCCCCACGGAGATGATTTTTTCAGGCACGGCCTCCCCGGTGACTGAGATGCGCGGCACTTCAAACATTTCCGATAGGAAATCTGCTACCCACTGGAGGAGGGCGACGTCGCGAAGCGGTTTATCGGTAACGTTGCGTCCCTCCTTAGGAAAGGACAGCTGGATAGCCTTAGCCGCGGCGCGGTACGTCGCGGAAGGCAGCAGTCGTTTAAGCCGGACTTGCTTGGAATCCGGGAGCTCCACCGGATGAATCTTGATCCGCGTTCCTTGCACACCAATATCGCTAATGCCCGCGGACCTGGCGAGGTGTCGTAGTCGCGCCACCGCCAGAAGACGTGTGACTTTTTCAGGCAGTGAGCCGTAGCGGTCCTCCATCTCCTCTACCACGAGTATCAGATCGGCATTGCTTTGCGACGCCGCCAGCTTCCTATACACCTCAAGCCGGAGTCGTTCAGCATTGATGTAGGACTCTGGGATGTGCGCGTCCACTGGCAAATCGATGCGGATTTCTTTTGGCCCGTCGTCGGTGGCATCGATGATTTTTCCGTCTGCGAGGGCTCGGTAGGCTTCCACTGCCTCGCCAACAAGCCGCACATAAAGATCAAATCCTACGCCTGCGATATGGCCCGATTGCTGTGCGCCGAGCACGTTACCGGCACCACGCATCTCCAGATCTTTCATGGCTACCGCCATACCGGCACCCAAATCGTTGTTCTGAGCGATGGTAGCTAGGCGGTCGTAAGAGTTTTCTGTCAGCGTTTGTCCCTTGGGATACAGGAAGTAAGCGTAACCACGTTCCCGGGAGCGCCCTACGCGCCCCCGCAGCTGATGAAGCTGCGAAAGTCCCATATGGTGTGCGTTCTCCACAATGAGGGTGTTGGCATTGGCAATATCCAAACCAGTCTCCACGATGGTGGTACATACCAGCACATCAAATTCGCGATCCCAGAATCCCTGGACAGTTTGTTCCAGAAGCTCCTCGCTCATCTGTCCATGCGCAACAACAATACGAGCCTCCGGCACGAGTTCTCGTAGGTCTCTGGCTTTCTTTTCAATATCGGAGACTTTGTTATGCACAAAGAACACCTGGCCGTCTCGCAGCAATTCACGCCGGATGGCCGCAGCGATTTGCTTATCTTCTTGCGCCCCAACGTAGGTCAAGATGGGGTGGCGATCCTCGGGAGGGGTCAAAATGGTCGACATCTCACGGATCCCGGCCATCGACATTTCCAAGGTTCGCGGGATCGGGGTGGCAGACATTGTCAGCACATCAACGTGGGTGCGTAATGCTTTGATGTGTTCTTTATGCTCCACACCAAAACGCTGCTCCTCATCGACGATGACCAGTCCGAGATTCTTCCACTGAATTCCTGTCTGAAGCAGGCGGTGCGTGCCGATCACGATGTCCACGGTGCCGTCGGCAAGCCCTTTTATGGTTTCCTTCGCTTCAATCGTGGAAGTAAAACGGCTTAAACCTCGCAGATTTACAGGGAATCCGGCCATACGCTCATCAAATGTGGACAGATGCTGCTGCGCTAACAGCGTGGTAGGAACCAA
Organism: Corynebacterium silvaticum; assembly: GCF_004382825.2. Classification (GTDB taxonomy): domain Bacteria; phylum Actinomycetota; class Actinomycetes; order Mycobacteriales; family Mycobacteriaceae; genus Corynebacterium; species Corynebacterium silvaticum. Next base: position 211,075 of record NZ_SDQO02000004.1, read on the forward strand.
AACCACCACTTGTTTTCCGTCCTGAACCGCCTTAAACGCAGCCCTCACAGCAACTTCCGTCTTGCCGTAGCCCACGTCGCCTATGATCACGCGATCCATAGGAACGGGCTTTTCCATATCCGCCTTGACCGCCTCGATGGCCATCATCTGGTCTTCAGTCTCAACGTATGGAAAGTTGTCTTCCATCTCATGCTGCCAGGGGGAATCAGGCGCAAAGGGATGCCCCGGCGCGGATTGCCGCTTGGCATATAGCTCGACGAGTTCACCGGCGATTTCTCGAACCGCAGCACGGGCCTTTTTCTTAGTGTTCTTCCAATCGGAGCCGCCCATCTTGGACAACGAGGGCTTCTCGCCTCCCACGTATTTGCTCAGGAGGTCGAGGGAGTCCATGGGAACGAAAAGCTGGTCTGCGGGCTGTCCCCGTTTTGCCGGCGCATACTCCAAGACGATGTATTCCCGCCTTGAGGTTTCATCCCCGGACGTAATTGTTCGCTCGGTCATCTTGAGAAAGCGCCCAATGCCGTGGGTCTCGTGGACCACAAAATCGCCGGTCTTCAGAGCGAGCGGATCTACGCGGTTGCGTCGTTTAGCTGGACGACGCTTTGCCCCTGCGATGTCTCCTACGCGGTTACCGGTGAGGTCGGTCTCTGTGACCACGACAAGGGGCAATGCCTCGGTTCCAGCTTTTTTGCGGACTCTAGGAAAGACGAGGCCCGCGTGGCTAAGCGCCTGGTAGAGAGTCACTTCTCCCGGGGTGGGTTCCCAACCCGGTGTGGCTACCTTTGTGGGGATTCCTTTTTCTTTGAATCTATCCACCATGCGCTTGATCGCGCCCTTGGCAGGGGCGATAAAGGCCGCCCTGCCGCCCGCGGTGGTATGGGCTAGCAGCAGGGACATCATCTCTTCAATCTGAGAGAGATCACCGCGCGGGGTGGGTCCTGCTGCAAAGTCGAGTGGAAGGGTGTCCGCATCATCTGCTTCAAACATGCCGGAAGGCGCAAAGGTCCACCATGAACACCCCGCCTGGCGCGCGGATATTTCTAAAGACTCATACGAGCGATAGGAACTAGCTTCTAGATCTAGTCCTTGGGCAGCAACTGGCCCAGCGGCGCCCATCGCTGCGGCCTCCCACCCCGCTGCAAGGAACTCTGCGTCGGTGGCCTGCAAATCCGCTACCCTAGTGCGAATTTTTTCCGGACCAACTGCTATCACGTGCGTGCCCTGTGGCATGAGCTCAGGAAGAGTAACCAAAGGGGTATCCACGAGTGCTGGTATGAGCGCTTCTATGCCGTCAGCGGGAGTGCCATCCGCCAGCTTGGATAAGAGCTCTTGCAGCGTAGGGTTTCCCTGATACTTCAGGGCTAAATCGCCGGCGCGCTCTGCTACGCCGGGTGTGACGAGGAGTTCGCGGGCAGGGAAAATTTCCACGGCAGCGTGGGAAGAATCTGGGATTGCCCGCTGGTCGGCCACGGAGAACTCCCGGATCTCCGTGATCTCGTCTCCCCAGAACTCTAAGCGAACAGGCCGGTCCATTGTCGTGGGGAATATGTCGAGGATGCCGCCTCGGGTAGCAAACTCCCCGCGCTTAGCCACAAGGTCAACGTGCTGATACGCCCGAAAAATGAGCTGCCGCGTGAGGTCTTCCAGATCATAATCTTTTTCAGCCGCTAGGAGGAGGGCGTTACGCCCCTCTGCTTCCTGAAGAATCGGCTGGCTCACGCCACGTGCGGCAGTCACCACCACGCGCAGGTCATTCAGGTGCGACAAAATCTTAGCGCGTTGTCCCGCTACATCCGCGGCTGGGCTGAGGCGCTCGTGCGGAAGGGTCTCCCATGCGGGGAACCAGGCTACCGAGTCTCCAAGCATTGCCCGAAGCTCCGCGGTGAGGTCCTCTGCTTCACGTCCGGTAGCCGTGATAACGAGGACTGGGGCGCGGTGCGATAGCGCTGCGATAGTCCAGGGGCGAGATTGGTCTATGCCAGTAATATGCAGCGCTGGGTCACCAACGTGTTCCAGCAGCCCTTTGATTTTGGGGTCTGTCGCCGCAACTTTAAGTAGCCCCGCGAGCATAGCGGGATGATGGCTGTTAGTGGTTGCGTTATCAGTTGACAACAAGAAACTCCTCAAAGAACTACGACAAAGACTCGGGTGATGTATCCCCCGATTGCTCGCAAGAGAGCCGGTGGAAACAAAGCTTTAATGGGAGCCTAAAGTCTCCGGCTTGTTTCCGATTTCAGACAAGGACGGTTCGGGTTCTATACCGGCTAGACCATTCCAACAGAGATTCACGATATGAGCCGCAACCTCTTCTTTTGTGGATCCGCCGAGCTCTTCTTTTTGGTCCAACCACCATTGGGCGGTCATGGAGACCATTCCCACGAGTGCCTGGGCATAAAGAACGGCATTCTTGGGTTCTAGTTTTGACCGTTCAAAAGCTTGTTCCAGGATGTATGAGACCTGCACGACGGCGTCATTAAGCAATGTGGAGTAGCTACGAGCCTGACCGGCTTTCATATCCCGCACCAGAATCTGGAAGCCATCAGTATCTTCTTCCACATATGTAAGTAGCCCTAGCACGGCTTGTTCGATGCGCGCTCGCGAACGACCAGTCTGCAAAGAATCGGTAATCGCTTTTTCCAGCCGAAGCATCTCACGGTCAACAACTACAGCATAGAGCCCTTCTTTGCCCCCAAAGTGCTCATACACCACTGGCTTGGACACACCCGCACGAGCAGCAATTTCTTCTACACTCGTCCCCTCAAAACCACGCTCAGAAAACACGCTGCGCCCGACCACAATGAGTTGTTCTCGGCGTTCTTTTCCAGTCATTCGCTTTCGGACCATATTCACTACCTTATCGTGTCCTACACAAACGCTGTTTATGCTATCTGACAGCCCACTAGAAACCGCTCTTCTATGCACAAAACCCCGGCTCCACGTGAGTGAAGACGGGTTCAAGATTGCTTCCCCACCAGGACTCGAACCTAGAATGACGGTACCAAAAACCGTAGTGTTGCCGATTACACCATGGGGAAAGATGAGGCCACCGATAATGCTCAAAGCATTAGGCGGAACCACCGAAGGGGATCATACAATATTTTCTCTCCTTTGGAAATTTTAGGATTACACCCTCAAGGATTCCTTTGTGGATCCTCCTCGCCACTGCATCATCACCGCGTGTGTCGACATCACCAAGCACAGCGTCACCGTCCCCACCAAACAGACGGTGCCAAAAGCACCCAGCCACGTAAAAAGCTTAAGCCGGTACCACGGGCAAACAGAGTGGCTCCCAATGCCAAAGTGCCAAGGGGGAATGTCATCGCCCACCATCCCGGAGTAAAGGGCATCCGCAGGTAAAACCCTCGTAGGGTCATCGCCACGGCAAAGATCACGAGAGGGATTCCCACGATGAGCATGATCCAGCCATAAAGATTGGCCAGATTATGCATAGCCGCTTGTGTTCCAGGGAGCACAAGATGGTCGGTCTGAAAAGCCATCGCCTGCGCCGCAGCCGTCGATTGTCCTACTACGCCCAGGGGTATCCATGCCGATACGGACGCAGCAGCGGGAATGGGTTCTACCCGCCATTGATGGTTGTACGAGCAAGCGAAAATGATAGAGCCGACAAAAAGCGAGAGGAAAAAGCATGCGATGGAGATAACCTGCACATAAGGGTCCAGAGTTTCCGACACATGCGGCACCAAGTTGGCCCCCGTGGTGGAGGAAACCATAGGTCCCACTACGGCCAAGCCCCAAATGGTCGTAGGCGCGCCACGGTCCACGCCTATTAAACGGGCCGCAAACCCAAACGCTGAGCACACGCCCACAACAGTGCCAAACACCCACATCCCAGTATTGAGCGCCCAAACAACGCGGAGTAGTTCTGGGACAAGAGGAGGGATAACTATGGTGCTGGCAGACCCCACAGAGAGGTAGCCCATAGAGACCGTCGCCCAAAACGGCATTTGCGAGAAATCTGCTATTGAACGGCTAAAAACACTAGGTTTACGCACAACACGAAACACAAATCCAAAGGTCAAACCGATCAACAGCGTCCATGCAATCCCTAGCACCACGGCAGAAAGAATATGCGCGCCGGGCAGATGAGGGGCCTGAGCATGAAGCAAGTTTGCCAATAGCCCGGTTCCCATCACAGAGGGAAACCATGCAGGACCCGCTGGTGGAAGAGGGACCCTCGAACCATGACCGGGCGTGGTGCCCTGTTTGCGAGAAGTCCGAGCATGGGTAGAAACAGAATGACGAGATTCCAAAGACACTACTGTTGTCCTTATTGCCGATAAAACGTACTACTGCCTATAGCTTTCACTACTTAGCTGTTTTTGGGTAACCAGAGCGTCGCTACGCCACGTATTAGTGGCTATGGCCGTGTTCACCTGCCGGATGCGCCAGCGTGTAGTCCGTACGCAGATCGGGCGCTTCACCTTTATTAAGCATCATGTACTGCCCCATCATCCCTTGATCTTCGTGGAACAGCATATGGCAGTGATACATATACGGGTACGTGTTATCCCTGTACCCCTGTACTGTCCAAAGACCACGGCAAGAGTGGCTGTGGAGCCTGGCGGTAAGGTCACCGTGTCCTTCCACCCTTGTGTTGTGACAACAGTATCCGTACCGCTGAGGCTCAGGACTTTGAACGCACAGTTGTGTATATGAAAGTTGTGTATCCAATCGGAGTTTCCATTGGTCACAATCCATTTTTCCGGGTCTGAATGCGCGATAGCAATGTCCACTCGGCTCATGTCCATCGATTGCTCATTGATCTGGAACGTGTTGAGGACAAACGTGCGCTCGATCGAATGCTCTGTGTCTGGCAGCTCACCGGCAGAAGTATCCAGTACCTGAGGTATATCTTTTGGCTCAGGAGCACTGCTTTCGGGCCCTTTGATCAACAAGACTTCGTGCGCATCTTGAAGTCGAAATTTAGCCGTGTAGTCGTCTTGCGGAACCCCCAGGTGATCTGCAAAACCGATGGATTGCAACGATAGTTTTTCCCCAGGCGCAATGTCTACGACTATTTCTGTTCTTTCACCAGGGCCAAGCATGACACTCGTTGCTTCTTGAGGAGAATCTAAAAGCCCCGAGTCAGAGGCAATAATATGAAAGGGTCGCGAGTCAGAGAGTGCAAGATTATGAAACCGCATCGTCGAACCACACAAAATCCGGAAGCGAACCCGGCGCGTGGTCGCCTGGAAATGCGGGTTAGTCACGCCGTTGATATAGGGGACTTCATCCAGAAGTCCCCCTGTGTCATCCATAGTCTCGTCAAGAACGCCGGCTTCCGTAAAGTTCGCATCCATGAGTATCAAAGGCACATCGTCTACCCCATACTCCTGAGGCAGATCAAGAGACTTGGAGACCTCGTCTTCAAGAATGATCATTCCTGCCAAACCGCGATACGACTGCAGCCCAGTTTCCCCATGCGGGTGCGGGTGATACCACAGTGTGGCGGCGGGTTGTTCTACGGTGTAGCTCGCAGTCCACTTCTTTCCTGGCGCAATGGGAGAATGCGGACCTCCGTCAGCGCGAGCGGGTAAAAGAATGCCGTGCCAGTGCACAGCGGTTTCTTCGGTGAGTTCGTTGAGCACCGTAAGAGATACGGCGTCGCCTCGCGATGCGCGGATTGTTGGACCAAGGTGTGCCCCATTAAAACCCCATGTCGGAGTCTTAATTCCCGGAAGAATCTCTGATTCTCCCCGTTGGGTGACCAAAGTAAAGGATCGCTGGTTCCCCGACTCTTGGGCCTGTGCCAGCGGCGGAATGGGCAATGCGCGAGTCTCTCCGTCCCAACCTCGTGGACTAGGGAGCTTCTTTATGTTCTTTCCTCTCCCTTGTTCTTCTTTCCCGCATCCAGAAAGACTCATGCCAGCAGCTGTTGCGCTTGCCAGGCCGCCGAGCGCTAGGAAGGACCGTCGATTCAGCTGCATAAGCGCCTTTCATCCAATACCGTCAATAAAGTTGAGGAAGCTCAGCATTTCATCGTAGCTGTTTGCACCACTGCGTCGCAGGGCAGCCATCTGTTGGTGATGCAGAAACGGTGAGGGGACTTCGGTGGTGGAACTCCCCTGTCCACCGCCGACCTAATCTTTTGTTCTTTTCTGTCCTTGGTGCTTCTGCATCACATATCCGTTAGCGGCGAAAACGTTGTGCTGGCAAGATGAGCAAGTAGACTCTTTACACGTAATACTCAATGTGATCGATCAAGGAGAACGTGCACCTGTGAGCACACCTACACCTGCCGAGGCGGTGGCGGTAGTCGTCTTAGCGGCTGGGGCCGGCACCCGAATGAAATCTGAGCTGCAGAAAACTCTGCATTCGATCGGCGGACGATCGTTGCTTTCCCACTCCTTGCATGCGGCAGCGGGGGTCTCCCCTGAACGCATCGTCGCTGTCGTTGGTCACGGGAGAGACCAAGTTGCCCCTGCGGTAGAGCATGTTGCATCGGAATTAGGCCGAGAGATCAGCATCGCGGTCCAGGAGGAGCAAAAGGGCACTGGACACGCCGTGCAGTGTGCCATGGATCAGCTCAAAGATTTCTCGGGCACCATTCTGGTCACTAATGCCGATGTTCCCCTGCTACGCCCAGAAACCCTTTCTGAACTAGCGGAGTTCCACCGCGAGGCACCCACCACGGTCACGGTGCTCACGATGCGTTTGGATGATCCCACCGGTTATGGCCGTATTGTCCGCGACGAGTCGCACTCTGTTGCAGCCATCGTCGAGCAAAAAGATGCTGATAGTAAGACCCTCAGTATCCAAGAGGTCAACTCGGGTGTTTTTGCATTCGACGCCCGCATCCTCGCGCATAGTTTGACGCAGCTGGACACGGACAACGCGCAAGGCGAGCTGTACTTGACCGACGTCCTCGGCATTGCAAGAAGCGAGGGACACACCGTCCGGGCCTACCCGGTGGCAGACCCTCACGAGCTCGGCGGAGTCAACGACCGGGTACAGCTTGCTAAGGCCGCTCAAAAGCTCAACGCTCGCACAGTAGAAGCAGCCATGCGCGGTGGCGCTACCATCATTGATCCCGCCACCACCTGGATCGACGTAGACGTGACGGTAGGCAAAGATGTCACCATCTACCCAGGCACTCAGCTGCGCGGCACCACCACAATCGCTGACAACGTGGAGGTGGGCCCGGATAGCACCCTCATCAACATGGTGGTGGGAGAAGGCGCTCACGTCATACGAACTCACGCTATGGATTCAGAGATTAAGGCGCGTGCTTCTGTTGGCCCCTTCACCTATATCCGCCCCGGAACCATCGTCGGCGAAGAGGGTAAATTGGGTGGATTCGTGGAAGCCAAGAATGCTCAGATTGGCCGTGGCTCCAAAGTGCCTCATTTGTCCTATATCGGCGACGCCACAGTAGGCGAATATTCCAACATCGGAGCCTCAAGCGTGTTTGTTAACTATGACGGAGTGGAAAAACACCACACGACCATAGGTTCCCACGTCAGAACGGGTTCTGACACGATGTTTATCGCTCCAGTGACGGTCGGTGATGGTGCGTACTCTGGAGCAGGTACAGTAATCAGGGAAGACGTTCCTCCGGGAGCTCTTGCTGTCTCCGGAGGCAAGCAGCGCAATATTGAGGGATGGGTGGAGAAGAGGCGCCCAGGAACTCCCGCAGCTGAAGCCGCCCGTAAGGCATCTGACCACCAATCCAAGGAAGGTTAAGCGAAAACCCCATGACTTCGCACAACTGGACCGCAAACCAGAAGAATTTGATGCTGTTCACTGGTCGCGCCCACCCTGCTCTTGCCGACGCCGTCGCTAATGAACTAGGTATCAGCACCACCCCGACAACAGCCCGCGACTTTGCTAACGGCGAGATCTTCGTCCGTTTTGAGGAATCCGTCCGTGGATGCGATGCCTTTGTTTTGCAGTCCCACGCACAGCCGCTCAACAAGTGGCTCATGGAACAGCTCATCATGATTGATGCGCTCAAGCGCGGCTCCGCAAAGCGCATCACCGCAATTCTCCCCTTCTATCCTTATGCTCGTCAGGATAAGAAGCACCGTGGCCGCGAGCCGATTTCTGCTCGCTTGGTCGCAGACTTGCTGCGCACTGCTGGCGCTGACCGCATCGTTGCAGTCGATCTCCACACCGATCAGATCCAGGGCTTCTTCGACGGCCCCGTCGATCACATGCACGCTATGCCGATCCTGACCGATTACATCAAGGGTAAGTACGACCTAGAAAACGTCGTGGTTGTTTCCCCCGATGCCGGCCGTGTGAAGGTCGCAGAAAAGTGGGCTAATACGCTTGGCGACGCCCCCCTCGCCTTCGTTCACAAGACTCGTTCCGTGGATGTGGCCAACCAGGTTGTGGCTAACCGCGTGGTTGGCGATGTGAAGGGCAAGACTGCGATCTTGCTCGATGACATGATCGATACCGGCGGAACCATCGCCGGCGCCGTTGTAGTTCTCCGCGATGCCGGTGCTGAAGACGTCATCATCGCTTGTACCCACGGTGTGTTCTCCGGCCCTGCCCGCGAGCGCCTCTCCCAGTGCGGTGCAAAAGAAGTGATCACCACTGATACTCTGCCTCAGTCCGATGAGGGCTGGGACAACCTCACGGTTTTGTCCATTGCCCCCCTCTTGGCAAAGACGATCCATGAGATCTTTGAAAACGGCTCCGTAACCACCCTGTTTGAGGGCGAAGCCTAAAACTACGTCAAGGCCCGGTACGCGGCCTCGTGTACCGGGCCTTAGCCATGCCCATCACCCTTTACGCTTTCTCCCCTCCTGATTTTCGTTGGATTCCTGATGCACGATTCTCTCCCCTCACCAGCCTCTGATACATACGACGGGCCGCTTGGCGCCCTCTACACCCCGACGGCCACCACCTTCCGAGTGTGGGCTCCCTCAGCTCACAAGGTAGATCTGATTCTTAACCGGGAATCGGATAGTCAGCGCATAGCGATGGCGTCGATAAGCAAAGGCACATGGGAAACCAGCGTTGCGGGAGACTGCGAGAACGCGGTCTACATGTATCGCCTTGAGTTTGATGAGGGTAAGTTCGTCGAATCTGTTGATCCCTATGCCCGGGCAGTCACCGCAAACGGCAACCAGGGTGTTTTCTTTCCCCCGGAACTCCGTTGCGACGAATGCCTGCTTTTAGCTCCCCGCTGGATGCCGTCATCTACGAGGCACACATTCGTGACCTCACTATCAGCCAAGACAACGGAATCACGCACAAAGGAACTTTTTTAGGGCTCGCGGAGCCTGGCACACGCACAGCGTTGGGCAACCGCAGCGGCCTTGATTATCTGCGATCCTTGGGAGTGACCCACGTACAGCTGCTGCCAATTTTTGATTTCGAGTCGATCGATGAAACCGGCGATCTTAGCTTTGATGCCCAGTACAACTGGGGCTACGACCCGCTAAATTACAACGTTCCCGAGGGCTCATACTCCACTGACCCCGCAGACCCTGCCTGCAGAATCACCGAGCTTAAACGCACTATCGACGCCCTCCACACCGCCGGGTTACGCGTGATTATGGATGTGGTGTACAACCACGTCTACTCCACATCGTCTTCGCCCTTGGAGCGCACAGCCCCCGGCCGATATTTCCGAATGACTCCAGAGGGAACCTTCTACGACGGTACTTTCTGTGGAAATGAAACCGCCTCCGAGGAACCTATGATGCGAAAGTTCCTTCTTGACTCTGTTGAATACTGGGCCAAGGAATTCGCACTCGATGGTTTCCGCTTTGATCTCATGGGAATCCACGATGTAGAAACGATGAATCTGGTGCGCGAGCGCCTGGATAGTATCGACCCCTCCATCATCATCGTGGGAGAAGGCTGGCCCATGGGGACCCATCCCGAGGGAGTTCTTCCTGCCCACCAGGGCAACGCAGAGCATATGCCAAGGATTGCGCACTTTAATGAGTCCCTCCGCGACACCCTCAAGGGCAGCACCTTTGGAGAAGAACGCCCCGGTCTTCTTACCGGATCCCACGACCCCCAACTCATGTGGACGCTCTTTAACAACATCAAAGGTGGCCAGCACTTACCGGGAATCTCTTTTACCGCACCAGAGCAATCGGTTGCCTACGTTGAGGCGCACGATAACCACACGCTGTTTGATCGCCTCCGCATCGCATTACCAGAGGCAGAAGAAGCCGAACTGATTCAGCGGTACCAGTTAGCCATGGAAATACAGTTCCTTGCCGCGGGCATCGTCCTCATCCACGCAGGACAAGAGTTTGCCCGCACCAAGCATGGCGACGAAAATTCCTACGCATCCCCAGACCACATCAACCAGTTTGATTATGACCGCGCGGGGCGCCTGCACAGATCTGTCGATCTGCTCCGCGAGCTCATAGCTATGCGTAACGACCACGGTTTTATGCGACGCAACTCTTTCGAGGAGATCCGGCATACCACCGTGGCCACGGTTATTACCCCTCGTCAGTTGGTGTATACGGTGGAAGCGTCCGGCACTGCCGAAACCTCCTTCCTAGTCGCTATCAACTTTGCCAACACAGAATTCCACGCGCCAGTTGATCCTGGTAACTACGAGGAGATCTTTGCGCGACATCATTACGCGGGAGAAAACCCTCCTGTTGTAATAAGCGAGGGAAAACTTAATGTTGCGCCTTTGAGTGTGAGTATCTGGCGAATCGTGGACTAGAGAGCGTATAAGCCGCCTAGCCACCCATCCCAGTTGCATCAGTCATGCTGATCACGTGCATTTTCCAGCTTGATTCCGCGACCTCATAAGTGGTACTGTGGCTGAGTCTCGGCGAGGGCGCCTTGTAAGGAGCCGTTATCGACGCGATTGTTTTTAAAGCTTATTTAAGCCTGCGAAGACTCGACCAAGACATTCGAGTCGGCCGCAGGCCATTTTCTTTTGGTGCGGCCGAAGTTTTCACCTTAATAAACATTCAAGGAGAATTTCATGGCTAACTACCCAACCATCTCAGCTCAGCCACGTACCGAGTTCGGCAAGGGCTTTGCTCGCCGTCTGCGCGCTGCTGGTCAGGTTCCTGGCGTTATCTACGGCGCTGACATCGAGGCACCCATCCACTTCTCCGTGGACATCCTTGAGCTGCACGCACTTCTTCGCGCACACGGCTCCAACGCTGTTCTCGATCTGGACATCGAGGGCGAGAAGCACCTCACCATGGTTAAGCACGTTGATCAGAACGTTCTGACCCTGAACGCCGATCACGTCGACCTCCTAGCCATCAAGCGTGGCGAGAAGGTTGAGGTTGAGGTTCCTGTCGCACTCCAGGGCGAGACCGCACCGGGCACCACCCTGATCCAGGATGCTGACACTGTTCTCGTTGAGGCCGATGTTCTCTCCATCCCTGAAGAGATTGCTTTCTCCGTTAAGGGCCTTGAGGCTGACGCAAAGGTTCTTGCTGGCGACCTTTCCCTCCCAGCAAACACCACCTTGGTTGCTGATCCTGAGTTCGTTATTGCAACCGTTTCCTTCGAAGAGGTTGCTGAAGAGGCTGAGGAGTCCGCAGAAGGCGAAGCTGCTGAGTCCGCAGAGGCTGAGGGAGAAGAGTAAACCTTTTTCGTTTTACATACCTAGGAAGCCAGCTCACATTTTTGTGGGCTGGCTTTTTGCTGTCACAATAGAAAACTGTGACTTCGCCTTTTCTCATCGTTGGCCTCGGCAATCCCGGCCCTCAATACGCAACAACCCGCCACAACATCGGTTATATGGCAATCGATGAGATGCTTACTCGAACCTCTCCTATGCCAACAAAGCTCAGCGCACATAAAAAAACCAACATGATGGCAGCTGAGACCAGGATCGGTACTACAAAAGTCATCCTTGCCACCCCGCGCAGCTTTATGAATCTCTCCGGCGGGCCGGTGCGCTCAATCGCGAATTTTTTCAATATCCCCCCGTCTCATGTGATAGTGCTTTTCGACGATCTCGAGCTCGACTTCAGCGAGATCAAAGCAAAACGTGGCGGAGGCGACCATGGGCATAATGGTTTGCGTTCCATTACCCAAGCATTGGGCACTAAAGACTACATCAGGGTGGGAATAGGAATCGGCCGTCCGCCCGGACGCATGGAACCCAAAGCATTTGTTCTCAAGCCTTTTAGCAAGAAGGAACTGGTGGAAATTCCTATTGCTTGCGCCGACGCGGCAGACGAAGTCGAGCGGATTATCACCAACGGCGGGCTTTCTTAAGCGCTTTGGCCAGGGCTGCGTCGTCTAGCTCAAAGGCCCCCTGTTTATCCAGTCGCTTGAGCACTACCGCGCAGGTTTTGCAGCGCGGGTTGTCTCGGCAACACTTTTTCTTGTGTTTGCCTTTACGCGCGGCTTTTCTAATTTTGTCCATGCCCATAATCGACCACTATATAAGAGCTAACCCTTTCCTAAGTACACGGCGCGAAAGAGAAGGCCTGCTTACTCCGTGAGATAATCCAGTATTTCTTGGGCTGTCCCCAAGCGAATCAGCTCAGTGCGCTCGCCGACAAGACAATACTCATAGCCCTTTTTAGCCCGTAGCGGAGCCATCATGACGCCAAGCTCTGGGTAGGAACAAGGAAGGTCCGGGTGGGAAAGGGAAAACTTCGTTGCGATCCCGCGCGCCACCCGCCCAGAAAAAGCCCTACTACTCAGTGTTTGCCCACCTGCGCTTATCATCGCTCTATGTGCCCTGCTTGTTCCTGCCTCACGGGAAAGGAGAAAGGCCGAACCACAACTCACCGCGCTAGCACCCAAAGACAAAGCGGCTTTTACGTCTTCTGGTGTTCTGATTCCACCCGCTGCGATCAGCACCGCATCGGGATGCTGCGTATGGAGCACAGAACACAGTTCTGCGGTGGAGAAAAGATTCGGTGTTTCGCAAGCATCCCCTGTCAGGCGATGTCCCCCTGCCTCATGTCCCTGCACAACAAGGGCGTCAACGCCGCGCGAAAGAGCCTCTTCTGCTTCTCTCACGCTGGTTACTGATGCCCACGCTTCCACGCCCACGCTATGGAACTGCCCTATTTCTTCCGTAGAAAAACACCCAAAGGAGCTAGACACTACGTTGGGCCCGTACCCTTGCGTGCACGCAGTAAAGACTGCCTCACACTTTGTATGGAAGTCATTTGAATAATCAACCGTAGGCATAGGCGGTTGATCCACTCCCACGGCGGCACATTCTTTTTCCACGAGCCGGTGAACACGATCGAGCACATCAGGATCGGTGTGATGAGGCTGCGGGTAGAAAAAATTAACCCCATAGGGTTGTCCCGCCGTCAGCTGGGCGCATTCTTGCATGTCTTGTACGAGTAACGCGACATCTTTGTTTCCTGAGGCCAAAACCCTAATCCCCCGCTGCCAGAAATAGCGGCAGCAAGCGCGGGAGTCGATGGGCCACCTGCCATTGGAGCACCGATGATAGGGCAGCTAAGCTTTTCCAGAATCCGCGACGTCATAGTCGCATGCTAGTGGAAAGACGAAATGTATGACGTTTAGAGAATTTTTGCAGCGTATCTTCGCACCCAAAAAGTCGGTCAACCAGCCGCACACAGATGCAGCTGCTGATCGTCCGACTCCCGAATGGATCGTGATCGGACTTGGTAACCCGGGCAACGCGTACGCCAGGAATCGACACAACGTGGGATATATGGCTGTCGACGCGCTACTCGATGGTGCCCCGCTCACCCAGCGGCGAGGCCTACCTGTGGCGGAGGCGCGTCTTAGGGTCGGCCAGCATGAGATCGCGGTGCTGCGTTCCACCACCTACATGAACAACTCCGGGGAAGCTATCGCCCCTATCGCAGAAGAATATGGCATTGCCGCCGATCACATCATTATCCTGCATGATGAATTAGACCTTCCCCACGGTACTGTTCGCATCAAAAAGGGCGGAAATGAAAACGGACACAATGGCCTTAAATCGAGCAGTGCATTGTTAAATACCCGCGATTACCTGCGGATACGCATGGGTATTTCGCGTCCTCCAAAGGGGATGTCTGTGCCGGATTATGTCCTCGGCGATGTTGAGCACGATGAGGCTCTTGACACCATGATCTCACGGTCTGCGGAAGCGGTGCGGCTTGTTGTGACTGCAGGAATCGCACAGGCACAACACACAATTCACTCCGCATAGCTAAGCTAAAAACATGCGAACAATCGTAATTACCGGTGCAAGTGATGGAATCGGTGCAGCTGCTGCACGGTTACTAGCTGCGCAGCACCCAGACGATAGATTGGTGTTAGTAGGAAGGAATCCTCAGAAAACAGCAGCTATAGCGGAAGCTGTCGGGGCTGAGTTTTTCTGCGCGGATCATTCCTCGCTCACCGATGTACGTCGATTAGCTCAGGATCTCTTAGCCGCCTGCGATCGCATCGATGTACTTGCCAATAATGCTGGCGGTATCTTCGATGGCCCCATCATCACGGAAGACGGTTTTGAGCAAACGTTCCAGATCAACTACCTCGCACCGTTTCTGCTCACCCACGAGCTGTTCCCCCTCCTTGAGAAGTCAAACGCCCGCATTATTATGACCTCTAGCCTGGCCAATGTGCTCTTTGGCCGCCTGGATTTTGATGACCTGATGGGGGTCAAAAACTACAAAACAAACCGCGCTTATGGAACCAGCAAGCTTGCAGACTTGTTGTTTGCGCGGTCGCTGCATCACAAATTTCAGCATCGCGGAATCAGCGCGGTCTCATTCCACCCAGGCGTGGTGCTCACCAACTTCGCACAAGAATCCCATGGCTTCCTCAGCCGCTTCTACAAGAACCCCCTGGCGAGTAGAAGTAGATTGAGCATTTCTGCGGAACAAGGTGGAAAAAATCTGGCGTACTTTATCGACGGCACCCCCACTATCACGTGGCAATCAGGCGTCTATTACAACGACAAACTCCGACCTGGTGTGGTCAATCCGCTGGCGCGTTCGCATAGAGCCGCAGACACCCTTTTTGCACGCACGGAGTCCATGCTCGGCATCCATTTTGGCCAGCCGGTGGACACTAAGTAGCCTTTCGCCGAGTCCCCTGTCTACTCCACACTGGCGTCCGCGAGTAGGAGGAGTCGGGTAAATTCGGGACATTGCGCCAAGGCGATTATCCTTATCAACCATGAGTACTCTTTCCAGCGAAGCATCACGTCGCCGAACTTTTGCAGTCATCGCCCACCCAGACGCAGGTAAGTCCACGCTGACGGAGGCCCTCGCACTGCATGCGCACGTCATTGCAGAGGCTGGTGCTGTACATGGCAAAGCCGGTAGGAAGGCGACCGTCTCCGACTGGATGGATATGGAGAAAGACCGCGGCATCTCCATCGCCTCCTCGGCATTGCAATTTGAGTACGCTCCCGAGGGACACACCGGCGAGCCTTTTGTAATCAATCTGGTGGATACGCCCGGTCACGCAGACTTTTCTGAGGACACATATCGTGTGCTCACCGCCGTCGATGCCGCAGTTATGCTTATCGACGCCGCCAAAGGCCTCGAGCCGCAAACCCTCAAACTCTTCCGCGTCTGTAAAGCCCGCGGCCTCCCCATTGTCACCGTGATTAACAAGTGGGACCGCCCGGGCCGCACGCCACTAGAGCTTGTCGACGAAATCGTCAACGAAATCGGCCTCCAACCCACCCCACTCTTCTGGCCAGTAGGAGATGCAGGAGACTTCCGTGGGCTTGCACGTATCAACGCAGATGGTGAAGCCGCAGAATACATCCACTTCCTACGCACGGCCGGCGGCTCCACCATCGCGCCTGAGGAGCACTATGCTCCGGAGGAAGCAGAACAACGCGAAGAGATTGCGTGGGAAACCGCAGTGGAAGAAGCCGAACTTCTTGCAGCAGACGGGGCCATACACGACCAGGACCTCTTCCTCGATTGCACTACGTCGCCGCTTATTTTTGCGTCTGCGATGCTGAACTTTGGTGTCCATCAAATCTTGGACACTCTTTGTAGCCTCGCCCCTTCTCCTAGTGGCCGAGCATCCGACGCTAAAGCAGTTTCCGATGCTACGACGGCGATCGACGAGTCACGCGACGTCACCGATGACTTCTCCGGCGTAGTTTTCAAGGTCCAGGCTGGTATGGACAAAAACCACCGCGACTCCCTAGCTTTTATGCGCATCGTATCTGGTGAATTTGATCGCGGTATGCAAGTCACCCATGCACAATCGGGGCGTAGTTTTTCCACGAAATACGCACTCACGGTTTTCGGTCGAACCCGTTCCACCGTGGAAACCGCCTACCCTGGTGACATCGTTGGTCTGGTGAACGCTGGTGCTTTGGCGCCCGGTGACACGATCTTTGAGGGACGGAAAGTCCAATATCAGCCAATGCCGCAATTCGCCCCAGAACACTTCCGTATCCTCAGGGCCAAGTCTCTAGGAAAATACAAGCAGTTCCGCAAAGGGTTGGACCAGCTTGCCGCCGAGGGCGTTGTTCAGATCCTTAAAAACGATGCCCGCGGCGATGCCGCCCCGGTCATGGCTGCGGTTGGACCCATGCAGTTTGAGGTCATGATGGCCCGGATGGAAAACGAATACAACGTGGAGACCATCTCAGATCCCATCCCCTACTCCGTTGCACGTCGCACCACACCAGAAACCGCAACAGAGCTTTCCAAGCAGCGCGGCGTGGAGGTATTCCAGCGAACAGACGGTGAGCTCGTGGCTCTCTTTGGGGATAAATGGAAGCTCGCTTTCATAGAAAAGGAACACCCCGAGTTCGAGCTTCTGCCCATGGTCGCAGACTAATCACGTACTCACGATAAACAGAAAGGCCACAGTCCCTGTGAGAACTGCGGCCTTTTTGCGTTTACCTCGATAGTTCCTCTGCAAAACGATCCGTTGCTGCTATAAGAGCGGCAACATTTTCTTTTTCGCTCGCGGCGTGTCCGGACGTCGGTGAGAAATGGAATTCCGCCTCTGGCCATGCCCGGTACAGATTCCATGCGGTAACGGGCGGGCAGACAACGTCGTAACGCCCCTGAACAATCACCGCGGGGATGTCCCGGATGCGTTCGATATTGGCAGGTTCTAGCAGTTCACCGTCGCGCATAAATCCCTGGTGCACAAAATAATGATTCTCAATGCGTGCAAATGCCAGGGCAAAGCGCTCATCCTCATGGTCGTGGGTGTCTCGAATCTCTAGGAAAGATGTCGATCCCTCCCAGACGCTCCACGCACGAGCAGCTTCAAGCGCTACAGTGCGATCGCTCGAATGGAGAAGCTTATGGTATTCAGCGATCAAATCCACACCAGCGAGCTGGGTCGCTCCTGATAGATCATCTGCGGCAGGCTTTTTATTCTCTGGGATGACGGAGAGGTACCGCTCCCACTTGTCGGGGAATAAGTGCGCAGCACCACCGTTATAGAACCAATCCAACTCAGTCTTTCGCAGCATAAAGATCCCCCGAAGCACCACGGCGAGCACGCGGTCTGGATGCGTTTGGGTGTATTTCAGGGACAAGGTAGAACCCCACGAACCACCAAAGACCAGCCATTTATCTATTCCGAGTTGCTGGCGTATCGCCTCTATATCCTCGACCAGCTTGTGCGTGATATTCATCGCCAAAGCTGCTTCTAGATCAGTGTCCGGATCTGCGATATGCGGCGTGGATTTTCCGCAGCCGCGCTAGTCGATCAAGATGACCCGATACTTATCTTGATCAAAAAATCCTGCGTTCTCTTTTGTTGTTCCGCCACCAGGTCCGCCGTGGATAAAGACTGCTGGGATGCCCTGCGGGTTTCCATATTCTGTATAAGCAATGCGCTGTCCGTCGCGTTCAATATATGATTCGCCAATCGGGTCAGCTACCGGATAAAGAGTTGTCATTCTTCACAGCCTAGCTATGAAAGCTGCGTAGGAGGAGGATGGGGAGTTGGTGTTATGGGGTGGGCGTCGACAAGCCCGCTATAGATGCGAAACTCCCATGAGGACCAGGGCGATGGCCACCAGGTAACCAGCCCACAGGGCTACACGGTCGCTATTACACCGCGCCCACTCAAAAGCCCTGCCCAAGGGGCTCTCTGGGAACGCACGCACAAATCCCACGCCTACTGCGCAGAAAAACGGAAGGCTCAGCGCAAGAGATGCATAGAGGAACAACGCGATGTAGCTGAATGTTTTGCTGTAGTCGCCGGTGGCAAGATACGCCAAACCAGTGAAAAACGGAATCGACGTAATCGATTGCGCCACTCCCAGGACAAACCCCACCACCATCGTCTTCACGCTTGGTGTGCGCAGTGGTTTGAGTAACCGTTGCACTAATCCAGCTGAATCGCCACCGCGCCAGGTAAGAATTGCTCCGGCGATGCCCGTCACTATCAAGATCACACCAAACACGGGCGAGTCTATGAAAGCGCGGACTTTATCTTCTATTGAGTGAAACAGCGCCAGCGTGGGAATTGAAAGGAGAAAAACGCCTAACCAATCCCCCAGGATCAAAAGCGATACTATTTTTCCGTAGCGCCCCCCGCGAGGCACCAGTAGAGCCACCGCAACAATGACTCCGATGAGTAAAACGTTAACGGAGTCCATGAGAGCATAGCTCACAGCGTGCAACACGATGAAGACTCCCTCGTCTTAAAAATCACTGACAGCGTGATCATTGATCACAGCCTTAACGAGTGTACGGATTTCCGCCAAACTTGCGCAACGCGTCACTACAAACCACAAGCTGAGGACACACATGAGTTGGTCCTGTTTTACGCCCCAAAGTCCGTGATCACCACATACATCTGCACGGCAGAGAACTCCGGAAGAGCGCTCATCGGTTCTTGGAGGTCTTTCACATTCTCTGCTAGCTGCAGTGCCCATGGATCAGCAACACCTTCTGGCCGTTCCTGTGCCACTGCAGCTCTACCTAGAAGGCGGAAAATATAAAGTCTTGTGGCGTTGACTAAGCGACATGTGCCGCACACTATCCCAGCCCCACCCTTAAATAGCACTAATTTTCAAAAGCTGTCTCCATGAAACAACAGCCACATTCCCCATTAGGGTGTGCCACTGGCGGGAAAGTTCACAGGAAATATCTGCCCTACCCGCTTCTTTCACTAACATTGCGGGGGTGTGCGACTGCTTTGAATGTCGCCGCTCGATTTCACACTTCGACACTACTTAAGGACCTCTACCTCCCATGGCACAGGACTGGAACGATAAGCTCGAATCCGCACAAAAGATGCTTCCCTTAATCGGGCAGCTACACCGCAACAACAACGTGGTTGTCTCCGTCTTTGGCCGGTTGCTTATCGACGTCACCGACATCGACATCATCAAGGCACACCGCTA
Organism: Corynebacterium silvaticum; assembly: GCF_004382825.2. Classification (GTDB taxonomy): domain Bacteria; phylum Actinomycetota; class Actinomycetes; order Mycobacteriales; family Mycobacteriaceae; genus Corynebacterium; species Corynebacterium silvaticum. The sequence goes on from NZ_SDQO02000004.1 coordinate 230,327, forward strand.
CTCACGCCTAGCTACAGAAACAGAGCTTTCGCCCGCCGATACTCTCCCAATCCTGGAAGCAGTGGCACGCCTGAACCTGGGAACCGCCTCAATCGATCTGGGCCGCCTCGCCGTGCTTTATCGCGAACAGGGTGGCGAACTGGAACAATTCCTCTCCTCTGAGCTTGCTTCAGTTATCGGAACCGAATCCGGGCAGGAGCCTACCGACGTAGTGCTCTACGGCTTTGGCCGGATTGGCCGTCTCCTAGCCAGAATCCTTATCGCACGCGAAGCCGCCCATGGCGGAGTCCGACTCCGCGCCATTGTGGTTCGTAAAAAAGGCGACGGCGATATCATCAAGCGCGCCTCCCTGCTACGACGCGATTCCGTTCACGGAGCATTCAACGGCACCATCACGGTTGATGAGGACAATGAAGTCATCTGGGCTAACGGCACCGCAATCAAGATGATCTATGCCAATGATCCTGCCACCATCGATTACACCTCTTATGGCATCAACAACGCCATCGTGGTGGACAACACCGGAGTCTGGCGTGATCGCGCAGGTCTTAGCCAGCACCTTAGCGCCAAAGGTGTCCAACGAGTCATCCTCACCGCCCCAGGCAAGGGTGACCTCAAGAACGTTGTTTATGGCATCAACCACAATGACATTTCCGATTCTGATCAGATTGTCACCGCGGCTTCCTGCACCACCAACGGGATCACGCCTACCCTCAAGGTGATCAACGATCACTATGGCATCGAAAACGGCCACGTAGAAACCGTGCACTCCTTTACTAACGATCAAAATCTGATCGATAACTTCCATAAGGGAGCTCGTCGCGGGCGCGCTGCTGGCCTGAACATGGTGTTAACGGAAACAGGAGCCGCAAAGGCAGTGTCAAAGGCTCTCCCTGAGTTCGAAGGCAAGCTCACCGGCAACTCCATCCGCGTTCCCACCCCCGATGTGTCCATGGCGGTGCTCAACCTCACCCTAGAGAAGGAAGCCTCGCGCGATGAGGTCAACGAGCTCATGGACAAAGTAGCGCTGCATTCGGATCTGCGTCAGCAAATTTCCTATATCAACTCCCCCGAAGTCGTATCTTCCGACTTTGTAGGCAGCACCCATGCAGGCATCGTCGACGGCCTTGCCACCATTGCGAATGGGAAGCACCTTGTGCTCTATGTCTGGTACGACAATGAGTTCGGGTATTCAAACCAGGTTATCCGTATCGTCGAGCACGTAGCTGGTGCACGCCCCAAGGTTCTCCCAGAGCGTATCCCTTCAGATCAGATTTAAGCCCCACACAAGCGCTAAAGGTGCGGACTTCGAGGAGTCCGCACCTTTAGCTTTTTCAATTATATGGTGCGCCACCCGCCCCTATACAAGCAATACACGCGCAGACTGCCACGGCCACGCGAGAAGTGAGGACTGCTGCGAGACATGAACACATGCCCTCAACCCCATTGCCCTATGTATAGCGTTATTTCCCAAAAGAGTGAATGAAGATCGGTGCCCAAGATCCCCTAGCCGAGATTGTGCCACGTGTGAAAAGCTGACATCTTTCCACACCTCAACTACGGGGAGACCTTCACCTTCTTCTAGGAAAAGAAACCTACTACAATGTAGGAGCGGGTGAACGCCGTCTTTATATCCCAAAACCTCATCTGGGATTAAAACCAGCTACCCCTTGTACCAGGGAAGTTCTATAAGGAAACGGACAACAAAGTCTTATGTCCCCACGGCGGACTGTATCGATGGGAGAACCGTATCCGGTTCAATCCCTTAGAAACCACGCTAAAGCGCATAATTGCATACTGCTTTCTCTCTGGGCTCGAATCCCCGCAAGCCTGATGTACATGTGCTGAAGCCGGTCTCCTGGCTACTGCTGCCATTATTCCTGTTCCCTTCCCGCTTAGCGCAGTGAGAACACGAGGCTTTCTTGTGCAGTTACAGTGGCGGGGTCCGCTGCCGGATTTTCACCGGCATTCCCGATCGCTTCAGCTAAGTCATCACTCTAGCAAGGCTTCGCGCAAAGGGCACCCACTTTAAAAAAAATCGTGGGAAACCACACCTAAAAGCGCCCACCGATGTTTATGTGCCTTCTGTTCGTTCTTGCTCCCCTACGTCCTGTATGTAAACGCATTACCCTGCCATGAGTACGCAAGCCCCAGTGGTTTCATTACCTGACCGGACCTGTTTTTCTTAGGTTCGCTAGGATGAGCTAAAGATCATTCACCTTTCGCGGAGAATTGAATCACTGTAGTTCCCTTGTGTACCCGTGAAGTATCCCTCTCGACAGCACAACGCCCCGCTTCACCTTGGCGTATCCATCACTGTGTCTCCCTATCTTGAAAGGTTGTTGCGAATGTTTTTACCTGCCCCCACACATTTCAACGATGTGATCGTCGACGGCGTTATTTCCCAAGCTGAAATTTCTGAGGCATTCACTCAACTACTCGGATACGTACACGAATACGAGTTCAATGCCACGCCCACCGGTTATCAAGTCCAATTTCATACCCGGCATGGGCTACATACTTATGAGGGCGTGCTAGCTGCCCATATTGATTCTGAGCGTGAGTGGAGATGGGCTCAGGAATACACGTTTGATATCCCGGAGCTTTCCCTCACGCAACCGGCAAGCGACGAGCTTGTTGCAGCTGCACGAACCCTCAACGGAAATGGGCCGGCATATTTAGTGCCTCTCGACGACGGCGCGTTGGATGTGGTCATCCTCAGCGATGTTCTCCCTCATCTATCCATGCCTGCAGCATTAACCGTGGGGCTAGGCAGCCTGCTTGCAGCTGACCCAGATGCTCTCCGAAGAGCCGTCCTGGCGTACGCCGCCCAGCGAGGGCTCAGTTTTCACGAGAATTCCGGCCATCTTGAGGTCTCTTCCCCCGATGGGGAGACCGCGTGCATAGATATCGCCCGAGGCACAGTAAGCTGCCCCGAATGGAACGGCAAGAATCTCTCGCTCTCCGACGTCCAATCAGATGCAGCGTTAGTTTCCGCAGAACATCAGCTTTTATTTGAGGGAACCTATCCCGACGCGCATGTGGCCGTAGATCCCCACACGGCTACTGCAACCATCAAATCTGCTTATGGAGAATCAGCGACCGCAGAGGCCACGATTCTGGCTGTAGTAGATGACAACTGGACATGGGCGTGGAACGATGAACAGCTCATGCACTCCCCCGGTGTAACGCGAGCACTAGGCCTCAAGGCTTTCGCGATGGACAACGGCATACCCGAGCTATTAGGACAACCCATCCCGCTGCACCGCGCCCAAGAACTCGCGCTTGAGTCTGTGGCAAAACCCGTGCTCCGAGAGTGGGTCCACGCGGTGGCTTCCCTGCCGGACGGTCGCCGCGTCATGCTTTTATTGCAGTCGCCCCGGCTCCAATTGCCAGCTGCAACAAAAGCTTCTATCGCAGCCACTCTCTGCTGTCCGCTGGCGTCCATGGTGAATACCCAGAGGGCTATTGCCACCTATGCGCATTTCCGCGGCATCGCCCCATCGGCGTTTGATGGCTACACGCTTCGTCTCAGCTGTTCGGATGGAAGCGTACTAGTATCTTTCAATGCCAATGGAGCTATCGTCGGGGTGAACTAGTCAAAGAGCCCAAGGATTCTTTCAAAAGGCTCCGGGTCAACAGCCGCTGTGTCCTTGGGGTCAAAATGAGGCTCTCTATCTTTATCTACCAGCACCGCGCGGACCCCTTCTGCGAAATTGGGGTTTGCGCGCATGTGCTCACCCAAAGCGACTTCGTGGTCGAGCTCTTCCCGCAATGTTGAGCACAGTGCTGATGCTCGCATCAAAAGGGTGGATGCTACAAGCGACTCCGGGTTTGCCCCTTTGAGCAATTCAGCGACCTGAACAGCAAATACCCGGTCAGGGTGTGCGCCTAGGGCATGCTCAATTTCAGGCCAGGTGTCAAAGTTAAAGGTTTTCTCAATGTTGGGGTAGAGCTTTTCTAGTTCCGATTCTCCCGGCGCGTCTGTGGAAAAAGCTTCCAGAGCTTCATCCAGGGATTCAGCGATTATCATTTCGCGGAACTCAGCAAATGCAGCGCTTGGCACAAAGTCGGTCGCCACTCCTGCCCACATCATGTCTGCGGGACTCATGCGCCAGCCAGTTAAGACGAGGAAATTGGCTAGGGGCAGCGAGGTAAAGCCCTTGAGGCCTGTCATCCGCTGAAGCATAAAGGGAACCCCCACGTCGGGGTTAAATCCGATAGCCATCTCTGGCATCGCAGCAAAAGCTTTCTCGCTAATGACGCGGTGGGAGCCGTGCACGGATACTCCGAGTCCTCCGCCCATAGCTACGCCGTCGATAAGCGAAATATAGGGCTTGGGGAACAACGCAATGTTGTTATTCATTTCGTATTCGTCGGCGAAGAACTGGTCACTTGCGCACCCTTTGCCCGCGAGAATCTGTTCCCTGCTGGTGCGCACGTCACCGCCAGCGCAAAACGCCTTTTCTGAGGTGGAATACACAACAACTCTATGGACGGCATCATCATCCCACCATGCGTCTAGGGCCTGGTCGATCCGATCAATCATTTCTTGGTTCAAAGAGTTCAGGGCTTTGGGCCGATTCAGCTCGATAATTCCCGTGGTGTTTTCCACGTAGACGTTGACTACTTCCTGATTGCGGTATGTGCTGTCCATTGCATTCATAACCCCCAGTGTTGCACATCACTTAAATAATTGCAGCAGATTTTTCCGATCAGGTGCTACAGGCCGACGGCGACAATGTGTGTGGTCGTAGTCAGTGGTAGGCTATTAACGCACATTATGCGGGTTGTATGCCCGCAGTCCCGCAAAGACGCAGTCATGCGGTTCAACAACGCTAGAAGGAACAGATGACCCCTCGCATTATCGCCACGGACATGGACGGAACTCTGCTCAATCACAAGCATGAAATTCCCGAGTCTTTTTGGCCGCTCCTCGAACGGATGCATGAGCAAGAGATAATTTTTGCTCCGGCAAGCGGGAGGCAACTGTATACGCTTCTGAATCAATTTGAGCGCAGCTCCAAGCGGCTCTCCGTGATCGCTGAAAATGGAACCGTTGTCTACCACGAGGGGTCCATTGTTTCTGTCACCACCATTGATCGGGACCTGGCGCACACAGTCATTGCAATGATGGATGCCACGGATCTCCCCTGGGGACTCATCCTCTGCCGCGTCGACGGCGCCTTTATGCATAAACATAAAAAGCACAAACAGTTTTTGGCTGAGAGCATCCGCTACTACGCACGGTTAGAACAGGTCGATGACCTGCATTCTTATGTTGACGATACCGTAGTTAAACTGGCGATCTTTACCGAGGCTGATGCGGAATCCATAGCAGCCCCGCTTATCCGCTCAGCAGCCCAAGAACTCAACGTGGTGGTTTCTGGCCGTCATTGGATTGACGTGATGAACCCCGAGGCCAACAAGGGAGTCGCTTTACAGGCCCTCGCGGAAGCTACTGGCACCCATATGAGCGATACCCTCGCATTTGGTGATTTCCTCAACGACCTTGACCTATTACAAGCAGCTGGCACCTCATACGCCATGGATAACGCCCATCCAACGATCAAAAGCATCTCCGATGCGGTGGCCCCCTCCCATGCGGATGAGGGCGTGATCCACGTGGTATCGGGCATCCTCGATGCTCTGGAAGCCCGCACCCCTAGCGCCTAGGCGAGACCAAGGAACCCTCCTCCTACTATGAACCCTCTATCACAGCTTCTCGACGCCACCCTCATCATCGGCGGAGTCCCCATTCTCTGGCGCGAGATCATCGGTAACCTCTTTGGCTTGGCTTCTGCATATGGGGGCATGAAACGCGTCGTCTGGGCGTGGCCAATTGGGATAGTGGGCAATCTGTTGTTGTTCACGGTCTTCTTGGGAGGAGTCTTTCACACTCCACAGAACTTAGACCTATACGGGCAAGCTGGCCGCCAGATTATGTTCCTCATAGTGAGCACTTACGGGTGGTGGCAATGGTCTCGGGCTAAAAAACGTGGCATGCGTGAATCGACCGAAACAGACCCCTCACGTTCCATTGTGAGCGAACCTGCCGAGGAGTCTTCTGCTGTTCAGCCGCGTTGGGCGAGCAGCAAAGAGCGCTGGAAGATGGTGGGGGTAGCCGTCGTCGGCACCGTTTTCTTCGCGTGGGTCTTTACCGCCCTTGGGTCCTGGGGCCCCTGGGCCGATGCATGGATTTTCACCGGCTCGATGCTGGCCACGTATGGGATGGCCCGCGGCTGGACGGAATTCTGGCTTATCTGGATCGGGGTCGATGTTGTGGGCGTCCCTCTCCTACTCGCTGCAGGCTACTATCCTTCAGCCATCTTGTATCTGGTCTATGGGGCCTTTGTCCTGTGGGGATTCTTTGTGTGGCTCAAGGTTCAGTTCCGCCCCGCGTCTATCCATTAGTGCCATGAAAAAGCACCGACGGCTGGTGGAAGCTTGCCGTCGGTGCGATATAAGCGCGAATGCCTTAGCAAAGACAAAGGCAGACTATTTCTTCTTTTTACGCTTTGTCTTTTTCTCTTCTAGTTTCGCGGCTACGTCGGGGACATAGTGGAAGTCGGAGCGTGGTGGCCGGACATAGTCTTTATCCTGCGGCGGACGTTGAGGAATATCGGGCAGCGGTCGATCAATTTTTTCATAAGGAATAGTGGAAAGAAGATGGCTGATCACATTGATGCGTGAGCGCTTTTTATCTTCTGATTCCACGGTGTACCACGGCGCTGAGGGGATGTCTGTATGAATGAACATCTCATCCTTGGCACGCGAATATTCCTCCCACCGCATGATGGACTGCAGATCCATCGGCGAGAGTTTCCATCGCCGCAGTGGGTCGCTACGGCGCGATTCAAATCTCTTAATCTGTTCCTCATCAGATACGGAGAACCAGTATTTTCGCAGCATAATGCCGTCTTCTACAAGAAGTCGCTCAAAGATGGGAGCTTGATGCAAAAAGCGACGGTACTCCTGTGAGTCACAAAAACCCATAACTCGTTCCACACCAGCACGGTTGTACCATGAGCGATCAAAGATAACGATTTCTCCAGCCGAGGGGAGCTTTTCTACATACCGCTGGAAATACCATTGCCCTTGTTCTCGCGAGTTAGGCGCGGGAAGAGCCTCAATCCTGCATGTGCGGGGATTCAGGTATTGCGTTATCCGCTTAATAGCAGATCCTTTACCCGCGGCGTCGCGTCCCTCCATAATCACTACGACGCGAGCGCCTGTCTCCACTACCCATTGCTGCATATCTACAAGTTCAGCCTGCAGCTTTTTGAGTTCTTTCTCGTAGGCTTTCTTAGAGAGTTTTCTGGGAGCTTTGGTGGTCTTCTCTTCTGCGCGTTCTTTTGCCATGTGATCCAGGATACTGATCTCTGGCTACAGTGTGTGCAATAAAAATCAGTGTTCTTCCTGGTTAATAAAATCTGCTGCGCAGGTTATCGGAATAGTCTCATTGTCTGGTGCTGATTCTTGTTTTCCATAATCCAGATCCAGCTTTGTATAAACATCCAGGTTGTAGCCACACCGACGCTTATCGTGCACAGTGAGAGTCACAGGGAAACTATGAAACTTTCCTTCAGCACACGTCTCTTTGCAATCATTAACCCACGCGGTGCCGCGCCCTATCGCCTGTTCTCCTCCCCACTTATTCCAGGAAATATCATTGATCGTGTAGTTAGTTCCCGTCGGCGCAGCTCAACGTCAGATGTTCTGGGCCGTCAAGACCGCTCACCCGAACGCAATCAAGAATTCCGGCAGCATCAACGGTGGTTTCCACCCCCGCATATAAACCAGTGACGCGAACAAGTTGACCGGTTGCCGGTAGGAGGTCAAAGCTCAGCTGATCGTGTTCTCTGATAACCGATACGATTTCATCGTCGCCTCGCACTCCGGTCTGCGAAGACTTAACATGGGCGAGCTCGTTACCGGGAATACCCGCCAAATACTCATAAAGTTTTTGCTTAACGTGACTATGTACACCCGGAACTAGCAAAAGGGATAACGCACCACGAACTTTGTCTCCATCGCTACTGCCAAAAGTCTCTCGAATCAACGACTCAAGAGGACGAGTATTAACACTCTCCGGTGAGACCACCGGGGCCGGATTATCTGCAATGGCGGTGAGGGCGGCGTCGATAGTGCCCTTAACCGTGACTGTGGGGGTGACTTCCCCTGACGGAGCTACCTCATACTGAGTGACAACTTCCCCTGAATCGTTCTTGTCCACTCGACGCAAATAATCGTTACTAGTCACTGCTACAGCTGCAGCTTCTGGCTGTTGTCCTGCGCTAACCGCGGCTGTTCTTAAAACTTCTGCGGCAGAAGCCTGCGCCGGGTGGGTATCGATGAGGCTGGGCAGGAATAGACCGCCGGCAGCGATCAGAACGACCGCGGCTGCCACAGCAATAAACCTGCGTTGTCTGTTACCCCATAGTTCACGCACGTTGGAGCCAACGGTGCCTTCAGATTGCATGATGCGAGCAAGGTTGTGTTCTGCGGTGGCCTTTTCTGCCTCTGAAAGCGCCTGATAGCCATGGTCTGGCGCAGGATCTGCTTTTTCAAAGCATCCGAGAGCTGCCGAGCCAGTTGTTCGTCGGGGAAACCCCGGGGATGAAAATCGCGAGTCATGAGCACTCTCCATGAGAATTACCAGAAGTACTGTATAAAAGGTTCGCAAGTCGATGGCGGGCACGGTGCAGCCGGACTCGAGCAGAGTTAGCGGATATTCCCAGAACTTGAGCTATTTCCGCAGGATCCAGATTTTCCCACGCATGCAACGCAAGTATTTCGCGATCGGATAGGTTCAAACGTTCTAGAGCCGCGCAGATAGTAAAACGTGCATCGACTTCGTGCATCGGTGTAGAAAAGCCCGAGGAAACTTCTTGCACAGCTTTTTCAATCGCCGCATTTTATCACGTGCGCGATAGTGCTCCAAGACCACGTTGCGTGCTATTCCATACATCCAAGGTAGGTCCGCACCTTTCCTGCTGTCCCACCGATTCCAGGCTCGCGTAAACACTTCTGCAGTCAGGTCTTCTGCGTTGTCGCCGTCTGTCCTCCGCCGTATATAAGACAGCACTGCGGAATAACAGCTGCGATACGTCGCGCTAAAAGCCTCGCGCCTGTACTGCGTAGTCATGTCATCTCCGTAGGCCACGGCAATACTTCACCGTGTCCCTGAGATCGCACGTGTGCCACCCCATGTATGTACGAGCTGGGATAAAAGAACTCCTCGGATCGTTTCACCGTATAAACAAGCTTTCCAATGCATCTTGACAGAACGCGGGCATTTTCTCCTAGAGAGCAACTGGGGTCACTGAAGCACCGTTCCCGGATTCCGGAAAAGTAGCAGTACTGCTTACCCCAGATTCACAGGTCACGGTGACCGTGTGATGGCCTTCCGCCGGTCCCGGACCGATAACGTTCGGCGCCGTAATATATCCGATGAGCTGGCCCATATCAGCCGCTGGGCTAAGTTGTGTCTCTACGCCAAAAGAAGTTTTAGTCGTTGCTTTTGTGTCGCCAGGAAGGAATGGAGTTGCGATCATAATCTCGCTATTGGGCTTTAACAACCCATCGATGGTGATGGGAAAAGTTGCGGTCACGGCTGGCGCATCCATATACGCAACGGCGTCCGCAGTCGAGTTTTGTGTGTTGTGATAGATAAGTGCACCTCCGGATAGTCCTGCTACAACGACAGCACTAAGCGCAATACCTAGGAAAGCTTTTGACATAGTGGGTTCTCCATTCACAGAATACTGCGGAAGCCTTTTTCCGCATCTACTATGTTTGTAGACTCCAACCGGCTGTGCATTACACAGCAATGCAGTTTTTTTTTAAAAAAAGCGGTAGCCACAGCTACCGCTTCAACAGGAGGCTTCTGCCACAGGCTACTCCACCCGGAACTCCGCCATCTTGTCCCAGTCGGTCTTGCCGTCAATGTGCACATTGATAATGTCCGGGGTTTCAATGAGGCACTTAGGGGTCTCCTCACAAGCCTTCTTAAAGGCATCTGACTCCACGTGAGCAGCGTCGGTGCCATCTTTGAAGCCTTCTACCAGCAAGAATTCATTTTCCTTCTCGGGGTTTTTAAACCAATCGAAAAAGAGGTTTCCTTCTTCTGCACGGCACGCATCCGTGTACCACTGCATCTCATCAAGAAAAGTATCCACGTATTCAGGGCGGACCTGGAATTTCACGTTAATCAAAATCATGGTGCCCCAGTGTAGCCCTCAGATCACGTGTCTGCAGAAAGTCCCGCACTATGCTTCCAGCTGCTCGCCAAGCTCCATCCACTCCATTTCCAGCTCTTCTCGCTGCTCATTGAGTGCTCGCAGCTGGGAATCAAGCTCAGTCAGCTTGGCAGTATCCACTGCTTCTGCGGCTAGCGCCATAGCGTTTGTGATCTTTTCAATCTGAGGATCAAGCTTGGACATCTTCCGCTCAACAGACGCCATCTTCTTATTGATCTCCCGTTCCTGCTGAGAGGTCAACGTGCGCGTAGGAGCGGCCTTATTTTCCTGAGAACCAGCGGATGCGCTTCCCAGATCCACAGCACCGCGAGACTCCCGAGCCGCCATAGCTTGACGACGTTCCAAGTACTCCTCAATCCCACCGGGGAGATTGGTGAGTTTTCCATCGCCAAAAAGCGCCCACGTGGAATCCGCAATGCGCTCAATAAGGTACCGATCGTGAGAGATCACCACGAGAGTGCCCGCCCAGGAATCAAGAAGCGACTCAAGCTCCTGAAGCGTGTCGATGTCCAAGTCATTGGTGGGCTCGTCGAGAAGCAAGAGATTCGGCTCGGACATGAGCACCCGAGTCAACTGCAAACGACGGCGTTCACCACCAGAAAGGTCACCCACCGGCGTTCGTTGCCGTTTAGCGGAAAAACCAAGACGCTCGGCCAGCTGAGAAGCGGAAAGCTCCTTCTTCCCCAGCTGGATATAAGAAGCTACGTCCTCCACTGCGTCGAGAAGTCGCAGGGTGGGGTCCAGATCATCTAGCTCCTGTTTCAACCAACCAAGCCGAACCGTGCGTCCCTCGATGCGTTTGCCTTCACTGAGCTCATAGGCTCCGGCTAGCGCCCTCAACAAGGTGGTCTTCCCCGACCCGTTGACTCCCACAAGTCCGATGCGTTCTCCCGGCGCGAGCCGCCATGTGAGATCCTGCACCAAGGTTTTGCCATCAGTCGTCGCAATAGTGGCATCTTCCAGCTCCACAACCACTTTCCCTTGGCGCTGCTTAGCAAACGCCATGAGCTCTACCTTGTTACGTAGTTCAGGAACGTTAGCAATCAAGGCTTCAGCTGCTTCAATCCGGTATCGCGGCTTTGACGTGCGCGCCGGGGCTCCTCGACGCAGCCAGGCAAGCTCCTTCCGCGCAAGGCTCTGCCGGCGCTGCTCCATGGCATCAGCCTGGCGGGAACGCTCTGCACGCGCAAAGGTCCAGTCGTTATATCCGCCCTCGTAGGAATCGACAGTTCCGTCATGCACTTCCCACGTCTGAGTAGCAAGGGTGTCCAGGAACCAACGGTCGTGGGTGACCACGACGATGGCTATCTTTCGTGCAAGGAGATGTTCTGCCAACCACTGAACGCCCTCAACGTCCAGGTGGTTGGTTGGCTCGTCAAGCACTACGAGGTCAAGGTCACGCACGAGTGCGGCTGCGAGATTCACGCGGCGGCGTTCGCCACCTGATAGCTGCCCCACTGGGGTATCAAGGCCTAAATCGATGACCCCAATCCCACCGAGCACTTCACGCACCTGAGCATTCGACGCCCATTCAAAGGTTTGGAGGCCCAACGGGCCAAGAACCACATCGCCTACGGTTTTTTCAGGATCCAGCTCCGCCCGCTGTGTCACCACGGCCATGCGCAAAGTGGAATTGTGGCTCACACGTCCGGAGTCTGGTGGCTCAATTCCGGTGATCACTTCCAGCAGTGTGGTCTTTCCTCCACCGTTAAGGCCCACAACGCCGATGCGGTCACCGGTTTGGATCCCCAGGCTCACGTCTTTGAGAAGAGTGGTAAGTCCAAACGATTTAGAGACATTTTCCAGATTTATCAGGTTTGCCACTAGTGTCCTTTTCCTATGGGCTCGTTTTGGTGGACAGGGTTGCGCCTAACGCCGGGCCGGTTGCGGTCGCGGATGCTCCTACGAGGCGCAGCTCTGCAGCTACGTCCTCGGCGCTGTGGGCATCTGGACAAAGAAAGGCACAGGTGGGGCCAGACCCAGAAACAATCCCTGCCAATACGCCTGAAGCTTTACCTATCTCCAGGGTTTTTCGTAGACCTGGTTGAAGAGAGAGTGCCGCGGGCTGCATATCGTTGTGCAGATGCTCGGCTACATGATGCGGGTCTCCGCTGATCAACGCTGCAGTCAAGTCATCTACGGACAGATGCGGAGTGCGTTGCATCTGGTCTAGCTTGGCAAAGACCGCAGGGGTGCTAAGGCCTTGCGTGGAAAAAGCTAACGCCCAATGGTACTGGCCTCGCGACATGACGTGGACCAGGTTTTCTCCGCGCCCCGTTCCTAGTCGTGTGCCACCTAAAAGAGTAAAAGGAACGTCCGATCCTAAGGCGCTGGCCATAGTAAGTAGCTGCTTATCGGTTGGTTTTACCGTGACGTATTCCTGCATGAGCCGGAGCGCCGCAGCAGCGTCGGCCGATCCACCTGCCATACCGCCAGCAGTAGGAATCCCCTTTTTTAAATGCATCCGTACTTTGTTAAGAGGCGGACCGCCGCCAGAACGATGGAAAGCATAGACCATGTTGGCAGCTTTCCACGCAAGGTTGCTGGCGTCGGTGGGAACTCCTTCAGCTCCACCAGCGTCAAGCTCAGCTACGATTCCGGGCGTTTGATCGGTAGCGGTTCCTCGGAGTTCTACGCATTCCAGCTCGTCTTTAAGGCTCAAGGATTGAAAAATGGTGACAAGCTCGTGATAACCATCGTGGCGCAGTGGTCCCACACCAAGGTGCAGGTTCACTTTTGAGTGGGCTGTCGCTGTGATGCGCCTGCCGTATGTGAGCTCAGAATTCTCTTCTACCATGGGTTTCCTTACCCTCGGCGCTGCGCTAGGCGAACGAAATCGGCTACATCGAGCTTCTCTCCTCGCAGAGTCGGGTCAATCCCAGCGCCTAGGAGGGCTTCTTCTGCCGCAACTCCGGATCCGTAATACCCGCTGAGTGCCGCCCGCAGAGTCTTGCGACGCTGTGCGAAGGCGGCGTCGATAAGCGGGAAGACCTGCGAGCGCAGTTCATCGCCGACTGGCCAGGGCTGCTCGTCCTGAGAAAAAACGTCAATGCGCACGAGTCCGGATTCGATTTTGGGAGCCGGCCAAAAAACATTTTTTCCGATCGAACCGGCGCGCCGCACAGCACCATAGAACGATGCTTTCACGCTAGGAACGCCATACACCTTGGTGCCGGGTTGTGCTGCGAGACGATCGGCGACCTCAGCTTGAACCATCACTAATACGCGCTGAATCGATGGGAAAATCTGCAAGAAATGTAGCAGCACCGGTACAGATACGTTATAAGGAAGATTTGCCACCAAAGCTGTAGGCTGATCGATCTCTTCCGGTGTTATCTGTAAAGCGTCTTTGTGCATTAGGGTAAGGCGGTCTGCGAACATTGGGGCGCGTTCTGCCACGGTTATCGGAAGTTGTTCTGCCAAGCGCGGATCTATCTCCACGGCGGTCACAGAGCGTGCAGTGTCGAGTAATGCCAAGGTCAAAGACCCTAGGCCGGGCCCGATCTCTACAACGTGGTCATCGGCAGTAAGATCCGCCGCAGAAACGATCATCCGAACAGTATTGGGGTCATGAACAAAGTTCTGCCCCAATTTTTTTGTTGGTGTGACATCAAGCTTCTCTGCCAAGTGCCTAATTTCAGCGGGGCCGAGAAGGCGCGCGTGATCGTTTTCTCCCATGGTCCTACAATCTTACCTTCCGATGTTTGATCACAGGAAAATACTCCCTGTATGCAAGGCATACGCTTGCTGCGAAAACCGCGCCAGTGAAAACACACCAACGCCGCCGGTTCGTTCTTCTCATCAGAAGACTAAACCGACGACGTTGAATCGCACAGTGGCGTGCACGTTGTAAAATCTATTTTTCTACCTTAGCGCAGACCCATCTTGGAAGTGCAGGCAGGCCATGCACCCCAGCCCTGAGCAGCCTGCACTTTTTGTGCAACGGCAATCTGCTGTTCACGGGTAGCAAGATGTGCGCGCGGCGCATAAGCCGTACCACCAAAACCGGCCCATGTGGAGTCAGTGAACTGAAGCCCGCCAGAGAATCCGTTTCCCGTGTTGATGGCCCAGTTACCGGTGGATTCACATTGCGCAAGCTGGTCCCACACCGAACCATTAGCTACTTCAGGAGCGGAAGCTGCCTTCTTGGTGCCCCGCTTAACGGTCGCTGCGACAGCTGGGGTAATGATCTTTTCATCTATGACTTCGTTGGCGGTTTCCTCACCATTGATCTTGGTCACTTTGCGGGTCACGGTGCGCTCGCCCGGTGTTCCCGCAGAAACCTCAGCTTCCTCCCCTTCTGGAAGTTCGGCATCTTCGACGTAGTTCGCAGTCTCGCCGAAAGGCTCATTGGCTACGACTTCTTGGATATCTACGCGGTCAATTTTGACGTCCATGTTTTTAGTCACGGGCGCGTCCAAGGCTGGAGTCACGATGTCATCGTTATCAACCTTGATGCCGCGTTCTGTGAGAACGTCTTTGACGGTTGCCGCCGCGATCTGAGTAAAGACCGTTTTCCCTGCCTCTGTCACAGAGATGATCTTTGGGGTCACCACGTCAAGGGCCAACCCCTCGCGAGGGATCTTGGAGTCCTTGTCCATGTTCAGCGTGGCAGAAGATAGGGCGGCATTGACTCCGTCCAGCTGTTCAAAGAGCTCTTCGACGGTAGTCGCGTTTGTGGTGAGGTTCTTTTCCACGCCGTCAATGGCCACCGAGACCTGCTTGGACGTCCGAACCTTAATCGTGTCCTGATTGCTGATCTTCTCAGTCAACCCTGGATAAACGATGTCCTTGTCTCCAACGGTTACGCCGGCTTTAGCCAGCGCCTCTTCTACCGTTCCAGACATGGTGGCAAGAGAAAGCTGTTCGCCATTGACATCAACGGTGATGTCCTTCTTCACCTGAGTGACGGCGACACCCCCCACTGCCAGGGAGGCCAGAACACCACCCGTTGCTAGGCGCAGCGGAATGGATCTCGAAGAATTGACTCGATTAATTCTCGACTTTTGGCGGGTTCCCACGTGTTCACTTCTCTTTGCTTTTCGACGACATTTCGCACCAGCCATAGCCGGCTTTGCGTAGTACTCCGCACGCTTTGTACGCGCATGGAAATTTTCCATCGGGGGCGAAGCACCATCGATCGGGCGACGTTTCAGTCAGCATCGATCCAACACACGAAAAATAACAATACGGTAACAAACGCAGCTTGTCGAACTAAAGCAACAAAAAAGTGTGAACTAGTTGATTCAACTCACAAAAATCAAACCACATAGTTCACACCTCCCCCATCGATACCCCAATACCCGCCATATCAGAAGATCTAGCTCACTTAAAAGCCACCGCTATGTTCTGCACCTCACTAGGAGGGGATTCCATAGACACGGTGGAAAGTCTCCCGCACCCCGGCCGCAAAGTCCTCCACACTCAGGTTTTTGGTCTGCGCAGCACATAGCGCCGTATGCCCGATGAGCGCAGACTCATTCCGCGCCCCTCGGAAAGGCTCTGGCGTCATATAGGGCGCGTCCGTTTCAATGAGAATCTGCGATAACGGTGCGCGTCGTACAGCTTCTCGTAATTCATCGTTTCGTTTAAACGTCAGGTTTCCCGCAAAACTTAAAACATAACCCCGGTCTACTGCTTCCTGCGCCACGGCAAGCGGCGAAGAAAAACAATGCAAGATGGTCTCGTGTGGAGTGGGCGCGTCTGCAAGGATGCGCAGCAATTCCTCATCGCCTTCCCGATTATGGATCATCAACGCCTTACCGCTGGAAACCGCAAGATCAATATGCCAACGCAACGCCTCTTCTTGTACTTCCAGACTTGCCGTGGTCTCAGACGCATGGGTTATCCAATACGTGTCAATCCCAGTTTCCCCAATTGCTACGCACCGAGGATCCTGTGCCATCTGGGTAAGGCGCTCGCGCGCCGCCGCATCCAGTTCATTGGCGCGGGTCGGATGAATCGCACAGGCAGCAAACACTCGCGCATGCGACTGCGCAGCGCTCAACGCCAACTCGGCCTCCGCGAGCCCATCCCCCACGGTACATAGCTTATCGACGCCACCAGCCACCGCCCGAGCCACAATCGCATCGACCTCCTCAGGCGTGCGCGCTCCGCAGGAAGCAAGGTGCGTGTGGGCGTCGATAAGCCCCTCAAGGCCTTCCACCGGAACGGGTATTGGACGAGGTTTCTTTTTAGCCATGCGCACTAGTCTACGACGAAGGCGCCCACCTTCCGCGGTTCTGCGAATGGTGAGCGCCTTTACTGGCCTAGTGAGCGATCGGCGCCCATTCTGGGCCGGTCTCTCCTAGCTCTGGATCCAACTTAGCGATCAGCAGCTTCGGCTTAGGCAACGCGGTTCCTGGGACGGCATCGACGCGCGCCCACTGTGCTTGTTGCGACGCATAATCGCCCATAATCACGGGATATGTTTGTCCGCTAGCAGGAATGCCCACGCCAACAGGTTTCACTGGCATGTCATCGGTGACCTCTACGATGTGCGGCTTTGCTGCCCACACACCGTCGCGGCCCAATGTCTCGTGCACCTGCTGGGAAATATGCGGCAGATAAGGGGTCAACAGCACGTTGCAGTCTGAAACCACCTGCAGCGCTGTCCACAAAACAGTGGCTAGGCGCTCGCGCTGAGTTTCATCTTTAGCCAGCTTCCACGGTTCTTGTTCTGCAATATAGGCATTCGCCTCACCCACCACATGCATCGCATGAGTAATTCCCTGCTTGAAACGCGAGTGCGCGAGTGCTTCCCCAACGATCTCGAAGGCTTCAGCAGAAAGATTAAGGATCCGTTGATCCGACTCGCTCAGCTCACCTGGGGTTGGGACCTCTCCGAAGTTCTTATGGGCCATGGAAACAGTGCGGTTAACAAGGTTGCCCCAGCCATTAGCTAGCTCGTTGTTGACGCGGCGAACAAACTCGTCCCATGTGAAGTCAGTGTCGTTATTCTCTGGACCCGCAACAGCAATGAAATACCTCAGCGGATCCGGTCCAAACTCTTTCAGGAAGTCCTTGACATAAATGACAATGCCTTTAGAAGAGGAGAACTTAGAGCCAGACATGGTGAGGAACTCGGAAGACACCACTTCCGTAGGAAGGTTAAGCTCCCCGAAAGCATGCACCTTACCGGCCCTTGCGCCCTTTCCTTGATATCCCAGAAGCTCAGCCGGCCAGATCTGGGAATGGAAAGTGATGTTGTCTTTGCCCATGAAGTAATAGCTTGAGGCTGCTGGATCAGTCCACCATGCCTTCCACGCATCTGGATTTCCAGTGCGATAAGCCCATTCAATCGACGCAGATAGGTAGCCGACAACCGCGTCGAACCACACATAGAGCTTCTTAGCGCCGTTGTCCTCCCATCCTTCCACCGGGATAGGAATTCCCCAGTCGATGTCACGGCTCATGGCTCGCGGACGTAGATCTTCCAAGAGGTTCAATGAGAATTTGAGAACGTTCGGGCGCCAATCTTGACGCTCTTTAAGCCAATCAGCCAGGGCATCTGCCAACGCAGGAAGATCAAGAAGGAAGTGCTCAGTCTCGATAAACTGTGGTGTCTCACCATTGATCTTGGAGACCGGATTAATCAAATCTGCGGGGTCCAGTTGGTTGCCGCAATTATCGCACTGGTCTCCGCGTGCCCCGTCTGCACCACAGATAGGACAGGTTCCCTCAATGTAGCGATCAGGAAGCGTACGCCCAGTAGAAGGAGAAACCGCACCCATGGTGGTCTCTTTGATCATGTAGCCGTTCCCATAGAGTCCTTTAAAGAGTTCCTGAACAACCGCGTAATGATTCCGTGTGGTGGTGCGGGTAAAGAGGTCATAAGACAGACCCAGGCCCGCAAGGTCTTCAACAATCTGTCGGTTATACCGATCAGCGAGTTCTTTGACAGACACTCCTTCTTTGTCTGCCTGCACCAAAAGTGGTGTACCGTGCTCATCCGTGCCCGAGACCATGAGAACATCCGCGCCGGACATTCGCTGATAACGAGCAAAAACGTCCGAAGGGACACCAAACCCTGCCACATGTCCAATGTGGCGAGGTCCATTGGCATAAGGCCAAGCAACAGAAACGAGCACACGGTTAGTCATGGTTACTTACCTTAATTTATCTATGCCCGTCCGCGTGATTCGAGGACCGCATCATAGAGTTCTTTCTTGCTCACACCATGCTCCTGCGCCACGGTTGCACTTGCTTCTTTTAGCCGTTTACCTGCACTAACAAGACTTTCTACGAGGTCTATGATCTCACGAACATCCGTTACCTCTTTCTGCCGCGCCCCTTCAATAACAACGCTGATTTCTCCCTTCACACCAGCGCTAGCCCACTGCGCAAGCTCCCCTAGCCCACCTCTTTTTACTTCCTCATATGTTTTAGTCAGCTCTCGTGTCACTGCTGCACGACGATCGTCGCCAAGGATCTCTGCTGCAGCGGCGAGAGTGTCTGCGATGCGATGCGGGGACTCAAAGAAACACACCGATCGCTTTTCGTTTTTCAGCGACTCTAACCAGGCTTTTCTTTGCCCTTGCTTGCGTGGGGCAAAACCATCAAAAGCAAAGTGACCTACGTGCAGCCCCGACAACGCTAATGCCGTAGGAACAGCCGAAGGTCCCGGGAAACACGTCACCGGAACCCCCGCCTCATGCGCTGCTTCCACGACAGGAAAACCAGGATCTGAGACGATAGGCATGCCCGCATCAGTGACCACTACTACTGATTGCGTCCGGGCTAGATCCACAAGGTACTGAGCGCGGTCGGACTCGTTGTGGTCAAAATTGCTCACGACTTTGCCAGTGATCTCCACTCCGAGTGCCGCCGCTAACGCCCGGGTCCGTCGGGTATCTTCTGCCGCAATCACATCGGCCTGAGCCAACGCCTGAATAAGCCGAAATGAGGCATCCCCAATGTTTCCCAGCGGAGTAGCCACCACAATGATCCCGCGGGGTAACGGTGCTAGAGCTTCCCATACAGCTGACGCACTCGACGCACTCTGAGAAGTCGGTTCCTCAATACTCATGCTTCCTAGTCTCGCACACACCACAAACTTTTCTGCTTCTTCCTACTGAGGCACTCCCTGCACGCATGGCAACGGCCTCATCTGATCTCGTCCATGACGATCAGATGAGGCCGTTATCTCCTGCTTGTTCTACAACGCGCTGTGCTTTTATACAATGGGCAACGTTGTTTTCGGAGTATTAGTTTCTGGCTTCTCCTGGGGTGTTTCTACAGGAGCTTCTGCGTGCGACTTTCCGTCTTCAGCGTTTTCCTGCTCTGGCTCCTGGAAAGTACTCAGGTCTTCCAGCTCGCTCATAGGACGAGCGTGCGACGGCAATCCCAGAGTGCTTTCTTCAACGCTAATGGTGGATTCTGTGAACTCCACTGGTTGATAAGAAAACTCGCTATTCTCCTCGAACAGTTTCTCTGCGGACGCCTCGGAATCTTGCGTGGCTTCATCCACAAATTCATCACGAAGGCTCTCTGTGAGTTCTTCTCGTTCCAGATTGGACTCGGTGGTGTAGCGATCAAGCAAACGAGCCTGCTTGGAACTGAATCGTTGAGTCGGATCCATCTTCCTACGGAATAGATCATGAATTTTCTCGCGACGCTCACGTTCCTCACGAATCTTGGCAAAACCTCGTATCCATGCGCCGGCAACAACAACCACAAGAAGAATTCCTAGGTATCCGAGCGTGGGATATACCAAACCAACCAACTTTTTAAAGCCTAGGAAGGACATGCCGAAGCCGACGAGGCAGGACAACACATAGAACAAGTAGAAGCGCTTCTGCTTGGTAGCCGTGAGTCGTTTGGCAAAGGCATAGAACAAGCCCAGCGTGGTGTTAAAGATCATGCCGATGATGATGAAGGACATAATCGTGCCCAGGATCGGATGGATCTCGTTGACGATGGTGAGCATAGGAACGTCGTCACCTGCAACCTTATCGGCGGAACGGAACAGCGCCAGCGCAGCGAACGTCAGCATAACTCCAAAGACCAGACCGCCGAGCAGGCCGCCAAGACCGGCAGCATGGGTGTCAAAGCTATTGCCACCAATGATGATGGCCATGGAGACGCCCATCATGAGGGCTAGGCCGACGTAGTTCAAAGCAGACAAGGTCCAGTGCGGCGTAGCGCCATTAATGGTGGAAGCAGCCGCATTGAGTGACTCCGTATCGGCGTCGCTAGTGGCCAGTGCGTACACGATGGCAATGCCCGCAAAGATAATAATCAACGGGGTAATCGCGCCGATGACGTTGGTGATCTTGTCAACGTCGAGAAGCCCAGCTAGCAGCACCAATACCAACATCAGCACGGTTCCCACCCAGATGGGCAGGCCAAACTGCTGATTGAGGTTTGAACCCGAACCTGCAAACATCACCACGCCTGTGGCAAACAGCGTAATAAGCACCGAAATATCGAGGATACGGGCGATAATAGGGTGCGAAATGCTCGTGAGAACCGAGCCGTGGTCGTTAGCAAGGAAGTAACTACCCAGCTGGATAGAGGCCATGCCAGTCAACGCCATGATCAGGCCAGCGAGTGCAGCACCTATAATGCCCATCGTTCCAAAGGCCACAAAGTACTGGAGTACTTCCTGTCCTGTGGCAAATCCAGCACCGATGACGATGCCGACAAAAGCCATAGCGATGGTGATTGATTTTTTGAGCATGGTGAAGTGCTCATTCCTTTCAACAATGATAAAAATTTCCGCTCACATGGTGCACGAGTATCGGAAATACATTCTTAGTGCGGCACCTTATGTGCGCGCAGGTGTGGGAGGCGGCGAACCCGTTAGTCCACGCCGCCTCCTAGTAATGGTTCTTATGATGTTTTGGGGGACTTGGCAGCTGATGTGCGTTTTTTATCGTGGCGCACCTTGCGCTTTACCTGTGCACGTCGCTTCTTCTCATGCTCAAGGTGAATTCGACGCTCGCGGGCAAGACGCGAAGCAAACCGCTGCTGTTCACGGTAATCAAGGTAAATTTCATCGTTTCGCAGGTCTTTAAGTATCGCGAACATAAGCAACACGATGACGATCAGGAATGGGCTAGCAGTAATGATCGTAATGTTTTGCAGATTGCTCAACACATCGTCGCCGCCGGTGATCAACATAGTCATTCCGATCAATGCAACCAAGATGCCCCAGCCAGCAGAGACATACTTATTAGCATCGGTCTGACCGCTCTGGCTCATGGATCCCATCACAGTGGAGGCAGAATCCGCAGACGTAATAAAGAAAGTTGCCAGCAACATCACTGCGATGATCCCGGCGATCTGACCACCAGGAAGAGAATGCAACAGATCAAAAAGCTGATACTCGGCAGAGCCGTCACCGTAGATGGACTTGCCCTGCTGCTCCATATGGATAGCAGTGCCACCAAAAATGGCAAACCAGACGACGGACACCGCGGAAGGGATGAGCGTGACGCCAAAGATGAACTCACGAATCGTGCGTCCCCGAGAAATACGAGCCAAGAACATTCCCACAAACGGACTCCAGGAGATCCACCAGGACCAATAGAAGATGGTCCAGGATCCTAGCCACTCACCAGCTGTGCCGTCCGCAGATTCCGCGGTGCGCCCGATCATCTCAAAGAAGTTAGACAGGTATGCGCCAATGGAACCAGGGATAAGGTTCAGAATCGTGACAGTCGGGCCGAGCACGAACACAAAGAGAGCTACCAAAGCCGCCAACACCATGTTTGCGTTGGAGATATATTGAATTCCCTTGCCCACGCCAGACATAGCGGAGAGCAGATACGCCAAGGCGAGCACGGAGACAATAGCAATAATGGTGCTCATGCCGGGATTAGTGATTACGCCCGCGGCGTCTAGACCAGCGCTGATCTGCGTAGCACCAATTCCTAGTGAACAAGCGGTACCAAAGATAGTGGCGATAATCGCCAAAATATCTACGATTCTTCCGATCCAGCCCTTTGCACCTTTTTCGCCAATCAACGGGGTGAAAGCGGAGCTCAGCAGCTGTCGACGTCCTAGTCGGAACGTGCTATAAGCAATCGCCAGACCAAAAATGCCGTAGATGGCCCAAGGATGCAAAGTCCAGTGCAGCAACGTGGTACTCATGGCGTGCCCCACGTGGCGCGGCTCGTGGTTAGGAACACCGTTGAGGTAATTGCCCAAAGGCTCCGAAGCCCCGTAGAACATCAGACCGATTCCCATACCCGCCGCAAACATCATGGCGATCCATGAAACGGTTGAGAATTCTGGGGCTTCATCGTTACGCCCTAGCTTGATCGTGCCAAAGTTGCTGACGGCGATCACTATGGCAAAAACGAGGAAAACCGTGGTGAAGAAAATAAATGCCCAGCCAAAGTCGCTCACGACAAAGCTCAGCGCGTTGCTGGCAAAGGTGGAAAAGCTTGAGGTGCCAAAGATGCCCCACAGCACCACGGCAAGGACGATGACAAAGGCCGGGATGGTGACCTTCCAATCGATGCGGGCCTCAGAGTCCTCTCCCTCAAAGGTGATTTTCTCTTCTGGCAAGTTCGAGGCTGCGCTGATTTTGCCTTCACCTGAGATCATCGCTGCCAGCTGCGCGGTTGCACTAGTCGCGCCTGCGGAGCTCGACACGTGGTCCTTTCCGTTACCGCTTCCCACTGCATCTGTTGTGGAGTTCGTGGCATTGTGGTTTTTATCGGAAGAGTCAGCAGTGATGGATGAATCTGAGGGATCCGCCGAAGCACCTGATGTCTCCTCTGGATCAGCGCCCTGCGCCAAAGTGCGCGCAGAACCCTGTGCGCTGCCAAGATCAGCCGCGCTATCCTTTGGATCAAAATGTTCGGAATCGGTCATATATCCATCATGTCTGTTAAATTTTTTGAATCAAATGCATAGGGCCGTAATACGCAGTGTTATGCGAACGATAGGCCTCAAACGGCCTCTCTCTATACCCCTGCAAAGCCCCAGCAAGACACCCAAAAATCAGCGGTTATGACATTTTCGCAGATTACAAAATGGTAACAATTCCAGGCTGTGTCAAGAAAAGCCCGTTTTTCGGGAAAACTCGGTCGTTTTTTGGGGACCACCCAATAGTTCTTTTCGCATATGTGCGCTGCACAACTCCGAGGAACGCATACCAGCATTCCCCCTATCTCGTTGTCATCAACATGACATAATCTCAGACTAGATTGAGCAGGCGACCTTTAGTTCTGTTACCTATGCGCAATAGAATGTCCCCCGTGACCTCTCCTAGACATAATGCAGACGATCGCAGCTCCACAGCACCGCATCCTCCATCAGGAATGCCTCCCCTCAACGATACGGGCTGTAGACACGACACGGCTGCCGCAGGAGTGCTGTGTGACGATCCGGTAACAGCAGCTGATTCACAGGCCCCGGAGTGGCGTCGAAAAGCTAAATTTTCCGGCAGATTTACGCATTGTCCCGCGCCCTCTCAGCCGCGTAGCTATCGCTGGAGCAGGGTCGACACGGTCTCTACCCTCATCATCGCCGCTCTAGCCTTGCTGACTCGGTTTCTGGGAATCACAACCGCCACGGCTTCCCATACCCCGGTGTTTGATGAGAAACACTACGTGCCGCAGGCCTGGGACATAGTGGAATCATGGATTAACCCCATCACCGGTGGCATCGAATCGAACCCCGGTTACGGACTCGTAGTGCATCCTCCGTTAGCAAAACAACTAATAGCTATCGGCGAATGGCTTTTTGGTTACTCGCCCCTGGGCTGGCGTCTTGTCCCGGCGCTCTGCGGCACCGCTGTGGTACTTCTCACCATGGCGATTGCGCGCCGGCTGAGCAGCTCGCCTTTTGTCGCTTTTTGCGCAGGCCTCCTTGCAGTTGTGGACGGCGTGCTCGTTGTCACCTCTCGGTTTGGGATGCTCGACATCATCCAGGTCTTATTTATTGTGGCTGCCGCCTGGGCGCTGATCCGTGACCATCAACAGATGGAAGATCGCATGTATCAAGCCTGGTCTGCGGGGTTGCTCACCGAACCTGGAGTCCGGTCGGGGTTTCGCTGGTGGCGCTTCGCCGCAGGAGTCTTCCTAGGCTGTGCGCTATCAGTAAAGTGGTCCGGCCTGTATTACATGGCCTTTTTTGGGGTCATGATAGTCATCCTCGATGCTTTTCGACGCCGCCGCTACGGAGTGCGTCACCCCTGGAGCGAAGCTACGCTTTTCGACGCCCTCCCATCTTTCCTATCGCTGGTCATAGTGCCCATTGCACTCTACGTGTGGAGCTGGAGGGCCTGGTTCGCCTCCGAAACTTCTGTGTACAGGCACGCGGCTACCGACGGAACCATCGAGACGTCAAGCTGGTTGCACCAGCTTCCTGAAGCCATCGCCGGGTGGTTGTATTACCACCAGAGTGTCCTGGTGTTCCATGCCTCGCTCACCACGTCCAACGGACACAGCCACCCTTGGGATTCCAAACCGTGGTCCTGGCTCGCAGCAACGCGCCCCATCTTGTATTACTCCTCCACAAATATTCAGTGCGGAGAAAACACATGTCGCCGGATGATCTATCTCTTTGGCACGCCTGCGATTTGGTGGCTGACAGTGCCAGTTTTATGTTGGGCGCTCTGGCGCATGGTGATCCACAAAGATCTGCGCTTCCTCATTCCTTTTGTGGCGTTCCAAGCGGGATTCCTCCCATGGGTGGCAAGCTATGACCGGCAAATGTATTTCTTCTACGCCACAGCGCTCGTACCTTTTACCATCGTTATCATTTCCCTCACCCTGGGCACGCTCTATGGTCGTGGCGCCGAACTTCAGTGGAGAAAACTACAACGCATCGGCGTCCCCCGTCTCACGGTCGGGTCACTCACAGTAATTCTTTACTTAGCCCTCGCCGTGGCTATGTTCTGCTATTTCTCCCCTATCATCTATGGAATCCGCATCTCTGACAGCTACTTTAACCAGCTCATGTGGCTAAACAGCTGGCGATAAGACAATAAAAGACCACCCGTACTCCTACTGGCTAGTTCATAGCCACAAGTACGGGTGGTCTTGTTTAGGAATGCGGCGAAGCCGTGAGCGATCGTATCCCCTGCGAGACTATCGCCCAACCCTTATGCGATAGCCATGACCACAGCAAACACAGCACAGACAAGAAAAGAAGCCCCAGCTGCAACGCGGAAGAACCCGAAAGCTCACCGAGTATTAGCTCTTTAGCGCCCAGGCCAAAACTGAAAGTCCACAAGGCGCCGAATAACGGCAGCAGCCCTCCCGTAATACGGGGTTGCCATGCGGCAAAGAAAAGACCGAAGGCTAAGGCACAACGTGTAGCGGCGGCCTCCGACAAGAGCCTTTCATGCATAGTGTCTACGTTTCCTAGCGCGTCGGCAGCTTGTGAGCCCGACTGGATGAGCAGAACTATGGCCCATGCCGCCCAGCCTATGCCCAAGAGCACCATGATCACTCGCGCTAAAGCGAGGTTCCAGGCTCTCGTCGCGGCTTGTTGCCGCCACATAGGCTCCACACCGGCCAGAATGGCTTCAGATAAGTCAGGGGCGCTTTCTCGTTCCGTGGCATCGCCAAAAGTAAGCGAGCGGTTAAACCGGGCGGCTTCCTCATAGAACGCACGGCATTCCAAGCACGTAGAGAGATGCGCGTCGATAACATCATCGTCGATCCCCGTGGGCTCGCCGTCGAGCCTAGCGGACAACGCCGCTTGCACGTGATCACAGGTCAGCACGGGTCAAAACCCCATCAAGGCTTGCGCGGCCAGCTCCAAAAACGACGATCATGAGCAGCGCCACGATCATGACGAGCGGATATTCTATTCCGTTACTTGCTACGAAGAGCCCCTCGGTGAGATGCACAAAATACATAGCGGCGCATACCAGCAAAGCCAGAGCACCCGCCACAAAAGTGGTCAAGATACCCACGACCAATAGTGAGCCGCCCACCAGTTCGCTGACCGCGGTGAGATAAGCAGATAGCTTAGGCTGCGGCACCCCGGCCGCACTAAATTGCCCTGTTGTCTCTACAATCCCCGTGCGAAAAAACTTGTCAAAGCCATGGGCTACAAAAACGAGTCCTAGCACGAGTCTTAGCAATAAAAGAGCTATATCTCTAACTATCGGTTGATCCATTACCAGAGTGCCTTTGGGATGAAATTAGCCTACACGGCGCGGTTGCTCATAATGATTGAGTCCCGAAGGATCGGAATCATTGAGGGGCGAGCGAATGCTCTCAAGGAATTCAAAATCTGGGCTATCATCATCGATTTCTAGCACAACAGCCCCCGGGCGGCGCAGACGGTGAGGTATCCCTAGCTCCTCGTCTGCAACGTTACGAACACCCAGTCGAGCCCTACGCAGCTGGCGGATACGCCGCTGCCTCAATCGTTGCTCAGCCCTGACCTGCTGCCGCAACGCCCAAAGGTAGAAGGAAGCGAGCGCGACAACCACAGCAGTAGCGGCCCATGCCCACCTTCCTACTAAGATAGAAAGGACCAACGCCAATACCAGGGCAACTCCCAGTCCGCCTACGGTGCGGCGACGCCTCCGGTAGAGATCGGCACGTTTCAAAGCGTCAGCCTGTGGATCCCACCCACCGCGAGCACTTCTATGCGCAGCAAACTGTATCTCTTCCTCAGTCAGCTCAGAATCACCAGCTGCTAAGTAGTCCTCGGAATCCGCGAAAGTCTCCGCAGTATTGTGCTCAACGAGCAAGTACTCCTCATCCTCTACCTCAACGGGAGCAGACTGTGGTGTCTCCGTCGGGTACATGAGATCGTCGGGAGAATAATAGGAGTCATCGATCTCGTAGCGCTCGTTCTCATCGTCGAATATCTCAGAGGTTTCTGCGGCTTCGCCGGCTAAGGCATCTGCAGCATCAGTATCCTCTATGACTTCTTCCGCCTCATCTGCCGGCACTGCAACAGAGGAATCGTCTGCGGCTGGAATTTCTTTTACCAACTCATCGTCCACGATCGCTGTATGAGTCTTGTTCTGTTTGGAAGAAAATTTTCCGGCAGCGTTAGTAAAGATAGAACCCAGCGTTTTATCGGAGGGCTCGTCGGTCAAGACATCCTCGACGTCATCCGCGTGAACGAGTTCGTACTTTTCTTCCTCCTCGTGGGAGTCAAAGTGATGCGCTCGCACGTCGCTAGATTTTACGCGGGGACGACGTCTCCTCTGCAGCTCTTCGCTTCCCCCCTCGTAAACCACTCGGGTGTCGTCGAAGGCCTCGCCGGCCTTTCTAATGGGTTTTTGGCCGCGAAGCAGCCACGGTGCCAGCACAAACAACCACACCAAGACGATGAGGACGATGACCACGGTTCCGGACACGGGGTTTGCCTTTCGATGAGTTGGGCGATGTGCAGCGATAGGCCATTCTCCGCCCTGCGCACAATGCTCAACGGTAGAGTGAGCGACCAGTGTGATGATCGCAGATCAGAGTAAGCCCACGTTCAACTTGTAGTCTTTCAGAGTATCGCTTTATCTGGTCGCTAGGAGGAGGCACGCCGGTAACCACGCTTGTGAATCAAGCGAGTAACCGCATCCTGGTGAAATTCATCATTGGTAAGCGCCACAAGAAAGTGATCGCGCCACTCACCAAAAATATGCAAGTTGCGCTGCAGATACCCTTCTTCCCTAAAACCGTTAGCCTCAAGAATTTTGCGGGAAGCCACGTTTTCCGGCAGAAAAGTAGCTGTCACTCTATGCAGGCCCACTCGTTTAAAAGCGTGATCCACTCCCAAACCGCATGCAGCAGTGGCGATTCCTTGCCCTGCGTAGGAGGAGCTGTGAACCCAGTAGCCTATCCAGCATTCAGAAATAGCACCGTGCTGAATCCCGCCTAGCGTAAGCTGCCCTACAAATTTTCCTTCGACGTCGATCACAAAAGGTACCGCGCTGCCCATATCTGCAAGCTGCTTTATAGAGAAGAAAAACCTCCGCCACATGCGCGACGAATGCGCGGTTTCCCACGAGTCCACAACGGTAGGTTCTACCAGCTCAAGGATCTCTCGGTCGGAAAGCCGCATCATACGCCAGGCGGCGCCGTCGCTAAGCTGCAATGGTCGAAGCCGCACCGACTTTTCTTGAGTCGCAGAAGTGCCGGGAAGTACAAGAGTCTCGGTGTATTCGCCCCAGCCGGGGTGTACGGGGTCGACGGGGCCGTGCGCTGGACGGTGCGGGCGTCCAAAGCGGTTAAGCAAAAAGGACATGGGCAGGTTCTGCTATTTCTTAGCGGTTCTGGGAAAGAAAGATGACTTCAACGATATCGCCAGGCCTCACGTCGGCTGCGCCTTCTGGAATCTTGATCATGGCATTAGCCTCAGACAACCCTGCAAGCAGATGCGCCGGAGTACCATCGGCACCACCAAGGCCTTCTACCAGGTAATCTTGTGTTTCTGCGTCACGCATGAGACGTGCCCTGATGAACCCTCTGCGCCCAAGCTTTGAGCCTACATAATTCAGCGCACGTGCCTTCACCGTCCGACGCTGGGCATTTCGCTTGCCTAGGCTCAACCGCACCACTGGGCGGATAAACATCTCAAAAATCACGAGAGCAGAGACGGTATTACTGGGCAAAAGGAATACTGGAATTTGATGGTCGCCGAGCAATCCAAACCCCTGGACAGAACCCGGGTGCATGGCCACTCGCGTTGTATCAATATCGCCTAAGTCGCTGAGAACCCGGCGTATTTCCTCTGCCCCGGATCCACCGACTGCACCCGAGATCACGATGATCTCGCTGCGCATCATGTGGGATTCCACGATGTCGCGCAGTCGTCGAGGCTCCCCTGCCGCAATGCCGACGCGGTGTACGTCGGCACCTGCGTCACGGCCTGCGGCGGCAAGTGCATACGAGTTGACATCAAAGACCTGGCCGAGGCTAGGTTCTCTATCGATATCCACGAGTTCATGGCCCACAGAAATAACCGACATGCGGGGACGCGGATAAACGAGCACCTTAGAGCGTCCCACGGCAGCCAGAAGACCGATATGGGCTGGCCCAAGGATATCACCAGAGCTTACTGCCACGTCTCCGGGGCGGATATCGTCGCCCACTTTGCGTACAAATTCCCCCGAACGCACGGGTCGGTTAGCGATCATCCGCTTCCGGCCGCGGTCAGTCCATTCCAGAGGAATCACGGCATCTGAAAGCGTGGGAAGCGGTGCGCCTGTATGCACCCGCACTGCCTGTTTGGGTTGTAGGCGTAGCGGGCGCTGCGATCCTGCGGCTACTTCACCCACCACAGGAAGGGAGGTTTCCGTGGGCACTGGCCTGGGCTCTGGGGGCGTGCCAAGGCCGCGCTCACCACCGACGTCCACGGCACGCACCGCATAGCCGTCGATAGCTGCTTGGTTGAAGTTGGGTAGCGCCCGAGTTGCTTGCACTTCCTCAGCGCACATGAGCCCTAAGGCCTCAGCGATAGCAATTCGCACCGGCTCAGGCGCAACTGCGGCCTCCGTGACGAGGGCTAGCTGCTGCTCAACTGTGCGCACATCTACTCCTTAGCACCGTGACTTGCAAATATTACCCATACCATGTGGCCGTCAACCCGCTTATGTGCGTTCTTTACCGCAGACGTAGCGTTTCAGCATATCTGAGTGTGGAAGCGCAAAGCTAGCCGGAATATTCTTTTACATCCTTACAACTTTAGTTGACGCTGGCTTAAGAAGTCGCACTGATTGCCCCAATTCGATTCTTCACTGGGGCAATCAGTTTTCCACCAACAGCGTGGCTTTACCTGATAGGTTATGCGCCGTGTTCTTCCAGAATCTTTCGGAGAACCTTCTTTAAGTGTGGCCCATACACCGGATCGCTCAGGCCGAAATCAACAACAGCTGGTATGTAGCCCCCGGGGTTGCCAAGGTCATGGCGCTTTCCATCATGTACGAGGATATGCACGGAGTGGCCTTCGTCGATAAGCAAATCAATCGCATCCGTGAGCTGCAATTCGCCGCCGGCGCCCGGTGTAATCCTGCGTAGAGCGTCAAAAATAGCGCGGTCGAGTAGATAGCGACCGGTTGCCACAAAGTTTGAGGGGGCCTCGTCTACAGAAGGCTTCTCCACCATGCCTTTGACCTTTTTGACGTGATAAGGACCCTCGTATGCGCTCTCACCAATCTCAAAGACACCGTAGTTATAGACTTCTTCCTCCGGAACCTCAAAGGCGCACAACACAGATCCGCCTAGTTGTTCACGTACTTCAACCATCTTTTCCACGACGCCACGTGGGAGCACGAGGTCGTCGGGAAGCATAACTGCTACGGCATCTTCATCCGGATCAAGGACTGATTCCGCCATACCGACAGCATGCCCGAGGCCAAGTGGTTTTTCCTGCACTACGGAAACTGGCTCAATAAGTTCAGAGGCGTGGACAACTTTCTCGTATTGTTCCGTTTTCCCTCGGCTTTGCAGGGTCTCTTCCAGCACGGGGAATCGCTTAAAGTACTCCATCACTTCCTGCTTATTAGGAGCCGTAATCACTGCGAGTCGAGTCGCACCCAACTGAGCTGCTTCTTCTGCAATCAGTTCAATGCCTGGGGTATCCACCACTGGTAACAGCTCTTTAGGAACCGTTTTTGTGGCCGGAAGGAATCTCGTTCCCATGCCAGCAGCAGGAACGATGACAGTCTTCACCGCGGCGCGCGTACTGTCTTGAGCTTCTTGAGGCTGCTTCATGCAGACAAGAGTACATCCGGCACCGATCTCTCCCTAGTTCCGCCACCTGAGATAAAGAAGTTTCTTTGCATTCTCACGGTTTTGCGGAAGACGGGTAGCTTTTCGACGTCCCTGTGCTAGCATGTACCCCATGTCAGCTGGACAGTTCGATGCCCATCAAGCACAAGAGCTTAGCTCCCGAAAACAGCAGAAACGCCGGGAGCTCTCCCACGCCCGCCAGCAACTCCAGCCTCAACAACTGGCAAGCTTTAACGACGCAATCGTGAAGCAGCTGACCGCTTTAATAAAGAAGCTCGGCGCCACGAAGATTGCTGCCTACTGCGCAGACCACCAGGAACCAGGCGGCGCTGGCCTAGTCTCGGCTCTTTCTAATCTCGGAGTGTCACTGTGGCTACCAGTCTCCCGACCTAAAGGGATCTTGGAGTGGGGGCGCTACACTCATCCAAACTCACTTAGACCCGGCGCTTTTGGCATTCCCGAGCCTGCGGGGCCGTATCGCCATAGCCACGATGTGCTACGCACATTGGACCTCATCGTAGTTCCAGCTCTCGGGGCCACACCCAAGGGGATACGGATCGGCAAAGGCGCTGGTTATTACGACCGAGCGTTAGAAGGCTCCCGCACTCCCACGGTTCTCCTCCTCTTCGATTCGGAGGTAGACCCCACTATCCCCTACGAAGCTCACGACGCACGCACCGACTTCACCATCACCCCCTCAGGAACCAGCGCCCACCAATAAACAGTCCAAGAGGATATGACTTCCTTCTTAACGATATTGCGCACCCCCAGTTTTCGACGAAGCATACTTTTACGCCGTCTCTTTGCTGGTTTCCTCTGCGTGCTCGCCGCTGTTATAACAGTGCGTCAGCACCATGAACCTCACACAACGGTGTTCCGATACAGCCGGGATATTCATCTGGGCGATCTCATTGAGCACAAAGATCTACAGCCCATCTCCATTCCCACGCGCTTCCTCCCCGAGAACGCATTAACTCCAGTGGAGAACACACAAGTTTCCCACCAATCCGATCCCTCCTCATCGCACGAGGCACCCACGCCACCCCCAAAGATTTTCTCCTCAGAGGCCGAGAAAACCACCCGGAGAGTTGCCATTTCCGCACGTCCGCGCGGTGCAATTGCAGTGCACACCGACTTTTTGCCACCTGCCCAAGACATTGCGAACGTGATAAACAACACACTTGGAGCCCAGGGAGAGGGACTTAACTTAGTCCCTGTCAGACTCGCTCAGCCGAATCTCAGCCGGTTATTGCACCCAGGAGACCGCGTAGACTTAATCACCTCCGACCCCACACCTGACTCCACTTCCCTAGTCGCCGCAGGTGGATTAGTAATATTCGTTCCCGAATCAGGCTCGAACAAACAAACACATCTTGAACACAGCGCTCTTATTGCTTTTCCCAAACCTGAGGCCCAGCTAGTCGCGGCAGCAGCATTAATAAAACCTATGTCAGTTATTATCACCGGAACGCGAACTCAAACCGGGTAAAAGAGTTTCCATCAAGCATATGCGCTAGAACACTATCGGTATTTCCATTAGCCTGAGCAGAGTCAATTTTTGAAAAGAGGAATTATGCTCAAAGGTTTTAAAGACTTCATTCTCCGCGGAAACGTAGTCGAGCTGGCAGTCGCTGTCGTTATTGGTACCGCGTTCACCGCAATCGTTACCGCTTTTACCAACCACCTGATCAACCCTCTGATCGCTTCCCTCGGCGGTGCAGACGTTTCCGGTCTCGGTTTCCACATTCGTTCCGGCAACGCAGCCACCTTCCTGGACTTCGGCGCCGTCATTACCGCAGCAATTAACTTCATCATCATCGCAGCGGTTGTGTACTTCATCCTCGTTGCTCCTATGAACAAGCTCAACGAGATGGCCGCTAAGCGCAAGGGCATCCAGGAAGAAGAGGACGCTCCTGTATCCATCGAGGCAGAGTTACTTGAAGAAATCCGCGATCTCCTGAAAAACCAGAAGAACGGTACCCTCTAAACATATCTAGAGCGTATAAAAGTGGAGCCAACCTCAACTGGTTGGCTCCACTTTTTATTGTCATTATTACGCCCCATAATGCGGCGGCATTTGTTCTTTCCAAAAAGCTAGATCAGTGCGGCTAGGCGGAGTGGACTCACCGTCCAACGCCACAAAACGCTCGCCGTCAGCGCTCCCGGTTCTTCCGAGATCCTGTGGAGCTGAGTCCGCGGACCTATCGTAATCTTTAGCCGAGGACTCTTTAAAAACCCGCCGACGTTTCCTATCCGTCATCTTTAAATCTTCCGCTTAATCAACAGAATAGCTACGTAGCTGGTCAATAAGGTGGTGAACAAGCGGAGACAAGGTTGCCATGCCGTCCCTAATAGCTGCGCGGGAAGGCGCAAGGTTCACAATCACCGTAGAACCCGATACACCAGAGATGCCTCGAGACACACACGCATCCACCGCACCACAAGCCAAACCAGAGGAACGCAAAGCCTGAGCAACGCCCGGGACATTTTGATCCAATACATCCCGCGTAGCTTCGGGTGTTCTGTCCCGAGGCCCTACTCCAGTACCGCCCACGGTGAGCACCAAATCGACGCCACCGACTACCCCAGTCTCAATAGCCTTGCGGATTTGCGATTCCTTTGATTTCACCTCCACTACTCCATCGACGCTAAAGCTAGCCTCAGTGAGCAACTCTGTCAGAAGTCGATCAGTATCCTCACCCGAGCTGATCGTGTGGTCGCTGACTAGGACTATTAAAGCGCGACGGGGAGCGTCGAAAAGCACTGCCTCTTCCGCCTCGTGCGCACGAAAAAACTCCTCATCAGGCTCGCCAATATCTAAAATATCGCGATTAATGAGCTCGGGCGTGGGGATTCCATCAATAGGTGTGCTCATCATGGCCTTTCTTACAGCGAAAACACGCAACGCAGATATCTGGCGTTGTAAGGGGAAAGAAGTGAGGCGTTTTTCTCTTGTAACTTCTTGTTTTA
Source organism: Corynebacterium silvaticum (assembly GCF_004382825.2). GTDB lineage: Bacteria > Actinomycetota > Actinomycetes > Mycobacteriales > Mycobacteriaceae > Corynebacterium > Corynebacterium silvaticum. Next base: position 264,213 of record NZ_SDQO02000004.1, read on the forward strand.
AAACTACTCACTCGTCAGCGTAACGTCTACAGTTCTCGGATTCTCGCCGTTTTCATTAACCACGGTCAGCTTAATCATGGAACCGAAGTCGCTACTCCGCACTGCTGCGATAAGAGCATCAGCATTATCCACAACGCGGTCGTTGATCTTAGTAATGATCTCTCCGGGCTTTAGTCCTGCTTTGCTTCCCGGACCGCCTTCCGTCACATCCGCGATAACGGCGCTCTTTACTCCAGAGTTAGAGACCAGCTGGATACCAATCATCGGCTGAGTAGCCTTACCCGTCTCAATCAACTGTGCAGCAACGCGTCGCGCAAAATTAGAGGGGATAGCAAAGCCCAAACCAATAGACCCTGCCCGAGGCGCACCTGCTTGTGGCTGACGCTGGCTCAAGGAAGCAATAATGGAGTTCACGCCGATCTGGTTGCCATCAGAATCCACGAGGGGGCCACCGGAGTTGCCTGGGTTAATTGCGGCGTCGGTTTGGACTGCGTCGATAAGCGAAGACTGCCCGGTCTCAGATCCACCAGCGCGCACAGGGCGGTTAAGAGCCGATACAATGCCCGAGGTCACCGTGGCTGACAATCCGAGAGGGGAACCAATCGCAACAACTTGTTGCCCCACCTGCAGTTTGCTTGAATCGCCGAAATTCATCACAGGAAGACCCGAAACACCCTTAATTTTTATCACTGCCACGTCCGTGTTGGGGTCTCCGGCAACAAATTCAGCGTCATGAGTAGAACCATCATTCATGGTCACGGATACCTTCGCGCGTCCCGAGCTGGCCTCTGCCACCACGTGGTTGTTCGTCATAACGTAGCCGTCTTCTGAGATGATCGAGCCGGAGCCTTCCGACGACCCCGTCTCCGTTGTCACCATGATCGATACCACGGAAGGCAAGACCTTAGAAGCTACCGATTGCACCGAGCCTGCCGGAGCAGTCTTATTTGTTGTATCGGCGACGGGTTGCTTCAGCGATTCAACAACCGTCGACTTGGAGCTTCCGGTGCTCAACTTGGAGGTATAAACGCCTGTAATAGAACCAGCGGCTACTGCAGCAACCAGCGCAAGTGCGGTTGCAGCACCCAATCCGATTTTCTTTTTCTCCTTAGCAGGCTGCTCCGTCACCGGTGGTTCATCACCCAGCATGTGTTGCGGTGCCGACTGCGGGGCACCCTGGGCGTGAGTGGGGTCCCCTGCCGGCGCTGCGACGCCCTGAGCTACGGACTGACGTGCAGCAGCTTCCTCCGAAGCTGAAGAAGCGTTCACGGCATAAGGGTTCTGGACTCGATCAAACTCTCGCGTCTCATGCGTAGAGGTTGGAGTCTCTGAAGTTTCTCCAACATAAGGATTGTGTTGATAGCTGTTAGTCTGCCCAGTCTGCGGATTCTGCTCGCTATTGTTCGCCGCAGCGTGGGAATCCTTGCCAGAGTTATTGGTGTTATCGGTGCCAAATTGATTAGTCATGGTGATAACTATGCAACCATAAACTGCGCTGTATCTGGTACCCATCTGATGAAAGAATCTAGAAAGTCTGCGAGTTCGCTGTGAGAAAATGCGCCCCGTTTTCCAAGAGAATCGCAGCGGACATACGACAACAGGGCTTGGCGTTATAAAACCAAGCCCTGTTGCACACCCCCTATGTATGTGCCGATCTATCGACTCATTCAGCACTTCCCCCGGCGCTCTGAATGCTTTGTATGCCGTAACCGGCGCATTTCTTCCAGCGTCGAAGGCATTTTCCCTGAGTACTGAATCAGCTGTTTGCGGCACTCAGAGAGTTCATCGTCATCAGGGAAACCTGGGAGAAGAACCGTCATCAATGCTCCGCCGTCATCCGATTCCCCAGCAACGATGGATCCGCCGTGGCGCTCAATCGTTGATTGGACAATCGCCAGCCCCAGCCCGGATCCCGGAGTTGATCGAGCCTGCACTGAACGGTAGAAGCGATCGAACACTTTCTCGCGGTCTTCCACGGGGATTCCCGGCCCGGAATCGGCAACCATGATGCACACCGTATGCGCGTCGTACTGCTCCATTTTCAGACGAACCGTACCGCCTTTAGGCGACCACTTAGCCGCATTATCCAGCAGATTAATGATCGCCCGTCCCAGCGCGAAGCTATCACCATCGAGGTACCAAGGAATCGTGGACATCTCGAATTCAACATCCGAGCGACGGCGACGCACACGAACCAGGGAGGCATCGATGACGTCAACCAGATCCACTTCTTCCAAGGCTTTTTCTGGCGTGTCTTGGCGTGCCAAGTCCACCAAGTCCCCAATGAGGGTGGAAAGCTCCTCCATTTGGGCAATCACGTCTTCTTGGAGCGCTCGCTTATCTTCCAAAGAGATTCGGTGATTATCCGAATTCTGCATCATCATCAACAGCTCAATGTTGGTGCGCATGGAAGTAAGCGGGGTCTTGAGCTCATGCCCAGCATCTGCGACCAACTCGGTTTGCCGTTGCCTAGACCTACGCAAGGCTTCCAGCATCTCGTTAAAATTGTTGGCCAACTGTGCGATCTCATCGTTACCTGAGACCTCGATAGGGCGTAGATCATCCGTTTCCGTGATGTACCGAACAGCATTACGCAACCGAGAAATTGGGCGAAACACAGTCGAAGACACCACTACTCCTGTGCCAAAGGCAAGGAGCACACCAAGACCTGCCACTACCAAGAGAGCAATGCCCAAAGTAGTGATCATCCTGTTGGTCTGCGTCATATCTCGCGCCAGCATCACAGTTGCGCCAATATTAGAGCGCTTAACAAGCACGCGTTCCCCGCTCACAGTGCTGACCCGATAGCCTTCTGTCTGTGCCTTTTCTGAAAGGACGGGAAGGTTATCGCCCACTGCGTGAGTCCACCCTGGAGCTGAAATAGAAATGCGAGTATCTGGATTGTAATCCTTGAAACGCTCAACTTCAGCTTCTAGAGAATTAAAGAAAGCGGGATCAGTAGAGCGTTCAAGCATCGCAGATGCTTTAGCATCCAACGAGTTATCTACTGATCCACGCAATGCCGCAGACACGCTCCAGTAGGCGGCGATCATCATCATTCCAACGGCAATCGCCACCATTGAAGCTGTAAGCAGAGTAATCCGCCACTTCAGCGGGGTATCACTTCCGGTGACAGTCTTAGGACGCTCATCTACGCCCAGAATACCTGAGGAGTCGGTCCCCAGGCTAAATTCGGGGCGCCGAAGGATCACGGTGCAGTGTCCCTCAAAACATAGCCAACGCCACGCACAGTGTGAATCAGGCGAGGCTCGCCCTCAGATTCAGTCTTGCGACGCAGGTAACCGATGTATACCTCAAGAGCGTTCCCGGAGGTTGGGAAGTCGTATCCCCATACTTCTTCAAGGATTGTTGAGCGGCTAAGAACTCGACGTGCATTAGCCATCAACAGCTGCAACAGCGCGAACTCTGTACGGGTCAGGCTGATATGCCGTCCCCCACGAGTTACATCCCTGGTATCTGGGTTCAGCTTGAGATCATCGAAGGTGAGCTCACCCTGGCTGGGGCCACCGACGGCATCAGCAGCCGCACGACGCAGCAAAGACCTGACCCGAGCAAGCAATTCTTCCAAAGCGAAAGGCTTAGGAAGGTAATCGTCCGCTCCAGCGTCAAGGCCAGCCACGCGGTCAGAGACTCCGTCGCGGGCAGTGAGGACCAAGATAGGACGATCGTCGCCCGCGCTACGCAGAGTGCGGCAGACCTCGAGGCCGTCCATCCGAGGCATCATGACATCAAGAATGACAAGTTCTGGTTGTTCTTTCTCGATTACTTCGAGAGCTTGAACACCATCTTCAGCGAGGAATACGTCGTATCCGTTGAAGGACAACGACCGACGCAGGGATTCACGAACCGCTTGTTCGTCATCCACCACAACAATTTTCATGTGTCCTATTGTGCCTTTCCGCCTTAGGGTGATGCTTAAGCCTCACCTAGAACCACCTGTGAATCTTTATATATGCAAAAAGAGCCGACTTCCGGAACTTGGAGTCGGCTCTAAGCGGTCAAAAGACTGACCAAACAGCTCTATTAGAACTGCTCAACCTCAACGAGACCAAGCTGAGCTGCCTTTACCAGACGACGTGGAATACGTACGGTCTGGCCGTCGATCTTCACTTCCTGAAGAGCAACGTTATCAGCTTTCCACTGGGAACGACGAGAGCGTGTGTTTGCGCGGGACATACGACGCTTTGGTACTGCCATTTTCTCTAACCCTCCTCTTAAGCCTTCTTCTTACGGCGGACCATGCCACCGAAACGACGCTGGAACTTCTCGACGCGGCCAGCGGTGTCCATAACACGCTGTGCACCGGTCCAGAAGGGGTGGGACTCGCTGGTAACGTCCACGACGATCAGCGGGTACTCGTTGCCGTCTTCCCATGCAACCGTGCGGTCGCTAGAAGCGGTCGAACGAGTCAGGAACTGGTGACCAGTACCTGCATCTTGGAAAACTACCGGGTGGTAGTCAGGATGAATGTCTTTCTTCATAGCTCTCGATTCCCTCAGGATTGAAACTTCAGGTCGGTTCCCTACATCTTCACAGGTCAGAGACATCATTGTTACCTATTACAACAATGGCTCGCCCGGCAGGGATCGTGCCTGAGTTGGGTTCGCGATATCGGCCATCTCCATAAAGGAGTAGGACAACTTGAAACATTGTACCCGCTACCACTAGAAATAGGAAATTTTCCACCACAAGCAATCCCGGAGCAGTTCCTAACGCAAGGCCAAGTCGATACACAAAGCACCGACCACACCGCCCCACGGAATCTCCCCCAGCTATACCCCGCCAGCTAAAGCCCGCTAAAACAGACCATATATATAGACCCTAGATATGCCGCAGTGAATCACACGCAGAACACCCCACAGACGACACTCCCCAAATGAAAGATGTGACTCACGTTGCTCACCCTGTAGAGAATTAGGTAATTCAGCCCCAGACCGGTATGGTTGTCTCTTGCTGTTGTCGAAATTGTTCGTTTATCGCCCCGTCAGCACTGGCAGCGCCCCATTTCTTATGGAGCGGCGCAGCCGCAGGTTGAACGTGGGCGGCTAGGAGAAAGAAACCTATGTCGGCTATTTGCCAGGTTACGGGACGCAAGCCGGGTTACGGCAAGTCGGTCTCGCACTCGCACCGACGCACGTCTCGCCGTTGGAACCCCAACGTGCAGCGTCGTAAGTTCTACCTGCCCTCTGAGGGCCGTACCATCACCCTGAACGTTTCCACCAAGGGCCTGAAGGTCATCGACCGCGATGGCATCGAGTCCGTGGTTGCAAAGATTCGCGCACGTGGGGAGAAGATCTAAAAGATGGCACGTAACGATATCCGTCCGATCATCAAGCTGAAGTCTACGGCTGGCACCGGTTACACCTATGTCACCCGTAAGAACAAGCGAAACAACCCCGATCGCATCTCTTTGATGAAGTACGATCCGGTGGTCCGCAAGCACGTCGAATTCCGCGAGGAGCGATAATCTATGGCTAAGAAGTCCAAGATCGCCAAGAACGAGCAGCGCAAGGAAATCGTCGCCCGCTACGCGGAGCGCCGTAACGAGCTCAAGGCAATCATCAAGAACCCGAACACCTCTGATGAGGACCGTATGGATGCACAGTTCGAGCTGAATCGTCAGCCTCGCGATGCTTCTCCAGCACGTGTCCGCAACCGCGACTCACGCGATGGACGTCCTCGTGGCTTCCTCCGTAAGTTCGGTGTATCCCGTGTCCGTATGCGCGAGATGGCTCACCGCGGTGAGCTTCCGGGCGTCCGTAAGTCCAGCTGGTAATCAGGGAGTTTTCAATGAAGCGCAATAACATGAAGAAGGCGCGGATGGAGCAGTCCCGCCGCCCCAAGAAGAACCCTCTCAAGGCCGCAGGCATCGAGAAGGTGGACTACAAGGATGTCAACACCCTTCGTCAGTTCATCTCTGATCGCCACAAGATCCGTTCACGTCGCGTGACCGGGCTTACCCCGCAGCAGCAGCGTCAGGTTGCAACTGCGGTTAAGAACGCCCGCGAGATGGCTCTCCTGCCGTTCACCAGCCGCTAAATCGACTGGGAGAACAAACAAACACGCTCTGGGGTTTTCTCCCCTAGTGCGATGACAGCCTAAGCGCCCGTCCGTTTATTCGGATGGGCGCTTCGTCGTATAGCTTGCACCGAGCTCTAACACGGCAAAAACCGATGTTGTTACTAGGAAAGGGTTGCCCGAGAACGTCGAGAAGCTTACAGCTGGTATTTTAGTTGTGTAGTTCTTACACGTTGGGAGGCCCCTTGTTGCACGAGTCATTAACCGAGCTTTCCGAGTTAGCGCCACAATGTGCTGACGCACCTACAGCACGTGGTGTCTTAACAGAAAGTCAAGATCTGGTGCGTAACGCAGTCGCGCACGGTGAGCGCCCGCAAGCCCTGGTCGAATGGTTCTCCCGGCTTGTCTCCGATGTGCTTCACAGTGAGGGAATAGCAGAAATCACTGGAGGCGCTGAGATTATTCTCACTGGCGCTATCGGCCGCGGCGACGCACTGCCGTCCTCCCCCATCAAGTGGCTGACTGTTGGCTCCCCGGAGGTCACTACGACAGCACTCGACTCCCTACTCACAGATGTCGGCTTGGTCACCGAACACACCCGCTTTGGAATCCAGCCCCGAGCGAAGAGCGAATGGCTTGGAATGATCTCCAAGGCAGACGGCCTAGAACTGGCGATCTTTGCAGACGCGGGCTCCTGGTGCTTGCAGGAAGTCATTGCCCACGCAGATCACAAGCTTTTGCTTATCGACGCCATCAAGCAGCGCCCACCAGCGTTACGCCTCTACGAGGGGCTCCCTGACAAGGACGCGCCTGTCGACGTACGCCAAGACCTCTTGTACCCAATCATTGCCATCGCGCGTTGGGCGGGCGTTGCAGCAGGCTCCACAGATTTCTCCACCCGCCGTCGCATTAACGCTGGTGTAGAAGCCGGATTCTTGTCGCAAACCCAGGCAGATTTCCTCCGTCAGGCATGGGAAAGCGGCCTCGACCTCCAGTTCCGGCGGTGGACAGATCGCGTACATTCTCACAAAGCGACAGTAGATAGCCTCCCGGCGATCCAACGCAGCATTTTCGGGGCGTCTTCTCGCATGGTGTCGGACGTGGCCCGCGCTCTCGCTGCAGAACACGATGTGCAACTAGTCTAGTTTTTGCATGCTAGAAAGGTTTTAAAGCTCTGTGAGCGTCCTCTACCAAAAATAAACTAGCCAGAATCAGTTATGCCGCTAGGTTTACTTTCGGCTTAGTGTATAAACTAACCTGTTGGTTCTGTGCCACAGAGACACAGAACCAAGGGAAAAGGAAGGAGAGTGGGTAATCACATGGCAGGAGCTGTTGGACGCCCTCGGAAAAATAGCCCGCGTCGCCGTGGTAGTACGGCACGCGAAGAGATTTTGGATGCATCGTCGGAGCTTTTTACTGTCCAAGGATTCGCTACGACCTCCACACACCAGATTGCAGACGCAGTTGGCATCCGTCAGGCCTCTTTGTATTACCACTTTCCTTCCAAAACTGAAATCTTTCTCACGCTGCTTAACTCCACAGTTGAGCCGTCCACTGCCTTAGCCGCAGATCTAGGTGAGGCCAAGGTTCCCGCGCCGCTGCGCCTGTGGGCGCTTACGGCTGCCGAATGCCGCCTGTTGTTATCCACAAGGTGGAATGTGGGCAGGCTTTATCAGCTTCCCGTTGCGGCATCGCCTGAGTTCTCGGAGTACCACGCGCAGCGCACCCAGCTGCGGCAAATCTTCCATGATATCGCTGCAGAAATCGCTGGTTCCGATGATCCTCGGGTTGATCTCCCCTTCCATATCGCGATGTCGGTCATTGAAATGCGACCAAACAACGGCATCGTCCCGGAACCACTCAAGGACGACAGCCTGCCCTCTTTGGCTATTATGCTTGCCGACGCCGCCCTGGCAGTCGTGGGAGCCGAACTCCCCGCAGATCGCATAGAACGTACCCTGGAGCTCCTAGCTGCAGTGGACAAGAAGCATTCTGAAGCGTAGAAACTCTCTTCCTCAGGCGCCGGAGCTTAAAACTCTAGCGCCTTTACCTTTATCACTATGAGGCAGCGCCTTTGATGCGATGAAGCAGATTAAAGGCCAAGGTAATCAACGGAGTATCCACCATTTCCCCGTCGAGTTTAAACGCCCCGGAATGACGGCTGGACTCCTCCACAATTCGTTGGGCCCACGTGATTTGTTCTTCTCCCGGATAAAAGGCCCGTCGCACTACGTCCACCTGTCGGGGGTGGATACAGGGATAGAGAGTAAAGCCCATCCGTGCGGAGTCCAAAGCCTCTAAGTAAAGCCCGTCTTCGTCAGAGAAATCCTGATACACCGCATCCATTGCCCACTTTCCTGCAGCAGCAGCGTGAATCAATGTCTGCGAGCGCGCATATGCCATGGTCTCTCTGTAGCGTCCGGGAGCGGGTTCGTCGTTACGCTGCCGCGAATATGCTCCCCCGAGTCCTATTGTTAAGTCGTCGGCCCCCCAATAAAGCCCCACAACAAGCGGATGCTCAGCAAAGTGCTGAATACTGACCAACGCAGCGGGGGTCTCAATGATGGGGACAACGTTAAAACCGTCTAGGTTCTCAGGCAAACGCGCCCCCACCTTGGGCACGATTATGTTGCGATATTCCGTCTCCCGGACAAAGGCGATGTCCTGGTCATAGTGGTCATCAGAAGGCCCTACGACACGAACAAACGTGGTCGTGGGATCAAGGTGTGCGTTTCTAATATTTTGGTATGCAGATTCCCGGTTAACGTCCCCCGCACCGTCTTCTAGATCAAGGATCACTAAATCCGCGCGTTGTGCAGCCTTGGGAATAATTTCGGCACGATCAGCCGGGGCAAAAAGAATAGCGGGGCCAGCAAGCTTGAGAGAATCAGTACGCATAAGTACTGAGGCTACCGCCTTACCCAAGGTCTTGCTGGCCAAATGCTCATTGATATGAGGCACAGTTCTCCGCGCCTTCACTAACTCTTATTCGGCTGGATTCTTGATCTCCTGGTGATCAGGGTCGTGCCAATCCACATAGGAGTTGTCTTTGGTTGTGAGCCCCTGGTATGGATGTTCCGGAACTTTAGCCAAGATATTGCGACGTGCCCTACCAGCACGGAGTTGCCGTTCAACCCGTTCTGCTAACACCGTCAGGGAATAGTTGATGAGGATCATAAGAACCGCAACCACTATCAACGACGGTAAATAATTCCTATTGGTTGCCGAGGATTGAATACCCTGTCGGACAATCTCCACATAACCAATCTGATACCCCAACGCGGAGTCTTTAAGAGCGATCACCGCTTGAGCAATAAGTGCTGGAAGCATCGCAGCGACTGCCTGTGGCAAGAGAATCTTCCGCATCGTCTGCCGGTGGCTTAAGCCCAGCGCTTGAGCTGCCTCGGTCTGGCCCCTAGGAATAGCACGGATTCCAGCACGTAGAATCTCTGCGATGACAGCCCCGTTGTACATGGTCAAGCTGAACACCACTGCGGTGAACGCCAACTCCCGCGGCGGAACCACTTTGTATACCGCAAGCGCTTGATAGCTAAAGATAATCAGCAACAGCACTGGGACTGCTCGGAAAAATTCCACTATCGCTGCGCATATCCACCGGAGCAGCCTACTTCCGGAGAGCCTTCCCAGCCCAAGGAGAACTCCTAAAATGACCGCGAGGATCACGGAAGAAAACGCCGATTTCAGCGTTCCCACAAGCCCCGGAAGCAAATACGTGTTCCACGTCCTGGCATCCGTAAAAGGAGTCCACTTCACAGCATCGAGCTGCCCTTTAGAGTGCAAGGCAAACAGCACCCAGCAGATAAGAGCACCAGCTACTACGACGGTAAGAACCGTATACAGTGCGTTTCTGCGTAAAGCGTTGGGCCCGGGGGCGTCGTAAAGCACTGTCGCGCGAACACTCATTTTTTCACCGCCATACGGGTAGATAACGCGCCGAGGAAGTACCCCATGGGCAAGGTAAGGGCCATGAAGCCTAGAGCAAAGCAACCAAAGATCACAAAGAGCTGGCTTGCGTGGTTTTCAATGACCTTCTTCATCAACAGAGAGGCCTCCCCTACCCCAATCACCGACGCAATCGTGGTGTTTTTGGTCAACGCAATCAAGGTGTTTCCCAGTGGGACAATGGCAGCCCGGATGGCCTGCGGGAAAACAATCTTGTTAAAGGTCTGGGAGAAACTCAACCCTAGTGATCGCGCAGCCTCCGCTTGTCCAAAATCGACAGTGTTTATTCCCGAACGCAAGCATTCAGAGACAAACGCAGAGGTGTAAAGAATGAAGCCCAGAGTGGCTAGCCGGAAGTTGTTATCAGCCAAAAATGTTGCACTTCCCCTGCTAGCCAGCGAGAGGCCGAGGGTTTGATAGAGCCCGAAAGAACAGAAGAGCACGACCAAAGTCAGAGGGGTATTGCGCACTGTGTTTACGTACAGTGTGGCCAGCGTGCGGAGAATACGCACGGGCGACACCCGCATAGCGGTGAGTAGGGTCCCACCCACCATCGCTCCAATGGCTGCGAGCACTGTGAGCTTAATGGTGACCCAAAATGCGGGGAGAATAGCAGGCCCTAGCTGGGACCACATGGCGTCCATGAGGTTATGCCTTCCTGGTCAAGGAAAAGGGATCGTTATTTGATAAACATGAGGTCGCCAGGCTTACCGGGTGTCACACCTGCAGCAGCATCTCCGATATTCTTCTTGACGAGCTTGTCAAATTCGCCAGAAGAATTAAGTTGATCGAGAGCCTCGTTCACGGCTTTGGTTGCTTCTGCATCATCTTTTTTCAGACCGATGCCGTAGTGCTCGTCCGTATACGGGGTGCCATCGTCCTTAAACATCTCTACGACCTTGAAGGACCCCTCGTTTTGCTGGGAATAGCCATTGAGGATTGTTGCGTCAGTGGTCAGCGCATCCACGTTGCCCTGGCGCAAGGCCTCAACGCAGGAAGAATAGGTGTTGTATTCCTGGAGCTGCACGCCCGGCAGTGATTCCTTCACCTTTTGAGCAGGCGTGGAGCCCGAGACCGAACAGACGATCTTGCCGTGTTCTAGGTCTTTTACTTCTTTAATCCCGGCGTCGTCTTTACGCACCAGCAGTGCCTGGTGAGTAAGCAGGTATGGGCCACCAAAGTTCACGGACTCCGCACGGCTCTTATTAATCGAGTACGTGGCCGCAATAAGATCTACTTCCCCGTTCTGGATAAGAGTCTCACGCTGTGCAGAGGGAGTCTCCCGCCATTCCACGTCTGGATGCTTCCAGCCTTTGGCATCAGCAATGTGATTGACCACGTACTGGGCGATGTCTACATCGAGTCCAGACATCGTCCCGCTTGCTTCTTTGATGCCCAAACCGGGCTGATCAAACTTGGTTCCCAGCGTAACCTTCCCAGATTCAATATGACTAAGAAGGCCTGCGCCGTCGCTTTCACCGCTGCTGCCGCATGCAGCAAGAGTGGTCAGTGCCAGCGTGGCGACGGCGGAGGTTCCAAGAATGCGAGTAGTCGTGCGTGTCATTGTTTCTTTCCTTAAGGCTAGAGGGATAAATAAGATCTCACGAGGTTTAGTGGGACAGGATCTCCCCAAGAAAATCTTTTGCTCGATCCGATTGTGGAGAAGCAAAGAAGGATTCTGGGTCTGAATCCTCCACGATGCGACCGTCTGCCATAAAGAGCACGCGATCTGCGGCTTTCCTGGCAAAACCCATCTCGTGGGTAACGCAGATCATCATCATCCCCTCACGAGCAAGATCAGCCATAACGTCGAGAACCTCGTTAACCATCTCAGGGTCCAGGGCTGAAGTGGGCTCGTCGAAAAGCATTACTTTTGGCTTCATCGCAAGCGCTCTGGCTATGGCGACGCGCTGCTGTTGCCCGCCAGAAAGCTGAGCCGAGAATTTATCCGCTTGGTTGGCAATTCCTACGCGTTCCAAGAGCTGCATCGCCAACGAGCTTGCGTCTTTTTTAGCCATCTTTTTCACATTGACCGGACCAAGCGTGACATTCTCGCGGATCGTCTTGTGAGGGAAAAGGTTGAATTGTTGGAACACCATTCCGACCTCGGAGCGCAACTTCGCGAGCTGTTTTCCTTCTTCCGGTAGTTTGTGTCCATCGATAAAAATTTCTCCGCTATCGATGGTTTCAAGCCGGTTGATGGTGCGACAGAGCGTTGATTTTCCAGAGCCTGAGGGACCTAGGACCACCACGACTTGCCCTCTGGGCACGTCAAGATTGATGTCCTGCAGAGCGTGAAAGTCATCAAAGTACTTGTTCACTCCCCGCATGGATACCATCAAGCCACGCTTGACTGTGTTCCGAGTCATAGCGAGAAGAGTAAATGACCTAGGTCAACTTTCCTAGAGGGGAATATTCTCAGCTTTGCGGACACATGAACAAACCCCACACACTGCAACTACTTGCACAGAATCAAACTTTCACCCACCCTAAAAAGGGTTATGGTAGCCACATGTGCAAGAGACTCCCCTTCACGCTTCCCACATTTATCCGCAAACGCAAAACCGGCCTTGCATTGACATCTATCTCCCCCATATAGATGCCCCGCAAGACCGGCGTTCGCTCTAGTTTTTAATGCGCAAAGTGGCGAGCACCCGTCACATACATTGTCACTCCGGCTTTCTCTGCAGCCTGAATAACCTCAGCATCACGGATGGAACCGCCAGGCTGCACTACCGCTTTTACACCGGCGCGCGCAAGGACTTCAAAACCATCCGTGAAGGGGAAGAACGCATCCGAGGCAGCAACAGCCCCCTGGGCGCGCTGTTGTTCTCCGGCCAAGCTATTAGCCCGCTCAACAGCTAGTTTAGCTGCATCGACGCGGTTAACCTGACCCATGCCCACGCCGACAGTTGCCCCATCCTTTGCTAGGAGGATGGCGTTAGACTTGACCGTGCGAACAGTGCGCCACGCAAATTCCAGGTCTGCAAGCAGCTCAGGGCTAGCGGCTTCACCTGCAACAAGTGTCCACTTTTCGGGGGCATCTCCCTCAGCATCCACGAGGTCTCGACGCTGAACCAACAAGCCACCGGAGATCTGACGCTGTTCTTCCTGCTCCTGCGGCGTTTCTGGCGCGACAAGAATGCGGATGTTTTTCTTCTGAGAGAGAAGCTCCACGGCCCCCTCTTCATACGCAGGGGCAATAATCACCTCGGTGAAGATTTCCGAAACCTGCTGCGCCATGTCCACGGATACTTCACGATTAGAAGCGATAACGCCACCGAAGGCCGACACCGGGTCGCATGCATGGGCTAGTCGGTGAGCTTCTGCGATAGATGCGTCCGACACTGCGATGCCACAAGGGTTAGCATGCTTGATAATGGCAACGCAGGGGCGCTCATGGTCCCATGCGGCACGCCACGCAGCATCCGAGTCGGTGTAGTTGTTATAGCTCATCTCCTTGCCATGCAGCTGCTCCGCTTGAGCCAGACCTGCAGGGGCGTTCGGATCCACATAAAGAGCCGCGGACTGATGTGGATTCTCGCCGTAACGCAAGACATTCGCCCGTGAGTAGGAGGCGCCGATCCACGGAGCGTACCCCTCCGAGTCATCCGCGATTTGTTCCCCCATCCACGTAGCAACCGCAACGTCATAGGAAGCGGTGTGTCGGAAAGCGTCGACAGCAAGCTCCGTACGTTCTGCCCGAGTAAAGCCGCCGGCCTGGATAGCCTCAGCTACCGCCGCGTAGCGCTCAGGAGAAACGACAACGGCAACAGAGGGGTGATTCTTGGCTGCCGCGCGCACCATCGAGGGACCCCCGATGTCGATTTGCTCCACGCACGCGTCAAAATCAGCACCAGAAGCTACCGTCTGGGTAAACAGATAGAGGTTCACTACCACCAATTGAAATAGAGAAACGCCCAGTTCATCGAGCTGGGCGAGGTGGTCGTCTTTACGGGTATCAGCCAAGATACCTGCATGAATTTTAGGGTGAAGCGTCTTAACGCGCCCCTCAAGGCACTCAGGGAAACCGGTGAGGTCTTCCACGGGAGTGACAGGGATTCCCTGCTTCGCGATTGTGGCCGCGGTCGATCCTGTAGACACAATCTCTACGCCGGCTTGGTTCAGCGCATGGGCGAGTTCTTCGAGTCCAGTCTTATCATAAACACTTATCAAAGCACGTTTGATCTGCTTGCGGTCATCACTCATATGTGAAGAAAACCTCTTCTGATTTTTTCTCCGTTGTGGCGGAGTTCAACACGGACACGATGAGTTTACGCTCCACATGCTTGATTCTTTCATGCAGGTGGGCTTCACTCTCCCCCGGCTCAATAGATACGGGGACCTGAGCAATAATCTTTCCAGTATCCACGGCTTCATCAATAAAATGCACGGTAGAACCGGTTACTTTCACACCATAAGCCAGTGCATCGCGCACTGCGTGGGCGCCCGGAAAAGCTGGCAATAACGCTGGATGAGTATTGATGATCCGCCCCGGAAACTTCTCCAAAAAGGTTTTCCCTAGAATCCGCATGAACCCGGCGAAGACAACGATAGCCGGAGCATGCTTTTCGACGGCCGCCGCAAGCGACGCATTCCATTCTTCACGGTCATCTCCGGCGGTATACGAGACCACCTCGGCAGGAATTCCTGCGGTTTCCGCACGAGTGATTGCAGGACACGGCACATCTGCGACCACCCCCACAACCTCATAGGCCCCCTGATGGTCGATGATCGCTTGCAAAAGCGTCCCCGAGCCGGAGGCCATGACAACTATCGGTAAAGCAGCTGACTTATAGTCAGTTTTTAAACGCGTTTCATTGGTCACCGAAACAATGTTAGCCGGAAACATCTCGAACAGAAGACACCCCCGTTTTTAGGCTTCACCCTTATTCTTCTTTTTCCGATCGAGCCTCAGTTTCAACGCTTTCTGTACTCTCTGTACTCTCTGTGTTGCTAGGAGCCTCGGAGGCATGGACGGCATGGGCATCGGCGCTGTCCGCCGTTTCTTCGTCGCCCTCAACCTCTGGTTCCTCCAGCTCGACCACGGCCTCCTGCTCCGCGCTCAGTTCCATCGCGGCTTCGCGGATCTCGGCTTCCTCCAAAATTTCAGCAGAATCGAGGCCGTCTGCGCTGAGCTCATAAGGCTCATCGTCGGCTTCCTCAGGAGAGCTTTCTACCTGATCATTTTCCGTTGTTGTGGCCTCTTCACCGTCATCTGCTGCACCCTCGTGCTCGCCCTCGTCTGTTTGTCCTAGAGCACTAGCGGCTGCTGCAGGTGCTGCAAAATCCGGGTCTGCAACAGAATGTGCATCACCAAGAAGCTTGGCGATATTACGACCTTCTCTATACCGCGCGAAAGTCACTGCAGTCAGGGACACCACACCAACCATCAGCATGACCATCAGCGGAGTCAGCCACATCAGCGGCCCCACATAGCCGTAAACACCCAGGCATCCGCCGGCGAAAAAGGAAAGAATTAAAGTTCCGATGCCCGCAGCAACCGTCGTGGCCGCTGCGCTCAAGAAATCGCTGACGCGGTTCCACAACGCTAGGGAAACCGCCACAACCGGGACAAGCACAACTGTCATAACAGCAGGCACCATCGACGTCGGCAAAGCCGCAAACACCGGCACCGGCGGAGTAGGAACAAGGGTTGCAGCAAAAAGAGATACAGAACCTTGCCCTAGCTCTAACGAAGAACCAACGATAACGGCCAAAGAAGCGACGACCGCATTAGGAAGATACGCCAGGGAAACAACCATCACCCCCACAATGCCTGCCGACGAATACCCCTGTAGCGATTCTGCAAACGCTCGATAATGCACAGCCAATGAGATGAGGAAGACAATAAATGCAGCTAACAGCAGGTAGCCCACGGCACGCACCGCCAGCAGCACCGAATCGACGACCCACGAGGGCACCCCATAGCGGCGCACCAGCGCCCTCCAGAGCCGCGTTCCCATGCCGATCATGAACGCACACGCATGCAACAGAATAACTGTTCCTACGGCCGCAAAAACGTTGGGCGAAGCCACATCAAAAACCGAGGAGGCATCCCACAGCATTGCACAGGCCGTAAGGGTGATAAGGGTAGGTATTCCCAGCGCTCCACAAAGAAGGATTAGTAGATCATGCAGGCTAATCCGATCTTTAACGGCTTTATAGATGCGTCGAGCGACCAGCGCCACCACTCCAATCGCCGGGAGCATGGGAAGCAACGCTACAGAGATTCCTCGGCCAGATACCGGGGCCAGGTTAAGTGCCAGCCACGTCTCAGCTACCGTAGCGGGCATCGCTGCCATAGGCGTAGAGGTTGCGATGAGCACGATCAAAGAAAAGATGATAATCGCAATAAGCACTATCGCGTTGGGAACGAGCACAGTTGGCAGCAGCGAGCGAAGGCTCGCTGCCAAGGTTGCTCTCTCCGGCGCAGAAGTGGCGTCAGACACTTTGCGTTGAGCACCACGGGATGCCTGCCCGCCTCGCTCATCTCCTCTGCCGCCTATAGAGACAGGGCGCGGACGAGGTCGCCGTGATGGACCCGCGTTAGGACTCGTCTTCTTACTCATTCCATTAACTGTGCCACGTAACATCTCACTTTTGGGCTTGGCACGACGTTAATAACCCTCATCATCTCCTGTTAATTAGTGTTACTTAAGTCAATTGACGAGGCGTTAGAGCAACTTCTTTTCATGATTTATACCCAATCTTGACCAAACAGCTTGCCCGTACTGTTATAAACCGCTATCGTTACCCCTCGGAACATAACAAGTTGATCACAAAAGCGTTACCGAAGTAACGATTCGGCGGCGAGATGAACTTCAGAAACATAGTCAAAGGGAGTAAGCCTCATGCAGCAGACACAGCACGTTGTCAGTGGCAAGCATCGCAAGCAAACTTCTCAGGCAAAAGGTCGAGTTGCTTTCGTCGCATTGGCCACCGGTGCTGTCTCCACCGCCGGCGCTACTGGTGCAGCATTAGCTCACACCACTTCCCACAATGACACTGCTGATTTCAAGCTCACCGCAGACGCTTCCGCTAAGGTTGGCGATTCCGCTCCTCAGATCCTGGCGATCCAAGAGTTCAAGCCAAATACCAATCTCTCCGATCAGCTAACAAAGGCTATCAACTACAACGAAGAGCGCGCGCTTGCCGACGAAGAGGCACGCAAACCTAAAATCGTTGTTCACACCCCTGCCGTCGGAACACTCACGTCTCCTTACGGCATGCGCTGGGGAACCCTCCACGCAGGTATCGATATTGCCAATGCAATGCACACCCCGATCTACTCGATCATGGACGGTGTGGTTATTGATGCGGGCCCAGCATCCGGCTACGGGCAGTGGGTTCGAGTACGCCATGATGACGGCACAGTCACTGTTTACGGACACGTAGAGACCATCAACGTCTTTACCGGTCAGACTGTCGCAGCTGGCGATCAGATCGCAGGTATGGGTAACCGTGGTTTCTCCACCGGTGTGCACCTCCACTTTGAAGTTCACCCTGGCGGTGGCGCTGCCGTAGACCCAGTACCTTGGCTCAACGAAAAAGGCATAAGCGTATAAAAGTCCCCGGATAGGAGTTTTCTCCTATCCGGTTTTGTTTTATCTTTTGTGCCCCCAAGACCTATAAAACGCCAGCCACTGGAACTTCAGAGGCTGGCGTTTTATTAATCTTTACAGCTTTTCCATCGGTACTGAGCCGATCAGCATAAGCCGTACGGTTCCGGAAGAACCAAAATCAATAGTTACGGAATCCGCCGGGCTACCTTTATCCACCTTGGTCACGGTGCCCAGGCCATATTTATCGTGATTCACCCGGTCTCCAACAACCAACGAAAGATCACTGTTCTTTGTATAGCTTGGCATTGTTTTCTTAGGCTTCGGGGTAGCGCCATAACGCGGTGATCCCCACGAGTCGCCGCGTGAAGAACCAAAACCTGTGTTCCTTCCCCAGGAAGGCTGTCCCCATGAGTCGAAAGAGCTTTCTGGTTCTTCGCGCCGCCAGTCGAGAAGCTCCTCGGGGATTTCCGTAAGGAACCTTGATGCCGGGTTAGTTACGGGATTTCCCCAAGAAGAACGCAGCATAGCCCGGGTGATGTAGAGGGTCTTGCGCGCTCGCGTTATTCCCACATAGGCGAGCCGGCGTTCCTCCGCGAGCTCTTTGGGGTCCCCAAGCGCACGCAGATGCGGAAATTGGCCATCTTCCCATCCCATGAGGAAGACCACCGGAAACTCCAGTCCCTTGGCTGTATGCAGAGTCATAAGGGTGACCAGGCCCTGCTCATTATCAGGAATTTGGTCGGCATCAGCTACAAGGGAGACTCGCTCTAGGAAAGCCTGCAAACTACCAGGTTCTGGTTCACCTTGGCCCCCTAGGTCCTCAAGTTCGCCGCTGTCCATCTTGGCATAGGCCACCTGGTTAGCTGCTTCCGAGGAAAATTCTCGTGCAACGGAGACAAGCTCGTTAAGGTTGTCCAACCGTGCGCCGTCTTGTGGGTCGTTGCTCTTTTCCAGCTCCGCTTTATATCCCGTGATATCAAGTATTTGAGAAATCACATCGCCAATATCCGGCATCCCGGTGATCTCGTTGACGGATTCGGCGGCGCCAGCCCGCAACCCAGCCATCATGTCCACGAACCCGGAAATCGCGTTGCGCCCGCGTGCTCCTAAAAGGCTCACCTGCCCTGCGGCGGCGTCGATAAGCGCTTGTTGGAAGCTCACTCCCTGGTTCTCTGAATGCAGAGTGAGAAACGCTACGGCTTTGTCGCCGATGCCCCGGCGCGGAGTGTTGATAATCCTGCGGAGAGAAACTGTGTCTTCCGGGTTATCCAACAACCGGAGATAGGCGATGACGTCCCGAATCTCCTTGCGCTCGTAGAAGCGGGTTCCTCCCACGATTTTATAGGGAATACCAGAACGCATAAATACGTCTTCCACTGCGCGAGATGAGTTATTTGTGCGATACATGATGGCCATGTCGCTGTAATCCACGCCTTTATCCGCGAGCGCGTCTATTTCTTGGGCAATAAAACGAGCCTCATCATGCTCGTTATCTGCAACATACCCAGCGATGGGTTCTCCGCTGCCTAGTGCTGTCCACAGTTTCTTTTTTCTTCGGTTCTCGTTTTGGGAGATCACCGAGTTAGCTGCATTAAGAATCGTCTGCGTCGACCGGTAGTTCTGTTCCAAGAGGACGGTCGTGGCATCGGGATAATCCCGCTCAAATTCCTCAATATTGCGGATAGTCGCGCCGCGGAAGGCGTAAATGGACTGATCTGAGTCGCCAACAACGCAGAGTTCGCTGGCTGTTGGGCCTTTTCCTACCAGCTCATGAATGAGCGCGTATTGCGCGTGGTTGGTGTCCTGGTATTCGTCGATAAGCACATGGCGGAATCTGCGTCTGTAGTACTCGGTCACCTGTGGGTGTTCTTGGAAAATACGGACTGTTTCTCCAATGAGGTCATCAAAATCGACGGCATTTGCTTGCCTTAAACGTCGTTGATACTCGACGTATACGGCAGCTACCGTCGTCTCATACGGGTTCTTTGTACTTTCAGCTTCTGCGACTGCGGTGTCGGGAGAAATCAGCTCATTTTTGAGGTTGGAGATTCCCGCCCCTAACAACCGCGGCGTGAACTTTTTGATGTCTAAGTTCATGTCCTTAGAAATCATCGCAAGCAAACGCTTTGAATCATCCGAGTCATAGATAGTGAAGTTGGTGTTTAATCCAGCGACCAGCTGGGCTTGTTCCCGCAAGATGCGCACGCAGGTGGAGTGGAAGGTAGACACCCACATTCTGCTGGCGATTGGCCCCACAAGGTGAGCCACGCGCTCTCGCATCTCGGCCGCAGCTTTATTGGTAAATGTGATAGCTAGGATCTGCCCTGGCTGCACACCCCGTATGCACATGAGATAAGCAATACGGCGTGTGAGCACTGCCGTCTTGCCAGAACCCGCACCAGCCACGATAAGAAGCGGTGAGCCGCTGTGCTCTACTGCTTGCTGTTGCTGCGGATTAAGCCCCTGTACGAGGCCATCAGCCATCGCAGGCACGGTGGTCGTAGGCACACTGGTGGCAGGCACACCAGCAGCAGGCTTGTCCGTTACGTGAGCCGGGGTCTGGCCTGTTGCAGGACTCTGGGCTTGAGCACTAAACGGAGAAGGCTCAGCTGGTGTCTTTGTGGCGGTGGCCCGCTCACCGGCCCAATCGCCGAAGTCAAAACCTTGTTGGGTAGGAAAATTGTCCGAGTTATTCATCGCTATCAAACCTACAACGTTGCTGTGACATCGCCACTGAGGTGACTGTTTTCGGAGTTGCTAGCAGGGAAAATCATCCTTTTCTTGTTTTTCTCTGGTTTTTCTATCCCCAGTACGCGCATCCGTGGCACAATATCTCCATGAATTCTGAGAAAAACTTTAAGGTACGAACCCCCACGGGCACCGACGATCCCCTTTCTGATGCGGAAATCCAGCAATATCGCACGGAGATCGATCGCTTAGACAAAGAGATTCTTGCAGCGGTTAAACGCCGCACAGAAATCTCCCGAGCTATCGGAAAGACCCGCATGGGTTCTGGAGGCACCCGGCTTGTGCATACCAGGGAGGTAGCCATCATTAACCAATTCCGTGAGGAAATCGGCGAGGAAGGGCCAGCTCTCGCCGCTATCCTGCTCAGGCTCGGCCGAGGCAGACTCGGCTAGGCCTGAGCAGGAGCACGCTGGAGTCATTACTACGAGGTTAAAGCGGCAGGGCAATTAACTTTGGCTCAAGGAATTCGTGGATTCCTTCAAAACCGCCTTCTCTTCCTATACCGGATTCTTTGACTCCGCCAAAGGGCGCTGATGGGTCTGAGATCCCGCCTTTGTTAACGCCCACCATGCCGGCTTCAATGCGCTCAGCGATACTCAACGCATGCGTTATCTGTTCGCTGAATACGTATGCGGCTAGCCCGAAGGGAGTGTCGTTGGCCATCGCTATGGCTTCTTCATCATCCTGGAACGTGGAGACGGCAACCACAGGGCCAAATATTTCTTCATGGGCGATACGAGCGTCCGGAGGAATATTATCTAGCACCGTCGCTGGATAGTAGAAGCCATCCTCCGGGAGCCCTGTCGGCAGTGAGTCCCCTAGGACCCGAGTGGCGCCGTGGGCGAGGGCGTCGTCGACAAGCATCGTGACCTTTTCTAGCTGATCTGCGCCGGAAAGAGCACCAAAATCCACGCCTTCTTGTGTTGCGGGCCCTTGGGTAAAGGACTTCATGATGTCAACAACTCGGTGCAGGAACTCGTCTTTAATCGACTCATGCACCAGGAACCTGTTGGCAGCGATGCATACTTGCCCAGCACCGCGCATCTTAGCCGTCGCTACCGCTTGAGCAGCAACAGTAACGTCTGCATCTGCCAGCACCACATACGGCGCATTTCCGCCAAGCTCCAGGGATACTTTCATGGAGTGCCGAGCAGCGCGTGCCGCGAGTTTTTGTCCGACCTCAGTCGAGCCTGTGAATGTGAGCTTGCGCACCCGCGGATCGTCCAACATATCTGAGATCACCGAAGAATCCGCTGTAGGCAAGACAGAGACCACGCCCTCCGGCAGCCCTGCTTCTTTGAGGAGGTGCGCAAGATACAGCATGGTCAAAGGAGTCTTAGACGCGGGCTTGAGAATCATTGTGCATCCGGCTGCCAACGCGGATCCCAGCTTGCGGGTTCCCATTGCCAAGGGGAAATTCCACGGCGTGATTGCCAAAGACACACCCACCGGTTGTTGATGCACAATCAATCGGGCATTTCCCGTGGGATTATGCCGATAATCTCCGCGTACCCTCACAGCTTCCTCTGCGAACCATCGGAAAAACTCCGCAGCGTACGTGACCTCCGCGCGAGAGTCAGGCAATGCACGGCCTAGCTCCAGCGATTGAATCACAGCTAGTTTTTCCGAATTGTCCAGGAGGGCTTTGTAGGCGTTCCACAAGATGTCTGAGCGTTCGCGCGCCGAGGTTGCGGCCCACAGCGGTTGCGCCGCTGCTGCTTTATCCAGGGCTGCCTCCGCATCGTGTTTGCTTGCCGACGCCACCCGCGCCAAGATGCTTCCATCGGACGGATTGAGGACCTCAAAGGTTTTGCCTTCGTGCCCATCGGTGAACTCGCCGCCGAGAAAGAGCTGCGTGGGTACGCCCTCTGGCAGCGTCATCTGCATAGTCTTTTTCTCTTTTGAACCATCACTCATGCCTCCACTATGCGCTCGTTCAGACGTTCTCGCCATGATGTGACCAACGCTGCCCTAAGGCAGAAGACATGTTCGGGGTAGTTTAGATACCGTTGAGTGTGTGTAACTTTCCGAGCGGGCACAGATTACTGCCCACTCGGTCACGGTCTCGTATAAAGCCAAAAGAACGGAGCAAACCATGTCCTTCGATATCACCGCTACCCCAGAGTGGACCGAGCTTTCCCAATGCCATAAAACAGCGGCTTCCACGTCGCTGCGAGAGCTTTTTGCTGCCGACGCAGACCGTGCACGGAAATTTAGCTTCGACGCCGCCGGTTTGCATGTTGACCTTTCCAAAAACTTCCTAGACGACAACACCGTCGAGGCATTTGTAAAAACCGCCAAGGCTGCGCATCTGCACGAGCGCATTAAAGCCATGTTCTCTGGAGAGCACATAAACAACACGGAAGACCGAGCAGTCCTCCATACTGCGCTGAGGATTCCTGTCGAGGCCGATTTAGTTGTCGACGACCAAGACGTGGCAGCCGACGTCTACGAGGTGCTGGGCCGCATGCGCGATCTTGCGACAGCACTGCGCAGTGGCGCATGGCGCGGCTATAGCAACCACACGATCAAGACGGTAGTAAATATCGGCATCGGCGGCTCGGATTTGGGTCCGGCCATGGCGACCAAAGCCCTGCGTACTTACGCAACAGCAGGAATCTCCGCCAAGTTTGTCTCCAACGTAGACCCTGCAGATATGCATTCAGTTCTTGATGAATGCAACCCAGAGTCCACCCTGTTCATCGTCGCCTCAAAGACTTTCACCACCCAAGAGACCCTAGCCAACGCCCATGCTGCAAAACGTTGGCTGCTTGAAGCCGCCGGCGGTGACCAATCGGCAGTGGCAAAGCACTTTGTTGCTGTGTCTACGAATGCGGAAAAGGTTGCCGAGTTTGGCATTGACGCCAAGAACATGCTCGGCTTCTGGAACTGGGTGGGCGGTCGTTACTCCGTCGACTCCGCCATCGGGTTGTCCCTCATGGCTGTGATCGGCCCCATGGATTTCATGCGCTTCCTCGAAGGCTTCCACGCTATGGACGAGCATTTCCGCACCGCAGACTTCCACGAGAATATTCCAGTGCTCATGGGTCTGCTCGGAATTTTCTACAACGATTTCTTTGGCGCAGAAACCCACGCTGTGCTCCCCTATTCTCAGGATCTCGGCCGGTTCCCGGCATACCTACAGCAGCTCACGATGGAGTCCAACGGTAAGTCTGTCCGCCGCGATGGTTCTCCAGTTTCTACCGAGACCGGAGAGATCTACTGGGGAGAGCCAGGCACTAACGGCCAGCATGCGTTCTTCCAGCTTATTCACCAGGGAACCAAGCTCGTTCCCGCCGACTTCATCGGTTTTGCCCGCCCCAAGCAAGATCTTCCCACGGCAACCGGCGAAGGCTCCATGCATGACCTGCTGATGAGCAACTTCTTTGCTCAAACCAAGGTCCTGGCCTTTGGCAAGACTGCCGAAGAAATTGCAGCCGAGGGCGTTCCGGCAGAACTCGTCGCCCACAAAGTCATGCCAGGTAATCGCCCCACAACAACGATCCTGGCAGAAGAGCTCACCCCGGCGGTTCTCGGTGCTCTTATCGCTTTGTACGAGCACATCGTCTTTGTCCAAGGCGTGATCTGGGATATCAACTCTTTTGATCAGTGGGGCGTGGAGCTGGGCAAACAGCAAGCCAATGACCTTGCGCCAGCAGTAGCCGGAGCTAGCGACATACAGTCGGGAGATTCCTCTACCGACGAGCTCATCGGCTGGTACCGCGCTCACCGCAATTAATACGACATAGCTAAGCCCTGCACACTGCTTGCTCACACGCAGTGTGCAGGGCTTGCGAGGTTCTTTTACATCTTCACCATGGGCTCGTAGCCAAAGGGAATCGCGTCGCTATCGACGATCTTCTTGCCAAAGGGGAAACAGGTAACAGGGATCATCTTGATATTCGCGATGGCAAGCGGAATGCCGATGATGGTGAGCGCTTGCCCCACGGCAGTGGTCAAATGCCCTAGCGCGAGCCAGAGACCCGCGACGAGGAACCAAATCACATTACTCACGCCGGCGAGGGGATTGTAGCTGCTCGTGGATTGAACCACAGTCCTACCAAATGGCCACAGTGCATACTCAGCCATTCGGAAGCTAGCGATGCCTGCGGGGATCGTCACGATGAAAATACACGCGATGGCGCCAAAGAGTATGTATCCGAGAGCCAACCAGATACCACCAGTAATAAGCCAGAGAAGATTAAGTATAAGCCGCATAGCCCCCACCTTAATCAATTCTGAATGAGAGCGCTTGGACGTTTAGGATTCAGGATAAAATGGCTGGCAGTGAGGGCACCACCATATAATGCGCTCTAATTCTAAAGAGGGGTCGTCGACAAGCGTGCTCTGGAGAATTCGGGTACCGCATCGCCGGCACGGCTTGTGATTACGCCCAAACACATAGGTCGTCTCCCCTGGACGTTTGATGCCTGTTGTGACTCGAACTGGGGACAGTCGATTCTCCCACATAAGACGGCGTGCCATAGTCAGTATGCGGTCCACGTCGGTGTCGCGTACCTGGGTGGCGGGGTGTACTCCGCAGAGAAAACAGATTTCCGCCCGGTATTCGTTGCCTATTCCCGCCAGGTTTCTTTGGTCGAGTAAAGCTAACCCGATGGCACGGTAGGGAGCCGAGAGTATCCGTCGCCGAGCTTCGTCGTGCCCTGTGGATTCCCAATCAGCTCCTAGTACATCAGGCCCCAGATGCGCGATGACATCGGGATAATGGGACACGGGAAAACGCGGACAAACCCCAGAGAAAACCCCACCACCTCAATCGGCTGCTCATGCGGTGCTCCAGCCAACAGCAGTTGCACGCGAGCTGTATGAGCGGGTTTGGTCCACCGGTCGCCTTTCAGACACACCACCCATGTTCCCTCCATTTTCAGGTGGGTATGCAGTATGTCTTCCCCTATCTGCATAAACAGGTGCTTCCCATAGGGCCACACGCGTTCCACTACGCTCCCGGTAAAGGTGGCAAGAGCATACTGCGGCACCCGTATGCTGGTTCCGAGAACCTTTCGGCCTTCCATAAAACTCAGCCGACGGGCTAGCTGGTAGACGGAATCTCCTTCGGGCATAGCAGCATTGTAGCCATGATGCGCCTACCGCTGCGTCAACCGTATAAATCGTTATCAGGTACAACGGACACCATGAGTACTGCGCATCCTTCTCCCCTTGGTGGTCGTCGACCTAAGCGCTCGGAGCTTGCCGACTTTAAAGACAAACCGGTATCGGACAGGTTCCCGCCTCCCGGTACCGAGCTTCGGTTGCTGATCGTCGGGGTCAATCCAGGTCTGTGGACTGCTGCAGTCGATGCTCCTTTTGCCTATCCCGGCAATAGATTCTGGCCTTCCTTAGACAAAGCCGGAATTGTATCTCCAGCGTTCGAGGTATCCGAGGGCATGAGCGATGCCCAGGAGCAGATGCTTTATGAGCTCGGCATCGCTATGACCAATCTGGTCCCGCGCGCTACTGCTCGCGCGGATGAACTAGAAAAAGACGAGCTAATAGCTGGCGCGCATCGCGTCATCGAGTTGGCGCGTGAGTTACGCCCCCAAGCCGTAGCCGTGGCCGGTATTACTGCTTTTCGTACAGCTTTTGGGATGAAGAAAGCCGTGCTAGGTCTACAAGATACAGAGACAACAATTAACGGATGGCCCAAGGACGTATCTTTGTGGGTTGTGCCCCAACCAAGCGGGCTTAACGCCCATGAGACAATTGACTCGCTTGCAGCTCAATGGCGGGCGGTATGGGATTCCACCACTCCGCCGCATAACTAAGCTGCTAGCGGTATCCGCCAGATCTAAAGCCACGATGGGGAGGCTTTGTATAGTGCTCTTCCCCAGACCGTGAGTCTCCTAAGCCTGCTATGCCTGCAGAATCCGAGGAGTCTAATGCGTCCAATGCGGTTGCAAGGCTGCGTCCTCTACGTGTGTGACTCTGGTTATTTAAGCCACCTGATATTCGTAACCCACTGGGTGTCACGCCAGCACCCAGTTCTCTTAGCAGCTCTAATTCGGGTGATCGCAAGACCGCCACTCCATTTATTTTTTCTACGACTAGCGGCTGAATCCTACCCGCTAGCACTGACTCTGCAAGCGCGGCGAGGACGATACTTAAGAACTCTTGCTGTTCGATTCCTGTGGGCGGTGCACACAACGTGAGGTTTCGTCCACCTCGCGTAAGGTGCGCGGCGAGGAGGCCGTCGATAAGCACAACGATGGCACCAGCCGCACGTGTCGGCCCCGGCTCCGGCCACGGTAACGCCGCCCCATAGGGGTTGGCGGGATCTGCCGCAGCAAGCACATATGCGCTCGGCGAGCGGGTGCCAGAAGGCCAGCCTGCTACATCAGGGGTGTCGGATAGACCGCGAAGCCAGTCAATCACCGCCGACGTGGAAAACTGAGCGGCCCCCAGCCCTTCCACGATGTAGCCACGCATCGCTTTTCCGGATTCCTCGAAGCCAGAGAGCACCTTATAGGCAAGGGCAAAACCGCCAACAACGTCCTCTGATACAACGGCACCGCGGGTAACCACGCCATATCTGTCCAGCCACGTCTCACCGTGTACAACCGACCTCGCTGTGGCGTTGTCATCCGCTGCCATGGTTGCGGACCAGCGCCCCACCGCATCCGGCGGTTGAGCTGGTCTATGGGCATGTGCAAAGCTTGTGCGTCCCATGCGTAGTCGGCTGCGATTGGGGCGTCTTTGGGGTCTATGCGCAGTCTTTGTTCCCGAATTCGCCGCAAGCCGTGCCCGAATCGGTGCAAACCCATCCGGGCTGACTAACCCTGCCTCAAAAAGCTCCCATAAAGCGGCACCAAGCTCCGCAGCAGACGACTGATCCGAGGAAACTCCAAGATCTGCCACAGTTTCCCGGTGAATATCGGCAAAAAGGAACCCGCCACCGCGAGACAGTAGCGTCATGACCTTGTGTTGAGTCTCGGATAGCGTCGCCGCCTCCGCGTGGGGAATCAACTCTGCCGCGTAATCGGTGGGAAGAAGCATCACCCACGGATCATGTGCACCGGCGCGTCCTGCCCCAACAACGATAATCTCACCATTATTCGTGAGCTCGTCAAGATCTAGCGGCGAGTAGTTTCGAACCCGTTGCGGCAACACCAATGTCTCCCACGCAGAAGCTGGTAGTCGCACGCCCGCGAGTTGTTCTACAACGTTAAATACTCCGTCCGGCCCAGAGAGTTCCGGGGTTTCTCCCACTGGCGCAACGTGCTGCCATTCGGGGAGAAAACGCCCGAACGTGGCATGACTCACCGGTTGGGTCTGTTCCCTCACCGCAGCCTGGGATCGGGCCCTGATGATTTTTAAAACCTCCGTGGCAACATATTCCGGAGCATCGCTGTCTTGCCTAAAACGCCCTGCTACGAGCTTGGATTGCGTACATAGCTTTTCGACGACCCCATGCGCGATCCCCGCGGCCAACCCAAGGCAGTCTTGCACGTCCATGAGGGTAAAAGGCCCTCGCACCCGCGCCCATCGCGAGACTATTTGTTCCAACGCATCGGTGATTGTCTCCACCTGCGCAGCAACACCCGGTGGGACTGGTATTCCTAATGCGTCTCGCAGCAGGGGTGCATCCAGCGTCTGCGCCAGGTGCGCGACTCCGGTTATTCGTACTTCCATCACTCGCCCACGCAGCTGCGCCATGACCTGTTCCAGAGTCATCGGGGGATCAGTAATCTCCGGAAGATCGTCCACTGGCACGGGACCTACAACACGAAGAGTATCAATGAGTTCTTCTGCGGTCCTCGCCCTACGGTGCGGGGCTTTACGCTGCATGATGTCATGCACTTCCGCGATGATCTCTGGGTCTAAAAGGTCACGTAGTTCCACGGTCCCTAGGAGGCTGGCAAGCAACGCAGGGTCTAAGGACAAGGCAGCAGCACGCTTTTCTGCGAGCGGGCTGTCTCCCTCATACATAAAGGCGCCCGTGTAGTTAAAGAGTATGGAGGAAGCGAATGGGCTGGGTTGAGGTGTAGTCACCTCTGCGATTCGTATCCGCCGTTGCTGAATTTCTTGCAAGAGCTCAACCAAAGCTGGCAGGTCATACACATCCTGGAGGCACTCTCGGACGGTCTCCAAAATAATGGGGAAGTGTGGGTATTTGCGGGCGACGTCGAGAAGCTGCGCGGCGCGCTGGCGTTGCTGCCATAAAGGCGCACGCTTACCGGGGTTACGTCGAGGTAGTAATAAAGCGCGAGCCGCGCACTCTCGGAATCGGGAGGCAAACAACGCGGAGTTTCCCACTTGTTCGGCCACTATTGCTTCAATGTCATCCGCGTCGATCACAAAGAGATCGGCTCCAGGTTCCTCGTCGGATCCCGGGAGGCGTAAGACTATGCCGTCATCGGAGGCCACCGCCTGCGCATCCATGCCTGTACGCTCAGATATTCTCGCGCCTACAGCAAGCGCCCACGCAGCATTGACTCCCCTGCCATAAGGAGTGTGCAAGACGATTCTCCAGTCTCCGAGCTCGTCACGAAAGCGCTCCAGCACCAGTGTCTTTTCATCGGGAACAATCCCCGTGGCTTCCTCTTGCTCGCGTAAAAACTGTAGAAGATTCTGGCGGGCATATGTGTCGAGCCCGAGTTCTTCCAATTCTAAAAGATCGTCACTGCGATCTTGTTCGCTGCCTGCTAAAGCTTGACGACGCCCCACAATCCTACGGCGAAACTCCCCCAGCGCTTTGCCTAATTCCGCAGGACGTCCAGCTTGGTCGCCTGTCCAAAAAGGCAATCGCCCGGTGTGGCCCGGCGCGGGAATCACCAACACTTGGTCGCGCGTAATCTCTTCGATCCTCCAGCTAGAAGCGCCCAGCGTAAACACGTCGCCCACCCGCGACTCGTACACCATCTCCTCGTCGAGTTCTCCTACTCGCCTAGGGGCAGAGTCGGCCCCCGTCGAGCCGGCTAAGAAGACGCCAAACATGCCTCGATCTGGGATAGTTCCACCACTTGTGACCGCTACCCGCTGGGCTCCGGGACGCGCAGTCAACGTGCCGGTAATGCGATCAAAGACCACGCGCGGTTTCAACTCTGCGAAGTCTGTCGACGGATACACTCCACTTGCTAAATCGATGACTGCGTCGAACACCGCTCGTGATAAATCCCGATAGGGATATGCACGCACAACAGTGGCATACCATTCTTCTACGTCAAGGTCTTCCACGGATACCGCGGCTACGGTCTGCTGTAACAGCACATCAAGTGCATTCCTAGGGACCTTCAATTCCTCGATCGCGCCTTCACCCATGCGTCCCACAACCACCGCCGTTTGGATGAGGTCGGCACGGTGTTTTGGATAAAAAGCACCTTCAGAAATAGCGCCCACCATGTGACCTGCGCGCCCCACTCGTTGCAGCCCTGATGCAACTGAGGGCGGGGACTCAACCTGGACAACAAGTTCCACAGCGCCCATGTCGATGCCGAGTTCAAGAGAACTGGTGGCTACCACGGCTTTGAGGCTGCCCTCTTTGAGCATCCTTTCGGTCAAGGCTCGCTCGTCTTTGGAGACTGACCCGTGGTGTGCTCGCGCAATGGTCATGGGCGCTAGGCCCGCCACGTCACTGGCTTTCATGAGTTGCGCGGGTGTTCTGCGAAGTTGCGGGGAAGGCGATTCCGGGTCGTATTCTTGCGCGTAAATCTCGTTGAGCCGGCTGGTGAGACGTTCCGCAGTCCTCCTGGAATTCACAAAAATTAGCGTGGAGTGATGCGTCATCACGTCGTGATAAACGCGTTCCTCAATAAACGGCCATATCGATCCCTGCGTAGGAAGGGAAGATTCTAGCACGAGTTCCGTCTCCACTAACGCGGATCCGAGGCTGCGGGGGTCGTCGTATACGGCTTCCCCGATGGCGGAACCAGGCTGTGCCGTGGACACATCGCTCATGTCTGGAACAGGCACTCTGACGGTAAGATCCCACTGCTTGTCCGCGGGTGGATCCACGATGTCTACGGGGCGGTCTCCCGCTAAAAAGTGCGCTACTGCGTTAATCGGACGCACTGTTGCTGATAGCCCCACACGCTGGATGGGGCGGCCTGCCAGGCGTTCTAATCGTTCTAACGTGAGAGAAAGGTGTGCTCCGCGTTTTGTTCCGGCCACCGCATGGATCTCGTCCACGATGACGGTCTCAACGTTTTTCAGGATTGCTCCTGCTTTGGACGTCAGCATCAAGTACGCAGACTCAGGGGTGGTAATCAGGATGTCTGGGGGTCTTCTCACCTGCCTGGCGCGTTCGGCGGCCGGGGTGTCCCCGGAGCGAACCGCCACGCTGATGTCGGAATAGTCCAGCCCTAACCGGGCAGCTACCTGGTTGATGCCGGTAAGCGGGGCACGGAGGTTGTTTTCTACGTCTACCCCCAATGCCTTCAGCGGCGATATATAGAGCACTTTGACGCCTTGGCCCGTGCCTTTGTCCGTTGAAGATCCCCTATGAGGTGCGGGGAAAGCCACGGTTTGGCCACCTGCCGCAGTCAAACCGTTGATCGCCCATAAAAACGCAGCGAGTGTTTTACCAGAGCCAGTTGGCGCAACAATGAGTGTGTTTCCGCCCGCTGAGATCTTTTCCCACGCACCTTTTTGTGCAGGTGTCGGAGCCGCAAAGACCTCTGCAAACCACGTTGCTGCCTGGGGGTTAAAACGCGACAGCACCGGAGAGTGTTCCTCAGAGCGCTCGCAGGAAGCGTCCGCATGGGCCGCAACGCGAGGCGTCTGCGGTTGATGGGGCTGGGGTTGCTCGTGGTGCTCATCCGACGACATGCCCTTATTTAACACCGTATGAGCCGTGTGAGGAGACGACGGCGTCATTATGGTGCGGTTGTTCCTGTTGTCCCTGTTGTTCCGCGGATGATTTTTCTTGAGCACGTAGGCAAGAGGAGGCAAGAAGCAATGAAAAACTCACAAAACCAATACGCTGGTGTTCTAGTAGTGCGAAACGCCCGCACTCCACTAAACTTTAGAGTCATGACTGCTCACTTTGACGACGCGACCCTAACCAAGCGACTTTCCCAGGGAACGGGCGAAATCCTCAAAGGGGTAAGAAACGTAGGCCTTTTGCGCGGACGTGAACTGGGTGACGCAGGAGACGATCTGGCACAAAACTGGATTGCGCGTGTGCTGGAACAGCACCGACCCGATGATGGATTCCTTTCCGAAGAAGCCGCAGATAACCCAGAACGCCTAGGCAAAGATCGCGTGTGGATCATCGATCCGCTCGATGGAACCAAGGAGTTTGCTACGGGACGTCAGGACTGGGCTGTGCACATCGCTTTGGTGGAAAACGGCATACCAACCCACGCTGCGGTTAACCTCCCCGACTTGGGAGTTGTGTTCCACACGTCTGAGGTTCGTGCAGTGCGCGGGCCCTACGCCAAGAAGATCGCGGTCTCGCACAACCGACCTCCTGCTGTAGCCAACCACGTCGCTGAAAAACTAGGTTTCACCGCCGAGCCGCTCGGTTCTGCAGGCGCAAAAGCCATGCATGTGCTTCTTGGCGACTACGACGCCTACATTCATGCTGGTGGCCAGTACGAGTGGGACTCTGCGGCCCCCGTTGGAGTCAGCCTTGCTGCAGGACTGCATTGCTCGCGTCTCGACGGCTCCCCCTTGACCTATAACAACAAGGACACCTACCTGCCGGATGTCCTCGTCTGTCGTCCCGAGCTTGCCGACGACATCCTCTCCATGGCAGCCGCCTTCCGCGAGGAAAACGGCTCGTACTAGTTGCCCTTCGCCTCCCACTCGGGTTACTTTCGAGTGGGTTTTCTTGTGTCTTGTCCCAACTAATCCAGAGAAATAGTTAGGAAGCCACCACTAAAGTGGACTAGGATCAGGCATCATGATCTCCACACCTTACGAGGACCTCCTGCGCACAATTCTTTCTGAAGGATCTCACAAGGATGACCGCACTGGCACCGGAACCACGAGCCTTTTTGCACAGCAGATGCGCTTTGATCTGAGCGATTCTTTTCCGCTGATCACTACAAAGAAGGTTTATTGGAAAGGCGTTGTGGGCGAGCTCTTGTGGTTCCTGCAAGGCTCATCAAACGTCAAGTGGTTGCAAGACAATAACATCCATATTTGGGACGAATGGGCCTCCGAAGAAGGCGAGCTAGGTCCCGTGTATGGCGTGCAGTGGCGCAGCTGGCCTACGCCTCATGGCACCCATGTTGACCAGATCAGCGGCGCTTTAGACATGCTCAAGCGCAATCCGGATTCCCGACGCAACATTGTCTCAGCGTGGAACGTCGCGGAGCTAGAGAATATGGCGCTGCCTCCTTGCCATCTGTTGTTCCAGCTCTACGTTGCAGATGGGAAGCTCAGCTGCCAGCTATACCAGCGCAGCGCGGACATGTTCCTAGGCGTGCCCTTCAACATCGCTTCCTACTCAGCGCTCACGCATATGTTTGCGCAGCAGGCAGGCCTAGAGGTTGGTGAGTTCATCTGGACCGGAGGTGATTGCCATATCTATGACAATCACTTCGAACAAGTGGAGACCCAGCTCGCCCGTGAGCCTCGCCCCTATCCGCAGTTAGAGCTAACAAAGGCCAAGGACCTCTTCTCCTACGACTTTGCTGACTTCCAGGTCATCGGCTACGACCCACATCCAGCAATTCGCGCTGAGGTCGCGGTCTAATGCTGCGGGCGATTTGGGCGCAGTCCTGCGACGGAGTCATCGGCAATGGGGTCGATATGCCCTGGCATTTGCCCGAGGATCTCGCTCATTTTAAAAAAACCACGCTTGGCTGCCCAGTCATCATGGGGCGCAAGACGTGGGAGTCGCTGCCGCCGGCTTTTCGCCCGCTGCCGGGACGCCACAACTACGTACTTTCCCGCTCCGCAGCCGGTCAGTGGAGCGCCGGTGCCTGCGTGGTGAGCAAGCTACCCGACGTCCCAGACGCGTGGGTCATGGGAGGCGGACAAATTTATGCGGCAACCCTACCTAAGGTGGAGGAAGTAGTACGCACCATCGTGCGCATTGAGCTTCTCGACGTCCTCGGCAACTCCGCGGTTTCCGCCCCTGCGCTTGGCCCCGAGTTTGAGATCGTATCGGAAACTGAGTGGATGGCGTCGATAAGTGGAAAAGTGAACGAAGACTACCAAGCAGTAACTTCCCCACAGCCGCTGCACTACAAATTCCAAAGGTTGCGACGCACTCCCTGAACCAGTCATGATGGTGGGATGAAAGAACACGTAACTATTTACGCGGCCGACTGGTGCCCCTTCTGCCAGCGACTCATCGGTGCACTCAAGCGCACCAACACTCCGTTTACGCTTGTCGACGTGGAGACCGATGCCCAGGCCTCCGAATGGGTCAAATCCGTTAATAACGGCAACCGCATCGTCCCCACTGTCAAGTACTCGGACGGCACCACCGCCACCAATCCTCCAGCCTCCGACGTTCGCCGCAAGCTGGAAGAACTCACCGCTTAATCCGTAAGCTCACGGAGCAAGTAGGTATCCATAATCCACCCATGCTCGGCGCGAAGCGTTCGCTTCAAATCAGCGACCTGCGCGCCGATCTCTTTGACGTATCCTTCCCGGATGATCTGCTGTGGCGTGCCCAGGAAAGCGCCCCACCACATGTAAGTGTGCTCGGTGGCAACATCCATCCAAGCCGACTTGCCGTCAAGCATGACCACACAATTCCGACGATCTTTTTCCGACGTAGACGCAAGATTGCGCCCTGTGGTGATATGAATAGCCTCGCCGATGCGGTTGAGCAGAATCCCATGCGCCGCAGTAAGAACCTGAACAGCGGTAATCCCGGGGATTACCTCAACAGAGCACTCAAGGTCCTCTAGCTTCTGCATATGATCGATGATCCGCAACGTGGAGTCATAAAGTGAGGGATCGCCCCACACAAGAAACGCTACGGTCCCGTCCTCCGAAGAGGCACCCCGGATCGCCTCTGCAAGGAGGTTCGCGCGCTCTTTATGCCAGCGCAATACCTCTGCATCGTAATCCTTGGGGTCACGATCCCGCTCCGGGTCAGTCACCGCCACAATCGGCGTTCCTGGCACATGCGCATCCACAATCCCCTGGCGTAAAGCCAGCAGATCCGATTTGGTCTCCCCCTTATCAAGCGCGACCACCGCTTGAGCGCGACGAAGCCCCGAGATTGCCTGCAAGGTCAAAAACTCGGGGCTACCTGCGCCAATTCCTATAACAAGTATTGTGCGCACAGTTGTTTATTCGTCGTCTTCATCGTCGTACAAAGCGGCGCGATCAACCTCGGTGAGAAGAGCGTTCACGTTGGCATAATCGATGGAATGCTGCTGATGAAGGTAACGATCGCACACTGCAGACAGCTGCTTTGCATCAAACTTATTAAGCGTTAAAATCCGACGGCTGGTTCCGTCCTCTGCGGTCTCATCGAGAGCAAGAACGGCAGTTCCTTTTTCCTCAACCACAGTCGCGGTAATGGCACGACGCTCAACATCGTGAAAAATAGGGTGCTTGTCAGTCATGACATTTTCCTCCACACTTTTGAATCTCTCAACGAGCAACTGCTTCCAGCATAGAGGGCAAAACACACTTGCGGGAAGCTTTTCGCTTCCCAATACCAGCCAATTCTTAACTTCCTAGCAGTGTGCGGTATTCTTTTTGCCGAAGGCTCTTAGATCTCCACGATCTTCCCTCGATGCCTTTGCGCCCTAGTAGCTCAGTGGATAGAGCACGGCTCTCCTAAAGCCGGTGTCGGAGGTTCGATTCCTCTCTGGGGCACTTTTAAAATCCTCTTCTACCTGTACTTTTATGGGTAGGAGAGGATTTTATTTTTGCTGTTTTGGGGCTTTTTGAGGTGCTTTTGTCGTGGGAATGTCGTGGAATTTATATTCCCTATGCGCTAGACCCCACCTTCTCTTCCCCGGGCCTGCATTTCCATAGACAAAGTCCTCGTATCATGCCGCAAAGCCCCCTTTTGTCTATGGAAATGCAGGCTACGTCACCCCGCCTCCCAAAAAATTGTCGTTTTTGAGAACGCTAGAAATCCCCACCTGGCGTTTTACAAAGCACACCCTCGCTAGCGTTCTCAAAAACGACAAATACAGCAGTCTCAGAGGAAACCTCTGCTGTTTTCCCCGCAATGCTCTGCTACGAGTTGTTCATCGTGGGTAACAAAAACAACTCCTATCCCGCTGCGGCACAAGTCGTGCAGCACCGCCATCACACGTGCTGCGGATTCTGGGTCAAGTGCAGAGGTTATCTCGTCGCATAGGAGAACTGCCGGTTGTGTGGCTAGGGCGCGGGCAATGGCAACGCGTTGTCGTTGCCCACCAGAAAGTCCCGAAGGCAAGCGATAAGCGAGCTCCCTAGATATGCCTACGCGTTCGAGCAGCTCTACTGCCTGTTGCGTGGCCTCTTGACGGCCAATCATCCGCCGTTTTCCTACTCTCCCTAACCACCGCTTCTGGGTAGTGGCATCGCGTACGGCGCGAGCAACCGCGTCGACAGCTCGCATCTTTGGGTTAAGGGTGGATGCCGGATCTTGAGGGATTATCTGCAATTTTTTCGCATGCAATCGCGGCCACGGTGTAGACGCCTCACGGTGTATGCCGCGGTATTCCACTGTCCCTCGCCCTTGAAGATTACTTCCCGCTAAGTACCTCAACAGCGTTGATTTTCCGCTGCCAGATGCCCCCATAATGGCAAGCATTCGGCCAGGTACAACGGTAAAGGATAGGTCTGAGAAAAGGGTCGCCCCCTCATCGGTTGCATAGCTTAAGCCCGAGGCTCGCAAACATGAGTTCGCCTCTTCCTGCAACACCATGTCTGTCGCCGATTCCCCGCGCAGAGTCTGCGCCGGTTCACCAGCAGCACCCGGCGCTAGCGCCGCATCTCCATCAGCATCAGCAGTCACACCGCCAGCAGCACCAACGCCCTTATCCCCAACATAAACATGAGCATCCAGCAGATCGTGAAAAGCCCCAAGCCGATGCCCCGTGATAATGATGGCAACCCCGGAGTCGGCCACGCTGCGTAGGAGGGACGCGATGGTCTTGGCTGTCACGGGATCGAGACCGGCAAAAGGCTCATCTAGCGCGATAACGCGGGGTTTCCTAGACAGCGCTCGGGCTAAGGCCACTCGGCGTTGTTGTCCGCCGGAAAGCTGGTGGAGGCGCTTTGCCGCAGTGTCAGCGGGTAGGCCCACGCTGTGCAGAATCCCTGGGACATCCGCTGTAGGCGCTAGCTCGGTGAGCATCGCGTGGATCGTCATGAGTGGTGGAAGTTCGGCACCTGGGTCTTGTCCGACAAAGGCGACTTCTTCACGGCGAAAGCGCGCAAGTTCCGCAGCGCTGAGGCCCGTGGGATCGACTCCCCATACAGACAACGTCCCGGTCACCGTAGATCCCGCTGGTCTCTCCCCAATCAGGGCGAGCAAGAGGGTGGTCTTCCCGCATCCGCTAGGGCCGATGAGTGCTGTGATACTGCCAGCCTGAGCGCATAGTGCAGTGGTGGGGACAAGTTCGATGGCTTCTAGCGTCACTGCGATATCCGCCCGAATAAGAGGGCCGTTTGATGGCGTCGTCATCGTGTCTCCTTCTGCCCTATCAAAGCCATGACCGCGATGGATGCCACCGCCAGCATGGCTGCCGGAGCCAGGACGGCAAAGGGATTGAGGGTGATTCCCCCGGCATTGTCGCGCACCATGACTGACCAGGCAAACTCCCCCAAACGTGCTCCCACGCCAAGGAAGCTTGCCACGGCTAGTAGGTGCAATGCCTCCACTACTCTTAAGCCCCATACTGAACGCAGTACTGCAGACATGTTGGGCAAAATGTCGCGCATAATCACGGAGATGTCAGAGGCCCCCGCGTTCCGAGCAGCTTGGACATACCCCGAGTGCGCTACCGGGTATGCCGCAGCAGCGATGACCCGTGCAGCGTAGGGTGAACCGACGACCACCGCCACTACGACCAAAAGCCATAGGCCAGAATCCGGATACAGCACGGAGACAAGAAGAAGCACGATAACCGCTGGTACCAAGATCGTGGCGTCGGCACATGTCTCTACGATGAAACCCAGCTTTGGCTTTAAAACGCCAAAGCAGCCGACGATGGCACCTACCGCTGTGGTCAACGTTCCCGCAACCACAGCGGTGAGGATAAGCGCTTGTCCTCCATGCAGCACAGCACTGACTACACTGCGCCCCAGATGGTCAGTTCCCAATAATGCGCTGTTTCCTGCTGTATCAAAGGGCAGTCCTGCCGCCGCAGTCGGCGCGGGCAGATGAAAAAGCTGGGCGACGAGCGGCCCATATATGGCTGTAGCTAATACGAGCAGCGCAAGTATTTTCCGTGTCATACATTCACTTTCGGGGTGCACACGACTTTGAGAATGTCCGCCATCGTCAGTAGGAGGAGGATCAGTGCGCCAGTGGTTGCCAGGACCGCAAGAAGCACGGACACATCGCGCTGAGAAACAGCCGTGGCCACGGGTAAGCCCCACGCCAGGGTGGTTAAAGAGCGCTTCTACTGAGACTGTGCCGGCAATGAGAACACCGGCAGATGTTGCCATTGAGGTGGCAAAGCTAGGAAGCGCCAGCGGCAGCACGTGTCGTCGTAACAGGCTCGTACCCGTGATTCCCGCAAGGACGGCGCTGTGTACAGGTCGCGTGGAGGTGGCGTCGATAAGCGCTGCGCGCAGCACTCTGGAATTCCACGCAACCTGGGGTATCACAAGCACGAGCACGGGCAACACGTACATAGCCATTGAGCTGGGTAGGCCGCCGTCGATAATCGTGACGGCTGGCAGTACCCCCAGCCCCAGGGCGAACACGGCCACGAGAAAGACGCCGATCACGAATTCCGGGAGCGCAATAATGCTTGTCGACGCCCACTCTAATCCCCGAGACAGCCCCGACCGGGGTGGCCGCTGAACCCACCAGATGGAGGTTGCGATCGATAGGACTGCGGTAAGTCCAAAGGCACTTCCCGTGGTGGTGATTGTTACTGGCAAGGCCGTGGCCAAGAGCTCGGAGATAGGTCTTCCATGAACAGATACCCCAAAGTCACCGGTCAACGCTTTTCCTAGCCAGTGTAGAAACCGCGTCGCGGGAGGTCTGTCCAACCCCAGGCTTTGCTCAAGACTCGCGATAGCCTCCGGGGTTCGATTTGCTCCCAAAAGCGAGGCTGCCGCTTTTCCGGGGAGTCGATCAATGGCAAAAAAGACAAGACCTAAAACCACGAGCAGTGCACCCGCACGAATAGCGAGCCGTGGGAAAAGCCAGGTACAAGCGCGGGAAACTGCTTTTAGCACGTTTTAGGCCTTTTTACGGTCTCTAGGAGAACACGTCCGTAACCGGGAGCTTTGGGCAAACCGGACAGGCCTTTGGCCGCAATGTCCACGCCGTCCGATGCGCCCCAGACCAAGTAACCGCCGCGCTCGAACTCAATTTTTTGGAGTTTTTTGCTGAGCTGGTCAATCTTTGCCTGGTCAGTAGACGCGAGCAGTTCAGCATAAGCCGCGTCGAACTCGGCATCGTGGAAGTTGGACTCGTTTGATTTCGACGCCCCGTTGAGTACTTTTCCGG
This sequence comes from Corynebacterium silvaticum, assembly GCF_004382825.2. Lineage (GTDB taxonomy): Bacteria > Actinomycetota > Actinomycetes > Mycobacteriales > Mycobacteriaceae > Corynebacterium > Corynebacterium silvaticum. The sequence continues at coordinate 303,084 of NZ_SDQO02000004.1, forward strand.
CAAAGAAGAGCACAGAATCATTGGTTCCCCAGTAGCCGCAATACAGGTCTACTTTGGTCCAGGTGCTGTCATAAAATTGGCCAGATTCCTGCTCCACCACCTTAATACGCACCCCGATCTCCCCCAGCTGTTCGGCGATAACCTTCATGGCTTCAACCTGGCCGGGTGCTTCTGGGGTGACAAAAAGATCGTAGGTCTTGGAGGTATCAAAACCGGCTTGATCCAGCAATGCCTTTGCTTTCTCCACGTCACGGTGGCGCACCAACGATGAATCGATATTGGGATCGCCGGTGCCCAGGATGTCATGAGCAACGCTGCCGTACCCTGACAACGCCCGCTGTACTACCTGCTCACGATCAACGCCCAGCCGCAGGGCCTCACGGACTTTCGGATCGGCAAAAGGTCCATCGGATGTGCGCATGATCAGAGGAATCACGGAGTCATGAGAACGCTTAATGATCTGAACATTGTCGTTGTTTTCTGCAGACCTTGCGGCAATGGGGCCTACTGCTTGCGCAAGATCAATCTGCCCTGCGAGCAGTGCGTTCGTCATAGCCGTGGTGTCTTCAAAAGGAACAACATGGATCTCTTCAAAGCCTGCGACCGTGCCATGATAGTCGTCGAATCGCTTCAGCTTTGCTGATCCATTATCCCAGCTCACCAGCTGGAAAGGACCTGATCCCACTGGTTTTTCTGGCGAGGATCCTTCTTTCATCACAAAAGTCATCAGGCGAGCAAGCATCGGCAGCTGGCTGTTGGGGGTCGCTGTCTTCATCTGCACGGTGCGTTCGCCAGAAGCAACGATGGAGCCGTGTTCCACGGGGAGTCTAAAACCATTGGCTTCGTCGGAAAGCATCTTGGTCAGCGACCACACCACGTCTTTGGGCGTGACTGCTGAGCCATCGTGGAACTTTGCGCCAGCAGCGATGGTGAACTCCCATTCCATGGGGTTGAGTTGTTTCCACTGCTCCATGAGGCGCGGGGCAACGATCTTGCCTGCGCCGGGAACCGTCAGAGCCTCCCAAATGAGAGAGCAGATAAGCATGTCGGAATCATTGGGCAGCAGCTTATAGGGGTCACGCTGGGCGCTCGCGGCCTTACCTAGCGCGCCGACTTTAAGGACCTTTCCCGAGGCCTCCGAGGTTTTTCCCAGACGAACCGTTGCTTGAGGTGTTGCCCGAGGTACAGCTTGCCACGGTAAAGGCTCCGAGGCCGAGCGCAGCGATGCTGGTTAAGAACTGGCGACGAGAAAGGTTACTCATTTTCCACCCTGATTGTTTCGAAATTACAACAAGTATTTTTGCTTTGACTTAAAGAACCGCAGGACCTCTTCCCACGCCCAGAATAATCTGGCAAGGCTGCCCTAAATATAACCCCTCCCGCCAGTGAAATTGAAAATAAATCCCATTTAAGCCTTTACGCATGATTGCAAAAAGGTTAGCCTCACCTCCATGCAAAAAAATCTTTATAGATGACGCACTCTCACACCGATTAATTAAATCTGCCGACGAACTCGCAGCGCTCTCGTCCATCAACGACCCCGAATCTGCCGCAGCCATCGATACGCTTCTCGACGATGAACTCGCCGATCTACGCGACGTTATCTGCCTCGATCCACGCCAACACGCCGCCCTCATCTCGGGACTTCCTTTCCCTGCGGTCAACGGCCCCACCCCGGCTTCGTGGCAAGAATGCCGCGGCAAAGTCCGAACGTGGCGGTTCATGCTTGCCATAGTGGCATCCGCGGTAGGACGTCCCTTCGGTTGGCTAGGACAACAAGAAGGACGCCTCATTACCGATCTCGTCCCCACCAAGGGCCAAGAAGCACAACAGGTGGGTGCGAGTAGCAGCACTTCCCTCACACTGCATACCGAGGATGCTTTTCATCCCCGCCGTTCTACCCACTTTGCACTGTTTGGGCTCCGCAACCCAAAAAAAGTAGGGACGACTTTAGCGCCTTGCGATCAAGCCTGGAAACACTTAGACGCGGATTCCCGCAAAGTCCTTATGACTCCCGGCGCGGTCATCCTGCCCGATGACTCCTACGCTGACTTTGACAACTCAGCCCCGGAGTCCATGACCGCCGTGTGGGAACGCGACCATGGTCTAGGTTTGCGTTTTGATCCCTCTTATACCGATCGTTCAACCGGATCACCACGCTGGTGGCAGGCCTATGAACAGCTCGCCGCAGCGCTCGATTCGGTGACATATTCAGTGCCCATCGAACCGGGGCAGCTAGTAATCATCAACAATGACACCTGTGTACACGGCCGAGTCCCCTTCACAGCAGACTACAACGGAACCGATCGTTGGATGCTCCGCATTAATATGATGGAGCACAATACCCAGCGTTTACCCTCTGAATCAGCAGAGCCCGGTTATGGGCAGCGCATCCGTTGCATCGACGGGCAGGTCCTATGACCAGCACACTCCGTATACTCCGCAGCGCAGACCTCGCCCACGTGGTAGTCGATCCCCAATCAGTTCTCAGCGCCGTGCGTACTGCGCTTACAGAGCTGGGGCGCGGGGATGCCGAATGCCCCGAAAAAATTACAGTCAAGGTTCCCACCAGCGTGAGTTACTCGATGCTGGGCCGTAGTTCGACGCTGTCTACCGTGGGTTTTAAAACTTCTTTCACGCACTGGGAACCACGCAACGCCGACGGGCACCGTGAAAAATCCTATGCAACCACGCTCACGCTTTACGACGACACCACCGGCGCCCCCATCGCCATGATGGATGGTGCCCCCATCGGAGCGTTAAGAACCCCCGCCGTCTCCGCAGTTTTGGCGCAGGCCGCTGGATGCAGCCCTACATCGACACTCGTTATCGGTTCAGGGGTCCAAGGACAACAGGCCTCCCCCTTCCTACTCACAGAATTTCCCACTTTGTCCCGGCTCATAATCTCAGGACATCACCCGGATAGTGTGGAAAGAGCAAAGGACCTTGCGTTGCGCTTAAAACAGCAGCGTCACGAGGAAGGGACATCACCGTTGATCTGGTCGATGACCCTGCGCCATTAGCACGCGAATGTGATCTTGTTATCGGGGCAGCCGGGCCCGATACTCCCGCGGTGGTTACCGCCAAGGACCTCCAAGAACATGCCACCGTCGTGGTGGTGGGTTATGGCATCGATGCCAGCGTCTGCCATCAAGCGGAGCGGATTATCACCACAAGCGAACGGCAGATGCATCTCACGGAACAGACTTTGCAGATGCGCACGGTGTTATGCCCGAAATAACTGCCGAGCTCCCCGCGCTTTTAGCTTCCCAACGCCCATTGCGGGCGTCGTCAGGCATTACTTCCTGTTACAACAGCGGCCTTGTCCTTACAGACATCGCAGTAGGTTCTGTTTTCGCGGCTGCAGCCATAGAGCAAAACCTTGGGGTGGAGGTGGACCTATGGTAGCCGCTCCCGTTTGTCGTATGCCGATCCCCTCATGGCAGGAGGAATTAGCGCACTCACCGACATTGGAGAGCATCGCGCATGTCGCCCGTGGACCTTTCCACGTCCTATACCCGCGCAATTTCACGGACACGGCGAAACACTGGATCGACACCGCTGCAGATATCGGAATCGCTTTTGGTCTGCGCTTTGGCAAGAAATCCAACAAATCCGGATGCTTTGCGCGGTGCCTCGCCGATATATGTGCGCAGGGATACGACGCCGGAATCGACGTTGCCAGCACCAACGAGCTCCATGCTGCTCTCTGCGCAGGAGTGCCTGGAGAACAACTCGTGGTTACCGGCCCCACTCCAACCGCTGACCTTATCCGGCTTGCTACCTACCACGGTTCTCTTCTAACGGTCTCTAGGCCCGAGGACGTTGATGCGATAGCCAGGGTCATGCACGATATACAGCCGATAAAAAAGCTCAGGGTCATGCTCCGTCTTAGTTCTCGCGGACCACACACGCGCTTTGGTATGAGCCCCGAACAGAGTTATGCCGTAGCGCAGGCGTTAGAGTCTGGTCGCCACCGAGGCCTTCCTGTAAGCATCATCGGCGTGAGTTTTCATTGCAATGGATACGACTTAGACGAGCGTTAAAGACAGGGCGATTGCCCACGGAATCACGCTGCTGGCCGAGCCAGGAAGAAGTTTGTGCCAAGCAGTAGGAGCAAGCTACTTTCCCGTGCTCTCCTGCCACAGGCTTCCCAATGCAGAGGGAAACGTAACCGTTGTAGAGGGTACCAGCCTGAGCCTGTCTGAGCAGTGGTTTGACTCCGAGTACTACCCGGACCCGTATCTCATCCGTGCGGGGACAATCGTTGACCAGGGTGAACCCACGAGTTCCGCCGTGGCGGGATCTACATGCTTGGATGGCGATTACCTAAGCCGGAGGTTTATCCGCTTCCCCGACCGTCCCCAACCTGGCGACATTCTGGTCTATCCCGATACGGCGGGCTATCAGATGGATTCCAACGAATCCGCGTTTCATGGCAAAGAGCCTCCCAAAAAAATTGTCTTTTCCACTACCCCACACCAGCACTTCACAGAGGATTTTTCATGACCAACACCGTTGTTACCCGCGTATCCCAGCTCATTGGCAACACCCCGCTATTCGAGCTCGTCGCTACGCCTTCTGGAAGCCGAGTATTGCTTAAACTCGAACAATTTAATCCCTCCGGGAGCGCAAAAATTCGCATGGCGGAATCCATGATCAACGCCGCAGAAGCAGAGGGCAGGCTCCAGGCCGGCGGCACGATTGTCGAGTCCACCTCAGGAAACACGGGGCAAGGCCTAGCAATTCTTGCGGTTGAGCGCGGCTATAAATTTGTGGCTGTGGTGGATAACCACTCCTGTAAAGACAAACTCAATGCCATGAGCGCAATGGACACTCACCTCGAATATGTTGCGGCAGAAGGCGACGATGCGCTTGCGACCTCAGCACGCGAGGACTACGCCGAAGAACTTGGTCAACAACCCGGATGGGTTTTTATGAAGCAACACGACAACGAGGCCAATTCCAGGGGCTACTACCCCGCCGCAGACGAAATCATAGAAACGCTAGGACACTGCCCGTCTCATCTGATCAGCGCGGTGGGCACAGGCGGGAGCCTGTTCGGGGTGACCGAACGCCTTAATGAGCTGGGTTATCGGCCACACACTATAGGGGTAGAACCCGAAGGATCTATCGCTTTTGGCGGACCGGCGCATGATTACAGGCAATCGGGTACCGGTACTCCTGAGGGGGCCGTTATCGGCACTGCTGTACGCTACGATCTCCTCGATATGGGGGCAAAGGTCTCTGACATCGCTGCTTTCGCGGCTTGCCGGACGATCGCAAGGCATACTGGTCTGCTGCTCGGAGGTTCCGCCGGCGGAGCCGTTGTTGCTGCATTAGAGTTGCTTCCTACGCTGCCGGCTGGGTCCACGTCAGTAACCATGGTCTGCGATGGCGGCGAAAAATACTTGGATACTGTCTTCAACGACTCATGGATGCGCTCTCATAACCTGCTTGATTCCGACCTTGAGGAACAAATCTGGAAGCATATAACCGCATTGCGTGAGGGAGTATCCCCTGCCCCGCTAAAACTCACCCGAGTCTCTTGGTCAAAGGAAAAAACGTGCGTCTAGCTAGCTCTGGTTCACAAGATCCCGGCTTTTTACATAGGCAACTTCTGCGGCTTTCCCTCCCCTTAGCTGGGACCCAGCTGGCCAACATTGCGTTATCCACCACGGACACCATCGTGATGGGATATCTCAGCGTTGCGGCCCTGGCAGGTGGTGGTCTGGCGGTGATCTGGTTTAACCAAATTCGCACGATGGCGGTCGGCCTCCTTACTCCCTTGGGAAACCGTATCGCGCAAGTCCATGCACGCTACGAGCATAATCCCAGTACTGAGCTGCAACAAGAGATCCGCAATCTCACGCGCACTGGCCTGTTCTTAGCAACAGCGAGCGGGGTTATTGGTGCAATCCTTCTCGTCCTGATTAGTTACGCGCTGCCGTTGTTCGGCCAGCCGTCGGCGGTTACCGACGCCGCTATCCCCATGATGTGGGCTCTAGCCCCTGGTCTTATTCCGTGTCTCTGGTTCCAGGTATCACGGCAGTTTTGTGTAGGGCTAGGCAAACCACAATCGCTCTTGGGGATCACCCTCGCCATGGTCGTTGTCAATGCCTTGCTGAACTTTGCTTTTGCCTTTGGCTACGGGCCGTTTCCTGAGCTTGGTCTCGTAGGAATCGGTCTATCCACCACGCTCGTTCACTGCATATCTGCAGCCGCCTATTTCGTCTTAATCAACAGAAATCCTGACATTAACGCGTTCCACGCCATCGACTTTTGGCGTCGCGACGCAACCTCGTTCCGCTCCCAGCTCCTGCCGCAGCTACGTACTCAGCTGCGTTTAGGGGCTCCGGTCTCAGCCACCTATGGCGCGGAAGCCGGCATGTTTTCGGTCTTAGCCCTCATCATGGGGTCATTCGGCGCTGATGCTCTTGCGGCTCACAATGTGGTGTACCAAGTTACGTTCATCGTTTTCCAAATCGGAATCGGTTTTTCCCACGGCAGCTCAATACTGGTCAGCCGTGCATTTGGGCTTCACGACGTCCACCTCTCCCGACGTATCGGTCTGCAAGCGCTAGCCACCATGATGGGAGTTGTAGCCATAGCCGCGATTTTTTTCCTTTTCACACCCGAATTTGTGCTCCGTCCTTTTATGCGTGATGCCACCCCCGAAGCACTGGCTCTCGCAGTGTCTTTGCTCATGATCGGCACGCTCATGGAGTTTGTGGATACTGGCCAAAACGTGGCAATCGGTGCATTACGAGGCATCAATGACACCTCAACAGGCCTTAAAGCTTCCCTCCTAGGCTATTGGGTTGTAGGACTTCCCGCTGCTTTAGCTTTTGCCTATGGTTTTCATCTCGGTCCTCATGGAATCTGGTGGGGTTTAGTCGCCGGGCTGGCAACATCGGCGTTCCTTTTATGGACCACCTTCCTACGAAAAACCCAGGCTCTAGAAAAGTCATAGGGCGCTACCTGCGAGTACGTACACCACAAAGATTGGTAGTTGTCCTGTAATTCAGGAACAGCTACCAATCTTCTTTTCTTTACACATAGGCCTCAAAAACTGGCTAAGACACCAACACACTTCAGCTAAAAAGTTTTAAAAACTTAGCATTTCCACTGGTGTAGCACCCATCTTCTTTCCTTCTTCGAACAATCCATCGCATGCTACACATCCAATGTCACAAGGGCTTCATATCTTCTATATCAGACAAGCACCGCGGTCCAGACTCTCGTGGAAACCGCGACCTATATTTTCTACGGATGCTGTGCTCGCGGTGTTTGTCACCCATGACAATCAATGACTATTCCCTCATAGTCCATGTTCAAAGGAGCACCGATGTCTGCACCTATCCCTCAGCCAACAGATAACCCATACACCCAGCAGCCTCCTGCAAAAAAGAAAGGTGGATGCTTTAAGTGGGGAGCCATCGCTGGTGGTGGTCTCCTCGTCCTTGGAATTGTATCTTCTCTGGGAGGTGGCGGTGACACCAACACTTCTGCAGGGTCCCCAACCACCCAACAGCAAGCTATAAACAACATTGCAGCAACGCCACAGCACAACGACGTTGCCACTGCGACTCAGACAACCGATGTTGCCGCTACCCCCGATGTCCCGCGTGAATTCAAAAATGCATTGCGCAGCGCCGAACAGTATTCAAAGCTCATGCACATGTCTAAAGCTGGTATTTACAACCAGTTAACATCCGAGTACGGGGAGAAATTCAGCCCCGAAGCAGCACAGTATGCAGTTGATACGATCAAAGCCGACTGGAGAACAAAAACGCACTGGAAACAGCAAAGAAATACCAAGACACTATGGCGATGTCTTCTGATGCAATTTACGACCAACTGGTCTCTGAGTACGGAGAAAAATTTACCCCCGAGCAGGCGCATTATGCCATTGACAACCTTCCGCAATAACATAGGTAGTTGAGATAGTAGCCCGGTATCGAGCCACCTTGCCCTGCCAATAAGGTTTTTGGGCAATGGTGGCTCTACCATTTATCCCATGTTGTATGCTTCTTCCGCGTTTTCTGCGGAGATTACTCTGGCGGCCGAAGCAAGCCAGACCGATACCCTTGTGTCCTTTGCGTGGATCATGGCGGCCGCGCTCGTAGCCCCGCTGCTCTCCTACGCCACGGGGAAACGTATCCCCGCCGTCGTGTTGCTCATCGCTTTCGGATGTCTCATTGGCCCCCACGTGCTGGGCTTGGCCTCGGAAGCCGGAGGCGTTGGATTAATCAAAGAAATCGGCCTAGGTATGCTCTTTCTTCTTGCCGGCTATGAGATCGATCCGGAAACCCTCCGTGGAAAGGAAGGACGATCCGGCCTTTCCACGTGGATCATATGTGCGGTGTTGAGCTTCCTCGGAGCTTTTGCCATCTTGGGCTTTGATAACTTTTCCACAGCAATCGTGCTTGCCATCGCCGTTACCTCCACGGCAATTGGAACGTTGCTACCGATTATGAAGCAACAGAATCTGCTGAACACCTCCGTGGGATCATCCCTCATGATTCATGGAGCAATCGGAGAAATCGCCCCTATTCTGGCCATGGCTTTATTGCTGTCGGCTCGCTCAACATGGATGACAGCTGCTGTCCTGTTCGTGTTCTTCCTCATCGCTATTGTGGTAGCCATTGTCCCCAAGACCGTGAAATTGTTCCTCCCATGGATGGGACGTGCGATGGTCGATGGGGCGGGATCAACAAACCAGACAGTCCTGCGACTCATCTTGTTAATGCTGGCCATCTTGATGGCTGTCGCAGCAGTCTTTGAATTAGACGTGGTCCTCGGGGCTTTTGCTGCAGGCTTTATCCTGCGACAAATGGTTCCCCAAAAGTACCGAGTAGCACTGGAACAGCGTCTAGATATTGTCGGTTATAGCCTGCTTATACCGGTATTCTTCATTTGTTCGGGTATGGCCATTGATCCCGCAGCAGTGGCAGAAAAGCCCTGGTTCCTCATCATTCTTATCCCGCTGATTTACATCACGCGCGGTCTTCCAGTCTTCTTGCGGGAGATGTTCTTTAATACTGGCTCGGGGCTAAAAGATTGGAGAGAAAAATTACAGCTGAGCTTGTTTGCCGCGGCTGCTCTACCGATCATCGTGGCAGTTACGGAAGTCGCCACGGCTTCCCGCATATTGAGCCACGAAAATGCGTCCATCATGGTAGCTGCGGGCTCTATCACTGTACTGCTCTTCCCCTTGCTCGCTAGTCATCTCAAGCCAGCGAAAGCTTATACGGAGTCCCCGCAACAGAATCAGGACGCCTCACATTCCTAGGCAAGACCGCTTTCTTGGAGGGTAGGGAGCACATTTAGTGGTGTGCTCCCCCTCGTTCTTTACGCCCAGAGGTGTTACTGTAGTTAAAACTATTGCCTGTAGCATCAAAATTCGCCCCACGAGGTTTAAACACATCCAAAAGCCTCATTTGTATCATGTGTCTGAGTTTTGCTGCCGCTGCATATTTCTGACCGACCCAGCACTTTTACACTGTTTGAAAGACAGGAAAGTCATTTAGCATGCCCAACTTTGATACTCCGATGTCCCGGCGTGGATTCCTCAAGGCATCTGCTGCCTTTGTCGGTGGCGCTGCCACACTGGCAGCGACTCCTGCCGCATCTGCCGCACCCGGACCGATCCTGGGAACCGTCATCGACTTTGCCGCCGGAGTTCCCCGCGCACACGATGTCAAAGCAGCAGGACATATTGGCGCCGTCCGATATGTTTCCCAACGTCGCCCTGGCACCGAAAACTGGATGCTTGGCAAACCAGTCACACTCGCAGAGACCACAGCCAATGCTGCTCTAGGACTCGCCACTGCATCTGTTTACCAGTTTGGCAAGGATGCTACTGCGGATTGGAAGCAGGGCGCCGCCGGTGCAGTAGTCCACGCACCACAAGCCATCGCCCTTCACGTCGGCGCAGGTGGCCCTAAAGGACGTCCGATCTATGTGGCGATTGATGACAACCCAACGCGCGCCCAATATGACCACCAGATCCGACCATATTTGCAGACTTTTGGCTCGGCACTCAGTGCCGCTGGCTATAGCCTCGGCATCTACGGCAACTACAACGTGATCGACTGGGCTATTGCTGATCGTCTTGGCTCTTTCTTCTGGCAACATGATTGGGGCTCCAACGGCCGCATCCATCCACGCACCACGATCCACCAGAAAGCTGGATACGCAAGCAAAATCTCCGGCATCGGCGTGGACATCAACAATGTGTACGCCTCGGATTGGGGTCAGTGGCTCCCCGGCACCGCCCCGGCAGCACCGCCTTTTCTTCCAGGCAACCCCGCTCCCGTAATTCCGGGTCTCCCCGATCTCCAGCAGCTCTCTTCTCAGCTTCCTATCAATATTCCTGCACCGCAGCAGGCGCAGATTAACGCTGCACTTGAGGTGCTCAAGATGATTAGCCCGCGCTAGGACCAACATCAAGCGGCGGCCTTAACACAAGGTCGCCGCTTAGTTATTTCCGCAAGATCTGATGCTGAACCAGATCGGTCAAGTCTTTTTGTGTTCCCACCACAGCTGCAGCCACGACAAAATCGGCTCCGAAAGATACCGACGAGTGCATATCTCTGTCATTTGACCAGCCGAGTTTGGTTCCTTCCACCCCAGGTAGCGTGTACGTACCAAAATCCTGCACAGTGCCGTCGCTTGCTTTGCTTGCAACCGACCGCATCGCGGAGAGAACTTTAGACTCGGGATTCTCCCGCAACAGCTGCACAATAAAATGAACCACGTCATACGTTGACGTATATGAATAACCCCAGCGACCAACAGTTTTTGTAGCCTCTAAGCTGTATTTCCTAGCTGTTGCGTCTATGCAATCTGGATAGGCGTCGAAAAGCGCGTCTGCTATATCGTCGTCCGTTTTTTGGATCATCCGAACAGCTTTTATTTGTTCTTTGCGAGTTCCATGCTCAAAAACATAGTCGGCGATATACAGCTTGCTCAGGCTTAGCGCCGGCCGTGCAGTTCGTTCTGCCGCAGTTCCACGGTGCTCTCCTGTGCGCACATTTACATATGTAACTTGGTCGCGCAGCCAATCCACACCAGACGATTGCAATGGCTCCGCGGTATCAAACACGAGTGGTGCGCTGGGAATATCTGCGGCCGAGGCCTTGGGCTGACCGAGAGTAGCCAGGGCAGAATCACCAGAAGGTCCCTCCCCCGAGACAAAGGGAAGGGACACAAGAGCGGCCGCGGAAACAATCAGTGGTACACACTTCCACCGCGGTAGATACGGCGCGCAATATTCTGTCGCACCCGAACCACTATCCATGCGGACAATAATAGTGTCCGACGCTGATCGCTCAACGCCGGACACCACCAGATACCCCGAACACCGCGGCAAGCTCCGGTGATGACTCACCGCGGAGGTCTGTGAACGGAAATCCGTTAGGTTACGGGGATGCGACTAGGTTCGGGACTAGTGATCCACTGGAGCTTCGACACCAACACCGGTGAGGGAACGAACTTCCATCTCAGCCTGCAGGTCATCAAAGTTATCGGGTTTGCCCACCAAGGTTCCGATGTAACCAGCTAGGAAGGCCAGCGGGATAGAGACGATGCCGGGGCTGGTCAGCGGGAACCAAGCGAAGTCTGCGCCCGGGATCATCGATGTAGGCGACCCCGATACTGCTGGGGAGAAGATAATCAGCAACAGTGCCGCACCGAGTCCGGTGTAGATCGAGGCAATGGCACCCGTGGTGTTGAACTTCTTCCAGTACAGCGAGTACAAAATCGTCGGGAGGTTTGCAGAAGCTGCGATAGCAAAGGCAAGGGAGACCAGGAAGGCCACGTTTTGCTGCATCGCCAGGATGCCCAGGGCGATAGCCGCGACACCGATCACGATAACGGTGATACGAGAGACGCGCACCTGCTCTTCCTCGGTGGATTGTCCGTCGCGAAGCACTGCGTCGTAGATATCGTGAGCCACTGATGCAGAAGCAGTAATGGCAAGGCCAGCCACCACGGCGAGAACCGTAGCAAAGGCAACTGCAGAGATCAGAGCCATGAAGACAGGGCCGGTAAGTTCCAGAGCAAGGAGTGGGGCTGCGGCGTTAGCAGTACCCGGCGCGGCCATGATGCGGTCCGGGCCAACGAGAGCGGCTGCACCGAACCCGAGGACCAGGGTCATCAGGTAGAAAGCACCGATCAACACGATTGCCCAGGTGACGGAGCGACGTGCTTCCGTTGCGGTTGGCACCGTGTAAAAACGCATCAACACGTGTGGCAGACCTGCTGTACCCAAAACCAACGCAATACCGAGCGAGAGAAAATCAAGCTTGGACGTTGCAGTCGCGCCATACTTCAGGCCTGGCTCCAAAATCTGGGAGGCGTCGTAGCCCTTCTTGGCCAGGTAATCGGAAGCCGCATGCGTGGAAACAGCCTGATCGAAGAGGTTGGAGAGCCCACCCTTGACCATCACAAAGACCAGAATCGTCATGATGGTCACGCCACCAACGAGGAGCACAGCCTTGATCATCTGGACGTAGGTTGTGCCTTTCATGCCACCGATCAAGACGTAGACGATCATGATGACGCCCACGACAGCGACGACGATCGACTGGGCTGCTTTGCTGTGCAAGTCGAGAAGCACGGAGACCAGCGCACCGGCGCCCGCCATCTGAGCGATCAGGTAGAACAGCGACACAAACAACGTGCCAAAGGCCGCAGCCACACGGACTGGCTTCTGCTTGAGGCGGAAGGAAAGAACATCGGCCATAGTGAAGCGGCCAACGTTACGTAGTGGCTCTGCAACGAGGAGCAAAGCGACGAGCCATGCGACGAAGAAGCCAATGGAATAGAGGAATCCGTCATAACCACTGAGGGCAATGGCTCCAACGATGCCTAGGAAGGAGGCAGCAGAAAGGTAATCGCCTGCGATAGCCAAGCCGTTCTGTTTTCCGGAGAAGGATCCGCCACCGGTATAGAAGTCAGAGGCTTCTTTGGTGGATTTACCTGCACGCAGCACGACGGCCATCGTGATCACGATGAAAGCGACGAAGACGATAATGTTAAGGACTGGGTTTCCTGCAGACGATTCCGCTGCAACATAAGAGGTGGTCATGTTTAGCCCTCCATTTCTTCACGAATCGCACGTGCACGCGGCTCGATGTTCTTGTTTGCGTACTTGATGTAGATCCACGTGATCACAAAGGTGGTCACAAACTGTGTCATTCCTAGGATCACGCCTAAGTTGATCGAGCCAACCACTTTCGTCCCCATAAAATCTGGAGCATAGGTCGCTGCGATAACGAATACGAGGTACCAGACGAAGAACGCGATGCTCATCGGGAAGGTGAAGGAACGATATGTTCGCTTCAGCTCCTTGAACTGGGGGCTCACTTGCATGGCACGAAACTCTGCAGCAGTTGGCTGCCGCACGCCATGCGCCTCAGTTGGTGCACTCATCTCGAATGCTCCTTTCCTCTGAAGTGTTCGGGGGTTTCAGACGTTGAGAGTCCAACCCGTGAGATCCGGGTCACAAACTCAATGGGTAAAAGTTACCCAAGTCACAAGATATTTGGATAGTAAATTTTCTAAACCTCCCTACCCCTAGCGTCCCAGCCACCCCCTCAAGCACCCTTTTACTGCACCAACACGGACGCAAGCCCACCCCCACATTTGCCACAATCAGTCTTTTGCAAATTTTGTTAATCCCGTATCCGCAAGTTTTCGCGGCTTTAACTTCTACCATTTGCCTTATAAAGCCCCACCCCGCTGGGCCTCACTGAGCGCCACCGATCCCCACCGCCGCATCTTGACCAACAGAAAAGGCGGGCCCCATATAAGGACCCACCTTTATGCACAGCAGCCAGTAACAACCGCAGGATTATCGCCCCTTAAACTGCGGCACCCGTTTTTCCGCCCGCGCTTGCCGGGCCTCCCTCATGTCCTCGCTAAACCAGCACTGAGAAAATAACACTTGCGATTGCTCATCCAACGCATAGTCGGTCTCACCGTAATTAAGCGCCCCCTTGAGCTGACGCACGGCAAGAGGCGCCAGACCAGCTACCTCATGAGCAAAAGCAACCGCTGCGGCATGGTCACCTCGGGATAGAGCGAATCCACTAGCCAAGGCAGCATCAGAGGTCAACGTTGCACCAGCAAGCAACAGGTTCCTAGCAAAGGCACCACCACAGAGCTTTTGTGCACGCCCTATCGTCCACCCATCAAGCGCAAAGCCCAAAGAGGCAGCAGGAACTTTAAACCATGCCGACTCCCCAACAACGCGGAGGCCGCATGCCAGCGCAAGCTGCATTCCGGCACCCACCGCAGGGCCCTGCACATTAGCTATTACCAGCACCTTTGCCTGAATAATCGAGTGCAACATGGCAAAGAGTGCATCATGAAAATCGGAACCATACACCGCTCCATCCGGGCCTTGCTCTCCCGCAGAACCAAGGTCTGCGCCTGCGCAAAATGCCCGCCCCACTCCGCTCACGACGACCGCGCGCACCGATGCATTATCGACGGCCGCAGCCGAAGCCTCAGAAACCGCATGCGCAATCGCTAAGCACATATCACGAGAAAGAGCGTTCCGACGCTCATCTCTATCTATAACTATGTGACGTACAAAGCCATCAGACGACACCTTGACAGTTTCTATCCCGCCCAGAGCATGCAAGGCCTCATCCTCCCGATCATGTTCAAGCAATCCTATCTTCTCCTCCTACACGGGGTCCTTTTCACTCTTCACAGCACAGTCACTCCGCATTAGAGTGGGCCCTTGTACATCTGGCGGGCGTCGAAAAGCTTAATCTTCCAGGCCTGGCCATTCGCGCGGATCAGGGAATGCTCTTCCACCGGTCGCGTCGAGTGCGGTGATTGCCTTCAGCTCTTCTTCACTAAGTTCAAAATCAAAAATATTGATATTTTCGCGCTGTCTATCAGGGTGAGCGGACTTGGGAACGACCGAACATCCCAGTTGCACAACCCACCGCAATATAATCTGAGCAGGCGATTTTCCGTATTTCTTTGCGATTGCGGCAACGATCGGCTCGTTCAACGACTCTCCGTGTCCCAACGGCGACCACGCTTCCGTAATCACCCCAAGTTTACGATGAACCTCCCGTTGATCAGGTTGAGAAAATCCCGGATGCAACTCAACTTGGTTCACCGCAGGGGCAATACCCGTCGCACGAGTTATCTCTTCGAGCACGTCAGGGTAGAAATTAGCCACAGCCACTGACTGCAATTGACCCAAGCCCTGTAGCTTTGCCACGGCTTCAAATGTCTCTACATACAGCCCCTTCTGCGGGCACGGCCAATGCACCATATAGCAATCGACATAGTCGAGGCCGAGTCGGGTAAGAGAATCCTGGAACGCACGCTGAACTTTATCCGCGCCATGCATGTCATTCCACGCCTTCGTAGTGATAAAGAGCTCATCCCGGGTCACATCACCAGCAGCAATTGCGTCTTGAATAGCCCGGCCCACCTCCTGCTCATTTTTATACAGCGCGGCGGTGTCTATATGGCGATATCCAAGATTAATTGCGCTGCGTACTGCGGTAACGGCATCTTCACCGCGTAATTCCCACGTCCCAAGGCCAATAATGGGCATCTCGGTGGCGTCATTGAGCGTCACGGTAGGAACGGATTGTGCATCAATCATCATCATTCACCTCTCAGGAGTCACGCAGGCTCAAACGTTGAAGACGTTAATCAGCGGCGTTCTTGAGGATCGCCCGTTTAGCGTCGCACTACTACCTTGGAGCCGATCTTAGAGAAAACCAAGAAGCTTCGCTTGGCATTCATCCGTTCTTTGTACATTCTTTCCCCATCTGCCAGCAGCCCCTCCCCGATCTCCTCGTCTCCCACATCCACCGGCAATAGAAAGCTACAGAAGATACGGACACTGCGAGCCAATCGACGTCAACCCTCTTATCACTCCACTTATTAGCCGGAGAGAATCGAGCGATAGTCAAGCACTATGTCTCAATCGATCCCCTCCGTTTCAATGCTTTTGCCTATATTTTTGACATTCATCTCAGCAGTCAAAAAACTTTCTTGACAACAAACGGCCAGTTCAGGGCCATATATTTCCAACACAGGAACATTAAAACAAGGGCAATATATATACAATTCTCAGTTTTCGCTACAATGTACCCAACAGCTATCGCGCACGCGCATACTGTCTCGCTAACCACAATCGTGGTTAGGGCTTTAACAGGTAATTTCCACGAAAGGAAAAACATGTCTCGCACATTGACACTCCGCGCTGCAGTAGCACTGGTCGGAGTTTCAAGCATTGCAGTCCTCAGCGCTTGTTCGAACTCAACAACAACAAAGGACTCCGCAGACAAAGCCATGACCTCCGCGGCTTCCACCGCAACCAACTCACACGCTTTTGCCACCGCCGAGCTAAAGAACCAATCCGGCGAAGGCGTGGGCACGGTTGAGTTCACTAAAACCGCTGCGGGTACCAAAATCACAGTGGCAGCAAAGGGACTGACCCCTGGTTTCCACGGCTTCCATGTCCATGACAAGGGCGTCTGCGAGGGCAACTTTAAGTCTGCCGGCGGACACCTTCATGGCAAGAATCAGCCACACGGTGATGGCTACCACCCACACGCAGGCGATCTTCCTTCCGTGCTCGTTAACGCAGATGGCACAGGACACCTTGAGGTGGTCACCGATGCTGTTGATGAAGAGCTACTTTTTGGCGCAGATGGGACGTCCCTGATTGTTCATGAAGGACGCGACAACTATGCCAACATCCCAGAGCGTTACGCACCTAACGGCCCAGATGAGGAGACCCTCAAAACTGGCGATGCCGGCGCCCGTGTCGCCTGTGGTGTCATCACCAAGAAGTAAAGCTCCTAAGGCTTTCTGATCTCGCAGCCCAATCCCAACAGCAGGCCCGTGCACAGGACTTCCCCGTTCTCATATGTGCACGGGCTTTCGCTTATTCAGACTGGCCTATTGATTCGCCGATACCCCCGACAGCATTGCGCCCGCGTTCCCGCATCTTTTCTTGCTTAAAACCGTTATCGTGGTCACATGACGCGCACATCTGCACACGATTTGATTACTGATGTTCTAGACCACGGCTCTTTTTATTCATGGGATACACCCCCACGCTATGGAGAAATTTCCGAAAGTTATCAAAGTACTCTGGCTAATGCACGAGAAAAATCTGGCGTAGATGAATCTGTTATCACCGGGGAGGGCACTGTCTGTGGGTATCGCGTAGCCATTATTCTCAGCGAATTTTCTTTTCTCGGTGGTTCTATCGGTGCAGCCACAGCCCACAGGATCATCAATGCCATCCATCGCGCTACGGCTGAGTGCCTTCCCCTGCTTATTTCTCCTTCTTCCGGCGGCACTCGCATGCAAGAAGGGACTCCTGCATTCGCGCTTATGGTGTCCATCACCACGGCGGTCTATCGACACAAAGACGCGCACCTGCCATTTTTGGTGTATCTGCGCAACCCCACTACCGGCGGAGTAATGGCTTCCTGAGGATCCGCAGGGCACTTTACTTTTGCCGAGCCAGAGGCACTCCTAGGTTTTCTCGGCCCCCGGGTAGTAGAACTCACCACAGGTACCCCGATTCCCCAAGGGGTCCAGTCTGGTGAAAACCTTGCGGCCAAAGGCGTCATAGACGGAGTAGTGTCTCCCCAACAGCTACGAGCAGCACTGAACAAGATTGTCAACGTATTGCTCATTCCTTCCACCACGAGCAGCCATACGCAGCTCCCAACTCCTGAACAAAGCTCCGTCCCCAGTGCATGGGAAGCTATCACGGCTACGCGCAGAAGCGATCGTCCGGGAATCCAATCCTTGTTATCTGCGATAGGCGAAGCCAACTACATTGAGCTCTCAGGAAGCGGCGATGGAAGGATATCGCCATCTGTGATCGTTGCCCTGGCCCGGATTGAAGGCCGCACGGTAGTCGTCGTTGGACAAGATAGACACGCACAACCCCCCTTTGCAGATTCCCAGCTAGGAACAGAGGCGTTACGATGCGCCCGGCGCGGTATTCAGCTAGCCCACGACCTGCAGTTACCGCTACTTTCAGTCATTGATACTCCCGGCGCTGAGCTAAGCGCACATGCCGAGGAAACCGGGATGGCCGGCTCAATCGCCCGTACGCTGGGAGAGCTCGTCTCCGTTGATGTTCCCACGGTCTCCGTTATTTTGGGCCAGGGCTGCGGCGGGGGCGCATTGGCGCTGCTTCCCGCGGATAAAGTTTTGGCCGCCACTCATGCTTGGCTAAGCCCACTGCCGCCCGAGGGTGCGTCCGCCATCATTTATCGCGATGTTGACCACGCCCCAGCCATGATGGAAGAACAGGGAGTGTCTGCCTTCGCGTTAACGTCGGCAGGCATTGTCGACGCAATCATCCCCGAGCTACCCGATGCTGCAGAAGAACCCCAGCTATTCGCCGAACGGGTGCTCCATAGTGTCTCCGCAGCATTCACAGAGCTGCAGCTCGCTCCCCAGCGAGTAGGAAGAGAGCAGCGCTTACGCCACTATGAAAAGCTTGCCGACGCCCTCAGCTAACGGCCACGACAATCAAGAACCGCGCTGTTTTGTTTAAAACAGCGCGGTTCTTGATTTATTCTACGTGGAAAGAATTAGCCCACGTTGAGCAGATCGATCATGAACACCAACGTGCGTCCGGACAATGGGTGTCCACCGCCTGCTGGGCCGTACGCTGCCTCTGGTGGGATAGTGAGCTGACGACGCCCGCCCACTTTCATCCCTGGGATTCCTTCTTGCCAGCCTGCGATCAGGCCGGACAGCGGAAACTCGATGCTTTGGCCGCGATCCCATGAGGAATCGAATTCTTGGCCGGTTTCAAAGTCCACACCCACGTAGTGAACCTCGACGAGTCCACCAGGCTGCGCTTCCGGACCATCGCCTTCGACGACGTCAAGGATGACAATGTCCTCTGGCGCCGGACCTTCGGGCACCTCAATCTGGGGCTTTTCCATGGATCTCTAACTCCTAGGATCGTTGAATGGGGATGAACCCGGATTCCTAGCCTGCCTCGAACAGCTGAGGGCAAGACGAGGCACGCGAAAACCGAGCGCGTTTATTCCACTTTACTGGGAATTCACGCGCTCGGCCTCAAAATGCAGCTCAGCAAGCTTTGTGAGGAGCTGGTTGTGTGTCGCTTAGCGCTGTTCGCGTGGCGTCACTTTACGCAAAGTCTCACCGGTGTAGATCTGGCGAGGGCGGTTGATCTTGGTCGTGGTTGCCAGCTGCTCACGGTACTGTGCGATCCAGCCCGGGAGACGACCAATAGCAAACAACACGGTGAAGAAGTCCGTCGGGAAGCCCATTGCCCGGTAGATCAAACCAGTGTAGAAGTCCACGTTGGGGTAGAGCTTACGGGAGACAAAGTAGTCGTCGGAAAGCGCAATCTCTTCCAGCTTCATGGCTAGATCCAGCAGCTCGTCGCCGCCTAGGTGCTCCAAGATCTCATGCGCAGTTTCTTTCACGATCGCAGCACGCGGATCGTAATTCTTGTACACGCGGTGGCCGAAGCCCATGAGGCGAACGCCTTTTTCTTTGTTCTTCACGCGGTTCATGAAGTCGGTTGCGTCGCCGCCGTGGTTCTGGGCGATATCGTCCAGCATTTCCAGCACAGCCTGGTTGGCACCGCCGTGCAGCGGGCCGGACAGTGCGTTGATGCCACCTGCGATGGCAACGAACATGTTGGCCTGTGCAGATCCGATCATACGGACTGTCGATGTAGAACAGTTCTGCTCGTGATCTGCATGCAGAATAAGAAGCTTATCCAGGGCCTTAGCCACCACTGGATCGACCTCATAAGGCTCGGTGGGATAACCGAACATCATGCGGAGGAAGTTCTCACGCGCATTCAGAGAGTTGTCCGGGTACAGGTACGGAGCACCTTTAGAAGCGCGGTATGCGTAGGCCGCAAGCATCGGAACCTTGGCCAGCAAACGAACCGTTGCCTTATCAAGCTGAGCCTCATCCAGCGGGTCCAACTGATCTTGGTAATAGGTGGAAAGAATGTTTACTGACGATGCAAGAACAGACATCGGGTGGGCGTTACGCGGGAAGATATTAAATTGTGCTTTGAAGTCCTCGTCAAGGAGGG
Source organism: Corynebacterium silvaticum (assembly GCF_004382825.2). Taxonomy (GTDB): domain Bacteria; phylum Actinomycetota; class Actinomycetes; order Mycobacteriales; family Mycobacteriaceae; genus Corynebacterium; species Corynebacterium silvaticum. Next base: position 323,194 of record NZ_SDQO02000004.1, read on the forward strand.
TGTGGTGACGGATCTCGGAGTTAAAGCTATGCAGCTCCTCCACGGTAGGGAGATGCCCCTTAATAAGTAGGTAGGAAACCTCATTGAAGGTTGCGTTCTCTGCAAGGTCTGCGATGTCATAGCCGCGGTGGCGCAGAATGCCGTTGTCGCCGTCAATGTACGTAATTTTCGACTCGGTCGAACCGGTGCTGACGTAACCGGGATCGAATGTAACGAGACCGGTCTCAGAGAGCAGTTTGTCTAACACAACGCCGTCGTTGCCCTCGGTTGCGTGAATGAGGTCCATCTCATATTCGCCACCGGGGTAGTGGAGTACAGCTTTGTCTTTGTTGTCAGTAGCCACAGCTTCCCTTTCAATTTGTACTTAAATTAACGCCTATTCAGGTGTAGAAGGACGCCGTATTAATCGTTAAAGACGAGACGCCGTTGCCCAAAACTATAACCTTTTCGGACTTTTAGCATCGGCACGGTGTCTCCTTATACGACGGCTGGAAGGTATCTCTACCCCCATTCAGCACGTAGTGTCCATCGGGAAAGTATCTAAATAAGTGCAGGTTACCGCACCCAGTCAGAGCAATCTAGCGCTAGGTGCCATCATTCTTTTCACGAAATAACGACACCTATCCCAGCCGAGCGGTAGCCAACAACTGAACATACAAAGTTTACTTTATGCGTTACTTCATTAATAAAGATGTTGGCCAGCTTTACAGCTTTTCGGTCGAGCAATTCACAGCTTAGCAAATTTTGTGACTCACCCTACATTGCACCGTTTCACCCCCAGCAACAACCCCCAACATGCTGCAAAAATCATCCACCACACCCCCTCAAGCAACCCCGGCCTAACAGCGTCCTGCAATGATGCAATTTGCTAATCATTAAACCTAATTATCAACAGAAAAGACCTAGTAATTTATGCGCTTTGCCGGTACTATTCGGACTGGCTGTGACATTCAACTCACACGTTTCCGTGAGAACCCGAGGCAGCTTCCAATCTCTAGAAAGCATGAGCATGAGCGAGTTCCCCGTACTACCCAGCGATCTTCTCCCCGTTGACCCCAGATTTGGATGTGGACCTTCAAAAGTTCGCACAGAGCAACTCCTAGCGATCACCGAAAAAGGTCGCACAGTTATGGGCACTTCGCATCGTCAACCCGCAGTCAAAAACGTTGTGGGCAACATTCGGGAAGGCCTCTCCTCCCTATTCAACCTTCCCGATGGCTATGAAATCGTCCTTTCCCTTGGCGGAGCTACCGCCTTTTGGGATTGCGCAACCTTCGGCCTGATCGAATCCAAATCCGGGCATCTCACCTATGGCGAATTCTCTGGAAAATTTGCTAGTGCAGCAGCCAAAGCCCCCTGGCTACAAGAGCCCACCGTCATTTCCGCAGAACCCGGCGATGCACCGACTCCCGTTGCTTTAGACGGCTGCGACGTTGTGTCCTGGGCCCATAATGAGACGTCCACGGGTGCTATGGTCCCGGTCATCCGCCCAACAGGTTCTGAGGGTCAGCTGGTGGTCATTGACGCAACCTCAGGAGCAGGAGGACTTCCCGTAGAGATCGACCAAGCTGACGTTTATTATTTCTCACCCCAAAAATGCTTTGCCTCCGACGGCGGCCTCTGGCTTGCTGCAATGAGCCCAGCAGCTTTGGAGCGTATCCAGAAGATCAATTCTTCCGACCGCTTCATCCCGGACTTCCTCAATCTGCAGACAGCCGTCGATAATTCCCGCAAAAACCAGACGTATAACACGCCTGCGGTATCCACACTGCTCATGCTGGAACAGCAGGTTCAGTGGATGAATGACCAGGGTGGGTTGTCTGCCATGGTGCAGCGCACAACTGCGTCTTCCGATGCTCTTTATCAGTGGGCTGAGGCACGTCAGGAAACAACGCCTTTTGTTGCGTCGCCAGAAAAACGCTCCCTAGTTGTAGGAACCATTGATTTTGATGATTCCATCGATGCCGCACAGGTGGCTCGAATTCTCCGCGCACATGGGATTCTTGACGTAGAGCCATACCGCAAGCTCGGACGCAACCAGCTACGCATCGGCATGTTCCCAGCTATCGAGACTTCAGACATCAGAATCCTGACATCCGCAATCGATTACATCCTGGACAATTCATTCGCTCTCGCGTAACGGCAGTCCCGCCCCATGGGTGGCGTCGTTAAGCTTGTCGACGCCACCCAAACCTCACAGTTCTCTCAGTGCCCACCGCAGCCGCCCCATGGTTCTTCCGCAAGCATTCATCCCACATGCCGGCAGAGCACCGGCCGTTGGAGGCATCGCTGCGTTAAAGTAGAGGATGGTTATGTCCATCATCACAGCAAAGGAGTACTGATGCAGGAACTCGTTCTCATACCAAGCGAGTCCACGAAGACATCCCTTGTCTTCCACGCCGCTGAGTCCCCTGAGGACCAGTACTTCCTCGTCGTAGACGACTCCTTGCGTGCAACGCTGCTAGGAAAGACCTCCGAGGATCAATCCCCTGCGGCAACGAATACCGCTGAAGCTGATTCTGCAGCAGATGTGAAAGAGACTGCCTCTGAACCGGAAGAAGCTCGTCCCGCGGACGTTGCTGCCGTTTCGCCTGTTTCGACGGCAACAGACGCCCCTGAGCAACGCGAGCTGCGCACCAAAGAAATGGACCCCCGGCTCTCTACACCACTGGCTATGCGTCCACGAGAAATCCAGGATCGGATCCGGGGTGGCGCAACTGTAGCCCAGCTAGCAGAAGAAAACGGGGTCACAGAATCCCGTATTGAGCCCTACGCCCACCCAGTCCTGTTGGAGCGTGCACGCATCGCAGATATGGCTAAGCAGTCGCATCCCGTACGTGATGACGGGCCGGCACGTCTTACGTTGTGGGAAGTACTAGTCACTGCGTTTGCAGCTCGCGGCCTTGATCTATCAACCACACAGTGGGATGCCTACCGTGACGCCTCCGGCCAGTGGATTGCCACGGTGTCATGGAAATCCGGTGTCAGTGATCTCACCGCAGAGTGGTCTTACCACCGAAATAGCATGTCCTCTACCACCGCAATAGCTCGGAACGGGATTGCCGCAGATCTCATCGACCCCGATTTCATCCAACCCGTGCGAACAATCTCCCCGGTAGGAAGGCCACGCGCGGTCGATGTCTTTGACAATACTCGGTCTCCCGAGGCTCCTCAGGACCCGCATGCGGAGTCAGAGGTAGAAAAAACTCGCGATGATCTTCCACCCATCACAGACGCAGAAGAAGCACAACGCGAGATTTCTTCTCAAGATTCCATAGAAGTTTCTGGCGAGGGATTCTTCCAGAGCCCAGACCAACAGCCTAAGACCCCCTCCAAGCGTCGCCGCAAGGCTGTGACTCCGCACTGGGAAGACGTTCTACTCGGTGTACGCACCAACACCAAGCGCCCCCGGTCTTAGTCATTCCCACCTCCGTTTTATCGCTTCCCTCCCCCACGTTTACTTCATTGCGATAAGGAACGATTCTTATGAGCACACCCGATTATGGAGATCCCTCAGCTCCACATCACGACGCCGTGGTGACCTTGTGGTTTGTCACAACCGCGGACCCCGGCGCGGTTATAGCAAAGCAACCCCGAGCGGACCGAGGGTTTGGCCGAAAGCTACTAGCCCAACTAAATCCACGCTGGCCGATTACTCCCATTGGTCAGTTTTCCTTGAATCGTTCGGCACAGGCTTCCCCGCATGAGTTCTATATCGCGGGATTTGAGGGGCTTTCAATCATCCAAACAGGTGTAGCTGACGCCACTAAGCTGTCCAAGCTCAATCCAAAGCTTCGTTCCTGTATTCCAGCGGCAGATGTCTATGCCTTTGCGATCAACGAGGAGACCGGGCTAGGGGCGTTTGCGCATTGGACTGGCGACGCCTTACGGCGGTCTTTTTCCGCCCGCAGAGAACGCGTATATGAGGACCTAGGGCTTCCAGAACCCTTTGAAAACCCCTATTGGGCAGGAGAAAAAGCAGAGGACAGCGGAGGAATTACTCTGCCTTTCTGGCCCATTGAACTCATGTATGAGGCCCAAAGACAATGGCTCGGTTTTGACGTTGAGGATGCCTCCGACATCAACGTGGCTGCCTTTGCTGTCGACGGACGACCCGAGCCCAAACTCGTGGATCATCCTTCCGACCAGAAAAAGAGCATTCAGTCGTTGGTTACCACAGCTTCCTCCAAACTTGGACTGGGAGAATCTCGAAACGACTACGACGACTATGAGCAGCATGGTTCTGAGCCGCCGGTCACCGCAGAGCTGGCTCGTTACGCGGAAGTATCAAAAGATGTGGCCCAGCACCTCGCTGTTGCTGCGGGGAAAAAGATTCGAACTTTTTCCCGCAAGCTAGCTGAAAAGCTGCGTCACACCGACCGCCACTAATTACCTGAGCGATCTGTCACGCTCATAAAAAGCAATCGCGGCGGATGTGGCAAGGTTAAGCGAATCAGTTCCAGGTGCCATAGGAATGCGGGCGCGGACATCAGTTGCGCGCATAGCATGTTCGGTGAGCCCAGGGCCTTCAGCACCGACGAGGAGTGCCACTTTGTCGTATGGGCGCCCGGTGGTGGCGTCGACAAGCGCATCTGCAAGGTGTTCAGCCTCAGGGTGAGGGGTAAGGGAAACCAGATGGAACCCAGCCTCTTTCAGTTCTTCTAGTTCTCGTTGCCATGTTGTTCTTTTGCCACCAAAATGAGCAAAAGGTGTCCGGAGCACATGCCCCATGGAAACACGCACGACGCGACGATACAGCGGGTCTGTGCAACCATTGCCAAATAGGATGGCGTCCACGCCCATTCCTGCGGCATTTCGGAACATTGAGCCAATGTTCTCGTGATCGCCTACCCCCTCAAGTATGGCGACGGTATATGCTTCAGATACGGCCTCTGCGATGGATAGCCCCGCCACGCGGTCGGCCGCTGCAAGTAGTCCGCGGTGCATGTCAAAACCAGCCACGCTCGCCAGTGTCTCTCGATCCAGGGAGTAGACTGGGATATCACGCACCAGTTCGGCTATCGCGGGATCGCTAAGAAATGATTCGAGTTTGGCAGGAAAACCAATCAGACAGCGAACAGGAAAACGCGACTGTATAAGCCTGCCGACCACCAACGGCCCCTCAGCAATGACCAACCCTTTTCCGCCAGGAAGATCTGGTCGGTTGTCGGAATGATTCAAGTCTCGGAAATCATCAAGACGCGGGTCTTCAGGATCTGCGATATGCACGATGTTAAGCGCCGATGGAGTTGGTTGTTCAGTCACGCATTACATGTTATCGCGCGTGGGGATTCTTCAATGCCTCGGTAGTTCGAAGACCCTTGTGAGAGGCGTTCCGCACTTAATAAAACAAAACTCCCGATCAGGCACAGGCATGCCGTAATCGGGAGTCTCATGGGACATAACGCTGTCCACTAATGCTTAGCCAAGAGCCGACATAATCGGGTCGATGGAGAAGTACATCACAAACAACGCGGAGACCAGCCACATAATCCAGTGGATTTCTTTGGCTTTTCCAGCAAAGAGAGTCATCAGGGTGAAGGTAATGAACCCGACGCCGATGCCATTAGCGATCGAGTAGGTAAAAGGCATGATGACGATGGTGAGGAAGGCCGGGAGCGCAATGTTGAACTTTGTAAAGTCAATCTCTCTCACCTGTCCGATCATCATTGCGCCGACCACGACGAGGACCGGTGCAGCTGCTTCAATCGGCACTATCTCATACAACGGTGTAAGGAACATCGCGAGGAGGAAGAGAAGGCCCGTAACCACGTTAGACAGGCCGGTACGAGCGCCGTCTGCAATACCGGCAGCGGAGTCAACGTAAACAGTCGCGGAGGAAGCAGAGGCGCCACCGCCGATAATTGCACCTGCGCCTTCAACAACAAGTGCCTTCTTCATGTCCGGAAGCACGCCGTTGTCGTCGACAAGCCGTGCCTGCTTTCCTAGCGCCGTCATAGTTCCCATTGCGTCGAAGAAGTTAGCCAACACGAGGGTAAACAGCAGCAAGGTAGCGGCTAGGGCACCAACGCGGGTAAAAGCGCCGAGGAGAGAGACGTTACCAATGAGGGAAAGATCTGGGATTCCGCCAAAGCCTTCCGGAATCATCGGAATTGCAAGGCTCCAGCCTCCGGTGGGGTTATCCGCGGAAGAGCCAGCACCGGTCAGGGCTTCTACGATCATGCCGATGATTGTGGTCGCCACGATGCCGATGAAAAGACCGCCACGAATGTTGCGGATTACCATGAAGCCACAAATCAGCAGACCGATGATAAAGACAAAGGTAGGCCACGAAGCAATCGAACCATTGGTGCCCAATCCGACGGGGACAGTAGTGTGTGCAGCGTCTGGGAGGCGGCGCACAAAGCCGGCGTCGACAAGCCCGATAAGAGCAATGAACATGCCGATACCAACACTCATAGCGGCGATCATCGGCTTAGGAATGGCATCAAACACCGCCTGACGGAAACCAGAAACCGCCAGGATGACGATGATCACGCCGTCGAGGACTACCAGGCCCATGGCTTCTGCCCAGGTCAGTCCCTCAGTGGAGACCATAGAGACAGCAACAAGGGTGTTGATGCCAAGGCCGGCCGCAATGCCAAAGGGATACTTGGCTATGACGCCAAAAAGGATCGTCATTACGCCAGCTACAAAAGCAGTAGCTGCGGCCACCTGCGGAATACCAAGTACTGTTCCCTCGGAGTCAGGACTCGTCCCTAGGATGAGAGAGTTAAGGATGATGATGTAAGCCATCGCAAAGAACGTGACCACACCTGCACGAACTTCGGTTCCAATTGTTGAACCACGCTCACTGATCTTGAAATAGCGATCGAACGCGCCGCGAGACTTCTCAGTCTGCTTCGGCGCTGCTTGATCAGAAGTAGGCATAGAAGCCATCTGATTCGCTCCAAATATTTAAAAGAGGGATACCTCGGAAAAACTTCCGCACACAAGATATTCCCATTCAGGAGCACTTGGATCAAACCGAAAATAGCCGACACACAGCGGGTTCATCCTCAAAACGAGTCATTTTTATCGTTTCTTGTGCCCCACAAGGGACATAATCGACGACAAAGCTGCTGCCCAGGGGTAGGGGTTAAAACCACCATATTTATTGGTTAGTACCAGCTGGAAAAATTTCTGGTTTTTCATCATCAAAGGGGCTATTTTCTACTACCCCAAGCGGCTCAGAGGGAGGCGTATCAGTGTGTGCACCGCACCCATACGTCGTATGAACTACGCGCCCATCCGCCGAATACTCGTTGACGCACACGCCGAAATCGTTTCCTACGGGTTCTGCAAGCGGGAAATAAAATGCGCATCCGCCACAATTGTGAGCCGCTTTCCTCGCATACTCAGACGAAGGACCAAAAGCTCCGTCTTTCCATCGTTCTGAGGCGGTCTGGATTCCCACCTTTGTCAGCTTCTTCGGCGTCCCAAAATCGTAAGCTGCTTGCTCCGAATCTTCAGTAAGCCGTGGATCATCTGGCCTAGGAGGAAGGAAGTCATTGGGGCCGAGGTCTCCCGGCTGAACTCGCTGGTGGTACGGGACCCAATCAGGTGCTTGCAGGGCTTCTTGTCCAGGCACAAGAGCAAGCTCGCTCACTGTTACCCAGCGGGAGCCACTGGCACATGCGACCACCACGTTCCATTCCCACCCGTTATATCCAGGTACGTCGGCGACAAAGCGATGCGTCGCGGAGGTTTCGTTGACGTTTCTTACCCCGATGTGGGCTCCGACTTCACCCTCCCCTAGTTCTTCTAGGGCGTGTCGTGCGACTGAAAGCGCCTTGGCACTCAATAACGGGCCGGACTGGCTATTTTTGGTATTACGTCTGTTCGGCACTCCCCTATTATCCAGCATCTATCCACAATCGATACATTGAGGGCACAATAACTGCTATGCGATTGCACCGTTTCACCTGCACGATGAAAGTCCTCAATCCACTGTTGATACTGCTACAGCGGTCGCATCTTCCGCGTAGGGATACACCCACCATGAAAGTTTTTTCAGTGGGTCTCCTCTCCATCGCGCTCGGCGTTACCTCGTGCGCTTCTCCCGCCGAGGTTTCCCAACCAACGCAAGAACCACTCGAACGTCCGTTGGAGCTGCAGGCAGAAATAATCTCGCGCCATGATTTCGACTCACGATCTTTTACTCAGGGGCTCGAAATGGACGGCGACTCATTAATCGTGGGAACAGGAGGATACGGAACCAGCTCGATCTACCGCACTTCTGTGGACAATATCCAGACAACGCGCAAGCAGCTTCCAGACTCCTTCTTTGGTGAAGGCATCACGGTGACTAAGACCGATCCGACTAAGGACAGTTCGCGGAAAATATGGCAATTGACGTGGAAAAATAATGTTGCAATCCAGCGTGATCCTGAATCGTTGGAGGAAACCGCACGGGCAACGTACCCGGGTGAGGGCTGGGGATTGTGCGCTTTCTCAGATCGCTTAATCATGTCTGACGGCACGAGCAGCCTGCGCGTTCTCGACCCACTGACTTTTGAGGAAATAAAACGGATCTCTGTTCGTGTGTCCAACGCCCAGGGACAAGCGATACCGGTAGAAGGGCTCAACGAACTGGAATGCGTTCCTGCTGGCTCAGGCGCGCAAACCGATACCGTCTATGCAAATAAATTCTTGTCCACAGAGATTCTAGGTATCGACGTAACCAGCGGCGTTGTCAGAGAGCGTATCGACGCCTCCCCTATCCCCAACAACGCACAACCAGATATTGACAACGTACTCAACGGCATCGCCCATATACCGGGCACAGACAACTTTTATATCACTGGCAAACGGTGGCCGGATCTCTACCGCGTCCGGTTTCTCCAGCGCGTATCCCCCTAGTTCTCCAGGCGAGGTAGTATTGCTCACCATGGCTAGTCGCAGAACTCGACGCAGAAACCTCATCCAGATTACCGCCCTCATCGTGGCGGTAGCACTAGTGGTAGCGGGGTCGATAGCATTCCAAACGTGGTGGAATAACCGTCCGGAAAAAGAACCGCGTGAGGTCGCGATCGAGGTTTCTTCGCCGTCATCTAGCCAAGAGGTTTTCCCTTTTAGTATCTGCGAACCCGGCGTCGAATGCCTGGAAAACACCGTTCCGGTTATAACCGTGAACGCGGATCAGGAACTCACCGTCAAAGTTCCATCACAAGTCTCCGACCATGACTGGTCTTTACTGAAAATCTATGATGATCCCACAGCAAACGATCAATCTTTCTACACCGCGCATGAGGCAAGTGAGGTCGCTGTCCCCGCTTCTGCGTCTTTGAAAAAGGATTCTCAGGATCGCACAAAGCTTGTTGTCGTTGAAGTCTCCTCCGTGCTCATAGGCCATGACGATAAGGGCGAGGAGACTCCATACACCGTCACATGGTCGATACGCGCCACGGTGACATAAAACCTTATGTAAGACAAATACCGACTATAAAGACATCCGTTTCTTTATAGTCGGTATATTATTTGTCTGCCTAGGAATCAAGTTCCTTTGCCACTGCTCGAAGTATTCCAGCTATCTGGCGTCCGTCTTTACGCTCTGGGAACCGGCCACTTCTCAGGCTTGGCTGTACCTTGAACTCTAAAATGGTCACAAGATCCGACACCATGCCATGAAGCTCCTCAGGGCTATGCTTGTGCCGATGTTGCGGCCTACGCGTCTTGGGCGCCTCAAGAATTTTTATGCGCAATGCCTGAGGTTTCTTCCCCACGTCCGCAAAATCGAACTCGATCCGCTGACCTTTTTCAAGCTTATCGACGCCCGCCGGCAACACATTCTTGCCCACGTAGCAGTCTTCGTCTCCAGGATTAGAAACGAATCCGTAGCCCTTTTCGGGGTCGTACCACCGAACTCTGCCAATCGGCACGACAAGACTCCTTCCATATTTTATCTACATGATCCTCATGGTTATCTTGCGATATTCGCACACAAAACCGCAGCAAATCACGCAATCAAGCACTCAGAGTCAAGTATGACAGGTACCTAGTTTCACTGACTCCCGCACCGACCCTTATGCGCCGATCCGAGATTTATCGCACGTTTCCCCACTGAAGCCAGCAATAAAAGAAACCACCGCGACTGGTTGTTATTCCTCAGACGATGCGGCGGCCTATGCACTGTTTTCCTAGGGAAAGTTCGAGATAGTAAAACTCAAAGTATAGCTCATTCCAGAAACCTCTCAAGACACCGTCACATCTACCTCACAGGTCACAATAAAAACAGCGATAAGGTGCAGATTTCCCCAAAACGCCTTCTTTTTAGCCTCTGTGATAAAAAATTTCTATCTCGCAACAACAGCCATTGACCAGCATTTTCACCCAAAACTCCCAGGAATTTCGCCGCTAAAAAGAAAGAAAAACGTGACACAACCGTTATAAACCAGTACCGTAGTCAATCGAGCACCGCGTAGGCCACCGTCCGATATCTTCGCCAGCCCCTGTCTGGATATCGAGCCGGTCTACGCATGAAGTGCAGAGGAATTGACCGTTCGCGGTTGAGCTCCGGCCCAACCAACTACACACAACTCACTCAGCAGACAGGGGCTCGTGGTTGACCACCGCACTCGGTACATTCGTATCGAGCGTGTGGTTCCTTCCCTGCAAGACATGCGTTTGTCCCATGGACTACAACACGCGTCCTGCGCTTACCACGATTCTCGGCGGCACAACGAGAGGAAACTTTCTTTAATGGCACGTCACGCTCGTAAGTCCGCTTCTGCACTGGCAAAGATTGCAGCTTCCACTGTCGCAGTCGGCTCAGCAGCCACCCTGTTCGCTCCCGCAGCATCTGCTGCACCAGATTCTGACTGGGATCGTCTTGCAGGCTGCGAATCCGGTGGCAACTGGGCAATCAACACCGGCAACGGCTACTACGGTGGCATTCAGTTCTCTGCAAGCACGTGGAAAGGCTTCGGCGGTGGGCAGTACGCACCAACCGCTGACAAGGCCACCCGCGAGCAGCAGATCGCCGTCGCAGAAAAGGTTCTTGCTTCTCAGGGCTGGGGCGCATGGCCTTCCTGCTCCGCAAAGCTTGGGCTTAACTCAGCACCAACGCCTCGCGATTCTGTCGCATCTGCACCAGCACCGCTACAGCAGATCGTTGACGACGCACAGAACTACGCAGCTGCATCCGGCCAAAACGCCGATAAGCTTGCTGTCGATGCGGTTTACAAGGTAGTCAAGGATCGCCTCGCTGGCTACGGCATCGGGGTTCACCCTGAAATTGACGCCTTCTACCAGGCCAACAACAACAATTTCGATGCCTTCTACCAGGCAAATCGCCAGGTAATTGATACCGCCATGGGCATGTAAAACACGCCTAAAATTTTAGGTCCCGCTAGCGCTACATTATTGGGCGCTAACGGGACCTATCTTTTTTATACACACATGTGGTGTCCTCGCTTGTTCTACAAGTGAGGACACCACAGATAGTGGAGCTACAGGCTACTTATTCACCCGGGTATAAGGGTGAACATAACCGGTTTCTTCTACAGGAACAGGTAGCTCAATGTCGCCCCACGGGCTATTAGCACCAGCGACTTTAGCCACAAGCTCGGTCACAGCGTGCCCGCCACCCGGGACGTGTGCAGGCCAGCCCGGATCGACGTATCCTTTTTTCTCCATGTTTGCCATGTGTCCCATTGTTTCAAACTTTAGGGGTAAAAGTCACCTGAAAGAGCAACTAAACTGAAATACCATCATGTGCTCTTCTTTTGCCCCTTATACGTGGCCCCTCAATTTCCGCGAGTGGCTGAGTTCACTCGACGAGAAAAACCTCGCGGCCATCCTTAAAAATAGGCCCGATGTCACCCACCCGCTTCCTCCCGGAATATCCTCATTAGCTGCTCGTTTACAGCTACGCGCATCATTGGCGCGTGCATTGATGTCCCTCACTGCATTCGAGCTTTTGACGCTTGAGGCGGCCAGTTCCCTTGGCGCAGAACTCGAACCTGTGATTGCCCCCAATCTGGTGGATGCACTGCGTGACTATCTTGGGGAACAGGCTCCGGACAACCTTGATGTACTCGTCGAAGAAGCTGTCACCTCACTTGTACTGCGCGCCCTCATGTATGGTTCCCCCGCGTCTTTCAAGGTTGTCCCTGAGGCAATGAACGCGCTTCCTACCGGATGGCAATTATTTGGGGTAAGCGCCCAAGAAGAAACCGATTTCCAGCAGGTTCTGGATACCTTGGATGAACGCGATCACAAAATCCTCACTACCCTTGACCGGTCCGGCGGCACAGGAATAACCAAAGATGCTGCTCCTGATGCAGACCCTCAGCGACCGATACCACGACTGATCGCGCAGGGGCTTCTCATACGGGTTGACGCCACGACTGTTCGGCTTTCTATGCCTGTGCGATACCTTCTGAGAGGCCAACAGCCACCGCTTATCCCTGTACTACCGAGTTCCCGCGTGGAGTTCGCCGCGTCCAGTAAGAATGATGAGAATAGCGCCGGGACTGGTCTAGAGGTGGTACGCCTTATGCGGATACTTCTGCGCGAACTCGGGCATGATCCCATGCCCCTGCTCAAAGACGGAGTTCTGGGAGTTCGTAGCGTCACCACGCTCACGCAGATTCTCGATTCCGACGAGCTCACAGCCCTCCGAGTCATGTCGTTGGCTATGTCCTGCGACTTGGTCGCCCGAGGAGTACCAGATCCTCTCCCCACCGACGACACAGGGGGTGACTATCTCTGCCCTACTCACCGCGCCGACGAGTGGCTCGTTTCTCCGCTGTCTCACCAATGGTCACAGTTGGTGTACGGCTGGTATTTTCATGGGATCTTGCGCCCTTGGGTGGTCAATACCCTAGATGATAAGGGCAAACCTCAACGCTTCCTTTCGCCAGCCACGTGGAATGAAAAACTACCGTCGCTGCGTGAGCTGGTTCTGCGGACTACGGCGCAGCATTCCACACCTTCAGGTATTTCCGATCATTCACTCCGCGCGAATATCGGTTTTGCAGCCCCACTGCGTGTGTCTAGGGTCTCCCCCGAGCATATTGATCAGCTCGTTGCAGAAGCTCGTTGGATCGGCGTACTCACCGCGAGCAATGGCACTACTTCTGTGCTGGATGCCCTTGTCAAGGGAACCGAGACTACTGCGCTTTCGCGTCTTGATCAGATAACGCAATCCTTAACTCCTACAGAAGTCACACAGCTCATCCCCCAGGCTGATATGACAATCCTTGCTCCTGGCCCGCTGCCCCAGCTTCTTATGCAAGAGATGGCACTTTTGGGCGAGGCCGAATCGATGGGGTTGGCTAGCGTCTATCGCATCACGGAATCAAGCGTACGACGTGCCTTAGACGCAGGGCGTACGCCTGAAGAGCTCACAGGCTTTCTCAAGGCTCATGTCCTGGGTGAGCTGCCGCAATCTATCTCGTACCTCATCGCTGACGTTGCGCGTCGTCACGGCTCTTTAAGGGGTGGGCCCGCCGTAAGTTACCTACGTTGCGCCGATGAAGCTTTGCTGTTACAGGTCAGTCGGACCTCCGCGGCGGAAGCTGTTGGCCTCAGGCTCATAGCACCCACTGTCGCCATATCGCAGGCGCCGCTGGTTCGAGTGCTTCAGGCGCTGCGTGAGGAAGGTTTTCATCCAGTTGCTGAAGATGCCAACGGCATCAGTATCGATATCCGGCCCGCGCCCTCTCGCCTGTCCACACCGCTGCGGTCGCACCACCCAGAGGAAGACAATGAGGCACACATTGCTGCCGCCATAGCGTCTATTCTGCGACATGATGCTGCTAAGGAAGCCGTCGCGGCGGGCACAAAGGCGACGGTTCATGGTTCAGGAGTTCTCAGTGCGCTGCAGTCGGCGATTCGTGCCAAGCGCACCGTCACGCTCGGATTCGTGGACAAACATGGCCAAGCGGTGCATAGGGTGGTCACGCCCATCACTGTTTCTAGTGGTCAGCTTTCTGCCGTAGATCCTGTCGACGGTGCCATGCATCGTTTTACCATCCACAGGATCACCGAGATAGTGATCAACCAGTCCGAGTAATCCACGCCCTGTCGATATAACAGCGTATTCGTGCATAAAAGCTGGGATGCCACGGTGCTCAATGCCATAATGGACAGTCTGTATTTCCCTTGAGGGTTGAGGAGTGTTTCCCTGTGGCATTTGCTGACGGCCCGCTGATCGTCCAGTCGGATAAAACCGTTTTGTTAGAAATCGACCACGCCCAAGCCGGTGCCGCACGAGCAGCGCTAGCTCCCTTTGCAGAGCTGGAGCGAGCCCCTGAGCACATTCATACCTATCGGATCACTCCTTTAGCTTTATGGAACGCTCGTGCCGCAGGTCATGACGCAGAAGGCGTTGTCGATGTATTAGAAAAGTTCTCACGCTTCCCCGTCCCGCAGGCTTTGCTTATCGACGTCGCCGAGACCATGTCTAGGTACGGTCGAGTACGGCTGCACAAGCATCCTGCGCATGGTCTTATTCTGGAATCGGCAGAACCGGCAATCCTTGCTGAGCTGATTCGTCATAAGAAGATCCATCCCATGTTAGGCGCACAGATTGATGCAGAAACCATCGTTGTGCATCCGTCTGAGAGAGGTCGGCTCAAGCAAGAACTGCTCAAAGTTGGCTGGCCGGCTGAAGATCTCGCGGGCTACGTGGATGGTGAGGCTCACCCGATTGCGTTGTCCCAGGAGCATGAGCACTGGGAACTACGCGACTATCAAAAGATGGCTGCGGATTCCTTCTGGGAAGGCGGAAGCGGCGTGGTCGTGCTCCCCTGTGGGGCAGGAAAGACCATGGTGGGAGCGGCTTCTATGGCCCAGGCGCAAGCCACCACCCTTATTTTGGTCACCAACACCGTAGCCGGACGACAATGGCGCGACGAGCTATTACGGCGCACAACGCTAACGCCAGAGGAGATCGGCGAATATTCCGGGGAGAAAAAGGAGATTCGACCGGTGACCATCGCAACGTATCAAGTGGTCACTCGTAAAACCAAAGGGGAATATCGTGCCCTTGAACTCTTTGATTCTCGCGACTGGGGACTCATTATCTACGATGAGGTCCACCTTCTTCCGGCACCGGTCTTCCGGATGACCTCCGATCTCCAATCCCGCCGACGCTTAGGCCTTACTGCAACGCTTGTCCGGGAGGACGGCCGAGAAGGCGATGTGTTTAGTTTGATTGGACCAAAGCGCTACGATGCCCCGTGGAAAGACTTAGAACAACGCGGGTTTATCGCTACCGCAGAGTGCACTGAAGTCCGCACGACCATGACAGAAGAAGAGCGCATGCTCTATGCCACAGCGGAAAACCAAGATCGGTATCGCATTGCTGCCTGCGCGGAGTCCAAGCTTCGCGCCGTCGATACGCTCCTGCAGCGCCATCAAGGCTTGCCGACGCTCATCATCGGCGCTTACATCGATCAATTAGAAGAACTCGGTACGCGTTTTGGTGTCCCCGTGATCGAGGGGAAGACAAGCAACAAAAAGCGTGAGGAGCTGTTTAACAAATTCCGCGCTGGAGACATCACCACTCTCGTGGTGAGCAAAGTAGCTAACTTCTCTATCGATTTGCCGGAAGCCGCAGTAGCCATCCAGGTGTCCGGCACTTTCGGCTCGCGGCAAGAGGAGGCGCAGCGGCTAGGAAGACTGTTACGCCCAAAGTCCGATGGCTCAGAGGCGCACTTCTATAGCGTTGTGAGCCGCGACAGCCTCGATAGTGAGTATGCAGCACATAGGCAACGATTCCTGGCCGAACAGGGCTACGCGTACCGGATCATCGATGCCGCCGACCTCATCTAGACAGTTAAGCTATAAGAGCAGCCCAAGGCTGCTTTCCGCGTATTTCTACCAAGGGACCTGACCAATCATGCAAAAGTTTTCTTTTCCTATCGACTCCGATTACGCTAAAAAGAATAATGAGTTATTAAAGGACACCAAGCGCTTACAGCTTTCAGCTGGTCTTTTTGGACTCATACAGCTCGTCATCGGCATCGCTTTGCTCTTGGCCCTAGGAGGGACCTTTGGCGGAATAGTTTTTGCGATTTTTGCGGTCATGGCCCTGATTAGCTTTGCGATGATAACCGTGATCCCTAAAAAAGTGGGAACCTCAGAAAGCCTCTACCAGAACTATCCTTTAGCAGCAGGAATGATCGCAGAGGTTAATCCCCGCGATTTTGTTGTTATGGCATTAGTCAACGCAAATGTTGATGAACAAGCTCCTCCCACGTGGGCTCTGGCTACTCGCAACATCACCAACCTTGAGGGCGTAGAGCGCACCGTGGGCGAACGTGTCCCGGTGGTTGCTGTTGCAGGGCAACGCTCTGTACACAGCCAAGGTACCTGGGACCAGATTTCTCCCATGCCCATCGGCTGGGCCACCACTGACCCCACCGTCATTGAACGCGCCATCGAGGAAATTCCTGACGAGCAGTGGAACACCTTGCACAAAAACCTCACACGGTTGGACGATGTTAAAGAAACCAAATTTGATCTGTTGGTGATCGACTAATGACGCATACTCCACATACTCCCGGCGTCCAGCGTCTAAACGAATTTGGCCAAACCATCTTTGCCACGATGAGTGCAAAGGCCGCAGAATTCCATGCGGTCAATCTTGGTCAAGGTTTTCCCGAAAGCGATGGCCCCGCGGCCATGCTGGAACGAGCTCAGCAAGAAATAGCTCAAGGCAACAACCAATATGCGCCGGCTCGTGGGATTCCTCGTTTGCGCCAGGCCATTGCCAGCGCCCGAGAACGACACTTCGGTGTCTCCTACGATCCCGACACCGAAGTACTTGTGACGGTGGGCGCAACCGAAGCGATTTCCGCCACGATATTGGGTCTCGTAGAACCAGGCGAAGACGTCCTAGTCTTCGAACCCTATTATGACTCTTATGCTGCATCTATCGCGCTCGCTGGCGCGCGTCGTATAGCTGCTGTTCCGCTCATTCCAGATGGACGCTCGTGGACACTCGACATAGATGCCTTTACAGCTGCGCTTACCCCGCGTACATCCATGGTGATTATCAATTCACCGCATAATCCAACGGGCGCTGTTTTTGATGAACAAACGCTCAAAGCCTTCGCTTCCGTCTGTGCTGAGCATGATCTCCTCGTCCTCTCTGACGAGGCTTATGAGCACTACACCTTTGGCGACCACTCTCATCTCCCGGTAGCTAGCCTTCCAGGTATGCGAGAACGCACCATTACGGTCTCCTCCGCGGCCAAGACATTCAACGTAACTGGATGGAAAACCGGGTGGGCTCTAGCCCCCGCACCGCTACTCAATGCAGTATTTAAAGCAAAGCAATTTATGAGCTACGTCGGTGCCACCCCATTCCAACCCGCTGTCGCTTACGCGCTAGACCATGAAGACGCATGGATTCACAGCACCGTCGCAGAGACCGAAGCTAAAGGCATTCTGCCTTCCGACGGCCTGCGCCAAGCAGGATTCAACGTCTACGACACCCACGGCGCTTTCTACGTTGTCGCCGATATCTCCTCTATGACCGATAAAACCGGCAACCAATTCTGCCTCGATCTTCCCCAAGAAAAAGGCGTAGCAGCCATCCCCATAGAGCCGTTTACAGGCTCTTCCGTGGGCTGGAGCAGCGCTGTTCGCTTTGCATACTGCAGAGACCGACAAGAGATCCTCACGGCGATTGAGCGTCTGATTGCCCCTGTTTGTTAGGGGTTGTGAACAACCCCCTCTAAAAAGCTTAAACCCCTTAACACCCCCTACTCGAGGGGGTGTTAAGGGGTTGTTTACGCGTAAAAAAAGGGAAGAGAGTCTAGGCACCACACCCACCCCCAAGGGGGTAAGGCATCATACCTAGACTCTCTTCCTACATATCAAATTTTTTGGTTGGCGGCGACCTACTCTC
>NZ_SDQO02000005.1 GCF_004382825.2 Corynebacterium silvaticum
ATCCGCGGACGGGTTTTCCCTGTTCGTGGCTGACGATTATGAGGCTGCGGTGGGGCAACGCGCCGGGTAACTGCTGATGAAGCAGGGTATAGAGGATACGAGAGGCGTCGGCGTGGGAGATATGGGCTGTGGTGATGGCGGGGCCACGCTGCGGGAATTCTGATAAGCGTCGTCAGGCTCTAGTGTGAAGCCCTTGAGCAAAACTATGAGCGCAAAACCTACAACAAGCATGGTTGTGGAGACTCGGGTGCGTCCTCCGACAGTCAGGATTCGGCGCCATGTTGTCATAGACGCATCGGATGAGGTGGCTGGAGCTTGTGCGTCTTTGTTGTGGGGGTCTTGATCGTTGGGATCGTGCTGCTCATTATTGGAAATGGCGGTGTCCATGAGTCCAGTTTCCACAATGGCGGGATCTTCTTTTGCGTGATCGCCGCGGTCAGGAGATTGGGCGTCGGGAAGCTCTGTGGTGCGTGGATCTTCTGCGGGCGTGATAAGGGAAGTACCTGGGAAAACCTTGGTGGTTTCGGTGTTTCCTGTGCTATTCAAGGGCTGGGAGAGCTCGCCTGTGGAGCTAGTCGACGCAACCGTCTTCGAGGCATCCGCGTTGGTGATTATTGCTGGACGGAAGAGTGAATCGGCAATATCTGAAGGCGAGGATGTCTCAAGTGTGTCAGCTCGGGAACCCGTCAAAGTAGGCGCTGTGCCGTACTCTTGCCAGAATTCATCAATGATGGAGGTGCGAATCGCGCGTTCCACAAGCCACTGGGATCCTGGGTTGACCTGGCACACAAAGCGCATGTCCACTGTCCAAGGCTGGCCGACCGTGCTGGGTTGATGTACGGCGACGGAAGGGTGCACGCTGAGCTCGCCGAGGATTTCTGGGGCAATGTCGCTGCGGCGTAAGGCCCGTCGGGTGGCGCGTGTTGAACGTTCTATGGCTTCTTCAATGGAAGCCGACCCGAGCAGCGGAATGGGCATCGTAACCACTGCGCTTGACCAATAATTTGAATTATTGATGGATACTCCGGCTTTGGAGTTGGGGATGATGACGGTTTCCTCTGCGAGTGTTCTGATCCTCGTCGCACGCATTGTGATCTGGATGACCGTGCCTTCAATTTTGGTGGCTCCGCCTTCAAATCGAACCCAGTCGCCCACGCCGTAGTGCTTCTCGCTCAAGATAAAGAAGCCTGCAAGGAAGTCGGCGATGATTGATTGTGCGCCTAAACCGATGGCCGCGGAGGCTGCGGTCGCGGGGATTGCAGCGCCGGCGAGTGTGAAGCCGATTTGTTGTAAAACAAACACGAAAATCACAAAGTATGCGATCATCTGCGCGATGTAGATCATCACACCGGCGAAAGCGAGATGCGCCTTTGACTCGTCCTCGTGCTCATCTATGACTTTCTTTTCCACGATGCGCATGGCTAAGCGCCCAAGGCGGGGTACCAGGAAAGCAAGGAAAGCCAAGATGAGGAGGTCAAGACCTGTGTCAATGAACCAGTCCCACGTTTGGTGCAAGAGGAATTGAGTTCGCATGATTACCGAGGATAGCGGTGTTAGCCATCTCGGTGGGTGTGCTTGTTCTTATCCACGGATGGGGAAGTGACCTGCACCATATGGGGGTAAGTTGAAGAAAAAGAGCCGACATTCCACTCTGTGGCGTGTAGGATCCCATCCTATGAACATTATTCGACTTGTAGTGCTATCCGAGCGGCGCCTGCCGTAACGGCCACCAAGTCGTAACGTAAGCGCCCTCGCCAGCATCACAAGTGCTGATCGGGGGCTTTTTTCGTAGCGGACCACCATCATCCGCTTAATGTTCAACTAGTGAATATGCAGATCATCTAAACCGAAACCCAGTGGTTTAGCAGAGCTGTGTATTGGTATTCGACCTAGACCAGGTAACCAAACCTTTGTCTAGATTCGGACAACAACATCCGTGAACAATCAAGGAGCTAGAAGTCGTGGCAGCCTCCACAAAGATCACAAAGACCACATCTTCGGTCCCGCCTTCTCCCGCTGCGATGGCTAAGCGGTCCCAGGTACAACGACCTGAGCGAATGACGGGCGCAGAAGCGATCGTGCGATCGCTTGAAGCACTAGGCACAGACATAGTCTTCGGCCTACCTGGTGGAGCAGTTCTTCCTCTTTATGATGCGTTGTACTCCGCTCAGAAGCTAAGGCACGTTTTGGTCCGGCATGAACAGGGGGCTGGACATGCTGCAACGGGATACGCTCAGGCAACCGGCAGGGTAGGGGTGTGCATCGCTACCTCTGGTCCGGGAGCGACCAACCTGGTCACACCTATTGCTGATGCCAACTTAGATTCGGTGCCTCTCGTGGCTATTACCGGACAGGTGGGACGCTCACTTCTTGGCACCGACGCTTTCCAAGAAGCAGACATCCGCGGTATCACCATGCCAGTGACCAAACACAACGTGATGGTCACGGATGTGAATAAGATTCCGCAGGCGTTAGCGGAAGCTTTCTACCTTGCGCAAACAGGACGCCCGGGGCCAGTGCTTGTCGACGTTCCCAAGGATATTCAGCAAGCGGAAGTGGACTTTATCTGGCCTCCTAAAATTGATCTTCCAGGCTATAAACCCGTTACAGTGCCACACAATCGCCCGATCGAACAGGCCGTAAAGCTGATATCCTCTGCGCGGCGACCTGTCCTCTACATCGGTGGCGGAGTTATTAAAGCCAATGCTGCAGAAGCTTTGCGTGCCTTCGCCGAATACACCCAGATCCCGGTGGTCACCACCCTTATGGCCCTTGGATCTTTCCCCAGCTCGCATGATCTGCACATGGGGATGCCTGGAATGCATGGAACTGTTCCGGCAGTGGGAGCGATGCAAATGAGTGATCTTTTGATCGCTATTGGGGCGCGATTTGACGACCGGGTCACCGGGGCGTTGAGCTCTTTTGCGCCGGGCGCACAAGTGATTCATGCAGATATCGACCCTGCCGAAATCGGAAAAATTCGCTCTGTTGATGTCCCGATAGTTGGCGATGCTAAAGAAGTTCTGGAAGCGCTTCTTAACGTCTATAAAGCTTCTCGTGCGGATTTACCCCGCAGTGCTCGTTGGCTGAAATATTTAGCAGGCTTGAAGGAACACTTCCCTCGTGGTTGGGAAAAGAGCGAGACCGGTTTGATTGAGCCGCAGCGAGTGATCAGGGAGCTTTCTAAGGAAGTCGGACCAGACGCTATATATACGGCAGGCGTAGGCCAGCATCAGATGTGGTCGGCGCAATTCCTGGACTTTGAAAAACCCCGTACCTGGCTTAACTCCGGTGGGTTGGGCACGATGGGTTATGCCATACCTGCTGCGCTAGGCGCTAAAGCCGGAGCACCCGATACCGAGGTGTGGGCTATCGACGGCGACGGCTGCTTCCAGATGACTAATCAAGAGCTTGCTACGGCTGCTGTGGAGGGCATGCTGATCAAAGTAGCTTTGATTAACAATGGAAACTTGGGGATGGTGCGTCAGTGGCAGACGCTGTTTTATGACGGAAACTACTCCAACACTAAACTGCGTGAAAAAGACCACTACATGCCTGATTTTGTTGGGCTCGCAGAAGCGCTTGGCTGCGCTGCTTTCCGTGTTACGCGTGCGGAGGATATCGTTCCGACGATCCGCAAGGCGCGGGCAATTAACGATCGTCCTGTGGTCATTGATTTTATCGTGGGTGAGGATGCCCAAGTGTGGCCCATGGTTGCTGCAGGTCATTCAAATTCGGACATTCAGTACGCCAAGGGACTCCGCCCCTTCTTTGACGGGGAAGAATCTGCCGCAGAATCCCCCGATGAGATTGATGATTTGATTGAAGAGGCAACGCTGTTGTCTCTGGAGAAGCAGGCGAAGAGAAATCTTGCTCCGCGGGAACAGATCTAGGAGATAGTGATGGCTAATAAGGATATTTCTCGTCATATCTTGAGCGTTTTGGTTCAAGATACTGACGGCATTACGTCTCGTGTTGTGGCGATGTTTACTCGCCGCAGCTTCAGCATCGTGTCATTTGTCTCAGGAAAGACTGAGGAACCGGGCGTTAATCGCTTTACCATTGTTGTGGACGCAGACGAAGTCAACATTGAGCAGATTACCAAGCAGCTCAATAAGTTAATTCCTGTACTTAAGGTGGTTCGGCTAGAAAAAGAAACCACTATTGCTAGGGCCTTGATGCTGGTTAAAGTGTCTGCGGATGCGTCGAATCGGCCGCAGGTAGTTGACGCAGCAAATATCTTCCGCGCTCGAGTCGTGGATGTCGCACCTGACTCGGTAGTCATTGAGGCAACAGGCAACAAAGGAAAACTTAACGCGCTTTTGGACGTGCTCGAACCTTTTGGTGTATTGGAATTGATTTCATCCGGGCAAATCGCCCTGCATCGTGGATCAAAAACAATGGCACCGGGTAACCGATAGTCCTCGGAATAGAGGCGCTTCAGAACAAGTAGGCGCCTCACATTCCTCTAGCTTTCAGAAAATATTTCTTTATTTCCACGTCGCAATAGGCGTTATGTGGATTGGTAGCATGGTTGTAACGGAAAGGTATACATCATCATGGCAATTGAACTTCTTTACGATGCAGACGCAGATCTCTCTTTGATTCAGGGACGCAAGGTAGCTGTTATTGGTTATGGATCCCAAGGACATGCTCATGCGCAATGTCTCCGTGATTCCGGTGTTGAGGTTGTTATTGGTTTGCGTAAGGGCTCTAAGTCTGCAGAAAAAGCAGAGGAAGCTGGCTTTGAGGTAAAGAACAATGCCGACGCTGCGCAGTGGGCAGACGTAATCATGATTCTGGCCCCGGACACGTCGCAAGCGGAAATCTTTAAGACCGACATTGAGCCCAATCTGCAGCCAGGCAATGCGCTGTTCTTTGGTCATGGTTTGAACATCCACTTCAATCTGATCGAGCCGAGCAGCGACATCACAGTGGGCATGGTTGCTCCGAAGGGGCCAGGGCATTTGGTTCGTCGACAGTTCGTTGACGGCAAAGGCGTTCCATGCTTGATCGCCGTGGACCAAGACCCACGAGGAGAAGGGCGCGACCTTGCTCTGTCGTATGCAGCTGCTATCGGCGGTGCACGTGCCGGGGTTATCCAGACCACTTTCCGCGAAGAGACAGAGACTGACTTGTTTGGTGAGCAGGCCGTTTTGTGCGGTGGACTCGAACATCTCATGATGAAAGGCTTCGAGGTTCTTACCGAGGCGGGATATGCCCCGGAGATGGCCTATTTTGAGGTTCTGCACGAGATGAAATTGATTGTTGACCTCATCTGGGAGGGCGGCATCGAGAACATGAATTATTCCATTTCGGAGACCGCAGAGCTGGGCGGCTACATGGCAGGCCCACGAATCATTACGCCTGAGGTCAAGGAGAACATGAAGGCAGTTCTCGCAGACATACAATCCGGAAAGTTTGTCCGCGATATGGTCGCAGACGTAGAGGCTGGTCAGCCAAAGCTGAAGGCATATCGCGAGGAAATCGCGGCGCATCCGATTGAGGAAACTGGCACCAAACTACGCGATCTCATGAGCTGGGTTAAAAACCCACTCGACGCGACGGCGTAACCATACATACATAGGCGAGTGCCGCGGCTGATATGGAAATAGCCGCGGCATTCCCTTTTTATGGTGCTATGCGCGTCTTAATTAAAAGCGAAAGACATTTTTGAGTAGGTGCCACACGCCGCCACCGATAAGTGAGAGAATTCCCGCAATACCGCCGAGCCAAGTAAAGACTTTGCCCAGTGTGCTTCCGCCGTCAGTACCTTTAACGACGACGGTAAGAGGCAGTTATTTTTCCATAAACTCTTTTGTGCTTGGGTCTTTCATTTGAAAACTTGTGACGAAGGTGCCAGGGGTATTGGCTGCTGTATAGGAGTATTCGTAGGTTATTTGAGAACCGAGTTCTCCAAAGCCACCTTTATTAACTATCGATTCGATCGTGCGCGAGTCTTTTTTATTAAACGTCCTGTTGGGGAGTTGATCTAAAGCTGTTACAGAGGGCTCTGTAGCTCCTGTATCTTTAGTTACAACGGTTTTCTTTCCTGTGCTGGGATTAAAGGAATCAATTAGGTGAGAGGTGCTCCATAAAATCAGTGAAGCCATTGTTGCCGTTATTGGATACTTTTAGTTCGAGCTTGACGTTAATGGTGTCGCCTGGATTAACGGTGACTGTTTTATTGCTTTCGACTTGGGGTGTTTCTTGAGGGGCCGCGACAGTGATGCTGCGGGTGAAGGTCCTGCCTCCTTCTAAGGTGGTACTCGTACTGATTGTTGTGGTCGCATTTTCCTGCTGTTGGGCCTGGGCTACTGGAGAGGCTGTCGTGAGTAGCGCAATAGTGAGGACCGGCGCTAGAACACGTTTTATACTCAGCATTTATTTTTCCTTAAATTAAATATGAGAACATATCAACAATTAAGGTATATCACAGTCTCAATTGAGCAAAATGACAGACGCGTGATTTTCGTTTCAGGGGCTTTGTATGTTCGGTGACGTTTTGCTATTTTCAATAATTCCATTTAATGGAAATTAAGTGTAATGTCGCTTGCATGGATACGGGACAAGGCTCATCACACGCGGTTAGCCCACAGGGCAAAGCTCATCATGTGCACGATCATGATCACGAGCATTCTCATGGACATGTCCCATCGAGTATGAGGGCACTTCTGGCCGTTGTTGCCGTTACTAGTGTGTTTTTCTTGGTGGAGCTAGTGGGTGGTCTATGGACTGGGTCTTTGGCTTTGCTTTCCGACGCAATGCATATGCTTTCTGACTCCACGGGTTTGATAGTTGCTCTTGCCGCCATGCTCGTAGCTCGGCGTCCTGCTTCCGTAAAAGCCACCTTTGGCAATAAAAGGGTTGAGGTTATAGCTGCGTTTTTTAATGCTGTAGCAGTTTCCGTGATCTCCGTGTGGATCGTGGTGGAGGCTATTCAGCGGTTGGGTCAGAAAACTGAGATTGATGCGCCGCTTACTCTGGCGATCGGAGTGGTTGGTTTGCTGGCCAATATCGTGGGAGCAGTCCTTCTACACGGGCATAAAGATGAGAGCATCAACGTCAAGGGGGCCTACCTGCACATTGTGCTAGATATGGTGGGTTCTCTTGCCGTGATTGTGTCGGCAACCATTATCTATCTCACGTCGTGGCTGTGGGTGGATACGGTGGCTTCGCTCGCCATTGCGGCGCTCATTTTGCCAAGGTCGTTGGATTTGGCATGGAGCGCGCTTGGTGTACTGCTGGAACGAACTCCTGCTGGCTATGATCTTGATTCCATTGAGAAAGGCCTGCTGGGTATTCGCGGGGTCGTGGAGGTACATGACCTTCATGTATGGACGATAGATGGGCATGAGGCGATGGCAACGTGCCACCTTGTTGTCGATGAGCATATTGATGAAGGTTGTGCCCCTCTCGACGCGGCGCAGGACTACCTTAAGAGCGTGGGAGTCGCACACGCCACGATTCAGATTGAAGAACAGGGACACGATGCTCACGAGGATTATTGCCGTCGTTTCTGATTGATATGAACCGCACAACGAGGGCGTGGGTAGAGGCTTAAAGTGACGATGCACAGGAAGCGTTGCGCATCATATGTTTCGGAGTCTGCACCTACGAGCCGTGATGACTAGAATCATGCCCATGGGTTTTTCTACGCCAAGCTATGATCTTGCAGACTTGTTTAACCGCATCGATCGCGGTGACCTGCAACTACCGGATTTTCAACGTTCGTATTGCTGGGACGTGGATCGGATTCGTTCGTTACTCGTTACCGTATTGCGAGGCTATCCGGTCGGCGCGCTGATGGCGTTAGATACCCGAAACGAGCCCATGCGGTTTAGGCCGCGGCCCCTTCAGGGGGCACCGGAGCATCATGTATCACCGGGGCTTTTGCTTCTCGACGGACAACAGCGCCTCACCTCCCTGTATCAGTGCTTGCGCGGCGAGGGGCTCGTGGAGTCGGTTGATTTCCGCAGTAAGAATGTTCGTCGTCGCTTTTATGTGGACGTAGAAAAAGCTGTTTCTTCGGAGGTTATGCCGGATGAGGCCGTAATTTCTGTGGATGAGTCGGGTGTGGTTCGCTCCCATTTTGCGGAGACTCCAGAAGGCGGCATCACTTCACGTGAGGCGGCGCTGGCTCATGGCTGTATTCCAGTGTCAGCTTTGTTGTCGGATGAGGCTACAGACATGCTCTTTGACATGGCTGCTGGGGCGGATGCTCAGGCGCGCGATAACGTTCGCCGCTTTAACAATAAGGTGGTCAAGCCTCTTGCTGGCTATTCGATTCCGATGGTGCGTCTTGACCGGGCAACCGCCCAGGGTGGCATAGGTTCTATCTTTGCTCAGGCGAATTCTTCTGGCATGCAGATGGATGTCTTTGAGCTTCTTACCTCATTGTTTGCTGCGCAGGATCCAGATTTTGACCTGCTAAGGGATTGGGAGAAAACCGACGAGGTGCTCAGGAAGTACCCGGCTTTGGATGGGATAGGAAAGACGGAGTTTCTCACTGCTGTGGCGCTGTATGTCTCTGCACGCAACGGCAGGGCGAGCGGGCATAGGGAATCGATCCTGAAATTGAGCGTGGCGGACTACGCTCCGGCAGCCAAAAAGATGCGTGCGGCGTTTCATGAGTCGGCTCATTACATGAGCGAGCGGTGCATTTTGTCCACCTCGCAGGTGCCTTACACCCCGCAGTTGATTCCCCTTGCTGTGATTATTGCGCTGCTTGCGGAGGAGCCTGGCCTGCTGTCCAAACAGGAAGCGTGGAACCGTCTTAACCGGTGGTTCTGGTGTGGGGTCTTTGGGGAACTGTATGGTTCGCCAGCGCTTACTGTCCGCATGGGAACGGATGTGGACGAGGTCACCTCTTGGATCCGGGCGGCTGAGGCTGGCAAGGATAATGAGGTAGAGACTCCAAAATCTATCCGTAATGCTCGGTTTGTGGAATCGAGATTGCTCAGCGCTGGCCCCGAGTCTGGTCTTTATAAAGGAATCTATGCCTTATTAATGGGACGAGGCGCGCGGGATTGGCGTACCGGACAAGCCTTTGATCGGCATAATGCGGCGACCTTGGGAGTGCACTTCCGTCCGGTTTTCCCGGAGGTATGGTGCGATGACAATGACGTAGATCGAGTACTGGCTGACAGCGTGTTAAATTACACGCCGATGGGACGTCGCACGTACGTGATGATAGAAGGTTCTTCTCCTGCTCGTTATCTGGCGAGGATCCAATCCAAGTCGTTGATGGATGATCAGGAATTTGATGAGGTGCTAGCCACACACATGATGGACCCACATCTTGTGTTGAGTGCGAATGCCAACGAGTTTTTCCGAGACCGGCGCCAACGCCTGATCGCTATGATCGAAGAGGCTATCGGTGGCTCTGCGGTGATGGATGTTGATGAGGCGAACTTGGGTGGCGGCGAAGAAGGTCCTGATGCCTTCCGCCCGCAGTAAAAAGTGCCTTATCGGCAAGATACAGGGATACAGCTGGCGGGGCTATAGATTCGGGTCCTACGTTGACGGCGTATGAGAATCCATTGCGTGGTTTTTCGCAGAAAGGGCTGGCAGCGCGCGGCTGTCTCGTCCTTATTGTGGCCATGCTTCTTGTCTCGTGTTCAACGTCTACGCGGCGGGCAGAACAAAGCAAGAATGCGCTCGTCAATTCGGTGCTGGAAGAAGCTCGGGTGCGCAATCTCAACCGTCACGTGGCATCGAGTTTTACGCCCGAACCACAGGTGATCGGCACTCCCTATGATTCGGGTGCGGCGGCCTCGCGATTGCTTTTCGACGCCTCCGATACGGTTGTCGTCTCCGATTCCGTGATGGCGTCTCAACTGCGTGCGTCCTCAATCGCGGTGGTCGCCCATGCGCCAATGCTGACCATGACTGATCAATCGCGCGCGGAAGTCATCGCGGAGATCGGCCGGTTGGGTGCCCGATACGTGTTGGCTGTAGGCGATGTGCCGTTGAGCTCTGTGGACGGGAGCCGTCGGGTAATCAAAGACGATGGTTCTTTTGATGCATTGGGTCGCCTGACCTCGTTAAGGTTTACACCGAGGAAAATTTCGGAGAGGGAAGTACTTGAAAAAGTAGCAACGCTCAACCCCGCGGATATTGCGCTTTTGACTTTGGAAGACTCTCCGCAGCCTCCGTCAGGTCAGAGTCAAGAGAAGATTATGGCGTTTCCCCTGCAATCAAAAAGGGACGCGGAGGCGGCACCTATCGTGATTGCTAGTCCGGAATCTGGCATTGCTGCCGTTGCTACTGCACGGTCCTATGGCGCCACGATTAGGGTGATGCCCGTAGCTGATCCTAGGTATAGCGAAGAGACGATGTCGATGGTCGCAGGCCTTTCTGATGAAGCACTCATTGCTCTAGGCTCGCAGTTTGGCACGGCGGAAAACTTGGCCAAGGTTATTCGTTTCGGGGAGAAGACACGAGTATGGCCTCACAACGGCCGTGGACTTGTTTTTTCTCACCAACCAATCAGTGCGACGTGGGCTGTGGACAAACGCTCAGATAATGCAAGCGATACCCAAGCTTTTTATCTTTCAGAAACACATGGTTCCTTTGACAACCAGGACATTCGTTCTGCCAAGGAATGGGCTCAGGGGTTAGAAGAACAAGGAAAACGCGGATTTTTGGTTATTGATCCGGCGGTTACTGGTGGCGTCGCAAGGCTTGCTGCGCTCAAGGACATACTTATGTTTCCTTCAATGGGTGTGGCCGTGAGAGCAGAACGCCATGATGGTTCGGTTACAGATGCTGCGGCTTGGCTCGATCGATTTGTGCGCGAGCATGGCCTGCCACAAAAGGTATTGGTGGTGATGAGCCAATCACCAACATCGCTTCCGGAGCTGCATTATCCAACGCTTGCTCCGGTGGCTGGGACCTGGTTGAGCTGTGCCTCGGGTGAACGGGCGGGGGAGATCGGGCAGAGCTTGGATCGCCTTCCTCAAGGGTGGCTCGGAGCGGTGCTCAAGGATCCTGAATGCGGGGAGGAGTCTGCACTTCCTGAGATAACCGAGCTTGTACATTCCCCCCGACTTGGGCTAATAATTTCGCGCTAGGCGAGCGTCATATCGGAAAACTGTCGACCAGTAGGTTCCGATGGGGCTCCTCATCTACACTGTGGAGGTCACACGCCAGCGAACCGGCGTGGGCCCGGGTATTGTGGCGCGGTCGTGTCAGAATATCCGGACATTACGGATCGAGGAGAATACCGTGAGCCAGAATGGCCGACCTGTCGTTCTAATTGCAGATAAACTTGCGCAGTCCACCGTCGATGCTCTGGGTAACTCGGTTGAAGTCCGGTGGGTCGATGGACCCAAGAGGGAAGAACTCCTTGCAGCGGTTACCGATGCAGATGCCCTGCTAGTGCGCTCTGCAACCACTGTGGATAAAGAAGTATTTGATGCGGCGTCGAAACTCAAGATCGTCGGCCGTGCGGGTGTAGGACTAGACAACGTAGACATTGCCGCCGCTACTGAACGCGGAGTCATGGTTGTTAATGCCCCCACCTCAAACATTCACTCTGCGTGCGAGCACGCAATTTCCCTCCTACTCTCTACCGCCCGGCAGATACCTGCTGCGGATGCGTCGCTTCGCGGACAAGAGTGGAAGCGTTCCTCGTTTACGGGCGTGGAAATTTATGGAAAAACCATAGGAATTGTTGGATTCGGCCACATCGGTCAGCTTTTCGCTCACCGACTCGCAGCCTTTGAAACCACGGTTATCGCCTATGACCCTTATGCAAACCCCGCCCGCGCTGCTCAGCTTGGTGTGGAATTGGTTGAGATGGAAGAGCTGATGGGACGTTCAGATTTTGTCACCATCCACCTCCCCAAGACCGCAGAAACCCAAGGGATGTTTGACGCGGAACTGCTGGCTAAAGCCAAGCCGGGGCAAATCATCATTAATGCGGCGCGCGGCGGCCTGGTCAATGAGCAGGCGCTTGCCGACGCCATCATCTCCGGGCACATCCGTGGCGCAGGATTCGACGTGTTTGCTACCGAGCCATGCACCGACTCGCCGTTATTTGCGCTGCCGCAGGTTGTGGTCACTCCGCATCTGGGCGCATCAACCGTGGAGGCCCAAGATCGCGCAGGAACAGACGTGGCTGAATCCGTGCTTAAAGCACTGGCTGGCGAGTTTGTCCCGGACGCAGTGAACGTGTCCGGTGGCCGAGTCGGCGAGGAAGTCGCGCTATGGCTAGACCTGGCTAGGAAACTAGGGCTGGTTGCCGGCAAACTGCTAGATAAAGCTGCGGTTGCCCTGGAAGTTGAGGCTCGCGGTGAGCTTTCCACGGAAGACATTGACGCTCTGGGGCTCTCCGCCCTGCGCGGTTTGTTCTCCGCAGTGGTAGAAGAGCCTGTCACGTTTGTGAACGCCCCGAGAATTGCTGAAGAGCGAGGCGTAAAACTCGACGTCACCACGGCAAGCGAATCCCTTACACATCGCTCTGTTCTTGAGGTCCGCGCTATTGGGGCAGACGGTGAAGCCGTATCCGTGATCGGTGCTCTCACAGGTCTTGAGCACGTGGAGAAGATCGTGCGAATCAACAAGCGAGGTCTGGACCTGCGCGCGCACGGCTTCAACGTCTTCTTCCAATACACCGACACCCCTGGTGCTTTGGGTAAGGTCGGAACCGCTTTCGGTGCAGCGGGCTTTAATATCGACGCCGCTGCATTGTCTCAAAACTCTGAAGGAAAGGGCGCAACTCTTGTGCTGCGCATAGACAAGCCCGCCCCCGAGTCGCTGGTGGACACAATTGCGCAGTCAATTGAGGCAGAATCCTTTGCCGTAGATTTTGACGCCTAATCGCATTCTGCGATCCCCGCTATAGCCTCACCATATCCCCGCTTATTGCCTGAAACTGCCTTTGTACAGCGCAATAAGCGGGGTATCTCTTTTATTGGACGCGGGACCCCAAGAACAGGGGGATGGTACGCCGCTTTGGTTAGTAGGAGGTTAGCGGCATCATCAATAGGTTTGATACACTGCCAGAAATATTTCACAGTGTGAGAAAAGGGGTTCCGCAAAATGAAATTAGCGGTTATCGGTGGCGACGGAATCGGTCCCGAAGTTACAGCAGAAGCACTCAAAGTTCTTCATGCGGTGCGCGATGACATCCACGTAACCAATTTTGACCTAGGGGCGCGTCGATACCTGCGCACTGGAGAACTCCTCACCCAAGCAGACCTCGATGAACTACGCGAACACGACGCAATCCTGCTGGGCGCAATTGGCGCGCCGGGAGAAGTTGCGCCAGGAATTTTGGAACGCGGTCTTTTGCTCGCCATGCGGTTTGAGCTGGATCATCATGTCCATGTGCGCCCCTCAAAGCTATACCCTACGTCTACGTCTCCGCTGGCTAACCCCGGCGACATTGATTTTGTCGTAGTGAGAGAGGGGACCGAAGGCCTGTATTGCGGAAATGGTGGAGTGCTGCGAAAAGGAACGAGCCATGAGGTTGCTTCCGAGGTCTCGCAGAACACCCGCTATGGCGTAGAAAGAGTGGTCCGTGATGCATTCCGGAGGGCTCAGGAGCGCAGGAAACACCTGACATTGGTGCACAAGACTAACGTCTTGGTTCATGCAGGTGATCTATGGCAGCGCACGGTAGATGAGGTTTCTCGAGAATTCCCAGAGGTACAGGTCGATTACAACCACATTGATGCCGCCACGATTTATATGGTTACCGACCCATCGCGTTATGACGTCATTGTGACGGACAACTTGTTTGGAGACATCCTCACCGATCTCGCGGGCGCAGTGACCGGCGGAATTGGTCTTGCGGCTTCCGCAAACATTGATGCAAGCGGCGCTAATCCGTCGATGTTTGAGCCTGTTCATGGCTCAGCCCCGGATATCACCGGCCAAGGTATTGCAGATCCTACGGCAGCGATCCTTTCTGCGGGAATGCTCTTGCGCCACCTGGGAGACGAGGAAAACGCCTGCCGGATCGATGCTGCAGTTGCTGTGGACGTTTCTGCGCGCGCTGGCACAAAAATTGTGACCTCAGAAGTGGGTGATCGCATCGCGGCGGCGCTGCGCGGGTAGAAGAGGCTCAGGGGGTGAGTAGGAAGGAAGCCCCTGAACAAGAAGACGGCTGGGTGTAAAAAGACTCATTAAGGACTCATTTTCGTGACGTGAGCTAACTCACGATATATGATTCGCTTCATGACCGTCGAACTAGACGAGGTGCAACATTTCCTTGCAGAAAATGCGCCTTACGCCCAGCTTCCTGCGGAATCGCGTGCGCTGCTTACACGCTCTGCCGAGATACGCTACTGCAAACGTGGCTCGGTTATCTTACGCTGCGGAGAACCCAATGATTTGTGTTGGGTGATCCGCAGCGGTGCAGTGGACATAACCGATGAAAACGGAGTGCTCCTGGATAGGAGAGAGGCCGGACGCTCTTTTGGCTACTCCACGATTCTCGGAGAGAACCGGAATCGTTATTCGATGATCGCAGTGGAAGACTCCCTCCTGATCACTATTACTCGTGCGGATTTCCTCGCTGTCGCTGAGAAGGATGCTAGTTTCACGCGTTTCTTTTCCAGCCAGTCAACTCGGATGCGTGCAGCGGCTGAACAGGTGCGCAACAATGACGGCTCTCAATCGCTGCGGGCGCGGCTGGGGGATTTTATGACCACCCAGCCCGCCACGTTGCATCCGACGGAATCTATTCAGTCTGCGGCTCGTGCGATGCGGGATAAAAATGTGTCTTCCCTGGTTATTGCTACTGATGAGGACATCTGCGGAATCGTGACTGACCGCGACCTGCGCAGTAAAGTCGTCGCGGATGATGTGGACGTAAATATGCCGGTGTAGGGGATAATGACCCTGAACCCCATAACGGCGGCCACTACAACGCCAGCGTTTGAGGCGATGATGATTATGGCGGAACACGGCATCCATCATCTCCCTGTGTGTGATACAAACACAGCCTCATAAGCCGCTTGTGGGAATCGTCAGTTCTCCCGACATCATGCGGCTGTTGCGCAATGATCCCATTTACATCACCGCGGATATTTCCAGGCGCAGCTCTGCGGAAGAACTCGCAGAGGTCTTCGCTCGTAGCAAGGACGTAGCAGCACGTTTTGTGGAGCGTTCAGCGCGCCCGGAGGAAGTATCGGCTCTGCTCTCTCACTCGGCGGATGCAGTGGCGCGTCGATTGCTGAGCCTTGCAGAAGAAGAACTTGGGCCGCCTCCCGTTCCTTATGCGTTTGTTGTGGTGGGTTTCCAAGGCCGCAAAGAATTGGGTTTTGCCTCAGATCAAGATAACGCCCTTATTCTGTCCAATGCGTTCAATCCGGAAGAACACGGTGAGTATTTCACGGTGCTCGCTAACCGGGTGTGTCAAGGCCTAGCCCTCGCCGGTCAGGTGCTTTGCCCTGGAGACATGATGGCATTTAACCCACAGTGGCGACTCACCGAAAGCGAGTGGATATCTACCTTTACCTCGTGGATTACTGCACCTGAGCCAGAGGCTCTCATGTTTGCGCAGACCTTCTTTGACATGAGGCTCGTGCATGGCGATGAGTCCTTGTACTCCAACGTCCGGGCCAGCTCCCTGGATCAGGCGCGTTCTGTGAGGCGTTTCCATGCCCACCTTGCAACGGTTGCTTCACGACGAGAACCGCCATTAGGTTTTTTCCGTGGCTTTGTGGTGGAACGCGGCGGTGACTATGCCCATACCCTGGACATCAAAAAGGGAGGGATTCACGCGATTGTTCAGATGGCACGTTTGTATGCGTTGACGTGTGGGACAGATGCGTTGGACACTCGTCAGAGGCTGAATGCTGCGGCGGGTCTTGGGGCTGTGTCTGAAAAGGCGCACATGACCTGTTGGATGCTTTTGACGTGCTTAACACCATTACGTTTGATCATCAGGCAACGGATCTCCGCGTGGGCAATGCACCAAGCTATCACGTGGACCCGGAGCAGCTAGGAAAGATGGATCGTGAGCATGTGCGCGATGCCTTCCACATCATCAAGGGGATGCAGCAGGCGTTGAGCACTAAATATCCCACCCGGAGCATGTGATGTGGTGGGGGAGTAACGCCATCCGCAAAGCCCAGGGGCCGTTGGCGCAGGTCTATCAGGAGCTTCCGGAGAAAAACGATCACACCCGGCTCTTGGCAGTAGACATGGAAACGACTGCGCTCCTTCCTACGGAGGGACGAATCCTTTCCATCGGTTGGGTGCCCATCGATGATGGAAAAATACAACTCGCAGGTGCTGGACATGTGTTGATTAGGCCGGAAAATTTAGACAGGGATTCTGTGGGCAAGTCCGCGGCTCTCCACAACATTACGGACGCGATGTTGGAGGAAGGGGTGAGCGAACAGAGCGCGGTGGGTATGCTTCTCGACGCCCTCCGTGGGCGCGTACTCCTTGCCCACTTTGCCCCCATAGAAGTGCGCTTTGGGGATGCTGCTTGCCGTCGGCACTTCGGAGCGCCGCTGCGGGTACCATACGTGGACACCATGGAGTTAGAGCGTAGACATATGGAACGCATGGGCACGTATCCTCGGGGAGAAGACTTAAGGCTTGCGCGAGTACGCAATAGATATGGATTACCCCATTACCGCAGCCACAATGCGCTGACAGACGCGTTAGCGTGCGCGGAGCTTTATCTGGCGCTGAACGGATAACGTCTCTATAAAATAATAAAATTTTTGTGAGTATAACTACCGGGGACACGTAAAGTGGAATCATGAAGACCTACCTTTATCGCGCGTGCCTCGTCTTGTGTTATGTCTATCTGCTGTTCATGATTGGACATAATTTTTACTATGGTGAGAATCTTCTTATCACGTGGATAGGTGTGGTTGGGGGCATACTGTTTATTGCGGGGTCCGTCCTCAAAATTATTTCAGATAAAAAACTGAAACGGACAACGGGCGGGGAGCTGAGGGAGTTTTCTGAGGCGCAACTTGATGAGCTTCGGGCGTTAAAAGCTACTGGCCAGACGGTTAAGGCTGTGAAAAAGGCGCGGATCTGGTACCCAGGCTTAGGCCTGCTTGAGGCGAAAAATTTGGTTGACAGTATGTAAAAGTGCGTGCCGCCAGCTTATGACGCTCGTCGGGAGTCAGCACCTCACGCGCTACCCCAGAAAAACCGTGGTGGTGGGAAAATCGACTAAGTGAGTACTATCTTTGCTATGCGTTTTGGACGAATAGCTACCCCAGATGGCATGTGCTTCTGCGTTGTCGAGGGCGACGGTGCAGAAACTGTGTGCAAAGAAATTGAAGGCACTCCGTTTACCGAGCCGAAAAAGAAGGGTCGGGAGTGGAAACTAGAAAACGTGCGGGTGTTGGCCCCTATGCTTCCGTCCAAGATCGTGGCTATTGGTCGCAATTATGCGGATCACGTTAAAGAGGTTTTCCAAAAGAGCGCAGAGCATCTTCCTCCTACGCTGTTCCTCAAGCCGCCGACCGCCGTCATTGGTCCGGGTGTGCCCATTAAGATTCCGGAGTTTGCCACCAAGGTGGAGTTTGAGGGCGAGCTCGCTATGGTGATCGGCAAGCCTTGCAAAAATGTTAAGAAGGAAGACTGGAAGTCTGTCGTTCTTGGGTTCACCATCATTAACGATGTTTCTTCCCGCGATCTCCAATTTGCAGACGGCCAGTGGGCACGCGCTAAAGGAATCGACACTTTTGCGCCGCTTGGGCCGTGGATTGAAACAGACCTAGATTCTATTGACACCACCAATCTTCCGATCAAAGCTCACCTCACACATGATGGAGTGACGGAAACTAAGCAGGATTCCAACTCTGATCAGATGATTATGAACCTGGGTGAGATCATAGAGTTCATCACGGCTTCTTTCACTCTTCTACCAGGTGATGTGATCTGCACCGGATCGCCAGCAGGTACTGCGGAGATGGTCCCAGGCGACTTTATCGAGGTAGAAATCCCAGGACTGGGAAGCCTTGGCAACCCTGTAGAGCGGGCATAACAGGAAGCCTCGTTGTAAAAAAGCTACTGCACGGCACTCGCCAGTGCGGTAGCTTTTGCATATGACTACTGAACACCACCATTCACATCACGATGCCCCTCCTAAGCATCCAGAGGATGATATTTATACAGATTCAGCAGGACCGGTGTGGTCGGGTAACCCTAATAGCTCATTAGTGGCGGTGATTCAGGAGCTGGATCTGAACTCCGCAGCTTCTCAGAGCCTTGATGTTGGCTGTGGCGAGGGCGCGGATGTTGTGTGGTTGGCAGAGCATGGCTGGAAAGCCGTGGGGGTGGACCCGTCGGAGATTGCTATTTCTCGTGCCGTAGCTGCGGCAACGGAACGCGGGATCGCTGCGGATTTTGAGGTGGCAAAGCTACCCGATATTTCTGACACTGCACAGGCGTTGCAGGAGCGCTACGGCTTAGTTACCGGCTTCTATATTCCTGTGAAGGGGGATGAGGGGCTTGCAGCGATTACCAGCTTGGTGGCCCCAGGCGGCTACCTTGTTCTCGTGCACCACGATCTTGAAGAGATGATCGCTACGGGGCACCAGAGCCCCGACGTGCTAAAGGACTATCTCTTCCCCTCACGCATCGCAGAAATGCTGCCAGCGTCGCAGTGGACAATCGTGATCAACGAGTCCCGTGAGCGTCATGTGGCTACCGGACTTGGTCATGGGCATACCCTTGATAACGTGCTCGTCGCACGCCTTAAGTAGGACTCTTAATCAGAGCTAGAGTCCGAGTGCTCGCATGATGGTGCGCAGCTTTGCGGAGGTCTCTTCGACCTCTGCATCTGCGTCGGAATCTGCGATGATGCCGCCGCCGGCCCACGCCCGTGCGGCGGTTCCGCTTCCGTTGACCTCCGCGCACCGGATGGCGACCATGTATTCACCGTCGCCGGCTGCGTCGGACCATCCCACGGCTCCGGAATAAAAGCGGCGGTCGCCCTCAGCAATTCCGATAATTTCTTCGGCTGCGTCTGTCGGCGTGCCGCAGATAGCAGGAGTAGGATGCACGACCAACGCGAGCTCTAGTGCGGTCATCGCAGGGTCTTTGAGCGTGCCCACGACGGGGGTAGCTAGGTGCCACATCTCGTTAGTCCGCGTGAGCTCTGGGTACTGGGGGATGTCAAGGGAAGAACACAAAGGCGCGAGCAGTGTGCGCAGGTGATCAACAACGTAGGAATGTTCGGCGAGATCTTTCGGGGAACGGCGTAGTTCTTCCCCCGCGCGGGCGTCGAGAAGCTTATCTGCGCTGCGGGGAGCCGAACCGGCTAATGGGTATGCGGAAATCGTTGACCCCTGTTTTTTAATCAGTACTTCCGGGGAAGACCCCACAAGCATTGCGCCCACAAAGTCTTCGCCAGCAGGAGAGAGGTCTGCGATGAATCCATCGCGATTCTGGGAGAGATCGATCAAACGTGCAGCTATCAGGCGTGGATCCACGGGGGGATCAAAACGCATATCCACTGCTCGTGCCAAGACGACTTTTTCTAACGTGCTTGCTTTGAGCGTCTCAATCGCTGCGATGACGCGATCCCGGTGCTCGTCTAATTCGGGTACCAGAGCATCGAGATGGGCGTGCAAAACGCTGCCCTCACCGTGGCGATAATACGCATGCGGCTCTAGTGGCCCTTCTTCCCGGATAACCGTTTCCGGCACAGTCAGCGCGCACGCGTGATCGCGGCGAAAGGGTAGGGCACCCACCACAAGATCTGCGGTGCCGTTGTGTAGCGCTTCTATGGCTTCCCAGGGGTCGGAGAAGGTTTTCTGAGCACCTTGGGTTCGGATGGAACCATGGGCACGTGACAACAAAAAGTCGGGCGCAGTTGAGGGGCGGTGGGCACACATGACAAACCAGTCTAGTGCACTGGTCTACGATGAAAGACATGTCTGAAGTACGCGTACGTTTTTGCCCATCACCCACAGGAACTCCACACGTGGGTATGGTGCGCACAGCCTTGTTCAACTGGGCACAGGCCCGTCACACCGGCGGCAAGCTTGTATTCCGCATCGAAGACACAGATGCAGCCCGTGATTCTGAAGAGTCTTATCAAGCAATCATTGACTCCCTGACGTGGCTTGGGATGGATTGGGATGAAGGCGTAGTGGTCGGTGGACCACACGAGCCATACCGCCAGAGCCAGCGCATGGATATTTATGCTGAGGTGCTGGAAAAGCTTAAAGCCGCAGGTTTTGTGTATCCCGCGTATTCCACAGCCGCGGAGGTAGAAGAACGTCATCGCGCCAAGGGTGAGGACCCCAAGCTTGGCTACGATAACTACGACCGCACCCTCACCGAAGAACAAATCGCCGCTTTTGAGGCCGAGGGCCGCCAGCCGGTCTGGCGCTTGCGCATGCCAGATCAGGACTGGAAGTGGAATGACCTGGTGCGCGGCGAGATCGAGTTTAAAGCCGCTACCCAGCCCGACTACGTAGTGGCCCGCTCCAATGGGGCACCGCTCTACACGCTGGTCAACCCGGTTGACGATGCCCTCATGGGCATCACGCACGTTCTTCGCGGCGAGGATCTGCTTCCCTCAACCCCTAGGCAGTTGGCGCTGTATGAGGCGCTGAAGGCAATCGGAGTGGCGGAGAAGACTCCTGAGTTTGGACATCTTCCCTTTGTGATGGGTGAGGGCAACAAGAAGCTATCCAAGCGCGATCCGCAGTCGAACCTGTTCAACCACCGAGATGCCGGCATCATCCCTGAAGGCATGATGAACTACCTCGCGCTGCTTGGTTGGTCGCTGTCGTCGGAGAAGGACATTTTCTCTGTAGACGAGCTCGTTGCCAACTTTGATGTGAAGAACGTTTTGGCTAACCCAGCTCGTTTTGATCAGAAGAAGCTTGAGGCCATTAACGCCGACCACATCCGACTGCTGGCCCCAGAAGACTTCAAACAGCGCCTGCGCGACTACCTCACGGAGTACACGGATTTCTCTGCCGGTTACCCAGAGGAGAAGTTTGCTATCGCCGCCGACTTGGTGCAGACCCGCATCAAGATGCTTGGCGACGCCTATGCGCTTCTGAAATTCCTCGATACCGCGGATGAAGACCTCGTACTTGATGAGAAATCCGCAAAGAAGAATCTCAAAGAGACCGCTGTGCAGCCACTGGAAGCTGGCATTGCGGCTCTGGAAGCCCTTGACGAGTGGACCACTCCTGGTATCGAGGCCGCGTTGCAGAAGGCTCTCATCGAGGATCTAGAGCTCAAACCACGCGTTGCCTATGGTGCATTGCGCGTGGGAGTCTCCGGTCAGGCTATCTCGCCGCCACTGTTCGAGTCGATGGAGCTTTTGGGACGTGAGTCCACGCTTAACCGCTTGCGTGCTGTTCTGAAGGTGACGCCTTACTCGGCCCAGTAGGGCAGTAGCTCGGTGGGCGTAGTGCCCAGTAGGTTCGATGGAACTTAGAACGAGAAAACCCCCGAACCGACAATTATGCAGGCAGGTTAAGCTGCTGTTTTAGTTGTTGGTTCGGGGGTTTGCATCCTCATAAAAGTTGATGCATAACCATGGTCTATAGGGAACAGGGTGGACTTATAAGATTGGCCTTGCGATTTATGGTGAATGAGACGCGCCGTAAATGAATGTACCGTTGAAAATGCCGATAAAGCAGTTAAAGTAAATCTTTGTGATATTTGGATTCGGCGAGAAAGCCTCGCACACCGAAGGTTATAGGCCGCGCCATGCACGGCCCACGGCCCAAAGGCGCGCGTGGAGGGCTCTGACGCGGGATCGTCGCGTGACGATAGCAGTCGCCTCAGCCGCCCTTATCGGCTGTCTTGCTGTGCCGGTGTCTTTGATTAGTGATGTTGAAGCGAACCCTACGTTGGTGAGCAAAAGTGTGGTGAGGCAAACTCCCGCCATTCCACAGGCTAACGATGCTCCTGCTCAGAGTGCTGCTGCACCCTACGGCGGTGCGGCGGAAACAGTGCCTGTCTTTTCCGGCCCTTATCCTTTTGACTCCACGTATAACCCGCACCCGTCCGTTCTACCGGGGCAGATGCGCAATATAGAGATCACAGCCGCTAATGGCGTTCGCCGTAGGTATCTCTTACACGTGGGGAAAAACTACAGGCCGGAGCGGCCGGCACCCTCTCCAGTCTTGTTTGCGTTTGCGGGATGGCGGGTAGACCCTGAGCACTTTGCTCGTGAATCCAAATTCTCCGAAGGAGACGCAGGAAACGATGCGTTAGTAGTGTTCCCCGCTGGGAGTGAAAACTCTTGGGAAGGCGCTCCCTATTCCGTTGCCGCTCCTGGGGAAGACATAGCGTTTGTTAAACAGATCCTTGAAGCCATCGACCGCGATTATCTTATCGACCGCACCCGCGTGTATGCCGCGGGTATGTCTAACGGCGGGGGAATGGCTGCGATCCTCGGGTGCCATGCTCCTGATGTCTTTGCCGGAATAGTGAGCGTCTCATCCGCGTACTATCTTCCGGTTACCGCAGGATGTAAGGGGAAGCCGGTGCCTACGCTGGATATACATGGCACGGTTGACCATGTGGTGGCTTATGAAGGTGGACATCGCCATGGCGTCCCGTATCACTCCGTTCCGCACTACCTTGCCACTGTCTCGCAACGCAATGGCTGCCTGCCGGAAAAGCCGACGCAGCTCAAGGTCGGGGATGTGGAGATCGAAATATTTAACGGATGCGCTGCCGAGACCGAACACATGCGGGTGCTGGGTCAAGGCCACGTATGGAACCAGGCCCCCAATGCTTCTACCGCTGCATGGAACTTTTTGAGCCGGCAGCATTTATAAAAAGGGCTATGACCACCAGATTTGTGCACTTCTAGTGGTTGTGGTTATATTAGTTCCCGTTGCACAGTAAGGTGTTGGGAAGCAAACCGAGCTGTTAAGCGATGGCCTATGGTGTAATTGGCAACACTACGGTTTCTGGTACCGTCATTCTAGGTTCGAGTCCTGGTAGGCCAGCAGCGAGAAATCGCTTCTGATAGAAAGTTCTATGCCCCGTTCGTCTAGCGGCCTAGGACGCCGGCCTCTCACGCCGGTAACACGGGTTCAAATCCCGTACGGGGTACAAAATGACCACCCAAAGCATTGAGCTTTAGGTGGTTTTTTCATGTTTTAGCCACCTATTAGGTGGGGCGTGACAGATTTTGCATGGTTGCGGGCGTTTTTTTGGGGAATTTTCGGGTAAGTCTTCAAACAATCCAGGCTAAAGGTATATATTTGCTTAACGTAAAGGAGTTTTTTCCTATCCGTTCACTTTATGTGGGCACATTCCAAGTGGTTTGAGATTGATGTGAAGATGCAGGGAGGAATAGGTCGCTTATGGGTGGTGGGATAAAGCGTTATCTTGGCCTGGTGGCAGTTGCATGCGCTGGCAGCACTATTGTGGGAATACCGGTAGCGGGGGCGCAACCGGCGCAGTGTCCGAGGATAGAGATCGCGGTAACTGGGGGATCGGGAAACTCAAGCCCCTTGGATGACCCCCAAGACATCCTCAGCTTCGGCGGAACAAACTTTGCCAAGCACGTTGCCCGTCTGCATTCGGATGTGCGCGTGTGGCAAACCCCGTATTACTCCTCAATCGGTGTTGTCGGTGGCGGAAGCAAAACCGGATTCGATCGCTTTTTAACTTACGGCGACTCCTACCGGGGTGGCGTGGACACATTGCATAAGCACGTTGAAGAAGTCGCTGCCGCTTGCCCAGGAACGTCCTTTATCTTGGCCGGATACTCCCAGGGCGCGGATATCGCCGGGGCGATCACTGAGCGCATTTCTCGCGGTGAGATTAAAGGCGTGACTGCGGAAAAACTTCTCGCCTCATACCTCCTAGCGGATCCCGGTCGGTCGCGCATAACAGCTAATAGCGCTACCATGACCACCGGTTACTCCGGCAGAGTGACGGAAAATGGGGCGATCATGGTTGACACGAACTATGGTCTCCCAGACCCTGGCTCGGTGGGTATCGCTAGCCCACGCCCTGCTGGTGCCTTTAGTAACCTGCCCGGAAAAGTTCGTTCCGTGTGCAGCTCGGGCGACCCGGTGTGCAGCGTGATCCCCAATGGTGCACTGGCTGCGGTAGCTCAATGGGCTATCAAAGAGGGCAAAGAGATTAACTACGACCGTCCTAGCGTTTCTTTGGGTTCGATGTTCAAAGACGGTAGCTTTGTCATCTCCGTGGGGCCTTACCTTGGCCAGATCCTCTCTGGATTCTATTACGGGGAGCCACAACCAGTCCGCGACGGCTTCTACGCGGCATCGCGCAACACGTGGCTTAACGACGCCCAGCGCAATGCCTTGGAAATCGTAGCCGAGGAAACCTCAAGTGTGATGCGTTACCTGGATAGCACGAAGATCTTCGGCATTACCCAAGAACATCTGACTGGCAACATGGCCATGGATCGCCTCATCAATATTGTCAGCTCGCTGCACAGCAAAATTGGGCTTGCAGAAACCTCCCTGGCGCTTGGTGTGACTTCCAGGCACGTCTCTTATACCGGCGATAGCAGCACACCTACCACCATCCAGGGGCAGCGGGTAGATGACTGGATCCAAACCGATATGTCCAAAGTGGTAGCGGCGCATCTGGGCGGGCCAGCGTTGCCGGAAATTCCTCAGACTGCGCGCATGGGGCTTCTCCAGAAAGTGGGAGCGCCAATCTGGTGGCTGACCAAAAAGATTTTTGGAGAGCGCAGCAAGATGACGCGTGACATATGGGAGTATTTTGACCTCTGATAAAGGGCGCTGTCCCCGTAATGTTGATCGAGGACAGTGCTTATAAAATCCTATTGAGCTGGGCATTTGAGGAAATTAAGCAAAAGTGCTTCACAATGAGGTGTGACCCGCCTAGACTGTGAGGTGTCAGACCGATTAGGTCACAACTTTAAGGGTGAAGATCCTAGAGGAAATAAAAAGACGCTGCTAGGAATCTAAAGCCTCCTTAGGGACTGGCCTTTATGGTCGACAGCTCACGCTAGTCGAGCCAGCAAAGGAGGTTGCGTGGCAGCAAGTGAATCAGCAGAACATTCCGGTTACCGCGTCGGCAGCTCTTTCAACGCCGGCAGTGCCCTAATCCGGACTTCTAAGCGCCAGGGATGCGTGAAGCCGGAGCTACTAAGAACTACTGGAGCGGTAACGTCCCTTAGTTTCAAGAGGTATTAGCCAATCCCGACATACTTCCCCTTCAGGGTTACGCGGACGAAGCGGCGAGATGCCGGCTTACGAAACTTTCGCATTACATGTCGATGAGATTCGAGCGTTCCTCAAGATTGATAAGGAAGAGCCCCTAGGGCTGAAACGATTAATCTACTCAAGAAGGGTCCCCACCGTCTTTCCAGGCGGTGGGGATTGTGATTTCTGGCCATCTACGTGCCGATTTGCTAGTTCATGGCAGTTGCACTTAATATCTTATGAGTCCGCAGCGAAAGCTTGCGATGAACGACTTGCCCCGTTCGTCTAGCGGCCTAGGACGCCGGCCTCTCACGCCGGTAACACGGGTTCAAATCCCGTACGGGGTACCACTTACCGCCCAAAGCTCAGTGCTTTGGGTGGTTTTTGTTGTGCTGGGGCGCAATGGAGTACACGTGCCTGCATAACCATAGACATTGGCGGTATTTTCTGTGGTTTTAGTGCTCTTTGTCTATGGTTATGCAGGCTATGGGATCTGAGAACCGCAAAGCCAGTAGCAGGGAAAACTGATTATTGGTAAAAGCGGTCGGGGAATTATTGAACGAGATATTCAGATAATTTTCGAGAAAAAGTCTCCATGAGGTTTTTCTAGCCAGCGAGTATTCCACTAGTTTTTCGTGGACGCATGGATACCTTGGGCATCGATGATGAATGGTAGCCCTTGCATCTTTGAGCATAAGAAAGGCTAGTTGGTCACTACTGAGAAACACGACGCGATGGAAAACCGCATCAACTAGTGATTCGAGTTCACCAACAAATGTTTTAAGTCACCCGGACATCATATCGGTTGATATGGGAACGGGAGTAGAGTACCCAGATTCCAGAAGATAATAAGCCGAGGACAGCCCAGGTCATGACTGTAGTAGGGCTAGCTGCGAACTGTGACGTCAGCAGCCACGCTGTTGCTGCACCGAGAAGCTCAACTCCCCAGCTGATCGCTCGGACTGCGGCAGTTGTTCGCCCTATCTGTTCAGATTTAACGGCGACCTGCTTGATGGACTCGCACAGAGACATATTCACCACAACGCAGAATGACCACACAGCCGATGCGATGACCAAAAGCGTAATAGAACCGAAGTTTTGCACACCGATTCTTGCCACTACAGCCGCTGCTAACCCGGGGATCCCGAAGGTTGCTATCAATAAGGTATAGGTCGACAAACGCGAGCTGATTCGAGACACAAATAACCCTGCGATGACGCCACCGATACCGCCACCCGTGAAGACGATCCCCAAGATGAAAGGAGACAACCGTAGCGTTGAAACTAGGTGGAACAGGTAAAGAGCGAAGAACATACTGGTGAAAAGTTGAAGTGAGTGGCACTCACGGTGGTAGCGCGGACCACCGGAGTTTTCCATACCAAGGTGATTCCCGAGGTTACCGCTTCTCGGAATGTAGAGTAGGTGCTGGCATTGGTTCGCTGATTTTTGGGTTGTTTAGGTCTGTGGGTGCTTGTCGGGGTGGTGAATGCGATGCAAAGCGCTGACGCGAGATAAGAGAACGCGTTAACGGTGATCGCGAGCGGTGCTGTCACTACTGAGACGAGCGCGCCGGCAAGGCTAGGGCCACCGACTTCACCGGTGGATTGTGTCGCCTGCATGTACCCATTGGCCCGCACTAGAAGCGGTGTGGGAACCAAGTCGCGGATATAGCCAGACATGGTGCTATCGAAAAGGACTCCCAGTTCAGCAGTGAAGAACACGACTAGCAGGACTAATTCCAGTGACTCGTATCCTACGAGGAACGCGGCTGGTATCACCATGATCACCGCAGCCCTAGTTATATTGAGGC
This sequence comes from Corynebacterium silvaticum, assembly GCF_004382825.2. Taxonomy (GTDB): domain Bacteria; phylum Actinomycetota; class Actinomycetes; order Mycobacteriales; family Mycobacteriaceae; genus Corynebacterium; species Corynebacterium silvaticum. The sequence continues at coordinate 26,938 of NZ_SDQO02000005.1, forward strand.
TTATTAGCAGGCGACGGCGGTTTGGCAAATCGGCAACGCTCCCGCCGAGGAAACCGAACAAAATAACCGCGAGTGACTCGGCCATGCTGATGAGCGTCACTTGGGAGGCACTGGCTTCCAGTGCAGCAATCACCATGATTGGTACAGCAATGGCGGTGATTTGCATTCCTGTTGAAGACAAAGTCTCGCCCGCCCATAGTCGGGCGAAGCCAGACGGAAGTTTGTTCTTGCCCGCCGAATGTTGTGATCTGGCTTCAGTAGTCATTAAGTAGAGATCACCACGTTTACTAGTCATAGCATATGCGTGAACGACGATATGAGGAGGACTGAACGATGAACGTTAATCTACCGCAAGCGTCGATGTTCGTAGAGTTTTAGATATTTGCAGGGGGTAGCGCAAACACCCGTCATGACACACCCCCGATGCGAACCCCAAACATGCCAAGAGAACAGCAAAAAGTAGGAAAAATCACCATACTTTGTAAACATTCAATTGTTTATTAGAGCGTTAAGACGTTATTACGAATCTAGATTCATGATTGGCGCGTAATGCTCGACAATATTTGGCCATAACCAAGGAGACCTCACCATGGCAACCACTCCAGCTGGCAAACGGATCATGCTGCTAGGCGTATACGGAATGGAAGCTGTGGAAGTGGGAGGTGCGCTTCTTAAAAACGCGAATAGGGGCGGCCAGTCGAGCGCCGCAATTATGTTGTGCGGTGAGGAGATGCGCCCAGGGGTCACCGCGGCGTGCGAAAAACTTAAAATTTCGGTTGAGTATCTTGGCTTTGTACTGGGCGAAATACAAAATGACGTGGCCCATAATGCTGAGATCGTTAAGGCGATACGAGCAGCGGCTCCTGAGGTGTTGATTACGCAGGATCCCGAGCACTCCGTCGAGGATTTTGATCCGGATCGTCGTGAAGCAATGAACTTGATTTTGGACTCGATTGCGCTGTCAGCTCGCCAATGGCGGATCGAACTCGGTGATCCCGTGGCGCTGCCTGAGGTCTATTTTATGAGTCCTGATTCACCCAGCACCATCGTGTCCATTTCAGATGTGTGGGAGGAAAAACAGGGAGCGCTCGACCTTTTAGAATCGCAGCTGGAATTCTCTGCGCAGCACTATGATCACTACCACGGTTCGGAAACCATGGAAAAAATTGTTCCTGGCTGGGCCACGATGGATAACCTTGAGCGGGGCAAGAAATCCCTGCGCGAGTTCAATAGTGCCCTTTACTTGAACAACGGTTCTTTGGGTCATGGTCACTTTGCGTTTGCCGAGGCATATCGCAAGGTAGGCATGTTCCACGTCGATCACCTATAGCGCATGCAGATCGCCCAGTCCCTGCGCCCACACCGCCATTCGCGAGCCTGAAAAGCCACCGTCGATGCATCGAAATCGAAGCGCATACTTCTACGCACTCGTGTTTATCGCGTTGCTCATCGTGAATTTTGCCCTGCCCCGGTTCATGCCCGGCTCTCCGCTCAAGCACGTCGCGGGTGATGCCGTGGGCGAATTAACCGCAGCAGACCGGATGAACCTGCTATCGGCATACGGGCTGGATAAACCGTTGTGGCAACAGTTTTTCCTCTACATCCGCGATTTTTTCACGCTCAATTGGGGAACGTCTTTTGCCAAAAAAGAGTCCATAACCGCGATCCTGTTACGTGCGGCACCGTGGACACTGCTTCTAGCCAGCGCAAACTTGCTTCTCTCCACCTTCATCGGTGCGCGGCTGGAACGTCGTTCCGCGCTCAAGAGAGGCGAGGGGAAAGACCGTCGCTATGTTGTCGGGGCAGCTTTGATGAGCTCGATTCCTATTTTCTGGGTATGTATTGTGCTGCTTTCGCTGTTTGCTGCTAAGTGGCGCCTGTTCCCGCTAGGAGGGGCAGTAGACCTGTGGCACAAACACTCGGGAATCGCATGGGTCGTGGATGTTGCCCACCACCTAACCCTCCCACTCCTAGCGATGGTGTTTGGCACGATTGCCACGTACTTCATTGCAATGCGCCAGGGAACATTGCGCGTTATCAACAACAGCTATGTTGAACTTGCGCGGTTACGCAATATCAGCGAGGACCGCGTGCGTCGGTGGTATATCACGCGCAATGTTTTAACCCAGGTATTTACTATCTTCATGATCGACGTGGGCTATCTCTTTTCCGGCTCTCTTGTTGTGGAGTCGGTCTTCTCTTATCCCGGTCTCGGCCAGGTTATGACTGAGGCAGTGTTCAACCGGGACTATCCGCTCATACAGTCGAGTTTTCTTGCAATCTCGCTTTTGGTGTTGGCCAGCAGCTACCTATCGGATCGTTTGTACTACCGAGTCAACATCGGGGCGGAGGTATAACCATGAAATTTCTCAGATCTTGGTGGCCCCTCGTTATTATTGCGATTCTTGTAATCGTTGCGATCTTCGCGCCAGCCCTTGCGCCTTATGACCCCTCCGCGCAGCAAGGCCGCCCTTTTAGCGCACCGAGTGCCAAGCACTGGCTCGGCTTGAACCACCTGGGAGAAGACATCCTGTCGGAGTTGATTATGGGAACCCGGCACTCACTAGCCATTGCGACTGTGGCTAGTTTGATCACGCTCACGACCGCTTTTGTAGGAGGGGCGATTGCGGGTCTTCGCGGAGGCGCTACTGATTTTGCGATCATGCGAGTAGCTGAGTTCTTCATGGCTGTCCCTGCGCTTCCGGCGATACTGCTCCTTGCCGCGATCATGCAGGGAGGTTTTTGGTCGATGGTCTTTGCCCTCACAGTCATGAGCTGGCCTTATCTTCTCCGTCTTGTGCGCGGTGAAGTCGTTGACATTAAACGACGCGGATACATCCGAACAATCCGCGCGATGGGGGCATCTGACCTCTATATTTTGCGAGTTCACGTTCTACAAGAACTCGCACCCATGCTCGTCTATCGCTATGTCTTGAGGTTTAAGTCGACTATTTTGACAGAATCCACGCTCGCTTTTCTGGGAATCGGTGCCCTCACCACCACATCGTGGGGAACAATCCTGCACCACGCCCAAGCCCGACACGCTTTCGCCACTGGTACCTGGGTTTATTGGGCACTCCCTGCGGTCATGTGCATCATCGCGGTGAGTTTTCACTCATGATGTTGGCCTACAAGATTGAAGAACGCTCAGATGCGAGGTTGTCTTATGCTATTGCTTGATGTCAGTAGCCTCTCAGTCACGTATCCGGGAGCGGTAAAACCGGTGGTCAAAGACTTTGACCTCAAGGTAAGAGAAGGCGAGTTCGTGGGCCTTATGGGAAGCTCCGGAAGCGGAAAAGCAACGATCATTCGCTCAATTTTTGGCAATCTCCCAGCCGGAACGAGCGTCGAGGGGACAATCCTGTTTTCTGGCACGCCGATGGGAGCGCATCGGTGGTGGCGTGATATTTCGCTTGTTCCTCAGTCTTCAATGTCATCGTTGAATCCGTCGTTTCGCATCGGAACCACCATTGAAGAAACCTGCAAAGCAAACAACGTAGATTTTTCGCACCGACGTATTTGCGAGCTTCTCGACGTCGTCGAGCTTGCCCCAAACGTTGCGGAACAGTTTCCTCACGAACTTTCAGGAGGGATGCGGCAACGCGTCTGCATCGCACTCGCCCTGGCCTGCAACCCCCGGATGGTCGTGCTTGATGAGGCAACGACAGGTCTCGACGTGCTGGTGGAAGCACATATCGTGGCTCCCCTGGACAGGCTGAGAAAACATCTGGGATTATCAGCGATCCTCGTTTCTCACGATCCGCGGATTATGAGTGCTTTGGTGGATTCTGTTGTCTCCCTTGAGGAGGGCCAATGAGTACCTGTCCCATCCGTATTGAGCGGATTACCAAGCGCTATGGAAAGACGATCGGTGTTTCGGACGTGTCTCTCGATTTCCCCACGGGCCATGTTGCGTGCATCGTGGGTGAAAGCGGAAGTGGCAAAACAACTCTGATCAACGTCTTGTTGGGCCTGATAAAGCCCACCGCAGGGCGCGTCTTTCCTGCACAACAGGCTGCGCTTGTTCTGCAGGACTCTTATACGTCTTTAAGCCCTCTGCTCACCATAGAGCAGAGCATGGCGGAACCGTTCAAGCTTGCGAAAAAACGCATCGACGCTCGCCGTATCGACTCGGTTTTTTCTCGCCTAGGCCTGGATTTTTCAGCTTTAGCGCAGCGTCGGCCCCACGAGTTATCAGGAGGACAACTACAACGGATCAACATCGCACGCGCCGTTCTTATGCAACCAGATCTCATCGTGATGGACGAGCCAACATCGATGGTGGACCCCATAAACACCCAAAGAATCGGCGAAATAATTGCGGAGATGAAGCACGACGCTGCGGTTGTGGTGGTCACGCATGACCTTGCCTTTGCACAAGGGATAGCAGATTCAACCGTTGTGATGCGTCAGGGGAAGATGATCGAACACATCACGGACAACAACGATTTAACAACTAGTCAACTACCGTACGTTCGGGAGATGGATTGTGCGGCGAATGATCTTGCCGCCTATGTGCGTCACCTCAATATGTCCAGGTAGTGGGCATTTTTGAAAGGAAAATTTATGCGGAGAGTCTTCTCCCTTCTATGTGCGGCAGTGATGGCTTTGAGCTTCGCCGCTTTGTACTACTCAAGGGGCTTCACCCTCGACCAACACAGCGTCGGGGCATAAGGTCGCAAGCGCGGTGATCCCTATTCACCGAGATGAAAACTCGCTTAATCCCTACAGCTATGTCACGGGAAACCCCGGGCTTACCGCCCTGCGTCTAGTGTATGACGCGCTCTTTAGCGTGGATAAGGATGCACAAGTTCAGCCGCACCTAGCAAAGTCATATGAAGTCAATGGTGACTACACCAAGTACACCATCGAGGTCCGCGATAAAGTGCGCTGGCATGACGGGAAGAAACTAACGCCTGAAGACGTAGCCGTAGCATTCACCTTCAACTATGCCAAAGGCAGCGACAGAGCTCGCTGGAAGAACATTGCGAACCGGATTTCCTCCATGGATGTCGACGGAAACCACGTGACCTTCACCCTGGCCGACTCAAATCCTTACTTTGTTGAGGAAGTACTGACGGATATGCCGATCATTGCCAAGCATGTCTTTGAAGACAAAAAGGCTAATGAAGTCACCGAACATGTGGGCACTGGCATCTACTCACTGACCGAATACGTCCCAGGGCAGAAGTACGTGCTTACCGCTAATGACGAATTCTTCCTAGGGAAACCCGCAATCGGCACGCTGAATATGCCGATCATCACCGATTCCGCCGCCATCCACCAGGGTCTAAAATCGGGAGAATATTTGACAGCATTCTCCGCCCTAGCGCCAGAGCTCGCCGAAACTTTTGAGAAAGAGAAAAGCCTCAAAGTAACCAGCGGGCCAGGGTTTGGAAATGACATGATCTACATGAATACAAGCGTGGGGCCTTTTAAAGACGTGGAATTCCGCCAGACCATCAGCCTTGCCATAGACGAGGACGCGCTCATCGAGCGGGTCTATCTGGGGCATGCCGACCATCCCACCGCGGGCTTTTACTCACCACATTCGCCGTGGGCAGATACGTCGCTCAAATATGAGTTTGATACCGCCAAGGCAGAAAAAATGCTCGACAAACTTGGATATAAGCGTGAGGGCGATTTCCGCACAAACAAAGACGGCAAGCCCTTTAACATCGAGCTTCTTTCTTCAGAATCTGCCTTGCGGCTCGCCGCAGCACAAACCATTGCGCAGCAACTGGCAAAAATTGGTCTCGATGTCCGCGTAAAATCCATGGACTCAGACACCCTTGACGAGCATGTATGGCCTGGCTTTGACGTCTCCCAAGAGCCTAACTACCAAATGACGATCTTTGGGTGGTCGGGGCCAACGCAATTGAGAGCATCGACGATCGTCCAGATGGGTGCATCAGACCCAACGCTGGGAGACTTTAACCTTGGCAAGTATAAGAATCCCACGTTTGACCAACGTGCTGATGCTTACGTGAAGTCCGGGTCAAAAGAAGAAAAGGAAAGCCTGGTCAAGGAACTAGAGAAGATATACGCAGAGACCATCATTGCGCGGCCTTATGCTTACGGACAACTGATTACCGTGCATAATACCACTATTTATGATGGCTTTGTCTTCCAAAAAGGTGAAGGCATTATCAACGTTTCCTCGTTCTTAGAGAAGTAATCACACCCCTGATAGGCCTAAGAATCAGAGAAAGCCGGTGCTCCTTAACAAGAGCATCGGCTTTCTTGCTCAAACCGCGTGATATTGAGGGGCCGGTAGGAAGAAATTGTCGTTTTTGAGAACGCTAGAATTTGCCTCCTGGGTTTTTCAGCGCTTGTAGCTGCTAGCGTTCTCAAAAACGACAAAGTGAGGGCGCTATCCGTTCACAGTACGATTGTCATGATCCAGCGCCACATCAAACCCCAGCTTCTTGACCAGCGCCAAGTCGCTGGCAATGGTAGAGCCAGTGGTGGTGGTGAGCATGTCTCCGCTGATGGCTGAGTTGGCGCCGGAGGTAAAGCAGGCTTCGCCGTGATCGCCAAGTAATTCGCGTCCGCCGGCGAGCCGGATTGCGGCGTCAGGGCAGAGGAACCGGAAGATTGCTACTGCGCGGCGTACTTCTTCTGGTGTCACGGGAACCATCCCTTGGAGCGGGGTTCCTTCGATGGCTACCAGGACGTTGACGGGTATGGATTTTACGCCGAGTTCTCGGGCAGAGATGACCATATCGATGCGGTCTTCAAAGGTCTCGCCTAAGCCTAGAATGCCGCCGGAGCAGAGACTCATCCCGGCGCGCTTGGCGGCTTCTAGCGTCTCTATTTTGTCTTCAAAGGTGTGGGATGTGCAGATGTTGGGGAAGTTGTTGCGTGATGTTTCTAGGTTGCAGTGAACGCGGCTTACACCTGCGTTATGCAGCAAGGTGAATTGTTCTTCGGTGAGAAGTCCTGCGGAAATGTAGACTTCGATGCCTATTTCTGTGCGGATTCGACGCACGCCTTCGCAGATATGCTCTACTTCATCGCGTCGTAATTTCCGACCTGATGTGACGATGGAGAAGCGGAGTACTCCCTTTTCTTTGTTTTCTTTGGCCTGTGCAAGCAGCTCGTCGACGGTGATGAGCGGGTATTTGTCTATTTCAATGTTGGGAAAGCGGATGCTTTGGGCGCAGAAGGTGCAATTTTCTGGGCATCGTCCGCTTTTGGCGTTGATGATGGAACACATGTCAAAGCCGTTGCCGCAGAAGTGTTGGCGGATGTCATCGGCGGCTTGGGCGAGCTCATCGAGGGGTGCGTCGAGAAGCGCGAGGGTGGTGTCGCGGTCGATGATTTCACCTGCGAGTACGCGTTCTTTTAAGTTTTGAACATCGTTCAATGTGGTGGTCATGAATGTGATTTAACCACTGTTGGCTGCGCTTGGTAGGGCAAATTGATTGTGGCATATAGCGCTTTGGGTGCCCTTGCTACCGTTAGGATGGAAGCATGACACACGCACAATTAGCCCTTTCCCCGCGCCTCATCAATGCGATAAACGTCGCGGCGATGGCCCACAGGAATCAGTACCGCAAAGGAACTGCTATTCCGTACGTTTCTCATGTTTTCGCGGTGATGAATATCGCCAGCGCCATGACGGACGATGAGGACATCCTTATAGCTTGCTTGCTTCACGACGTCCTCGAAGATGCGCCGGACGAGTTCTCGGAAGGACAGATCGAGGAGACTTTTGGCCCACGAGTCTTGGAAATTGTGGGGGAGGTGACCAAGGATGAGTCGCTGTCTTCCTGGCAGGAGCGTAGCGACGCCTACCTGCAGCATCTTCGCTCCGCTTCCGAGGCGGCTCTATGCGTATGTGCTGCGGATAAGTCTCATAACCTTGCCTCCATACTGCACGATTATGATGCGTTAGGGGATGTGCTGTGGGAGCGCTTTAATGCAGGGAAAGAACGTCAGCAATGGTGGTATGCAAGTGTGTATGGTGTGCTTGCTGATCGCTTAGGGGAAGATAATCCTGTGCTGCGGCAGATGGGGATTATGGTGGAAAAGCTCGGAGCTTTATAGAGATTCTGATAGTCGTTGGGCCGCGAGAACAAGGTCGCGCGCCCAGAGCGTTGATGGTGCGGGGCGTAGTCGCTCGGTGGGGCCGGAAATGGATAGCGCCGCGATAAACAGGCCTTCGCTATCAAAGACTGGGGCGGAGATGCTGGCCAGGCCAACTTCGCGTTCGCTAATCGACTCGGCCCAGCCGTTGCTGCGGGCTTCTTCGAGGTCTTCTGCGGTAAATTGCGCTCCCGCGTCTAGCATGGCCTCGCGTAGTGTGGGGGAGGAATAAGCGAGGAAGACTTTCGCTGCGGAACCCGCGGTCAGGGGGAGTCGTGTTCCTACCGGGACGGTGTTTTGGAGTCCGATAGCGGGTTCTTGCGCAGCAATGCACACGCGGGTTGCTCCAGCGAGTTGGTAGAGCTGTACCGATTCGCCTGTGACGTTCATGAGGTGCGCCATGATGGGGGCGGCGACGTCGATAAGCTTGGTGGAGCTTCCTGCCCCAAGGGAAGTGAGCACGGCGCCGATTGTCCATTTTCCGTCGGAAGTGCGCGTGAGGATATTGTGCGTTTCCAGTGCTGTGGCTAAACGGTGAGCGGTGGCTCGGGGTAGATCGGTGGCCTCGCATAGCTCTGTTAGAGAGAGGGGGCGCTCCGCAACGGTCAGCATTATGGTTACTGCGCGGTCGAGAACCTTAATGCCGCTTGTGGCGGCTGGATCTATGTTAATCTTTCCCATGACACGATACTAGCATTCCATTTCATGGGATTCATCCTTGAGTATGGAATTGATTATGTAAAGAGGTGATTCGATCCATGACCAGCCCCGTGGTATCGAAAGAAGAGAAGTTAACCCTTGCAGAAAAAGTGTGGCGTGACCATGTCATCTCGCGCGGCGAGGGCGACCAACCTGATCTTATCTTCATTGACCTGCAACTCCTACACGAGGTCACCTCACCCCAAGCTTTTGACGGCCTACGCATGGCTGGGCGCACAATGCGGCATCCTGAGCTGCACCTTGCCACCGAGGACCACAACGTTCCCACGGAAGGCATTGCGGCAGGGTCATTGCTAGAAATCAATGACCTGGTTTCTCGCACACAGGTGGAAACACTGCGTAAGAATTGTGCGGAATTCGGTGTTCGTCTTCATGCCATGGGGGACGCGCAGCAGGGCATCGTCCACCAGGTGGGGCCTCAGCTGGGGGCGACTCAACCCGGAATGACTATTGTCTGCGGCGATTCCCACACCTCCACTCACGGCGCTTTTGGTGCTATGGCCTTTGGCATTGGCACTTCAGAGGTGGAGCACGTGATGGCCACCCAAACGCTTTCCCTCAAACCCTTTAAAACCATGGCGATCAACGTCTCTGGGGAATTGCAGCCTGGGGTTTCTGCCAAGGACCTCATCTTGGCGATCATCGCCAAGATTGGGACGGGCGGGGGACAAGGCCACGTTATTGAATATCGCGGTGAGGCCATCGAGAAACTGTCCATGGAAGCACGCATGACAATGTGCAATATGTCCATTGAGGCCGGCGCGCGCGCAGGCATGATCGCACCCGACCAGATCACTTTTGACTACATCAAAGGTCGAGAGCTTGCCCCACAAGGACAGGACTGGGATCAGGCGGTGGAGTATTGGAAGACGTTGCCTACAGACGAGGGTGCTGTTTTTGACACCGTGGTGGACATCGACGGCTCGGCAATCACCCCCTTTATCACCTGGGGAACAAACCCAGGTCAGGGGCTTCCGCTCAGTGAAAACGTCCCGTCGCCTGAAGACTTTGCTGGCGATAGCGAGAAAGCCGCCGCGCACAAAGCGCTGGATTATATGGGGCTGACCCCAGGGACACCGTTAAGAGATATTGCGATCGACACAGTATTTCTTGGTTCCTGCACCAATGCGCGTATGGAAGACCTGCGCACAGCCGCAGAAATTCTTGCTGGTCGCACCATCGCGGATTCGGTACGGATGCTCGTGGTTCCTTCCTCAACCATGATTAAGCAACAGGCAGAAGCAGAAGGACTAGACAAGATCTTTATCGCTGCCGGTGCTGAGTGGCGCTCAGCAGGGTGCTCCATGTGCCTAGGCATGAACCCGGATCAACTGGCGCCTGGCGAACGCTCTGCCTCTACTTCTAACCGGAACTTCGAGGGCCGCCAAGGTCCTAAGGGAAGAACGCATCTAGTATCACCAGCAGTCGCAGCAGCAACAGCTATTAAAGGGACATTGGCTAGCCCAGCGGACTTGGACGAGGAGTGAACAATTATGGATAAATTCACAACCCATACGGGCATTGGAATCCCACTGACCCGCTCGAATGTGGACACCGACCAGATTATCCCGGCAGTCTACTTAAAACGGGTCACACGCACGGGCTTTGACGACGGCCTCTTTAACAATTGGCGCACCAATGATCCCAACTTTGTGCTCAACCAGCCTTCCTATTCCAGGGGCTCAGTGCTCGTCGCTGGGCCAGACTTTGGCACAGGCTCCTCCCGCGAACATGCGGTATGGGCACTGATGGACTATGGATTCCGGGTGGTGCTGTCTTCTCGATTCGCGGATATTTTCCGGGGGAACGCAGGGAAATCTGGGCTCTTAGCTGCAAAAATGGAGCAGTCCGATATTGAGCTTCTGTGGAAGCAGCTAGAGCAACAGCCGGGTCTAGAGGTGACAGTGAACCTAGAAACCCGAACTGTGGAATGCGATGGTTCCATTTACACCTTCGATGTAGACGACTACACGCGGTGGCGTTTGCTCGAAGGCCTCGATGACATTGGGCTTACGCTTAGGCAGGAGTCAGAGATCGCTCGCTACGAGCAGTCCCGACCATCGTTTAAGCCCGTCACCCAGTAGGAGCTGCGCTATTTTGCCGGAAGCGGGCTGGCAAAATAATCGGCTCCCGTTAGCTCGCTGTTGGTAAAGGATAGAACCCAGACACTGGCTTTCTTTGCCGGTATTTCTTCCAAGGGGAGTCTGCCAGAGGCCGATAGCCAGGCGATCATGTCAGGGATGACCATGCCTTGTGCGACGACCACGGACACACCGCCTTGATCGATAATCCGAGAAAACGCTGCTTGGGAATCGGTCATGGCGGATAGCCAGCCTTCGTCGCCAAGCTTTGCGTCTACGGAAACCTCAAGGTCTAGGGTCTTAGCTAACGGGACAGCGGTCTGCTGGCACCTGTCTGGTAGGGCAGAATAAATGGCGGTGGGGCGAAACGCCTCCAACAAAGGGGCGAGCAATTGCGCCTGTCTGCGTCCCTTTTTGTCCAAGGGGCGCAGATTATCGTTGCCTGCCCAGTTGCTGCGTCGAAAAGCTCGTGCATGCCGGACATACAGGATGCGGGTAGTCGCTGGAACCTCAAAGCGCTTGCGGGCTTTATCCATGATGTTTTTGTCCACGTCGTAGCTGAGAAGCTCGCGGGCCTGGTGAAAATCGAGCCAGCGGATCTCGTCCACCTCGTTATTAGGGGTAAAGGTTCCGTCTAGAACTTCGGCAGTCCAGTAGTAGACCACTTTGGTGCGGTCGCCGACGGGGTACGTGACCTTGCCTAGAAGCTTTCCTAGCCTCACGCGGAATCCAGTTTCTTCGACAATCTCGCGAGCGGCCGTAACAGGCAAAGATTCACCTGGATCGACTTTGCCCTTGGCCAGCGACCAGTCATCATAATGCGGTCGGTGAATCACTGCGTATTGGATGGAATCAGGATCTGTATGGTCGCCACGCCACAAGACCGCTCCTGCCGCAAGCGTAGAGCGTTTATATTCCTGCGCAGGTTCAGCCACGATGCTTTGGAATCTTCCCGTGATAGCAAGTGAAGATTGCAGGTCCTTAGTCGCTTCGGTGTGACTGGTTTTATGCATCGCTGTAGCTTTCTTTAGTCTGTGGCGGTCTGTGGCGAATGATGACGGTGGTGGCGGGAGTGGGGATAATATCTAGCCTAGTTACTTGACCAACATCTTCGGGTGGGTGTGCATAGCTCGTCGGATGGTGTTAGCGTGGGCTGCTCATGAGCACAAACACTACACCGCGGCTACGCAGACATAGGGAATAACTGTTGCTCATGAGTCCTGTTATTGCTCGGCGCATGTGGCAGGGACGAGGCGCAACAGAGAGCCTAACGCCAACAAAGTTGCTATATCCATGTACATTGACGTGAGTGAAGTAAAACAGAGCGCACGCATCGTGGCGGAAGCTCTGAAGTGTCCAATAGTGCAACCAGAGGAGTATGCGGTGAAAGTTGCGGTAATGGGAGCCGGATCGTGGGGAACAACCCTGGCTAAGGTCTTTGCAGATGCCGGGTGTGATGTTCGCCTATGGGCACGACGCTCTGAGGTCGCAGCTGAGATCAACCAGCAGCACACCAACAACCGATACCTTTCTGACATAGTCCTTCCGGAAGCCTTGCGTGCCACGGATAACCCTGCGCAGGCGCTTGAAGATTCTGACATTGTGGTGCTGGGAGTGCCTAGCCAAACCTTAAGAGATAATTTGTCCGAGTGGGCCGCTGCGATTCCACAGACCGCGATCCTTGTGAGCCTGGCTAAAGGCATAGAAAAAGATACTTTCGAGCGGATGAGCCAAGTAATCGCTGAAGTCGCTGGGACTCCGGATACTCAGATTGCCGTTCTCTCCGGGCCAAACCTAGCCCGCGAGATCGCTGAGGAACAACCAGCCGCAACAGTAATCGCGTGTACCGACGAGGCGAACGCACAAAAAGTTCAAGCTGCGCTCTCCGCCTCGTACTTCCGCCCGTATACCAATACAGACGTTATTGGTTGTGAAATCGGTGGAGCCTGCAAAAACGTTATTGCATTAGCGTGCGGCATGGCCGCTGGCAGAGGACTCGGCGAAAACACAGTGGCCACCGTGATCACTCGCGGCTTGGCGGAGATTACCCGATTGGGTACCGCAATGGGCGCTGATCCGCGTACGTTCGCCGGACTTGCCGGATTAGGTGACCTGGTGGCTACGTGTTCCTCACCTCTGTCGCGTAACCGTACTTTTGGTGCGCGACTAGGAGAAGGAAAGACGTTAGAGGACGCAAAAGCCGCCACCAACGGGCAGGTGGCAGAAGGCGTTATCTCTTCAATGTCTATCTCCCGTCTAGCAGAAATCCATGAAGTAGATATGCCTATTACTCGGGCTGTCTACGGTGTGTGCCATATGGGCGCAAGTGTTCATGACATGGTTGCGGCGTTGATGGGGCGTACAAAGAAATCCGAGTAGTACACAAGGTAAAGTTTGTGGTTGTGACTCAGAATCCTTCCGAAAATCCCCGTGTCAGGGTTGCCGTAGTTTATGGCGGCCAAAGCTCAGAACATTCCGTTTCCTGCGTTTCTGCCGGGGCGATTATGTCTCACCTCGATCCAGAAAAATACGAGGTCTTTCCCGTAGGAATCACCCGTGATGGCGTGTGGACCGTGGGGGAGACCGACGCCACAAAGCTGCGGACTGTGGACCGCGTTATGCCAGAGGTGGAGTTTGTTCGTGAAGTAAAGCTTTCCGTGAACCCTCGTTCTGCCGGTGAGTTCCGGTATGAGGACGGAACGCTGTACGCACATGCCGATGTGATTTTCCCGGCTCTGCATGGGCGATTCGGTGAGGATGGAACCATTCAAGGAATGTTCGAGCTTTCTGGTATTCCTTATGTGGGCACCGGAGTATTGAGTTCTGCCTGCGGCATGGACAAGGAGTACACCAAGAAACTTCTTGCTGCGGAAGGTCTGCCCGTGGGCAAAGAAGTGATCCTTCGTGGGGACGAAACCCTCACAGATGCCGATAAACACATGCTCGGTCTCCCTGTTTTTGTGAAGCCCGCACGAGGCGGATCATCCATCGGGATTTCCCGCGTAGCCGAGTGGGACGACTTCGATGCTGCCCTCGCACTAGCCCGAGAGCATGACACCAAAGTGATCGTGGAAGCGGAGATTAAAGGCGTAGAAGTAGAGTGCGGCGTGCTTGAGCGTGCCGACGGCTCCCTGATCGCTTCAGTGCCCGCACAGCTAGAAGACGTTGATGAAGGCGAAGAAGGCTTCTATGGTTTTGATACCAAATACCTAGACAACGTAGTCACAGCCACCATCCCAGTGCCCTTTGATGAGGCAACAACCAAGCTCATCCAATCGCTGTCGCTAGAAGCCTTCCAAGCACTTAACTGCCGAGGCCTTTCTCGCGTGGACTTTTTTATCACCGCCCAGGGGCCAGTCCTCAATGAGGTGAACACGATGCCGGGCTTTACCCCGATTTCCATGTATCCGCAGGTGTTTGAAGCCACCGGGATAGGGTACGCAGAGCTGCTCTCTCACCTGATCGATCAGGCGCTGGCTCAATAAAAACCAAAGCACTAACCCTTAAGCAAAGAGGTAGGCACCACAGGATTTGGTGCCTACCTCTTTGCTTTGGGACTGCCTAGCGTGTGACAGAGGACTCCGCCGTGTGTTTTTCTATGGCTTTGGTCAACTTCACGAGTGCTGCATTGCCAGAGTTCTGCGGCACGCTAACTGCCACAATCACGTCACGACCGAGTGCATACCAGGTTGACGCTGTGGTTCCATTACCTAAGGTCGTATCCTCAAACCATGCAACGGAATCTATCTGTTGGATGCGCGCCCCAGCCTCATAGGCCGATGGGAAAGCAACACCACAGCGCACCATAACAGGCTCGTATCCTGATGCACTCCACGCTGCTGAGCCAGCTGGAAGTCCTTGCACATCACGACGAGAATACTGCGGGGAATCCCCAAAATGTTCCGGCAGATCTGACATCAACTCGGTACAACGACCCGAGTGAGCGTTTGTGCGAGGATCCGCATCTTGCTGCAACGATTGAAGAGGAAGCGGGTTGGGCTGTGCCGTTTCCTTGCGTAAAGAAGCAACTGCCGTGGACAGCTCTGGGATGGGCGATGCCGCTTTTCCAAGCCCCGCATCATCAGCCGTCAGGGCTACTACCGGAAAACGGTCTACCGCATACCACGTGCGAAACGTCGATCCAGGCGTGGTATCCCTGACTTCTAGCCACGATGTTTCGTCGATAAGCGAAAGTTCCGAAAGCTGCGTGTACTGCAACGGAAGATTAACTCCGCATCGCAAAGTCACTCGATGCGTGGAGTCTGACTGCCAAGCTGCCGCACCAGCAGGTGCAGGATCGGCAAGCTCAGCACGCTTGTGCCCGAGAACCTTATGCGGAAGCGCACCAATAAGAGATGTGCACTCGGGACTTTCAGCCTCAGGGGAATTTGCAGAAGTCATTGCTACCGGACGGTGGGCTACCCGATCGTAAACCAGCTTCGCTCCTCCAAGCACCCCCACGACCAATACAATGGCTAATGCCAACGCGAGTGCGATGGGCCCTCGTTTGAAAGAAGCTTCATTCTGCATAAAGAATAATCATAGTTTCTGCGATGAACAAGATCGGGTCGCACCGCCGATTGCATCGTGTACTGCTGCACACTGTAAAAATAAGGTCATAAAATACGCGACGGAGGAGAACACTAGTGAAAGAACATCTGAATCCGACGCTTGCCGAGGTAGGAGAGCGCGCCGCGATCAAGGTGATCATCGCGCATGCACCCAGCTCCCGAAACGGCGACGATGCCGCAGTACTCGGACATGCTTCCGCGAATTCCCGTGCAGTGGTCACCACAGACATGCTGGTCCAAGACCGACACTTCCGCCTCGACTGGTCCACCCCCGCAGAGATAGGCTGCAAAGCAATCACCCAAAACTTTGCTGATATCGAGGCAATGGGAGCGCGCCCCGTGGCAGCCCTCCTAGCGATCTCAGCGCCGGCCTACACCAGACTTAATTTTGTTTCTGAGCTCGCCAGGGGCATTTCCTCCCGAGTAAAAGACTATTCCGCAGAACTCGTCGGCGGAGACATCACAGACGGCGAAGCTATCGTGATCGCAGTAACCGCCGTGGGGCAACTAGGCGGTTCACTCCCAGAGCTTTCCCTCGACCGCGCACGACCAGGACACACAATCATCGCCTCGGGAGGAATCGGCGAATCCGCTGCTGGATACGCGCTCCTTCAACGCTTTGGACGCACGGACATCCCAGAAAAATTTCTACCACTGGTAACCGCACACTGCGCGACCATCGTTCCAGAAGGCCGCGGCTTTGTAGCACGCTCAGCAGGAGTAAGCTCCCTAACCGATAACTCGGATGGCCTCATCGTCGACTTAAGAACCATGGCCAAAAAATCCGGCGTATCCATGGATCTAGACCCAGAAGCCATCGCTCCAACACCATTGATGCTGGAAGCCGCAGAGCTTCTCGACGCCGACCCCTGGCAATGGGTCCTTGGAGGGGGCGAAGACCACACACTCATGGGTACCACTGCCGGCGCACCTCCCACAGGATTCCGGGCCATCGGAACCGTAGGAAAACGACTCTTCCACGTAGGCCACGACCATGGACAAGTACTCGTCGGCGGGAAATCACCCGCTTATGACGACGGCTGGGTCAGCTTTTAACTATCACTGAACAACCGCAGTAGAGCACAGCACATAGATACGAGGAACACGAATGACCGATACTGCATCGAACAATGGTGCCCCGCACAATTCTGCATCCCAAAAACAGCACCAACCCCTACCAGTCCACCCATCGTGGCTAGAGCCGTTGACCCCTGTAGAAGAACAGATCCACACGATGGGAGACTTTCTCCGGGAAGAAATAAAAGCAGGTAGGGGATACTTACCCGCAGGCGCAGACGTACTGCGCGCGTTTAGCTATCCCTTTGATGAGGTCAAAGTTCTCATCGTCGGACAAGACCCCTATCCCACCCCAGGTCATGCGATGGGATTGTCCTTTTCCACCCAACCAGGCGTGCGCCCACTGCCTAGGAGCCTTAGCAATATCTTCAAAGAACTATCGCAAGACCTAGGTATCCCCGCACCCCACGACGGCGATCTGACCCCTTGGTCGCGTCAAGGAGTCGCACTCTTTAACCGGGTACTTAGCGTCCAACCAGGTAAAGCCGGCTCCCACCGCGGACGCGGCTGGGAAGAAGTCACTGAGGTAGCCATCAGAGCCCTCGCTGCACGCAACACCCCCTTAGTCGCTATCCTATGGGGACGAGACGCACAAGCAACCAAAGCATTCCTAGGGAACACACCTTGCATTATGTCCCCACACCCATCACCGCTATCCGCATCGAGAGGATTCTTTGGTTCTCGCCCCTTTAGCAGGACAAACAGCTTGCTTCAAGACCTCGGAGTCTCCGGCATCGATTGGCGATTGTAAACTTTTCTACCATGCCCGACATCACGTTTCTTAGCGGACGCAGCCTCCTACACTGGGCGGAATGCGCAACAGATGAGCTCGTCGCGCGCCGGGCGGAGATCAACAGCCTGAATGTGTTTCCGGTACCAGACGCAGATACCGGCTCAAATATGGCGCATACCATGCACGCTGCAGTAGAGGCGGTCCACCAGTTGATCGCCAGCACCGGGGGAGAAACCCCGCACGATGAGCCCCGAGAACTGAGCGCTTCCGACGTTGCCACAGCGTTGGCCTCCGGTGCTGTACGTGGGGCACGGGGAAACTCGGGTGTTGTCTTAAGCCAAGTACTACGCGGCATCGCGCAGGCAGCAAACTCGGGTGTCATTGATGCTTCCTGTATCCAAAAATCACTTCTCAACGCACTCGATTTTGTGGCTGCAGCGATTACTGACCCCGTTGAAGGCACCGTGATCACTGTGCTGCGCGCTGCCGCATTTTCTGCTCGAACCTGCGACACCGACAATCTCTATGAGGTCGTCACAGTGGCTGCGGACGCAGCGCGAGTAGCCTTGCACAACACCCCCTCACAGCTCGCAGTGTTAAGAGAAGCAGGTGTTGTCGACGCCGGAGGCCAAGGACTCGTAATCCTCCTGGATGCTCTTGTCGATGCCGTGCTTACAGATCCAATGAATGCGGCTCATCAAGGGCAACGCTCTCAAGGAGAAACCGCAGGCCACGGTTCTCATCACTCAGCGGAACTTTCGCATAGACCACACTCCCACAGCTTCTCCCAGCACGGGCATGAGGCTTTCCTAGAAGTAATGTTCTACATCGAGGACGTTGACCTAGATGCACTACGAGGCGAGCTCCTCGCATTAGGAGACAGCCTCGTGATCGCGGGCATTGGCGAAAAAGCTGGAACAATTCATATCCACACATTTGATGCAGGACGAGTCATCGAACAGGCATATGCCATGGGAAAGGTCAGCGACCTTCGGATTGAGGTACTACCGTCCCTCGGCGGCACCGACCACCCAACCCGAATAGTGCTAGCACTTGCCCCGGAAGGAACACTGGCCGAGCTCTACAACGCAGCTGGTGCACTTGTGGTAGTCCGAAAAGGCAAACAGTTTGCCATCGTCGGCTCGACCGACCTTGGCCAGGAACCCACCCCGCTGACAGACGGGGTGGCGATAGTCAACGAGCTCATTTCTCGTTCGCATGAAAGCGGAGCGACCGAAGTGATTTTGCTCCCCAACGGCATGCTCACCAGGGGAGAGATGGCGTCGGTGGAACGCTCGACGCGGTCGTTTAAACAATCAATCACCATCCTGCCCACAGGTAGCCTCGTCCGTGGGCTAGCAGCACTATCAATGCACGATTCCAGCCAAGCACTCGCTGTAGATACCTATGCCATGACTGAAGCCATCACTGGCATGCGTACGGCCAAGATCCGCCCCACCTCAAAAGCTGCCCTCACCGCTGCCGGCGCCTGCGCCAAAGGTGACTACGTTGCCACAATCGGTTCTGAGACGATTGCAGTAGACGAAGACATCTACGCGTGCACCCAACAAGCCGTGCGCAAAATGCTAGACGGCGGCGGAGAACGCGTCACGATCATAGCGTTAGAATCACTTGGGCTTAACCAATCCGAGGTAGCCGCAATGATGCCTCCCAACTCGGAACTTGACCTCACCATCTACCTAGCTGACCACGTAGACAGCCTCGTGGAAATCGGAGTGGAGTAACCCATGCTGGGCTGGCACGACACGCGACCACTCACGCAACTCTTGCCTGAAAAAGAAGCCAAGGCCTTTGCCAAACACTTTGGATATCGCTGCGCTGAAGACCTCCTCATGCACCTACCCAGAGCCTATGCCGCCCACGGGTCAGGACTAAGCGCAGGCCATGCCCAAGAAGGCGACATCATCACGTGTATAGGGGAAATCGTTTCGGCCACCGAGCGAAGAGACCGCAACGGAAACCTCATCTACACCATCGGAATCTCCGACGGCACAGCCACCATCAGCGCAACGTTTTTCCGCGCTAACTGGATCTCCAAAGTCCTCACCACAGGCGCACGCGGCATGTTCACTGGGAAACTCAAATTTTTCCGCGATAAAGCACAGCTACAGCACCCAGACTTTTTTCTCTTCCCCGATCCCGGCGCAAAAACCCGCGGTTCAGGCGGCCTACAAGCACTATCCACTACAGGAGAGTTTGACGACGTCACCCACATCATCAACTCGCTCACATACATACCGGTATATCCAGCCAAAAAAGCAATGCCCACGTGGCGGATACTAGGAGCAATACACGAGGTATTAGGTAAAACTCCTCCTATCGTGGACCCGCTAGGAGACTTCACGCCAGATGACATGCCTACGCTCGACCAAGCACTACGGGGTGTGCATGAGACAGACTGCGAGGGAGCCGAACCCTACCTCAACAGACTGAAATACGACGAAGCACTCAGCATCGCTTTAGTGATGGCGCTGCGACGCGCGGACATGAAACGTCGTCAAGCCTTCCCCATGCCCGCCTCCCACACCGGCCTTCGCGCCAAGCTACTCAAAGCCATGCCTTTTACACTCACAGAAGGCCAACAACAGGTAGCGCAAGAAATCGCAGAAGACCTAGGGAAGAACACGCCCATGTCGCGCCTGCTGCAAGGGGAAGTCGGATCCGGAAAGACCATCGTCTCGCTCATCGCGATGCTCCAGGCCGTCGATGCCCACAAACAATGCGCCCTTCTCGCCCCGACCGAAGTCCTTGCAACCCAACACGCACACAGCATCCGAGCCACGCTCGCCGCCGCAGACATCCAACTCACCGTCGTACTACTCACTGGATCACTACCCACAGCTGAACGCAAAAAAGCACTCCTAGACATCATGTCCGGCGATGCCGACATCATCATCGGAACCCACGCCCTTATCCAAGACACTGTCAACTTCTACGACCTCGGTCTTTGCGTCGTCGACGAACAACACAGATTTGGAGTGGAACAGCGCGACTACTTAAGAGCCAAAGGAAACACAGAACTCACACCACACCTCCTCGTCATGACGGCCACGCCCATCCCAAGGACAATCGCCATGACCGCATTTGGCGACCTCAGCGTCTCCACACTCCGCCAACTCCCCGGCGGACGCAGACCAATCAAGACCTTTGTCGTCAGCTCCGACAACCCCACCTGGGGCGAGCGCATGTGGAAACGCATTAGAGAAGAAGTAGAACGAGGCCAACAAATCTACGTGGTATGCCCTCGGGTGAAAAACCATGGCGGAGTAGAAGAAACCACCACAGCCCTACAACACGGAATCTTCAACGACCTACGAGTAGAAATGCTCCACGGAAGCATGCACCCCGAAGACAAAGAAACCATAATGGCAGCCTTTGCCGCAGGAACGATTGACATCCTCGTAGCCACGACCGTCATAGAAGTCGGCATAGACGTACCCAACGCCACCGTCATGCTTATCCGAGAAGCCGAAAACTTCGGAGTCTCCCAACTCCACCAATTACGCGGACGCGTCGGACGAGGCGGCAAAGAATCAATCTGCTTCCTCCACACCACCGCAGAACCCGATACCCCTGCACGCGAACGCATCCACAAAGTTTCCGCCACCACAGACGGCTTTACCCTCGCAGAAATAGACCTCGAATACCGGCAAGAAGGAGACATCCTAGGCGCACAACAATCAGGAGCCTCCCACAAACGCATCAGCTTTATCAAAGACAAAGAACTGATCCAACGCGCCAACCACGACGCCGCCGCCATAGTCCAACACAACCCAGAAGCAGCCCGATCCATGGTGAGCGACATCGACGACCGCTCGCAAGACTATCTGGATAAAACATAAACAGATCACCGCACTACCAGAGCCGTCCCACCCACCTAAGCTCAAAAGGCTCACAAACCGTACGCTATGGTTAAAAGCATGAAAATCTGTGCCCCATTCGCCGGCATAGTCCACTACAAAGTAGGACTCGGCGATACCGTCGATACCGGTCAAGAGCTCGCATCAGTTGAAGCTATCAAGCTTGAGGCCCCCATCATCGCGCCGGGGCCAGGGATCGTAGCAACTTTGGCTAAAGACAACTTTGACGATGTCATGGGCGGGGACGTGCTACTGACCGTGGAGGAAGCATAGATGACTCGAATTATTTCTGGCGAAGCCCGAGGCCGCACAATTAAGGTGCCTGAGCAAGGAACACGGCCTACATCGGATCGCGCTCGCGAAGGACTTTTTTCTTCTCTTCAGGTGCGCTTTGGCTTTGTCGGCGCGAAGGTGCTGGATCTTTTTGCCGGATCCGGGGCGCTAGGTCTTGAGGCTGCAAGCCGGGGTGCGGATGAAGTAGTACTGGTAGAAAACAACTCCAAGGCCGTGCAGATTATTCGCCACAATATACAGGTTGTTGGACATCCTAACGTTACGGTTGCGGAAATGAAGGCCTCCACGTATGTGGCGAGCGCCCCCAAAGAATACTTTGACATGGTGCTCGCCGACCCTCCTTATGATCTACCTGATTCAGACATTGAGGAGATGCTTGTGGCCCTGATTCCTACGCTTGTCGACGGCGCAGCGGTCGTCGTAGAGCGCCATCGTGAGTCGCCGGAGACAGCATGGCCTGCATGCTTTGTTCCCACCACGCAGAAGCTAAAAAAGCGGACTTTTGGAATCGCGCGCATGGACATGGCCGTATTTCACCAAGAACTTGTTTCAGACTGACTTACTACAGCACTGTGCACGCTACGTTTACTAATAAGGATGCTTGATGGCCATACACGCTGTTTGCCCCGGTTCTTTTGACCCAGTAACAAAAGGTCATATTGACATTATTGGCCGTGCTGCCGAAATGTATGACCACGTGACTGTCTTAGTTACCGCGAATCCGAATAAGCCCTCCGGCATGTTCAACGTTGAAGAACGCAAAGATCTGATTCGGGCGGCAGTACTAGAGGTCGGGGGACTGGACAATGTCTCTGTGGATCATTGGGGCGGACTTTTAGTCGATTACACAAACACCCATAATGTGAGCGTTCTGGTGAAAGGACTACGCACGGCCCTTGACTATGAGTATGAGCTTCCGATGGCACAGATGAATAGGAAGCTGTCCGGGATTGATACGGCATTCCTGATGACTGATCCGGCTTATGGTTATATCTCCTCGACTTTGTGTAAAGAGGTTGTTAAATACGGCGGAAATGTTGATGACATGCTCCCGGCTGCAGTTTCTGCGGCAATGAAACAAAAACTCGGCTAGCGGTGTAAACGGCCTCCTAAAAGTGGGGGACGCGTCAACATTTGTGTGTGGTTCTGGTAATTTGAGTCACACTCAAATCTTTTGGATGCTAGGAGCGGTATGGGTCTCGCGCTGTTGGTTTTTGCGATCGTAGCTATCGGATCGTTATTACAGCGAGTATCAGGCATGGGGCTGGGGCTAGTTGCTGGTTCGATTCTGAACATCGTGATGGGGCCGATAGAAGGAATACTGGTGGTTAACCTCCTAGCCGCTATCAACGCAACTATGACCACTGTGATCGTGCGCAAGAGCGTCGATTGGAAAAAGTTTTGGCTCATTGCTCCGGTACTCGTGCTTGGTGCGATTCCTGGCGCATGGCTCATTACGGTTGTATCGGGGCCAACGCTGCAGGTTGTGGTGGGAACTCTGCTCCTCAGTGCACTTGCCATAGTGACCTTTGGGGTTCAGCGTATTCCCCACGCTCAAGGAAGAGCGCCCGCTGTTATCGCAGGTATCATCGCTGGTTTTATGAATACCCTTGCTGGCATCGCAGGGCCGGCTATTACTGTTTACGCGCAGGTGGCTAGGTGGCCGCAAGTACCTTTTGCGGCGACGCTGCAACCAATCTTCATAGTCTCAGGCCTGGTTTCGTTGACAGTAAAAGTAGCGTCAGGGGCGGGAACGGTGGCATCGGTGACTCCCTGGGTATGGATCTTTGGGATACTCGGCATGATCGCTGGAATTTTTATTGGTGCGAGAGCCTCCCAAAAGATTCCTCGTTCTACGGCAAGAAAGATTTCTCTGAGCGTGGCAACGCTAGGAGGCGTTATGGTTCTGCTCCGAGTCTTGGTAGGGCTCTTCTGACCTTAAGACACATATATTTGACTCATGCGTGTTTCCTACGTTGATGTTTTCTCCACCGGACCTTTAAGCGGTAACCCTGTGGCTGTAGTCCACGATGCCGACCAATTGTCGCAACACCAGATGCAGCGCTTTGCGGCATGGACAAATTTATCGGAAACTACTTTTCTCCTTGAGCTAACAACTCCCAACGCAGACTATAGAGTCAGAATTTTTAGCCCCACCAAGGAATTTCCCTTTGCCGGACACCCCACCTTGGGTTCTGCGGCCGCGTGGCTTGCCGCAGGCGGAGTGATGCAGGGAGCACACATTGTCCAGGAATGCTCCGTGGGCTTAGTCCCGATACAGATCAATAAAGACGTGTTGTCTTTTCAAGCGCCTGCCCTGTTGGATACGTCGCCGCTTTCTCCGGAACAGATCCAACGCATTCCGCAGGCCTTGGGTGTAGTCCTTGATGACATCGTAAAAATTCAGCGAATTGACAATGGAACAGGATGGATCGGCGTTCTGCTTAGTCCCGGAGTCGACATACGAGGTATTAATCCACACTATGCGCTGATGGGCGGGCTCAAGCTTGGAGTGGTCAGCCTCCTGGACCCCAGCGACGGTGATGCCATGGAAGTACGCGCCTTCAACCCAAACATAGGGGAGGACCCGGTTACAGGGAGCCTGAATGCGGGGTTAGCTCAATGGCTTATCGGTGAGGAGATAGTCCCTTCCTCCTACTCAGCGCGTCAGGGGGCCGTACTAGGGCGGGTCGGAAAATCTTTGTCTCGCAGCGTGCCGACGCCCTGTGGGTAGGAGGGTAGGAGGACAATGCGCGCTTGCTATCAGCGGAACCGTGAACATGTAGCTACAACAATGCCCGAGGCGCTGTGTTCTCAGAGCCTCGGGCATAAAGTTAAAGAGTTTTAGAGCAAGCTGGAGAGGAACGTCTTGGTGCGTTCGTGCTGAGGATTATCAATAACCTGACGAGCATCATCGATTTCAACGATCACACCACCATCCATGAAGGCGACGGTATCTGCGACTTCACGGGCAAAGCCCATCTCATGCGTGACCACCAACATGGTCATGCCACCTTCTGCAAGATCGCGCATCACTCTCAGAACTTCTCCTACCAACTCTGGGTCGAGGGCGGAGGTGGGCTCGTCGAAAAGCATAAGTTTGGGTTCCATGGCTACCGCACGCGCGATGGCTACGCGCTGCTGCTGGCCGCCAGAAAGCTGAGCTGGGTAAGCGTCTGCCTTATGCTGCAAACCGACTTGCGCGAGTAGCTCCATGGCTTTGGCGCGAGCCTCGGGCTCCGGCACACCTTTGACGTGAATAGGAGCCTCTATGATGTTTTCGATTGCGGTTCTGTGCGGGAACAAATTGAAGCCTTGGAACACCATGCCGATGTCGGCGCGTTGACGTGCGGCTTCTTTCTCGGAAATCTCGTAGAGGATTCCGTCGCGCTCTTTATAACCGATCAGCTCACCATCCACATACAAACGACCAGCGTTGATCTTTTCCAGGTGGTTAACGCATCGCAAAAGCGTGGATTTACCCGACCCCGAGGGGCCAATGAGACAGGTCACAGATCCCTGAGGAACTTCAAGATCGATGCCCTTGAGGACCTCAATCTGTCCGAAGTTCTTGCACAACTGCTGCGCACTAATCATGAGATTGTCAGTCATTATCAAGCGCCTTTCTGCGGGTTACGTGGGTGTCGGTGCTGCCGCATAGGAGGCTCGGCGACGATATTGACGTTTTTGGGGAGGGTGCCTTCTGCGTCGGCAAGCGCTGCAAGCTGGCGAGCAGTCAGCTCACGCGTTGCGCCTCGGTCGAAGTACTTTTCCAAGTAACTTTGCGCGACCATCAACAGCGAGGTAATAGCCAGATACCACGTTGCGGCCACCAGAAGCAGGGGTACCGGATCGAACAGTGCTGCAGCGATGTCTGTGGCGCGGCCGTAAAGCTCAGCGGTGTAAGGGATTGCTACGACCAAGGACGTGGTCTTGAGCAAAGAAATAAACTCGTTGCCCGTAGGAGGGACAATAATACGCATCGCTTGGGGCAGGACCGTACGACGAATGGTCATCCACCAGCTCATACCCAAGGCTTTGGAAGCTTCAGTCTGTCCCTCGGGAACCGCCTGCAATCCAGAACGGATGATTTCTGCCATATATGCGGCCTCGTTGAGACCGAGTCCTAAAACCGCGAGTAGGAACATGTTGGAAAGGGCATTTTCCAAGGATATTTCTGTAAAGCCAAGGTTGACTGTTTGATACAGCGAACCGAGGAGCCCCCAGAAGACGAGCTGGACGTAAACCGGAGTTCCACGGAAAATCCACAGATAGAACCACGAGACAGTGCGCAGGACTGGATTAGGCGACATGCGCATGACGGCCACGGCACAGCCTAAGACAACGCCCAAGATCATGGACAAGACAGTGATGGCGAGAGTATGTCCTGCGGCTAAAGCGATACGAGTATCAAAGAGATACTGAACATACGTGTCCCAACCATACGCTTCATTGGTGGCCGCGCTGATGATAAACCAGAGGAACACTAGAAGAATAAGGATGGCGGCAACCCAGCGGCCGGGGTGACGCAGCGGCTTCGCTTGGATGGGTTTCGGTTGTGGGGAAGTCATGTAGTTTCCTTATGTTTTTAGGGATAGCGGTTAATAGAGGGATGCTTATTGAGCGATGGGTACTTCGTTGATCATCGCTGAGGAAACAAGACCCTCATCAATTCCCCACATTTTGAGGATTCGTTGGTAGTCACCAGTTTTAATGAGGTGCTGCAGCGCAGCGGCCAGTGCCGTACCAAGTTGAGATCCCTTAGGGACTGCAAAGCCATGGGGCGCGGCATCGCTGATGGAACCCACTGCTTCTAGCTTTCCTTCGGACCTGGAAATAGCCCATGCCAGCACCGGCGAATCTGCGACAAAAGCATCTGCACGGCCAAGAACAAGCGCGGTCGCGGCCTGATCACTGGTCTCGTACGCCAGGACCTCGATAGGCTTTTTGCCCTGGGCTACGCAATCGTCGCTCATTGGCCTCACAATATCTGTGTCGGCGACCGTTGTGCGTTGCACTGCGATGGATAAGCCACAAGCGTTATTTGGGTCTACAGGTGAACCAACTTGTTGTCCCCACTGAACTCCCGCATAGAGGAAATCAACAAAGTCATAATTTTTCCGCCGCTCCTCATTATCCGTAAAACCAGAGGCGCCCACATCGATGGTTCCGGCGCTGAGGGAGGGGAGAATGAGGGAAAAATCCTGCTCGATCGGCTGGTACTTAAGGCCCATGACCGATGAGGCAGCCCTCATAAGATCCATTTCCATCCCGATGATCTCATGCCGCGAATCCTTGAACTCAAAAGGCGCGAATGGCGGGTTAGCGCTTGCTACCAGTGTGCCCTTTTCTGCAAGAGGTTGGGGGACTAGAGCAGTAATGTCGGGTACTGCGGGAGGTGAGACCTCTTCCCAGCCGTCGGGGTGACCTTGTTCTTCATTGGTCACACACGCGCTGAGTGAGACGGCAAGTGTAATTGCAGTACACAAAGCCAAGACACGGGTGAGGGATTTCATGGAGCAAATAATACCGCTTCCTACATATTATGTTAATCGACAGGCTAAAAGCCATGGAAAACGATGCAACCCCGCAATATCTTGCACGAGGGGAGCTATCACATCCATGGCTTTGCTCAGCCGAACTCGGTGGAGTTTAAGGAGAAAACCTTAAGCTAAGCGGTTTCTGATTCGGTGTTGGGCTTGGTGTTAAAACGACGTTCTACCAGCATGATCGCTGCCACAATTCCGCCTCCAACAAGGATCAAAAGAATGGTCATGCCGATGTTTCCGAAAGGTGCCGCAGGGGAGCCGGAAAGATCCTGCCAAGGCCACAATACACGTAGCGAACCAAGCATTAACCCCGCCATGGTAGCCAGTGTGATTGTTCGGTGAACAGTAATCAGGTAATCCAGAACCTTGATAAAGCACGCAATTCCGGTCAATGCGCCAAGCGCAAATATGGCCATGACCGTGAGGTTACGGTCGCTGACCGCTCCGATGACTGGAGCGTAGAGGCCCAAAGACAAGAGGATGAAAGAGCCAGAAATGCCGGGCAAAACCAGGGCGCATACTGCTATCGCAGCCGCGAAGAAGATCACGACTAACGACGGATCAGTTTTTTCCTCAGAAGTAAAACCTGTGCCGATAAACGTAAGGATCGCCGCGATAACGAAAGCCGCAATGATAGCCACGCGTTTTTGCGAGTAGTCTTTTCGGGAAATCATGAGCAATGGCACCGTAATAGAAACAGCCACCATGCCTAGGAAGAGAGCGCGAGCGGATTGCCCATGATTTTCCACGAAATTATGCATCACAGAAGAAAGCAAAAGAACCGTGGTCACCATGCCAAATCCTACGCATGCGAGGAAGAGCCATTCCACGCGTCGTGCTGCTTCCTTTAACCCGGATGGGTTAGTAAACATGGTGCGAACTAAATGGAGTAGGGCATGACCATTGTGGATAGCTCGTTCATAAATACCTACGACGAGTGCAACAGTGCCGCCGGAAACGCCGGGAACCATCTCAGCAAGACCAATAAGTCCGCCTGCGATGACGTGCAAAATGGAACCGGAGAAGGATGAGGACCTGGTAGTCGCTTGGGGTGTGGCTGCCATGAACCGCTTTCTTCTAGGTGGCCGTTGCAAGAAAGCGGCCACTGTAGTTGTTAAAAATGTACAGCTTGACACCTTAGACGGTTTTTTAAAGAAAGTCCTGATGGCTCACAAACCTACGCGGCATTGTGAAGAAGAAAAGCGGGGAGGAATTGGAGGAAAATTGGTAGGAATGTCGTTTTTGAGAACGCTAGCGAGTATGCCGTTAGTAAAATCCCAGGACAAGATTTCTAGCGTTCTCAAAAACGACATTTTGCTCCTAACGTCGAGGCAGCAGGTCACGACACGTGAAAACAAAAGTGCGCTTGAAGGCTGCCTTGCCAACAAACGGACTTTCAGCTGTTACATCCACCGACTAGTGGGCTGCTACTTCCCAGTTAGGGCCGCTACCTGCTGAGACCTCAAGAGGTACACGCAAAGAAATGGCCGCGTTCATTTCCTTTTCCACTATTTCACGCACCTGTTCCAACTCGTTTGGTGCAATTTCCACCACGAGTTCGTCGTGAACCTGCAGCAGCACACGAGAGGCAACCCCAGCCTTTTTCAGCTCATGGTCAACACGGATCATTGCGACCTTGATAATGTCTGCGGCTGTTCCCTGGATAGGGGCATTAAGTGCAGCGCGTTCTGCGTTTTCGCGAGCCACTCGGTTATCTGAACCAAGCTCAGGAAGGTACCGACGCCTACCGAACAACGTGGAGGTAAATCCATCTTTTCGAGCCTGCTCCACCACGTTATCCAGATACTGTTTTACTCCACCAAAACGCTCAAAATAGCTCGTCATAATCTGCTTGGCTTCGCCAGCAGGAATATTTAGCTGCTGCCCGAGACCAAAGGCCGATAGCCCATAGACCAAGCCATAGCTCATCGCTTTTACTCGACGACGCAATTCTGGCGTCACCTGATCCACCGGGACCTCGAAAACTCTAGAGCCTACGTAGTTATGGAGATCTTCGCCTTTACGATAGGCCTCAATAAGACCAGGATCCTCAGAAAGATGGGACATCACACGCATTTCAATCTGGGAATAATCCGCGGTGAGGAGCGTTTCATACCCTTCGCCCACGACAAATGCCGATCGAATTTTCCTACCGTCTTGCGTACGAACCGGGATGTTTTGCAGATTGGGTTCTGTTGAGCTTAAACGCCCTGTAGAAGCAACGGTCTGATTAAAGGTCGTGTGGATACGGCCATCCGACCCGACTGCTTTAATGAGACCTTCTAGCGTTGTTTTCAGTTTCTGATTCTCACGGTGTGCAAGAAGATGATCGAGGAAGGGGTCCGGATGTTTAACAGCTAACGCCTCAATCTCTTTAGCAGCTGTGGAGTATCCCGTCTTTGTCTTTTTGGTTTTAGGCAAGCCCAGAGTCTCAAAAAGAACGACTTGGAGCTGTTTGGGGCTCGAAAGATTTAAGGATGGATCACCCGCGATATTCCGAGCGGCCTCTTCATGCTCTTGAACTCGCTCGATAAAAACTTTTAGCTGATCTTCTAGAGTTTCCACATCAACTGCGATGCCAGCGGCTTCCATCCGCGCCAGGATCAACGTGAGCGGCAATTCAAGATCGCGGTATAGCTCGAAGGAATCAATAGCTTCTAACTGCTTGGTCAGCTCCTCGGAAAGCTCAAGAATTGCAATGACAGAATCGATGAGCTCTTCCGAGCCGGGAGCATCGAGAAGCGAAAGCTGCCCCTGAGATTCCTCTCCAGAGAGCTGACGCTGCAGATGGCGCTGATAAACGTCTTTCAAATCATAAGTGCGTTGACCCGGCCTAAGAAGATATGCGGCAATGGCTGTATCGTGGGCAATTCCGTTGA
This sequence comes from Corynebacterium silvaticum, assembly GCF_004382825.2. Lineage (GTDB taxonomy): Bacteria > Actinomycetota > Actinomycetes > Mycobacteriales > Mycobacteriaceae > Corynebacterium > Corynebacterium silvaticum. Next base: position 56,814 of record NZ_SDQO02000005.1, read on the forward strand.
GATCAAACCCACGGCCGGAGAGCATATGGAAAGCCGCTTTTGCTTCGTGCAAATACTTGGGGCTTTCACTACTCAGCCACTGCGCCAGAGCCTTTTCATCTTTCGGGTCAATATCTGAAAGATCGATGGCGATTACGCGCCGTTGCTTATCTGCGATCGCTAAAGCTTCAGCATCTCCGGTCGCCGGGGTGCCTCGTCCACGCACATATATAGCAAGACCTTCGCCCTCACGTTGCGCTAGCCACTCGCTAAGAGCTGTCTGCTCCACGGTGACTTCAGCACGCTCTTCCGTGATTGCTGTGCTTGCATCGGCCCCCACTGCTCCCATCACGCGTTCGCGCAGGTTGGTGCCAAATTCGAGCTCATCAAATTTTTCAGCCACGCCTGCTACCTGCGCCGGTTTGAGACCCAGTTCGTCGGGGGAATATGGCAACTCAAGATCTTTTACCATCTCCGTCAGCGTCCGGTTCATCCGAACCTGCTCTAAACGCTCACGGAAGCTCGTGCCAGCTTTACCTTTGATGTCATCAGCGTGCTCCAGTAGCTGATCAAGGCTGCCGTACTCCACGATCCATTTGGTAGCTGTTTTGGGACCCACGCCGGGAATGTTGGGCAGGTTATCCGAAGGGTCTCCTCGCAATGCAGCAAAGTCTGGATATTGCGCAGGTGTGAGGCCATATTTTTCTTCCACCGCTTCAGGGGTAAAGCGATGGAGCACTGAGACCCCGCGCATCGGGTAAAGAACGGTTGTGGTCTCGTTGACAAGCTGGAAGGAATCACGGTCGCCTGTGACGATGAGAGTCTCAAATCCCAGTGGCTGCGCGGCGGTTGCCAGCGTAGCGATGACGTCGTCTGCCTCGTAGTTCTCTTTTCCCAGGGTGGTGATCCCCAAAGCTTCAAGAACCTCTTTAATGAGCTCGACCTGGCCTTTGAACTCTGGCGGCGTGGCTTCACGCTGAGCCTTATACTCAGGGAACATGTCTGTGCGGAAAGTCTTCCGGCCAATATCAAAAGCCACCGCCACGTGAGACGGCTTCTCCTCGTTCAAAAGAGAAGAGAGCATCGATAGGAATCCATAGACAGCGTTGGTCGCTTGCCCACCTGATGTGGAAAAGTTTTCGGCCGGCAGCGCATAAAACGCGCGGAACGCCATCGAGTGGCCGTCGATAAGCATTAAACGGTTGCTAGTTGAAGTCACGTGGTTAGTCTAGTTATTTTTTGTCTCACTCACCTCCCCGCTTCCACTGGGGCCAAGCTTTGCGAGAAAATCCGAACTTTTCCCTATCTACGAGCGGATTAGCCTTTTTACGCCCATGTCCGCTAATATTTTTTTGCAGCGCCCCTGTATCCCAATTGGCAGAGGAAACGGATTCAAAACCCGTGCAGTGTGAGTTCGAGTCTCACCAGGGGCACCATTTATAAGCGCCATCTGCTAGCTTCATGCTGGTAGATGGCGCTTTTTATGATGTTGTGTTTTGAGAGTTAAGGGGATGCGGACGTTTCCAGTCTCATTTGATGTGACCTGTCACCTTTGCGCTAGGAAGCCACAATGTCGTTTTTGAGAACGCTAGCGGGTGTGGTGCCTGTAAAACTCCAGGACGGAATTTTTAGCGTTCTCAAAAACGACAAAGAAGGGGCCAAGTCCTAGGCTTTATGGGCCACGAATATGGCAGTGCCGGGGAAGATTTTTCCTCGAAGCGGTGACCATTGGCCCCAGGAACGGGTGAGATCGTGGGGCCATTCCGGTTCGATGATGTCCTGGAGAATAAAGCCCGCCTGGGTGAGTGCACGTACCCAATCGCCGATTGTTCTCTGGAACTCTACGTACGTAGGCCGACCTTCCTCGTCTTCTTCGACGTAACTGCGCTGAAAATACGGGATGGAAGCTATCAAGCCGGGTTGTCCTGGGTCGTCGGGGAAAACCCAGCGCATGGGGTGGTTGACGGAAAATACTAGACGACCGTCGTCGGTGAGGATGCGGGAGACATCGAAAAGCGTTGCGGTGATGTCTGGGATAAAAGGAAAAGCACCAAACGCCGAAAACGCTATGTCAAAGGACGTGTCTTTGAATGGGAGCGATTGTGCATCGGCGTTGACCAGTGGGAGTGGGGGAGCATCGTGATTTGCGTGCCGCAGCATTGCAAGTGAGAGGTCAAAGCCGGTGATAAAGCCAACGCCGTTGCGAGCGAGCCACTGTGAGCAGGGAGCAGAACCGCAGCCGATTTCTAATACCCGCTTATTGCGGACGTCTCCCAGCAGGTGAGCGTCTTCCTCAGCGAGCATTTCAGGACACCAATAAAAGCCGGATAGGTATTCCTGGTGTTCGTCGTGATACCGCTGCGCATCGCTGTCCCACCACGTTTGGCTTGCGTGGGCGGCCTCGTGGGTGGAAACGGTGATCGCATCTGGGGTGCAGGGGTCTAAACTGCTCATAGTCTTGAAGACTAACCCGTGCCGAGGATGGGGGAAGAAACACGGAGTGTCAATCTTGATCTAGCAGGGAAAATGCACTATCCTTGAGCGAGCGTGTCTGTGCTTAAGCTATATGTTAGTCCCAAGTAGGAGGATGGCGTACGGCTCTAGCGGGATCAAAATCGCAGCTCAAGTAGTGATTTTTTGAGAGATACGTTCCTGTCCATCAACTATTCCTACCTAATTCGGAGCACTTAACATATGCCCACCAACAACGTCCCTCAGGTAGCCATCAACGATATTGGCTCCGCTGAGGATTTCCTCGCAGCTGTCGACGCAACCATCAAGTACTTCAACGATGGTGACATCGTCGAGGGCACCGTGGTTAAGGTTGACCACGACGAGGTTTTGCTCGACATCGGATACAAGACTGAAGGTGTTATCCCTTCACGCGAGCTTTCCATCAAGCACGATGTCGACCCGGACGAGGTCGTCGAGGTCGGCGACCAGATCGACGCTCTTGTTCTTACCAAGGAAGACAAAGAAGGCCGTCTGATCCTGTCCAAGAAGCGCGCACAGTACGAGCGTGCATGGGGCGCCATCGAGGAGCTCAAGGGGAAGGACGAGCCGGTTACCGGTACCGTCATCGAGGTTGTCAAGGGTGGTCTCATCCTGGACATCGGACTCCGTGGCTTCCTGCCTGCATCTCTCGTCGAGATGCGCCGTGTTCGCGATCTGGATCCATACATCGGACAGCAGATCGAAGCTAAGATCATCGAGCTGGACAAGCAGCGCAACAACGTTGTTCTGTCTCGTCGTGCATGGCTCGAGCAGACCCAGTCTGAGGTCCGCTCTGAGTTCCTTCACCAGCTGCAGAAGGGTCAGGTCCGCAAGGGCGTTGTCTCCTCGATCGTCAACTTCGGTGCATTCGTCGACCTCGGCGGCGTGGACGGACTCGTTCACGTTTCCGAGCTCTCCTGGAAGCACATCGATCACCCATCTGAGGTCGTTGCTGTCGGCGATGAGGTTACCGTTGAGGTTCTCGACGTTGATCTCGATCGCGAGCGCGTCTCCCTGTCCCTGAAGGCTACTCAGGAAGACCCATGGCGCGTCTTCGCTCGCACTCACGCTGTGGGCCAGATCGTTCCGGGCAAGGTCACCAAGCTTGTTCCATTCGGTGCGTTCGTTCGCGTCGAAGAGGGCATCGAGGGCTTGGTCCACATCTCCGAGTTGGCACAGCGCCACGTCGAGGTTCCGGACCAGGTTGTCAACGTCGGCGACGAGGCTATGGTCAAGGTCATCGACATCGATCTCGAGCGTCGTCGTATCTCCCTCTCCCTCAAGCAGGCTGACGAGGATTACACCGAAGAGTTCGACCCATCCAAGTACGGTATGGCTGACTCTTACGACGAGCAGGGCAACTACATCTTCCCCGAGGGCTTCGATCCGGAGACCAACGAGTGGATGGAAGGCTTCGACGAGCAGCGTCAGGCATGGGAGGCTCGCTACGCAGAGTCCGAGCGTCGCTTCCAGCTGCACACTGTTCAGATTGAGAAGAACCGCGTAGCTGCAGCTGCAGAGGAAGCAGCAGCTGGCGAGGAAGCTAACTACTCCTCTGAGACCGCTGAGGCAGCTCCGGCCGAAGCAGCTTCTGAGGCTGAGGGTGGCTCCCTGGCTTCTGAAGAGCAGCTTGCTGCTCTTCGCGAGAAGCTCGCTGGTAACTAATCTTGAATTAGTACTTCAATAAGAGAGCGCCTAAGGAATATTCCTTAGGCGCTCTCTTTATGCCCTTAGGTCTTTGGCGCAATGTGGAATCACTTTTAGAGGGTGTGAATCCTCGTCGTAGGGCGCAATCTTCTATGAAGTGTTTGAGGACTTTGCTGCGAGATTCATCCTCTGTGATTCTATGATCCGTGGGACGCCCGCGAGATAGGGGGGCAGGAACCCTAACGTGGTCCCTGAACCGCCGAGAACGCAAACGTCGATAAGTGCTCCAATCCGGATGGGAAAACATATTCTCGGCATAGCTTTAATGCGGATTATCAAGGAATATACGTTGACAGTGCGCTTATTCACGAGGTGGCAATTCCACGCCCTTTCTTTAAAAGCTGTGCAATAAGGGGGTGTGGAAAGGGGGGCAGTCACATGTCTTCATTCTTTGCCATCGCAATGATGTTGCAGAGCTGACCTGCTGACTTTGCAGGAGAATGGCTAGTCAATCCCGGATAGAAAATTCTTCCGTCAATAAAATATGAGGTTAAAAATAATTAAGATAAGAGAGTGATTTATAACACGTTTGCGAGTGTGTGTTCCGAGACTTGCCATGCGTAACGCCTTTCGGACTGCAGAAAGTTAAAGAGGGGGCTGAGCGGGGGGAATGAAGGGAGATGGGAGTTTCTGAACTTGTTGTTTCTGTGTTGTATCCGGCCCGTTTTATTACTAGGATTGTGATTGTTTTCCGATTTTTGTTCCGACTGTGACCATTTGAACAGGTGTCGACGTTGGGAACAGAACAAACACAACGTTTGAAAGGTAGGCTCATGGCGTCTACAAAGCAGACATCTGAGTTCATTTTGGACAAGGTTGGTGGCGTGGATAACGTGGCATCGCTCACGCACTGCGCTACGCGTCTTCGCTTCCAGCTTCATGATCAGTCCAAGGCAGACCAAACGGCTCTGGACTCTAATAGTGATGTTCTTGGTGTTGTCCCTCAGGGATCCACTGGACTTCAGGTAGTAATGGGCGGCGGTGTTGCTAACTACTACCAAGACATCGTTCGTTTGCCAGGTATGGCCTCTAAGGCTGCCGGTGATTCTGATGGTGGAAATGCTTCTACCAAGAAGCAATACGGTGGAGTGCGCGGCAAGTACTCATGGGTGGACTATTCCTTTGAGTTCCTCTCGGATACTTTCCGTCCCATTTTGTGGGCTCTGCTGGGTGCTTCACTGATTATCACCATGCTGGTGCTTGCCGATACCTTCGGGTGGCAAGATTTCCGTGCTCCCATTGATGAGCAACCCGCTGGTTATCAGCTGCTCCATGCAATGTGGCGCTCTGTCTTCTACTTCCTGCCTGTGATGATTGGCGCAACTGCGGCAAAGAAGCTTGGAGCTAACGAGTGGGTTGGTGCCGCTATTCCCGCGGCTATGCTTACTCCCGAGTTCTTGGCGATGGGCAAGGCTGGCGACACCGTTGAAATCTTTGGCATGCCGCTGGTGTTGGACGATTACTCCGGTCAGGTCTTCCCACCGTTGCTCGCTGCTATCGGTCTGTTCTTTGTGGAAAAGGGCTTGAAGAAGCTCATCCCGAGCGCTGTTCAGATGGTGTTCGTGCCGTTCTTCTCCCTGTTGATTATGATCTCTGCTACCGCGTTCCTGCTCGGTCCTTTCGGTATCGGAATCGGTAACCTCATCTCCAACTTCCTCTACGCGGTTAATGACTTCTCGCCATTCGTGCTAGCAATCATCATTCCGCTGCTGTACCCATTCCTGGTTCCGCTGGGTCTGCACTGGCCGCTTAACGCAATCATGGTCTCCAACCTTGCAACTCTGGGCTATGACTTCATCCAAGGTCCCATGGGTACATGGAACTTTGCTTGCTTCGGTCTTGTTGCTGGCGTTCTGGTTCTCTCCATCAAGGAACGCAACGTACAGATGCGCCAGGTCTCGCTGGGTGGCGTGATGGCCGGTCTCTTGGGGGGTATCACTGAGCCTTCGCTTTACGGTGTGGTTCTGCGCTTTAAGAAGTGCTACCCACGCTTGCTCGCCGGTTGTTTTGTCGGTGGCGTTGTTGCCGGCATCTTTGACATCAAGGCTTCTGCCTTTGTCTTCACCTCGCTGCTCACGATCCCTGCGATGGATCCCATTGGTGGCTACGCTATCGCCATCGCTGCAGCCTTCTTCACCTCGTTCTTCCTGGTTATCTTCTTCGATTACCGCGGTAAGGAAGAAAAGGCTGAAATTCTTGCAAACCTTGCTGCTAATCGTGCCGCTGAGAACAACGAGGTCACACCTGCGCCTGTGCCTGCTGCAGCTCCTGTTGCTGGTGGCGCAGCCGTTGCGACGGCAGTGGCAACCAAGACGGCTCTGGAAGCCGGCGCTGTTACTTTGCTGAGCAGCCCACTTGAAGGTGAAGCTGTTGCATTGTTTGAGGTTCCGGACCCAATTTTCTCTGCAGAAAAGCTGGGTAAAGGTATTGCTATCGTTCCTTCTGGTGCGGATGTTGTTGCGCCTGAAGATGCGACGGTCCTGACTGTTCAAAAGTCCGGACATGCTGTCGGACTGCGCCTAGACAACGGTGTAGAGCTCTTGATCCACGTTGGTATTGATACCGTTCAGCTGGGTGGAGAAGGCTTCACCGTGCACGTGGAAAAGAAGCAGCATGTGTCCAAGGGGCAGAAGCTTATCAGCTTTGATAAGGACTTCATCACGTCCAAGGGCTACAACATGATCACCCCGGTCCTGGTAACAAACACCGTTAAGTTTGATGAGGTTAACAGTGCTCCAGCATCACACGTTGACTTTGACACCACGGTCATTACCACAAAGGCTTAATTAGACGGTTCCTTGTGAGCAAGGAAGTCTCGCCGCCCCTTTACACAACGTGAAGGGGCGGTTTTCTTATGTAGTACAAGGCGGCGGCGCTAGGCTTAATCCATGATCATTGTTGGATTAACTGGAGGAATCGGGAGCGGTAAGTCTACGGTGTCCAAGGCACTGGCATGCAAGGGCGCATGCATTATCGACGCCGATCAGATTGCCCGCGAGGCTGTGGAACCGGGATCTTCGGTCCTCTTGGACTTGGCGCAAGCCTTCGGGGATGACGTGGTAGTGGATGGCGTTCTTGACCGTTCCTTGCTTGCCAGTCGAGCATTTGTTGACAAGGAACACACGCAGCTGCTGAATGGGATTACGCATCCTGAAATCCGCCGCCGGATTGGGGAGCGCCTTGTTCAGGCCCGGGAAGAGGGGAATCGTGTTGCGGTGCTCGATCATCCGCTTTTGCTTGAGCAGGGCCTTGCCGCGGAGGTGGATTTGGTTGTAGTCGTTGATGTCCCGGCTGAGATTCGGGTTCAGCGGCTGGTTGCTTTCCGGGGTCTCCAAGAGCAAGACGCGCGGAATCGAATCGCGCGTCAGATAAATGACGCTGTTCGGCTGGAAAAAGCTGACATCGTCATTGATAATTCCCGGACCCTTTCAGAGCTCGAACCCCACATAGAGGAACTATGGGAGCATTTATTGCAGGTGGCGCGCTCGCGGGAAAACATGTGATACCAGCGTGTCCATTCTCACTATGTTTTACTCGTGTTCTTCGGGTGCCCTATTCCTGGAATAGTAACAGAAAAAGTAGGAGGATAGTTTGTAGATGAAGTCATCCAAAAGGATGACTTGTTGTTGTGTTGCTGAAGGGATCCATCTATGGCCGCGTCTCCAATGAAATCGCTGTCCACCTCACATTCTTCGCCGTTGCCGGGGAACCCTGATGCTTTTAAAGTAGTACGACGCGTGCGTGGCGATATAAGCCATAAACCTTTCATCGCGATTTGGGAGGTTACGCGAGCCTGTGGCCTTGTGTGCAAGCATTGTCGCGCGGATGCTCAGCATAACCCTCACCCCGGACAACTCACCACGGAGCAAGGTTTTGCACTGCTTCGGGACTTGGCTTCCTATGACAGACCACGCCCGTTAGTGGTTCTTACGGGCGGCGATCCCTTTGAACGGGAAGACCTAGAAGAACTCGTGGAATACGGGACACAACAGGGCCTTTCAATGTCGTTGTCGCCATCGGTTACTCCCCGTTTGACTGCAGAACGCATTCACCGTCTTCATGATCTCGGCGGCAAAGCAATGTCGATGTCATTGGATGGGGCCACAGCTCAGACGCATGACGCCTTCCGTGGCTTTAGTGGAACTTTTGACGCAACCGTCTCGATGGCGCAGACAATTCTTGATGCGGGTTTCCGGCTGCAAATCAATTCGACCCTGACCAAAAATAATATTCGAGAGGCACCTTTGCTCCTGAAAACCGTGATGGAGATGGGGGCGAAGATGTGGTACGTCTTCTTTCTGGTGCCAACGGGGCGCGGAGCAGCGTTGAATGCTCTGAGTCCGCAGGAACGAGAAGACGCTCTTTATTGGCTTGCCGACGTCGCCAATAGGATCGCCATCAAAACCACCGAAGCCCCGCAATATCGTCGCGTGGTCATTCAGCATAAACTGCGCATGTCTGGCGAGCTGCCGCCGTATAAAGGGGGAGAACTTTACGACTATCTCACAGCAGAGACTACAAGGCTTCTGGGTGCAATTCCTGAACATCCTAGGACTCCTAGGCCTCCCATGGCGGTGAACTCGGGTTCCGGATTTGTTTTTATTGATCACGTGGGGGATGTATATCCGAGCGGTTTCCTGCCGTTGCACTGCGGCAATGTGAAGGAAACCTCAATCAAGGATATTTATGCGCATTCGCCGGCCTTTAAGGCGCTTCGTGATCCCAATCATTGGCACGGAAAATGTTCGGTGTGTGAGTATCACGATCTTTGTGGTGGCTCACGATCAACAGCATATGCACTCACCGGAGACCTGAGAGCGTCCGATCCCACGTGTGCCTATATGCCGCAAGCGTGGACGGAAGCCGGACACACATCTGTGGAATTTTAGAATATAGCGGCGTTGGTGCAGTGCTACCGCGTAGACTCGTCGCTATGGCTTTTGCTGCAGAACATCCTGAATTATCCGTATCAGATTTTCGTCCGGTTGGGGACATTGAGCGTGCACGTGGGACGTTTAATGTTGTATCGGACTATAAGCCGGCGGGCGATCAGCCTGCCGCAATTAAAGAACTCGATGCGCGGCTTACTCGCGGTGAGCGCGACGTCGTATTGCTGGGTGCAACGGGTACGGGTAAATCTGCGACTGCGGCATGGTTGATTGAGCAGCAACAACGGCCAACGCTGGTTATGGCACCTAATAAGACCTTGGCAGCGCAGTTGGCCAATGAGCTGCGGCAGCTTCTCCCCAATAATGCAGTGGAATATTTTGTATCTTACTATGATTATTACCAGCCAGAGGCATATATTGCGCAGACCGATACGTACATTGAAAAGGATTCATCGATTAACGATGACGTGGAGCGGCTGCGCCACCGCGCAACGAGTTCGCTTTTGTCCCGCAGAGATGTTGTTGTGGTCTCCTCGGTTTCCTGCATTTACGGCCTGGGAACTCCGCAGTCATACCTCGATAGATCGGTCATGCTTAAGGTGGGGGAGGAAGTCGAACGCGATCGATTCCTGCGGCTCCTTGTTGACATCCAGTATGACCGAAACGATATTGGGTTTACCCGAGGGGCATTCCGGGTTAAGGGGGACACCGTAGACATCATCCCTGCTTATGAAGAAGTCGCGGTTCGCGTGGAGTTTTTTGGGGATGAGATTGATGCTTTGTACTACATTCATCCGCTGACTGGTGACGTGATTAGACGAGTGGAAGAAGTTCGCATCTTTCCCGCAACGCACTATGTCGCAGGCCCGGAGCGCATGGCCAAAGCTATCGAGGGGATTAAAGAAGAACTGGCGGATCGTCTTACGGACTTGGAAAACCGGGGGAAGCTCCTGGAAGCACAGCGACTCCGGATGCGTACCGAGTATGACCTTGAGATGATTGAGCAGGTTGGTTTCTGCTCGGGCATTGAGAATTATTCGAGACATCTTGATGATCGAGAAACCGGCTCTGCGCCTGCAACATTGCTTGATTACTTCCCAGAAGACTTTCTCACCATCATTGATGAGTCGCACGTAACTGTTCCTCAGATCGGCGGCATGTTTGAAGGCGATATGTCGAGGAAGCGTAACCTCGTTGAGTTTGGCTTCCGGCTTCCCTCTGCTTTGGATAACCGGCCTTTGCGCTGGGAAGAATTTGAACAGCGAGTCGGGCAAACCGTGTATATGTCCGCCACCCCAGGGGACTACGAGCTTGCTGCTGCTGGGGGAGAATACGTTGAACAGGTCATTCGTCCCACCGGCTTGCTTGACCCACAGGTGGACGTTCGCCCCACGAAGGGGCAGATCGATGATCTGATTCATGAAATCAGGCAAAGAACGCAGAAAGAGGAACGCGTCTTGGTTACCACGCTGACCAAGAAAATGGCGGAAGACCTCACTGATTACCTGTTGGAAAACAATGTTCGGGTGAGGTATCTCCATTCCGATATCGATACCTTGCAGCGGGTAGAGCTTTTGCGGCAGCTCAGGCTGGGTGAATATGACGTTTTGGTGGGTATTAACCTCCTCAGGGAGGGGCTTGATTTGCCGGAGGTTTCGCTTGTGGCGATCCTCGATGCGGACAAAGAAGGCTTCTTAAGGTCTACCAAGTCTCTCATCCAGACAATCGGACGTGCTGCCAGAAATGTGTCCGGATCAGTCATTATGTATGCAGATAAAATCACTGACTCGATGCAGTATGCGATTGATGAGACCGAGCGGCGCCGCGAGAAGCAGATCGCTTACAACACAGAACACAGCATTGATCCGCAGCCGTTGCGAAAGAAAATCGCGGATATTTTGGACCAGGTTCAAGAGGCGCGAGGGGAAGCAGCTCCCCAGGAGGCTGCTGCTGACGCAGCTCTTGCGGAGAAGCGGGATCTTTCTACTATGCCCGCAGACAAAGTGGAGGCGCTCATATCTGAACTTACCGCACAAATGGGGGAGGCTGCTAGGGGCCTGAAGTTCGAGCTTGCGGGTAGGTTGAGAGATGAGATCGTTGACTTGAAGAAAGAACTTCGGGGCATGAGAGAATTGGGCCTTTAGTTTTTCTTAGTCTATTTTCTTCTTTGTTTCTGCCTGTAGACTGTGTTTTATGCCGTGTTTCACCTTAAGGCTGAGGGTGAAAGGTGTCGGTGAGTGACTTCGCTGAACTGGCTTTATGAGGAAATCTTAAAAGGTATTTTTGCCCCCAAATCGGTAGTGGGGCATGGTACATATTTCCGCTACTCGTGACCCCGGTCATTGTTTTTGGCTTCTGGCTGTAAAAGCACACCGCCATGCCGCTTAGCTGACTAGTACCTGTTGTTAAACTCGGTTTCCGTTGGCTCGCCTGGCTGACTCCCCACATAGCATGGTCGTCCCGGGTGTGCCCTGCGCCGTAATTTTCGAGATGAACTATTGGAAGGTTCTCATGAGCGATTACTCAACTATCGTCGTCGGTACTGATGGATCCAAGTCTTCGATGCTTGCTGTCGAGCGCGCCGCCAAGATTGCTGCGGCGCTAGACAGCACCCTCGTTATTGGTCGTGCATATTACGAGAGTAAGGAAGAAGCCTCCAAGACGCTTCGCCAAGACTCCGTGGCCGTCCTTGGCACCGATCCTGCTCAGAAGAACCTTGATGCTGCAGCTGAGCACGCGAGGAGCTTTGGTGTTGTGAAAGTGGAGACGAAAGTTCGCCCCGGCACCCCCGTAGAAGCTCTTATGGATATCGTTCGAGAGAGCAATGCTGAACTATTGGTTGTGGGCAACCGTGGTATTAACTCATTGACAGGTCGCCTTTTGGGATCTGTGCCTGCCGACGTAGCCCGGCAATCAGATTGCGACGTGATGATCGTTCACACAGTGAACTAAGCAAACCGCATCTTCATTGAAACACAATAAAAGCCCAGCGCCTTGTGACAACAGCACTGGGCTTTCGCCGTTTTAAATAGGAAGTTCCCCGATAACGGTCAAGGACTGCGTTGCGCGGGTAAGCGCAACAAACAAGTCTTGCCATCCTTGTGGAGATGCTTCAATAATGTGGTGCGGATCCTCGACAATCACATGGTCAAATTCGAGGCCTTTAATGTCGCTTACTCCCAGCACTCCCTCGCGGGTAGCGTCATCTGCTGCAATGATTGCGGTGAGTCGGTCTGGATCGGGCTCTCGCAAGGAGCGCGCAATGGCGATCGAATCGCTTCCTAGGGGAAGAAATTGAACGGGGTTTCCTGATTCCCTAAGCGCAGTGCTCGGCTCAGATTCAGGGGAATAACAGGCGAGAACTCGGTTAGCCACGTCCATGATTTCTCGGGGAGTGCGATAGTTAACGGTGAGATGATGCGTGCGAAAACGATGTTTCACAAAAGGGTTCAGGGTGTCTGCCCAAGAATCAACGCCGGCAGGAGAACCCGTTTGCGAGGTATCTCCCACGAGTGTCATCCATCTCGATGGACTTCGTCTCATAACCATGCGCCATTCCATGGGGGTGAGCTCTTGGGCCTCGTCTATGATCACATGACCATAAGTCCACAGATGATCTTCTTGAGCTCGCTGTGCTGTGGTACGCACATCGCGGACTTCCTGTCGCTTTGCAAGAGTCTCTGCGTCGATGATGTCGTGGGCAGAAAGGATTTCGGCATCGGATTCGTCGTCCAAGTCGGTGTTTGATGAGCCCGTCAAAATTTCCAAAGCATCCTGAGCCTCTTCAATCTGCGCGCGCCATTGGGCGGCTTCTTCCGCGCGCTGAGTTTCTGGATCGGGGATGCCTAGGAGAACGGCGAGTTCGTCGAGAAGCGCGGCGTCTGAAGAAGCCCAGGGGCTACCTGCAGGACGCAGAAGCGCTGCTTGCGTTTCCTCGTCGTAGTCGAAAGCCGACTGAGCAATAACCGTGGGATCTTCGAGTAGCGCGGTGAGTACCTGCTCTGGTTCAAGCGCAGGCCAATAGGTACGCACGAGCTTTTCGACGCTCGGGTCATCGAGGAGATCGTCGTGAAGCTGCGCGCGATCTGCTGCGGAGAGAAGGTTCACGCCGCCGAGGGGATCCGCGCCTATTTTCTGCGCAAGAACTGCGGTGAGTTGTTCTACGAGCGCTTCTTTGAACAGCGGTTGTGCCTCATTGTGGGGTCGGCGTGTTCTTCTGGCACGAGTGCGTGCTGCCTTGATAATGCTAGGGGAGACAGTAAGCGCAATGTTGCCATCTATGATGATCTCTTGGGGATCCTGAGGAACTGTCTGATAATTTTTCACAGTCCTGCTCAAAATGGTGACCATTTCTTCGCTACCCTTGATTTCCCGAGTCAAGATCGGCTCAGAGGCATGACCAGAAACTGTTGGGTAGAGATCCCCAACAGTAGAAAGCACGACTCCAGTTTCTCCCAACTCAGGGAGCACGCGAGAAATATAGTCCAAAAAAGTACGATTGGGCCCGATGATAAGTACGCCAGATTTAGCCAGGTGGTCTCGCCAGGTGTACAGGAGGTAGGCAATCCGGTGAAGCGCTACGGCAGTCTTTCCAGTGCCGGGACCACCTTCCACGACCATCACTCCGCGTGTCTCGTCGCGGATGATCTGGTCCTGCTCACGTTGAATCGTCTCCACGATGGAGGTCATGTGTCCAGTACGGGCCTCATGCATAGCTCGATAGAGTGCAGACTCGCTGACAACGTTGCTGGCTGCGGTCGCTTCTGCAACTTGATTGCCAGAGAGAAGCTCGTCATCGACACCTGTAACCGTGCGTCCACGAGTTCGGATGTGTCTTCTTGCACAGACATTCTCAGGGTTGGCGGTTGTCGCTAGATAAAAAGGCCTCGCCAACGGGGCACGCCAGTCAAGCAACAGCGTCCGATAATCATCGTCCCTGTCGTCTAATCCCATCCTGCCGATATAGCGGCGATCGACATGGGGCTGCCCAGGCACCGGATTATCGATGACATCAGTTGACTCGGAATAGACATCGATACGGCCAAAGACCAAACCCAGTTGGGCGATGTTAAGGCGGTCAATTTTTTGGTTAAGGGAGTGATACTCGGTTTCCCGGCGCACCAAGGCTTCCGCATCCGGGTTAGAAGGATCGACGTGGAGCATGACCTCGCGGAGTCGTTCATTTGCGCGTAAGACCTCGGCGTCAAGTTTGCCAAAAAGCTTATCGACGTACCCCTGCTCGGCGATGACCGCATCAGGTTGACTATTCTCTGCCCCCTGTTGAGACTTCAATACACAGCCTTTCCCATTACGTGCATAAAACTCGACAATATGTTTTCATCTGATGTGCTCTACAAACAGAACATGATCCGTTGAGAGTCTGAAGAGTTATCCAGCATAGCGTTAAAACAAAAAGAGCGTGCAGTGAGTCCTCGGGTAAATAAAATGCCGGGTCGGGACACCCGATCCGGCATTATCTCAAAACAAAGCAGAGGTAGTTAGAAGGCTCCGTCGAAACGTTTCATGGCTTTATTCAAAGCCTTTTCTGCCTGGTTTTGCAAACGAGAGGCTTTTTTACTGGCCTTTTTAGCGGAACGTCCAGTTGACTTCTCAGCTTGAGCGTAGGCCTCCGCAGCTCGTTCCTGAGCCTTAGCGGCAACTTTTACTGCCTTTTTCTTAGCGATTTTTGCGTTGCTTTGAGCCGTTGTGAGCCAGTCATCCTTGTTGTCTTCTACGTAGCCCTGAGCAGCTTGTGCATACTCGGTTACCTTATCGGTGGCATCGCCGATCCAGTCTTTAGCAGTGGAGGCAAAGGCTGATGCTGTTTCTTGTGCCTGCTCAGCGAGTTTATCTGTTTCAGATTTCGTTGGAAGAGCCTGCTGAATTTGGGTGCTGGCTTTTTGCGCTGCTTTATCGGCACGCCACTTTAAACTTGGCTTTCCTGCTGTATCGACACTGGTGATAGTCAGCCCGCCGAGCAGCGCGACGCTGGTAAGGAAACCTTGTTTACGGGCTGTCTTCTCCTCACGATCCTGAGTTTCCCAGAAAGCGTGACGGGCAAGGATCGTAGGAACGCTCAGCGCGGCAAGCGTCGTTGCGGCAAGACGTGGGGACTTGCCAAGCGCAAGCAGGGTGCCTGCACCAATCTTCGCACCGCCTACTGCCTGCGTGATGAGCTTAGGATCATCCGGTATCTGACGGTAGTATTTCCGCGGAAGAACTGTACGGAGGTGACCGAGAACGGTCTGAGTCCCTTCCACATGTGCTTGGCTATTGAGAACGGTGTCCGCGCCGTCGGCAATATAAACGGAAGCGAGCATCGGTCGGGCGATCTTGCGGATCATGGGCAAAGTCTCCTTCGTAATTTATTCGACGCGCAGCCGTTGGGGGATCTTGGCGATAAAGCAATGAAGCAATCACCAGAAAAGGTAGCGAGCCGAGTTTGCGCATGCAGTAGCAACAGCGTGCGCGTTATCCAACGCCTACTTAAGCCATGGTACATATCAATACGTTGTGTTGGTGGAATTTTCCTCCCTTATTGTTAATGCATGAAGTACGTGCGTGGGGTCTTGTTGTGGTGATGAGCGCTGCTGACCTACCAGCCGCGGGCCCGCCATTCGTCGAGGTGAGGGCGCTCTGCACCTAATGTGGTGGGCTTTCCGTGGCCAGGATGGACAACTGTAGTATCCGGGTACTTTTGGAAAAGTTTGGTCGATACATCATCTAAAAGCTTTATAAAATCCTGGCTGTTCTCTGTTTTTCCTACCCCTCCTGGGAAAAGTGAATCGCCAACAAAGAGATGCGTGGTTTCTCCGATAAGGACTGCAATCGCAGCACCACCTGCAGTATGTCCATGCAGGATATGAACCGGAAAATCGTGGCCGGCAAAAGAAAGGACATCTGAGTCTGTGAGCAGGACATCTATGGGGGCATTAATATTCGCGGCATCGGGTTGAGGCGCAAAGTGCTTGGCACCTGTGTGCTCAAGAATGTGGGGGAGCGCCCGCAGATGGTCCCAGTGACTGTGTGTGCTCAGAACTGCGGTGATGGAGACATCGTTTTCAGCAGCTAGATCTAATAGGGCTTGTGGGTTATCGGCGGCGTCGATAAGCAATGCCTCTTTCCCCACACAAAGGAGATAACAGTTGTTATCCATTTCTGACACGGAAATCTGCGCAAGTGTTATGTCTCGGTTGTTCATACAATCTACGATAGCGAAGAACCTAAAAAGCGTCCATATGTTCGAATGTGGTGTAGTCTGATGGAAAGCCTATGGTCTGTGGATACCTAAGCTCGTGTGCGAGATTGGGAATACAACTTTGTATGGGCCAGTTGTGTAAAAGAGGTTGAAAGTACCATGCGTCTCTTGTGGAGTTAGCGGTTACCTGCGTATAAGCAGGAGATTGATAAAAATCATGGGCCTGCGGATATAGCGTTGTATTACAACGGGTATTAATGGCTCGGCAATGGTGAGGAATGGAATAGAGTGGCAGATCGTCTTGTAGTGCGTGGCGCACGGGAGCACAACCTAAAAGGCGTGGATATTGATATTCCGCGTGACTCTATGGTGGTGTTCACGGGCCTATCGGGATCGGGAAAGTCATCCTTAGCTTTTGACACGATTTTTGCCGAAGGACAGCGACGCTATGTTGAGTCTCTGTCTTCATACGCTCGGATGTTCTTGGGTCAGATGGACAAGCCGGATGTTGATTTCATTGATGGACTTTCTCCCGCAGTATCCATTGATCAGAAGTCCACTAACCGCAACCCGCGGTCCACGGTTGGCACGATCACAGAGATCTACGATTATCTCCGACTCCTGTTTGCGCGAGCGGGCACCGCACATTGTCCGGTCTGCGATGCTGTGATCGAGCGTCAGACTCCGCAGCAGATCGTTGACCAAGTATTAGCCATGGAAGAGGGCCTGAAATTCCAAGTGCTGGCTCCCGTTGTGCGTACCCGTAAAGGGGAATTTGTCGATCTTTTCGCAGATTTAGCTTCCCAGGGATTCTCACGAGTGCAGGTCGATGGGGAAGTGTATTCCTTAACGGAACCTCCCACGCTGAAGAAGAAGATCAAGCATGATATTGACGTGGTAGTAGATAGGCTTCAGGTGAAGCCATCGCAGCGCCAGCGTTTAACAGACTCGGTAGAGACGGCACTGGGGCTAGCCGACGGGGTTGTCGCTTTGGACTTTGTATCCCTCGACGCCTCCGACCCGAATCGAGTTCGGCGTTTTTCGGAGAAAATGGCGTGTCCCAATGGTCACGTGTTGAGCGTCGATGAACTTGAACCGCGTTCTTTCTCTTTCAATTCCCCTTATGGGGCGTGCCCTGATTGTGATGGTTTGGGAACCCGCAGGGTTGTAGACATCGATCTTCTGATTCCAGACAAAGACGCTCCGGTGATGCAATGCGTTCAACCTTGGAATTCAAGCCCAAATCATAAGTATTTTCAAAAGCTTATTGAAGGACTGGCAACAGCCCTGGGATTTGATCCCGAAACTCCGTTTAGCGAGTTAACTAAAGCCCAACAAAATGCACTCATTAACGGTAGTTCCGATGAAGTGACCGTGCGCTATAAAAACCGTTATGGTCGGGTGCGCAAATGGACAGCGCCTTTTGAAGGCGTTCTGGGCTATATCGACAGAAAATTAGAGCAAACTGGCTCAGAATCGCAGAAGGATCGGTTGCTCCAATACACCCGTGAGGATGCATGTAAAACATGTGGTGGTGCTCGCTTGCGTCCGGAGATTTTGGCTGTGCGCATCAGCTCTACGTCTCATGGCGAGCTTTCTATCGCAGGATTGAGCGAGCTCTCTGTTAATGATGCTGCAGAATTTTTAGAGTCCTTGGTACTGGGCAAGCGTGAGGAGATCATCGCTGGTGCTGTGCTGAAGGAGATCAACGCTAGGTTAAAGTTCCTGCTAGACGTTGGTCTGAATTACCTCACTTTGAATCGGAGTGCAGGCACATTATCTGGAGGTGAGGCCCAGCGTATTCGTTTGGCCACCCAGATCGGTTCTGGTTTGGCCGGAGTCCTCTATGTCCTTGACGAGCCCTCAATTGGGTTGCATCAACGGGATAACCAGCGCTTGATCGCCACGCTTGAGCGCCTTCGAGATATCGGAAATACACTCATCGTTGTAGAACATGATGAGGACACTATTCGTGCAGCAGATTGGCTTATCGACGTAGGCCCAAAGGCTGGCGAGTACGGCGGCCAAATTGTTTATCAAGGAAAGCCCCAGGGAATCATCAAGTGCGAGGAATCTATCACTGGTGCTTATCTTTCTGGTCGAAAAGTTCTTGGGGTACCAGATGATCGCCGAGATATTGACCCGGGCCGCAAGCTCAAAGTTGTGGGGGCACGAGAAAACAACCTCAAGGATATTGATGTCGAAATACCGTTGGGAGTGTTGGCCTGCATTACTGGTGTATCAGGCTCGGGCAAATCGACTCTTATTAATCAGATTCTTGCGAAAGTACTGGGCAATGAGCTGAATAGGGCTCGGAATGTTCCTGGACGTGCGAAGCGCGTTGAAGGAATTGAAAACTTAGACAAATTAGTTCAGGTTGATCAATCGCCTATTGGGCGCACGCCTCGTTCTAATCCTGCGACGTATACAGGAGTCTTTGACAAGATCAGAACGTTATTTGCCGAGACCTCAGAGGCGAAGGTGCGGGGCTATAAAGCTGGCCGCTTCTCCTTTAACGTCAAAGGAGGCCGGTGTGAAGCGTGCCAGGGAGATGGGACGCTGAAGATCGAAATGAACTTCTTACCTGATGTCTATGTCCCGTGTGAGGTCTGTCAAGGAGCTCGCTACAATCGCGAGACTTTGGAAGTTAAGTACAAAGGCAAAAACATTGCCGAGGTTCTTGACATGCCGATTAGTGAGGCTGCTGAGTTCTTTGAGCCGATCACCTCAATTCATCGATACCTTAAAACTTTAACGGAAGTGGGACTGGGTTACGTTAGGTTAGGGCAATCGGCGACAACCCTTTCTGGTGGTGAAGTACAGCGTGTAAAGCTTGCCTCTGAGCTGCAAAAGCGCTCTAACGGAAGAACCATTTATATCTTGGATGAACCGACAACAGGGCTTCATTTTGAAGACATCAGGAAGCTTATGTTGGTGATTCAGGGATTGGTGGATAAGGGAAATTCGGTCATTGTGATCGAGCATAACTTGGATGTAATAAAGGCAGCTGACTGGATTATTGACATGGGACCAGAAGGTGGATCCGGCGGAGGGACTGTAGTGGCAGAAGGTACACCGGAAACCGTTGCGACTGTCCCTGGTTCCTACACTGGAGCTTTTTTAAAGGAAGTTTTAGGAAAGCAACCGGCCTAGTAAAGCCGTCGATTTGTGCAGATATTACTAGTGCTGATATGGTTGGCTCTACTACCGCCTGGGTGGATAAACGTCTTGCTTGTTTTCAAGTTGAGTAGTTTTGTTTATTCAGGTCGCAAGTGGAGATCATCCCACCTGAAGCCGCAAATGTACGTTTGCAGGACAAAGGTAAAAGGGTACATGTGTGACTTCAAAGTCACACATGTATGGATCTCCCGTTCATTGTTAAAGATGGACGGGATTTTTCTATGTCTTTATGTATTTAGGTGAAATCTACGGGCGATGGGCGCGGTACATCACATTAATTGCTACTTGAGGAGTCCCCATCAGCGCTGAAGCTCGCATCAATGAGCGCATCCGAGTTTCCGAGGTCCGTCTTGTCGGTCCTAACGGAGAACAGGTGGGCATCGTGCGTATCGACGACGCCCGCAAGCTCGCTTACGAAGCAGACCTTGATCTTGTCGAGGTTGCTCCTAACGCTAAACCGCCCGTTTGCAAGATTATGGACTATGGAAAGTTCAAATACGAGCAGGCACAAAAGGCGCGTGAAGCTCGGAAGAACCAGCAGCAGACTGTGGTCAAGGAGCAGAAGTTCCGTCCCAAGATCGACGATCACGATTATGAGACAAAAAAGAACAATGTGATCCGGTTCCTTGAAAAGGGTTCCAAGGTGAAGGTCACCATTATGTTCCGTGGTCGCGAGCAGTCTCGTCCGGAACTGGGTTTCCGTTTGCTGGAGCGTCTTGCGGATGATGTCGCAGATTTCGGCATTGTGGAGACAAAGCCTAAGCAAGATGGTCGTAATATGACGATGGTTTTCGGGCCGGTCCGCAAGGGCAAGAAGTAATACTTTAAAGACACTAAAAGGACGTAAATTCCATGAAGCAGAAGACCCACAAGGGCACCGCTAAGCGCGTCAAGGTCACCGGCTCCGGCAAGCTGCGTCGTGAGCGCGCCAACCGTCGCCACCTTCTCGAGGGCAAGCCCTCCACTCGCACTCGTCGCTTGAAGGGTACTGAGGACGTCTCCAAGGCTGACACCAAGCGCGTCAAGCGCCTCTTGGGTATGGCGTAATAGCGCCTTCCAATCATCCTCATTTCTCTTTAAGAACCTAAAACGATTAAGGAAGTTTTCACTGTGGCACGTGTCAAGCGCTCACTGAATGCTAAGAAGAAGCGTCGCGAGATTCTCAAGGCCGCCAAGGGCTACCGCGGCCAGCGTTCCCGCCTGTACCGTAAGGCAAAGGAGCAGTGGCTCCACTCTATGACCTACGCTTACCGCGATCGTCGCGCGCGTAAGTCTGAGTTCCGTAAGCTGTGGATCACCCGTATCAACGCTGCGGCTCGTATGAACGACATCACCTACAACCGTCTCATCCAGGGTCTCCGCCTTGCTGAGATCGAGGTTGACCGCAAGGGTCTCGCTGACCTTGCTGTAAATGATTTCGCTGCATTCTCCGCAATCTGCGAAGCTGCTAAGGCTGCTCTTCCTGAGGGCGTTAACGCTCCTAAGGCTGCCTAATTTAGCTTGAAAATTAAACAAGACATCCGCCTCGTCACTCTTGTACGAGGCGGATGTCTTGTTTATGGAGATGCGGGCATCGGGCAGGCGTCGTTAAGCTTCATGCTTATGAAAAAGCTCCTCTTCCGTTCACGCTAAGGCGGAAGAGGAGCTTTAGAAAACAAATGGGTTAAGCGCGCTTGGTGCGCATAACTCCGAATCCTAGAATGGCGAGGATAACGCCAAGAATTGCCATTCCAATGCCTGCCCACATGGCGATCGATCCAACAAGCCACCATCCATAAGCGCTCAGGAGGATGCCGCGGAGGGTGTCGCCTTGGAAAAGGGAGTCGCGTATTTTTTGCAGCTTAGCTATTTCCTCTTCGGATGCGCCCTTCTTCTTAGCCTCGTTGATTACAGTTCCCATCTCCTGGAATGTTTTTCCATCGGCGGAAGCCAGCATATGCTGCCAGATGTAATTATCTGCGTAAGCCTTAGCCTGTGGGCCGGTGGTGAGGTCTTGACCGATCCACTTTGTCAGAATTTCTTTAGATTCTTGGTCCTTGAGTTTGTCGATGCCTTCTTGCGTTGGCATCGTGATTTTTTCTTGGACTAGTTGCTCGCGCACAAAACCATGTGCGTATGTGCCGCCAAAGATAACAGCAGCGCCGACGACAATGAGAACGATAGAAAAAACGCGGCTTAGTGCGCCGTAGATAACTTTGTTACTCATGGTGTTTGAGAGAAACCTTCCTAAAGTTGCTGTGGTGGATGACTGAAATTGGTGACGCACCACATATTTTGCAACCTTAAAATTAACATTGAAATTCTTGTGTATTGGATTTTGTTTGATGTGATACACAACTCACTTTTTGCGGATTTTAACGGAAGGAGGGGGACACCGGGAAGCAACGAGCATTGCTGATATGGTTTTCCCCATGGAACTGGATTTTGATCAGCCTTTTAGCGAGAGAACCCCCCGCGTAGTCAACGCCGCAAAGCTTCTACGCACCGCAGGAAGAAAGAAGGCGGATCGGTTCCTGGCTGAAGGTGAAAATAGCGTCGAAGCGGCGGTAAGCACCGGTGCGGCCACTGACGTGTTTGTTACGGAAACTGCGGCACAAAGATTTGCCGATGTGATAACTGCTGCCAAACACATGGGCGTGTATGTTCATCCGATCACTGACCGTGCAGCAAAAAGCTTGTCGGATACGGTAAACAACACTGGAATTTTTGCGGTATGCCGACCTGTCTTGTGGGATATTAAGTCTGCGTTGAAAGGCCAGCCTCGTTTAGTATGCGTCCCCGTAGGAACAGCAGAGCCAGGTAACGCCGGAACTCTGATCCGTGTCGCAGATGCGATGGGCGCTGACTGCATTATCTTTGCTGGAGAGACTGTGGATCCGCAGGGGCCGAAAGCGGTGCGATCGAGTGCGGGTTCTCTTTTTCATATACCGGTAGTGCGCGAACCCAATATTCAGAGAGTTTGGGATTCTCTCAAAGCGCGTGGTTTGACGATTCTTGCGACCACCGCACAAGGGGAAGTAAACCTGGATAATCCGGGGGAGGTCCTTTCCGGCCCGACTGCTTGGCTTATGGGCAATGAGGCGCACGGCCTGGACTCAGAGCTGATGGAGAAAGCAGACTACCGCGTGAGCATCCCGATCCGTGGTAGGGCTGAATCCCTGAATCTTGCCACTGCTGCGTCAATTTGCCTTTATGAATCCTCAAAAGCGCTTTTAGCGGACTAGAGAATCTGCTGTAGGCAAGCTGTATATAGCTGTTGGAAGCATCGGGTAAAGGGCACGATAACGGAATGATGCTTGCGCCTCATTTGCCCTGACTCATTTTGTCTACCTCAGTGTGGGTATGATGTGAGGGTTACTCGAATGACTATGGATCCAACAGAGGAGCACTGAGTGTCTGATCAACCGGATAATTCGTCGGTGGACTTAACCGAAGAAAGCTTGAATGCCGCTGTGGAGGCAGCTATTGAGGCTTTTACCACTGCTCAGACCTTGGAAGACTTGGCTGAGGCGCGTCGAGCACACCTGGGTGATTCCGCGCCGATTCCACAAGCACGTCGCGCTTTGGGGTCGATTGCAAAAGAAAAACGAAAAGAAGCGGGCCGTCTCGTTAATATGGCCCGGGGGCGCGTCGAAAAGCATTTTGCTGAGGCCAAGGTCGTTCTGGAAGAAAAACGTAATGCAGAAGTACTGAAAGCTGAGCGTGTCGACGTCACAGTGCCTACCACTCGTCGACAGCTCGGTGCTTTGCATCCGATCACAGAACTCAGTGAAACCATCGCTGACATTTTTGTGGGAATGGGCTATGAAGTTGCAGAAGGTCCAGAAGTAGAAGCAGAGTACTTTAACTTTGACTCCCTGAACTTCATCCCCGACCATCCGGCTCGTACGCTGCAGGATACTTTCCACGTAGGTGAGCCGGGCTCCAGCCAAGTACTGCGCACGCACACCTCGCCAGTGCAGATGCGAACGATGCTTTCCCGCGATGTTCCGGTGTATGTTGTCTGCCCAGGCAGGGTGTTCCGTACTGATGAACTCGATGCTACCCATACGCCGGTGTTCCATCAGATCGAAGGACTAGCGGTAGATAAAGGCCTGACGATGGCTCATCTCAAAGGCACCTTGGATCATTTGGCTAAAACCCTCTTTGGTCCAGAGACGAAAACACGCATGCGGACTAATTACTTCCCGTTCACTGAGCCTTCCGCAGAGATCGATGTGTGGTTCCCTAATAAAAAGGGTGGCGCTGGATGGATCGAATGGGGAGGCTGCGGCATGGTCAACCCGAACGTCCTCAAGGCTGCGGGAATTGACCCGGAAATCTACAACGGTTTTGCATTTGGCATGGGACTTGAAAGAACGCTTCAGTTTAGGAATGGATTGAGCGACATGCGCGACATGGTGGAAGGCGATGTGCGCTTCACTCTTCCTTTTGGTGTCCAAGCATAGAACCCGCACACCGAGAATCTTTCAAGACAAAACAGGAGTTAGTTGTACATGCTTATCTCGCAAAACTGGGTAACGAGACTGCTAGGACATTCCAACAAGGGATGGTACTTGACCCCGGAAGAACTAGACGCAGGTTATGTTCGTGTCGGGTTTGAGACCGAAGGCTATGAGGGAATCGCGGAGACAACCGGGCCGTTGGTGCTCGGACGCGTGGAAACGATCGAGGAACTTACAGGCTTTAAAAAGCCCATCCGCCATTGCCACGTAAACGTAGGCGATGCTAACGGGACCGGTGATCTGCAGTCCATCGTGTGTGGCGCACGTAATTTCCGCGAAGGCGACCTCGTGGTGGTTTCCCTGCCAGGTGCTGTTTTACCTGGTAATTTTGCAATTTCTGCCCGAGAGACGTATGGGCGTATGTCCGCTGGAATGATTTGTTCGGCAGCTGAATTAGGGCTCGCGGACAAGCAGAATTCAGGAATTATTACCTTGCCGGAAGGCGTGGGAACACCCGGCGATGATGCTCGCGCCATCGCGGGCTTAGAAGACACTATTTTTGATGTTAACGTCACTCCAGATCGTGGATATGCGCTTTCTGCGCGAGGCTTGACCCGGGAACTAGCCTCTGCGTTTAACCTCGACTACGCTGACCCTGCGGCAGACCTTCGGGTTGCGGGGATTGATGTTTCTGCAGTTCCTGGAGCAGCTAACACATCGCTTTCGGTTGAGCTTAAGCCTGAAACAAAGGCAGTGCGTTTTGGCCTGCGTAAAGTAACTGGAATTGACCCGGCTGCTGAGTCTCCTTTCTGGCTACAGCGCGAGTTGATGCTGTCTGGGCAACGGCCAGTTAATCCTGCCACTGACGTGACCAACTACATCATGCTGCTCTTGGGCCAGCCAATGCATGCTTTTGATGCAGACGTGATCACCGGCGACCTTGTTGTGCGCTGCGCTCACGCTGGCGAGCAGCTGGAGACCCTCGACCACATCACCCGGACACTCTCGGAAGAAGACGTGGTCATCGCAGATGCTGCTGGAATCCAATCACTGGCAGGCGTCATGGGCGGAAATATTTCAGAGATCTCTGCGGAGACTACAAACGTCTACTTCGAGGCGGCTAACTGGGATCCGCTTACAATTGCTCGGACCTCGCGCAGGCATAAGCTCAGCTCCGAAGCTTCTCGACGCTTTGAGCGTGGAGTCGACCCCACGTTAGTGGAGACAGCGCTCGATGCTGCGTGCGCGCTGTTGGTATCGATCGCAGGCGGAACCACCGAATCGGAGCGTACCCTGATCGGGGAAGTTCCTGCTATGACGAAGGTGCGCATGCTTGCGCTTCGCCCAGCGGCGATCGCGGGCGTTGATTATTCTCCTGAAACCGTCATTTCTCGCTTAGAAGAGATCGGCTGCGTGGTGGAACGCGAGGGCGATGAGCTTATTGTGACACCGCCAACATGGCGCCACGATATTACGATGGCAGCTGATCTGGTGGAAGAAGTCTTGCGTTTGGAGGGGCTAGAGCAGATTCCTTCCATCGTTCCTCCCGCTCCAGTGGGCACTGGGCTAAGCCGCGCGCAGAAACGTCGTCGGGCAATAGGGCATTCTCTGGCATATAACGGGTACGCGGAAATTCTGCCCACGCCTTTTATCAAGAGCGACAGCTTTGACCTGTGGGAGCTTCCCTCGGATGACGCTCGTAGACGCACGGTGAAGGTGCAGAACCCACTCGACTCTGATTATGCAATCCTTGCCACCACGCTATTACCGTCCATGCTGGAAGCAGTTGCTCGCAACGTATCCCGTGGGCAGCACTCCGTAAGCCTTTTCGGTCTACAGCAGGTTGCTTTTAACCGTGGCGAGGGCGTTTCCCCAATGCTTGATGTTCGCAGTCGACCAAGCGCGGAGGATGTGCAGGGGCTTTTGGAATCGCTTCCGTATCAGCCACTTCACGTGGCTACGGTTGCCACTGGACAGATTGAAAATGAAGGCCCGTGGGGACAAGGACGCGACTATACGTATGCCGATGCCGTGGAATCGGCACGGGTCGTAGCGCGGGCAGCTGGTGTAGAGCTTGAAGTCTCCAATGCGGAGTATCTTCCGTGGCACCCAGGCCGCTGTGCTGAATTACGCGTGGGTGAGGTAGTTGTAGGTTATGCAGGCGAGCTGCATACGCAGATTCTGGATCGTCTGGGCTTGCCACCGCGCACCTGTGCGATGGAACTCGATATCACTGCGATGCCATTTGATAATGCTTTCCCGGCTCCGGTGTTGTCCGCCTTCCCAACCCTGCACCAAGACTTGGCCCTGGTCGTGGACGAAGACGTACCGGCAGAGTCAGTGCGAAAGGTGATTGCGGAAGCCGCAGGCGAGCTTTTGGAAAAGGTAGAGCTTTTCGACGTCTACCGCTCCGATAACCTCGGGGAAAACAAAAAGTCGCTGGCCTTTTCCTTGGTTTTCCGGGCGCAAGATCGCACTCTTACCGATGAAGAATGCTCCGAAGGCCGACTTGCAGCGGCTGAGGCAGCCACAAAAAAGTTTGGTGCAGCCATGCGTGCTTAATATAAACACGTAGCTAACGCGTCACATATATCCCAAAAGTCGGGTGTGTGGCGCTTTTGTGTTTTTCAAACAGGGGGCATCGGGGTAAATATTCTCGGAATACTTACATGTTACGGAATACTATGTATATAGTGGGGTCATGACGATCACGGTAGCAGTCGCGGGTGCAAGCGGATACGCAGGCGGAGAGATTCTCCGCCTTTTGCTTAACCATCCGCGTTATGTGAGCGGGGAATTAGAAATTGGCACACTAACCGGTTCGTCCACTGCCGGAGAGCCTTTGGGCAAACTCATGCCTCATTTACCGGAGCTTGCGGATCGAGTAGTGCAACCGACGACCCCAGAGCATCTTGCTGGTCATGATGTAGTTTTCTTGGCCTTGCCACACGGACATTCTGTGAAAATAGCTAAGGAATGTCAGGACTCGTGCGTGGTCATCGATTGTGCTGCAGACTTCCGTCTTCACAATCAAAGCGATTGGGACCACTATTACGGGGGAAGTTACTCAGGTTCGTGGCCATATGGAATCCCAGAGATGCCGGGGCATCGTGAACAAATCAGGAGTGCGCGCAAAGTAGCGGTACCTGGGTGCTTTCCTACGGGGGCCACGTTGGCACTATGGCCGGCTATAAAAATGGGCCTTGTAAGGCCAGACGTATCTATTGTTTCTGTCACGGGAGTCTCCGGCGGAGGGAAAAAACCGGCTGTGGGGCTACTAGGTGCGGAAACAATGGGATCATTAAGCGCATATAACGTCGCGGGTAGCCACAGGCATACGCCGGAAATAGTCCAAAATTTGTCAGAATATTCAAGCTCGCCGGTTTCAGTGAGCTTTACTCCAATTCTGGCTCCGTTACCTCGGGGAATTCTTACCACCGCGATAGCTCCGATTGCTCCGGGAGTCTCTCACAGCGACGCCTATAACGCATACGTTAGTTCCTATGAGTCGGAGCCTTTTGTCCAGGTGCTTCCTCCCGGAATGCAGCCTCAGACTCAATCGGTTGTTGGTTCGAACATGTGCCATATCCAGGTAGCTGTGGATTCCACGGCAGAAAAGCTCATCGTTACGTCTGCGATCGACAATCTGACAAAAGGAACAGGCGGAGCCGCAGTGCAATGCATGAATATTATTTTGGGCTGGGAAGAAACGTCAGGGCTTCCGCGTACTGGGACTGCGCCCTAGGGCGGATCTTGTGTATCGGTTCAAAAGGATAAAAGAAAAGGACGCATTATCCATGAGCACTAGTGGCATCACCGCTGTTAAAGGCTTCTCTGCCGCCGCAACAACCGCAGGAATTAAGCCTTCCGGTAATAAAGACATGGCGGTGGTTGTTAACCAAGGCCCAGAGTTTGTAGCCGCCGCAGTTTTTACTAGAAACAAAATTGTGGCAGCGCCTGTGAAACTGAGCAAGAAGTCGGTAAGCGATGGAACCTTGAAGGCCGTTGTCTTTAACTCCGGGAATGCCAATGCCTGCAATGGGGTACAAGGCGAGCAGGATGCTCAAGCCATCGTGGATGCAGTGGCGCGGTCACTTTCGCTCAAAAGCAACGACATCGCGGCATGCTCTACGGGGTTGATCGGAGAACCTTTGCCCGTCGAAAAGCTACTAGCGGCGACTTCTGTGCTTGTCGACGGCCTAGGCGACCACGGCGAACAAGCAGCCGAAGCAATCATGACTACAGACACCGTCAGTAAACAAGCAGTGCTCAAAGAGGCCGATTGGTCGGTAGGTGCAATGGGCAAAGGCGTAGGAATGATGGCGCCTTCGTTGGCCACGATGTTGGTGTGCATTACTACGGATGCCTCGGTGTCTTCAGAAGTTGCACAATCTGCGTTGGAAAAAGCTGCAGCGAAGACTTTTAATACCCTCGATATTGATGGTTCTACCTCCACCAACGACACCGTGATACTGATGGCAAACGGCGCATCGGGCATAACTCCCAGCACAGAAGCCTTTGAGGCTGCGATATGTGCAGTGTGCGCTGATATAGCCGATCAGCTGCAATCGGATGCAGAAGGGGTAACAAAACGGGTTCGCATTACAGTGACCGGTGCTACCAACGATGACCAAGCGCTTCAGGCCGCGCGTACTCTGGGTCGGGACAATCTGTTTAAATGCGCGATGTTTGGGTCAGATCCAAACTGGGGAAGAGTCCTTGCGGCTATCGGTATGGCAGAAGCCGACATGGACCCCGATAATATTTCAGTTTATTTTAATGACCAGCCAGTATGCCTAGCATCGACTGGAACACCTCATGCCCGAGAGGTTGACTTAAGCGGAACCGACATCGATGTTCGCGTTGACTTGGGCACTACTCACACAGGAACTGCCTTTATCCGGACAACGGACTTGTCCCATGCATACCTGGAAATCAACTCAGCTTATTCCTCCTAACAAGTAGAGGGACAAAATGAGCATCACGACCTACGCTCATTCCCGAAACGGAGAAAGGCATTGTCTATGACAGATATGCTTGATCATCTCAGCGCACAAGATAGGGCTACGGTGCTAGCTGAGGCTTTGCCGTGGCTACAGCATTTTCGTGACAAGATTGTGGTCGTGAAATATGGCGGCAACGCGATGGTAGATGAATCTCTCAAAGCCGCATTCGCTGCCGACATGGTCTTTTTACGTACCGTCGGAGCAAAACCCGTGGTAGTGCATGGCGGAGGGCCGCAGATTTCCTCCATGCTGAATAAATTAGGTTTAGAAGGCGAATTTAAAGGAGGCTTTCGGGTAACCACTCCTGAAATTATGGAAGTGGTACGGATGGTGCTCTTTGGGCAAGTGGGACGGGACCTTGTAGGTTTGATCAATTCCCACGGCCCGTACGCGGTTGGCACATCAGGTGAAGACGCGGGGTTGTTTCAAGCAGAAAAACGACTTGTAGCGGTGGGCGGACAAGCTACCGATATTGGTTTGGTGGGCGACATTACAGCTGTCAACCCCGCGAGCCTCATGGATATCATCGAGGCCGGAAGAATACCCGTAGTATCTACGATTGCTCCCGGTGATGACGGAGAAATATACAACGTTAATGCGGACACAGCGGCAGGTGCACTTGCCTCAGCCATCGGCGCGGAACGGCTGCTTATTCTCACCAACGTGGAGGGCCTCTATACGGCGTGGCCAGATCAAGGCTCTCTTGTTTCCAAAATCAGCGTAGCGGAGCTTCGCGCGATTATTCCTACCTTGCATGCAGGCATGATTCCGAAAATGGAAAGTTGCCTTAACGCCGTTATAAAGGGCGTACCTGCAGCGCATGTGATTGATGGGCGCACTCCGCACGCAGTTCTCCTGGAACTTCTGACCTCCGGCGGTATTGGCACGATGGTGACTCAGGATGCGGCGATCCCAGAAGCAACAATTTTTAGACACACACAAGGAGGGAAATGATGAAGGAAGAAAATATATGTCAGACTAAAAACCATGCTGAGCGCCAGTCTGCGCAAGAAAAGTGGTCTGACGTTTTGATGAACACCTATGGGACCCCAGCGTTGGAACTCGTTGATGGACACGGGGCACTAGTCACTGATTCCCTGGGCAGAGAACATATTGATCTTCTTGCTGGAATTGCCGTGAACTCTTTGGGACATGGGCATCCCGCTATTGCAGAGGCGGTAACAACACAGATCCAGAGCTTCTCCCATGTGTCTAACCTTTTTGCTTCTGCACCTGTGGTGAATGCCGCAGAAAAAATCATTCAATGGTTTGGCCACGGACAACCGGATTCGGACGCGATAATTTCTGATACGCGAGTATTCTTTTGTAACTCAGGAACCGAGGCAAACGAGGCTGCTTTTAAGATTGCTCGATTGAGCGGGCGAAGCCGAATTTTTGCAGCACACTATGGTTTTCACGGAAGAACAATGGGGGCATTGGCACTAACCGGACAACCAGAAAAACAAGCTCCTTTTGCTCCTCTGCCTGCCGGCGTCGAGTTTTATCCTTATGGAGACCTTGACTATCTGCGCAAGCTTGTCGCTATAAATCCTCACGACGTAGCTGCCATTTTTCTCGAGCCAATTCAGGGAGAAACCGGCGTAATTCCAGCGCCTGAAGGATTCCTGCAAGGAGTCCGGAGCTTATGTACTGACAACGGCATCCTGATGGTGGTCGATGAAGTTCAAACCGGTGTCGGGCGTACCGGAGACTTCTTTGCATTCCAACACGATGGGGTGTTGCCGGACGTCGTTACCATGGCAAAAGGCTTAGGCGGGGGGTTACCTATCGGAGCATGTGTGGCGCATGGAAAGGCAAAGGATTTATTTACTCCTGGATTGCATGGAACCACCTTTGGCGGGAACCCTGTGGCCTGCGCAGCGGCGGGCGCAGTACTGGACGTGATAAATGAGGGTTTGATCACCGACGTCCGTGCAAAAGGGAAACTCTTTAAAGACAAGCTATCAGACTTGAAATCCGTCGATCATGTGCGCGGTCGAGGTCTCATGTTGGGGGTAGTGCTGAAGCAGCCTGTCGCAAAAATTGCGGCGCAACGGGCAGCAGATTTTGGTGTGGTCCTCAACGCTCCATCGGAATTCGTCTTAAGAATCACCCCGCCATTAATTATCGACACTGAACACATAGTGGAAGCAGTCGGGCGCATAGAGCGTCTGCTTGATTCCCTGACTGCCCCTACTGAGTGAAAGGACCTTGCACACTAATGAACACGGACACAACGATGACTTCTCATGACGCCTTTGGCACCTTTGATGCTCCAAAGGCTGGAAAAGCCTTAGCGCGACATTTTTTAGCTGATGATGATCTCACGCCTTCGGAGCAGCGTGAGGTGTTAGAACTGGCCGCGCAGCTCAAGAAGTATCCGTACTCTTTGCGCCCACTGGAGGGGCCTCAATCAGTCGCGGTTTTGTTTGATAAGACATCAACGCGGACAAGGTTTTCTTTTGACGCGGGGATTGCGCAGCTGGGAGGAAACGCGATCGTTGTAGATACCAACGCTTCCCAGATGGGCAAAGGAGAGACCTATCAAGATACCGGCGCAGTTCTTTCCCGGTTTACCTCGGCCATCGTGTGGCGCACATTTGCACACAGTAACCTTGTGGAGATGGCTCAGACTGCCACGGTGCCCATTATTAATGCGTTGTCTGATGATCTTCATCCGTGCCAAATCTTGGCGGATCTGCAGACCTGTGTTGAGCATCTTTGTGTAGAAGAAGGTCCCAGCGGCTTGCGTGGGAAAAAGGCTGTCTATCTCGGAGACGGCAGCAATAACATGGCGAACTCGTATCTCATTGGTTTTGCCACGGCAGGCGTAAACATAAGCATTATTGCTCCAGCTGATTTTCAACCTAAGGAAGAGTTTGTAGCACGTGCTAAAAAACGTGCTGAGCAAACCGGGGCGGTAGTCACTGTGACTGATGATCTTGATGAAGTGTCAGGGGCGCATATTGTGATTACAGATACATGGGTGTCTATGGGGATGGAGAAAGACGGTATTGATCGTCGAACTCCTTTTATTCCTTATCAAGTTAACGATGCCATTATGGATCGTGCTGATGAGGGCGCTATATTTCTTCATTGCCTCCCCGCATATCGGGGGAATGAAGTTGCTGCTTCTGTTATTGATGGTCCGCAGTCTGTGGTCTTTGATGAGGCGGAAAATCGCCTACATGCGCAGAAAGCACTCATGTCTTGGCTGCTGGATCACCAACCGACAGCCTAGGATAGATGCGTAAAAGCGATATAAAAGAATTCGGTGCCCCGCATAACTTTAGGGGAGCGAAGAGAAAGTTGTGAGGAAGAATCCATGAGCACTAGTCCGATTACGCGAACGGTTCGGCAAGCCTTGATTCTTGATTTGCTCGAACAAAACCAAGTGTCGAGCCAAATGCAATTGTCCGATCTGCTTAAAGCGAAGGGCGTTGAAATCACCCAAGGAACGCTATCGCGTGACCTGGATGAACTCGGGGCAAAAAAGGTTCGCCCTGAGGGCGGGCGTGCGTTTTATGCGGTGGGAGCTGCAGATGAGGCAGCAGTGCCGTCGACGGTAGGCACTCGGGAGAAGCTTCGCAAGATGCTTGACGACTTGCTCGTTTCCGTTGACCACTCCGGCAACATTGCTGTCTTGCGTACCCCACCTGGGGGTGCTCCATTCTTGGCCTCGTTCATCGACCGTGTGGGAATGGAAGAAGTGGTTGGAACTATCGCTGGCGATGACACCGTTTTTGTTCTTGCACGCGATCCAATGACTGGTCAGGACCTTGGGGAATTCCTTAGCCAAAGACGCTCAGGATACTGATCTGGATGTTTTTCACTCGACTTAGTGGCAATAAAAGCAGTGTCATGGCTTCCTGAGTCATGAGTTTTCTGGCCTCTTTCCAAGGAACGGAAAATCCCGCTTCGCAATTTATGGGGATGAGTGCATAAACTACCTAAAGAAGAATTCATATATGTAGAACATCCAAACTTATGGATAGTTTAGTAGCGATAAACCTGCGTCTTTTCCATAAAATCTGCATAATGATCAAAATTTCATCTCATATTCAATTCAGTTGAGAATTTTTAAGGAGCAAACATGACCAATCGTGTCGTTCTGGCGTACTCCGGCGGGCTTGATACTTCTGTAGCTATTCCTTATCTGGCAAAAATGACCGGAGGCGAGGTCGTTGCGGTTTCGCTTGATCTGGGCCAAGGCGGCGAGGATATGGAGTCCGTGCGGCAGCGTGCACTCGACTGCGGTGCGGTTGAGTCCATCGTGATTGACGCTAAAGATGAGTTTGCCAACGACTATTGTCTGCCTACGATCAAAGCAAACGGCATGTACATGAAGCAGTACCCTTTGGTCTCTGCTATCTCACGTCCGCTGATCGTAAAGCACCTAGTAGAGGCCGCTAAGGAGCACGGCGGTACACATGTCTCACATGGTTGCACGGGCAAAGGAAACGATCAGGTCCGATTTGAGGTTGGTTTCCGCAACCTAGCGCCAGAGTTGGAGATCATTGCTCCTGCGCGTGATTACGCGTGGACGCGCGATAAAGCTATTGCATTTGCGGAAGAGATTAATCTTCCTATTGAGCAGTCAAAGAAGTCGCCCTTCTCTATTGATCAGAACGTGTGGGGCCGTGCTGTTGAAACCGGTTTCTTGGAAGACCTTTGGAATCCTCCAACAAAGGATTTGTACTCTTACACCGAAGATCCTGCGTTGGGCAATGCTCCCGATGCACTGATTATTACTTTTGAGGCCGGTGCTCCTGTCGCCATTGATGGCCGCAAAGTTACTGTTCTGCAGGCAATTGAAGAACTGAATCGTCGTGCAGGTGCACAGGGCATCGGGCGTCTGGATATGGTCGAGGATCGCCTTGTTGGCATTAAGTCTCGCGAGGTCTACGAGGCACCGGGTGCGATTGCGTTGATTACTGCTCACCAGGCTATGGAAGACGTCACTCTTGAGCGTGAGGTCGCCCGCTATAAGCGCGGTATCGACGCACGTTGGTCCGAGGAGGTATACGACGGCCTGTGGTACGCGCCGCTGAAGCGCTCGCTCGATGCTTTTGTGGACTCCACCCAGGAGCACGTCTCTGGTGATATCCGCATGGTGCTTCACGCTGGAAAGAGCATTGTCAACGGACGCCGCTCCGCACACTCACTGTATGATTTTGATCTAGCGACCTATGACACCGGTGATACGTTCGATCAGACCTTGGCCAAGGGCTTTGTTGAGCTGCATGGTTTGTCTTCCAAGATCTCGAACCGCCGTGACCGCGAGGCTCGCTAACGTGAATAAACACGGAACAAATGAAGGTGCGCTGTGGGGAGGAAGGTTTTCCGGCGGCCCCAGCGAAGCGATGTTTGCGCTGAGCGTGTCCACTCATTTTGACTGGGTTCTTGCTCCCTATGATGTTCTAGCCTCCAAAGCTCATGCCAAGGTACTGCATGCGGCGGGGTTGCTGAGCAGCTCAGATCTAGAGATCATGCTGGCTGGCCTTGAGCAGCTGGGCAAGGACGTAGCAGATGGGTCTTTTACTCCTTTGCCCAGCGATGAAGACGTCCATGGAGCAATGGAACGCGGACTCATCGAGCGCGTAGGCCCTGAAGTCGGCGGACGTTTGCGCGCAGGCCGTTCAAGGAACGATCAAGTTGCGACGCTCTTCCGCATGTGGGTTAGGGACGCGATACGAGGTATCGCTGTCGGCGTTACCGAGCTTATCGACGCCCTCGTGCAACAGGCGAGCGCGCATCCAGCAGCGATCATGCCAGGCAAGACCCATTCCCAGGCTGCGCAGCCGGTTTTGCTGGCTCACCAGCTGCTAGCCCACGCACAGCCGTTGCTGCGTGACGTAGACCGAATTCAGGATCTGGATAAGCGCTTAGCGGTGTCCCCATACGGTTCAGGAGCACTCGCGGGTTCGTCCTTGAATCTTAACCCTGAGGCGATCGCGGAAGAGCTGGGATTTGATTCTGCAGCGGACAACTCCATCGACGCTACGTCCTCTCGGGACTTTGCATCTGAGACAGCTTTCGTTTTGGCCCAGATTGCAGTTGATATGTCGCGCCTTGCAGAAGAAATCATTTACTGGTGCACGCCGGAATACGGTTATGTCACGTTGTCTGATGCATGGTCGACCGGAAGCTCAATCATGCCTCAGAAGAAAAACCCTGATGTGGCGGAGCTCACTAGGGGAAAGACGGGTCGCTTGATCGGCAATCTTGCTGGACTCATGGCAACCCTTAAGGCTCAGCCTTTGGCTTACAACCGCGATCTTCAAGAGGATAAAGAACCCATTGTCGATTCGGCTGCGCAGTTGAACTTGCTTCTGCCTGCGATGACGGGTCTAGTGTCTACCCTTGAATTTCACGAAGAACGTATGGCTGAGCTTGCTCCAGCTGGATATACGTTGGCTACGGATCTGGCTGAGTGGATGGTTCGTGAGGGCGTGCCTTTTAGGGAAGCGCATGAAGCTTCTGGAGCATGTGTGCGGATTGCAGAGCAACGTGGAGTGGGACTCGATGAGCTCACGGATGAGGAATTCGCAAGTGTCGACTCACGTTTGACCCCTGCAGTTCGAGACGTGCTCACGGTGGAAGGTGCAGTCGCTTCACGAGCGACGCGCGGAGGTACCGCTGGGGTACAGGTAGCCAAACAACGGGAACGCGTTGAACTAGCGTCTGCGGAGTTACGCCGTTGGGCTGAAACTCCTGTTCGCTAGTAAACCTGCTACGTCGAAAAGCCTCGATCCCTATTTCTTTATCTAGATAGGGTATCGGGGCTCTGTGACTATCACCGGTCCATCAGTCGGGCGATGCGCCAATGTTGTACGCTAGAAAACCATGAGTATCGATCCCCAGCTGCTAGAAGTTCTCGCATGTCCCCAAGACAAAGGACCGTTGCGTTATCTAGAGCAGGATAATGTCTTGGTCAACGATCGCCTTGGTATTGCCTATCGAATTGAAGACAATATTCCGGTAATGCTTGAAGATGAAGCGATTACGTGGCCCCAAGGGAAAACCCAGTAGTTTTCCATTTATTTCACAATACTCACACAATCAAGGAACCTATCTACATGTCCCAGCATGGCAATATCGTTGATGAACTCCTGTGGCGCGGTCTCATTAACGATTCCACAGACATTGATGCACTGAGAGAAGCATGCGAACAGCCGATTACTCTTTATTGCGGCTTTGATCCCACCGGCGATTCCCTGCACGCGGGCCATCTAGTTCCTATGGTTATGCTGCGCCGTTTCCAGCAGTTTGGGCATAGGCCACTGACTCTAGCCGGCGGAGCCACAGGCATGATCGGCGATCCGCGTGAGGTGGGGGAACGCGTCATGCTCACAGAGGATAAAGTTGCGCAGAATCTTGAGGCTATTAAAAAGCAACTTCGGCGTTTTGTCTCTTTTGAATCCGGTCAGAACAACGATGCGATCATGGTCAACAATGCTGACTGGACTGCCGGGATGTCAGTGATCGAATTCTTGCGCGATGTAGGAAAGAACTTTTCGCTGAATACGATGCTGGATCGAGAGACAGTGAAGCGTCGTCTTGCTAGAGACGGCATCTCTTACACCGAATTCTCTTATATGCTTCTGCAGTCAAACGATTTTGTCCATCTGCGCAAAAAATACGATTGCATCCTTCAGATTGGTGGCGGGGATCAATGGGGCAACATCATCTCGGGTGTTGACCTGAACCGACGAGTTGATGGCACAAAAGTCCATGCTTTGACGGTTCCGCTGGTAACTGATGCTCAGGGGCAAAAGTTTGGTAAGTCTACTGGCGGCGGAAAGCTATGGCTCGACCCTGAGCAGACCAGTCCCTACTCCTGGTACCAGTATTTCCTCAATGCTGGAGACACAGTCGTTATCGATTACCTCAAGTGGTTTACGTTCCTAACGGAGTCCGAGATTGCGGAACTGGAAGTCCAGGTAGCAGAGGCTCCTCATAAGCGCGAAGCACAGCGGAGACTTGCCCGAGAGATGACAACTCTTGTCCATGGCGAAGCCGCTACTACTGCCGTGGAATTAGCTGCTCAAGCCCTTTTTGGCAAAGCCTTGCTTGAAGACCTTGATGAGCAGACTCTGATTGGAGCGGTTTTTGAAACCCCAGTCGCAGAGATTGCGGCCGGTGAGGCTCGAACCATCATTGACCTACTCGTTGCTTCAGGCCTCGCGGAATCCAAGGGTGCCGCTCGACGCGCAGTAAAAGAGGGCGGTGCATACGTAAATAACGTTCGCATTAACGACGAAACCTGGGAACCGAGCAGCCAGGATCTGCTTCATGGAACGTGGGTTGTTCTACGTAAAGGGAAAAAGAACTTTGCGGGTGTTCGGTTTAACGCTTAGCTATTAAAAGGACCTTGAGAAGAAAGAAGTTCTTCTCAAGGTCCTTTTGCGTATCCGGTTCCTGGTAATCGGGAATCCACCATCTAGGGCTGTTGGGTGCGCTGAAAATAGCGTTGAGGGGGAGATCTGAAAACTCTCTGCGATTGATCTGCTTTAAATACGCCTGTGAGCTGGGGATTTGTGTGTTCTGTAAGTGGTGTGTAACTTTATGTGAGTCGCCGCGACCGACAGCGCCCCTCACAGAGGCAAACACCACGAAGGTGATTGTGAATCAGTGAGTGTAAGGCGAGAGG
>NZ_SDQO02000006.1 GCF_004382825.2 Corynebacterium silvaticum
TGAGCTGGGGATTTGTGTGTTCTGTAAGTGGTGTGTAACTTTATGTGAGTCGCCGCGACCGACAGCGCCCCTCACAGAGGCAAACACCACGAAGGTGATTGTGAATCAGTGAGTGTAAGGCGAGAGGAAAACAAGCAGGCGATAAACAAAAATTATTCTTACAGTCATCACAGACCAACATGGTTGGTGTGTGTGGGTGTGTTGTTTGAGAACTCAATAGTGTACCAATGTACTTATAGATATATTTTTTATTAGTCAACATGGTAGATGATAACCACGTGTGGTTGTTGTCGCTGACACACATTTATTGTTACATGATGGTTATGTGATGATCACGGTGAACACGCTTTGGCCGGCAAGTATGGCTTGCTTGTTAAAAGATTTTGGTAGCCAAGAAAATGTTGTGAAAGCACCTGTGAAACAGGTTATCCACCATAATGATCATGGGAATCCCTGTGGTTGTGTGTGGTTGCTGTGTGGATGAGCACATAAGGGCATTCTTTTATATGGGGGTGTTGTTGTGTGTGGTGATTGTTGTGTTGTCTCGTCAAGGCATCGATGGTCACTAGTGTTTTTTGCTTTACTTTTTTCATTATTTTTTTGATGAATGATCAATGGATTATTTTTTGTTGGTTGTTTGTTTTTTGCCAGTTTTGGTTGGGCTTTTCACGAAGCCTGGTTGGTCTTTTTTGACTGATTTTTTGTGGAGAGTTTGATCCTGGCTCAGGACGAACGCTGGCGGCGTGCTTAACACATGCAAGTCGAACGGAAAGGCCCCTTCGGGGGTACTCGAGTGGCGAACGGGTGAGTAACACGTGGGTGATCTGCCTCGTACTCTGGGATAAGCCTGGGAAACTGGGTCTAATACTGGATAGGACCACATTTTAGTGTGTGTGGTGGAAAGTTTTTTCGGTACGAGATGAGCCCGCGGCCTATCAGCTTGTTGGTGGGGTAATGGCCTACCAAGGCGTCGACGGGTAGCCGGCCTGAGAGGGTGGACGGCCACATTGGGACTGAGATACGGCCCAGACTCCTACGGGAGGCAGCAGTGGGGAATATTGCACAATGGGCGCAAGCCTGATGCAGCGACGCCGCGTGAGGGATGACGGCCTTCGGGTTGTAAACCTCTTTCGACAGGGACGAAGCTTTTTGTGACGGTACCTGTATAAGAAGCACCGGCTAACTACGTGCCAGCAGCCGCGGTAATACGTAGGGTGCGAGCGTTGTCCGGAATTACTGGGCGTAAAGAGCTCGTAGGTGGTTTGTCGCGTCGTCTGTGAAATTCCGGGGCTTAACTCCGGGCGTGCAGGCGATACGGGCATAACTTGAGTGCTGTAGGGGAGACTGGAATTCCTGGTGTAGCGGTGGAATGCGCAGATATCAGGAGGAACACCGATGGCGAAGGCAGGTCTCTGGGCAGTAACTGACGCTGAGGAGCGAAAGCATGGGGAGCGAACAGGATTAGATACCCTGGTAGTCCATGCCGTAAACGGTGGGCGCTAGGTGTGAGGGTCTTCCACGACTTTCGTGCCGTAGCTAACGCATTAAGCGCCCCGCCTGGGGAGTACGGCCGCAAGGCTAAAACTCAAAGGAATTGACGGGGGCCCGCACAAGCGGCGGAGCATGTGGATTAATTCGATGCAACGCGAAGAACCTTACCTGGGC
Source organism: Corynebacterium silvaticum (assembly GCF_004382825.2). GTDB lineage: Bacteria > Actinomycetota > Actinomycetes > Mycobacteriales > Mycobacteriaceae > Corynebacterium > Corynebacterium silvaticum. The sequence goes on from NZ_SDQO02000006.1 coordinate 1,666, forward strand.
TTGACATATACAAGATCGGCGTAGAGATACGTTATCCCTTGTGGTTTGTATACAGGTGGTGCATGGTTGTCGTCAGCTCGTGTCGTGAGATGTTGGGTTAAGTCCCGCAACGAGCGCAACCCTTGTCTTATGTTGCCAGCACGTTATGGTGGGGACTCATGAGAGACTGCCGGGGTTAACTCGGAGGAAGGTGGGGATGACGTCAAATCATCATGCCCCTTATGTCCAGGGCTTCACACATGCTACAATGGTCGGTACAACGCGTTGCGAGCCTGTAAGGGTAAGCGAATCGCTGAAAGCCGGCCTCAGTTCGGATTGGGGTCTGCAACTCGACCCCATGAAGTCGGAGTCGCTAGTAATCGCAGATCAGCAACGCTGCGGTGAATACGTTCCCGGGCCTTGTACACACCGCCCGTCACGTCATGAAAGTTGGTAACACCCGAAGCCCATGGCCCAACCAGTTTTCTGGGGGGAGTGGTCGAAGGTGGGATCGGCGATTGGGACGAAGTCGTAACAAGGTAGCCGTACCGGAAGGTGCGGCTGGATCACCTCCTTTCTAAGGAGTTTTATTTTTTCCAGCATTCACTGGTTGGTGTTTGTTGTTGTTTATTTTGAATCCGGGTGGAGCAAAGTTGTGTGTGGTTGTGTGCTGCCAACAGAATGGTGGCTGTGCATGGTTGTGTGATGGTGTGTGTGGTTGATTAATAAAGTGTTGTGTTTATGAGTGGTTGGTATGCTGTTGGGTGTCTGGGATGATGCACTGTGGTGTTGGTGTTGATTCTTGATGGCTGCTGTGTGTGCTGGTGATCCTTGTGTGGGGTTGGTGGTGTGTGTGGTGGTTGTGTTGTGTGAGAACTGTATAGTGGACGCGAGTAATAAATCTTTATTCTTTTAGTTCTTGGTATTTTTGTTTGCATATTTTGTGTGTGTTGTTTTTTAAGGGCACACGGTGGATGCCTTGGCATTATGAGCCGATGAAGGACGTGTAAGGCCGCGATAGGCCTCGGGGAGTTGCCAATAGAGCGTTGATCCGAGGGTGTCCGAATGGGGAAACCTGGCCATAGTTATGTGTGGTTACCCTTCAGTGAATTCATAGCTGTTGTGGGGGTTTACGCGGGGAAGTGAAACATCTCAGTACCCGTAGGAGAAGAAAACAATTGTGATTCCGTTAGTAGTGGCGAACGAACGTGGATGAGGCTAAACCATGTGCGTGTGATACCTGGCAGGGGTTGCGTGTGTGGTGTTGTGGGGTGTGTGCGTGAAAAGGCTGCCATCTTTTTGCTGGTTTGTGCATGTGTTAGCGGAAGTGGTGTGGGAACGCCTGCCGTAGAAGGTGAGAGTCCTGTACGTGAAAGCATGTGTGCGCTGGTTGTGCATGTCCCCGAGTAGCAGCGGGCTCGTGGAATCTGCTGTGAATCTGCCGGGACCACCCGGTAAGCCTAAATACTTGTAATGACCGATAGCGGATTAGTACCGTGAGGGAATGGTGAAAAGTACCCCGGGAGGGGAGTGAAATAGTACCTGAAACCGTGTGCTTACAATCTGTCAGAGCCTCTTTTGTGGGGTGATGGCGTGCCTTTTGAAGAATGAGCCTGCGAGTCAGCGGCATGTCGCGAGGTTAACCTTTTGGTGGGTAGCCGTAGCGAAAGCGAATCCTAACGAGGGTGTTGTTAGTGGCATGTCCTGGACCCGAAGCGGGGTGATCTACCCATGGCCAGTGTGAAGCAGAGGTAAGACTTTGTGGAGGCGCGAACCCACTTAGGTTGAAAACTGAGGGGATGAGCTGTGGGTAGGGGTGAAAGGCCAATCAAACTCCGTGATAGCTGGTTCTCCCCGAAATGCATTTAGGTGCAGCGTTGCGTGTTTCTTGCTGGAGGTAGAGCTACTGGTTGGTTGAGCGGGACTACAATCTTAGCAATGTCAGCCAAACTCCGAATGCCGGTAATGTTATAGCGTGGCAGTGAGACTGCGGGGGATAAGCTCCGTTGGTCGAGAGGGAAACAGCCCAGATCGCCGGTTAAGGCCCCTAAGCGTGTACTAAGTGGAAAAGGATGTGGGATCGCGAAGACAGCCAGGAGGTTGGCTTAGAAGCAGCCATCCTTGAAAGAGTGCGTAATAGCTCACTGGTCGAGTGGTTCTGCGCCGACAATGTAGTGGGGCTCAAGTACACCGCCGAAGCCGCGGCAGTCAACATTTTTGTTGGTTGGGTAGGGGAGCGTCGTGCATGTGGTGAAGCATTTGGGTGACCGGGTGTGGAGTGTGTGCGAGTGAGAATGCAGGCATGAGTAACGAATGAAAAGTGGAAAACTTTTCCGCCGGATGACTAAGGGTTCCTGGGTTAAGCTAATCTTCCCAGGGTGAGTCGGGACCTAAGGCGAGGCCGACAGGCGTAGTCGATGGATAACCAGTTGATATTCTGGTACCCGTGGTGATGCGACAAGTGGTGAATCAGTGGTACTAACCGCCCATTAATTGCATGTGTTCATACATTGTGTGGGTGTGTGTGGTTGTGCGTGGGACCTTCGTTGGTAGTAGCCAAGTGATGGGGTGACGCAGTGAGGTAGCCGAGCCACTTATTGGATTGTGGTGTAAGCGTGTGGCCCGTGGCATAGGTAAATCCGTGCTGCATTATGGGTGAGGCGTGATGCGTAGACCTTTTTGGTTGATGTTGGTGATCCTGTACTGTCGAGAAAAGCCTCTAGCGAGTGTCATTATGGCCCGTACCCTCAACCGACACAGGTAGTCAGGTAGAGAATACTAAGGCGATCGGGTGAACTGTGGTTAAGGAACTCGGCAAAATGCCCCCGTAACTTCGGGAGAAGGGGGACCATTGTTGGTGACAGACTGATGGAGCTGACGGTGGTCGCAGAGAATAGAGGGAAGCGACTGTTTATTAAAAACACAGGTCCGTGCGAAAACGTGGAAGTTGATGTATACGGACTGACGCCTGCCCGGTGCTGGAAGGTTAAGAGGACCTGTTAGATCTCTTTTGGGGGTCGAAGCGGAGAATTTAAGCCCCAGTAAACGGCGGTGGTAACTATAACCATCCTAAGGTAGCGAAATTCCTTGTCGGGTAAGTTCCGACCTGCACGAATGGCGTAACGACTTCCCTGCTGTCTCAACCACAGGCCCGGTGAAATTGCAGTACGAGTAAAGATGCTCGTTACGCGCGGCAGGACGAAAAGACCCCGGGACCTTCACTATAGCTTGGTATTGGTGTTTGGTTCGGTTTGTGTAGGATAGGTGGGAGACTGTGATACTGCGCCGCTAGGTGTGGTGGAGTCGCAAGTTGAAATACCACTCTGATCGGATTGAGCACCTTAACCTTGGCCCATGATCTGGGTTGGGGACAGTGCCTGGTGGGTAGTTTAACTGGGGCGGTTGCCTCCTAAAATGTAACGGAGGCGCCCAAAGGTTCCCTCAGCCTGGTTGGCAATCAGGTGGTGAGTGTAAGTGCACAAGGGAGCTTGACTGTGAGACTGACAGGTCGAGCAGGGACGAAAGTCGGGACTAGTGATCCGGCACCTACTTGTGGAAGTGGTGTCGCTCAACGGATAAAAGGTACCCCGGGGATAACAGGCTGATCTTCCCCAAGAGTCCATATCGACGGGATGGTTTGGCACCTCGATGTCGGCTCGTCGCATCCTGGGGCTGGAGTAGGTCCCAAGGGTTGGGCTGTTCGCCCATTAAAGCGGCACGCGAGCTGGGTTTAGAACGTCGTGAGACAGTTCGGTCTCTATCCGCCGTGCGCGTTGAAACTTGAAGAAGGCTGTCCCTAGTACGAGAGGACCGGGACGGACGTACCTCTAGTGTGCCAGTTGTCACGCCCGTGGCAGGGCTGGTTGGCTACGTACGGAAGGGATAACCGCTGAAAGCATCTAAGCGGGAAGCCTGTTTTAAGATGAGGTTTCTTTTGAGGTTCCCTCGAGATTAGGGGGTTGATAGGCCAGATCTGGAAGAGTGGTAACACTTGGAGGTGACTGGTACTAATTTACCGATAAACAACCACCCATTGTGGTGCGAGTATTGTTGTGCCTGGAGCGTTTAAAAAGAATAGTAGAGTTTTGTTGCTTGTGTTCACTGTGCAGTGTCTGACATGACACCTGTTGTGTGTTGTGTTGTTATGGATGTGTTGGTGGTTATAGTGTCGGGGGTACGCCCGGTCCCTTTCCGAACCCGGAAGCTAAGCCCGATTGCGCTGATGGTACTGCACCTGGGAGGGTGTGGGAGAGTAGGTCGCCGCCAACCAAAAAATTTGATA
>NZ_SDQO02000007.1 GCF_004382825.2 Corynebacterium silvaticum
TCGTTGGCCTGCTGATACACGTCGACGAGCTGTTGGTTGGTCGCACCGGTGATCACGAGCTTGATGGGCTCGGTGCGGAAGTGCGGGAAGTTCTTGTCAAAGGAGGCCTGTGCTGTGCGCACGGTGTTGTTCGGTGGCAAATATGTTTCGTTGATACCGCCAAATTTCACGCCGGCAAGCGGCAAAGTAAGTCCCAGTAGTACTGCAACAATTCCGACGGTGACCAGCGCGGAGTGCTTCATGGCCCATGCTGGAATGCGGTACCACGCGGTGGAGCGTAACGACGTAGCCTTGCGGGAAGTGCGGCGCAGCGTCCACTTGTCGATGTTTTTGCCCAGCATGCCAAAAAGCGCTGGCAAGACGGTGATGGACAGCAGCGCTGCTAGGCCCACGGCGCTGATCGCACCGTAGGCTACCGACTTGAGGAAGGCCTGCGGGAACACCAAA
>NZ_SDQO02000008.1 GCF_004382825.2 Corynebacterium silvaticum
ATCTTGGGCTTCCTTAGGGTCAATACCTACCTGCGAGAGCGCTTCTGCGATCGTCGGAGCGTAACCCACCTTGCCTTGGTACGAAACCAGAACGCGCAACAGCTTAGGGAATGCCGACGCTTGATTCTTACGCTGGGAGTACAAAGGCTCCACATAAAGGATGTCACCGTCACCCACTGGCAGTGTCAGCAAATTGCCGTTGAACAGGTCGTTGGTGTCTTTCCACAATGTGCGATCAGATGCGATCTGATCAGATGACATCATGGTGTCCTGCGCCTGCTTTGGACCCTGCGTCAGAGTATCTGTTGGCAACACACGCACGGTGATCTTGCCGTAGTTATCTGGATCCGAGCTCACCGACATATGCGCTGCGAGGTACTCGCGCTGGAGGCCACGGAATGGCGTGATCAGCTGGAATCTAGGC
>NZ_SDQO02000009.1 GCF_004382825.2 Corynebacterium silvaticum
GTCTGCCAGAACCGCAATCTCTGGGGTGTGGAGGATTTTGAGGAAATCACCATCCGCCATTCCAAATACGCAGCGTCCCGCTTCGCCCACGAGGCGGCGCCGGCGCTTACGCGCTTCGCCAACTCCTCGCCGATGCCCTTCGTTAATGGCATCAAGTCGGCGCGCGAACGCGTCGTTGCGCGCACGGACGAGGAGCGCACCGATTTCCTGCGCAAGCGTGGATTTGGGAAATCTGAGACTGCGAAGATCATCGAGACGGCGCTCGCCGAGGAAGGCCGCAAGCCAGAGAGCGTCTTCGATTTCGTGCAGGGCATCACGGCTGTTGCGCGGGACAGGCCCCATCAGGACGCCCGGCTAGATCTCGAGGCTCGCGCGAAAAAGCTGCTCGACCGCGTCAACTGACGCGCCTAAGCAGCGGAGCC